>NZ_CP022745.1:937500-3058963 GCF_002288285.1 Sphingobium xenophagum | reverse complement strand
CGCCGCCATCGGTTCCGCGTCGATCCTGATGCGGACGGCACCGCACAGGCATCCGCCTTCATGCGCCATGTCAGCGCCCCTGACGCCGGGCCATGAAGGCCAGCCGCTCGAACATCATCACATCCTGCTCATTTTTAAGGAGCGCGCCGTGAAGCGGCGGGATGGCCTTGGTCGGATCGCTGTTCTGGAGGACGTCCAGCGGCATATCCTCATTCAGCAGCAGCTTGAGCCAGTCGAGCAACTCGCTGGTGCTGGGCTTTTTCTTCAGGCCCGGCACGTCGCGGATGTCGTAGAAAATATCCATCGCCTTCGACACCAGGATTTTCTGGATACCGGGGAAATGCACATCGACGATCGCCTGCATCGTGTCGCGATCGGGGAATTTGATATAGTGGAAGAAGCAGCGACGCAGGAAGGCGTCGGGCAATTCCTTCTCATTGTTCGACGTGATGATGACGATCGGGCGATCCTTGGCTGCGATCGTCTCGCCAGTCTCATACACATGGAACGCCATGCGATCGAGTTCCTGCAACAGGTCGTTGGGAAATTCGATGTCGGCCTTGTCGATCTCGTCGATCAGCAGCACGGGCAGGGTGGGGGAGGTGAATGCCTCCCACAGCTTGCCCTTGCGGATATAGTTGGCAATGTCGTGGACGCGCTCGTCGCCCAGCTGGCCATCGCGCAGACGGGCGACGGCGTCATATTCATACAGGCCCTGATGCGCCTTGGTCGTCGATTTGACGTTCCATTCGATCAGCGGCGCGCCCAGCGCTGTCGCAATCTCCTGCGCCAGCACGGTCTTGCCGGTGCCCGGCTCCCCCTTCACCAGCAGCGGGCGGCGCAGCAGCACCGCGGCATTGACCGCGACCTTCAGGTCGTCGGTGGCGACATAATCCTGGGTGCCTTCAAAACGCATCATAGTTCGTCCGCTTGCCTGTCATGGCTACCGGACTAGGCAAAGCGATGCGGGTGCGCAAGTCGCGCGGGCTGTATAGCCTCAGGATCAGTTCTGGCGCGCGCGGATGTCGGCGCGGGCGGCCAGCAGATCCCACAGGCCGCGATGCTGGTTCAGCAACTGGCGTGCGCCGAACTGGATGGCCCGGTCGACCACGTCATCGCCGCCGATCGCGCGCGCGACCTCCAGCGTGGCGGCCCGTTCGGGCAGGGTGCAGCGGTGCGGCTCCATGCCGGCACGAAGCGCCGCCATGTCGAGAATGTGGCGCACCGCGCGCCAGTCGAGCACCAGCGCCATCGCCGCGCCCATGGCGCAACCGCGCCGGTCGGACTGGGCCAGCATGTCGAGCGCATGGCGTTGCTGGCCGACGGTGGTCTCGCAATCCGCCTGGCCCGCCGTGCTGGGGGCGGGGCCGACGGCGACCGAAACCTGGGTCAGATAGGCGCGTTCGGATGCGAAGGAATCGGCGGCCTCGATCAACCATGCACGCGCGGCATTGTCGGCCGATCGCGTGGCGGCATGATCGATCACGCCGGGATGCCGGCCATGCAGCAGGCACAGATAATAGGCGCCATCCGCCAGATCGCCCAGCGACAGAAGCGAATCCCGCGCCACGCTGGCGCCCGCGCGATTGGCATAGGCATGGGCCGCCGTGCCATCGGCAGCGACGAGTGCCTCCAATATCCGCGATATATCGCCAAATTGATAGCGTGGTGCCGCTTCGCTCATATGCCATTCCCTGTTCGCCCCGGTCCGCCAGCGGGGATTTGACGGTCAAGCTACGGGAACGGGGTAAAGGAGCGGTTTACGGACGAGAAAAAAGGCGATCACGATCTTTGCAAAGCGGCATTGACGTTTTGGAAAGCGCTCATCCTCCCCCGGCGGGGAAGGTGGCTGGCCGCAGGCCAGACGGAGGGGTGTCGCCCTATCGATAGGGTGACACCCCTCCACCATTTGCTCCGCAAATGGTCCCCCTCCCCTTGCAGGGGAGGATGGGCCTGTCCAATCCGCCAATGCCTCGTCGGCAATCGACATGATCGCCATAAAAAAAAGGGCGGCCCAGTCAGACCGCCCTTTGATATTCACCGATAAGCAGCAGCTTATTGGTCGAGGAAACTGCGCATCTTGCGGCTGCGGCTTGGATGTTTGAGCTTGCGCAGCGCCTTGGCCTCGATCTGGCGGATACGTTCGCGGGTCACGCTGAACTGCTGGCCCACTTCCTCCAGCGTATGGTCGGTATTCATGCCGATGCCAAAGCGCATCCGCAGCACGCGTTCCTCGCGCGGGGTCAGCGACGCCAGCACGCGGGTGACGGTTTCCTTCAGGTTCGCCTGGATCGCGGCATCCACCGGGATGATCGCATTCTTGTCCTCGATGAAGTCGCCCAGATGGCTGTCTTCCTCGTCGCCGATCGGCGTTTCGAGGCTGATCGGCTCCTTGGCGATCTTCATCACCTTGCGCACCTTCTCCAGCGGCATGGACAGGCGCTCGGCCATTTCCTCCGGGGTCGGTTCGCGGCCCTGCTCGTGCAGGAACTGGCGGCTGGTGCGGACCAGCTTGTTGATCGTTTCGATCATATGGACCGGAATACGGATGGTCCGCGCCTGATCCGCGATCGACCGGGTGATCGCCTGCCGGATCCACCAGGTCGCATAGGTGCTGAACTTGTAACCGCGGCGATATTCGAACTTATCGACGGCCTTCATCAGGCCGATATTGCCTTCCTGAATAAGATCAAGGAATTGCAGGCCACGGTTCGTATATTTTTTAGCGATGGAGATGACGAGGCGCAGGTTCGCCTCGACCATTTCCTTCTTGGCGATCCGCGCCTCGCGCTCGCCCTTCTGCACCATGTTGACGATGCGGCGGAACTCGCTGAGCGACATGCCGGTCGCCTGCGCGATTTCGCTGACTTCGGTGCGGATGCGTTCCACCGCGCGCCCTTCGGCAGCGACGAAGGCGGTCCATTTCTTGTCGATGCCCGCAACCCGGTCCAGCCAGCCATCGTCCAGCTCATGGTTCACATAGCGGTCGAGAAAGTCCTTGCGCGGCACCTTGTGCCGTTCGGCCAGACGCAGCATCTGGCCGCCCAGCGCGGTCAGGCGCCGGTTATAGGCATAAAGCTGATCGACCAGATATTCGATCTTCTGCTGGTGGAACTGGACGCTTTCGACCTCGGCGGTCAGGCTTTCGCGCAGTTCGTGATAGCGATCCTCTTCCGCCTGGCTCAGCGCGTCGCCATTGCCCATGGCCAGCATGCGCGCGGCCTGGATGCTCGAAAAGGCGCGGAAAATCTCCGTGATGGTCGCAAACTTCTCCAGCGCCATCGGCTTGAGCGTTTCTTCCATCTGCGCGAGGGAGAGGGTGTTATCCTCTTCCTCTTCCTCTTCGGCGCGGCGGGTGCGACGCTCGCCCGATCCATCCTCATCCTCGTCGGCGTCGGCGGACTCCTCTTCGGGCTCCTCCTCTTCCTTGAAGCTGGGACCGGCAGTCTTTTCGCTTATTTCGCCATCATCATCCTCGGCGCCTTCTTCCAGGCTTTCGGGCGCAGGGTCTTTGGACAGCATCGCGTCGAGATCCAGAATCTCGCGCAGTTGCATTTCGCCATTGTTGAGCGCCGTCGACCATTCGATGATCGCGTTGAAGGTCGTCGGGCTTTCGCACAGGCCCAGGATCATGGTGTCGCGACCGGCCTCGATCCGCTTGGCGATGGCGATTTCGCCCTCACGGCTGAGCAGTTCCACCGCGCCCATTTCGCGCAGATACATGCGAACGGGATCGTCGGTGCGATCGACCGTTTCCTTCTTCTTTTCGGTGATCAGCCGGGGCGAGCCGTCATCGTCCTCCGCCACTTCATTGGCGTCGTCATTGTCATCCTCGCGCTGCTGGTCCTCGCCATCATCGCCGGCTTCTTCATTTTCGACGATGTTGACGCCCATGTCGTTGAGCGCGGACATGACATCCTCGATCTGCTCGGACGACATCTGGTCCTGGGGCAGGGCGCTGTTCAGTTCGTCATAGGTGATGTAGCCGCGCTTCTTGGCACGGGCGAGCAGCTTCTTGACCGAGGCTTCGTTCAGGTCGAGCAGCGGGGCATCGCCACCTTCATCTCCGCCATCACCCGCACCCGCACTTTTGCTGTTCGCCTTGGTCGCCATTTATTCGCCTTAACTCCGCCGCTCCTTCTTGCCGGAGCGATCATTCAAATCCCTCGTCCCATGACGGGACGATCATATCACTCAATGTCGTCGGACTGCGCGAGTTCCGCCAGGCGGCTTTCATGGTCCATTTTCAGCCGATGGACCCGTTGCTGCTCGGCATAGCTTGCCTCGTTGAGGTCTTCCCTCGCCCGTCTCGTCGCCTCCGCCAATGCAGCGTCCAGCTCCGGTCCCTGCGCCATCACCCGAATGGCCTCCTCCAGATCGCGGGTCACGCGATCGGCGTCGGTTGTCATCCTGTGGGGGGTGAATGTGAACGTGTCGGCCCGAAGCATCCCCTTCGCCATATTATACACTTCACCTCGCCCCAATATGGTAAGGAGGCCATCGGTTTCAACTGTTTCTTTGCGAAAGGATGCAGCAATCATCGCGGCGAGCAATTGACCCAGCGCCCGATCCGCCACTTGCAGGCTCGCCAGTGTCTCGCGATGGCGGACAATCTGGTCGGGATGGCGCAGCAAACTGGCCAGAATCGCGCGCAACAGCCGTTGTTCCATGCCGGTTGCGCCGATCGCGCGAGCTTCCTGGCCGACGGGGGCGATCGGCGGTTTCCAATTCCCCTTCTTGTCGCGCTGCCAACGGCCAGCATTATTGGCACCTTGCCCGCGCGGGGCGTTGCTGAAGGCGGGTCGGGCGAAAAACAGCGCGTCATAGCGCTCACGGAACGCATGGGCATAATGGGCGCGCACATCGGGATGGCCGATCGCCTCGGTAATCGCGGCCAGCCTTTGCTTGAGCGCCGCCTTTTGTTCGGGCGTATCGAGCGGCGCGACAGTCTGTTCGTGGCTCCACAGCCGGTCGACCAGCGGTTGCGCGGCGGCCAGCACCGCGTCCATCGCCGCTGGCCCTTCGGCGCGGATCAGGTCGTCGGGGTCTTTGCCCGCAGGCAGCGTCGCAAAGGCCAGGCTATGGCCGGGGCGCAGCAGGGGCAGGGCGCGCATCGCCGCGCGGATCGCCGCCTTCTGCCCCGCCGAATCGCCATCGAAGCACAGGATCGGCACCTCGACCATCTTCCACAGTCGTTCGATCTGATGCTCGGTCAGCGCCGTGCCCAGCGGCGCGACCGCGTCGGCAAAGCCCGCCTGCGCCAGCGCGACCACGTCCATATAGCCTTCGACCACGATCACCCGGCCGGTATTGCGGCTGGCGGGGGAGGCGCGGTCGATATTGTAGAGGGTACGCCCCTTGTCGAACAAAGGCGTGTCGGGGGAATTGAGATATTTCGGCTCCCCTGCGCCCAATATCCGCCCGCCAAAGGCAATCACGCGCCCGCGAATGTCGCGGATCGGCAGCATCAGACGACCACGGAAACGATCGTACGTGTCGCGCTTTCTGGTTTTACCGCCATCCGGCTCGGCGCCGTCCGGGTCGATCAGGAGGCCAGCGTCGACCAGCATCGGTTCGCCAAAATCGCGCAGCGCGGTCTTCAGCTTGCCCCGCGAATCCGGCGAATAACCAAAGCCGAACGCTCGTCGCGTCGCATCGCTGATGCCGCGCTTGCCCAGATAGGCCCGCGCCTCCGCGCCCTCGATCCCGCCCAGTTGCTCCTCGAAAAAGCCCTGTGCCGCCGCCATCGCGTCATGCAGCCCTTTGGCCGCCTCCGCCCGTTTGGCCGCGCGCGGATCGGCCGCAGGCACGTCCATCCCCGCCGCCTGCGCCAGTTCCTTCACCGCCTCCATGAAGGGCAGGCCGCGCTGGTCCGTCATCCACCGGATAGCGTCCCCATGCGCGCCGCAGCCGAAGCAGTGGTAAAAGCCCTTCTCGTCATTGATCGTGAAGCTGGGCGTTTTTTCGTTATGGAACGGGCAGCACGCCTTATATTCGCGCCCCGCCTTCTGCACCTTCACGGTACGCCCGATCAGCGTGGACAGCGATGTACGCGCACGCAATTCATCGAGAAAGGCGGGGGTCAGGGACATTTAACTCCCCTCCCGCTTGCGGGAGGGGTTGGGGAGGGCATGTCCGCCACGACGCGCATAATGTCCTCGATCACTCCGTCCAGATTGCCCAACACATCATTGTTCCAGAAACGGATCACGCGAAATCCCTGCGGTTCGATATAGCGCGTTCGTTCCGCATCGACGGCATCCTCGTGCTGGCCGCCATCAACCTCGATCACCAGACCAATGGATCGTGCCACAAAGTCGCAGATGAACGGGCCGACAGGCACTTGGCGGTTGAACCGGATGCCGGAAACTTTGCGCGCGCTGATCGCCTGCCACAGCACGCGCTCTGCGTCCGTCGCATTGTTGCGCAGGGCGCGCGCTCTTGCGGTAGGGCGGGCATAGCCTTTGTCCATCGGGGTCAAACATGCCCTCCCCTGACCCCTCCCGCAAGCGGGAGGGGAGCCACAAGCGCCAGTTCAGTTCAGCGCCGCCTTCACCAGCGCGCTTGCCTTGCTCATGTCGATCACCTGGCCGTGCCGTTCCTTCAGCACTGCCATCACCTTGCCCATATCCTTGACGCTCGCCGCGCCGACTTCGGCCTTGATCCCCTCGATCGCCGCCTTCGTCTCATCCTCGCTCAACTGTTGCGGCAGGAAGCTTTCGATCACGTCCAGTTCGCTCTGTTCCTTGGCGGCCAGTTCGTCGCGCCCGCCATTTTTGAACATGTCGATCGATTCGCGGCGCTGCTTGACCATCTTTTGCAGCACTTCGACCACCACCACATCGTCGTCGGGCACGCTGGTGGCCACGCGCAATTCGATGTCGCGGTCCTTCAGCTTGGCCAGGATCAGGCGCACGGCGGCCAGACGTTCCTTGTCGCCCGCCTTCATGGCTGTGATCTGGGCGCTCTTGATGGTATCGCGAATCATGGCGAAGCGAATCCTGTTCTGATCGGGAAAGAAGTAGATATAACGCCAAAAGAGATTTTTAACAGGCGTTGACCGCGACGTCGCACAGGCATAGGTGACCGGCCGTTTAACCCGCACCAGACGGGACCCCGCAAAAGCAAAAAAGGACCACCCGACCATGGCTGACGCCAAGACCCTCATTGTGCCCAAAGGAGCGACAGGGGTATTGGTTTTTGCCGATGGTTCCGCCGTGTTCGGCCGTGGCTTCGGCGCGGTGGGCGAAGCGGTGGGCGAACTTTGCTTCAACACCGCCATCACCGGCTATCAGGAAATCATGACCGACCCCAGCTATGCGGGCCAGGTCGTGACCTTCACCTTCCCCCATATCGGCAATGTCGGCACCAATGCCGACGATGTGGAAGCGGACACGCCCTTTGCGCTGGGCTGCGTCGTGCGGCAGGACGTCACCGAACCCAGCAATTTCCGCAACGTCCAGCCATTTGACGCATGGATGCGCGATCATGGCCGCATCGGCCTGTCGGGCGTCGATACCCGTGCGCTGACCCGGATGATCCGCGAAAAGGGCGCGCCCAACATCGTCATCGCCCATGATCCCGACGGTCAGTTCGACATCGCCGCGCTGGCTGCCAAGGCCGCCGCCTGGCCGGGGCTGGAGGGCATGGACCTCGCCATCGAAGTCACCGCCAAGGACAGCCGCTTGTGGAACGATGGCGGCTGGACGCTGGGCGCGGGCTATAGTCTTGGCGAGGCGGGCGCTGACCGCCCCCACGTCGTCGCCATCGACTATGGCGCGAAGAACAATATCTTCCGTAACCTGGTAAAGGCTGGCGCGCGCGTCACCGTGCTGCCCGCCACCGCGACCTTCGATCAGGTGTCGGCCCTGTCGCCCGATGGCGTGTTCCTCTCCAACGGTCCGGGCGATCCCGCCGCGACCGGCGCATACGCCGTGCCTGTGATCCGGCAGGTGCTGGACGCGGACATCCCTGTGTTCGGCATCTGCCTTGGCCACCAGTTGCTCGGCCTTGCCGTCGGCGCAAAGACCATCAAGATGCATCAGGGCCACCGCGGCGCGAACCATCCGGTCAAGCGGCTGGAGGACGGGCTGGTCGAGATTACCAGCATGAACCACGGCTTCGCGGTCGACGCGGCGACGCTGCCCGCCAATGTCCGCGCCACCCATGTCTCGCTGTTCGACGGCAGCAATTGCGGCATTGCGCTCACTGACAAAAATGCCTTCTCGGTCCAGTATCACCCCGAAGCCTCGCCCGGCCCGCAGGACAGCTTCTATCTGTTCCAGCGCTTCGTCGATGGCCTCAAAAAAGCCGTGGCGGCATGAGTATCAAGCTGCCTCCCGTCGATGAAGCGCGGCTGGCCGCCGAATGGGAAGCGGACCGCCAAGTCCTCGCCAACCTAGCCGCCAATGGCGACAAGGCGATGATCCCGCGCCCGGTGGACGTAAGCTTTCGCGGATCGGAAAAGGATTTCGAGCGCGTCCTGACCATCGCCAGCCAGTTCGGCATGGTCGAACTGGACCGGGAGGAAGATGAGGAAGGCGACCTGTTCCTGTTTCTGGAATGCGAACAGGCAGTCGACGAAGCCTCGATCCGCGCGCTGACGAAGAAATGCCTCCAGATCGAAATCCTCTGCGGCGTCGAATATGACGGCTGGGGGTGCGAGGCGCGGACGGGGGCGGTGCATTGAGCCGTGGCTTCCTAAAACCTATGGCAATCGGCGCGGCTCTGTCGGCAGTTTCTTGTTTTGGTGCTTGGGCTGTCCAACAACTCAGGGCTTCAAAGGAATGGCTGATCCTCGAATACCGCCGACCGACCGGCCAAGGTCCGGCTTGGCAAAAAGCTGGCGATGTCGATCCGGCTCGCCAAGCTAGAGACGTAAGCGCTCATCTCACCTTCATTGCTTCTCGTTGCCGACTGGCTGAGTGGCAAATGAGTTCGAATATTGGATGGTTGGATGTCGACGAAACTGCGCAGCTTCGTTTTCCGACCAAAGGTTTGAACGACGCTTCGTTTAGTTGCGTCTTGTCTTTCGTCAAACCGCCTTTCGTCCGCCTGCATCGCGAGAGCCAAAAATAATGCCCAAACGCACCGACATCTCCTCCATCCTCATCATCGGCGCTGGTCCGATCATCATCGGCCAGGCGTGCGAGTTCGATTATTCGGGCACGCAGGCGGTGAAGGCGTTGAAAGAGGAGGGCTATCGCATCATCCTGGTCAATTCCAACCCGGCCACGATCATGACCGACCCGGAATTTGCCGACGCCACCTATGTCGAGCCGATCACGCCCGAAATCGTGGCGAAGATCATCGAGAAGGAGCGGCCGGATGCGGTGCTGCCGACGATGGGCGGGCAGACCGCGCTCAACACCGCGCTGGCCTTGTTCAATGACGGCACGCTGGAGAAGTTCGGCGTCCAGATGATCGGCGCGGACGCAGAAGCCATCGACAAGGCGGAGGACCGGATCAAGTTCCGCGACGCCATGGACAAGATCGGCCTTGAATCCGCCCGTTCGCGCATTGCCCACTCCATGGAGGAGGCGCTGGAGGCGCTGGAATTTACCGGCCTGCCTTCGATCATCCGTCCCAGCTTCACCATGGGCGGCACCGGCGGCGGCATCGCCTATAATCGCGACGAGTTCATGACCATCGTGCGCGGTGGCCTGGACGCATCGCCCACCACCGAAGTGCTGATCGAGGAATCGCTGCTCGGCTGGAAAGAATATGAGATGGAGGTCGTGCGGGACCGCAACGACAATTGCATCATCATCTGTTCGATCGAAAATGTCGATCCGATGGGCGTCCATACCGGCGACAGCATCACGGTCGCCCCGGCGCTGACGCTGACCGACAAGGAATATCAGATCATGCGCAACGCATCCATTGCGGTGCTGCGTGAAATCGGCGTCGAAACAGGCGGTTCCAACGTACAGTTCGCGGTCAATCCCAAGGATGGTCGCCTGATCGTGATCGAGATGAACCCGCGCGTCTCGCGCTCCTCGGCCCTCGCGTCGAAGGCGACCGGCTTCCCGATCGCCAAGGTCGCGGCCAAGCTGGCCGTGGGCTATACGCTCGACGAGATTACCAACGACATTACCGGCGCGACGCCAGCGAGCTTCGAGCCGACCATCGACTATGTCGTGACCAAGATCCCGCGCTTCGCGTTCGAAAAGTTCAAGGGCGCAGAACCGCTGCTTGGCACCGCGATGAAATCGGTCGGCGAAGTCATGGCGATTGGCCGCAACATCCATGAATCGATGCAGAAGGCGCTGCGCGGACTGGAAACCGGCCTGTGCGGCTTCAACGATGTCGAACATCTGGTCGGCGCGCCCAAGGATGACATCGTCGCCGCCTTGTCCCAGCCCACGCCCGACCGATTGCTGGTCGCGGCCCAGGCGTTGCGCGAAGGGCTGAGCGTCACCGAAATCCACAATATCGCCAAGTTCGATCCCTGGTTCCTTGAGCGGATCAAGGAAATTATCGATGCGGAAGGCGAGGTTCTGGAAAACGGCCTGCCGCGCGATGCGGACGGGATGCGGCGCCTGAAATCCATGGGCTTTTCCGACAAGCGCCTTGCCTATCTCGCGCTCAAATCCGCCAATCTGCGTGGCATGGAACGCGGCATTGCGCGCGGTTCCGGCCTGATCCACGAAGCGGTCAAGGCGATGACCGGCGGCGTGACCGAGGATGAAGTGCGCGCGCTGCGCCATAAGCTGGGTGTGCGCCCGGTGTTCAAGCGTATCGACACCTGCGCCGCCGAGTTCGAGGCGAAAACGCCCTATATGTATTCGACCTATGAAGCGCCGATCTTTGGGGAAGCGGAAAATGAATCCGCCCCGACGGATCGCGAAAAGGTGGTCATTCTGGGCGGCGGGCCGAACCGGATCGGGCAGGGGATCGAATTCGACTATTGTTGCGTCCATGCCTGCTTTGCATTGAGCGACGTTGGCTATGAAACCATCATGGTCAACTGCAACCCCGAAACCGTGTCGACCGACTATGACACGTCGGATCGCCTCTATTTCGAGCCGTTGACAGCCGAGGATGTGCTGGAAATCCTCGACATCGAAAAATCGAACGGCACGCTCAAGGGCGTCATCGTCCAGTTTGGCGGCCAGACCCCGCTCAAGCTGGCGCAGGCGCTGGAGGATGCGGGCATCCCGATCCTTGGCACGTCCCCCGACGCCATTGACCTGGCCGAAGACCGCGAGCGTTTCGCGGCGCTGATCGACAAGCTGAAGCTGCGTCAGCCCGCCAACGGCATCGCCCGCAGCCGGGAGGAGGCGATCGCGGTCGCCAACCGCATCGGCTATCCCGTCCTCATGCGCCCCAGCTATGTTCTGGGTGGCCGGGCGATGGAGATTGTCGACGGGCAGGCGCAACTGGAAGAATATATCACGACCGCCGTTCTGGTGTCGGGCGAATCGCCTGTGCTGATCGACCAGTATCTGCGCGACGCGATAGAGGTTGACGTCGATGCCCTGTGCGACGGCGCCGATGTCGTCGTGGCTGGCGTGCTCCAGCATATCGAGGAAGCCGGCGTCCATTCGGGCGATAGCGCCTGTTCGCTGCCGCCCTACAGCCTGAGCAATGACATCATCGCGGAAATCGAACGGCAGACCGAAATATTGGCCCATGCCCTGTCGGTGCGCGGGCTGATGAACATCCAGTTCGCGGTCAAGGATGGCACGGTTTACCTCATTGAGGTGAACCCGCGCGCCAGCCGCACCGTCCCCTTCGTGGCCAAGGCGATCGGCACCCCCATCGCCAAGATCGCCGCGCGCGTGATGGCGGGCGAGATGCTGGAAACGCTGCCCACGATCGACCGCAACGCGATCAACCATGTCGCGGTCAAGGAAGCGGTATTCCCCTTCGGTCGCTTCCCAGGCGTCGATCCGGTCCTGTCACCGGAAATGAAGAGCACCGGCGAAGTCATGGGAATCGATAGCGATTTCGCCACCGCCTTCGCCAAGGCGCAGATCGGCGCTGGCACCATGTTGCCGACTGGCGGCACGGTGTTCATATCGCTGAAGGATGGCGACAAGCAGGTCATCCTGCCCGCTGCCAAGAAGCTGGCCGCCATGGGATTCCGCATCATCGCGACCGGCGGCACCGCGACTTTCCTGGCCGACCATGGCATCGCGGTCGAAACCGTCAACAAGGTGGCGCAGGGCCGTCCGCACATCGTCGACCGGATCACCGACGGCGACGTGCAGCTGATCTTCAACACCACCGAAGGCTGGCAGTCCTTGAAGGACAGCAAGGCGATCCGCACATCGGCTCTACGGGCGAAGATTGCCAGTTTCACCACGGCCGCTGCCAGCGTCGCCGCGGCGGATGCAATCGAGGCTTTGCGGGACCATCCCCTTGAAGTGCGGTCGCTCCAGTCCTATTATCCCCTGTCGCAAGCCTGATCCCCTGCACAAGGACACACGCTGCGGGTGGCACCATGTTGGTCGCCGCCAAAGGGAAGTTTTGACGAAGGATTTGCATAATGGCGACCGTTGAGAAGATGCCGATGTTGCAGGTGGGCTATGACAAGCTCATGGGGCAACTCCGCGAACTCAAGGCTGAACGGCCATTGATCGTTGACGCCATCGAAGAGGCGCGCGCCCATGGCGACCTGTCGGAAAATGCCGAATATCATGCGGCGAAGGAACGTCAGGGTCAGGTGGAGGCCACCATTTCCGATCTGGAGGACAAGCTTTCGCGCGCGCAGATCATCGATCCCAAAAGCCTGTCGGGCGACAAGATCGTGTTCGGCGCGACCGTCACCTTGCTGGACGAGGATGACAAGCCGGTCAAATATCAGATCGTGGGTCAGGCCGAGGCGGACGCGAAGCTGGGCATGATTTCCTATAACAGCCCGCTTGGCCGAGCGCTGATTGGCCGCACGGTCGGTGAAGATGTGGAAGTGTCGGTCCCGTCGGGCGACAAATTCTACCAGGTCGAAAAAATCGATTTCATCTGATCGTGAGATTACCTGCAGGCAAGATGACAAACGGGATCGCGGCGATAACCTTCGTCGCGTTTCTGCTGCTTGATCTGACCGGGCGCACGGATGATGCGGCCATCATCGGCGGCTTCATTCCTGCGCGCATTGCCGATCCGGCGCTGCTGGACGGCATGGCGGCTGTCCCTGCCTGGCTGACGCCGCTCAGCTGCACGCTGATCCACGCAGGCTGGCTGCATATCGGCTTCAACCTGCTGATGCTGGTGTTTTGCGGGCGGCAGGTCGAACAGGTGTTGGGGAAGGGCGGTACGCTCTGCCTCTATCTGACCGGCGCTTATGGCGCATGCGCCGCGCAATGGGCGATCGACCCCGGTTCGACCAATCCGATGGTCGGCGCCAGCGGTGCGATTTCGGCGATCATGGCGACCTATGCCCTGCTATACAGCCAGCAGACGGTGCGTAGCATTGGGCCGATCTCGGCCAATATCGTGCGCCTTCTCTGGCTGGCGGCGGCGTGGATCGGCTTGCAACTGATGATCGGTATCGCGACCGCTGGCGGGATGAGGCAGCTTGGCCAGATCGCCATTGCCGCGCATATTGGCGGCTTTCTTGTGGGGCTGGTGCTGACGCGCCCGCTGTTGCGATGGCGTTTCCGAAAGCCGCCCCAGCCCCTCAACTAAATCATCAGCTGGACGGCAGTTCCGGTTCCAGCAGCCGGTGCAGATGCACGATCACATAGCGCATTTCCGCGTCGTCGACGGTCCGCTGCGCGGCGCTGCGCCACGCTTTCTCCGCCGACACATAGTCAGGGAACACGCCGACAAGATCGACCTTGCTCAGGTCCTGAAAATCCAGTGTTTGTGGATCGGTAACGCGACCGCCCATCACCAGATGCATTTTGCTCATGGCGTTATCTGTCCTCTTTTGGGTGAACGCTGCTCCTAGCAGCGGTGCAGCGTCCATCCAAGGGGGGCAGAGGGGGCAATTGCGTGCTTTTGCTGCCGGCGCGATTAGTTTTTCGGCAATCGCGCCTTTATCGCATCGGCCAGCGCGTCAACCTTGGCGTTGACGAGGGCCACGACATCTTCGGTAATGTGCGTAGCCTTGCCCGGCAGATCGCTCGACGCTGCCGTCTTGCGCGCCGTGGCGGCCAGATCGCTTGCGCTCTGCTTGATCGATTCCGCGCCGTCGGTCGCTGCCGATCGGGCAGCAAGCGCTGCCTCGACCACGCGCGCACCAGCGGCGCTGGCAATGCCCGGCAATGCTTTCATGGCAGCCCGGCTCTTGGGGAACATCCATGCGACCAGCGCGCCAGCCGCGACGGCGCCAGCGACGGCCACGACCGGATGCTCCTGCACGATCTGGTTGGCGCGCGTCGCGATTTTTTGCGTGCGGTCGCGCGCGTCGCCATAGGCTTCGCTCGCTTTATCCCGGCTGGTCTGGATCAGTTCGCCTGCGCCTTCGCGGGCTTTTCCGGTGCCATCCTTGATCTTGTCCGTCGCGCTTGCCGCGACATCATTTGCCGCTTCGCGAACGCGGCTCAGTTGGGCGCGAATATCAGCCATTTTCAGTCTCCGAATGGTCGGGGTTCGTGTCGGTATGTCCAACGTACAGCCGCCCGAAAAGTGCCGCGAGCGGGCGACGGACAAGGAAGAGCAGGATGGCCGCGCCCGCCGCCCCCACCATGGCTGGCCGCTGGCGTGCCGTGGCGGCGGCATAGGCCATGCCGTCCATCGCAGCATCCACCACCTTGGTCGTGGCGTCCTGCTTCAACCGGGCGGGCGTTACCCGCGCCCTAGCGGCCTGAGCGCTGGAAATCAGGCTTTGTTTTGCGGCCTCGGCCCGCGCGACAGCCTCGCGATATTGCAACGCACCACTCATGGGGTAATCGCCTTCTTCATCCGGGAGATCCGTGCCTTTGCCATCAGCAAAAGCCCGGTCGTGACCAGCAGGCTGGCGCCCAGCACCGCGAAGGTCGCCCAAAGCGGGCCAAGCTGTGGCGATAGCGCGATGATCAACCCGATCAGGAGCGCCACCAGCGTGGCGAATATCAGCATGATCGCCACCACGGCAAAGATCGCGGCATCGCGCACGCCTGCTCCGATAAGGCCGGCGCGCGCCTTCTGCTTGTCCGCTTCCGCCGCTGCATAAGCACGGCCATCGGCATAGAGACGGGCAAAGACATCACGCACCGATTCGTCGGGCGCGCCGTCCTCATGCCCGTCGGCTTGCGGCGTGACCGCCGTTTCCGCTGGCTTGTCTGTCAAATCTTCCTCCGCCCCGTTCGCCGGGGCCTTTGCGCAGATGTCAGGTGTCGCTGTCCGAACCCTTGGCCAGACGCATCAACACGAAACCGACCACCGCCGCCGCGCCGATGGCGACAGCCGGGCTTTTACGCACGAAATCGCGCGCTTCGTTCATCAACTGGTCGACATCCTTGCTGTCCAGCGTGTCCGCCGCGCCGGCAACCGATTCGGCCGCCTGCCGGGCATAATCGCCATATTGCGGGCCGAGCTTTGCATCGACCGTGCCCGCCGTATCGGAAATCAGCTTGGCCAGGCTCTGCATCGCCGTGCCGGTCTTTTCCTTGGCGACGCCAGCAGCCGACTTGGCGGTCTTGCCTGCCTGTTCCTTGATCGGGTCGATATGCGACTTCCAGTCGACAGCGCCCAGCGCGTCGGTGGCGGATTTGGCCGCCTGTTCCGCCTTCGCCTTGATGGGCGCGATCTGCGCCGACCAGCCGGTCGATGCTGCGCCGTTGCCGGGCTTCTTCGTGGCCTTCGCGCTGGTGGTCGCCTTTGCGGTCGTTGCCTTTGCGGCCGCTACCTTGCGCACGGGCGTCTTGCGCACTGGCGTTGCCTTGACCACGGGGGCGCTGGCTGCGGTGGCCTCGACCGGCTTGGCCTTGCGCGGCCTGCCGACCGACTTTTTCGGCGCTGTCTTGGCGGGCGGGGTGTCGGGCGTGTCGGCCATGGTCCTAAGTCTCCCTTTCGGTTGCGCGGCTGGGGCGCGCGCCGCGGCAAATGATACTTGGGTCAAATGCTTTGCGGTCGCTCACAGTTCCGTAGCCGTTCCAATTTCGACCATCGGCATTTTTTCCGCCCATGCAAGCCCCTCTGCATTGCCAAGCACGGGGGCGCTGGCTAAGCGGAGCGCGAAAATAGGCGTCCTGCCGCAGCGCAGGCCATATTTCAGGGAGCGACCATGACCGCCATTCTCGACATTCACGCCCGCCAGATTTTCGACAGCCGGGGCAACCCCACCGTCGAAGTCGACGTCACCCTTGAAGATGGCAGCTTTGGCCGCGCCGCCGTCCCGTCCGGCGCATCGACCGGCGCCTATGAAGCGGTGGAAAAGCGCGACGGCGACAAGAGCCGCTATATGGGCAAGGGCGTGCTGCAGGCGGTTGCCGCCGTCAACGACACGATTGCCGAACAACTGATCGGCCTGGACGCGGAAGATCAGGGCGAAGTCGACGCCGCGATGATCGAGCTGGACGGCACCGACAACAAGTCGAACCTCGGCGCCAACGCGATCCTGGGCGTCAGCCTGGCGGTGGCGAAAGCGGCTGCCGATGCGCGCGGCCTGCCGCTCTACCGCTATGTCGGCGGCGTGTCGTCGCATGTCCTGCCGGTGCCGATGATGAACATCATCAACGGCGGCGAACATGCCGACAATCCGATCGACTTTCAGGAATTCATGATCATGCCGGTCGGCGCGGAAAGCATCGCCGACGCCGTGCGGATCGGGTCGGAAATCTTCCACACGCTGAAAAAAGGCCTGCATGACAAGGGGCTGGCGACGTCGGTGGGCGACGAGGGCGGCTTTGCCCCCAACATCGCCTCTACCCGCGATGCGCTGGATTTCATCATGCTGTCGGTCGAAAAGGCGGGCTACAAGCCGGGCGACGATGTCGTGCTGGCGCTCGATTGCGCCGCGACCGAATTTTTCAAGAACGGCAAATATGAGATTTCGGGCGAAGGCCTGTCGCTCAGCCCGGTCGAAATGGCCGATTATCTTGCCGCCCTGTGTGCCGACTATCCGATCAAGTCGATCGAGGATGGCATGAGCGAGGATGATTTCGAAGGCTGGAAGGCGCTGACCGACAAGATCGGTGGTTCGGTCCAGCTGGTCGGCGACGACCTGTTCGTCACCAATCCCAAGCGTCTGGCCATGGGCATCGACATGGGGCTGGCCAATTCGTTGCTGGTCAAGGTCAACCAGATCGGCACGCTGACCGAGACGCTGGCGGCCGTCGATATGGCCCATCGCGCGCGCTACACTGCCGTCATGTCGCATCGGTCGGGCGAAACCGAGGACGCGACCATCGCGGACCTCGCCGTCGCCACAAATTGCGGTCAGATCAAGACGGGTTCGCTCGCGCGTTCCGACCGGCTCGCCAAATATAATCAGCTCATCCGTATCGAGGAAGAACTGGGCGACATCGCCGTCTATGCGGGCCGCTCCATCTTCCGCTAAAACTGTCGGGATTCGGTTGGCCGCAAGTTAACCATTTTTTACTTGCGGCCAGTCTCTCCCTGTGATTCATCTTGGTCATGGCGCACATCGCGAAGCTTCGTTCCCTTCTTTTCTCGGCCTTTGGTCCGGCGGTCGCGCTGCTGCTGCTGCTCGTCTTTGCCCTCTATGTCGTGCTGGGGTCGAACGGGGTGCTGGCGTGGGGCGATTATTCGCGTCAGTTGCGCGCAGCCAAGGCCGAACTGAAAAGCACGCAGGCGACGCGCGCCGAATTGCGCAATCGCGTCGAGGCGCTCGATCCGCGCCGTGTCGATCCCGATCTGGCCGATGAACTGATCCGTCGCCAGCTCGGCGTCATCCACCATGACGAAGTGATCGTTCCGCTCAACTGAGCCGCCTTCAAGGAAAACGTAAGGTTTTTGCGTAGAAATCGCCGTAGCCGCAATTTTACTGCGGACGGATTGATCTTGGCTTTGCAAACTTCGCAGATGGGGTGAAGTTTGCGGAATTCTTATTGATCTGGCCCGGATTCAGGGGCTTCGTCGTTGCAATATCTCCAGCTCTCCCGCTATATCGGACTTCCTTCCATCCTACCCCACGCAAAAGGATAAGAGCCTTGGCGAAACCAACGACGCCGCGTCCTTCACGCGCAACGGCAAAGGCGGCTGCACCCGCCGCCGGCGCGGACCATAACCGGCCTCGCCCTGAAACTCCCACTGATTACAAGGCATCCAAGGAAGAGTTGCTGGAATTCTACCGACAGATGGTCCTCATCCGCCGGTTTGAAGAAAAAGCCGGGCAGCTTTACGGCCTGGGCCTTATCGGTGGCTTCTGTCATCTTTACATCGGCCAGGAAGCGGTTGCCGTCGGCATCCAGTCGGCGCTCAAGCCCGGCAAGGACAGCGTCATCACCGGCTATCGCGACCATGGCCATATGCTGGCCTATGGTATCGACCCCAATGTCATCATGGCAGAACTGACTGGCCGTGAAGCGGGTATTTCCCGCGGCAAGGGCGGTTCGATGCACATGTTCAGCGTCGAACATAAATTTTACGGCGGTCATGGCATTGTCGGTGCGCAGGTGTCGCTGGGCGCTGGGCTGGGCTTTGCGCACAAATATAATGGCGATGGCGGCGTGTGCGTCGCCTATTTCGGCGACGGCGCGGCCAACCAGGGCCAGGTCTATGAATCCTTCAACATGGCCGAACTGTGGAAGCTGCCGATCATTTTCGTCATCGAAAATAATCAGTACGCCATGGGCACCAGCGTCAACCGCTCGTCCGCCGAGGACCAGCTCTATCGCCGGGGCGAAAGCTTCCGCATTCCCGGTATCCAGGTCAACGGCATGGACGTGCTGGCCGTGCGCGGCGCGACCGAGGAAGCGCTCAAATGGGTGCAGGGCGGCAATGGCCCCATCCTGCTGGAAATGAAAACCTACCGCTATCGCGGCCACTCCATGTCCGACCCGGCCAAATATCGCTCGCGTGAGGAAGTCCAGGCGATGCGCGACAAGTCCGACCCGATCGAGGGCGTCAAAGCCTATCTCTCCGCGCAGGGCGTGGGTGAGGACGAACTCAAGAAGATCGATCAGGACATTCGCAAGATCGTCAGCGAAGCGGCTGATTTTGCTGAAACATCGCCTGAGCCGGAGATGGCTGAACTCTATACAGACGTGCTGGTGGAGCAATATTAATGGGTATCGCAATCAAGATGCCGGCGCTCTCGCCGACGATGGAAGAGGGCACGCTGGCCAAATGGCTGGTCAAGGAAGGTGATGAGGTCCGTTCGGGCGACATTCTGGCCGAAATCGAAACCGACAAGGCGACGATGGAATTCGAGGCGGTCGACGAAGGCAAGATCGGCAAGATCATGATTGCCGAGGGCACCGAAGGCGTGAAGGTCGGCACCGTGATCGCCGAGATGGCGGGCGAGGGCGGCGAGGAAGCCGCGCCCGCACCCAAGGCCGAAGCCAAGGAAGCGCCCAAGGCGGACGCCGCGTCCGAAGCGCCGAAGAAGGCCGAGAGCGGCACGTCCAAGCTGGCCAGCAACGTCAAGGCGTCGGTCCAGGATCCTGCCATTCCCGAAGGCACCGAGTTCGTGAAAACAACGGTCCGCGAAGCGCTGCGCGACGCCATGGCCGAGGAAATGCGCGCCGATGAGCGCGTGTTCGTGATCGGTGAGGAAGTCGCCGAATATCAGGGCGCCTATAAGGTAACGCAGGGGCTGCTCGACGAGTTCGGCGCCAAGCGGGTCATCGACACGCCGATCACCGAATATGGCTTTGCCGGCATCGGCACGGGCGCGGCGATGGGCGGTTTGCGCCCGGTCGTGGAATTCATGACCTTCAACTTCGCCATGCAGGCGATCGACCACATCATCAACTCGGCGGCCAAGACTAACTACATGTCCGGCGGCCAGATGCGTTGCCCGATCGTGTTTCGTGGTCCCAATGGCGCGGCCAGCCGCGTGGGTGCGCAGCATAGCCAGAATTACGGCCCCTGGTATGCCGCCGTCCCCGGCCTGATCGTCATCGCCCCTTATGACGCCGCCGATGCCAAGGGGCTGCTCAAGGCCGCGATCCGCAGCCAGGACCCGGTCGTGTTCCTTGAAAACGAACTGCTCTACGGTCGCAGCTTCGACGTGCCCAAGATCGATGATTATGTCCTGCCGATCGGCAAGGCACGGATCATGCGGCCGGGCAGCGACGTCACGCTGGTCAGCTATTCGATCGGCGTTGGCCTCGCCCTCGAAGCCGCCGAAACGCTGGCGGCAGAGGGTATCGATGCGGAAGTCATCGACCTGCGCACGCTGCGCCCGCTGGATACGGCGACGGTGCTGGAAAGCCTGAAAAAGACCAACCGCCTTGTCGTGGTGGAAGAAGGCTGGCCGACCTGCTCGATCGCGTCGGAAATCGCCGCCGTGGTCATGGAACAGGGCTTTGACGATCTCGATGCCCCGGTCCTGCGCGTCGCGAACGAAGACGTGCCGCTGCCCTATGCCGCGAACCTGGAAAAGGCAGCGCTGATCGATTCGGCCCGCGTCGTCGCGGCGGCGAAGAAGGTCTGCTACAAATAAATATCAGGGAGCGGGCGGCGGACGAACGCCGCCCGTTTCTTCCTTCAGTCGCTACGGCTCGTCAGGAGCAGGTCGAGGCTGTGACATTTTCCGAATTGTAAACCTGGGTCAGATCGCGGCTGTCGCGGACATTGAAGGCTGAGGTTTCGGTGATGTCATTAAGCGGCAACCAGAATAACGGCATCAGCCTTTTGTAACGATATCGGATTTCTACGAACATCACGGCGGTTCCGGTTGCGGCTTTCAATTCCTTGCCGGTCGGTCCCATGCCCGCGAATGATGTACCGGTTGCGCCAGTGCCCTGCGTGCCATAGGCCGACGCATAGTTGACCGCTCCAAAACAGCGCTGCCATTTGATCGTCTGTCCGCCATCGCCGTTCAGTTGCAGGCTGGACAGGATGATGCGGCTGTTGGCTGCCAGGTTCAGCCCCGATGCCTGAAGATCCGCGCCGATGAACACATCGTTGATTTCCGCTTCGCTGATCGGTTTGTCGTTGATCGCGCTTTGCGCGCCCATGCGGGACGCATTGTCCGACACCATCACGCCCAGTTCGCCGACCCGTTTTACCGTGATGGCATAGTTGGTCAGTTCCAGCGCCGATGTCGTCAGGATCATGAGGAAAGGCAGGACCATGGCGAATTCCACCAGCGCCATGCCGCTTTCACTGCGCCGCAGACTGCGCGCATGAACTCGCCATCCGTTGCGAAGGGCGGAGGGGGAAGGCAGGATCGCGGTCATGCTGTGATCTTCATATGCAATTGCCGGTGAGGGGTTCGGACTGCTTGTCGAAGGGCTGGTTGCGCAGGATGGTGCTGGACGCCATGGTCACTTGTTGCGACCAGCCCAGCAGATAGGCCATCGGGAAGATGCGATTGTAGCGCAGCGTCACGGTATAAATGGTCACGTCTTTCGCACCGCCCTGGCCAGTCACGCCTGAATCCAGATCGCGCACATTGTTGCCGTTGGCGTCATCGAAGGTTTCGTTATTGTTGCATATGCCGTCGCCATTGCCGTCGACAAAGGCTTCGGCCTTCGATTGCGCGCGGCCATAGGATTTGTACGCCATGCGCGAGAAGCTGAAGTCGCCGCCCGCCACGAGGCGCTTTACCGACGCTTCCACAACCCCGTCGAGCGCATCGCGATTGGCTTGGGTTGCCGTTTCCAGCGCCGATGCGCGCCCGGCTGCCTGTACCTCCCCGCTCAGGATCGCCCGCGCATAAAGATAATAGGCAGTGTCGAACAGGAACATCAGGATGAGGATCAGCACCGGCGCGACAAAGGCGAATTCCAGGACCGTCACCCCGCGCTTGTCACGGCGCAGGGCGCGCAGCAGCCCCCTGCCGGGCCATCGCGAGACAGCGCGTTTCATCGTGTGATCCGCAATTGGGCGATCTGCGACGCGATCTGGGAGAAGGTCGTCGTCAACTGATCGGCATTGTCCGCCTGATAGGCACGGCCCGGCGACGCGCAATTGGACAACATCGTACTCAGATTGGTGCCGAAGGCGATGACCCAGACGGTGATATTCTTCTGGGTCTTGGCAATCGTGCACAATTCACTCAGCCGTGCTTCGGTGATGGCATTCTGATCGGCGTTGGTTGGGATGGACGCCGTGGATGTCCGGCGCCGGGACACGGCGGACACACCCCATGCGTCATAGCTGCCAATGCGCGTATCGGTTTCACCGTCGGTCATGAAGATGAGGTTGCGGGCGTAGCGCCCGGTCGATTCCGCTGCGGCATGTTCCGCCGCGAACAAGCCTTCGCGTGACATGAGACGCAGGCCCCAGAGCATGCCGATATCATGATAGGTAAAGCCCGCCGTCGTCAGCCCTTTCATGTAGGTCGACAGGGTAGAGGAGTCGATTTCCGCCAGCTTGCGCGCATAGGTCGGGCAGGCGCCATATTGGTCAGGTGAGCCGTTGGGCGTGTAATAGTCGGTCGTGGAATTGGGCGACACGACGCGGGTGTAGGTCGGCGCCGAACCGCTATATTCCCAGCCCGACGTCGAGGTTGCACCACTGGCGCGGCGGCCATAGACAACGCCAGGGAGGAATGGCTTCCATTGCGTTTCAGGCTTGGCCGGATCGGGAATCAGATCGATGTCCATGTCGTAACGGGGAACATCAGTCCCTTCATTGTTGCGACGGGTGGCGCGTTCCTCAATGCAGGCGTTGGCCTGAGTCCAACTGATTTTTCGAGCCGCGGCGAACTTATTGGATACTGGTGCTGTGAAAAAGCCGCCGCTCACCAGTTCATCGCCCGAACCGGCGCCCTTCAAATCGGCTGCGGGGTATGTCACTGGCTTGTAGATCCAGTGATAGGCTGTCCCATCCGCATTCTGGTCACCGGCGTTGGGATTTTCTGACACAGTCTGGGTATAGGTTTCGATCAAATTATTATAGTTGGTCGGCGTTATCCAGCACACGCCTTTATTCAGGCCTGCCGAATAGGTGACGCCGTTGCGCGTCCGGACTCGTGTCCGCGATCGCGGCAGGGCGGTGGCGGACGGCGACCATGCCGACCATGCGGTGTAGTTATCGCTCAGCGAATTTGCCGGCGCGGAGCATGTTTCCGAAGAGCCCTGATATTTGGTGCCCGTCGACGTATTGCCACTATCCACGACAGATGTGTTGGTAGTGATGGTTCCGCCCTGTGTTGACCCAGGAATAACCGACGTTCCGTCCGGCACGCGGGAATCATAGACCGGATTGTCCTGAATCCAGTTGCGCTTGAGCAACATGCCGACATTGACCGTCGAGGAATAGGGCACGAAACCATAGCGGATATGACTGCCCGCCGGCTTCACCTGTTGCAGGGCGTTGTAGAAATTCTGGACGGCAGTGCGTAGCACGGCGATGCGGCTTTCGCTGTCGCCGGGGTTGACGTCGTTCATCGACAGGGTGGTGTCGAGCACGAACATGACGTCCGTGTTGGGCAGTTGCAGGTCCGCCGTGCATTCAGCCGAAATGGTACGGCTGCTGAAGCCGAACAATTTCATCAGCGTCATCGGCACCGCGACGGACGCAGTGCCGGTCACGGCGCCGGTGTTTGATGCGGCATAGTGGATCGTGGGTGCCCCCGCGCCATATTTGTTGGCGGGAAAATTCAGATTGAAGAAATTCTTGGCGGTTTCTTCATTGCTGTTCGTGCCGGTCGTCCAGGTAATGCCGGACATGGAGCGGCGCCCCGCCAGCGCGCCCGCGTCGCATGCCTGCTGAAGGCGGGTCTTGGCCAGATAGAGCCGACTGACGTCGATACCCCCGCCGATCAGGCCCGCCAGCGGGAAAATCGCCGCGGCGACGATGGCAAGGACATTGCCAGCCTCGTTATGCGCCAACCGGGCCATAAACCCGTTCGTCCGATTGATCTGCTTGCCCATCTGTCCGCAATCACCCATGTCGCGCCCAACACCCCCCATGTCCGGGCGGGGCAATTCTGTTCGCCTATGCAGGCACTCTGGTTAGAATGTGTATGAGGAAGATGGTTAAAGGACCGATAACTACCGTGCCTGATGATGGCCTTTCCCCGCTGGCGACGCTGCTCAGCGCCCATGCGGGGCGGACGGGGCGCGGCATCGGGCGATCTGGGCCTATGATGGGCGGCTGGCGCATATCGCGCGATCGACCCGCGAACCCACGATCGGCCAGATGCGGTTGGCATGGTGGAATGACGTCATCGACGATGCGTCGGGGACGAAGGGGCAGGGGGAGCCAGTGATCGACGCGATGCGCGCGACGGGCGCCGCCGCCGCGCCGGGACTGGTCGCGATGATCGACGGCTGGGAAATATTGGTGGTGGAGCCGGAAATCGATGTGGCGGGCCTGCGCAGCTATGCAGTGGGACGCGGCGGCGGGCTGTTCCGCGCCCTGGCGGGCCAGGCGGACGCCCCCGACTGGCTGGTGCAGGCGGGGCAGGTCTGGGCATTATGGGATCTTTCGGGCCATGTCGGCGATGATCGGCTGGCCGATGAAGCGTTGGCGCTGGCCAAGCAACTCGTGACGGACCCGCCACCCGCCTGGCCGCGCGCCTGGAAGCCGCTGCGGATCGCCTATACGCTCGCCCGGCAGGATGTGCTGGCCGGACGCCGCGCGCCTGCCGCCATGCCGCGCGCCTTGGCGTTGCGGCTGTTGCGGGTTGCGCTGTTCGGGCGCTAGGATAGGCTGGCGAAGCAGCCGGGGAGAATGAGGGCATGGGGCGATTGCTGGCAGGCGCGATGGCGATGCTGCTGCTGATCGCGGGCGGCCTGTTCTGGTGGCAGGGGCGAGCGAGCAACCAGCCGGTCCCGCAACTCGCATTCGCCCCGCCGCCACCGCCGCCGGTCGAGAGTTTGCCGCAGGGCGATCCTGACGCCATCGGCGACGCGCCGCCCATGCCGGCCGAGGCCAGCCCGCAAAGCCGCGAACAGCGGCGCTTTGCCCGTTACGACCGCAATCGCGATGGCGTCATCACCCGGATCGAGATGATGGGCAGCCGGACCAAGGCGTTCAAGGCGCTCGACAAGGATGGCGACAACCTCCTCTCTTTCGAGGAGTGGGCGGTCGCGACATCGGATCGTTTTGGCGCGGCGGACGGGAACAAGGACGGCAAGCTCACCCCGGCGGAGTTCGCGGCGACAGCGCCGAAACGCAGCGCAAAGCCCAAGTGCAAATGCTGATCCGTGTTCCCGCGCAGGCGGGAACCCAGTCCCACGCTCCGAACTAGGCTCCCGCCTACGCGGGAGCACGTTGTTCTTCAGGCGATCTTCATCTCGCCCAGCCACGCCCCCAGCGATGCGCGCGCGCGCGCCGTATAGGCCTCCTTGCGCTGTTTTTTCTTGACCTCGTCCAGCGTCGGAAACAGGCCGAAATTGACATTCATCGGCTGATAGTCGGCACTCACGACATTGCCCGTCACATGGCCAAGCAGCGCGCCCAGCGCAGTGTCGGCGGGCGGCGGCGTCATGACGCGGCCCTGCAATTCCGCCGCCGCAAACCGCCCCGCCAGCAGCCCGATCGCGGCACTTTCGACATAGCCCTCGCACCCCGTCATCTGCCCGGCAAAGCGGATATGCGGCGCGCTTTTGAGGCGCAGCGTCGGATCGAGCAGCTTGGGCGACTGGATGAACGTATTGCGATGCAGCCCGCCCAGCCGCGCAAATTCGGCCTTCTCCAGCCCCGGTATGGTGCGGAACAGCTCCACCTGTGCGCCATGTTTCAGCTTGGTCTGGAACCCGACCATGTTCCACAACGTGCCGCTGGCATTGTCCTGCCGCAGTTGCACCACGGCATAGGGCCAGCGCCCGGTACGCGGATTGTCCAGCCCCATGGGCTTCATCGGCCCATGACGCAGCGTTTCCGGGCCGCGTGACGCCATCACCTCGATCGGCATGCAGCCCTCGAAATAGGGGGTGTTGGCCTCCCACTCCTTATACTCGGTCTTTTCGCCGTCGATCAGCCCCTGGACGAAAGCCTCATATTGCTCCCGGTTCATCGGGCAGTTGATATAATCCTTGCCCTCGCCACCGCCGGGGCCGATCTTGTCCCAGCGATTGGCCATCCAGCACTGATCCATGTCGATGCTGTCATGATGGACGACCGGCGCGATCGCGTCGAAAAAGGCCAGATGCTCCATGCCAGCCGCCTGGCCGATGCTGGCCGCCAGCGCAGGCGCGGTCAGCGGCCCGGTCGCCACGATGGTCATGCCGGACGTGGGCAGCGTGTCGATCCGTTCGCGGACAATCTCGACATTGGGATGATCGGCCAGCGCGCGGGTCACGCCGCCCGAAAAGACGTGCCGATCCACCGCCAGAGCGGAGCCGGCGGGCACCTTGGCCGGCTCGGCCTGCGCCATGATGACGGAATCGAGCCGCCGCATTTCCTGATGCAGCAGCCCTACGGCATTCTTGTCGGCATCATCGGATCGGAAACTGTTGGAACAGACCAGTTCAGCGAGGCCCTCGGTCTGGTGCGCAGGGGTCATATCCCCCGCGCCGCGCATTTCCGACAGGCGCACCTTCACCCCCGCCTGCGCCAATTGCCACGCCGCCTCGGACCCGGCCAAACCGCCGCCGATGATATGCACCTGATACTCTGTCACTGATCCGCCTTGATGTCGCAATTCTGCCGTTCGGGCCAAGGTCTATAGACCAAGGTGAAGCGGCAGGACAGGGCAGTGATGCAGCTTCATAGCCATGCGATCGTCATGGCGCGGACCGGCGGGCGCTCAAGCCCCCACCAACGCGCGCTCGCCATAATAGGCGCTTTCGTCCAAAATCCCCTCGCGCTTGGCCACGATCACGCCCACCAGCACCTGACCCGTTACGTTGACCGCCGTACGGCCCATGTCGAGGATCGGGTCGATCGCCAGCAGCAGCCCTGCGCCCTCCAGCGGCAGACCGAGAGTCGACAGGGTCAGCGTCAGCATCACGGTCGCGCCGGTCAGGCCAGCCGTTGCTGCCGAACCGATCACCGATACCAGCGCGATCAGCGCATAATCGACCGCGCTTAGCGGGATGCCGTAAAAGCCCGCGACGAAGATCGCCGACAGCGCGGGGTAGATTGACGCGCAGCCATCCATCTTGGTGGTCGACGCCAGCGGAATGGCGAAGGCGGCGTAGCTTTTGTCGACGCCCAGCCGTTCGGTCACGGCTTCGGTGACCGGCATGGTGCCGACCGACGAGCGGGAGACGAACCCCAACTGGATCGCGGGCCATGCCTTGGCAAAGAAGGGCAGGGGCTTCAGGCCGTGGGCGATCAGGAGCGTGGGGTAAACGATCAGCAGGACGATCGCCAAACCCAGATAGATGGCGCCGGTGAACACACCCAGCCGCGCCAGCGCGTCCCAGCCATAGGTCGCGACCGCCGCGCCGATCAGGCCTGCCGAGCCGATCGGCGTCATGCGGATGACCCAGCCCAGCAGCGCCCGCACGACAGCCAGCAGGGACCGGACGAAGGCAAGGAACGGCTCTGCCTTCTCCCCGACCTTCAGCGTCGCCAGCCCGACGGCGATGGCGATGACCAGCAATTGTAGGATGTTGAAACCGATGCTGGTGCTGGCCGTGCCATCCGCACCGACCGAGGTGCTGCCGCTCAGCGCCAGGCTGTTGCCCGGCACCAACCCTTTGAGGAAATCGAGCCAGCCGCCCACGGAGTCCGGCTGCTTGGCGGCAAGCGCAGCGGTGCTAAGCCCCACGCCCGGCTGGACGATCAGGCCGATGGCAAGGCCGATGATGACCGCGATCAGGGCCGTGATGGCAAACCATAGCAAAGTCTGCCCGGCCAGCCGCGCGCCATTGTCGAGCGCGCGCAAATTGGCGATCGACGCGACGATGGCCGCGAACACCAATGGCGGGACGATGGCTTTCAGCAGGGAAACGAAGATCGACCCGACCGTCTGGAGCGTGGTCGCCAGCCAGTTGAGGTCGCCATCCGGTCCCGCGCCGATCTGGCGGGCGACAAGGCCCAGCGCCAGTCCGGCGACCATGCCGACCAGCACCTGAAATCCGAAACTGCGATAGGGTAGGGCCATGGCTGAACGTCCTGCGGGGCTAAGGCCGATCAATATGGGACGACGACATATAATTGCGCGCAAGCAAAAATTGCGCCGGGTTTAGTTTTTGCCGGGGTGGGTCGGGGGTCTGGCATCCCCCGTTCGCGTTCAGTCACCAACAACCGTTCGGGCTGAGCTTGTCGAAGCCTCGTCCTTTCTGCCTTGAGAAGAAGGACGTTCGTTGATCTTCGGTCGCCTTCGGCTCGACAGGCTCAGGGCGAACGGACGTAGAGTTCTTTCATGCGATCAGATTGGCGGCTGCCCACCACTATGCCACATTGCCGGGCAAATGGATCGAAAGGGCATATATGAACTGGCGACTGGGGCTGTTGGCGGGCGCGGCGGCGATGCTGCCACAAGGGGCGATGGCGGCGGCTGACCCGGCGGCGGCGAAGGAGATATTGATGCGCTCGGTCGCCTTCCGCACGGTCGAGGGGGCGGGGCAGGTGCCAAAGCTGGCGGCCTATTATGCATCGGTGCTGAAAAGCGCTGGCTTTGCCGATGCGGACATCGTCATCACGCCAATGGGCGAGACGGCGACGCTGGCCGCGACGATCAAGGGCCGCGACGCCGCATTGAAGCCGCTGCTGATGATCGGCCATATGGACGTGGTGGCGGCGGATCGGGCGGACTGGACCCGAGACCCCTTCGTCCCGGTCGAGGAAAATGGCTATATTTTCGGGCGCGGTGCAGAGGACAATAAATATGACGTCGCGATGATGGTCGCGACGCTGGCGCAACTGAAAAAGCAGGGCTGGACCCCGCGTCGCACCGTCATCCTGCTGCTGTCAGGCGATGAAGAAACCGCGATGGTGACGACCAGGGCGCTGGCCGCGCAATATAAGGACGCGGAAATGCTGCTGAACGGCGATGGCGGCGGCGGACTGCTGAATGAGGAGGGGAAGCCGGTCCTCTATCAATTGCAGGCCGGTGAGAAGACCTATGCCGATTTCGAAATCGCCTTCACCGATCCGGGCGGGCATTCGAGCGCGCCGACGCCGGGCAATCCCATCTATCGGCTGGCCAAAGCAATCGACAGGATCGCCGCCTATCAATTCCCTGCCATGCGCAATGAACTGACCAGGGCGTCGCTGGCGCTGTCGGCAAAGCGGATCGGCGGGGAGGTTGGCGCGGCGATGCGGCGTTATGCCGAAACGGGCGATGCGGCGGCGGCGGAATTGCTGTCGACCAGGCCGGAATTTGTCGGGCAGGTCCGCACCACATGCGTCGCCACCATGGCGCAGGCGGGCCATGCGCTCAACGCCCTGCCGCAAAGCGCCAAGGTGATGGTCAATTGCCGCATCTTCCCCGGCGTGGCTATTGAGGCTGTTAAGGCGGAACTGGTGAAAGTGGTGGCCGACAGCGGCGCGACCGTCAAAACGCTGGGCGATCCGCTGGCCAGCGATGCGTCACCCCTGCGCACCGACGTCATGAAGGTGGTGCGCGACGCGGTAACCGCCCGTTCGCCTGACATCATAGTCATGCCCGGCATGTCGGCGGGCGCGACCGACAGCCTCTATTTCCGCGCGCTGGGGGTGCCGAGTTACGGCGTCTCCAGCCTGTTCATGAAGGCGGAGGACGGCTTTGCCCACGGTCTGAACGAGCGGGTGCCGGTCGCTGGGATCGGGGAGTCGCTGCTGCAATGGGACACCGTGCTGCGGGCGTTGGCGAAGTAGATGACAGGCTAATCCCTGATCCGTTCGGTTCGAGCCGCTTCGAGCGAAGTCGAGAAGCGTCGGTCGAGAACAGTTCTCGACAAGCTCGAACCGAACGGTGAGGATATTACCCCCGCGCCACAGCATTGGCGGCCGACAGCACCGCCTGCACCGAAGCCGTCGCGACGTCGGCGTCCGTCCCCACGCCGAATATCGTGCGCCCGTCGGGTGTGCGGCATTCGACATAGGCGGCGGCGTTCACGTCGCTGCCCGATCCGATCGCATGTTCGCTATAGTCGGCGATTTCCAGTTCGACGCCCAGTTCCTCGCGCAGCGCGGCCAGCACGGACGACAGCAGGCCGTTGCCACGCCCCGAAATCGAGCGTTCGCCGCCCTTGTGCGCGATCTTGCCGGTGAAGATGCGGTCGCCTGCCGCGCCGCCTTCCTGATAGTCGATCAGGCGATAGGCCTGTTCGCCGCCCAGATGATAATGGTCCTGGAACGCGGTCCAGATGTCGGCGGCATTGAGTTCGCGGCTGGACTGGTCGGCCATGCCCTGCACCACGCGGCTGAAATCGGCCTGCATCCGCTTGGGCAGCTTGAAGCCCTTGTCCTGCTGCAATACCCAGGCGACGCCGCCCTTGCCCGACTGCGAATTGACCCGGATCACCGCCTCATAGTCGCGGCCCAGATCCTTGGGGTCGATCGGCAGGTAGGGCACGTCCCAGATCAGGTCGTTGCGCGCTTCCTGCGCGGCAAAGCCCTTCTTGATCGCGTCCTGATGGCTGCCGGAAAAAGCGGTGAACACCAGTTCGCCGGCATAGGGATGGCGCGGATGGACGGGCAGCTGGTTGCAATATTCGACCGTCTGAATGACCTCGTCAATGTCGCTGAAATCGAGGCCGGGGTTGATCCCCTGCGTGTACATGTTGAGCGCCACCGTCACCAGATCGCAATTGCCGGTGCGCTCGCCATTGCCGAACAGACAGCCTTCGACACGGTCCGCGCCCGCCATCAGCCCCAGTTCCGCCGCTGCAACGCCAGTGCCGCGATCATTATGCGGGTGCAGTGAGATGACGACACTGTCGCGCTTGCTGATATGGCGGCACATCCATTCGATCTGGTCGGCATAGATGTTGGGCGTGGCGCACTCGACCGTGGCGGGCAGGTTCAGGATCAGCGGCTTGTCCGGCGTGGGCATCAAAATGTCCATCACCGCCTCGCAACATTCCAGGCTGAAATCCAGTTCAGCGGTGGAGAAGGTTTCGGGCGAATATTCAAAATGCCAGTCGGTATCGGGCTGGGCCGCCGCATTGTCGCGCAGCAGCTTGGCAGCGGTGACGGCGATCTCCTTGATCTGTGGCCGCTCCATGCCGAACACGATCCGCCGCCAGGCAGGCGACACCGCGTTATAGACATGGACGATCGCCTTCTTCGCGCCGCGCAGGCTTTCGAACGTCGTCGCGATCAGATCCTCACGCGCCTGCGTCAGCACCTGCACCATCACATCGTCGGGAATGCGCCCATCCTTCACCAGCGCGCTGATGAAGTCGAATTCGGTCGCGCCCGCGGACGGGAAACCGACCTCGATCTCCTTGACGCCGACTTTCACCAGCAGGTCGAAGAAGCGGCTCTTCTTCTCTGCATTCATCGGGTCGATCAGCGCCTGATTGCCATCGCGCAGATCGGTCGAGAGCCAGCGCGGGGGGCTGGTGATGACATTGCCCGGCCATTGGCGGTTGGGCAGGTCGATCTGTGGGAAGGCGCGATATTTCTGGGATGGATCAGTCAACATCATGGGTCAGCTACTTCTTTTGCGAACGGGCGCGCGGCTATTCGATGGCGCGCAGCCCGGTTAACGATGATCAGCGAAAAGGAAGCCCTTAGGCGTATCGTTGCTGCCCATAATCGAAAGACAGCGCAAAAACCACGCCTAAGGGCGTGTAAGTCGTAGCAGGGGAAGAAGCGTCGCGCTCTGCATGATGGGGACGGCATAGCCGCTTTTGTGGCGGGGCGTCCAGTGGTTATTGCCCAACCCGGATCCGTCATCCTGACGAAAGTCAGGATCCAGGGTCCGGCACACAGCGCCGGACGCTCTGGACCCCGGAGCAAGTCCGGGGTGACGGAGGTGGATTGATGGCCTTACTTCTGGAACGCGGCGACGATTTTCAGTTCGATCGCGTCGCCAACCATCGGCACGCCATAGGCCATGCCGAAATCGCTGCGCTTGATCGTCGTGGTGGCGACGAAGCCAACATTTTCCTTGCCGCCCGCCATCGCCGGAGCCTTGCCCGCGCCGTAAAGTTCAGCGTCCAGCGTCACGGGCTTGGTCACGCCCTTGATCGTCAGATTGCCGGTGATGTCCGCCCCGGTCGCGCCATCGGGCTTCACGCTGGTCGACACGAAGGTCGCGGTCGGGAATTTGGCGGCGTCAAAGAAATCCGCCTTCATCAGATGCTCGTCCAGCTTGGGTACGCCCGTGCGCAGATTGGCGACCGTGAAGGTGACGGACACTTTGGACGCGGCCGGGTTCGCCTTGTCCAGCGTCAACGTGCCGGTCGGTTCGGCGATGGTCCCCATATTGCTGGTGAAACCCATATGGTCCCACGCAAAAACCACCTGGGTATGGCCCGGATCGACGGTGTAGGTGCCGCCTGTCACCTTGGCCGGATCCTTGGTGCCGGGCGCGGTCATCGGCGCCTGCGCGATCAGGACGGTGCCGCCGGTCAGGGCGATCAGGGCAGCGGCGGGGATGAGATATTTTTGCATGGGAAAACTCTCCACAACGATCAAGGGGCGCTACCACAATAGGCAGCGCCCCCGACAAGTTCCAGAGCCGTAACCAGAAACGGATCGTTCCCGTTCTAACATGACTTTGCAAAATCCTCCCCCTGTGGGGGAGGTGGCATCGCGCAGCGATGACGGAGGGGTGTCGCCCTCACGATAGCGCGACACCCCTCCACCACCGCTACGCGGCGGTCCCCCTCCCCTTGCAGGGGAGGAATGATCGGTCAGTTCTTTTCCTGATCCACCAGCTTGTTGGCGGCGATCCAGGGCATCATTGCGCGCAGCTTCGCGCCGGTTTCCTCGATCGGGTGACGCTTGGCCGCGATGCGGCTGGCCTTCAGCTCCGGCTGACCGGCGCGGTTGTCGAGCACGAAGTCCTTGACGAAGCGGCCCGACTGGATGTCGGCCAATACGCGCTTCATTTCCTTCTTGGTTTCTTCTGTGATGATGCGCGGGCCGGTCTTGATGTCGCCATATTCGGCGGTGTTGCTGATCGAATAGCGCATGTTGGCGATGCCGCCTTCATACATCAGGTCGACGATCAGCTTGAGCTCGTGCAGACATTCGAAATAGGCCATTTCGGGCGCGTAACCGGCTTCCACCAGCGTTTCGAAACCGGCCTGGACCAGCGCGGTCGCGCCGCCGCACAGCACGGCCTGCTCGCCGAACAGGTCGGTTTCGCATTCCTCGCGGAAGTTGGTTTCGATGATGCCGCTGCGGCCGCCGCCAACGCCGCTGGCGTAGGACAGGGCGATGTCATGGGCGTTGCCGGTCGCGTCCTGATAGACGGCGATCAGGCAGGGGACGCCGCCGCCGCGCTGATATTCGCTGCGCACGGTGTGGCCCGGACCCTTGGGCGCGATCATGATGACGTCCACATCCTTGCGCGGCTCGATCAGGCCGAAATGGACGTTCAGGCCATGGGCAAAGGCCAGTGCCGCGCCGGGGCGCAGATTGGCGTGGATGTCGTCGGCGTAGATGGCGGCCTGATGTTCGTCGGGGGCCAGGATCATGAGGACATCGGCCCAGGCGGCGGCTTCGGCGTTCGGGAACACCTTGAACCCGGCGCCTTCGGCCTTCTTGGCAGACGCCGAACCGGGGCGCAGCGCGATGGCGACTTCCGCAACGCCGCTGTCGCGCAGGTTTTGCGCATGGGCATGACCCTGCGAACCATAGCCCAGAATGGCGATCTTCTTGCCCTTGATCAGGCCGATGTCCGCGTCGTGATCGTAATAAACCTTCATGAGTGTCTCTTCCCTCGAACCGTGCCATTTTCCTCGCCCCTTCAGGGGAGAGGATACGAAATCTTGGCGCGGCGAAGCCGTGCCTAGATGAAGTTGGAGAGGGGGACCGCTGTGTCAGCCCTCTCTCCAGCTGCGACCAGGCAGTCGATCAGAGTCATGTGCTCTAAATCGACTGCCTGGTCTCGCTTCCTCTCCCCGCCGGGGAGAGGAGAATTCAGGTTAAATCGCTTCTTTCCCCCGGATCAGGCCGACCACACCGGTGCGGCCAACCTCGACCAGGCCAATCTGGCGCATCAGGCCGACGAAATTGTCCACCTTGTCGGTCGTGCCGGTGATTTCGAAAATGAAGCTTTCGATCGTCGTGTCGACCACCTTGGCGCGGAACACATCGGCCAGGCGCAGCGCCTCGATCCGGTCCTCGCCTGTGCCCGACACCTTGACCAGCGCCAGTTCGCGCTCGACGAAGGGGCCGCTTTCGGTCAGGTCCGTCACCTTGTGCACCGGGACCAGCCGGTCGAGCTGGGCGATGATCTGGTCGATCACCTTGGGCGGGCCATTGGTGACGATGGTGATGCGGCTTACGCCATGGTCGGGGGTGATGTCGGCCACGGTCAGGCTGTCGATATTATAGCCGCGCGCGGTGAACAGGCCCGCGATGCGCGCCAATATGCCGGCCTCGTTCGAGACGGTCAGCGACAGGACGTGTCGCTGGCTCAATTCTTCCTGAATATGCATCAGATGCTTGTCCCGTTTTCCTGCTCTGCGTCCCCGTCCGCCTTGTCGGGTCGCTGCGAAATCATCGCCGTAAAGGCATAGTGCCAGCCGCCATCCTGCCGGTGGGCGAGGCGGACGGGAAAGCCCGTAACCGCATCGAACATCCGGCTCAGATGCTCGCCCACATAGCGCGGGCCGATCAGCAGCGTGCCGATATGGCGCTCATGATGGTCGAACCCCTGGTCCAGATGCACTTCCCATTCGTCATTGTCCGGGTCGGCATGGTCGATGGTCCAGCCGGTCAGCTCGGCGCTGCCCACGTTCCGCTCGAAATCCCATGGTTCCGTGACGTGAATGCGCAGTTTCAGATGCTGCGTCACACCGTCATCCTCATACCAGCGCCTTGGCTTCGTCCGTCATGCTGCCCTTCACCTGGCTGGGGTCGAGCAGCATGTCGGTGTGCGCCGCACCCGACGGGATCATCGGGAAACAGTTGGACAATTTGGCCACGCGGCAGTCGACGATCACCGGGCCGGGCGTGTCGATCATGGCGCGGATGCCGCTTTCCAGATCGTCCGGCCCCTCGATCCGAATGCCGGTCCAGCCATAGGCTTCGGCCAGCTTCACGAAATCGGGCAGGCTGTCGGAATAGCTGTTGGAATAGCGGCTCTGATAGGTCAGTTCCTGCCACTGGCGGACCATGCCCATATATTCATTGTTCAGGATGAAGATCTTGACCGGCAGGCGATATTGGCTGGCCGTTCCCATTTCCTGAATGTTCATCTGGATCGACGCATCGCCCGCGACGCAGATGACCAGGCTGTCGGGATTGCCCATCTGCGCGCCGATGGCGGCCGGGAAACCATAGCCCATCGTGCCAAGGCCCCCGGAGGTCAGCCATTTGTTGGGCGCGTCGAAGCCGAAATGCTGCGCCGCCCACATCTGGTGCTGGCCGACTTCGGTGGTGATGATGACGTCCTTGCCGGTCGCGGTGCAGGCCGTGTACAGGTCGGCGATCGCGCGTTGGGGCATGATTTCGGCGCCGTCTTCGGCATAGCCGAGCGACTTTTTCGCACGCCAGCCGTCAATCTGCGCCCACCAGGCCGACAGGTCGGCGGCTTCATGACCGCGCGCCTTCCACAGCGCCACCATGTCCGCCATCGCGCTGCCGACATCGGCGACGATGGCGACGTCGACATCGACGATCTTGTTGATGCTGCTGCGGTCGATGTCGATATGGACCTTGCGACTGTTGGGCGCGAAAGCGTCCAGACGGCCGGTAACCCGGTCGTCGAAACGCGCGCCGACGCAGATGATGAGGTCCGCCTTGTTCATCGCGAAATTGGCTTCGTAGGTGCCGTGCATGCCCAGCATGCCCAGCCATTGCGGGCCGGTCGCGGGATAGGCGCCCAGACCCATCAGCGTCGACGTGACGGGCGCGCCGGTCAGGGCTGCAAGTTCGCGCAACAGGGTGGATGCTTCCGGCCCGCTGTTGATGACGCCGCCGCCCGTATAGAAAACCGGCCGTTCCGCCGCGGCCAGCATCTCGACCGCAACGTCGATCCCGGCGGCATCCGCCTTGGTCTGCGGATGATAGCTGGCATGGGCGACCGGCGCGGGACGCTTGTAGGGCGCGGTGGCGATCTGGACATTCTTTGGAATGTCGATGACGACGGGGCCGGGGCGGCCAGTCGTGGCGATATGAAACGCCTCATGAATGACGCCCGCCAGTTTGGCCGGGTCTTTCACCAGATAATTATGCTTGGTGCAGTGGCGCGTGATGCCGACCGTATCCGCTTCCTGAAAAGCGTCGGTACCGATCAGCTGGGTTGGAACCTGGCCGGTGATGACGACCATGGGGATCGAATCCATCAGCGCGTCGGTGATGCCGGTGACGGCATTGGTCGCGCCGGGGCCGGACGTGACCAGGACGACGCCGGGCTTGCCGGTCGACCGGGCATAGCCCTCCGCCATATGGGTCGCGCCCTGTTCGTGGCGGACCAGCACATGCTTGATCGTGGGATGATTGAAGAGTGCGTCGTAGATGGGCAGCACTGCGCCGCCCGGATAGCCGAACACGACTTCGACACCCAGATCCAGCAGGCATTCGACCAAAATGTCCGCGCCGCTCTTTTCGGCCACGATAGATTCCTTCGCATTGTTCAAGCCGGGCCCTTTGCGTCAAGCGACGCGAAATGGCAAGGTAGCCGCCACTATCTGACACAAAATGACGTGTCAAATACTATTGTTGTAATTTAATTGCCAATTCGTCGATAATTTTATCATCAATATGCCGCCTTTCACGCGTCCAGCCTGGCGGCGGCTGGTTCGAAAACCAGGTATATTGCCGCTTTGCATATTGCCGCGTCGCCAGCCGACCTTTTTCAATTGCTATGTCCAGCTTAGTGTCGCCTTTGATCCAGCCGCGGATTTCCGGTACGCCGATCGCCCGCATTACCGGCAGGTCGGGGTGCAGATTGCGCGCCAGCAGCGCCTCCACCTCCGCCACTGCGCCCTGTTCCATCATCTGCCCGAACCGCCGGTCGCACCGTTCCATCAGCCACTCGCGCGGCGGCAGCAGGATCATCGGGATCAGGGTGATGGCGTCGCCGATGCCGCCGCTTTTATGCTGCTGCCAGGCTTTGAGCGGCTTGCCGGTCGATCGCACGACCTCCAGCGCCCGCGCCACCCGCGTCGTGTCGGCTGGGGCCAGCCGGGCGGCGGCTTCGGGGTCTTCGACGCGCAATGCCGCATGGGCGTCAGCCACCGGAAGCGCCCGCACCGTCGCGCGAATCTCCGGGTCGATCTCAGGCACCGGCGCGATGCCGTCCAGCAGCGTGCGGATATAAAGGCCGGTCCCGCCGACCAGCACGGGCAGGCGTCCGGCGCCATGGGCGGCAGCAATCTCTGCCTTGGCCTCCGCCGCCCAGCGCGGCGCGGTACAGGCCTCCGCGCCGTCGATATGGCCGAACAGCTTGTGCGGCACATCGCCCATTTCCTCTGGCGAAGGCCGGGCGGACAGGATCGCCAGATCGGCATAGACCTGGCTGGCGTCGGCATTGATGACGATGCCATTGGCGGCTTTGGCCAGCGCAATGGCAAGCGCGCTCTTGCCGCTGGCGGTCGGCCCGGCAATAAGCGCGACCCGTGGGCGGGATTCGCCCTCTTGTGGTTCAGGAGTGTGCATGTTCGTCGCGACCTTAGTGGCAAGCGCCTCGATGGGGCAGGGGGATATTGCGCAAGGGGCGGACAGACTCGCCCAGGCGGGATGCAGGCCGGGCGATATAATCTGGCTGGACGCGGGCAAAGCTGCCGACATCCTTTTCGCCGCCGACCCGGTCGGAGCCCGTGCTGCGCTTGCCGATCTGGGGCAGGGCATCGACGTGATCGTCCAACCCGCCGCCACCCGCGAAAAAAAGCTGATCATCGCCGACATGGATTCGACCATGATCACGGTCGAATGTATCGACGAACTGGCCGACTATGCCGGGATCAAGCCGCAGATCGCCGAGATCACCGAACGGGCGATGCGCGGCGAACTGGACTTTGCAGGCGCGCTGGACGAGCGGGTCGCGCTGCTCAAAGGGCTGGAGGACAGCGCCATCGACCGCTGCCGCGCCGAACGGGTGACAATTATGCCCGGCGCCAGGGCACTGGTTCGCACGATGAAGGCGCGGGGTGCCAAAGCCCTGCTGGTGTCGGGTGGCTTCACCCGTTTCACTGGACCAGTGGCTGAGGAAATCGGCTTCGATGCTGCTGTCGCCAATGTGCTGGAGATTGCCGACGGCGCGCTTCTGGGCACTGTCACCCGCCCGATCGTCGATGCCGCGCGCAAACGCGCCGAACTGGAAGCCATGATCGCTGGCGGCATGGATCGCGCGCTGACGCTGGCTGTGGGCGATGGTGCCAATGATATTCCGATGATCGAGGGGGCGGGGCTGGGCGTCGCCTATCATGCCAAGCCCAAGACTCGCGCGGCGGCCGCAGCGGAAATCGTCCATGGCGACCTTTCCGTGCTGCTCTATGCGCAAGGCATCGCCTCGGCCGACTGGGTGCAGGACTGATTTTCGGCCATTTCGTCGCATTATCGTGGTTAAGCCACTGTTCGCCGTCATTTCGCTCCGGTAATGGATTATTTTGCGTGGTTCGCACGTTGCCCTCGCGTCGCACCTGCTGCGGCTAGAGGTCAATGCGGCGTCCGGCGATCCCCGCCATCGCGCCCAGGGAGAAGATATGAAAATCAACCATATGGCTTTGGCTGCCGCCGGGCTGTTCGCGCTGAGCGCCTGCGCCAAGAATGAACCGCCCGTTACCGTTGCGCCGCCCGTCGGGCCGGGCGCGATTGCCGGTACGGTCGCTGCCGATCGCGATGGCGACGGCTATGTCGATGGCTATTACACGTCGGACGGCATGTATCATGCCGTGCAGGGGCCGCCTTGCCCGCCGCCGCCCCCGCCGCCGCCGCCCCGTCGCGGAGAACGCGGCTGATCCGTAAGATGAACCGGGCGCGGCACCACCGCCGCGCCCGCGCCTTTCCCCTCGCTCTGCTGCTTGCGGCCTGCGCCGTCGCGCTGCCTGTGTCCGCGCGTGCCCAGCCCGCCGATGCGCCTGCGGACGCGGCGAAAGCCAGCGTCGCGAGCGAAATTCGCGCGGGCGTGAGCGGAAAGCTCAAGGATTTTTACGGTCCGCGCGGCTATTGGCCGCTCTGGGTGGAAAAGGACGCGATCGGGCCGCAGGCCGACGCATTGCTGGCGCTGATCGCCAGCGTCGATGTCGATGGCCTCGACCCGCGTGATTATGATCCGCGCGGCCTCCAGCGCCTGATCGAGGAAGCGGACGCCAGCCCCACGCCCAAGGCACTGGCCCGCGCCGATCTGGCGCTGTCAAAAGCCTTTGCCGCGCTGGTCGCAGACATGCGCCGTCCCGCACGCGGCATCGGCATGCGCTATTTGGACCCGGAAGTCGAACCGCGCGATCCCGATCCATCGGACCTGCTGCGTGCCGCTGCCGTGACCCCGTCGCTCACCGACTATATTCAGACCGCTGGCTGGATGAGTCCCTTTTACATGCGCCTGCGCACGGCCCGCGCCGATTACCGGGCGCGCTGGGGCGACCTGCCGGGCGTTACGGTGCCGGAAGGGGTGAAGCTGCGCCCCGGCGGCAGCACGCCGGAAATCGCTCTGCTGCGCCATCGGCTCGGCTTGGCCCAGGGCGCCGCCTATGACCGGGCACTGACAGCGCGTGTGCGCGCGTTCCAGAGCGATCATGGGCTGTCCGCGGACGGCATAGCGGGCGGGCAGACGATCAGCGCGCTCAACCGGGGACCGGCTTATTATGACCGGCAGTTGGCGCTCAATATGGAGCGGGCCCGGCTGCTTCCCGGACCCTGGGTGCGGCATGTCGTGGTGGATGCCGCATCGGCGCGCCTCTGGTATTACAGCAAAGGCGCGCTCGACGGCACGATGAAGGTCGTGGCTGGCGCCAGGGAATCGCAGACGCCGATGATGGCGGGCATGATCCGCTACGCCACGCTCAACCCCTATTGGAACATCCCGCCCGATCTGGTGCAAAGCCGGGTCGCGCCAAAAATCCTGAAAGGCGCTTCGCTCAAGGGCATGCATTATGAGGCATTGGCCGACTGGAGCGCCAATCCCGCGCCTCTTGCCCAGAGCGCGGTCGACTGGGGTTCGGTCGCGGCGGGGCGCAGCGAAGTGCGGGTGCGGCAATTGCCGGGCGGCGACAATGCCATGGGCCGGGTGAAATTCATGTTCCCCAACGACCTTGGCATCTACCTGCACGACACGCCCTCGCGCGACCTGTTCGCCAAGCCTGCGCGCCATTTCAGCAATGGCTGCGTCCGCCTGGAGGATGCGCAGCGCCTTGGCCGCTGGTTCTTCGGCAAGCAGCCGGTGGCGGACGGCAGCGCGCCGGAACAGCATCAGCCTTTGCCGCAGCCGGTGCCGGTATATCTCACCTATCTGACCGCCGTTCCGACCGCGCAGGGGGTGCAGTTTCTGCCGGATGTGTACGGGCGGGACGGGGATTAGGAGCGCATCAAATGCGGGGCTATCATATATGACTCCGCCCCCGCCATCATCGTCATGCTGAACTTGTTTCAGCATCCATTTCTCGTCTCCAGCGGCGGCTTTTGGGGCACGATGGATCCTGAAATAAATTCAGGATGACGGTGAGGATGGAGCATTCGCTGGCCTAAAGACCCGCCACCAGCCCATCAATCGCGCCCTGCAAAATGTAACTCGCCGCCAGCTTGTCGACCAGTACCTCGCGCCGGGCACGGCTGGCGTCGGCTTCCAGCAGGGTGCGGGTGACGGCCTGGGTCGACCAGCGTTCGTCCCACAACAGGATGGGGAGGCCCAGATCGGTCAGATTTTGCGCAAAGGCGCGGCTGGACTGGCTGCGCGGGCTGCCTGTGCCGTCCAGGTTGAGCGGCAGGCCGATGACGATGCCCTTGACCTGCTGCTGCGCGATGAAGGCGGCGATCGCGATCTTGTCCTTGGTGAACTTGCCGCGATTGATCGTGTGGGCCGGGCTGGCGATCGACCAGCGATCGTCGCACAGCGCCAGTCCGATCGTCTTGGTGCCGACATCCATGCCGATCAGTCGCCCGCCTTCGGGCAGGCATTCGCGAAAGGCGACGCGATCCGTGGTCAGCAGGCTCATGACTTCAGGAATGCGGCCAGCCGCTGCCGGGCGTCGTTGCGGACGTTGGCCCAGAACAGGCTGTAATCATACACATGGTAGTTGTTGCCGGGCAGGGTGAAGGGGCCCATGTCCACCGGTTCGCCGATCATCAGCACGCCGCTGGTGTCGCAGCGGGCGGGCACGATGCCTGACAGGAGACGCGGGGGCTTGCCTGCGTCGCGGCTGTCGAGCGTGCCGCGATTGGCGCTGGCGGGCGCTGCGCCGTTGAACGCGCCGGTGATGGGGTTGGTGCAGAGCATGTGGGTGCCCTTGCGCGGCTTGCCGGTATAGCCGGTTTTCTTGCCGAATGTTTCGATCACCGCTGACGGATCGGCCGGTTCGGCATAGCTTTGCCAACTGACGATGCAATGCGCCTGCGCTGCGCGCGCGCAGGCAGGCAGGCCGAGTGCGGGCAGGTCTGCCTCGACCGAAATCGGCCAGCCCACGGCATAGACAGCGGCGATCCGCTTTTCGACCGGCTTGCCCGCGACTTGTTCGCGCAGCAATTGCAGCAGGTGGCGCGACCCCTGGCTATGCCCGGCCAGTATCAGCGGCCCGGTAGGATTGGCTTTCAGGAAAGCAGCGAACGCCTGGGCCACGTCGCGATAGGCGACGGCAAGCGCCTTGTCCCCCTCCGGCCCGTCGGTCAGAAAGGCGCCAAAGTTGGCCTGGCGATAGCGCGGCGCCCAGATATTGCCAGCCGCATTGAACGCACTGGCCTGGCCGGTCACGAAGCGGCGCGCGGTTGCGTCAGCTTCCTTCTCGCCAATCGGCGCGTTCCAATGAGCGTTGCTAAAGGTGGTGATGTAGCTGGTAGGGTGGATGAAGAATACCGCAGCCTTTTCCGGAACGGGCGCATCCTTGACCCCCTGTGGCGTCCAGAGCGCGGGATTATCCTTTAAGATGTCGGGCCTGGCGATCCACATCGCCTGCTTGTCATAAGCGTCGGCAGGCAGGGGTTGAAGGTCGCTAAACGCTTCGCGCGGGACCATTGCAATACGCATCAATTGGGGCTGCAAGATTCCATAAGCCAGCTTACCCACGATCACCAACACAATCAGGCCAGCGAATACATAGAGGAATTTGCGCGCCACGACTGCTCTCCGATGTCGGGTGGACCCTGGCCCGCCCTTCTCCCCGCCTGTCTGGCGCAAGCGCTGCGCCTGCGCAAGATGAACCATGGTCGACAGGTCGCCCCTTGAAGCAGGTTGAACCGAGTGCTAGCGGCGAAGCCATGTCGATAGACCTTCAAACTGTAAAAAAGATCGCCAGCCTTTCGCGCATTTCGGTGACTGACGCCGAAGCGCAAGCGATGGTGCCCGAACTCAACAACATCCTTGGCTGGGTGGAGCAATTGGGCGAGGTGGACGTCACCGGCATAGAGCCGATGACCGCCGTCATTCCCAATGTTCAGCGCCTGCGTGAGGATGTCGTGACCGACGGCAATGTCCGCGAACTTGTGCTGGCCAATGCCCCCCAGGCCGAACATGGCTTTTTTGCCGTTCCCAAGGTGATCGAGTGACCAATCTGACTGACCTGACCGTAGCCGAAATCCGCGACGGGTTTCGCGCTGGCGATTTTTCCGCGCGCGAAGTGGCCGAAGGGTTCAACGCCAATGTCGCGGCGGCCAAGGCGCTCAACGCCTTCATCGTCGAGACGCCGGACAAGGCGCTGGAAGCCGCCGACGCGGCCGACAAGGCGAAGGCTGCTGGCGAAACGCCGGGCGCGCTGGCCGGTGTGCCGATCGGCATGAAGGATCTGTTCTGCACCAAAGGGGTGCAGACCACCGCGGCGTCGCACATGCTGGAAGGGTTCGTCCCGACCTATGAATCCACCGTATCGGGCAAGCTGTGGGCGGCAGGCGCGGGGATGCTGGGCAAGCTGAACCTGGATCAGTTCGCCATGGGATCGTCCAACGAGACCAGCTATTTCGGCAATGTTATCTCCCCATGGAAGCGTGGCGGTGGCGACAATGCCGCACTCGCGCCCGGCGGCTCTTCGGGCGGTTCTTCCTCGGCCATTTCCGCGCGGCTGTGCCCGGCGGCGACCGGCACGGATACTGGCGGCTCGATCCGCCAGCCTGCCGCCTTCACTGGCATTTCGGGGATCAAGCCGACCTATGGCCGCTGCTCGCGCTGGGGCATCGTGGCCTTTGCGTCCTCGCTCGATCAGGCCGGGCCGATGGCGCGGACGGTTCGCGACAATGCGATCCTGCTGGAAGTCATGTCGGGCTTTGACCCCAAGGATTCGACCAGCCTCGACCTGCCGGTGCCGCAGTGGGAAGCCAATCTGTCGAGCGACCTCAAGGGCAAGACGGTCGGCATTCCGAAGGAATATCGTCCCGATGGCCTGAACGCCGAAATCTCCGCCATGTGGGATCGCGGCATCGAATGGCTGAAGGACGCAGGCGCCAATGTGGTGGAGGTATCGCTGCCGCATACCCAATATGCGCTGCCGACCTATTATATCATCGCGCCTGCCGAAGCGTCGTCCAACCTCGCCCGCTATGACGGCGTGCGCTATGGCCAGCGCGACCTGCCCGATGGCGCTGGTTTGCAGGATATGTATGCCGCAACCCGCGCCGCCGGTTTCGGGCCGGAGGTCAAGCGCCGCATCATGATCGGCACCTATGTGCTGTCTGCCGGCTTCTACGACGCTTATTATACCCAGGCGCAGAAGGTGCGGGCACTGATCGCGCGCGACTTCGAACTCGCGTTTGAAAAATGCGACCTGCTGCTGACGCCGACCGCGCCCAGTTCCTCCTTCGCGCTGGGTGAGAAGCAGGCCGATCCACTGGCCATGTATCTGAATGACGTATTCACCGTGCCGGGCTCGCTGGCGGGGCTGCCCGCGATGGCTGTGCCGGGCGGGCTGGATTCGGCGGGGCTGCCAATCGGATTGCAGGTGATCGGCAAGGCGCTGGACGAGCAGACTGTGCTGAACGCTTCGCTGGCGATCGAGGAGCGTTCGGGCTTCACCGCGCGACCGGACAAGTGGTGGTAATATGAGTTTCGCAGAACTGGTGGGGGGACTTGTCGATTTGCTTGGTTCCTTCACTGTTTCTGAGAAACAGCGATATCAGCGTAAGGATGATCGACCAGCCAAGCGGCAGAAGATCGTCATGGCGACGGCGGAAGCGACATCCGATCGTCCCAGGACCAGCCTGTGGGTTAAGGGTCGCCGAGGCAAAGGTCGGATCGCTCCGACAGAAATTGATGGGCAAGAAGCGAATGACTGAATCAACCTATCGCATCCAGGGCGCAACCGGCGAGTGGGAGGTCGTGATCGGCCTGGAAGTCCATGCGCAGGTGACGTCGAATGCCAAGCTGTTTTCCGGCGCGGCGACTGCCTTCGGGGCAGAGCCGAACACGCAGGTCAGCCTGGTCGATGCGGCCATGCCCGGCATGTTGCCTGTCCCCAATCGCGAGTGCATTCGCCAGGCGGTCCGCACCGGCATGGCGATCGAGGCGCAGATCAACAAATGGTCGCGCTTCGACCGGAAGAATTATTTCTATGCCGATCTGCCGCAGGGCTATCAGATCAGTCAGCTCTATCACCCGATCGTGGGAGAGGGGCAGATCGAGATCGTGCTGGACGAGAAGAACCCGGACAGCAGCACCAAGGTGATCGGCGTCGAGCGTATCCATGTCGAGCAGGATGCGGGCAAGCTGATGCATGACCAGCATCCCACCAGTTCCTATGTCGACCTCAACCGGTCGGGCGTGGCGCTCATGGAGATCGTGTCGAAGCCCGACATGCGCTCGCCCGCCGAAGCCGGGGCTTATCTGTCCAAGCTGCGGACGATCCTGCGCTATGTCGGGTCGTGCGACGGCAATATGGACCAGGGATCGATGCGCGCCGACGTGAACGTGTCGGTTCGCAAGCCCGGCGAAGAATTCGGCACCCGCACCGAAACGAAGAATGTCAACTCGGTCCGCTTCGTCATGGCCGTGGTCGAGCATGAGGCCAACCGGCAGGTCGATGTGCTGGAGGCCGGCGGCAAGATCGTGCAGGAAACGCGGCTCTACGATCCCGATCGCAACGAAACGCGGTCGATGCGGTCGAAGGAAGATGCGCACGACTATCGCTATTTCCCCGATCCCGACCTGTTGCCGCTGGTGCTGGACGATGCGTTTCTGGACGAATGCCGCGCCTCGCTGCCGGAACTGCCCGACGTCAAGCGTAAGCGCTATGAGCAGGCGCTGGGCCTGTCCGCCTATAATGCCGCGACCCTGACCGCCGACGCCGACACGGCGCGCTGGTTCGAGACGCTGGTGGCCGAAGCCGCGCGCATCCAGGGCAAAAGCGAGAGCGATGTCGCGAAAGCATCGGCCAACTGGCTATTGTCGGAACTTTATGGCGCGCTCAATCGGCTGGGCAAGACGCTGGAGACCAGCCCGGTCGGCCCGACCGATGGCGCGGAATTGCTGGCACTGGTCGCCGACGGCACGATCAGCGGCACGATCGCCAAGCAGGTGTTCGAGATCATGCTGGAAACTGGCGACAAGCCCGGCAAGATCGTCGAGGAGAAGGGTCTGAAGCAAACGTCCGACACTGGCGCGATCGAGGCGGCGGTGGCCACGGTGCTGGCGAACAACGCCGACAAGGTCGAACAATATCGCGGCGGCAAGGAAGCGCTGTTCGGCTTCTTCGTGGGTCAGACCATGAAAGCCATGCAGGGCAAGGCCAACCCACAGGTCGTGAACGAACTGGTGAAGAAGGCATTGGCCGGGTAAGCGGAAAATTCATCCTCCGGCTGGCGAGGATGGGGCAAATTTAAGGGGCGTCGCCGGTGGGGATGGCGACGCCCCTCTTTTGTGCCCGGCCCCTGGGGGAGGGATCATGCCGGGGCGGAAATGGACGGGCCGGGAAGTCTGTGGGGTGTGGCCCGTCCATTCATAGGCAAGACGTCACAGCACGAAGTTAACCGTCGCCCGAAATGAGATGGCGACGTGATTTTGCTGTTCTTCCGCGCCGAATTCGCCGCCGACCCGGAATGTGTCGGTGCCGCCATAGAGGCGCGCGCGGCCTGTCCAGCCATTGGTGCGATCGTCGGCGACCAGGGTGAAACGATCGCCATCCTTGAAATTGGCCACCGTGTCGCCCAGCGATCCGCCAATGATCTGGCGGCGGCCACCCTCCAGTTCCAGTCGAACCCAGCCATCTTCACGCTTCAGGCTGCCAAAGTCATAGCCCGCCGTCACTGTGCCGCTGGCCGTGGTTTCATCGCTGGTCCGGCCCAGCACGGTGAGGTTGAAGGCGTCGCCGCCGCCGCTCTCACTATAGCCATCCTCCTTCAGGCGATAATAGTCGATGCCGATCGCCGGGCGCAGGCTGATGCGGCCCATCTGCCACTGGTAGGAGGCACCGGCCGTGGCGGAATAGAGTTTGCCGTTCCAGTTGCCGTTCGCGGTGCGGGTGACATCGCCATTGTCGAAACGGCGGGTGCCGTCAAAGCCGATATGGGCGGCGGACAGACGGGCAAAGGCCAGCAGCGGACCCCATTGGCCGCGCCAGTGCGCCGCCAGTTCATATTGATCGGAATCGACCGCATTGTTGGAACTGCCGCCGCTGTCGCTGGCGTGGATATAGGCGAAGGAGCCGCCGAACGCGCCCAGATCGGTCAGATATTCGACCCCGCCGCCTGCGCCCCAGCCGTTGATGTCGTAGGAGGCTGTATCGCCCACGCTCTTGGCGCCGCCAAATCCCACCTGTTGCAGCCAGAAGCCCAGCCGCCCGTCCTTGGTCCGATAGACGCCATTGGGGTCCGACAGGATGCGCGCGGTCGCGCGCGATCCCGACGTCACTGCTTCGAACGTGCCGCCCGCATGATCGGGCAGCATCTGGCGCAGATTGGTGGCCAGAGTCGTGCCATCGCTGATGCCGAGATAGGCGGTGGCGACGGCGGCATCATTATCGAGCGCATTGAAGATCGCCGGATAGGCACGGGCGAGCGAGCCGGTCAGCCCCAGTTCGGTCACGCTTTTGGCGGCAATCGAGAGGGTGACGGTCCCGGCATTGCTGTCGCCGCTGATATTGCCCTTGAACAGATAGGGGAGCAGGGTGCTGGTCGCCAACGCCGGGGCTCCACTGAGCGATCCGGCACGGACGATGACATAGTCGCCCGCCGATCCGCCGACCTGGGTCAGGTTGACCTTCACCTGCGATCCGCTGGCGAAGCTGGCCGCGCCCGCCACATTATAGACGGTGGCGGCATTGGTCGCCGCGTTGATGGTGACGCCCAGTGTCGATGTGCCGCTGGCGGACAGCGACGCAAGAGAAACCGGGCCGCTGTTGGTGGCATTGAGCGTGCCGCCGTTCAGTACGACCGCCATGTTACCGCTGTTGCTGATCGCGCCGGTCAGCGCCGACGTGCCGCCCAGGGTCAGCGTGCCGCTGCCGCTGCCGAAATCGACCGCGCCGTCCAGTCTGGCGCTGTCGGCCAGGGAGAGGTTCGCATTGCCGACACCGAAGTCGACATTGCCGGTCAGGTTGGATGCGCCTGACAGGGCGATGCTGTCATTGCCTGCGCCCAGCGTCAGATTGCCGGTGATGCTGCCGGCCGAAACGGTGAGCCCGTCATTGCCCGATCCCAGTCGAATATCGCCGATAATGGTCGGCGCAGCGGCTGTCGAGGACGCGAGCGCCTGCGTCAGGGTGACGCCGCTGCTGTTGGCGGTCAGGTCTATGGCGGTGTTGGTCAGGCCGCCCGATGCGCTGATCCGGCCAGTGTTGGACAGGCTGGCGAGCGTGCCGGAGGAATCGAGTATGGCGATCGCCGTACCTTTTTCCTTATTGGCCGCTGACGCGCTGACGGTGCCGCTGATGGTAAGCGCGTTGGCCGACGCGCCAGCGTCGATGACGATGGCGCGAGCCGATGTGCCAGCCAGCGCCGATCCTGCCGCGCCGACCGTGCCGCCTACCTTGATCGTGCCGGTACTGGCGCCCGATCCAAGCCGCAATGCAGTGGCGCTGCTGTCGTAGGAGACGGCGGACACCGTCCCGTCGATCCCGATGCCGTTGGCGATGGTGACATTGCCGCCCAGTCCGCCGATGCTCAAACCATTGGCGGCAACCCCGTCATACACGCCAAAGCCTCCGATCTGGCCCTTGACGATCAGGCCATAGCCCGAACTGTCGGCCGCGACCGCGCCGATGACGGTGTCGGCATTGGAAGCGCCGACCTGCACCGCAGCGGCGGAGCCATAGGTGACGATCGAGGCGCTGCCTTCGCTGGCGTCGGGCAGGCCGTCATCGTCCACGTCGGTATCCGTGCTGCTGGGCGTCGGCGGTACATCGAAGATCACGCCGCCGCTCACATTGCCAGCGATGACGACGGCGGAGCCGCCCTGCAACAGATCGTCGGCATCCAGCTTGGTCACGTCGGTCGGACGGGTGGTGGAGCGATAGCCAGTGCTGGCGATGTTGCCCTGGATTTTGAGCGCGCCATTGATGTCGCCCAGCAAAGCCGCGCCAATGCTGTTGGCGCCCTGCACCGACGTCGAACCGCGCAGCGTGACGTTGCCGGTAACGGCATTGGCGACCAGTCCGTAGCTATTGTCGCCGGTGATATTGGTGATGCCGCTGGTCGACAGATTGCCGGTCAGCGCACCGTCCAGCCGAAGGCCCGCCGACTGGTTACCCTCGATCGTGATTGTACCACTATGGCCGATATTGCCGACATGCGGCGCACCGGGCTGGACCCGGATGCCGGTCTTGCCCGATCCTTTGGCGAAGGGGCCGTCTATGTCGCCGTCACTGTCGGTGTCGGTCGCGGTATAATTTTCGGTCAGGGTGATCGTACCGCTGTTGGTGATGTCCCCCGTCGTGCCGGGTGCGGCGAGGATGGCGGTAACATCGTTCGCATCATTGATCGTGATCGTGCCGGCATTGCTGACGTCATGGTTGCTATCGAGCGTGATCCCGGTGCCGCTGGTCAGGGTGATCGATCCAGCGGAACTGATGACGATGTCGTCCGCCGATCCGTTCGCGACGGTCGACGTCTTGACTGAGGTGGTGGTCGACGTGCCGATCGTGGTGGCGGCCGTTGCATTGGCCAGCGTCAGCGCGACCAGCGCCGGGGCGATGGCCGTGCAGGCCAGTAGATGTCGCATGATGTCTCCTCTGCGTCCCGCGCCTGATTTTTATGCGCGCGTGCAGGAAGGACGGTGCCGGATCGGCATTTCCGTCTGAACCGATGTTCAGAAAGCGAAATCCATGCCGATGCGGACGGTGCGGGGGCGTAGCGGGGTGTAATAGTCGGTATGGAGGTCGAACGGCGTACCGAGCGAGAAACGGTTGCCGTCGCTGTCGAGCAGGTTGGCCAGCGAAAGGGATATTTGCACCGGGCCGCGCGTCACGCTGGTCGACAGGCTGGTGTCGACATAATCGCCCTGCGTCCGCCCCAATATCGGGCCGACGCCCAGTTGCGACTTGCCGACATAACGGGCCGATCCAGACAGATGCAGACGCATCCCATTGCCCATCACGGTGCGATAGTCGAACCCCAGCCGTCCGCCCAGATTGGCGACGTTGGGCAAGTCCAGCGAGCGCCCTTCGAAGGACAGCGCCCGCAGGAATTGCGCCGGCCGGGTCAGGCGGCTGTCATTATAGATGATGCTGGCATCCAGCGTCAGGCGCTGGATCGCGCGCACGACAATGCGTCCTTCGGCGGTGTATATGCGCCCATCGCCGATATTCGCGGTGGTCGGCAGGCCGATCCGGTCGGTCACGTCGGCCTGGATGTTGCGCCAGTCGGTATAGGCAAGGTTGGCGCTGATCGCGATGGCGTCGCGCCCCGCCACGCCTTTGCGAAAACCGATCTCGGCCGTCGATATGCGGTCATTCTGGAACCGGCGGACGCGCTGGTCATCCACCGCCAGACCGCCGGGCCGGAAGCCCTGTTGATAGCGGGCGTAGAGGGTGACGTCGGGGATCGCGTCCGTCAGCAGCGCGAAGGAGGGCAGGAAGATGGTTTCGCTGCGGTCCGCCTGCGCTTCGGCGCGGGCGATATCGGCAAAGGACAGGGCGGCAATGGGATCGAGCGCCTCGCCCGACAGGCGGCTGTTGGTCAGCCGTCCGCCAACGGTCGCGATCAGGCCCCTGACCGGCTCGAAAGAGGCTTCGCCGAACAGGGTCGCTTCCTTGACCTTGTTGCGGACCCCGGTGGCGGTGGCGGGCAAGCCGCGGCCGATCATGGGCACGCCGGGGATCACCTGCGGCTGGAACATGGCGGTGCCATAGGAGGTCAGCGATCGCCGGAGCTTCGACTGGCTTTGCAGATAGGATGCGCCCAATATCCAGCCCAGACCGTTGTCGAGATCGCGCACGAGCCGATTTTCGGTCGAAAAGATGTCGATGTCATTGCGCTGGCGGAACAGCGCGCTGGGTCCATCCTGTTGCGTGGCGTCGTAGCTTTCGGTGAGTTCATGATGGACGAAGCCGGTGGAGGAGACGAAGCGCAGGCTGTCCCATTGGCGCTCGACCCTGATATTGCCAAGCAGATAGTCGGAAAAATAAGGCTGTGCGACGCTGGAGGCGCGCTGGAGCCGGTCGAGCGACTGGGTCGCATATTGCGCGTCGCGACCATGAATATGCTGGTACACGCCGTTCAGGTCGACGGTCCAGTTTTCGTCCGGGGCAAAGCGCAAAGCCGCCCGGCCACCATAGGTACGGGTGCGATTGACATCGTTCAGGTCGCGGCTGACATCGTCAATATAGCCACCCTCCTGCACGCCATAGCCAACGACCCGCAGCGCAATTTTTTCCGGCATGATCGGCAGGTTGATCGTCGCCGACAGATCGCCCCCCGGCGCGCCATGCTGGGTGGCGGAAAGGCCCGCCGATACCTGCCCGCCAAATTCGCCCAGATTGGGGGCGTTGGGCATGATGCGGATGATGCCGCCAAGCGACCCCGCGCCGTACAACGTCCCCTGCGGTCCTTCCAATATCTCGACCCGGCCGACATCATAGAGTTTGAGGTCCGGGTCAGGCGCGGCATAATTGAGGCGCATGTCGCCCAGATATTGGCCAGTGGTCGCCTGGGTTGGTCCCGCGACGCCGGAATCGGCGATGGCGCGGATGAACAGTTTGTTGCGGCCATTGCCCGCATGGGTGGAACTGAGGCTGGCGACCCGCGCCAGCAGCGTAGCCGTGCCGCCCGACGCTTCGCCGCTGGAAAAGAGATTGGCGTCGATCGCTTCGACCATGCCGGCATAGCGGGGCAGGGGCGTGTAGCGTTTGGACGCGGTGACGATGATTTCCGCAACGGGTTGATCGGGCAGGGGGCTGCCGGTGCGCGGGCGGGGGTTTGGGCGGTTGCCACCGGGCGCGCGCGTACGATGCGCCAGGTCGAGGCGTCGATCATCATGGCCCTGGCACCGCTGCCCCGCAGCAGGCGCTTGAGCGCCGCGTCGACCGACAGGCGGCCCTTGACGGCGGGGGTGGCTATGCCGGCGAGCGACTGGTCCGACATGCCGACGCTGACGCCGGTTTGACGGCCAAGCGCCACCACGGCCTCGCCCAGCCGTGAAGGGGCGATGCTGATAGTCTGTCTGTCCGCTGCGTGCGCGGGCGTTGCGATCGCTAGGGCGGTGACGATCAGGAGCTCAGCTTTGCGGCCCATTCCCTTCCTTCAGCACCCAGCCGTCGCCAGTGCGTATCGCGCTCAGCCCCATGAGCGGCGCGGCCCCGGCGAAGAAGCGCGCCGGGTCTTTGTCCAGCCGGATCGTGCCAGTGAAGCGCATTGCCCGCGCGCCGGGCGTGGTGGTCAGCACGATGCCGAGCGAGCGGGCGATGTCCTGGCTGATGTCGGCCACGGCGGCATTGGCGTAGACCAGGCGTCCCTGCCGCCAGCTGGCGACGGCGGCGGGGGCGACGTCCATCACCCGCAATCCATCGCCATCATCGGCCAGTGCGCGTCCGGCGGGCAGGCTGATCGCTTCGGCCTGCGGATTGTAGATCACCTTGCCTTCGGATACGCCGATCCGGGTCGCATCGCCGGTATAGACGATGTTGAACACGGTGCCCGCATCCTCGAACACGGCATCGCCCACGGTTACGCGGAAGGGATCGGCCGCATCATGGCGTACGGTGAAGGCCGCTTCGCCGCTGTCGAGCGCGGCAAAGCGGGTATCATTGCGGTCGAGCCGCAGCGTCGTGCCGCCATTGACGTCGATCCGCGTGCCATCGTCCAGCGCGATGGTCTGCGTTTCGCCGGGCCGGGTGGTGATGGTGTAGATGTCGGCGCGATTCATCATGCTCAGCGAAATGGTCGCGACCAGCGCTGCTGCAATCGCGCCGCCGCCAACCCAGCGCCATGTCCGGTGCCGGGGTTCGCCCGGATCATTGGCGGCAATGGGCAAGGCAGCGGGCAGGGCTGCGGGACTGGACGGGATGATGGCGTCCAGGTCGGCGTCGGCCGCCATCAATGCGTCATAGGCGGCGGCGCGCGCAGGGTCGCCCTCCAGCCACAGCGTGAACGCCTCCCAATCGACAAAGTCGGGATCGCGCGTGCGGATGACCCATCCCAGCGCTTCCTCTTGCATCATGGCTCCAGCCCTGTTCATTTCTTGCCCCTTGCAGAGACTGACGCCGCCGACCCGCTCATGCCGTATCCATTTTCTGCTTGAGCGCGATCATGGCACGATAGGCCTTTTGCAGATCCTTCTCCACCGTGGTCAGGCTGACCCCCAGTTCCTCGGCGATCGCGCGTTGCCCCACCCCCTCGATACGGAAGCGACGGAACACCAACTCGACCCGCGGGCCGAGCGCGCGCAGCGTCTCGCGCGCTTCGTCCAGCGTCTGGTTGAGGATCAGTCGTTCGTCGACCGGCATGTCGTCGACCGGATCGGCCATCACGCCGCCTGCCCCTTCCGCCCAATCCTGTTCGCGCCGTTCGCGCCGCGTGGCGGATCGGTATCGGTCCAGCATCAGATTATTGGCCATGCGATAAAGATAGGGGAGCGGATCGGCGACCGGGCCGATATCCTTGGCCTCCAGCTTCATCCACATGTCCTGAATCAAGTCCTCCGCATTCTCCCCGGCACCGCGCGCCCGCAGGAAGCGCAGCAAGGCGGCGCGGTTTGCCATGAATAGTGCGGAGAGGCCGGTGGCCATGCCTGTCTATATCCAATGCGAGGCAAGTCTTGGCATGTTGCCATAGATGGCCAAGCGGGGTCTTGGCAATCGGCAAGCGGTTTACGGGCGTGCATTGCTGTTTTAGGGTCGGACCTGATCCAGACTTCAACATCCTCTCCTGGAAGGGGATGTGTCAGCGCGGAGCGATGACGGAGGGGCGTGAAGCCATCGATAGCTTGCCCCCCACCGTCTGGCCTGCGGCCATCCACCTCCCCTTGCAGGGGAGGATGGGTTCAAATCTCTTAATCCTTGTAGGGAGCAGCGTTGAGCATGACAGATGGCGTGGACAAGGCGGCGACGCAGGCGGCGGGGATGGACCCCGACCGGCTCGGTGCGCTGATCGACCATCTCGACGCGACCTATCTGGCGTCGGGCAAGCTGGCGCACATGCAATTGCTGGTTTCGCGCGATGAACAACCCGTGTTGACGGCGGCGCGCGGCGCGGCGCGGGCGACAGGCGAGCCGCTGCGGGACGATGCCTTGTTCCGCATTGCGTCGATGACCAAGCCGATCACGTCGGTCGCCTTCATGATGCTGGTGGAGGCTGGCAAGGTCGCGCTGGATACGCCGGTGGCAGACGTCATCACCGAATTCGCCAACCTGCGCGTCGGACGGGGTAATCGCGCGCGGCCCAAGCAGGTGATGCGGATGGTCGACCTGCTGCGGCACATGTCGGGGCTGACATATGGGCTGCAACGCCAGACGCCGATCGACGCGCGATACCGGCAACTTGGGCTGGACGAATTTCAGCAGAAACGCACGTCGGACGAATTCATTGCCGATCTTGCCCGGCTGCCGCTGGAATATTCGCCCGGCGAGCGGTGGATCTACTCCGTGTCGACCGATGTGCTGGGCGTGGTGGTTGAACGGCTGAGCGGCATGGACCTGGGCGCGTTTTTCCGCGCCCGCATATGCGATCCGCTGGGCATGATCGACACCGGCTTCGTCCTGCGCGACGATCAGGTCGAGCGGATGACCGATGCCTGGCGGCTGAACGAGGATGGCGAACGCGTCATCGCAGACCTTGGCGCACGTAGCGGCTGGCGGCGGCAGGGCCGCTTCCTGTCCGGCGGCGGCGGGCTGGTGTCGGGCGTTTCGGATTATCATCGCTTTGCGCGCATGTTGCTGCGCGGCGGAGAATTCGATGGCGCGCGGCTGTTGCGGCCCGAAACCGTGGCGATGATGCGGGACAATCAGTTGCCGGGTGGCAGCGACCTGGCCCGCCATTCGACCGGCATGTTCAGTGAGGCCGACTATAATGGCGTCGGCTTTGGCCTCGGCTTTGCAATGGATCTCAAAAGCCAGGAATATTATTGGGGCGGGGTGTTTTCGACCTTTTTCTGGATCGATCCGATCGAGCGACTGATCGGCATTTTCATGACCCAGTTGCTCCCGTCCAGCGCCTATCCGGTGCGGGCCGACCTGCGCGCTGGTGTCCGGGCTTCGATCGTCGATCATCGGGGCGGTCAGGCGCACTGATTTTTTTGCTGCGCCGCAAAAACCCTTTGGCTTGGGCCGCGACGCTGTGCCATCATCGCCCCGACAATATAGGGGGACCAGCCGCATGAACCTCAAGGGCCAGACCAAACTTCCTATCCCCGAACCGCGCCGGGTCGATCCCCAGGTCCTGGCCCATGAGATTGTCGAGCGGCTCACCTATCGCATCGGCAAGAATGCCGCCGCCGCCAAGCCGCACGACTGGCTGCACGCCGTCATCCTTTCCATCCGCGACCGGGTGATCGACGCCTGGATCACGTCGACCCAGAAAACCTATGAGGAAGAAGGGCGGCGGGTCTATTATCTGTCGCTGGAATTTCTGATCGGCCGCCTGATGCGCGATGCCGCGTCCAATATGGAAATGCTGGACGACATGCAGGCCGCGCTTGCCTCGCTGGGCGTCGATATAGACATTATCGCGGCGCTGGAGCCGGACGCGGCGCTGGGTAATGGCGGGCTTGGCCGTCTGGCCGCCTGTTTCATGGAGAGCATGGCGACGACGGACGTGCCAGCCTATGGCTATGGCATCCGCTATGTGAACGGCATGTTCCGGCAGGAAATTTCCGACGGCTGGCAGGTGGAACTGCCCGAAACCTGGCTGGCGCACGGCAATCCGTGGGAGTTTGAGCGGCGCGAGGCCAGTTACGAGATCGGCTTTGGCGGGCGGGTCGATCCGGTCGAGAGCGAGGATGCCGGACCGCATCAAATGCACTGGCATCCGTCCGAACGGGTGATCGCGACGCCCTATGATACGCCGATTGCCGGCTGGCGCGGCAAGCGGGTCAATACGCTGCGGCTGTGGCAGGCGCAGCCGATCGATCCGATCCTGCTCGAAAAATTCAATGCGGGCGACCATCTGGGGGCGCTGGCCGAAAGCAATCGTGCCGAGGCGCTGACCCGTGTTCTCTATCCCGCCGACAGTTCAGCCGCGGGGCAGGAATTGCGGCTGCGGCAGGAATATTTCTTCTCGTCCGCGTCCCTGCAGGACATTGTGCGGCGGCATCTGCAATATTTCGGCAGCATCCTGACCCTGCCGGACAAGGCCGCGATCCAGCTTAACGACACCCATCCGGCGGTTGCGGTGGCGGAGCTGATGCGAATATTGCTCGACGATCACGGGCTGGATTTCGGCGAGGCTTGGGACATCACCCGGCGCACCTTCAGCTATACCAACCATACGCTGCTGCCCGAAGCGCTGGAAAGCTGGCCGGTGCCGCTGTTCGAGCGATTGCTGCCCCGGCACATGCAGATCGTCTATGCCGTCAACAGCCGCCTGCTGGCCGAAGCGCGCAAATCCGGTCAGTTTGACAACCATGGGATTGGCGCCATCTCCCTGATCGACGAGGGCGGCGACCGGCGGGTGCGGATGGGCAATCTGGCCTTTGCCGGATCGCACAGCGTCAATGGCGTGTCGGCGCTGCATACCGATCTGATGAAGGTCACGGTCTTTGCTGACCTGCACAATCTCTATCCGACGCGGATCAACAACAAGACGAATGGCGTCACCTTCCGCCGCTGGCTGATGCAGTGCAATCCGGGGCTGTTCGCGCTGATCCGCGAGGCGATTGGCGACCGTTTCATGGACGATCCCGAAGCGCTGCGCGACCTTGATCCCTTTGCCGACGACAGCGCCTTTCAGGAGAAATTCCTGGGCGTGAAGCGGGCCAACAAGGAAGCGCTGTCCAATATATTGCGCCAGAAGGTGAACGCCCGGATCGATCCGGGCGCTATGTTCGACATCCAGATCAAGCGTATCCACGAATATAAACGGCAATTGCTCAACATCGTCGAGGCCGTGTCGCTCTATGATCAGATCCGGTCGCACCCGGAAAAGAACTGGGTGCCGCGCGTCAAATTGTTCGGCGGCAAGGCGGCATCGAGCTATCACAATGCCAAGCTGATCATCAAACTGGCGGGCGACGTGGCGCGCGCGGTCAATCATGATCCGGCAGTGCAGGGGCTGCTCAAATTGCAGTTCGTGCCCAATTATAATGTGTCGCTGGCCGAAGTCATGATCCCGGCGGCTGACCTGTCCGAACAGATTTCGACCGCGGGCATGGAGGCGTCGGGCACCGGCAATATGAAGTTCGCGGTCAATGGCGCGCTGACCATCGGCACGCTGGATGGCGCCAATGTCGAAATGCGCGATCATGTGGGTGATGAGAATATCATCATCTTCGGCCTGACCGCGCAGGAGGTGAACGAGCGCCGTGCCAACGGCTATAATCCGCGTGAGGTAATCGACCAGAGCCGCGAATTGTCCCAAGCGTTGAACGCGATTGCCAGCGGCGTATTCTCGCCCGACGATCCCGATCGCTACAAGGGGCTGATCCAGGGCATCTATGACCATGACTGGTTCATGCTGGCGGCGGATTTCGACAGCTATTCCGCCGCGCAGCGCAATGTCGATGCGCTCTGGACGGATGGCGCTTTGTGGGCGAAGAAGGCGATACATAATGTTGCCCGGATGGGCTGGTTCTCGTCGGACCGGACCATCCGCGAATATGCGACCGACATCTGGAAGATAAAGCCATGAGCGGAATGCGAGGATAAGCGGTGTTGACGCCGGAACAGATTGACCGGCTGATACAAGGTCGCGAGGACGACCCCTTTGCCACGCTTGGCGTGCATCCGGCTGAAAGCGGCTTTACTGCCTGTGTGCTGCTGCCCGAAGCGGTTGGCGTCAGCGCCCAGACGTTGGATGGCAAGCCGGTCGGCGAACTGGCGGCGATCCACCCGGACGGGCTGTTTTTCGGCAAGGTGAAAATCCGCAAGCGCCAGCCGTTGCGTTACGTCGCCCATTATGGCGATGGCGGCGACCATGTCATGATCGATCCCTATGGCTTCGGCCCGGTCCTGGGGCCGATGGATGATTATTATTTCGCGCAAGGATCGCACGGACGCCTGTTCGACAAGCTGGGCGCGCATGCAATGACCCATGACGGAGTGACCGGCACGCATTTTGCCGTGTGGGCGCCCAATGCAAAGCGCGTGTCGGTGGTGGGCGACTTCAATCGCTGGGATGGCCGCCGCGCGCCGATGCGCCGCCGGGCGGATGCTGGCGTGTGGGAGATTTTCCTGCCCGATGTCGGGCCGGGCAGCGCGTATAAATATGAGATTATGGGCGCGGATGGCGTCATCCTGCCGCTCAAGGCCGACCCCTTTGCCTTTCAGTCCGAACTGCGCCCCTCGACCGCGTCGATCGTCGCCGCGCCGCTTGACCATGAATGGGGCGACGAACGGCATAAGGACCATTGGCAGAAGGCCGATGCGCGGCGTGAGCCGGTGTCGATTTACGAAGTCCATGCCGGGTCATGGCAGCGGGACGAGTCCGGCGATTTCCTGAGCTGGGATGAACTGGCGCGGCGGTTGATCCCCTATGTCGTCGGCATGGGCTTTACCCATGTCGAATTTCTGCCGATCAGCGAATATCCCTATGATCCCAGTTGGGGATACCAGACGCTGGGTCTCTATGCGCCGACCGCGCGGTTCGGCGATCCGGCGGGCTTTGCGCGTTTTGTCGACGGGGCGCACCAGGCCGGGATTGGCGTTATTCTGGATTGGGTGCCGGCGCATTTCCCGACCGACGAACATGGGCTGGCCTATTTTGACGGCACGGCGCTGTATGAACATGCCGATCCGCGCAAGGGATTCCACCCCGACTGGAATACCGCCATCTATAATTTCGGGCGGCGCGAGGTATCGCAATATCTGGTCAATAATGCGCTGTTCTGGGCCGAGCGCTATCATGTCGACGGGCTGCGCGTCGATGCCGTCGCCTCGATGCTCTATCTCGATTATTCGCGGGCGCCCGGCGAGTGGGTGCCCAACGATCATGGCGGGCGGGAGAATGTGGAGGCAGTGGCCTTCCTCCAGCAACTCAACACCGTCCTGTACGGCACCCATGGCGGGGTGATGACGATCGCGGAGGAATCGACTAGCTGGCCCGACGTGTCGCGCCCGGTGCATAGCGGTGGCCTGGGTTTCGGTTTCAAATGGAATATGGGGTTCATGCACGATACGCTGCGCTATTTGCAGCGCGATCCGGTGCATCGCTGCCATCATCATGACGACATCACCTTCGGCCTGCTCTACGCCTTTACCGAGAATTTCGTGCTGGCGCTGAGCCATGACGAGGTGGTGCATGGCAAGGCGTCGTTGCTGCACAAGATGCCGGGCGATGACTGGCAGAAATTCGCCACGCTGCGGGCCTATTATGGCCTGATGTGGGGTATCCCGGCAAGAAGCTGCTGTTCATGGGGCAGGAGTTCGCCCAGCGCGGGGAGTGGAGCGAGGACCGGGCGCTCGACTGGCATCTGGTCGATCATCCCCCCCACCAGGGGGTGCAGCAATGGGTGAGCGATCTCAACCATCTCTATCGCTCCCGACCGGCGCTGCATGCGCGCGATTGCGAGCCGGAGGGGTTTGAATGGGTGCTGGTAGATGCCGCCGCCGACTCCGTCTTTGCGTGGGTGCGGCGGGCGCCCGGCGCGCGTCCGATCGTCGTCATCAGCCATTTTACGCCATTGCTGCGGCATGGTTACCGGATGCGTTTGCCATCGGGCGGAACGTGGCGCGAAATATTGAACAGCGACGCGGCCGGTTATGGCGGCAGCAATGCAGGAAATATGGGCATGGTGACGGCGGATGAGGAGGGATGGGCCAATGTAACCATTCCCCCATTCGCGACGTTGATGCTGGAACTGGATATTTAAGGAAGCCGACGGGCGCGTGCAGGCGACGGACGGGGCAATGCGAGGAGAGGCCCGAAATGCAGCAACCACGAAACCAGCCGATCGCCCGTGACGCCATGGCCTATGTGCTGGCGGGAGGGCGCGGCAGTCGCCTGGCGGAACTGACCGACAAGCGCGCCAAGCCTGCCGTCCATTTTGGCGGCAAGGCGCGGATCATCGATTTTGCCCTGTCCAATGCGCTTAACAGCGGTATTCGCCGCATCGGCGTGGCGACGCAGTATAAGGCGCATTCGCTGATCCGCCATTTGCAGCGCGGCTGGAACTTCTTTCGTCCCGAACGCAACGAGAGCTTCGATATTCTGCCCGCCAGCCAGCGCGTGTCGGAAAGCCAATGGTATGAAGGGACCGCCGACGCCGTGTTCCAGAATATCGACATCATCGAAAGTTATGCGCCCGAATATATGGTGCTGCTGGCGGGCGATCATGTCTATAAAATGGACTATGAGCTGATGCTCCAGCAGCATGTCGATAGCGGCGCGGACGTGACGGTCGGCTGCATGGAAGTGCCGCGTAGCGAGGCGTCCGGCTTTGGCGTGATGCATGTCGATGAAAAGGACTGGATCACCGCCTTCGTCGAAAAGCCAAAAGACCCGCCAGCCATTCCCGGCCAGCCCGATATGGCCCTGGCGTCGATGGGCATCTATGTTTTCCAGACCCGGTTCCTGATCGAGCAGTTGCGCCGCGATGCGGACGATCCGGCCAGCAAGCGCGACTTTGGCGGCGACATCATCCCCCATATCGTCAAGCATGGCAAAGCGGTGGCGCACCGCTTTTCGAGCAGTTGCGTGCGTGCCGAAAGCGAGCTGGTTCCCTATTGGCGCGACGTGGGGACGATCGATGCCTATTGGCAGGCGAGCATCGACCTGACCGACGTGGTGCCCTCGCTGGATCTGTATGACCGCAGCTGGCCGCTATGGACCTATTCCGAAGTCACTCCGCCCGCCAAGTTCGTGCATAATGAGGATGGACGGCGCGGGTCCGCGACATCGTCGCTGGTGGCCGGCGGTTGCATTGTGTCGGGTTCATCGCTGCATCGCAGCCTGCTGTTTTCCGGGGTCAAGACACATAGCTTTTCGTCGGTCACCGACAGCGTGATCATGCCCAATTGCGAGATCGGGCGCGGGGCGCGGTTGCACAAATGCGTGCTCGATTCCGGCATCATCATCCCGCCCGGCCTGATCATCGGCGAACATCCGGAGGAGGATGCGCAGCGCTTTCGCCGGACCGACAGCGGCATATGTCTGGTCACGCAGCCGATGATCGAGCGGCTGGTGGCTTGAGCGGTCGCATGGCGATGAAATTGCTGTCGGTTGCATCCGAAATCTATCCGCTGGTCAAGACGGGCGGCCTGGCCGACGTCGCAGGTGCGCTGCCGGGGGCGCTGGCGGCGCAGGATGTGCAGGTGCGCACGTTGGTGCCGGGTTATCCCGGCGTGATTGCGCGTCTGGGCAAGGCGAAGGTGGTGCGTCGCTATGAGGCGCTGTTCGGCGTTCCCGCGACGGTGCTGGCGGCGAGCGTCGACGGACTGGACCTGCTGGTACTGGATGCGCCCGATTTCTACGCGCGCGAAGGCGGTCCCTATGGCGATCCTGCGGGCAATGAGTGGCCTGACAACTGGCGGCGTTTTGCGGCCCTGTCGCGGGTGGGGGCGGATATTGCAGCGGAAGGACTGAAGGGCTGGCGGCCCGATGTCGTCCATGTCCATGACTGGCAGGCTGCGATGACCGCGGCCTATATGCGCTTTGGTCCGGCCCATGGCGTGCCCAAGGTGGTGACGATCCACAATCTGGCGTTTCAGGGGCGGTTCGGCGCGGACATCTTTGCCGCGCTGGGCCTGCCGCAGGAGGCGTGGGGGTGGATGGCGTCGAATATTATGGCGGCATCGGTTATTTGAAGGCGGGGCTGGTATCGGCGGATGCGATTACGACAGTCAGTCCGACATATGCGGAGGAAATTCGTTCGCCGGTCCATGGCATGGGGCTGGACGGCCTGATCAACGGGCGGGTGGACCGCCTGCACGGCATATTGAACGGGGTCGATACCGACATCTGGAATCCGGCAAATGATGCTTTGATTTCAAAGCCTTATTCCGCACGGTCGCTTGGTGGGCGGACGACCAACCGGCGGGCGCTGGAAAGCCGATTTGGCCTGGATCATGACGGCGCGCCGATCTTCATCATCGTCAGTCGGTTGACCTGGCAGAAGGGGATGGACCTGCTGGTGGACGCGATCGATCATCTGGTCGGGCTGGGTGCGAAGCTCGCCGTGCTGGGATCGGGCGACCATCCGCTGGAGGGTGCATTTCTGGGCGCGGCGGACCGGCATCGCGGACGGATCGGCGTGCAGATCGGCTATGATGAGCCGCTGTCGCACCTGATGCAGGCGGGGGGAGACGCCATATTGATCCCGTCGCGATTCGAGCCGTGCGGACTGACCCAGCTTTATGCGTTGCGCTATGGCTGCGTGCCGGTGGTGGCGCGGGTCGGCGGGCTGGCCGATACGGTGATCGACGCCAATGAGGCGGCGCTGGCGGCGCTGGCGGCGACAGGCATCGTCTTTGCCCCGTCCGATCCGCTGGCCTTGCATGGTGCGATCGGCAGGGCGGTGCGATTGCATGGACAACGGCCTGTCTGGCAGGCGATGCAGCGGGCGGGGATGCGCAGCGAAGTGTCGTGGGATCATAGCGCGGCGCGCTATGCGGCGCTGTACCGGGCGTTGCTGGCGGAGGTGGCGTGAGCGGGGGCGGATGTGCGCCGGTCATCGGCGCTGCCGCCACCCGCTTTTCGATCTGGGCGCCGGACGCCGAACAGCTATGGCTGTGCCTGTTCGATGACGCGGATCGGGAGCGGCGCGCGCCGATGCTGCGCGACGTCGATGGCGTGTGGCATGTCGAGTTGTCCGGCGTCGGGGCGGGCGCGCGGTACGGCGTGCGCGCGGATGGCCCTTATGATCCGGCGGCGGGGCTGTGGTTCGATCCCGACAAGCTACTGCTCGATCCCTATGCTCCGGCAGTCGACCGGGCCTTCGTCTATGACCCGGCGCTGACGGCCAAGCGGGGGGAGGGCGAGGACACGGCGCCGCTTTGCCCGAAGGGGGTGGTGGTTGCGCCGTCGATGCCGCTCCCCGCCAGGCCGCCGCATTTTACGCCGGGCGGCCTGATCTACGAACTGCATGTGCGCGGCTTTACGATGCTGCATCCCGATGTGCCGGAGGCGCTGCGCGGCACCATCGCCGCGCTGGCCCATCCGGCGATCATCGCGCATTTGAAGCAGTTGCATGTGTCCGCCGTGGAGCTGATGCCGATCAACGCCTGGATCGACGAGCGGCATCTGGGGCCGATCGGCCTGACCAACTATTGGGGCTATAATCCGGTCAGCTGGTTCGCGATCGACCCGCGCCTGGCGCCGGGCGGCATGGCGGAACTGCGCGCCACGGTGGCGGCTTTGCAGGACGCAGGGATCGGCGTGATCCTGGACATGGTCTATAATCATAATGGCGAGAGCGACATGCAGGGACCGACGCTGTCGCTGCGTGGCCTCAATGCCCGCGACTATTTCCGCCATGCCGATAGTGGGGAACTGATCAACGATACCGGGACCGGCAACAGCATCGCGTGCAACCAGCCGATGGTGCGCCGCCTGATCCTGGATTCACTCCGCCATTTCGTGACGCAGGCGGGGGTGGATGGCTTCCGTTTCGATCTGGGGCCAGCGCTGGGGCGGATGACGGACGGGTTCGACCCCCATGCGCCGTTGCTGGAGGAGATGCGGGCCGACCCGGTGCTGGCCGACCGGGTGATGATCGCGGAGCCATGGGATATTGGACCGGGCGGTTATCAACTGGGCCGGTTCGGGCAGGAGTGGCTGGAGTGGAACGACCGCTATCGTGACGACATGCGGCGCTTCTGGCGGGGGGACGCCGGGATGCTGGGTGGATTTGCCACGCGCCTGGCGGGATCGTCCGACATATTCGGCGGGGATGCGACCCGGACCGTCAACTTTCTGGCCGCCCATGATGGTTTCACGCTGGCGGACCTTACCGCCTATGAGCAGCGGCATAACCACGCCAATGGCGAGCAGAATCGCGATGGCCATGGCGAAAATCTGAGCTGGAACAATGGTGTCGAGGGGGTGAGCGACGATCCCGTCATCATAGCGGCGCGGCGGCGTGACGTGATGGCGCTGCTCTCCACCCTCTTCTGTTCGCGCGGCGCGATCATGCTGAGCGCGGGCGATGAATTTGGCCGCAGCCAGCAGGGCAATAATAATGCCTATGCGCAGGATAATGCGATTGGCTGGATCGACTGGGCCGGGCGTGACCGGGAGATTGAAGCCCACGCATTCACCCTGGCAGCGCTGCGGGCGCGATGTCCTGATTTTAAGGATATTGCCATGCTGCGTGAGGAGGATGTGGCATGGACCGACCAGAGCGGCCGCGCCATGGACGTTGCCCAATGGGAGCAGCCGGAGCGACGCTGCGTTGCGCTGCATTTCCTGCGATCGGGATGGACATTGTGCGTGAATGGCAGCGCAGAGCCCTGCGAATTTCACCTGGGCGATGATCGCTGCGTAACTGTTGCCAGCCGAAGCCTGTTGTTGCTCGATCCATTACCCCGCTAAGGGGCGTGAGTCTCCCGACGGTCGGGACTGGAACGAGCAAGAGAAAGTTGACCTGATGCCGGACGAACACCCCCCATATTTCGAGGCTATCGGCGCGGAAAGATCAGGGGGTCCATGCCGGGTTCGGCCTATCCAGCGATGATCGACACGCTGCGCGATTTTCTGGACGATCTCGCCGCCGCCAAGCTTGATGAAACGACGATCGAGGCGCTGGCAGCGGACCTGCAGCAATGGCGCGGACGACTGGCACCGTTGAAGGCAAGCGAGGAACATCGGATGTTCGGGCGGGTCGACAATGTGCCGGGTCACGGCCAGGTCATGTGTCCCGCCATCGACATCGAAGAGCTGGATGAGACGTCTGTTCGGGCGCAGGTGACCTTTGGCGACTATTTTCTGGGGGGCAATGCGGCCGCTCATGGCGGCGCGGTGTCGCTCATGTTCGACGAACTGCTTGGCATGTCGGCCAATGCTGGTCCGGGCGGCGTGGCGCGCACTGCCTATCTGCACATCAATTATCGCGCGATCACACCCATGAACCGGCCATTGACGGTGACCGCGACCGTTTATGCAATCGAAGGCAGAAAGCGGTTCGTGCGCGGGGAATTGAAGGATGGGGAGCGGCTGTGCGCCGATGCCGATGGGCTGTTTCTGGAACTGCTGCCCGGCCAGCAATGATGTGGTGAGTCCAGCTGGGTTCGAACCAGCGACCTACTGATTAAAAGTCAGTTGCTCTACCGACTGAGCTATGGACCCCAACTGCTTAGGTGCGGACGCCCTAGAGGGGCGGCGGGGATGGTCAACCTCTTGTGGCATGCTTTGGCTGGCTTTTTGCAGGCGGGCGCGGAGGTGACGGACGTTGAGCCCTGAGCGGGGATCGCGCCAGGTGGGGGCGATGCTGTAGAGCGGGGTCAAAACGAAATCGCGCGTGGCAAAGGCGGGATGGGGGATCGTCAGTGCAGGGCTGTCCCATGCGCCGCCCGACCACAGGATGATGTCGATGTCGATGCTGCGCGCGCCCCAGCGGCGGTAGCGGCGCCGGCCTAGCGCCCGTTCGATCGACTGGAGCCATGCCAGCATGGCGGGCGGGGCAAGCGGGCTTTGGACCAGCAGCGCGGCGTTGGCGTAGCGGCGGCGGGACGGACCGATGGGTGGCGTTTCGATCGTCGGCGAGATTGCGATCACCCGGCCGTGCTGCGCGATTCGCGCAGTCGCTTCGACCAATAGCCTGCGCGGCGTCAGGCGAGCGGACAGGGCGCGGTTCGATCCCAGCGCCAGGGCATAGAGATGGAGGATCGCGGTCGCCATGAGCTGCGCTTACAGCTGTGGCGCGCGCGCGCAAGCGGCGCGTTCAGGATTGTGCGGGTGGCGCTTTGCCATGTTTCGCTGATGCCTTCATTTCTTCATAGACGACGTCGCGCGCATCGGGCTCCAGCGCCTCCAGATATTTGATCGCGGCCTTGTAGGTCAGGAAATCCTTGCCATCGGCGATGATCGGCACGGTGCGGCCATTATAGATTCGCCTGAGCAGGCGTCGTTGCGTCCTGCCGATCGGCGACGCGCTTTCGGTGTCGGTCATGGTCTGTGGTGGAACCTTGTGCATGAAAAAGGGCGGCTCCTTGCGGGGCCGCCCTTTTTGTAAAGCCTTGAGTGAAAGCCGATCAGCGCGAATAGAATTCGACGACCAGATTGGGTTCCATCTTCACCGGATAGGGCACTTCGTCCAGCGTGGGAACGCGGACATAGGTGACCTTGGCGGCGCCATCGGGCGAGACATAGTCGGGGATGTCGCGTTCGGCCAGGGCCTGCGCTTCCATCACCAGCGCCATTTCCTGCGCCTTCTTGCCCAGGGTGATTTCGTCGCCCGGCTTCACCAGACGCGAGGCAATGTTGCACTTCACGCCGTTCACATAGATGTGGCCGTGCGAAACGATCTGGCGCGACGCGAAGATGGTCGGCGCGAACTTGGCGCGATAGACGACGGCGTCCAGGCGGCGTTCGAGCAGACCAATGAGGTTCTGGCCGGTGTCGCCCTTCATGCGGCTGGCTTCGAAATAGTTCTTCTTGAACTGCTTTTCGGTGATGTCGCCGTAATAGCCCTTCAGCTTCTGCTTGGCGCGCAGCTGGATGCCATAGTCGGACACCTTGCCCTTGCGGCGCTGGCCGTGCTGACCGGGACCATATTCGCGCTTGTTGACAGGCGATTTGGGACGGCCCCAGATATTCTCGCCCATGCGACGGTCGAGTTTATACTTGGCGCTTGTGCGCTTCGTCATAGATAATTCCTTACAAATGCTAACAACTAAGCTCGCCCTGAAAGGGTGAGCATCATTCCCGGTATCGCCTACGTCCGTTTTGCGTTTGTGCGCTCAGGGGCAGGGCCGCCGCTTCACCGGGATGCGAGGCCAATTGCGAAGGCGCGCCTATGGCCACAAGGGGGCGGCATGTCAACCCTCGACAGGGGCGCAGGCTGCGCCTAATTGGCGGGGCATGAACCCTGATGACTATAGCAGCATGGCAGAGGTGCGGGCGGGCGTCGATGCGATCGACCGCGATCTGGTGGCGCTGCTGGCCCAACGCTTTGCCCATATGCGCGCCGCCGCGCGGATCAAGCCGGATCGCGGTGCCGTGCGGGACGAGGCGCGCAAGCGTCAGGTGATCGATCAGGCCTGCGCGCAGGCGGCGCAACTGGGCGTGCCGGTGGCAATCGTCGCCGATCTTTGGGAGCAGCTGGTCGAAGCGTCGATTGCCTATGAAATGGCCGAATTCGACCGGACGCGAGGATAGAATCCCGACCCGTTCGGAGGAGGGGGTGTCAGACCCTTAGCGTTCGCGCGGGCGATTGAGGTGGGACAGGACGCCACGCAGCGTCCGCACCTCCAGATGGTTCCAGCCCGGCTTGGTCAGCAGGTTGCGCAACGTCAGCTTGGTTGCGGGCGCGCGATCGGGTGGGAAAAAATAGCCGACCTTTTCCAGCAGCGTGTTGAGCTGCTCGATCATCCCTTCCAACTCCACCTGCGGCGCGGGTTCGCCCAGGTCGGTGACGGTCGGTTGCGACAGATTAGCCTGTTTCGACCATTCATAGGCGCAGAGGATGACCGCCTGGGCAAGGTTCAGGGAACCGAATTCCGGGTTGATCGGCACGGTCAATATCTTGCGGGCGAGCGCCACATCCTCGGTTTCCAGACCGGATCGCTCCGGCCCGAAAATATAGGCGCAGCGGCCCTGAGCAGCGTGGATTTCGCGGGCGGCTTCCTCTGGCGTGACGACCGGCTTGGTCACGCCACGCTTGCGCACGGTGGTCGCATAGACATGGGCGCAATCGGACACGGCGTCGGCGAGGGTTTCAAAGACCTGCGCCTGATCGAGAATGAAGTCTGCGCCCGCGGCTGAAGGGCCGGCATCCGGATTGGGCCAGCCATCGCGCGGCGCGACCAGCCGCATTTCGGTAAGGCCGAAATTGAGCATGGCGCGCGCGGCCTTGCCGATATTTTCGCCAAGCTGGGGGCGGACCAGGACGATGACGGGGGGAGGGGGGAAAGCTGTCATTTCAATACCGTTCGTCCTGAGTAGGGGCTGAGCCTGTCGAAGCCCCGTATCGAAGGATTTGCGCGCGGCCTGCCGAATGGCGTCCCAGTCTCCCGCGATCAATCCTTCCTTCTTTTTGCGCGACCAGCCCTTGATCTGCTGTTCGGCGGAAAGCGCTTCGTCCCGCGTCCCGAAATCCTGGCTCCAGACCAACGCGACCGGGCGACGGGTCTGCGTGTATCCCGAAATCTCGCCCGACTGGTGCTGGGCGATGCGTTGCTCCAGATTATCAGTGTGGCCGACATAATAGCTGCCGTCGGCGCAATGCAGCATATAAGTATGAAACGTCATTGCGCGGTCCTTCGATACGCCATTTCGACTTCGCTCAATGGCTACTCAGGACGAACGGAGGCGGGTGTATGAAGCATCTCCTTCACCCCCCCACTTCCTTCACCGTGCTCGCAAATTCCTCGAAATCCTTGGCGTCGGTGAAGTCCTTATAGACGCTGGCGAAGCGGATATAGGCGACGCTGTCGAGGCGTTTGAGGCCTTCCATCACCAGTTCGCCGATCGTGCGGGCAGACACTTCGCTGTCGCCGCTGGTTTCGAGCTGGCGCTGGATGCCTGAGATGAGTTTTTCGATCCGGCTGGGGTCGATCGGGCGCTTGCGGCAGGCGATGCCGATCGAACGGGTCAGCTTGTCGCGCTCAAAGGCTTCTTTGCGGCCCTCGCTCTTGACTACCCAGATGTCGCGCAACTGGATGCGTTCGAAGGTGGTGAAGCGCGCGCCGCAGGCTTCGCACTGGCGGCGACGGCGGATGGCATTGCCATCTTCCGTCGGCCGACTGTCCTTCACCTGACTGTCCTCATGGGCGCAAAAGGGGCAGCGCATTCACATTCTCCCACAAGTTCCCCCTCTCGCTTGCGGGAGGGGCCAGGGGTAGGCCTGTCCTAACGCTGCCTAAGCCGGACAGACCCCACCCCAACCCCTCCCCTGAAGGAGAGGGGCTTCATGTTGCTCAATAAATCGGGAAGCGGCTTGTCAGGGCCAGCACCTTGTCACGCACATGGGCTTCGACCTGGCCGTCCCCTTCGTCGCCGTTGCGCTTGAGCCCTTCGACGACCTGCGCGATCAGTTCGCCGATCTCGCGGAATTCCGCTTCACCAAAACCGCGGGTGGTGCCAGCGGGGGTGCCAAGGCGGACGCCCGACGTCACGAACGGGCTGGCGGTGTCGAACGGCACATTATTCTTGTTGCAGGTGATGAAAGCGCGGTCGAGCGCCTTTTCAGCGGCCTTGCCGGTGGTGTTCTTGGCGCGCAGATCGACCAGCATCAGATGATTGTCGGTGCCGCCCGATACGATCGACAGCCCAGCATCGGCCAGCGTGGCGGCCAGCGTCCGCGCATTGGCGACGATCTGGTGGGCATAGGCCTTGAATTCAGGGCTGAGCGCTTCCTTGAATGCGACCGCCTTGGCCGCGATGATGTGCATCAGCGGGCCGCCCTGCATGCCGGGGAAGATGGCGCTGTTGATCTTCTTGGCGATCGCTTCGTCATTGCACAGGACAATGCCGGAGCGCGGGCCACGCAGCGACTTGTGGGTCGTGGTGGTGGTGACATGGGCATGAGGGACGGGCGAGGGATGCGCGCCGCCCGCGACCAGGCCGGAGAAATGCGACATGTCGGCGAGCAGATAGGCGCCCACTTCGTCGGCAATCTCGCGGAAGCGCGGGAAATCCCATACGCGCGAGTAAGCGGTGCCGCCGCAGATGATGAGCTTGGGCTTGCACTCGCGGGCGATGCGGGCGACTTCGTCCATGTCGATCAGATGATCGTCGGCGCGCACGCCATAGGGAACCGGGTTGAACCATTTGCCGCTCATATTGACCGGCGACCCATGGGTCAGGTGGCCACCCGACGACAGGTCGAGACCCATGAAGGTATCGCCCGGCTGGAGCAGCGCCAGGAACACGGCCTGATTCATCTGGCTGCCGCTATTGGGCTGCACATTGGCGAAATTGGCGCCGAACAATTGCTTGGCGCGCTCGATCGCCAGCGTTTCGACCACATCGGCATATTCGCAGCCGCCATAATAGCGCTTGCCCGGATAGCCTTCGGCATATTTGTTGGTGAAGATGGAGCCAGCGGCTTCCAGCACCGCCTTCGACACGATGTTTTCGGACGCGATCAGCTCGATCTTGTCCTGCTGACGCTTCAGCTCATTGCCGATCGCACCGAAGATTTCCGGGTCCGCGCTGGCAAGGCTTTCGCTGAAAAAGCCGTCCTGGCGGATGGCGGGGGCGAGGGTGTCGATGCTCATCGAAAATTCCTTTCAGAGCGCGGGTCAGATTGCGGGTTGGGACAGTTTTTCGACGCGGCCGCTGTGGCGGCCTCCGCCAAATTCGGTGGTGAGGAAAGCGGTGACGCAGGCCTTGGCCATGTCCACGCCGGTCAGGCGTGCGCCCATGGCGAGGACATTGGCGTCATTATGTTCGCGGCTGAGCGCGGCGGACAGCGGTTCCCCGACCAGCGCGGCGCGGCAGGCCGGGTTGCGATTGACCGCGATCGAGATGCCGATGCCTGAGCCGCAGAGCGCAATGCCACGTTCGGCGTCGCCAGACGCTATGGCTGTCGCCAGTTTGTAACCATAATCGGGATAATCGACCCGGTCGGCGGTGGCCGGACCCAGATCGGCGACATCATGCCCTTCATCACGCAGCCATTGGGCTAGTTCCGCTTTCAGATCGACGGCGGCATGATCGGATGCGATGGCGATTTTCATATGGAATGTGTCCCTTCACCACGGGGGTGATTCGTTCCCGCGCCTCATAGGGGGTGAGGGCGGCAATTGCCACCTTGGACCGCCGCCCTTATGGGAAGGGCCATGACAGGCACGATTTTATCCATATTGATGCTGGCCGGGCTGCTGCTGACAGGCGGCGGGCTGTATGTGATGGTCAAGCTGCGCGATCGCAAGCGCGGCGCGCTGATGATCGTCGCGGGGCTGGTTATGTTCGGCAATGTGGCGATCACGGCGATTCCGGGGCCGGACCTGCCGGGGCTGGAGCAGCGCTGAGCCATACGGGCAAGGCCGAGCGAGGGGCTGGCCCGTGTTAACACCGTTCGGGCTGAGCGCAGTCGAAGCCCTGCACTGAGCAAAGCGAAGTGGCTTCGACTGCGCTCAGCCAAGCCCTTCGACTTCGCTCAGGGCGAACGGGCATGGGGAGTGGAAGCCCCTTGCCTTCCACTATCCTCAGCGGATCGGCGAGTCCGGGGACAGGCGCATGTCGAGATAATTGTCGACCGACTTCATCAGCTGGTCGAGTTCATGTTCGAAGAAATGGTTGGCGCCACGGATTTCGTCGTGGTGGATGGTGATGCCCTTTTGCGTGCGCAGCTTGTCGACCAGCTTTTGCACGGCGCTGGCGGTCACGACTTCGTCCGAGGTTCCCTGCACGATGATACCCGATGAGGGGCAGGGTGCGAGGAAGGAGAAATCATACATGTTGGCCGGCGGCGCAACCGAGATGAAGCCGCGAATTTCCGGGCGGCGCATCAGCAGCTGCATCCCGATCCACGCACCGAAGGAGAAGCCCGCGATCCAGGTGGTCTGCGCTTCGGGATGGAAGCTCTGCACCCAGTCGAGCGCCGCTGCGGCGTCGGACAGTTCGCCAATGCCGTTGTCGAACGTCCCCTGGCTGCGGCCCACGCCGCGGAAGTTGAAGCGCAGCACGGCGAAGCCGCGCTTCACGAACGTCTTGTAGAGCGCCTGGGTGATGCGGTCGTTCATCGTGCCGCCGCCCTGGGGGTGCGGATGCAGGATCATGGCGACCGGCGCACGCGGGCGGGGCGGGGGGCTGAAGCGGCCTTCGAGACGACCTTCGGGTCCGGTAAAGATTACGTCGGGCATGGTACCTGTTATCGTTATGGCCACCGAACACCATTGTCAGGCCGGCGGTCGGTGGCAAAAGGACGCGCGCCACGCCATAAGCTGGCGCTGCGCGGCAGACCGCCTATATAGAAGCCGCCGCCATTTCCGCAATCAATGAGTAGCATCGCATCGTGGCTGCCCAACGCCTCTATCTTGACCATGCCGCGACCACGCCGATGTTGCCCGCCGCCAAGGCGGCGATGGTGGATGCGATGGACCGCTGGGCCAACCCGTCCAGCCCCCATGCCGATGGACGCGCGGCGCGCGCCATGCTGGAAATGGCGCGCGCACGGATCGCCGAGGCGCTGGGATGGCGCGGGCATGTGATCTTTACGTCAGGGGCCAGCGAGGCGATTGCGATCGGCCTTGGGCAGGCGAAGGCCGGGCGGGTGATGACGTCGCCGGTCGAGCATGATTCGGTATTGCGGGTGACGGAGGGGGCGGACCGGCTGGCGGTGAATTGGGATGGGGTTGCTTCCCTACTCCGTCATCCCGGCGAAAGCCGGGATCCCGCTTCTTTTGCTGCATTCGAAGAAAAGAGAGATCCCAGCGTTCGCTGGGATGACGTGGTTTTGGCCATCCAGCACGTCAATAATGAAACCGGGGTGATACAGCCGCTCGACGCGCTGGACCGTGACGGAGCGCTATTGTTTGCCGATTGCGCCCAGAGTGCTGGCAAATTGCCAATGCCGAATGCGGACATGATCGCGATCAGCGCGCATAAATTTGGCGGACCGCCGGGTATCGGCGCCTTGCTGGTGCGCGATCTGGGGTTCCTGCACGCCGGGGGCGGGCAGGAACAGGGCTATCGGGCGGGGACGGAGAATTTGCCTGCCATATTGGCGATGGCAGCCGCCTTGGAGGCGCGCACGGAATGGTTGCCTGATGCGGCGCGGCTGCGCGCACGGCTGGACGCGGGGGTCGAGGCAGCGGGCGGGCAGGTCGTCGCGCGTGATGCGCCGCGCATTCCGGCCATAGCCAGCTACCGCATGCCGGGCCTGTCGGCGCGGGCGCAACTGATTCAGTTTGATCTGGCGGGCATATCGGTGTCGGCGGGCAGCGCCTGCTCGTCCGGGTCGCTCAAGACCAGCCATGTGTTGCACGCCATGGGTTGGGACGAGACGGCGGCGGGCGAGGTGGTGCGGGTCAGCTTCGGGCCGCAAACGGATGAGGCCGATGTCGAGCGGTTCCTGGGGCAATGGACCACCATGGCAGCGCGGGCGGCGCGATGATTTATCTGGATTATCAGGCGACGACGCCGCTGGCCCCCGAAGCGTTCGAGGCGATGGTGCCGTTGCTGCGTGACCAGTTCGCCAATCCGCACAGCGCGCATCGGCTGGGCCGGGCGGCGGCGGCGCAGGTAGAGGTCGCGCGGGAGGAGATAGGTCGATTGCTGCCAAGCGGCGGACGGCTGATCTTCACGTCCGGGGCGACCGAGGCGCTCAATATCGCGATACAGGGTGCGCCAGCGGGTGACATTGTGACGATCGCAACGGAACATGCGGCTGTGCTCGATACGGTGGACGCACTGGGCAGGGCGGGGCGGACAGTCACAATGTTGCCGGTTGGGCCCGATGGGTTGGTGGATATGGATGCCGCCGCGCAGGCTATCCGGCCGGGTGTCGCGCTGGTGGCGGCGATGCTGGTGAATAACGAGATTGGCGTGATCCAGCCGGTCGCGGCACTCGCCGACCTTGCGCATGAGGCAGGGGCGCTGTTCCTGTGCGATGCGGTGCAAGGCTATGGCCGGGTGCCTATCCCCGACACATGCGACATGGTGGCGATCAGCGCGCACAAGATTCATGGTCCCAAGGGGGTGGGCGCCTTGTGGCTGCGCGAGGGGGTGAAGCCCGCCGCGCTGATCCATGGCGGCGGGCAGGAGGGTGGATTGCGGTCCGGCACGCTGTCGCCTGCGCTGTGCGCGGGTTTTGGGGTGGCGGCGCGGTTGATGCAGGATCGGGCGGAGGCGGACCGGACGCATGTCGAAGCGCTTGCTGCCCTGGCACGCGGACTGTTTGCCGACTGGACGCTCAATGGCAGCGCGGACGCGCGTTATCCCGGCAATCTCAACCTGCGCAGGGACGGGATCGACGGCGCGCGGTTGTTGTCATATTGCCGCAATGTTGCTTTTTCGTTGGGAAGCGCTTGCGCAAGCGGGTCCGGGCGTCCTAGCCATGTGCTGCGCGCGCTGGGCCTGACCGATGCCCAGGCGCGTGGATCGGTGCGGATCGGCTTTGGCCGCTACACGACACCGGCCGAACTGGAGAGCGCTGCGGAAGCATTGAACATGGCGGCAGCCGCACAAGCGGCGCCGTGACAGGGAGCGTCGCATCAATGACCAGGATCATTTTCATCAGCGCCGATGGCGAGCGACGGCAGGAAGTCGATGCTCCGGCGGGGTCGATCCTGCTGGATGTAGCGCAGGCCGCGGGTCAGCCACTGGAGGGTACGTGCGAGGGGCAGATGGCGTGTTCCACCTGCCATGTCATCGTCGACGCGGCGGATTTCCCGCAACTCAGCCGGGCGAGCGAGGATGAGGAGGACATGCTGGACCTGGCGGCATCCGCCACGCGCACCAGCCGCCTGTCCTGCCAGATCGTCCTGCCGGAAGGACTGAAAAGCCTGACCGTCCGTATCCCGTCCGAATCCTACAATATGCAGGGCATGTGAGCATCGTCATGGGCCGACCATTCCGCATCGCCGCGCTGGCCGCTCTTATGTGCATGGCCACAACCGCGCCCGCCGCGCCGAAGAAGGCCGCGCCAGAGCCAGTGCCAACAGGGCGGCTTGATTCGCTGCTGCCGCCGCCACCCCGCTATCTGGTGCCGCAATCGGCGCTGGCGTCGGTGCGCAATCCCCGGTCGATCGAGGAGGAGACGGGCGGGCGGCTGGGCATCGCGCTGGTCGACAGCAAGGGCGCGTTGATCCTGGGGTTCAACCGGGACGATCGCTTTGCGCTCTGTTCGACCTTCAAGGCGCCGCTGGCCGCTGCCGTGCTGATCGGTGCGGAAGGCGGGAAATTCGGGCTGGAGGGGGAAATCCCCTTCGGCAAGGACGACATACTTGATTATGCGCCGGTGGTGAAAAAGAACAGGAAACGCGGCCGGATGAGCATGGCCGAACTGGCGCAGGCGGCGGTCGAGGTGAGCGACAACAGCGCGGCGAACCTGCTGCTGCCGATGGTGGGCGGGCCGGAGGGGTTGACCGCCTTCATGCGCGCCCATGGGGACAGCGTGACCCGGCTGGACCGCAACGAACCGGCATTGAACGAAAATGCCCCGGACGATCCGCGCGACACCACCACCCCCGCCGCCATGGCGGAATTGATGGGGCGGTTGTTGTTCCGCGACATGAAGGGCGAGAGCGCAGATCGCTTGCGTGGCTGGCTCAACGCCAGCACCACTGGCGACAACAGGATCAAGGCGGGGCTGCCCGAAGGCTGGACGTCGGGCAGCAAGACCGGATCGTGCGGCACCGCCTATAATGACGTGGCGCTGGTGAAGGCGCCGTCGGGCGAGGAATATATCCTTGCCATCTATCTCGATCGACCGACCGTGGATGCCAAGGCGGCGGAGGCCGCGATCGCGCAGGCGGCGCAGGCCGCGCTCGATTTTCTGGCCAAGGCGCAGAAGAGCGGGCTGGATTGACCACAGTCCGTTCGCTTCGAGCGAAGTCGAGAAGCCGTTGCGCTGTTGTGTCTCGACTTCGCTCGACACGAACGGACATGGTGTGTGGCCCCTTGCCATCCCCATCCTTCTTCGCCATATGCCGCGCCGGGAGTCGGGCGGACGAGGTCGTCGCCAACCTGGTCAGGTCCTGACGGAAGCAGCCACAGTGATTTTGCCGCGGGTCGTTCCGGCTCCCACCTTCCAGCCATCATCCAGCTTCGACAATAGCCATCCGAACGGCTAGACAAGCCCCATGTCCGATTCCCCCCAGCCCTATCGCGTCCTTGCGCGCAAATATCGGCCGCGCAATTTTCGCGAGTTGATCGGCCAGGACGCGATGGTCCAGACGCTGGGCAATGCGATCAGGCGGGGACGGCTGGCCCATGCCTTTCTGATGACCGGGGTGCGCGGGGTCGGCAAGACATCGACCGCGCGGCTGATCGCCAAGGCGTTGAACTGCATTGGCGGGGATGGGCAGGGCGGGCCGACGATCGACCCGTGCGGCGTGTGCGAGCCGTGCCGCGCGATTGCCGAAGGGCGGCATATCGACGTGGTCGAAATGGATGCGGCCAGCCATACCGGCGTCGACGATGTGCGCGAGATCATCGAGGCGGTGCGCTATGCCGCCGTGTCGGCGCGCTACAAGATCTACATTATCGACGAAGTGCACATGCTCTCCAAAAATGCGTTCAACGCGCTGTTGAAAACGCTGGAGGAGCCGCCTGCCCATGTGAAATTCCTGTTCGCCACGACCGAGGTGAACAAGGTGCCGGTGACGGTGCTGTCGCGCTGCCAGCGGTTCGATCTGCGCCGGATTCCGGCTGAATTGCTCGCGGGGCATTTCGCCCATGTGGTGGAGGCCGAAGGCGTCGCGGCGGAGGCGGACGCGCTGTCGCTGATCGCGCAGGCGGCCGAAGGATCGGCCCGCGACGGGCTGTCGATACTCGACCAGGCGATTGCCCATGCCGAGATGGGCGAGGGCGAGCCGGTGGTCACAGCGACCCAGGTTCGCGACATGCTGGGCCTGTCGGATCGCGGATCGGTGCGCCGGTTGCTGGGGCTGTTGCTGGAGGGCGACACTGCCGCCTTGCTGGGCGGTGCGCGCGATCAATATGCGCTGGGGGTGGAGCCGCTGGCGCTGATGCGCGGGCTGCTGGAGCTGGTGCATGCCGTGACGCTGGTGAAGGCGGGGCGCGACATTGCCAGCCCCGGCCAGTCGGCTGAGGAGCGCGAGATGCTGGCCGACTGGGCGTCGCACCTCGGCTTCGCGCCCCTGCATCGCTTGTGGCAGTTGCTGCTGAAAGGTCATGACGAGGTGGCGGGAGCGATCCTGCCGATCGAAAGCTGTGAAATGGCGCTGTTGCGGGTGATGCACGCGGCGACCATGCCCGATCCGGGCGAACTGGCGCGGCTATTGCGCGAGGGCGGGCCTGTCGCAGCAGCGACGCCGGGCGCGGTTGCCGCCGCGCCATCGGCTGGCCCAGCCGCGAAGCTGCCTGCGACGTTCGAGGATTTGATCGAGGCGCTGTGGCAAAGGGGCAAGGGGCAACTGGCGCAGGAACTGCATGACTGCGTCGGGTTGGTCCGTTATGCGCCGCCTGAGCTGGATTATCGCGCGACGCCGCAATTGCCGTCCGATTTCGCGGCGCGACTGACCCAGGCGTTGCGGGAGATGACGGGCATCGGCTGGCGCGTGGCGGTGAGCGATGCGGCGGCGCAACCGACCTTGCTGGAACGGGAGGAAGCGGCCAAGGCCGACGCCCGCGCCGAAATTCTGGAAATTCCGGTGGTCAAGGCGGCAATGGCCGCTTTCCCCGACGCTGCGCTGGTCGAAACCGATCAGCCGGAACAATGGAGTGCATGAGGCATGAAGGATCTGAACGAAATATTGGGCATGGCCACCCGCGTGCAGGAGGAATTGCAGCGCGCGCAGGATAATCTGGACAAGCTGGAAGTCGAAGGCGCGGCCGGTGGCGGGCTGGTCAAGGTTCGCGCGTCGGCCAAGGGCCGGATCATTGGCGTGTCGATCGACGACACGCTGCTTGCGCCGTCCGAAAAGCAGATATTGGAGGATCTGATCACCGCTGCGTTCAACGATGCGCGCAAGAAAGCGGATGAAGTCAGCAATGCCGAGATGGGCAAGATGACGTCCGGTCTGCCTTTGCCCCCCGGCTTCAAGCTGCCTTTCTGATGGAATCAGGGGGCCTGTCTGCCCTGCCAAAACCCGATAACCATCGGTTCATCGTTGCGGCATTATGACATGTGACGATTGATTGGTGCGACGGTCATCCCCATAAAGGCGTTGAACCGTAGGACAGGGCCGCTTCTTTTGGCCCCGGAGAGTGAATGACTGTGCAATATCCCCTTCTGCCGCTGCGTGACATTGTCGTTTTTCCGCAGATGATCGTCCCGCTCTTCGTGGGTCGCGACAAGAGCGTTGCCGCGCTGGAAGCGGCGATGGAAGGCTCCAAGGAAATCTTCCTTGTGTCCCAGCTTGACCCGGCAGAGGATGATCCGGGCCGCGATTCCCTCTATGACACTGGCGTCGTCGCCATGGTGCTGCAACTGCTCAAGCTGCCTGACGGCACCGTTCGCGTGCTGGTGGAGGGCAAGCATCGCGCCCGGTTGCAGACGATGGAGAGCAAGGACGGCTATCTGGTTTCGGATGTCGAGACGATAGAGGATATCGCGGCCGAGGGACCGGAAGCGGCCGCGCTGATGCGCTCGGTTGCCGAACAGTTTGAAAATTACGCCAAGCTCAACAAGAAGCTGCCTGCCGAAACGCCGGTGCAGTTGCGCGAGATTGAGGATGCCGGGCGGTTGGCGGACGCGATTTCCGCCAATATCAACGTCAAGGTGTCCGACAAGCAGTCGTTGCTGGTGGAGGCCGATCCGGTCAAGCGGCTGGAGATGGTATTTGCCTTCATGGAAGGCGAACTGGGCGTCCTGCAGGTCGAAAAGAAGATCCGTGGCCGCGTGAAGCGCCAGATGGAAAAGACCCAGCGCGAATATTATCTCAACGAGCAGTTGAAGGCGATCCAGCGCGAACTGGGCAATGGCGATGGTGAGGAAGGCGATGAGCTTGCCGAACTGACCGAGAAGATCGCCAAGACCAAGCTGAGCAAGGAAGCCCGCGCCAAGGCGACGGCCGAGCTGAAAAAGCTGAAGGGCATGCAGCCCATGTCGGCCGAAGCCACGGTCGTGCGCAACTATCTGGACGTGCTGCTGGGCCTGCCCTGGGGCAAGAAGGGCAAGGTCAAGAATGACCTGAAAAAGGCGCAGGATATTCTGGACCAGGATCATTTTGCGCTGGAGAAGGTCAAGGACCGGATCATCGAATATCTGGCCGTGCAGGCGCGCACCAATAAGCTGAAGGGGCCGATCCTGTGCCTCGTCGGCCCGCCGGGCGTGGGCAAGACATCGCTTGGCCGTTCGATCGCCAAGGCGACCGGGCGCGAATTCGTGCGCCAGTCGCTGGGCGGCGTGCGCGACGAGGCGGAAATTCGCGGCCACCGCCGCACCTATATCGGATCGCTGCCGGGCAAGATCGTGACCAACCTGAAAAAGGCCGGTACGATGAACCCGCTGTTCCTGCTCGACGAGATCGACAAGCTGGGACAGGATTTCCGGGGCGATCCCGCGTCGGCGCTGCTGGAAGTGCTGGACCCTGAACAGAATAACAAGTTTCAGGACCATTATCTGGAGATCGACGTCGATCTTTCAGACATCATGTTCGTGACGACGGCCAACTCGTTGAATTTGCCGCAGGCTTTGCTCGATCGCATGGAGATCATCCGGCTGGAGGGCTATACCGAGGATGAGAAGGTCGAGATCGCGCAACGCCATCTGATTGCCAAGCAGATCGATGCCCATGGCCTGAAGGACGGCGAATTCGTCGTGACGGAAGCGGCCGTGCGCGACCTGATCCGCTATTATACGCGCGAAGCGGGTGTCCGCACGCTGGAGCGCGAAATTGCGCGTCTCGCCCGCAAGGCGCTGCGCAAGATATTGGAAGGCGTTTACGAGAAGGTCGAAATTACGCCCGACAATCTGGCCGACTATGCCGGGGTGCGTAAGTTCCGTCACGGCGTGGGTGAGGACGAGCATCAGATCGGCGCGGTGACGGGTCTGGCCTGGACCGAGGTTGGCGGCGAATTGCTGACGATCGAGGCGGTGACCGTGCCGGGCAAGGGCATGATCAAGACCACCGGCAAGCTGGGCGAGGTGATGAACGAATCGGTCCAGGCGGCCTTCTCCTATGTTCGTGCGCGGTCGCCCGGCTATGGGATCAAGCCCAGCCTGTTCAATCGCAAGGACATCCACATCCATCTGCCCGAAGGGGCGGTGCCCAAGGACGGGCCTTCGGCAGGGATCGGCATGGTCACCTGCATCGTGTCCACTCTGACCGGCATCCCGGTGCACAAGGACGTGGCGATGACCGGCGAGGTGACGTTGCGCGGCAGGGTGCTGCCGATCGGCGGCCTGAAGGAGAAGCTGCTGGCGGCGTTGCGCGGGGGCATCAAGACGGTGCTGATCCCGCAGGAAAACGAGAAAGACCTAGCGGAAATTCCGGCCAACATCCGTGACGGGCTGGAAATCGTGCCTGTGTCGCATGTCGATGAAGTGCTTTCGCGGGCGCTGGTCTCGGTGCCCGAAGCCATTGCCTGGACCGAAGAGGATGACCTTGCCGCGCAGCCAAGCAGCGGGTCGAGTCGGGATGGGGATGCTGCACTGCGGCATTGATTGGAGGGAAAAGCGGCGCATATCCGCCGGTTTCGATCGATTGTACGCCTGGGAGCGATAATTTGCATCGAAGCCGGTGACTTCGTCGCTTTCTCTTTGACAGGCGCTGGAAGCTGCGCCTTATTGCGCCGCCTACGCCGCGATTCCTATACAACCAAATAGCACAGGGGGTTCCCAAGGCATGAACAAGCAGGATCTTATCAGCGCTGTCGCGGACAGCAGCGGTCTCAGCAAAAGCGACGCCAGCAAGGCCGTCGAAGGTGTATTCGACGCCATCACCGGTGCGTTGAAGAAGGGCGACGAAGTGCGCCTGGTTGGTTTTGGCACATTTTCCGTTTCGCAGCGCAAGGCGTCGACCGGTCGCAACCCGCGCACCGGCGAGACGATGACGATCAAGGCGTCGGCCCAGCCCAAGTTCAAGGCTGGCAAGGGTCTCAAGGATTCGGTCAACTGACGATCAGGGCGCTTGCCATTGGGCGAGCGCTCGACGTCTGACCCAAGCCGGTGTCGCGGCCGGAAAGCGTTTAGGAGAGTAGCGTTGCCAGAGGGAACTGTCCCAGGCGCGCATGTATGTCTGGGCAAAGGGGTGAAGGCTGATCCAGTCTTTGCCCCTTTTTCCGTTCATGGGGCAATGTCGGTTAAGGGGGCGGCATGACGGGTAGGATGGGTGCGTTCGGCGCGCTGGGGCTGGCACTGGCCATGTCGGCGTGCGCGGGGGGCGATTATCGCCCGGTGCGCGACGTGCCCGTCAGGATCGGTCCGCCCTACACCGTGCGGGGCGTCACTTATGTCCCGGCTGCCGATCCGGGCTATGACATGCTGGGCTATGCCAGTTGGTACGGATCGGAATCTGGCAATCGTACGGCCAATGGCGAGCGTTTCCGGCCAGACTGGGTGACGGCGGCGCATACCAGCCTGCCGCTGCCCAGTTATGTCGAGGTAACGGCTCTGGACAGCGGGCGCACCATCGTCGTGCGGGTCAATGATCGCGGGCCGTTTGCGGGCAAGGGGCGCGTGATCGACCTGTCGCGCGGCGCGGCCGAGCAACTGGGCATGCGCGCGCAGGGGCATGTCGCGGTACGGGTGCGAGTGGTCAATCCGCCGGAAAAACAGCGCGAACGGCTGCGCAAGGGCAAGACGGCGGAGGAGCGTCCGCGCGTGCCCGAACGAATCCTGGTCAAGCTGCGCGCGCAGATGAAGGCCGCGGGCCTGTAACCCTCGCGCGAAAGATGGGGCGGGAGCAATTGCCTGCTTGACGCCCGGTTATCCGCCGCATATGTGCCCACTTCTCGCGGGGCAAAGCGCCCCATGGTGAGTGCTGTGGCGATCGTAGCTCAGTTGGTTAGAGCGCCGGTTTGTGGTACCGGAGGTCGCGGGTTCGGATCCCGTCGATCGCCCCATTCTTTCTGTTCCTGGCCCGGTTCCGGCATAATTGCCGTGCAGGCTGGAAGGGGCTTCGCAGCATCGCGATTGCGCTCTATAGCCCCGGCATGACCGATGCGCGCGACAAGGGGCTGACCCTCAATCCCAAATTTGACGATCATGGCCTGATCACCGCCGTGGTCACTGACGTGGCGAGCGGCGACGTGCTGATGGTGGCGCATATGAATGCGCAGGCGTTGGCGCTGACGGTCGAGACAGGTCTTGCCCATTTCTGGTCGCGCAGCCGGCAGTCGCTGTGGAAGAAGGGCGAGACGTCCGGGCATATGCTGGCGGTGCGCGACATCCGGATCGATTGCGATCAGGACGCGGTGTGGGTGAAGGCGGTGCCAGCCGGGCCGACTTGCCATACCGGCGCGCGATCCTGTTTCTTCCGCCGCGTCGGGGCGGATGGGCTTATGGCGGTTGATGCGGCGGACTAGCCTGATCCTGTTGTTATTGCTGGCGGCATGCCAGCGTGAACCGGCAAGCGACGCGGGGCCGGTGACGGGCGTTGTTGCCGCGTCGGGGCTAGAGCAGGCGGCGATTGCCAGTGGCGCAATCGCGGATGCGGCGGCGATTTCCCCCGTCGGATTGTTTCAGCGCAACCATGAGGCCGGGCGCGATGCGCTGTGCGTCATTCCCGGCAAGGGCGGCGCGCTGCGGTTCGGGCTGGAGGCCAATTTCGGCGAGGACCAAAGCTGCCGGGGACGGGGGAACGCCCGCCGGACGGGCGACAAGCTGATCCTGAGTTTTGCCGGGGGCGACCGCTGCATCATCGTGGCGCAATATGATGGCGATCAGGTCGCGCTGCCGGGCGTGGTCGACATGGCCTGCGCTGACCTGTGCGAGGGGCGTGGCACGCTGGAGGGGGTGAGCTTTCCGCGGATCGCCAATGATGCGGCCAGCGCGCTGCGCGCGCGCGATCGCGGCGGCGATGCGCTATGCGAGGCTCAATAGCCGATATAGCGTCCGGGGCGGTGGTTGACGATCAGCACCGCATTGATGGCCGCAGCTGACAGGATCGAGAGGGCGAAGCGGTCCACGCTGAGCAAGGGGAGCGAGGCCAACAGGATCAGCGCGTCGCCCAGCATCTGCGTCCGTCCGGCATTCCAGCCCCGGCGCCTTTGCAGCAGCAGGGCGATAACGCCCAGGCCGCCCACGCCTGCGCCATGGCGGGCGACGGCAAGGATGCCAAAGCCGATAATCGAGCCGCCGAACAGCGCGGCAAAAAGCGGGCTGACCTGCGCCAGATGCAGCGCTGACGGCATCATCAACCCCATCGCCATGATCGCCAGATTGGCAAACAGCGTCTTGATGCCGAAGGCGATGCCCATCGCTCGTCCGGCGAAGAGAAAGAAGGGGATGTTTATGAAGAGAAACAGCGTCGCTGGCGGATAGTGGACGAGATAGGAAAGGAGCAGCGCGATCCCCGCCATGCCGCCGGTGACCAGATTGGCGGCCTTGAGCAGCATCAATCCCATCGCGATGAATGCGCAACCGATGACGATGGCATAACCGTCTTCGGCCAGATTATGGGGGCGGGGTGCGAGCGACGCAGAAGCAGGGGGCATGGCATGTCCGTGAGGGGTTATGCCCCAGGCCATCCTCTCCCCCTTACGGATTCATGATAACCGCGCGAGCCCGTGCTGCAAAGCCTTGGTCTTAGCCGCCCGTGTCGATCTCTGCCGGCCCGAACTGGTCGATGGCCTCGAAAAGCCGGGCAAGCGCTTCGCGTTCTTCGGGCAGGATTTCCGGGCGCCAGACTTCGAACAGCAGGACGACGCGGGTTTCAGTGCTGCGGTTCCATGCCTCATGTTCGACGCTGTCGTCGAAGATCAGCATTTCGCCCGTCCGCCAGGCGCGGGTCTCCGCGCCGACGCGCAGCGCGCAGTCGCTGGGGGCGAGCAGCGGCAAGTGGCAGATCAGGCGGGTGTTGAGCAGGCCGTGGTGCGGCTGGATATGCGTGCCGGGCTTGAGCAGCGACCAGAGCGCCATGGGCGAGCGGCCAGCGATGATCGGCCGTGGCGCCAGATCCAGCGCAGCCATGACGGCAGGGCAGCGGGCGGCGTGGTCCGCCACGGGCTTGCCGCTTTGCCAGAAATAATAGGCGCCCCAACTGGGATCGTCGCGCAGCGGGTTGTTGGGGGCGGGGCCGTGCGACGGGGTTTCTACATAGGGCGCAAAATCGGCGGCGCCTGCGCGGACGGCGTTCAACTCCGCCACTATATCATCTGTCATCGCCTCAATTGCGGCGACCCAGTCAAACTCTTCCCGCTCGTAAAAGGCGCGCTGGGGCAGGCCGGGGAAATAGAACATGCTGGGTTGCTGGAGGTAAAGCTGGCTCTTGCCCAGCAGCAGATCGGTCGCCAGCGTGATGCGGGGCAAGGCAGGCAGGTCGCTGATGGCGGCGCTCAGATGGTCCTCGAACCGGGCGCTGGCGTTGTTCATGATCGCCTGCGCCTGAAGCAGCATCGGCTGGAGTTGGGGCGGCGCGCCGGTCGCGGCGGCTTGCGCCACGGCGGCACGGCACCAGCGCGTTGCCTCCCGGTCATCGCCGCGTCGCAGGGCATTCTGTCCCATGGCCAGCAGGGCGGGGAGATCGCGGGGCTGTTCGCGCAATATGCGCCGGAGCGCGGCGGCTTCGCCGTCCCAGTCGCCGGTGCGGTTGCATGCCTGCGCCAGCAGCATGGGTGGCGGGGCGGCCATGTCGTGCAAGGCTGCGCGCGCGACTGCGGCATCCCCGCGTCGCAATGCTGCGATGGCTGCTTCTTGCAGCGCGCTCTCTCTTGCCCGGTCGGTCATGGTCCCGCCTTAAACGGTGGCGGAGCGGCGCGAAAGCGGCTTATTCGCAGGGGACGACCACCAGCCGATCGGTGCGCCGTTCCAGCATGATCGACAGCAGGAAGATGCCTAGTCCGCCCAGCGCCAGCGCAGCTCCGATCCAGCCGGTCGATGTGAGGCCGTAGCCTGCCGCGATCGAAAGGCCGCCAAGCCATGGGCCAAGCGCATTGGCGATGTTGAAGGCGCTGTGGTGCAGCGCGGCCGCCAAGGTCTGCGCATCGCCCGATACGTCCATCAACCGCGCCTGCAATGGTGTGCCAAGGCCGCCGCCTGCGCCGATCAGGAAGATGCTGAGGCAGAGCGTCCAGATATTGCCGGCCATGAAGGGGAAAAGCGCCAGAGCGGCCGCGCTCCACAGGGTGACGCCGATGACGGTGCGCTTGAGCGAGCGGTCCGCGCACCATGCCGCGACGAGATTGCCGATCGTCAGGCCGATGCCGAAAATGGCGAGCACCACCGGCACCCAGGATGGGGAGACATGGGTGATCTCCATCATGGTGGACGCCACATAGGTATAGACGGCGAACAGCCCGCCAAAGCCAATCGCGCCGGTCAACAGAGTGAGCCAGACCTGGGGCCGGGTGAGGGCGCCCAGTTCGCGCGCCGGGCTGGCCTTTGGATCGCCCGCATCGCGCGGGGCGTAGAGCGCCACCAGCGTCATTGTCGCAATGGCGAGCGCCGTCACGACGATAAAGCCGGAGCGCCAGCCCATCGCCTGCCCCATCCAGTTGGCGACGGGTACACCGACAACGGTTGCGACCGTCAGGCCCGACATGACCCGCGCAATCGCCTGCGTGCGCCTTTCGATCGGCACCAGGCTGGCGGCGACCAGTGCGGCGACGCCGAAATAGGCACCATGCGGCACGCCGCTCAGAAAACGGAACACGAGCATCCAGCCATAGCTGGGCGAGAGAGCAGAGAGGCCGTTGCCGATAGCGAACATCGCCATCAGGCCGATCAGTAAGGTTCGGCGCGGCAGGCGCGCGCCAAAAGCAGCGATGACAGGTGCGCCCGCAACCACCCCCAGCGCATAGGCGCTGATCGCATGGCCTGCAGTCGGCGCATCTATGCCCAGGTCATGGGCGAAGAAGGGGAGCAGGCTCATGCTCGCGAACTCGGTCGTGCCGATGGCGAAGGCGCCGACCGACAGCGCAAAAAGGACGAGCGCGGGATGCGCGGTCGGGCGGGAAGTGCCCATGGTCAGCTCCATGCTGCATTGCAATAAAGGATAAGCGCGGCAGATGGGCGCAGTGACAGCGCTGGTCAAGGCCGGTGCCGCGTGAGTTTATTGCAAGTGCGTGGTCATGACGTGCAACTCGGCATGGGGGTGGCTGAATGCATCTGGCCGTGCGGTATTATGTGGGCTTATCCGCCAACCTGCGCCTTGCTCACATCCAGCATCTTGCCGTTGGTGATGACGACCAGATCGCCCAATTTGGTGACGCCGAACAGCTTTTGGGCAAATTCCTTGGGTACCCCGATGCAGCCATGGGTGCCGCGGCCCCATTGGACGTCGCTGCCATGGATGAACACGCCGTCATTGGTCAGGCGCTGTGCGAAGGGCATGGGGGCATTGTCATAGGTGCGCGAATAATAGTCGGCATGTTTGGCCATGATCGGGAATGCGCCCAAGGGGCTGGGCTTGTCGGTGGCGCCGTAGAGAATGACGGCAGCGCCGATTTCGTAACCGGCGCGGAATACGGACAGGGTTTGCGCGCGCAGGTCGACAGTGATGATGACCCGGCCAGCGGCGGGCGCGCCATGTTCGTCCCAGACATAATCGCCATGGCGGAACGGTCCGTCAATCTTGAGCACGCGCTTGACGCGCAGGGCGTCGGGATCGACCGCCATGCCCTGATCGCTGCTGCGCTCGACCGGTTTGGCCGGTGTCGGAGCAGGCGCGGCGGCAGTCGTGGCCGCTGGCGCTGCTTCCTCGGCAGCGGGCCGGTCGATCCAGTTGGTCACCAGCAGGCCGACGCCCGCCAGTCCCGCGCCGATCGCCAGCTTGGGTCCGGCGCTTTTTGCCAGCGCCTTAAGCAATCCAGCCATGTCAATCCTCGCTTGAATCCCGTCGGCGACACCATAGCGCCGAAAAGGTTAAGCTCAGCCTTCGCGCGCGACTTCCGCTGCCGCGATGGCGGTGAGATTGAGTATGCCGCGCGAAGTGACGCCCGGCGTAAGGACGTGGATCGGTTGTTTGAGGCCCATCAGCATCGGCCCGACCGTGGGCGAGCTGGAGGAGGCGGAGAGCGCCGTCAGCGTGATGTTGGCCGCGTCCAGATTGGGCATCACCAGCAGATTGGCCGGACCTTCAAAGCGCGAGTCGGGAATGAGGCGTTCGCGCAACGACTGGCTGAGCGCCGCGTCGGCGTGCATTTCACCATCGACCATCAGTTCGGGCGCGGCTTCGCGGACCAGTTTGAGTGCAGACCGCATCTTGCGCGCGCTGTTGCTGTGCGACGCGCCGAAATTGGAGTGGGACAGTAGGGCCGCGCGCGGGGTCAGGCCGAAATTGAGCAATTCCGCCGCCGCCAGCAACGTCATTTCGGCCACCTGCTGCGGTGTCGGGTCGGGCACCATGTGGGTGTCGGTGATGAACAGCGCGCCTGCGTCCAGAATCAGGCCAGACAGCGCATAGACGCGGCTCTGTCCCGGCTCCCGGTCGATGATGCGCAGCACATGCTCGACCTGGCCCCAATATTCGCTGTTGCCCCCGACCAGCGCGGCATCGACACGGCCGGTGCGCAGCAGCATGGCGGCAGTAACGGTCGGACGGCGATAGACATGGCGGACGACTTCGGCGGCCGGCACGCCGCGCCGGGATGCGATGGCGCGATAGGCTTCGACCAGTTCGCCCATGACCAGATGGTCGGTTTCCGGGTCGATCACCTCGACATCGCGGTCCAGTTGAAAGCGCAGGCCAAGATCCGGCAGCTTCTGGTTCAGGATGCGGCGACGCGCGACGATGACCGGACGCACAATCGCTTCGTCCAGCGCGTCCTGAATGGCGCGCAGCACGCGCTCATCCTCTCCTTCGCCATAAGCGATCCGGCGGCCGCCGCCACGGGCGGCCTCGAACACCGGCATCATCAGCTGGCCGGAGCGGGTGTTCTGGCGCGACAGGTTGCGCTTATAGTCTTCGAGATCGATCGGGCGGCGGGCGACGCCGCTGTCCATCGCAGCCTTTGCCACGGCGGGCGCGATCTCCGCGATCAGGCGCGGATCGAAGGGGGTCGGGATGATATAGTCCGGGCCGAATGCCAGCTTCCGGCCGCCATAGGCTTGCGCGACGCTGTCATGCGCGGGCAGGCGCGCAAGGCCGGCAATGGCTTCGGCAGCGGCGGCCTTCATCGCTTCGTTGATCTGGGTCGCACCGACGTCCAGCGCACCCCGGAAGATATAGGGGAAACACAGGACATTGTTGACCTGATTGGGATAATCCGACCGGCCCGTGGCAATGATGGCGTCCGGGCGCACTTCGCGCGCGGCTTCGGGCCGGATTTCCGGTTCGGGGTTGGCGAGCGCGAAGATCAGCGGATTGGGGGCCATCAGCGGCAACCATTCAGGTTTTAGCACGCCGGGCGCGGAAAGACCTAGGAACAGATTGGCGCCGGGCAGCACGTCGGGCAGGGAGCGGGCGTTGGTGACGCGGGCGTAGCGCGCCATGTTGGGGAGCATCCCTTCGCGCCCCGCATGGATGACACCGTCCTTGTCGGTCATGGTGACGTTATCGACCGGCAGGCCCATCGACACGAGCAAGTCGACGCAGGCAAGCGCAGCGGCACCCGCGCCGGACGTCACCAGCCTGGCATCGGCCAGCGTCTTGCCCTGCAAGACGAGCGCATTGCGCACGGCGGCGGCGACGACGATGGCTGTGCCATGCTGGTCATCGTGAAAGACCGGAATGTTCATCCGTTCCTTCAGCCGCGCCTCGATCGCGAAACATTCAGGCGCCTTGATATCTTCCAGATTGATGCCGCCGAAGGTCGGCTCCATCAGCGCGACGGCTTCGACGAACTTGTCGGCGTCAGTCGTATCGATTTCGATGTCGAATACGTCGATGTCAGCGAATTTCTTAAAGAGGACCGCCTTGCCCTCCATCACCGGCTTCGATGCCAGCGCACCAATTGCGCCGAGGCCAAGGACAGCGGTGCCGTTGCTGATGACCGCGACTAGATTGCCCCTCGCGGTGTAATCGAGCGCCTTGTCGGGATCGTCCGCGATTTCCATGCAGGGCGCGGCAACGCCGGGAGAATAAGCCAGCGCCAGATCGCGCTGGTTGACCATTCGCTTGGTCGGTTCGATGCGGAGTTTCCCCGGTCGGGGAAAGCGGTGATAGTCAAGGGCGGCGCGGCGTGTGTTGTCGTCCATGAAATGCCCTTAGAGCGGCTGCGCGTCAGGAGCAATGGCCGTGCGCTCCCAAGGTGGAGTTGGCGCATAGAGATTGGTCAGAAAATCGACGAAGCTGGTGATTGCGAGCGGCGGATTTTGCTGCGGCAATTGCACCGCGAACAGGCCGACATCCGAAGAACCTTCAAAGTCGGGCAAAATCTGTCGCACGTCGCCGCGCGCCAAAGCGTCGCTAATGTCCCACAAGGATCGCAGTGCGATGCCGCCACCAGCGAGCGCGATTTCGCGGACGACTTCGCTGCTATTGGTACGGACGTGGCTGCGGCCCTCTATCGTCACCGGACCTTTTGGCCCGACCAGCCGCCAGGGCATCTGCCCGTCGGCGGCGAGCAGGCGATGGGCCTTTAGGTCCGCTATCCGCCGGGGCGTGTCGAACCGGTCGAGATAAGCGGGCGCAGCGCACAGGATGCGGCGATTGGTGGCAAGCCGCCGGGCGGCAAGGGTTGGGCCGGGATCGGCAGTGATGCGGATGGCGAGATCTGCGCGCGCCTCGATCAGGTCGGCGAAATCGTCGGACAGGTTGAGGGTCAGGTCGACACGGGGATGATCGTCGAGAAAGCGGGGAAGCCAGGGCGCGAGATGAAGGCGACCAAAGGATGTGGGCGCGGTGATGCGGAGCGGTCCGGCAGCAACGGCCGAGACGCCCGACACGCGCCGTTCAGCCTCGTCAAGCGCCGCCAATATGGCGCGCAGGTCGGTATGGAGCCGCTCCCCCGCCGGGGTGAGCGCCAAACGTCGGGTGGTGCGATGGATCAGCCGCGCGCCAAGCCGCTCCTCCAGCCGGGCGAGGCGCTTGGACATCATGGCGGGCGATATATGCAGGCGGCGGCCCGCTGCAGCCAGGCCGCCTTCGTCCACGATGGTCGTGAACAGTTCATGGTCCGGGTCCATCATATTCATTCACCATGGGAAATACTGTGTTCGTATAATAGTGAATATACGACATAATCGAAAAGGTCTATGGATCCGTCAACCAAGGAGTGGAATGATGACCGAACGCATGATCGACCGGGCTGGCCTTCAGGTCGCAGCATCGCTCGCCGCCTTTATCGATGACCAGGCGCTGCCCGGCACCGGGATCGAGCCTGAAGCCTTCTGGGCCGGAACAGCGGACATTTTTGCCCGGTTTGCGCCCGATAATGTCGCTTTGCTGCGCAGGCGCGACACGATGCAGGCCCAGATCGACAGCTGGCACGAACAGCGCGCCGGGCAGCCGCATGACGCCGCCGCCTATCAGGCGTTCCTGCGCGAAATCGGCTATCTGGTCGCAGAGCCTGCACCCTTCACCATCGGCAGCGAGAATGTCGATGATGAGGTCGCGCGGCTCGCCGGGCCGCAGCTGGTCGTTCCCATCCTCAATGCGCGTTTCTTGCTGAATGCGGCCAATGCGCGCTGGGGCAGCCTTTACGATGCGCTCTATGGCACCGACGCGATCCCCGGATCGGCTGCGGGCAAGGGCTATGACGCTGCGCGCGGGGCGCAGGTCATCGCCTGGGCCAAGGCGTTTCTGGACGATGCGGTCCCGCTGGCCAATGGGCGCTGGGCGGATCTGACCAGTGACGAGATCATCCTTGCCCATCCGGCGCAATATCTGGGGCAGAGCGCGAAGGGCCGTCTGTTCCGCCATAACGGCCTGCATATCGAGGTTGTTTTCGATCGCGACCATCCGATCGGCGCGACCGATCCCGCTGGCATATCCGACGTCATCCTTGAATCGGCGCTGACCGCGATCTGCGATCTGGAGGATTCGGTCGCGGCGGTTGATGCGGAGGACAAGGTTGCGGCCTATGCCAACTGGCTGGGACTGATGAGGGGCGACCTGACCGAGACGTTCGAAAAGGGCGGCGCGATGATGACCCGCGCGCTCAATCCCGACCGCGCCTATAGCGCGCCCGATGGCAGCCGCTTCACCCTGCCGGGCCGCAGCCTGTTGTTCGTCCGCAATGTCGGTCACCTGATGACCACGCCTGCCATCCTGTTGCCCAATGGCAAGGAAGCACCCGAAGGCATATTGGACGGCATCGTCACCAGCCTGATTGCGCTGCATGACTTGCAGCGGGACGGCGGCAACAGCCGGGCGGGTAGCGTCTATATCGTCAAGCCCAAGATGCACGGGCCGGAGGAAGCGGCCTTCACCAACCGCCTGTTCGACGCGATCGAGGATATGCTGGGCATGGCACGCCATACGCTGAAAGTCGGCGTCATGGATGAGGAACGGCGCACCTCGGCCAATCTGGCCGCCTGTATCCATGCCGTTCGCGACCGGATCGTTTTCATCAACACCGGCTTCCTCGACCGCACCGGGGACGAGATGCACACGTCGATGCAGGCCGGGCCGATGATCCGCAAGGGCGAGATGAAGAGCAGCGACTGGATCGCGGCCTATGAGGATCGCAACGTCCAGATCGGCCTTGCCTGCGGGCTGTCGGGCCGGGCGCAGATCGGCAAGGGGATGTGGGCCGCGCCCGACCGCATGGCCGACATGCTGGAGCAGAAGGCCGGGCACCCCAAAACCGGGGCAAATACGGCCTGGGTGCCTTCGCCCACCGCCGCGACCCTGCATGCGACCCATTATCACCGGATCGACGTTTTTGCCCGGCAGGAGGAGCGCAAGGCAGAGGGCATTGCTTCGCTCGACCGGCTGCTGGCCATTCCGGTCGCTAACGGGCGCAACTGGTCCGAGGAAGAAATTGCCGAGGAACTGGACAATAATGCGCAGGGCATGCTGGGCTATGTCGTCCGCTGGATCGATCAGGGGGTCGGTTGTTCGAAGGTTCCTGACATTCACGACATCGGCCTGATGGAGGATCGGGCGACGCTGCGTATTTCATCGCAGCATATGGCCAACTGGCTGCTGCATCGCGTCTGCACGGCGGAGCAGGTCGATGCGGCGCTCTCGCGGATGGCGGCGAAGGTCGATGCGCAAAATGCAGGCGATCCGCTCTATCAGCCGATGAGCGGTCGGGAAGCGGAGAGCCTGGCCTTTCAGGCTGCGCGGGCGCTGGTGTTTGAAGGCGTCGAACAGCCCAACGGCTATACCGAGCCGCTGCTTCATGCCTGGCGGGCGCGGGCCAAGGCGCAGGCGGCGCTCGAACCGGCATAAGCCATTGCCACAAGCAGCCTTTTGACAGGTTTGGGCGTTCTCTCCTCATTATGTGGGAGAGGATCATCTTGAAACAGTCTCTGCTTGTGGTGGCCCTGTGCTGTTCGGCGTGCAACCTGTCGGTGACGGAGGCGAATGACAGCGCCCCCGCGCCGCAGGGGGAAGAACGCAGCGCAACGCAGGCTGCGGTCGATCCCTACGCCTTTGTCGTGCAGCCTGAACCGGCTGGTGTGCCGCCGCGCGTGGATTCGATCCTGCAGGCGCAGGTCGCGCTCGATCGGGCGGGCTTTTCGCCCGGCGTGCTGGATGGCAAGGAGGGCATGTCCTTCACCAAGGCGCTCACCGGCTTTCAGCAGGCGCGCGGGCTGACTCCCAATGGCAAATATGATGAGGCGACGGCGAAAGTCCTGCTGGGCGATGCGCCGCAACCCGCCACATGGATCGTGCAGGTGCCGGAGGGTTTTGCGCGCGGGCCTTTTGCCGAAATTCCCAAGGGGCTGAACGAACAGGCGAAGCTGCCTGCCTTGTCCTATCGCAATCTGCTGGAGAAGCTGGCGGAGCGGTTTCACACAACGCCGGAGGCGCTGGTGGCGCTGAACCAGCCGGGTACGCGGGTAGGGGCGGGGGCCAACATCCGGGTGCCGGCAATCGCCAACCAGCCTATCGCCACGATCGAGGGCGATGCGCGCGGCTGGGGCGAGACGCTGGCGAGCCTGGCGGTCGCCAAGGACCAGCCCAAGGCCGATCATATCGTTGTCGACAAGTCCGAAGGGCTGCTCAAAGTCTATGACGCTGAAAACCGGCTGATCGCGCAATTTCCAGCGACCACCGGGTCACAGCATGATCCCTTGCCGATCGGCGACTGGACGGTGAAGGGCGTCAGCCGCAATCCCGATTTCCATTATAATCCGGACCTGTTCTGGGATGCGTCGGCCAAGGATGAGAAGGCGGTGCTGAAGCCCGGTCCCAATGGTCCGGTCGGTGTGGTCTGGATCGACCTGTCCAAGGATCATTATGGCATTCATGGCACGCCGGAGCCGCAGAATATCGGCTGGACCCAAAGCCATGGCTGCATCCGCCTGACCAATTGGGATGCAGCGCGGCTGGCGCAGATGGTGCAAAGTGGCATGAAGGCGGTGTTCCAGCCGTGAAATTGCGGGCGCGACGGTGGGGCTGGGTGGCAGTCGTGCTGCTGGCCTGCGTCGCCTTTGCGCATTTTTGCGTACGCATCGTTCCTGCCGATGCGCCCGCTGGCGATCCGGCGCCTGTTCAAGAGACTGCGGACCGTGGCGGAGCGTTGATCGTGCCGGTTGCGGGCATCTCGCCTGCCGCATTGACCGATACTTTCACGCAGGCGCGGGCAAGTGGAGCGCGACGACATGACGCGATCGACATCATGGCGCCACGCGGCAGCCCGGTCATCGCGGTGGCGGATGGAAGGATCGAAAAGATATTCTGGAGCGAGGCGGGCGGGCGGACGCTCTATCTGCGCTCGCCCGACCGGCGCACTCTCTATTATTACGCCCATCTGGACAGCTATGCGCCCGGCGTGCGCGAAGGACAGACGGTGCGCCGGGGGCAGTGGATCGCGCGCGTGGGGAGCAGCGGCAATGCCGATCCGGCGGGGCCGCATCTCCACTTCGCGGTCCACATAATGACGCCGGACGAGCCGTGGCATGGCGGGCGTCCGGTCAATCCCTATCCGCTGTTGACCCGCGCCCGATGACGCCCCTCTTGCCCTGAGGCCCGTCTGTCTGTATTGGCCCGCCCAGCCTTTTTTGATGAAGGCGCGGCTCTTTTCACCACAGACATATAGGCAGGCTCTTCCCATGAAGATCAGCGGCGTGGACATTCGTCCCGGCAACAATATCGAATATGAAGGCGGCCTGTGGCGCGCTGTCAAGATTCAGCACACCCAGCCCGGCAAGGGCGGCGCCTATATGCAGGTCGAACTGAAAAACCTGATCGACGGTCGCAAGAATAACGTCCGCTTCCGCTCCGCCGAAAGCGTCGAGCGCATCCGGCTCGACACCAAGGATTTCCAGTATCTCTACGCTGAAGGCGACATGCTCGTTTTCATGGATCAGGAAAGCTATGAGCAGATCAACCTGCCGCAGGAATTGCTGGGCGATGCCGCCGACTTCCTGCAGGACGGCATGGAAGTGACGCTGGAAATGTATGAGGAGCGGCCGATTTCGGTGCAGCTGCCCGACACGATCGAAGCGACCGTGGTGGAAGCCGACGCCGTGGTGAAGGGGCAGACCGCCTCTGCCAGCTACAAGCCCGCAATTCTGGACAATGGCGTGCGCGTCATGGTGCCGCCGCACATCGTCAGCGGCACGCGTATCGTGGTCGATGTCTATGCCCGCGAATATGTGAAGCGCGCGGACTGACTCGCGCTTGAAGCCAAGGGGAGGGTGGGTCGCGTCCTCTCCATCACATACCCTCCCCCGACCCCTTCCGCCAGCGGGAGGGGAGAAAGACATAAAAATGGTCAGCCATTCAGGCCTTCTCACCGTCATGGAACGCGCCGCGCGCAAGGCCGGCTCCAAGCTGCGCCGCGACTTTGGCGAGGTCGAGCATCTTCAGGTGTCGCGCAAGGGGCCTGCCGATTTCGTGTCCAAGGCGGACAAGCAATGCGAAAAGACGCTGGTCGAAGAGTTGCAGAAGGCACGGCCCGACTGGGGTTTCCTGCTGGAGGAAGGCGGGGTGATCGAGGGCGATCCGACCAAGCCGCGCTGGATCATCGATCCGCTCGATGGCACCACCAATTTCCTGCACGGCATTCCGCATTTCGCCATCTCGATCGCGGTCGAGGAGCCGCTTTATGGCGGCAAGCGCGACATTACGACGGGTCTGGTCTATCAGCCGGTTTCCGATGAAAGCTATTGGGCGGAAAAGAGCCGTGGCGCGTGGCGGCATGACCAGCGGTTGCGCGTGTCGGCGCGGCGCGACATGGGCGAATGCCTGATCGCGACCGGCATACCGTTCATGGGGCATGGCGACTTTGCGCAATGGACCCGCATTTTCGGCGCGGTCGCGCCGTCGGTCGCGGGGATTCGCCGCTTTGGCGCGGCGTCGCTGGATCTCGCCCATGTGGCGTCCGGCCGGTATGACGGCTTCTGGGAAAGCGGCCTGCAACCCTGGGACGTGGCGGCTGGCATATTGCTGGTGCGAGAGGCAGGCGGTTTCGTGTCCGACTTCCGGGGTGGCGATCAGGCGATCGAGCGCAAGGAAGTGATTGCGGGCAATGACGCGATCCACAGCAAATTGCACAAGCTGGTCGCCAACGCCCTGCGCTAAAGGGCATCTAGGCCAAGCGGTTCAGCCACTTGGCCTTTTTGCGATTCATTCTCAGTCCTTAGGCCCCTTGCTTCGCATATGCAGCAGGCCTAAAGCGCCCCCACAACCTTTTCGCCCAGGGGATAACGTTGGTCGATCTTGCCCAATATCTGCCGATCCTGATCTTTCTTGGGGTCGCGCTGCTGCTCTCCAGCGCATTCGTCTTTCTGCCGATGCTGGTGGGCCGCCTGACCGGCGCGCACAAGCCGAACCCGGCCAAGCTCAGCGAATATGAATGCGGCTTTCCCGCGTTCGAGGAACCGCGCAGCCAGTTTGACGTCCGCTTCTATCTGGTGGCGATCCTCTTCATCATCTTCGATCTTGAAGCGGCGTTCCTGTTTCCCTGGTCGGTAAGCCTGGACCAGATCGGCTGGGCCGGCTGGGCGACGATGATGATTTTCATAGCGGAGCTGGTGCTCGGCCTCGTCTATGCGTGGAAGAAGGGAGCGCTCGATTGGGAGTAGAACTCTATAGCCCGGCGCCCGGCACCTTGCCGCCCGTCGGGACTCAGCCCGATCAGGACTTCTTCAATTCGCTCAACAGCGAAGTGAATGACAAGGGCTTCCTGGTCACATCGACCGAAGATCTGTTTACCTGGGCGCGTACCGGGTCGCTGTGGTGGATGACCTTTGGCCTCGCCTGCTGCGCGGTCGAGATGATTCACGTCAACATGCCGCGCTACGATATGGAGCGCTTCGGGGCCGCGCCGCGTGCGTCACCGCGCCAGAGCGATGTGATGATCGTCGCGGGCACGCTGTGCAACAAGATGGCTCCAGCGTTGCGCAAGGTTTACGACCAGATGTCTGAACCGAAATATGTGATTTCCATGGGCTCCTGCGCCAATGGCGGTGGCTATTATCATTATAGCTATTCGGTAGTGCGTGGTTGCGACCGGATCGTGCCGGTCGACATCTATGTGCCGGGTTGCCCGCCGACTGCCGAAGCGCTGCTCTATGGCGTGATGCAGTTGCAGCGCAAAATCCGCAGGATCGGGACGATTGAGCGTTAAGATGGGTCATTCCGCACCGAAAATCGCGACCATCGAAGGGATCGTGCAGGAAATCGAGGCGATCCTCGGTTCGATGCTGATCGAGACGGTCGACCATGCCGACGAACTGGGCTTCATCGTGCAGCGCGAAGCGCTGTCGCAGGCGATGACGTTGCTGCGTGACCGCGCGCAATATCAGCAGCTGATGGAGATTGCCGGGGTCGATTATCCCGATCGCCCCGAACGGTTCGAAGTCGCCTATCACCTGCTGAGCGTGACGCGGAACCACCGCATCCGCGTGAAGGTGTCGACGGATGAGGACAAGCCGGTGCCGACCGTCACGCATATCTGGCCGGTCGCGGGCTGGCTGGAGCGCGAAGTGTTCGACATGTATGGCGTGGTGTTCGAGGGCAATACCGACCTGCGTCGCATCCTGACGGACTATGGTTTCAAGGGGCATCCCCAACGCAAGGACTTCCCGCTGACCGGCTATGTCGAACTGCGCTATTCCGAAGAGGATAAGCGCGTCGTCTATGAGCCGGTGAAGCTGGCGCAGGATTTCCGCAGCTTCGACTTCATGTCGCCCTGGGAAGGCGCGGAATATATTCTGCCGGGCGACGAGAAGGCGAAGGGCGAAGCGCCCGGCGCGCCGACGCCAACTCCCCCGCCGACGTCCACGCCCAAGACGACCGAAAAGAAGGCCGACACGGGCGCTGGCGAAGCGGCGAACAAGGCGGCGAAGGCCAAGTCGGAGGAAGCGCCGGCCAAGCCAGCCGCGCAGACCGATGAAGGCAAGGGCGCCGCCAAGCCGGAGGACAAGGCATGAGTGTCAACCAACCTCCGTTCGCCCTGAGCTTGTCGAAGGGGTCGGCTGAGCTTGTCGAAGCCCCTTCACTTCGTTCAGGCGAGGGCTTCGACTTCGCTCAGCCCGAACGGATTATGGAGGCGGATCATGGCTGATTATCTGGAAAAGCTGGACCACCATACCGACGCCGCCGATCCGGCCTATGGCGACACGGAAATCCAGAATTACACGATCAATTTCGGTCCCCAGCATCCCGCGGCGCACGGCGTTCTCCGCCTCGTCATGGAACTGGAAGGCGAAATCGTAGAACGCTGCGATCCCCATGTCGGCCTGCTGCATCGCGGCACCGAGAAGCTGATCGAATATAAGACCTATTTGCAGGCTTTGCCCTATTTCGACCGGCTCGATTATTGTTCGCCGCTGGGCATGGAGCATAGCTATGTCCTGGCGGTCGAGAAGCTGCTGAACCTGGAAGTGCCGCTGCGCGCGCAATATCTGCGCGTGTTCTTCGCGGAACTGACGCGCATCTGCAATCATATGCTCAACCTGGGTTCGCACGTCATGGACGTGGGTGCGATGACGCCCAACCTGTGGTTGTTCGAAATTCGCGAGGATTGCCTCAACTTTTTCGAACGGGCGTCGGGCGCGCGCATGCACAGCGCTTACTTCCGTCCGGGCGGTGTGCATCAGGATGTGCCGCTGAAGCTCTTGACCGACATTGCCGACTGGCTCGACACGCGCCTGCCGCGTCTGTTCGAAGATGCGATCAGCCTTGTCGCGGACAACCGCATCTTCAAGCAGCGCAATGTCGACATCGCCGTGGTCAGCAAGGAAGACGCGCTGAAATGGGGCTTCTCCGGTCCCATGATCCGTGGCTCCGGCATTCCCTGGGACATCCGCAAGTCGCAGCCCTATGACGTCTATGACCGCATGGACTTCGACGTGCCGGTCGGCACCAATTATGACTGCTATGATCGGTTCATGGTGCGTGTCGAGGAAGTCCGCCAGTCGGCGCGGATCATGAAGCAGTGCCTCAATGAGATGCCCGAAGGGCCGATCGCCAGCTTCGATCGCAAGGTTGTGCCGCCCAAGCGCGGCGAGATGAAGCGGTCGATGGAAGCGCTGATCCACCACTTCAAACTTTATACCGAAGGCTTCCATGTGCCCGCCGGTGAAGTCTATGTGGCGACCGAAAGCCCCAAGGGCGAATTCGGCGTCTATCTGGTCGCGGACGGCTCCAACAAGCCCTATCGCTGCAAGATCCGCCCAACCGCCTTCTCGCATTTGCAGGCGATGGACTTCATGATGAAAGGCCACATGCTGGCCGACACAACCGCTGTGCTGGGTGCGATGGACATCGTGTTCGGAGAATGTGACCGATAATGGCTGACGCACCTCATATCCCCGATGAAGCCGAAACCCGCGCGCGCTGGGGCGCGTTTGCGTGGACGGCGGAGAATGCCGCGCAGGCGGAGAAGATTATCGCCCGCTATCCGGCCGGTCGCCAGCAATCCGCTGTCATGCCGTTGCTCGATCTGGCGCAGCGGCAGGTGGGGGCGGAAACGCAGACCCAGGGCTGGCTGCCCGTGCCGGTGATGGAATATATCGGGCGTCAGCTCGATATGCCCTATATGCGCGTCTATGAGGTCGCGACCTTCTACACCATGTATAACCTGGCGCCGGTTGGCCGCTATCATGTGCAGGTGTGCGGCACGACGCCCTGCATGCTGCGCGGCTCCGACGATGTGTTTGCGGCCTGCAAGAACAAGGGTCTGGTCAAGGGCGCGACGACGCCCGACGGCCTGTTCACGCTGACCGAAGTCGAGTGTCTTGGCGCGTGCGCCAATGCGCCGATGGTGCAGATCAACGACGATAATTACGAAGACCTGACCTATGACAGCATGAGCGCCGTGTTGGAGACGCTTAGCGCGGGCGGCCAACCCAAGATCGGGCCGCAGATCGATCGCCAGACCAGCGCGCCGGAGGGTGGCCCGACCACGCTCAAGGAGATGGTGTCCGAAAATCACGATTATCGGGGGATTGGGCATGACCGACGCACCTGCCGCACCGGCCCCGTTTGTCGGCCCGCTCGCCGACAGCGATCGCATTTTTACCAACGTCCATGGTTTTCAGGACTGGGGTATCGACGCCGCGATGAAGCGTGGCGATTGGGACAATACCAAGGCGCTGCTGGCGCTGGGCCAGGACGCGATCATCGACATCATCAAGGCGTCGAACCTGCGCGGCCGTGGCGGCGCGGGCTTCCCGACCGGCATGAAGTGGAGCTTCATGCCCAAGGAAAGCAAGGATGGCCGTCCGAGCTTCCTGGTGATCAACGCCGACGAATCCGAGCCGGGTTCGTGCAAGGATCGCGAGATCATCCGCCACGATCCGCACAAGCTGATCGAGGGCGCGCTGGTCGCGGGTTTCGCGATGCGCGCGCGGGCTGCCTATATCTATATTCGCGGCGAGTTCATCTACGAAGCCAAGGTGCTGTTCGCGGCGGTCGAGCAGGCCTATGCCAAGGGGTTCCTGGGCAAGAATGCCTGCGGGTCGGGTTATGATTTCGACGTGTTCGTCCATCGCGGCGCGGGCGCCTATATCTGCGGCGAGGAAACCGCGCAGATCGAAAGCCTGGAAGGCAAGAAGGGCCAGCCGCGCCTGAAACCGCCTTTCCCGGCGGGCGCTGGCCTCTATGGCTGTCCGACCACGGTCAACAATGTCGAAAGCATCGCGGTCAGCCCGACGATCCTGCGGCGTGGCGCGTCCTGGTTCAACCGCTTCGGTCGCGAAGGCAATCGCGGCACCAAGCTGTTCCAGATCAGCGGCCATGTGAACAAGCCCTGCGTCGTCGAGGAATCGATGTCGATCCCGTTCCGCGAACTGATCGATCGCCATTGCGGCGGCATCCGGGGCGGCTGGGACAATCTGTTGGCGGTCATTCCGGGCGGTTCGTCGGTCCCGCTGGTCCCTGCGAAGGAGATCATGGACGCACCGATGGATTTTGACGGGCTGAAGGCGCTCGGCTCCGGCCTTGGCACCGCCGCCGTCATCGTCATGGACAAGTCCACCGACATCGTGCGGGCCATCAGCCGCCTCAGCTATTTCTACAAGCATGAAAGCTGCGGCCAGTGCACGCCATGCCGCGAAGGCACGGGCTGGATGTGGCGCGTAATGGAACGGCTGCGCACCGGCGACGCCGACCTGTCCGAAATCGATATGCTGCATCAGGTGACCAAGCAGGTCGAAGGCCACACTATCTGCGCGCTCGGCGACGCGGCGGCCTGGCCGATCCAGGGGCTGATCCGGCATTTCCGGCCCGAAATCGAACGCCGCATCAACGAGCGTGGCACGCCTGTGATGGAGGCAGCGGAGTAATCATGCCTAAGGTCAAAGTTGACGGCGTAGAATTGGACGTCCCGGCGGGCGCGACTGTCTTGCAGGCGTGTGAGCTGGCGGGGAAGGAAATTCCGCGCTTCTGCTATCATGAACGGCTGTCCATTGCGGGCAATTGCCGCATGTGCCTGGTCGAGGTGAAGCCCGGACCGCCTAAGCCGCAGGCATCGTGTGCGCTGCCCGCTGCCGAGGGTCAGGAGATTCGCACCGACAGCGAAATGGTCAAGAAGGCGCGCGAAGGGGTGATGGAGTTCCTGCTCATCAACCATCCGCTCGACTGTCCGATTTGCGACCAGGGCGGCGAATGCGATTTGCAGGATCAGTCGGTCGCCTATGGCCGCGGTGCGTCGCGCTATGACGAAAACAAGCGCGCGGTGACCGAGAAATATATGGGTCCAATCGTCAAGACCGTCATGACCCGCTGCATCCAGTGCACCCGTTGCGTGCGCTTTGCCGAGGAAGTCGCGGGCGTGCCGGAAATCGGTGCCATCTATCGCGGCGAAAATATGCAGATCACCACCTATCTGGAACATGCCGCCAAGAGCGAGCTGTCCGGCAATGTGGTGGACCTGTGCCCGGTCGGCGCGCTGACCGCCAAGCCCTATGCATTCGAAGCGCGGCCATGGGAGCTGAAAAAGACCCATGCGATCGACGTGATGGATGCCGTTGGCACCAACATCCGTCTCGACAGCCGGGGCCGTCAGGTGCTGCGCGCCGTGCCGCGCATCAATGACGATGTGAATGAGGAATGGGCCAGCGACAAGACGCGGCACAATGTCGATGGTCTGGTGCGCAAGCGGCTCGACAAGCCTTATGTCCGCAAGGACGGCAAGCTGGTCCCGGCGACCTGGGCGGAGGCTTTTGCGGCGATCGCGGCGGTCCAGCATGGCGGCAGCGTCGCGGCGGTCGCGGGCGACCTGCTTGACTGCGAGACAATGTTCGCGGGCAAGGCGCTGGTCGAGAAGCTGGGCGGGACGATGCTCGAAGGGCGTCAGACCGGCCTCGCCTATGACGTGTCGAGCCTGTCGTCGGTCGTGTTCAACACGCCGCTGGCGGAACTGGAAACTGCGGACGTCATCCTGCTGGTCGGCACCAATCTGCGCTGGGAAGCGCCGCTGGTGAACACGCGGCTGCGCAAGGCGATCAAGAAGGGTGCCAAGGTTTTCGGCATCGGGCCTGAGTTCGATCTGACCTACAAGGTCGAGTGGCTGGGCAATGATGCGTCGCTGCTCGCCAAGCTGCCGGAAGCGGTGGTCGAGGCATTCGGCAAGGCAGCGCGGCCCGCGATGATCGTGGGCGGCGGCGTGCTGGCCAAGGATGGCGCGCATGGTGACACGCTGGCGCTGGTCGAGACGCTGGGCCTGATCAAGGACGGCTGGAACGGCTATAACGTCCTGCATTTCGCGGCTGCGCGCATGGGCGGGCTGATGCTCGGCTATGCGACGGCTGGCGGGATCAAGGCAGTGGCGGCTGCCAGGCCCAAGCTGCTTTTCTCGCTGGGCGCGGACGAGGTGGATTATGCCGCCTTCGAGGGCAGCTTCAAAGTCTATGTCGGCCACCATGGCGACAAGGGCGCGCATGCGGCGGACGTGATCCTGCCGGGCGCAAGCTATGCCGAAAAGGCGGGCACCTATGTCAATCTGGAAGGCCGGGTGCAGCGGGGCGAAAAGGCTGTGTTCGCACCGGGTGACGCCCGTGAGGACTGGTCGATCCTGCGCGCCCTGTCGGACGTCATGGGTGCAACGCTGCCGTTCGACAGCTTCGAACAGTTGCGCGCCGAGATGGTCAAGGCCGTGCCTGCTCTGGGTATCGAGGGACTGGCCGATTATGGCTGGTCGATCCCCAAGCTGCCGACCGGCGCGACTGGCGAACTGGCTTCGCCGATCAAGGATTTCTACCTGACCAACGCCATCTGCCGCGCCAGCCCGACGATGCAGCAATGCTCGGCCGAACTGGTCCATGGGGTTGAATTTGCGGAGGCGGCGGAATGACGCACCTCATCCGTGTTCCCGCGCAGGCGGGAACCCAGTCCCAGGGTCTGAACTGGAATCCCGCCTGCGCGGGAACACGTCGCTCTGTTAACGCCGGGGGCGCGAAGTGACCGCTTTCTTCCAAAATCTGGGCCTGCCGTTTGAAGGCGCCTGGTTCCTGTCGACCATCATCGGCATCCTCGTGATTGCCCTGCCGCTGATGCTGGCGGTGGCGATGATCATCTATGCCGATCGCAAGATCTGGGCGGCGATGGCGCTGCGGCGCGGGCCGAACGTGGTTGGCCCCTTCGGCCTGCTCCAGTCCTTTGCGGACGGGGCCAAGGTGTTCCTGCAGGAAACGATCATCCCGTCGGCGGCGAACAAGGCGCTGTTCATCATTGCGCCGATCATCACCTTCACGGTCGCGCTGCTCGCCTGGGCAGTGGTGCCGTTCGATGTTGGCGTCGTGTTGGCGGACATCAATGTCGGCCTGCTCTACATTCTCGCGATTTCGTCTCTTGGCGTCTATGGCATCGTGCTGGCGGGCTGGGCGTCCAACTCGAAATATCCCTTCTATTCCGCGATCCGCGCCAGCGCGCAGATGATCAGCTATGAAGTCTCGATCGGCTTCATCCTGATCAGCGTTGTGCTGTGGGCCGGCAGCTTCAACCTGACCGCGATCGTGGAAAGCCAGAAGGGCTATTACGGTTTCCTCAACGGCAACGGATTCAACCCGCTGCTTTTCCCGATGGCGATCATGTTCCTGATCTCCGCCATGGCCGAAACCGCACGCGCGCCGTTCGACCTGACCGAAGCGGAAAGCGAACTGGTCGCGGGTTACCAGACCGAATATTCGTCCATGGCCTTCGCGCTCTACTGGCTGGGCGAATATGCCAACGTTATCCTGATGTGTGCTTTGAATGCGATCCTGTTCTGGGGCGGTTACTTGCCGCCGCTCGACTGGGCGCCGCTCTACATGGTGCCGGGTATCATCTGGCTGTTCGCCAAGATCCTCTTCTTCTTCTTCGTCTTTTCCTGGGTAAAGGCGACGGTGCCCCGCTACCGTTATGACCAGCTGATGCGGCTGGGCTGGAAAATCTTCCTGCCAACCTCGCTCTTCTTCGTCTTTCTGGTGTCGGGCTTCCTCATGCTGACGCGCTATGGAGGCGCACAATGAGCCTCGGATATTACGTCAAGTCTTTCACCCTCTGGGAGTTTGTGAAGGCGCACTGGCTGACCTTGAAATATTTTTTCAAGCCCAAGGCGACGATCAACTATCCCTATGAGAAGAACCCGATTTCGCCGCGGTTCCGGGGCGAACATGCGTTGCGTCGCTACCCCAACGGCGAAGAGCGCTGCATCGCGTGCAAGCTGTGCGAGGCGGTGTGTCCGGCGCAGGCGATCACCATCGAGGCGCAGCCGCGCGAGGATGGCAGCCGCCGCACGACGCGCTACGACATCGACATGACCAAATGCATCTATTGCGGTTTCTGCCAGGAAGCCTGCCCTGTGGATGCGGTCGTGGAAGGGCCGAACTTCGAATTCGCGACCGAAACGCGCGAGGAGCTGATCTACGACAAGGCCAAGCTTCTTGAAAATGGTGACAAGTGGGAACGCGCGATCGCCGCGAACCTTGCCGCCGATGCGCCTTATCGGTAATGCGCGCCGTGTCTAACTCAAACCCGTTCGCCCTGAGCTTGTCGAAGGGCTCGACTGAGCGCAGCGAAGTCACTTCACTTCGTTCAGTGGAAGGCTTCGACTTCGCTCAGCCCGAACGGTTTCCGGGGGCCATCCTGTGATCCATGTCTTAGCCTTTTACCTGTTCGCGATCCTGGTGGTGTCCAGCGGTGCGCTGACCATATTGTCGCGCAACCCGGTCCATTCGGTGCTGTGGCTGATCCTGGCCTTCTTCAACGCGGCGGGTCTGATGATCCTGCTGGGCGCGGAATTCATCGCGATGCTGCTGGTCATCGTCTATGTCGGCGCGGTCGCGGTCCTGTTCCTGTTCGTCGTCATGATGCTGGACATCGACTTTGCCGAATTGCGCGCCGGTTTCGTCAGCTATCTGCCGTTCGGCCTACTGATCGCGCTGGTGCTGCTGGCGGAAATCGTGCTGGGCATTGGCCTGTGGAGCGCCGGTCCGATTGAACTGGCGCAGCGCGCGGCGCCGGCCACGCCGGACGTATCGAACATCAAGGCGATCGGTACGCTGCTTTACACCCGCTATATCTTCCTGTTCGAAGCGGCAGGCATCGTCCTGCTGGTTGCTATGATCGGTGCGATCGTCCTGACCCATCGGGCACGCGGCGGGGTGAAGGGCCAGAACATCGCCAAGCAGAATCGTCGCCGTCCGCAGGATGCGGTCCGCAATATCAATCAGCCCGCAGGGCAGGGGGTGGAGCTGTGATCGGCCTTCAACATTATATGGTGGTCAGCGCCATCCTGTTCGTGATGGGGGTGCTGGGCATCTTCATCAATCGCAAGAATGTCATCATCATCCTGATGGCGATCGAGCTGATTCTTTTGAGCGTGAACATCAACCTTGTCGCTTTCAGCGCCTTTCTGGGCGATCTGGTCGGGCAGGTGTTCAGCATGTTCGTGCTGACCGTCGCGGCGGGTGAGGCGGCCATCGGCCTAGCCATCCTCGTCATTTACTTCCGTGGTCGGGGCACCATCGCCGTCGACGATGTCAACCGGATGAAGGGCTGAGCCTGAACTCATGATCCAGCTTATCGTTCTTCTTCCGCTGCTGGCCGCTGCCATTGCGGGCCTTGGCAACAAGGCGCTGGGCAAGCTGCCCGCCAAGATCGTCACCACGGGCGCGCTGTTCGCCAGCTGCGCCATGTCCTGGCCGATCTTCATCAGCTTCCTGACCGGCAGCGCCGAGGCGCATGTGACGCCGCTGTTCACCTGGATTCAGTCGGGCAGCTTTGACGCGCAATGGGCCTTGCGGGTCGATGCGATGACGGCGGTGATGCTGGTGGTGATCACCAGCGTGTCCAGCCTCGTCCACCTCTACAGCTGGGGCTATATGGAAGAGGAGCCGGATCAGCCGCGCTTCTTCGCCTATCTCTCGCTCTTCACCTTCGCGATGCTGATGCTGGTGACGGCCAACAACCTGCTCCAGATGTTCTTCGGCTGGGAAGGGGTGGGCCTGGCTTCCTACCTGCTTATCGGTTTCTGGTTCCGCAAGCCGTCGGCCAATGCCGCCGCGATCAAGGCGTTCGTGGTCAACCGCGTGGGCGACCTTGGCTTCATGATGGGGATTTTCGGGACTTATCTGGTGTTCAACACCATATCGATCCCCGAAATTCTGGAAATGGCCCCGTCGATGGCGGGATCGACCATTGGCTTTCTGGGCCATCGTTTCGACACGATGACGGTGCTGTGCCTGCTGCTGTTCGTCGGCGCCATGGGCAAGTCGGCGCAGCTTGGTCTCCACACCTGGTTGCCGGACGCGATGGAAGGTCCGACCCCCGTGTCGGCGCTGATCCACGCTGCTACCATGGTGACGGCGGGCGTGTTCATGGTGTGCCGCCTGTCGCCGATGTTCGAGACGTCAGCGACGGCGCTGACCGTCGTAACCTATGTCGGCGCAGCGACCTGCCTGTTCGCGGCGACCGTGGGCACGGTGCAGACCGACATCAAGCGCGTCATCGCCTATTCGACCTGTTCGCAGCTGGGCTATATGTTCTTTGCAGCGGGCGTTGGCGCCTATGGCGCGGCGATGTTCCACCTGTTCACCCATGCCTTCTTCAAGGCGTTGCTGTTCCTGGGGGCCGGTTCGGTCATCCATGCGATGCATCATGAACAGGACATGCGCTATTATGGCGGCCTGCGGAAAAGCATTCCCATCACCTTCTGGACGATGACACTTGGTACGCTGGCCATCACGGGCGTTGGCCTGCCGCTCATCGGCGTCGGCTTTGCCGGTTTCTATTCCAAGGACGGCATTCTTGAAGCGGCCTATGCTGCCGGCGGAGCTGGCACCGGCGCGTTCATCGTCGGCGTATTGGCCGCGCTGCTGACCAGCTTCTATAGCTGGCGTCTGGTGTTCCTGACCTTCTTCGGCAAGCCGCGCTGGACCCAGTCCGAGCATATCCAGCATGCGCTGCATGACGCGCATGGCCATGACGATCATGCAACCCACGGCCATGGATCGGCGCATGACAACGCACCGGCCCAGGAAGATGCTGGCCATGATCCGCATGCGGCTGAGGCAGGCGCACATGAACTTCCCGCCGGCACGGGCGGCTATCATCCGCATGAAAGCCCGCTGGTGATGCTGATCCCGCTGATCATGCTCAGCCTTGGCGCAGTGTTTGCGGGCTTCCTGTTCCACGATCAGTTTATCGGGGCAGAGGGCGGCATCGAATTCTGGAAGGGCGCATTGTCGTTCGACAGTCATCTGATGCACGCGGCGCATGAAGTGCCCAAATGGGTCAAATTCTCGCCGTTCACGGTGATGCTGACCGGGTTGCTGATTGCCTATCTCAGCTATATCAGGAACACCGATTGGCCGCAGCGCTTCGTCGCGACCTTTGGTGGACTCTACACCTTCCTGCTCAACAAATGGTATTTTGACGAGCTGTATAACTTCCTGTTCGTCAAGCCTGCCTTCGCCATCGGCCGCTTCTTCTGGAAGTTCGGGGACATCGGTTTCATCGACCGGTTCGGACCCAATGGCCTGGCCGCTCTGGTCGTGCAGGGCAATAAAGTGACCCGTCGGCTCCAGTCCGGCTACCTCTACACCTACGCGCTGGTGATGCTGATTGGCCTCGCCGCTGCCGCAACCTGGGCGATGACACGATAATGGACGGCTTCCCCATCCTTTCCCTGATGATGGCAGTGCCGATGGCGGGGGCCATCGCCTGTCTGTTCGTCGGCGCGAACAGCGCGCGCTGGATCGCATTGATCGCCACTCTGGTCGATTTCGTCCTGGGCATGGCCCTGTGGGCGCAGTTCGACCAGTCGGGCAGCGGCGCGCAATGGCAGTTTCAGGAATATGCGCCGATCTTCGGCAAATTTGCCTGGGCGCTCGGAATTGACGGCATTGCCCTGATGCTGATTGCGTTGACGGTGTTCCTGATGCCGATCTGCATCGGCGCCAGCTGGAACGCGATTCAAAAGCGCGTGGGCGAATATATGGCGGCCTTCCTGTTCATGGAGGTGCTGATGATCGGCGTCTTCACGGCGCAGGATCTCTATCTTTTCTACATCATGTTCGAAGCCGGCCTGATCCCGATGTATCTGATCATCGGCATATGGGGCGGTGCTGACCGGATTTACGCCAGCTATAAATTCTTCCTCTACACATTGTTCGGATCGGTGCTGATGCTGATCGCGATGATGTGGATGGTGCATGAAGCCGGGACCACCGACATCCCCGTGCTGATGGCGTATAATTTCGATCCGCATATCCAGACCTGGCTGTTCCTGGCTTTCTTTGCCAGCTTCGCGGTCAAGATGCCGATGTGGCCGGTCCACACCTGGCTGCCCGACGCACACGTTCAGGCGCCGACGGCCGGTTCCGTCATTCTGGCAGGTGTGCTGCTGAAGATGGGCGGGTACGGCTTCATCCGCTTCTCGCTGCCGATGTTCCCCGAAGCCTCGGCGCAGCTTGCGCCGCTGGTCTGGGGCCTGTCTATGGTCGCGGTGGTTTACACCTCGCTCGTCGCGCTTGTTCAGTCGGACATGAAGAAGCTGATCGCCTATTCGTCCGTTGCGCATATGGCCATCGTCACGGTCGGCCTGTTCGCCTTTAATCAAGCGGGCATCGAAGGCGCGATGATGGTGATGCTGGGCCATGGTCTGGTCGCGGGCGCGCTGTTCCTGTGCGTCGGCGTCATCTACGACCGGCTGCACACGCGCGAGATTGTCCGTTATGGTGGCCTGTCGATCAACATGCCGCGCTACGCCATGCTGTTCCTGTTCTTCACCATGGCGTCGGTCGGCCTGCCCGGGACGTCCAACTTCGTTGGCGAATTCCTGTCGCTGATGGGCATCTATCAGGCATCGAGCTGGGTGGCGCTGATCTGCACCACGGGTATCATCCTGGGCGCGGCCTATATGCTCTACCTCTATCGCCGCATCTGCTACGGCGAGCAGGTCAATGCCGATGCCGCCGCGATGCCGGACCTGTCGGGTCGCGAAATCTGGTTGCTTGCGCCGATCGCTGCGGTGGTGCTGTGGATGGGGGTTTATCCCGAAAGCTTCCTCAAGCCCATGCGCCCGGATATTCATGCACTCGAAGTCCGCCTGGCGCCAGCCGCGCCGGCCGGCGATTCCAAGATCAAGATGGGTGCGCCCAAGCCTGCGGGCGAAGCGCATGAAGGTGCCCATCACGAAGAAGCTCCTGCGCACGGGGAGGCGCACTGATGATCGACTCCGCTTCCCTTCTGGCAGTCCTGCCGGAACTGATTTTGACGGCCGGCGGCCTGATCCTGCTGATGGTGGCTGCTTTTGGCGGCGATGGCACCGCACGGATTGTCAACGCATTGTCGGTGCTTACGCTGATCGTCGCGGGTGTGGCGCTGTCCAGCACGATCGCCCATGGGCCGGATGCATTTGACGGCCTGGTCCGTGCCGATGCTTTCTCCGTCTATGCCAAGGCGCTGATCTATGCGGCGGCCGCCGTGGCTATCCTGCTTGCGCCGCGCTTCTTTTCTACCGACAGCGCGCTGCGGCCTGAATATCCGATCCTGATCCTGTTTGCCGCGATCGGCATGGGCATGATGGTGTCGGCGGGCGACATGCTGACGCTTTATGTCGGTCTCGAAATGAACAGCCTGGCCTCCTATGTCCTGGCCAGTTTTATGCGGCAGGACGGGCGTTCGTCCGAAGCGGGCCTTAAATATTTCGTGCTGGGTTCGCTGGCGAGCGGTATCCTGCTCTACGGTATCTCGCTGCTCTATGGCTTTACCGGCAGCACCGCGTTTGATGGCATTGCCGTTGCGCTGGGCGATGGCGTGGGCAAGGGCGAATTGTTCGGCCTGGTATTCGTGCTGGCGGGCCTTGCGTTCAAGATCAGCGCCGTGCCGTTCCATATGTGGACCCCGGACGTCTATGAAGGCGCGCCAACGCCGGTGACGACCTTCTTTGCCAGCGCGCCCAAGGTTGCGGCCATGGGCCTGACCGTCCGCGTCGCGATCGAGGCGCTGGGCCCGGCGGGTATGGACTGGCAGCAGATCGTGATCTTCGTCGCGCTCGCTTCCATCCTGTTCGGCGCGGTCGCGGCGATCGGCCAGAGCAATATCAAGCGGCTGATGGCCTATTCGTCGATCAACAATGTGGGCTTCGCCTTGATCGGCCTGGCCGCTGGCACGCCTGCAGGTGTTGCCGCGACCATGAGCTATATGGCTATCTATGTCGTGATGACGATCGGCGCGTTCGCCTGCATCCTTCAGATGCGCGACGCCGACGGCAAGCCGGTCGAGACGATCGCCAGCCTCGCGGGGCTGTCGCAGTCGCGCAAAGGGCTGGCGGCCGGATTTGCGATCTTCATGTTCTCGATGGCCGGCATCCCGCCGCTGTTCGGTTTCTGGGCCAAATTCCTGGTGTTCGATGCGGCGGTGGCGTCAGGTCTGACCGCGCTGGCGGCGTTCGGCATCGCGGCGTCGGTGATTGGCGCTTTCTACTATCTCAAGATCATCAAGACGATCTATTTCGACGAGCCGACCGGCGCCTATGAGGCGAAGGGCGGCGCGGTTGAAAATATCGTCCTGACCGCCTGCGCCGTGGTCATCGTCCTGGGCTATCTGCTCAACCCCCTACTGGATCAGGCGAGCGCCGCCGCTGCGGCGTCCCTGTTCTGACCATTCGCTTCGTCGCGGAGACCGGCTCCACCAATGCCGATATGCTGGCATTGGCGGAGCAGGGTGCGCCGGACGGCATCTGGCTGCGCGCGGGTAGGCAGACGGGTGGCAAGGGACGGATGGGCCGGGGCTGGGAAAGCCCGGTCGGCAATCTCTATTGTTCCGCACTGGTCCGGTTGCGCGCGAGTGACCCCATGCCGCATACGCTGGCGCTGGTTGCGGCCAATGCGGTTCACGCGCTGGTCGCGCCGCTCTGCGCAGGGCAGGCGCGGATCAAATGGCCCAATGACATATTGGTCGATGGCGCGAAGATCGCAGGCATTTTGCTGGAGCGGGCCGGTGATGCGATCGTCGTGGGGATCGGCATCAATGTCACCGATTATCCCCGCGGTCTGGATCGTCCGGTCACCAGCCTTTTGGCGCAGGGCGCCAGGGAGGCTGACGCCGGTGCGCTGATGGAGCGACTGGCGCAACTGTTCGGCCATTGGCTGGCGATCTGGCGCGCGCAGGGGCTGGACCCGGTGCGGACGCACTGGCTTTTGAACGCACACCCGACCGGCACGCCCATGCGGGTGGTTCAAGCCGATGGCGAGAGCGTCGAGGGGGCATTTGATACGCTCGACCAGCAGGGCATGTTGATCCTGCGCTTGGCGAACGGACACAGCCGTGCCATTCACGCGGGCGACATATTTCTCACCTGAACCAAGGACCGGCCATGCTCCTCGCGATCGACGCGGGCAACACCAATGTGGTTTTCGCGCTGCTCGAAGGGCGGGACATTCGCGCGCGCTGGCGGATCGCGACCGATCCGCGCCGTACGGCGGACGAATATGCGGTGTGGCTCAACCAGTTGCTGATGCTGGAAGGCTATAAGATCACGGACGTCCATGCCGTGATCATCGCGACGGTCGTGCCGCGTGCGCTGCATAATTTGCAGGTGCTGGCGGAAAAATATTTCAAGACGACTCCTCTGGTCGCGGGACAGCCGCCGGTTGATTGGGGCATCGAACTGGATGTGGCCGAACCGGGATCGGTGGGCGCTGACCGGGTTGTAAACGCCATCGCCGCGCACCATCTTTATGCAGGCGACCTGATCGTCATCGACTTTGGCACCGCGACGACATTCGACGTTGTCGATTATAGCGGCGCTTATAAAGGCGGGATCATTGCGCCGGGGATCAACCTGTCGCTCGATGCGTTGGTCGCAGCAGCGGCGAAGCTGCCGAAGATCGCGATCGCGCCACCGGAAAATCGATCGGTCATCGGTCGCACGACCGAAGCGCAGATGCATATTGGTGTATTTTGGGGCTATGTAGCCATGATGGAAGGGCTGGTCGCCCGGATGAGGGCCGAAATCGGCCGCCCGACCAGAGTGATTTCGACAGGGGGCCTGGCGGTCCTCTTCAATGACAATAGCGATATTTTCGATGCGATCGCGCCGGACCTGACGGTTCAGGGCCTCGCGCTGATGCACGAACGGAGTTTACAAGCGTAATGAAACCCAAAGATGAGCTGCTCTTCCTGGCCCTCGGCGGGTCGGGCGAGATTGGCATGAACGTCAATCTATATGGATGCCAGGGCAAATGGGTGATGGTCGATCTCGGCATGACCTTTGGCGATCCCAATTATCCGGGCATCGAACTGGTGCTGCCGGACCTCAGCTTTATCGAGGAACGGCGCAAGGATCTGCTCGGCATCGTGCTGACCCACGGGCATGAGGACCATATCGGCGCGATCCCCTATCTGGCGGCCGATCTGGGCGTGCCGCTCTATGCCACGCCGTTTACCGCTGGCCTTATCCGCCTGAAGCTGGAGGAAGAGGGGCTGACCAAGGAAGTCAAGCTTCACGTCATTCCCAATGAAGGCAGTTTCGAACTGGGTCCGTTCGGCTTCCGTTACATGCCGCTGGCGCATTCCATCCCGGAAGGCAATGCGCTGGTCATCGATACGCCCTATGGCCGCATATTCCATACCGGCGACTGGAAGCTGGACGATCAGCCGCTGCTCGGCGTCCCCTCGACCCCGGAGCAATTGACGGCGGTGGGCGATCAGGGGGTGCTGGCGCTGGTATGCGACAGCACCAATGTGTTCAACGACAAGGCCAGCGGTTCCGAAGGCGATGTCCGCGAAGGGCTGATGCAGGCGATAGAGGGAGCCAGGGGGCGGGTGCTCGTCACCACCTTTGCGTCCAATGCCGCGCGTGTTCAGACGCTGGGCGAAGTGGCGACGGCGATGGGACGCAAGGTGTGCGTCGCGGGCCGCTCGCTCGACAGGATCATCGGCATGGCCAAGGCCAGCGGCTATCTCAAGGATTTTCCGCCGACGGTCGATTGGGACGATGCGATGAAACTGCCGCGCGATGAGGTGATGATCATCGCCACCGGCGGTCAGGGGGAGGCGCGCGCCGCACTTGCGCGCATCGCGTTCGACAGCCATCCGATCAAGCTGACCGACGGTGACCTGGTCGTCTTTTCGTCCAAGCAGATCCCCGGCAATGAAATCGCGATCGGTCGCATCCAGAACGCGCTGGCGGCGAAAAATATCGTGATGGTCACGGACCGGCAGGCCGAAGTCCATGTGTCGGGCCATCCGGGGCGTCCTGAACTGGAAGCCATGTATCGCTGGATACGGCCCGAAATATTGCTGCCGGTCCATGGCGAACGACGGCATATGGCCGAACAGGCGCGGCTTGGCCTGGCGACGGGTATCCCCAATGCGGTGGTGCAGTCCAATGGCGATCTGCTGCGGCTGGCACCGGGCGCGCCGGCGATAATTGGGCGGGAAGAGGTTGGTCGACTGGTGCTGGATGGCGACGTAATCCTGCCGGCGGAAGGCGCGACCATGAACGAGCGGCGCAAGCTGGGTCTGCATGGCCAGATCAGTGTAGCCGTCGCGCTCGATGCCAAAGGAAGGCTGATTGGTCGACCGACGCTGCGGACGCAGGGCGTTCCGGTGGAAGAGGACAAGGCGGACTTCCTGGCCGAAGCGGCGGATGATGCCGCGGACGTGATTGCCAAGGGATCGCATGAGGAAGAGGCGGTACGTGAGCGTATCCGCCTGGCCGTACGCCGCGCGGCGACGCGCTGGACCGGCAAGAAACCGATTGTGGACGTGTTGCTCATTCGGGCCTAAATCGCCCGTATGAATCTTTACGCCATCTTCGCCATCTATGTGCTGTTCTGGGTGATCAGCGCGTTCATCATGCTGCCCTTTGGCATCCGCACGCCCGACGAGACGGGCGAGCAGTTGCTCAAGGGGCAGGCGGATAGCGCGCCCAGCAATTTCAGGCCCGGCGTGGTGGTGCTTCGCGCGACCATTCTGTCAGGACTGCTGTTCGGTCTCTATTACGCCAATTATGTGCAGGGCTGGATCACGCTGGACATGCTGCCAGGCTATACCCACCAGAATTGACTGTTTGGGGATTAAGCCCCGCTCCTGATGTCGAAGCGCGCGCCGGGATCCATCGGCGCGCGTCCGTTACTGGCGCAGCCGCTCGATCGCCTGCGCCAGCGCGACATAGAGTTTGCCCATGTCGGATGAAAGAATGGCGACGCCCAGCGCGTTGCCGTCACGCGCGGACAGGATGATCCGCAGCATGCCTTCGAAGTCATGGATGTAGCGGTTCACATGATCGCGGAATTCCGCGTCATTGTCATAATGGAGCGCAATCTCGCGCGATTCCCCGGCGTCCAGCAGCTTGACTGCGCGCCGGGTGAATACGCCGCGATCGCCCTTCAGATAGGCCGACCAGCTTGAATCGGTGACGTCGTTCGACAGGATCTTGGCGACGTCGATCGCGGTACTGTTGAGCGATTCGATCAGCAGCGCGGAGCGGCGGGCAAAATGGTCGCGGTCGCGATTTTCCGCCGCCCGTTCCGCTTCCTCGATACGCTGTTCGACATTGGCGCTGGTGTCGGCGATGGTCAGCAACTGGCGCGTCAGGCGCTCGGACGCGTGATGCGCGGCATTGACGGCTTCTTCGGCGACGCGCGCAACCTGTTCGATCTGCGCCGCGACCTTGTCTCCAATCGCGTTCTGCATCGCCTGTTCACTGGCGTCGGCCAGAGCCTGCGCGGCTTCGGGAATGGTCCGGCCCAGCGCCTGACGCGCACGCTCGGCGGCCTGATCGGCCGTATCCTTGACGCGCAGCAACGCGGTGACGAGCAAGGGGCCGGCGCCTTCGGTGATGCGGGTCGCATCCTGATGGGCGCCGTCCAGTGCGACGCGCAGCCGTTCGACCAGATTGCGATTGGCCTCCAGCCCGCCCTGCGTGCTTTCCAGCCATTCGGTCAGGCGACTGCCCTGGCCGCGCAGCATCGATTCGGCCTCTTCCGCCCGGCCAACCAATGCCTGCGATATGGCTTCCAGCCGCTCCATTTCGGGCGTCGTGTGGCCCAGCAGAGCGCGGCTCTGTTCCAAGCGGGCGTCGAACCGCTCCAGTGCCGCGGGATAAGTCTCGTCCAGTTCGCGCACGCTCGAATCGAGAGCGACGAGCAGGGTTTCGGCACAACCGATCAGCTTTTCGGCGGTCACGCCTCCGTTGGCCAATGCGCCGTCGATGCGCTGGGTTTCGGCGGTCAGGCGCGTAAGCGCTTCGGTCAGCCGCTCGCTTCGGGCAAGGGCGACTTCCTCCAGCGTCGCAAAGCGATTCTGGGTCGATGTGATCGTTTCGTCCAGCCCGGACTGGATGCCGGCCATCAGGCTATGTTGCCCGGCCATGACCTCGTTCATCTGGTGCAGGCGGTTTTCCACGTCACCGATCGTGTTGGCCAGACCCGTGACCGTCTCGCTGCCGATGGCGTCGAGGCTGTCGCGTGAGCGGGTGACCAGAGATTCCAGCGCGGCCGACTGGGTCGACAAATTGCCCTCGGTCAGCGCCAATGCTTCCTGCGCGCGGGCCAGCGCGGTGTCGAGCCGTTCGCGCAAATCCTTCTCGATCGCGTCCATGTCCCGCGTCAAGGTGGCCAGGGTCGTTTCGCTGACGTCACCGATGCCCGATTGTGCCGCCGCGACCAGCGCTTCGAGATGTTCGGCGCGGCGCGAAAGGCCTTCGTCGGTCGTTGCCATCGTCGCGCGCACGCTGCGCAAGGCAGCGTCGAGGCGTGCGGTCAGGTCGGCCTGCGCCCGGTCAAGATCCTCGATCAGGGCCGCGCGCACAGTGTCGCTGGTGCTGGCAATGCCGGTTTCGGCGGTTTCGATCAGCGTCGCGAGAGCGGCTGCCTGAATTTCCACATCCTGACGGGTCCGGTCCATCGCCTGCCGCGCGCTCTGGGCAGTCGCATCGATCCGTCCGGCGGCGATTTCCGCCATGCCCGTTACTTCTTCATTGGCGGCGCGGGTCGATTCCTGAAGCTGCGTCAGCTGGCTCGACAGGCTCTTGGTCGCGGACAGGGTGCGGGCACGGGCGTCGTCGGACAATTCGGCCAGCGCGTGAAGCCGCGCTTCCAATGTGTCGATTCGTTCTGCCAGCGCATGGCCGTTGTCCATGATCTGCGCCGCCATCCGGCCGGTGCGGTCCTCCAGTTCGGGGATCGTGGCGATCAACGAGTCCATCTTGGCGACCAGCGCAGCGCTTGCCCGCTCCGCCGATTCGGCGCGATCGACCGTTGCTTGGGACCGGCTGGCGATCAGTTCGGCGGACGCCTCCATATTGCTGCTGGCCGCAGCGCCATAGCTGTCGAGCAATTCGGCCTGTTGCTGCATCGACTGACGGGCGGTTTCCAGCTGGGTGGCGATCCGTCCCAGTCGCAGTTCCAGCAGATCGGCTTCCGTCCGCAGGGCGCGGGCAGTGTCGAGATAGCGGCGCGATTCGGCGCGGCTGTTACGCATCAACAGCAGATAGGCGAGGCCCAGCAGGATGAGCGGGACGACCAGCGTGGCGATGGCATTGGCCCAGAACAAGGGGCCGCCGGGCAGGTCGCCCGCCGCGAAAATCGCCCAGCCGGCAAAGCCGACCCAGCCGATCGCGAGCAGGCTCAAGCCCACGCGTATGCGTTTGACCCAGCCATCGCCCGCGCCATCATCCGAATCATCTTCGTCGATGTTGAGAGACGCCTGTTTCAAAAGCAAAATGTCATCCGCCTGCGACGCGTCGCTAGCTGCGCTTGATTCGTCGCGCCAGAACTCGACGATTGTGCTGCCCCCTGTCATGTCGTGCATCCTAGCAGCTTTTCCGTCCGCGCAAATGCCCTGTTACCAAAACTTAACGCAAGCCAGATAGCGTCTGTCTCTATGTCCTATGATCCCGGCGCCCTTCATGCAGCTTTATCCGCAGCCGTCGGCGATGACAGCGCCCTGATCGCAGACCTGCGCGTGGCCTTCATGGAAAGTGCCGAGCGGCAGATCGATCTGCTGGGGCGGGCGCGGTGCGACGCCAATTGGGAATTGGCGGCATGGCGGCTGAAAGGGCTGGCGGCCAGCTTCGGGCTTACAGCATTGATGGCGCTGGCTGATGAGGCAGCAGAGGCCGCGCCGGGTGATCCGCGCGTGCTGCGCCGGTTGCGCGCTGCGCTGGCGGGGCTGCAACAGACCTGAATTGAAGCATCGGTACGGCTGCGCTTGCGCGAAGCCGCCAGCCTTGCGACAAGGCCCGCTGCACAACAATCGGGTCGATACCATAACGATATGAGTTTCGCGGCTATTCTCAGCGCCAGCCGGGCTTCGGGCGATTCGTCTGGTGGCCAGACGACCGTTGGTCAGCGCGCGAGTCTGTATTTTGCCGGACAGACGCTGGTCGAATATCAGGCACGGCAAGCGGCGCAGGCCGGTGCGGATCGAATCATGATATTGGTGAGCGTGATCACCCCCGCCCTGTCGCAGGCGGTCGATCGGCTGAGCGCCGACGGGATCGCGGTCGCACTGGTGCGCGATATGGTGTCGATGGTGCGGGATGCGCCGCGCGATGCCGACGTCCTGCTCGTGGCCGACGGGGCGATCGTGTCGCAGACCCATTTCGAGGCGATGGCGAGCGCGGAGGGCAATGCTCTGCTGGTCACGGATGACAGCCGCGCCAGCACCCCGTTCGAACGGATCGACGCGGGGCAGCGCTGGGCCGGTCTGGCGCGAATCAGTCCGACCTTATTGTTCGGCACGCTCGACATGATCGGCGACTGGGATTTGTCGCTCACGCTGGTACGGGCAGCGGTGCAGAAGGGCGCGCGCCGCGTCACCGTGGCGCAGGATGATCTGCTCGAAGGGCGCGTCGCGCTGATCGAGACCCAGCAGCAGGCCGATCTGGTGGCGCAGGCGGTCACGGCGGCAGGCGCTTCGTCGGCACGGGCGCGGGGTGGCGTTGAACATTATCTGCTTTCGCCGCTGGCCCGGATGATCAGTCCGGCGCTGATGCGCATGCAGGTTCCTGCAATGCAGGTGCGGATCGCCGCCATCGCACTGGCCGCGATCGCGCTGGTGCCCGTCGAGCTGTTATGGACGCTGACCGGGTTCGCGCTGCTGCTGGGCGCGCTGTTACTGGCGGAAATTGCCGATCGTCTGGAGGAACTGGCGCTGCGACCGGCGCCGACGGGCTGGCTGGCATTTGTCACGCCATTACTGGCGCTGACCGGCATCGTGTTGGCGGGCAGCAGCACGATGGCCGCCGATCTGGCGCTGCTGCTCGCGATCATATTGGTGGCGGACCGCTGGCGGCGTACCGGCGGCGCCCGGCCATGGATGATCGTTACGCCCGGCACCGTGCTGCTCATGCTGATGCTCGCCGGATTGGTGGGCATGCTGGCGCAGGGTATCAGGGTGGCAATGCTGGCGCTGATCGCTTCGGCTGGCGCGATCATATTGCGCCCGCGCGACTGATATATTTCGATAGCAGGGTTTAGTGCATTTTAAGGACGTCGGGCTATGGTCCCGGTATGAACGCCTATTCGTCCCTTACCGGTGCGGTCATGGCGGACAGCTGGCCGATGGCGCAAGTCATGGCGGGCATGTCCGCCGTGCCGGTTGGCCATGCCATCGATCTGGCTTTCTTTTTCCCGGTCGAGGAACAGGCGCGCCACGATGCGTTGATCGCGGAAACGCGGCGGCATCTGGGCGGATGCCTGAACGCGATCGAGATGGCGCTGCGGCTCTCGCTCGACCACGCACCGGATGTCGCACACATATTATCACGCTCGTCAGAACCGATTTGCTGGCCAACCGTACGGGCGCAACCGACGCTGATCGGGCCGGCGCTGCTGGCGCATATGCAGATGCGCGCTGGCATCAGCCTGATGCTGCGGCAGTTTGGCCAGGCTGATGTTGATCGGCTGGACGATAGCGATGGGGGCGTGCTCACGCTGGGCGATGATCCGATGATCGGCGACGCCCTGTCTGCGCTGGCGCTGGCAGAGGGGCGCTGGATCGCGGCGGGCGGCGAGGATCGGCCGATGCGGCCGGACCTGCCCGCTGAATATTTTGCTGAACTGGTCTGGACGGCGGCTGCCTGTCTGGCCGCTGTGGTTCAGCGGAGCGCACCCGATCTGGGGGACGCGATACTGGTGGGATTCGAGCGGTCCGGCTGGGCCTTGCTTGCCGATCATGACGAAAGTGCTAGTCCCATTGCCGAGGCCGATCGGCTGGTGCGGCGGATCGGCGATCTTGCGGATTCGCCCGAACTGATGGGTGTCGCGCTGGGGCAGCGCCGCTTTCTGCTGTTTGCAGCGCTCGCGGCGCGGCGGCTGCGCATGACCACGGTGCAGGCGACCGAAATATTGGTGCTGGGGCCATTGGCGCAGGTAGCGATGCTGTGCCGTTCGCTCGGTGGATCGGATGCCGATTATCGCCATTTGCTGCTGGCGCTGCAGCCGGTGCGTCCTTCACTGTCCGACGCGGCTATCGTGGCGGAGGCCGAACGCTATCAGCAACTGACCGAGACGCAGGCTGATGCAGCAGTCAGCGCGTTGCGCACGCCGCCCGCTTTCCGTTCACGGCTGGACCATCTGCGCCGGGTTACAGGCGCGTGAATATGCCGTCCCATCCCGCGATCATCCGGGCATTCATCTCCGCCGACGGCCTTTTGCTCAGCGCTGACCTGCCTTTGCTGGCGCTTCAGCGCGAAGCCGGGGGCGATCTTGGCGCGCCGGTCGCGGTACCGCAACTGGCAGCGATCGCGCGGTTGTGCGTGCGATTGGGCATTACCGTCTCGCGGCCGATCATCGCGGCGACCCAGCATGGCGACATCGACATGTGGGTACGGGCACGGCCCGACAGCGATGGCGTCACTCTGTCGATCATTGACTGGCATGAGCGGCCAGTCGCTGCGTTGCCAGCGGACATAGCGCGGCGTGAAGCGGATATTGCGGCGCTGGCCGATGGCTGGAACTGGCAGATAGACGTGCAGTTGCGGTTCCAGATGGTGCTGGCCGGAAACGACGGCCATGGCGCGCTACCGCCCGATCCGCCCGTGCCCGGCAGCCGCTTTTCCAGCTATTTTCAGCTTCAGCCTGACGATGATGGCGACATGGCGATGCTGCGCGCCTTTGCCCAGCGGCGCGCCTTTCGGGACCAGACGGCAGCATTGGTCAGCGATCCGGCGCGGACGTTTCGCCTGTCGGGTTTCCCCATGTTCGATCTGGCCGGACAACTGACCGGCTATCGCGGCACGGCATTCGCTTTGGAGCAGATGGCGGCTGGTCCGATCGTGCAGGAGGCGGCAATTGCGCTGTATCCGGGCGAATTCGGCAAGCGGCTCGACCGGTCGCTGCGCCAGCCATTGGGGCGGATCATCGCCAACGCCGATACGATCAGTGCCCAGTTGGAGGGGCCGTTGCGCCCCGACTATGCCGATTATGCGACGGACATTGCAGCGGCCGGACGGCATCTGATGGCGCTGGTCGATGATCTGGCCGATTTGCAGGCAATCGACCGACCCGATTTCAGCGTGATCGCAGAAGAGATTGATCTTGCGGATCTGGGTCGCCGCGCTGCCGGGCTGCTGGCGGTCAAGGCGCTCGACCGGAATATCCGCATATCAGCGCCGGACCCGGACGCGACCATGCCCGCGATCGGGGAATTTCGCCGCGTGCTACAGATTTTGGTGAACCTTGTGGGCAATGCGGTGCGCTATTCGCCCGAAGGCAGCGAAGTGCGGATCGTCACCGAATGTGATCATGGCCAGGCGCGGATCATGGTGATCGACCAGGGGCAGGGGGTGGCCGTCGCGGATCGCGAACGGATATTCGAGAAGTTCGAGCGGCTGGGCCGCGACGATTCCGGGGGCAGCGGCCTGGGCCTCTATATCTCCCGCCGCCTTGCCCGCGCGATGGGCGGCGATATTCGCATTGGCGGCGCGCCCGGCGAAGGCGCGCGCTTCATCCTGACATTGCCAGCGGACGATTGATCCCCATGAAAAACGGCGCCCCTTTGACAGGGCGCCGTTCTGCATTTTGCATTGTGGTTGCGCAGGCTTAGCGCTTGTCGACCGGGATATAGTCGCGCTGCACCGGGCCGGTATAGAGCTGGCGCGGGCGACCGATCTTCTGCGCTGGGTCCGAAATCATTTCGTTCCACTGGGCGACCCAGCCGACGGTGCGGGCCAGGGCGAAGAGAACGGTGAACATCTCGGTCGGGAAGCCGATGGCCGACAGGATCACGCCGGAATAGAAGTCCACATTGGGGAAGAGCTTCTTTTCGATGAAATAGGGATCGCTGAGCGCAATCTTTTCCAGTTCGCGCGCGACGTCGAACACCGGGTCGGTGACGCCCATCGTGCGCAGCACGTCCTCGGCGGTCTTTTGCATGACGGTCGCGCGGGGATCGTAATTCTTATACACGCGATGGCCAAAGCCCATCAGGCGGAACGGATCATCCTTGTTCTTGGCGCGGGCGATATATTCGGGAATACGATCGACAGTGCCGATTTCGCGCAACATGTTGAGCGCGGCTTCGTTCGCGCCGCCATGCGCCGGACCCCACAGGCACGCAATGCCAGCCGCGATGCACGCGAAGGGATTGGCGCCCGACGATCCCGCCAGACGAACGGTCGATGTCGATGCATTCTGTTCGTGGTCGGCATGGAGGATGAAAATCTTGTCCATGGCGTCCACGATCACTGGATCGGGAACATATTCTTCCGCGGGCACGGAGAAGGTCATGCGCAGGAAGTTGGCCGTATAGGACAGGTCGTTGCGCGGATAGACGAAGGGCTGCCCTACCGAATATTTATACGCCATGGCCGCGATCGTGGGCATCTTGGCGATCAGGCGATGGCTGGCGATCCTTCGCTGCATCGGATCGTTGATGTCGGTCGAGTCATGATAAAAGGCCGACAGCGCGCCGACGACGCCGCACATGATCGCCATCGGATGCGCGTCACGACGGAAGCCGCGATAGAAGGTCGTGAGCTGTTCATTGACCATCGTGTGGCGCGTGATGGTACGGGTGAATTCGTCCAGTTCCTGGCTGGATGGCAGTTCGCCGTTCAGCAGCAGATAGCTGACTTCCATGAAGCTCGATGCTTCGGCCAGCTGGCCGATCGGATAGCCGCGGTGCAGCAGGACGCCTTCGTCACCGTCGATATAGGTCAGGCCGGATTCGCAGCTCGCGGTGGAGGTGAAACCGGGATCATAGGTAAACATGCCGGTGTTGGCGTAAAGCTTGCGCACATCGATGACCTGCGGACCGACCGAACCGTCCATGACGGCATAGTCCTTGGTCTCTCCTCCGACGGTCAAAGTGGCTTTGTTTTCCGACATATTGTTCTCCATTTATGCCATCAGCCAACCGATGCGTGCCCAACATCGGTCAGCCGTTCCAAGCTCCCCTCTTTCCCCAACAGGAAGAGGACATCAAAAATACCCGGCGAGACGGTGCGCCCGGTGAGTGCCGCCCGAAGCGGCTGCGCCACCTTGCCCAGCCCCAGGCCGGCATCCTCCGCCACGCGGCGAATTGCGTCCTCGATCGCTTCGACCGTCCATGTTTGAACTGGTCTCAAAGCGTCGGCTGTCTTGACCAGCAGCGCGCGCGCCGAGTCGTCTAGCAGAGCCAATGCCTTTTCGTCAAAATCCAGTGGGCAATTTTTGAACAGAAATTCGGCGCCCTCGGCAATTTCATTAAGCGTTTTGGCGCGCGGCTTGAGCGAGGGCATCGCGGCCGTCAATAGCGCCAGGCCGGTGTCCGGCAAGGCGCGATCCAGACGGGCGGCGACGCGCGGCGCGACCAGCGCGGCGAGGCGGGCGTCGTCGGCTTCGCGCAGATAATGGCCGTTCAGATTTTCCAGCTTCTTGATGTCGAAGCGCGCGGGCGATCGGCCGACGCCGCTGATGTCGAACAGCTCGATGGCGCGGTCGATCGGGATAATCTCCTCGTCGCCATGACCCCAGCCCAGCCGCAGCAGATAGTTGAGCACCGCTTCGGGGAGCATCCCCATATCGTCACGATAGGCATCCACGCCCAGCGCCCCGTGGCGCTTGGACAATTTCGCGCCGTCCGATCCGTGGATCAGCGGGATATGGGCATAGACCGGCTCGTCCCAACCCATGGCACGGATGATGCAAAGCTGGCGGAAGGCGTTGTTGAGATGATCGTCGCCGCGGATCACATGGGTGACGCCCATGTCATTATCGTCGACGACGACGGCCAGCATATAGGTGGGCGTGCCATCGGACCGTAGCAGGATCATATCGTCCAGCTCGGCATTCTGTACGACAACACGGCCCTGCACCGCGTCCTCGATCACCGTTTCGCCTTCGCGCGGGGCTTTCAGGCGGATGACGAAAGGCGCGCCTTCAGGCGCTTCTTCGGGCGAACGGTCGCGCCAGCGCCCGTCATAACGCATCGGCTGCTTGGCCGCGCGCTGCTGTTCGCGCAGTTCGGCCAGTTCTTCGGGCGTGGCATAGCATTTATAGGCATGGCCGTTCGCCAGCATCGCGTTGGCGACTTCGGCGTGGCGCGGCGTGCGGGCGAATTGAAACACGGCCGGTTCATCACCGCCCAGACCCAGCCAATCCAGCCCGTCGAAAATGGCCGCCACCGCTTCTTCGGTCGAGCGGGCGCGGTCGGTATCCTCGATCCGCAGCAGGAATTTGCCGCCATGGTGACGCGCGAACAGCCAGTTGAACAAAGCGGTGCGCGCGCCGCCAATATGCAGGAACCCGGTTGGCGATGGCGCGAAACGGGTCACTACCGGCTTGTTCATTCCCGTTGCACTTGCCGTCATATTCGCTGACATTCGTCCTGCCTGTTCCATGAATGCGTCGCCCCCTAGCATGGCTTTTGAGCCACGACAAACCTCCCTTTGGTGGGGGGCTGCGGCGTGGTTGCGCGGGGCGTTTTCGCGGGTGGAAAGCTGGCTGGAGACGGAGCGCGAGCAAATTCCCCTGTGGGTGCCAATCGCGCTGGGCGCGGGCATCGCTGCCTGGTTCCTGCTGCCCGACAGGGCCGGCTGGCTGGCCTTTTGCTGTGGTGCGCTGGCGCTCGCTTGCCTGGGGTCGCTGCTGCCCGATGGCGCGCGGCTGCGGCGCATGATCGTGGCGGGCGGGATGCTGGCCTGCATCGGATGCGCGCTGATCTGGGGGAAAGCGGTGCTGTTGGGGCAGCCGCCGTTGGCGCGGGCGGTCTTTACCGTGGTGACGGGTGAAGTGATGGCGGTTCGGGCGGTTCCCGCGCAACAGATGGTGCGCGCCATGCTGCATCCGGTCGACGCGTCAGGCCTGCCAGCCACGATCCGGGTCAACATAGCCGAGGCGGATGTTCCGGCCGGATTGGGCGAGGGGGCGGTGATCCGCTTTCGCGTCCGTTTAATGCCGCCAGCCCCGCCCAGCGTGCCGGGTGGCTATGATTTTGCCGCGCGTGCCTATTTTCAGGGGATTGGCGCTACTGGCAAGGCGCTCAAACCGATTGACGTCCTACGCCCGTCAACCGCGCCGCCGCCGCTGCGGGCGCGCTTGTTCGCGCATATTCGGGAGCAGGTGGATGGGCCGGCGCAGGGCATTGCCGTGGCGCTGGCGACAGGGGACCAGGGCGCGATTGCGGAGGCCGATGCCGAAGCGATGCGCCGTAGTGGGCTTGCCCACCTGCTCTCGATCAGCGGGTTGCATGTGACGGCGCTGATCGGCGCGGTGATTTTCCTGTTGATGCGGGTGATGGCGTTGAGCCAGCGAGCAGCCCTCGACTGGCCGCTGATGCTGATCGCGGCGGCGGGCGGGGCGCTGGCGGGTATCGGTTATACGCTGCTGACCGGGGCGGAGGTGCCGACGCTGCGGTCCTGCATCGCCGCGCTGCTGGTGCTGGGCGGGCTGGCGCTGGGGCGCGACGCGATCACGTTGCGGCTGGTCGCGGTGGGCGCGCTCATCGTCCTGGCCTTCTGGCCCGAAGCGATGACGGGACCGAGTTTCCAGATGAGCTTTGCCGCCGTTACCGCGCTGGTTGCGCTGGCCGAGCATCCGCGGTTTCGCGCCTTGACCAGCGCGCGGGATGAGGGGTGGGCGCGCAGGGCGGGGCGGGTGCTGGCGGCAATGCTGATGACCGGCATTGTCGTCGAACTGGTGCTGATGCCGATCGCGCTGTTCCATTTTCACAAGGCCGGGATGCTGGGGGCGTTCGCCAATCTCGTCGCCATCCCGTTGACTACCTTTGTCGTGATGCCGCTGGAGGCGCTGGCGTTGCTGTTCGATCTTGTCGGACTGGGCGCCCCCTTTTGGTGGATGACCGCGCAGACGCTGAACCTGTTGCTGCTCATCGCCCATGGCGTCGCCGCCAGTCCAATGGCGACAATGCTGACGCCGGCGGTGCCGTCCTGGCTGTTCGCGCTGATGATCGGCGGGCTGCTCTGGTGTCTGTTGTGGCGCAGCGGGTGGCGCTGGCTGGGCCTTGGGCCCGTGGCGATCGGCGTGACCGGCGTGCTTTGGCTATCACCGCCCGATATTCTGGTGACGAGCGATGACCGCCACGTCGCGGTGCGGACATCGACGGGCGGCATGGCACTGCTGCGCGCGGGCGCAGGCGATTATGTGCGTGACACGCTGGCGGAGAGCGCAGGCTATGACGGGCCGATCGAAGCGATGGCGGACCTGCGGCAGGCGCGCTGCTCGACGGATCTGTGCGCAGTGGGGATGCAGGCGGGCGGGCGGCGCTGGCATGTGCTGGCCACCCGCAGCGACATGCTGGTCGAACGGGCCTTGTTCAGCCGGGAATGTGCCGCCGCCGACATCGTCATTGCCGATCGCGCGCTGCCACGTTGGTGCCGCCCGCGCTGGCTGAAGATCGACCGACGGATGCTGGCGCGAACCGGCGGCATTGCCATCGACCTGGACGATGCGCGGGTCAGTACGGTGAAGATGGCGGGCGACGCTCATCCCTGGATCGTCGCACCGCGCCCTCGCCGCAGCCCGTCATGGCGGCCTTAATTATAACGGCGCAGCAGTCCCGCCAGCTTGCCCTGAATTCGCACCTGTCGCGGATCATAGATTTGCGGTTCATAGGCGCTGTTGGCCGGATCGAGCCGGACGCGCTGTCCTTCGCGGCGGAAATATTTAAGCGTCGCTTCCGCATCGTCGATCAGGGCGACGACGATCTGGCCTTCGCGGGCGACATCAGTGCGCTGGATCAGTGCAAAATCGCCGTCGAGAATGCCCGCTTCCATCATCGAATCGCCCGACACTTCCAGCGCATAATGATCGCCAGCCCCCAGCAGCGCGGCGGGGACGGACAGCATATTCTGCCCCTCCATCGCCTCGATCGGGACGCCGGCGGCAATACGGCCATGCAGCGGGATTTCGATGACGTCATTGGCAGCGATCGGCAGGCTGGGCGCCAGTTGCGGCTTGGCCGGAGCAACCGGCGCAGGGACGCGGTGCATGGCGTCGGGGAGCTTCAACACCTCCAGCGCGCGGGCGCGATTGGGCAGGCGGCGGATGAAGCCGCGTTCCTCCAATGCATTGATCAGCCGGTGAATGCCGGACTTGGATCGCAGGTCGAGTGCATCCTTCATCTCCTCGAAAGAAGGGGATACGCCACCTTCCTCCAGCCGGGTCTGGATGAAACTCAGCAATTCCTGCTGCTTGAGGGTCAACATGCCTGCGGTCCTCCATGGAACGTATAAGGAACACATAGGAAACGGAAGGAGGCGAGTCAAGCGAGCAACAACGGACCGGAAGCGGCGCATCCGGCCATGGGGACCGGGTCCAATCGAACGGTCGATCAGTCCGTCAGGGGCAGGATGGTGACGATGTCGCCTGCGGCTGCGATCGATGAACCGGCAGGGCGAACAATCAGGCAGTCGGCCATAGCCATGGCGGCCGTGGCGGCGCTGTCCTGCGACGTGACGGAGACGATCCCGGCCTCCCCCCGATAGGCGCGCAGATAATCGTCGCGATCGCCGGTCGCGGGTAGCGGCGCGGCAAGGCGCGCCTCGCTCAGGCGCGGGAGCGGCGCGGTCGATCCGGCGCGATGGCGCACCAGCGGCAACAGGAACAGCGTCGCGGTGACAAAGGCCGAGACCGGATTGCCCGGCAGGCCCAAAAATACGGCATCGGCAATGGTACCGGCCATTAGCGGCTTGCCCGGCCGCATCCTGATCTTCCAGAAATCGAGCGTACCCCCCGCCTGCACAAAGGCAGGCCGGACCATGTCATGATCGCCGACGGATGCACCGCCGGTAGAGACGATGATGTCCGCCGACGCCGCGCGTTTCAGCGCAGCCGTCATGGCATCAAGATCATCGGGAACGATGCCCAGATCAACGACGTCGCACGGCAGGGTTGCCAGCATCGCCGCCAGCATGGCCGCATTGGAAGAGGGCAGACTGCCCGCCGGGGTCGGCGCGCCGGGGGGCACGAGTTCGTTGCCGGTCGAGATCAGCGCGACCGTGGGGCGGCGGCCGACGGGCAGCCTCCCATGGCCGCCCAGCACGGCGAGCGCGATGCGCGCGGGTGTAAGGGTAGTCCCGGTGGCGAGCAACAGGGCGTTCGTGGCAAAGTCCGACGCGGCCGGGCGTATGTTGCGCCCGACAGGCAGGGGATCGTCGCTGGCGGTCAGTCGGTCGCGCTCGCGGATGGCATTTTCCTGGATCAGGATCGTGTCTGCGCCAGCGGGCAGGGGCGCGCCGGTGAAGATGCGGCAGGCCTGTCCGGGCGCCAGCGGCGCAGGCACAGCGCCGCCAGCCGCGCTTTCGCCAGTGACTTGCCACGGCCCCGGCCATTCAGCGGCACGCACGGCATAGCCGTCCATCGCGGACAGATCGGCCCAGGGCTGGTCGCGAAGCGCCAGTAGGTCGCTGGCCAGCCAGCGTCCGGTGCAGGCGGCGACCGGCGCTGTTTCCGCTGGCAGCGGGCTCGCAAGGGCGAACAGGCGAACCTGCGCCTCGGCGACGGGCAGCAGGCTCATGCCGCGCGCCAGTCGCCCGACTTGCCACCGCTCTTGGCGATCAGGCGGACCTGGCCAATGACCATGCCCTTGTCGAGCGCCTTGGCCATGTCATAGATGGTGAGCAGCGCGACAGAGGCAGCGGTCAGCGCCTCCATTTCCACGCCCGTCTGGCCAGCGGTGCGCGCGGTGGCGGTGACGGTCACGCCGCTTTCGTCCAGATCGAAGTCGATATTCACGCTGCTCAGCGCGATCGGGTGACAAAGCGGGATGAGGTCGGCCGTGCGCTTGGCCGCCATGATCCCTGCGACCCGCGCGACCGCCAGCACGTCGCCCTTCTTGACCAGTCCCTGCGCAATCGCGGCAGCGGCATCGGCGATCATGTCGATCCGGCCGCTGGCGACCGCTTCCCGCGCGGTCACCGCCTTGGCCGACACATCGACCATGCGCGCCGCGCCGTCCGCGTCGAGATGGGTAAGGCCCGTCACGCGCCGGTCAGCAGGCTGCGCGTCGCCGCCTCGACATCGGCCTGCCGCATCAGCGTTTCGCCCACCAGGAAGCAGCGCACGCCATGATCGGCCATGGCGGTCAGGTCGGCATGGCTGCCAAGGCCGCTTTCGGCGACGAAGGTGTAACCGGCAGGCGCCTTGCCCACCAGTTCATAGGTGCGGGCGAAATCGACGCTGAAATCGCGAAGGTCGCGATTGTTGACGCCGATCAGGCGGGATCGCAGCTTGAGCGCGCGCTCCATTTCCGCCTCGTCATGCACTTCGATCAGCGCGTCCATGCCAAGCCCAAGCGCTGCATCCTCAATCTCCGCCATCTGCCCGTCATCAAGGGCGGCGACGATGATCAGGATCGCGTCGGCCCCCAGCGACCGGCTTTCCAAAATCTGCCAGGGATCGACGATGAAATCCTTGCGCAGTACGGGAAGCGCGCAGGCGGAGCGGGCCGCCATCAGATAATCGTCATGGCCCTGAAAATAGGGTTCGTCCGTCAGCACCGACAGGCAGGCCGCGCCGCCAGCGGCATAGGCCTGCGCATGGGCGGGGGGATCGAAATCTTCGCGGATCAGCCCCTTGGACGGGCTGGCTTTCTTGATCTCCGCGATCAAGCCGAAGCCGGAACGGGCTGCGTCGTCCAGCGCCTTGCGAAAGCCGCGTGGGGGCGTCTGTTCGCTGGCGCGGGCGTGGAGCGACGACAGCGATGTCGCGGCCTTGCGCCGGGCGACATCCTTGCGCTTGAAATCGCAAATCTCGATCAGCTTGTTGGTCATTGATAGGCTATCCAGCAATTGAGCAGGGCATTGGCAAGGCCACGGTCGATCGTCTCGGCCGCTTCCTCCACGCCCTCCTTAAGGTCCGCTACCGCGTCGGCCACGACAAGGGCGGCTGCGGCGTTGAGCAGCACGGCGTCACGATAGGCGCCCGGTTCGCCCAGCAGCAGCGCGCGCAGGGCGGCGGCGTTATGCGCTGCGTCGCCGCCCCGGATCGCATCGACCGGGGCAGTGGAGAGGCCCAGATCGGCAGCGGACAGGCGATGCATGGCAACCACGCCATGGCCCGCGACTTCGGCAATGTCGTTGCCGCCTGCCAGCGACAGTTCGTCCAGCCCTTCATCGCCCGACACGATCATGGCCCGGTCGACGCCCAGTTCGGCAAGCGCCTGCGCATAGATGGGAACATAGGCGGGGCGGGCGATGCCGACCAGTTGGCGGCGTACCCCGGCCGGGTTGGCGAGCGGTCCCATCAGGTTGAAGATGGTCCGTTCGCCGATCGCCTTGCGGATCGGGCCGAGCCGCTTGAGCGCGGGATGGTAATTTTGTGCGAAGAGGAAGCAGATGCCGATCTCCGCCAGTGTCTTTTCGGCGCTGGCCGCCGCCCGGTCCAGGTCGAGCCCAAGCGCTTCGAGCGTGTCGGCTGCACCCGCCTTGGAAGATGCCGCGCGGTTGCCATGCTTGGCGACGGGGACGCCAGCGGCCGCGACGACCAGCGACACGGCGGTCGAGACATTAAGGGTATGATGGCCATCGCCCCCGGTGCCGCACACGTCGATCGCGCCTGCCGGGGCGGTGACCGGGATCATCCGGGCGCGCATGGCCCGCGCGGCAGCCGCGATTTCGATCGCAGTTTCGCCGCGCCGGGCCATGGTGACGAGAAAGGCGGCGATGTCCGCTTCGGGAAGGTCGGCGTCGAACAGCTGGTCGAAGGCGCGGGCGGCGGCCTGCGCATCAAGCGGACTGGAAGGATCGGGCAGGCTGGTCATCGCGCTTGCCTTAATCATCAGCGGGGTAGTGAGTCGAGGGGGGAGCGACGGCAATTTTGCGTGTGGGGGCCAGTTGCTCGGCCAAAGCCCGACCTTGCAATCAGTCGTCGCCCCGCTATGAACCGCGACATTCGCAAGGACCCGGTGAAATTCCGGGTGGCTATTCCGGCCGCCGATCCGCCGGACAACATCACGCATGTTCATACGCCAGCGCCAGTAGTCCGGCGCGATATGCCCTGATGTGGAATTTTCAGATGACAGATTTTTTGACACGCTATCGCCAGCAATGGTTCAGTGACGGACAGGCTGCGCGTCGGGACGTCATGGCGGGTATCGTCGTTGCGCTCGCCCTCATTCCCGAAGCGATCGGATTTTCGATCATCGCTGGCGTCGATCCGCGCGTCGGCCTCTATGCCTCGGTCGTCATTGCGATGGTCGTGGCCTTTACCGGCGGTCGGCCAGGCATGATCTCAGCCGCCACGGCTGCGGTCGCCGTGCTGGTGATGCCGCTGGTTCGCGACCATGGGGTCGAATATCTGTTCGCCGCGACCATCGTGATGGGCATTGTCCAGATCATTGCGGGGCTGTTGCGGCTGGACCTGCTCATGCAGTTCGTATCCCGGTCGGTGATTACCGGGTTCGTCAATGCGCTGGCGATCCTGATCTTCCTGGCGCAATTGCCGCAATTGACCAATGTCGGCTGGGAAACCTACGTCATGATCGCGGGCGGCCTTGCGATCATCTATCTTTTGCCACGCCTGACCAAGGCTGTGCCGTCGCCGCTGGTCGCCATATTGGCGTTGAGCGCAATCAGCATCGGCATGGGCTTGTCCGTCAACACCGTCGGCGACATGGGCAAGTTGCCGGAGGGGTTGCCCAGCTTTGCCTTTCCCATGGTGCCATTCACGCTCGAAACCTTGCAGATCATCTTGCCATATGGGCTGACGATGGCGGCTGTCGGCCTGCTCGAATCGTTGCTGACGGCGCAGATCGTCGATGACATGACCGATACCGACAGTGACAAGCGGCGCGAATGTGCAGGGCAGGGGAGCGCCAACATCGTCGCGGCGCTGTTCGGCGGCATGGGCGGCTGCGCGATGATTGGCCAGTCGGTGATCAATGTGACATCGGGCGGACGCGGTCGTCTTTCCACCTTTGTATCGGGCGCATTCCTTCTCTTTTTGCTAGCGGTGCTGGGGCCATTTGTCGGGCAGATCCCCATGCCCGCGCTGGTGGCGGTCATGATCATGGTGTCGATCGGCACGTTCAGCTGGAATTCCGTCGCCAATTTGCGCCGCCATCCGCCCACATCGTCCGTGGTGATGGTGACGACGGTGGTTGTCGTGGTCGCGACACGCGACCTGTCGCTGGGCGTACTGGCGGGCGTCCTGCTGTCGGGCATTTTCTTTGCAGGCAAGGTTCGGCGGATGTTCGCGGTGGAACGCACAGTGTCGACGGACCATGTGACCTATAATGTCGTCGGCCAGATATTCTTCGCGTCGGTCGATCGCTTTACCAGCGCCTTCCAGGCCGAAGACGGATTGACGCCCGTATTGATCGACGTATCAGGCGCGCATTTCTGGGATATTTCGGGGGTTGGCGCGCTCGACAAGATCATCGCGCGTCTGCGCCGCGACGGCTGCACGGTCGATGTGATCGGCTATAATCGCGCCAGCGCGGACATTGTCGATCGCTTCGCGCTGCATGACAAGACCGGCGTGGAAAGCGGCCTAGCCCCGCATTGAAGATGGGGTGGGAGGCGGTCCCGTTCAGGCCGCTTCGCGCGCCTTCACCTTCATGCCCGCTATCTTCATGAAATTGGCCAGCATGTCATGGCCATATTCCGTGGCGATGCTTTCGGGATGGAACTGGACCGAATGGATCGGCAGCGTCGCGTGGCGAAAGCCCATGACCGAACCGTCCTGGCTGGTTGCGTTGACGACCAGGCTGCCCGGAATATCATCGACGATCAGCGAGTGGTAGCGGGTCGCGGTGAAGGGGGAGGGGATGCCGGCGAACAGGCCGGTGCCGTCATGGGTGACGGGCGATGTCTTGCCATGCATCAGGCCGCCGCGCACCACCTTGCCACCGAAATGCTGGCCGATCGCCTGATGACCCAGGCACACGCCCAGCAGCGGCGCGCCCGCGTCGGCGCAGGCCGCGACCAGATCAAGGCTGACGCCCGCTTCATTGGGGGTGCAGGGACCGGGCGAGAGCAAAAAGGCCTTTGCCCCGCTGGAAAGCGCCTGGCCCGCCGAAATGGCGTCGTTGCGGACGACCTCCACCCGCGCGCCCAGTTCCATCAGATAATGGACCAGGTTCCAGGTGAAGCTGTCATAATTGTCGATGACGAGGATCATGGGATCAGGGCTATAGAGAGGCAGCGCCGCAAGGGGAAGCGGGCTGCGCCATAAATGTCGCGACGGGAACACATGCCTCTGCTAAAGCCAGCCTATCGACGCGAACCCTGCCCGCAAGCATTCGCGTGACCGAGAGACACCAGCGCTCCCGCTTGCCAGCAAGGCGCTTTCTCTTGGACCAATATGTTCGTCTTTCCATCACCCCTGTCGTCGGCCGCGACGCATGAGCCGCGCGATCAACGTCGACGCGCCGCTGGCCGATGTGCAGGCGCTCTGCACCAAGCACGCGCTGGCTATATCCACCATCGAAGCGCTGACATCGGGCGGCGCCCGCGTGGTGATGCTGAACCCTGATGGGGCCGACCGGATGCGCGACCTCATGAAAACCAGGCTGATCGAGTCGCCGGTCGTACGCTCCTCGCTGCATCTCGCGCGCCAGCCTCGGTCGGTGCTGCGCTAAAGCGGCCAGGCGAACGCCATCATGGTCTCGGCAGTCGGCTGCTCTTGATGGGCCGCCCAGGCCATTGTCACGATGCACATCGGCCTTCCCTTATGCGGCGGCTTGAAAAGGCGCAACTTTACGCCCATATGGGTCGTGCCGGGTTCGCCCGGCTATGGTGATAAATTGTGTCGTGTAATAGACGCAGCGGACCCGGGGGCAGTACCCGGCGGTTCCACCACATATCCCGGTCGACCCATGGGCTGAACGGGATGTCTGACGGGGCCGAACTAGGATCGACGTGTGTTCAAAGACGATGTTTTTACCCGGCCCGTGTAAGCCGTTAAACTGTGCAAAACTCATAAGTGCCAACGATAACGAAGCACTCGCCATTGCAGCGTGAATGAGGGCCTAACGGCCTGACTTCATTCTAAAATAGCGCGGTTGAACCCACCGGGCAACAGAAGGGAATTCAGCGGCCTCCGGGAGCGCCGGGCAACAGAACCTCCCGGACCTTCATCCCCTTTGCTGTCATCGTTTGGCGGGCGTCGCTTGGTCGATTGCCTGACGCTGAACCTGTGCCCGTCGCCGCGCAGCGCGAAACCGGCCAGCACCGCGCGAATCGCTATCGACTCTGCGCACTCGTTCGATTACACTTTTATGACAGTATGAAGAAAAAATCATAAGTGTCTGTTTTTACAGAAAAGAAAATCCTTTTTCGACCATCGAACCGCTATTGCTCAAATGTCATCATAATGAAATAATCAGCGCTATAGTCAAAAGGTTTTGCTGGAGAAAATATGATGCTGAAGGTCGCCCTCATCGCCGGTTTTGCTCTCGCTTGCGTCTCGCCTGCCATGGCGCAGAGTGCGCCGGAGGATGTGATCGTGGTCGGCGTTCCCGACGGCGGCCTTGCCGCGCGCGACCTGACGGCTGGCGATTATGCAAAGGCGGCCAAGCGGCTGAAGGCCGTGTGGCCCGATAGCGCCAATGACCCCGCGCGCCTCATCAACCTGGGCAATGCCTATGCGGGCATGGGGCGCATGGTGGACGCCCGCTCCGCCTATAGGTCCGCGCGCTTCTCCCCGGAAATGACGCTGGTGATGGCCGACGGCAGCGAACAATCCTCGCGCGATGTAGCGCGGCGGGCGATGAGCCGCCTGACGCCGGTTTATGCGTCGCGCTGATCGAAGCTTTCTGTTTCAAGCAATTGCACGGGGCGCGGGGCTTAACCGCGCCCTTGTCATGAAAGCATAACGGAAGTCACTAAACTGTCATTTTAGTGACGCTGTTTCGTCACCAAATCAGAACAAGCCTGTCACCGGACGTCCCTAACTGCCCCTTCGGAGGGCGACAGGGGGCGTTGTCCGAATCATATCCCCTGCGCTCCGCACAGCAACAATCCCGGTATTTTACCGGAGCGGAGACGACATGGCCAAGATTAACCGTATCCACACGATCCTGATGGCGAGCTGCGCCTGCGTAGGCCTGAGCGCCTGCGGCGCTGACGACATCGCTTCGCCGGGCGAGGGCACCATTGTCATCCCCGCGCCGACCCCGGCCCCCACGCCTACGCCTACGCCGACCCCCACGCCGACCGGCGTGACCCCGGCTGCCAACTGCCCGACCATCGCCGGTTCCGCGCAGCTTGCAGACCTCGGCACCATTTCCGATGGTGGCAATACGTGGCGCAACTGCGGTTTCCCGACCCGCTTCACCAGCACGACCGCGATCGCCAAGGTTCCGGGCGTCATCTATTCGCTGCCCGGCCGCGTCGATGTCGGCACCGACCAGGGCGCTGCCAGCACCAACACCGACGTCACGCTGACGATCGATCCGGGCGTCACGGTATTCGCTGCCACCGGCAACGCCTATCTGGCGGTCAATCGTGGCAACAAGATCAACGCTGTCGGCACCGCGTCGCAGCCGATCGTTTTCACCAGCCGTGAAAACGTGCTGGGGACCACGACTGACCAGTCGTCTGGCCAGTGGGGTGGCATCGTGCTGCTGGGCCGCGCGAAGATCACCGACTGTCTGGCTCCGGCCGCAGCGGCAGGCACCACGGCGTGCGAGCGCGACACCGAAGGCAGCAGCAACGCGCTCTATGGCGGCGCTAATGACGCCGACAGTTCGGGTCGCATGTCCTATGTCCAGATCCGCTATTCGGGTTTCGTGCTGGCTGACGGCAAGGAACTGCAAGGCCTCACGCCTTCGGGCGTCGGCACTGGCACGGTTCTTGATCATATTCAGATCCACAACAGCTCCGACGACGGCATCGAAGCCTTTGGTGGCTCGGCCAACATGCGTTATCTGGTGCTGACCGGGAACGAAGACGACAATCTGGATACCGATGTCGGCTTCCGCGGCACGGCGCAGTTTGTCATCTCGGTTCAGCGGGAAGGCAATAATATCGGCGACACCTTCCTCGAAACCGACTCGAACGGTGGCTCGGCCTCCAACAACGGGGAAGATGTGCTGCCCCGCCAGTATCTGAAGGTCGCCAACTTCACGCATATCCAGCGTTCCAACACCGGCGACGACGGCGCTTCGATGCTGCTGCGCGGCGGCGCCGATCTGGCGCTGGTCAACGGCATCATCGTCAGCCCCAACCAGAGCTGCCTGCGCATCAACGGCGCCGCGGCTGTGCGTGATGCTGACACCGCGCTTCAGGATGCCGGCAAGCCGCGCTACATCTCGGTTGTGATGCAGTGCAACGGCACGCCCTTCAAGGGCACTGGCACGGGCGTCGATGCAGCGCTGGTCCAGTCGATCTTCACTGCCGGAGCGAACAGCAGCTTCACCTACACCCCGTCGCTGACCAGCCTGTTCATCAACGGGGCAACGGAAACTGCTGTAGTGGCGATCGACCCCAAGACGATCGACAGTGCCTTCACCACCACCAACTATATCGGTGCGGTGAAGGACAGCAGCGACACCTGGTATGCCGGCTGGACCTGCAACTCGGCAACTGCCAGCTTCGGCAGCACCAGCAAGAGCTGCACGGCGATCCCGACGACCTGATCGGACCCACGACCTCAACAGGGGCGGGGGAGCGTGCATCTGCGCTTCCCCGCCTTCTTTTGCACTGCAATTCCCAAAGGGGGACCCCTAGCATGTCGAAGCCGCTCAGCCTGGCGCGCCTGCTCCTGATTTCATCCGCCCTGGTCGCACCTGTGGCCCTGGCGCAAACCGACCCCGCTGGCACGACCGGCGCGGATGCTGGCGGTGCCGTTACATCCGGCACGCCGACCGCCGCCGAACAGGCCGATTCCGATGCAGGCAATGTCGACGTGTCGATCCCCGGCGCGGACATTGTCGTCACCGGCCGCCGCACGACCAACGTGTCGCAGGCCGCGCCGCAGGTGGTCAACGTGCTGTCGGCCGCCGACATCAAGCGGACGGGCGAAGGCGATATTGCCGGTTCGCTCCAGCGCGTCACCGGCCTGTCGGTCGTATCCGGCGGCTATGTCTATGTCCGCGGCCTGGGCGATCGCTATTCGCTCGCGCTGCTCAACGGTTCGCCGCTGCCAAGCCCGGAACCGCTGAAGCGCGTCGTGCCACTCGACATCTTCCCGACCAGCGTGATCGCATCGACGCTGGTGCAGAAAACCTATTCAGCCAATTTCCCCGGCGAATTTGGCGGCGGTGTCATCAATCTGACGACCAAGGCGATTCCAGCCGAAAGCTATCTGGAAATCGGCTTTGGCAGTTCGGCCAACACCGAAACGTCCGGCCAATTGGGCTATACCCATTATGGCTCCAAGTCCGACTGGACCGGCTTTGACGACAGTTCGCGCGATGTGCCGCCGCTGCTCAAGCAGGCGTTTGCCAGCGGAACCCCGTTCCCGAACATCAGCCGGACGGATCAGCAGGCAATTGCGATGCAGTTCCTGAATGCCGACACGTCTGTCGTGCAGCGGACCAACAGCCTGCCGTTCAACTTTTCCGCGTCGCTCAATGGCGGCACGGCGGTTGATGTCGGCAGCGACGGACGGCTGGGCGTGATCGCCACCGCATCCTACAGCAACAAGTGGCGCACCCGCGACAATCTCCAGCAATCCTCGCTGGACGTGTCGCAGGGGGCTGGCAAAAGCTATCAGCAGGTCGCGACCGATAATGAAATCACGGTCAACGGGCTTCTTGGCCTGGGCCTGGAACTGGGTGAGCAGAAGCTGCGCTGGACCAACCTCTATATTCGCGACACGTTGAAGCGCAGCGCTTTGACCATCGGTCAGAATGACGGTTTGATCCAGGGCGCTGACTATTTGACGCAAAGCACCGGCTGGTATGAGCGTCAGTTGATCGACACCCAGTTGGTCGGTGAATTCAAACTCTCCGATGCCCTCAGCCTCGACATGCGCGGTGGCTTCGCCAATTCGCAGCGTGAAGCGCCCTATGAGCGCGAATTCACTTACGTCCGCAGCAATCGCGACCTGGCGACCGATCCTGTTGGCGACCGTTTCGTCAATGCGCTCAATCGTCAGCGCGGCGATGCGTCGGTCACCTTCAGCGACCTCAACGAAGATCTGTGGTTCGCCGGCGTCGACTGGAGCTACAAGATCGCGCCGGGCTTCTCGCTGACGGCGGGTTATGCCTTCAACGACACAAAGCGTCGTTCGTCGCGCTATGAGCTGCATTTCGATGCCGTCAACCTGCCGGTGCCGGTGCAGCAGTTGCGCCCCGACTATCTGCTGTCGGATGCGACGATCCAGCTCTACGATCTCGGCCTGCTCGAATTTTCGGGTAACTATCCGGTCTATGACGCGGCGCTGCGCACCCATGCGGGCTATGCCCAGGTGCAGGCGGACCTGTTTGCCGGCCTGTCGGTCAACGCAGGCGTTCGCTACGAAAAGGGCGAAATGTCGGTGACGGGTGTTGACGTGTACAATACCGGGCTGACGCCGTTCAACGAAATCCGCAAGGATTACTGGCTGCCTGCCGTGACCTTCACGTTCGAAGCGGCCAAGGGTCTGCAACTGCGCGCCAGCGGGTCCAAGACCATCGCCCGCCCGCAATTCCGCGAACTGATCGCCCAGCCCTATCTCGACACCGAATCCAACCGTTTCTTCCGCGGCAACCCGTTCCTGCAGGACAGCCAGCTGTGGAATGCGGACATCCGGGCCGAATGGTATATGGGCAAGGATGAACGGATCACGGCGGCGGCCTTCTACAAGAAGATCGACAATCCGATCGAAACCTACACGACCATCACCGACACCTATAATGTCACGACCAGCTTCGCCAATGCGCCCGAAGCGACCCTGTATGGCGCGGAAGTGGAAGTGCAGAAATATGTGCCGCTGGATACCCTGTCGGATTCCAGCTTCTTCGTCAGCCGCCGCATCGCGCTGATCGGCAACTATACCTACACCCAGTCGAAGCTGAAGGTCGGCGCCGGGGACACGACCATTCCCTATACCTACACGACCGGGGAGCCGCCGGCGGCGTCCGACTTCTTCCTGAACGGCGTGCCGCTGACGGGCCAGTCGGACCATCTGGTCAACCTGCAACTGGGGCTGGAGGACACCGATACGCTGTCCCAGCAGACGTTCCTGCTGACCTATGCCAGCGATCGCGTGACCAGCCGTGGTCCCAACCTTCAGCCCGACATCAAGGAACGGCCGGGGATCCAGCTCGACTTCGTGGCGCGCCAGGGGGTCAAGCTGCCGGGAGGCATCAACAGCGAAGTGAAGTTCGAGGCGCGCAACATATTGGGCCGCAAGTTCCAGGAGTTCCAGGAACAGGACGGCAACCGCGTCTTTTATAACCGCTACAAGATCGGCACGACCATCGCTGCATCGATGACGGTGGCTTTCTGACATGAACGGGGCCGCGAAGGCGGTCCCGTCACCGACAAGACGACCGGTCCGCTTCTGGCGGGCCGGTCTTTTTGCGTCAGGCTATCCCCATGGCTTTTCGCGATACCATTTGGTGATGACATTCTTCACGCCCACGCGAACCTTCATGCCATGGTGGAGGCTCGCGGGATTGGGCTGGCCCGGCGCGATCCGGTTGTTCCACGCAAGCAACTTGCCGGTTTCCGGCTGGATGGTCTTGCCGATTTTGGGAAAGCGGGTCGCGCCGCCTGCCCTGGGTTCGTCCAGATAGACCATCAGGGTCCAGGTGCGGTTACCCGCGACCGAACAATATTTGGGATAGTCCGCACCCTTGGGATCGAAATAGTCGGTATGGGCCTTGAACTCCTGCCCCACATCATAGCGCTGACCCTGGATCGGTTCGCCATAGGCGGGGTCGATCCCGGCAAAGGCCGCCAGTTTCGCGTCGATCGTCGCCACGAACGGGTCGCCATGATCCAGGTCGCAGGTTTCGCTGGTGCGAAAATAGCCGTCGCCATTGGCATCCGCGATGGTGGACGGGCGGCGATTTGCTTCGATTCGCTCGATCAGCGCCGCGCATTCGGCGGCGGACAGAAAATCGCGCCGGATGAACAGCGTCAGATCCCGGCTGGGGACGCGCTGGACGCGGGCATGGCTGGCGATCCACGCAGGATCGGCATCGGGGGCGGCGGGATGATCGGACATAATACTCGCAAGCATGGCCTGAGAGGGCAATTTTGCTACTGGCCGGGACCGGAAATGCAAGCGTCATGACAGCGGAATTTCGCCTGTCACAAATAGGTCATATGACTGTCATCCATCCGTAAAACGAAGCGCCTAGCAGCGGTCCCATCATAAAGGGGCAAGCGGGCAGATGCGGGTGGCGATCGCCAACAGGTTGCGGGGCCGGTCGATTGACGGGCTGGCGTTGCTGGAAAAGGGGCTGATCGCCCTGCTGGCGCTGCAACTGGTGCGGCTGGCCTGGGTCGTCGTGACGCCGGTCGGCAGTTTTGGCCCATGGGAAGGGCGGCAGGCGCAACTGCTGCCTCCCGCCGCGCGACAGGCGCTGTTCGCCAGCTTCGATCCTTTCTTTCGCAGCGGCGCGCCGCAAACGGCAGGGAAGGGTGTCGTCACCTCGTTGGCGCTGACACTCTATGGCATCCGGTTGAATGAAGGATCGGGCCTGGGATCGGCGATCATCGCCGCGCCTGACGGGGTGCAGAACAGTTTTGCCGTTGGCGATGAAATCCTGCCGGGCGTGGTGCTGAAATCGGTATCGTTCGATCATGTGACGATCGACCGGGGCGGGGCGGAGGAGCAGATATTTCTCGACCAGTCGGCGCCGGTGCCTACGGCCGCCCCGGAAGGGGGTGAAGCACCGGGATCGCCGCCAGCGTCGCCGCCGCCATCTTCGCCCCCGGCAACGGCTGGCCCGACCGCCGACAGTCTGAAACGCGACATTGCCTTTGCGCCCCGGATGCAAAATGGCCGGGTCACGGGTCTGGTGGTCAGCGCGAAGGGGCCGGGCTTTGCCAGCGCCGGTTTCCGGCCCGGCGACATTATCAGCCAGATCAACGGCCAGCCGGTGGGTGACCTTCAGTCCGTGCAGAACCAGATCGCGCCCGGCGCGCGCCTGTCCCTGACCGTGGAGCGCGGTGCGACCGTCGCTTCGGTGAACCTCATAGTGCAAGGCCAATGACCAGATATTTCCTTCCCCTTTCCGCCGCGCTTGCGCTGGTTCTGGCCGCACCGGGCATGGCGCAGCAGACGCTGAACGTCCGCGATGCCGATATTCGCGCCTTCATTCAGGACGCTGCGCGCGTGACGGGCCGCACCTTCATCATCGACAATCGGGTGCAGGGGAAAGTGTCTGTCGTCACGGACCGGCCTTTGTCACGATCCGAATATTTCGAGATCGTGCTGTCCACGCTGCGCGCCAACGGTCTGGTCGCGGTGCCAGCCCCCGGCGGGGCATATCGCATCCAGCCCGCCGACGGCGCGGCGGGGCAGCCCAGCGGTGTTGGCCGTGCGGCCAATCGCAACAGTTTCGTGACGGAGGTGTTTCGCCTGCGTTCCATCGACGCGGCGAGCGCGCTGGAAACGCTGCGCCCGCTGGTCAGCAAGGACGGGTCGGTCACCGCCAATCGCGCTGGCAACAGCGTGGTGGTGGCGGACTATGCCGACAATATCGCCCGCATCCGGCAAGTCATCGCACGGGTCGATCGCGATATTTCATCGACGCAGATGGTGATGCTCAAAAATGCCGGTGCGCGGGAAATTGCGACATCGCTCCAGGCATTGGTGGAAAGCGGCGGCGGGGAAAATGCGCCCCCTTCGGCCGCGACCGTCGTGCCGATCGACAGCAGCAATGCCATCGCGATCCGCGGGGATGCCAACACGGTAGCACGCCTGGCCGCGATGGCCCGGCAACTCGATCAGCAGGCCGCGAGCGGCACCGAAATCCGGGTCTATTGGCTGGAACATGCGGATGCCGAAAAATTGCTGCCGGTGTTGCAGCAACTGGTCGGGCAATCGACCAGCCAGCCGGTAACCGCCTCCACCCCGGCGGCGGGCGGCGCTGCGCCGGCGAGCGCGGCGGCCGCGCCGGTTGCTGCGGCATCCTCTTCCTCCTCCAGCGGCAGCGGTATTTCCACGCGCGGCCCGGCGATCGTCACCCGCTATGAGGGCGCGAACGCTATCATCGTGGCGGCCAATAGCGACGTGCAGCGGATGCTGGGCGAAACCATCCGCCAGATCGACACGCGCCGCGAACAGGTGCTGGTCGAAGCGATCATCGTCGAAATCAGCGATGCAGCGGCCAAGAAGCTGGGCGTGCAATTCCTGATCGGCAGCACATCGACCGGCTTTGCCGCGACCAATTACAGCAATGCCTCGCCCAATCTGCTGACGCTGGCAGGCGCCTATGGCGCGACGCAACTGGGCACGACCAAAACGACGGTGGTGGCGCCCGATGGGACGCAAACCACGACCGAAGTGCAAAATAGCGGCGATCTGGCCAGCACGCTCCAGCAATCGGCGATCAACAGCCTGACCAGCGCAACCGGCGCGATTGCCGGGCTGGGCGGCAGCATCGGCAAGAACGGGATTTTCGGCGCGATCATCAACGCGGTCAAATCCGATACGGAAAGCAATCTTCTCTCCACCCCGTCGGTGATGACGCTGGACAATCAGAAGGCATCGATCCTGGTCGGCCAACAGGTGCCGGTGACGACCGGGGAAGCGCTGAGCCAGAATTTTGACAATCAGTTCCGCACCGTCCAGCGGCAGGATGTCGGCATCAAGCTGGAGGTGAAACCGCAGATCAATACCGGCGGCGCAATCAAATTGTTTCTGCGGCAGGAAGTATCGAGCGTGGCCGGGCCGGTCAGCAACTCCAGCAGCGACCTCATCATCAACAAGCGCGAGATCGAAACCACGGTCACGGTCGATGATGGCGAGATATTGGCGCTGGGCGGATTGCTGGACGATAATGAGCGCAAGACGATCGAGCGCATTCCCTTGCTCAGCGACATTCCGGGCCTTGGCGAACTGTTCAAATCGCGCAGCCGCAGCCGGACCAAGACCAATTTGATGGTGTTCATCCGCCCGACCATCCTGCGGTCGAAGGAAGATGCGCAGAAGCTGACCCAGCAGCGTTACGGCTATGTCCGCAACATGCAGTTACAGCGCAATCCCGACATGGAGCCGACGATCGACGAACTGGTCCGCGACTATATGGGCGCGACCCCGCCAGTCGCGCCGCAACCGGGCGATGCCATGGTGCAGCCGGATGCGCCGCAAATGATCGAACCGACCGTGCGCCAGTCAAGCGGCGTGGTGCGCCCGGTCGAGATACCGGCAAGCGGAGAACGCAAGTGAGCGAGAATGGGCAAGCTGCTCCTGCGCAGGCAGGAGCCCAGGGCGGAGAGGGCAGTGTCCAGAACCCTGGGCTCCTGCCTGCGCAGGAGTACGAGGCTTTTGCATCAGCCCATCCACGCGCCATCGACATTCCCTATGGCTTTGCGCGCAAGCATGGCGTGGTGCTGTTGCCGCAGGAGGGCGAGCGCCTGTCCATCGCAGTGCGCGAAGGCAGCGATCCGCGGGTCTTGCTGGAAGTCCGTCGTCATCTGGCGCGCAGTTTCGATGTCAGTTTCGTCGATCAGGCCGAATTCGACCGGCATCTGTCCAACCATTATGCGATGGACGGCAGCGCGGCGGCCATGGCCGGGTCGATCGAAATGGGCGCGGACGAACTGGACATGCTGGCCGCCGACATGCCGACCGCCGACGATTTGCTGGACAGCGCCGATGACGCGCCCGCAATCCGGCTGATCAACGGCATCATCGCCGAAGCCGCGCGGCAGGGCGTGTCGGACATTCATATCGAACCCTATGAAACCGGCCTGGTCGTGCGGATGCGGATCGACGGCGTATTGCGCGAAACGCTGCGGATGCCACCCCATGTCGCCCCGGTGGTCGTCAGCCGGGTCAAGGTGATGGCGCGGCTCGACATTGCCGAACGGCGTGTGCCGCAGGACGGGCGCATCGGCCTGACGCTGGGCGGCAAATTGCTCGACGTGCGCGTATCGACTTTGCCGAGCCGGGCGGGCGAGCGGGTGGTGCTGCGTATTCTGGACAAGGAAAATGCCGGGATCACGCTCGACCTGCTGGGCATGAACGGCGTGCCGGACCGGATTTTCCGCGAAGGCCTCAGCGAACCCAATGGCATCATCCTGGTCACCGGGCCGACCGGATCGGGCAAGACGACCACGCTCTATGCAGGCTTGCGCCAGCTCAACGACGGCAGCCGCAATATCCTGACGGTCGAAGATCCGGTCGAATATGCGATGGAGGGCGTGGGGCAGACGCAGGTGAATGCCAAGGTCGGGCTGACCTTCGCTGCCGGGTTGCGCGCAATCCTGCGGCAAGACCCGGACGTGGTGATGGTCGGCGAAATCCGCGATCGCGAGACGGCGGAAATTGCGGTGCAGGCGTCGCTGACCGGGCATCTGGTGCTGTCGACCGTTCACACCAACGATGCGGTCGGCGCGATCACGCGGATGCGCGACATGCGGGTCGAACCCTTCCTGCTGGCCTCCACGCTGCGCGCGGTCATCGCCCAGCGGCTGGTGCGGCGACTGTGCCAGCATTGCCGCGAACCGGTGCAGGCGGACAAGTCCGCCAGCGCCCTGCTGGGCTTCGATCCCGGCACGATCATCTATCGGGCCAGGGGTTGCAGCGAATGTGGCGGCACGGGGTATAAGGGCCGGATCGGCGTGTTCGAGGCGATCCGGGTGGACGATACGATCCGACGCCTGATCAATGACGGTGGCGATGAATCGCTGATCGCGCGCCATGCGTTCCTCAATGCCCCCAATCTGGGATCGGCGGCGCGGGCATTGGTGCGTGACGGGCAGACGACGGCCGAAGAGGCCATCCGCGTGTCGCGGCGCGACAGCGTGGACGCGGAAACCATCGCCGATGGCTGAATTTGACTATGTCGCGATCGACCCGGCTGGCAAGGAGCGCAAAGGCGCGCTGAAGGCGCAAACGCTGGAGGATGCACGGGCGAAGCTCGACGCGCGCAAGCTGTTCATTGTCGAACTCAGCGCCGGCGCGGTGGAGGTGGCCCGCAAACGCACCGGCCTGTCGCTGCGCACCCCGCGCCTCAGTCCCAAGGAACTGACGCTGTTCACCCGGCAACTGGCGACGCTGACCCAGGTCAGCCCGCTGGAGGAATCGCTGCGCACGATCGGGCGGCAGAGCGAGCAGGACCATGTTCGGCTTATTGTCGGCAAAGTGCATGGCGGCGTGATGGAAGGGCGGCGGCTGGCCGAAGCGCTGGGCGTCGAACCCAAAAGCTTTCCGCCCCTCTATCGTGCGATGATTTCCGCTGGCGAAAGTTCAGGCAGCCTGCCCGCGATCATGGAACGGCTGTCGGACCTGATGGAGCGGCAGGCGCAGATGCGCTCCAAGGTGCTGACCGCCATCGCCTATCCGTCGGTGCTGGCCAGCTTTGCCGTGCTGGTCGTCGCGGCGCTGATGATCTTCGTCGTGCCCAAGGTGGTTGAGCAGTTCGATACGGTGGGGCAGGAATTGCCGTTGCTGACCCGGATGGTGATGGGCCTGTCTGCCTTTCTGGCGGGCTGGTGGTGGCTGCTGCTGATCCTGGCGGGGCTGGCGGCTCTTGGCTTCTGGCGGGCGATGAGGAATGAGCGGTTCCATTATCGGTTCGATGCGATGCTGCTGGGGCTGCCGGTGATCGGCAAGCTGACCCGCGATCTGCACGCGGCGCGGATGGCGCGGACGCTGTCGACCATGGTGGCAAGCCGCCTGCCCCTGCTGGAGGGGCTGACACTGACAGCCAACACCGTCCACAACCGGGTATTGCGACACGCTTCGGACGATATTGTCGAAGCCATTCGTGGCGGCGGCAGCCTGTCGGCGGCGCTCAGGCGGGCCGGGGTGTTTCCGCCCTTGCTGGTCTATCTGGCCGCGAGCGGCGAAAGCGCCGGGCGGCTCGACACGATGCTGGAGCGGGCGGCGGATTATCTGGAACGCGAATTCGACGCCTTCACCTCGACCGCGCTCGCCATGCTGGAACCGATCATCATCATCATGATGGGCGCGATCGTCGCCGTCATCATCCTGTCCATCCTGCTGCCGATCTTGCAGCTGCAAAGCCTGACCGGGGCTTAGGAGTTGAATATGGTTACACTAGAATCCGTTCGGGCTGAGCGTGTCGAAGCCCTGCCCTTCTTCAGAAGGAAAGAGCAGTCCTTCGACAGGCTCAGGACGAACGGGGAAGAAGGATTCGGGTCCGCCCGGCGTTCCGCCGAACAAGGCTTCACCCTTGTCGAACTGATGGTCGTCATCGTCATCATCGGCCTGCTGGCGACGATCGTGGCGATCAACGTCATCCCCGCGACGGACACGGCGCGGGTCGAAAAGGCGAAGGCGGACATCGCCACGATCGAACAGGCGCTGGAGCAATATCGGCTCGACAATCTGACCTATCCGGCGGGATCGGACGGGTTGCAGGCGCTGCTCAATCCGCCAGCATCGCTGGCGCAGCCGCAACGTTACCGGCGTGGCGGCTATATCAAGAAGCTGCCCGACGATCCGTGGGGTCGCGCCTATATCTACACCGTGCCGGGGCGCAAGGGCGCGTTCGACATCAGTTCGCTGGGGGCGGACGGCCAGCCGGGCGGCGAGAGCGAAAATGCGGATATTCATTCCAGCGAGCTATAAAACCACATCCGTTCGTTTCGAGCGAAGTCGAGAAACGGTTCTCGACATGCTCGAACCGAACGGAAATGGCTTCACCCTCCTCGAACTGATGGTCGTCCTGACGATCATCGGTTTCATTTCGGCGGCTGTCGTGCTGGCCATCCCCGATCCGCGCGGGCGGGTGATCGAGGATGCCGACCGCTTCGCCGCGCGCGTTGCCGCCGCGCGCGACGAAGCGGTCGTGACCGCCGCCCCCATGGGGCTGTGGGTCTCCGCATCCGGCTATGGCTTTCAGCGCCGCGATGGCGGGCAATGGGTGGCGCTGGAGGACAAGCCTTTCGTCACCGCCAACTGGAAAAGCGGCACCCGCGCTCTGGTCGGCAAGGACGGGCGGCAGCAGATCGCCTTCGACGGCACCGGCCTGCCGACCGATCCGCTGACCGTAACGCTGGCGCGCGAGGGCGAGCGGGTGTCGGTGACGGTCGACATGGCGGGAAAGGTCATGGTCGGTGGGTAGTCGGCCATCTCCTCCACCGTCATGCCGGGACGACCATTTCAAAGGCGAACGCGGCTTCACGTTGCTGGAAATGCTGGTTGCGCTGGCGGTGTTCAGCCTGGCGGCGCTGGCACTGGTGCGGTTGCAGGGGGTGACGCTGCGGACGGCGGCTGATCTCGATAGCAAGGCGCTGGGTCAGATCGTCGCGCGCAATCTGATGGTCGATGTGCAGAGCGACCCGGTGCCGCCATCCGTCGGCGACGAAGCGGGCGATGTCGAGAATGGCGGGCGACGCTGGCACTGGAGCCGGACTGTCAAGCCAACCGACGACCAGCGCCTGTTGCAGGTCGACCTGACCGTCGATGGCCAGCCGGGCGCGTCGCCCGTGGTGTTGAGCTTCATACGGGTGGTGGAGTGATGGCGGCGCGCCTCAACCAATGTGGATGTGACAGGATCAAGGGTGACGATGGCTTCACCCTGATCGAGTTGCTCGTCGCCCTCATGATCTTCGCGATGCTCGCCAGCGCCGGTGTCCTCCTGCTGGGCAACAGCGTGTCGGCACAGGCGCAGGTCAAGGCGCGGCTCGACGATATGGCCGCGGTGCAACGGGCTGGCGGGGCGCTGGCGGGCGATCTGGGGCAGGCTGTGCCACGCATTACCCGTACGGAGAGCGGCACGCTGGCGCCCGCCTTCTGGGCGCATCATGAAGGTGAGGATCAGCCGGTGATGCAGTTCGTGCGGGGCGGGTGGGACAATCTGGGCGATCTGCCCCGGCCCTCCTTGCAGAAGGTCGAATATTGGGTGCGGCAGGGGCGGCTGGAGCGGCGAACCTATGCGCAACTGGATGGCGCAGCGGGGGATCAGCCAGCCGCCTTGCTGGAGGATGTAGAGGCGGTCGCGCTGAAATTCCGCGATGCGCAGGGGAAATGGCGTGACGACTGGACGCCGACCCAGCCCGACCTGTTGCCGCGCGCGGTGGAAATGACGCTCACCCGCACGGGCGAGCCGCCGGTGACCTTGCGCTTTCTGGTCGCGCCCGGCCCGGTCGAAAAGCCGGTCATCGAAGGTTCGCCCGGTGCCTGATCCGCGCAAACCCGATGAACAGGGCGCAGCGCTGCTGACCGTGTTGCTGCTGGTGGCGGTGATGGCCGTCGTTGCCGCGACCGCGCTGGAGCGAGTGGCGCTGGCCACGCGAATGACCGGCAATGGCGGCGCGATCGATCAGGCGCGCGCCTATGCCGAGGCTGGCACGGCGGTTGCGCGCTTGCGGATCGGCGATCTGGTCGCGGCCAATCCGGCGAAGATGACGCTGGCGGGCGGCTGGCTGGGCGCGCCGCAAAGCATTCCGGTGCCCGGCGGCATCGCGACGGCGCGGGTGAATGACGGCGGCAATTGTTTCAACCTCAACAGCGTGGTCAGCGGCGAAAGCGAGGCCAGCCTGAAGGTGCGGCCCATCGGCGTGTCGCAATTTCAGGCGCTGCTGGTGGCGCTGGGCGTCGATGCGCGACAGGCGCAGGGCGCTGCGGCGAGCCTGGCCGATTGGATCGACAGCGATGGCGATCCGCAGCCGGGCGGGGCGGAGGATGCGGTCTATGGGCAAATGGCGCGGCCCTATCGCGCGGCCAACCGCCTGATGGTCGATGCCAGCGAGTTGCGCGCGGTCAATGGCATCACGCCTGCCATCTATGCGACGGTGCGGCCCTGGATCTGCGCATTGCCAGTCACGGATCTGTCGCCGATCAACATCAACACGCTGTTGCCGGAGCAGGCGCCGCTGTTCGCGATGCTGTTGCCGGGGCAATTGAGCGTCGGACAGGCGCGGCAATTGCTGGCGCAGCGGCCCGCGGACGGCTACGGCAGCACGAACCAGTTCTGGGCCTTGCCCTCGCTCGCCGGCCTGTCGCCGATGACCGAGGTGGCCGAGCAGGTCAAATTGACGACGGGATTTTTCGGAGTGGACGTGGCGGTGACTGTCGGGGGAACGCAACTGGTGGAGCGGTCGCTGATCGACGCGCGGGAAAGCCCCGCAATCGTGGTGCGACGCAGCTGGGGTGCGGGGGCATGAGCGCGCGCGACGCCCTGATCGTGTTTCTGCCCGAAGCGCAGGACGCGCCGCCATATTGGATGCGCGTGATCGATGGCGCGCTGGTGCAATCGGGCGAGGGCGCGAACTGGCTGGCAGCGTGCGGCATTGCCGCCTTGCCCGTTGAAGCGCGGGTGATGCTGGTGCCGCCTGCGGCTCTGGTGGCGCTCCATTGGGCGCTGCATCCCGACCTTCCGGTGCGGCAGGCGCGCGCGGCGGCACGGCTGGCGGTGCTGGCGGACGGGATATTGCCCGCCGATCAGCTGTTTGCGGTGACCGACGTGCAGGACGATCCTGCGCGGCCCCATATCGTGGCGTTGGCAGCGCGGGCAGACATGCAGCATTGGCTGCTCTGGGCGCAGCATCATGGGCTGGACCCCGAAATGATTGTGCCAGCGCCCCTGTTGCTGCCGGAGCCGGAGGCGGGTTTTTCGCGCGGGCTGATCGGCGATGTGACGGTGCTGCGCGGCACGGATATGGCGCTGACCGGCGACTTGGCCCTGCCCGCACTGATCGGCGATGCGCCGGTGGTGGATGTACCACGGGGCGTGATCGAGGGGCGCGCCATCGCGGCGCTTGACGCCCCGCCCATCGATCTGCGGCAGGGTGATTTCGCCAAGCGGGTGCGGCGGCAGCTCGACCAGCGCGTGCTGAAACGCGCGGCCGTGTGGAGCGGGCTGATCCTGCTTGCCGCGCTGCTGATCGCACTGGTCGGCATCGTCAAAAGCCATCGCGAGGCCAGTCGGCTGGACGCAGAAAGCCTGGCGCTGGCGCAGCAGGTCGTGCCCGGCGCGAGCGATGCGGCCCAGGCGCTTGGCGCGATGGAGCAGCAACTGGCTGCGCGGGGCGCTGGTGGACGGGCCTTTACCGCGCCGGTCGCGGCCCTGATGGCGGCGATGCAGGATGCGCCGGGCGTGGCGCTGACCAGCCTGTCGCGCGACCCGGACGGGATGCTGCGCGCCACGCTGGCGGCGGCGAAGGCGGATGACATCAACATAGTGCTGCTCGCGTTACAGGCGGCAGGCTTCACGATTACGGCGACACCCGCGCAGGAGCCGGGCGGGCGGACGCTGGCAGAGATTACGGTGCGGTCATGATGGAACGGATGCAGGCGCTTTGGGCGGAACGATCGTCGCGTGAGCAGGTGATGCTGGGCGTGATGTTCGCCTTGCTGGCAGGCGTGCTCCTCTGGTTCGGGGTAGCAGTGCCGCTCGATCGGGCGCAGCGGTCGGCGCGCGACAATTTGGTCGAGGCGACCGAGCGCAACGCCGCGGTGCGCACGGCTGTGCAGCAGCTGAAGGCGCTGCCCCGTGCGGCGGCTGGTGGCCCGGCCGCGCCGCTCGACCAGCTGGTCGGGCAGGGCGCGGGCGAAGCGGGCCTGACACTGGAACGTGCGCAGGCGCAGGGGCCGGACCGGATGGAGATTGCCATCGCCGCGATCCGGCCGGTCGCACTCTTTTCCTGGATCGCGGTGCTGGAGGCGCAGGGCGTGCGGGTCGAAACGATGAGCGCGCGGCCCGCGCCGACCGCTGGCAGCCTGTCGGTGCAGGCGGTGCTGGTGCGGGGAAGCGGGCAATGATGGGATTGGTCCTGTCCCGCCGGATGCGGATCATCCTGTTGCTGATCGTGCTGCTGGGGCTGTTGCTGTTCCTGCCGATGCGGGTCGCGCTGGGTCTGTCCGGGCTGGAGCGGCTGGGCGTGGCCGCGCGTGACGTGCGGGGCACGGTATGGAGCGGGCGGATCGACCAGTTGATGCTGGGCGACATGCCAATGGGCAGCGTGCGCGCGGGCCTTTCTCCATTGGCGTTGCTGACGGGTCGGGCGCGGTTCAACATTGCCCGGACCAAGGGATTGGCCGACGACATATCGGGCGCGCTGACGGTTGGGTTCGGGCGGATCGGAGTGGATGATGTGACCGGCGCGGTGCCGCTGGGCCGGACCTTCGCGCCGCTGCCGATCGCCGGGCTTCAGATGGAGGATGTGTCCGCCTATTTCATCGGCGATCGGTGCGGTCATGCGCAAGGACGGGTGCGGGCGCGGATGGCGGGGCAGTTTCCGGGGCTGAACCTGACACAGGGTTTTTCCGGGGCCCTTGCCTGCGATGGCGATGCGCTGTTGCTGCCGCTCGCCAGCCAGTCGGGCATGGAAACGATCGCGCTGCGCATCTGGCGGTCGGGCCGGTACAGCGCGACCATGCGGGTGGAAACCGCTGATCCGACGCTGGCGGCATCGTTGGGGCAGGCGGGCTTTGCGACCGTGGGCAATGCGCAATTGCTGAAGGTCGAAGGGACGTTGTGACGCCGATATTGGCGACGCTGCTCGGCGGGGTGGTCGGCGCGATTTTCGGCAGCTTCCTGGCCACCCTGATCCTGCGCTGGCCGCAGGGACGGGGCGTGACGCGGGGGCGATCGGCCTGCGATGGCTGTGGCCGCACGCTGACGCCGCGCGATCTGATCCCCTTGCTCAGCGCCCTGTTCCAGCATGGCCGGTGCCGGACGTGCGGCGCGCCGATCGATCCGCTGCATGGGCGGATCGAACTCAGTTGCGCAGTCATTGGCGCGCTGGCGATCGGCGCCATGCCGGATTTGGGCGGCCTTGGCTGGGCGTTGCTGGGCTGGATGTTGCTGACGCTGGCGGTGCTGGACTGGCGGCATTACTGGTTGCCCGATGCGCTGACCCTGCCGCTGGCTTTCCTGGGCCTGACGCTGGGACTTTGGGCGACCGATGTGGTGCTGGCCGACCGGATTATCGGCGCGGCGCTGGGCTATGGCAGCCTGCTGGCGATTGCGCTGACCTATCGCGCGCTGCGCGGGCGGGAGGGGTTAGGGCTGGGCGATGCCAAGTTGCTGGGCGCGCTGGGCGCATGGTTCGGCTGGCAGGCCTTGCCCTTCATCCTGCTGATCGCGGCGCTGGCCGGGCTGGGCGTCATGCTGGCGACGGGCCGGGCAATGGCAGCGACGGCGCGGGTGCCGCTCGGCACATTTCTGGCGCTGGCGGCGGTGCCGGGCTGGTATCTTGCCCACTCCCTGTTCTGACGACTGGCGCAAAGGAACAATAGAACATATAGTGAACATATGCGCGATTCGTCCCCTGTTCTTGCCCGGTTGAGGGAGAGCCTGCAACAGCTGGAGCCGCGCCGCGCGGCTACGCCAGCGGGGCTCTTTGCGCTGGGGCATGACGGGGTGGACGCGGCACTAGGCGGTGGACTGGCGCGTGGGCGCTTGCATGAAATCTTTGCCGATCAGGAAGATGCCAGCAGCGGGGCTGGGGTTGCCGCCCTGTTCAGCCTGCGCGCTGGGGAAGGGCGTCCCTTCCTGTGGCTGCGCACCGAAGCGATGCAGAAACGGGTTGGAGGGTTGCACGCCACCGGCCTTGTCGAACTGGGGATCGATCCCGCCAATATGCTGCTGGTGCTGGCCCCTGACGAAGGCGCTTTGCTCCATGCAGCGGCGGAGGCGGCGCGTTGCGCCGGGCTGGGCGCGGTGCTGGTCGAAGGATGGGGGGCGATGCGCGGGCTGGACCTGACCGCCACTCGCCGCCTGATGCTGGCCGCCGAAGCATCGGGCGTCACCCTGTTCCTGCTGCGCATCGCCGCCGATACTGCGCCCAGCGCCGCCGATACACGCTGGCGGGTGAGCGCGTCCCCCTCGATCGCGCTGGAAGCGGACGCGCCAGGGGCATCCCTGTTTCAAATCGAATTGCTGCGTCGGCGCGCCGGCCCCCCGGCCGGTCCCTGGCGCATGGAGTGGGACCGTGACCGACTTTGTTTCAGACGTCCTGCCAGTGATGGACGAACCATGGGAGGCGCAGAGCATGACGATCGCGACGCCAGCCCCCGGCACCGCCGCTATCTCGCCCTGTTCTTCCCCTGGCTCCCGGCGGAGCGGTTGCGCCTGACCAGGCCCCATCTGTGCGCCGGGCAGGATGAACGGCCACGCGCCTTTGTCGAGAAAATACGCGGCGCGTTGCGGCTGGCGGCGGTGGATGAGGCGGCAGCGGCGATGGGCCTGTCGCCCGGCCTGTCGATGGCGGATGCCCGCGCCCGTGTGCCCGACCTCGACCTGTTCGACCATGTCCCGCATGAGGATCAGGACTGGCTGGAGCGGCTGGCCGATGGCTGCACCCGCTACACCCCGACCGTCGCGCTCGATCCGCCCGACGGGCTGATCCTCGATACCAGCGGGTGCGATCATCTCTTTGGTGGAGAGGCTGGGCTGGCGGCCGATCTGGAGCGGCGGCTGGCGCGGCTGGGCGTGGCGGTGCGGCTGGCCTTTGCCGGAACGCCGGAGGGCGCGCGGGCGCTGGCCCGCTATGTGGCCGGAGCTGCGTGCGACGAGGATAGCGCGATCCGCCGCCTGCCCGTCGCGGCGCTGGAACTGGAGGAGGAGGCGACGCTGGCGTTGCGCCGCGCGGGGCTGAAAACCATTGGCGATGTCGCGCGTCGGCCGATGTCCTCCATCGCCGCCCGTTTCGGCGCGGACGCGGTGATGGCGATCCGCCGGATCGTGGGGGAGGCGGACAGCGCGCTGACCCCGCGCCGGCTGGTCCCGCCGATGAGCGTGGAGCGGCGCTTTGCCGAACCGGTCGCGCGCACTGAAACCATGATGACGATCCTGGCTGAACTGGCAGGGGAGGCGGCAGGGATATTGGAGCAGAGGGGCCATGGCGGTCGCCGGTTCGAGGCGCTGTTTTTCCGCAGCGACGGGCTGGTGCGCCGCCTGACCGTGGAAACCGGCGCGCCGATGCGGGATGTGCCTGCGCTGATGCGGTTGATCCGCGAGCGGATCGACAGCCTGAACGATCCGATCGATCCTGGATTCGGCTTTGACCTGCTGCGGCTGAACGTCCCACTGACCGAACCGCTGGGTGCGTCGCAATTGCAGTTGGAGGGCGGCGCGACCGGCGAGGCGGCGGTGACCGCATTGGTCGAGCGTCTGAGCACCCGGCTGGGGCGCAACCGCGTCCGCCGCTTTGGCGCACGCGACAGCCATATGCCCGAACAGGCCGAATTTGCGCTGCCCGCGCTCGATACGTCGCCGTCCGGTCCTTGGACGACACCGGAACCGGGCGAGCCGCCGCTGCGTCCCATCCATCTGTTCGATCCGCCCCAGCCGATCGAGGTATTGGGCGCCGAAGTCCCCGACGGCCCGCCCCGCCGTTTCCGCTGGCGCCGGGCGTTGCACGAAGTCGCCCGGTTCGAGGGCCGGAGCGGATCGCCGGGGAATGGTGGCGCAGGCGGCCCGTGTCGATCGAACTGCCCCGGCCCGGCAGCGATCCGGGCGAGGTCGATATTCGCTATCTGCTGGGCGACGCGCCCGATCATATTCGCGATTATTACCGGGTGGAGGACCGGCGCGGTCGCCGTTTCTGGATATTCCGCCTTGGTTTCTTCGAACCGGACAAGCCGATGCCGCGCTGGTATCTGCATGGCCTGTTCGCATGAGCCGGGGGCGTGATCCGGGGCCGGAGGGGGAGGGGCGTCAACCCATCCCTCTCGACACGGCGCTGCGGGCGCGGCGATCGGGACCGCCATCGCCTGCGCCGGATTTTGCCGAAATGGTCGCGGCAACCAATTATAGTTTCCTGCGCGGCGCGTCCCACCCGGCCGATATGGTCGGACAGGCGCTGGCGCTGGGCCATGCGGGCATCGGCATTGCCGATCGCAATACGGTGGCCGGGGTGGTGCGGGCGTGGAGCGCACTCAAATCGGTGCGCAGGATGCTGGCCGAGGATGCCGAGGATCAGGGAATCCGCACGGGCGAAACCCCACAGTCGGCTGCGGAGCGCCGTCATCTTGCGGCGCAGGCGCTGCCGCTGGCGCAGGCTTTCCGTCTCGTCACCGGCGCGCGGCTCTGCTTTGCCGACGGGACGCCGGACATTGTCGCCTACCCCATCAACCGCCATGGCTGGGGGCGGCTGACCCGGCTGCTGAGCGTCGGCAATCTGAAAGAGACGGTGCAAAAGGGCGATTGCGACCTGTGCCTGTCCGACCTGATCGACCATGCGCAGGACATGGTCCTGATTGCTATGGCAGGGGAAGCGGACGAGGCGCTGCTGGCAGGGCTGGCGCAACGGGTGCCAGGTGCGCTTTGGATCGGCGTCACCATGCCGCGCGCCGGGCCGGATCGTCGCCGCCTTGCCCGGCTGGCGGCGATGGCCGGGCGGCTGGGGCTGCCGCTGCTTGCAACCTGCGATGCGCTCTATGCCATGGCGCAGGACCGGCCGTTGCATGATGTCGTCACCTGTATCCGGCAGGGCGTGACCCTGCGGGAGGCCGGGCGGCGGCTGGAGGCGAATGCCGAACGGCACCTGAAACCCGCACGCGAAATGGCCCGGTTGTTCCGCGACTGGCCGCAGGCGGTGGGGGCATGGCGCGACGTACTGGACCGGATCGGGTTCGATCTGTCCCATCTGAAATATGAATATCCGCACGAGCCGGTGCCCGAAGGGTGGGCGGCGCAGGACTGGCTGGAACATGAAGTGCTGCGGCTGGCGGGAGAGGCCTTTCCCGATGGCGTGCCGGATAGGGTCCATGCGATGCTGGCGGAAGAGTTCGCGCTGATCCGCAGCCGCAATTACGCCTGCTATTTCCTGACAGTCTATGAAGCGGTGCAGTTTGCCCGTAGCCTCGATCCACCGATCCTGTGCCAGGGGCGCGGATCGGCGGCCAATTCGGCGGTCTGCTATTATCTGGGGATCACATCGGTCGATCCGACCAGGCATAACCTGCTCTTTTCCCGCTTCATTTCGGAGGATCGCGACGAACCACCCGATATCGACGTCGATTTCGAGCATGAACGGCGTGAGGAAGTGATCCAGCATATTTATGCCCGCTATGGTCGCGATCGCGCCGCCATAGCCGCGACCGTCATCCATTACCGCCCCCGCAGCACGGTGCGGGAAGTCGGCAAGGTGCTGGGCCTGTCGGAAGATGTCACCGCGCGGATCGGCAGCACCGTGTGGGGCAGCCATGCCAGCGGCATGGAGGAACGGCGCTTCCGCGATGCGGGGCTGGACGTGGGCAATCCGCTGGTCATGCAGTTGAAGGAACTGGTCGACCGGCTGCTGACCTTCCCGCGCCATTTGTCGCAGCATGTCGGCGGTTTCGTGCTGACGCAGGATCGGCTGGATGAGACGGTGCCGATCCACCATGCGGCAATGGCGGACCGCACATTTCTGGAGTGGGACAAGGATGATATCGACGCGCTGGGCCTGATGAAGGTCGACATACTGGCGCTGGGGATGCTCAGTTGCATTCGCAAGGGGTTTGCGCTGATGCGCGACCATGGCCTGGGCGACAAGACGCTGGCGTCGGTGCCAGGCGAAGCGGCGCCGGTTTACGACATGCTGTGCCGGGGGGACAGCGTCGGCGTGTTCCAGGTCGAAAGCCGCGCCCAGATCAACATGCTGCCCCGCCTGCGCCCGCGTACCTTCTATGATCTGGCGGTGCAGGTCGCGATAGTGCGGCCCGGCCCGATCGAGGGGGATATGGTCCACCCCTATCTCGCCCGCCGGGCCGAGGCGCGTGATGGCAAGCCGCCTTCCTGGCGCTTTCCTTCGCCAGCCCCGCCGCACCCCGCCGATGAACTGCATCATGTGCTGGGCCACACCTATGGCGTGCCGCTATTTCAGGAGCAGGCGATGAAGCTGGCGATCACCGCCGCCAATTTCACGTCGGGGGAGGCGAACAAGCTGCGCCGGGCGATGGCGACCTTCCGCAATGTCGGGACGATCGGCGAATTTGAGGAGAAGATGATCGGCGGCATGGTGGCGCGTGGTTATGAACGCGCCTTTGCCCAGCGCTGCTATGACCAGATCAAGGGGTTTGGGAGCTATGGTTTTCCCGAAAGCCACGCCATATCCTTTGCCCGGCTGGTCTATGTGTCGGCCTGGCTCAAATGCTATCAGCCTGCCGTGTTCGCCGCGGCCTTGCTCAATGCGCAGCCAATGGGCTTCTACGCCCCGGCGCAGATCGTGCGCGACGCGATCGAACATGGCGTTGTCGTGCGGGGCATCGACGTCAATGCCAGCGGCTGGGACAATGGGTTGGAGCCGATTGCGGTGGACGATCCCGATGCTGGGCAGCACTGGACCCCGGCCAATCGCCGCTGGGGCGACATCGTGCCGCGTCACCGGCAGGACGGGGCGTTCGCATTGCGGCTGGGCTTTCGCCAGATTGACGGTTTCCGGGAGGCTTGGGGGGAGGCGATTGCAGCGGATCGCGCGACATCCGGCCCCTTCGCCACGATCGAGGAACTGGGGCGGCGGGTACGCCTGCCTGTCCGTGCGCTGCATTTGCTGGCCGATGCCGATGCCTGCCGCTCGATCGGGCGTGAGCGGCGCGATGCGGCCTGGGATGTGCGAAGGATGCCAGCGGGCGAATTGCCGCTGTTCGCCGCTGCCCGCGCGCGCGAACTGGGGGAAGAAGCCGATGCCGCCCTGCCGCCCATGCCCCTGTCCGAAGCGGTGGCGGCGGATTATCAGCTGACCCGCCTGTCGCTCAAACAGCATCCCATGACCTTCCTGCGCTCGGTTTTCGCGGCCGAAGGCCTGTTGACCAGCGAGCAGGTCAGCAGCGTCAAGAATGGCGCACGGGCAAAGGTTGCAGGCGTGGTGCTGGTGCGGCAGCGGCCCGGTAAGGGCAATGCGATCTTCGCTACGCTGGAAGATGAGACGGGTATCGTCAACATCCTGCTCTGGGCCAGGATGCTGGACCGCTATCGCCTGCCGCTGATGGCCGCGCGGCTGATGGAGGCGCATGGGGTGGTGCAGCGGGTGCGGGAAGGGCCGGTCGATGTGTTACATCTGATGGCCGATCGCATTGTGGACCGTACCGCCGAACTCGATCGGCTGTCAGAGGATCATGCGACGCTTATCGAAGCGGGACCGGGCGACAAGGCTGTCCACCCGGTGATGTCGCGGATCCGCAGCCACGGCCATCCGCGCAACGTGCGGATATTGCCGGGATCGCGCGATTTTCATTAGCGATTTTGCGAGATGGTCGGGGAGACAGGATTCGAACCTGCGACATCCTGCTCCCAAAGCAGGCGCGCTACCAGACTGCGCTACTCCCCGACGCCTCGGCCCTTAGCGGTCTATCGCGCGTCCCGTCAATCGGCGATCAATGAAAGAAGAGCCAAAGTAGCAGAATGATGGGGATCGGCACCCCGATCAGCCATAATAACAGTCCCTTGCCCATGATATTCTCTCCTGTAACAGTTCAGAAACAACTGATGGAGCGGGGCGGATGTTCCGGGGCAGGGGCGCAATGTCTCTGGCACAACCAAAAAGGGCGGGCTGTAGAGACAGCCCGCCCTTCGGAAATCTCGCTAAGGCGAAGATTACATCGCGTTCGCAGCGTTGTTGGCAGCGTTCGCAGCGTTGTCAGCAGCATTCGTTGCATTTTCAGCAGCGTTCATGGCGTTGTCGACAACGTTTTCCACGACGGCGTTCGAAGCGTTCGCGGTTTCGTTGGCCGGCTTCTCACCGCAAGCGGCGAGGGCCATCAGGCTGGCCGAAGCGAAAACAGCAGCGATCTTCTTCATTGTGTACGGCTCCCATAGCATTATGCCGCGTCAGGCACGTTACAATGTGACCCTACGCGAGCGACCCGCATTAACGTGTGCGATGCACAAATCAATGCTTTTCTGCGCCGGTGAAACGATGGAATCACGCGACGGGGCGTTGTCTACTATAAAAGTTCACTTAATGCCCATGGATTCTTGCGCATTGGCAACAAGGTTTAGCGTTACGGCCCAGGCGGCGACATTCTGCCGCAATTGCGCCGGGTCCACCTTGTCCAGCGTATCGTCGGGCGTGTGATGCAGCTCAAAATACCGGGTGCCGTCCTGTTGCAGGTCGATCACCGGCACGCCTGCCTTCACCAGCGGCGCAATGTCGGCGCCGCCGCCCGCTTCCTGCTTGCTGGCGCCGATGCCCAGCGGCGCGAGGGCCGCAGAGATGCTGGTCGCGAGCGCATCATGCCCCTGCGGAAGTTTGAAATCCACGCGCCACACACGATCGGCGCCAAAATCCGATTCAATCGCGAGCGCGTGTCTCTCCGTGCCATGCGCCTTGAAATAGGCCCGCGCGCCGTCGCCGCCGACTTCCTCGGCCCCGGCCATCAGCACGCGGATGGTGCGGCGGGGCTGGCCAGCCTTCGCCACCTGCAATGCCGCGGCCGCCGCGATGCCGCAGCCGGTCGCATCGTCGATCGCGCCCGTGCCCTGATCCCAGCTGTCGAGATGGCAGGCCGCGACCACCACGCCGGCCGCCGGATCGCTGCCGGGAATTTCCGCGATGACATTGCCCGACGGCTGGTCCTTGAGCATTTTCGATGTCAGCGTCAGGTGGAGCTTGACCGGCTGTCCCCGCCCGATCACACGCGCCAGTTGCTCGGCATCCGGCACCGAAAGCGCGGCGGCGGGGATTGGCGTCACGCCATCGGCCCACATCTGAACACCGGTATGAGGCAGGCGATGATGGTCCGTCCCGATCGACCGGATCAATATGGCGATCGCACCCTTGCTGGACGCGATGCTGGGCCCCTGCCGCCGGGCGGCGCCGAAATAGCCATAGGAGGAACCGTCCTGCGTTGCCGTCATGTCATGGCTGACAAAGGCGATCTTGCCTTTGACGCTGGCGGCGGGTGCGGCTTCCAGATCGGCGAGAGTCGGGAAATAGACGACTTCGCCTTCTATCCCCTTGTCCGGGGTCGAACCGCTATTGCCCAGCGCCGAGAGCACCAGATTCTGCGGGAAGGGGGAGAGGATTTTCGCTTCGTCCCGGCCGCGCAGCCATACCGGCATCGTATAGGGTTCGGCGCGTACATTGCTGAACCCCAGCGCCTTGAGCTTCGCCACCGCCCATTCGCGCGCCCGCGCTTCCAGCGGCGTGCCGGCCGGACGCGGGCCGACTTCGGTGGTCAGGCCTTCGGTGAAATCCCATGCGACATCATCCTTGAGCGCGGCGTCGCGAATCGCGGCGCTGTCTGCCGGAGCGGCATGGGACAGGACGGGGGTGAAAAGGCTGCCTAGGAGGAGGGCGGCAAGCGTGCCCGATCGGATTTTCTGCATGGGTGGAAGCGTAGCGGGCCATCGCCCATTTGCCAATGCGTCCCGCCTCCGCTAACTCCGCGCCAAATCCTCTTTTCCTACCGTTGGAGCTGCCCAAACATGTCCGCCTCCTCGCAATATGCCTATGTCATGAAGAACATGACCAAGAGCTTCCCCGGCGCGGCCAAGCCGGTTCTGAGCAATATCAACCTGCAATTTTACCGTGGGTCCAAGATTGGCATCGTCGGCCCGAACGGCGCGGGTAAATCGACCCTGATCAAGATCATGGCCGGCATCGACACCGATTTTACCGGTGAAGCCTGGCCGGGCGAAAATATCAGCGTCGGCTATCTGCCGCAGGAGCCGCAGCTCGACCCGACCAAGACCGTACTGGAAAATGTGAAGGACGGCGCGCGCGAGACCGCGGACAAGATGGACCGTTTCAACGAGATCAGCATGATCATGGCCGATCCGCCGGAAGACGTCGATTTCGACGCGCTGATGGAGGAAATGGGCACGTTGCAGGAGCAGATCGACGCGGTCGATGGCTGGACGCTCGACAACCAGCTGGAAATCGCGATGGAGGCGCTGCGTTGCCCACCGTCCGACTGGTCCGTGGAAAATCTGTCAGGTGGTGAAAAGCGCCGCATCGCGCTGACCCGGCTGCTGATCCAGAAGCCCGACATCTTGCTGCTCGACGAACCGACCAACCATCTTGACGCGGAAAGCGTCACCTGGCTGGAAAATCATCTGAAGGAATATGCCGGGTCGGTCCTGATGATCACCCACGACCGCTACTTCCTCGACAACGTCGTCGGCTGGATTCTCGAACTCGATCGCGGAAAATATTTCCCGTACGAAGGCAATTACTCCACCTATCTGGAGAAGAAGGCCAAGCGTCTGGAGCAGGAGGATCGCGAAGCCTCCGGCCGTCAGAAGGCGATCAACGACGAACTGGAATGGATCCGGGCCGGTACCAAGGGCCGCCAGACCAAGTCCAAGGCGCGTATCAAGAAGTTCGAAGAGCTGGTCGCCGGGCAGAACAACCGCTCGCCGGGCAAGGCGCAGATCGTTATCCAGGTGCCCGAACGTCTGGGCGGCAAGGTGATCGAATTCAAGAACATCACCAAGTCATTCGGCGACAAGCTGTTGTTCGAAGATCTGTCCTTCCTGTTGCCGCCGGGCGGCATCGTTGGCGTCATCGGGCCGAACGGCGCGGGTAAATCGACCCTGTTCAAGCTGATCACCGGCCAGGAACAGCCCGATTCGGGTGAGATCGACATCGGCACGACCGTACGCCTTGGCTTTGTCGACCAGAGCCGCGATCATCTGGACGACAGCAAGAATGTCTGGGAAGAAGTGTCCGACGGCCTCGATTATGTGAAGGTCAACGGCCATGACATGTCGACGCGGGCCTATGTCGGCGCCTTCAACTTCAAGGGGCAGGACCAGCAGAAGAATGTCGGCAAGCTGTCGGGCGGTGAACGCAACCGCGTTCATATCGCCAAGATGCTGAAAAAGGGCGGCAACGTGCTGCTGCTCGACGAACCGACCAACGATCTGGACGTCGAAACGCTGGGCGCGCTGGAAGAAGCGATCGAAAATTTCGCGGGCTGCGCCGTGGTCATCAGCCATGACCGTTTCTTCCTCGACCGTCTCGCCACCCATATCCTTGCCTTTGAAGGCGACAGCCATGTCGAATGGTTCGAAGGGAATTTCGAGGCATATGAGGAAGATAAGCGCCGTCGCCTGGGCGATGCCGCCGATCGACCGACCCGGTTGGCCTACAAGAAGCTGACCCGCTGAAGCGCGATTAGGGAGGTGGGACGCAGTAAAGCTGCGTCCTACGTTCCCTCATTACCAAACGGGACTCTTCAGGCAGCGGGTCAAGCTGTACCTGGTCGTGCGTACGGTAGAGGCGCTCAGGGGCGAACCATAAGCGCAATTGCGATTGCATTGCCCGCAGAGCCAATTGCGCATTTTGCAATTGCAATGATAGCGCTATCAATACACAAGCAGCGGGCCTTCCAGGCATCCTCTCCTAAACTCTCAAGGGCCGCTCCTTCACAGGGGCGGCCCTTTTTTATTCCAATATGGGTATTGGGCGATGGGGCAGGGCGGTCTTCGATGGCCTGGGCACATGAGGACATTCAATTCACCCGTTTGATCCAGACCTGCCCGCCTTCGCGCGATTCGGTGATGAAATTGGGTATCGCCTGCACAAGGTCGGACAGGCGCTTATAGCCATAGTTGCGCACGTCGAAGCTGGAACGGTTGCCCGCAAGCTGGCCCACTGATCCCAGCCGTACAAAACCGCGCTCGTCGCGTTTGACCGAATCATAGGCGTCGATCAGCAACTTGATGACTTCCGCGTCGACAGCCTTCTTGATGCTGGGAGCGGAGGGTTGCGCCGGGACCGGCGTGGGCGCTGGCGGTGCGGCTTTTGCGGGCTGCGCTTTCTTTTCATCAGCCTTGCGCGCGCGCGCCGGGGACGTCGCCTTCTCTACCACCGGATCTTCCGCATCGACCTCCGCCAGCGCCATGACGTCGATGAAGCGGGTGCAGGCGCGGCGGAAACCCTCCGGCGAACTCATCCGGCCAAAGCCATAGACCGGAATGCCCTGCTGCCGGATACGGGTCACCAGGGGAGTGAAATCGCTGTCGCTCGACATCAGGCCAAAGCCGCTCACCCGGCCGCTTGCCATAAGGTCCATCGCGTCGATCGTCATTTTCATGTCGGTCGCGTTCTTGCCTTTGGTGAGGTCGAACTGTTGTTGCGGCTCGATGGCCTGCGCGATCGACAGCGCCGCCCAGCTTTTCAGCGTCGCCTTGCTCCAATTGCCATAAGCACGGCGGATATTGACCGTGCCCAGTTCCGCCAGCACCGTCATCACCGGATCGAAATGGGCCGCCGAGGCATTATCGGCATCGATCAGCAGGGCGATATTACCGCTCGGCCCGTCCAGTGATGTCATGACATGTCCTTTCAGGCAGGCGCGAAGATGCCGCTCTGCTCATCCATGACATGCAACTGCCCGTCGGAAATGGCAAAGAATGCGCCGATCAGTTTCAATTCGCCCTTGCGCTCCTTTGACCGGACGCAGGGGAAGGTGCGCAGATTGGCAAGGCTCACTTTGACGCCTTCCTGCTCCATCGCGCGTTCCACGTCCCGGCTGCGATCATCCCCATATTGGGCGATCACCTTCGCCCGCGCGGGGTCCAGCAGTTCGATCCAGCTATGGATGAAGCCGCCGTCACCCGGTTCGGCGTCCTTCAGATCCTGACTGAGCGCCGCCTTGCAACCCCCGCATTTGCCATGACCCATGACAATGATTTCGTCGACTTCCAGCACCTGCACGGCAAATTCCAGCGCCGCCGACACGCCGTGGCGACCGGGCGTCGTTTCAAATGGCGGCACCAGAGCGGCGACATTGCGCACGACGAAAATCTCGCCTGGATTGGTGTCGAAAATCTGGGCGGGATCGACGCGACTGTCGGAACAGGCGATGATCATCACCTTGGGGCTTTGCCCTTCGTTCAGTTCGTCCCACCGCTCGCGCTGCTGGGACCATCCGGTCTGGCGGAACCGGCGATAGCCTTCGATCATGTTTGAAAAATCGGTCATGGGCTGGTCTGTGCCGCACAATATCGGGGCTGGCAAGTGTGACCATGGATCGCTATCTGGGGCGCATGAACGATATCGCTCCTATCCCCATGCCCGGTGACCCTGCCAAGCCGGAGCGTCTGCGCAAGCCCGACTGGATTCGCGTGAAGGCGCCGACCAGTCCGGCCTATCATGAGACCCGCAAGCTGATGCGGACTAAGGGGTTGAATACGGTTTGCGAGGAAGCGGCCTGCCCGAACATCGGCGAATGCTGGACCAAGAAGCATGCGACGGTGATGATCTTGGGCGATGTGTGCACGCGGGCCTGCGCCTTTTGCAACGTCAAGACCGGGATGCCGCGCAAGGTTGACGTCAACGAGCCGCAGAATCTGGCCGATGCCGCCGCCGAAATGGGGTTGGAACATATCGTCATCACCTCTGTCGACCGCGACGATTTGCCCGATGGCGGCGCGTCGCAATTCGTGAAGGTGATCGAGGCGCTGCGCCGCACCACGCCCGGCACGACGATCGAAATCCTGACGCCGGACTTCCGCAACAAGCATGAGCGGGCGGTCGAGATGATCGTCGCGGCGCGGCCCGACGTCTATAATCACAATCTGGAGACCGTTCCGCGCCTTTACCCGACAATCCGTCCTGGCGCGCGCTACTATGCCTCGCTGCGGCTGCTGGAGTCGGTCAAGCGGCTTGATCCCTCCATCTTCACCAAGTCCGGCATCATGCTGGGTCTGGGCGAGGAGCGGCTGGAAGTGCATCAGGTGATGGACGACATGCGCTCCGCAGACATCGATTTCCTGACCATGGGCCAATATCTTCAGCCCACGCCCAAGCATGCCAAGGTGATCGAATTCGTTACCCCGGCGGCATTCAACGCCTATGCCGCAATCGCGCGGGCCAAGGGCTTCCTGCAAGTTGCATCCAGCCCGCTCACTCGGTCCAGCTATCATGCTGGCGCAGACTTCGCCGAAATGCGCGCCGCGCGGGAAGCCAAGCTGGCAAAGGTTGCCCGGTAAGCCCATGCACCGGCATAATGAGACCCGGCACCTGCCCTACAGCCCGACCCAGATGTTCGATCTGGTCGCCGATGTCGCGCGCTATCCCGAATTCCTGCCCTGGATCAGCGCGATCCGGGTCCGTTCCGATAGCGACACGGAAATGGTCGCCGACATGATCGTCGGGTTCAAGGGGATCAAGGAAAGCTTCACCTCGCGCGTTCATAAGCATCGGCCGGACCATGTCCGGGTCGATTATCTCGACGGTCCGCTAAAGCATCTGCACAATGAATGGGCTTTTCGCGACGACGGACAGGGCGGAGTCCTGGTCGATTTCGAGGTCGAGTTCGCCTTCAAGAACCGGCTGTTCGAAATGCTGGCGGGGCAGATGTTTGACAAGGCGCTGCGCAAGATGATCGGCGCGTTCGAGACTCGCGCCGCCCAGCTTTACGCGCCGGACGAATCGGGCAGCAGCAGTTCGAGCGCGCACAGCGCGGCCTGAAGCCGCACGCCCCCGCGGCCATCATTATCAAAATGCCGCATGTCCGCGACGATCTTGTCGGGGCTTGCCCCGCGTTCGGCGCGGGCGAACACCACGGTGCCAACCGGCTTTTGCTCCGTTCCCCCGCCCGGCCCGGCGATCCCGGTGATCGCGACGGCGACATGGGCATGGCTGTTGAGCAAGGCGCCCTGCGCCATGGCCCAGGCCGTAGCGATGGACACCGCGCCAAATGTTTCCAGCACATCATGCGAAACCTTTAGAAGTTCCGCCTTCATATCATTGGAATAAGTGACGAATCCTGCCTCGAACACGTCGGACGAGCCTGCGATTTCCGTGAGCGCGGCGGACACTAGGCCCCCGGTGCAGCTTTCGGCGACGGCGATGGTCCGCCCGGCACGACGGTTGGCGATGATGACCCGGTCGGCAAGTTCGACCAGGATGGGGGGAAGAATGCTGTCTGGCATGAGGTCAGGATAGCGCGGGAAGGGAGAGGGTGGCAACCGCTTGCGCCGCAATACCTTCGCGCCGCCCTGTAAAACCCAGCCGTTCGGTCGTGGTCGCCTTCACGCTGATCCGGTCTACCGGCAGGCCCAGTATCTGCCCGATCCGCGCCCGCATGGCGTCTCGATGAGGGCCGATCTTGGGCGCTTCGCAGATGATTGTCAGGTCGACATGATCGATCGTCCCGCCGCGCTCCGTGACCCGGTCGCCCGCATAGGCGAGGAAGCGGTCGGACGACGCCCCGCGCCATTGCGGGTCGGACGGAGGAAAGTGGCTGCCAATGTCGCCTTCCGCCAATGCGCCCAGCAGCGCATCGACGATCGCGTGCAGCGCCACGTCGGCGTCGCTATGCCCGGCCAGTCCGCGATCATGGGGTACGCGAATGCCGCCCAGCCATAATTCTTCATCCTCGGCGAGGCGATGGACGTCATAGCCCATGCCCACGCGCACCGTGCGGGTGCTCACCAACCGAGCCTCTGCGCGGGCGAAATCCTGTGGGTAGGTCAATTTTTCCAGCCCTTCATCGCCAGCGACCAATATGACATCATGGCCCTGCTCTTTCAAAATCTGCGCGTCGTCCGTGGCTTCGCGGCTTTCGTCCCAGCAGCGGTGCGCGGCCAATATCGTGTCGAACATGAAGGCTTGTGGCGTCTGGACCCGAAACAGGCCATCGCGCGCGACGCCATCGCCCATCGCGCCATCCGCACCCCGCACCAGCGTATCGGCGACCGGCAGCACCGGAATCGCCCCCTGCGCATCGTCGAGCGCGCCGAGCAGCCGGTCTATCACGGCAGTAGGCACGAAAGGCCGCGCGGCGTCGTGGATCAGCACCCGATCGGCCCCGCCCGTTGCCGCAATCGCTTCCAGCCCCGCGCGCACCGACCCGCGCCGACTGTCGGCGCCTTCGGTCAAGCCAGCAATGGCGCGATCCGCCAGCAGCGCGCGCACCTGCGCTTCCTGTCCGGCGCCGATGACCAGGTGGATCGCATCGATACCTCCATGCGCCATCATGGCGTCGACGGCATGGAGGATAACAGCCTTGCCACCGATGGTTCGGAATTGCTTGGGAATGTCGCCGCCCACGCGACTGCCGGTGCCAGCAGCTACCAGCAGGGCAACGGTCCTGTGCCTGTTGTCAGTCATGGCGCGGGGCATAGACGCTTGCACGCACCCCCGCCAGACCCCTTCGCTTGCTCCATCGGTCAATAACCGCTATGGGCTGCCTGTTTTTTAGGCACTATCCTTTGAGTATCATGCGCAGGCTTTCCCCCATATCCATCGGTCCGCTTACGATCGACATGCCCGTCGTGCTGGCGCCGATGACTGGCGTAACCGACATGCCGTTCCGCACATTGGTGCGCCGCTATGGCTGCGGCCTCAATGTGACGGAGATGATCGCGACTGCGGCGATGATCCGGGAAACCCGCCAGTCGTTGCAAAAGGCCGCATGGCATCCGCTGGAAGAACCGGTGTCAATGCAATTGGCTGGCTGCTCTCCCGCCGAAATGGCCGATGCCGCGAAGCTCAACGCGGATCGGGGAGCGGCGATCATCGACATCAATATGGGTTGCCCGGTCAAGAAGGTGGTCAATGGTGACGCGGGGAGCGCACTGATGCGCGACCTGCCGCTGGCCGCTGCGCTGATCAAGGCGACGGTCGAGGCGGTGGACGTGCCCGTGACGGTCAAGATGCGGATGGGCTGGGACCATAGCAGCCTCAACGCGCCTGAACTGGCGCATATTGCCGAGGATCTGGGTGCGAAGCTGATTACCGTTCACGGTCGGACCCGCTGCCAGATGTACAAGGGGTCGGCGGACTGGGGCTTCATCCGTTCCGTCAAGAACGCCGTCAAGCTGCCGGTCATCGCTAATGGCGACATTTGTTCGATCGAAGACGCGGATATGGCGCTGGAACAGAGCGGCGCGGACGGGGTGATGATCGGGCGGGGTGCCTATGGGCGACCCTGGCTCATCAGTCAGGTTATGGCTTGGCTCGACCGGGGCGAGCGCGTTCCCGACCCGACGCTGGAAGAACAATATCACGTTATCATAGGGCATTATAAGGCAATGCTCGAACATTATGATAATTATACCGGCGTCAATATGGCGCGTAAGCATATCGGCTGGTACACCAAGGGGCTGACCGGATCGGCCGAGTTCCGCCATGCGGTCAATCAGGAACCAAACGCGGACAAGGTGCTGGACATGCTCGCCCGCTTCTACGAACCGCTGATCGCCGGCGGTGCAGAGGCGGTGGACGCGCGTCAGGCGGCATGACCGGCGCGCAGCCGCTGGTGCCGCCGCTACGGATGCAGCAGGACGGGCCATCGCTGGCCGAACAGATGACGGCGCTGCCGGTGGCGACTTTGTTGGTCCGGCCCGACAACAGCATTGCCGAAGCCAATGTGCGGGCCGAAACCCTGCTCAACATGGCCCGTTCCGCCATCGTCGGCAGCGATGTCGCACGCACCATTCGTATCGCGGAGGCTGGCGCGCGCTTCGACATCTGGCACAGTCAGAAGCCGATCGCTGCCTATGATATAAAGGTCCATGCCGGGCGCACCGCCGAAATGGAGGTCGACCTGATGATCGCGCCGATCGTCGACCATGACGGCTGGCGTGTCGTGTCGCTCCACGCGCAAAGCCAGGCACGCAAGATCGGCCATCGCGGCACGTCGGGCGGCGCGCGATCCGCCATGGGCGCGGCGGCCATTCTGGCGCATGAGATCAAGAACCCGCTGTCGGGCATACGCGGCGCGGCACAATTGCTGGAAGGCGGGCAGGGCGGTCGCGATGCGGCGCTGACCCAACTGATCTGCAATGAAGTTGATCGGATCGCGGCGCTGATCGACCGGATGCAGGATTTTACCACCGATCGCACGCTGGAATGTCGTCCGGGCAACATCTATCCCCTGATCGACCGGGCGGCAGACATCGCCGCAGCAGGATTTGCAAGAAATATCCGTATTATAAAGCGTTATGACCCATCCCTGCCATTCGCCAATATCAATGACGATGCGCTGGTACAGGTCATGATCAACCTGCTCAAAAATGCTGCGGAGGCACTGGAGCATGTCGCCAAGCCCCGCATTCGGGTCGAAACAGCGTTCCGGCACGGTGTGTCGGTGATGGTTGGCGGAGGCAAGGGCAGTGCGGTGCTGCCCATCGAGATCGTGGTGGTCGACAATGGACCGGGGGTGCCGGAACATATTCTGGACCATCTCTTCAACCCCTTCATCACCGGCAAGCGCGATGGGCAGGGGTTGGGCCTGGCGCTGGTGGACAAGTTGGTGCGGGACATGAACGGATTTGTGCAATATGCGCGCGATGCGGAGGCGGGTGAATCCACCTTCCGCATCCTGTTGCCGATGGGGATGGGCTGATGGCCGCGACGGGAACGGTGCTGGTGGTCGATGATGATCCGGCCATCTGCGTGGTGGTTGGTGAAGCGCTGCGGCGGCAGGGGCACAAGGTCAAGACCGCCGGGTCGATCCGCGAGCGCGCCGCGCTGATGGACAGTTTCACGCCCGATGTGCTGATCACGGACGTCATGCTGCCCGATGGCGACGGGTTGGAAGGGGTGGCGGACATCATCGCCGACCGCCCGGCGCTCAGCGTCATCATCCTGTCGGCGCAGAACACGCTCAACACGGCGATTCGCGCGACCGAAAAGGGCGCGTTTGAATATCTGCCCAAGCCGTTCGATCTGAACGAACTGACTCGCGCCGTATCCGATGCGCTGGGCACCCGGCAGGCTGAAAATGGAGAGGCGGAGGAGGGAGAGGGGGCTCTGCCCCATGACGGGCTGCCGCTCGTCGGGCGATCGCCTGCGATGCAGGAAGTCTATCGGACCATTGCGCGCGTGCTGTCCAACGACCTGTCGATCCTGGTGCTGGGCGAATCGGGCACCGGCAAGGAACTGGTGGCCGAAGCCATCCACAGTCTGGGCCAACGTCGCACCAAGCCTTTCGTCGCGATCAACATGGCCGCCATCCCGCGCGAATTGATCGAAGCAGAACTATTTGGTTATGAAAAAGGCGCTTTCACTGGCGCCCACGCCCGTACCGCCGGGAAATTTGAGCAGGCGCAGGGTGGCACGCTGTTCCTCGACGAAATCGGCGACATGCCGATGGAGGCGCAGACCCGGCTGCTGCGGGTGCTGCAATCGGGCGAAGTGACGACGGTGGGTGGCTCCAAACCTGTTCGGGTCAATGTCCGCATTATCGCGGCGACCAACAAGCATCTGCCGCAACTGATCGAGGAAAACCGGTTCCGGCAGGACCTTTATTATCGCCTGAATGTCGTGCCGATTTCCCTGCCCGCGCTGCGTGAACGGCGGGAGGATGTGATCCTGCTCGCCCGCCATTTTCTGGAGCGCGCCGCGCAGGAAGGCTTGCCGCGCAAGACGCTGGCGGACGATGCGACCCAATTGCTGATGGTCTATCACTGGCCGGGCAATGTCCGCGAATTGCAGAATATGATGCAGCGTCTGGCGGTGCTGAGCCGCGAAAATGTCATCACTGGCGAGATATTGCGCAACATGCTGCCGTTGGAGGCGGTTCCGGCCGACTATGCCGCCCCTGCCGACCATCTGGCCCATGCCGTGCGCGACTGGGCGCGGCGGCAATTGGGGGTCGGCATCGGCCAGCCCAACCGCAACCTGCATGATGACCTGCTGGCTGTCATCGAGCCGATCCTGTTGCAGGAAGTGCTGGCGACGGTCGATGGCAACCAGATCCGTGCTGCCGGCTTGCTGGGCATCAACCGCAATACGCTGCGCAAGAAGCTGACCGATTATGGGCTGGACCCGCTGCAACTGCGCCTGATTGATTGATCCAGATCATCATCGTGCGAGACGAACGGATGGCCTGGATCGACCAGTAACAGCAGAAGCGACAATTACTGTGTTTGATCGGGCACGGGGTTGTTGTAACAAAGCCACTATGAGCGGCGCGACTACAGTTTCACGGCGGGTGCCTGGATGGCGGAGGCATTTGCCGCCTTTCCTGCGTCGACGGCGCCTGGCGGCGCTGGTCGAAGCTGTGACCCTGGCGCTGTTCGTGGGCATGGCGGTGCTGACCTACCGGCTCGTATCGAGTAGCGGCCAATCCTATGCGCTGCTGACCCCGCCGATCGTTGCGCTGTTGCTGGTCGCCAATCTTGTGCCTGCCATCGCCTTGCTGGTGCTGCTGGGGCGGCGTGTCGCCAAGCGGCGCGCGGCGGCTTCGGCCATTGGTAGCGATGGCCAGTTGCACGTTCGGCTGGTCGCCATCTTCTCGATCGTTGCCAGCGTTCCCATGCTGCTGGTCGTGATCTTCGCCTCGCTCCTGTTTCAATATGGCGTGCAGTTCTGGTTTTCCGACAGCGCGCGCGGAATGTTGCAAAATGCCAGCGATCTGGCGCGTGGCTATTATGAGCAGAATCTGCGCGAAGTCGGCGATGAAACGGTCACCATGGCGAGCGATCTGCGCGACTATCTGGCCCAGTCGAAGGTCAGCAGCCCGCGCTTTGCCGAGGGCTTCATCTATCAGGTCGTAACCCGCAAACTCAATCGTTCGGCCATCATTGAAGTCGGCAAGGATGGCGTCGCCCGCACCGCCGCCACGGTCGACCCGGAAAACCGCCCCGCTGCGCAGATGTTGACGGATGCCGTAATCAAGCGGCTGAACGCAGGCGAAAATGTGGTCGTGCAGGCCAAGCCGCAGCAGATCGAGGCTGTGACGCTGCTCTATCCGAATTCGAAAATCTATCTTTATGCCACCCGCGATTCCGGGTCTTGGGCCTTCAGCAATGTCGAGCGCGCGCAAAAGGTGATCGCCGATTATGATATGTTTTCGGCGCAATCGCGCGCGTTACAGCTCCGCTTCAACATTGCCCTGTTTGTGGGATCGCTGCTGCTGGTGGGCATTGCGGTCTATATCGCGCTGGCCGTTGCCGACTGGATGGTCCGGCCTGTCAATGAACTGGTGACGGCGGCCCGCCGGATCACGGCGGGTGATCTGTCCGCGCGTGTCACCAGCCCGCTTGCCCGCGACGAAATCGGCACGCTGGCGTCCGCCTTCAATCGCATGACCCAGCGGCTGGAGGCGCAGACCGGGGCGCTGGTCGCCGCCAACAGCCAGTTGGACGAACGCCGCGCCTTTATCGAGGCGATCCTGTCGGGCGTGACTGCTGGCGTGCTGTCGGTTGACCGGAAGGGCGTGATCCAGTTGCTCAACCGATCGGCTGCGGCGATATTGGTGGAGGAAGGCGACGACCCGGTCGGCCGCCTGCTCAGCGACGTGTCGGTCGATCTGGCAGACCTGATCGCCTCGGACGAAAGCGCGGGGATCGTGCAGGTCCGCGCCCATGGCGATTTGCGGACGCTGGCGGTCAAGGTATCGGACGATGCGTCCGGCCATATCCTGACCTTCGACGACATTACGCAGCAACTGTCCGATCAGCGCCGCGCCGCATGGTCCGACGTGGCCCGCCGCATCGCGCATGAGATCAAGAATCCGCTGACGCCGATTCAACTGGCCGCAGAACGGCTCCAGCGTCGCTATGCCGACGAAATTAACAGCGACCGATCAACCTTCACCCGGTTAACCGGAACGATCGTGCGGCAGGTGGGCGACCTGCGCCGTATCGTCGATGAATTCTCCTCGTTCGCGCGGATGCCCAAACCCGTGTTCCGACGCGAGACGGTGGGCGATATTGCCCGTCACGCGCTGTTCCTGCACGAAGTGGCGCATCCCGACATTCGCTTTGACTATCATGCCGACGCGCCTGATCTGGAACTGGTATGCGACCGGCGCCAGTTGGGACAGGCGCTGACGAACATCGTCAAGAATGCGGTGGAAGCCATCGAGCCCAAGCCCGAACCGGCAGACGGTCAGCCGCGCGGGCATATATCGATGCAGGTCGCGCAGGTGGACGAGGATCTGGTCATCACCGTGCGCGATGACGGTATCGGCCTGCCCCCCGAGCGGGAGCGCATATTGGAACCCTATATGACCACGCGGACCAAGGGGACGGGTCTGGGCCTCGCCATCGTCAAGAAGATTGTCGAGGAGCATCTGGGGGAAATTCGTTTCGACGACGCGCAGGGGGGCGGCGCATCGGTAACATTGCGCTTTGCTGCGGCGGCGCTGGAAAAATTGGAAGAAGGGCAGGCTATCGCCATGCCCAAAGGAAAAGTGACGGCCAATGGCGCTTGATATTCTGATAGTCGATGATGAAGAGGATATTCGCGATCTGGTCGCGGGTGTACTGGAGGATGAGGGCTTTACCACTCGCACCGCCGCCAACAGCGACAGCGCGATCGAGGCGCTGGATTCGCGCCGTCCATCGCTGGTCCTGCTGGACGTGTGGTTGCAGGGATCGCGCCTGGATGGCCTGGAGCTGCTGGACGAGATCAAGCGGCGCGATCCGACGATCCCGGTGCTGATGATTTCCGGCCATGGCAATATCGACACGGCTGTCGCCGCGATCCGCAAGGGCGCCGCCGATTTCATCGAAAAGCCGTTCGAGGCCGACCGGCTGCTGCATCTGGTCAGCCGAGCAACCGAGACGGAACGGTTGCGGCGCGAAAATCAGGTGTTGCGGGCGCGGTTCGGGCAGGATGATGAACTGACCGGGACATCGGCGGCGGTCAACGGCGTGCGCGCCACGATCAAGAAGGTCGCGGGAACCGGCAGCCGCGTCCTCATTTCCGGCCCGGCGGGCGTCGGCAAGGAAGTCGCCGCGCGGATGCTCCATAGCTGGAGCGGGCGGGCTGATTCGCCTTTCATCATCGTCGCCGCCGCCCGCATGGACCCCGACCGGGTAGAGGAGGAACTGTTCGGTCTGGAGGATCAGAGCGGTCTGGTCCGTCCGGGCTATCTGGAACAGGCGCATGGCGGCACGCTCTATATCGACGAAGTTGCCGACATGCCGATCACGACGCAGGGCAAGATATTGCGCGTCCTGACCGACCAGAGCTTCACCCGTGTGGGTGGCCAGCGTCAGGTCAAGGTCGATGTCCGGGTCATTTCCTCGACCGCACGCGATCTGTCGACCGAGATTGAAGAGCGCCGCTTCCGGGAAGATCTTTTCTATCGCCTGAACGTCGTGCCGCTGGTCATTCCGCCCCTGTCCGAACGGCGCGATGATATTCCGCCGCTGGTCGAACATTATCTCGCCCGCTTCGCCGCGGAACGGCGCGTGCCGCCGCCAGATATGGCGAGTGACGCGATGGCGGCCCTGCAGGCCAATGAATGGCCCGGTAACGTTCGCCAGTTGCGTAATGTCATCGAACGCACGATGATTCTGGCGCCCGGTGATCGGATTGGCCGGATCGAACTGGACATGCTGCCCGCTGAACTGACCAGCAGTGGCGGCGGCGAAGGCATGGGGCAGTCCGCCATCATGGGCGCGCCGTTGCGGGAAGCGCGCGAAAGTTTCGAGCGGGAATATCTGCGTATCCAGATCCGCCGTTTTTCCGGCAATATATCGCGCACGGCGACTTTCATCGGCATGGAGCGATCAGCATTGCACCGTAAACTCAAGCTGTTGGGCATCACTGACGGCAAGGAATAGCAACAGCGATCAGGGGCGTGCCATTCCCCATGGACGCCCCTTCGCAATTGCGATACGATTGCTCCTGACCCCCGACAAGCGGGGGCAGGCAAGACACCCTGCCCAGGGGTGCAAGAGCGGGTAACGTCCCGCCAAGAATAAAGGACCGGCAGAGACCATGGCCGATAAAGTGAACAATCTTCAGGATATTTTCCTGAACAGCCTGCGCAAGAGCAAGACCCCGGTGACCATGTTCCTGGTCAAGGGCGTAAAGTTGCAGGGCATCATCACCTGGTTCGACAATTTTTCCGTGCTGCTGCGCCGCGATGGCCAGTCCCAGTTGGTGTACAAGCACGCGATTTCCACCGTGATGCCTGCCCAGTCGATGGATCTGACCGATCTGCGCAAGGCGAGCGATGGCAACGGCAAGGCCAAGCTGTTGCAGGAAATCTTCCTGACTGCGGTGCGCAAGTCCGGCAGCCCGGTGACCATGTTCCTGGTCAATGGCGTAATGCTTCAGGGCGAAATCGCCGCCTTTGATCTGTTCTGCATGTTGCTGGAGCGCGACGGGATGGTTCAGCTTGTCTACAAGCACGCCATTTCGACAGTTCAGCCGCTCCATTCGCTCGACCTGTCGGGCGAAAACGAACAGGACGACTGATCCTGCACGGCGCGCTTGGTCGCATCCCTTCTATAGAGCGTCTGGAAAGGCCGTATCGAGACATCATGCGATGTGTATGATCCTTCGATACGGCCTTTCGGCTTTGCACAACAGGGGCACGGCGCGGGCATGAGCCTCGATCTATCTTCCGTCATTGCCGATATTACGGCCACCATGGCGTCGATGGAGGATCGTGGGCAGGTTGCGACCTATATCCCGGAACTTGCCACGGTCGACCCGGCGCAGTTCGGTATTGCCATCGCTACCGCCGATGGCAGGATGCTGACCGGCGGAGACGCCGACACAGGCTTTTCGATCCAGTCCGTGTCCAAAGTGTTTGCGCTTACGCTGGCGCTCGGCAAGGTCGGCGATCAGCTGTGGGACCGGGTCGGGCGCGAACCGTCGGGCAATGCGTTCAATTCGATCACCCAGCTGGAACATGAGCAGGGCATCCCGCGCAATCCTTTCATCAATGCTGGTGCGATCGTCGTCGCCGACGTCAATCTGGGCGGTCACGAGCCGCGTGTCGCGATTGGCGAGATGCTGCGCTTCGTACGCTATCTGGCCGGCGATGACAGCATTGCCATTAACGAGGCCGTGGCCGCGTCCGAAACCGCCACCGGCTTTCGCAACATGGCGCTCGCCAACTATATGCGCGCCTTTGACAATGTGCGTCATCCTGCCGAACTGGTGCTGGGAAGCTATATCCATCAATGCGCGATCGAAATGAGCTGCCGGCAATTGGCGCTCGCCGGTCGCTATCTGATGCTGGATGGCCGGCATCCGGGCGGTGGCCGGGTCATCTCGCCGCGCCGCGCTCGCCGTATCAACGCGCTGATGCTCACCTGCGGCCATTATGACGCATCGGGTGACTTCGCCTTTCGCGTCGGCATCCCTGGCAAGTCGGGCGTTGGCGGCGGGATATTGGCGATCGTGCCGGGCCGTGCCGCGATTGCGGTCTGGTCACCGGGCCTCAATGCCAGCGGCAATAGCTGCCTTGGCACGCTGGCGCTCGAAGAACTTGCCCGCCGAACCGGCTGGTCGGTATTCAGCCCGCCGGAAGAGCGCGGCTGACAGTGATCGTCGGATAGTTTGGAGCCCGCACCGTGGGCGGCAGTATCGCCGCGCTGGCAGGAAAAACTGGCTCCCCGAGTAGGATTCGAACCTACGGCCATTCGATTAACAGTCGAATGCTCTACCGCTGAGCTATCGGGGAGCAGCCCGACTTCCGCCGGGCAGGCCGCGCCTATAGCAGCGGCTTTTAAGAATTGGCAAGCGCTAATCTGATGATTTTTTTGGCTCCCCGTCAGGCCGGGCTTTGGCGCTGTCAAAGCGCCGGTTCAGGCGATGAATTGTTCCGCCGCGATGCGGTCGTCCAGCGTATGTTCCGGGTCGAACAGCAGGGTCAGGGGCGTCGCACGGTCGATCTTGACCTCCACCTGGGCGACATCGCGCACTTCGCGCTGGTCGGCCACGGCGCTGACCGGGCGCTTGACCGGATCGAGCACGGTGAAGCGGATGACGGTATTTTCCGGCAGGATCGCCCCGCGCCAGCGACGCGGCCTGAACGGACTGATCGGGGTCAATGCGACGAGCGCCGATCCCAGCGGCAAGATGGGGCCATGAGCCGACAGGTTATAGGCGGTCGACCCGGCGGGAGTCGCCACCAGCACGCCGTCGCACACCAGTTCAGGCAGGACAACGCGGCCATTGACCTGCACCTCCAGCTTGGCGGTCTGGCGGGTTTCGCGCAGCAGCGACACTTCGTTAATGGCCGGGATCGAAAACCGCTCACCATCGACCGTATCGACTATCATGCGCAGCGGATTGACCTTGAACATCTTGGCCGCTTCCAGCCGTTGCTCCAGCCGTTCCAGCCGCCATTCATTCATCAGGAAGCCGACCGTGCCAAGGTTCATGCCGAACACGGGGACAATCCGTCGGGCTTCCAGCATCGCGTGGAGCGTCTGGAGCATATAGCCATCGCCGCCCAGCGCGATGATCATCTCGGCCTCTTCGACCGGCACGAAATCATAAGTGGCGCGCAGCCGTTCCTCGGCAGCCTTGGCTGCCTGGGTAGGGGACACGACCAGCGCACGCCGCATTTCGTCGCTCATCCGCCGGTAACGCTCATGTGGCGGCGCGTCGCAGGCGCGGTTTCGCCCGCACCAATGCGAAAGTCGTGGCGCGCTGGCTTCAAACGCAGCGCGCGGTCGATCAGCGGCTCGACAGCAGCCAGTCCGCCTTCGCGCAGGGCCGTCTTGAAATCGACATGATCCTCATGGCCAAGGCACATGAAAATCTTGCCCTCGCATGTCATGCGAATGCGGTTGCAATCGGCGCAGAAATTATTGGTAAGCGGGGTGATGAGGCCAAGCCGTGCCGTCATCCCGGCGACTGCATGATAGCGCGCCGGGCCGCCGGTGCGGTCGGGCAGGGGCGTCAATGCGTGGCGCGCGCGAATATCATCCGCTACCTCGCTCAAGGGCAGATAATGGTCGGTGCGGTCCTCGCCCGTCTCGCCCAACGGCATCGTTTCGATCAGGGTGAGGTCCAGCCCTTCGGCATCGCACCAGCGCAGCATTGGCAGGATTTCATCATCATTGATGCCCTTGAGCGCCACCATGTTGATCTTGATCGCCAGTCCCACCGATTGCGCCGCTTTCAGCCCGGCGAACACCGCGGCAATGTCACCGCCACGGGTGACATGGGCAAAGCGGGCTGGATCGCGGCTGTCCAGACTGACATTGATCCGGCGCACCCCTGCGTCGGCCAGCATGTCGGCATGGTCGGCCAGCTGGGTGCCATTGGTCGTCAGCGTCAGTTCGTCCAACCCGCTGCCCAGATGCCGCCCGATCCGGCGCACCAGATCGCCAATATCACGCCGCACCAGCGGCTCGCCGCCAGTCAGCCGGATCTTGTTGATGCCGCGCGCCACGAACAGGTCGGCCAGCAGCGCGATCTCCTCCAGCGTGAGCACCTGATTTTTGGGCAGGAACTGCATCTTTTCCGCCATGCAATAGCGGCAACGCAGGTCGCAGCGGTCCGTGACGGATATGCGCAAATAGCTGATCCGGCGGCCCAGGCCGTCGGTCATCTGCGCGCGCGAGGGGTCCGCCATGGCCATGGCAACCTAGCTAGGCGATGGACTTGCCCGGCGCAAGGGCAGCCCGGTTGCGGTAGAGGCAAGACGTCGGTAACCCGTTGCTGCTAAGGCGGCACGATGCGCGCGTTCAGGGGACCATATCAGTGATCGCGGATCAGGCCGAAGACGGACAGCGCAGCCTGTTCATCCTGTCGCCCGGCGACCGGGACGGACTGTGCCATGCCGCGCGGTCAGCCGGCTGGCGCGCGATCGGCGCCAGACGCGCGCGAGAGGCACCGCAACGCTATTTGCGCAGCGAGGCGCAGGTTGCGCTGGTCGATATGCGTTCAGGCGCCGGGGAAGCCAAATTGCTGGCGCCCCTAGTCCCGGCGATGGAGGCGGGTGGCGGCGCGCTGATCGTGCTGGTCGACAAGGCAGACGAAGCGATCATCCCTGATCTGCTGGCGGCGGGCGCGACCCATTTTCTGACCGCACCCTATAGCGAGGCGTCGTTGCGCGCTGTGCTGGCGTCCGCCCAGCGGCTGGTGGAGCGATTGGGCGGCGGGGCATCGCCCAGTCAGCGCGCGCAGCGCATCCGACGGGGCGACGCGCTTTATTGGGAATTGGGACGCGGCGATTCGCTGCTGCGGCTGAGCGAAAGTCTGGCCCGTCATCTCGACCTGCCCATGGCGCAGGTTCATCCTGCGACGCTGATCCGCCGTTTGCCAAGGGCGGAACGGCGCGCGGTGCTGACGGCACTGCGCGCGATGATGCGTGCCGGGCGACCTGCTGCACTGGCGCATGATCTGCCCGACCGGCCGGGCAATCGGCTGGTGCATCATCTGCGGATCGAGCAGGGGGTGGTTGCCGCCGATGTTGAATGGCTGTCCGACGCGCAGGAGCGGGATCTGGCCAGCCGCGATTATCTGACCGGCCTGCGATCGCGACAGGCGGCGCTGGACTGGCTGGATCGGCGTACCGGCCTGGCGACGACCGCCATATTGCTGTCGATCAGTCAGTTTGAACGGATGAACGCGGCCTATGGCCAGGTCGTCGGCGACGCATTGCTTGGCCGGATCGCGCGGCGGATCGAACGGATGGTCGACGATGTCGCACCCGGTGCAATGGTCGCACGCATCACCGGCACCGAATTTCTGGTCGGCCTGACCGGCGAAGCGGCGGGCAGCGATCGGGCGACCTTTCTGGCGCGCCAGTTGATCGCGGCGATCGGCCGCCCGTTCAGCGCGGGGGATCATCTTATCCGCCTGATCGCCCGTTGCGGCATAGCCCAGGCGCGGCCCGAAGACGATGCGACCCATTTGCTGCGCCGTGCCGGGACTGCGCTGGCGGATGCACGACAGGCAGGCGGGGAGGGCATCCGCATCCTGTCGACCGATCGGCACAGCCGTCAGGTCGATCCCGACCAGTTGGAAACCGACCTGCGACTAGCGCTCGACCGGGGCGAGATAGGCATCGTGTTCCAGCCGCAATATCCGGTCGATTCGGAGGTCATTAGCGGGGTCGAGGCGCTGGCGCGCTGGAACCATCCGCAATATGGGCCGCTGGGTGCGGGCATATTGTTCGCGACCGCCGAACGATCAGATTATATGCTGCCGCTGTCGGCGCATATTCAGGCGGAAGCGTTGCGGCAGGCCGCGGCGTGGCCGCGCGCGCTCTCGACGCTGCGCCTGTCGATCAATGTGACGGCTGCGGATATTGCCCAGCCGGGGTTTATGGCCGGGTTGCTGGCGATCGTTGACCGAAGCGGTTTTCCCCGGTCCCGCCTGACGGTGGAGATCACCGAAAGCGGATTGATCGAGGATGTCGATGCCGCCTCTGTGCTGCTGACTGCGCTCCGGTCGGAGGGGTTGGCGGTCGCGATCGACGATTTCGGGACTGGCTATTCCAGCCTCGCCTATCTCAAGAGCCTGCCGCTCGACTATCTCAAGATCGACAGCGGGCTGGCGCAGGATATTGCCGGAACGGCGCGGGACCGGATCGTCGTGCGCGGCGTCATCCACATGGCCAAGTCGCTGGGCCTCAAGGTCGTGGCTGAGGGCGTCGAAACGCAGCAGCAGCTTGACCTGCTGGCGCGCGAAGGGTGCGATTTCTATCAGGGCTTCCTGCGATCGGCAGGGGTTTCATCGGCCGATCTGGTTGCGCTGGTGCTGGCGGGCTAAAGGCCCAGCAGCGGCCACAACACCATGCCAAGGCCGATCAGGCTGATCATGAAGATGAGCGTGCGGACCATGGGGATGCCCAGCGCATAGACGGGAAGATAGGCGATGCGTGCGCCGATCCATATCCAGCCGCCCAGCGCCGTCATGTCGCTGGTTCGTCCTGCCACTACCACGCCGATCAGAGCGACGATCGCAATTGGCAGTGTTTCCTGAAAATTCGCCTGCGCCCGCGCCAACCTTCCCGCCAAGGCATTGAGCGGCGGCAGCGATTCGTCGCGTGCGCCCATATTCCAGTGCGCGCCATATTGCCGCGTTTTGGCATGCGCCGCGGCAAAGACATGCGCCATCAGCAAAATCATGGCCCAGGCAAGGATCGTCAGTTCGATCGGCATGACAATAGTCCCTCTGTTGACAGACAGAGGGTAGGCCGATGCCGGGGAAGCGGCAATTAAAAGCTGAACCCCGCTCGCGCGATCAGCGTATCGCCCGCGTCGCGGCGCGCGGGTCCGCCGATGCTGGTGCCGCTGTAGCGCAATCCTGCAAACCATCGCCCGCGATACCAGTCCAGCGCGACGCCATGATCGCGGTAGGTGCCGTCAGGTCGCAAACGGGCAGAACGAGCCGGATCGTCAGCATCGCCCGATGATCGGCCGACATGGCCGGACAGGGTGAAGGGCGTGTTCGGCAGTGCTATCGCGCCTGCTATGGACAGATAGAGATTGTCGCCACCTATGGCCGACTGATGGGGCGCATAGTGCGCGCCGAAGTCGATGCTTGCGGGACCAAGAAGAAAGCCTGCAACGGCGCCGACTTCGCCATAGTCCTGGCCCGACGCGCCCGGAAACATATGGTAACGCCCCTGGGCCGACAGCCGCCAGCCGCCCAGTTGCCGGGTCCAGTTCAACCCGGCGTCGATGACGCCATCTGCGCCACCATGCCGCGTGCTGCCCCACAGGCCGGTCGCAGCACTTTCGATGCTCAAACCATCCGTGACGGGAACGGACAGGCCCAGGCGCAGTGCCGGATCACCATCGCTCCAGCTGATACCCCGCCGCCGCTCATCGCTCATCGCCTCGACAGATGCGTCGACGCCGGGACTTTGCGCGACGGCGGGCATGGCATGGGCGGCGGTGACAAGCATTGCCGCCCAAAGGATGCCGTAACGCGGATCAGTTGGACGCAAGATTACGCACCATGTCCAGTTCCGCCAGCAATGGCGCGCGGTCCTGCGCCACGGCTGCCGCCAGCTGGGCCTGAACCTGGCCCTGATGGCGTTCGGCAATATCCTTGCGGAAACGGTCGCCCGAAGGACAGGCCGCGCTCTCGCTGCCCGACGCCAATGGATCGGTGGCGATGGTGCGGGCCAGTGCGGGACCATGGGCAAGGCTGCGGTCTATCTCGACCCGCGCGGTCCATTTGCACCGCTGCATATCCATCCGGTTGGGGGTTCGTGCGCCCACCGTGCGCGCGCTGACCACCAGTCGCGCGGTGTAATTGGCCTGAACCTGCATCCCATGATGATCGATCGCAACGCTATGCGAAGCCGCGGCAGCGGCGGCCATCGCGAAAAGGGACATGCTCATATATTTCTCCTGCTTTGTGACGTCGGGCTATCTTGCCTGATCGTCAGCAGCGTGACTTAGATAGTCACTGTTTCCCGGCCATTGCTGGCGCACGACAAAAGCCTGCTTTCGTCATGCTGCCGCCTTGGCCAGACCCTTCGACAATTGCAACGCGCCGTTGAGGCGAGCTGCGGAATCGGCCCAGTTGCGGTTGACCACCACCTTGCTGTCGGGTCGCAGCCGGGCCACGCCGTCCAGCCGCTGGATATAGGCGACCAGGCCCGCCGGATTGGGGAAGCGATCCTCGAAGAAGCTGACCAGCGCGCCTTTTTGCCCAACGTCGATCTTGGCGATGTTCGCCCTCACGCAATTCTGCTTGATCTCGATGATCTTGAGCAGGTTTTGCGTGGGGGCGGGCAGCTTGCCGAAACGGTCGATCAGTTCAGCGGCAAAGGATTCCAGCCCCTGCCGATCCTCTATCTCGTTCAGGCGGCGATAGAGACCCATGCGCAGGTCGAGGTCGGGGACATAATCGTCGGGGATCATGATCGGCGCATCGACGCTGATCTGGGGCGAGAAGCTGTCGCTGCGCGCTTCAAGGCCAGCGCCGCCCGCCTTGGCGTCGAGGATCGCCTCTTCCAGCATCGACTGGTATAGTTCGAACCCGACTTCGCGGATATGGCCCGACTGTTCGTCGCCGACCAGATTGCCCGCGCCGCGAATGTCGAGATCGTGCGAGGCAAGCTGGAAACCAGCGCCCAGCGTGTCGAGGTCGGACAGCACTTTCAGTCGCTTTTCCGCCGTTTCGGTAATGATGCGGTTGGCGGGCGTCGTCATATAGGCGTAGGCGCGGGTCTTGGACCGGCCCACGCGACCGCGCAACTGATAGAGTTGGGCGAGGCCGAAACGGTCGGCGCGATGGATGATCAGCGTGTTGGCGCTGGGAATGTCCAGCCCGGATTCGACGATGGTGGTGGAGAGCAGCACGTCGTAGCGCTTGTCGTAAAAGGCCGACATGCGTTCTTCCACCTGCGTGGCGCTCATCTGGCCATGGGCGACGATCGCCTTGATTTCCGGCACTTCGGTGCGGAGATACTCCTCGATCTCGGTCAGGTCGGCGATGCGGGGCACAACGAAGAAGCTCTGCCCGCCGCGATAATGTTCACGCAGCAGCGCTTCGCGGATCACCACCCCGTCCCATGGCATGATGTAACTGCGCACCGCCAGGCGATCGACCGGCGGGGTCTGGATGACCGACAGTTCGCGTAGCCCGGACATGGCCATCTGCAATGTGCGCGGGATCGGCGTGGCAGTGAGGGTCAGCACATGCACGTCGGTCTTGAGCGCCTTCAGCCGTTCCTTGTGGGTCACGCCAAACCGCTGTTCTTCATCGACGATGACCAGGCCCAGCCGCTTGAACTCGATACCCTTGGTCAGCAGCGCGTGGGTGCCAACGACAATATCGACCGTGCCGTCGGCAAGGCCCGCCTTGACCGCCTTGGCTTCCTTGTCGGGGACCAGGCGGGAGAGGCGACCGATATTGACCGGGAAGCCGCGAAAGCGCTCCTCAAACTGCATATGATGCTGGCGCGCCAGCAGGGTGGTGGGGCAGATCAGCACCACCTGCATCCCCGCCATCGCCGCGACGAAGGCCGCGCGCAACGCCACCTCGGTCTTGCCGAATCCCACATCGCCGCAGACGAGCCGATCCATTGGCTTGCCAGCGCCCAGATCCTCGATCACGTCCAGAATGGCGCGCTCCTGATCTTCCGTCTCCTGATAGGGGAAGCGATCGACGAAGGCGGGGTAGCCTGCATTGTCCGGTTCAGCGACGGTGGCCGCGCGCAGCGCGCGTTCCGCAGCGGTCTTGAGCAGTTCACCCGCGATTTCGCGGATGCGCTCCTTCATCTTCGCCTTGCGCCGCTGCCAGGCTTCGCCGCCCAGCTTGTCGAGGCCCACGCCTTCGCTGTCGGAGCCATAGCGGGAAAGGACTTCGAGATTTTCGACCGGCACGAACAGCTTGTCGCCGCCGGCATAGCTGAGCGCTACGCAGTCATGCGCGGTCTTGCTGACCGGGATCTGGGTCAGTCCTTCATAACGGCCAATGCCATGGTCCATATGAACCACCAGATCACCGGGCGAGAGGGTCGCCAGTTCCGCAAGGAAGGCGTCGGCGCTCTTCTTGCGCTTGGCCCGGCGGACCAGGCGATCGCCCAGCATGTCCTGTTCGGTCAGCACCGCGACGTCGGGCGCGGTGAAACCATGGTCGAGCGGCAGGATGGTCAGCACCACGCTGCCATTGGCGGCCAGCCCCAGCGCTTCCTGCCAATCGTCCGCCGCCGCCATGCGCCTGACGCCATGGTCGGCCAGCAGGCCCGACAGCCGTTCGCGCGCACCGGCGGAATAGCTGGCGATTACGACCTTTTTGTCTGTCCGCTGCAACGCCGCGATATGCTTGCCGACCGCGTCGTAGACATTGGCGTTCTGCGCCCGTTCCGGCGCGAAATCGCGCGGACCATCGACCGCAAAGTCCAACACGGTGGCGCTGTCCGGTTCGTGAAACGGCGTCGCGACGTGCATCGGCCAGCGGGCGACGACCGCGTCCCATTCGGCAGCGTCTAGATAGAGAAGATCGGGCTTGAGCGGGCGATAGGCGCCCGGATCGGACGATTTCGCCTGGACCCGGTTGGCATGATAGTCCCTGATCGCCTCAAACCGGGAATCCGCCGCGCCGACGACGCCATGGTCGCGGATGATGACGGCATCGTCGCCCAGATGGTCGGACAGGGGAACCAGCTTTTCCTCAAACAGGGGCAGCCAATGTTCCATGCCCGCCAGCCGCCGCCCCTCGCTGATCGCCTGATAGAGCGGATCGCCGGTCGCGGTCGCACCGAATATTTCGCGATAGCGGCCGCGAAAGCGCTTGATCGTATCTTCGTCCAGCAACGCTTCGGACGCTGGCAGCAGGGTGAAGCCTTCCACGCTGCCGGTGGTGCGCTGATCGGTGGGGTCGAACCGGCGGACCGTCTCGATCTCGTCACCGAAGAAGTCGAGGCGCAACGGTTGATCCTCACCGCCCGGAAACAGATCGACAATGCCGCCGCGAATCGCGAATTCGCCGCGATCATGAACGGTATCGGTGCGGACATAGCCATTGGCTTGCAGCATGTCGGCAAGGCGGGTGATCGCAATCCGCTCCTTGGGCGCCAGCTTCGCCACCAACTGTCTGATGCGAAACGGGGTCAGCGTCCGCTGCGTCAGGGCGTTGAGCGTGGTCAGCACCAGTTGCGGGCCTTTGGGCTTGGCCTGCAAGGCGTGAAGGCCAGCCAGGCGTGCCGACGCGGTGCGCAGCGAAGGGCTGGCGCGGTCATAGGGCAGGCAGTCCCAGGCCGGGATTTCGATGATCTCGATCTCCGGCGCGAAATAATGGGCCGTTTCCGAGACCGCACGCATCAGTTGTTCGTCGGAGGCGACGAACACGGCGCGGGCCGAACCTGCACCATGCGCGGCGCGGGCGATGTCCGCCAGCAGCCAGGGCTGGAACCCCGCAGGAACGCCCGACAGGGTCAGCGGCGCTTTGGCGCGGAGGATTTTCTGGAGATCGGTCATAAATGTTCGCTCTTCAACTCAATCATCCTCCCCTTGCAGGGGAGGTGGCAGGGCGAAGCCCTGACGGAGGGGTGTCAGGCTATCGAGAGGGTTACACCCCTCCACCACGCCCTTTGGGCGCGGTCCCCCTCCCCTTGCAGGGGAGGAGTTTCTAATTTTCGATCTTCACGAAATCGAGCTTCAGGAACTTGTCCATCATCGGCCCCTTCCATTCGTCCGGCACGGGGATGGTGCCCAGCGCCCAGCCGATGATGTCGGCGTCCTGTTCATCCATGAACCGCTCGAACCAGGCGATCTCTTCGGCATTCCACTCCTTGTGATACCGCTCGAAAAAGCCGCCCACCGCATAATCGGATTCGCGCGTGCCCCGGTGCCAGGCGCGGAATTTCAGGCGGCGCATCTGGGGATCATCGTTCACAATTTGTTCCTTTTGCGGACACGCCGAAAAAGCCGATCGGATGTTTGTGCCATCGTCCCGGCTCAGCTAGATGGGCAGCAGATAGACATGCGACCCGATATTCTCAATCCGCTCTTTGCCGAAATCTCTGTCCTTAAGGGCATTGGACCGGCGCTGGCCCGCCCGCTGGAGCGGCTGGGGCTGGCGCGCGCGGTCGATGTGGCGTTCCACCTGCCGGTCAGCTGGGTCGATCGCGTCCTGACCGACGAACTGGATATGGCCGATGCGGGCCGGGTGATCGGCATCGTCCTGACCCCGGTGGATTATCGAGCGAGCGGCAGCGCCCGCGCGCCGTTCCGCGTCCATGCGACCGACGGGCATGGCAATAATGTATCGCTCACCTATTTCGGCCGGAACAGCGCCTGGCCGCGCAAGCTGTTGCCGCTGGGCGAACCCAAATTCGTATCGGGCAAGCTGGAAGCCTATGGCGACAATCTTCAGATCGTTCATCCCGACCATGTGCTGCCGCCCGACGAGGCGGCTACCATTCCCGCGCGCGAGCCGGTCTATGGCCTGTCCGAAGGGCTGACCAACAACCGGATGCGCGATCTGGTGAGGCAGGCGCTCGCCCGCGCGCCCGACCTGCCCGAATGGATCGAACCCAGCCTGCTGGCCCGCAAGGACTGGCCGGGCTGGCGCGAGGCGCTGGCCCGTATCCATGCGGACCCGTCCGACGCCATGGCGCGCGAGCGGTTGGCCTATGACGAGATTTTCGCGGGACAACTGGCGCTGATGCTGGTGCGGCAATCCTCGCGACGGCGGCGCGGCGTGCCGATCGCGGGTGACGGGCGGTTGCGCGCAATGCTCAAGCTGCCCTTCGCGCCAACGGGTGCGCAGCGGCGGGCCTTTGGCGAGATTGAGGGCGACATGGCGCAGGCCACGCCGATGCTGCGATTGCTGCAAGGCGATGTCGGGTCTGGCAAAACGCTGGTGGCGTTGATGGCGTTGCTCAACGCGGTCGAGGCCGGGATGCAGGGGGCGATGCTGGCCCCGACCGAGATATTGGCGCGCCAGCATTATGAGACGCTGCGCAAAATGGCGTCGGGCCTGCCGGTCGAGATCGCCATCCTGACCGGGCGCGACAAGGGCAAGGTGCGTGAGGCGACGTTGATGGGGCTGGCCGATGGCAGCATCGACATCCTGGTCGGCACCCATGCGATCTTTCAGGAAGCGGTGCAGTACAAGAATCTGGGCCTGGCCGTGATTGACGAGCAGCATCGCTTCGGCGTGGCCCAGCGGATGATGCTGGCCAACAAGGCCGAACGCGCGCCCCATCTGCTGGTGATGACGGCAACGCCTATCCCCCGGACGCTGACCCTGACCTATTATGGCGAGATGGAGGTGTCCAAGCTGGACGAGATGCCGCCCGGCCGTCAGCCGATCCAGACCGTGGTGATGGCGGCGACGCGGCTGGACGAGGTGGTCGACGCGCTGGCCCGCCATGTCGAGGGAGGGGGGCAAGCCTATTGGGTCTGCCCGCTGGTGGAAGAGAGCGAGACGAGCGACCAGGCGGCGGCGGAAGCGCGGGCGGAATCGTTGAAGCTGCGTTTTGGCGACCGGGTGGGGCTAGTCCATGGACGGATGAAAGGGCCGGAAAAGGACGCGGCGATGGACGCCTTTGCCGCGAACCGGACGCAGATATTGGTAGCGACCACGGTGATCGAGGTGGGCGTCGACGTGCCCAATTCCAGCCTGATCATCATCGAGGGCGCGGACCGGTTCGGCCTGGCCCAGTTGCACCAGCTGCGCGGACGAGTGGGACGCGGCGACAAGCCGTCCGTCTGCCTGCTGCTGCGCGGCAATGCACTGGGCGAGACGTCGCGGGCGCGGCTGGCGCTGATGCGGGAAACGAATGACGGCTTTCGCATTGCCGAGGAGGATTTGAAGCTGCGTGGGGCCGGTGAAGTGCTGGGGACGCGCCAGTCGGGCGAACAGCAGTTGAAACTCGCAACGCCGGAGCATCTGGCATCGTTGCTGGAAGCGGCGCGGGATGACGCGCATTTGTTGATCGACCGCGACGGTGGGCTGGACAGCCCGCGCGGACAGGCGGCACGGACCTGCCTCTATCTGTTCGAGCGGGATGCGGCGGTGGGGCTGTTGCGCGGCGGCTAGGAAAAATGCTGCATTTGCGAAACAAATGAGGGTGCGCCACGTTCGCATCCCATGACCGACATCAGCATGACCCACATCACGCCCATGGCGGCGCTATCCATCGGCATCGCCGTTGGCTTGGCATTCCTGTTGCACTGGGCGATCTATGCCGTTGCGTTGCGGATCGTCCGCGCCCGCATGACCCCGCTGCTATTGCCGGAAATATTCCAGCCGACGCGATGGCTGGTTGTGCTAATGGCTCTGGCGGGCGGCCTGAAGTCCATCGAGATGGGGCCGCGTGTCGAAGAGTTCTGGTCCATCGGGTCGAAGATGATCTTCGCGTTGCTGGTCGGCTGGCTTGTCCTGCGTGGGCTGCGCGCGCTGCGCAGCATGATCGAGCACAAGGCCGACATGAGCGTGGAGGATAATCTGAAGGCCCGGCGGCGTCATACGCGGGTCCGCATCCTCTATCGCATCGCCCAGAGCATCGTCGCGGTGTTGGTGATCGCGATGATGCTGATCGCGATTCCGGGTGTCCGCGCCGTGGGCGTGACGTTGATGGCGTCGGCGGGGCTGGTCGGTCTGGCGGTTGGCGCGGCGGCCCAGCCGGCGCTCAAGAATCTGATTGCGGGCATTCAGATGGCATTTTCCGAACCGATCCGGCTGGACGATGTGGTGATCGTGGAGGGGGAATGGGGCCGGATCGAGGATATTACGCTGACCTATGTGGTCGTCCATATCTGGGATGACCGGCGGATGGTGGTGCCGGTGTCCTATTTTCTGGAAAAGCCGTTCCAGAACTGGACGACGAAAACGTCCGACCTGCTGGGTACCATATTTCTTTATGTGGACTCGACCGCCGATGTGGAGCGCATTCGCGCCAAGTTCATCGAAGTGACCGGCGCCAATGCCCGCTGGGACAAGCGCGTCGCCATCCTGCAGGTGACTGACCATCGCGCCGATGCGCTGGAGTTGCGGGGATTGTTGAGTGCCCGCAATGCAGGCATTGCATTCGACCTGCGCTGCGAGGTGCGCGAAGCGATGCTGTCCTTCCTGCGCACGGATATGCCCGAAGCGCTGGTGCGGACCCGTCAGCGGATAGAAGCGGACGGATTGTTTACCACGCCGTCCGGCGCGGAGGGACGAGCGCCATGAGCGCGTCATAGGTACGCGGCGCGATGGGTTGCAGAAATTCGACGCCCAGCCGTCCATCCTCGACCCAGCGGACTTCGGCGGGATGGTCCTTCACGATCGGCAGCCAGATCGTCATCTGCTCGCCCACCAGCAAGCCGCCATCGCTGCGGCACATGGCGCCAAGCGGCGATATGTTGATGATGCGCACGCCATGGGTGCGGCCGCGCGCGGTGACGTGGCTGACCATGTCAACCAGATCGCGGGGCGCGCGGCGCTGATCCACGGCGGGATCGCGCGATCGCATGACATGATTGAGGTTGGCGAACAGCGAAGACATGGCCGCAGCCTAGGGGGGCGAAGATGGACGCAATGCTACCGGGGACGGTTAATTTTCCCCTAGCATTATTTCCCTGTCAGGCGACCACGATCCCATGCTTTTTCGCCCCGAAACTGACCTTGTCACCGGGTTTCAGGGTCAGGGCAGGATCGTTTACCACATTCCCGTTCACCCGGATCGCATTTTCCAGCAATTTGCGTCGTGCTTCCTTGTTCGACGAGGCAAAGCCGAGCGCGACATTGGCCTGCACCACCGTCAACCCGTCCGCGCCGATGCTGACGGTCGGCAGGTTCGCGTCCGACGCGCCTTCCTCGAAAGTCTTGCGGGCCGTTTCCGCCGAAGCGGCGGCGGCGTCCGCGCCATGGGCCATGGCGGTGGCGGCATCGGCCAAAATCTTCTTGGCCTCGTTAATCTCGGCACCCTGCAAGGCTTCCAGACGGGCAATCTCGTCCAGCGGCAGGTCCGTGAACAACCGCATGAAGCGTCCGACATCGGCGTCCTGGGTGTTGCGCCAGAATTGCCAGTAATCATAGGGCGGCAGGGCGTCGGCGTTGAGCCAGACCGCGCCGTTCATCGTCTTGCCCATCTTGCCCCCGTCCGCCGTGGTGATGAGCGGGCTGGTCAGGCCATAGACCTGCGTGCCATCGACCCGGCGCGCCAGTTCGATGCCGTTGACGATATTGCCCCACTGGTCCGATCCGCCCATCTGCAACCGGCAGGCCGAACGGCGCGACAGTTCCAGAAAGTCGTAGGCTTGCAGGATCATATAGTTGAATTCGAGGAAGCTGAGCGACTGTTCCCGATCCAGCCGCAATTTCACGCTGTCGAAGCTGAGCATCCGGTTGACCGAGAAATGCTGGCCGATGTCGCGCAGGAAGGGGATATATTCAAGGGCGTCGAGCCAGTCGGCATTGTCGACCATGACCGCATCGGTCGGACCATCGCCGAAGGTCAGGAATTTTTCGAACACCCGCTTGATGCTGGCGACGTTCGACGTGATGAGATCGTCGGTCAGCAGCTTGCGCGCTTCGTCCTTGAAGCTGGGATCGCCGATCTTGCCGGTGCCGCCGCCCATCAGGACGATCGGCTTGTGCCCTGCCTGCTGCATCCGCCGCAGCATCATGATCTGCACCAGGCTGCCGACATGGAGCGAGGGGGCGGTCGGATCGAAACCGATATAGCCCGGTACGATCTCCTTTTGCGCCAGCGCGTCGAGACCCGCCGCATTGGTGACGTCATGGATATAGCCGCGCGTGTCGAGCAGGCGCAGGAGGTCGGACTGATAGTTGCTCATGGCGCGCGCCTGTAGCATTGGCAGGGCGGCTGTAAAAGAGGCGGAGAGTCGTAAATGCTGGCAATCGGCCTGATGTCGGGGACATCGCGCGACGGGATCGACGCGGCGCTGATCGAGACGGATGGGGATGGGCTGGTCAAGCCGCTCGCTTTTCATGCGCAGGCCTATCAGGACGGCTTCCGGGTGCGGCTGGCCGAAGCCTGCGCTCGCGCCATGGCGATGGATGCGCCGGGGTTCGAGCCGCTGATCGCCTCGGTAGAGGCGGAGCTTACTGAATTGCATGTGGAGGCGGTGGCCGACCTGCTGGGGCGGAGCGGCCATGTGGCGGAGGATGTCGGCGTCATCGGCTTTCACGGCCATACCGTCGCGCACCGGCCCGACCGGCGCTGGACCTGGCAGATCGGCGATGGCGCGGCGCTGGCCGGGGCGTTCGGCATCGCGGTCGTCGGTGACCTGCGCAGCGCGGATGTGGCGGCGGGCGGGCAGGGCGCGCCGCTGCTGCCGGTCTATCATCGCGCGCTGGCCGCCGGGCTGGAAAAGCCGGTGGCCATCCTCAATCTGGGCGGGGTTGCCAACATTACCGCGATCGGATCGGACGGGGCGCTGACGGCGTTCGACACGGGCATGGCGAGCGGCCTGATCGACAACTGGATGCAGGCGCATGGCGACATGGCCTATGACGCGGGCGGGGCCTGCGCGGCGCAAGGGCGCGTCGATGAGGCGCGGCTGGGCGCGATGCTGGCCGACCCATGGTTTGCCGCGCCGCCGCCCAAGAGCATCGACCGTGAGGCGTTTACGATCGAGGCGGTGCAGGGGCTGGATCTGGAGGATGGCGCGGCGACGCTGACAGCCTTTTCCGCGGCGGCGGTCGCGCGCGGCATCGACCATCTGGCCGAACGTCCGCTGTGCCTGCATGTCGCGGGCGGCGGGCGACATAACAGGACGTTGATGGCGATGCTGGCCGAGCGGTGCAGGGTCGATGTCCGGTCGGTCGATGCGCTGGGCTGGGACGGCGACGCGCTGGAGGCGCAGGGTTTCGCCTATATGGCGGTGCGCCATCTTGCGGGGCTGCCGATCAGCTTTCCGGGGACGACGGGCGCGCCGGCGCCGATGACGGGCGGGGTGCTGTTTCGGGCTTAACTTCGCATATTTCCCGGCAAATGCGACATTATATTATGTGAGCGTGATCCTATCGCAAAGTGGCTGACGCATCATAACAGCCGGGTTTTTCGTAGGACAGCGGGGTCATGATGATGTCGCCTCATGCTGGCCAAAGCCGTTCGGGCCGTCCGGTGGCCTTTGCCGTATCCAGCGGCTGGCGATCAGCTTGATCCCCGATTGCACCGGCAGCCCGGCATGTTCGCTCATAGGGTCGGGGCGTCCATCGGGCAGGATGTTGGCGAAGAGCAGTCCATCGCCCTTGCAACCGCGATGGGAGAGGGGCAGGCGGGTGAAGTGGGTTTGTCCGCCGGTGTAATCGTCGTTGAGATAGACCAGAAGGGTCAGGCTGCGCTGGTTGGAAAGGCCCGGCACGGCGTCCAGATGGACGCGATATTGCTGGCCGGGGCGGTAGCGCAGGACTTGCAGGGTTTCGCCCTGTTCGACCGTGGTGCCGCTGGCGGCGGCGAGGCGGCGGTTGATGGCGTGAATGGCGGGCCATTCGGACACGATGGGAAAGCCCGCCGCGTCGGAATCGCGCACAGGATCGGCGACGAAGCGCTTTTGCCCTTCATGAAAGATCAGCGCCGGGCGCAGCCTGCGGTCGGACAGGCTGGCGAGCAGGTCGCATTCCGATGGCGTGAGCAGGCCGGGCAGGGCGTGGATCATCGGGCTGTCGGACAATGGTTCGGGTGTCGGCCAGGCGAGCGGATCGCCATGGGCGTCGATCGCCATTGCCGCAATCAGGGCGCGTTGCCCGGCCGCGATCGGGTCGCGATCCGCCCAGTCGTCGAGCATCGTCAGCGCCCCGGCCCAGTCGCGTGCGCCACCGACGCCGGAAGCCAAGAAGCCCGCGAGAATCCGCGCCGCGCCGATGCTGTTGGCGGCGGCGAGATCCACCCGCGCGGCGGCCAGGTCACGCGGTAGCCATCGCCCCTCGACCCGCCAGAGCGCCCGCATCGCCAGCGCATCGCCATCGCCGCGCGCACAAGCCGCGTCGACCAGCCCATGCGCCGACGCGCTGTCGCCACGCTGAAGCAGCGCCAGCGCTTCGGCCACGATCGTCGCCATCAGCGCTTGCGCGTCAGCTCCCGCATGGCCGCGTCGATGCCCTCGATCGTCAGCGGATACATGCGGTCGTTCATCAATTCGCGGATCAGGCGGATAGACTGGTTATAGCCCCAATGCGCTTCGGCCGTGGGGTTGAGCCATACGGTCGCGGGATAGGTATGGGCGACCCGTTGCAGCCAGACCGCGCCCGCCTCTTCGTTCATATGTTCGACCGACCCGCCCGGATGGCTGACCTCATAGGGGCTCATCGTCGCATCGCCGACGAAGATCACCTTATAGTCATGGCCATATTTGTGGAGGATGTCCCAGGTCGGGGTACGTTCGGCGAAGCGGCGGCGATTATCCTTCCACACGCCTTCATACAGGCAGTTATGGAAGTAGAAAAATTCCATATTCTTGAATTCGCTGGTCGCGGCGGAGAAAAGCTCCTCACACAGCCTGACGAACGGGTCCATCGATCCGCCGACATCCAGAAACAGCAGCAGCTTGACCGCATTATGCCGTTCGGGCCGCATCCTGATGTCGAGCCAGCCCTGCCGCGCGGTGCCGCGGATGGTTTCATCCAGGTCCAGTTCCTCCGCCGATCCTTCGCGCGCGAAACGGCGCAGGCGGCGCAGCGCGACCTTGATATTGCGGGTGCCCAGCTCCTTTGTGTTGTCGAGATTGGCGAAGTCGCGCTTTTCCCACACCTTGATCGCGCGCTTGTGCCGGCTCGTCCCGCCGATGCGGACGCCTTCGGGATTATAGCCGCCATTGCCGAAGGGGGAGGTGCCGCCGGTGCCGATCCATTTATTGCCGCCCTGATGCCGCCCCTGCTGCTCCTCCAGCCGCTTCTTGAGCGTCTCCATGATCTCGTCCCAGTCACCCAGCGACTTGATCTTCTCCATTTCTTCGGGGCTAAGATATTTTTCCGCGACCAGTCGCAGCCATTCCTCCGGTATTTCCGCCTCTACGCCCGAATTGCCGAGCACGCCCTTGAACACTTGACCGAATACCTGATCGAAACGGTCGAGCAGCCCTTCATCCTTCACATAGGTTGCGCGGGCGAGATAATAGAAATCCTCCGGCCGCCGTTCGATGACGTCGCGGTCCAGCGCTTCCAGCAGCAGCAGATGCTCCTTGATGCTGGCGGGGATGCCGGCGGCGCGGAGCGCATCGAGAAAATTGAGCAGCATGGACGCCTTTGTCGGGCAGCGCGGCGCATGATGCAAGTGGCCGGACCCAGCGCTTGTCGGAATATTAAGTGTTGCAGTGCATGGTTAATGCGTCACTATCCAGTCATCGGGAAATTTGGGGCCTACGCTTGGAAAACAGGGACTTGCTGGCTGATCTTGGGGAACGGTCAGGCGACATCGCGTTGCAATGCAGCGAAACTGCGGGCTTTCTGAGCGAGTTGAACCTGCGGATACAGCAGGATTCGGCGAGGCTGTCCGATTTGCACGCAAATATGGATACGCTGGCCGCCAGCCAGAATGAAAGTGTCGCAGCCGCGCAGGAATTGAGCCTGACCGCGCGTCGGGCGGGGCGGATCATCGCCGATGGACATGCGGCCATCACATTGTCGCTGGGCGAGGTGGCGGGGCTGGTCGAGCATGTCACGGGGCTGGAGGGGCATTTGCGCCAGTTCCTGTCGGTGATCGAGGCGGTGGGCGATATTTCCGACGAGCTGGGGACGATCGCGCGGCAGACGCGGCTGCTGGGTATCAATGCGGCGATCGAGGCGGCGCGCGGCGGGGAGGCGACGCAGGGCTTTGCCGTGGTGGCGGACGAAATCCGACGGCTGGCGGGGCAGGCGGGCGAATCGGCGGCATCGGTCGGCGACAAGCTGGGCCTGCTGGATCGCGATGCCCGGCGGCTGATCGGCGGGGTGGAGGCCAATATCGTGCGCGGGCGCGATGTCGGCACGCATATCGACCGGCTGCGGATGAGCATGGCGGAGATCGCATCGCTGGTGACGCAATTTGCCGAACGGTCCGATGCGATCGTGACCTGCACCGACGAGGCGGACAGTGACGTGGCGGCGTTGCGGCAGGGGTTGGCGCGGTTCAGCCAGTCGGCAAGCGAAAGCGCGACGCGGGTGGACGTGGCGCGCGGGCAACTGGAAGGGCTGGAGGGCATGGCCAACGCCATGCTCGATACCGCCGCCCATGGGCCAGGGCGGACCCGCAACAGCCGCTATATCGCGCTGGCGGAGGAAGGCGCCGATGAGGTGATGGCGCTGATCCGGCAGGGGATTGCGGACAATCAGCTGAACCGGGGCGACCTGTTCGACACCGATTATCGCCGGATCGAGGGGACTGAACCGGCGCAATATCAGACCCGCTTCACCGCCTTTGCCGACGCGCTGCTGCGTCCGACGCTGGACAGGCGCACGGGCGAGGACAGCGCGATCGTGGGGTGCTGCCTGATCGACATGAACGGCTATCTGCCCACCCATATCAGCACCCGCAGCCAGCCGCAGCGGCCCGGCGATCCGCGCTGGAACATGGAACATGCGCGCAACCGCCAGATGTTCATGGACAGCCAGACCCGGCGGGCGCTGGACGGGGAAGGCGATTTTTTCCTGTTCACCTATCGCCAGGATCTGGGCGAGGGTCGCTATCGCGCGCTGCGCAGCGTGTTCGTGCCGCTGGTTTTCGAAGGGCGGCGATGGGGCCTGTATGAGGTTGGCTATCTGATCTGACGGCCCGAATAGGGACATTTGCGGATGGAGCGGGTGGCGGCGCAGGGATAAGCAGGAAGGCAATTGTCCAACGCCCTTGCCTGCCGGAGTTTCGCCCATGAAAACCATTCTGCTGCATATTCATGAGGATAGCGCCCAGAATAGCCGGATGGAGGTGGCGCTGGACATTGCCCGTGCGACCGGCGCGCATGTTCGCTGCCTTCAGGTTACGCCGGTGATCGATTATGTGTCGGCGGACATGTATGGCGGCAGTTATGTGCTGCCCCAGGACATCGACAACATCCGCATTGCCGAAGCGAAGGAAAAGGAAAAGATCGAAGCGCGTATCCAGCGCGAGGGGGTGGCGTGGGACTGGCGGCACAGCGATGGCGACGTCGTGCAATGCATCCTGTCCGCGTCCCGGCTGGTCGATGCGATCATCGTGACCCTGCCGGGGCCGGGCCGCCGGGGGATCGGCGATCCGCTGCCGATCGTCGCCGACCTGGCAATCAGCAGCCGCGCGCCCATCCTGGCCGTGCCCAAGGGGTGCAAGGCCTTTGCCTGTCAGGGCCGGGCGATGGTGGCATGGGATGGATCGCACGAGGCCGCGGTGGCCCTGTGCGCCGCGCGGCCATTGCTGGCGCTGGCGAGCGAGGTGCATGTCGTGACCGTCGAGGAAAAGGCCAAGCGCGATTTTCCGCCGATCGACGCCAGCGAATATCTTTCGCGCCATGGCATCGCGTCGGAAATCCACGAATGGCCGCGCAAGGGCCGGACGGTCGAGGAGGCCCTGGCCGCCGCCGCCGCCGAATTGCGCGTCGACTGGATCACGATGGGTGCCTTCGGCCATAGCCGCCTGCGCGAAACCATATTTGGCGGCGTCACCCGCTATCTGTTGGGCGAAGCGCGGGTTCCGCTCTTGCTGGCGCACTGATTTCGCGTCAGTGATGGGCAATGGCGATCAACGATGTCGATCCGCGCGATGATGCGCATAGCCTGGAACAGGCGTTGCTGGGGTCGATCCTGGCGACGGTGCCCGACGCCCTGATCGTCATCGACGCACGCGGACGCATCATGTCGTTCAGCCCGGCGGCGCAGCGCATGTTCCAATATGGCGAAGCCGAAGTGCTGGGCGAGAATGTGTCGATGCTGATGCCATCGCCCGATCGCGAGCGGCATGACGGCTATCTGGACCATTATCGCGAGACCGGGGAAAAGAAGATCATCGGCATCGGTCGCCTGACCACGGCGCGGCGGCGGGATGGATCGACCTTTCCCATCGAACTGGCGGTCGGCGAGGTCAGCGATCAGGGTATGCGATTGTTCACCGGCTTCATCCGCGACCTGACCGAGCGGCAGAAAACCGAACGGCGGGTGCAGGATTTGCAGGCCGAACTCAGCCATGCGTCACGCGTGACCGCGATGGGGACGCTGGCCGCGGCGCTGGCGCATGAACTCAACCAGCCGCTGACGGCGATCGCCAATTATATGGAGGCGGGGCGCGACCTGCTGGCGCAGGAAGGCGCAATCGACCGGACCTTGCTGGGCGAAGCGATGGACGAGGCCGCGACGCAGGCGCTGCGCGCCGGGGAGATCATCCGGTCGCTGCGCGAATTCATTCGCCGGGGCGAAGCGGACCGCCAGCCCGAAACCGTATCGACCCTGTTGTCGGAAGGGGTGGCGCTGGCCTTTATCGGCATCAACAGCCGGGGCATCGATATGGACATCGCCGTCGATCCCCGTGTAGGCCGCATCATGGCCAACCGGGTGCAGGTGCAGCAGGTGATCACGAATCTCGTCCGTAACGCGGTGGAAGCGATGGAGGGGCGTCCGATGCGCATTCTCCATCTGTCGGCCGCGCCTGACGATGATGGCCGGGTGGAGATCATTGTCGCCGATAGCGGCCCCGGCCTTGATCCGGCGGTCGAACGATCGCTCTTTACCCCGTTCAGCACCACCAAGCCGACGGGCATGGGGGTCGGGCTGTCGATCAGCCGCACCATCGTGGAAGGCCATGGCGGCCGCATCTGGGCGACGCGATCGCGCTGGGGCGGTGTCGCCTTTCATTTCACATTGGACGCCGCGGATTGACGCCATGACCCAACCCCTCATCTATGTCGTCGATGATGACGAGGCGATCCGCCGATCGCTCAGCTTCATGCTCAAGACCAGCGGCTTTGCCGTGCAGAGCTTTTCGGGCGGCATCCCGTTCCTGAAGGAAGCGGCCGGGCTGGAACAGGGCTGCGTCCTGCTGGACGTGCGGATGCCGGACATGGACGGGCTGGAGGTGCAGCGTGAACTGCGCGCGCGGGGCGTCCTGCTGCCCGTCATCATCATGACCGGCCATGGTGATGTCGGCATGGCGGTGGCCGCGATGAAGGCGGGCGCGACCGACTTCATCGAAAAGCCGTTCGAGAAGGCGGCCCTTCTGGACGCCATCGCCGCCGCCAATGCGCAGGTTGCCGCCCACCGCGATGCCGGCGCGCGGCGCGAGGATGCGCAGGCGCGTCTCAACATACTGACCGATCGCGAACGCGAGGTGCTGAACGGCCTGGTCGAAGGACTGCCCAACAAGTCGATCGCCTATGATCTGGGCATTTCGCCGCGCACGGTGGAAATCCATCGCGCCAATCTGATGCAGAAGCTGGACGTGCGCAGCCTGTCCGAAGCGCTGCGCATCGCGTTCCAGGCCGGGATGCAATGATGCCCGATCAGGGACATTACGGATAGGCTGATGCCCGCCGCTGCGTCAGGCAGCGATCATGATGATGCATTTTGATCTGGCGCAAACCGCGCCCGCCGCCTCCGCCCCGGTTCCGTGCCAGGACGCCAGCTTCTGCCAGCGATGCGACGTGCGCGCGCGCGCGATTTGCGGCACGCTGGAGGAGGATGATCGCGCCGCGCTCAATCGCCTTGGCCGGCGGGTGACGGTGCAGGCCGGGCAGACGGTGATGTGGGAAGGGGACGATGCCACCATCGTCGCCAATGTCATCGAAGGCACGCTCAAATTGTCGGCCTCCACCGGCGATGGACGCGAACAGATTGTCGGGGTGGTCTATCCGTCCGATTTCATCGGTCGCCCCTTTGGCCGCAGCACCCCCCATAGCGTCACCGCGCTGACCGACGCGCGCCTTTGCCTGTTCACGCGGGGTGCGTTCGACGGTTTTGCCCGCACCCATCCCGAACTTGGCCACCGCCTGCTGCAACGCACGCTGGACGATCTGGACCGGGCGCGCGCCTGGATGCTGCTGCTGGGCCGGAAGAATGCGCGGGAAAAGATCGCGACCTTCCTGCTCGATATGTCGCAACGGCTGGCGGGGGAGGGCGCGGGGCCGCTCGACAGCTTCGCGCTGCCCCTGTCGCGCCAGCAGGTCGCCGATGTGCTGGGCCTGACGATCGAGACGGTCAGCCGCCAGATGACCGACATGAAGCGGGCGAAAATCATCGACCTGCCGAACCGTCGCACCGTCGAAATACTGGATCGCGACCAGTTGTCCTGCCTCGCCGAAGCGGCCTGACCGGCACATATCGGCCCGGATAGGGACATTCACCTACAGACCCCGATGCCCCCTTTTGACAGAGGACAAGGACAGTCGATGTCCGCCCGTGCAGGCGATTTCGACGAACATATCTCCTGGGGGATAAGCATGGAACAATTGGTCATGAAGGCGGGCGGGTGGTTCGCGCTGGCCCTGCTCGCGGCCGCTGCGGCGGTCATGGCGGCGGACAGCGGTTTTGCCGTCCATATGACGATCGTGGCGGCGACCGGACTGCTGCTCGCGGCGCTCACCCTGAAACGCGCCGACTATGGTGCGATCATCCGCGGCGCGCTCAAGATGCCCGATCAGGGGCGTTATGATGACGACATGATCCGCTGGGGCGTCATTGCGACGATATTCTGGGGTCTGGCCGGTTTTCTCGCCGGTCTCTACATCGCGCTCCAACTCGCCTTTCCCGCGCTGAACCTGGGGATCGAATATACCAGTTTCGGGCGATTGCGGCCGCTGCATACCTCGGCAGTCATCTTTGCCTTTGGCGGCAATGCGCTGATCGCGACCAGCTTCTATGTCGTGCAGCGCACCTGCCGGGCGCGGCTCGCCTTTCCCACCATGGCACGCTTCGTCTTCTGGGGATACCAGATGTTCATCGTGCTGGCCGCCACCGGCAATCTGATGGGCATTACCGAGGGCAAGGAATATGCCGAGCCGGAATGGTATGTCGACCTGTGGCTGACGGTCGTGTGGGTCTGTTACCTGCTGGTGTTCGGCGGGACGATCCTGAAGCGGTCCGAACCGCATATCTATGTCGCCAACTGGTTCTACCTGTCCTTCATCATCACCATCGCGATGCTGCACATCGTCAACAATCTGTCGATGCCGGTCAGCCTGCTGGGGTCCAAAAGCTATGCCGCCTTTGCGGGCGTGCAGGATGCGCTGACCCAATGGTGGTACGGCCATAATGCGGTCGGCTTCTTCCTGACCGCCGGCTTTCTGGCGATGATGTATTATTTCGTCCCCAAGCAGGCCGAACGCCCGGTCTATAGCTATCGCCTGTCGATCATCCATTTCTGGTCGCTGATCTTCCTCTATATCTGGGCGGGGCCGCACCATCTGCATTACACCGCGCTGCCCGACTGGGCGCAGACGCTGGGCATGGTCTTTTCGATCATGCTGTGGATGCCCAGCTGGGGCGGGATGATCAACGGCCTGATGACGCTGAACGGCGCTTGGGACAAGATCCGCACCGACCCGATCATCCGCATGATGGTGATGGCGCTCGCCTTCTACGGCATGTCGACCTTCGAAGGCCCGATGATGTCGATCAAGGCGGTCAACAGCCTGTCCCATTATACCGACTGGACGATCGGCCATGTGCACAGCGGCGCGCTGGGCTGGAACGGCATGATCACCTTTGCCTGCCTCTATTATATGGCGCCGCGCCTGTGGGGCCGGGAGCGGCTCTATTCGCTGCGCATGGTCAACTGGCACTTCTGGTTGGCGACGGTCGGCATAGTCCTCTACGCCGCGGCGATGTGGACGGCGGGCATCATGCAGGGGCTGATGTGGCGCGAATATGGGAGCGACGGCTACCTCGTCTATGCCTTCTCCGAAGTCGTGAAGGCCATGTTCCCGATGTACCTGATCCGCGCGGCCGGCGGCCTGCTCTATCTGGCTGGCGCGATCATCATGGCGGTCAATATCGGCCTGACCATCGCAGGACGCCAGCGCGAGGAAAAACCGATGCGCGATGCTGCGTTCGATCCCGCCGCCGACCGTCCCCTCCAGCCGCACGCCGCGTGACGGAGAAACCGACATGGAAACCAAGACCAAAAGCAAATTTTTCGATCATGGCAGGCTGGAACGCAACGTATCCCTGCTGGGCATCGCTGCGCTGATCGTCGTCGCCATCGGCGGCATCGTGGAGATCGCGCCGCTGTTCTGGATCGACTCCACGATCGAGAAGGTGGAGGGGATGCGCCCCTACACCCCGCTGGAACTGGCCGGGCGCAACATCTACATCCGCGAAGGCTGCTACAACTGCCATAGCCAGATGATCCGCCCGTTCCGCGACGAGGTGGAACGCTATGGCCATTACAGCCTGGCGGCGGAAAGCATGTATGATCATCCCTTCCAGTGGGGGTCCAAGCGCACCGGGCCGGATCTGGCGCGGGTGGGCGGACGCTATTCGGACGAATGGCATGTCCAGCATCTGAAAGACCCGCGCGCGGTGGTGCCGGAATCGATCATGCCGACCTATCCCTTCCTGGCCGAACGCGACCTGAAGGCCGGTGACATGAGCGGCGATCTGACCGCCCTGGCGCGCGTCGGCGTCCCCTATGACAAGGACGCCATCGCCGCCGCCAACGACGACCTGAAGGCGCAGGCCGATCCAAACGCCGACAGCACGGCGCTGGTCAAGCGCTATCCCAAGGCGCAGGTGCGCGATTTCGACGGCGATCCGAACAGGCTGACCGAAATGGATGCGCTGGTCGCCTATCTCCAGATGATCGGCACGCTGGTCGATACCAAGGCCGCCGCCGCGCAGGAGACGGCGCGATGAGCTATGACGCGATGCGCCATTTCGCCGACAGCTGGGGCCTGGTTTTCATGGGCCTCTCCTACCTGATCCTCATCGGCTGGCATTTCCGGCCCGGCGCGCGCCGCCGCAGCGGCGATGCCGCCACGATGATCTTCACCGACAGCGACACCAAGGGGGGCGACCATGGCTGACCCGACCAAGAGCAAGATCGACCAACATAGCGGCACCCCGACGATGGGGCATGAATGGGACGGGATCGAGGAACTGGATACGCCGCTGCCGCGCTGGTGGCTGTGGACCTTCTACGCCTGCATCCTGTTTTCGCTGGGCTATGTCATCGCCTATCCGGCCTGGCCGCTGGTGAACAGCTATACCAAGGGGATGCTGGGCTGGTCCAGCCGTGGCGATCTGGCGCGCGACATGGCGGCGCAGGCGGAGAAAGTCGCGCCGATCCACCGCGCTATCGCGGCGACGCCGATCGACCAGTTGCCGGCCAATGCCGCGCTGATGCAGGCGGCGGTCGATGGCGGGCGCGCGGCGTTCAAGGTCCATTGCGTGCAATGTCATGGATCGGGCGCTGCCGGATCGAAGGGCTATCCCAACCTGAATGACGATGACTGGCTGTGGGGTGGCGATCTGGTCACCATCGAAAAGACGATCATCGATGGCGTCCGCAATCCCGATCATGCCGAAACCCGCATGTCGATCATGCCCGCATTTGGCCGCGACCAGTTGTTGCAGGCGGCGCAGGTCGACGATCTTGTGGCGCATGTCCGCACGATCAGTGGCCAGCAGAAGCCCGATGCCGCGTCCCGGCGGGGCGGGCAGCTTTTCGCCGACAATTGCGCCGTCTGCCACGGCCCGGCGGGCAAGGGCAATCGCGAGCTTGGCGCGCCCAATCTGACCGATGGCATCTGGCTGTATGGCGGCGACGCGGAGAGCATTCACCAGACGGTGTGGAACAGCCGGCAGGGCGTGATGCCGCGCTGGGGCGACAAGCTGGACCCGGCGACGGTGCGGATGCTGGCTGCCTATGTCCACAGCCTGGGCGGGGGCGAGGCTGCTCCGGTGGCGGTGCCCGTGCCGACGGCGGCGGTGGACAACGGCGCGGCGGAGGCGACGAGCGATGCGCGGCAATAGCCTGCCTGTGCAAGGGTTGGTGGATGGCAGGCGTCAGGTACGCCTGCCATGACCGCCGCTCCCCTGTCCCTCTACGCCAAGCGCAAGGGCGTTTATCCCAAGGCGATCGACGGCTTTTACCGTCGCCTGAAATGGGTGGTCATGGCGGTCACGCTCGCCATCTACTGGATAACGCCCTGGCTGCGCTGGGATCGCGGCCCTTATGCACCCGATCAGGCCGTACTGGTCGATCTCGCCCATCGTCGCTTCTACATGTTCGCGATCGAGATTTGGCCGCATGAATTCTATTATGTCGCTGGCCTGCTGGTCATGGCCGGGGTCGGCCTGTTCCTGGTCACTTCCGCGGTCGGGCGCGCCTGGTGCGGCTATGCCTGCCCGCAGACGGTGTGGACCGACCTCTACCAGCATGTCGAGCGCTTCATCGACGGCGACCGCAATGCCCAGATCCGACTGGACAAGGCGCCCTGGAGCGCGGGCAAGATCGCCCGGCGGGTCTCCAAATGGAGCATATGGCTGCTCATCGCCTTTGGCACCGGGGGGCGTGGATATTCTATTTCGCCGACGCGCCGACGTTGCAGCAACAGTTCTGGAGCGGGACCGCTGCGCCTGTTGCCTATGCAACGGTTGCTGTCCTGACCGCCACGACCTTCATTCTGGGCGGCTTCATGCGCGAACAGGTGTGCATCTATATGTGCCCCTGGCCGCGCATCCAGACCGCGATGCTCGATGAAAAGTCGCTGGTGGTCACCTATAAATATTGGCGCGGGGAGCAGCGGGGGAGCCTGAAAAAATCGCTGGCGCAGCCCGACGCCTTTGGCGATTGCATCGATTGCGACCAGTGCGTCGCCGTCTGCCCCACCGGCATCGACATTCGTGAGGGGCCGCAGATCGGCTGCATCACCTGTGCGCTGTGCGTCGATGCCTGCGACAAGGTGATGGCGCAGGTGGGGCGTCCGCGCGGCCTGATCGACTATTGCACCGAGGATGACGCCACGGCGGAAAAGGCAGGCCGTGCGCCGCGCCCCGTCATCCGTTCGCTGCTCCATGTCCGCACGCTCGTCTATCTTACGCTGTGGAGCGCAGTCGGCGTCGCCATGCTGTTTGCGCTGGGCACTCGCACCCGGATCGACATCAGTGCGCAGCAGGATCGCAATCCCATCGCGATGCGCCTGTCCGACGGCACGGTCCGCAATGCCTTTACGGTCAAGCTGCGCAACATGGAATCGCGGCCACGGCCCATGCGTATATCGGCAGAAGGGCTTGCCGGGGTCAGCCTGTGGACCGACCGGGATGGCCGGGCCGATGCGCGGGCGGCGATCGACACGATCGTCCCGTCCGACAGCGTGGCGAAATTGCGCATCTTCCTCGCTGCGCCAGCGAATGGCCCGCAGCGCGAGGATTTTGCCTTCACTGTCCGCGCCACTGACCGCGAAGGCGGCACAGCCAGCGAACCCGCCCATTTTGAAAGGTTGCAATGATGCCCGGCTTTCACCTGACCGGCCGCCATGTCGCGGCGATTTTCGTGGCCTTCTTTGCCGTGGTGATCGCGGTGAATGTCCTGATGGCGAGCTATGCCGTGGGCGGTTTTGGCGGCACGGTGGTCGACAATAGCTATGTCGCCAGCCAACGCTTCAACGGCTGGCTGGCGCAGGCGCGGCAACAGGATGCGCTTGGCTGGCAACAGGAAACGCGGCTGGACGGTGCCCGCCATGTGATCCTGAAGCTGGTCGGGCCGCGATCGCAGCCCATGACGGTCACCGCGACGGCGGAGCATCCGCTGGGGCGCGCACCCGACTTGGATTTGCGCATAGAGCGGCAGGCCGATGGCGAGTGGCGGGCGGCGCAGCCATTGCCAGCGGGACGGTGGATCATCCACTGGACCGTCAGGGCCGACGGGCATGAGATGCGCTTTGTGGAAAGGCATGGATGATGGCGAGCCTGCCCGTCACCCTGACGCCTGATCCCATCGCACCGGATGCGGCCCATAGCCTGTTCGCGGTGCCGGACATGCATTGCGCAGGCTGCATCGCCAAGGTCGAGCGCGGGCTGACGGCGCTGCCGGGCATTCATGCCGCGCGGGTCAATTATTCGGCCAGGCGCGTCGCCATCACCCATGATCCGGCGATGACCCTGCCGGACCTGCGCGCGGCGATTGCGGGCATTGGTTTTGCCGCCGAGCCGCTGGCCGATCCGACGATCGCGGTGGAGAATGCGCAGGACAAGCGGCTGTTGCGCGCGCTGGCCGTCGCTGGCTTTGCATCGATGAACATCATGCTGCTGTCGGTATCGATCTGGTCCGGGGCGGTGGGCGCGACTCGTGAGCTGTTCCACTGGCTGTCCGCCCTGATCGCGCTGCCGACGGTCGCCTATGCCGGGCAGCCATTTTTCCGTTCCGCCTTTGCGGCGCTGCGGGTCGGGCGCACCAATATGGACGTGCCGATCAGCATCGGGGTGCTGCTGGCCACGGGCATGAGCCTCTATGAGACGATTACCGGCGGCACCCATGCCTGGTTCGACGGCGCGGTGATGCTGCTGACTTTCCTGCTGGCTGGACGATGCCTGGACGCGATGATGCGGGGGCGGGCGCGGGACGGCGTTGCCGCCCTGCTGCGCCAGACCGCGCCGGGCGCCTATGTGATCGAGGCCGGCCAGCGCCGCTGGGTGGAAGCGCGCGCGCTGGTGCCGGGGATGATGATGCAGGTGGCTGCGGGCGAACGCTTTGCCGCCGATGGCGAAATTCGGGAGGGGAAAAGCAGCGTCGATCTGGCCTTCCTGACGGGTGAGAGCCGTCCGGTGGCGGTCGGCGTCGGTGATGGCGTTCATGCGGGCGCGCTCAACATGGACGGGCCGCTCAGCGTGGTCGTAAGGGCGGCGGGCGCGGATACGCTGATCGCCGACATTGCGCGGATGATGGATGCAGCCGGGCAGGGCAAGTCACGCTATGTGCGGATTGCCGACCGGGCGGCGCGGCTCTACGCGCCTGCCGTCCATCTGCTTGCCGCCCTGTCGTTTGCAGGCTGGATGATCGCTGGCGCTGGCGTGCATCAGGCGCTGCTGATCGCGACTGCCGTGCTGCTGATCACCTGTCCCTGCGCCCTTGGCCTGGCGGTGCCCGCCGCGCAGGTGGTCGCGTGCGGCGCGCTGATGCGGCGCGGCATATTGGTGAAGGACGGGTCTGCGCTGGAGCGGCTGGCAGAGGCGGACCGCGCAATGTTCGACAAGACCGGCACGTTGACGCTGGGGCGGCCAATGCCCGAAAACCTCGATGCATTGCCTGCCGATGCGCGGCCGGTGGTGCTGGCGCTGGCCCGCGCCAGCCGCCATCCGCTGAGCATTGCCTTGGCCGAGGCGCTGCAACGGGAGGGCGTCATGGCGGCCACGCTGTCCGACCTGCGCGAGGAGGCTGGCGTTGGCGTCAGCGGCTTGTGGCAGGGGAGGCCGGTATCGCTTGCCCGACCGGCCAATGCGGGCAACTGGACCAGCCTGGCGACCGAATATCGGGATGGCGATTGCCATATTCTCCTGACCTTTGCCGACATGCTGCGTCCCGATGCCGCCGCGACGGCGGCGGCGCTTCGTACCCTTGGCCTCGATCCCATCATTGCAAGCGGCGACCGGCCGCAGGCGCTGCATGAAGTGGCGATGGCGACGGGGATGCTGGCGACCGGCCATATGAGCCCGCAGGCCAAGCTGGCGATGATCGAGCGGCTCAAGGCGCAGGGGCATCGCGTGCTGATGGTCGGGGATGGCCTGAATGACGGGCCTGCGCTGGCGGCGGGCCATGTCAGCCTGGCGCCTTCATCGGCCAGCGACGCCAGCCAGCTGGCGGCCGATGTCGTGTTTCTGGGCGACAGCCTGTCATCGGTTGCGGTTGCCGTGCGTGCAGCGCGGCGGACGTTGGCGATCGTGCGTCAGAATTTCATGCTGGCCGTGGGTTATAATCTTCTGGCGGTGCCGCTGGCGATCGCCGGGCTTGTCACGCCATTGGTCGCGGCGCTGGCCATGTCCGGTTCGTCGTTGATCGTCATCGCCAATGCGCTGCGTTTGCGGCGGGCGGCACGATGATCGGCCTTGCTCTCCTCATTCCCATTGCCCTTTCGCTGGGGCTGGTCGGGCTTGGCGCCTTTTTCTGGGCATTGAAGGCGGGGCAGTTCGATGATCCCGATGGTGCTGCGCTGCGCATTCTAAACGATGATGACTGACGGCGCGCGCGATCCTGATTGAGCGCTATTGCGCCAGCAGGTTCAGCGCGCGGGTCATGAGCGCCACGAAGCGGGGTTCATCGACGCGCGCGGCGCTGTCATTCCAGCTGGCGGCGATGGCGAACCACCGGCCATCGCGCGCCTGCACCAGAAAATTCATGGCGATGACGCCCGGCTCCGATCCGCCCTTATAGCCCAGATAGCGCCAGCGTTTCGCATCGGCAGGCGCAATGCCGGGATTGACCGCCATGATCGGCAGGGCATCGCCGCCATTTCGCCTTAGCCAGTCGAGCAACCGAACCATGTCGCGCGGCGTGGCGAACCATTCGATGCTGTCGATGGCGGTGGGAATGTCCGCAACCGTGCCGATGTCGACCGCGCCCGCCGTCAGTTGCGCGGCGTTGGCGGTGATGATCGCACGGCGCTGGTCGGGCGTCGCTGCGGCATAGTTGCGTGCGAGATCGGCATGGGCGGGCATTTTGAGCGCGAACGCCTCTGCCGTCGTCAGCAGGGGCAGCGTCGCGTCGGGGCGGGCATGGCCGCTGGTTGCGACCATGGCATCGACCCGCGTGCGCCCCAGCGCCAGCAACAACGTATCGGCCGCGCTATTATCGCTTTCCGCGATCATCGCCAGCGCCAGACTGTGCAGCGTCATCGGCGCGCCATCGGGCGTCGTCAACAGCCGCCCGGAAAAGCTTTTGTGCGACAGCGGGATGACGTCGCTCCAGCGTCGCTCGCCTGCTGCCACGGCGCGGGCGAGTTCCGCCAATATATAGAGTTTGAAGGATGAGCCGGTTGCCATTGGCGTATCGGCGTGCTGATCGTGCAGCCAGACCGGGCCTGCATCGCCCAGTTGCGCTATCGAAAGCGCGGTCCGACCGGGGAGGGCGGCGATGCCGGCCAGAACCCGGTCCATATCGTCATCCGTCCGCCGCGTGCCGATCAGTTGCAGGCCGACAACCCGGTTGGGCGCCTGGGGCGCGACCACTAGCGTAAAGCCGATCGTCGCCCGCTCATAACGGATTTCCACCACGCCTGTCGTCGGGCTTTCGACCTGCACTGCGCCGCGCGCCAGTGGCTTGCCATATTGCTTGCGCAGATCGGCGGCCAATGCGCGCCATTGCGCGACCGGGACGGCGTCCAGAAACAGGGTGGAGAAATAGGCATCCTCGCCACCCGGCGCGGACAGGATGGACAATAGCTGGTCGGCCCTGGCCTGATAGGTCGCGTCCCTGGCTGCGCCAACGGTCGGCCACAGCGCCAGCCCCAGCAAGGCAAGCGCCGCGACGAGCATCTTCATGCGTCGATCGCTTCTTCGTCCACCGCCGCTGCATTTTCCTGAATGAAGGCGAAGCGGTGCGCCGGATTGGTGCCCATCAGCCGGTCGACCAGATCGCGCACGCTGGCGCGGTCCTCGACATCGGCGGGCAGGGTGATGCGGATCAGGCTGCGGGTGGCGGGGTCCATCGTGGTCTCGCGCAACTGCATCGGGTTCATTTCGCCCAGCCCCTTGAAGCGGCTGACCTCGACCTTCTTGCCCTTGAACTCCTTGCGCAACAGTTCCTCGCGATGCGCGTCATCCTTGGCATAGAGGCTCTTGCCGCCCGCCACGATCCGGTAGAGCGGCGGCTGCGCGAGATAGAGATGCCCGCGCCGCACCAGTTCCGGCATCTCCTGAAAAAAGAAGGTCATCAGCAGCGTTGCGATGTGTGCGCCATCGACGTCCGCGTCGGTCATGATGACGATGCGCTCATAGCGCAGATTGTCGGGGTTGCAGTCCTTGCGCGTGCCGCAGCCCAGCGCCAGGATCATGTCGGCAATTTCCTGATTGGCCAGGATCTTGGCAGTATTGGCGGATGCGACGTTCAAAATCTTGCCACGCAGGGGCAGGATCGCCTGCGTCTTGCGGTCGCGCGCCTGCTTGGCCGAGCCGCCCGCCGAATCGCCTTCGACCAGGAAAATCTCCGTGCCGTCGGGATTGTCGGTCGAACAGTCGGTCAGTTTGCCGGGCAGGCGCAGTTTGCGCGCGCTCGTCGCGGTCTTGCGCTTGACGTCCTTTTCCTGCTTGCGCCGCAGCCGATCATCCATCCGGTCGATGACATAGGCGAGCAGCGCCTTGCCGCGATCCATATGATCGGTGAGGAAATGGTCGAAATGGTCGCGCACCGCATTTTCCACCAGTCGCGCTGCGTCCGGGCTGGTCAGGCGGTCCTTGGTCTGGCTTTGAAATTGCGGTTCGCGAATGAATACCGACAGCATGATTTCCGATGACGTCATGATGTCGTCGGCGGTGATGTCCTTGGCCTTTTTCTGGCCGACCAGATCGCCAAAGGCGCGGATGCCCTTGACCAAAGCGGTGCGCAGCCCCGCTTCATGCGTACCGCCATCAGGCGTCGGGATGGTGTTACAGTACCAGCTATAGCTGCCATCCGACCAGAGCGGCCAGGCGACGGCCCATTCGACCCGGCCAGCAATGCCGGGAAAATCCTGGTTGCCGGTGAAAAACACACTGGTCGCGCATTCGCGATTGCCGACCTGTTCCTTCAGATGGTCGGCAAGGCCGCCGGGAAACTGGAACACGGCTTCCGCTGGCGTATCGTCGCTGATGAGCGAAGGATCGCATTTCCAGCGTATCTCGACACCCGCGAACAGATAGGCCTTTGACCGGGCGAGGCGATAGAGGCGCGCCGGTTTGAACTTCTGCTCGCCGAAAATGGCCGTGTCCGGCGTGAAGCTGACGGACGTGCCGCGCCGGTTGGGCGCAGCGCCCACCTTTTCCAGCGGGCCGAGTGGCAGGCCCTGCGAGAAGCTCTGGCGGAACAATTCCTTGTTGCGGGCGACCTCCACCACTGTTTCGGTCGACAGCGCGTTGACGACGCTGGCCCCCACGCCATGCAGGCCGCCCGACGTGGCATAGGCCTTGCCCTCAAACTTGCCGCCCGAATGGAGCGTCGTCATGATGACTTCCAGCGCCGACTTGCCGGGAAATTTCGGATGCTCGTCGATCGGCATGCCGCGGCCATTGTCGATGATGGTCAGGCGGTTGCCCGCCTCCAGCGTCACCTCAATCCGCGTGGCATGACCCGCCACCGCTTCGTCCATGCTGTTGTCCAGCACTTCGGACGCCAGATGGTGCAGCGCGCGCTCGTCCGTGCCGCCGATATACATGCCAGGGCGACGACGGACTGGTTCCAGTCCTTCGAGCACTTCAATGGCGGAGGCATCATAGCCGGAGGAGGATGTGGGCTGGGCTGCGAACAGGTCATCGGACATGATTGCAAGCTATAGGCAGGCGGGCGATCCGCGCAAGCACTGTGCTGAAATGGCAACAGCAACAAAATGTTGCATTGCGATGTGAAACAAAAGCGCCGTTCGATCCGTTAGCGGAGCGCAGTTGGGTTTCGATACCCGATCAGGCGAGGAGATTTTTTCAATGTTTTTCAACCGTATCGCGCCGCTTGGCGCCACCCTGGCGCTCGCTCTGGCGGCGGCCCCCGCCTTCGCACAGGATAGCGGCCCGGTCGATTGGACTGGCCCTTATGTGGGTGGGTCGTTCGGCTATAATTTCCAGAAGAGCGACGGCGCAGAGCATCTGCGCTTCGATACCAATGCCGACGGCAGCTACAATGACACGGTGACCACCATCACCGGCGCCAATGCCTTTTCGCCCGGCACTTGCGGCGGCGCAGCGCGCGGCCCCACCCCGGCGTCGGGTTGCGACGATGACAAGGATGCGATCGGCTGGATGGGCCATGTCGGTTATGACATGCAGTTCGGCGGCATCGTCGCCGGTGTCGTCGCCGAAGCGGGCAAGGCCTATATCAGCGACAGCGTGACCGAATATTCGACCACCCCGGCCTTCTACACCATGACGCGGCGGATCGACTGGAACGGCAATCTGCGCGCGCGCCTGGGCTACACCACGCCCAGCGGCATCATGCCCTACATCACCGGCGGTCTTGCCTATGCCAAGGTCAAGAACAGCTTTAGCACCAGCAATGGCGCGAACAGCTTTACCTCGGTCAATGCCAAGGAAGACGCATGGGGCTGGACCATGGGTGGCGGCCTTGAAGCGAAAGTGTCCGACAATTTCTCGATCGGCGCGCGCTATCTGTGGACCCGCTATAATGTCGACGATTATCGCGTCGATGTCGGTGCGGGGACTGCGCCCGCCACCAACCCGTTCCTGATCACCCCGTCGGGCGGCACGAGCATGAACCGTGGCGACAAGTTCGACACGCAGAGCGTGATGGTGACCACCAGCTTCCGCTTCTGATAGATGGCATGAAAAAGGGGCCGGTTCCTACGCAGGAACCGGCCCCTTTTTTATATCCGGATCAGATGGTCAACGCACCCTTGGGCCGCCGAAAGGCAGCGGCGGGGGCGGGCGGCGGGTGCCGCGCGGCAGTTGCGCCTGATAGGCGCGGCCGCAATGTTCGACGCAATAGGGAAAGCCGGGGTTCACCGGCTCGCCACAGAAATGGAAGTCGGGCTCGCCCGGATGCCCCATCGGCCATTTGCAGATCCGCTCAGTGAGGTCGAGCAACGACGTCTTGCCCGCGATTTCCGCGCTGGGCTTGGCCGGGACCAGGCGACGGGGCGGCGCGGGCGGGATCGGCGCCTGCTGATCGCCCGGACCCTGACGCAGGAAACCGCCCGGCCCGACCGACACGATGCGCGGCTGCGGTTTGGCGGCAGCATCTTCAGCAACGGGCGCTGGCGCAGGCGCGGCAGGCGCTGCGGCGGGCGTGAAGGCGCGGACGGGGGCAGGAGCTTCGGCCACCGGCGCGGGCGCAACCGGGCGCGGCGCGGCCTCTGCCTCGACCGCCGGAGCGGGGCTGGCTGGCTTGCGCGGCGGTGCGGGTGCCTTTTTGGGCGCGTCATTGGCCTTGACCGGCGAAGGACGCGATTGCAGGCCCAGGCGGTGGGCCTTGCCGATCACCGCATTACGGCTGACGCCGCCCAATTCCTCGGCAATCTGGCTGGCGGTCAGGCCGCGTTCCCACATACCCTTGAGCTGGTCGATACGCTCGTCGGTCCAGGACAATGAAACACTCCTCAAAATATCTGGCTGCGCCCCTATATGGGGAGCCGGTGCGCAGGTTCAAATCCGTGAACAGCGCCCTTGCAGCAAATCCTCTCAGCCGATAGTCGATCCATCCATGAACGACCAGCCCAAAATTAGCCCGACCGCGCCCGCCACGCCGCCATTCCCCGAACCGGGGGTGCCGGTGATTCGCAACATCAACTGGGCGGGCAGTTGGGCGCTGTATCTGAAGGAAGTGCGCCGCTTCATGAAGGTGCAGCTTCAGACGGTGTGGGGACCGGCCATCACCACCCTGCTGTTCCTGGTCATCTTCATCGTCGCGCTGGGCGGCAGCGGCCGCACCGTGATGCTGCGCGGGCAGGCGGTGCCGTTCGCCGATTTCGTCGCACCCGGCCTGATCATCATGGGCATGATCAACGCCTGCTTCGCCAATGCGAGCTTTCCGCTGATGGTGGGCAAGGTGCAGGGAACGCTGGTCGATTATCTGATGCCGCCTATTTCCGTGGGTGAATTGCTGGGCGCACTGGTGGCGTCATCGGTCACGCGCGCGCTGTTCGTGGGGTCCGCGCTGTGGGCGGCCATGGCGCTGTGGCCCGGTGTCCATGTCACCCCCGCGCATCTGTGGGCGGTGCTGTGGTTCGCCCTGATCGGCACCAGCTTCATCGCCTTTCTGGGCGTGCTGACGTCCATTTGGGCCGACAAGTTCGATCATAACGCCGCGGTCACCAACTTCGTCATCGGTCCGCTGGCGCTGCTGTCGGGTACTTTCTACTCGATCGACCGGCTGCCGCCCTTTTTTCAGGGGATCAGCCACGCCAACCCGTTCTTCTATATCATTTCGGGCTTCCGCTATGGCTTCGTCGCGGCGGCCGATACCAACATCGTGGTGGGCAGCAGCGTATTGCTGGCGCTCAATATCGGGCTTGGGACGCTCTGCTACACGCTGTTGAAGCGCGGCTGGAAGATCAAGGCGTAACCGTCAGGAAAAGGCGGCGAAGATCGGCATAAGCGCGCTGAGGACGATGAGCATCACGATCGCCAGCAGCCAGTGATGCCAGCGGGGCAGGGCGTCATCGCGATGGTCTTCGTCCCAGGGCCACATCAGCGGTTCGATCCGCCGGTCCGGGTGACCGCCTGGCCAGTCTCGATCATCGCAATCTGCATAAAATCATCATCACCCGCGGCAAGACCGACGCCCTAGCATGCGCCGGGGCGTTGCAAAAGCATCTGCGGAGCCGCCTGCGTTCAGGCGATGGTTACATTTCTCTGCCACAGCGGCTGCGATACCGCTTTGCAGCAAGAAAGATTGATGATGAAGATCGCCATAGTGTTCGGCACCCGCCCCGAAGCGATCAAGATGTTCCCGGTGATCCACGCCCTGCGCGCGCGGCCCGGCGTGGAAACCCGCGTCATCGTGACGGCCCAGCATCGCGGCCTGCTGGATCAGGTGCTGGAGATTGCCGGGATCGTGCCGGACGTCGACCTTGACGTCATGGTCCCGAACCAGACGCTCGACGGACTGACCGCCAAGCTGATCGTCGAACTGGGCAAGGCGTTCGACGCCGAAAAGCCAGATCGCATCGTCGTTCATGGCGACACGCTGACTACCATGGTCGCGAGTCTGGCGGCCTATTATCGCAAGATCCCGGTTGCCCATGTCGAGGCGGGATTGCGCAGCGGCGACATCCACCACCCATGGCCCGAAGAGGTGAACCGCCGCGTCGTCGCCTGCATCGCGGACATGAATTTCGCACCGACGCAGGCGGCTGCCGATGCGTTGTTGCGCGAAAGCCGGGACGCGGCGGGCATCCACATTACCGGCAATACCGTGATCGACGCGCTGCTCGCGACGCGCGACCGGGTGCTGGCCGATCCGTCGCTTGCCAGCGGTCTCGATGATCTTGCCGCGCGTTTCGCTGGCAAGCGGATCATCGCCGTCACCAGCCACAGGCGCGAAAATTTCGGCGGCGGCATGGAGGCGATCGCCCGCTCCATTGCCGACATCGCGGCGCGGCCTGACGTCGCGGTGATCTTCCCGGTCCATCCCAACCCCAATGTCCGCCCGATCATGGACGCAGTGCTGGGCGGCCTGCCCAATGTCGCGATGATCGAGCCGCTTGATTATCCGCATTTCGTGCGGCTGCTTGATCTCTGCACCCTCGTCCTGACCGATAGCGGCGGTGTGCAGGAAGAAGCGCCCTCGCTCGGCAAGCCGGTGCTGGTGATGCGGGAAACGACCGAACGGCCAGAAGGGGTGGAAGCCGGGACGGCGAAGCTGGTCGGAACCGACCGCGCGCTGATCGTGCGTGAAGTGCTGGAGTTGCTGGACGACAAGGACGTCTATGACGCCATGGCGCGGGCGCATAATCCGTTCGGTGACGGCCATGCGGCGGAGCGGATTGCCGGCGTTATCGCGGGATAGAGCGTCATAATCTCCTCTCCCGAAGGGGAGAGGCAACGAGACTTGGCAGCTTGCTGCCTTAGTCGCAGTGGTGAGGGCGTCCGCCCTGACGTTGGCGCACAGCCCCCTCATCCAACTGCGCCTAACCGATCCTCCGGATGCGGTAAGGCTCCATATCCTTCTCCCCCAGGGGGAGAAGGTCGATCTTGGTGCCACCGTTACCGAAATCTTCAGCATTTCCAGGCAGAAACTGCGGCAAATCTTAGCCTCATAAGGACTGCCTGTTCATGCCCGTCGACACCAAGCAGAAGGTTTCCGTCATCGGCCTTGGCTATATCGGCCTGCCGACCGCAGCCCTGATCGCCCGTGGCGGCGCGCAGGTGGTTGGCGTGGACGTGTCCGCCCATGTCGTGGAAACCGTCAATTCGGGCCGTGTGCATATCGAGGAAGTCGATCTTGACGGACTGGTGCAGGGCGTCGTCGCGCGCGGCAATCTGCGCGCCAGCCTGGAGGTCGAGGAAAGCGACGTGTTCATCATCGCCGTGCCGACCCCGGTGGCGGAAGATCGCGCGCCCGACATCAGCTATGTTCTGAAAGCCGCACGCACGATCGCCCCGGTGCTGAAGGCGGGCGACACGGTGATCCTGGAATCCACTTCGCCTGTCGGCACGACCGAAGCGATGCGCGACGTCATCGGCACGATGCGCCCCGACCTCAAAATGCCCGGCAAGGGCGTGCAGGGCGACATCGCCATCGCCTATTGCCCGGAGCGCGTTCTGCCCGGCCGTATTCTGGTCGAGCTGATCGACAATGATCGCTGCATTGGCGGCATCACGCCGCGTTGTGCGCGCAAGGCGCTGGGCTTCTATCGCCAGTTCGTGCGCGGCGCGTGCATCACCACGACGGCCCGCGCGGCGGAGATGGTCAAGCTGGTCGAAAACAGCTTTCGGGACGTCAACATCGCCTTTGCCAATGAATTGTCGGTGATCGCGGAGAATATGGACATCGACGTATGGGAAGTGATCCGGCTGGCCAACCGCCATCCGCGCGTCAATATCCTTTCCCCCGGTCCCGGCGTCGGCGGCCATTGCATCGCGGTCGATCCCTGGTTCATCGTCCATGGCGACCCGGAAAATGCCCGCATCATCCGCACCGCACGTGAAGTGAATGACGGCAAGACCGACTATGTTGTGGCCAAGGCGTCTGACATGATCGATGCCTTTGCTGGCGAGGATGTTGCCTGTCTGGGCCTGGCGTTCAAGGCGAATATCGACGATTTCCGCGAAAGCCCGGCGGTCAAGGTCGCCGCGCGGCTGGCCCGTCGCTATGGTCGCCGGATCAAGCTGGTCGAACCCTACGCCCAAGCCCTGCCGATGGAATTTGCCGGGACGGGCGCGGAACTGATCGATCTCGATACGGCTCTGGAACAATGTGGCGTGTTCGTCATTCTTGTCGATCATGACATGTTCAAATCTGTCCCCGTCGATGAACGTGTCGGCAAGGCCGTTTATGACACCCGCGGCATCTGGCCCGATCAGCCGCGCCGCTTCGCCGAACCGGCACCGGGGCGCATCGCCGTCTGACGACCGGCCATCGGGCGCGACCCGTCGCGCCTGTGGTTGCCTTCGTCGTGCCGCACCGCTACCCCCGGCCTCAATCGGGCCATAAGGGGGCAGAAGTGCAGATGACCATCAGGCAGATCTATGCCGCGATGAGCGGTTGTGCGTTGCTGTCTGCCTGCGCGAGCGTCGAGCAGGCACCGCGCGGTGACGAGGCCTATGCGATCATTCCGCCAGCGCCCGCCATCGGCGCGGATTACCGCCTGTCCCCCGACGATGTGCTGCGCATTCAGGTCTATCATGAGCCGGACCTGTCGCTGGAGGATGCGCAGGTGAGCGCGGCTGGCATGGTGCGGATGCCGCTGATCGGGGATGTGCCGGTTGCCGGCCTGTCATCTGGCGACGCGGCCGACCGGATCGCCGATCGGCTGGGTCAGCGCTATCTGGTGTCGCCGCAAGTCACCATATTCGTGAAGAAGGCGGTTGGCCGCCGCATCACCGTGGACGGGGAAGTGCGGGAACCGGGCCTGTTCCCGGTCGACGGGCGCCTGACGCTTAGCCAGGCGGTGACGCTGGCCAAAGGGCCGACCCGGCTCGCCAGCCTCTCGCAAATCATTGTCGTGCGGCAGATTGACGGGGAACGGCAGGCCGCGATGTTCGATCTTGCCGCTATTCGCCGGGGCAAGGCGGCCGATCCCGAAATCCTGCCCGGCGACATGATCATTGTCGGCCTGTCGCGGGCGAAGGCGATATTGGGCGGCACCTTGCTGGCCGCGCCGGCGCTGGCCGCCGGGTTCATTGCCCTGGACGGGAAGAATTGATGAGCGGACCGGACACCATGGCGTCTGACGGAATCGGGCTGGGCGAGGGCCGCGCCGCCCGTTTCGCGGCCGCCACCCGCCACGGCTGGGCCGTGCTGCGCCGCCATCGCGTCATCCTGTTCGTCACCATGGCATTGTGCCTGCTGGCGGGCGCGCTGATCATCCTGATGTCCACCCCGGACTATCGTGCCACGGCATCCGTTGAGGTGCAGGACGTGCCAGCGGGGGCCGCCGGGTCAAATGCGCAGGCCGCGACCCATGGCGCGCCGGGCGACATCGAATCGCTGATGCAGACCGAACTGGAAGTGCTGCGCAGTCGCGCGCTGGCCGAAGAGGTCGCGCGCGATCTGGCGCTGGTCGGCACCCCTACATTTTTTGCGGGCATGGACCGCAAGCGCCCGACCGAAGGGGCAGGCAGCCTGACCCAGCGGCAGGTCGAACAGGATATGGTCGTGCGCCTGCTGCGCGATAATCTGGAGGTCGATCTTCCCGGCAAGTCGCGCGTTCTGCGCATCAGCTTCGTCAGTGCGGACCCGGTCCTGTCCGCGCGCGTCGCCAACAGCTATGCCGACAGCCTGATCCGCGCGGACCTGAAGCGCGGCTTTGAATCGGGCGTGCAGGCGCGCCGCTTCCTGCTGGGCGAACTGGACGGGGCGCGCAAGGATCTGGCGCGGGCCGAGCGCGATCTGGCGGTCTATGCCGCACGCACCAGCGGGGCGACGGACGATGGCGATGATACGCAGCGCCCGCCGCAAGGCACGATCGCCGCGCGTCTCGCCCAGTTGAACGCCTATCGCGCGCAGGCGCTGGCGGATCGGATCGCGGCGCAGAAGCGGTGGGAGGGCGCACGTCGCGCCAGTCCTGAAACGCTGCCCGAAGTGCTGGGCAATGGCGCGATGCAGAGCCTGATGACGAGCCGCGCCGAAGCGCGCGCCGCCATTGTCGAGGAACGGCAGTTCCGCAAGGATGCCCATCCCGACATGCGCGAGGCGCGCGCCCGTCTGGCGGCGCTGGACGATCAGGCGGAGGCGATGGCCAACACCATTCGCGCGTCGCTGCGCGAACAATATGAGGTTGCGGTGCATGGCGAAACCCAGATTGCGGCGGAAATCGCTGATCTGGAGCGGCAGGCGCAGGCCGAACGCGGGCGCGACGTGCAGACGGGCATATTGGAGCGGTCTGTCGATACCTACCGGATGCTGCACGACAGCCTGCTCCAGCGCTATCGCGACATGGCGTCGCAGGCGGGATTTCAGGCCGGTCGCATCCAGCCGCTCGATCGCGCAGCCGTGCCGACCCGGCCGTTTTCGCCCCGCATCGGCATGACATTGCTGCTGGCGTCGCTGGGCGGGATGGCATTGGGCCTGCTGCTGGTCGCGGCGCGGCACATGTTCGATGATGCTGTAACGTCCGCCGATACGCTGACCGAACGGGTCGGTCTGCCGCTGCTGGGGTCGGTGCCAGTGACAGGCGACGCCCCGCAGCCGGTCGATATTTTCACGCCGCTTGCGTCATCGCTGCTGCTGGCGTCGGCGGACGGCCTGCCGCGCTCGATCCTCGTCACCAGCGCGCAGGAGGGGGAGGGCAAGTCACTGACCCTGCATGCGCTGGCTCTCGCCTTGGCGGGCCTGGGCAAACGGGTGCTGGTGGTGGATGGCGACATGCGCCGCCCGGTCCAGCACAGCCTGTTCCGCCTGCCAGCCGGTCGCGGCATCAGCGCGTTGCTGACCGGGCAGGCCAGCGCCGAAGAGGTTATCGTGGAAACCGGCACGTCTGGCGTGGCGCTGCTCCCCTGTGGCGCGGTGCCGCCCAATCCGGCCGAACTGCTGGCGACCCCGGCATTCGAAGCGCTGCTACTGGCCGTGCGCGACAGTTATGACACGGTGCTGATAGACGCCCCGCCGATCCTGGGCGGGACCGATACGCTGCTGCTGGCGGGCAGGGTGCAGGCCAGCCTGCTCGTCGTCGAATGGGGGCGCAACCATCATGGTGGCCTGCGCGCCGCCGTGGACCGCCTGCGCCGGGCAGGCGGCACGATCATCGGCGCGATCCTGACCAAGCAGCAGGGGCGGGCAATGGAATATGATTATCACCGCGGCGGGTGAGGGAAATGCAAATATCCGTTCGAAACGAACGGAGGCTGTGTTAAATCGCCATCAGGCCCGCGCCATCAGCCCTTCGACCAAGCCGTCGAACAGGCGCTTGCCATCGGTCGCGCCATGGGCAGCCTCGATCACCCGTTCGGGGTGCGGCATCATGCCCAGCACATTGCCCCTGTCGTTCAATATCCCCGCAATGTTGCGCGCCGAACCGTTGACATTCTCCGCATAGCGCAACGCGACCCGGCCTTCGCCTTCCAGCCGGTCGAGCGTCGCGTCGTCGGCGAAATAATTGCCGTCATGATGCGCGACCGGATAGGAAATCGTTTCGCCCGCTGCGTAGCGGCTGGTGAAGGCACTCTGCGCATTGTCCACGGTCAGCGCGACGTCGCGACACACGAAATGCCCACCGGCATTGCGCAGCAGCGCGCCGGGCAGCAGGCCGCTTTCGGTCAGCACCTGAAAGCCGTTGCAGATGCCCAGCACGAACACGCCGCGATCGGCCGCCTGCGCCACCGCCTGCATCACCGGCGACCGCGCCGCCATGGCGCCGGACCGCAGATAGTCGCCATAGGAAAAGCCTCCCGGTACGCCGATCAGGTCGATGTCGTCGGGCAGTTCGGTATCGCGGTGCCACACCATGGCTGGCTTCGCGCCGGTCGCAGCCTCGAACGCCACTGCCAGGTCGCGGTCGCAATTGCTGCCCGGAAAGACGATGACGGCGCTCTTCATGGCTCAGGCGACCTTTTCGATGCGATAATTTTCGATCACTGTATTGGCAAGCAGCTTGCGGCACATGCCGTCAATATCCTCGTCACTGGTGCCATCGGCCAGGTCCAGTTCGATCAACTTGCCCGCGCGCACGTCATTGACGCCGTCAAAGCCCAGGCCTTCCAGCGCATGGTGGATCGCCCGGCCCTGCGGATCGAGGACACCGCCCTTGAGGGTGACGAAAATGCGGGCTTTCATGAGCGGCGAACTCCTTGAGACGGACAGGGCCGAACCGTGCGGTCCGGGGGATCGACTTTGCCGCTCCCCTAGTCCCGGTGTGGCGGGGTGGCAAGCCATTATGCTTTTGTTAGCATCTCATCCGATACTGTCATGGCGCAGAAATCCGGGGGGAGCATGGGGATGTCCGGGGTGGCGCTGGCGATGTTTGTCGGGCTGTTCGCTTGGGGGCAACAGATTGTGGGCTATGACGACCCGCAGGGAAAGGTGCAGCTTGCCCTGCTCGCGACCTTCAGCCTAGGCCTGACGATCGGCTATCGCGCCAGTCGCTGAGCGTCTTTTTCAATGCCAATTGCCTGTCCCTTGCGCTAGGCGATCGCTATGGACCCCGAATATCTCTATTACGCCTGCGCCTTCATCGCCGTGGCCATATCGGGCCTCGCCAAGGGCGGCTTTGCCGGGGTCGGCGCACTGGCCATGCCGATCATGGCGCTGGGCGTGGACCCGGTACGCGGCGCAGCCATAATGCTGCCCATCCTGATCGTGCAGGACGCCGTCAGCGTCTGGGCATTCCGGAAAAGCTGGGACGGCCATATCTTGCGGGTGATGCTGCCCGGCGCGGCGGTCGGCGTGACGCTTGGCTATCTGTTTGCCGCGCAAGTGCATGAAACCACAGTGCTGGGCGCATTGGGCGTGATTTCGATAGTGTTCGGGCTGCAACGGCTATGGGTCGAGCGGGGCGGGGCGATTGTGCTGCCGTCCACATCGCCCGATTGGGTGGGCATGCTGCTCGGCGTCGCCAGCGGCTTTTCCAGCCAGATCGCCCATGCCGGTTCGCCCCCGTTCCAGATGTGGGTGCTGCCCAGGCGCCTGCCGCGCGACATGCTGGTCGGGACTACGGCGGTCGCCTTCGCAGTCATGAACTGGATGAAGGTGCCCGCCTATGCCGCGCTGGGCCAATTCACGCGCGGCAATCTGACGGCGACCGCCATGCTGCTGCCGGTCGCGATCGTTGCGACGCTGGCGGGCGTCGCGCTGGTGCGGCGGGTGGATGCCGCCCGCTTCTACACGCTGATCTATGTGCTGATGGTGCTGCTGGGCATCAAGCTGGTCGCTGATGCGCTGATGGCGTAACCCATAACCGTCATGCCGGACTTGATCCGGCATCCAGGGCGGCTTTGCGCCAACTCTGGATCCTGACTTGCGTCAGGATGACGGCGGATCGAAGGACTTATTCCTTCTCGCGCTTCTTGCGATGCGTGTCGAGGTCGAGCACCGTGGTGTCCAGCCCTTCGGGCAGCAGGCCCAGGCGGCGCGCCACTTCCTGATAGGCTTCCACTTCGCCGCCCAGATCGCGGCGGAAACGGTCCTTGTCCAGCTTCTCGTTGGTCGCAGCGTCCCACAGGCGGCAGCCATCGGGGCTGATCTCGTCGGCCAGAATGATGCGGCTGTAATCGCCGTCATAGAGGCGACCGAACTCCAGCTTGAAGTCGATGAGGCGAATGCCGATCCCGGCGAACAGACCGCACATGAAGTCGTTGATGCGGATCGCCATGTCGGCAATGTCGTGCATCTCTTCCTGCGTCGCCCAGCCAAAGCAGGCGATATGCTCTTCGGAAATGAGCGGGTCGCCCAGCGCGTCATCCTTGTAGCAATATTCGATCAGCGTGCGGGGCAGCTGTGTGCCTTCCTCGATCCCCAGCTTCTTGCTGAGCGATCCGGCGGCGACGTTGCGCACGACGACTTCGATCGGCACGATCTCCACCTGACGCACCAGCTGCTCACGCATGTTGAGGCGGCGGATGAAGTGGGTCGGTACGCCGATCTGGCCGAGCAGCGTGAAGATATGCTCGGAAATCCGGTTGTTGAGCACGCCCTTGCCGGAAATCGTGCCCTTCTTCTGCGCGTTGAAGGCGGTTGCGTCATCCTTGAAATATTGGATGATCGTGCCCGGTTCCGGGCCTTCATAAAGGATCTTTGCCTTGCCTTCGTAAATCTGGCGGCGACGGGCCATGCGCGTTCCTGTCTGGTCAAAAATACTGCGCCCCGACAATCGCGAATCGAGAAGGATCAGCGGGTGCCGGGGCTGCTTGGGCCTCGCCCATAGAACAAAGCGGGCGGGGGTGCAATTGGTGCGGCCCTTACAGCACGTCGCCGAACATCGCCCATAGCAACGCCATCCACGCCACCATGCCGATCGCGCCGATGATGACGCCTGATCGGGCGCGCAGGGTTGCGGCCAAACCGCGCGGCTCATCATCATCATCGATCATGCGCCGTTGTTAGCCGTCCGCGGTCTCCGGCTCAACCCGCGCCGTATCGCGATCCACCGCCATCAGCCGCCCGGTAAAGCATTGCCGCCACCAGCTGATGTCCTGCTTTTCAACGCTATCCATCATGGCGCGCCAGCGACGCTTGCGTTCATCCAGCGGCATGGCGAGCGCGCGCAGGATAGCGTCGGACATTTCCTCCGGGCTGTAGGGATTGATCAGCAGCGCGTCCTTGAGCTGCATTGCGGCCCCGGCAAAGCGCGACAGGATCAGAACGCCCGGATCCTCCGGGTCTTGCGCCGCGACATATTCCTTGGCGACCAGATTCATGCCATCGCGCAGCGGCGTGACCAGCCCGATCTTGGCGCTGCGATATATGCCGGCGAGCTTGTCGCGCGGGTAGCCCTGATTGACGTAGCGGATGGGCGTCCAGTCCACATCGCTATATTCGCCATTGATCCGCCCGGCGAGGGAATCGAGCGCGGCGCGTATCTGCTGGTAGCTTTCGACTTCGCCGCGCGAAGGCGGCGCGATCTGGGTCAGCAAAACCTTGCGATGCTGGTCGGGATGGTCCTTCAGAAAGCGGGCATAGCCGTTGAAGCGCTCCTCCAGCCCCTTGCTGTAGTCCAGCCGATCGACGCCGACGATCATCGAGCGGTCCTGAAGCGATGCGCGTATCTGCCGGAGCATGTTCTGCGCAACCTCGCTTTCGGCTGCTTCGGCAAATTCCTTCGCGTTGATCCCGATCGGGCAAGCGACCGCCTGGATCGTCCGGTCGCCAACGGTGATGAAATCGCCGTTCACCGTACCACCCATCTCCCGCTCGGCATAATGACGGAAGGATTCGAGCCATTCTTCGGTATGGAACCCCACGACATCATAGGCGAACAAGGTGCTGACCAGCTTGCTGTGATGGGGCAGCGACACGAGCAGTCGCGTGGGTGGCCAGGGGATGTGCAGGAAAAAGCCCATCTTGTTGCGGTGGCCGCGGTCACGCAGCATCTGGCCCAGCGGGATCATGTGATAATCATGAACCCAGATGACGTCCTCCGGCTCGATCAGCGGCGCTGTGGTATCGGCAAAGCGCTGGTTGACCCGGTTATAGCCGCCCTCGAAATCGCGGGCATATTCGGCCAGATCGATGCGGAAGTGAAAGAGCGGCCACAGCGTCTTGTTGGCGTACCCGTTATAATATTCGTCGACATCCTGTTCTTCCAGGTCGATCGTCGCAGTCTTGACCCCGTCATCCTCGTAAAAGCCGATATGGCCGGTGAAATTATCGGTGATTTCGCCCGACCAACCGATCCATGTCCCCCGGCTTTCCCGCAACGCCTGCGCCAGCGCGACCGCAAGTCCGCCCTGATTGCCCGACTTGTTGGGTCGGGACACGCGGTTGGAAATGACAATCAGGCGACTCATCGCATCACGCTCCAGGGTTTGCTCAACAAGACGGCGCAGTTGATGATGCCGACGAGCGAATAGGTTTGAGGATAATTGCCCCACAATTCCCCGGTCACAGGATCAATATCCTCGGACAATAATCCTGCGGCGGTGCGTCGGCTCAGCATCTCTTCGAAAAGGGTGCGGGCTTCTTCCGTACGACCGGTGCGATGCAGCGCTTCGATCAGCCAGAAGGTGCAGACGTTGAACGCAGTCACCGGCTCGCCGAAATCATCGGGCGCGCTGTAGCGCAGCATGTCGTTGCCACGCCGCAAATCCGCCTCCAGCGCGGCCAATGTGCCGGTGAACATGGGATCATCCGCGCTCAGGAAACGCAGATCGAGCAGTTGCAGCAGCGATGCGTCGCGCGAATCATCCTCGAAATTCGCCGATATGGCCTGGCTGTCCTCTCGCCACGCCGCATCGATGATGCGCGCCTTCATCGTGTCGGCGCGGTTCTGCCAGTGCGCCGCGCGCAGGGGCAGGTCCAGCGCCAGCGCGGCATGGGCCAGCCGATCGCACGCCGCCCAGCACATCACCGCACTATAGCTGTGGACATGGGTGCGATTGCGCAGTTCCCACAAACCCGCATCCGGCTTGTCATAGACGCTCCAGGCCCGCTCGCCCACGGCCTCCAACGCCTCGAAATCGGCATGGCCCGCCATGCGCAGCAGTCGCCAGTCGATAAAGCCCTGCACCGACGACAGGACGATCTGGCCATAGGCGTCATGCTGGATCTGGCTGTAGGCGGCGTTGCCGACCCGCACCGGGCCCATGCCACGATAGCCGGGCAGTTCGTCCGCCTCCCACTCGGTCAGCGTGGCGTTGCCGCGCACGTCGTAAAGCGGCTGGATATGCCCGCCCTTTGCGCCATCGACGATGTTGCGCAGATAGACCAGATAGGTTTCCAGCACATCCAGAGCGCCCAGCCGGTTGAGTGCTTCGACGGTATAATAGGCGTCGCGCACCCAGCAGTAGCGATAGTCCCAGTTGCGACCCGAATCGGCATGTTCGGGGATGCTGGTCGTCAGCGCCGCGACGATCGCGCCGGTTTCTTCATGCTGGCACAGTTTGAGCGTGATCGCGGACCGGATGACCGCTTCCTGCCATTCCGCCGGGATGGCGAGGCCGCGCACCCACAGGCGCCATTCCTCCACCGTGTCGTCCAGCATCCGCTGGAGCGCCGGGCGCAGGGCGTCCGAAAATCCTTCGTCAGGCCCCATGAAGAAATGGGCGTCCTGCTCCAGCCGGAACCAGCTTTCCTGCGCGATCAGGCCGATCGGCGCGTCGGTCGACACCCGCATCGCCATGTAGGACAGGACCATGCGGATATGGTTGGAGCCGTAATTGATCGGTACCTTTTCCGCATTCCAGGCCGTCGTCGGGCGCAGGCGCACTCTTATGCGCGGCGATCCGGCCACCGGGCGCGCGATCCGGGCGAAGGCGACCGGGCGATACATGCGGCCCTTATGCTTGTGGCGGGGGCAGAAATCGAAAATTTCGATGACGTTGCCCTGCGTGTCGCTCTGCCGCGTGACCAGAACGGGGGTGTTGCGCAGATAATATTGCTCTACCGCAACGCAATTTTCCAGTTCGATCGCCCAGAAACCGATCGCGGCGTCATCATCCCAATCAGCATCGTCGAGCAGCGCGGAAAAGACCGGATCGCCATCGACCCTGGGAACGCAGGCCCACACCATCCGACCGGCCCGATCGATCAGCGCCGATGCCTGGCAATTGCCAATCGGCCAGAGGTCCAAATTGCGGGCGTTGCCGCCCAATATTGGGTGAGTATTGCTGTTTATCGCACTGCCCCTCATGCTTTTTGGCAAATTGAGGGGGCACGGATCATGCGAGCCGTGCAACCCCCTCTCGCAGATAATGCCTGACGGCGGCAACCTGTTCCAAATTATATGCCGCTCGCGTTTGTCGCACAGGTCCGACCAATATGCCAACCCCGCCCAGTTCGGCGGCCGCGGCAAAGCCTTCCTCGTCGGTCACGTCGTCGCCGATAAAGACCGGCACACCGCCCGCCATCGGCCCTTGCGCCATCAGCGCATGGACCGCGCTGCCCTTGTCCGCGCCACCGGGCCGCAATTCATAAAGCATCTTGCCCTGCTGAAGCGCCAGACCGTCCTGATCGGCCCATTGGCGGGCCAGCGCATGCGCGGCATCCTGCCAGGCAGGAGCGCCGCGATAGTGCAGCCCGACGCTGATCGATTTGCGTTCGACCAGCACGCCGGGCTTGTCGGCGGCAAAGGCGTTGAAGGCGGCTTCGGCATCATCGATTGCCGCGAGGCGCGTTGGCGCGGCGATGGCGCCGCCGGGACGGGCAAATTCCAGCCCATGGGTGCCCGCCAGCAGGAAGTCAGCAAAGCCAAGGGTGCGCAGCGTTTCGATCGACCGCCCGCTCACGATCGCCAGTCGCCCGTCCAGCCTTTCCCGCAGCGCCAGGAGCAACTGCACCAGTCCATCATCCACAATCACCCCGTCGGGGGTGTCGGTAATGGGCGTGAGCGTCCCGTCAAAATCCAGGAACAGCGCCGCGTCGGTCAACAAGGCGGGCGGGGGCGGGGGAGGGGATGATCTGACACGGGCGCAAAGTGGCGCTTTACCGCCAATTCGCAACCCCTGTTGTGCAGCCCCTTGTCGTTTTTACGCGCCGCACCGGCTGTCATCGGACCAGGGGGCCGACCAATGGATCGAATGCAGCACGCGAAATGCCTGCATGATCCGTGCAATCAGCCGGTCGATCCCGGCGCTGGCTGCGCGATGATGGTCCGTCCACAACCGGGCGTCATACTGGTCGCGCATGGTCGCGATCCTTTCGATTGAAATGGTGCATGTGTGCGAAGCGACCAATGCGCCTGTTCCGTAACGACATCCAACAAAAGCATGGACAGTGATAATAAGCTCCCCTTATGGAAAGCCATGTCCGCCTTGCCTCCGCTTTCCGCCGTTCGGGTGTTCGAAGCCGCTGCCCGGCTCGAAAACTTTACAGCCGCCGCGCAGGAACTGGGCATGACCCAGGCGGCGGTCAGCTATCAGGTCAAGTTGCTGGAGGACCGGCTGGGGCTGAGCCTGTTCCAGCGCGCCGGCCGCCGGGTGCTTCTTACCGACAAGGGACGGGAAATCGCGCCGGTCATCATCCGCGCTTTCGACCAGATGCGACAGGGCTTTGCCGCTCTGGCGCAGGATCATTCGATGGTCCTTACCATCAGTTGCACCAATAGTTTCGCCCATCTCTGGCTCGCCCCCCGGATCGGCGCGTTCCAGATGCGTCATCCGGGGCTGGCGGTGCGCATCCAGGCCGAGGATGCGGTGGTCGATCTTGCCCGCACCGGCGTGGATCTGGCGATTCGCGGGGGGAAGGGCAATTGGCCGGGGCTGGAGGCGCGGCTGTTGACGCACAACCGCCTGGCGCCGATGTGCAGCCCGGACTGGCTGGCGCGCCATGGTCCGGTCGCCGATGCGCAGGCGCTTCATGCCCTGCCGCGCCTGTCGCCCGACGACATGTGGTGGCATGAATGGTTCGCGGCCATGGGGGTGGAGGCCGATCCGGCAGGCGGGCCGCCGGGCATCGCGCTCGACAGCCAGGTGATGGAAGGTCGTGCCGCGATCGGGGGGCAGGGGATCGCCATCCTGAACCTGTTTTTGTGGAAGGCGGAGGTAGAGGCGGGCCTGCTGGTCGAAGCCATGCCATCCTATGTCCGCGAGATCGCGAGCTACTGGATCGTCTATCCGCCCCATGCTCGCAATACGCCCAAGGTGAAGGCGTTTCGCGACTGGATCAGCGCCGAATTCGTCGCCGCCATCGCCGATGACCCGCAGGGACGCTACTTGCCCCGTGACGAATGATGCGTATGTTCATGCGCATGTTTTATGAAGGAGTTGGTTGTGACCAGGCATGAACGGATCGGGACGCGCAAGGCGACCAACCTGTCGCTGGATATGGCGCTTGTCGCAGAGGCGCGGGCGTTGGGAATCAACTTGTCCCGCACCTGTGAAGACGCGCTGGCCAAGCAAATCGCCGCCGAACGCGGACGCCGCTGGCAAGAGGAGAATGCCCAGGGCATTGCTGCTTCCAACGCCTATGTCGAAAAACATGGCCTGCCGCTCGAAAAATATCGCATGTTCTAATGGCAAGATTTAGCGCGCATCGCCTGTCCGACGGTAGTTGGGTTCTGGATTGCCAGGCCGATTTGCTCGATCATCTGACGACCCGATTCGTTGTACCGCTCATCCCTATTGCCGACGTTGGCACACCCATGGCGCGCCTTAATCCGTATTTTCAGATTGAAGGCGAAACGCTGGTCATGATGACCCAGTTTGCGGGGGCGGTTCCGGCCCGGTCGCTTGGGCAGCCGGCCTTGTCGCTGCACGATCATCAGGACGTGATAGCCGCCGCGCTGGATATGCTGCTGGTGGGATTTTAACGCTGCGGTTCGATCCCGGCCAAATCTCCGTTTCCGTTTCGTCCCCGTGCTGCTATCCCGCGCGTAATGACCGATTTTCGCGATCCTTTCGACAATATCAAGGACCATCCGTTCGACGCGGCGCTGTCGCAGCGTTATCTCGTCTATGCCCTGTCCACCATTACCGCGCGGTCCTTGCCGGATTTGCGCGACGGGTTGAAGCCGGTGCATCGCCGCCTGCTCTGGGCGATGCGGCTGCTCAGGATGGAGCCGTCCGGCGCGTCGGCCGACGTGCTGGTCGCCAACCCTGCCCGCAACGGCACAAGCTACAAGAAATGCGCCCGCGTCGTGGGCGACGTCATCGGCAAATATCACCCCCATGGCGACAGCAGCGTTTATGATGCCATGGTGCGGTTGGCGCAGGATTTCGTCCTGCGCACGCCATTGGTCGACGGGCAGGGCAATTTTGGCAATATCGACGGCGATAATGCCGCCGCGATGCGCTATACCGAAGCGCGCCTGACCCAGCCTGCCGCCGACCTGATGGCGGGGCTGGACGAAGGTACGGTCGATTTCCGCCCGACCTATAATGGCGAGGATGAAGAGCCGGAGGTGTTCCCCGGCCTTTTCCCCAACCTGCTTGCCAATGGTGCCAGCGGCATTGCGGTGGGCATGGCCACCAGCATTCCGCCGCATAATGTGACCGAAATACTCGATGCCGCCAGCTTGCTGATCGACAATCCCGATACGGATCATGCGGCGTTGATGGCAGTGGTGAAGGGGCCGGACTTCCCCACTGGCGGCGTGCTGGTGGATAGTCCCGCAATCATTGCCGAAGCCTATGCCACGGGACGTGGCGCGTTCCGTACCCGTGCGCGCTTTTCGACCGGCAAGGATGATCAGGGCGTCTGGGAACCGACCGGCATAGAGAAATTGAGCGGCGGCACCTGGCAGTTGATCGTCAGCGAAATTCCCTATCAGGTGCAGAAGGGCAAGCTGATCGAGCAGATCGCGGCCCTGATCAACGACAAGAAGCTGCCGATCCTGGAAGATGTGCGCGATGAAAGCGATGAGACGATCCGCATCGTCATCACGCCCAGGAACCGCAATGTCGATCCGCAGGTGCTCAAGGACAGTCTCTACCGGCTGACCGATCTGGAAAACCGCTTTCCGCTCAACCTGAACGTGCTGGACGCCACCCATACGCCGCGCGTCCTGGGGTTGCGTGCGGTGCTGATCGAATGGCTCAAGCACCAGATCGACGTGCTGGTCCGGCGCGCGCAGCATCGCCTTGCCAAGATCGCCGATCGGCTCGAACTGCTTGATGGCTATATCATCGCCTATCTCAACCTTGACCGGGTGATCGAGATCATCCGTACGGAGGATGAGCCGAAGCTGGTGATGATGGACGAATTTGCCCTGACCGACCGGCAGGCCGAAGCCATTCTCAACATGCGCCTGCGGTCCTTGCGCAAGCTGGAAGAGATGGAATTGCGCCGCGAACATGCCGATCTGGTGGCGGAGCAGGAGGATCTGCAAAAGCTGGTCGAAAGCCCGCAGCGCCAGCGGACCAAGCTGAAGCGCGACATTGCCGCGCTGCGCAAGCGCTACGGCCCCGACACGGCCCTGGGCCACCGCCGTACATTGGTGGAGGAAGCCGGGCCCGCACGGGACATCCCGCTGGAGGCGATGATCGAGCGCGAACCGATCACCGTCATTCTGTCCGAACGCGGCTGGATCAGGGCGATGAGCGGCCATCGCGATCTGGCTGCCGCCGATACGCTCAAGTTCAAGGAGGGCGACGGTCCCCAATTCGCGTTCCATGCCTACACCACCGACAAGCTGCTGCTCGCGACGTCCACCGGGCGCGTCTATACGCTGGGGTCGGACAAGCTGCCGGGCGGTCGCGGCTTTGGCGATCCGGTGCGATCGCTGGTCGATATGGACAATGAAGGCGCGATCGTCGCCTTCATGCCCGCACGGGCTGGCACGGAATTGTTGCTGGCGTCTTCCGACGGGCGTGGTTTCATTGCGGCGGTGGCGGAGATCATGGCGGAAACGCGCAAAGGGCGTCAGGTCGTCAATGTCCGCACCGGCGCCAGGCTGGCTGTCATCCGCCCGGTCGCGCCGGGGTCGGACAGCGTGGCCGTGATTGGCGAAAACCGCAAATTGCTCGTTTTCTCGCTCGACGAAATGCCCCGCATGGCGCGTGGGCAGGGCGTGCAGATGCAGCGCTATCGCGATGGTGGTCTGTCGGACGCCATCACTTTCCGCCTGGCCGACGGACTTAGCTGGGCGATGGGGGGCGAGACCGGGCGGATGCGAACCGAATCGGACATGACGCCGTGGAAAGTGGCGCGCGGTGCGGCTGGCCGCATGCCACCCACCGGGTTTCCGCGCGACAATCGCTTTTAATGACCATTTTTTACAATGATCGGCGCATCGTTTCCTGAAAATTTACCGCTTCCCGATATGGCCAAGGCATGGAATCCATTTCTGTGCGCAACTGGCCAGTCGGAAGGACCAGCAACGCCCCTGTTGCGGGGGACGCGGAGGCATATCCATCCTTCGTCATAGCGCCGAGCCAATGGCTGGCCGCCATGTCGCAGGCGGCAGCGATTTTATCCCATGATGACAATCTGTTGTCGGTGGTCGAAGCCAATGACCGTTTCTTGCAGGCGTTTCGCCAGCATCAGGAAAAGGACGGGGCCATCAGCCAGGCCGCGACCGTGTGGCGCGATCGCATCCTGAAATTCATTCAGACGAATCACGTTGCAGACAGTTTTGAAATTCGCCGCGATGGCAAATTGGGGCCGGAATATTTCATGTGCACCATCGGCCGCTTGCCTGCCGATGCGGACCATCCCGAACTTTACCTGTTCACCGCGACCGATCGTACCAGCGAAAGGACGGTCGAGAAGAATCTGCGCCGCGAACTTCTGTCCGACGGGTTGACCGCGCTGCCCAATCGCACCGGCTTTGGCGAAGAGATTGACGACCGGATCGCCAATTCGGTCTGGCCCGAAAATGCCCAATTCGGCATCATCGCGATCGACCTTAGCCGGTTCAGCCGGGTCAATGAATCGCTTGGCCCGATGGCTGGCGACGAATTGCTGATCACGGTCGCCAAGCGACTGAAATCCAGCCTGCGGCAGGGCGATGTGCTGGCGCGGATCGGCGGCAATGATTTTGCGATATTCGCCCGTCTGAACAATGGCCTGTCGGATGCTCTTCACATCGTCCAGCGGATCAAGGAAGCGCTGAGTTCGCCGATCCGGCTGAGCGACCTGCAAATCCGGGTGGATTGCGCGATCGGCTGTGCCCTTTCCACCAGCCTGAGCGATGACCCCGATGACATCGTTCGCAAGGCGCAGGCAGCGGTCAAGATCGCCAAATGCAGCGGCAAGGTCGAAATATATCGCAACGGTGTTCTCAAGGAAGCGCAGCGCCGCTTTTCGATCGAGAGCCGTCTGCGCGACGCATTGGCGCAGGGTGGCCTGTCGCTGGCCTATCAGCCGCTGATCCATCTCCATACCGGAGAGATTACGGGGTTCGAGGCGCTCGCCCGCTGGGACGATGCGGAATTGGGGCATGTGTCCCCGGTCGAATTCATCGCCGTGGCCGAAGAAAGCGGCCTCATCACGCCGTTGGGCCGATGGGCCGCCTATGAAGCGGCGCAGGCATTGTCGCGCTGGGACGCAAGGTTCGGCCAGCCCATGCCGGTCGGCGTCAACGTCAACCTCTCGCCGATCCAGATGGCGCGGGACGATGTCGCGTCGATGTTTGAAGAAGCGCTGCGCTATTCCGGCATTGCCGGGCATCGCCTGACCGCCGAAGTCACTGAAAGCGCAATCATCGCCGATCCCGACAAGGCCCGCAAATTGCTGTTCGCGCTCAAGGATTTGCAGATGCCGATCGCGATGGACGATTTCGGCACCGGCTTTTCCAACCTGGCCAGCCTGCACAGCCTGCCGATCGACATATTGAAGATCGACCGCAGTTTCGTGTCGAACATGCTGGAGGATCGCGACAAGACGGTCATCGTCCGCACGATCCTCTCGCTGGCGGAGTCGCTCAATCTCAAGGTCACGGCCGAAGGGATCGAGACGCAGGAACTTGCCCATGCGCTTCAGCAATTGGGATGCTGGCAGGGGCAGGGCTATTATTTCGCCAAGCCGATGGCCGAACAGGACGCCTTCGACTATTGGCGCGCACGCTGGAATTTCGAAACGGTCTGATCGGCAATAGCGTCAACCCGCGCGCCGTCCGGGAAACCTTCCGCGACCCACATATCCTGCACGACATTCAATGCCCTGGCGACATCGGGGCCGGGGGGCAGTCCGCGCGCGATCAACGCGCCACCGCCGATCGGCAGTTTGGGCGGCGTCCAGTCGTCCAGGGCGGAGAGAGGCGACAGATCAGCATCGGCATCCAGCAGCAACCTGTCGATCGCACCTTCGACCCCGATATGCCACGCGAGCGCCCGAATCGGCATATCGCCCAAGCCAGCCTCCAGCGCCGTCGTCAGTCGTTTGCGCGCCTTGTTCGACAGTTTGAGCCGCGCGCCGACCAGATCGGCCCGCGCCGCATCGGGCGGCAGCAAGGCCGCGAGCCGCCGCAGCGCCGATGGTGCAATGCCAGCCGCGGCCTCCCGCGCTATCAACCGCTCCAGCCGGTAGATCCCGGCGCGGTCGACTTCAGGCAAAACCGGCGTCAATATCCCGCCATCGACCATCAGCCGCAACGCATGGATCGGCGCGGCGACCCCCAGCAATTTGAGCAATTCATCGGCAATCCGCTCCCGCGACAGCGCCATCAGGCTGTTGGCCGCAGCGACGCAGGCGGCATAGGCCATATTGTCCAGCTCATCGTCGCCATAGCGCGCCAGAAAGCGGAAATAGCGCAGGATGCGCAGATGATCTTCGGCAATGCGTGCGTCGGCATCGCCTATGAAACGCAATCGCCGCGCTTCCAGATCGGCAACCCCGCCAAAATAGTCGGTGATCTCCCCGCTCAGCGGATCGGCATAAAGGGCGTTGATCGTGAAGTCCCGCCGCGCCGCATCCTCGCGCCAGTCATCCGTATAGGCGATGGTCGCGCGCCGCCCGTCGGTGCTGACGTCGCGGCGCAGTGTCGTAATCTCCACCGGCCAGCCGGCGATGACGGCGGTGATCGTGCCATGGTCGATACCGGTCGGTACCGCCTTTATCTCTGCCGCCTTCAGCCGGTCGAGCACGTCCTGGGGGGCAAGCGTGGTGGCAATATCCAGATCATTGACCGCAAGCCCCAACAAGCCGTCGCGCACCGCGCCGCCGACGTAGCGGGCCTTGCCGCCCGCCGCATCCAGCGCCGTCAGCAAATTATCGAGACCGGGACGATGCCGCCATGGCGCATCGGGCAGCACCACGCTCATAATGCGCCCAGCCGGTGTGACAGGTTTGCCAGGATGGCGGCGGTCACGCCCCATATCCGCCGTTCCTGCCACAATATCTCATAATAATGCCGCACCGCCCCTTCAAATTCGACGGCATGCCGGGTCCGGTTCGCCGGGGCCAGCGCATAGGCGAGGGGCAGTTCGAACCAGTCGGCCACTTCGCTTTCCTGCGGCTGCAAGGGCAGGTCGGGCGGAATGACCGCCAGTACCGGGATGATGTCGAACCCGGTAAAGGTATGATAGCGGTCGGACGTGCCGATGACCTGCGCCAGATGCGGCGGCAGGCCGATTTCCTCCTCCGCCTCGCGCAGCGCCCCGGCAATCTCATCGGCATCGCCGGGATCGACGCGGCCGCCGGGAAAGGCGACCTGTCCCGCATGCTTGCGCAGGCGTTCCGACCGCTGGGTCAGGATCAACCCCGGTTCGGGCCGGTCGGTGATGGCGACCAGTACGGCGGCGGGGGCGAGCGCGATGTGCCCGTCGATGCGGGGATCGCGCATGTCGGATGACAGGATGGTGCCATCGCGGCCATGACCTTCGGCCAACGCGGCGCGCAGCCGCTCGGCCAGGGTCATGCCCCGCCGTCCAGCGGAAAGAAAGCGCCGTTGCTCCACAGGCCGATCCGCTCGGCGCCCTCATCCAGCGCCATGTTCATCAGTTCATAATAGACGCTGCGCACGACCAGCGCCTCCAGCCCGCGCGGACATGAAGATAGGGGTGTGGCCCGTCCGCCGTCTCACGGAGCAGCAGCGCATTGTCCGGCCCCGCCGCGACCAGATCGCCGGTGTTCAGCCGGAACGCCAGCGCCCGTTCGCGTCCTTCGCCTTCGCTCTTGAGTTCCACCGCGACAAAGGGGGCATCCTCGACTTCGATGCTCAGCTTTTCGACCGGGGTGACCAGCACATAGCTGCCGTCCGCTTCTCGCCGCAATATGGTGGAAAACAGGCGGACCATTGCCTCGCGCCCGATTGGCGATCCCTGGTGAAACCAGGTTCCGTCGCGCGCGATCCGCATGTCGCTGTCGCCGCAATGGTCGGGATTCCATTTCTCCACCGGCGGGAGTTTTTTTTCGGCAAGCAGGCGCGCAATGTCGCTGAGCGACAGGTCGGCAAGGTCGGGTAGCGGGTCCATCGGCATAGGCTATGCAGATAGGATCGCAGCGCCCCGATGGCAAAGGGGAATCAGGCGATGACGCTAATATCGGGACCAAGCATCCCCACGCCGCCCACAGCGCGGCCATCGACCGACAGCGCCAGCAGACGCCGTTGCTCGACCGGGCCGGGCGCACGCCATCCGCTCGTGTCCTGGGCACTAAAGCCCCAGAAGCGGCCATAATATTCCGGGTCGCCAATCATCATCAGCGGCGCTGTTCCCTGCGCCTTTGCAGCCGCCACGACAGCGTCCATCATCGCCCGGCCATGGCCGCCGCCCTGATGCGCGGGGGCGACCGCTACCGGCCCGACCATGATATAGGGGCATTGCGTGCCGTCATCCTGCGTCAGCACGACCGGCCAGCTTTGCAGCGATCCGATCAGCGCGCCTTGTCCATCCACCATCGCGAAGGAAAGAGCGGGAATCCAGGCGACCGTCCCGCGAATCAGATAGGCCGTCCGTGCATGCCGATCGACGCCGAACGCTTCGTCGAGCAGACGCTCGATCGCGTCTGGCCGCTGGCTTTCGAGAGGGACAATCATAGACACGTCTTGCCGATCCGCGATCAATGGCGCATGGACCGCGCCGGGAGCGGCGGGCTTTACCGCCCGCATCGCAAAATGAAAGACTAAACTGGCCCCGTCTGACAGCAGGGAAGGGCCGGATATGGCAGGCCATGCAGACTGGATTTGACGATTTTCTGACGCTGGAGGTCAATAACCTTCATGTCGACGTACTGACCGGCATTTATTCGGAGGAGACGCATCTCCCCCAGCCGCTGCGTATCTCCATCCGCGCGCGGCTGGCGATCGCCGATCATTATGATCCGGCGACCCCGCTGACGCAGTCCAAAAACTATATGGACCTCAAGCATGCCGCCTCGACCGCCTTGCCGGACGGTGTGCATTTTACCCTGATCGAAGCCGTGGCCGACCATATCATCGACACCATCTTCCTTCAGGGCGACAATGTGACCCATGTGGAAGTGAAGATCGTCAAGCTGGCCCTGTCCGAACGGGGCGAGGAAATCGGCATCACCTTGGGGCGCAGCCGGAAATAGACGCGGCGTGCTCCCGCGCAGGCGGGAGCCCAGTCGAAACGCCACAACTGGCCTCCCGCCGGCGCGGGAGTACGCCGTTTACCCCTTCTTGATCAGGCCGATCTCGATCAGCCGTTCGGTCAGATAGTCATGTGCGCTGATCGGCGGATCGCGGCGCGGATTGGCCTCGCTCACGCATTGCGGCAGCGCGTCGATCATCACGTCGGGGCGCAGGTGCAGGAAGAAGGGCATCGAATAGCGCGAATGGCCGCGCCGTTCCGGCGGCGGATTGACCACGCGATGGCTGGTCGATGGCAGCATATGGTTGGTCAGTCGCTGGAGCATGTCGCCGACATTGATCGCCAGCGCGCCGGGCGGGGGCACCACCGGCAGCCAGTTGCCGTTGCGGTCCTTGAGCTCCAGCCCGCCTTCCTCCGCCCCCAGTAGCAGGGTGATCAGGTTGATGTCCTCATGCGCGCCCGCGCGGATGCCGGGTGCTTCGGGCGAGACAGGTGGATAATGGAGCAGCCGCAGGATTGAATTGCCGCGGTCGATCGGCCCGTCGAACCAGCGTTCCTCCAGCCCCAGATAGATCGCGATGGCCGACAGCAATTCCGCCCCCACCCGGTCGAATTCGGCATAGAGTTTGGTAAAGACGGGGTGGAATGCGGGCAGTTCATCAGGCCAGACATTGGGCGGCATCGTTTCTGCCAGTGGATCGCCGGGGGGAAGATCGCGCCCGACATGCCAGAATTCCTTCAGGTCATTCTCGCTCGCGCCCTTGGCGATTTCCGTGCCGAACGCGGTATAGCCGCGCTGACCGCCATTATATTTGGCGTCATAGGCGCGCTTGGTCGCTTCAGGCAGGGCGAAAAAGTCGCGCGCCAGCATCCATCCCGCGTCGATCAGCGCCGGGTCCATGCCATGATCGCGCACCATCGCAAAGCCGAATCGCTGGAAGGAATCGCCGAACCCTTGCGCGAAATCCGCCTTGCTCAATTCCGCCATAGACAGGACGGGCACCTGATCCAGCACCGATTGCGACACTTTATTCTCTCCGAAATTAGGGGTCTGAAACTATGGGGACGGGGCGCGCAACATAAGGATGGTTAAGCGATATTCCCATCCTTGATCGCGGCGGAGCGGTGATGCAAGGAGGCAAAATGAACTATTGGCTGATGAAATCGGAACCCGATGTTTTTTCCTATGACGACCTGGTCGCCAAGGGGAAAGCGGAATGGGACGGCGTGCGCAATCACGCAGCCCAACTCAACATGAAGGCGATGCGCCGGGGCGATCTCGCGCTGTTCTACCACAGTAATATCGGGGTAGAGGCCGTGGGCATCATGGAGATTGTCGAGGAAGCGGCCCCCGACAGCACCGACGATAGCGGCAAATGGATTGCGGTCCATGTTCACGCCCGCGAAAAGCTGGCCAAGCCCGTCACGCTCAAGACGATGAAGGCCGATCCCGCGCTGGCCGGCATGGTTATGTTGCGGCAATCGCGCCTGTCAGTCTCGCCCGTGTCAAAGGCCGAATTTGATCATATCGTCGCCTTATCAAAGGCTTGATACTCAAAAAACGTTCCGGTTGCGTTACACGCAATTGCAGGGGCGCTTTTTGCGATTGCCGCTTTGCTGCGCTGCGACATAAAACCGTCCCAACAGAAAAGAACATTCAAGAGGTGTTTGATCGGCATTCACAAGGAGTTTACCCATGCGAATGCTGTCCAAATTTGTTGCCGCCAGCGCCCTCGGCGCTTTTGTTGCCATCGCTGCCCCCGCTCAGGCTGAAGACGCTGCCAAGCAGCGCTTTTCCCACGAAGGTTATACTTACGTCTATGACGTCAAGGAAACCAAGTCGGGCCGCGTCATTTCCGGCCGTCGTTTCCCCGACGCAGTTGCCTTCAATCTCTCTGTCAAGGACGGAAAGGTTTGGGGCATGTCGGGTGGCCAGCAGGTCAGGTTTTCGGTGGATGAAGCCCGCGGCGCTGCGTCGAACTAAGCTCTACAAGGCTTAAGCGAATGAAAGGGCCGCTTCCGACGGGAGGCGGCCCTTTTTCATAGGCTGGAGTTAACGGCAGCGACGCTTGCTGTCGACTTCCTTGCCCAGCAGGCCACCGCCCACCGCGCCCAATATAGTGCCGGTCGTGCGCTCACCGCGCGTGTCGATCGCCCGGCCCAGCAATGCGCCGCCAGCAGCGCCAATGATCAGGCCAGTCGTGCCGTCCGATTTACGGCAATAGGTCCGGCCATCGCGTCCGCGCCATTCCTTGTACCGATAATGTTTGCGTGCCTGCGCACCGTCGGTCGGGACGGCCATGGACATGGGGATGGCCAGCGATACAGCGGCCAGGGCGAGTAGGGCTTTACGCATAAGTTTCTCCTCCGAATGCGTGGATTTGCCGCTTGAACCCCTGCACCTTGACGCAGGTTGCATGAACAGGGCACAACGAGATAAGCCACTGTTTATCCATCGCTAAATTTTGAGGCGAACGGAAGCGGCGCAGGGACGAACCGGCGGTTCAGCCATCATTTGGTATGGTTATCCAACGCCCGGTCGGGCTGGCGGCCTTCAATTTGAAGAGAGCGAAAAAGTTATCCACAGCTTTATGACGCTTTGGCTACGGACCGTTGCCGATTCTGCTTTGCACGACTCGGTTTTGGTGAGACCTTCCTTGTATCGGAACAGTTGGGAACGGAGCGATCCGTTTCCGAGAATCCTTGGTAAAACAGGAATTTAACGCTGTACCGAAGGTCCGCTGGAAGATGTCTTTCGCGAGGGCGACATCAACCGACGGATCGGTCCAAAAGACCGTAGCCGGGTACGCGCGAAAGTGAACGTCGGGCTTCGGATATTGCGGACCAGAGCCAGCCTGGCTGCCCTTGGCCCAAGCTGGAGCAGTCCTTGGCAAACAGGCTTTCGGGCCAGTGCCAGGACAACGCCGGGCCGATGATCGCCTCTCGCCAGAGAAGCGGATCGCATGACCCGACGGCAGTGGGGACCGACAGCAATGTCGGCCCCCATTTTGCGTTTGGGGCTTCGCTTTCAACGCAAGGGGGATGGCCTGACTGGTGCCGGATGCAGGATTTGAACCCGCGACCTTCGGTTTACAAAACCGCTGGTCTATATCCGATTACCCCAGTTTTCGCCGGTTTTTCTATATCGCCATTCCGGTCTAGCGCCCGCTCTTGGGTTCGCGAATCGGCTATCAGGTGCAGTTCGCACCTTAGGGCGGTGGTTGCTTTCTTCTTCGCAAAAAGACGGCCCCAAACGCGGTTGCTGCCGCGCCGGGGCCTGGCACACGATGAAGGAAGCATCGCATGAGTGAACTCAGTATAGAGCATTGGGGCTTGGGCTACAAAGGGCCTGCCAGCTACAACGATAAAATAATGAGCGGGCGTATGCAGGACGCCATCGCCAAACTGGTATGTGTTGGCAATCTCGAGGCAGAGCAAAGAGTCTCCGCCGCCATTACGGACCAGATCGCCGGGGAAAGTGGAGTAACCCAAGAGCAGGCTGAGTATCTGGCCCACCTGTTGTATCGCTGCCTTCATTCTGCGTTTGTGCGCAAGGCGGGGCGCAATGGCAAAAGCGCGGGCTTGCCTGAGGTCGCGGTTGGCGTCGTCTTTGCCGCTATCGACTATCTAGAGGAAGGCCTGCCCAACAACCGAACCATGATTGCCTATCGTAACAGGCATAATGATTTTCTGCGGGCTTTGGGTGACTTGGGCGAAAAGCTGTATGGCGAGCGTCAATATAACGACGCGTTCTATACCTATCTCGGCAGAAAGATCAGTCAGTTCGCGCTTGGGAATGGCCTTGTTGACACCGAAGAGGTGTGCGCGCTCGGCAAGATATATCCGGCAATAGAGCAGGCCGTTGCTGAGCAGATAATCTATTTCATCGGATGCGGAGCAGAAGGGCCGATAAAGATTGGCATCGCTGCCAAGCCGCGAGACAGATTGAACGGGCTGCAGACTGGCCACCATGAAACCCTTTACCTTCTCGCTACCGCTGCAGGCGGGCGGGCTGGTGAGTTGGAATATCACCAGCGGTTCAAGAGCGCGCATTTGCGGGGCGAATGGTTCTCCCGCCACCCCGACATTCTGGCCGAGATCGAACGGCTCAACCAATCCACCCCACGCCCGACAGCCGCGCACGATGAAGGAGGCGTTCGTCATGGGTGAGGCTATTCGTTGGCGCTTGTCAGTAGCCGCTTGGTGGCTTTGGCTCAAAGTGACGCCCGACTGCACGTTCAAGCGCGACATGGTTGACGCCGTTGCATCCCTACGCGCGCGCTATCCTCACACCCCCAAAGGGCCACTGACATGACCAAAGACACTGAGGCGCTGCGGGAGGCGTTAAAAGACTTGGCGCGAGGCGTGTTTATAGACGCCGCCACTATCACCCACCATTCATGGGTTGACGGGACGAACGGTCGCGAACCCGACTTCGACGAATATGCGGGCGACTATGCGGAAAGCTTTGCCGACGCCTATGTGGACAACATCACCGCAGCCCTCGCCACCCCAGCCAGCGACGTTGTGGCGGTTGCTTGGCTTTATGAGATAGCCGGGTCAGGGGTGTGGCGGCTTTATAAGACCCGCTACACCTCGCCTCAGCAAGTGGCAGAAGGCTGGACCGAAACACCCCTCTACGCTCACCCACCGGCCCACCCCGTCGATCATGTGGCGGGGGAGGCTTTGCGGGAGGCGTTGGAAGCCCTACGCCCATTTGCCGATGTGGCGGAGGAACAAGACCCGGATTGCACGCCTATCGAAGAACGAAGGGCCGACGACGATTACGTTCTTTATTACCCAAATTGGGCAAGCGGGTTGGAGGTCGGAGATCTGCGGCGGGCCAAGATTGCCTATGACAAACTCGCAGCCCTCAAAGGACCAGCCGCATGACAAAATTCATTCGTATAAGACAAGCCATTATCGATCTTAGATTACACGTAGCTGCTTGGCTTGTCGGTAATAACGGCATGATCAAGAACGTGGCAATCGGCAAGAATGGCGCGGGTGTCTATCTCAAAAGCGGTCAAACAACATATGTTTCGCAAGTCGATATCCACTGCATGAAGTGCGGTTTTTTTGTGGAACAGCAGTCCCATCTAATCGTGGGAGATCGCGTTAAGATTTTGCCTTTCAACGGGGAAGAGCCATGACCACCCAACCGAAGCAGGATGCTATCGTGTCGCAGCGGGCGAGAGAGGCGGCGGCTGCTTTCATCTTTCTATGGAACAGAGACCTCGCTGGTCGGGATGAATTGGTCCAAACCTTCGCCCGTTTTGAAGCCGAGATCGAAGCCGCCACGATCGAGCGGTGCGCGGAATGGTATGAGACGAAAGGCTGGCAGATGGATGAAGAAGAAGTCCCGACAGCCATCCGCAACCTGAAAGGCCAAACATCATGAGCGAGATTGAGAGGGTGGCGAAGGGGTTGACCGAGGCGCAGCTTAAGGCCGTCAACGATGCGCGCCAATCTTTTGGCGTAATCCATGTGATAGCGTCTCCGGCTACGCTTCACGCCCTTAAGCGCAAGGGTATAACCGAAGGACTATATGCCGATAGATTCACCCCTCTCGGCCTCCAAGTCCGCGACTATCTGAAAGCCCACCCATGACCCTAACCGACAAAATCACCGCCCTCCTATCCGCCGACCCGATATGCGGTGGCCGGGTTACGGGGGAGACTGTCAGGGCTATTGCGGGGTTGGTGGGTGAGAGGGATGCTACTATTGTGGCATGGTTGCGCGGACTGCCAAAAGACGAGTGGTATCCAAGCGATGTAGCCGACGCAATCGAGCGCGGCGACTTTGGCGCGGGGGAGGGGTGAAATAGGCGATTCACAACCCGGCGCGGATGGGGTAGGGTGAGTGCAGAGATTACCGACTGGATCGGCAATAACCGCCCGCGATCAAGTAGGGCCACAAGAATTGCGGGGAAGGCTGGAATAGGTCTGGCCGGAAACAAAATTCACCCGCCTGCCAGTGGGCGTTATCATTGGCTACCCATTAACCTCGACCAACGGAGCCATCTGCCCCCGCGCCCGCTTGGTGGTGGTCAGCGCATTGTCCCGCATAACCTGCGCAGGGTCGATCCCAAGCGCCTGGGACGCGACAATCGGATTGCCGGTGACGGATATGTCATTGCCGCGCACATCGACGCCCTCAGCGCTGTAATCGGTCCATGGTGCCTGCCATTGCGGCGCTGTCCGCTCCCCGATGTGCAGGCCATCGCGGCAGTCGCGAATGGTGTTGCGCAGAATGTCTATGCGACGGCACCCGCCCTTGGTGGTGATGGCGATCGGATTGCCGGATATGTCGCATCGCCGGATACTGCCGCCGTCGATGCCTAAGAAGTCGATAGCCTGATCACGGCCACCACGCACGATGCAGCTATGGACATGCACGTCCGTCCCGCCATTGGCCTTGATGCCGTCATCCACCGGGTCGATGGCCGTCACGCGCACGATGTAGATATGCGCGATCATCTTTGCTGGATCATAGTCCGCGCCGTTTTGGCTGACCTGGACGCCGTTCAACCCGCCCACAGTGCTGAAACCGACAAGACGCAGCCACTTGCACCCGCCACCCCCGATTGCAGCTTTCCGGTCGTCCTTCGCCTTGATCCGGGTGTCTTCGCCGCCCCTGATCGTGATGAACTTGCCCTTGGAGCCCGACAGTCCACGCGGCAGGACGATGTTGCCGATGATGTCGCCATCGGGGAGGGTGTAAGTGTCGCCGGGTTTCAGGGCCGCTAGGGCGCGGTTGATGTCCTTCACAGGAAGGTTCGCCAGGGGGAACTGTTCAGCGCGAGATAGGGGGCCTCACTGACCGCGATCAGGTTGTAACCAAGCGAAACAGGGTGCAGGAAGTCACTCGCACCGCAATAGCTGGCGCTGGCCCATATCGTTTCATCAACGGAGTCAGCTACGGCGATATTGGGGTCAAGATAACCATTGCTGCCGACGATGAGTCCGTGACGAACATTGTAATTATGCTCAACGATTTGAGCGGCGAAGCCAACGGGGACATTGTAGGCAGTCGATCCGCGCGGGGTGACGGTGCAGACAATGACATAGCAGGGCAGCGTAGGATTGGCTGCTGCCCATGCGGCGCGATAGGCGACGATCTCCGCCTCAATGTCTGCCTTAAGCTGCGCAGCGGTGCGGCTATTGCCTAGATCGTTGGTCCCCATCTGTATGATGAGGTGGTTGAAATATGGGTAACTCGCGCGGCGCTTGGCACCACCGGCCCCCGACGACGAACGCATACCAGTCATTTGCGCGGACGGGCGACTGAGCAGGCGCAGCGGGACAGTGCGGCCAGCAACTACCTGTGCGAGATAGTTTGCCCGCCGCATCCATGCGCCACCCTGCACAGTCCGGCCCTCGACGCCGACCGCGCCGCCATCGCCATCGGACGTTTCGCCGTTTGACGATATGATGCTGTCACCGATGGCCCCAAATGTCGGATACAGGTGGACGCCATAGCCAATCGTGATCGGGCAGAGCAATGATCCGGTGCCGGTTGACAGGCCCGTTGTATCGAACGTCACCGTCGAGCCAGCTTTGCGCCCGACTGCCGATGCCGCACCCTGATTGGAATAGATCAGCGTTTGTGGACCGGTGTTCTGGCCAGAGGTTGGGACGGTCGCCTTCTTGTCCAGATAAAGCGTCGAGCCTGCGGGGATTGCGCCGGTATATTCAAGCACCGGATAAGCGCCCTCGAAGGCGGGGACGGCGACCGGCGACGGGGATATGGCAAGCTGCGTCGAGGCGTTTGACAGCTTATGCTCGATATTGACCACGTTCGTGATGGTGGTGTCCACGCCGCCGCTGCTCGCCCCGACAAAGAAAGTCTGCTCCAGCGAACGGACCGCTTCAAGATCAATGTTCGGGATGTCGCGCTTGCGGGTGACAACCTGAACGCTGCTGGCGTTCGATCCCTGCGCGGCAAATCCGGTGTCGTTATACTGGCCGATGATCTGCCACGACTTGACCGGCGCAGGCGCACCGCCGCCGCCAGAGCGCGCACCAAGGCCAAGGCTCAGTCCAATGCCGATCATTGCTGCACCTCCAGAGATAGCGCCCATTCCCGCGCCGCCTGCAACCGCCCCGTATTCGTCGCACACACAAAGGCGTCCGCTTCGGGGATCAGGATATTGCCGAGAGGAATGACGGGACTTCCACCGGGTCCGTCAGAGCTTTCGGCGCTTTGGGCGGTGCCGGGCATATCGGTTGCGCGGCCCGAACGTTGAGCGGCTTGGTAGCGCAGGACGGCAGCATGATAGCGCTGGCCAAGATCATCAGCGCGTGCGTCGGCTTGTTCAGCTTTGGCCGCATATTCAGCTTCCTTCTTCATTTTGGCGGACAGGGCGATTGCAGCCGCCTCAGCCTGCGCTTGGGCGTAACTGGCAGCATCGGCACGGCGACCGGACTTTTCAGCCTGTAGCGCGCCCTGTGTGGCGGACAGGCGGAATGTCTGGATGGCCAGGGCAAGCAGGGCGATGGCTATAAGGCCTATGCGCCAGTGTTGGCGGATGGCGGATAGGGCGAAGGGGAGGAGGTTCACAGCTTCTGCTCCACCGGGATAGGGTCATTGGCCGGCTGATCGACCTTGACGGGCATTGGCGATTCCGGCGCGGCTTTCCCGCCGCTGGATGAGCCAACCCAGAACGAGAAAGCCGCCACCGCAAAGGACTTCCATGTGCCGATGACATCGCCGATCATGGCCGCATCCTTGGAAACCGCGACAACCCAGATCGAGAAGCCCGCATAGGCAATGATCGCGACGCCGCAGAATAGGACGACAAGGCGAAGGTGCGGGATGCGGGCGGTCATGCCAGCAGCGCCTTGGCCTTGGCGTAATGCGCCTTGCGATCCGCCAGGCCATTTGTCCCGCCGTTGATCCGCTTGGTGATGCCAACAATATCGTCATTGTCGGCCAGTGCGTTCAGGTTCTTGTCGCGCCAGAACAGCAGGGCGACATGCAGGCCGATGGATGGATTGGCGACGATCGAGGGTATTCCTCAAAGTCGATGCCCGCCATCTTGCCGAACCGCGCGTAATTCGCCCGCCCGGTTAGCTGGATAGGGCCACGGCCTTTGAAGCGGACGCCATCGCCAGCGACGACATTGCCCAAATCCTTGCGCCCCTCATAGGCAGAGCCGCTGGCAATCTCCTCCATGTAGCGGAATGATCCGCTTTCATGGACAAGCTGCGCCATGAAATGCGCCAGGCGCAGGGGGTTGTCCATGATCCCGAACGCGGGGAAATGGACATTGGCGGCGATGGCCAGAGCGCGGGCCTTGGCGGTATCGGCACCGAAGCGGGAGAATAGAGCGCGGAACGTGTTTTGCCCCGCCACCCCGTCCGCTACTACGCCAAGCGCCTTCTGTAGGTGTACTATGTCCATCACAGTCCCATCACCTTCCATGCCAATGCAAAGCCCGACCCAAGCGCCGCGAACGGGACTGTCCTGACCAGCCAAGCGCTGATCCCGATCGCCCCAGCGCGCCGATTTTCGGATGCCTCCAGCGACGTGACGCGCAGATCGAGGGCAGCTATCGCGGCCTTGCTCTCAGCGACCGCGCCGGGAATATGCGATGTCTTGTCCACCGCGCGGGCCACGTCCTCGAACTTCTGCGCAAGATTGTTGACGGTGTGGACCAGCTCTCTAAGTTGCCCGCGCATTTCGCCTAACATCAACGGTGTGGAAAGATCGTCGGTCGCCATCACGCCACCTCCGCTTGCGAACAAATCATCATTCTGCTAGAAAAAACGGGCCGGAAACACTGCGCTAACAGTGCCCGGCCCTGACCAACAACGTGAGGAACCACGCTATGGCTACCCTTCAACTTAAAGACATTTCCCCCCGCGATGAAGCGCGATTTTGGAGCAAGGTGAATAAACTTGGGCCAGACGAATGTTGGGAGTGGGGTGCATACCGTAATAAGCGCCAATACGGGCTTATTAAGATTGCAGGCATTTCCGCTCCTGCGACGCACGTCGCCTTGTTCGCATCGGGCAGAGATCGCCCGGCACTGGAACATAATGCGCTCCATAGCTGCGACAATCCGCCGTGCTGCAACCCCAGCCATCTTCGTTGGGGCACGCAGGCCGACAATATAGCTGACGCGATGAGACGCGGGCGCTGGGTCGTTCAACGTGGCGGCGACAACTGGCGAACCAAGCTTACCGCAGAGACGGTTAGATTGATCCGTTCCGCAGAAGGTGGATGCGTCGCTGTCGCCAAAAGATTTGGGATCAGTCCTTCCCATGTGAACAATATCCGCAAACGGAGGGTTTGGGATCATATCTAAGGCCCCGCCTTCCATGCGCCCCACTGCTAGCGTCATTGATTGATCGTCAGGCATGACGTTTCACCCACAGTGCGAATTGCAGGATCGCGCGGAAGTCATCCATCGGACTGCGCCTGTTCCAGCGCTGTCCGCGCGTCGGTAAGCTCTGCTTGCGCCAGTTCCAGCCTTATGGTCAGGGTCGCGACCTCCTGCGCCAGATTGGCGGCTCGCGCGCTCATAAGTTTGTTTTGCGCCTGCAATTCAGCAAATGCCGCCTGGACGACCCGCTCTTGCAGGTTCGCCACAGGACTACCGCCAGCTTCACCAGCAAGGTCTGCGCGTGGCCTTGCAGCTATCGGAGCCGTTGAGGGGACAGGTTTGGACATGGCAATCCTTATGCGCGGGTTGAAAGTTTGTGGACGTTGCCGAGCCGATCCTTGATCTCGATGTATCCGTTGGACGGCGCGTCGGCGGCGGGCGTATGAGCGCCCATCACGATCGCCCCATCAGATTCGACGCCAAAGAAGGTGTTTCCATTAATTTCGATCAGGAAGTTGCCAGCCTCGTACAGCTTCATCTGCAAGGCTCCGGTGCCGCGATGGCCGATGATGGTCGTCCCATTCGCGCCCGCATTGCGACCAAAGCGCGCGCCAAAGTCGGTGTAGGTCGTGTCCGTCACAAGGTCGTGATAACTGTTGCCGTCCGCCGTGCGACCAAGGCCAACGGTCGTGCCAACATCGTCCGTTCCGACATTGAGGCCAATGACCGCGTTGCCGGTGGACCAATAGGAGCCATCGGGGTCGATCTGGAATGTGGTTATGCCTGCCTCGATGAATTGCAGCATCTTGGAGAAGGAACCGCCCCCGCTGGCAGCATAGACCGCCACATCGTTGACGCCGGTATCCGCGACGATAGCGATGCCGAGTTGAGTGTCTGTCAGGCTGTCCACCACGCCCAATTGCACGCGCAGCTTATGGGTGGCCGATCCATCGGGCAGATATTGCCGCGACGCGCCCTCCAGTACCGCGCTGAACCCCTCGCGCGATCCTACATCGACCAGTACGCCAGCGACATCACCCACGCCATTGATCGCGACAACGCCGATACCGTCAATTTCACCGGGCGTGTCGTTGGTTTGCCATTCCGTTCGGATCGCTGTCACGCCAAAGGAGAAGTCTGCGCGAGACGGTGCCGCCGCTTCGCCCGATCCGTCAGATACGACATGGATATGATGGCCGTAGCGCGGGTCCGTGTGCGTGCCGAGCGAACGGACGACAAGGGCCGTTGACCCTACAGGCCCGCCGCCTGTCGGGTCGTCGCTCTCGGTATAGACGTTAATGGGGTAGGGATAATTGTTTGCGTCCAGATATTTGACGGACGCAGCCACTTCCGCCAGGTCGCCGCCCGCGTTGGCGATGGCATAGACCTGCGCGCCGAAACGATCTCGCAGGCGTATCGAATAATCGCCGTCTATGTAGATGGTCGCAGGGGTGCCTGAACGGATGATATAGCCGCCGATGATCGGGACGCCATCCGTCTGATCGACAGGATCAGTGCCATTCTTGTCCCAGAATACGTCCTTGGGGCTGGTTTGCGGGTCTTCATTGGGCAAGCCGATATAGAGCTTGCCTAAATTGAGCGCCTTACCCGACTGGTCGAGAAAGATCGGATACTGGCTTTGGATGGAATATGACGACATGCAGCATCCCCGCGAAAGGCTGCGCGAAGCGTTGCATTTGCGACGGTATTGCTGCCATTAAGGCTTTGCGCTATCGTCGCGCGATGCGGACATTCCGGCGCTGGGCCATAGGCGCGCCTCTCCTTTGGTGGTTCTGGCCGACCGTCTGGCTCATTCTGTCAGGGGGCACTCTCAATGGGCTGTGAATTATCGTCCGCCGCCAATTTGCCCGGCGAACCGCTGAACTGCTGCGCGAGATAGCGCTGCAACCCAAGCACGTCCTGCGCGATCACAGGTTCGGCAACGGCAACTTTCTTCAAAAGCTCCATCTGCTTGCCGACATTGGGCTGGCCACCGGAGGCCGCAGCCGCCTTCGCCATGCGGGTATAGCCGCTGGCCCACTTCACAAAGCGCGGGTTTGTCCAGAGTTTGGCGAGGGAGTAGGTGGTCGCCATTTGCCCGGCCAGAGCGGGGACGCCGCCGATCGTTGAGAAGCCAAGGCCTGTCAGGACTTGCCCCGCTGTGTTCGAGGTGTTCCGCAACGCGCTGACCTTCCCCAGCGATTCCAGCACACCAGTGAACTCGTCGAGGTTCTGGCGCAATTCCCCCTTGCCGAAGATAAGGTTCTTCGCAGCCGGGTCCATATCCTTGAACGTGCGCGCGAACACGCCGGGGTCAAAATCGCGACCAGATTTGTTGAGAGGCTGACCGGCGAGGCGGACAAGGGCGTTTTGCACTTGGCCCCATTCTTCAGCAGGGAGGGACTTACGGATGCTGGCGAGCAGAGAAAGGTCTGAGGATGAACGTCCCTCCTTCGCTATCGCCTGTAGTTTTGCAGCGGCGGACTCTGCCGACTTCTTGCCATCGTCGCCAAGTATTTTCGCCAGAGCGCCGTCGATCCGGTCTTGCCCCTGCTTGTAGAGGGTGTTGGCACGCTCGAACGCGCGCAGAGCGGCAGGACCTTGGGCTGCTGCCGTTGCCTTCATGTCCTCGGATAATGCGCCGTAAAGGCCGCGCAATTCGGATTTCAAGGTGCCGTCACTAAACCGCTGGTCGCCAATCTCCTCGCCGATGCGGGAGCGCAAATCCTTCAGGTCGGTCCATGAAAGCTGCCCACCTTCCTTCACTTGGCGCGTGATGGCGTTCCCGTTCGCATCCAGCAATCCTGTATCGACATTCTTGATCTTGCCCGCCAAGGCATCGAGATAGCCAGACAGGCGGGTGTTCTTCATCAGCGCGGCAAGCTTTTGATTGCTCGCAAACTGTGTGTTCAGATCTGTCAGTTTGGCGATAGTGTTGCCAAGGGATGATGAGGCATCAGGACTAATCGGGATAGCATCATAGACCTTCCCCGCCGTGCGCTCGAACTTGTCGATCCACTTCTTTGCGCCGCTCTGTAGCGCCTCACCCATGCCCGTGAAGCTGGTCGTCGGACCAAAGCTGCCCGCTACATCCTCGACCGCATTGCTGACCTGATCGGAAAGGACGTCACGGCTACCCTGCATGACCTGCGCCGATCCGGGCATGTTCGACAGCGTGTTGCCGACGATCGCCTTGCCACGCCCCATCGCCTCCAAGGGGAGATCGATCCCGTACCCTTGAGCCTTCTCGACCGCCTTTGCGGCAACAGACGGCGCGCGATTGGCTATCTTGTCGAGTAGCTTGCCGCCGAAATAGGAGCCGGTCCCCGCCGCCGTAGCACCAGTGCCGGCACCCACCAGGCGATTTTCATTCTCGCTGCCTGCGCCATAGGCTGCACCGAAACCCATGTCAGCGGCCAAGGTGCGCCCCGGCCCAGCGACCTTGCCGATCCCGGCCATGGACGTCATGCCGCCCGCCAGACTGCCTGCCAGCGTTTCGCCGGGATACGCCTCGCCAGCAGCGTCCTTCAGCAGTTGTGCGCGCCGCTGGGCTTCACCTGTGCCGGAAAGCACGTCGCCCACACTGTCACCGCCTGCAAGGCCCGCCATCTCGTCGGACAGGCCGAAAGCACCGACATCAGCCGCCGCGCCGACCAGAGCGCCGGGGGAGGAATTGGCAATCGATGACAGAACAGGCACCGGATCACGCTGGCCACCAAGGGGAACCGACACGCGGAACGGCGCACCGCCGCTATCGCGTGAAGCAAGCGCCTGATCCAGTTCAGGCCCATAGGCGGGGTATCCGTATTGCTTCGAAAGCGCATCGAAGTCCGCCCGCGTGGAACCGGGGGTGTCCACAAGCTGCTGCGCTTTGGCCGCAAAGGCATAATCCTCCGGTCGCGCCCATTCCTGCGCGCCAGTCGGGTCAAGCTGCGCATCGGGCAATTGTGGGTCGCCAGCGGCATAGGCCGATAGCGGGGTGGTGCGGTCAACGTCCTGCAATTCCTGAAACTGGCTGAAATCGTCAGCAGGCGGTTGCGTCTGTGCAGGAGTGACCGGCGCGGTTGTCGTCGCGCCTGTCCGCTCGAACGCGCGCGGCGCTTCGTCAACAGTCTGGAACTCATCCCACGGATTGCGGGCCATTAGCGAACCCTCCGAACGCCGTTCGGGTCAATGAATACGGTGCCGGGAGCCAGTTTGCGGGCCTCCTGTATAGAGCGCACCTTGACCGGAGCGCCGCTCGACTGCGCACCGCCCATTCCTCTTTGCTTGTAGGTGCGAAGGTCTTTGATGATGCGATCCAGCGACAGTCCAAACTGCTTTTCGCTCTGTTTCGTAGAAAGCGCACCGATCGCCGCCGTCAGCTTCTCGCCTTCCGCATTGGACAGCGCGCCCATGCCTTTCATGGACTGGACCATGGGCAAGAATACCTGCGCCTTCATGGCGTCAAGCTCTGCGCCGAAGTCGGCGGCATCGGTCCCCGGAACAACCCAACCGCCAAGGAACCCGCCCGTCAAACCCTTGACGCCGACAGCAGCGGAAAGGCCGGGATGCGTTTTCAGCCGCGTGGCCGTATCAATCGCCCGGTCGAAGGCATCGAGCGCGGATTGCGAATAAGCGCCATTCGCCTGCTGCCCACCTCCCTTGATCGCGGTCGGGATGCCGTTCGCCTGCATATACCATGACTGAGCGGGATCGAGGCCAGCAGCCTGAACCTCCTGCTGCGTCATCTGGCGCGCCTGATTGCCCGGCCCTTTCGGAACGCTGGCAACGGCTACAGCGCCGCCACCGCCCGTGTTGCCCGTCTCGAACTCGCGCATAGCCTGAGCCAGCGCCGGAACCTGCGCCTGAGTGATCTGGTCATTAGCGCCGATGCCGAGCTTGCGCGAGATATAGCCGATGTAATTTGACATGGACGCACCGCTATTCTCGCCAGCAGGGGCGTAGCGGTTTACGATCTTGGCAGGCGTGTCGAAGCCTTTGGCGACGTAGTTTTCCGCCAGCAACCGCTCTTGCGCAGCGGCACCCGCGCCGGGAGCGAACTTGGCAAACGTGCCATCGCTGCCGATATAACCGGGCTGGGCCTGCGCCCATGGGCCGTCCTTGATGTTGCCGGGATTGCCGTTGCGCTCGCCACGGGAACTGCCACCAGAAGAACCCCCGCCGACCGTTCCCGGCTCGAAACGAGTCTGGCCTTCCGAAAGCGTAAAGCCCGGCTCAGGATCGCGATAGTCCGTGACCCAATTGCCATTTTCGTCATAGTGGCCGATTGCGCGGCCCACAACCTGGCCCTTACGCGCGCCCTCATTGCCCGTCCCAAGTTGCTCGACCACCGACGCGAACTTGTCGGGTACAACCGAAGCCATAAACAGGCCCAGCTTGCCCTTAACGCTATTGACCGCCTTCGGGTCGCCAGACTTCAAAAGAGCAAGCTGCTCCTCATCATCCGCTGTATCCTGCCCCGCCTGTCGGTCTGCCGTGATTCGGCCTTCAAGCTGCTTGATAGCGGATGTCGTATCGCCCGCGTTCAGGGCCGACCAGATGCCCGCAGCCTGTCGCATTTCCGAACGTTGCTGCAAGTCGTCCATCTGGTCCCAACTTGCCTTGAGCGCGTCCTTGTATTGCGGGAACCGGGCAATGAGCGCAGAAATGCGCCGCTGGTCACCGCTTTCAAGAGCAGCCTGCACCTCGTCTGAATATTCCTGCTCTTGGCGCGTCGCGACCAGATCGTTTTGCATCTTCTGCCGGAACATCGCCGTTTGCGCCTGCGCCTGATCGACCTGCGCGCGGCCAAGCGAACGCTGGATTTCCTGATCCAGCAGGTTCGGGACAAGCTGCTGCGCCTGACCTAGAACGCCTGCATAGTTGTAAGGCTCGGCCATTAGAACTTGATCCCGCCCATGTTCAGTCCGTTGGGGAATATCTTGCTGAATATGTCGCCACCCAGCGCGCCAAGCGAACTAGCCATACCTGCGTTGATGCCCCCGGTCGTCAGCGCAGCCCCGGCGCGCGCCTGCCCTTGCTGCGTAAGCGCATTGCCCACCTGACCGGCCATGTTTGCCCCGAACTGCCCAAGCTGACCCGCCGAACCCATACCCATGTTCGCAATACCGCCAAGATTGGCGAGCTGGTTCTGGATCACGGTCGAAAGCGTATCAGCGCCGAAGTTGGCCAGCGAGTTCTGCATATTGCCGCCGCGCAAGCCACCAGTCGCCGCGCCATTGGCAAGGATGGCCTGTTCCCCGTTGCGGTACAGTGAGGAGTAGAGCGGGCTGGCCTTGAGGGCATCGATCGCGCCTTGCTGATCGACCGCACCGCCTGTCGTGCTGTTGAACGGGCTAAGGTTGCGACCCTCTGCCTGTCCATAATTCTGGTAGTGCCATTGGGCATAGTCATCCAGCGTCGGGAACCGGGTCTTGTCCACCTTGCCGCTGTTATAGTCCGCAAGCATCTGCGGATCGGACGCGGCGTAAGCGCCCCAATCGGTCGTCGTGTTGACCGGCGTCGAGATGCCCAGCAGGGAATTGATCTGGTCCAGCGCGCTGGTTCCGGCCCCAAGATAAGGCGCGAAATTCTGCTGCGTGGTGTCGAACTGGCGGCGCTGCTCATCAATGGCCATCTGCGCGGCCTTGACCTGCGCGTCCGCCGCCTTGGAGGCGGCCTTTTTCTGCGCATTCCCGCCGATGATCGACGTAACGCTGCCGATGATTGACCCGAACAAACCCATATATTCTATCCCGCGCGTTTACGGAACAGTGGGCGAAAGCGGCTCCACGCCGCCATTAAGGCTTTACGTCAGGTTGCCGTTAGCCTGGAGGAGGGTGAGGAGAGACGACAGAGCCGCGCCCATATCATCCACAGCATCGGCCAATGCCTGCACTTCCGCCTGCGTCGGCGGGTTGCTGATTGTCGGCGCGGTGTAGGGGGTGAATGACGGGGCAGCGCCAGCGGGCGTTGCTGATATGATGCCGGTGCTGTTGTCGTACGTGATTCCCGCGCCATCGGCCAGGGCATTGCGTGCCCTTGCTGTCGTGAAGAACAGTTTGGAGCCTTCTGTCACATTGCTGCTGTTGAGCGCATAAGCCTGGGCAAGGGTAATACGCCCCTTTTCGTTCACTGCCAGGCGCACTAGATGCGAGGCGTCGCCATAGTTGGCTGCGGTCACCCCGGTATCCGACAGCCCGAATGTCAGATTGCCGCCTGCGCCGCCATCGGTAAGCTGCACCTCGCCATCGGACGTGACAACGCGCTCATTGCCAAAGCTATCGGACAGGCCCAGCGTCAGGACGCTCACATTCTCGATCGCGGTAACGACATCGGCCAGGTCAGCGCTGTTCAGCCCCAGATTTTCGAAGGCGCGGATAGATTCCGGGTTCTTCAGGAACTCGCCAAGCAGCTTGCGATTGAGCGAGACGGGTCGTGTATCGACCATCAAGCACCAAGCGGCTGTATCGCCGCGTCAAGGCGCGCGAAAACCTGCTGCCCATCGTCGGCTTCCCGAAAGCGCAGGCCGATCCACTGGTTGAAACGCACATTGGGCCGCCATTGCATTCGGATGGCCTTATCGCCCGCCCGCCCGGCTGAAATCACGCGCTCCTGCGACCAGCTTACGCCGTCGATCGTCCATGACATGAAGATGCGAGGCTCGGAGCCAATCGGCGCGCGTCCCGGCAGTCCGGTCAGTTCAATCGCGTTGATGATCCCGCGACCGGCTTCATTGTAGATCAGGGCGGTATCAATGCGCCTGCCCGCTATGTCACCGAAGTGGCGGCTTACGGAACGGTCGATATACCCGATATTGCCGTCAGCATCGCCCACGATGAACTTGCCATAGGCATAGACGCCATTGCGCCCGCGATAGGCCTCATCAGCCGCCTCACCAGATGCAAAGATAGCCCACACGCGGTCCTGCGTCTTTTGCGAAGCTGTCGCGTAATAGACCAGCGTCTTGTCGGGAAGATGGACCATGAACCGTTGCTCGTCCGCGTCCACGCGCGCCTCGCATATGATCGCCGCCGCCTGCGCGCTCGTCAGCCTGGCGAGTTCGTCATCCACAAAACGGTCGGAGATTTTGGACGCGTCGCCGCTGCCCGCGAGATAGACGCCCAAGGCCTCGCCCCTGGCGCTACCCACGAAGGCGAAGGTTTGAAGAAACGCAGCCTTTGCATGGGTTCCTACTGCTCCATAGGGGATCAAGGCACCGGAATTGCGAACGAACGGGAATCCGGTAGAACCTGCGTTGGCGAAGTTCTCGATCGTATATCGGTTGAGCGCATAGACCTCACCACGCACCTTGATCAGGCCAAGGACAGGGTCAGGGTCTTCTTCCGATGAGCCATATTTCAGCGGATCGATGGCAGACGGGTTATTAAGCTCCGTCACGATCAGATATTCGCCATCGGTCATCATGAAATAACCGTCGATCCATATCCCATCCAGCGCAACGCCGAGGTCAGGGTCAGTCACTTGCGAAAGGGTGGACCCGTCCCAGTAATAGAGCCGCCCGCCTGAGCCGATCGCGAGACGGTCAAAGGAATAGTCGAACCAGCATTGCCCGCCTGAGCCAACATCGCCAAGCACCGCTGTCCCACCGCCAAGTCCGACCGTGACGAGCTTGGTGCCGACAACGCGATAGCATGTGCCGTTCCAGTTGATGCCGCCGCGATCCGGCCCTTCCAGCGTCGCCATACCCACAATGCCGGGTGCTGGCCGCAGATAGCCAGACGACAGCCCCGTTTCCATGATGACGGGCTCGCGATTGACGGGCGGACTTTGCACGAAGTCAGCCACATTACTCGCGTAGATGCCCTTGAGGATCGCAATCTTCATGAAGTCTTGCCAACCGGCATGAAGGGCGAACCATAAGCCCAGCGGCGGTTTCCTGCCCCGGCGATGGTGCTGCGGCTCCATCCCTGTTCGGGTCGCTTGGCGCACAGGGCGGATATGGCGGACATGGCCTTATTGAGGCGCGCGCGGGATTCGCCGCTCATCTGCTTCCCCATCGCTGGAGCAATCGCCATGGCCAGACTGATCGCCGTGCCTTCAACCGCCGCGTCGGGGATGCCGGAAACATCGTCCAGATCGCCATCACCGAACTGGAGCGGTGCGTTGTAGCTCAAATCCCTGGATGAGACCTTCCACCGCGCCATCAGGGCGTCGAGCTTGCGCAGGCCAGAGAATAGCTCTTCCGGCGTGACGTTGTACTCGTAGCCCGCCAGAGAGCACTCTTCATACGCCATCTCGACAATCTGGCGCTTCGTGCTGGTCGATGGCAGCGTGTCGTCAGATGGCGTCGGCGTGACAGGGGGCAGGGTGATCGTCATTGCGCAGCCTTTGCTTTGATTTTGGCGATGACCTTGACCGTCGCCCCAACAGCCGCGGAAGCGGTCAGCACGCGAAGCTGCGCATAGACGTTGGTCGCATCGGTCCCCGACACCCAGAGGAAACCCGATGACCAATCGCCAACATTCGTGTCACGCGACAGGGTCAGCGCAACCGATTTCACATTGGGCGTAAAAACCATGCCGTGCGGGAAGATGATATTTTTTACCCCGGTGCTGTCGATCGCAACCGTCTGCTCAAACTCCCCGGAAGTGCGCAGCCCGCTCACATCGGTGATAAGTGTCCCGGTGCCAGCGTCACTAAGGGCAGTCGTGTTGCCGGTGTTGGACCCGCCAATGAATCGAGTGTCCGCTGCCCCGGCCATGATGTCATAGCCGGTCGTATTGGACCGCACGTCCACGGCGATGAACTCGTTTTCGTTGGTGTTCACGCCCTCGATGCGGATGCCGTCGCCAGTGCCTGAACGAATGGTGCCGGTCGTGAAGCAGCAAGTGCTGGCCCCGGCTGCCGTCCCATTGGTCAGAACAATACCGTCCTTGTCAGAGATGAAATTGAAATTGCTGACCTTGCAGTCCGGCGCGGAAACCCGGCACATTTGGCTAAAGCCGCGCGCGTTTACCTCAGTGACAATGGTATTGCGTGCGGATATTCTGAGGCCGTAGCCGCTCGCGCCGTTCGATCCCACGAGTTTAACGCCGCGCCCGCTGGTCGGATAGGGCGGAGCAATCGCGTCCGTGCTGTTGCCATCGACCTGGATGCGCAGGCCGACCAGATCACCTTCGGCGGCGAAGCTATCGGCGGTCAGGTTCTCGAAAAAGACGCCCGAACGGAAATCGAAGGCTGTTTCAGCAAGCGACAGGACCGTTGCAAGCCCCGGATTGCGCGCCGTGATGCCTGAAAACACGTTGCCATAGCCGTCGCTGTCATCGTTCTTCCAGTCGATGCCATCCGCGCCGGTATTCTCGATGAGTATGCGTTCGAAATGGCAGTTCTTGATGCCGGTGCGCTGACCCCCAATACCATAATATTGGATGTCATGGATGTAGAGATCGCGGCCAGTGATGCGTTCGCAGTTGGACGAAACCGCCAGAGCCGCCCAATGATCATCTGGATCGGAGGGCAGGGTCTGGTTTGCCCGGTTGCCGTCAATTTCCAGATCGCTCACGCCACAATCGGAAACGGTCACTACGCTCGTGACGCGCTGCCCGAACTGGATGACATGGCAGTCGGCACCATCAACCAGGCGCAACTTGGTGGCGGTCTTACCTGCCCCCTTGAGCATGACATCATCGACGCCAAAATAGATGGCGCGGTAGTTATCCCATGAAGCCGCAGCGGGGTTCGTGTTGGTGATGTCCAACGTGCCACCCGGCAGATGGACCGTCCCGCCGCCTGCGCCGCCCACATAGGCAATCGCGGTGTTGATAAGCGCCGTATCCGCCAGCGTCCCGTTGCCAACAAAGCCGAAATGCCCCGCATAGATAGGAAACGCTGGCACCCAGCCCGGAAGGTCGGGGATCGCTGTCGCGCCGCTCTGGCGGATGTAATTGAGGCCCGCCGCCTTGACGGTCTGGCCGTTCGCGTTGACCGACGACATGAGCGAGAGAGCCGCCACGAAAGCCGCCCGCGTCGGATAGCCGAACGACCATGTGGCCGAATTATAAATATCTTCCGTCTGCGCGCTGAGTTCCGTGCCTTCAAAGCTGAACTTGAGGGTATAGCGCCCCTCCTCGATCCAGAACTCATAGCGCCCGTTTACATCGGTCGTGACGACTGAGACCGTATCGCCGTTCGCGTCGTAAAGCTGTTGCTCCGTATCGCCCACATAGGCCTGCACGCGGACGCCAGCATAGGCTATGCGTCCACCAGACTGGACCGCGTTGTAAAGGATCGTGTCTATTTTCGGAGCAAGTGCCATGACGCGACGTTAGCCATGGCTCTTGGCGGCAAGCGATTAAGGCTTTTTGCGCAGGGCAGCCCGGTTAGTTGCCAGTTCCGGGCGTGATGTAGAGCGTGCCGTCCGCCGCGCTGGCGATGACGCTGAACCGCTTGTATCCCATGCCCACGCCTACGCGGATTTGCGCGCCTGGAGGTACAGGGAAGCCGCCCAGCGTGCCGGGAACCGGGACGACAGCCGCGCTACCGCCTGCCCCGGATGCGGTGACAGTGTCGCAGCGGAAAAAGGCCGTTGCGCTCGTGCTGCTGTTGTAGAGGACAACCGTATCGCTTTCCTGCGGCAGGTCAGCCGCCGCGCTTGCGGAAGTGGCGTTGGCGATGGCGATGGTCGCTTTGGTCGCGGCCTGGAACGGACGGATCATGCTGTTTTCTCCCTGCGGCGACGCGGCAACGAGCCGCCCGGTCTGCCGTCCATGTCATGGTCTAAAGGATGCGGAGGGGCAGGGCTTTCGCGCCACCCCTCCGCCTTGGCGTCCGCTTCTTCCATCGCGTCGGCCACGATAAGGGTATCCACATCATGCGCGTCCCAGACCCGGCACTGCTGGCCGTCCCGATAGAGCATGAGCGGATAGCGCATCAGAGCTTGCTCACCGCTGACACGTCATTGGTATAATCAGGGCCACCTGCTTGCGGCAGTTCCTTGCGGACGTCCTTGATCTTCAGCCGGTCCATCATCAGCTTGACGAAATCCGTCCGATTCTTGCCGTTGCGCTCCAGAATGAGAAGCTTGGCAATGACCTCCTCGGCTAGTGGTTCGTCCTTCTTCGGATCGATCGCTGACTTCAGCCCGTCCAGCCCCAGGTCAGTCAGATGCTCGACCTGATTGGTGCCATCGACATTGACGTGACTAAACCGGCCATGCTCAGGCTCATCACCCTTAAGCATGTCGATGTCCTGCGTGTTTGCGCTTTCACGGACACGATCAAGGACGCCCTCCTTGCGGGCATCCTGAATTTCTTCAGTCGATGGAACCTGATCGTCCTGCTTCTTCGTAACCATATCGTCTCTCCTTGAAGGTGGGCGGCTCCCCCGAACCGCCCGGAAATCCCCCAAGTTCAGATCAGGCCTGGCCGAACATGATGTTGCCCGTCATCTGCGGCTGAATGTTCGCCGTGCCAAAGTCGATGTCCCAGCGCATCTTGACCGACAGGTCGTTGATGTTGCCCTGCCGCGCATAGGTGATGCCGATGCCCAGCGACGTGGTGGCACGCATGACGTTCCAGCCATCTTCAGGATCGACCGCGAAGGAGCCGGGGATCAGCAGGATCGCGCCGCGCACGAAGAACGGGTTCTGTTCTGCCGTGGTGGTGTTGAGCCATGTGATCGCAGCGCCGTTCGCAGGGGTGGCGGTGACGTTCTGCAATTCCTTGCCGGCGATGGTCGATCCGCCGTTCGAGATGATCGGGGGCCAGAGGGTGACCACGCCAGCAGAGGGCTTGCCGATGACGCGGAACGTCTGAAGCTGGCCGGTATCCTGCTTGGTGATCATGTTGACGCTGTTGACGCCTGCGATCGTGAAGGCGTCGCCCACCTTGACGTTCGCATAGGTCGTTGCCGAGATGGTGAGATTCTGCGAACGGTTGTCCACATTCTCGGTCTCGCCCGTCGCGCCGGTGCTGGTCGCTTTCGGCTCCCAATACTGGCCAGCGCCGTTCACCGTGGTAGAGCCGCCCGTCGCCGCCGCCAGCGTCTTGGCCGTGTCGTTCTTGAACGTGTCGAAGCCGCTGATCGGGCCGACATAGCCCTTTTCGTAGGCGGTGGACGTCTTGGTCAGGCCGGACGTCTGAGGCTTGGCGAGGGCGGACGCCATCGAGTTATAGGCCGAAGCTGCCAGGAAGAGCGAACGATCGTTGTTCGTGACACCGATGCGCGAGAAAGTGGTGTCGGCAACGGCCACATCGTCAAAGCCGGTCGGTGCCGTGGTGCGCTTGATGAACACCGAACCCAGCGCCGCCGTATCGAACAGGGCGCTGTTGATGTCCGACGACAGCTTCTGCTTGGCTGCGTCAGCATACTGGCGAAGCGCCCATTCGTTACGCAGGTTCTTGGACGACAGCGTTTTCGGGCTGGACTTGTGGAAGCCCACAGTCACCGGCACACTCGTCTCGGTCAGCCCGTCGAAGTTGCTGGTCTGGTCGAAACCGTCATAGCTCGATCCGATCATGGGGACCGGCAGCCAGACCTTATCGCCATAACGCATCATGTCCTGCGCGCCGGGCGGGGTGAATTTCGTCACCTCCTTGGCGATCACAAGGCTGTCCTCGAAACCCTCGATCATCTCATCGAAAATGATCTTTTCTTCACGCGAAAAATTGGTCGCCATGGGTAAAATCCATCTATGGGCCGTGCCGTCATCGCGACGGGGAAGGCAGTTTGATTACTTCGCCTGAGCTTTCAGCTTCGCCTTGTAGCGGATCAGTTCGCTCCGATCCCCTGTCTGGTCCGCCTTCTTCTCAAGCCGCTCAAGTTCCTTGTCCTTGCCCTGAGCCACAGGCGCGCCACCGCGTGCGATGCGTTCAGGTTCAGGCGGTCCACCGCGTTTCGTCACAGACAATTTTCCTTCCAGCTTCGAAACGGCGACGGCCAGCTTGATCGGGTCAGTAATCTTGGAGATTTCGGCCAACTTCGCCGGGTGCTTGCCCAGCGCATAGACGACCATCGCGGAGTTCGAGGCTGCCTTGACAATCACCGCCTGCTGCACCTGTGATAGTGAGGCTAGGGCGACTTCCTCGGCTTCCTGCACGTCCTTGAACTTGAGCGCGGCCTTCTTTTCGTGATGGCCTTGCAGTTCGGCGGACCATGCTTCCGCTGCCTGTTTCTGGGCTTGTTCGGCAGTCCGCGCCTGCTCTTCGGCCTGAGCCTTGCGAGCTTTCCACTGATCGAGATTGGCTTCGTAAGCCTCCTCGTCATAATCGCAGCCAGCAAGCGTCGGCTTTTCGCCTACCTCGATTGGCTGCGGGACGGGGGCCGACTTGCGGAGGGTTTCAACCTCCTTCGCCTTCTCTCGCAGTTGTGCGCGGAGATGCTTCACCAACCCGGTTTCGGCTTCTCCAGAGGCTGGCGCTGCCTCACCCTCGAACGAAACAAACTCATCCTCATCTTCCGGCGCTTCATCGCCTTCCGTTTCGGCCTGCCTTTCCTGTTCCTCCTCGTCCCCCTGTTCGGTTTCGAGTTCTTCGGTCAGGTCGAGCGTGTCGTCGTCCAAGTCTGCCATTTACCACCCATTCACTCACCTGTTGCGGCCAGGCGGTTGCCGATGGGTGCGAAATTACGGGCGCGCGGGCATGAGGCGCTATTAAGGCTTTCAGGCGGCGTCAGCGGGGAGATCGCGGCCCAATGCGATCCGGGGGCGATCTCCCGCACTGCGAGAAGCTAGATCACCTCCCCTCGGTTCAGCGTCATTCGCATTTGCCGCCTCCATGCCCACCAGTTGGGTCTCTCGCACCGTCTGCCCCGTTTGCGCGGCTTTCTGCGCCGCACTGGCCAGCGTCTCGACAGCCTTGGCCCCTGAAAGCTTGGTGTCGGCCATGGCCTTCTGTGCCTGCGCGCCCTTCAATGCAGCCGATGCTTCAAACTCTTGCGCCTGCGCCATAAGCGCGGCTTGCGTGGCGTCGGGCTGCTGGTTCTGCGCAGCCTCTTCCATCTGGCGCTGTTCTTCCTCGTTCGGTTCCTCGACGCCCATGGCGACCAGGCGCTTGCGAGCATAGCGCTGCATCGATGTCATGCCCTCGCCATCCTGGTTCATCACAGCGGTCAGGGTCGCGACAGTGGCAAGCTCCGCGTCACCAGCGGCCTGCGCCACAGTCGCAGTGTTCAGGCAGGATTTGACCGTCTTGTCGCGGCGCGTGGCCGTTGCCTCAGTGACGGAACCGACAACCTTGTATTTGCCGCGCGCGATGTCGTTCCTGATGCGGAAAACGCCATTCTTGTCGGTAAACTGTTCATGCAGGATGGCAACGCCATCGCCGCCTTCCTCGTCCATCGTCTCGACTTCGCGGCCCGGCTCGTAATAGACCTCGCGCGCCATGCCGAGATAGATTTCAGCCTCGCATTCGACTGACCGGCGCATATTGTCGATATAGATACCCGACTTCGCATCGATCCGCGTGGCGGCGATGTCCATGGCTTCGGCACTGGTGTTCGCCTTGACCTGATCAACATCCTGATCATCTTCGGTCAGGTCGCCAGACGCGATCTGGAGCAGCGCCGCCGTCACAGGGGCCAAAGTGGGCGGATTGACGCGATCGACCGCGCCGGTCTGGATAACCTGCCCCGTGGACTCGTCGATCAGCGGGTTGACCAGCAAATAGGGCGAGCGATTGATGTTTGCCTCTTCCCACATTGTTTCATGGCCCGCGATCTGGTCGGGCGTGAAAATGGGCGTTTCGTTCGGACTGAGGCTGTCCGTCTCCGCCAGCTTGGAAACCTTGGCGTTGTAAATGCGCTGGGCATCCATACGCTTGGACACATGGCCGCGAAACCGCTCCATATTGTCCACAAACGACCGCTTGCCATAGACCGGCACGACCGGGATACGATCCCCCGCGATCGGGCCATGCTCTACCAGCACCTCCGCGCCCGACAGGGTGTATTTCATGATCCGGCAGCGCTTGCGGCGGCGGCTCTTTACCGTCCACCCTTGCGCCTTGCGATCGGCCAGTTCGTCGTCGTCAATCTCGCTCGACCAGAAGCGCTCTTCATCATCCAGTAGGGGATGCGTCAGGACGTACAGCGTCTCGTCCTTGTCCTGCTTTTCGTAATATTCCGCCACGATGACCATATCGGGCTGAAACCAGCAATATTGCAGGGTCAGGCGGTTTTCAGGCCAATCCGTCGCGCAGCCTTCGCCATACTCCTCCTCGAACGCTTCACGGCTGTAGGCGGTCAGGACGAAGCCGAAACGGGCATCGCGCTTGTCGTAGCGCTTGGCGTTGATGTCGAAGAATACCCGCTGGTCAGCATCAGCAATGAGCATCGCCGGGTTGATGCGCTGGGCATCGCTGTCCTTGTCGTACGGGTCCTCATACTCGTTTGTCAGGCGGTACGCACCGAACCCGCCGACAACAGCCTCTTCGAACGCATTGTCGCGCGCTTCCTGGGCCTTGAAGAAATGATCATCGGCCCGGTGGATGCCATCGAGCGTATCGGCGGTGTCCTGATCGCTTTCACCGCCAGCAGGGCGGAAGTCGGGGACGATGCGGTTCTCGCGATAGTCGATGACGATCTTGTCAACGCCGCGCGATACCTTGTCGATCTCAACCTTGATGCTGTTCTCGAACTGCTCCCCCCATGGCCCTTCCCACATAGCGCCGGGAATGGCGATGAAGCGACGGGACAGCAGGGATTCGGCCCGCATTTCCATCTGCGGAACAGCGGTTGCGTCAAAGCGCTTGAGGGCGCGTTCATGCACCTTGCGCAGCCGTTCGCTATTCTCGGCGGCCTTGTCCTGTTCAAGCGCGGTGTCGTGTTCCATGCGCGGACGGTAGGCACAGCGGGGAGGGGGAGGCGATTAAGGCTTTTCTAGCGACGGTTGAACGCCGTGCGCTTGACCGGGGTTGTGGTTGGCTTTGGCGGGGGTTTCATTGCGGCCGCCCGCCTGACGCCCTCGCACGCATATCTAAGCGAGTCGATCAGGTGATTATCCTTGTCCGCCAGCTTTGGTAGAACGGCCCCGGTCAGGTCGTCTACCTCGTAGCTATAGAGGGTCAGTTCGTCCGCAAGATGCACACAGCGCGGATGCACGATGATGTCGAAGGACTGGAGAAACGCAATACCCTCCTCGACCGATCGCGCCCCCTTGATGGCGGGCTGTATCTTCGGAAAGCCATGGCGGCGAAGATAGCTAATCGTCTCAGGTCGCGACGTGTCCGCAACCATGGGCCAGCGCTCTGCTTCGGGTATCGCCATAAACAGGTCGGGCAGCTGGTCTATCTCGCAGCCGATGCGGTACGCCTCGTAATCGACATAAAGGTTCCGGCCTTCGATCCAGCAACGCAGCGCGCAGGAAGGATCGACGCTGAAGCCGAAGTCAGCACCGCCCCTGAATATCACGCCATTGGGCGGCTCGCATTCCTCCACGCGCCAGTTGCGGAATACACGCGCCTCACTGTTGCGCTGATACTCGCCCAGCCAGATATGCGCGAACTTATCGGGATCGCGACTGCGGTCATATTCCAGTTCTTCACGCAGCACATCAGGCAGCCATGGATTGTCGCGATAGTTGGCTTGGACCACAATCGCATTTGGCGGGGGCTGTTCGCCTCGCAGCAGCACGTCGATCGGGTCAGTAGGCAGCGAAGGATTCCATGTGAATAGCAATTCGCTACCGGGCTTTCGGATTGTCGGACGCAACAGGTCGAGCGAGCGCTGCGAACATGACTGCGCCTCCTCGAACCATGCGATGTCAAACCCCTCCAGCGACTTGATCGTATCAGCGGTATGGTTCGCCATGCCAGTGAATATGATCAACCCTCCATGGGGGGCCTTGATCAAAGCCTGTTGCACTTCGAACATATGCCCAACGCCCAAGGCTTCAATCTTGTTTTCGATCAGCTTTTTGACCGACTGCGCCAAGGACTTTTGCACCTCGCGAATGCAGACCACGTTGGTCTTTTCAAGGAGGCAGCGTTCTACGACATATTCGGCCATTGCATGCGACTTACCGCTGCCACGCCCACCATGCACACCCTTGTAACGCGCGGCAGGCAGTAGAGGAACGAACCAGCGCGGCGTCTCGATCGTAAGCTCACCCTTCGCTAGCATTGACCACTCGCCGGGTTATAGTCGTGATGACATGCTCGCCATTCTCTCCGGGGCCAGCAACAGTCATGGGAAGTACCTTGCCAACAAGACCCATAAAGGCGACGGGGTTTTCTTCCGCCTGCCTTTCTAGGTAATCAGCGCCGCCCTTGCGATCAAGCGCTTCAAGGATCATCTCCTTGACTTGCCCCGTCAATTTGTTCGGCGTTCCCTTCTTGCGACCGCCTGTCTTATGGCCGGCTGCCATCATCTACATCCTTCTACTTCAGATGGATCGCCAATCTCCCCATCATAAAAAAACCTACCCACAAAAGCTATTCCACGCCTGCGCCTCTGCCGCTTGATGTCCCGAAGCATCGTCTGACATGACGAATAGGGACGGCCTGTCCGGTCCGCATATTCTTTGAGGCCACCGCGCTTGCGGGCCGCGATCAGCAATTCCCGGCGATCGTCCATCGTCCAGCGCTTGTAAACGCCACACGGACCCTCACGACGGATCGCCTTCTCCAACTCGGCGCTTTCGTCATCGGTCAGGGCGCGTTGCCGTCCTATCTCCTGATAGCGCTTGATGATGGAGGTTGCGTCCATCCTCAATCCCCCTGCTGGTGTGTGGTTGGCGATTTAAGCCTCGTAGAGCGAAATCTATGGACTAATGGCTGTCCTATGCCGCTCACGCCCAAAATCGCGCTCAGTGGGCTCCCTGCTGCCAAATTCGGCATGTCCATCACCACCTCCCAACCGTTTCAAAATACCCCAGTCCCCAATCCAGCCTCACCCCAACTCCCGCGCCTTGACCCCAGCCTGTGCGCGGGTGGGGCGGGTGGTGAGGAGGTAGATGATGTAGTCGGTAAGCATTACAGCGAGCCTATGCGGCAGGTGCGATAGTCGAACTGGACCCGCACTGATGAGACTTCGCCGGGCAGGCCCATGCGGACCTTGACGACGGCCAGATCGGCCTCGTTCACTTCCCGGTCAGGGCGATGATAGACCAGCCCGTAATCAGCCTTGTTTGCCCAATGTGCGCTGTCCGAAATGTCGTAGAGGCTCGGCAGTGCATTCGTGCCCTTGATAGGCTTCGTGGGATGCGCCACGATCCAGAACGAAACATTATACTGTCGGATGAATGCTTTGATCCGACGCAGGGCGCGCCCGATATACTCGGTGACCGTCTCATCACGCCCGCGCTTATGCTCAATCTCATTCCACGGATCGAGGATCACAACCTTGCAGCCGTCGCGAATGACCGCGATGCGGGCCGTGTCGAGGAAGCTGTCGATCGAAAATTCCAGATCCTCATCGAGTGAATTCGATATGACCTTCACCATGCGGTTGACGTGGGCATAGGCCTCGCGTCGCTGCGGGTGATTGTAGAACTCAGCCGGAGCGCATCCGATCAGCGCCTTGGTAATACCATCCAGCAAGATAGGCCGCGTCTGCGTCTCGAAGCTGGCAATGCAGACTGGCACGTCATGGGCGGCGCAATGGGCGATCATCGTGTTCAGGACCGTGGATTTGCCCATGTTGCTGTAGCCGGTGAAAACGGTGAGCGTGCCAAGCACAATCTCCAGCTTGCCTGTCAGCGCGTCGATGCCCGTCTCCATGCCCTTGACCGGCGGCTGATCGGGGAAGTCGAAAAAATCATGCAGTCCTTGAACGGGGAACGGTTTCGCTGCCTCGATCAGCTTGACGACAGCCTGCCACCCATGCGCCAGAAAGACCTCATTCAAGTCCTTCGAGCCTTCTGGATATTCGAGAAAGCGGCAGCGCTCGGGGCCAAGGATCGCGGCCAGATCGTGCGCCAGAACTTGCCCTGGCCCGTCGCCATCGGTCGCCAGGATGAACTCCTTGACACCCTCCAGATCAGCCTTGCTTTCCCACAGGAACCGATAACGGTTGCTGTTCACCGGGTCGTCGATCCGCTCTGCCGGTGCGCCGTTCGGCACAGAAACAACGGAATGATAGCCGCATTCCATTGCAATCAGCGCGTCAAATTCGCCCTCGGTGATGATAACCGATGCGCCCTTCACCACTTGCGGGGAGCGCAGGCATTCGGCGTTCCACAGGCAGAGCGTGCCGCCCTTGTCCATCTGGTGCTGTTTTTCGGAAGTCAGCCGATACTTGCGGTTCACCAGCCGCCCGTCGAGCCGATACGGGAACACAAGCCAATTGCCGCGATCGTCCTTGCGCGTCGTCAGGCCTGCCGCTTCCGCCGTATCGGATTGGATGCCGCGTTTCGCGAGCCATTCCTTGTGCCGTTCGTGCAGGGCCGGTGCCGCCCTTGAATCCGCAGTTGAAGCAGTTCCAGACATATCCGTCATCGGTCAAACTCACTGAAAGGCATGGGTCTTTTTTGTTGCGGCGGGTGTGGGAGCATTCTGGGCAAAGCTGCTTCCCGGCTTTTTGCGGTTGCCAGCTCATATCGGGATTCTCGGTTGGGGATTGCCCGCGCTCTTGCGGAATATGCCTTCGATGAACGCCACCGGATCGACCGCGCGCTCAGCCTGCGCCGCACTGATCGCTGCAATGACGGCAGGCTTTTTGTGTTGGGCTACCCACTTGCCAATCAGGCTCGCCTTGGACGGACCCAAGTAGGATTTGGCGCTGTCCCAAAACAGCTTGTCAGGATCAACCGCAGCCGTTTCGTTAGAAACGGAAGTATCTCTCTGTCCCTGTCCCTGTCCCTTGGGAGGCTCAAGGACTCCTTTAGGGACCGCTGGAGCATCCTTTAGGGACTGCTCTTGCTCATCCTCTTGCGATCCCCAACGCTTTGCATTGCCCTTCTTAGAGCGAGCGCGGTAGGACTGCTTCTTGGTCCATGCCTCATTGGCTTTTTCGCAAACAACTGAATGATATAGCCGCCCGTCATCACACTTCACGAAGCCGCGCAGAGCCATGGCGCGGACCTTCTTCCACTTGCTGCCCGCGCCTGACAGATGGGCCAGAACGCGGTCATCGTCTGGCAGGCTGCCAGCAGGAATTTGCAGCCACGACTTGCACCACAATGCCATCGCCGCTTTGAATTCATCGCCGGTCGCGAGCGCAAACAGATCGCTATCGAGCAAACGGGTCGCGTCGAGGGGCATGAAGGCGAAGTCGCGAAGGTCGCAATCGGACGGCGTAAGGGGCGCGGTCATGCCATCCACTCCTCTACCAGCTTGTCCCTTTTGGAACGGTTACAAGGGCGGCACGATGTTGTCAGATTGCCTAGGTCGCTGCTGCCACCACGGGCCACAGGCACGACATGATCGCATTCCAACTGGACGCCGTGCGCGCCGCAATAGGTGCAAGTATAATCGTCGCGAGCGAACACTTCCGCGCGTATGACCGCCCATTCGTGCGCAAGCGGGCGGTGGAAAGGCCCGGCAACGAAAGGTGAAAATGCCGTTTCCTCGCCAGCCATCGCAGCCAAAAGTGCGGCCTTGAATTCTTCACCGGCAAGCCTCTGGACCTTCGGGTCGTCCAAAACTTCGGCATACATGCGGAACCACTGGCTCATGCCGTCTCCAATCCATAAGCTTCGATCAGCAGGCGGCATTCGTCGCGGGTTATCAGGTCGCCCATGCGAGCGGTCATGATCATTTCCTTGCGACGTGCGGCGGTGCCACAATCGTTGATGAGGTTCTGGAACGACGCCATTTGAGCGGCTCGTTCGAGTATGCCGGGGAAGTAATCTGCGATCGGGCGGGCCATCAGATTGGCTCCACTTCGATGATGACGCGGCCCAATTTCTCTGGCGCGCAAAACTCATAGCTAGGTAGAAACCGGCTATCATTTACGCCCAGGGCATCAGCTACCCCGTCGAAATAGGGCTTGAGCCGGTTCGGGAAATTGACCCGATCGCCGCGCTTATTGGCGGGGATGAGGCGGACATGGATGCGAATATCACCTTCATCAGGCACGGAGGGAGCGGCGGCTAGAGTAGCCTTCCACGCCCACTCCCGATGCTCCTTGGTCGCCTTGATCTTGGCCCAATTGCCATTCCCCTTGGCATGGCCAGCCAAGATTGACGCAGGGAAAGGAAGCTCGATCATCGCGCGAACCTCCCACCCTCATCCCGCGCCACCGGAAACCGCGCCTTGGCAGCCTCCCGCAACGGCGCAGCCCAACGGCGGTGCATCAGGTCGAACCAGTGCGGGTTGAGCGCTTGGTGGCGGCGCAGGGTGAGTTCGCCATTCACAACGCCGCCTCCCAATCCTGCATCCGGCGCATAGCCCGCTCCATGGCGCGGCTTTCCGCATCGGTTAGCGCGCGGGTGCGCGACAGGGCGTCGAACTGGTCGAACTCGATCTTGGCGCGCAGGAACAGGATCGAGGGCGGCAGGCACGAGCGCCGCGCCTTCCGCCCGGCCTCGTCCACCGCTGATTGCGTGGTGGGGGAGGGCGTCATGCGACGATGCCTGCGAATAACCCAGGAGCATCACGGTCCATCGCTTCCAAATTGCGGACAGCCTGCGCGAAATAGGAAGGCTTCAATTCGATGCCGATGCCTTTGCGCCCCATCTTTGCGGCGCAATATACCTCGCTACCGATTCCGAGAAACGGCGTCAGAACTGTATCACCTGGGTTGCTCCAAAGATCGATGCACCGCTCGATCACGTCGAGTTGCAGCGGCGATATATGCTGTTCGTCTTTCTCATCGCGACCGCCGCGATATTGCAATGTGCGAGTTTGGTTGATGTCCATCCAAACCGGCGAAGCATAGCGCTGCCATACCTCGATCGAATACCAGTTCCGGCCATCGGTAGGCGTTGTGAACTTCGAACGGTCAGGCTCATCAGTGCCGGAATAGCGATCGAAGCATCCCGAAATAGGCTTTGCATTTTCGCCCGGCTTGCGGAATGTAACGATGTAGTCAGCCAACCCTTGGCCGCTGATAGTGCTGTCCTTGACGATCTGCTTATGCAAGAGGCGGATGGATTTAGTGCGCTGTTGAGCGACAACCGGGTCTTTCCAAATACAGACTTCGCTATGGAAAATCCAACCGGCATCCTCATATGCGCGGATCACCTCGCCCCGGAAATCACGCATACCGATATTGCCGTGCCGAATTTTCGACATGGGAAGTTGCATCACATGAACGCTGTGCAAGCGGCCCGGCTTGGTGACGCGATGCAGTTCCGAAATCAGGAAGGTATAATGCTCCCAAAACGCCGGGCCATCATTGTTGGATATGTCGCGGTCAGAATTGCTGAATTTATACAGCCCCTCGAACGGCGGCGAATGGATACCGAAATCGATACTGTCACCGGGTATGGCGCGTATGATCTCGCAACTATCCCCTTGGTAGATGGCATAATCTTTGGTTATGACCTGATCGACGGCATTGATCGTCATGCGGCGCACTCCAGGAAAGATGGGAGGATGACCGGCTGTTGCGGGTCGTAATTCGGCTTTTCGCGAACACTGCCTTTGATTGCCTTGCTCGAAAGGTCGGCCATGTGCATGACCATCGCGGCGGCCATGCGGTCAGCATCCATTTCCTTGCGGCGGATATTGGCGACGGTTGCGCCCTCAGTCTCTGCTGCGATGATGTGGCAATTTACCGGCTTGGCCTGACCGAAACGCCAAAAGCGTCGGATGGCCTGATAAAACTGCTCAAAACTGTCATTGAGGCCGACAAATCCGGTGTCGGCACAATGCTGCCAGTTCATACCAAACCCACAGATCGATGGCTTGGTAACAAGGACGCGAATGTCACCCTCTGAAAAGGCAATCAGTTTGCGCTCTTTTTCTTCCGGGCTGTCCGATCCACGCACTTCAACTGCATCGGGTATAGTTTTGGCGATTGCTTCGCTTTCGCTGTTGAGATTGCACCACCATACAAAGGGACGATCGCGCGGCGTAACTTCGACCGCCATGGCGACACGCTGCTTAACCGTATCCCGGCGCGCGGCGATCCTTTCGGCCAGGGTCGCGGCCTGCATTGGAAAGAGCATCCCTGTTTCCATCGACGGTGCGTATTCGACGCCCACGATGTGCTGATGGTAATGCAGCGGCGGCAGATCATATCCCGCGTTCGGGTATCCCAGGTCAGACGGTTTGCGTAGCATGACTGCCCACGATGCCATCCAGCGCCAGAATTCGTTTTCGGCATGGCCCTTCAATCGCCAGTTTTGCGTCGATCCCCCGTCATGAACAAAGAAGGTAGCAAGCATGTCTGTGTAAGACATGACGCCCAAAAACTCGGCATGATTGCCTAATTCCATGAAGTCGTTTGGCGCGGGTGTTGCTGTCGCGGCTAGACGAAATGGGATAGACTGCGACGCAGAAATCAGCCGATTACGATAATGGCCATCGGTCGATTTAAGGATGCTGCTCTCATCAAGGATGATCGCGCCGAATTTTGACAGGTCGAAATGATCCAACTTCTGATAGTTAGTGATGCAAATACCTTCGCCATCACCCATGTGCGCCGGGATGCCAAACTTCTCAGCTTCACGGACCATTTGAGCCGACACCGCGAGCGGTGCGAGGTGAAGGACCGGCTTGCCAGTATGGCGGGTCACAGCCTGCGCCCATGCCAACTCCATCAGGCTCTTACCCAGCCCTGTGCCAGCGAACAGCGCAGAACGGCCACGACGCAACGCCCACTGAACTATGTCCCGCTGGTGCGGAAATAGGCACCCCGGCAGTTCGGCGATGGCCTGCATACCAGTGCATGGATCATCAATCGCCTTGCTGGCGAGAAAATCGGAATAATCGCGCTTCACGCTGCCACCGCCACAAGCTCAACAGCCTTGCCAGTCAGACGCGCATGTTCCTTCGGCCCGATCTCGCGGCCTGCCTCGCTATCGGGATGGTGCGCCTCGCCCTTAGCCGCGAGAAAATCGCGTGCAGCCTTCTCGACCTCATCATGGTCGATGCCTTCGGGAACGCGAACGATCTGGAAGCCATCAGGCATCAGCAGCGAGATCAATTCGGACGGAAGCGCGCCGGTTTCCAGCAGTCGGAACAGCGACGCGACTGACATCGTTGCGGGCTGCTTGTCGGGATCGGCCGGGAAATAGGAAAGCACCGTCGAAGGCGAATCCCATCCGCCATCATACTGCACTTGCTTTACCGTGATGCGGCGTTCGTCCATCTGGCGTCGGATCAGCGCTTGCCGATCGCGCACGATCTTGTCGTAGTCAGGCATGATCCTGAATGGCCTTTCCGTTAGCTGTTGCAGCATGAACACGATCATCAAAAGTCACGGGCGCACTGGAGAGGGGATCAGCGCGCCCGTGTTCGCCGGGCGCGGCGAAGGGGGAAATTTCGTTGTAGAAAGCGAACATCACTCACCCCTCCCAACAAGCGCGCAGCCACAAGCCGACGATCACGCCGACAGGGATGCTGAGGAGGGTCCAGAGGGTGAGGAGGGTCATGCCAGCACCATTGCAGCAGCGGCGCGTGTGATCAGCGGGACCGGACTGTGACGCGCGCAATTTCTGGTGCCGCACCGTGGGCACGCAAAATTGAACACCCGCACCGGCTCAGGCTCAGGCGCGCGCTCGGTGTAAGCGGCGACCTCTTTGCCGGGATATTCAGGCAGGGTGCTGCCGACGCCGACAATGTGATAGACGCGGCCTGGACCATTGCCGAACAACTCGACTGCGCCAGTCCTGCGCAACCGACGCATCGCATGGTCGGACTGCGCCTTGGTGCAGCCCATCATGGCAGCCATGTTGCGGGCGCTTGGCAGCACCGCGCCGACATGATCGGTCATGATTGCCAGCATCATGCGATCGCGGGCTGCCAGTTGATCCTGGGAGGATGGTGCGGACTTGCTCATCCCACCGCCCCCTTGGCAGCGCGGGCGGAGATTGCTGATTTCTGGAGTTCGCGGACGTGATGCTGAACATATGGACCGCGAATGACATCAATCTGGAAATCCCCGTCTGCGGCGGCGTCGATCAAGTTGACCTTGGCGCGCAGATGGTCGGCGTAAGTGCGAAGCTGTGCGATCATGTCGGCGCAGGACATCTCGCCATAATCCATCAGCGCTATCGATGGGTTAGCCCCCGGCAGGCCGATGCGGGTCATTTTCTCGCTCACGCCGACACCTGCTTGGGTGTGCGGGCGGAGGGGGTGCGAAAAACCTTCGCCCAGAACGATGTGGGTTTGGCGGGCTCATGATCGGCAAGCGCAGCAGCGACAGCCTTATCGACCGCGCTCTTAACCCGGCTTTCAGCGACGATAGCGGCACACATATCGGTGCACTTGTCGCAGATATAGGCTCCGCGGGCGTGGGTCAGGCAAAGCACGTCACCCTCACCCTTGCCGCAGAAGCTGCATTGCGCGCTCATGCCGCGACCCTCCCCGGATTGACTGGCAGGGCGTCGAAATCGGCGAGCGATACCCGGACGCCGCGAGCAGAAAGGCTTTCAGCAATTCGGATGCGCCAGATCGGCGGGACACCACGATTTACCTGCCGCCATTTCAGGCGAGCGGAAGCGGTTGCGCCGAGCGTTTCCGCCTCCCGGTCAACCACGGCCCATGTGATGGTCTCTTTTTGCATAGCGCTTTGATGGGACAAATTGTCCCCTGTGTCAAGGACAACGTGTCGCACGATTTAGCTATGTCGATTGGGCATAATCGTCCCATGACTGGATGGCTCGACGAAGGACAGTTCAACGATCAACTATGCGCGCGCACTCAGCGTTTGCGCATTGAGCGGGATTGGACGCAGCAGCAGATGGCAACCGCGATCGGCGTGCCATTTGAGCGCTACAAGAAATATGAGAGCCGCTCCCCGCTGCCGCCATATCTTATCCCGCGCTTTGCCCAGGTGGTGGACCGCTCTGTTGGCTATATCCTGACAGGCAAAGAGGAAAACGCTGCTAGAGGTCCGCGCAGGCTAGTCCGCACTGGGACGGACGGGTAGATGTTGGACGCAGTGTCATCTGTCATCATAGTTGGCTTTGTATGGCTGCTGTCGCGCGATATTCAGGCGCGGACAGAGCGCCGCCATCGCGCTTTGATCAACAAGTTGGATACGCTCATATCCTTATCCGAAAGCCAAAGGGGTATCCTGAAAGAGATAGCCGCAGGAAATGATGAACTTCGCACCCTTGACGCTGAGACTCGCGCTGTCGCTACAATCGAATTGATGGCGAGAAAACTAGGCGTGACAAAATAGCCGAAGCTGACATCCTGCGACCTACGCCAGCCCGCCCTTAAACCGGCGGGCATTTTTGTGCTTTCCTACATCTGACACGCCGGGATAGGTTCGCGCCTTGCGAGGCTGCGATGATTCGCGGCGGGGACAATTCGCCCTTTTTGCGCTGAAAATTAAAGGGACATTTTGTCCTTGACGAAGGGGACAGATTGTCCCATACATCATCCCACACCGAGGCACCGCCTCTAACGTGGAGATGACCGTGATGACCCTAGCCGCTGAATTTTATGCAGGCACCCGCGCAAAGGCCCCGGTGCTGGACATCGTGCGCATCGGCAATGGCCAGCGCGACCATGTTGAGACGATCCTTGTCATCAACAAGCGCGAAGCCCGCGCAGTCGCCCGCGATTTGGGCGCGACCCCCTGGAATTTCTAACACCCCTGACATCTGCTCCATCCCGGTTCGCGCCGGGCTGGCCATGATTTCAGTGACACCGAGGCACCGCCTCCAGAGGGATGATGAAGATGGCGAAGAAGAAAGCCGAAGCTGCGACAGAGGTTGCGGTCGTCCACAGCATCAAAGGCTTCGATCAGAACCTGCAATGCCGTGGCTATCAGTTCGCGCCGGGTGAAACTTACGCGCATGAAGGCACGATCCGCGCCTGCGAGAACGGCTTCCACGCCTGCACGACCGAAGCGCATCCTTTCGAGGTTTTCAGCTACTACCCACCCGCTGGTTCGCGCTATTTTGAGGTCCAGCAATCCGGCGCAACTCACACCGATGACAACATCAAACTCGCCTCCGCTGTCATCACAATTGGCGTCGAAATCAGCATCCATGACCTGATCAAGCGCGCTTGGGATTATGTTTGGTCGCGATCTGTCAAATCCGACGAAAGTCATGTGACGGTCGAGAATGGCGCGGCGTCCAGCACCGGAGACTATGGCGCGGCGTCCAGCACCGGATACCAAGGCGCGGCGTCCAGCACCGGAGACTATGGCGCGGCGTCCAGCACCGGAGACCAAGGCGCGGCGTCCAGCACCGGATACCAAGGCGCGGCGTCCAGCACCGGATACCAAGGCGCGGCGTCCAGCACCGGAGCCCAAGGCGCGGCGTCCAGCACCGGAGACCAAGGCGCGGCGTCCAGCACCGGAGACTATGGCGCGGCGTCCAGCACCGGAGACTATGGCGCGGCGTCCAGCACCGGAGACCAAGGCGCGGCGTCCAGCACCGGAGCCCGTGGCGCGGCGTCCAGCACCGGAGACTATGGCGCGGCGTCCAGCACCGGATACCAAGGCGCGGCGTCCAGCACCGGAGACTATGGCGCGGCGATGGCCTCTGGCTTTGAAGGTAAGGTCAAGGGCGCAGAAGGAAACGCCCTCTTCGCCGTCGAGCGAAACAACAAATACGAAATCGTGTCTGTCGCCGCTGGCATTGCTGGCCGCGATGGTGTGCCCGCCGACACTTGGCTGATCGCCCGCAATGGCAAGCTGGTCGCAGCGGCATGACCGCCGCGCACCACAATTTCGCCAGCGCAGACACGGCACCCTGGCACGAACGCACTCAGGCCCGGGTGATCTTCGCAAGCTGCATCGCCAGCCCGCCGCTGCGTAAGCGCATCAGCAATGTCTATGCGATGACGACCGACGAATACACCGCGTTCGACCGCGACGACAAGCGGGTCGAGGCGCTGGATATTCTGCACAATCAGGCGTTTCTCGAAGCCGAAGCGCTGGGCGGTCCACATGCCAAGGCTGCGGCTCTGTGCATCACTGTGGACCAGATGCTGGACGCGCTGGTCGATGCAAGCCGGATCGCGGTCAAGCTGGACCAATCTTTGAATGGGGATGGGTGATGTTGCAGCGCGACGAAAATGGCGTTCTTCATGTGGTCGCATTGTCAGGCGGACACGACAGTTCAGCGCTGGCCATGGAGTTGATGGCGCGTGAGCCGCGTCCTTACACCTATGTCTGCACACCGACCGGCGATGAAAGCCCCGAGATGTTCACCCATTGGCGGAACTTGGGTGAACGTTTAGGATCAAGAATACTGCCGATCATGGCGGGGACGCTTGATAATCTGATCCGCCAGCAAAAGGCACTGCCAAACTTTCGGCAGCGCTGGTGCACTCGGAAACTCAAGATCGAGCCATTCATAGCGTGGCTGATTGAACAGCTCAAGCATGGGCCGGTCGTTGCCTATGTTGGCCTGCGCGCGGACGAGCCGCTCCGCATCGGCGGGGTGTATGGACAGTTAGGCGATATTGAGACGCGATGCCCTCTCCGCGAATGGGGTTGGGGTGAAGATGAGGTGCAGGCCAAGCTTGTGGCCGTTGGCATTACATGTCCGAACCGCACCGATTGTCTTAAATGCTACCACCAACGGATCGGTGAATGGTGGGAGTGTTGGGCGTTTCATCGTCCTGTATTCTATGAGGCTGTGAGCCTTGAAGAAGAGACCGGACATACATTTAGGACGCCGGGCAGAGATAGCTGGCCGACCAGCTTAAAGGAAATGGGCGAGCGATTCGAGGCGGGCGATAAGCCTAACATCAGCCTCAACCGAATGGCCCGCGAACGCATGGCAGCCGGAAGCTGCCGGGTGTGTTCGCTATGACCCGCATCACCCTCCCACCCCGCGACCGCGAAGAACCGGGCATCTGCATCCCCGATACGCCGTTTCAGAAGCTGGCCGTCGCGGCTGTGATCCTGGCGCTGTTTTCGCTGCTGTTGACGGCGACGCCGAATGTTGGAGGCTAAAATGAGCGCATTTCCTGATAGCGCCCTTGATGGAGCGATCGACCGGATAAAGAGCTTGGCCCGCGATCATGTCGAGCGGGTCTATGAGGAAATCCTCTGTTCGGCCCAAGAATATCTGGTCGATAACGCGCAATACAACATTCAGGCGCGGATTGATTGTGCCGAGCGTGGTCGCCAAGCAGCGGAGGCTGAGCAAGCGCGCTTGGAGGCAGAAAACGCTGACCTGAAATCAAGCGTCATCGCCTTCTGCGCGCCTTGGGCTGGCACCTATGCCCATAGCCTTGGCCTGCCAGACGGCCAGCTTCACCCCGCGCACTATGACATTCTCGAAAAGTGCGGCGCGCGCCTGGTGGATTTCACCCGCGCCGACATGCCGAACGCTGAGGAGTTGATATGACCCAACCCCCCGTAACCGATTATCAGGTTTGGCGCGTGTCCAATGCCACCGGCATGACCGAGGCAGCGGCCCGCCGCCATCTGGACGCGCTCAACCTGCCAAGCAGTGACCCGGCGTTTGGCACGATCGCCCACCGCTACCGGACTGACCTGTATTTCCGCCGCGAAGTCGATGCGGAACAGGCGCGGTTCCAGCAGCAATATGACGCATGGCACGCAAGCTGCGATGCCGCGCGGGATGCTGCGCGGGCGGGGGCACCGGCATGAACGCGCTGGCTCAGATCGTGGCGGGGGAGGGGCTGAACTGGCGGCCAATCCCCGGTTTCCCAGATTATATTGTCAGCAGCAATGGCGATATTGTCAGGATTCGGAAGGACATTCGCGGCCATTCGCTGTCTGGCGCACCGTTGAAATCGTCGCCGAACAAATCCGGCTATCATGGCTTAACGCTTACAAATGCAGGTGTTCGGTCATCTGTTAGGGTCAATCGCATTGTATGCGAGGCGTTCCACGGCCCAGCACCAAGCCCAAAGCATCACGCAGCTCACAACGATGGTGACCGGTCCAACAATAGTGAGGGCAATCTCCGTTGGGCCACCGCTGTCGAAAATGAGCAGGACAAGCGCGAGCATGGAACCGCCGGAATAGGCGATCGGCACTGGTCCAAAAGCCAACCCGAAAAACGAGCGCGCGGCGAAGGTCATGGGCGAGCCAAACTGACTGCGGAAGATGTCAGGCGCATCAGGCTGGACGGGCGCAAGCAGCGAGAAATTGCCGCCTCATTCGGCGTAACCCAGCGGGTTATCTGGATGGTGAAGGCGGGTAAGACTTGGGGGCATGTCGCATGACAATAACCTACCATCCTGATGTCATCCAAGGCGGAGACGAATGGCTATCTATGCGGTTGGGATTGCTCACTGCATCAGAAATGCGCCTCATCCTCACGCCGACCTTGAAGATAGCTCGCAATGACAAGGAGCGCGCCCACACGTTTGAAATCCTTGCCCAGCGCCTGACTGATTATGTCGAGCCGCGATATGTCGGGGATGACCAGATTCGCGGGCACGATGATGAGATCGAGGCGCGCGCGCAATATGCCAAGCATTTCGCGCCGGTGCAGGAAGTCGGCTTCATCACCAACGATGTTTGGGGTTTTACCATTGGCTACAGCCCCGATGGCTTGGTTGGCGATGATGGCCTGATCGAGTGCAAGAGCCGTCGCGCCAAATATCAGGTGCAGACGATCGCTGAGAACGAAGTGCCGGAGGAATTCATCCTCCAGTTGCAAACCGGCCTGCTGGTTTCGCAACGCAAGTGGATAGACTTTGTGAGCTACAGTGGTGGCCTGCCGATGTTCGTCAAACGCGTCTATCCAGACCCGACAATTCAGGCCGCGATCATCGACGCCGCCACCGACTTTGAGCAGCGCGTGGAAGAACGCGCGCGCCAATATCACGCCACCATAGCAGCAATGCCGGTCCTGATATCGACAGAGCGCAAGATTGAGCAGGAGATGCACATATGAACGATATGAGCGCCGTGATCGTGCCGAAAAGCGATCAGATCAACGCGGAAGATTTTCTCGCGGGGCCGCAGGTTTTCGCCATTGCAGACGTTTCAATCAGCCCAGGCACTGAACAGCCGGTGTCGATCAAGCTGGACGGCGAAAAGCGGGTCTGGCGTCCGTGTAAGAGCATGTCGCGCGTTCTCGTGTCGGCATGGGGGCCGGACGCACGTCAATATCTTGGCCGCTCTGTCCGCCTGTTTTGCGATCCCAACGTCACATGGGGCGGGATGAAGGTCGGAGGAATAAGAATTTCGCATATGAGCCATATCGAGCGGGACATGGTGATTGCCCTGACCGCGACCAAGGGCAAGAAGGTCATGGCGACCATCAAGCCGCTTGTGATCGAGCAAGCTAAACCCGCCGCCGATGGTGCCGCAAATTGGGCAAACGAGCACATCGCCCGCCTTGGCCAGATCGACACGCCCGAAGCGCTGGCAGCCCATATCGAGGCTGGCGCAAAGTCGGTCGCCAAGCTGGAGGCAACGCGGCCTGACCTGCACACCAAGGTCATGGAAGCCTATGAAATTCGCCGCGACATGCTGACGCCGCTCGAAGGCAAGCCGGAAAGCGAAACGGGCGAGGGGTTTACCGATGATGCGGACTTTCCCGCATGACACGCCAACGCCTAGGCCGCCGACAGAAGGCGATCCTTGACCGCCTCGGTCATGGCGATTGGGTCAAGGGACGTGCGCTGGCCGATGATGTGGGCGTGCTGCCTACGATCATATTTAACTACGTCACTCGGCTTCGTGATCGCGGCTTCGAGATCGAAGGGCACAACGTGCGCGGCTACCGGCTTGCCCGCCGCACAGCAGCATAAGGAGGAATTGCCATGTCGTTTTTAGGACTGATGACGGTGCGGGCGCATGAGGCGGTGGTTCGCGAATGGGATTTGCGGTGCGTCGAGGCCCGTGACCAGCGCGACAACGAGACGATGCGCGCGAACAATCTCGCTGCCGAACTCGCCGCCCTGAAAGCCAAGCGCGACCAGCAGACGCGGAACCTCAAGCAGTTCCGGAAGATCGCCTAACCGCTCCCCGCAAGCAATCCTCCCCGACGCGGGCCGCGACAAGCGGGGTTGGGGAGGGAAAGGAATTATCATGACTTTGGATGAAGCAAAAGCGGCGCTGAGAGAGGCTGAAACGGCTCTTTGCGAAGCAGAACGAGAGCGCGACAGGGCGGCGGGCGCGGCAAGAAATGCTGTGCGAGAGAAATTCGCAGGCCAGATCAATCCTCTACGTGAGGCAGCGGCGGCGGCGCGAATGGCTGTAACTCAGGTCAAGAACGCTGTGCCAGATCATGAATGGGAAGGGCTCAAGGTTTTTCGCATGGTATCGCGCGGCTACTCATTCCAACGGCTATCTCCTAGCCGCGTTGAAGGTATCGTTGAAACCGTCCGCATCGGCACGCGATTTGCTGAAAATCTCTCGCATTACAGCACACCGGAGATTGGCGACGTGATCGTACGCCTACTCAAAAAAGATGGGACGCCGGGCCTGAAATTCGAAAATCGGGACAAGGACTGGAAGCTTGCCGAGGAACCCGCATCATGACCCGCGCCCTAGCCTCCCAACGCGATCCAGCCCTTGCGCAAGCGATCCGCGAAAAGACGCTCGCCCTGATGATGAACCCGCCTCAGCCGGTAGCCGAAAAACTGCGCGGGCATCGGTCTTGGATGGTGCCGTTGGCTGAACGGAGGGCGAGACCATGACCCGGCCAACCCGCACCAACGTCTGCGCCATGTCGGACTGCTGCAAATCGCTGCCAGCGGATCACGGGCTTATGTGCGCCTATCACCGCGCGCAGGATGACAGGATCATGGCAATGTTCGCGCCATCGCCGACCGTGCAGGCCAGCATGGGGGATGAGTGCGGGTGTGGCGATTGTAAGGCCGTTGGGCCGGTTGGGAGGAAAGTGAAGTGAGCGACTTTTACTCCGAAAGGGTGGTCAAGGTCAGGAAGCCACGGCATTGTGACGGATGCGGCACTATGCTGGCGAAAGGCGAACAGGCACTGACCTATTCCGGCAGGTTTAATGGCGACTTCGGGTCGTTCAGCCACCACCTTGAATGCAGGCAGGCAGAACTTGCCCTTAACATGCTGGTCACGAGCGGCTTTGATGAATGGTATGCGTTGTCAGAAATAGAACCGGACGATTGGAAGTGGCTCCTCGCTGAGTTCCCAATCGTTGCCGCCCGCAAGAACATCACAGCCGAACGCATCCGAGAGTATGACGACGAACAAAAGCGCCTTTGGGAATGGCGCATGGAAGAATCGCGCAAGCGTGAAGCCGCTAGGAGGCGACCATGAACAAGGCTGAGATTTTGGAGTTGGCGTCTGCTGATCGGCTATCTGCGTTTTGCGACCAGTGGGAGCGCGGTCGCCATAATGGCGATGAAATCCACTGTATTGGCAATGGGGCCGGCGTCGAAATCTGCCTGACCGTCACCGATATTCGCAGCGTTGTATCCGCCCTCCGCGCCATCGCCTCAACGATGGAGGATGATCGTGCAGGTTGATGTGACGCAAGCGGATCGCGAGGCCTATCTCGCCATGAATATGCTGCCAGAGTTCGACGCGGCAGATGTGCGCGCTGGCTTATGGGATAAAGTGACCGGCCTGCAAGCATTTGCGCGTCACCGAATCCAAGCTGTCCGCGACCAAGCCGACGAGATCGCCCGGCTTCGGGAGGAGGTTAAGAGGTTGCGGGAGCCAACGCCCGCGATGATCGCAGCAGGCCAAGCGGCTTGCGAATGGCTCAAGGATGAGGAAGCCGCGACCGTCTACCGCGCCATGATCGCCGCTGCTGATGATGGGGGGCGGTGATGGGGAAGGTGCATAGCGTCGCCAGCTTGGCCGAATATTGGGGCTGCGGAACCGATACGATCTATTCCCTCATTCGTGGCGGGGAATTGCGTGCCTTCAAACTGGGGGGCAAGTTGCTGCGAATCAGAGGCGATGAAGTGGAGCGTTTCGAGTGCCAGAATACAGCCTGCAGCGATACCGAAAGTGCCTTGCCATCGTCTGGAACGAGGGCGGACGACGCCACCGACATTCGCTTGGAACGTCTGATCGAGCGTCGGCAGAGGCCGCAGCTCGTCACTTCTGGCAACGCCGGGCAATAGGAGGGGAGGCGCACACCGTGGGCGAAGCTGTCCTTGCCTATCTGTCGGCCAAGGAGGGCATGGCGTCGATCAAGCGCGCCACGGTGGCATGGAAAGCTGCGGCACCTTTCTGGCAGGACATGCCGATCGCGCGCGTCGATATTAAGTCGGCAGAGGACTATCGCCAGCGCCGGGCGCATTGCAAGGCCATCACCGTCCGCAACGAACTGGCCGTGATCCGCGCCGCCCTCAATTGGGCAGAGAAGCAAAAGCTGATCAAGAAGGCCCCGTTTATCCAGATGCCGCCCATTCCCGCGTCGAACGTGGGCCACCTGTCCAAGGCTGAGTTTCGCCGCCTGCTGGATCATGCGCAGGCTCCGCATATCAGGATATTCCTGCAGCTTGCGGTAGGCACCGGCGCGCGCACCAATGCGCTGCTGGACCTGACATGGGATCGCGTGGACTTCGAGCGCGGGGTGATCACCCTGAACCCCCAGGATCGTGTGCAGACCAGCAAGTATAGGGCCACTGTCCCGATGAACGCGCAGCTTCGCACCGCCCTGCAGGAAGCAAAAGAGGGCGCGTTATCCGACTATGTTGTTGAGCATGGTAGGGATAGGGTTGCGTCGATCAAAAACGGCTTCAAGGCTGCAGCGCGTAGGGCAGGCCTGACAGCGACGCCGCACATGCTCCGGCATAGCGCTGCGGTGTGGATGGCCATGGAGAATGTGCCATTTTCGCAGATCGCGCAGTTTCTTGGCCACACTGACAGCCGAATCACTGAACGGGTTTACGCTCGTTTTTCACCTTCTTTTCTGTCCAACGCAGCCGAGGCATTGACATGGTGAAGGTTCACATGCACCTTCGTGCAGCGTTGCAAGAAGGCAAGAAAGCCCGCCGTTACTGGTGCCGGATGCAGGATTTGAACCCGCGACCTTCGGTTTACAAAACCGCTGCACTACCACTGTGCTAATCCGGCGCCTCAGTCAGGCGACACGCCCTTACTATCAGATGACGCCGAACGTCCAGCCCTCCGTTGCAGCAATTTTTGGATCGAGCGCGGCTGGCGCCCATAGCCCAGCCTGTCCCGCCACCGCCCGCATCCACGCCGCGGTCAATATGGCGTCTGCGCCATGGTCGTCCGGCATCGCGCCCTCATGCCGTTTCGACCCGATCGTCTCCAGCGCGTCGTTCAGCGCTGGCAGATCGCGCATCTTGGCTCGACCCTTGGCTCGCCCGGCGGCCGACGCGGCAAGGCTGGTATAGATTTCCACGACCAGCGATCCGTGCATGGGCAAGGGATCGAACGGCCATATGGGCACCGTGCCCCGCACCCGGTGCAGCAATCGCATGCCGGCAAAGCTTGCCTTGGCCACCTGCGCCGCGCCGATCGCGTCATAGACGGTCGAGGGTTTGCCGCCGCCGCCGGCCAGATACAGCGCCTCGCACGCGCGATTATGCATATAGTCGGCCTTTACCCCGTCCGCCTTGCCGAAATAGAAATGCCGCCGGTGCGCGACCTCCAGCAGGCTCGCCGCGCCCAGATCCTCGTCCGGGCAGAGCCGATCGACATAGGCCCAGAAGTCCGGCCCATTGTCGGGCACAGTGTCGCCCGGCAGATAGCCGCCGCGCGCAACGAAGGGCGGCGCAAAGCTGAAATCGAACCCGAACAGGGTAGGGGCCTCACCAGCTGTTGCGATCAGCCAGTCCACCACATCGGTTCGCGACCAGACCCCGCCGGGCGCGGGCACCAGTCGGGGCGCTTCCCGCCCCGTGTCGCACAGCGCGACCGCAATCCCCTTGTGCCGCGCGCCCTTGGCCCCGGACCAGTCGATCGCGGCAAAGCGCGTAAAGTCAGGCGTCACCCCGCGCCGCGCTCCGCCCGCAACCGCTCCCAATAGGCGATCCGCTCGGCAATCCGTGCCTCATAGCCCCGGTCCGTCGGCGCATAGAAGCGTTGCGGGGTCATGTCGTCCGGCCAGTAATTCGCCCCGGAAAATCCGTCCGCCGCGTCATGATCATATTGATAGCCCTTGCCATAGCCGACATCCTTCATCAGCTTGGTTGGCGCGTTCAATATATTCTGCGGCGGCATCAGCGATCCGGTATCGCGCGCTGATTTGAACGACGCCTTCATCGCCATGTAGGCGGCGTTGGATTTGGGCGCGGTCGCGCAATAGAGGCAGGCCTGGACGATGGCCACTTCGCCTTCGGGACTGCCCAGAAAATCATAGGCTTCCTTGGCTGCCAGGCACTGGACCAGCGCCTGCGGGTCGGCAAGGCCAATATCCTCCGCCGCAAAGCGCACCAGTCGGCGCAGGACGTAGAGCGGCTGCTCCCCGGCAACCAGCATCCGCGCCATATAGTAGAGCGCGGCCTGCGGATCCGATCCGCGCAGCGACTTATGCAGGGCGGAGATGAGGTTGTAATGCCCCTCCCGATCCTTGTCATATACGGCGACCCTGCGGTGGAGCAGGGCGGACAGTCCTGCCGGATCGAGCGGCTCTGCTATGTCGATCGCATAAAGCGTTTCGACCTGATTGAGCAAAAAGCGCCCGTCGCCATCGGCGCTGGCGACCAAAGCCTCGCGCGCATCGGCGTCCAGCGGCAGGGGACGCCCCGTCACCGCTTCTGCCCGGTCCAGCAATTGTTCCAGCGCCGCGGCATCCAGCCGCCGCAGGATCAACACCTGCGCCCGCGACAGAAGGGCTGCGTTCAGTTCGAAGCTTGGATTTTCGGTGGTCGCGCCCACCAAAGTCACCGTGCCATTTTCGACGAAGGGCAGGAATCCGTCCTGCTGCGCCCGGTTGAAGCGGTGGATTTCGTCCACGAACAAGAGGGTCTTGTCGCCGCGACGGCCATGTTCTTTGGCGGCGGCAAAAACCTTCTTGAGGTCGGCCACGCCCGAAAACACCGCCGAAATGGGTTCGAACCGCATGCCCACCGCATCGGCGAGCAGCCGCGCCGTCGTGGTCTTGCCAGTGCCCGGCGGTCCCCAAAGGATGATGGATGACAAACGTCCCGCCGCCACCATCCGACCGATCGCGCCATCAGGCCCGGTCAAATGCTCCTGTCCCACCACCTCCGCCAGGGTGCGCGGTCGCAAGCGGTCGGCAAGCGGCGCGGCATCGCTGACAGGCTCAGCGCCGGTCAGCATGTCATCGGAAGCGAAAAGATCGGCCATGCCGGTTGATATAGGGACGAAAGCCCGTTCAGGGAACCGGGCTGGATCGCGGCATCATGCCCTGCTCGCGCTGGCGGATGATGCGCAAATAAGTGTCGACCAGCGCCTGATTGACCTGATCCCACCCGTTACGCTCCGCCCGTGTCTGCGCCGCAGCACCTGCCTGCCCGCGCGCGTCGCCATTCAGGCAATAATCCTGCAGGGCGTCGGCAAAGGCGCCGATCGCGCCGGGACGGATCAACCGTCCGGTCACCCGGTCGCTCAGCAGGCTTTCGCTGCCCGTCGCCCGCGCCGCCACGGTAGGCACGCCGCACGCCATCGCCTCCAGCGTGACATTGCCGAAGGTTTCGGTCACGGACGGATTGAACAGCATATCCATGCTGGCGACCGCGCGGCCCAGGTCAGCGCCTTGCTGGAAGCCGGTGAAGATGGCACCGGGCAGGCGGTTCTGGAACCATTCGCGCGCCGGGCCTTCGCCGACCACCAGCACCTTGTGCGCCACTTGGCGCGCCGCAAGCTGATCGATCGTGTCGGAAAACACGTCCAGCCCCTTTTCCATCACCAGACGGCCGATGAAGCCAATGGCGGGTATGTCGTCATATATGCCGATCGAACGCCGCCAGCCCAGATCGCGCCGACCCGGGTTGAAAATCTCCCGGTCGATGCCGCGCGTCCATATGCCGACATCATAGCTCATCCGCTGTTCGCGCAGCAGTTGCGCCATCGATTCGGATGGCGCGACGATCGCGTCGCAGCGACGATAGAAGCGGCGCAATATCCCTTCGATGACCGGCTCCAGAAAGGCCAGGCCATAATAGCGCGGGTAGGTTTCGAACCTTGTATGCACCGATGCGACCGTCGGCAAACCATGCTGCCGCGCCCAGCTGAGCGCGCGGTGGCCCAGTGGGTCGGGACTGGACAAATGGACCAGATTGGGGGCGAACGCCTTGAGATCGCGGCGCACCCTGGAGGACATGGCGTAGGGAATCCGATATTCCTTGCGTCCCGGCACCGGCACGGACGGCGTGCTGATCAGATCGCCAGCGGGGGCAAAGGCGGGCGTATCGGTGGTGGGCGAATAGACCCGCACGGCCGCACCCTGCCGCAGCAGATAGCCCACGAAGCGATTGAGCGCCTGATTGGCCCCATCGCGCACATAATTATAATTGCCGCTGAACAGGGCAATGCGAAGGCCGCTAGCATCCATCGCGCCCCCTTAGCCGAAGAAAAGTGAAAACCCAAGGGAACCGGGTAACCCCTTGGGAATTATGCCCTTCGTTAGGTTTGGGACACCGGCTGACGCGGTTGCGCCCATGGGTAAGAGGATGCTCCTATGTCGCAGACATTCCGTAAAGGTGCGCGAGTCAGATGGAATTGGGGACAGGGCGTCGGCCGGGGACATATAACGGAGCGGTTCGACCGTCCGGTGGAGCGCCATATCGAAGGCGTACCCGTCCGTCGCAACGGGTCGCCTGCGAACCCCGCCTATCTGATCCATGCCGACAATGGCGCGCAGGTGCTCAAGCTTAGTTCGGAAATCCAGACCGCCTGACGCCAATATGTTGCAGCCGGCATCTCGCATGAGCGGTACGGCCATGGCATGAAAGGGCATGGACACACCCTTCATGACCATCGACGCGCTGCTCGTCGGCACGCCCGTTCCCTTTCGCGACGGCGACTATAGCGCGATTGCCAAAACGCCGGTCGCAGGCCCGGTGCAGATTACATGGGACGGCTTCGTGGGTAATCAGGTTGCCGACCCGATCCATCATGGCGGCTGGGACAAGGCTGTCCATCTCTATCCGCAGGATCATTATGCCTGGTGGCGCGACCGCAAGCCCGGCCAGCCATTGCTCGACGCGCCTGGCGCCTTTGGCGAAAATATCGCATCGCGCGGGATGACAGAGCATCAGATTTGCCTGGGCGACCGCTTCACGCTGGGCAGCGCCATCGTCGAGGTCAGTCATGGTCGCCAGCCCTGCTGGAAGCTCGATCACCGATTCGCCGCGCGCGACGTGATGGCGACCATTGTGAAAACGGCCCGTTGCGGCCTCTATTTTCGCGTTATCGAGCAGGGGGAGGCGCAGGCTGGCGGCGTGATGACCCTGATCGAGCGCCCGCTGCCGGATTGGAGCATTGCCCGCGTCTTTGAACTGTTGATCGGCGGTGGTCACAAGAAAGACCCGTCAGCGGTTCTTACCCTTGCCAACACCCCCGTCCTTGCCGAAGCCTGGCGCGAGCGGGCGCGCAAGCTGGCGGCCTAGTGACCGAAATCTGAAGTCGACCACATTAGGGAAGCGGCGCTTCCACCCGGTCGCCATGGCTTTTCGGGGTCGAATTGACGAGGATGTCCACCGACGCTGCGCTGCGGTTCTGCGCCTGATGCGGTACGCCGGGCGGAATTTCGATGCCTTGGCCCGTACGCAGCAAATGGGTGACGCCGTCTACCTCCATCGTCAGTTCGCCTGACAGGACATAGAAGAACTGGCGCGCGCGGACATGATAATGGCGCATCTCGCTCGATCCGGGCGCAATCCGTTCGGTAATCACCGACATGTCGTCGCGCTTGACCAGATGCCATCCGTCATTCACCTCGCCCCAGACATAATGGTCGGCGCTAGATCGGTCGATGGGGACGGGATGAGGCGCGGCGGCGGCGGCAGCAAGGGTGATGAGGATGTGCATGGCGCCTTGAACGAACCATTCAGGCAGGTCCGCCATGCCACTGGCGCAGGGCCAGCGGCCACCCTATAGCTATCCCATGACATCAAACGATAAGAAGGTTTCGTCCCCAAGCGCCCGGCTCGCGACAAGGTGCGTCCCGCCGGTTTCCCCACCCGCAATGAGGTGATGGATTTCATCACCACGTCCGACCAGCCAGCGGGCAAGCGCGAGATCGCCAAGGCTTTCGGCCTTAAGGGCCAGGAAAAGATCGCCCTCAAAGCCTTGCTGAAGGATATGGCCGATGAAGGCTTGATTGACGTCGGCCCGGCGCGCGCGTTCCACAAGCTGGGCGGCGTGCCCAAGGTTACTGTGCTGCGCATCATCGATGTCGACGACACCACCCTGATCGCGACGCCCGAACGGTGGGAAGCCGAAGGCCAGCCGGCCCCCGCCTGCGCGTGGTGGAGCGGGGCAAGCGCGGTGCGCTGACCATTGGCGACCGCATCCTTGCCCGCACCGAAGAAGCCGGGAAGGGCTGGATTGCCCATCCGATGAAGAAGCTGCCCAAGGCGACCGAGATGCTGCTGGGCGTGGTCGAGGAAATGGCCGACGGCAAGCTGTGGCTGCGCCCGGTCGACAAACGCATCCGCAAGGACATGCCGATCAGCGATGTCGGCACCGCCAAGCGCGGCGATCTGGTGCTGGCCGAACCAACCGGCCGTCCGCCCCGGATCAGCGCGCGCGTCACCGACATTCTGGGCGACCCCTTCGCGCCGCGCAGCTTCAGCATGATCGCCATTCACAAGCATGGTATCCCCCATGTTTTTCCCGACGCGGTAGAGGAAGAAGCCGTCACGGCCTCCGCCCTTCCGCTTCACGCGGAGAAGCGGGAGGATCTGCGGCATTTGCCGATCGTCGCCATTGATCCGTCCGACGCGCGCGACCATGACGATGCGGTCTGGGCCACCCCGGACGAGGATGAAGCCAATCCCGGCGGCTTCCGCGCGATCGTCGCCATCGCCGATGTCAGCTATTATGTCCGGCCTGGCAGCGCGCTCGACAAGGAAGCGCGCAAGCGCGGCAACAGTGTGTATTTCCCCGATCTGGTCGTACCGATGCTGCCGCACCAGCTTTCGTCGGACATGTGTTCGCTCCGCGCGGGTCAGGATCGTGCCGCCATGGCCTGCCATCTGGTCATCAACGCCGCTGGCAAGGTGACGTCATGGCGCTTCTCTCGCGCGATCATCCGCGTTGCCGCTGTGCTCGCCTATGAGGATGCGCAGGCCGCGATCGACGGCAAGGCCGATCATCCAATGCTCGACATCGCGCTCAGGCCGCTTTGGGCCTGCTGGGCGCTGCTGCACAGGGCGCGCGAGAAGCGCGAACCGTTGGCGCTTGACCTGCCCGAACGGCGCGTCGTGCTGGACGAATGGGGCAAGATCGTCAGCGTCGCTGTCCGCGAACGGCTCGATGCCCATATGCTGATCGAAGATTATATGATCGCGGCCAACGTCGCCGCGGCCAAGGCGCTGGAGCAGAAGAAAGCGCCGGTCATGTACCGCGTCCACGAGCCGCCCAGCCGCGACAAGCTGGTCGCGCTCAAGGATTATCTGGCGACGTTCGACATCGAATTCGCGCTTGGACAGGTGATCCGCCCCGCCACTTTCAACCAGTTGATCAAGCGGGTCGGGGAGGCGGAGGAAAAGCCGCTCATCATGGAGCAGATCCTGCGTAGCCAGACCCAGGCCTATTACAGCCCGGTCAATATGGGCCATTTCGGCCTGGCGCTCGGTTCCTACGGGCATTTTACCTCGCCCATTCGCCGCTATGCCGACTTGCTGGTCCATCGCGCGCTGGTGGGCGCCTATGGTCTGGAACTGCCCGCGCCCAAGGGCAGCAGCATCCCCGCCAAAACCGCGCTGAGTGTCGAGGATTACGAGAATATGGGGCGCGTCGGCGAGATGATCAGCCAGTTCGAGCGCCGCGCGATGGAGGCGGAGCGCGACACGGTCGATCGCTACGTCGCGGCTTTTCTGGCGGCCCATGTTGGTGAAACGGTTAAGGCGCGGATCACCGGCGTCCAGAATTTCGGATTTTTCGCGACGGTCGAGGAATTGGGCGGCGACGGGCTGGTGCCTGTATCGACCATGGGCAGCGAACGCTTTTTCTATGATGAGGCAGGCAAGGCGCTGGAAGGCGTGGAAAGCGGCGATCGTTATACGGTAGGCCAGCGGCTGGAACTGCGACTGGCGGAGGCCGACCCGATCAACGGTTCGCTCCGCTTCGAACTGCCCGATACGCCGCCTTCACGGGGCGGCCCGGTCAAGCGCGATCGTACCCGTCCGGGCAGCCGCACTCATCGCGGGCGGCCGGTCAATATCCGGCATATCGGCTCGAAGCGGGGCAAGCATAAGCGGTAGCCGTCATCCTTACGGGTACGCGGGACGATGAAGCGGTGGAGCGCGCTCGTCACCGCCTTGCCAGGGAGGATTGATCGGCAGGATCAGCTCAGCCGGTCGATCGCTTCGGCGTCGAGCCCGCCCGGAATGATCATGATGGGGCAGGGCATGCGTCCCGCGTCGGCCCCGGCAAAATGCGATACCAGCGTGCCGGGCGGGCCGCTGGCTGCCGCGCCCAGCACCAGGGCGGCGACATCCTCCATCTCGTCCAGCGTTTTGCGTACGACGGCCACCGCATCCCCCTGCCGCACGGTAATGCTGGGGCGGATGCCGGACTCGTCGGTCAGCGTGCCTGCCGCGCTCGTCACCAGCGCTTCGGCGCGTTGCAGCGCCTCATCCTCCATCGTCGCCTGCACGCCGCCCCACTGAACGAACTCGGCCGGGGGAATGAGGGCAAGGATACGGACCGCGCCACCCGTTTGCGCAGCGCGTCGCGCGGCAAAACGCAGGGCCGTTTCCGCTTCGGGCGATTCGTCCACGACAACCAGATATGTCCGCACTTCCATCGCCCCCCATGTCGCTTTGATGGCCCCGGCAGGGGGTCATTTTCGGTCCAACGAACCAGTGCGGTGAAATGTGGGCCATATTTGCCCCTTCCGCAAGCGCTCGCTTGACCGATCCGGCGAATGGGTGAAAACGGGCAGCCATTGGCGCGCGCCGTAGAGATAAGAAGAGGCCCCGAACGCATGAGCAAGACGATCCAGATGCCCGCTTTGTCCCCGACCATGGAGGAAGGGACTCTGGCCAAATGGCTGGTAAAGGAAGGGGATACGGTATCGTCCGGCGATCTGCTGGCGGAAATCGAAACCGACAAGGCGACGATGGAATTTGAAGCGGTGGATGAAGGCGTCATCGCCAAGATCCTCGTTTCCGAAGGTTCCGAAGGCGTCAAGGTTGGCACCGTCATCGCCATTATCGCTGAAGAGGGCGAGGATGTGGAGGCGGCGGCTGCCGGCGGCGGCAAGCCCGCGCCAAAGGCCGATCCTGTCCCCGCCAAGGCAGAGGCTGCGGCACCCGCCGCTGCCGCGCCGAAGGCTGACGCCGTGCCCGCTGCGCCAGCCTCCAGCGACAAGCGCGTCAAGGCCAGCCCGCTGGCGCGCCGCCTGGCGCAGAGCAAGGGGATCGATCTGGCTGTGGTTTCGGGGACTGGCACCAATGGCCGTATCGTCAAGAGCGATCTGGACGGCGCAAAGGAAGGCGTCGCCGCACCGGCTGCCGCGCCCGCGTCGGCTCCCGCCGCCAAGGCAGAGGCGGCAGCCCCGGCGCCCGCCGCTGCCAGCGGCGCGCAGGATTTCGGCATCCCGCACGAAGTGGTCAAACTCAGCGGCATGCGCAAGACGATCGCGCGCCGCCTGACCGAGTCCAAGCAGCAGGTGCCGCACATCTATCTGACCGTCGACATTCAGCTCGACAAGCTGCTCAAGCTGCGCAGCGAGCTCAATGCGGGCCTGGCCAGCCGCAAGGTCAAGCTGTCCGTCAACGACCTGCTGATCAAGGCGCTGGGCGTCGCGCTGATGGAAGTTCCCGAATGCAACGTGCAGTTTGCGGGCGACCAGATGCTGCAATTCAAGCGCGCCGACATCAGCGTCGCCGTGTCTATCCCCGGCGGTCTCATCACCCCGATCGTGACCGGCGCGGATGGCAAGGGCGTTGCCGCGATCTCGACCGAGATGAAGGATCTGGCCGATCGCGCCAAGGCAGGCAAATTGTCGCCCAACGAATATCAGGGCGGCACTGCATCGCTCTCCAACATGGGCATGTTCGGCATCAAGCAGTTTGAAGCCGTCATCAACCCGCCCCAGGGCATGATCATGGCGATCGGCGCAGGCGATAAGCGGCCCTATGTTGTCGACGACAGCCTTCAGATTGCGACGGTCATGTCGGCCACCGGCAGTTTCGACCATCGTGCCATTGACGGCGCCGATGGGGCGCGCCTGATGAAGGCGTTCAAGGAACTGATCGAGAATCCGATCGGCATGCTGGCCTGATGGGGCATATGGACGAACAACCGCCGGAAGCCAGTCCGGCGGTGCGCGTCATCGCCATGCCCGCCGATACCAATCCCTATGGGGACATATTCGGCGGCTGGTTGATGAGCCTGATGGATTCGGCCGCGGGATCGGTCGCGGCGCGCCACAGTCATGGCCGCGCCGTCACCATCGCGGTGGAAGGCATGACCTTCCTGCGCCCGGTCGTCGTGGGCGATGAAGTTTCGGTGTTCGCGTCCCTCAAGTCGGTCGGGCGCACGTCGATGAAGATCGACGTCGAAGCATGGCGTCGTACGCGCCACGACGATCGCAGTTATCGCGTTACCCGCGCGACCTTCACCTTCGTGGCGATTGGCGAGGATCGCCAGCCCCGTTCCGTTCCGCCGATTGCGGAAGCCTAATATACCAGAAGCGAGTGTGACCCATGGCTGATACCTACGATCTCATCGTCCTTGGCTCCGGCCCCGGCGGCTATGTCGCCGCGATCCGCGCCGCGCAGCTTGGCCTGAAAACCGCCATTGTCGAGCGTGAAAATCTGGGCGGCATCTGCCTCAACTGGGGCTGTATTCCCACCAAGGCGCTGCTGCGGTCGGCCGAGATTTTCCATTATATGCAGCACGCCAAGGATTATGGCCTGGCGGCGGAAAAGATCAGCGCCGACATCGAAGCGGTGGTGAAGCGCTCGCGCGGTGTCGCCAAGCAGCTTAATCAGGGCGTGACGCACCTGATGAAGAAGAACAAGATCGCCGTGCATATGGGCGATGGCAAGCTGACCGGAAAGGGCAAGCTGACCGTCACCAAGGACGGCAAGTCCGAAGAACTGACCGCCAAGCATATCATCATCGCGACGGGCGCCCGCGCCCGCGACCTGCCGCAGCTCAAGGCCGACGGCAAGCGCGTGTGGACCTATCGCCACGCCATGACGCCACCGGAAATGCCGACCAAGCTGCTCGTCATCGGTTCCGGCGCGATCGGCATCGAATTTGCCAGCTTCTATAACGACATGGGCGCTGACGTGACCGTCGTGGAGATGATGGACCGGATCGTCCCTGTCGAGGATGCCGACGTTTCCGCCTTCCTTGAAAAGGCAGTCAAGAAGCAGGGTATGACCGTGCTGACCGGCGCGAAGATCGAGAAGATCGCGACCAGCGACAAGGGCGTGACCGCGACGATCAAGGACAAGGCTGGCAAGGCGATAGAGGCCGAATATAGCCATGTCATCGTCGCCATCGGCATCGTCCCCAATGTCGAAAATCTGGGTCTGGAAGATGTCGGCGTCGAACCCGACCAGCGCTATCATATCAAGACCGATGCCTATGGCCGCACCAATGTCGAGGGTTTCTGGGCGATCGGCGATGTGACCGCTCCGCCATGGCTTGCGCACAAGGCGAGCCATGAGGGCGTGATCGTGGCCGAAGCCATCGCGCAGGCGCTGGGCAACAAGGATGTCCACCCCCATGCGATGGATGTGCGCAACATCCCCGGCTGCACCTATTGCCATCCGCAGATCGCCAGCGTCGGCCTGACCGAAGCAAAGGCCAAGGAAGCGGGTTACGAGGTCAAGGTCGGCATGTTCCCGTTCATCGGTAATGGCAAGGCAATCGCGCTTGGCGAAGCGGAAGGCTTCACCAAGACCGTGTTCGACGCCAAGACCGGCGAGTTGCTGGGCGCGCACATGATCGGCGCGGAAGTCACGGAGATGATCCAGGGCTATACGATCGGCAAGACGCTGGAAACGACCGAGGCGGAACTGATGCACACGGTATTCCCGCATCCGACCATTTCGGAATCGATGCATGAAAGCGTGCTGGCGGCCTATGGCCGTGCGCTCCATATCTGATCGCTGGACAGCGGTAAAAGGCGCGGGGGCTTTGGCTCTCGCGCTTTTTTGCGTCCTGGGCGTTGCGTTGATGCAGCGGGCGGGATGGCTCGACTGGCTGAATGTCGGGCTGATGGGCTGGGCGGGGACGGCGCGGGACGGCGATATTGGTCGCCATCTGACGCCGCTCATGCGGTTGGCGACTGCGATCGGCGATACGATCGGCAGGCTTGCGATATTGGCGCTGGTTCTGCCTGCGCTGCTCTGGTTGCGTCGCCGCGGCGATGCGCTGTGGCTTGCCCTGATGATGGCGGGCGGGACGGCGCTCAACCTGATACTCAAACAGATTTTCGCCGCACCGCGCCCGGACCTGCTGCCCCATCTCGACATCGTCCATAGCTATAGTTTTCCCAGCGGCCATGCGGCGGGCAACATGATGATGTTCGGCGCGCTGGCCATGCTGGCGCGGCGGCGGGGCGGCTATTGGGCGGCGGGCATGATGATCGCGTTGATCGGAGCCAGCCGGGTCTGGCTCGGCGTGCATTGGCCAAGCGACGTCACCGCCGGATGGATCGAGGGGCTGGGCTGGCTCGCGCTGTGCCGCGTCTGGCTACCAGCGCGGCGAGGGTAGCAACAACGCCCGCGTTACGCTGTCATGTGGCGGCATGCCGTCGCTGGTGACGAAACCATGGACCCAGAAACTGTCATAGGCACTGGCCGCCGCAATGAGCAGCAGCAGGCAGGCCGAGGCGGCAAACAGAGTGCGCGCGCCGCGCACGGCCCGGTCGGGGGAGAGCGCCAGCAGCACCAGCGGCAGGATCGGCAGGAAATAGCGCCCCTGCGTTCCCTGAATGAAGTCCGCGCCCGGCGGCGTGCCGGTCAAGTACATGGCGGTTTCGATCAGCACCGCGACGCCGCCGGCGACCGCCAGCCACCACAGGCGTTGCACCCCGCCAAAGCGGGCCTCCGCGCCGCTGAATATCGCCGCCGCCAGCATGACCGCCGCCAGCGGGTAGGCGATCAGCGGCAGCAGGATGGCGTTCCAGCCGAAGCGTCCGACGATCTGGAGCGCATAGACCGGCGCGCGCTCGATCACGCTCGACGTCAGGATGCGGACATAAGCGACGGGATCGTTCAGGATCACCGCCAACTGGTCGGCCAGTGGCGCGGTCAGCACGCTCTCACCCGTCTTGCGCGACATGATATGATAGAGCGCCTGACTGCCGCCAGAATATTTCATCCAGCCGATGAAGGCGGCCGCGCCCAGCGCCATCGCACCCAGGATCAGCCACATCCGCATGTCCCGCCGATATTGGGGCCAGCGCAAGCCTGCCGCCATCAACGGCAGATAGACGCCCTTGGCCAGCGCCAGCAACGGCGCCCCCAGTAGCAGTCCCGCCGATCCCCGACCCATGAAGCCGACGCGCAGCGCCAGCGCGAGTCCCAGGAAACCCATGCCGTTGATCACGGCATCGGGCGACATCGATCCGATCTGATAGGCAAAGGTGGGCAGCAGCGCCGTGCCCAGCATTGCCATCCGGCCAAAGGGCAGCAGCCGTAGCGCGGCGATCAGCAGCGCCAGCGCGACCAGCGCGTTGACGATCCGCCCGGCATAGAAACGGCCCAGTCTTGGCAGTCCCAGCGCGTCGCCGATCAGTAGGCCCGCAGCGCCCGGTGCATAGAGTGTCGGCGCATAGCTCGCGACATTGGGAAATTCGGCAAAGACGGTGCCAGGCCGCGACGCATCCGCATTCCAGCTATTTCCCAGCTTTGTCGCATCGAACCTGCGTACAGAGGCTGGCACGTCGGTGGGAAAATCGACGGCGTGGAGGTCGATGGCCGCGCGGGGCAGCGCCGCGCCGATCGCCTCACCATGTTGGGTTGTCAGCACGCCGCCTTCGGACAGAAGCAGCGCCTTCATATAATGCTGATTTTCGTCCGGCGCCTGAAACGGCGGGGTTGCCAGCGTGAAGAACAAGGTTGCAAGGCAGATCGCAACCAGCAAAAAATGTTCGAGCGCAGACCATGGCGCGGCGAACAGCATGTCGCCGCGCACTCCCTGCGCCATCCCGATCCGTTCGTTCCGCATGACAGCCCTATGCCTTTGCCTTGTCTCCGACAGGCAATAGGCCGCCAGCCCTTAACATTTCGCGCCGGTAAATGAATTTTGCCGGATCATGACCGGAACGGGAAAGGCCCGGCCGCTTTGGAAGCAACCGGGCCTTGTCCTTTTTCGCAGCGCTGAAAAAGATCAGCCGCTATAATACATGTCGAATTCGACCGGCGAAGGCGCCATTTCCCAGCGATACACTTCAGGCCATTTCAGTTCCATATAGGCGTCGATCTGGTCCTTGGTGAACACGCCGCCCTTCAGCAGGAAGTCCTGATCCTTTTCCAGGCTTTCGAGCGCTTCGCGCAGCGAGCCGCACACGGTCGGCACCTTGGCCAGTTCCACCGGCGGCAGGTCGTACAGATTCTTGTCCATGGCTTCGCCGGGGTGAATCTTGTTTTCGATCCCGTCGATACCGGCCATCAGCAACGCGGCGGTGGCGAGGTAGGAGTTGGCAAGCGGATCGGGGAAGCGGAATTCGACGCGCTTCGCCTTGGTGCCCGCACCATAGGGGATACGGCACGAAGCGGAACGGTTGCGCGCCGAATAGGCGAGCAGCACGGGGGCTTCAAAGCCGGGCACCAGGCGCTTGTAGCTGTTGGTGGTCGGGTTGGTGAAGGCGTTGAGCGCCTTGGCATGCTTGATCACGCCGCCGATGAAGAACAGGCAGGTATCGGACAGGCCGGCATAGCCGTCACCGGCAAAGGTGTTCTGGCCCTTGTTCCAGATCGAAATATGCGTGTGCATACCCGAACCATTGTCGGCCTTGATCGGCTTGGGCATGAAGGTTGCGGTCTTGCCATAGGCCTGGGCAACCATCTTCACGACATATTTGTAGATCTGGATGCGGTCGCAGGTTTCGACCAGCTTGCCGAAGGTCAGGCCCAGTTCGTGCTGGCTGCCGGCGACTTCATGGTGATGCTTGTCCATGGGCAGGCCCATTTCCATCAGCGTGGTCACCATTTCGGCGCGAATGTCGGTGGTCACGTCGACCGGGCCGACCGGGAAATAGCCGCCCTTGGCGCGGGGACGGTGACCCATATTGCCGCCGTCATATTTCGTGCCGCTGTTGGTGGGCAGTTCGATATCGTCCAGCTTGTAGAAGCTGGAATTGTAGGTGTTGTCGAATTCGACGCTGTCGAACATGAAGAATTCAGGTTCCGGGCCGATATAGACGGTGTCACCAAGGCCCGTCGACTGGAGGAACATTTCCGCGCGCTTGGCGGTCGAACGCGGATCGCGCGAATAGAGCGAACCATCTTCGGGTTCGACGATGTCGCACACCAGGATCATCATCGGCGTCGCGCTGAACGGATCGAAGAATACCGCGTCCAGATCGGGCTTCAGGATCATGTCCGATTCGTTGATTTCCTTCCAGCCCTCGATCGAGGAGCCGTCGAACATCAGGCCGTCAGTCAGCTCATCTTCGCCAATGACGTTCGCGCACATCGTCAGGTGGTGCCAGGTGCCCTTGGGATCGGTAAAACGGACATCGACCCACTCGATCTCCTTTTCCTCGATCATCTTGAGAATGTCTTTTGGCGTATTGGCCATGTGCGCTTGCCCTTCTCGTTTATTACCCCCCGAAGGGGTAGATGGATGCCCGTTGTTCCGTCGCCCCGATGCCGGGATGACCAGAATTTGCGTGAAATCAGATCGCGTCGCTGTCCCGCTCGCCGGTGCGGATCCGCACGGCGCCCTCGACGTTGGAAATGAAAATCTTGCCGTCGCCGATGCGTCCGGTCTGCGCTGCGGCGCAAATCGCCTCCACCACCCGGTCGGCCAGCGCATCGTCGACGACGACTTCCAGCTTCACCTTGGGCAGGAAATCGACGACATATTCAGCGCCGCGATAAAGTTCGGTATGACCTTTCTGGCGGCCAAAGCCCTTGGCTTCGGTCACGGTAATGCCCGACACGCCCACTTCGTGGAGTGCTTCCTTCACCTCGTCCAGCTTGAACGGCTTGATGATGGCTTCGACTTTTTTCATCACTAGTATTCCCAACCCATAACGCACGACAGAATGCGGGTGCGACCCGCATTCCTCTCTCCTCAAGTGACGTTCGTCATGCCCCCCAAAAGGCCAGGCGCCGTCCCTCTTGATATCCAATTACCGTGCCAAATGGCGAATCGCTAGAACATGCTTTCGGCGATGCAGCAATCTTTGTCCATATTGCCCGGATTCAGGGCATTTCCCTGCCAGGCTGCCCGTTTTTTAAGCAGTCGTTGGCGCGCGCTCAGCTATAGGGCGGCGCATCCAGTCCGGCAGGGCTCTTCGTGAAAATCTCGCATCCGGTTTCGGTAATGCCGATACTATGTTCGAACTGGGCGGACAGGGTGCGGTCGCGCGTTACCGCCGTCCAGCCATCTTCCATCATCCTGACGCCGGGCTTGCCGATATTGATCATCGGTTCGATCGTGAAGAACATGCCGGGCTTGAGTTCCGGGCCCGTACCGGGGCGGCCGATATGCACGACCTCCGGGCTGTCATGAAACACCCGGCCCAGGCCATGGCCGCAAAAATCACGGACCACGCCATAGCGGTGCTTTTCGGCGTGCCGCTGGATCACATGGCCAATGTCGCCCAGATGGTTGCCGGGCTTTGCCTGCTCGATGCCCAGCATCAGACATTCATAGGTCACCTCGACCAGCCGCCGCGCCTTGATCGGCGCATCACCCGCGATGAACATGCGGCTGGTGTCGCCATGCCACCCATCGACCAGCGGGGTAACGTCGATATTGACGATATCGCCGTCCTTCAGCCGATAATCGCCGGGGATGCCGTGGCAGATGACGTTGTTGATCGATGTGCAGCAACTATGGGTATAGCCGCGATAGCCAAGCGTCGCGGGCACGCCGCCACCGTCCAGCGTCATCTGGCGCACGATGTCGTCCAGTTCGCCGGTCGTCACGCCCGGTACGACATGGGGCACCAACGCATCGAGTATCTCGGCCGCCAGCCGTCCGGCGCGGCGCATGCCTTCAAAACCCGCCGCGTCATATAATTTGATCGCGGCCGAACGGGAAATCGGCGCATCGGCCGTCATCGTCATATATTCGGTCATGACATGACTATAGGGGCACCCGCGCCATAATGCGAGAGGGGCGGCCAGTGGTCCGATCCCGATATTCGATTGAGCGTGAGGGGATGTCACACGCGCATGCCCGATACGCAGCGGACCATCAGAAATATTTGATTTCCAGCGGGCTTTACGATGTCAAAATCAATCCACTAGGCAGGGCGCCATGCGCAGGCTATGGACGCGCCATGGCCGATCCTACCCGCATCTGGACCGCAGCGCTGATCGTGATCGGCGACGAAATCCTGTCTGGCCGCACGCAGGACAAGAATATCAGCCAGATCGCGACCTGGCTCAATGTTCAGGGCATCCGCCTGCGCGAAGTGCGGGTGGTGGCGGACGATAGCGACGCCATCGTCGAATCAGTCAACATCCTGCGCGCGCGCAACGATTATCTGTTCACCACCGGCGGCATCGGCCCGACCCATGACGATATAACCGTCGATGCGATCGCGGCGGCGCTGGGCGTGCCGGTGGAAGTGCATCCTCAGGCGCGGGCGATGCTGGCGGGCTATTATGAAACGCGCGGTGGGCTGACCGAAGCGCGGCTGCGCATGGCGCGGGTTCCCGCCGGGGCCAGCCTGATCGAAAACCGCATGTCGGGCGCGCCGGGTATCCGCCATGGCAATATCTTCATCATGGCGGGCGTGCCGCACATCACCGCCGGGATGCTGGACAGCCTGACCGGCACGCTGGAGGGCGGGCTGCCGCTGCTGTCCGCCACGATCGGCTGCTGGGTTGCAGAGAGCGAGATTGCCGACCTGCTGGGCGCGGCGGAGCAGGCGCATGAGGGATGCCAGATTGGCAGCTATCCCTTTTTCCGCGAAGGGCGCACGGGCGCGAACTTCGTCGTGCGTTCGACCGACGCGAGCGCGCTCAACCAGTGCCTCACGGCGCTCAGCACGGCGCTCGAACAGGGCGGATGGCCCGTCATCCCGAACGGGATCTAAAGGTCAGCGCTTCGCCGCAAACCAGATGACATGGCGCGGCCCCTTGCCATTGTCGCGCGCCTTCACCGCCACTTCGTCGACGGCAAATTTGGCATTGCGCAGGCGGCGGGTGAAGGCATCGTCCGACCCGGCCGACCAGACGGCCAGAATGCCGCCGGGGCGTAGCGCATCGCGCGCAATCGCGAGTCCCTGAGCGGAATAGAGCCGGTCATTCGCCACCATGGTCAGCCCGTCAGGCCCATTATCCACATCCAGCAGGATCGCATCATAGCTGCTCCTGCCGTCCGCGATCACGCTCGCCACGTCGCCCATGACGAGTTCGACGCGCGGATCATCCAGGCATCCGGCAGCCAGATCGACCATCGGGCCACGCGCCCATGCGATGATTTCCGGCACCAGTTCTACCAGCGTGATCCGCGCGTCGGCGGGCAGGATCGCCAGCGCTGCGCGCAGGGTAAAGCCCATGCCATATCCGCCGATGAGCAGATGAGGCGCCTTGCGGCCCGCCAGCCGCTCGATCGTCATGACCGCCAGCGCCTTTTCCGACCCGCTCATACGGCTGCTCATCAATTCGTTGCGATCCAGCACGATCATGAAGTCGCCGCCCCGGCGGTAGAGCTTCAATTCCTCCCCGCCCGGAATGGCGGCGGAGCCAAGATATTCGCGCGGGATCATGCTGGTGTCTTTCCTGGATGATATGTCGCTGGCGCGCATGGCAGCTTGGCAAGCCCCGCGCAAATGCTACAGGCATTCGCAGATGCCGTCTTGCGATGGCCAGACCTATCGAACGGCAGGCAGTTCCTTTTTTCATGCGCTATTTTCTCGACACTGAATTTAACGGTTTTGGCGGTGGGCTGATCAGCGTCGCGCTGGTTCCCGAACATGGCGACCAGGAATTTTACGTCGCGCTGCCGCTGCCGGACGATGTCGAGCCATGGGTGGCGCAGCATGTCGTCCCCTATCTGCGCCATGTGCCGCCGGGCATATATCTGGAACTCAACCGGGCGGATGCGGCCGATCATGTCGCCGCCTATCTGGAAGGGGATGATGATCCGCTGATCATCGCCGACTGGCCGGAGGATCTGGCCCATTTCTGCGCTTTGCTGGTGAAGGGGCCGGGCCTGATGGCGGGGGTCGATTTCGGTCTGCGGCTGGAACTGATCAATGCCGCGGGCTTTAGCGCGGCCGCCAACAGCCGGGTGCCGCACAACGCCCTGCACGACGCGCGGGCGCTGCGGGATTTCTACCTCGCCGATTGAGGCGCAGCGGCGCGGCCGACCCGCGCCCGCTCCAGCCACCACAGCAGCGCGCTTGCCAGCAACCAGCCGATCGCGAACGGCCAGGGCGATCCTGGGACTGACTTGCCCATGGCGGCCTTTTCGCCCGATGCTGGCGGGCGCAGCATCAACATGGCGTCCCGATCCCGCGCGGCCCGCATCACCGGCAGGGCATTGGCAGGCTGGACGTAGAAGGGCGTGGCCTGGCCATCGCCCGCCCGGCGCAGCTGATGCCAGCCAGCCTTGTCGGGCCAGAAGGCGCCGCATCCCGCTACCGGCAACAGGTTTGCCATCCGTCCATCCGGGCCTTCGACCTCAGCAGGGGTGGTCAGGCCGCACAGGATCATCCGCTCGCCCGCCCATCCCGGTGTCGTGATGGGCGTCATGCCGGGGGCGGGGCGTGCAACGGTCGCCAGCATCGCGCTCCACCAGTCGCCATGCAGCCCCCGATGGCCCGTCAGCGTCAGCGCATAGCTGTCGATACCAGTGAACAGCGCAACTCGCCCGCTATCAACCGCCCGCCAGGCCGCCAGCGTCACGCCACCCGCATCGCGCAGCAAGGGCACGGCGTTCTCACCCTCCGGCGTCAGGCCAAGACGGCTGATCTCCGGCAGCATTTCGTCGGGCAGGGCCAGGTCCGCTGGCCTGTCGTCGCTGCCGATACCCTGCCGGGTGCGCGCGATGGTGGGAGCAAGGGGCTTGGGCAGGGCGAGGGGAACCAAGCCACCCTTGCCCGTCAGGCCAAAGCCCAACGCCTGCCATTGTCCGCGCGTCGTCGCGTCGATCGGCCCGCTGGGGTGCAGGATCAGCCCCAGCCCGTTGCGCGCCGCGTCCATCAGCACGCCGCGCCGCGCTGCCCAGCTGCGGTCATCGACGATCGCTGCGTCGAACTTGCGGAGCGTTGCGCCGTCCATCGCGATCGGCGCGTCGCCCAGCGCAATGCCGCCCCCCGCGCTCATTTGCGTTGTCACGGCAAAGCCAGCATCGGCAGCCCAGCGGCGCAGATATTTGACTTCGGCATTGGGCGCTGCCGACAGGATTAGCAGGCGCGGGGCTGGGCTGTCAGCGACCAGTAGCGGGACGCTGGCCTGTTCGACGGTGCGGCGGCCATCGCGCACGCGCATGGTGAACAGCACGGCCCCAGCGGCGCGCGCGGTGCCGGTCAGCGCAAAGCGCCCATCGGCGTCGGCCTGAACGCTGTCCGTCACTTGCCCGGCCGGGTCGAGCAATTCGACGGTGGCGCTGGGGAGGGCGCTCAACTGCCCGCCCAGGCTGAAGCTGCTCCCCGGCGCGACGAGCGTCGGCGGGGCAACATGGCTGATACCCTGACGCAGAGGGCGCGGCTCAAAACGGACGGCGACTCGCTTTGCCGCTTCCATGTCGCGCGGCGGCAGGCCGTCGCCCAGTATGATAATCTCGCTGGTGCCGGGGTGCCGCCGCAAGGCGGTCGCAAGATCGGGCACATGTTCGCCAGGGCGAATGTCGGGCGCTTCGGGCAGCAGGACCATAGGACCAGCCGCCAGACGAGACGTGCCGCGTGTCGCGATCCGCAGCGCGTCGCTGCTCATGGTCGTCGCAGGGGGAAATAGCGTCAAAAACAACAATATTCCGCACACCGGCTGGAGCAGCAGCAGCGCGATCAATCGCCTGGGCGACGGCGCGCTTGCGCTACGATGCCACAGGATCAGACGAACGCTCGCCACAATCATGGCCGCGCCCAACAGGATGGCGGTCATCCATGCGGCGGTCATGGCTTGCCCCCTCCTATCGCCCCAAGATAGCGCGCACCGCCAGCATCGGCGGGACGGCGGCGGGCAGGCTGGGCCGGCGGTCGTTCCATGGCGGTCCAGAGAAGGGCGCGCAACTTGGCGCGGCAGGGCAGACAGGCGGGATCGCGGCGGACGGCGTCGATCGCCCCTGAAAGCGCCAGCGGATCGGGCAAATGGGCGGATTGCCCCCGCGCCCAGCGGTCGAGCGCATCCAGCGCGATCGGCCCCCGGATCGCGCCCGGCCCATCGCCCAGCGCGCGCCAGGCCGCCGCAGCGGGACCGTCCCGTCCTTCGACCGGGCTGATCGCCAGAACGCGGCTGGCCAGCCCCTCCCGCTTGCCGGTCATGCGGCGACTGGGGTCGATCGGTGAAAGTTCCGGCCCTACCCGCGACAGGAAGATGCGGGTCGCCTGCTGCACCTCCTTGATGAAACGCAGCGCGCGATAGGCAAAGGGCAGCGCCAGATCGGGATGGCCTTGCCTCAACTGCACCTCGGACTGCCACATTTCATCGACCGCTTTCTTCAGGATGGCGCGGGTTTCGGGATCGAGGCTGGACGCGGGCGAATCATCATGCGCGTGGCCAAAGTCCGCCAGCACATCCTCCGGCGCGCCAAAGCCCGGCGCGGGTCGCCGCGGTGCGCCGCCATGGTCATGGCCATGATCATGGCCATGATCGTGCCCTTCATCGTGATCGTGGTCGTGATCATGATCATGGTCGTGCCCTTGATCGTGGTCATGGCCATCATCGTCGCTATGCTGTTCGCCATGATTGGGGGGCGGTTCCGGTTCGCCTTCCTCTTCGCCGCCCAGAAACTGGCTGTAACGGCCGCGCAATATCCGTTGGTCGCTGCCGATGCTGGCGGAACGGGCAAGATAGCGATCGGCGGCAAGGCGGCGCTTCTGCTTGAGGAGCGCTTCAGCATCGATGATGATCTGTCGCTGACTGCGGAAATAGGCAGGCAGGGTGATGTTGACCATGCCCTCCAGCCCGCTGCTTTCGGGCTGCCTGGACGATGGCCAGCGCAGGATCAGGCTGGGGCCGCGCACTTCCTGCGCAGCGGGTTGCCGCATGTCGCGCACGATGAGTTGCACCACCATGTCGCCGCCCGCGCTAAACCCAAGAGCGCCGAAATCCAGTCGGGGGCTGAAACGTCGATCGCGTGGCGGGCCGCTGCCCGAAACCGCTATTTCGCGCTCGCTGAAGGTCACATTCTCGCCCTCGCCGATTGCCAGCGTGACGCGGAGCCGCGCGGTGGCGGCGACGCCATAATCGTCCGTGGCGGCAAAGACCGGGGTCCAGTTGCGCTGACCGGCCTGTACCATCGTCAGGCTGGCGGCCGGGCTGATCGCGCGCACCTGTGGTGGACTGTCGGCAATGGCGTCGACCCGATGGAGAGGCGGCGTCGGGCCACGGCCCGATGCGGGATCGACGCGATAGAGGAAGGAGGCGTCGAGCAGGCGGCTGGCGATCCAGTTCGGGCCGTCGCGGCGCAGGGCGATGGGCGCGCCCCCGACCGGCAGGATCGCCGGGACAGTTGCTTGCGGATCAAAGCGCAGCGTCCATTCGATCCGCGATCCAACCGGCGCGCGCGCGTCCAGCGATGCGGAATCGCGCGGCGGCAGCCCGGTATAGGCAGGCGGGATGATCCGCAGATTCTGCGCGGTCAGACGCGGGATGCCGGGCGTTGCGGGCAGCGCTTCCGTGCTGGGGGCCAGCGTCGGTGGCCCATGACCGGGGCGTGGCCAGAACAGCGCGAGGCCGACCGCGATCAAGCCCATGATCCCCGCGAGCAGGATCAGGCGGCGCGACCAGTCGGGACGCAGGCTGTCGGGACTGTCGCGGTCGATCCTGCCGAGCAGCCGCGCCTGCTGGAGCCGCTCAAGCGGGCCAAGTAGAGCAGGGTCGGCGAACAACAGGTTGGCGCTGTCCTCCATGTCCGGCCGGTCGCGATCCAGCGCATGGACCAGCCAGGCTTGATCATAGCGCCGGGCACGATAGCGCGCGGCAAACAGGGCGATTGCCGCTGCGATCATGGCGGCCGCAACGGCGGCGATGATGCCCGACAAGCGCCAGCCAATGGCCGCAAGTCCCACGACCAGCGGCACGGCGAGGGCGAGACTGTCGGCCATCACCCGATATTTTGCGGGAGCCGTCCAGCGGGCGAGCAGATCGTTCGCACTCATGGACTGATACCCCGGCTGCGGCGGGTCGCCAGCCAGCGTTCGGCGATCAGCAGCGCCGCAATCAGGATCGCCAGCCACGGGCGCATATCCTGCGGCGGCTGATCATAGGCGCGTCCGCCAGTCAGCGGCGCATAGTCGGCGGCGGCAACCCGCGCTGGCGGCGGCGGGGCCGGGGTCAGCACGGCACGCAGACGGGTGGGGAAATCGGCGTCCAGCAGGGCCGGCATCATGGCCGGGGTCAATGGACGGGTGAAGCGCAGCAGCCGCCCCTGGCCCAAAGGCATAGCCTCTACCAGCGGTGCGCCGAGTGCGTCACGCCAGAGCGGCGCGCGCGGCGTGTCGGCCGGAACCAGCATGTCTGACGCGACCAGCGCCGTGCCGCCCTGCTTGATCCAGCGGCTCAGCCCGTCCGGCACTGTCCCGCCGCCCAGCCAGATCAGAACATGGCGCTGGTCCGGCAGTGGCGCATCGATCGCGCCTGTGTCGATCGCGGCATCCCGACCAGCGGGTTGCCATGCCAGCGCGGCGGCGCGCAGGTAGCGGATGCCGCCGCGATGCTGCGCATCATATCGGATCGCCAGCGGCGCTATTGGGGCAGGCTGGGTACGCGGGGCAGGCATGGCGCCCGGCGCGATCCGCCATTCCGGCTTGCGCGACAGGCGGAGACGGTCGGCATCCGCCCCTTCGATGACCTGCGGCGTGATGATGGTCAGCGGAACATCGGCAGGCATTTCCGCGTCAAGCTGACGGATCAGGCTGGCGACGGGGAATGGGCCGGATGGCGACGGCTGGTCGATCGACGGAAAGCCGGGGGCCAGCCAGACCGATCGGACATCGCCAATGGGCGCACGGGCGGGATCGACACCGGGGACCAACGCCGCGACGGGCCTGCGGTCTCCGGCCCCGAACAGCACGGGCTGGGCAAGCCACAGCGCGACCAGCGCCAAGAGGAGGAGGCGCAGCAGCAGCAGCGGCCATTCGTCGAACCGCAGCCGCGATCGAGGCCGGGGCTTTTGCCGCAACCAGCGCAAGGCGGCGAAGTCGGTCGGCACCTGCTCGCTGCGCCGGGCGATATGGATGACCAGCGGGACGATGAGCGCCAGCAGCGCGGCCAGCGCGCCGGGCAGCAACAGGGCTGGCGTCATTGATATTCCGCCGCTTCATGCGCGCCGAACAGGCGGCGCAGCGGCACGTCGATCGGCTGGTCGAGCATGTGGGTGGCGTAACGGATTCCCACCGCGTCCAGCCGATCATGCAGCGCATCGCGCGCCGCCCCGAAACGGGCAAGAAATTCGCTGCGTAGGGCGGGACCGTCCGCCAGCAATTCCTCGCCCGTTTCGGGATCGCGGAATCGATAGCCGCCATCGAAAGGAAAATCGCGCTCGGCCACCGTCAGCATTTCGATCAGCAATGTCTCGCGACCCGCCGCCGCCAGCTTTTCCGCCAGTTCGACCGCGCCGGGATCGAAACAGTCGCTGAGCAGAATGACCAGATCGCGCGCGCCGATCCGCTCCCACACCGGGCCAAGCTGGTCCTCCGGCGCAAAGCCGCCGACCGCGTTCACTCCAATCAGTTCCAGCAGCAGCCGGTCCCGCTGCCGTGCGCCACTGGCGGGCGGTAACAGCGCCAGACCCTGATCGCTCAGCGCCATCCAGCCAAAACGATCGCCCTGCCGCATCGCCAGATCGGCAATGCAGGCCGCCAGTCCTTTTGCGGCGTCGAAGCGGCTATAGTCCGGGCGCGCGGCATCGGCCTGCGTCATCGAAGCACTGGCATCCATCAATATCCACACCGCGACCGGGCTTTCGCGCTCCGCTTCGCGCACGAAGAATTTGTCGGACCGGGCGTAGAGTTTCCAGTCGATCTGGCGCAATTCGTCGCCGCGCTCATAGGCACGATATTGAGCGAATTCGAGGCCCGCGCCCCGGCTGTGGCTCTGGTGCAGCCCGATGCCATGCGATCCCACCGCCCGGCGCGTGACGAGGCGCAGGCTTTTCAGCCTGTTCCGCACGTCAGGGGGGATGAAATCGACCATGCGCGGTTCAGCTAAGCGGTACGGCACGCAGCAAGGCGGCCACGACATCGTCTGCGCTACGCCCCTCTGCCTCCGCCGCAAAGGACAGGAGCAGGCGGTGGCGCATGACCGGCGCGGCGAGCGCAATAATATCCTCCCGCGTGGCGGCAAGCCGCCCATGGAGCAATGCGCGCGCCTTGGCCGTCAGGATCAGCGACTGGCCAGCGCGCGGTCCCGCGCCCCATTTTACATATTTGCGGATCTCGTCGGGCGCGCCATCGCCGGGGCGACTGGCCCGCACCATGCGGGTGACCCAGCGGAGCAGATCGTCGCTGAAATGCACCTGACGCACCCAGGCCTGGAGGGCCAGCACTTCATCGCCATGCATCACGGCGGGAACGGCGTTCGCCTTCGCGCCTGTGGTCTGGGCCAGAATATCCTGTTCTTCCTGCTCGGTCGGATAATCGACGCGGATGTGCAGCAGGAAGCGGTCCAGCTGCGCTTCGGGCAGTGGATAGGTGCCCGCCTGTTCCAGCGGGTTCTGCGTCGCCAGCACGAAGAAGGGCGCAGGCAGCCGGTGCGTCACGCCGGCATAGCTGACGGTCTTTTCCTGCATCGCTTCCAGCAGCGCGGCCTGCGTTTTGGGCGGGGTGCGGTTGAGTTCGTCGGCCAGCAGCAGGTTGGTGAACACCGGCCCCTTCTGGAAACGGAAGCTGCGATGGCCGGTGCCATGATCCTCCTCCAGCAGTTCGGTGCCCAATATGTCGCTGGGCATCAGGTCGGGGGTGAACTGGACGCGGCGAAAATCCAGCTTCAGCGCTTCGCCCAGCGACCGAACCAGCAATGTCTTGCCCAGTCCCGGCACGCCCTCCAGCAGGCAATGGCCGCCCGCAAGCAGCCCGATCAGCAATTGTTCGACGACTTCAGTCTGCCCAACGATCGCCTGGCCAATTGCGGCGCGCAACTCGGTCAGGCGGGCAAGCTGGCCCTGAATATCGGCTTCGGTGATGCTGGTCATAGACGGTCCCTTACTGGGCAATTTCATGCTTACCGTTCAACCCGCGCCTGTCGAAGGGGCGTCCTTCTTGAAGGGAAGAACAAGGCTTCGACAGGCACAGCCCGAACGGGGTTTAATTGGAGGCGTAAAAATTATCGATCACACCGATAGCGCATACATCACGATATTGACGCCGAACCGGGTGTTATCCTCGGCCAGGAACCGCTTGTTGCGCCAGTCATAATCCCATTCGCAGCCATAATCCTTGTTGCTGTAGAGCACGCCCAGCCGCCCCTCTATCTCTATCCCTTTCAGATAGTCATGAACCAGATCGTCGCCCCAGCCATTCAGTTCGAAGCCGGTATTGGGCGGGCCGTCAAATTTGAAGAAGGACCGATAGAGCGGGTGCGTATTGGGCAGTTGCTTGAGCGCCTTGCTGCCGAAAATCTTGGCCATCTGCGCTTCGAACGACCGGGCGAACAGGCCGTCAATATCGTGGTTGCAATCATCGACCAGCACGAACCCGCCATTGCGGACATAGCGTTCGAAATTGCGCCGTTCTGCCGCCGAAAACTCGACCAGCTTGTGCCCGGCCAGATAACAGAAGGGCGCGGTCAGCATCCTGGGGTCGGACAGGGCGATGACATGCTCCTTCGGGTCCACCCGCAATGTCGTATAGTCGATCAGCGACGTGATCAGGTTGGACGGCATCCGCTGGTCGACATCCCAGTCGCCCGAATCATATCGCAGTCGCGTGAACCAGAAATCATAGCCCCCCGCGGCCGCGAGCGGTCGGGCCAGCATTGCACTGGCCAGACCGCCCGCCATCAACCGAAGGAACTCGCTCCGCGTCATATCGCGCGAACTGGCCTCACACCGCGTCCGACAGCGACGTGAAGGTAAAATCGCGCAGCTTCATCGGCGGCACGATGATCGGCGTGTCCGCTTCGTCGCCCTTCACGCGGACGGGTTTGCCCAGCTCTTCGACATTGTTGAGCATGATGACCGGGGATTCGTTGAAGCGGAAATTCTTGATCGGATATTTGATCTGGCCATTTTCGATATAGAAGGTGCCGTCGCGGGTCAGGCCCGTCAGCAGCACCGTCTGCGGATCGACCATGCGGATATACCAGGTGCGCGACACCAATATGCCCCGCTCGGTCGTGCGGACCAGATCGGCGGTCGATTTGGTGCCGCCGGTCATGATCAGGTTGCCGGGCTGCGCCATGGCGGGCTTGCCCTGCTTTTGCGACCAGTAGCGCGAATATTCCATGTTCACGAGCTTGCCATTCTCGACGATCGGCATTTTCGTGCGCGGCAGGCCTTCCTCATCCCAGGGATAGACGGCGGCGCCCGGATAGGCCGGGTCGGCGAAGAAGTTGACCTGCGGCCCGAACACCTGTTCGCCCAGCTTGTTGCCGCCACCCTTTTTCGACAGGAAGCTGCGGCCTTCGTCGGCGGAGCGAGCGTCGAAGAAAAAGAACATGAACTGAATGAGACCAGCGGCAGCCGCCGGTTCCAGAATGACGGTATATTTGCCCGGCTCCAGCGCCTTGGCGTCGGCTGACGCGCTGGCCTTGCGCATCGCGATGCGAATATCCTCGCTTGCGTTGAAGTTGGCGACGTCCTGCACATTATGCCCGACCCAACCGGAGCCGCGCCCATCCTCGGTGCGGACGGTGCAGGTATAATCGGCGCTTGTGCCGGTCTGATACCCGTAATTGCCCTTGCTGTTGAGGAAGGCGACGAACCCGGCCTGATCCTCAAGATAGCCTGCCGCGACCAGCTTTTCGGCGCGGCATGGCGCGATCGAATCGCTCGCCACCTTGGCGCGATAGGCGGCGGTAATCCCGGCGGTCGCGGGGCTGAATGTCGGGGTCGGCGTGTAGGTCTGCTTGTCGACGGCAGGCATGAATTCCGGGTTTTCCGGGGCTAGCTTCGCCAGTTCCTCCGCCCGGCGCACCACGCGCTCCAGCGCGGCGTCGTCAAACTGGTTGATGGTCGCGATGCCGACCCGTTTGCCAAAGGCGACCTGCACAGACAGATCGATATTGTCGGTAATGCCGGCGGTCGACACATCGTTGCGGGCAAAGCGCACATTGCCGCGGGTCGAACCGGTCAGCTGCGCGGTGCATTCGTCCGCCTTGGAAAAGCCCACGACCTTGGTCAGGATCGCCTTGGCCTGTGCTTCGGAAAGGATGCTCATATTTTTCTCTCCCTGACCGATCAACCGAGCGAACGGGCGGTGTTGATGACGTTGATGCCGTTGAAACGCGCGGTGCTGGAGCCGTGCGATACGGCCGAAACCTGCGCGGGCTGGCCCTTGCCGTCGAAGAAGGAGCCGCCCAGGCGATAGTCGCTGGCGTCGCATACGCCCGCACAGGCGTTCCAGAATTCCGGTGTGCGGATCTGGTAGGCGACATCCTCGATCTGCTGGGTGATCTTGCCGTTCTTGATCTCGTAGAAGAGCTGACCGCCAAATTGCGCATTATAGCGCTGCTGGTCGATCGAGAAGCTGCCGTCGCCGATGATGTAGACGCCATCTTCGACATTGGCGATCATGTCGGCGACGCTCTGCTTGGCCTTACCGGGTTCCAGACTGACGTTCGCCATGCGCTGGAACTGGACGTTGGACCAGCTGTCGGCATAGCAGCAGCCGTCGCTTTCGCTCTTGCCCTCGATATGCGCCTGATCGCGGATCGCCTGATAGCCGACCAGCTTGCCGTCGCGGATCAAGTCCCACTTCTTGGTCTTGACGCCTTCATCGTCATAGGCGACCGCGCCCAGACTGCCGGGCTGGGTCTTGTCCGCGACGATATTCACCTTGTCGCTGCCATATTGGAAATGGCTCTGCATCTTGTCCATCGTGGCAAAGCTGGTGCCCGCATAATTGGCTTCATATCCCAGCACCCGGTCAAGTTCGAGCGGATGGCCGACCGATTCGTGGATGGTGAGCCAGGTGTGCGAAGGATCGAGCACCAGATCATATTTGCCGGGCTTGACCGAAGGCGCCTTGATCTTCGCGCGCGCCTGCTTGGCGGCGGCGATCGCATCCTCCTTCATGTCATAGCTGTTGCCATAGACGGTGACGCCATTGGGCAGCACGGTCTTGCCGGACGCTGCGCCGTCCAAGTATTCAAAGCCCAGCCCCATCGGCGCGGACAGGCCTTCACGGACGCGGAACTTGCCCGTCGTCTTGTCGACGGCGGTGACTTCCATCGGCGCCCAGATGCGGTGCACATCCTGGTCGATATAGCTGCCATCGGTGCTGGCGAAATATTTCTGCTCATTGACCAGGAACAGGATGGAGCGGATGAAGTCCGCGCCTGCGTCCATGGCGGCGGCGTTCACGCCCATCAACAGGTCGACCTTGTCCTTGATCGGCACGGTCATGCTGTTCTTGACGATCGGCGTGCGCCAGCTGACTTCACCCGCGCCCTTGACCGGGGCAAGCTGGACCGGGGCGGACTGGGTGGGCGCATTGGCCTTTGCAATGGCGACGGCCTCGGCCGCTGCCTTGGCCACGGCTTCCCTTGTCATATCGTTAGTGGCGGCAAAGCCCCAGGCGCCGTTTGCGATCACGCGGATGCCAACGCCGGTCGATTCGGTGTTGACGGCATTTTCGACATTGCGTTCGCGGGTGATGACGAACTGGCGCAGGTAACGGCCAACGCGCACATCGCAATAGGTTGCGCCAGCGCTCTTGGCGGCATTCAACGCCGCGTCTGCCAGTGCCTTCTTCACGGTGACGTCGATGGCGCTGTTCAGTTCCTCCGCGGCAATCACCTTGCCGAACATCGAAGGCAGGATCAGGCCGCCTATGCCCATGGTGCCAAAGGCCAGGAAATCTCTTCTGTGCAAGGTTCGTCTCCACCTGCAAATGCCCGCGTCAAGCGGGTCGGATTGTGCTTGGGATGCGGCCGGTTGGCCGTACCGATGGGTGGGATCATCGCGGCAGGGCAGGGCTGGGTCAAACATCTTTTACGACTGCACAACTTTGCCTTGCCCGCTTTCGACATATGACATCTGTCGAAAGATGCTGGCCATGGCAGGGCAGGCCGCACGTTGCGTGGACGCAACAAATCGGGCCGCGCACGGCCTTTTCCCCTGGCGGGGTGGATCATATCCGGATGCTGTGAAGAAATGTGGTCGGGGAAAGAGGATTCGAACCTCCGGCCCCTGCCTCCCGAAGACAGTGCTCTACCAGGCTGAGCTATTCCCCGACCGATGCCGAAGCCGCGATGAGGCGACCCCGTAAGGCAGGCCGCAGCCTATAGAGGCGGCTTTTCAGGCTGGCAAGCGGCCAGAGCGGCTTTTTTTGCGTCTTACAAAAGCCCAGCCGCGCGGAAGCTGAACCGGCTTTCCCCGGCCTCTATCATATGGTCGGCCAGCCGCATGTCGAGCGGGCGGAGCCGCCGGGCAAGGGTGCGGGTCAGGGCGATGTCGGCCGGACGGGGCAGGGCGACAGCAACGCCGGGCCGTCGCTGGTGAAGCGCCAGCCACTGCCCGTCCAGCGCCAGCAACTGGCTGACGACGGCGCGCCAGTCGTCCGCCAGCGGCACGCGGTCGCGCGGGCGCCAGGTGGCGTCAAGGATGATCAGGTCCAGTCCGGCCATGCGGGAAATGTGACGCGGGCCGGTTTCGCCACGCCAGCCCAAGCCGCGCCATTCTGGTTGAATAGCCCCTATTCTGATCCGGAATGAAGGGGAGATTGGCTGGCGGGACTGCCTGGGCTACAGCGGGCGGTGACCCACAGCCTTCATACAGGATGCCCGCCCTTGCGCGACACGATGCCCCACTATGAGCAGCAATATATAGACCTGATGCGCCATATCTGGCGTCATGGCGACGAACGGATCGACCGCACCGGGGTTGGCACCCGGTCGATCCTGGGTGCGACGATGCGCTTTTCACTGGCTGACGACGCGGTGCCGCTGCTGACGACCAAGCGGGTTTACTGGAAGGTCGCAGCCCGCGAGATGCTGTGGTTCCTGTCGGGCGACACCAATATTCGCGAACTGGTGCGGCAGGGCGTCCATATCTGGACCGACTGGCCGCTGGATGCCTATCGCCGCGCCACCGGCGAGGCGATCGACCGGGATGCGTTCGAGGCGCGAATCATCGAGGATGAGGCGTTCGCATTGAAATGGGGCGATCTGGGGCCGGTCTATGGCGCGCAATGGGTCAACTGGCCGCGTTACGAGGCGGCAGGAGATGGGCTCTACCGGCGCGCGGAGAAAGGGCATAACCAGATTGCCGATCTGGTCGCGGCGATCCGGTCGACGCCGGGGTCTCGCCGCCTGCTGTTTACCGGATGGAACGTGGCGGAAGTCGCCAATATGGCGCTGCCGCCCTGTCATATGACCTATCAGTTCCAGGTCGCGAATGGGAAGCTCAACGGCTTGCTGTTCCAGCGCAGTTGCGACCTGGGGCTGGGCTTTGCGTTCAACATATTCGGCCTGTCGATGATCACCCGGATGCTGGCGCAGCAATGCGGTCTGGAGCCTGGCGAGGTGGTCTGGCAGGGTGGCGACGTCCATCTGTACCTTAACCACGCTGCATTGGTGGAGGAGCAGATGGAGAGAATTCCGTCGGGCGCGCCAAAGCTGCGGATCAATCGGCGACCTTCGGACATTTTCAGCTACGCGATCGAGGATTTCGAGGTGACTGACTATACGCCGCAGGCCCATATTGCTGCGCCGGTTGCTGTCTAGGCCGACAGTGAGCCGAACATAGCGACACGGAAAAATGGGTAAGGAAGGCTTGCCTTTCGCAGCGACGTAATATAATGTTATTGGCAAGCAACATTATTGCGATGCAGCATAGGAGGCAGGATGACCGATCCCCACGATTCGGCAGGATTGCAGGGCAAGGCCGGGCATAATCTGCCCCCGCTGCGCCTACACGTTCCCGAACCGCCAGCCCGGCCCGGCGAGAGCGCGGACTTCACCCATTTCGACATTCCCGCTGCCGACGCGGCACCACGGCCAGACGAGACGGCGCAGCCCGCGACGATGCGCGACATGGCCTATGGGCTGGTGCGCGTGCTGGATGAAAATGGCGCGGCGGTGGGCCAGTGGAATCCCAATCTGCCCCCTGAAACGCTGTTGCGGATGCTGCGCACCATGGCGCTGACCCGCGCGTTCGACGCGCGCATGTTCCGGGCGCAGCGGCAGGGCAAGACCAGTTTCTACATGAAGTCGACGGGTGAGGAAGCCGTGTCGATCGGCGCGGCGCTGGCGCTGGACCGCGACGACATGTGTTTTCCCAGCTATCGCCAGCAGGGCATATTGATCGCCCGCGACTGGCCGATCATCGACATGATGAACCAGATTTATTCGAACAAGGGCGACCGGCTGAAGGGCCGCCAGCTACCCATCATGTATTCGGCGCGGGATGCCGGATTCTTCTCGATCTCCGGCAATCTGACCACCCAATATCCCCAGGCGGTCGGCTGGGCGATGGCGAGCGCAGCGCGCGGGGACACCCGGATCGCGGCGACCTGGTGCGGCGAAGGATCGACGGCCGAGGGCGACTTTCACAGCGCCTGCACCTTCGCCAGCGTCTATCGCGCGCCCGTCATCATGAACATCGTCAACAACCAGTGGGCGATCAGCAGCTTTTCGGGCTTTGCCGGAGCGGAGGCGACGACCTTTGCCGCGCGCGCCGTGGGCTATGGCATTGCCGGGCTGCGCGTCGATGGCAATGACGTGCTGGCGGTCTATGCCGCGACCCGCTGGGCCGCAGACCGGGCGCGCGCCAATGCCGGGCCAACGCTGATCGAACATTTCACCTATCGGGTGGAGGGGCACAGCACATCGGATGATCCGTCCGCCTATCGCTCCGCCGAAGAAAGCAGCCTGTGGCCGCTGGGCGATCCGATCGCGCGGTTGAAGCAGCACTGCATCGCCCTTGGCATCTGGGACGAGGACCGCCACGCCGCGATGGACAAGGAATTGGCCGAACTGGTCCGCGACGCCGCCCGCGAGGCGGAAAAGAACGGCATCCTTGGCCATGGCCTCCACCATCCGATGGAAAGCATGTTCGAGGATGTGTTCGAGGAAATGCCCCGGCACCTGAAGGAACAGCAGCAGCAGATGCTGGACGAATGGAAGGCGGCGGGGCTGTGATGGCGCATCATCATTTCCTCTCCCCGGCGGGGAGAGGATACCGTAGCTCAGCAGCTTGCTGCTTAGCGAAGGTTGGAGAGGGGGCTGCGTGGTCCCGTCTTTCAACCGCCGTTCACCCTCTCCCAGCTTCGACTAGGCGGCAAAGCCGCCAAGTCTGCGCAACCCTCTCCCTCAAGGGAGAGGGAAGGATGTGCCATGACTGACACGACACAGATGAACATGATCCAGGCGATCAACAGCGCCATGGACGTGATGATGGAACGCGACCCCACCGTCGTGGTGATGGGTGAGGATGTCGGCTTTTTCGGCGGCGTGTTCCGCGCCACCGCCGGGTTGCAACAGAAATATGGCAAGAACCGCGTGTTCGATACGCCGATCACCGAATGCGGTATCATTGGCGTGGCGGTCGGCATGGGTGCCTATGGCCTGCGGCCCGTTCCGGAAATCCAGTTTGCCGACTATATCTATCCCGCGCTCGACCAGCTTGTGTCCGAAGCGGGGCGGCTGCGCTATCGTTCGGCGGGCGAGTTCATCGCGCCCATGACGGTACGATCGCCCTTTGGCGGCGGCATTTTCGGCGGGCAGACGCACAGCCAGTCACCCGAAGGCATTTTCACCCATTGTTCGGGGATAAAGACGGTCATCCCGTCCACCCCCTATGATGCCAAGGGACTGCTGATCGCGGCGATCGAGGATAATGATCCGACGATCTTCTTTGAACCCAAGCGCATCTATAACGGCCCGTTCGATGGCGAATATGACACGCCGGCGACCAGCTGGGCCGGGCATCGCGATGCGCAGGTGCCGACCGGCTATTACCGCATCCCGCTGGGCAAGGCGCGGATCGCGCGGGCGGGCGGGGCGCTGACCATCCTGTGCTATGGCACGATGATCCATGTCGTCGAACATACCGTTGCGATGCTGGGGCTGGACGCGGAGATCGTCGACCTGCGCAGCCTCGTGCCGCTCGACATCGAAACGATCGAAGCGTCGGTGAAAAAGACCGGCCGCTGCCTGATCGTGCATGAAGCGACCCGTACCAGCGGTTTTGGCGCGGAGCTGCTGGCGCAGGTGCAGGAACGCTGCTTCCACTATCTCGAAGCGCCGATCGAGCGGGTGACCGGGTTCGACACGCCCTATCCGCACAGCCTGGAATGGGCCTATTTCCCCGGCCCCGTCCGCATCCGCGAAGCCATCAACAAGATCATGAAGGATTGAGCGCCATGGCTCTGTTCACATTCAAGCTGCCGGACATCGGCGAAGGCATTGCGCAGGCCGAAATCGTCGGTTGGCACGTCAAGGTCGGCGACCGGGTCGAAGAGGACCAGCCGATAGCCGACATGATGACCGACAAGGCGACGGTCGAGATGGAAAGCCCGGTCGCGGGGACCGTCGTGCGACTGGCGGGCGAGGAGGGCGATCAGGTGTCGATCGGCAGTATGCTGGTCGAGATCGAGGTGGAAGGCGAGGATGTCGCCGCGCCGCCGCCATCGGTGGAGGCGATCGAGGCGGAAGTGCCGGGTGAGGCGGTTATCGAGGAGCCGACATCCATTCGCCCCGCGATCGAGCCGGGTGCAGGCGCTGAGCCTGTCGAACGGCCCAGCCGAACCGAAGGAGAGGCGGCGTCGCCTGCGGCTGAGCCGAAGGCTTCGACTTCGCTCAGCCCGGACGGAAGCGGGCATGAGGCTTCATCCCCCATCCTCGCCTCTCCAGCCGTCCGTGCCCGTGCGAAGGATCTGGGTATCGATCTCGCGCAGGTGAAGTCGGCGGGCGATCATATTCGCCATGCCGACCTCGATGCCTATCTGCTCTACGGACAGGGGCAGGGCTATCGCGCGGCGGGAAAATCGGCGCGCCGCCCCGACGAGCAGGTCAAGGTCATCGGCATGCGCCGCCGGATTGCGGAGAATATGGCCGCGTCCAAACGGCACATTCCCCATTTCACCTATGTCGAGGAAATCGACGTCACCGCGCTGGAAGCCTTGCGCGAACAGCTCAACGCCAGCCGGGGCGATAAGCCCAAGCTGACCATGTTGCCGCTGCTGATCGTCGCCATCTGCAAGACTTTGCCCGACTTTCCGATGCTCAACGCCCGTTATGATGATGAGGCGGGCGTGGTCACGCGTCACGGATCGGTTCATCTGGGGCTGGCGACGCAGACCGATGCGGGGCTGATGGTGCCGGTGATCCGCGACGCGCAGGACCGCAATGTCTGGCAGTTGGCGAGTGAAATCCGTCGGCTGGCCGACGCTGCCCGGTCGGGCAAGGCCAAGTCGGAGGAACTGTCCGGCTCTACCCTGACGCTGACGTCGCTTGGTCCGCTGGGCGGGATCGCCACCACGCCGGTCATCAATCGGCCCGAAGTCGCGATCATCGGTCCCAACCGCGTGATCGAGCGGCCCGTTTTTCGGGGCAAGGAGATTGTCGCAGCGAAGCTGATGAACCTGTCGATCAGCTGCGACCACCGCGTCGTCGATGGCTGGGACGCGGCAAGCTATGTCCAGGCTGTCCGCAAACTGCTCGAAAATCCCGCTCTTCTGTTCGTGGATTGATAATCAGCGCATAGTCGCGCGATAGCTTAGCCGTCCGGCATGGCCGGGCGGCACCGCTTGCGGCAGCGACCAGCGGATATGGGTGACGTCTGCCGCCACGGCGCGGCGCGTGCCGCCCAGGGGCGTGGGCAGCCATAGCTGATCCATCCGGCCCCAATGCGCGCCGCCATCGACGGACACCTGCATCGTCGGATCGGTCGGGTCGATCTGCATGCCGCGCGGCAGCGAGCGAACCACGGCCTGATCGCGCAGCGGCGCGTTGCCCGCATTGCGCCAATGGACGATGACGATCAGCTGATCGCCGGGCGCGACCTTGTCAGCGCTCGCCAATATGCGGCGGGACCGTCCGTTGACGTCGGTTGTTACCCGTTCGACAAACATCTGCGTGTCCAGTTCGACGCCCGGTTGCGCCGATGCGGCGTGCGGCACGGCAAGGCCGCTCAGCGCGATGATCCATGACAATGTGGCGGCTTTCATGCCTGTCCCCGTTCTGCGTCCCCGTACCCATCCTAGAACGGCTGAGCCAATATTTGGTTAAGCGACTGTTTTTCCGCGATCAGCCCGCGATCGGAGACGCTTTGCAAATTGACGCCCGCTGGCGGCGAGCGCACATCTGGCGGGTCTTTCGACCGGAGAATCAATCCACCGTGAAACCGCCGGAACAGCTGGAAATCAACCGCAGGCGCGACCGGCTGCTCGCGTCGATCGCGCTGACGACGGGGATCGGGCTGATATTGGCGCTGCCCTTTGCGCTGCGCGCGGGCGCGGAGTTTTTCCTGCCGCTGACCGCCGCGCTGGTGATCGCGATCGCGCTGGTGCCGCTGCTGGAATGGATGGAGCGGCGCCGGTTGCCGTCGGGGCTGGCCGCGCTGCTGGCGGTAATCGGCTTTCTGATCGTGGCCAATACCGCGCTGGTGCTGATCATCGTGCCAGCGACCGACTGGTTCCGTATCCTGCCGCAGCGCTTGCCACAGATACAGGCGAACCTGGCCCCGCTGATCGATTTTTACTCCAATCTCCAGCGCTTCGTCGATGAAACGGTGCAGATGCTGGCGACAGGGCCGGTTGCAGCGGCGCAGACGGCGACGGTCGACACGCCGCGTTCCCTGCTGCAATTTGCCGCCACATCGGCCCCGGCGGCGATCATCCAGATGGTGTTCGCGCTGCTCATCATCTATTTCTTCCTGGCGGGCTGGACCCGCCTGCGGCGGCGCACGATCAACAGCCGGGACAGTTTCGACGGCGCGCTGGCGGTGGCGCGGGTGATCCAGAATGTGGTCGACGCCACATCGGCCTATGTCATCACCATCGCCGTCATCAACCTGTGCCTGGGGCTGGCGGTCGCGCTGGCGCTGTGGCTGATCGGGATGCCATCGCCCCTGATGTGGGGCGGGATCGTCGCGCTGCTCAACTTCATCCCCTATTTCGGCCCCATGCTGGCGGCGGTGCTGCTGGCGCTGGGCGGGCTGATGGTATTTGACGATGTGTGGGTCGCCATGATGCCCGCGGCCTTGCAGGTCGGTTTCCATCTGGTCGAGGCGAACGTCATCACGCCGACGGTGCTGGGGCGGCGGCTGACGATGAACCCGCTGCTGATTCTGGTGTCGCTCACTTTCTGGGGCTGGGTGTGGGGGACGCCGGGCGCGCTGCTGGGCGTGCCGCTGCTGATCATCATCCAGACCGTCGTTTCTGCCGCGGGCACGCCGGATATCGCCGGTTTCCTGTTCGAGCAGGGGACGCTGACGGTCGCGCCGCGCAAAGAAAGTGACGAGAATGCGAAAACAGCAGAAACGGACGGTTGACAGTCCCGGCGGACGCACATAGACGGCGCTTCCACACCGAACGCGGGTGTAGCTCAGTTGGTTAGAGTGCCGGCCTGTCACGCCGGAGGTCGCGGGTTCGAGCCCCGTCACTCGCGCCACTTTCCTTGACAGGAAGGTGGGAATAAGGTGGATCAGACAGCATCGTCTGGGGAGTGAAATCCCGAACGGATGTCACCCTGCGCGGGTGTAGCTCAGTTGGTTAGAGTGCCGGCCTGTCACGCCGGAGGTCGCGGGTTCGAGCCCCGTCACTCGCGCCACTTTCCTTCATCGGAAAGTGTTTTCTTCGATACATGGTCGGCTTTAGCGCCAGCGCCCCGTCTCCATCCAGGCGAGCAGGCGGCGCAGCGGCAGCACCCATATCCACACGATCCCCAGCACGACATAGATCGGCGTCTGCGCCCATACCGGCAGCGTGCCGATGATGCCGGACAGGCTGGCCACCATGACCGCCCATAATGCGATCAGCCCGACAATCGCCAGCATCCCGACCGGCTTGCGCCAGCTGGGCTGATGATAATGGCGCGGGTCTATGTTCATGCGACAGCTCCTGCGGCGGAAAGGCCTTCGATCAGTTCCACTTCGGTCAGTACCATGTGCAGCGGCAAGTCCCACGGGTCGGCCGGAACCATATCCTGTTCCTGCACCGACCAGGCAATGCCGATGCGCAGCGCGTCGGGCAGGCGGGCAAAGGCGCGGTCATAGTAGCCGCCACCCTGACCCAGCCTGTTCATCGCCCGGTCGAACCCGACCAGCGGGGCGATGATGACGTCCGGCGTCACCGGGCCATCGCCGGGCGCGGGGTGGCTGGTGCGGAACGGGCCGGGCAGCAATATGTCGTCAGGCTGCCAGCGCAGGAAATCCATGCTGCCCAGCCGATCCAGCACGCGCGGCAACGCCACGGTCTTGCCCATGGCGATCAGTTGCTGCGCCAGCCGCTGCGCCGGGGCTTCATCGTCCAGTCCCATATAGAGCGCTACCACCTGCGCGTCCGCGATGCGGCGCGCGAGGGGGGAAGGCAGCACCTTGAACGCCAGCCGGTGCGCCAGCGGGTCAAGCGTCGATACGAACGCGCGGCGGCGATCGCGGGCGATCTGGCGCAAGCTCGTCTTGTCGATGGTGTCGCCGTTCATTCGTATCTCTGCCCGTTCGCTATGATGTTCCCGTACAGGCTGAAGCCCAGTCCTGCCCTATGCACCATGTTCCCGCCTGTGCGGGAGCACGTCTATATTTGGATCGCTTGCGTTGGAAGGGTGACGGGACCGCCTTGGCCGTTTGCTGGAAAATCCTCTGACGCCTCAACGTCAGGTGGGGACCATGTAGATCGGGCCGGAACCCGCCCAGGAACAGCCCCCTAGGATGTGATTATCGCCTCAGGGATGTTCGCTAAAGCTCGTACCAGGCAGTACCCGTCCACCCCAATCTAGGCGTCCGTGGCGCGGGCGGCAAGCCCGGTGCGCAGCTTTTCTATCCGCGCCGCCAGTGCCTCTATCGCCTGCGCTGCCGGTTCGTCCTCCGCTTCCAGCGCCAGCCTTTGCTGGCGGGCTGCGGTGTCGCGGCGCATGTCGTTCAATTCGTCGGCCAGGAACAGCGCGGCGAACAACAGGCTGCGCACCTCCGTCATGCCCGGCGCGCCCTGCTGCGCGGCTTTCGCCTTTTCCTCGATCAGGCTGGCGAGATGGGCGAGATGCGCCTCCTCCCCATCGCGGCATCTGATGTCATAATGACGCCCGGCTATGTGCAGCGTGGTTTCAGCCAATGGTCCGGCCCTTCAGATCGGCAATCAGTTCATCGAGCGACCGCAGCGCCGCGCGCGCGCCGTCCACATCCATATCCGGTTCGCCACTTGACGGTGAGGAGGGGGGCGGGGCCGCCACAAGGCGGGCCACATCCTGTTCGAGCCGACCCACTGCACGTTCCAGCGTGCCAATTGCCTGCATCATGCGCTCGCTTGCCATAGCCTGTGCATAGCGAAACTTGATGCGGTACAAAAGCGATCATTGGGCGGACAAGAAGCCGCTTTCCGGCCCGCTGCGGTTGACGCATGGGGCTTGACGCGACAAAGGAGGCGCGATCTCGACTCGCCCGTACAGCTTGCGGGGAGGCCCGTCCTGCTCAGGAAAGACACACGCTGCCGATGACCGTTTCCGATAAGTCGCTCGCCAACGCCATCCGGGCGCTCTCCATGGACGCGGTGCAGGCCGCCAATAGCGGCCATCCGGGCATGCCCATGGGCATGGCCGACGTCGCGACGGTGCTGTTCAGCGATTATCTGAAATTCGATCCGACCCAGCCCAAATGGGCCGACCGGGACCGCTTCGTCCTGTCGGCTGGCCATGGCTCGATGCTGATCTACAGCCTGCTGCACCTGACCGGCTATGCGCGCCCGACGATCGAGGACATCGCCAATTTCCGCCAGTTGCACAGCCCGTGCGCAGGGCATCCTGAAAATTTCGAGCTGGCTGGCGTGGAAGCGACCACGGGTCCGCTGGGTTCTGGCCTTGCCACTGCCGTCGGCATGGCGATTGCCGAGCGGCACCTGAACGCCCAGTTCGGCGACGCGCTGGTCGATCACCGCACCTGGGTGATTGCCGGTGACGGGTGCCTGATGGAAGGCATCAACCATGAAGCGATTGGCCTGGCCGGTCACCTGAACCTTGGCCGCCTGATCGTGCTGTGGGACGATAACAAGATCACCATCGACGGCGCTGTCGACCTGTCGAGCAGCGAAGATGTCCGCGCCCGTTACGAAGCGACCGGCTGGCATGTCGTGTCGTGCGATGGCCATGACGTTGCCGATGTGCGCCGCGCTCTGGCCGAAGCGGTCGCTGATTCGCGTCCTTCGCTGGTCGCCTGCGCCACCAAGATCGGCTATGGTTCGCCCAACAAGGCGGGCACGTCGGGCGTCCATGGGTCCGCGCTGGGCGAGGCCGAAGTCGCTGCCGCGCGCGAATTTCTGGGCTGGGACGCAGCGCCCTTCGTTATCCCTGCGGACATTGCCGCGGCATGGCAGGCGATTGGCGCCAAGGGCAGCGACGTTCGCGCCGCCTGGGAAGCGCGCCTTGCAAGCGATGCAAAGGGCGCGGAATTCACGCGCCGCATGGCTGGCGATCTGCCCGATAATTTCTCGCTGGAAGCCTATATCGACAGCCTGATCGCCGCGCCGCAAAAGGTAGCGACCCGCAAGGCAAGCGAATTGGCGCTCGGCGCGATCAACGACCTGTTGCCTGAAACACTGGGCGGTTCGGCAGACCTTACCGGCTCCAACAATACCAAGACCAAGTCGACCGGGCCGCTGACGCGCGATGATTATGCGGGTCGCTATGTCTATTATGGCATTCGCGAATTCGGCATGGCCTGCGCGATGAACGGCATGGCGCTGCACGGCGGGGTCATCCCTTATGGCGGCACCTTCCTCGTCTTTTCGGACTATATGCGTGCTGGCATCCGCCTGGCCGCGCTCCAGCAGCAGCGCGTCATCCATGTGCTGACCCATGACAGCATCGGCCTTGGCGAAGATGGCCCGACCCATCAGCCGATCGAACATGTCATGTCGATGCGGATGATCCCCAATCTGGACGTCTATCGCCCCGCCGACATTGTCGAGACGGCGGAATGCTGGGAACTGGCGCTGAAGGATGCGACCGGCCCGTCGGTGCTGGCGCTCACCCGCCAGAACCTGCCGCAGTTGCGCACGGAAAAGAGCGAAAATCTGTCGGCCAAGGGCGCCTATCGCCTGGTCGCCGCGACTGCCGAGCGCAAGGTGGTGCTGATCGCCACCGGCTCCGAAGTCGAGATCGCAGTCGATACCGCCAGGGCGCTGGAAGAACAGGGCATTGGCGCCGATGTCGTTTCCATGCCCAGCTGGACGCATTTCGACGCGCAGCCGCAAAGCTACAAGGACGACCTGCTGCCGCACCATGTGCTGCGCGTGTCGATCGAGGCGGGCACGACCTTTGGCTGGGAACGCCATACCGGCATCGCTGGCCTGCGCTTTGGCATCGACAGTTTCGGCGCGTCCGCGCCTGCCGAAGCGCTTTACGACCATTTCGGCCTGACGGCCGCAAAGATTGCGCCGCAGATCGTGGCCGCTCTCAACAACTGACCGAACAACAACTTGCGGAGGCTAGTGCAGTGGCAACGAAGGTAGCAATTAACGGTTTCGGACGTATCGGTCGCCTGGTGGCGCGCGCCATTCTTTCGCGCACCGACCATGATCTTGAACTGGTCAGCATCAACGACCTGGGCGACGCCAAGGCGAACGCCTTGCTGTTCAAGCGCGATTCGGTGCATGGCAACTGGAAGGGCGACGTCAGCGTCGATGGCGATTTCCTGGTCATCGACGGCAAGCGCATCGCCGTGACCGCCGAGCGTGACCCCGCCAAGCTGCCTCACGCGGCGCAGGGCGTGGAAATCGCCCTGGAATGCACGGGCATCTTCGCAGACAAGGCCAAGGCCAGCGCCCATCTGACCGCTGGCGCCAAGCGCGTCGTCATTTCCGCGCCCGCAACCGGCGTGGACAAGACCATCGTGTTCGGCGTCAACCATGACGCGCTGACCGCTGACGACATCGTCATTTCCAACGCCAGCTGCACGACCAACTGCCTGGCGCCGCTCGCCAAGGTGCTGCACGATGCCATCGGCATCGAAAGCGGCTTCATGACGACGATCCACAGCTACACCAACGACCAGAACACGCTGGACCAGATCCACAAGGATATGCGCCGCGCCCGCGCCGCCGCCCTGTCGATGATCCCGACCACCACGGGCGCCGCCCGCGCGGTGGGTGAAGTTCTGCCTGCGCTCAAGGGCAAGCTGGACGGTTCGTCGGTGCGCGTGCCGACCCCGAACGTGTCGGTCGTGGACCTGAAGTTCATCCCCAGCCGCGCCACCACGATCGAGGAAGTCAACGGCCTGCTGAAAGCCGCAGCCGACGGTCCGATGAAGGGCGTTCTGGCCTATACCGACGAACCGCTGGTTTCGATCGATTTCAATGGCGACCCGGCATCCTCTACCGTCGACAGCCTGGAAACCGCGGTCATCGACGGCAAGCTGGTCCGCGTGCTCAGCTGGTACGACAATGAATGGGGCTTCTCCAACCGCATGATCGACACCAGCGGCGTGGTGGCAAAGTTCCTGTAAGGGAAGCGGGGGCGGGTAAAACCGTCCCCTTTTTGTTGAGAAGCAACAGGGAATATCCATGACCAAGCCGTTCAAGACACTCGATGAGATGGGCGACATTCACGGCAAGGCCGTGCTGGTGCGCGAGGATCTGAACGTGCCGATGCAGGACGGCTCGGTCAGCGATGACACCCGCCTGCGTTCGGCCATGCCGACCGTGCTGGAACTGGCCGATCGCGGTGCCAAGGTGCTGATCCTGGCCCATTTCGGCCGTCCCAAGGGGCAGAAGAACCCGGAATATTCGCTCTCGAAGATCACCCGGCCCCTGACCCAGGTGCTGGGGCGCGAAGTCCAGTTCATTCCCGATTGCCAGGGTGATGCAGCGGCGGACGGCATTGCCGTGATGCGCGCCGGTGACATAGCGATCCTGGAAAATACCCGTTTCCATCCGGGCGAGGAAAAGAATGATCCCGCCTTGGTCGATGCGATGGCGGCCATCGCTGATTTCTACGTCAATGACGCTTTTTCCGCCGCGCACCGCGCCCATGCCTCGACCGAAGGGCTGGCGCACAAGCTGCCGTCCTTCGCCGGGCGCGCGATGGAGCGCGAACTCGATGCGCTGCAAGCCGCGCTGGGCACGCCGGTCAAGCCGGTCGCCGCCGTCGTCGGCGGCGCGAAAGTGTCGACCAAGCTTGACGTGCTGAACCATCTGGTCACCAAGGTCGATCATCTGATCATCGGCGGCGGCATGGCCAACACCTTCCTCCATGCGCGCGGTGTCGATGTCGGCAAATCGCTGTGCGAAAAGGATCTGGCCGACACCGCCGAAGCCATTTTCGACGCGGCGGAAGCGGCCGGTTGCACCATCCATCTTCCCTATGACGTGGTGGTAGCCAAGGAATTTGCCGCCAACCCGCCCTCGGTCCGCACCTGCAACGTCCATGAGGTTGCGGATGACGAAATGATCCTCGACGTCGGCCCTGCCGCTGTCGAGGCGCTGGCCGATGTGCTCAAGACCTGCCGGACGCTCGTATGGAACGGGCCGTTGGGCGCGTTCGAAATTGCGCCGTTCGACACGGCGACCGTCGCGCTGGCCCGCACCGCTGCGGCACTGACCAAGGAAGGCCAGTTGACCTCGGTCGCTGGCGGCGGCGATACTGTGGCGGCGCTTAACCATGCAGGGGCAGCAGCCGATTTCACCTTCGTCTCGACGGCCGGCGGCGCTTTCCTGGAATGGATGGAAGGCAAGGATTTACCGGGCGTAAAGGCTTTGATGGTCTGACGACCCGGTCAACGGTAGCGCCGTTTTGGAGAGGGCAGCGCTATCCCATTCAAGAGAGAGTATGTGCAGATGCTGGATCAGGTTCAGAAACAGAAGATTGCGACAGGCGAAGGCTTTATCGCCGCACTCGACCAGAGCGGTGGGTCGACGCCCAAGGCGCTCAAGGGCTATGGTATCGAAGAAGGTGCGTGGGCCAATGACGAGGAAATGTTCGGCCTGATCCACGCGATGCGCAGCCGCATCATCACTTCGCCCGTGTTCACCGGCGACAAGGTGCTGGGCGCGATCCTGTTCGAGCGCACGATGGACGGCACCGTCGATGGCAAGCCGACCCCGCAGGCGCTGATCGAGCGCGGCGTTGTGCCCTTCATCAAGATCGACAAGGGTCTGGAAGATGAGGCGAACGGCGTTCAGGTGATGAAGCCCAATCCCGACCTGGACGTGCTGCTCCACCGCGCCAAGGCGCTGGGCGTGTTCGGGACCAAGGAACGCTCGGTCATCAACCTCGCCAACCGCGAAGGCATTGCCGCCGTGGTCAAGCAGCAGTTCGAGATCGGTCAGCAGGTATTGGCAGCCGGGCTGATGCCGATCATCGAACCCGAAGTGAACATCAAGTCGCCTGAACGCGCCGAAGCCGACGCGATCCTGCTCGACGAACTGCTCAAGGCGCTCGATGCGCTGCCCGCTGATCAGCAGGTGATGCTGAAGCTGTCGCTGCCGGTCCAGCCGGGCCTGTTCGACCCGCTGGTCGATCACCCCCGCGTCCTGCGCGTTGTGGCCCTGTCGGGCGGTTTTGCCCGTCCGGAAGCCTGCGTCGAACTGGCGAAGAATCGCGGCATCATCGCCAGCTTCAGCCGCGCGCTGCTCAACGACCTGCGCCACCAGATGAGCGATGATGAATTCAACGCCTCGCTTGGCGAAGCGATTGACGAAATCCACGGCGCGTCGGTCGCGAAAACGCCTGTCGCTGCCTGATTGCCGGTCGGGCGGGCGCAGGCCCGCCCGGCCCCCCCTTTCGCGCTCCTCCGCTATGGGTTAAGCGCGAAGCATGACCGATTTTACAGATGAAGAGCTGGCGCTCGACCCGCATTTCGCCGACCAGTTCGAACAGGGTTTCCGCCCGGCCTGCCAGCTTTATCTGATCTCCCCGCCCACCATCGACGCCAGTTTCGTCGACACGCTGGCCACGGCGCTGGACGGCGGGGATGTGGCCGCGTTCCAGTTGCGGCTCAAAGGGCTGGAAGAGGACGCGATTGCCGCGCTCGCCACGCCGTTGCAGGCGCTTTGCGAGCAGCGTGATGTAGCGTTCATCATCAACGATAGCGTCGCTTTGGCGCAGCGCCTGGGCGCGGACGGCGTGCATCTGGGGCAGGGCGATGGCGACCCGCGGGAGGCCCGCAAAATCCTTGGCCCCAAGGTGCAGATTGGCGTCACCTGCCATGACAGCCGCCATCTGGCGATGGAAGCGGGGGAGGCGGGGGCCGACTATGTCGCGTTCGGTGCCTTCTATCCCACCAAGACGAAGGCAGTGTTGCACCATGCCGAACCGTCCATCCTGGGGTGGTGGACCACGCTGTTCGAACTGCCCTGCGTCGCAATCGGCGGGGTGACGGCGGAAAACGCAGCGCCGCTGGTCGCGGCGGGGGCGGATTTTCTGGCGGTCAGCAGCGCGGTGTGGAACCATCCGGGGGGGCCGGGCGCTGGCGTTGCAGCCTTTGCCGATGTGCTGCAACAGGTCCGTAACGGAGCGTCGGAACCCAAATGATCATCGTCCATCACCTCAACAACAGCCGGTCGCAACGCATTCTCTGGCTGCTGGAGGAACTGGGCGAACCCTATCAGGTCATCCGCTACGAACGCGACCGCAAGACGATGCGTGCGCCAGCCACGTTGCGGGCCATCCATCCGCTGGGGCGCTCTCCGGCGGTGCAGGTGGATGGCCATGCGCTGATCGAAACCGGCGCGATCATGGACTATCTGGTCGCCCGCGCAGGCCGATTCGGCCCACCGGCAGACGCGCCGGGGGCGATCCGCTACCGCCAATATATGCATTATGCCGAAGGATCGATGATGCCGCCGCTGCTCGCGCTGCTCATCATAGGCAAGCTCGGCCTGCTTGGTCGCCCCGCGCGGCCCACGGTGCAACGCATGCTCGATGATCATCTCGACTGGCTGGAAAGCGAACTGGCGTCGCGTCCCTATTTCGCCGGTGACAGTTTCACCGCCGCGGACATGATGATGAGCTTCCCGATCGAAGCGTCCCGCGCGCGCGGCGGCCTGAACGGTTCGCGGCCCGCGATCATGCGCTGGCTGGCCGAGATGCAGGCACGCCCCGCCTATCAGGCGGCGCTGGCGGCGGGCGGCCCCTATGCCTACGCCTGATCGGCGTTGTGTCCCTGCCTATATCCATCCGGCTATCGACAGTTGCTGCCGCGTGACGTGCGAATGTCCTCCACGACAAAAAGCCCCGCTTGTGCGGCGGGCCGCTTCCCACTAAATCGCCCCCATGACATCGACCAACGACATTCGCCGTTCCTTCCTCGACTATTTCGGGGCCAACGGCCACACCATCGTTCCCTCCGCGCCGCTGGTGCCGCACAACGACCCGACGCTGATGTTCGTCAACGCCGGGATGGTGCCGTTCAAGAATGTCTTTACCGGCCTTGAAACCCGCCCCTACAAGACCGCGACGTCGAGCCAGAAGTCGGTCCGCGCGGGCGGCAAGCATAACGACCTCGACAATGTCGGCTATACCGCGCGCCATCATACCTTCTTTGAAATGCTGGGCAATTTCAGCTTTGGCGACTATTTCAAGGAACAGGCGATCACCCATGCCTGGACCCTGCTGACCAAGGAATGGGGGCTTCCGGCCGAAAAGTTGACCGCCACCGTCTATCACACCGATGACGAGGCGTTCGACCTGTGGAAGAAGATCGCCGGCCTGCCCGATCACAAGATCATCCGCATCCCGACGAAGGATAATTTCTGGGCAATGGGCGACAGTGGCCCCTGCGGCCCCTGTTCGGAAATCTTCTACGATCATGGCGACCATATCTGGGGCGGCCCTCCCGGCAGTCCGGAGGAAGATGGCGACCGCTTCGTCGAGATCTGGAACCTGGTGTTCATGCAATATGAGCAGGAAGCCAATGAGATCGTCAGCGAATTGCCCAGGCCGTCGATCGACACCGGCATGGGTCTGGAGCGGATCGCCGCCGTCATGCAGGGCGTTCATAACAATTATGACACCGACACGTTCAAGGCGCTGATTGCCGAAAGCGGCGCGATCACCAAAACCGCGACCGATGGTGACCTCCAGGCCAGCCACCGCGTCATCGCCGATCATCTGCGCTCCACCAGCTTCCTGATCGCAGACGGCGTGCTGCCCGCCAATGAAGGTCGCGGCTATGTGCTGCGCCGGATCATGCGCCGCGCCATGCGCCACGCGCACATCATCGGCGCCAAAGACCCGTTGATGTATCGCCTGGTCGGCAGCCTCGTGTCCGAAATGGGCGGCGCCTATCCCGAACTGGTCCGTGCCCAGCCGCTGATCGAGGAAACGCTGCTGCGCGAGGAAACCCGTTTCCGCCGCACGCTGGAAAACGGCCTGCGCCTGCTGGACGAAGCTACCGCGGGCCTGGGCGAAGGCGGCACGCTGCCTGGCGAAACCGCGTTCAAGCTCTACGACACCTATGGCTTCCCCTACGACCTGACCGAAGATGCGCTGCGCACGCAGGGGCTGGGCGTCGACCGCGCGGGTTTTGACGCCGCCATGGCGGAACAGAAAGCCGCCGCCCGCGCCGCGTGGAAAGGATCGGGCGAGAAAGCCTCGGACGACATCTGGTACGACATTGCCGAAACGCTCGGCAGCACCGAATTTGTCGGCTACGCCTCCACCAAGGGTGAGGGCGAAGTGCAGGCCATCGTCAAGGACGGCGCGCGCGTCGATAGCGCTGGCGTGGGTGACACGGTCACCATCATCACCAACCAGACGCCCTTCTATGGCGAAAGCGGCGGCCAGATGGGCGATGCGGGCCTCATCGCCTCGCTTGGCGGCCTGTCGGCAAAGGTGGAGGATACCGCCAAGCCGCTCGGTCGCCTCCACGCCCACCGCGCCATGATCGAGGCGGGGAGCGTCAAGGTCGGCGACACGGTGCAGTTGAGCGTCGATGTCGATCGCCGTGACCGCATCCGCGCCAACCATAGCGCTACCCACTTGCTCCATGCTGCGCTGCGCAGGGAATTGGGCGCGCATGTGACGCAAAAGGGCAGTCTGGTCGCTGCCGATCGGCTGCGCTTCGATTTCTCGCATCCTGACGCCCTGACCCATACGCAGATCGCGCGGATAGAGGCGGATGTGAACGCGCAGATTCGCCATAATGAAGAGGTCACGACCCGCCTCATGACGCCCGACGACGCCATCGCGGCGGGCGCGATGGCGCTGTTTGGCGAAAAATATGGCGATGAGGTCCGCGTCCTTTCGATGGGTAGGGGGGACGACAATCATTATTCGGTCGAACTGTGCGGCGGCACCCATGTCCGCGCGACCGGCGACATCGCCCTGCTCAAGATCGTATCGGAAAGCGCCGTTTCCAGCGGCGTCCGCCGGATCGAGGCATTGACCGGGGAGGCCGCGCGCCTCTGGCTGGTCGATCGTGAGGACAAGCTGCGCCAGTCCGCTGCCACGCTCAAGACCGCGCCGGAAGATGTGCCGGCCCGCATCGCCGCGCTGGTGGAACAGAGCCGCAAGCTGGAGCGTGAACTGGCCGAAGCGAAGAAGGCGCTGGCTTTGGGCGGCGGCGCATCGGGCGCGGCCCCGGCAGGTCCCGAACAGGTCGGCACTGTCAGCTTCATGGCGCAGGTCATCGAAGGGCTGGACCCCAAGGAATTGCGCGGCATCGTTGACGGCAATAAAAAGACGCTGGGTAGCGGCGTGTCTGCGATCGTAGCGGTGGTCGATGGCCGCGCGACCATTGCCGTGGGCGTGACCGATGATCTCACCGGCACGATCAGCGCGGTCGATCTGGTGCGCATCGGCGTCGAGGCGCTGGGCGGGAAGGGCGGTGGTGGCCGTCCCGACATGGCGCAGGGCGGTGGCCCGGACGGCGACCAGGCGGCGGCGGCGATCGACGCGGTCAAGGCCAGGCTTGCGGGGGTTCCCGGCTAACCTCATGGCCATATTCAACCGCGATTCCGATGATGAAGTCGCCCGCGGCGCTCGCGCCGTGGTCGTCCATGCCGAAACCCACGGACCGGAACGCCGGGACAGCGACGCAAGGCTGGAGGAAGCGGGCGGTCTGGCGCTTGCCATCGGCATAGACGTGCGCGCGGCGCAGGCTTTCCGCGTGCGCGATCGCAAGCCTGCGACACTGTTCGGCAGCGGTCAGGTGGAGCAGATCGCCACGCTGGTGAACCAGGAAGAGGCGGAGCTGGTCATCGTCGATAACGCCCTGTCGCCGGTTCAGCAGAGCAATCTGGAAAAGGCGGTCGGCGCCAAGGTCATCGACCGGACCGGCCTGATCCTCGAAATTTTCGGCGAACGGGCCGCCACCAATGAAGGCCGGTTGCAGGTGGAGCTTGCCCATCTCGACTATCAGGCAGGGCGCCTGGTGCGCAGCTGGACCCATTTGGAGCGGCAGCGCGGCGGATTCGGCTTCCTTGGTGGCCCCGGCGAAACCCAGATCGAGGCGGACAGGCGGATGATCCGCGACCGGATGGCGAAGATCCGCAAGGAACTGGATCAGGTCACCCGCACCCGCGGCCTCCACCGCGCCCGGCGGCAGCGCGCACCCTGGCCAGTGATCGCGCTGGTCGGCTATACCAACGCTGGAAAATCCACGCTTTTCAATCGCCTGACCGGGGCTGACGTCATGGCGGAGGATCTGCTCTTTGCAACGCTCGATCCGACCATGCGCCAGATCGCGCTTCCCGGCCTCGACAAGGCGATCCTGTCTGACACGGTGGGTTTCGTTTCCGACCTGCCGACCCAGCTTATCGCCGCCTTCCGCGCGACGCTGGAGGAAGTGCTGTCCGCCGACCTGATCGTCCATGTGCGCGACATTGCCCACCCCGACAGCGATGCCCAGCGCGACGATGTGCTGGACGTGCTGAGCGAGTTGGGCGTGGCCGGGGAGGGCGCGCTAGACCGCGCCCAAGACGAGCCTGCCGCGCCGCCGATTATCGAGGCGTGGAACAAGCTGGACCTGCTCGACGCGGAAGCCGAAGCGCTGGCGCGGGAAACCGCATCGCGCCGCGACGATGTCGTGATCCTTTCGGCGCTGACAGGGGAAGGTGTCGCCGACCTGCAACGTGCCATCAGCACCAAGATGACCGCCGGTGCCAAAGTCTATGGCCTGCGCATCGCGGCAGCTGACGGCGCGGCGCTGGCCTGGCTCCATGAGCATGGCGAAGTGCTGTCGAGCGACGCGCAGGGCGAGGAAACCCGTGTCGAAGTGCGGCTATCGGACGCCGCCTTCGCACGGTTCGGAAAGCGTGGGCAGGGGTAGGGCTGGCGTTACGCCAGCGCCTTCTCGACTACGCCGACTGCCTGTTTCAGCGATCCCGCGCGGTCGCAGCTATGACCGCATTTTTCCTGCTGATATTGCAACTTGTGCAAAATATCCCGCGCGGCATCGACATTGCCGAGCTTAATTTCGGCGATGGCCAGCCCCGACATCGCGCCGGGATGGCCGTTGCGACCGCGATAGAGGCTCTGTTCGAAATAGCGACGGGCAGAAGCGGCATCACCCAGGCCCAGCTTGGTCACGCCTTTCAGGAATCGCGCCTCGCGGCTGGGCGTTTCGCCAATCACGGTTGCAAGCAGCTTGTCGGCCTGCATCAGATCACCCGATGCGATCAACTGCCGCGCCTGATCCAACGACGTCGAGCGATTGCCGCCCTTAAAATTGTCCGGGCCAAAGCCTGTGATAGGCACCACGCCCATCGGACTGCCGGCGTCGAAATGAATGCCCGAAATGCCGGTGCCATTTTGCTGGGCATAGGCAGGGACTGCCACGGCACACAGGAGTGGGAAAAGGATCGTCAGGCGCATCGCAAATTCCTCCAACATATCTGGAGGTTTAGGCTATGCCATTGTCAAGCAGCTGTCAAATATGAGTTTTAATTCCAAACCTTTTCTGGACTATGTCTGGCACCGATGCGCCCTTTACCACGCTCGGAACATCACCAGCGCGTCGACATAGCCAAGGGCAGGATGATCAAACACTTCCGGCAACCGCCCGACCACGGCAAAGCCCATATCCTGCCACAGAGCCACCGCACGTACATTGGACGACACCACGAAGTTGAACTGCATCGCGCGAAAACCCAACGCCCGTGCAAGATCGAGCGAAGCGGCGCACATGCGGCGCGCGACGCCGCGTCCGGTTGCGTGCTGCGCCACGACATAGCCGGCATTGGCGACGTGTGCGCCGCCGCCCATCTGATTGGCGCGCACATAGAATATGCCCAGAACGGCGCCGTCTTCCTCCAGGACGCGCACGGTGCGATCGGACGAGAGCCAGAGGGAGAGGGCGGCTTGCCGCGTCATATCGCGCGGGATGGCCAGCGTTTCGCCCGCGCGAATCACTGGCTCCAATATCGCCCAGATTGCGTCATGATCGGCAGGCGAAATCGCGCGGATCACGCTGGCATCCCCGCGCGCTTGGCCTGCTGCCACAGCGCTTCCTTTTCAGTGAGCGGCAGAGCGGTAAAGGCCTCTCCAGCTAGCGTTTCCATGATCCGGAACCGCCGGTCGAACTTGGCATTGCCCGCGCGCAGAGCAACTTCCGGGTCAACCTTCAAATGCCGTGCGAGGTTGACGACGGCAAACAGCAGATCGCCCACCTCCTCTTCGCGCTCGGCCTGTGTCGTCGCGCCCTGCACCTCGTCCAGTTCCTCGACGATCTTGGCGATCGCGCCATCGCTATCGGGCCAGTCGAACCCAGTCCGGGCCGCGCGCTTCTGCAATTTTTCCGCGCGCAACAATGCGGGCAGGGCGATCGCTACCCCGGCCAGCGCGCTGGGATCAGGCTCCTTTTCGGCCCGCTCAGCCGCCTTGATCGCTTCCCACTGGGCATGGCCGTCCTCCCGCGCCAGGCCGTCGCCAAAGACGTGCGGATGCCGCCGGATCATCTTTTGCGTGATGCCGTCGATCACGTCCTGCAAGCTGAAATGCCCGGCCTGTTCGGCCATCCGGCTGTGAAATGCCACTTGCAGCAGCAGATCGCCCAATTCGTCGCGCAACGCCACCATGTCGCTACGCTCGATCGCGTCGGCAACTTCATAGGCTTCCTCGATCGTGTAGGGCGCGATCGAGGCGAAATCCTGCTCGATGTCCCACGGACAGCCCGTATCGGGATCGCGCAACTGCGCCATGACATTGGCGAGCGGCATGATGTCGGCGGGGCTGGCTTTGGACATGGGGAACCTGCGATGATGATGGAGTCAAAATGGCGATAGTGGCTCTGCCGGGGGATGACCAGACAGGCGTGATCTTAGTCCGATAATATATATTATGTTAAATCACATATCATCTGCGCCTATGTTCGGCTCAGTGTCGGCTTTGCCTCAATCCTCCCGGATCAGGCTGGTTTTCGCCGTGTCCTTCATCCGCACATAGACCACCAGCGAGATGGCGATCATCACGCTGACATAGATGTAGAATGCCTGCTCCATACCGGCTTGCTTGAACCATAAGGCGACCAGTTCCGCCGTCCCGCCGAACATGGTGTTGGCCAGCGCATAAGGCAGCGCGACGCCCAGCGCGCGGATATGCGCGGGAAACAGCTCGGCCTTCACCACGGCGTTGATCGATGTATATCCGGTGACGATCACCAGTCCCACCATCACCAGCAGCCCTGCGACCAGCGGGTTCTTGGTCACCGCCAGCGTCGCAAAGATCGGATAGGTGCAAAGCACGCCCATGACGCCGAAGCCGATCATTAGCGGCTTGCGCCCGATCCGATCCGACAGCGCGCCAGCAACGGGCTGTAACAGCATGAAAACAAAGAGCGTCGCTGCATTGATCTGCGATGCCGCCTCCCGGCTCAACCCGCTCGTATTGACCAGGAATTTCTGCATGTAGATGGAATAGGCATAGAAAGCGATCGTGCCGCCAGCGGTCAACAACATCACCGTCGCGGTTTCACGCGGGTGCTTCGTCAACAATTCGACGAAGCCCGATTTCGGCGCGCCCTCGGCCTTCGCCACGGCAAAGCTCTGCGTTTCCGCCAGCCCGCGCCGCAGCCAGAACACAATGACCGCCAGCCCCCCGCCAATGAAAAAGGGTATCCGCCAGCCCCATGCATCCAGTTGCGCCTCGCTCAGTACGGCCTGCAACACCAGCAGCACGCAGATCGCGACCAGTTGCCCGGCGATGAGCGTCACATATTGAAAGCTGGAAAAAAAGCCGCGCCGGTTCTTGCCTGCCATTTCGGAGAGATAGGTCGCACTCGCGCCATATTCCCCGCCGATCGACAGCCCCTGCATCAACCGGGCCAGCACCAGCAGCAAGGGCGCTGCGACGCCGATCGTCTCATAGCCTGGCGTCACCGCGATCAACAGCGATCCCGCACACATTAGCGCGACCGACAGCGTCAACCCGCTCTTGCGCCCGTGCCGGTCGGCATAAACGCCCATCAGCCATGCGCCGATCGGTCGCATCAGGAAACCGACGGCGAAGATGCCCGCCGCGCTCAGCAACTGGGCTGTACGGTCCTGGCTGGGAAAGAAATGCGGTGCGAAATAGAGGGTGAAGGCGGCATAGGCATACCAGTCATACCATTCGACCAGATTGCCCGTCGAACCGCCGATAATGGCTTTCAGCCGCTCGCGCTGGGTCGGGGCGCCAGTTTCTAGTGGGGCGGTCATGGCGTCAGCACCATTTCGCCATTCTGCACGCCCCAGCTTTTCAGGCGGGACAGCATGTTCATGCCGATCACATTGACCTCGCCAAAGCTGGATGACACCACGACGGGCAGATCGGTCGTTACAATCGGACCGACGACCAGGCTGGCGATGCTGGATCGCCGCGCTTCCACCTTGCCATTGGCGGTGGTCATGACGACGCCGGGCGCGCCGACGTCATAGTTGAGGCCAGACGCGCGCGCGGTATTTTCCGACAGCGCGGTGATGGTCGCGCCGCTGTCTATCAGGAAACGGGCAGGCGTGCCATTGATCGTCGCTTCGACCCAATAATGGCCATCGGGCGCTACGGGAATGCGGATCGACTGGCCTTGCGCCTTGGCTGGCGGCAGCGACGCCGGGCTTTCATCGACAAGATCGCCTTGCTCTGCCCAACGGCCGGTCAGATAGCCTTCGTCCTGCGCCAGTTTGAACAGGCCGAGCAGCCCGGCAAAGATGGCGACCCATAACAACGCCATGCGGAGCACGCCGCCCCAGGCCAGCCGCCGACCGATAAGCGCGGAGCCGACCAGCACCAGTGCCAGCACATACCAGATGGTTGATGCCGCCTGATCGCCGCTGTCCATCAATCCCCCTGCTCCACCGCTTCCAACATTATCACCATGCCGTCATAGCCTGGCTCGACCCCGCTGGGGAGGGTGCGGCGCAATGTCGCATAATCCATGCTCTGGTCCATATGGGTCAGGATCGCGCGACCGGGCCGGGCGGCGGCGATGCCATCCAGCGTCAGCGCCAGATGGGGATGGGTGGGGTGCGGCTTTTCCCGCAGCGCGTCCACCACCCACACATCCACCCTGTCGTACAGCGCCAGCATATCGGGCGTCAGGTCATGAAAATCCGTGGCATAGGCGACGGACCTGCCGCCATGGCTGAAGCGAAAGCCGGTCGAATAGATTTCGCCATGCGGCTGATCGACGCAGGCAATGTCGATGTCGCCGATCCGCAGGCCATCGGGCAAGATCCGCCCGTCGACGGTCGGGTGATAACCGTTGCGCCCTTCAAAGGCATAGCCGAAGCGCTGCCGCAGCAGGTTGAGCGTTTGCGATCGGGCATAGCCGGGCAGCGGCACGCGGCGATGGTGAAACAGCTGCCGGACATCGTCGATGCCATGGCTGTGATCGGCATGGTCATGGGTCCACAAGATCGCGTCGATCGCAATCACATCGGCCGCGAGCAACTGGGCGCGCATGTCGGGCGATGTATCCACCAATATTCGCGTCGTCGCGCTTTCGACCAGAATGGACACGCGGGTACGGCGGTTTTTCGGTTCGGTGGGATCGCACGCCCCCCAATCATTACCGATGCGCGGAACCCCCGACGATGTGCCGCTGCCCAGGATGGTGAGTTTCAGGCTCATGCCACCTTCTTGAACAAGGTGCGGAAATTGGTGGAGGTAGCCGCGGCCAGATCCTCCAGGCTTTCGCCGCGCAGATTGGCGAGGAATTTGGCCGTGTCGGCGACGAAGGCCGGCTCACAGGGACGCCCGCGATGCGGCACCGGCGCCAGAAAGGGTGAGTCCGTTTCCACCAGCAACCGGTCGATCGGCAGGCGCGCGGCGGTTTCCTGCAAATCCTTCGCGCTCTTGAAGGTCACGATGCCCGATATGCTGATGTAGAAGCCCAGTTCCAGCGCGGCGTCGGCAAAGGCGCCGCTGGCGGTGAAACAGTGGATGACGCCGGTATAGGCTCCCTTCCCCATCTCGTCACGCATCACCGCCAGCGTATCTTCCTCCGCATCGCGGGTATGGACGATCAGCGGCAGGCCCGTTTCGCGGGCGGCGACGATGTGCGAGCGGAAGCTGCTGCGCTGCCGGTCACGGTCGCTATGGTCATAATAATAATCCAGGCCCGTCTCGCCGATGCCCACGACGCGGGGGTGCGCTGCGCGGGCGACCAGTTTGGCGGTGTCGATATGGGGATGCTCGTCCGCCTCATGCGGATGGATGCCAACCGTCGCCCACACGTCCGGCGCGCGGATCGCAGTGTCCAGCACCGCGTCCCACTCGCTTTCGCGCGTGGCGATGTTGAGCATAAGGTCGATGCCGGACGCGCGCGCGCGTTCCAGCACATTCTGCTGATCCTCGATCAACCCCTTGTAATTCAGGTGACAATGGCTGTCGATCAGCATGGGTTCACCCGTCCGCTTCGGTCAGTTCGAGCCTGGGAAAGAGCGGCTTGGGCGCGGCGAGGGTGAAGTCGCTCTCGGCCAGTGGCGAATACCAGTGATCGCCGATCGCGTTGTAGCTGCGCTTGTCGGCGGGGATGCCCATATGATCGAGCAGCGCGGTCGCGCTGGCGGGGATGACCGGCAGGACCGCGACGGCCAGTTGCGCGATCGCGATGTAGAGCGTCGCCAGCACCGTCTCCATCCGCTGCGGGTCGGTCTTGCGCAATGACCATGGCGCCTGGGCGTCGATATATTGGTTACAGGCAAAGGCGGCGCGCAGCCATGCGTCGATCGCGACGGACGGCGCGAGATCGGCCATGGCGGCAGGCATGTCGGTACGCACGACCCGGTCGATCAGATCGAACAACTCGCTGTCCGCCGGATCATGTCCGTGGATGGCCGGCAGTCTGCCGTCCAGATTCTTGGCGATGAAGCTCAACGTCCGCTGCGCCAGATTGCCGAACGCATTGCCCAGATCGCTGTTGGAGCGCTGGACGATCGCCTCCGCGCTATAGCTGCCGTCATTGCCGAAAGTGACCTCCGACAACAGGAAATAGCGCAACTGATCCACACCGAACCGATCGGCCAGTTCGATCGGGTCGGCGACATTGCCGACCGATTTGGACATTTTCTCGCCCCGGTTGAGCAGGAAGCCATGACCAAAAATCTGCTTGGGCAAGGGCAGCTTCGCGCTCATCAGAAAGGCTGGCCAGTAAACCGCATGAAAACGCACAATATCCTTGCCGATAATATGCGTGATGTCGCCGCCTTCCGCCCAATATCTTGCCATGCGGTCGGCATCATCGGGATAGCCGCAGCCGGTCAGATAGTTGGTGAGCGCGTCAACCCACACATACATGACATGACCATCGCTGCCGGGCACCTTGACCCCCCAGTCGAAGCTGGTGCGCGAAATGCTCAGGTCCGAAAGGCCGCCTTCGACGAAACGTAAAATCTCGTTGCGGCGGCTGTCCGGACGGATGAAATCGGGCTGGCTTTCGTAGAGCGCCAGCAATTTGTCCTGATAGTTGGACAGGCGGAAGAACCAGCTTTCCTCGACCGTCCATTCAACCGGCGTGCCCTGTGGCGAAAGCTTGGCGCCCCCTTCCCCGTCGGTCAGTTCCTTTTCGTCGTAAAAGGCTTCGTCGCGGACCGAATACCAGCCCTCATACCGATCCAGATACAGGTCGCCATTGGCCTCCATCGCCTGCCAGATGGCCTGGCTGGCGCGATGGTGCGCCGCTTCGCTGGTGCGGATGAAACGATCATGACTGATGTTAAGCCGATCGTTCATATCACGGAAATAGCCCGACATTTCATCGGCCAGCGCGACGGGTTCGATCCCCCGGTTCCGCGCCGTCTGCGCCATTTTCAGGCCATGTTCGTCCGTGCCGGTCTGAAAGAAGACGTCGCGGCCCATCATGCGCTGGAAACGGGCGATCGCGTCGGTCGCGATCACCTCATAGGCGTGGCCGATATGGGGGCGGCCATTGGGATAGGAGATGGCGGTGGTGATGGTATAGGGCTGGGACATGCGATGTCCCTAGCGGCTGTTGCGTCGGGCGGGAAGCCGCTTTTCAGGCCGATGGTGGCGCAAGCGCCGCGACATGGCCGGCCAGTTCAAAAACCACCGCCGCCGGATCGAGCGACAGGATCACCGCCCCGCTCGCCAGATGCCGCGCTTTTTCCCAATGGTCGAGCGCCACGCCGAGCGCGGACCCGCTGCGATGCCGCGCGGCCTGCGCGATGAAGGCGGGCGCGCGTTCCAGAAACGCCTCATAGCGCGGCTTGGCCGATTTGATCGCCAGCGCTTTGGCCAGCGCCAGTCGCTGCCGATTGTCCCGGTCGCCATCCTGCGCGATCCGCGCCATCGCGCTTTCTATGTCCGCCAGGTTCAGGCCCAGATAACGCAGCGCCTTGCCCGGCGACCCCTCGCCCGCGCGGATCAGGGCGTCAATCTCTGTCGGGGACAGGCTTTCATCCTTGCCGCGCAGGATGGCGCGCATCGCCCCGTCGCTCAGCGGATCGAAACGCAGCGTGCGGCAACGCGAACGGATCGTCGGCAGCAACCGGCCCGGCGCGTGGCTGACCAGCAGGAAGATCATGTCGGCGGGCGGCTCTTCCAGATTTTTGAGCAACGCATTGGCCGCGCCTCGCTCCAGATCGTCGGCACTGTCGATCACCACGATCCGCCGGGTCGAAAGCGACGGCGCGGACTGAAGCAACCGTTGCAGTCCGCGCACCTGATCCACGCTGATGTTGCGCGCGGTGACGCCATCCTTTTCCAGCGGGAACAGTTCGGCATAATCGGGATGGGCGCTCGCTTCGATCAGGCGGCGAACCGGGTGGCTTTCCGGCACGTCAAGTCCCGACCCCACCACCGGCGGGCCAGCGGCGTCCGCCAGCAGACGCAGCGCCATCGCGCGCGCGAAGCTGCCCTTGCCGATGCCCTTTGGCCCGCTCAATATCCAGCCATGATGCATCCGCGCGCTGGCCGCCGCGTCGATCAGCGTGCTGGCCTGCGCGTCATGGCCCAGAAGGGACGTCATGGCAGCAGATCCGCCAGCGCATCGATCAGGCGGGCCGTGACCGCGCCGGGTTCGCCGGACGCATCGATCGCGCGGAACCGCGCCGCCTCGTCCGTCGCGAAACGAGCGAAGGCATCCGCCACGGCGCGATGAAAGCTTTGGTCGCGGCCGCCAATCCGGTCCGATGCGCCACCATCCCGCACGCGTGCCCGCGCTTCGGCCTCACCCGCTGGCAAGGTCAGGAACAGGGTCCGGTCAGGCAGAAAGCCCTCACTGCCGATCCGGTGCAGCGTCACAATGTCCGCGTCGGACAGCGCCCCCTGCCCCTGATAGGCCCGGCTTGAATCGAGAAAGCGGTCGGACAGCACCCACGCTCCCCGCGCCAGCGCCGGGCGGATCGTCTTTTCGATATGATCGGCCCGCGCCGCAGCAAACAGCAAAGCCTCCGCCCGCGCGCTCCAGCGATCCGCGCCGCCCGTCAGCAACAGCGAACGGATCGCTTCCGCGCCTTCGCTGCCGCCCGGTTCGCGCGTTTCCACGACCTCCAGCCCGCGCGCGCGCAGAGCGGCGGCAAGGGCGCGTAACTGGGTCGATTTGCCAGCGCCCTCTCCGCCTTCCAGCGTGATGAACCGCCCTTCTATCACCCGAACAGCGATTTCAGGCCATTCCACAACCGGCCGAACATGCCCGCTTCAGCGACATCCGCGCCAGCAACCAGCGGCATAACCTGCGGCGGCGTGTCGGGCGTGGATACGATCAGGTCGGCAATCTTCTGCCCTTTGGCGATCGGCGCCTTGATCGGGCCGGTATAGACCACTTTGACGGAGATATTCGTCGATGCGGTGCGCGGCAGCGTGACCGCCAGATTTTGCGGCGCGACCAGCGGCACGCTGGTCGCGCTGCCCAGCTGGACGTCAGCGGTTTCGACAGTCGCGCCCTTCTTGAACAGGGGCTGCGCCTTCCACGCCTTGAAACCCCAGTCCATGAAGCGGACCGATTCCTGGATGCGCCCGTTAAAGCTGCCCAGCCCCGCCACCACCATCACCAGGCGGCGGCCATCCTGTTCCGCCGATCCGGTAAAGCCATAGCCCGCTTCTTCGGTATGGCCGGTCTTGAGGCCATCGGCCCCCGCGATCTTGCCCAAAATCGGGTTGCGATTGCCCTGCGCAATGTCCGCGCCGCCCATCGTCTTGCCCCAGGTGAAGGAACGGGTGGCGTAGAAACGCTTATAGAGATCGGGCGTTTCCTCGATCGTTCCTTGCGCCAGCTTGGCCAGATCCTCGGCGGTCACATAGGTCACGCCTTCGTCCGGCCAGCCATTGCTGGTGCCGAAATGACTGTTTTTGAGGCCCATGCGCTTGGCCTCCTCATTCATCAGCGCGACGAAAGCCTGCTCGGTCCCGGCAATCCCTTCGGCCAGAACGACGCAGGCGTCATTGCCGGACAGGGTGACTATGCCGTGCAGCAGATTTTCCACCGATACCTGCTCGCCCGCCGACAGGAACATGGTCGAACCGGCAGCCGGGCCATGCCACTGCTTCCAGGTTTCCGGGCGTACGGTGAACATGGTGTCCAGCTTCAATTCGCCCTTCTGGATCAGGCGGAAGGCGACATGGGCGGTCATCATCTTGGCCATGGATGCCGGTGGCATCTTCGTTTCGCCGCCCTTGTCATACAGTACCGCGCCCGACGACAGATCCTTCATATAAGCGATCGGCGCTTCGCTGGTGTAGGGCGGCGCCGCTGCGGTCAGCGGCTGGGCCAACAGCCCGGTGAAGAGGAGGACTGCGACGGACTTGTTCATGGGGCTGCCTTCAAATGGGATGGAATCGCTTGGGTGGTGCGCGATGTCTATCGCGCGTCATTAGCCATGATGCGGCCATTCTCAAACCCCTTGGCTGCGGCGGCGCGCACACCAGCCTGTGCGGCGTCCTGCGTGGGATAGGGGCCAAAGCGCACCCGCCACACGCCGTCGCCCTCCACTGCCCTGGCGCCGATGCGCTTCGCCAGCGTTTCGGCGCGGGCGCGGGATGAGAAGGCAGCGACCTGCACCACATAAGTCCGGGCGGCGGCTGGCGCGGCGGCAGAGGCAGGAGCAACTGGCGCAACAGGCGTTGGCGCCGATGGCGCGCCCGCCTTTTCCACCACGAAGCCATCCTGCCTTGCGGGCGTTGGCGCAATTCCGCGCTTCTCTGGGCCGCGGACCGCCCTGGGCGGCGTCTTGGCGCTTGGCCTTGCTACGACCTTTGCCTTTGCGGGCGTTGCTGCGGGACGGGCGGGCAGCTTGGCCCGCAGCGCGGTCAGCAAGGCGGGCGGGGTTTCCAGCCGCTCTGCCACCCGGCCATGGCTGCGCAGCGCAACCCGTTCCTGATCGGGCGGGCTGACGCGCCGCACCCGCACCGCCGCCGCGCCGTCGTCGATCACGCCCAACTGCTCCGCCGCGCCGCGCGACAGGTCGATGATCCGGTCATTGGCGAAAGGTCCGCGATCATTGACCCGGACCAGGATGGTCCGTCCGGTATCGAGCGCCGTCACCTCGACATAGCTGGGCAGCGGCAATGTCTGGTGCGCGGCGGTAATCGCCTCCGGCACGAAGGTTTCGCCATTGGCCGTCTTGTTGCCCTGCAACTCCTCGCCATACCAGCCGGCATAACCGACCGCATCATAGTTAGGCGCGTCTTCGGGCGTATAGGTGACCTTGCCGACGCTGTAGGGCGCGCCAATCATCAGGGGGTCATCGGATACCATCGCGCCCTGCGCCAGCGGGCGCGGCGATGATGCGGGCGGCGGTGGCACGGGCGGCTGCTCCCCGCCGCTGCACGATGCCAGCAATAGTATAAGCCCGGCCGCCAGAGGCAGCCTCCCCCCCTTATTTGACCGCATCGGCCAGCAACCCCACAGACAGAGCATAGAAATTGGAACAGTTATAATCCAGAATTGCCCGGTAATTGCCGGTCAGCAGATAGGCGGTCTTGCCCGGCCCGTCCGGCTCCAGCAGCGTCGCCATCACCGTATCGGCGGGCCAGGCGCCGCTTTGCGGGGTAAGGCCCAGCTTGCGCCATTCGGCCATGGTCAGCCATCGGCTATGCCGGTTGAATACGCGCGGGCAGCGCGCCGGATTGGTCTTTGCCGCCACGCTGGCGCGGTTCAAGCTGGACGGCACGGAGACCGCCACACCCCAGGGTTGCCCGCGTCGCCATCCGGCCTGCACGAAATAATTGGCGATCGACGCCAGTGCATCCGCCTCACTGGTCCAGATGTCCGCCCGCCCGTCGCCATCGCCATCCTTGGCCAGCCGCAGATAGACCGACGGCAGAAACTGGGGATAGCCTGTCGCCCCGGCCCAACTGCCGACCAGGCGGCTGCGCGGCACACCATTGTCCAGCATCTTCAACGTCGCCAGCAGTTCCGGCTCGAACAGGGTGCGCCGACGCCCCTCATGCGCCAGCGTTGCCAGCGACCGGATCAGGTCGAAATCGCCGACATAGCTGCCATAATTGGTTTCATGGCCATAAATGGCGACCATGATCTCCTCCGGCACGCCGGTTTCCGCCTCTATCCGGGCCAGACGCGCGCGATTGGCCTGATAGGCGGTCTGGCCGCGCCTGATCCGCGCGGCATCGACATGCTGGCGGCGATAGGGTTCGAAATTGGGGATGGGCGAATAAGCGCCACCGCCGGGCTGCGTCTGGTCCAGCGCGATGACCCGTGGATTGGGCGTCAGCGTCGCAAACACGCTGTCCAGCGTCGCGTCACTGATCCCCATCGCCCGCGCCTTGGGTCGCAGGCTTTCCAGATAGGCGCGAAAATCCATCACATCCTGTGCCTGCGCAACCCCCGGCACAACAGTGCCAGCCGTTACGCCAGCCAGCCCCAGCAACAGCGAAAATACAGACGAACGCAGAGAATCTCTCATCCCCCCGTTGTTGCACAGGCCGGACGGCAGGTGAATCCCCTTAATGGCAACTATGGCCCGTTTAGACGACGAACCGAGCCCCAGGCGATTTTTGCGCTTGGCAAGCCAGCACAGCGCGCTAGGAAGCGAGGCGACGGAAGGGTGGCAGAGTGGTCGATTGCAGCGGTCTTGAAAACCGCCGATGTGCAAGCATCCGTGGGTTCGAATCCCACCCCTTCCGCCAATATCGCATCTCGCTAGAGGTTTTGACGCGCGGCCTATCCGGCCTCGCGGTGCTCAGGCGTAGGTTCCGGGCGCAATCCGTTTCAGGCTGATTTCGCGTTGCGGGGTTGGGTCCACCGTGCTGACCGATGGCTCGGCGATCACCGCCAATGGGTCTATCTCTCGGCTCAGCAACAGGCCGCAACGCTCCACGCCGCACCAGATCACCGTGCCGCATACTTCCAGATAGTCGGCAATCACCGTAACGCGCGCGCCGATCGGCGGTAGATACAGGCCGGTGACGAGCGCGCCGTAGGAGGAGATATTCAGGATGGTGACGGGTTCGGTAACACCGTCCCATAAAAGCGTCGCGCGGGCATTGGCTATGAAGCGGCTTTCGCGGCGACGTTGGACCTGCGGCCTGTAATGGATGCTGTTCATCGCTGTCTCCCGGTTTCCCCCCAGGATCAGATGTGAATCTGTCGCAGCAATCTTGCAGAAGCGATAAGCGGGCTGGTTAACAGGGGGGCAGCTATGAACGGGTCTCTGCCCCCCCGATTGGAAATCAGGCCAGCGCGCCGTGGCAATGCTTGTATTTCTGGCCCGAACCACAGGGGCACGGCGCATTGCGACTGATGTCCAGATTGGCGAATTCGCCGGCCGGGACCGCAGGCGCGCGCGGGATCGTCGTCGTGATCCCGCCAAATGTCCCTGCATCGAAATCGGCGCTGTTATCTTCGCCGGAGAAAGGATCGATATGGGTCGTGATAAAATCAGGTAGCACGGGCAGGTCGAATTCGGGCAGCGGCGCGTCCATGCGGAACTGCACCCGCGCGATCGATCCCGTCACATCCTCCCGGATATTTTCCAGCATCCGCTCGAACAGGGCAAAGGCTTCCTGCTTATATTCGTTGATCGGCGTCTTTTGCGCATAGGCGCGCAGATGCACGACCTGACGCAGCGCATCAAGCGTCGAGAGATGCTCTTTCCAGTGATGATCGAGGCTCTGGAGCAGGATCGACTTTTCGATCATGTGCCAGTCCGCAGGATCGACCTCCCGCACCTTGTCCGCGACGGTTTCGTCGGCCAGGGCGGAGAGCCGCTCCTCGATCATTTCAGGGTCGACCGCATCTTCGGCCAGCCAGGCGTCGAAATCCGGCTCAAGGCCCAGAATTTCCAGCGTTCGCGCCTTCAGCTTGGCGATGTCCCATTGTTCGGGATAGGTGCCGGGCGGGCAGCTGCTGCCGACAATGTCGTTGACCGTTTCATGGCGCATGTCGGTGACGACATCGTCGACCGTCTCTGCATCCATGATGTCGGACCGCTGCTCGTAAATCACCTTGCGCTGGTCGTTCATGACGTCGTCATATTCGACGACCTGCTTGCGAATGTCGTAGTTGCGCGCCTCGACCTTCTTCTGCGCGGTCTCGATCGCCTTGCTCAGCCATTTGGACGGGGGCAGCGCTTCGCCATCTTCCAGGTTGGACCGGATCATCTTGGCGAACATTGTGTCCGGGCCAAAGATGCGCATCAGGTCGTCGTCCAGGCTGAGGTAGAAGCGCGACAGGCCAGGATCGCCCTGACGCCCCGAACGGCCGCGCAGCTGGTTGTCGATACGGCGGCTTTCATGCCGCTCGGTCGCCAGCACGAACAGACCGCCGGCCGCCAGCACTTCGGCTTTCTCCGCCGCAATTTCCGCCCTGATCGCTTCGATCGCGGCGTCGCGCTCCGGCCCTTCGGGCATGTCGCGCAATTCATCCTCGACCCGTAGTTCCAGATTGCCGCCCAGCTGGATGTCGGTCCCGCGCCCGGCCATGTTGGTGGCGATCGTCACCACGCCCTTGCGCCCGGCCTGCGCCACGATATGCGCTTCGCTCTCATGGAAGCGCGCGTTCAGCACCGCGTGCGGCACGCCTTCCTGGTTGAGGAATTCGGACAGCATTTCGGACTTTTCGATCGACACGGTCCCGACCAGCACTGGCTGGCCCTTTTCCGAATGTTCCTTGATCGTGCGGGCAATGCCGCGGAACTTGTCCTCGATATTCTTGTAGAAACTGTCCTGCTCGTCGATCCGCTGCACCGGCTTGTTGGTGGGGATGGTGACGACGTTCATCTTGTAGATTTCGTAGAATTCGGTCGCTTCGGTGGAAGCGGTGCCGGTCATGCCCGAAATCTTGGGATACATGCGGAAATAATTCTGGAAGGTGACCGACGCCAGCGTCTGGTTCTCCGGCTCGATCTGGACGCCTTCCTTGGCTTCCACAGCCTGATGCAGCCCGTCGGACCAGCGGCGTCCGTCCATCATGCGACCGGTAAATTCGTCGATGATGACGACCTTGCCGTCCTTGACGATATAATCGATGTCGCGGCGGAACATCACGACCGCGCGCAGCGCCTGGTTCACATGATGGACGACCTGCGTATTCTCGAAATCATAGAGGTTGCTGCCCTGCAGCAACCCCGCCGCCTCCAGCAGCCGCTCGATCTTTTCGGTCCCCTCTTCAGTCAGGGTGACGGAACGCTGTTTCTCGTCCTTTTCATAATCGGATTCGTCGATCTGCTTCACGATCGCATCGACCGCGACATAGAGTTCCGACTTGTCGTCGGTCGGCCCGGAAATGATCAGCGGCGTGCGCGCCTCGTCGATCAGGATCGAGTCCACTTCGTCGACGATGGCGAAATTGAAGGGGCGCTGGACCATCGACGCGCGGTCATATTTCATATTGTCGCGCAGATAGTCGAAGCCCAGCTCGTTATTCGTCGCATAGGTAATGTCGGCGGCATAGGCGGCGCGGCGCTGATCCTCGCTGATGTTCGGCACGATCACGCCGGTCGTCAGCCCCAGGAAGCGATAGACCTGCCCCATCCATTCGCAGTCGCGGCTGGCCAGATAGTCGTTTACGGTAACGACATGGACGCCCTTGCCCTCCAGCGCGTTGAGATAGGTGGCCAGCGTCGCCACCAGCGTCTTGCCCTCACCCGTCCGCATTTCGGCGATTTCGCCGCGATGCAGGACGATACCGCCCACCATCTGCACATCGAAATGCCGCATGCCCAGCACCCGGACGGCAGCTTCGCGTACCGTTGCAAAGGCTTCCGGCAGCAGGTCGTCCAGCGTCTCGCCAGCGGCCAGCCGTTCACGAAAACGCACCGTCTGCGCTGCCAGATCCGCGTCGTTCAGCGCCTGAACCGATGGCTCGAACGAGGCGATCTTGTCGACGATCTTGCCCAGCGACTTCACATAGCGTTCGTTGGACGATCCGAAGATGGACTTGGCGAGGGCGCCGAACATGCAAATTCCTGACTTTACGGGGATGTGCGGGGCGAAAACGCCCCGCACGCAAATATGCGCCGCGATTTAGGGTGTGGGCGTTGGATAGTCAATTCGCTCAAGTGACACACTCCGGCAGGCCATCAAAGCGCCAATGCTCTGGCTACCAACCCGGTCGGGTCCGCAAGCGGATTCCGCCAGTCCGCTCGACCGGGATGAGAGACCGTAACGACCCTTCGGCCATCCAATGCTTGATGGCATTCGCTAGCCCATCCCCGATCGTTGGTTTCGCGATAACTATCGATGAGTTGACTCGCGCCGAGACGCTCTCGAACCCGCGTCCGGCTGTCCCGCCGAAACAGAGTAAAGCCGTGACGTTCAGGCTGTCGATTACGGCCTGATGCACCGGCCAACAATCCCGGATCAATTGCGCTTTCTGTTGCCGTAACGCAGCTTCGGAAGAGGTTCGGACAAATATAAGGTTGCTCGCTGGGACTTCTCTTGGCGCCAGTTTGAGCCGTGCCAACATATGCAATATCCGAGGCTGCATACCCCATGTTCCTAGGGCAGCGCCTTGCCACGACTCATCAGCATAGGCCGACCATGAAGCAGGCTGCGTCCAAAATTGGTCAATATCGGCAGCGACAGTTTCAGAAACCTGATCAACAGGATTTCCACCAGGATTCAGGCCGAGAATATACAGGTCGCTCTTTTTTGAAAAAGCTGATCTACCGGAATAGAATACTGACCCGGATGATTGTAGTATATTTGGAGCGATTGCGGACAGTGCTTGGTCTATTGATGAATTATCGCCACGCTTGATTTCAATGGTCATAACTCCTGCACTCCCTCGGCTACACGGTATCACCTAATCATTGCTAAACGGGAAGGTAAGGCAAGTGAAAGTTGCTAAACGACCAAGTATCTGATTTATATTGTTTTTTTGATGGAAAGTTGCCCTGTATTATTTGCTTCGTATCTCGTATCGGGTTGCCATGAGCAAGCCCTCCCCCCTCGCCCCCGCCGCCTTTCCGGCCCTGCCTCCGATCGCAGGTGTGACGCTGCGTCGCGCCCGTGCCGGATACAAGGCGTGGGAGCGGTGCGACCTCACCTATGTCGAACTCGACGCAGGCACGGCGGTCGCTGGCGTGACGACGCAGAGCAAATGCCCCTCCCCCGAAGTCGAATGGTGTCGGGACGCCATTCCGCTGGGGTCGGCGCGCGCGCTCGTCGTCAATGCGGGCAATGCCAATGCTTTCACTGGCCATCGCGGTCGCGCGGCGGTGGAGGCGATCGCGGCCAAGGTCGCCAATCACCTTTCCTGCAAGCCCTCGGACATATTCGTCTCCTCGACCGGGGTGATCGGCGTGCCCTTGCCCATCGACAAGGCAGAGGCCGGTCTTGAAGCGGCCTTTGCCGCCGCCCCCTGCGGCTGGGAAGATGCCGCCAACAGCATCGGCACGACCGACACTTTCGCCAAGGGCGCCCATGTCTCCGCCATGATCGGGGGAACGCGGGTCGATCTGGTCGGCATCATCAAGGGGTCGGGCATGATCGCGCCGGATATGGCGACGATGCTCGGCTATATCTTCACCAATGCCACGATCGACCCGGCGCTGCTGCAATCCATGCTCTCGGCCGCCAACACTCGCAGCTTTTCCTGCATCACGGTCGATAGCGATACGTCGACCAGCGATACGGTACTGGCCTTTGCCACCGGCAAGGCAGGCAACGCGCCGCTCACCAGCATGGACGATACAGGCGCCGATGCCTTTGCCGCCGCGCTGGCCGATCTGTGCCGCCAACTTGCCCATCTCGTCGTGCGCGATGGCGAAGGCGCGACCAAATTTGTCGAGATCAGTGTCGAGGGCGCAACCAGCGACGACAGCGCGCACAGGATTGCCCTGTCGATCGCCAACTCGCCGCTGGTCAAGACGGCGATTGCAGGTGAGGACGCCAATTGGGGCCGTGTCGTCATGGCGATCGGCAAGGCTGGCGAACCGGCTGATCGCGACCTGCTCTCCATCCGTTTCGGCGCGACTCAGGTGGCGACCGGCGGCCTGGCGGTGGAGGGCTATGACGAAGCGCCGGTTGCCGCGCATCTGAAGGGGCAGGACATCGTCATCGGCGTCGACCTGGGGCTGGGCGAGGGCCGCGCGACGGTGTGGACCTGTGACCTCACCCATGGCTATATTTCGATCAATGCGGACTATCGCAGTTGATGCTGGAACTGCACGCCCCGGTCGTCGCGCTGATGCGCGATGTGGCCCGCAATGTCGTGATGCCCCGCTACCAGAATCTGGCGAGCAGCGAGATCAGTGAAAAGGCGGATGCCGACGATCTGGTCACCATCGCGGACAAGGAAAGCGAAATCCGGCTGGCCGAGGGGCTGGCCGCGATCCTGCCCGAAGCAGGCATTATCGGGGAGGAAGCCTGCGCTGCCGACCCTTCGATACTCGACCGGGCGGGCGATGGTCTCAACTGGATCATCGACCCGATCGACGGCACCGGCAATTTCGCTGCCGGCAAGCCGCCCTTCGGCATCATGATCGCGCTGGCGGATGCCGGGACGACGCTGGCCGGCTGGATTCTCGATCCGATCAGCGGACGGCTGTGCCATGCGATGCTGGGCGGTGGCAGTCATATCGATGATGAACGGGTGCAGGCGCGTGAAAGTGGCGGTGCTTTGCCGATCGCAGCGCTGGCGGTCTATTTCATGACGCCGGACGAGCGCGCCGACATCGCCCTACGGTCGCAGGACAGGTTCGCGCTGGTCGATATTCCCCGCTGTGCGGCCGAACAATATCCCCGGCTGGTGCTGGGACAGAATGATGTGTCGGTGTTCGCCCGCACCCTGCCATGGGACCATGCGGCGGGCACATTGTTCCTGAATGAAGCGGGCGGTTGCTGTCAGCGGCTCGATGGTACCGCCTATGTCGTGGGCGACATGCGCCGGGGTCTGCTCGGTGCATCCTCGCCAAGGCTGTGGGACATGGCGGCGGAACTGCTGTTTCGCTGATCATCCGGACGTCGTATCCGTTACGACGCCCGGACCACCTGATCAGAGGGCGCCTTCGATCCAGCTCTTGAGCGCGCTCTTGGGCGCTGCGCCAACCTTGGTCGCCGCCGGTTCGCCATTTTTGAACAGGATCATCGTCGGGATGCCGCGCACGCCATATTGACCCGGCGCATCGGGATTTTCGTCGATATTGACCTTGGCGATCGTCAGCTTGTCACCCAGCTCGTCGGAGATTTCCTCCAGAGCCGGGCCGATCATCTTGCACGGGCCGCACCATTCGGCCCAGAAATCGACAAGCACGGGCTTGTCGGAATCGATCACGTCAGCCTTGAAGCTGCTGTCGGTAACTGCCTTGGTGGCCATGACTATAATCTCCTTGTCTTGAAGCGGTATCTAGGGCGTGCACGCATCCGGCTCAACGGGTCAGAGCGGCAAATTCTCCTGCGCAGGGACAAAGCCCGGCTTGTGCGTTGCCAGCAGGGCGGGCGGCAGGGTGATGAGCCGCGCGGCACTGGTGTAAAGCAGTCCCGCTTCGATCGTCCGGTCGGGGAAGATGACAGCCAGCGCGGCGGCATAGGCGGCCATCTGACGGACATGTGCCGTGGGCACCTCGTCCACGCCGATCGGCGCGATCCGTCCGGTCTTGAAGTCCACCAACTGGATGCGATCCGGGCCAACACATAGCCGGTCCACGGTTCCGGCGATTACCGCTTCGCCAACCACCGCCGCTATAGGCGCTTCGGCGAGCGCATCGGGGCTGAACAGGTCGGCAAAATCGGGTGCTTCGATCACCTGTAGCGCCTGCGCGACAATATCCTGCCGAACCGCCGCATCGTCCGCCCCCTGCTGGAGCAGCCAGCGGTCGGCGGCGTCCCGGCGACGTTCAGGCTCGACACCTGGCAACCGTTCGAACAGGGCATGGAGCCATCGCCCTCGCTCCGCAGCCGCGCGCATCGCGGGCGTGGGCGGCGGATAAGGCACGTCGTCCTCGACCGGCGCGGACGGGGCGAGCGGACGCGGCGGGCGCGCTTCCACTGGCGCGGGCCGACGCAGCCAGTCGGGTATGTCGGCGGCGACTTGCTCCTGCGGGGCTTCCGGCTCTGCCTTCCGCGATGGCAAATCCTCCGTCCCCAGCCAGCGCCGCCTCGCGCCCCATAATGGGTCCGCCTCCCACTCCGCGCCCAGCGAAGCCATCGCGCCTTCGACCGCCGCGAACCAGCTTTCAGGCTTCACTTCGCCCTTCGCCCTTGGTCCCAGCGATCCGGCGACGATCAGTTTTTCCTCCGCGCGGGTCAGGGCGACATAGAGCAGCCGCCAATGCTCCTCCCGCTCGACGGAGGCGGCCTGCTCGGCCACCTCGCCGATCGGCCCCTGCCGCTCCGGCTTGCGCGGGGCAAGGATGGGCAGGCCGTTCCAAAGCAGCGCATCCGCGCGATTGCCCGCATCGGGATCAAGGCAGGCATCCGCCAATATGACGACGGGCGCCTGCAACCCCTTGGCGCCGTGCACCGTCAGCAGGCGCAGCATGTCGCCCTGCGCCGCCGCATCGCGCACGATGTCGACTTCGCCCCGGTCGAACCAGTCGATGAAGCGCTGGAGCGAGGGATGGTCGTCACTCTCGAACGCCAGCGCCGCGTTGAGCAGTTCCTCGATCGGATCGACCGCTTCGGCTCCCAGTCGTTCGATCAGGCGACGGCGGCCATCCATCGGCCCCGACAATATCCCCTCCAGATAGCGATAGGGCGTCGTCAGGTCCGCAACCGCCAGCAAATCGCGTAAGGGCTTGAGCGTTTCTTCGTCCTGCGTCTGGAGCAGGTGCCGCCACAGTCCGGTCTTGCGCCCGATCAGCCGGTGCATCAATTCGTCCTGGGTCCAGCCGATCAGCGGCGAAACTAATAGCGACGCCATGTTCAGCTCGTCGTCGGGTTGCACCGCAAAGCGCAGTGCGGCCAGCAGATCGCGCACCGCCAGCGGCGCATTGAGCCGTAGCCGGTCGATCCCGGCAACCGCCACCTTCTCCTCATAAAGCCGCGCCACGATCAGCCGGGCCAGTTCGCTGCGGCGACGGACCAGGATCATGATGTCCCCTGCCCGCACTGGACGCCCCCGGCTTTCGAGCATCACCCCGTCGTCGATCCATTGCCTGATCTGTTGCGCGATCTTCTGCGCCAGCACCCGCTCCTGATCGGCGGCCCAATCCTCCTCGCCCTCGGCCTCGCCGGACAGGTTGGCGACGACCGGCTTCCACAGCAGCACTTCGCCCGGATGCCGGTTGGCGCTGATATGATGGACGTCGCCCGCCTCCAGCCCCAGCCGATCGGCGCGCAGGGTCGAAATGGTGCGGTCCACCACGTCCAACACCGCCGGGGTCGAACGGAAGCTCTGGTCGAGAGACAGGTTGTGAAAATCGTGACCGCTATTGTCGGCATCCCGCTGGAACAGGATTTGCGCCGCAGCGAAATTGGCCGGGCTGGTCCCTTGAAAGCCGAAGATGGCCTGCTTGAAATCGCCGACGGTGAAGATTGTCCGCACCTTGTCGCCCGGCTGCCACTCGCTTGCGAAAAATTCCTCCGCCAGCGTCCTCACGATGCGCCATTGGGCGGCGTTGGTATCCTGCGCCTCGTCCACCAATATATGGTCGATCCGCTGGTCCAGCTTGTACCGGATCCATTCCGCAATCCCGTCCTGCTCCAGCAGCGCGGCGGCGCGGGCGATCAGGTCGTCGAAATCTACAGCACCGGCCAGTTGCTTGGCCTGCGCATAGGCCCGCGCATAGGCCCGCCCGGCATGGAGCGCCTGCCCCAGCAGCGCCGCATAATCGGCGCGCAGCTTCATCGCGATCAGCTCGGCGCAGCGGTCGTAGAGCCGGGTCGCCATTTCGGCATAGCCATCGACCGGCGGCACCCACCCCTTCGTCAGCATGATCTCGCCATCCGCCTTGGCCCAAGCGCGATGCAGGTCGGACAGGGTGGCGGCCCGGCCTGCCGGGTCAAGCGCGCGCCACGCGGCAATCCGGTCGCACCGTTCCAGCCCGCGGCTCTTGCCCCATTGCACATTCACCTGCACGATCTGGTCGAGCGTGCGCATATCGAAGCTTGCGTCCGCGCATTGGTCGGCCAGCCATTGGTCGATGTCGCCCTCCGGCAGGCCAAGTTCGGCCATGACCCAGGGCGTGATCGCATCGGGCAGATATTCCAGTGCATCGCCCTTCGCCGCGCACCGCAGAAGATAGTTTTCCGCCCCACCCTCGCCCAGCCGCAGACTGATCGCCTGCAACGCCGCGAACAGTGCATCGTCGCGCGTCTCATGCGCGCGCACCACCATGTCGGCCAGCGTCTGCCGGGCGAGATTGGTCTGTTCGCGCTGGTCGAGCGGCCTGAAGCCGGGCGTCAGGTTTGCCTCCAGCGGAAAGGCGGTCAGCAATTGCTGGCAAAAGCCATGGATTGTCTGGATACGCAGCCCGCCGCCGGTCGACTCCAGCACTTCGGCGAACAACCGCCGCGCAAAATCGCGCGCATCCGGCCCGGACTCCTCGCCCAGCGCCTCCAGATCGGCGAACAGCCTCTTGTCGTCCATCTGCACCCAGGCGGCGAGCCGGTCATGGATGCGATCGGCCATTTCTGCCGCGCCAGCCTTGGTAAAGGTCAGGCACAATATATTTTCCGGCCGCACCCCTTGCAGCAGCAGGCGGAACACGCGTGCGGTCAGCACATGGGTCTTGCCGGTCCCTGCCGACGCGGACAGCCAGACATGCGCGTCCGGTGCGGCGGCGCGGGCCTGGTTGCCCTGCAAGGGTTGCAGCGCCTTAGCCATCGTCGCGGCCATACCATTCCTCCAGCCGCATCAGCTGGTCATAATCGCCATAATTGGCGACTTCGGGGTTGATTTCCGCACGGAAGGGCGCCGTCCCCAGCAGGAAGGCCTGCGCCAGCTCTTCAAACTGTTGATGGACCCTGGCGGTAAACTGGTCCGTGACGATCTTGTTGCGCGCGCCCATCGGATCGACCGGACTTTCGCGATAGCCGAACTGATCGCCCTTCTTGGCGAGCGACCAATACTCAAAGCCGCCTGCGGTCCTCTTCCCCGTAATGCAGTCAAACCCGCCATTTTCCGCGATCACGCCCAGCAGCCCCAATTGCAGCGCAAAGCCCGCCTTCACCTGCGCTGCGCTGGGCGGCTTGCCGGTCTTGTAGTCGATAATGCCTAGCGTGCCGTCGGGCAGGCGGTCGATCCTGTCCGCCTTGCCCATCAGCGTCACCTCGGCAATGTCTGCGCGCCCTTCCTTTTCGACGGCAAGGATGGTGCGCCCTTCCGCCTTGTCGCGCACCACTTCCGCCGCGATCCAGCGGATCGCCTCGATCAGGCGCGGCTGCCACAGCGCGCGCAGCAGCGGATGGACCTCTGGCCGGTCGAACATGGCGCGGGCGCGCGCTTCCAGATCGGCGGGGTCCAGTATCCCGGCTTCCGCCCACTGCTGCAGGATGTCATGCACCGCCGTTCCGCGCCAGGCCGGTCCGGCATCGGCATCGACCGGGTCAAGCCGTGCGAGCCGCAGTATGCGCCGGGCGTAGAATGCGAAAGGATCGGCCTTCAACCGGTCCACATCGGTGACGGGGATGACGGTTGGGCGAACCGATGCAGGCGGCGCGGGTGCGGGGCGGCCTTCAGGGTTATGGATAGCGGGCGTATCGAGGGTACGCGCCAGCACGGCATAGCTATCCGCCACTTTCCATTGCGGCCCCGCCATAGCCTTCAGTCGTAACCAGAGCCGCGACGCCACCGCCGGGCCACCACTCCCGCGTTTCGCGCGCGTGATCAGAACATGGGGCGCACCCAGCGCACTGGCGAAATCATGGGCCGCCAGGCCAATGCGCGTCTCCACCCCCGGCAAGCCCAGTTCCCGCCGGATACGCGGCGCCAGCCACGGATCAGGCGCGGGCAGGCCGGGCCATGTGCCTTCGTTCAGGCCGCCCAATATCATCAGGTCCGGCTGTACCAGTTGCGCCTCGATCAGCCCCAATATCGCAATGCGCGGGTGGCCACCCTGCGGCGGACGCACCGACACGCCGCCCAGCACATGATCGAGCAGCATCGGCAGCGCGCGCATGTCCGCCTGGCGCGGGCCTTCATCGGCGGCACCCTCCATCTCGGCGAACAGATCGGCGGCGGCATGCCCCTGATGCCCCGTCCAGACGGCGTCCCCCGTCAGCGCGCCCGCCTGCTCGCGGATCGCCGCCAATTGCGTGGCAAGATCAGTTGCGACGGCAAAGGCCCGTTCCAGCGGTTCCAGCAAGGCGCGCGCGGCAGGCCACCAGTCGCGCACCTGTCCGCGTATGGTCCGCTGGCGATCATCATCGCGCGGCATCAGCAGCAGGTCGATCCCTGCCAGCCCCGCCTGCGGCCTTGGCCCGCGCAACAGCAGGTCGAGCGCGCGCACACCCTCCAGCCATGCCAGCCGCCCTTCGCCCCGCATGACCAATGGATGTTTGAGCAATGTCAGCAGCGGGACCGGCGCGAACCGTTCCGCCACCGCCTGCGCTATCGCGATCAGCAAAGTGCCGGGCGGAAGCCGTGAAAGCGGCAAGCCCGCCGAATCGTCCGCCTCTATGCCCCAGCGCTTGAGATGCGCAGATACCCGCGTCGCCAGTTGCCGGTCGGGCGTCACCAGTGCGGCGGTGCGCTTCTCCGTCTCCAGCGCCTCGCGCAGGGCGATGGCGATGGCCTGTGCTTCCTCGCCCGGTGTCGCCACTTCCAGCGCAGCGACCCCCGCCAGCGAACGGTCTGCGGTCTTCAGGTCACGCCAGCGACTGGTGAGCCGGGGCGGCAGCATTGCGTTGGAGATATTGCGCCCGCGCACCGCCCGCGCATCATGCTCGCTGCCCCAGCGCCACTGCGCCACATCGTCACGGGTCGCGCTCATGGCGTGGAGCAGCCGTTTCAGCGCATATTGCGGATGGCTTTCATGCCCGGCGGGGGCCAGGCCGGTGACGGGATCGGGATCGAAGGGGCCGATCGCCTGCCACGCTTCGTCGTCCATATGCTGGTCCAGCCCGGCGAACACGACCATGCCGCCCGGCATTTCGCCTATCCGGCGCAACAGCCCTGCGACCGCCGGAGCCGTCGACGCAATGCCCGCCGCCACGACAAAGCCCGACGGCGGATGATCCCGCCAGCGCGCCGCCAGCCGGTCGAACAGCTGGTTGCGCCGCTCGGTCAGATCCATGCAGCCCAGCCGCGCCAGTTCATCGGGCCAGCGGGCGATCACGATCTCGAACAGATGCAGCGACGTTTGCCAGTGCCGCGACAATTCGTCGGACAGGCTGAGGTCGCGCAGCGCCGTGACTGGCACCCGCTCCACCTGCATCTGATCCAGCACCGCGCCCAGAGCCTGCCCCAGTTGCAGCGCTTGCCCCGCGTCAATATCGCCCTTCACCTGCTGCACCATCCGCGCCAGGATCATCTGGCGGCGCATCGGTGCAATCGCCGGGGGCAGCGCGTCCCCCTCCCCCAACGGATCGAGTGCGCTGCCGACCTGCTCGCCAATATCCGGGTCGCCGATGGCCGCCAGACGCGGCAGCAACAGCCCCCCGCCCGACGCGCGCACGAACGCATCGCTGACCGCGCGGACCGCGCGATTGCTGGGCAGCAGGATCATGCCCTGCGTCAACGCCATCGGATCGCCGCCATGGCGCGCCAACAGGCCCGCAACCAGCGCATCGGAAAAGGCGCGGTGCGCCGGGATGGAAAATAGCGCGGGGCGCGTGCGATCACCCATGGGTGATCATGGATTCCACGACAGGGATGGCTTTGGGCGTACCGACGTCGAACCAGAGGCCCTGATGCGAAACGCCATAGAGCCGTCCCGCCTCGATCGCCCTGTCCCAGAAAATATTGGTCGAAAATACGTCACCGGGCGGATCGCGCAGCAGCGCGGGCGACATGATCTGTACGCCGGTAAAGACGAATGGCGCGACATGGGCCGTCTTGCGCCGCGTCAGCCGACCGCTGGCGTCCATATGAAAATCGCCCTGGCCAGTATGGCAGTGCGCGCGCGCGAGCGGTACCAGCAGCAGCAGCGCATCCATCCTGTCCGGGTTCCAGATGCGCTGCATCATTCCCAGCGTTTCCTGTGGCCCGTCGATCCACAGATTGTCGCTATTGGCGCAGAAAAAGGGTTTGTCGCCCAGCAGCGGCGCGGCATGGATCAGGCCGCCGCCGGTTTCCAGCAATTTGGCGCGCTCATTGGAGACGGCAAACGCCATGCCGCCCTTGCGCGTGCGCAAATGCGCCTCGACCGTGTCGGCGAGATAATGGACATTGACGATCACCTTGCGGATGCCGCCAGCCTCCAGCCGGTCGAGCGCATGGTCCATCAGCGGTTTGCCCGCCACCTTGACCAGCGGCTTTGGCCGGGTGGCGGTGAGTGGACGCATCCGCTTGCCAAGCCCCGCCGCCATCAACATCGCTGTGTCGATCATGCCGGGGCGAACTCCACCAGCGCCTCATGGCGTTGATCGGCCGGTATGTTGGCGGCGAACCATTGCGCCACCGGTTCCAGCGCCGGGTGCGCCAGATCGCGCTCCAGCAAATCCCACATGCGCGGCAGGAAGCTGAGATAACGCGGCTTGCCATCGCGCTGCCAAAGGCGGGTGAAGATGCCGATAATCTTGGCGTTCCGCTGCGCGCCCAGCACCGCATAGGCAGCGTCGAAATCGGGCGGCGGCGCGGCGATCGCCTTGTAGCGCGCCAGCATCGCTGCCTCGACCTGCGGCGGCACATCGCGCCGCGCATCCTGCAACAGCGACACCAGATCATAGGCGGGATGCCCGGCAAGCGCGTCCTGAAAATCGAGCAGGCCCAGGCCATGCGACGTCGCCCGGTCGATCAGCATGATATTTTCTGCATGATAATCGCGCAGCACCGTGACGGTCGGGCTGGCGGACTGTTCGACGATCGGCAGCACCGCATCCCATGCCGCGACATAGGCGTCCTGATCGACCGTCAGGCCGATCGCCGGGCAATACCATTGCGTCAGCAAATCGACTTCGCGCTGATAGACCGCGCGGTCATAGGGCGGCACCGGCGCTGCGGGCAAACGGTGGAGGTCCGTCAGCAAATCGATCGCGCGGCCATAGACCGCAAGTTCCGCGTCCGGCTGATCGTCCAGATGTTCCTTGACCCGCAGATCGCCGAAGTCCTCGATCAGCACCAGCCCCTCTTCCAGATCGCGGGCCAATATCCGTGGCGCGGCAAAGCCGTCCGCCAGCAGATGTTCTGCGATGGCGATGAACGGGCGCGGATCTTCATGCGGCGGTGGCGCATCCATCAGCACCGCGCGGCGTCCGCCGTCGACGACGCGGAAATAGCGACGGAAGGATGCATCGCCTGCCAGCGGCACGATGGCGGCGTCGCCCCATCCGGCTTGGCCAAGGAAAGCGGGTGCGGCGGCCGGGGGGATCATATCTGTGACCATCGCTCCGTCCAAGCGTCGGGCACGTCCGCTGTCAAGCGCCGAGCGCCATCCCCTTCAATCGCAATGCTCAAACGCAGCGCATGCGGCCATAGCCGCGCACCCAGCCGGTCGGGCCATTCAACGATCAGCAGACTGTCCATCAGATAGTCGCCCAGCGCCAGTTCCTCCGTATCCTCCGGCGTGTCGAGCCGATAGAGATCGACATGGGCGACCGGCAATCGCACTTCCGGCACGTCATAGGGCTGCACGATCGCAAAGCTGGGACTGGGCGCTTCGCCCGCCAACCCCAACGCTTCCAATATACCGCGCGCCAGCGTCGTCTTGCCCGCCCCAAGCCCACCTTCAAGCGCAATGACATCGCCGATTCGCACATGGGTGGCGATGCGATGGCCAAGGTCCAGCATCGCAGCTTCATCGGCCAGATACAGCGCCACGTCAGCCACGGGGCAACTCGATCACCACCATCGTCCCCTGACCCGGCTGCGACACCAGTTCCAGCGTCCCGCCGTGGGCCTGCGCCAGCTGGCGGGCGAGCGGCAAGCCGATCCCGGCCTTGCCTCCGCTACGTGCCTGTCGGGCGCGGGCTGCCGGATCGAACAGCAATTTCTGCTGCGCCGCCGGGATGCCGGGTCCATTGTCGGAAATGACGATCCTGGCACGATCAGCACCACCATCGCCATGCAGCAGCACGCGGGCGCTCCTGCCGCCATAGCATATGGCATTTTCGAGCAGATGATCGATCGCCTGCCCGATCCGGCGGGCGTCCCCCTCCACCTGGCCCAGGCTGGGGTCGATCGTGACGGCCAGGTCTATCCCCTTGGCGTTGGCGTCGGCGCGGACACGATCGGCGCTCGCACGGGCAACCGCCGCCAGATCGACGGGCGCACGATCGATCGGCAACGTCCCCGCCTCGCCCTGCGTCAGGTCCAGCACATTGTCGATCAGCATGGACAGGCGGCCCGTGCTTTGCAGTATGCCATCGACATAGTCCTTGGCCGATGCGCTGAGTTCCCCGGCATAGCCCGCGCTCATCATCTCGGCAAAGCCGGCAATGGTGGTCAGCGGCGTACGCAGTTCGTAGCTCATATTGGTAACGAAGGCGGTCTTGACTTCATCGGCCTGTTCCAGCGCCACATTGCGGTCGCGCAGTACCTGTTCGACGCGGCGGCTGTCGGTCACGTCCAGCATGGTGAAAAGCGCATTGCCATCGGGCAACGGGATGGCGGCAAATTCGAAGGTCCGCCCGTCAGCAAAGCCGACATGGCCGATCCGCTGCTTGCGTTCGACCGTCGCCGCGCGGACAAGTTCGCGCACCAGATTGGACTGTTGCGGCTTGGCCAGCCGTTCCTGCACCGCGCGCATCAGGTCATCTATGCGCGGATGGGTCGCCAGCATTTCCTCATCTGCGCCCCACACCGTGCGGAACCGGCTGTTCCACATCTGGAGGCGACCGTCGGACGAAAAGACGCCGATCGATTCGAACAGATTGTCGAACGTCGCCGTCCGCACCCGCAGTAGCGTATCGCGCGCGCTCGAAAGCTGCACCTGCTCGGTCCGGTCCTCGAAGATCAGCAGCAGGCCGCCATCGGGAAGAGGCTGGGCATAGACACGCAAATGGGTGCCATCCTGCAGCAGCCAGTTTTCCTCGACCGGATCGGGGGACAGGAACCAGTCGCGCCGTTCGCCGCGCCATGCCGGAAAGTCGCGATGTTCCGGCAGGCGGCGTGCGTCGCGCATCTGGTCCAGCACCCGCTCGAACAGGGGGGCATCGGCCAGTTGCTCCTGATGCAGGCCGAACAGGCTGATGAAGGGCTGGTTCCAGAAGCGTAGCGCCCGGTCCGGGCCAAATCTGGCAACGCCTGCGGACAGGCGATCGAGCAAGTCGCGCTGCGCTGCTTCCAGGCGGCGATGTTCGACCCGTGCCTGTTCCAGTTGATGCTGGTCGACGGCATAGCCCGCGACGCCCGCCTCGCCCAGCGGCACGTCAACCACGCGCATGGTGCGCCGCTCGCCGTCGATCGTCGCGGGGACCATGCGTTCGATTGGCTCACCGCGCGCCAATGCGTCGGCGGCGGCGGCCTGCGGCGTCAGGCCGCCCACCGCCTCGACCAGTTCGACGCCGCTGCCGATCACTTCGCGGGCATCGGCACCATCGACCGCGCGGACATAGGCGCTGTTGACCAGGCTCAGGCGCAGGTCCGGGGTGCGGTGCCACATCGGGAAGGGTGCAGCCTCGACCAGTCCCGCCAGCGCTTCCAGCGCATCGCGCAACTGGTCGACCTGGCCTTTGAGCGCCTGGATTTCGGACTGGCTGTCGGTCGCGTCGAATATCCACAGCACGACGCCACCGTTTGACGCCAGGCTGGGCGATGCAGGCGCGCCGCGGACCAGAAGCAGGCGTGACGACCCGACACCGCGCACCGGCAGGGCAAAGCTCTTGCCCGCCTTTTGCGCAGACGCGATTTCGCGCGCCAGCGCTGCGGCATCGTCGGGTTCCAATCCCCCGTCGGCAGCGATCAGTTCAGATGCAAAGGTCGGGACACGGGGCTTGCCCAGCCATTTGGCGAGACGATCAGCCGCTTCCAGCTTGCCATCGGGATGAATGACCACCGGGGCGGCCGGTGCGGAAGCGAGCAGCATGGCAAGGCGATCGAGCTTGCCCTGCGCCTGCATCCCCTCGCGGCGCATCCGCTGTCCGCTGGCCAGCGCCCACACGGCGGCGCCCAGCCACAGGGCCAGCACGATGCCCAATATGATGGCGGCCATGGGGGTCAGCGTCATTGCGCCCTCTGCTCCCATTTCCGCCGAAACTGCCTGTCGCTGTTCATAATCATGCCCGGACTAACGCAAGTCGGGCGCAGCGGGAAGAAGGCGATGCAAAGAATTGAGGCCAGCGCGTAAAAGCAGACCAAAACAAATCCTCCCCCTTGCAGGGGAGGTGGCAGCACGACGTGCTGATGGAGGGGTGTCGCCCTATCTAAAGCAGGACACCCCTCCGTCTGGCCTGCGGCCCGACACCTCCCCCTAAAGGGGAGGATGGTCACTGATCAGTAGCGGTAGTGGTCGGGCTTGAACGGCCCTTCGACCGGCACGCCGATATAATCGGCCTGACGCTGGCTCAGCTTGGTGAGCTTCACGCCCAGCTTTTCCAGATGCAGTTCGGCGACCTTTTCGTCCAGATGCTTGGGCAGGACATAGACTTCGTTGCGATACTGATCGCTCTTGGTCCACAGTTCGATCTGCGCCAGCGTCTGGTTGGTGAAGCTGGCCGACATCACGAAGCTGGGGTGGCCGGTGGCATTGCCTAGATTGACCAGGCGCCCCTTCGACAGGACGATGATCTTCTTGCCGTCGGGGAACTCGACTTCGTCCACCTGCGGCTTGATCTCGGTCCATTTCATGTTGTTCAGGCCCGCAATCTCGATCTCGCTGTCGAAATGGCCGATGTTGGACACGATCGCCATATTCTTCATCGCGCGCATGTGATCGACGGTCAGCACGCCTTCATTGCCGGTCGCGGTGACGAAAATGTCGGCGCGCGGGGCGGCCTCTTCCATCGTCACGACTTCATAGCCTTCCATCGCCGCCTGCAGCGCGCAGATCGGATCGACTTCGGTCACGAGCACGCGCGCGCCACCATTGCGGAGCGAGGCAGCCGAACCCTTGCCGACATCGCCGAAGCCGGCGACGCAGGCGACCTTGCCGGCCAGCATGACGTCGGTGCCGCGACGGATCGCGTCGACCAGCGATTCCTTGCAGCCGTAAAGATTGTCGAACTTCGACTTGGTGACGCTGTCGTTCACGTTGATCGCGGGGAAAGGCAGCTTGCCCTTCTTGGCCAGTTCATAGAGGCGATGGACGCCAGTGGTGGTTTCTTCCGACACGCCCTTGATCGACTGAACGGTTTTGGTCAGGAAACCGGGGCGTTCCTTCAGCACGCGCTTCAGCACAGCGCAGAAGATTTCCTCTTCCTCGTTCGACGGGGTGAACAATTCCTCGCCCGCTTCGACCCGCGCGCCCCACAGGGCGAACATGGTGGCGTCGCCGCCATCGTCCAGGATCATGTTGGCAACGCCCGACGGATCGGTGTGCCAGTCGAAAATGCGTTCGACATAGTCCCAATATTCCTGCAGCGTTTCGCCCTTGATGGCAAATACGGGCACGCCCGACGCGGCGATCGCGGCGGCGGCATGGTCCTGCGTGGAATAGATGTTGCAGGTCGCCCAGCGAACCTGAGCGCCCAGCGCGGTCAGCGTTTCGATCAGCACGGCGGTCTGGATCGTCATGTGCAGCGATCCGGTGATGCGCGCGCCCTTCAACGGCTGCGACGGGCCGAATTCCGCGCGCAGGGCCATCAGGCCCGGCATTTCGGTTTCGGCGATATCCATTTCCTTGCGGCCAAAATCGGCCAGGGCGATATCGGCGATCACATAATCCTGCGCCTGGGTGGCGGAAGCGGTGGCCACGATCGTGTCTCCGTAAACTTGAAATGATGCCTGTACCGCTGGAAAAAGGTCCGGGCGGCGGCGATGGCAAGCGCTTTACCAACCGCCGCCGCCCGTGGCAACTCGATATAAAGATTTCTTTATGTGATGACCCTGCCGGTCGACCGAAACCTGCGTCAGGCCGAACCGGCACCGCGCACCAGATGCGACGAATCGACACCGGCCGCCGCATAGGAAGCGGCCCATTTGCGATGGGTGGGCACGTCGAACAACAGGTCGGCATTGCCCGGTGCCAGAAACCAGCTGTCGCTCGTCATCTCGCGTTCCAATTGCCCGGCGCCCCACCCGGCATAGCCAAGCGCGACGAGATAGCGGCTGGGTCCGCGCCCCTGCGCAATCGCCTTCAATATGTCGAGTGATCCGGACAAGCCCCATTGCGTGCCGACCTGCACCATGTCCTGCCCCGACCAGTCGAGCGAATGGAGGACAAAGCCGCGCCGCGGTTCGACCGGACCGCCGCGCAGGACGGGTCTGTCGGGGATCGCGCTGCCGTCAATGTCGAAACTGTCGAGCAGGCCATGCAGGCTGACGCCTTCCATTTCCTCCCCGACCGCTATGCCCATTGCCCCTTCGGCGTCATGAACGCACAGCGCGACCACGCTATGATCGAACCGCGCATCAGCCATGCCGGGCAATGCGAGCAGGAAATGCCCGCCAAAGAAACTGGTCTGGTCCATCACCGGAATATAGACCAACATGGGATGATGCCAAGGATCTCGCGGCATATTCCGTCCCCGCCCTTGACAGTCCGCCCGGCAGCAACGACCTGCGCCCTCGTCAGTTTCAGGAGAATGACCATGACCATTGCCAAGGGCGACCGCCTTCCCAGCACGACATTCACGAAAATGACCGAGGATGGTCCGGAGCCCGTGACGTCGGACGAATATTTCGCGGGCCGCACGGTCGCGGTCTTTTCCGTTCCCGGCGCATTTACGCCCACCTGCTCTGCCAAGCATCTGCCCGGCTTCATCGACAAGGCCGGTGCGCTGAAGGAAAAGGGCGTCGATGAAATCGCCTGCACCGCCGTCAACGACGCTTTCGTGATGGGCGCTTGGGGCAAGTCTGCCGGTGCCGATGGCAAGGTGACGATGCTCGCCGATGGCAATGGCGATTTCGCCAAGGCCGTTGGCCTGACCATGGATGGCAGCAAATTCGGCCTTGGCCAGCGGGGCCAGCGCTTCTCCATGATCGTGAAGGACGGCGTCGTGGCCGAACTCAATGTCGAAGCCCCCGGCGATTTCAAACTGTCATCGGCCGACCATATGCTGGGTCAGCTCTAATTCCAGAAGTCGGCGTGCATTTTCGATCGCGCGCCGACTTCCTTCCGTCATGCAACTGCGTTAGCAAGGGGCGATGACACAAAGCATCGGCAGCGCAACGGTCGCGCAACTTGACCGTCTCTATCAGACATCCATCGAAACATTGCGCGACGCCATGCGCGCTTACGGTCGCGACGGCAGCGTCCCTCCGCCGCAAGCGCGGCACGACCAGCGTTTCTGCTATCCCGAATTGCGCATCACCTATCATGGTGACAGCGACGCACCGCCGCCCGGCCGGTCCTTCGCCCGCCTGTCCAAACCGGGCCGCTATGTCACCACCATTACCCGTCCCGCGATGTTCGCCGATTATCTGGCCGAACAGATCGACTTGCTCGTCCGCGACTATGGGGTGGAGGTCGAAACCGGCCTCAGCCACCAGCAAATCCCCTTTCCCTATGTTCTGGACGGGCTGGACATGGGGGCGCTCGACGGTACGCCCCCGACCGAACTGGCGCGCTATTTCCCCACGACCGAACTGGCCGAGATTGGCGACGAGATTGCCGATGGCCTGTTCATGCCGGATGCGGACGGTGATCGGCCGCTGGCGCTGTTCGACGGTCTGCGCACCGACTTTTCGCTGGCGCGTCTGAAACATTATACCGGCACGCCTGCCGAACACATGCAGCGCTACATTCTGTTCACCAACTATCATCGCTATGTCGATGAGTTCGTCAGCTGGGCCTGCGCGGAATTGCAGCGGGACGGCAACCGCTTTACCGCTTTGTCGGGGGCTGGTGGCGTCTATGTCACCCCCGAAACCGCCGATCCGGCGCAGATGATCGCCGACAGCGCCTGGCGCAAGCATCAGATGCCGGCCTATCACCTGATCGCGCCAGACGGCAGCGGCATCACGCTTGTCAATATCGGTGTCGGTCCGTCCAATGCCAAGACGATCTGCGATCATCTGGCGGTGCTGCGCCCGGAAGCCTGGCTGATGATCGGCCATTGCGGCGGGCTGCGCCCCAGCCAGCGGATCGGCGACTATGTGCTGGCCCACGCCTATCTGCGCGATGACAAGGTGCTTGACGCCATGCTGCCGCCGGAAATTCCGATCCCGGCCATTGCGGAGGTGCAGGTGGCGATGGCCCAGGCGGCAGAAGCCGTGCTTGGGGGGCGTGACCCGGAAGATTTCAAGCGCCGCCTGCGCACCGGCACGGTCGTCACGACCGATGATCGCAACTGGGAACTGCGCTATTCCAGTTCCGCCCTGCGCTTCAGCCTGTCGCGCGCGGTCGGCATCGACATGGAATCCGCCACCATCGCGGCACAGGGCTACCGCTTCAGGGTACCCTATGGCACGTTGCTATGCGTTTCCGACAAGCCGATCCACGGCGAACTCAAACTGCCGGGCCAGGCCAACCGCTTCTATGAGGAAGCGATTGCCAGCCATTTGCGCGTGGGGCTAATGACCTGCGAACTGCTGCGAGAAGGCGGCGCAAAGCTGCACAGCCGCAAGCTGCGCGCGTTCAACGAGCCGCCATTCAGATAAGGTGTTGATCAGGCAGCCGCGCGCCAGATGGCGACGCGGTCCTTGCCGTCACGCTTGGCGTCGTAAAGGGCAGCGTCAGCACGGGCGACCATGTCGTCCAGTTGCTGGTCGCCCGCCTGCAATTGCGCAACGCCAAAGCTGGCGCGCAACCGGGCGTGCGGGGCGTTGGGCAGGATCAGGCAACCAATCTCCGCGCGCACCCGCTCCATGACGTCGGCGGCGGCGGCGGCGTCCGTCTCGACCAGCAGCAGCCCGAATTCATCGCCGCCCATCCGCGCGACGATATCGCCGCGGCGGACGGCGCTGCCCAGCAACTGGGCAAAGCCGCGCAGGGCAGCGTCCCCGGCGATATGGCCATGCCCGTCATTCAAAGCCTTGAACCCGTCAAGATCACACACGACCAGCGCCAGCGGGCGGCCATAACGCCGGGCATTGGCGATGGCGCGCACGGCGGCCTCATCCAACCCGCGCCGGTTGAGCACGTCCGTTAACGGATCATGCCGCATCTGCCGCCGCAACTGGTGCGCCAGATCGCCCGCGACCACCATGACGGCGGCCACGCCCGTGCCGACATAGATTGACGGCAGGCCAAGGCCCAATATCGCGCGATAGGTGACCAAGCCCGCGCCCGGCGCCTGGCCGAGATTGGCGGCGGCGCTGACGGCCAGGGCCGTCTGAAACAGCGCGAACAGCAGGAACATGGTGAAAAAGGCGATTTCCGGTGCATTGAACCGCCGGTCACGGGGCCAGAGAGAGGCAGCCGAACACAGCATCAATATGCCGACATAGCCCGGCACGATCATGCCCTGAAGCGCGCGATCATGGATCATCGCCGCATAGATGCCGCCGACCGCCACGATTGATCCCGCGCCCAGCATCAATCGCCAGGGTACGGGCTGTCCCGACCGCTGGCGCACGCCCGCCACCACCAGCGTACCGCTGACGACGATGCAGCATGCCGCCAGCGCCATCAGCGGGGCACTTTTCAACAAAATGCCCGCCGCGTTGGCGATCCACTGGACCGTTGCGGCGCTATAGGAGAGCGTCCAGCTTAACACATGGACCTGGCGTCCAAAATGTAACCACGCCACCCCCATCGCCAGCGCCATGACGACGCTGGTGAAGAAGAGCAAAGCAATGATGATGATCGCCGGGTCCACGGGCCTGGCCTTTACTGGCTTTACTTGGCGATTACCAGCCGCAAGACTTGCCTTTGTTCTGCTGGACGAGCCATTTTTGCAACGGTGCGAAATAAGCGGTCATCGCCCTGCCCGAAATCTCGCGCGTTCCAGTGAAAGCCTGCAATGCATCGGGCCATGGCTTGGACGCGCCCATTTCCAGCATCGCGTTCAGCTTGGCGCCAACAGCCTTGTTTCCGTAGAAGGAACAGCGATGGAGTGGCCCCTTCCAGCCCGCCTGTTTGCACGCCGCTTCGTAAAATTGCTGCTGCAAAATCCCTGCCAGGAAATAGCGGGTGTAGGGGGTATTCCCCGGAATATGGAATTTCGCCCCCGCGTCGAACTTGGTTTCATCGCGGGTCACCGGCGGGACGATACCCTGATATTGGCGGCGCAGGTCGGTCCAGCCCTTTTCATACTGGCTCTGCGGTATCGCGCCGCTGAATACGCCCCAGCGCCATTTGTCGACCAGCAGGCCAAAGGGCAGAAACGCAACCTTGTCCATCGCCTGACGCAGCAACAGGCCAATATCCTTGTCCGGTCCGGGCACTTTGCCTGCGTCCAGCAGGCCGATCTTCACCAGATAGTCGGGCGTGATCGACAAAGCGACGAAATCGCCGATCGCTTCATGGAAGCCATCATTCGCCCCATCCAGATAAAGCGGCTTCTGATTCTGATAGGCACGCTGGTAATAATTATGGCCCAGCTCATGATGGATGGTCACGAAGTCGTCGCTGTTGACCTTCGTGCACATCTTGACGCGTATGTCGTCCTTGTTGTCGATATCCCATGCAGATGCATGGCAGACGACTTCGCGGTCCAGCGGCTTGATGAACTGGGTGCGTTCCCAGAACGTCTCCGGCAGCGGCGCAAAGCCCAGCGAGGAATAAAAGCCCTCGCCGATTTTGAACATCTGCTTTTCCCAATAGCCGCGCTGCTGCTTTTCCGGCGTGTCGGGGGTGTCGACCTGAGCGGGTCGGGTTTCGACATAACCCTTGGCCTTCAGCAACGCCCCGACGTCATAGCCCAGGTCGCCTGCGCCCTTGGGCGCGACGACATCATAGATATTGCCCCAGGATTGCGCCCACATATTGCCCAGCAGGTCGGCGCGGATCGGTCCCGTCGCCGGCTGCACCGCATCGCCATATTTCTCGTTGAGCTTGGCGCGGGTATAGCAATGCAACTGGTCATAGAGCGGCTTCACCTCCGCCCAGATCTTGTCGGTCAGCTTGGCAAAATCATCGGCTGGCATGTCATATTTGGACCGCCACATCGCCCCGGTATCGGCAAAGCCCAACTCCCTGGCGCCCGCATTGGCGATATCGACCAGCTTGGCGTAATCGTCCCGCATCGGCGCGCCAACATTGTCGTGCCAACTGACCCACATCTCTTTCAGTTCTTCGGGGTTGCGGTTGTTCCCCATCTGCTCCTCAATGTCGCTGCCATTGATCGGCTGGCCCTTGAGCGTTCCCTTCCCCTTGCCATAGGTGGACTGGAGCCGTGTCGCGAGATCATTGAGTTGCTGCGCCGCGCCCGGCGTGGTCGGCGCAGGCAGGGTCAGCGCGGTGCGCAGCAGGTCCAGGCGGCGCTTCGTTTCGGCCGACAGGCCAGCCGCGGTGGCATATTTCGCGGCCTCAAGTGCATAATCGACATTCATGGACGTGCGGATGGCGCCGAAATAGGCGGCCACGGCGTCGCTGTCGTCATTCAGATAGGTGGAATTGACCCAGTCGGCACGGTTGGAGATCAGCGAATGTTCGAACATCGCCTTTTCCGCCTTCGCAAGGAAAGCTTCGGCCTCGGCAGCCGTCGGTGCGGGCGTCTGCTGGGCAAGGACGGGCGATACAGTAAGCGCGGCCGCAAGCGCGGCAAGCGAGATGGCGATTTTCACGGGAGTTCCCCTCATAGGCTTATGAAGGGGAAGGTGACTTGCCCGGACGATACAGTCAAGCGGTCAGGAAATCGGCCATTGCCTGCCCCATCTCCTTGCGGGTGACGGCGTTCATGTGATTGCCCGGTATTTCGACATAGCGCCCATCGGGCAGCACATCCGCCAGTTCCTGCGCCACGCCATTATCGCGGTCGTCCGCGCCGCAGATGATTTCGGTCGGCTGCTGAATGGCAGCGATTGTCTCGCGCGGCGTATCGACAAAGGTGTTCAGGATATGGAGCATCGCCACCGGATCGCCCTTGGTGGTCTTGAGGAAGGCTTCCGTCATCCATTCCGACGTGCCGCGCTCGAACGTGCCAAGGTTCGTCAGGACATTCCTGTAATAGCCGCCATTGTCGAGCGTCTGGACCAGTCCGCGCAGGCCCATCCCCGCCAGGATCACCCGCCGCGGCGTCGCTCCGCGCGCCAGCATCCGAACGGTCGTGCGCGCGCCCAGCGAATAGCCGCCCAGATCATAGTCGGTCAGCCCCAGTTGCTCGACCAGTGCCAGCCCGTCTTCGGTCAGGGCGTCGGGCGGATAGGCGGCAATATCATGTGGCTTCCCGCTTTCTCCATGGCCGCGCAGGTCGGGCATGATCAGGCGGAAGCCCGCCTCAACCAGCTTGGCGGCATGACCGTAGCGAATCCAGTTGGTGAAGGCGTTGGAAAAATAGCCATGGATCAGCACCAGGTCCCGGCCCTCCCCCGCCACATGCACGGCGATTGGCAGGCCATCAAAGCCCTTGATGTCATGGCGTTCGATGGTCAGGTCGGTCATGGAGTAATCCTTACGCAGCGGTGGGCGGCTTGCCGATATGGCGTCCGGCGCGGGGGCGCAAGAGCGCGATCAGCGTCAGCGCACTGCCCAGTTGGGCCGCCGCCATATCTTTCTGCGCGTCCCAGACATCGCCTTGCTGGCCATTATAATAGTCAGCCGTCTCGCCAGCCGCGACGACCGTAAGCAGCCATTCGAATATTTCGTAGAGCGCGCTGCCCAAACCGATAGCGGCGAAGGCGAAGGTCAGGCTCCATCCGTGGCGCAAGCCACCGAAGCGATGCGCGCTTTGCGCCAGAGGCATCGTAAGCAGCGCGCCGAACGCAAAATGAACCAACCTGTCATAGCCGTTGCGCGACGTCCCGAACAAGGATGACAAGTCGTGCCCTGCCAACGCCCGCGCCCAATCATCATAGGGCACATAGGAATAGATCCAGCGCGCGCCGAGTGTATGGAGTAGAAGAAAGAGCCAGATGCACGCAACAGCGCCGTTGGATAACGGCCAGCGTCGAAGCAGCCAGGGCGCGGTAGCGATCAGCGCAATGGTTGGCCCATGTTGTAGTGGCGCAAGTTCAGGATAGGGCTGGGCGATGTTGGCGAGGCCGATCGCCATGATCAGCGAGAGGATCATCCGGCGCTGCGCAACAGGAACAGCGTTCCAGAGAGCGGCAGCGCCGGAGATCATGGGGTCGTCACCCCTTCTTGAGGTGACGGCGGCCCAGCAGTTCGGCGATCTGCACCGCGTTCAGCGCCGCACCCTTGCGCAGATTGTCACTCACGCACCAGAGCGTCAGGCCATTGTCCACGGTCGAATCCTCACGCACGCGGCTGATGAAGGTCGCGAAGTCGCCGACACATTCGATCGGCGTGATATAGCCGCCATCCTCGCGCTTATCGACCAGCATGATGCCGGGCGCTTCGCGCAATATGTCCTGCGCTTCCTTGGCGGAAATTTCATTCTCGAACTCGATGTTGATCGCTTCGGAATGACCCACGAACACCGGCACGCGCACGCAGGTGGCGGTCAGCTTGATCTTGGGATCGAGGATCTTCTTGGTTTCCGCGACCATCTTCCATTCTTCCTTGGTCGAACCATCGTCCAGGAAAACGTCGATATGGGGAATGACGTTGAAGGCGATCTGCTTGGTGAACTTCTTCGGCTCCGCCGGATCACCGACGAAGATGTTGCGCGACTGCTCGAACAGTTCGTCCATGCCCGCCTTGCCCGCGCCGGACACCGACTGATAGGTGGATACGACCACGCGCTTGATGGTCGCGGCGTCATGCAGCGGCTTCAGGGCCACCACCATCTGCGCGGTCGAGCAGTTGGGGTTGGCGATGATGTTCCGCTTGGTATAGCCGTCGATCGCGTCCGGGTTCACTTCGGGCACGATCAGCGGCACGTCCGGGTCCATGCGGTACAGCGAACTATTGTCGATCACGACGCAGCCGGCTGCCGCCGCCTTGGGCGCATATTCGGCGGTAGGGCCGCTGCCCGCCGCGAACAGGGCGATGTCCCAGCCGTTAAAGTCGAAATGTTCGATATTCTGGCATTTGATCGTCTTGCCGGTTTCACCGAAATCGACGGCCAGACCCTGCGACCGCGACGATGCGACCGCGGCGATCTCGTCAATCGGGAACTCGCGCTCGGCGAGAATGGTCAGCATTTCGCGGCCCACATTCCCGGTGGCACCTACGACGACGACCCTGTAACCCATGACTGAACACTCCACTCCGATGCAGATATTGCGGAGTGGGCGGCATAGCGGCGTTGCGTCATTTGTCCAGTGGCAAGCCCTTTGTTGCGCGAAAGGTCAGCTTTTCCCGCTGGACGTTGCCGCGATGCCGCAACGCCCTTTGCCGCCTGTCTCCTATGGTTTGGCGGCGTCGGGCGCTATCCCGCGCCGGGCCAGAAAATCCTCGATCGTGCGCCACAGATGTACGCTGATCCCCGGCCCGCCGACGCGGTGGGTCTGGCCGGGATAGACCATCATCTCGAACGGCACCGCCGCGCCCTGCATCTTGGCCATCAGGGCAGTGGCATTGTCGAACACCACATTGTCGTCCGACATGCCGTGGATCAGCATCAACGGATCACTGATCTTCACCGCCTCGTCGATCGCGCCTGATGCCGGATAGGCGCTGGGCTTGTCCTGCGGCATCCCCAGATAGCGTTCGGTGTAATGGGTGTCGTACAACTCCCACTTCGTGACTGGCGCACCCGCCACGGCCGCCGCGAAAACGCCCGGTGCCTTTTCCAGCAGCTTCAGCGACATATAGCCGCCATAGGACCAGCCATAGGTCGCGATCCGCTTGGGATCGACGAACGACTGGGCCTTTAGCCAATCCACGCCCGCCAGTTGATCCGTCACCTCGACCGTCCCCATCGCGCGATAGAGATGATCCTCGAACGCCTTGCCGCGATCGGGCGTGCCACGATTGTCGACCGCAAAGACGATCCAGCCGCGGTCGACCAGATACTGGTTCAGCGCGCCGGACCATGTGTTCGTCACCTGCCGCCCGCCGCCCGGCCCGCCATAATGGATCATGAACACCGGATAGCGCTTTCCCGGCTCGATCGGCGGGGTCATGATCTTGGTATACAGCGTCGTTCCGTCCGCCGCCTTGATCGTGCCGAACCGGGTTTTGACATGGCTCGCCAGATAGGGCGCATAGGGATGGTCGCCCTTCAGCGCATTTTCGGACAGCCACTGCAATTGCTTGCCGCTATTGTCGGCCAGATAGACCTGCTTGGGCTGATCGCTATTCTGGCGCGTGATGACGGCGCGGCTGGCGGCGGCGTCCATCACCGCGTCATTCCACCAACCGCTGGCCGTAATCTGGCGCGCGGCAGCCGGTCGCGTGATGGGGGCACTGTAAAGCTGCTGTTCCAGCGGTGTTTCGCGATTGCCGGTGAAATAGGCCAGCCCCGCTTTTTCGTCGACCGCCACCAGCGTCTTGACCTCCCAGTCGCCACTGGTCAGCGCCGTCCATTTGCCGTCATGGACGCGGTAGAGATGGCCATGGCCGCTCTTTTCGGACCACCACAGGAAATCGCCACCCGACAGGGGATGGAAATTGTCGCTCAGGTTGATCCAGCTTTTGGCCGTTTCGCTCAGAATGACCTTGGCCTTGCCGGTCGCCGGATCGACCGCCAGCAGGTCGAGCCGCTTCTGGTCGCGCGCTTCGCGCTGGATATAGAGGGTGCGGCCATCCTTCGCCCAGTCGACCCGCGCCAGATAAATGTCCCGATCCGATCCCAGATCGACCTTCACCTGGCCCGATCCGTCCGGCTTCATGACATAGAGGTCGACGATCGCATTGGGCGTCCCGGCGGCGGGGTAACGCTGCTGATAGACCGTCGTGCCCTCCCCGCCAATTGCGGTACGGGTGACGATGCCGACCGGGCTTTCATCGACCCGCGCAACCGCAATCAGGCTGTCGTCGGGCGACCACCAATAGCCGGTGCGCCGGTCCATTTCTTCCTGCGCGACAAATTCGGCAACGCCCCAGCTGACCGTATCGCTGGCCCCTTGCGTTACCTGCCGTTCCGCACCGCCGATCGGCTGTACGAAGAGGTTGCCGCCGCGCACGAAAGACACGAAACCGCCTTTGGGGCTGACAACGCCATTCAATTCGCCGTCAGGCGTATCGGTCAGCCGCTGCACCTTGCCATCCAGCGCAGCAAGATAAAGGTCGCCATCGACCGGCACCAGGATGCTCTTGCCATCCGGCGACCAGTCATAGCTGGTGATTCCGGTGCTCCCAGCGACGGAGCGGTCGCGTTCGCGCTGCATCTTTTCCGCTTCGGATAGCGCCGCGCCGCTGCCGGTCTTGCGCGAATCGACCAGCATCCGCTGCTTGCCGGTGCGCGTGTCGATCGCCCACAGGTCCAGCCGCTCCTTTTCGTCGGCGCGCGGTTTGAGCAAGGTAACGAGCGTACCGTCCGGCGACAATTTTAGCGCCCGCGGCTGCGGTCCTGCCAGGTCGGGGCTGGCAAAAACTCTCTCGAGCGTCAGCTTTTCCTGCGCGATGACAGGCGCGGTGGACAGCATCAGCAGCACGCCAAGCGCTGCGCCGGATTTCAGATAGGGCGGCATCGACATCCTTTCACGTCGGCGACCGTGCAGGCCACCGGATCAAGGGCAATGATTAGCCCCATGAGACTGAAAAGATCAATGCAGGGAAATAATCTGTCCCGTCCATGGCAGCCAAGCCATGGTGGGCGCGGTAGGGATTGAACCTACGACCCCACCCGTGTGAAGGGTGTGCTCTACCACTGAGCTACGCGCCCCCTTTCGGGAGGAGGCGGCCATTGGCATCGCTGGCGCGCCCTGTCAAGCGCGGCAGTATGGGCGCGTGCAAATTGCGCCTTTGCACGGCATCGCCCAAGCGCTTAAAATGATTATGCCGCAAATATGGAGTGATGAATTAATGCGTAAGGCGCTGTTTCTGGCCATTCTGGCTACGTTGGCCGCCTGCAACACTGTGCAGGGCGTAGGACGCGATATCGAATCTGTTGGTCGGGCCGGCAAAGAAGTGATGCACTGACCGATCGACAGGATATTATTGCAGGACGCGGCCGATGGCTGTCGCGTTTTTGCGCAGCCGGACGCCATCACATTCCGGTTCGCCACAGTTGCATGCTTCGATCGTATAGCGCACGCCACACATGACCAAAATGTCGTGATCGAAACTATAGTTGGAAATGCCCGCGCGCTCGACCTTTTCCTGAGCTCTGGCCTTGAGAGTCATGCGCGTTCTCCCATGAATGCGGACGCCAATAATTGATGGTGCAATGCACAATGTCAATTGATCGACATTTGTTCCTGAACGGTTTGTAAGAATATTGTCGCCAAAATGCCACGCTTCGTCGTCGCTGTTCAGGCGACTTGCACCACAAAGCACAGCGTCCCATATGCCGCTTCATGAATGACCATAACAGCAACAGCATGCCGGTCTGGCATGGCACCACCATCATGTCGGTCCGCAAGAATGGGAAGGTCGTCGTCGCTGGCGACGGTCAGGTTTCGATGGGCCAGACGGTGATGAAACCTAATGCCCGCAAGGTTCGCCGACTGCATGACGGCAGCGTCATTGGCGGCTTTGCCGGCGCCACCGCCGACGCCTTCACGCTGTTCGAGCGGCTGGAAGCGAAGCTGGAGCGCCATAATGGCCAATTGATGCGATCGGCGGTCGAACTGGCCAAGGATTGGCGCACCGACAAATATCTGCGCAATCTGGAAGCGATGATGATCGTCGCGGACAAGGATGTGACGCTGATCCTGACCGGCAATGGCGACGTGCTGGAACCCGTGAATGGCGTGGCCGCGATCGGCTCCGGCGGCAACTTCGCCCTCGCCGCCGCCCGCGCGCTGGTCGATTATGAGGCAGATGCGGAAACGCTGGCGCGCAAGGCCATGGCCGTGGCGGCCGACATTTGCGTCTATACCAACGATCAGCTCACAATCGAGACGCTGGACAGCGCCGCTTAACCTCCCTCCCGTTTGCGGGAGGAATTTTGGGGAGGGCGCGTAATCAGCCATCCCCGACATGCCCTCCCCTAACCCCTCCCTGAAGGGCGGGGAAAAGGACTGAAATGAACGACAATCTGACACCTAAAGCCATCGTCGCCGCGCTCGACGCGCATATCATCGGCCAGCATGACGCCAAGCGCGCTGTGGCGGTCGCCCTGCGCAATCGCTGGCGGCGGCAACATCTGCCCGACGACTTGCGCGATGAGGTAACGCCCAAGAATATCCTGATGATCGGGCCGACCGGCTGCGGCAAGACGGAGATCAGCCGTCGCCTTGCCAAACTGGCGGATGCGCCCTTCGTCAAGGTGGAGGCCACCAAATTCACCGAAGTCGGCTATGTCGGCCGCGATGTCGAACAGATCGTCCGCGATCTGGTCGAGGAAGCGGTGCGCCTGGAAAAGGACCGACGTCGCGAGGCCGTGCGCGAAGCCGCGTCGGAAGCCGCGATGGGCCGCCTGCTCGACGCACTGACGGGCAAGGAAGCCAGCGAAGCCACGCGCCTGTCCTTCCGCCAGAAGATCGAACAGCATCAGATGAACGATGTCGAGGTTGAGGTGGAAGTCGCCGACAGCCCTTCCATGCCGATGGAAATCCCCGGCATGGGTGGTCAGGTCGGCATGATCAACCTGTCCGACATGATGTCCAAAGCCTTTGGCCAGCAGCAGAAGAAGCGCCGCAAGATGCGGGTCGCCGATGCGTGGGACAAGCTGGTCGAGGAGGAGCAGGACAAGCGCCTGGATCAGGATGATGTCGCCCGCGTCGCCATCACGAGTGCGGAACAAAATGGCATCGTGTTCCTTGACGAGATCGACAAGATTGCAGTCAGCGACGTGCGCGGCGGCTCGGTCAGTCGCGAGGGCGTGCAGCGCGACCTGCTCCCGCTGATCGAAGGCACGACCGTTTCGACCAAATATGGTCCGCTCAAGACCGACCATATCCTGTTCATCGCGTCCGGCGCCTTCCACGTCGCCAAGCCCAGCGACCTGCTCCCCGAACTTCAAGGCCGCCTGCCGATCCGCGTCGAACTCAAGGCGTTGACCGAGGAGGATTTCGTGGCGATCCTGTCGGACACCAAGGCGAGCCTGGTGGCGCAATATCGCGCACTGTTGGCGACCGAGGAGGTGACGATCGACCTGACGCCCGAAGGCATCCACGCCGTTGCGCGCATCGCTGCCGAAGTAAATAGCGAGGTCGAAAATATCGGCGCCCGCCGCCTTCAGACCGTGATGGAAAAGCTGCTGGAGGATGTCAGTTTCGAGGCGGAAGATCGTCGCGGCGAAACGCTGGTGATCGACGCTGCCTATGTCGAAAAGCAGCTCAATGCCATCGCGCACGACACGGATCTGAGCAAATATGTCTTATGATACATTGCCGGGGATTAGCGCGACTGGGAGAAATTCGCCGCGCTCAGCCATGGCTTGCAGCGTCAGTGCACCGCGAACTGAAAAATGGTAGCCATTGCCGAAATAGGGTTCTGAATCGTCATAACCCACATCCGTTCGTTTCGAGCGTAGTCGAGAAATATAGCACAGCGCTGGCGGCTTCTCGACTACGCTCGAAGCGAACGGAGGTATTTTGTCTGCCGAAGCTCAATAACTCCGCCCGACCAGTACGCGTTCGACCGCCTTCTCCCCGGTGAATATGCATGTCCCGTCGGCGGGGTCGGCATCATTGGGCACATTGCGCAGTGTCAGCTTCTCGCCCTTGAGCCACTGCACCACCTTCTCCAGCGCCTCGCCGGTCGGCTTGGCCCATTGCACCAACGCCCAGCCGGGCTTGGCGCTGGCGGCGAAATAGGCCTTTAGCGCTTCAATGTCGGTGATCGACCGGTCGATGCTGCCATCCAGCCTGGACTTGGCATCCGCGAACAAGGACGCCTGAATTTCGGTCAGCATGCCGGTGGCGCCGGCGACGAAATCGTCCCTGGCGACAATCTGGCTGTCGAGCTTTCCGTCGGCGCGATAGAGCCGGTCGCGCCGGATCACCGACACATTACCGCCCGCCACGTCGCGGCCACCGACTTCGATCACGATGGGTGCGCCTTTCTTGACCCAGCCCCAGCGCTTGGTCGCTGCCTTGGCCGCACGACGGTCAAGCAGCGCGCGCACGGGTTCGCGGAACACGTCCAGCGCATTGAGCTGACCGACCAGATCGGCGCAATAATCCACGATCGCGGCATCCTCGTCCGTGTCGCGCAGCATCGGCACCACGACCACCTGATAGGGCGCAACGCGCGGCGGCACGCGCAGTCCGTCATCGTCACCATGGACCATGATCAGCCCGCCGATCATCCGGGTGGACATGCCCCAGCTGGTCGTCTGCGCCAGTTCCTGCTGCCCTTCGGCATTCTGGAACTTGATATTCTGCGCTTGGCTGAAGGTGGTGCCCAGGAAGTGCGAGGTGCCGGCCTGCAACGCCTTGCCGTCCTGCATGATCGCTTCGATCGAATATGTCGCGACCGCGCCGGGGAAGCGCTCATTCTCCGGCTTTTCGCCCGCCACGACGGGCATGGCGACGCAGTCTTCCGCAAAGCTGCGATAGACTTCCAGCATCTTCATCGTCTCTTCCATCGCCTCTTCGACGGTGGCGTGGGCGGTATGGCCCTCTTGCCAGAGAAATTCGGTGGTGCGCAGGAACATGCGGGTGCGCATTTCCCAGCGGACGACATTGGCCCACTGGTTGATCAAGACGGGCAGGTCACGCCAGGACTGGACCCAACGGCTGAACGCCGCGCCGATCACCGTTTCCGACGTCGGGCGCACGACCAGCGGCTCCTCCAGCTTGGCTTGCGGATCGGGAATCAGCTTGCCGTCCTTCTGGATCAGCCGGTGATGGGTGACGACCGCCATTTCCTTGGCGAAGCCGTCGACATGCTCGGCTTCCTTTTCGAAATAGCTCAAGGGGATGAACAGCGGGAAATAGCAGTTCTCATGGCCCGTCGCCTTGATCTGTGCGTCAAGCAATGTCTGGATGCGTTCCCAGATGCCATAGCCCCATGGCCGGATGACCATGCAGCCGCGCACGCCGCTTTCTTCGGCAAGGTCCGCTTCGGTAATGACGGCCTGATACCAGGCGGAGAAATCCTGTTCGCGGGTGACGGAAAGGGCGTGTTTCACAGAGATGGCTTGCCTGCTGTAGGGAATGGATCGGCGCGCAATAGGCCATGCGCGCTATCCCCGTCCAGCCCCGACGCGCATTGATGTTCAGCCGATGGCGACGCCCATTTTTTCAAGCCATGCGCGGGCTTGCTTTGGCTCGCCCGGCGCATCCGATGCCACCGGGCCGCGGGCGGCAAGAAAGGACTGGTGCAGCGCAAACGGCTCCAGCCCCAACTGATCGCGCAGGGCGTCGATGTCGGCGGCAAGTTCATCCAGTGCCGCGATGACAGGCGCAGTTCTGGCGCGGGCCTGTCGGTCAGGCTTATGGTCGAACAGGCCCCAAACCCCGCCAGCGGCCGTTTGAAGTGCTGCGATCAACGCGGCTTCATAGTCGGCTTCCAGCTCGGCCCGCCTTACGTCCAGCCGTTCGAGCCGGTCAGCCTTCGCCATGGGGTATCAGCCCAGCTTGTCGATCTTCGCGTTGAGCGCGGCGAGTTGCGCCTTCAACTCGGCGATCTCGTCATCCTTGTCGGCTTCCGCGGGAGTCGTGCCCGGAACGCCCGGAACACCGGGCATCAGCCCGCCTGCCCCCTTGAAGGCGCTGGTCGCGGCCTCGAACATCTGCATGTTGCGCTTGGCGATCTCGGCCAGCGGGCCGCCGCCGAACGCACCCTGCATCGCTTCCTGAAACTGCAACTGGTTCTTGCGGAAAGCGTCCATCGACGCTTCGAGATATTGCGGCACCATCGACTGCATCGAATCGCCATACATGGAGATCAACTGGCGCAGGAAGTTGACGGGCAGCATATTTTCGCCGCGCTGTTCTTCTTCCATGATGATCTGCGTCAGGACATTGTGCGTGATGTCCTCGCCGCTCTTGGCATCGACGACCACGAACTCGCGGCCCTCGCGCGTCATTTGCGACAGGAGATCAAGGGTGATGTAACTGGAGGTTTCGGTGTTATAAAGCCGCCGGTTAGCGTATTTCTTGATAACGACCGGCTCTGATTCATTAGCCGCTTTAGATTTGGCCATGGACACCTCTCCCGCACCTGCACAATCCTTATTAGCACAGGGCGTTGCCGCACCGCAACATGGCCCGAGGCCTTTACCCCTTTTTCTCAATATTTTATGGCGCGAAACAGAGGACGATCCCGAACTGCGCAAGCGCGCGTTCGTCGGTTTGCGCCGCTATCAGCAGGCAAAGCGCCCCGCCCCGCCGCCTGCCCCGGCCAGCATGGTGCAGGTCGGCAGCGCCCGGTTGCTGCGTTATGGCGTTGAAAATGGCCGCGCTCCGGTGGTTTTCGTGCCCTCGCTCATCAATCCGCCGCAAGTGCTGGACCTGTCGGAGCGCCGATCTTTGCTGCGCCACATGGCCGCAGCAGGACATGATGCATGGCTGGTCGACTGGGGCGCTCCATTGGCCGGTGACAGAGCAATGGGGCTTGAAGGGCATGTCACCGACCGGCTCTTGCCGCTGATCGCGGCGCTGCCGCGACCGCCCATCATCGTGGGCTATTGCCTGGGAGGAACGCTGGCGATGGGTGCGGCGATGCTGCGCCCCGTTCAGGCAGTCGCAACCATTGCCTCGCCCTGGCGATTCGATGGCTTTGCCGATGCCGACCGGCAGGAGATCAGTGCTTTGTGGCGCGGCGCGAAACCGATGTGCGATCGACTGGGCTATGTTCCGATGGAGGTGCTGCAATCGGGCTTCTGGGCGATGGACCCGGCGCGCACGATCCGCAAATTCGCCGTCTTTGCCGATGCCGCGCCGGGTTCCGACGGGGAGCGGGCGTTCATGGCGGTGGAGGATTGGGCCAATGGTGGCCCCCCGCTGACCTTTGCTGCGGGGCGCGACCTGTTCGACGATCTCTATGCCGGTAACGCCAGCGGACAAGGACGCTGGACCGTTGGTGGACAGACGGTCGATCCGCAGGCGCTGACCTGCCCCACCCTGTCGATCCGTTCCACGACCGACCGGATCGTCCCCGCCGCCGCCTCGGCCGAATTGGCTACAGACTGGCAATTGAAACTGGGGCATGTCGGCATGGTCGTGGGTGGGCAGGCGCGCGAAACTCTGTGGCTTCCCCTGTCCCAATGGCTTTCCAGCCATGGCGGATGATGCTATGTGCGCCTGCGAAAAGAGACCCCAATAATAGAGGATCGAGCCTTTGTCAGATATCGTCATTACCGCCGCCAAGCGCACGGCCGTCGGCAGCTTCATGGGCGCGTTCGGATCGACTCCGGCGCATGAACTGGGCCGTCAGGCAATCATCGCCGCGCTGGCGCAGGCCGGGGTCGCGCCCGACGAAGTGGACGAAGTGATATTGGGCCAGGTGCTGAGCGCCGGTCAGGGGCAGAATCCGGCGCGTCAGGCCGCCATCAATGCCGGCATCCCGGTCGAGCGCACGGCGATTGGCATCAACCAGCTCTGCGGATCGGGCCTGCGCGCCGTCGCACTGGCGGCGCAGGCGATCCGTGCGGGCGATGCCAGCATCATGGTGGCCGGCGGGCAGGAAAACATGTCGCTGGCCCCCCATGCGCAATATCTGCGCGCGGGCAGCAAGATGGGCAATGTCAGCCTGGTCGACACGATGATCCATGACGGCCTGACCGACGCCTTCAACAATTATCATATGGGCATCACCGCGGAAAATCTGGCGGAGAAATATCAGATCAGCCGTGAAGCGCAGGACGCTTTCGCGGTGGCCAGCCAGAACAAGGCCGAAGCCGCGCGTGCAGCGGGGCGCTTTGCCGACGAGATCGTGCCGGTCACGATCAAGGGCCGCAAGGGCGACACGATTGTCGATCAGGACGAATATATCCGCGCTGGCGCGACCATCGAAGCGATGGAAAAGCTGAAGCCTGCATTCAAGAAGGACGGCAGCGTCACTGCCGCCAACGCCAGCGGCCTGAATGACGGCGCCGCCGCGCTGGTGCTGATGACTGCCGATGCCGCCGCCAAGCGCGGCGCGACGATCCTGGGCCGGATCGCGGGTTTTGCGACCTGCGGCGTCGACCCTTCGATCATGGGCATCGGCCCCGCGCCTGCCAGCCGCAAGGCGCTGGAAAAGGCGGGCTGGGCACTGGCCGATGTCGACCTGATCGAAGCCAATGAAGCCTTCGCGGCGCAGGCGCTGTCGGTCGGGCAGGAACTGGGCTGGGATGCGTCCAAGGTGAACGTCAATGGCGGCGCGATCGCCATCGGTCATCCGATCGGTGCGTCGGGCGCGCGGGTGCTGACCACCCTGTTGTATGAAATGGCCAAGCGCGACGCGAAGAAGGGTCTGGCGACGCTATGCATCGGCGGTGGCATGGGCGTGGCGATGTGCATCGAACGCTGACCGCCTGAGACATTGAAAATGGCCGTCGCTCCAGCAAAGGGAGCGGCGGCCTTTTTCGTGTCAGGCTTTGCGCGGCGCGCTACGACAGCGGTCGGAACAATAGACGACATTGTCCCAGTCCCGCGCCCACTTCTTGCGCCAGGCAAAGGGGCGCTGGCAGACCGGGCAGGTCCTGGTCGGCAGATCGCGCTTCGCTACGCCGCGTGGCATGGGCAATCCCCGGCTGTTTCAGGCGTCGAGCGGGCGGTCCTTCGTTTCCGGCAGCGCGACGAGACAGGTGATAAGCGCCAGCGCCACGACAGCCAATGTGTACCAAAGCCCGGCATAGGGATCACCCGTGCGCGCCACGATATACTGGCTGACGAGCGGCAGGAAGCCGCCGAAATAGCCAGTCCCGATATGATAGGGGATCGACAGCGAAGAATAGCGGATGCGCGCCGGGAAATATTCCGACAAGAGCGCCGCCACTGGGCCATAGGTCGCACCCGATAGCGTCCAGAGCAGCAGCAGCGCGCCGAACAGCAGCATCGCGCGCGGCCAGTCCGGGGTTACGGCGCCGCTGGGGTAGCCCCCGGCCTTCAACGCCGCATCAAGGCCGTCGCTACTAAGGTCCGTGACCTGCAAATCGCCGATCTGCACCGCAGGCGCGGGCGCGACCTGCTTGTCATAGGGGATGCCGCGCTTGGAAAAATGGTCGAGCAATTTGCCGCAGGCGGTCGGCTGTACCTTGGCGAAGGGATCGAACACGCAATCCGGGCCGCGCACCACGACAGGCGAGCGCGCGCCTGCCTCCACCAGCGCGGGGTTCGCGGTCGCGCCCATGAATTGGTAGAGCGGCATCAACAGCAGCAACACCAGCGCATAGCCGATGACGATCGGTTTCTTGCGCCCCACCCGGTCGGACAGATGGCCGAAATAGACGAAAGCCGCCATGCCCGCAAAGGCGCTACCCCCCACCAGCAATTGCGCGATGCCGGGGGAGACATGCAGGCCATTTTGCAGGAAATAGAGCGCCTGGAACATCACCGTATAGGCAATGACGGTAAAGCCCGCCGCGATGCCGATCATTGCGACCAGCATCCGCTTTCGGTTGCCGGGATAGGTGAAAGCCTCCTTGATCGGGTTTTTCGATTGGGCGCCTGCCTTCTTCATGGCCGTAAATACCGGGCTTTCGCGCAGCATCAGCCGCATCCACAGCGATATGCCGAGCAGCGCGAGCGAGAAGATGAAGGGCAATCGCCAGCCCCAGTCCGCCCAGATGTCCGGCCCGACGATTGCCTGCGTACCGACCACGACGATCAGCGACAGGATGAAGCCGCCGATCACTCCCGCCTGAATGAAGCTGGTGTAAAAGCCGCGTCGGCCGGGAGGCGCATGTTCAGCGACATAGATGGCCGCCCCGCCATATTCGCCGCCAAGCGCCAGTCCCTGGGCGATGCGCAGCACTATCAGGATGATGGGCGCGGCGATGCCGATGCTGGCGGCTGACGGCGTCAGGCCGACCCCGGCGGTCGCGACGCCCATCAGGATGATCGTGGCAAGGAACGTATATTTGCGGCCAAGCCTGTCACCCAGATAGCCGAACAATGCCGCGCCGATCGGACGGAAGGCGAAGCCGATCGCAAAGCCCGCCAGCGTATAGAGCAGTTCGACGGTGGGATTGTCGGTGGGAAAAAAGGTGCGCCCGATGATCGGCGCAAGGACGCCATAGATGTAGAAATCATACCATTCGAACACGGTGCCGAGCGCCGAGGCGGTGATGACCAGCCGGTCGCGCCTGACGTCCATCACATAGTCACTGCCGACCGCTCCGTTCATCCCCTGCCCCCCTTAACTTCGCACTTTTCCCGGCAATCGTGATATTGTGTTACCCGATCCGGCAACTAAATTTCCAACATCGCGCGACGCGACCGCCTGCATCGACCCTGCGCAACACAGGGTCGATATGGCATGAAGCAGGGGCAATAGGACAGGCAAAAACCTGTGTCAGCGTCGCAGTTGCAGCGTCACCAGCAGGACATGGTCGACATCATCGGCGCGACCGCGATTTTTGACATATTGATTGAGATAGCCGACCTCCATCGTCGACTTGCCCGCCAGCGGCAGTTCCAGCCCGGCAAAGCTGCGCAGCCGGTCAAAGCCGTCGCGCGCGCCCCAATCGGTATCGTTAAGGGCAACGAATCCTTCCGCATAGGCCAGCGCCGACACGCCCCCCGACCTCTCCGTCAACGGCACTGCCAGCCGGATCATCTGCCGCAGCCGCCACCCCATATCGTCGCCACTCGACACCCAGCGCTGTTCCAGCCGCGTGCGGGAAGAGAGCGGCCCGCGCGCAACCTTGCCAAGCGACCAGTTGATCTGCTGGAAGCTGCGATGCTCGCGCGTTTCGCCGCCACCCGATTGCGGCGTGCGGACATAGGCATAGCCCTGAAAGACGGTCAGCCGATCGGACAGTTTGACGCCGATCGCCGGACGCAGCAGCATCTGGTCCAGCCCGCCCATATCCCTGCCAAAGCGGGACTGGATTTCGGCAAAATAGACGATGTCGCCCGAAACCGGCCCCTGCGCGATAGCCTGGAGCCAGATTTGCTCATCCTCGGCGGCGTGGGCCGGCAGCGCGGCCATGGCGGCGCACAGGGCGAAAAGGCCGAAGATCGTCTGTCGCAGGCTGCTCATCCGGGGCTGCTAGGCGAAGGATCGGGGCCGGGGCAAGGCGTGACAGCGCGGCGAAACATAAAATAACAAAGGGCGATCATGGTCCTTGCACGCCCGCTGCCGAAATCCTGCTCCCGCAACCGTAGAGGAATCGCATATGAGCTTTCGCCATCCCTACAACGTCATCCTGAACTTGTTTCAGGATCCATCGCGCCCCAAAAGCTGCCGCTCGTGACGAGAAATGGATGCTGAAACAAGTTCAGCATGACGAAGGAAAATGAGGCGCGTTTTATCTGCGATAGCCCTACCCCGCGGGGAACGAGGAACCTTGCTCAACACGCCAATTCCGGTTTGCAAACCATGACAAAGGGCCGCCCAGCCTGAGCGGAGCGGCCCTCTATTGCAGCGATGCGGCGTGCGCCTATTCCATTTCGAGGATGATGGCATCGACGGCCAGGCTGTCGCCCTGCGCCGCCGACACGCTCTTGACCACGCCCGCTTTCTGCGCGCGCAGGATATTTTCCATCTTCATTGCCTCGATCACGGCCAGCGGCTGCCCTGCCTCGACCTTGTCGCCTTCGCCGACATGCAGTGCGACCAGCAGGCCGGGCATCGGGCAGATCAGGTAACGCGACAGGTCCGGCGGGATCTTCTCGATCATGTGCGCAGCATAGCGTGCAGCATGGGCGGGCAGGATGCGCAGCTTGTGGCTGGCCCCATGGCAGGTCAGCACAAAGCCGGCGCGGACCGGCGCAATGCGGACGGCCAGTTGCTCGTCGCCAAACTCCGCCTCGATCAGGCGATCGCCCGGCGTATATTCCAGCGCCATGTCGATGCTGACGCCATCGACGGTCACTTCGTCGCCGTCAATTTCGACGTCATGGGTCGCGTCGCCGATCTTGACCTGCCAGCCGGTCGGGGGGCTAAGGCGCTTGCCCAACTGTCCGTCGATCCGACGCGCCCGGTCGGCCTGCGCCATCGCCGCGAAGGCACCGATGGCGGACAGACGCACCAGCAGTTCGGGCGACGCAGGCGCGCCCTGGAACCCGTCAGGATATTCCTCCGCAATGAAGCCGGTGGTGATGTTGCCCGACCGGAACCGTTCATGCTGCATCAGCGCGGACACGAAATCGATATTATGCCCCGGCCCCTCAATCTCGAACTTGTCGAGCGCCTCGATCTGCTTGTCGATCGCTTCCAGGCGCGTGGGCGCCCAGGTGATCAGCTTGGCGATCATGGGATCGTAGAACATGGAGACCTCGCCCCCCTCCTCCACGCCGTCATCGACGCGGATCAGCGCGCCACTTTCATCCGCGCCGGTTTCGGGCGGATTGTAGCGGATCAGGCGCCCCGTGGACGGCAGGAAGCCGCGATAGGGATCTTCGGCATAGACGCGGTTTTCGACCGCCCAGCCGTTGATCTTCACATCGTCCTGCGTGAAGGCCAGCTTCTCGCCATTGGCGACACGGATCATCTGTTCGACCAGGTCGACGCCGGTGATTTCCTCCGTCACCGGATGCTCGACCTGAAGCCGGGTGTTCATTTCCAGGAAGTAGAAACCGTCCCCGGTCTTGTCCTCGCCCGACACGATCAGTTCGACCGTGCCTGCGCTGAAATAGCCGACCGCGCGGGCCAGAGCGACGCACTGCTCGCCCATCTTGCGGCGCATTTCGGGGCTGACGAACGGCGACGGCGCTTCCTCGACCACCTTCTGGTGGCGGCGCTGGATCGAACATTCGCGTTCGTTCAAATAAACGATATTGCCATGCTGGTCGCCCAGCACCTGAATTTCGATATGGCGCGGGCTTTCAATGAACTTTTCGATGAACACGCGATCGTCGCCGAAGCTGGCAAGCCCTTCGCGCTTGGTCGCTTCAAAGCCTTCGCGAACATCCTGTTCGGAATAAGCGAGGCGCATCCCCTTGCCCCCGCCGCCAGCGGACGCCTTCATCATCACCGGATAGCCGATCTCGTTGGAGATTTTGACGGCATGTTCGGTGTCGTCAATGACGCCGACGAAGCCGGGAACGACATTGACGCCTGCTTCGAGCGCCAGCTTCTTGGACTCGATCTTGTCGCCCATCGCCGCGATGGCATTGGCGGGCGGGCCAACGAAGATGATGCCCTCCGCGTCCAGCGCGTTGCGGAAGCTTTCGCGTTCGGACAGGAAGCCATAGCCGGGATGGACCGCGTCGGCGCCCGTCTGCTTGCAGGCCGCGATGATCTTGTCGGCGATCAGATAGGATTGGGCGGCGGGCGACGGGCCGATATGCACGGCTTCGTCGGCCATCAACACATGCGGCGCGCGCGCATCGGCATCGGAATAGACCGCCACGGTCTTGATGCCCATTTTCTTGGCCGTGCGCATGACACGACACGCAATTTCGCCACGGTTCGCGATCAGGATCTTGGTGATTGCCATTCTATTTCCTGTCCCAGTCCTTGCTCTAAACTCCGTTCGGTTCGAGCGTGTCGAGAACCGCTTCCCGACCTCGCTCGAACCGAACGGATGATTTCAGTCTCCGTGCATGAACATGCCCAGATCGACCATCATCCAAAAAACCGCTGCCAGAACTGCGATGGCGACCGCCAAGCATCCCAAATAGCGGATCACTCCTATTCAGCCGCCTCCAGCTCAACCTTTACCTCGGCTTGCATCGGCACGACGCCCAGCTTCGCGAACAGTGCCGCGTCGGCATTGTCGCCCGCATTCGCAGTCGTCAGCAGCTTGTCGCCAGTAAAGATGCTGTTGGCGCCCGCCATGAAGCAGAGCGCCTGACATGCATCCGACATGCTCTCGCGCCCCGCAGACAGGCGCACCATGCTTTCCGGCATCACGATCCGGGCGACGGCAACCGTCCGCACAAACTCGATCTCGTCGATCTTGGCGAGCGGCGTGTCGGCCAGCATATTGCCCAGCACGGTGCCCTTGACCGGCACCAGCGCGTTGATCGGTACGCTTTGCGGATGGGTGGGCAGCACGGCCAGGGCGTGCAGGAAGCCGACGCGGTCCTCGCGCGTTTCGCCCATGCCCACGATTCCGCCCGAACAGACGTTGATCCCCGAATTGCGGACATTTTCGAGCGTTTCGAGGCGATCGTCGAAGGTCCGGGTGGTAATCACCTTCTCATAATGTTCGGGCGAGGTGTCGATATTATGGTTGTAATAATCGAGGCCAGCGTCGGCCAGCACCTTGGCCTGGCTTTCGCTCAGCATGCCCAGCGTCATGCAGGTTTCCATGCCCATCTGGCGCACGCCCTTCACCATCTCGACGATGGCGGGCATGTCCCGCTCCTTGGGATTGCGCCATGCCGCGCCCATGCAGAAGCGGGAACTGCCCGCATCCTTTGCCTGCGCCGCGGCCTGCATGACCGCCTGCACGCTCATCAGCTTCTCGGCCTTCAGGCCGCTCTCCGCCGACGCCGACTGGTTGCAATAGCCGCAATCTTCCGGACAGCCGCCGGTCTTGATCGACAGCAGGGTGGAAAGCTGCACTTCGTTGCGCGGGAAATTCGCGCGATGGATCGACTGCGCCTCGAACATGAGGTCGTTGAAGGGCAGATCGAACAGCGCGGCGATTTCGGCGCGGGTCCAGTCGGTGCGGGCGGTGATAGCCGTCATGGTCACTCCCCGCCTCCGTTCGCTTCGAGCGAAGTCGAGAAGCCGGAAGCCGCGTGCCAATGTTTCTCGACTACGCTCGAAACGAACGGCTGTTGGGTGCGGATCAGGATGAAGAGATTGTTCAAGCAGCGTCCTCCAGCCCGGCAGGGGGCATGTTGTGGCCGAGGAGGCGCAGCACGTCGGCGGCGCATTCCACGACATTGGAGCCCGGTCCATAAATGCCCTGGACGCCCGCGTCACGGAGGAAGTCATAATCCTGCGGCGGGATGACGCCGCCAGCGATCACCTTGATGTCGTTGCGACCCGCTTCGCGCAGCTTGGCGATGAGGTCCGGGATCAAGGTCTTGTGGCCCGCCGCAAGCGAGGATGCGCCGACGACATCGACGCCGCTGTCGAGCGCCAGCACCACGGTTTCGTCGGGCGTCTGGAATAGCGGTCCCGACACGACGTCGAACCCCATGTCGCCGAACGCGGACGCGATGACGTTGGCGCCCCGGTCATGTCCATCCTGCCCCATCTTGGCTATGAGGAGTTTGGGTTTGCGACCGAGGCGCCGCTCGACGGCCTGCACGCCGTCGAGTACCTGTTGCCAGCGGCTGTCGCCTTCATAAGGCGCGCTATAGACGCCCTTCACCGGCGTCGGCTGGGTTCCGTAGCGATCGAAGCTTTCTTCCATCGCCGAAGAGATTTCGCCCAGCGTCGCGCGGGCGCGGGCGGCCTCCACGGCGAGGGCAAGGAGGTTGTTGTCAAGACTGGACGGCCTGGCTGCGCCATCGCGCAACGCCTGCAATGCGGCTTCGCATTTGGCGCTGTCGCGTTCCGCCTTCACCCGGTTGATCCGGGCGATCTGCCCTTCGCGCACCTTGGCGTTGTCGACTTCCAGCGTTTCGAGCAGATCCTCGTTCGCCAGCCGATATTTGTTGACGCCCACGATCACGTCGTCGCCGCGATCGACCCGCGCCTGACGCGCTGCCGCTGCGGTTTCGATCATCGCCTTGGGCCAGCCAGCCGCAACGGCCTTCGCCATGCCGCCTTCGGCCTGCACCTTTTCGATGATCGCCCAGGCTTCGTCGACCAGTTGCTGGGTCAGCGCCTCGACATAGTAGGAGCCGCCCAGCGGATCGACCACCCTGGTCATGCCGGTTTCTTCCTGGATCACGATCTGCGTGTTGCGCGCGATCCGGGCGGAAAAGTCGGTGGGCAGTGCGATCGCTTCGTCCAGCGCGTTGGTGTGGAGCGACTGCGTGCCGCCCAGCATCGCGGCCATCGCCTCGATCGTGGTGCGCATGACGTTGTTGTAGGGGTCTTGCTCGGTCAGCGAGACGCCCGACGTCTGGCAGTGGGTACGCAGCATCTTGGAGCGCTCGTCCTTCGCGCCCAGCTGCGTCATGGCGCGATGCCACAGCACGCGCGCGGCGCGCAGCTTCGCGATCTCCATGAAGAAGTTCATGCCGATGGCGAAGAAGAAGCTCAGGCGACCGGCAAACTTGTCGATGTCGAGACCCGACGCGACGCCATATTTCACATATTCCATGCCGTCGGCGATGGTGAAGGCCAGTTCCTGCACCTGCGTCGCGCCGGCTTCCTGCATATGATAGCCGGAAATGGAGATGCTGTTGAACTTGGGCATCTCGCGGCTGGTATAGCCGAAAATGTCGCTGATAATCCGCATCGATGGTTCGGGCGGGTAGATATAGGTGTTGCGGACCATGAACTCCTTGAGGATGTCGTTCTGAATGGTCCCGTCGAGCAATTTGCGCTCGACGCCCTGTTCTTCGCCCGCAACGATGAAGAAGGCCAGGATCGGGATGACCGCGCCGTTCATCGTCATGCTGACCGACATCTTGTCGAGCGGGATGCCGTCGAACAGGATCTTCATATCCTCGATCGTGTCGATCGCCACACCCGCCTTGCCAACGTCGCCCGTGACGCGCGGATGATCGCTGTCATAGCCGCGATGGGTGGCCAGGTCGAACGCGACCGACAGCCCCTTCTGCCCGGCGGCCAGATTGCGGCGGTAGAAGGCGTTGGATTCCTCCGCCGTCGAAAAGCCCGCATATTGGCGGATGGTCCAGGGGCGGCCCGCATACATGCTGGCCTTCACGCCACGGGTGAAGGGCGCAAAGCCGGGCAGGCCGGGATCGGCGGTCACATCGTCGGCGGTATAGAGCGGCTTGACGGCGATCCCTTCCGGGGTCTGCCAGGTCAAATCCTTGCCCTTCACTTCCTTCGCGGCAGCGGCGGCCCATTGGTCCAGTGTCGGCTTGTCGGTCATCTAATCCATCCCTTTCCTCGCCCCGGAGGGGAGAGGATACGCAGGCTTGCCAGCTTGTCTGGCTAGCCGAAGTTGGAGAGGGGGTTCGACCCATCGGGCGTCGCGCCCCCTCTCCGCTGCGACTAAGGGTCTGCTGCGCAGCCCCCAAGTCTCGCTGCCTCCCCCGCCGGGGGAGGCTTAAACCGTCAATGTGCCTCCTTCGGCGTCTCCATGATCTCGGTCAGCACCCCGTTCATATCCTTGGGATGCACGAAGAAGATCAGCGTGCCATGCGCCCCGATGCGCGGTTCGCCGAGCACCCGCGCACCCTTCGCCTCGAACCAGGCCTTGGCTTCGAGAATGTCGGGCACCTCGTAGCACATATGATGCTGCCCCCCGGTCGGGTTCTTGGCGATGAAGGCGGTGATCGGCGAACTTTCATCGAACGGCTCGATCAACTCGATCTGCGTCCCCGCCGTCCCATTCTCGCCCGGCGTATCGACAAAACACACCTTCACCCCCTGCGCGGGCAGGTCGAACGGTTCATGGATCTTCGTCGCGCCCATCACATCGCGATAATAAGCGATGCTCTTTTCCAGGCTGGGCGTGGCGACGCCGATATGGTTGAGACGGCCGAGTTTCATATTTTCACCTTATCGCGCGCGAAATTCCGTAGGATAGTTAACTGAAGAACAACTGCCGGGAGAAAGGATTGCAATTAGGATTCCGATTCCGATCGAAGCAATCCACACCATCCCGAATGCCGCACCAATGATGTTGCCGACGCCATGAAAAAAACGAGAAATGATATTCGGTCTTACAGGATTCACTTGAGTTGCAGGTTGGGCTTTTCGATACTCCGCCCTGCGCTTGTCAGCCCAAGCTTCAAATTTTTCATCACGGCTTTCCAACGCCCTACTCACAGCGGAATATTGTCATGCTTCTTCCACGGATTCTCCAGCGCCTTGTTGCGCAGTTTCCGCAGGCCCAGCGCGATCCGCTTGCGGGTCGAGTGCGGCTGGATCACCTCGTCGATGAAGCCCTTTGATGCGGCCACGAACGGGTTGGCGAAGCGCGCTTCATATTCCGCGGTGCGCTCGGCGATCTCGTCCGCCGTCTTGCCGCGGAAGATGATCTCGACCGCGCCCTTGGCCCCCATCACCGCGATTTCGGCGGTCGGCCAGGCATAGTTCAGGTCGCCGCGCAGATGCTTGGACGCCATGACGTCATAAGCGCCGCCATAGGCCTTGCGGGTGATGATGGTGATCTTGGGCACCGTCGCTTCGGCATAGGCGAACAGCAGTTTGGCGCCATGCTTGATGATGCCATTATGTTCCTGCGCCGTGCCCGGCAGGAAGCCCGGCACGTCCACCAAGGTCACGATCGGAATGTCGAACGCATCGCAGAAGCGCACGAAGCGCCCCGCCTTCTTCGACGAATTGATGTCCAGCACGCCCGCCAGCACGAAGGGCTGGTTGGCGACGATGCCGATCGTGCGTCCTTCGACACGACCAAAGCCGCAGATGATATTGCCTGCGTGCGCTGGCTGCACTTCGAAGAAGTCGCCTTCATCCACGATCTTGCGGATGAGTTCGTGCATGTCATAGGGCTGGTTCGCATTGGCGGGGATCAGCGTGTCGAGGCTCGGTTCGATCCGGTCCCACGGGTCCGCGCTCGGCCGCTCCGGCACCGGCTCCTTGTTCGACGCAGGCAGGAAGTCCACGAAATCGCGCACCGCCAGCAGCGCTTCGAGGTCATTTTCAAACGCCACGTCCGCAACGCCCGACTTGGTCGTGTGCGTCACCGCGCCGCCCAGTTCTTCCTGCGTCACCACCTCGTTCGTCACCGTCTTGACCACGTCGGGGCCGGTCACGAACATGAAGCTTGAATCCTTCACCATGAAGATGAAGTCGGTCATGGCAGGCGAATAGACAGCCCCGCCCGCGCACGGCCCCATGATGACGCTGATCTGCGGCACCACGCCCGACGCCAGCACATTGCGCTGGAAAATCTCCGCATAGCCCGCCAGCGACGCCACGCCTTCCTGAATCCGCGCGCCGCCGCTGTCATTCAGGCCAATGACCGGCGCGCCGACCTTCAGCGCCATGTCCATGATCTTGCAGATCTTCATCGCGTGCCGTTCGGACACCGCGCCGCCGTAAACCGTGAAATCCTGGCTGAACAGGAACACCAGACGGCCATTGATGGTGCCGGACCCGGTGACCACGCCGTCGCCGGGGATATGCGCCTCATCCATGCCGAAATCGGTGCAATTATGTTCGACATACATGTCGAGCTCTTCAAAGCTGCCTTCGTCCAGCAACACCTCTATCCGCTCGCGCGCCGTCAGCTTGCCCTTGCCATGCTGCGCGTCGATGCGGCGCTGGCCGCCGCCCATGCGCGCGCCTTCGCGCTTGGCTTCAAGCTGTTCGATAATGGCGAGCTTCGACATAGGCATATCTCTCCGGTCAGGGTGCGGACCTGTTGTGACGCCCTTTTCCCGCGATTGCGATTTTTCGCAAATGTAAATTTGCTAATTTGCAAATCACGACTTCGCAAATTAGGGATGGGCAAATCCAGTCTATGGGTTTGTGCAGGGGGTGTATAGTGGCACGCGGCAACCGTATCTTTGCAGGACCAAAGCTGCGTCAGTTGCGCCTTGACCATCGCATGGACCAGGCGACGATGGCGCAGGCGCTGGGCATATCCGTGTCCTATCTGTCCCAGATGGAAAATGACGATCGCCCCCTGACCGCCAAGGTCAAGGCGGCGCTCGCCAATGCCTTCCCGACCGACTGGGCGAGTTTCGACGCGCGCGAGGATGAGCAGATGCTGGGCGCATTCACCTTCGCGCTCAGCCATCCCGAACTGCCCGGCGTCGCGCTGGAGCCGGAGCGGATCGAGAAATTGCACCTGCAATTTCCCGAATTCGCGGCGCGTTACCTCGATCTCTACAACGCCCATATCCGCGCCAATGAACGCATCAACATGATCGAGGAAGCGATCGCCAACGACAGCACGGTGCAGGCGCGGCTGCCATGGGAGGCGGCGCGCGACTGGTTTCATGAAGCGGGCAATTATGTCCACTCTCTCGACTGTCTGGCCGAGGATATGGCCGCCAGCTTTACCGCCGGGCAGGCGCTGGACGAGGGCATGCTGGTCGAAGCGCTGGCTCGGCGGCACGGCATCGAGACGCTGATCGCCGATACGCCCGACAGCGCGTTGCGATCCTATAGCGCGCCGGACCGACGCCTGTTCATCAACGCCGCGCTGCCGACCGAGAGCCGCAAATTCATGCTCGCGCACCAGCTGATGATGCTGGAGGGGCAGGCCGTCATCGCCGATGTCGTGGCAAAGGCCGCGCTGCCGGTGGCCGGGGCTGATCGGTTGCTGGCGATCGGCCTTGGCAATTATGCCGCTGGCGCGCTGCTGTTGCCCTATGCGCCGTTTCGGGAGGCGGCGCGGGTGATGCGCCACGACATCGACCGTCTGGCCCGCACCTTTGGCGTGAGTTTCGAGCAGGCGTGCCACCGCCTGTCCACGCTGCAACGCCCCGGCCTGCGCGGCATCCCCTTCTTCTTCTGCCGCGTGGACATGGCGGGCAACATCACCAAGCGCCACAGCGCCACCCGGCTGCAATTCGCCCGTTTCGGCGGCGCCTGTCCGTTGTGGAACGTGCATGAAGCGGTCGCCATCCCCGACCGGATCAACGTGCAACTGGGTGAAACGCCCGATGGGGTGCGCTATGTGTCGATGGCGAAGGGGCTGGTAAAGCCATCGGGCAGCTACAGCCGCACGCCGCGCCGCTTTGCCGTGGTGCTTGGGTGCGAGACCGCCCATGCGGCGAATTTCGTCTATGCCGACGGACTGCGACTGGAGGATGAGGGCGCGGCGACGCCCATCGGCATCACCTGCCGCCTCTGTTCGCGCCAGAGTTGCGACCAGCGCGCCTTTCCGCCCGCCGACCGGCCGATCCATGTCGACCCGGACAATCGCCAGATCGTCCCCTATTGGATCGGGTGAAGCCAGCCTGCGGAAAGCGGCCCTGTCGATCGTCTGGGCAAGGCATTAGAGAGGCATGATGACTCACGGCGCACTGATCGACCCGGCGACCAACGCCATTCAGACTATGATGGCAAGACAAGGCTATGCGCGCCTGTCGGGGGCCGAAACCTTCGCGCAACTGGGCGTGGGCGTGGCCGAATGGCATGCGTTTGCCGCCAGCTGGAACGATCTGGGGCCGGATCTCTATATGGCCGATGGCGGGCGCTACCGCCGCCGTCGCCACGCGACCTTCCGCTACGAAGCGGGCGATTTCATCCGCCAGCCGCACCAGCCCCATTATCAGAGCCGGGACTATAATCCGCTCAATGGCGATGTGCAGCGCTGGTTCGATCCGGTCGAACAGGCCACGATCGACAGTCCCGTCTGCCGCGCCATCTTCGCCTTCTGCGCGGCGCAATTCCCGATGAACGGCACCGCCCATGTCGAAATGCACCAGTTCCGTATCGAGGCGCGGCCCGGAGAAGTCGGCCGCCCCACGCCCGAAGGATTGCATCGCGACGGGGTGGATCATGTCCTGGTGATGCTGGTCGAACGGCGCAACGTGCGGGAAGGCGTGACCCGGATCGGCGCGCCAGACGGCACGCCGCTGGGCGAGTTCATGCTGGCCGATGCGGGCGACGCCATGCTGATCGACGACCGGCGGATATTGCATGGCGTTACGGAAATCCATGCGGTCGATGACAACCAACCGGCCTGGCGCGATGCGCTGGTGGTGACGTTCGTCCAGGCCTGAATGTTCCCGCCTGCGCGGGAACACGCCTATTTCATTTCAGCAGCACCAGTTCTTCCGCCATGCTGGGGTGCAGCGCGACCGTGTCGTCAAAGTCCTGCTTGGTCAGCCCCGCCTTCACCGCGATGGCCGCGGCTTGCAAGATTTCCGGCGCGTCGGGACCGATCATGTGCAGCCCCACCACCCGCTCGGTCGTGGCGTCCACGATCATCTTGTAGAGCGCCCGCTCCTCGCGCCCGGCCAGCACATATTTCATCGGGCGGAAGTCGGACGTATAGACCTTCACCGTCCCCAGCTTGTTCTTCGCCTGCGCTTCGGTCATGCCGACACCGGCCAGCGGCGGGTGACTGAACACGGCGGATGGCACGCAGTCATAATCGACCGTGCGCGGATTGCCGCCAAAGACCGTATCGGCAAAGGCATGACCCTCGCGGATCGCCACCGGGGTCAGTTGCAGACGGTCGGTCACGTCGCCCACGGCATAGATGCTCTCGCAACTGGTCCGGCTATAGTCGTCGACCTTGATCGCGCCCTTGTCGTCCAGTTCGACGCCTGCGCTGTCCAGCCCCAGCCCGTCGACATTGGGCTTTCGCCCGGTCGCGAACAGGACGACATCGGCGGATACCGGATCGCCATCCTTGAAGTGGACGCACAGCGCACCGTCATCCGTCTTTTCGATCCGTTCCATATGCGCGTTGAAACGGAAATTGATGCCCTTCGTCATCGAAATCTGAAGCAGCCGGTCGCGTATCTGTTCGTCATAGCCGCGCAGCAGGGTGGAGGAGCGATTGACGATCGTCACATGGCTGCCGAACTGGTGAAAGATGCCGGCAAATTCATTGGCGATATAGCCAGCGCCGACGATGACGATCCGCTTTGGGCATTGGTCGAGATGAAACACCTCGTTCGAGGTGATGCCATGTTCCGCGCCTTCGATGTCGGGCATGACCGGCCAGGCGCCAGTCGCGACCAATATATATTTCGCCGTCACTTCGCGCCCGCTGGCCAGCTTCACGCTGTGCGGGCCGGTCACGACCGCGCGTTCGGGGATCATCTCAACCTTGTGGCTGTTGAGTGTATTCCGGTAGAGCCCCTCCAGCCGGTCGACTTCGCCCAGCACATTGTCGCGCAGCGTCGTCCATTCAAAGCCGCAGTCGGGGACGTTCCAGCCAAAGCGGCGCGCATCCTTCAGATCCTCGGCGAAATGCGCGCCATAGATCAGCAGCTTCTTGGGCACGCAGCCGCGAATGACGCAGGTGCCGCCGACGCGAAACTCCTCGGCCACCGCGACCTTCGCCCCATGCGCTGCGGCGACACGCGACGCGCGCACGCCGCCCGATCCTGCACCGATGACGAAAAGGTCGAAATCAAACTCGCTCATGCCTGGCCTCCGATTGGGTGCGGGGGATATGGCGGTTGAGGGCGGGAGTTACAAACGGGAATCTTGTTGCTGGTAGCCAAACCACCTCCGTTCGCTTCGAGCGTGTCGAGAAGCGTGCAGCGCCGCTTCCGCGTTTCTCGACTTCGCTCGAAACGAACGGCTGTTGTGGTTTACTCCGCCCCCAGCGCAATCTCGATCAGCGCCATGGTCGACGGATCAAAACCTGTGGCCCCGTCCGCCTCGATCGATTTGGCGATTTCCTTGCCCAGTTCGACGCCGAACTGATCGAACGGGTTGATGCCCATCAGCACCGCATTGGCAAAGGTGCGATGCTCGTAAAAGGCGATCAGCGCGCCCAGCGCATGCGGCGTCACATCGTCCATCAGGATGGTGGTCGACGGGCGGTTGCCGGGATAGGCGCGTGCCGGGTCGGCGGCATTATCCTTGCCGCGCATCAGCGCGGCTCCCTGCGCGAAGCAGTTGACCAGCAATGCGCGGTGATGCGCCGGGTTGAGCGCATGGCCCGGCTCGATCGCGGCGATGAATTCGACGGGCGTGATGATCGTGCCCTGATGCAACAGCTGGAACACGGCATGTTGCGCGTCCGTCCCTACCCCGCCCCAGGTGATTGGCGCAGTCGGGCCGTCCACCGGCGATCCATCCAGCTTTACCGCCTTGCCATTGCTCTCCATCTCCAGTTGCTGGAGATAGGATGGCAGCAGCGCCAGCCGCTCGTCATAGGCGAACACGGCGCGGGTCTGGCACCCCAGCACCCGCGTATAATATTGGTCGGCAAAGGCCGCGATCAGCGGAATATTCTGCGCCGGGTCGGACAGGCGGAAATGGCGGTCCATTTCGGCCGCCCCCTCCAGCAGGCTTTCAAACGCATCCCAGCCAAGCGCCAGCGCGGCGGGAAAGCCGATCGAGGACCAGAGCGAATAGCGCCCGCCTACGGATTCGGCGAAGGGCAGGATGCGGGTTTCATCGACGCCCCAGTCCATCGCCCGTTCGGGCGCGGCGGTCAGCGCGACAACGCGGCCATAGGGGTCTTCCACGCCGCCTTCGATCATCCAGTTGATCGCGCTGGCGGCGTTCAGCATGGTTTCGCTGGTGGTGAAGGTCTTGGAGGCGATCGCGATCAGCGTCGCATGGGGATCGAACCCCTCGATCGCGCGCTCCAGCGCGGTGCCGTCGACATTGGACACAATCGCCACGTCATACCGCACGCCGTCGCCGTCCAGCGCATCGACGATCAGGTCGGGGCCAAGCGCGGACCCGCCAATGCCGATATGCAGGATGTGGCGAATGTCGCCCAGCGCGCCCGCCTCTATCGCATCGACCAGCGCGCGCATGCGGTTATGCAGCGCCTTTGCGCTGGCGACGCTGTCGGGATGTCCCTCGCCCCGCTCGGCGGGATGCTCGGCCGCACGGCCTTCGGTATTGTTCACCGCCTCTCCGGCAAACAGCGCGTCGCGCCGCTGGGCAAAGCCCTGCTCATCCGCCAGCGCCAGAAATCCGGCGACAAGGTCATCGGTCAGATGGGTCTTGGACCAGTCGAAGCGGATCGGCCCCAGTTGATGCACCAGTTTGGACAAGCGATCGGGATCGGTCGTGAAAATCGACTTGAGGTCGGCTTGCGGCAGGGCGGCGATGGCCGCCAGTGCAGGAGTCGGCATGAAAATATCCTCTTCGATGAAACCGAAACCGGCGCTGCACATGCCGATTCCCGGCCTTCTTTAGCCAATGTTTCGACCAATTGCATAGGTCAGGACGCGCTTGACGTGTCAGGCCGCAAGCCTCAAAAGCCCCAACGGCCGCTTTATCGGCTGTTTCACAGGGATTGAACGATCACCCATGACTGCAAAATCGGAAACGCGGGACTTTCTCTGGTTCCTCGCCAAGCTGGGCCTGTTCGTCTTTGTCCTGCGTAGTTTCATTATCTCGCCGTTCAATATCCCGTCGGAATCCATGCAGCCGCGCCTGCTGATCGGCGATTATCTGCTGGTCGCCAAATGGCCCTATGGCTATTCGCGCTATTCGCTGCCCTTCAGCATCCCCCTGATCCCCGGCCGCATCTTCCCGTCCACCCCGCACCGCGGCGACGTGGTGGTGTTCAAGGCGCCGCCGAACCAGAAGAATGACTATATCAAGCGGGTGATCGGCCTGCCCGGCGACATGATCGCCGTGCGTGGTGGCACCGTTTACCTCAACGGCGCTGCCATCCCCAAGCAGAAGGTCGCCGACCTCGTCATTCCCGTGACCCCCAACATGACGCAGGCTGCAGCCAAAGAGGGCGCAGAGTCCCCCTGCTATCGCCCCGATTTCGAGGAAGCCGCCCCCGGCGGCGGCAAGCAGTGCCGTTATCCCCAATATCGCGAAACGCTGCCAGCGACCAAGGATACGCCGGCGAAAAGCTATAATGTGCTGGACCTGGTGCCGGACGGCGCGGCGGATGATCGCGACACGGTGCTGGTGCCGCAGGGCCATTTGTTCATGATGGGCGACAATCGCGACCGCAGCGCCGACAGCCGCTTCCCGGCGGTGGAAGGCGGCGGCATCGGGCTGGTCCCTGAAGAAAATCTGGTCGGCAAAGCCATGATTTCGGTATTTTCGACCGATGGCAGCGCCAACTGGCTGCTGCCCTGGACTTGGGTGTCGGCTGCGCGGTGGAACCGCATCGGGGAAGGTTTTTGAACCATAAGGCGCCCCAACCTGACACGGCGGGCTGGCTGGCGGCGCTGATCGGGCGCCCCCCGCGCGACCCTGCGCGGTTCAGCCAGGCGCTCACCCATGGCAGCGCCAACCCGGTCAATTATGAGCGGCTGGAATTTCTGGGCGACCGGGTCTTGGGGCTGCTGGTATCCGAATGGGTGTTTGATCGCTTTGCCGGTGAACCGGAAGGCAAATTGTCGCGCCGCTTCAACGCGCTGGTGTCGGGCGAAACCTGTGCCGAGGTGGCGCGCGACGCGGGCGTGCCGGCCCATCTGATACTGGGCAAGCAAGCGCGCGACGATGGCGCGGCCAATAGCGACAATGTGCTGGGCGACGTCATGGAGGCGCTGATCGGCGCGCTCTATCTGGAGGCTGGGCTGGACGAAGCCCGCACGCTGGTGCGCCGCCTGTGGGCCGACCGCGTCGATACCCAGACCGCCGCGCCGCGCCACCCCAAATCCGCGCTTCAGGAATGGGCCGCCGCCAACAAGCGCAAGCCGCCTGAATATGAAATCAAGGACCGATCCGGCCCGCAACATGCCCTGCGCTTCGTCGTCGCCGTGACGATCAAGGGCGCAGGCGAGGCCAGCGCGACCGGCGGATCGAAGCAGGAAGCGGAGACAGCGGCGGCAGCAGCGTTGCTGGAGAAGCTGACGGGCTAAACCGAATTTATATGTTATGATGTGCTCCTGCGAAGGCAGGAGCCCAGGGCGCACTGGCGCGTGCTAACGCCCTGGGCTCCTGCCTTCGCAGAAGCACGGCTTGTTTAGGGCGAACGGAGTTTAGTTTGGAAAGTCCAGAAATTCAGTCAACGCAGCGCTGCGGCGTCATTGCCATTGTCGGCGCGCCCAATGCGGGCAAGTCCACGCTGGTCAACGCGCTGGTGGGGCAGAAGGTGGCGATCACCAGTGCCAAGGCGCAGACGACGCGCACCCGTGTCATGGGCGTCGCGATCGAGGGCGACGCGCAACTGGTGCTGGTCGATACGCCCGGCATTTTCGCGCCCAGGCGGCGGCTGGACCGCGCCATGGTGCAGGCGGCCTGGGGCGGCGCGCAGGGCGCGGATCTGATCGCGATGGTCGTGGATGGCAAGGCGGGGCGTGGCCCGAAGCTTGAACCCATCATCGAAGCGCTCAAGCATCGCACCGAACGCAAATGGCTGATCCTCAATAAGGTGGACATTGCCATCAAGGAAAAGCTGCTGACCCATACGCAGGTGCTGAACGACACGCTGGGTTTTGACGAAATCTTCTTCGTATCCGCCGCAACCGGCGATGGCCTGCCCGAACTCAAGGCCGCCTTTGCCGCCGCCATGCCGCAAGGGCCATGGCATTTCCCCGAAGATCAGGTGTCCGACGCCACCGACCGGATGCTGGCGGCGGAAATCACCCGCGAGCAGCTCTATCACCAGCTTCACGCCGAACTGCCCTATGCCGCCGCTGTCGATACCGAACAATATAAGGAACGGCAGGACGGATCGGTCGAAATCCACCAGCAAATCCTGGTCGCACGCCCGACGCAGCGCGCTATCGTGCTGGGCAAGGGCGGGCAGCGGTTGAAGGAAATCGGGTCAAAGGCGCGCGAGGAACTGGCCAAGCTGTTGGGGGTGAAGGTGCACCTCTATCTGCATGTCAAGGTCAAGGAAGACTGGGAAAATGACCGCGGCATCTATCGCGACATCGGCCTGGACTGGGTCGAGTAGCCGCTGAAATTCATTGTTTACTATCCTGTGCTACCCAAAGGCGATGCGGGGCATGCACAGGATCCTGGCGGGCATAAGCTTTTCGGTCAGCACGACCATGGCCGCGATGTTCGTCGCCTCGCGCTTTCCGGGCATGGAAATCCCCTTCCCCTACTGGATTTTCGGCTTCTGCACGCCGCTATGCATTTCCACGCCCGTCTGTATCATCATGAGCAGGCAGGCGGAGCAGAAGCGCCGTCTCAATGACAAGCTGCGCGCCGCGCTGGTGGAATTGCAGCAACTGGCGGAAGTGGACCAGATGACCGGCCTGCTCAACCGGGCGACCTTTCTGCGCCGTCTGCAGGAGGAGCAGGACCGCCAGCCCGGCACCTGCCTGCTGATCGATGTCGATCATTTCAAGGCGATCAATGACGGCTATGGCCATGCCATGGGCGATCGCGTGCTCAAGGCGATCGCGGACAGCCTGCGCGCCACCATTCGCAGCGATGATCTGTGCGGGCGGCTGGGTGGCGAGGAATTTGCCATCTACCTGCGCAACATGCCATCGACCCAGGCAACCGCCATGGCGGAGCGCGTCCGCCAGGCGATCGAAATGCTGGACATAGCAGCGGCGGACGGCACCCATATTCGCCCGACGATCAGCGTAGGCGCTGCACATGCGGATGGCAGCGCCAGTGCCGGTCCCAGCGCCAGTGCCGGTGCGAGTGCCGATCAACTGCTCCAGCGCGCGGACATGGCCATGTATGCCGCAAAGGCGAATGGCCGCAATCAGGTCAGGCTCGCGGCCTGACCATCATTCCGCCGCCGCCGCCTTCTTCTTGGCCGGGGCTTTCTTTGCAGCGGGTTTCTTCGCCGCCCCCTCCTTCTTGGCCGCCGCCTTCTTGGGCGCGGCTTTCTTTTTCCCGCCCTTCTTGGCCGGAGCCGCGGCGGCCCGCGCGTCGATCAGTTGCGCAGCTTCCTCCAGCGTCAACTGGTCCTTGTCCACCGTCTTGGGCAGGGTCGCATTGGTCGTACCGTCAGTCACATAGACGCCGTAGCGTCCTTCCATCAGCTTGATCTCGGCTTCCGTGCGCGGATGCGCGCCCAATATCTTCAAAGGCTCCCGCCCGGCGCTGCGCGGGCCGCGATTGGCGGCTTCGGCAAGCTTGACCACCGCGCTGTTCATCCCGACCTCGAAAATCTCCGACGTCGATGCCAGCCGCCCATATTTGCCGTCATGCAGCAGATAGGGACCAAAACGCCCGATATTCGCCACGATCGGCTTGCCGGTTTCGGGGTGCAGGCCAATCTCGCGCGGCAGGCTCAGCAGCCTGACCGCCCAGTCGAGCGTCAACTCGCCATCGGGCAAGTCTCTTGGGATCGACCCGCGCTTGGCCTCCTTGCCTTCACCCATTTCGATATAGGGGCCAAAGCGGCCGGATTTCTTGACGATGTCCTGCCCGGTCTCCGGGTGCTTGCCCAATATTTCGGGGCCAGTATCCTCGCCATCCTTGCCGCCGGGCTGGCCGAATTTGCGGGTATATTTGCATTCGGGATAGTTGGAGCAGGCAATGAATGCGCCAAAGCGGCCGCCGCGCAGCGACAATTGCCCGTCCGCGCACAGCGGGCAGGCGCGCGGATTGCTGCCGTCCGCCCTGGGCGGGAACAGCATCGGCTCCAGAAACTTGTCGAGCGCGGCGGTGATGTCGCTCGGCTTCTGCTCCATCACCTCGGCGGTCTTGGGCTTGAAATCCTTCCAAAAGGCTTCCAGCACCGCCTGCCACTGCGCCCGGCCGCCGGAAATGTCGTCCAGCTCGTCCTCAAGGCCCGCGGTGAAATCATAGGAGACATAACGCTCGAAGAAGCGCTCCAGAAAGGCCGTCACCAGCCGCCCGCTCTCCTCGGCAAAAAAGCGGTTCTTTTCGACCCGAACATAGTCGCGGTCTTTCAGCACCTGCAATGTCGATGCATAGGTGGACGGTCGCCCGATCCCCAACTCCTCCAGCCGCTTCACCAGCGATGCTTCGGAGTAACGCGGCGGCGGCTGGGTGAAATGCTGCTCGGCGCTGACCTTCTTCCTGGCGGGCGCATCGCCCTCGCTCATGCGCGGCAGCAGCTTGCCATCTTCATCGTCGCTATCGTCGCGGCCTTCCTCATACAGGGCCAGGAAGCCGGGAAAGATCACGACCTGCCCGGTCGCGCGCAGCGTATGCGATCCGGTGGCGTCGCTCATGTCGATCGTGGTGCGCTCCAGCCGCGCCGACGCCATCTGGCTGGCCAGCGCCCGCTTAAACACCAGGTCATAGAGGCGTGCGTGATCGCCGCTGCCCACCTTGTCGCGCGAAAAATCGGTCGGACGGATGGCTTCATGCGCTTCCTGCGCATTTTTCGCCTTGGTCTGGTAGATGCGCGGCTTGTCCGGCACATAGCCGCCATCATAGCGCTGCGCGATCGCGGCGCGCGCGGCGGAAATGGCGCTGCCGTCCATCTGCACGCCGTCGGTTCGCATATAGGTGATCGCGCCATCCTCATAAAGTTGCTGCGCGATCCGCATCGTGTGGCTGGCGGAAAAGCCCAGCTTGCGGGCGGCTTCCTGTTGCAGGGTCGACGTCGTGAAGGGCGGCGGGGGATTGCGGGTGAGCGGCTTGGTCTCGACCTTCTCCACCGTGAAGCGCCCGGCCTCGACATCGGCCTTGGCCGCCATCGCGTCGCCCTCGCGACCGATCGTCAGCCGCTCGATCTTCTCGCCCTTCCAGCGGACGAGGCGCGCGGTAAAGGCGGTGCCGTCCTGCTCCATATCCGCCGCGACCGACCAATATTCCTGCGGGGTGAAGGACTCGATCTCCCGCTCCCGCTCGACCACCAGCCGCAGCGCGACCGATTGCACCCGGCCCGCCGACTTGGCGCCGGGCAGCTTGCGCCACAGCACGGGCGAGAGGGTGAAGCCGACCAGATAATCGAGCGCCCGGCGCGCGCGATAGGCGTCGATCAGATCCTCGTCCAGCGCGCGTGGCTTGGCCATCGCGTCCAGCACGGCGGCCTTCGTGATCGCGTTGAAGGTCACGCGGTCCACCTGCGCCGGCAGCGCCTTCTTGGCGCGCAGCACCTCCTGCACATGCCAGCTGATCGCTTCCCCTTCGCGATCAGGGTCAGTCGCCAGGATCAATCGTGACGCGCCCTTGGCTGCGTCGCTTATGGCCTTGAGCTGCTTGCCCTTGTCACCATAATTTTCCCACTGCATCGCAAAGCCGTCATCCGGGTCCACCGATCCGTCCTTGGCCGGCAGATCGCGGATATGACCGTAACTGGCCAGAACATGAAAATCCCCGCCCAGATATTTCTCGATAGTCTTGGCCTTGGCAGGCGATTCGACGATGACAAGCTGCATTTACGGCCCCGGAATTTGATGCCTCACACGTACGCGCGAGTCTGGAAGGCGATGACGGCGGGCGTCAAGCGGTGCGTGTGATTAGGGGAGAAGGCGGGGGAGCGCTAGCCCCTTGGCTCTGCCGTCATGCCTGCGAAGGTCGGCATCTCTGGTGATAAAAGAGTTGGCGGAACTATTGGCTCCGTTCGTTTCGACTGGGCGTCATTCCTCACCGCAAACGCACCCGTCCCCCGCCAGCCGGTCCAGCCGCTCGGCCAGTTCCAGTTCCAGCAGCACCGTTTGCACCACCGCCGGGCTAAGGCCGCTCAGGCGGATCAGTTCGTCCACCGGCACCGGCGCATGGCCCAGCAGCGCGATGACGGCGCTGCGTTCGCCCGCCGCGACATCGCTCGATACCGGCTCACCGGCGAAATCGAAGCTGCCCTGCCGCACCATGCGAATGTCGATGCTGCCCACTGCCTCCAGCACATCGTCGGCATTCTGGATCAGGGTCGCGCCCTCGCGGATCAGCTGGTTGCAGCCTTGCGCGCGCGGGTCTAGCGGCGATCCGGGAACCGCCATCACCTCCCGCCCTGCTTCGCCCGCCAGCCGCGCGGTGATGAGCGAACCCGATTTGGGCGCGGCTTCGACCACCACGGTCCCCACCGCCAAACCCGCGATGATCCGGTTGCGCGCGGGAAAATGGCGCGCCAGTGGCTGCACGCCGGGCGGATGTTCGGTCACCAGCAGGCCGACATCGGCGATCTGCGCCTGCAAATCGCGATTTTCCGGCGGAAACACCACGTCCAGCCCGCAGGCGATGACGCCGATCGTCCCGCTGCCCACCGATCCCTGATGCGCCGCCGTGTCGATCCCCCGCGCCAGCCCCGATACGACCACCGCGCCGCGCTGCCCCAGATCCTGCGCCAGCGTCCGCGCGAAGCGTATTGCCGCAGCCGACGCATTGCGCGCGCCAACCATGGCGATGCACTGCCCCGCCGCCAGCGCCGCATCCCCGCGCACGATCAGCGCGGGTGGCGCGCCCTCAAACTGGTCGAGCAGGGCGGGATAGTCTGCGTCCCCATCAACAGGTAACGCGCGCCCAAGGCCCGTGATGCGGCAATCTCCCGCTCGACCGCGCCTGCATCGGCAACGCTTGCCTTGCCGCCGCCGCGTGCCGCCAGATCGGGAATGGCGCGCAATGCAGCCCCCGCCGTGCCAAAGCGCGCCAGCAATTGCCGATAGCTGACCGGGCCGATCCGGGGTGAGCGGATGAGCCGCAGCCGGTCGAACCGTTCCTGCTCGCTCACCCTTTGCCGGACCCGATCTTGGGTTCCGTTCCCTGCATCAGCCGCGCGATATTGGCGCGATGCCGCCACAACAGGATCAGCGCCATCGCCAGCGCCACGGGCACCAGTTCGATCCGCCCCATGAACCATAGCGCGATCGGCGCGCTAACCGCCGCCGCCATGCCGCCGACCGACGACCATCTGGTCCCGAACAGCGCGCCGAGCCACACTGCGGCAAAGATGCAGCCAGCGGGCCAGTGCAGCGCCGTCACCACGCCCATCATCGTCGCCACGCCCTTGCCCCCGGCAAAGCGCAGCCAGACCGGATAGCAATGGCCGATAAAGGCCACGGCCCCCGCCATCGGCCCTCCTCCGTCGATCAGCGCCGCGCCGATCAGCACCGCCGCCGCGCCCTTGAGCAGGTCCAGCAGCAGCGTCGCCGCCGCCAGCCCCTTGCGCCCCGTGCGCAGCACATTGGTCGCCCCGATATTGCCGGAACCGATCTGCCGCAGGTCGCCCGCCCCGGTAAGGCGGGTCAGCAACAGGCCAAAGGGGATGGAACCCAGCCCATAGCCAAGCAGCAGAACGCACAGGGGAAGCAGCCAGGGAAAGTTCATATTCTCGCCGATGATGATAGGGCAGACAGGATGGTCAGGCGACCATAGCGTGACGGGCGGCGCGGGCAATGGTCAACCGCAACCGCTCACCGCCTTCGCTTGATTTATGCCTGCGCGCCCGTCATTCTGGCGACCTCCCAGCGACGGACTTGCCATGACCGACAATGCTTCGTTCGATCCCCTGAGCAACCTCGTCCACAACTGGAGCATGATGGCGCTGGCGCCGCAGAAATTGTGGCAGTCGATCAACAGCGGCTGGTCGTTCGGCAACATCATCGTCAACGAAAATAATTCGAGCGCGCCGCAGACCGAACAGGCGATCGTCGCGCAGGAAAGCTATGGGCGGCAGATCGGCAAGTTGCTCGACGCGGTCGATACGCTCGCCAGGCGGCAGCCGGACTGGCCGGACACGGAGCAGCTAAAGGCCGCCATCGACCTGAAGATCAGGGTCGACGGCGTGAAGCTGGCCATGGCGCAGCGGCGGATCGACCAGTTGCGCGGCGATCTGGAACTGCTGCGCGCCGCCGGCCCGGCCGACCAATATGATGCCAGCGTCGCGGCCCTGCGCAAGCTGCTGGCGGAACTGCCCGAAACAGGGGATTGAACCGAACGGGCGTTGACACCCCCGCCTGTTCCCGCGACATGTCCCTCCATAATGACGGTCGCGCCAGAAGCTCCCATCCTCTTTTTCGATTCCGGCGTGGGCGGGCTATCCATCCTCGCCCCCGCCCGCGCACTGATACCGACCGCGCCGGTCGTCTATGCCGCCGACAGCGCCGGATTCCCCTATGGCACCAAGAGCGAGACGGAAATTGCCGCGCGCGTTCCGGCGCTGCTGGGGCGGCTGGTGGAGCGATACCGCCCGCGCCTCGCCGTCATCGCCTGCAACACAGCATCGACCATCGCATTGAGCCATGTGCGCGCAGCGCTCGACATTCCCGTCGTCGGCACCGTACCCGCCATCAAACCCGCCGCGCTTGCCTCCAAAACCCGCGTGTTCGGGGTATTGGGCACCGACGCCACCGTGCGCCAGCCCTATGTCGACCGGCTGGCCGCCGAACATGGTGCGGACTGCATCATGCTGCGCCATGGCTGCGCGGCATTGGTGCAACTGGCCGAAGCGAAGCTGCGCGGCGAACCGCTCGACCCGGCGATCGCCCGTGCCGCGCTCGCGGGCCTGACCGACCAGCCGGGCGGGGACCGCATGGACATAGTCGCGCTGGCCTGCACCCATTTTCCGCTGGTCGAGGAAGAACTGGCCGCCGCTGCATCGCGTCCGCTGACCTTCGTTCATGGCGGCGAGGGGATCGCCCGGCGCATTGCGTTTCTGACGCAGGGCCAGCCCTGGCCTGACGTTCCGGCAAACGGCATCGCCGTATTCACGCGGGTGGATGACCATGTCCGCGCGCTCGCCCCGGCGCTTGCCCGCTATGGCCTCGACCGGATCGAACAGCTCTGATTCTGTCTCTTGGACAAAAGGTCCGATATGATTGATCGGTATTTCCCCTTATGTCTGCGAACGGTTAGCGCTGGTAAAGCGCAGCATCAATCGGTAAACGCCCGCTATAAGTAGAATGTGGGCAGTCTAGGGTTAGGGCGAGCGTGAACTACAAGCATATCTTTGCGCAGGCGATCGATCGTCTCCATGAAGAAGGCCGGTATCGGGTGTTCATCGATATCCTGCGCAACCGGGGCGCCTACCCCAATGCGCGCTGCTTTCACGGCCATAATGGTCCCAAGCCCATCACCGTCTGGTGTTCCAACGACTATCTGGCCATGGGCCAGCATCCCAAGGTCGTGGCCGCAATGGAAGAGGCGCTGCACGATGTCGGCGCCGGGTCCGGCGGCACCCGCAATATCGGCGGCAACACCCATTATCATGTCGATCTGGAAGGCGAACTGGCCGATCTGCATGGCAAGGAAGCGGCCCTGCTGTTCACGTCGGGCTATGTCTCGAACGAAGCGACGCTCTCTACCCTGGCCAAGCTGCTGCCGGGCTGCATCGTCTTTTCCGATGAACTCAACCATGCCAGCATGATCGCTGGCATCCGCAATTCGGGCTGCGAAAAGCGGGTGTTCCGCCACAACGACGTCGACCATCTGCGCGAATTGCTGGCGGCCGAAGATCCCGAAGCGCCCAAGCTGATCGCGTTCGAAAGCGTCTATTCGATGGACGGCGACGTCGCGCCGATCGCCGCGATCTGCGACCTGGCCGACGAGTTCAACGCGCTGACCTATCTGGACGAAGTCCATGCCGTGGGCATGTATGGCGCGCGTGGTGGCGGCATTTCGGAACGGGATGCCGTAGCTGACCGGCTGACCATCATAGAAGGCACGCTGGGCAAGGCGTTCGGCGTGATGGGCGGCTATATCGCGGCCGACCAGATGATCGTCGATGTGATCCGCAGCTATGCGCCCGGCTTCATCTTCACCACTTCGCTCTCCCCCGTGCTGGTTGCGGGCGTGCTGGCCAGCGTGCGCCATCTGAAAGGCTCCAGCGAGGAACGGGACGGGCAACAGGCGTCCGCCGCCCTGCTCAAGCAGTTCATGGCTGATGCGGGCCTCCCCGTCATGGACACGGTCACCCATATCGTGCCGCTGATGGTGGGCGATCCGGTCAAGGCCAAACGGATCAGCGACATTCTGCTCGCCGAATATGGCGCCTATGTACAGCCGATCAACTATCCCACCGTCCCGCGCGGGACAGAGCGCCTGCGTTTCACCCCCGGCCCGGCCCACACCGAAGCGATGATGCGCGATCTGGTCGCGGCGCTGGTGGAAATCTGGGACCGGCTGGACCTTGAGTTGCTGGAACGCAAGGCAGCTTAAACCCCATCGCCGTTTCGCTGGAAATGGGCGGTCAGGCCTTCGCCACGCCACCGCGAACGGCATAGCCGCGATACAGCGTCCTCAGGCTCGGTTCGCCACCGACATTGCGGGCGACGGCTTCGATGGCGTCACCCAGCACCGGGCGCGGCGTTACGTGGAACCGCGCCAGCCATCCAAACAGGACCGCGCGCCACGCTCCGGGCAGGCCTTCCTGCTGGCCGAAATCCACAACCTCCAGCCTGCCCCCCGGCGCGACGCATAGCGCGGCCTGTTGCAATGCCGCTTCCCAGTCGGGGATCATCGACAGCGCATAGCTGATGAACACGCGATCGAAGGTCGCCCGGCCGAACAGCGCCTGGGGATCGAAATCCACCGCATCCCCCCGTGCCAGCCTGACGCGGCAGGCCATGCCCACCCGCTCAACCGAAATCTGCGCAGTATCAAGCATCGCCTGCGAAATATCGACGCCATAGAGCCGCGCATGGGGCCATGCCTTGCCAACCGCGATCAGGTTGCGTCCGGTGCCACAACCGATTTCCAGCACGCTGCCGCCCGAAGGCGGAGCAAGGTCGGCGATCAGTCCGTCGCGCCCCAGCAGATAATATTTGCGCGTTATGTCATAGATATGCCGTTGCCAGCGATAGGTGCCGTCCATCAACCGTCCATGGTCGCTCATCATGCCTCCTTCAGCACATAGAGATGCACCCCGCCATAAATGGCCGATCGGTCGCTCGCCGTGTAATCAAGCGACGCCTGCGCCTGATACGCCCACTGGTCCATCACCGCGTCGACAACCCGTCCGGGCAGGATGCTCGGTTCGCCCGCCGTGCGGAACAGCACCCGCGCGCCCGGCTTCGCCGTCCGCGTGATCTGCGCCCACAGCGCGTTCAACTGATCGTCATCCATCCAGTCCTGCGCATCGAGCAAAATGTAGCGATCCGCCGAAGCGGCAGGCTGATCGCGCAGGAAATCGGTGAAATTGACATGGCGCACATCGACCCGGTCCGCCCGCGTGCGCACCGCGTCATGATTGGCCGCCTGCAAATAGGGCGGCAATGGCCCCGCGCCCGCCGGGTCATTGGCGGCATAGCCGCGCCCGAAGGCCTGCACCGCGAAATAATTATCCTTCAGGTCAAAGTCGCAGGCCAGTTTCTTCAGCCGGGCTTTGAGCACCGCGTCCATCCGGTCGTCCCCGGCCAGCGCCTCGAACTGCGCGGGCGGAATGCCCAGCCCGAATAGCGAGGCGGGCTGGCTGGTCAGCCAGCGCACAAACGCCTTGTCGAAAATCGGGGCCAGTTCCGCGTCGAAAATCGCCCGCTGCTCCGCCAGTGTCGTGGCGTCCAGCATCCGCCGCGGATTGACGCCATGCAACCGCGCCAGCAGATGCGCCGCGCCGATGAAGCGCCCCAGCAGGCCATGTTTGTAGATGCCCCGCGCAAAGCCGCCGATCCGCCGCCGCCCGATCAGGTCGCGCCCTTCCCAGTAGCGCCGCGTCGCTTCATCCAGATGCGGCGCGACCATTTCCCGATAGGCCGCGATATTCTCGCGGCTGTCCGCCTGCGCGAAAAAACGGTGGAAGGCGGCGTGGTCCGGCAAGGTCCGCGCCGCCATCAGCTTCAGCCGGTTGAGCGCGATATGCGCGGTGTTCAGGTCCACGGCCGTGATCTTCGCGGGATCGGCAGTCAGGTAGGACAGGACGTTGCAGCCCCCCGACGCGATCGTCACCACATGGCAATCGGGCGTGATCGCCAGCGCCTCCATATCCACCGCCGGATCTTCCCAGATCTGGGCATAGACCAGCCCCCGGAACGCGAAGGTGAAGGCACGCTCCAGCAGCCCCTGCTTGGACAGATGCCGGTGGCGATGCACCGCGCGCGTGATCTTTTTATGGGCCGGTGCCGCCATGCTGTTCAAGCCTCCTCGCTATCGGGTCGTGGCGTGGCCCATAGGGCAACTGCGCGTCGGCACCGTGACGATAGCGTTACGTCCCTGTTACCAGCTTGCGGAACCGGCGGCGCTCTCACATCTTCTGGTCATCTATGGCCCATTGGATCGAACCCCACCCCACCGGCATCTATGTCCGCCCTGCCGATGCGTGGATCGACCCGTCCGCCCCGCGCGAGCGCGCATTGGTGACCCACGGCCATGCCGATCATGCGCGCGGCGGCCATGGCCATGTCTGGGCCACGCGCGAAACGCTGGCGATCATGGGCCTGCGCTACGGCACGGCATCGGGCACGCCGGTCGGCTATGGCGAGGAAATCCGGCTGGGCGGCGTCACCATCCGCTATGTGCCCGCAGGCCATGTCCTGGGATCGGCGCAGATCGTCCTGACCCATGCGGGCGAGCGGGTCGTCGTCACGGGCGATTACAAGCGCCGGCCCGACCCCACATGCCCGCCGTTCGAGCCGGTGCCGTGCGACATTTTCGTGACCGAAGCGACCTTTGGCCTGCCCGTGTTCCGCCATCCCGATACCGGCAGCGAGATCGACCGGTTACTCGCCGCCCTTCACGCCAACCCCGATCGCTCCGTGCTGGTCGGCGCCTATGCGCTGGGCAAGGCGCAACGGGTCATCTGCGAATTGCGCGCGCGCGGCCATCACGACCCGATCTACCTCCACGGGGCAATGGAACGCATGTGCAATCTCTATGTCGAACTCGGTGTCGAGATGGGCGACCTGCGCCCCGCCACTGGCGTCGCGGCAAAGGAGATGCGCGGCGCGATCATCGTCGCACCGCCATCCGCCCTCAACGACCGCTGGAGCCGCCGCCTGCCCGACCCGATCACTGCCATGGCATCCGGCTGGATGCGCGTGCGCCAGCGTGCCCGGCAGAAGAATGTCGAACTGCCGCTGATCCTGTCCGACCATGCCGACTGGGACGAACTGACAGACACGATCCGCGAGGTTGCCCCGACCGAAACCTGGATCACCCATGGGCGGGAGGAAGCTTTGCTCCACTGGTGCATGACCCATCAGATCAGGGCGCGGGCGCTAGCGCTGGTCGGGCGGGACGATGAGGAGGAGGAAGGGTGATGGCCCTGAGCGACCCCCACCCGTTCGGTTCGAGCTTGTCGAGAACTGTATCGCGCGCGTTCTCGACAAGCTCGAACCGAACGGACGTTGGCCAATGAGACCCTTCTCCCAACTGCTCGACGCCCTCGTCTACACCCGATCGCGCAATGGCAAGCTGGCGCTGATCGCTGCCTATCTGCGGTCCGCGCCGGACCCGGATCGCGGCTGGGCGCTGGCTGCTCTCACCGGCAATCTCGATCTCAAGGCGGTCAAATCCTCGGCCATTGGCGAAATGATCCGCGCCCGTGTCGATCCCGTCCTGTATGAAATGAGCCGCGACTATGTGGGCGATCTGGCCGAAACCGTCGCCCTGCTCTGGCCGACGCCGCCGGGCGAACCGCCGGACCTGGACGACGGCACGCTGACACTTGCTACCGTGGTCGATCGTCTCCACGCCACCAGCCGCGCCGCAGCGCCCGACGCCCTGGCGCAGATGATGGACCATCTCGACGCATCAGGCCGCTTCGCCCTGCTCAAGCTCGCCACCGGCGGCCTGCGCGTCGGCATCTCCGCCCGCCTCGCCAAAACGGGCTTCGCGCAGGCATTCGGGCTCGACGTCGATGATGTCGAGCAGGTCTGGCACGCCTTGCCGCCCCCCTACACCGCCCTGTTCGACTGGGCCGAAGGCCGCGCGCCACGCCCCGACCCAGCGGGCACGCCCTTCTTCCGCCCCTTCATGCTCGCCCACCCGCTCGAAGCCGACAGCGTGGACTTGGCGGACTATGCCGCCGAGTGGAAATGGGACGGTATCCGCATCCAGATCGTCGGCACGGGGAGCGAAACGCGCCTCTACAGCCGCGCGGGCGACGACATTTCCGCCAGCTTCCCCGAAATAGCCGCCGCCTTCACCGGCCATGCCGTGCTGGATGGCGAATTGCTGGTGCGCGGCGAGTTTCAGGGCGGCGAGGCGGCCAGCTTCAACGCCCTGCAACAGCGCCTTGGCCGCAAGCTCGTCAGCGCCAAAATGCAGGCGGACTATCCCGCTTTCGTGCGCCTGTACGATCTGCTGCTGGAGGGCGACGAGGATTTGCGCGCCCTGCCCTGGGAACAGCGCCGTGCCCGGCTCGAAGCCTATATGCCCCATCTCGACGCAACGCGGTTCGACCTGTCCGCCACCATCGACGCTGCCGATTTCGACGCCCTCGCCGACATTCGGGCAGGCGCGCGCGACGCCGCGATCGAAGGCGTAATGCTCAAACGCCGCGACAGCCCTTATGTCGCCGGGCGCAAGGCTGCTTTATGGTATAAATGGAAACGCGATCCGCTGACCGCCGATTGCGTCATGATGTACGCCCAGCGCGGCCATGGCAAACGCTCCTCCTTCTATTCCGATTACACCTTCGGTTGCTGGACGCCGGAGGGTGAACTGCATCCGGTGGGCAAGGCCTATAGCGGCTTCACCGATGAGGAATTGAAATGGCTGGACCGCTTCGTCCGCCAGAACACGGTCGCCCGCTTCGGCCCGGTGCGTGAAGTGGAAAAGACGCTGGTGCTGGAAGTCGCTTTCGACAGCATCCATGACAGCAAGCGCCACAAATCCGGCCTCGCCATGCGCTTCCCCCGCATCGCCCGCATCAGGCGGGACAAGCCAGCGGCGGAGGCGGACACGGTGGAGGGGCTGAAGAAACTGGTGCGCTAACCCAAAAACAAACGGGCCGATGGCAAGGGGGTGGAGCCATCGGCCCGTCGGCCATCACATCATTTCGACAGCGATCAAGGCATCAAAACCGTGTCGATGACGTGGATGACACCGTTCGACTGATTGACGTCGGCGATGGTGATCTTGGCCGATCCGCCCTTGGCGTCGGTGACATACCAGTCCTTGCCCTTCTGCCAGACGGTCAGCGGTTCGCCCTGCGCGGTCGTCAGCACAGCCTTGCCGCCATTGGCCGCAGCCTTGGCCGCAATGTCCTTCGCGTTCATTTTGCCGGGCACGACATGATAGGTCAGTATGCCGGTCAGCGTCGCCTTATTCTCCGGCTTCAGCAGCGTATCGACCGTGCCTGCGGGCAGCTTCGCGAAAGCGGCATTGGTCGGCGCGAACACGGTAAACGGCCCGGCGCTCTTGAGCGTGTCGACCAGACCGGCGGCCTTCACTGCGGCTACCAGCGTCGTGTGGTCCTTTGAATTGACTGCATTGTCGACAATATCCTTGGTCGGATACATCGCCGCGCCGCCGACCATCGGGTTCTTGGCCATTTGCGCCTGCGCGATCCCGCCGCCGCTGGCGGTCAATATCACGCTGGCAAGCGCGATCGTCATGGGTGAAAATTTCATGGGGGCATCCTTCCGCTATCCTGGCATCCCAAAGGTGTCGGGATGCGCGGTTGATACGTTTGAGAGCAGCGAATGGGTGCAAGGCATGACCTAAAGGACATCAGGGCAGGCAGCGCAATTGCACTGCGTCTTTGCGCTGTCATCCCAAGCCCCTATATGGGCGCTTTCGCGGGGTGACCGCGCACAGCATATGGAGACGAGATTGAGCAAGGTTCTGGTCATCGGCGCGGGCGGCGTCGGGTCGGTCGCGGTGCACAAGATGGCGATGAACAGCGATATATTCTCGCACATCACGCTCGCCAGCCGCCGCATCGTCAGCTGTGAGAAGGTCGCCGAATCGGTCCTGGCCCGCACCGGCGTCACCATCGACGTGGCGCAGGTGGATGCGGACGATGTCGCCGCCACCATCGCGCTGATCGAAAAGGTACAGCCCAGGCTGGTCGTCAATCTGGCCCTGCCCTATCAGGATCTCAACATCATGGACGCGTGCCTCGCGACCAAGGTGGATTATCTCGACACCGCCAATTACGAACCGCGCGACACGCCGAAATTCGAATATGGCTGGCAATGGGCCTATCAGGAACGCTTCAAGGAAGCGGGCATCATGGCGCTGCTCGGCTCCGGTTTCGACCCCGGCGTCACCAGCGTATTTGCCTCCTACATCAAGAAGCATCTGCTCGACACGATCGACACGCTCGACATTCTCGATTGCAATGGCGGCGACCATGGCCAGCATTTCGCCACCAATTTCAATCCGGAAATCAACATCCGCGAAGTGACCGCCCCGTCGCGTCACTGGGAAAACGGGCAGTGGGTCGAAGGTCCGGCGCTCAGCCACAAGCAGACATTCGATTTCGATCAGGTCGGCCCCAAGAATATGTACCTCATGTATCATGAGGAACTGGAAAGCCTGGCCAAATTCTATCCCGAAATCAAACGCATCCGTTTCTGGATGACCTTTGGCGACGCCTATTTGAAGCATCTGGAAGTGCTCCAGAATGTCGGCATGACCCGGATCGATCCGGTCATCTACGAGGGCAAGGAGATCATCCCGCTCCAGTTCCTCAAGGCCGTGCTGCCCGAACCGTCCAGCCTGGGTTCCACGACCAAGGGCAAGACCAACATCGGCGACATTGCCACCGGCACCAAGGATGGCGTGCAGAAAACCGTCTATGTCCTCAACATCTGCGATCATGAGGATGCCTATGCCGAAACCGGCAATCAGGCGGTCAGCTACACCACCGGCGTCCCCGCCATGATTGGCGCGGCCATGATGCTGACCGGCGCATGGCGCGGCGAAGGCGTGTTCAACATCGAACAGTTCGATCCCGACCCGTTCATGGACATGCTCAACAAGCATGGCCTGCCCTGGCAGGTGAAGGAACTGGACGCGCCGCTGGCGTTTTAAGCCGCCGTGCTCCTGCGAAGGCAGGAGCCCAGAGTCCGGGGCGCAGTGCTTGCCGCCCTGGGCTCCTGCCTACGCAGGAGCACATTGGGATAGAAATCATGGAAACCAAAGCCGGCGATCCCGCCGCCTTCGCCCATTTCGATCTGTATCGCGTTCCCTCGCCCGCCTTCGTGGTGGATGAGGCCGCGATCCGGCGCAACCTTGCCATCCTGGCCGATGTTCGCGACCGCGCAGGCATCAAGATATTGGGCGCGCTCAAGGCGTTTTCGATGTGGTCGCTCGGCAGCGTCATGGGCGAATATCTCGACGGCGTCTGCGCGTCCGGCCTCTATGAAGCGCGCCTTGGCCGCGAGGAATATCAGGGCGAGGTCGCGACCTATTGCGCCGCCTACAAGCCTGCCGATCTGGCCGAAATCCTCAAGATTTCCGACCATGTGATCTTCAACAGCCCCGGCCAGATTGCGCGCTTCAAGCCGCAGATCGACGCGGCCCGCGCCGCCGGACACAGTTTCGACATCGGGCTGCGCATCAATCCGCAAAACCCGGAAGGCGAAGTCGCAAAATACGACCCTTCGCAGCCGCACAGCCGCCTGGGCTTCCCCGTCAGCCAGTTGACGCCCGATCATCTGGCCGGGGTGGACGGCATCCATTTCCATAATCTGTGCGAACAGGATCTGGCGCCGCTGGAGCGCACCTGGGCGGCGGTCGAACCGCATATCCTGCCGCACATCGCCAGCCTCAAATGGCTCAATTTCGGCGGAGGCCACCATATCACGCGCGCCGATTATCAGCGCGACGATCTGGTCGCCTTCCTGCAACGGATCAAGGCGCAGACCGGCCTCACCCTCTATCTGGAACCGGGAGAGGCCATGGCGCTCGACGCGGGCATACTGGTGGGCGAAATCCTCGACGTCATCGATAATGGCATGGCCGTCGGCATCACCGACATTAGCGCCACCTGCCACATGCCCGACGTGATCGAGGCGCCTTATCGCCCCGCCATGCTGCACGAGCCATCGGACGGTCCCGTCACGCGCCTTGGCGGGCCATCCTGCCTGGCGGGTGACATTATCGGCGACTATCGAGTCCCCGGCGGTGCAGAGCCGGGCGCGCGGATCGCCTTCCTCGATCAGGCCCATTATTCCATGGTCAAGACCAATACGTTCAATGGCGTTCCCCTGCCTGCCATCTGGCTCTGGGATTCAACCACCGACAAACTCACGGAAATTCGCGCTTTTTCCTATTCGGATTTCAAGGCTCGCCTCTCCTGAGGCACGTTTCGTGGAGCCGCGTGCAACAAAATTTGCACATACGCTTTACAGGGGGACCCCCTACGCATATAGCGACCGTCCGCTGCCCCATGGGACTTCCACCGCAAGGCAGCTTTTTATGCCCACGAACGACACTGGAGGTCCCTTGAATTGCACAAGCATCCTAGCGCGCTGGGGGTAGCGACCACCCTCACACCGGCAGCACCGGTAACGCTGATTCGCCCGCAGGCTGCGGCCCGCGCCGCCCGATTCTTCGTCGAGAAGTTTCCGGGGCGCTCGCTCTATGCCGTAAAGGCCAATCCCTCGCCCGATTTGCTTCGGACGTTGTGGGACAATGGTATTTCGCACTTTGACGTCGCTTCCATCGCGGAAGTGCGCCTTGTCGCGGAAACGCTGCCGGACGCGAAGCTGTGCTTCATGCATCCGGTCAAGGCTGAAGAAGCCATCGCCGAAGCCTATGCCGTCCATGGCGTACGCACCTTCTCGCTCGACACGATCGACGAGCTGGAAAAGATCATGCGCGCGACCAATGGCGCGACCGATCTGGAATTGTGCGTCCGCCTGCGGGTGTCGTCGGAACATAGCGAATTGTCGCTGGCGTCGAAATTCGGCGCGGAACTCGGCGAAACCCGCGAATTGCTGATGGCCACCCGTCAGGCCGCCGACGCGCTTGGCATCTGCTTCCATGTCGGTAGCCAGGCGATGAGCCCGCAGGCCTATAGCGACGCGATCGAGCGCGTCCGCGCGGCGATCGTCGATGCGGCGGTCACGGTCGACATCATCGATGTCGGCGGCGGCTTCCCGTCGGTCTATCCGGGCATGGAGCCGGTTGCGCTGGAAAATTATTTCGACGCGATCCACCGTGGCTTTGAAAGCCTGCCGGTCAGCTATTCGTCGGAACTCTGGTGCGAGCCTGGCCGCGCGCTGTCGGCGGAATATAGCTCGATCATCGTGCGGGTGGAGCGCCGTCGCGGTACGGAGCTCTACATCAACGACGGTGCCTATGGCGCCTTGTTCGATGCCGCACATATTGGCTGGCGTTTCCCGGTCGCGCTGCTGCGTGACGAGGAAAGCGACGCGGCGATGACCGGCTTCTCCTTCTATGGTCCGACCTGCGACGATATGGACCATATGGTCGGCCCGTTCATGCTGCCTGACGATGTCGCTGCTGGCGATTACATCGAAATCGGCATGCTGGGTGCCTATGGCTGCGCCATGCGTACAGGTTTCAACGGCTTCACGGCGGAAACCGTGGTCGAAGTAGCGGACGAGCCGATGGCTAGCCTCTACGCCGAACCGGTCCCTGCCCGCCGTCGCGCGACTGTCATCAAGCTGGGCTAAAAGGCTCAAGCTCCCCTTTGGAGAGGGTGCCTGTCCCTCGCTGCTTCCCCCGCAGCGAGGGACAGTTTTTATCGGCGGAATATTCCCACCATCTCGACATGGGTGGACCAGCGGAACTGGCCGACCGGGCGGACCTGATCCAGCCGGTATCCGCCGCCCACCAGATGCACGGCATCGCGCGCAAAGCTTGCCGGATTGCAGGACACATAGGCGATTACCGGCACACTGGACGCGGCCAGTTGCATGACCTGCTCCCGCGCGCCCGCGCGTGGCGGGTCGATGACCACGGCGGCAAAGCGGTTCAGTTCTTCTGGCGTCAATGGCCGGCGGAACAGGTCGCGATGGTCCGCCACCATCCGCCGCTGCGCCCTTTGCCCCGCCAGTTTCAGCGCCAGCACGACATCCCGCGCGCCTTCCGCCGCATAGACCGGGCGCGCAGCCCCCAGCGCCAGCGCGAAAGTGCCAAGACCACAAAACAGGTCCGCCACCGCGCCCGTGTCCGGCATGGCCTCACGCACCGCGCCCACCAGCGCCGCTTCGCCATCGGGCGTCGCTTGCAGGAAGGAAAACGGCGGAAACGCCACCGGCACGCCACCGAATGTCACCGTGGCCGCTTCGGGTTCCCAGCGGGTCTGCGGGCCATCGCCTTCATCGATCGTCAGGCGCGCCAGGCCCAGCGTCCGCGCAAAATCGCCCAGCCCCTCGTCCGCCGCCAGCCCTTCGACCTTCACCCCTTCCAGCAGCAGGTCGACGCCCTGGTCGATCAGCGACATGCGGACATGCGCCGCCCGCTTGTCGGGCAGGATCAGCCGCAACAGGCCGCGCAGCGGCGCCAGCAGCGCAAACAGGCGCGGGTCCAGCACCGCGCACATGCTCAGGTCGATGAGCTTATGGCTGCCGGATTCGGCAAAACCGATCGTCACCGTCTTGCCCGCCCGCACCGCGCGCAACGAGGCGCGTCGCCGCGTCATGGGTGGCGAAAGATGCGGCGGCAGCACCGTTTGCGCGACAATGCCCTGCCCCGCCAGCGCGCCGACCACACGCCCGGTCACAAAGTCCGCCAGGCTCGGCTCATCGACATGCTGCAATTCGCAGCCGCCACAGGTCGGGAAATGGACGCAGGGTGGTTCCACACGATGCGGCCCGGCGATGGTCGTGCCATCGGTCAGCAGCCGGTCGCCCGGTGCGGTCAGCGCAGCGTGGCGTCCATCGGCGGTGATGCCATCGCCCTTGGCAGCGATGCGGATGATGATGTCTGGATCAGTGTCGGTCACAATCGCGCGGCGATAGCCGCTGGCAGCGCTGCAAGCAAATCATCGGCGATAAAAGCCGCGCCCACCCGTCGCGCAGCATCGCCATGCAGCCACACCGCCTCGCCCGCCGCGCGAAAAGCATCGCGCGTTACCGCCAGCCGCCCGGCGACCAGCCCCGCCAGAACGTCGCCCGTCCCGGCGGTGGACAGCCAGTGCGACGAACCCGACGCCACCGCAACGCGCCCGTCTGGCGCGGCGATCACGCTGTCCGCGCCCTTATATATCACGATCGCACCGCTCCGCTCCGCCGCCGCCCGCGCCCGGTCGATCTTGCTGCCCGGCAGATCGCCGAACAGCCGCGCGAATTCGCCCTCATGCGGGGTCAGGATCGCGCCATCGGGTATCTGGTCGACGTCGATCAGCGTCAGCGCGTCGGCGTCCAGCACCAGCGGATGGCCATGGGTCAACACCGCCTCGAGCCGCGCCCGCGCCGTGGCGTCGCGCCCCAGGCCCGGCCCGACCAGCACGGCCACAAGCCGCGCGTCATCCAGCCAATCATGGAGCGCATCGACAGTCTGCGCGTCCTGCGTGACGATGGCGTCGGCTCCGTGGCGCAGGCCATCGGCTGCCAGCCGCCGCACCATGCCCGCGCCGGATCGCGCGGCTGCCTGCGCCGCCAGAATGCTAGCGCCGGCCATCGTCCCGCCGACGACGGTCACCAGACCGCGCCGATATTTATGATCGTCCGGGCCAGGCGCTGCCAGGCGTGGCGGCATCAGCCGATGCACCAAGTCCGACGCCGGAATACCGATGTCGGCGCAGATCAGCCGTCGGACATGCCCCGCCGCCGGATAGATCAGGTGGGCGGGCTTCAATGCCCCCAGCGCGATACAGATGCTGAAATGCGGCACGGCGGAAAGTAGCGCGCCGCTGTCGCTATCCACGCCGCTGGGCAGGTCGATGGCATAGCTGTGGCTGGCCGACGCGCTCAGGTCGCACAGCCGCGCCGCCACGGCCGGATCAAGCCCGCGCGACAGCCCGGTGCCGAACAGCGCGTCGACCAGTTGCGTGGCCGGGGCAGCGGTCGCGAGTTGCTCGACCGGCCCATCCCATCCCGCCTGCGCCCGGCGGCTCGATGGCGTGCCGCTTTCCCCCAGCACGGCGACCCGTACCGCAACGCCCCGCGCGCGCAGCAGCCGGGCGATGACAAAGCCGTCGCCGCCATTATTGCCCGGCCCGCACAGGACCAGCGTGTCGCGCAATCCTCCCGCGCGCCAGATAATCGCCGCCGCCGCCGCGCCAGCTTCTTCCATCAGGCCATAATCATCGACGCCAGCACCGAACAAAGCCTGTTCCGCGCTGCGCATCTGCGCTGCGGTCAGGATCGGCGTTCCGGCGTTCACGGCGCCGATCCGGCGACCTTCACCGGCAGGCGATAGCGGTCGCCGCCGATACGGATTTCGACCAGTCCGGTATCGACGATCTGCAACCGCGCCATCTCCGCGCCGTCCGCCGCTTCCAGCCCACGACCGTCCGCCAATACGCGGAAGCGGCGGAAACCGCCATCAGGATGACGGATCGTCAATATCTCGCCTGTCCGTTCGATCTGGCAATCGCGCGCCCAGCCAGCGTCCGCGCCGATCGCACAATCGGCCTTGCCGTCATCGACCGGCGTAGCCGTCTCCTGCTGCGGCCCCGCCTCATTGCCCGGCTTGCCTGGCTCGCCGCCACAGGCCGTCAGCAACAGGCATCCGGCGATCAAAATCCTCATGTCAGTGCGCTCCTGCACGCCAGCACGACCGGGCCGATCAAATCGGCAAAGCGCCGCTGCCCCGCCGCGTCACGCACCATATCCTGCCGCATCTCGATCCCCAGATAGGGAATACCATTGGCCTCCGCATGGCGGTTCATCGTCGCGTTCAACTGCTTGCCAGAATAGGGCAACTGGTCCCCGACGATCAGCCCCGCCGCCTCCAGCATGGGGATTGCGATGCGCGCGGCGCGATCGTCCGCATTATATAATATGCCAATCTCCCAAGGGCGCTTCTGCCCCGGATCGCTGGCCAGATGGGGCGTGAAGCTGTGCAGCGACAGGATGAACGGCGCGGTCATCCTCTCCAGCTGCCGTTCGACCTGATGATGATAGGGATGGTGGAACCGCATCATCCGCTGGGCCAGATCGGCGTCGCGATTGCCGGGAATGGCATGGCCGTCGCTCATCACCGGCAACAGGCCCGGCGCGTCCGGTTCGCGATTGAGGTCGATCACCAGTCGCGACGCTCCGCCCAATATCGCGGTACAGCCCAGTTGCGCCACCAGCAGCGCGCTGACCTCCGCCACGCCGATGTCGATCGCGATATGATTGTCCAGCAACGCCGGATCGATGCCCAGGTCGATGTCATCGGGCACCCGCGCCGACGCATGATCGGCGATGATCAGAACGTCCAGCCCGCCGCCGTCAATCTGCGTGAATGCCTCGCTCATGCCGTTCTGATCCGCGTTTCCATGATCCACCAGTCGCGGTGCGCCGCCTGCACCGCCATGGCCGCGTCGGCCATCGCCGCATCGCTGTCGAACAGCGCAAAGCAGGTCGCGCCAGAGCCGGACATGCGCGCCAGCACCAGCCCGTCATGCCCCTCCAGCGCGCCGAGCAGTTGCGCAATCACAGGCGCAGCGGCGATCGCCGGCGCCTCCAGGTCATTGCGCCCCTGCGCCACCAATGTTTCCAGGCTCGTGGCATCCAGCGGTCCGCGATCCACCCGGTCCCAACCTTTGAAAACCTGCGCCGTCGATACACCGACCCCCGGATTGACGAGCAGCATCGCCATGCCGTCCAGCCCCTCAACAGGGTGCGGTCGCAGCCTTTCGCCGCGTCCTGTCACCATCTGCGTCACGCTGGCGACGCAGGCAGGGACGTCCGATCCCAGATCGAGCGCCAGCCCCGCCAGTTCCTCAGCTTCAATACGCACGTCCCACAATCGCGCCAGCAGACGCAGCGTCGCCGCAGCATCCGCCGAACCGCCGCCAATGCCCGACGCTACCGGCAAAATCTTGGTCAGGCGGATCGCCGCGCCGCGCTGATCCCCCAGATAGGCCTGCAACGCGCGCGCCGCCTTCATGACCAGATTGTCCGGCCCCGCCTCCAGCGCGCCGCCGAACGGCCCGTCGATGACCAGGTCGATCGCCCCGTCATCACTCGCCACCGCGCTCAGCCGGTCGCCATGCTCGGCAAAGACGAACAGGCTTTCCAGCGCATGATAGCCATCGTCCCGCCGCGCCCGCACGTGCAGCGCGACATTCACCTTGGCATAGGCGGTCTCGATCATCAGGCCCGCGTCCAGATCAGGGTGCGGCATATTCTGGCTTCAATCCCTGCTCTACCTTGGCCGCGATCCGCTCCGCGCCGTCTCCTTGCGCAAAGAGGGAGGCCGCCGACCAGGCATAGCGCGCCTCATACCGCCGTCCGGCACTCCACAGCGCATCGCCCAGATGCTCGTTGATCGTCGCATCCGCCGGCGCGCCCGCCGCCGCCCGCTCCAGCACCGGAACCGCGCCAGCAACATCGCCCGTCACATAGCGCGCCCAGCCGAGAGAATCGGCAATAGAGGCATCCTGCGGCTTCAGCGCGCTCGCTTTCTTGATAAGGTCCAGAGCCTCCGCGACATTCTGCCGCCGCTCGATCTGCGCATAGCCCAGATAATTGAGCACCACAGGTTCGTTGGGGGCCAGCGCCATGGCCCGCTCCAGCACCACCCGCGCTTCATCCCAGCGTTCGCCCTGTTCCAATGCGCTGCCCTCGAACAGCAACAGCGCCCAGGGCACTTGCCCGTCACCATAGTCTGCCTGCGCTGCCCGGAACGCCGCGGCGGCACCGTCAAAATCATGCATGTCGGCCAGCAACCGACCCAACCGCACCTGCCGTTCGCTGCCCGCGCCCGGTTCCGCAGCCAGCGATCGCGCCAGTGCCAGCGCCGCCTGCCTGTCGCCCGCCGCCGCCAGCGCATCGACCAGCTCTGCCTGGCCCAGCGCGCCATACCAGCCATCGACCGGGATCTTGCGCGCCTCCGCCACGCCGCCCTGCGCCAGCCCGCCCGCGCTTAGCAGACGCGCGGCGACCAACTGCACCTCCGTCCCGCCCGGATCGGCAAAGGTCGCGATCCGCGCAAGCCGGACGCTCAGCGCCATGCCGCTATTGTCCGACGCGATGTCGGAAGCCAGCCGCGACAGCAAGCGCGCATAGCCCTGGACCGGCGTGACCGCCGCCGCCTTCACTTTGCCGCGTGTCAGATCCGCCCGCGCGCGCGCAAACGTCGCCTCGCCCGCCGGGACCAGCATCAGCGCCTCCGCCTTCGCCCCGCGCGCCGCCAGTTGCGCCGCCAGCGTCAGGCGCAACGCCGCGCTTTCGCCGCCGCGTAGCGCGATCGCGCGCCGGATCGCGGGCACCGCTGCCGCTACATCGCCGCGATCCAGCGTCTGCAAGGCCAGATGTTCATCGATATAACGCTGCGCCAGCGCCGCAAAACGGTCCTGACCCGCGACGACCGGCGCGGCATAATGGCCCTCGCCCAGCGTGATCCAGCTGGTGATGATGGGGGCAAGGAAGGAGAAATTGCCTTCCTCCACCATCCGCGCCGTCAGCGCGCGCGCGCCTGCCCAATCCTTGCGCCCCAGCGCCTCGCCGATCAGCAGCAGCGTGCCGTCACGCGGCAGCGCGCCCTGCTCCTCCAGCAACGCGGCGGACCGAAGCGCCAGCGCCCGGTCGCCGCTCTCCAGCGCCTGGACATAGGACCGCCGCGCCACATCCACGCTGTCCGGGTCGAGCGTCAGGGCCATGCGGTAATTGTCCACCGCCAGCGCCATCGCCCCATCCCCGTCCGCCAGCCGCGCGCGCGCATAGGCGTGCAGCGCAGCTTGCGGATCAACCGAGGCTCCGGCGGGTGCAGCCACCGGAATCGTCAGCATCAGGAACGGGATCAGGCGCTTACATATTGGGATAGTTTGGTCCTCCACCACCTTCGGGGACGACCCAGTTGATATTCTGGGTCGGGTCTTTGATGTCGCACGTCTTGCAATGCACGCAATTCTGCGCGTTGATCTGGAACCGGGGATTGCCCTCTTCCTCGCCAACCACTTCATATACGCCTGCGGGACAATAACGCTGCGCCGGCTCGTCATAAAGGGGCAGATTGTAGCTGATGGGGATCGCTGGATCCTTCAGCTGCAAATGAACCGGCTGGTCCTCTTCATGATTGGTGTTGCTCAGGAACACCGAAGACAGGCGATCGAAGCTGATCACGCCGTCGGGCTTGGGATAATCGATCTTGGCGCAGGCATCCTTGGGCCAGATTTTCTCATTGTCCGGCTTATGCTTCATCGTGAAGGGCAGGCCGATCTTGAGCGTACGCATCCACATGTCGATGCCCGCCAGCATCGTGCCGATCGTGCCGCCAAATTTGCTCAGCAGCGGTTCGGCATTCTTGACCAGCTTCAGCTCGTCCGCGATCCAGCTGGAGCGCAGCACATCCTCATAGTCGGTCAGAACGTCGCTGCCGCGCTGGCTCTGCACCGCGGCAAAGGCAGCCTCGGCCGCCAGCATGCCCGATTTCATCGCTGTGTGCGTGCCCTTGATGCGCGGCACGTTCACAAAGCCCGCCGAACAGCCGATCAGCGCGCCGCCGGGGAATACGAGCTTGGGGACCGACTGCCAGCCGCCTTCGTTGATCGCCCGCGCGCCATAGGAAACGCGCCGTCCGCCTTCCAGATATTTGCGGATTTCCGGGTGCTGCTTCCAGCGCTGGAACTCCTCGAACGGGTAGAGGTGCGGGTTGCGGTAGCCCAGCCCGACCACGAAGCCCAGCGCCACCTGGCCATTGGCCTGATGATAGAGGAAGCCACCACCATAGGCGTCGGTCAGCGGCCAGCCCTGCGAATGGATCACCAGGCCCGGCTGATGCATGGCGGGATCAATATCCCACAATTCCTTCATGCCGATGCCATAGACCTGCGGCTCGCATTCCGCGTCCAGCGCGAATTGCCGCTTCAATATCTTGGTCAGGTGCCCGCGCGCGCCTTCGGCAAAGAAGGTATATTTCGCGTGCAGCTCCAGACCGGGCTGATAGTCGCCCTTATGATTGCCTTCCCGGTCAACACCCATGTCGCCTGTGGCCACGCCCTTTACGCTGCCATCCTCATGGTATAGGATCTCGGCCGCGGCAAAGCCGGGGAAAATCTCGACGCCCAGCCCCTCGGCCTGCTCCGCCAGCCAGCGGCACAGATTGCCCAACGACCCGGTATAGGTGCCCTTGTTGTGCATCCACCCCGGCGTCATGATGTGCGGCATCGCCATCTTGCCGGTCTTGGTCAGGAACCAGTGCTGATTGTCGGTGACCGGCGTTTCAGCAAGCGAACAGCCCATCTCGCGCCATTGCGGCAGCAATTCGTCCAGCGCCCTGGGGTCGATTACCGCGCCCGACAGGATATGGGCGCCGATTTCCGACCCCTTTTCCAGCACGCATACGCCCAGTTCCTGCCCCGCGTCATTGGCCAGTTGCTTCAGCCGGATCGCGGCTGACAGCCCCGCCGGTCCCCCACCGACGATGACCACATCATAGGGCATCGATTCCCGTTCGCTCATAAACCCTCCATTGAGCCACCGGCGGGCTGCACCCCGTCCATCCGGTCGCCTTATTACTCCAACACTTTACCATCCAAGGCGATGAAGAATCTTGACCCCCTCGTCAACCTCTGGCCCAAGATGTTCTTGATGCGGGGTTTATTGCAGGATGAAGCGGCGGCAGCTAACGCCTATATGGCGTGGTGGACGCTCGCGGGCGTGGATGGCGCAGTCGGCGAATCGCCGGTTAACTGGCTGCGTCCCGTCACCGCGCCCGATGCGAAGGGCGCGATTCGCGCGGTTCCTGCGTCTGCGCCTCCTGAACAGAAACCCCAAAACCTCGATTCGTTCCGTGATTGGCTGGCAAATGATCCGGCCCAGCCCGAACGACGCTGGCCCGGCGCGCCCATTTTGCCGACGGGGGGCGAAGCCGCCCCGCTGATGGTCGTGACTGATTTGCCCGATCCGGCGGACATGGCGGCGGGTCAGTTGCTGGCCGATCGCGCGGGCATGTTGTTCGACGCGATGCTGCGCGCCATCGGGCTGGACCGCTCCGCCATCCATCTCGCCTCGCTCTTCACCGCCCGTCCGCCCGGCGGCATGGTGGAGGCGGCCGATCTTGCCGCCGTGGCCGACCGGATGCGCGCCCATGTCGCCCTCGCCCGCCCCCGCCGCCTGCTGCTGCTGGGCGATCGGACGATCCGTGCGCTGCTTCCGACGGATGCCGCCGCGGCCCCGGATGGTTTACGCGACTTTAACCATGAAGGCGGCATTGTGCCTGCCATCGCCACATTTCATCCCCGCCTGCTGCTGACCCAGCCTGCGGCGAAAGCGCAATGTTGGCGCGCCCTGCAAAGCCTGATCGAGGAAGTTCACCCGTGATTCGTGCCGCGACCCAAATATCCAGCCTTGCCCTGATCGCGCTGGGCCTGGCTGCAACGCTGCCCGCCCGCGCCGAAACTGCCCCGATCTCGCCCGCGATCGCCGTCACGCCCGCCTCCCCGCTCCAGATTGGCGATGGCGCCAAAGCCAGCTACCGCGCCATCTTTACAGCGTTGCAGGCGCAGCAGTGGAACGAAGCCCGGACGCTGATCAACGCGCTCGATGCGCAGGACGCCGTCCGCCCGCTCGCCCTGTCCGAACTCTATCTGGCCAAGGGATCGCCACGGGTCGAACTGTTCGACCTGCTCGACCTCATCAACAAGGCGGCCTGGCTGCCCAAGGCTGAACAGCTTTCCCGCCTCGCCGAAAAGCGCGGCGCAACCATCCTGCCCACCCTGCCACAGGTGCAGAAAATGGTGTGGCTGGGTTCCGCGCCCCGCCGCGAATATGTGGTGTCGACCAAGACGGATGCACTGGCGGTCGCGCTTTCCGGCCAGATACAGTCCTTCATCAAGGTCGACGATCCGGCCGGGGCCGAAGCGCTGCTGACCACCGGCGAAGCGGGTCTGACGCCAGAAGGGCTGACGGAAGTGCGCCAGCGCGTCGCCTGGGCCTATTATATCGAAAATGACGATGCCAATGCCCGCCGCATGGCCGCCCGCGCGCTCGAAACCCGCACTGGGGGCGACTGGACGGTGCAGGCGCACTGGACCGCCGGCCTTGCCGCATGGCGTCAGAATGACTGCCGCGCCGCTGCCCCGGCCTTTGCCAATGTCGCCGCCTTCGCGACCAATGACGACATGCGCGCGGCTGGTGCCTATTGGGCATCGCGCGCCTATATGGTCTGCGGCGAAGCGGAAAAGGTCGCGAACTATCTGAAGCTCGCCGCCCGGTCGGATGAAACCTTCTACGGCCTGCTGGCGCGTGAATCATTGGGGATGCCGCTGGGCGCTCCGCCGGTCGCAACCCGCTTCGGTCAGGCCGAATGGCTGGCGCTGAAGGACAGCCCCAACGCCCGCGCGGCCATTGCGCTCGCCGCGATCGGCGATAGCGCCCGCGCCGACGAATTGCTGCGCTTTCAGGCAAAGATTGGCGGCACTGGCCAATATGATGCGCTGCTCCGCCTCGCCAACGCGCTCAATCTGCCCGCGACCCAATTGTGGCTCGCCCATAATGGCCCGGCGGGCAAGCAACCGGCCAGCTTTGCCCGTTTCCCCGCGCCCGACTGGCGCCCCGATGGCGGCTGGCGCGTCGATCCCTCGCTGATCTACGCGCACACATTGCAGGAATCGGGCTTCCGGTCCGACGTCGTCAGCAGCGCTGGCGCGCGCGGCCTCATGCAGGTGCGCCCCGGCACGGGCAGCGACATGGGCCTTTCTTCCGCCGCGCAACTGTTCGTCCCGTCGACCAACATGGAGTTTGGCCAGCGCTATCTGGAAGCATTGCGCGACATGAGCGCGACGGGCGGGCTGCTGCCCAAGGTCATGGCCGCCTATAATGCCGGGCCGCTGCCGGTGGAGCGCTGGAACTCGCAGGTCAATGACAAGGGCGATCCATTGCTGTTCATGGAATCGCTGCCCTATTATGAAACCCGCGCCTATGTGAACATCGTCATGCGCAACTATTGGATGTACCAGATCCAGGCCAAGGGTACCGCCGATTGCCTGACCGGGATGGCGCAGGGCATGTGGCCGACCTTCCCCAACGCCAAGGGCGTGAAACTTGTCCGCCTGAGCCATGCCGATGGCCGCACCCGTCCGGCCGCGTCGATGGGTGGCGGGTCCGACTGATGCCGATTGACGAAAGCCGGGACTTCATCCCCGTCCGCATTGCCGTGTTGACCATATCCGACACCCGCAGCGCGGCGGACGACCGCTCCGGCGACACGCTGGTCGAACGATTGGAAGGCGCGGGGCATGTCTTGGCCGCCCGCTATATCGAGCGGGACGACAAGTCCGCCATCGTCGCCAGACTTCACGCCTGGATCGATGATCCCGACATAGACGTCATCCTGACCACCGGCGGCACCGGCGTCACCGGGCGCGATGTCACGCCCGAAGCACTGGCCCAGGTGCAGGACAAGGAAATTCCGGGCTTTGGCGAACTGTTCCGCTGGCTCAGCTACCAGACGATCGGCACCTCCACGATCCAGTCCCGCGCCACCGCCTGCGTCGCGCGCGGCACCTATATTTTCGCGCTCCCCGGTTCGACCGGCGCGGTGCGCGATGCATGGGACGGCATATTGGTAACCCAACTGGACAGCCGCTTTCGCCCCTGCAACTTTGTCGAACTGATGCCCCGCCTGACCGAGCGCTGACCCGGACTTGCCATATGGTGTATGGGCTGGCTTTACGAACTTCCGATTGACATTTTGTTCCTTTTATGTTCTCGTTCGGTCATGGGAATGGAGAAAGGAAGAGGCGCAACATTCAACACGCAAAGTGCGCGTTTTTCCCTGCCCCAACGTGAAACCGATGGCGACTGGCTCGATGCGGTGGAGGATATAGACGGGCCCGTCACCCGAACCCGAACGCAGGTCACGGTCGAACATCCCCGCACGATCATCACCCGCAACAATTCGCCCGATATTGGCTTCGACCAGTCGATCAACGCCTATCGCGGCTGTGAGCATGGATGCATCTATTGCTTCGCGCGCCCGACCCACGCCTACCATGACCTGTCGCCGGGACTGGATTTTGAAACCCGGCTATTCGCCAAGCCGGACGCAGCAGACTTGCTCCGCGCCGAACTGTCGAAGAAAAATTACACCGTCATGCCCATCGCTTTGGGCACCAATACCGATCCCTATCAGCCGATCGAAAAGGATTGGCGGATCACCCGATCGATCCTGAAATTGCTGGCGGAATGCCGCCACCCCATATTCATCACGACCAAGTCCGACCGCATCCTGCGCGATATCGATCTGCTCGCCGCCATGGCGCGCGACAGGCTCGTGTCGGTCGCCATATCGGTGACGACGCTCGACCCAGTGATCGCCCGCACGCTCGAACCGCGCGCGCCCCATCCCCTGCGCCGGGTGGAGGCAATCCGGCAACTGGCGGATGCTGGCGTGCCGGTATACGCCAGCCTATCGCCGATCATCCCGGCTATCACCGATCATGAGATCGAGACGATCGTCGCCCGCGTCTCCGCAGCGGGCGCGCGCGAAGTCACCTATATTCCCGTTCGCCTGCCCCATGAAGTCGCGCCTTTGTTCCGCGCCTGGCTCGACGCCCATTATCCCGATCGCGCGGCGCGGGTCATGACGATCATTCGCGAATTGCGGGGCGGGCGGGACAATGACCCCAAGTTTGGCAGTCGGATGCGGGGGCAAGGCGTATGGGCCGACCTCATCCGCACCCGCTTCGTCAAGGCCCGCAAGCGCGCCGGGCTGGGGGCCGAACGTCTGACCCTGCGCACCGACCTGTTCCGCCCGCCCGAAGGCGCGCAGATGCGGCTGCTGTGATGCTCAGCCGACCAGCCGCATTCCCGCCCGCCGGTTGCGGGTCCGGTAGCCGTCCTGGGTCGGCTCCATCCGCTCGAAGCGGTGGATCGTCAGATTGGGGATCACCGACATGGCGTCGACCTGATCGGCACCCAGCAGAAAATCATCGCCCAGAAACAGGCGCACAGCCTGCCCGTTCCCGGCCGATGTTCGCAGGAACAATTCGCTCCGCCCACCCCGGCTCTGCGCCATCAGCGCCGCCAGAGCCTCGACCGCTACCGGATCGGTCGTATCCACCACCAGTTCCATGCGCGACGCGCTGGCGATCAGCTTGAATGGCTCGATCTTGCGCACCGTTACACGCGGCGTTTCCTCACCCGGCAAACGGTCCAGTTCGACATATAGCAGCGCGCAATCGCCATCGCGCGCCAGTTCCTCGATCGCCTTGCAGGCGTCCTCCTCGAAACAGCTGGCCTGAAACTGCCCACTACTGTCGGAGAAGGTCGCATTGGCATAACGCGCCCCACGCTTGGTCTCGCGCCAGCGTACATCCTCGACCATTGCCGCCATGACGCCAGTAGCGCGCGCTTCCCCCGCCAATGGCTCGGCGCAGATCGCGCCATAGCTTTTGGCACCGCGGGCATCGGCCAGATGGCGGAAACGATCGACAGGGTGGGCGGAAAAATAAAAGCCGAACGCCTCCTTCTCCTGCGCCATGCGATCAGCCACCGACCAGGCCTGATGCGGCGGGATGCGGACATCGGCATGGGGCGTTTCGACATCGCCGAACAACCCGCCCTGCCCGCTTTCGCGCGCCTGCGCCGCGCTCGACGCGACGCTCAATATCGTTTCCGCCGCCGCATGGACGCCGGCCCGGTCGGCATGGATCGCGTCAAACGCTCCCGCCGCCGCCAGGCTTTCCAACTGCCGCCGGTTGAGCAATCGCGGTTCGATCCGATCGGCAATATCGTCCAGGCTCTTGAACGGACCGCCAGCGTCGCGTTCCGCAACCAGCTGGTCCATCGCCTTCTCGCCCACACCCTTCAGGCCACCCAGCGCATAGCGCACGGCATAGCCCAGCCGCGGATCATCGCCCTCATGCGCGATCGGCTCGACCGAAAAGTCCGCCTGACTGCGGTTGATGTCAGGCGGCAGACAGGTCAGCCCCATGCGCCGCATATCGTCCACGAATATGGTCAGCTTGTCGGTCAGATGAATATCGAACGCCATCGACCCGGCATAAAATTCCGCCGGATAATGCGCCTTCAGCCACGCCGTCTGATAGGCGAGCAAGGCATAGGCGGCAGCGTGCGACTTGTTGAAGCCATAGCCCGCGAATTTGTCGATCAAATCGAACAGTTCGTTCGCCTTGGCCGGCTTGATGTCGCTGGCGGCGCAGCCCTCGACGAAGCGCGAACGCTGCGCGTCCATCTCCGCCTTCACCTTCTTGCCCATCGCGCGGCGCAGCAAGTCTGCGTCGCCCAGACTGTAACCGGCCAATATCTGCGCGGCCTGCATCACCTGTTCCTGATAGACGAAGATGCCATAGGTCTCTTCGAGGATCGGTTTCAGCAGGATATGGGGATATTCAATCTCCTCCTGCCCGTTCTTGCGGCGCCCGAACATGGGGATATTGTCCATCGGACCGGGCCGATAGAGCGACACGAGCGCGATGATGTCGCCGAAATTGGTAGGACGCACGGCGGCCAGCGTCTTGCGCATCCCTTCCGATTCCAGCTGGAACACGCCCACCGTGTCGCCCCGCTGGAGCAGATCATAAACGGCGCTGTCATCCCAGCTGAGCGTATCAAGCTCCACCGTAACGCCGCGTGCCGCCAGCAACTGCACCGCCTTTTGCAGCACCGACAGGGTCTTGAGGCCCAGAAAGTCGAACTTCACAAGGCCGGCCCCTTCGACATATTTCATGTCGAACTGGGTGACAGGCATGTCGGATCGGGGATCACGGTAGAGCGGCACCAACTGCTGCAACGGCCGGTCGCCGATCACCACGCCTGCGGCATGGGTGGAGCTATGGCGCGGAAAGCCCTCCAGCTTCATTGCATAGTCGATCAGCCGTTTGACCTGGCCATCATTGTCATATTCCGCGCGAAACTCCGCCACGCCGTTGAGCGAACGTTCCAGCGTCCAGGGGTCTGTCGGATGATTGGGCACCAGCTTGGCAAGCCGGTCGACCTGACCATAGCTCATCTGAAGAACGCGCCCGGTATCCTTGAGGACCGCGCGGGCCTTGAGCTTTCCGAAGGTGATGATCTGCGCGACATGATCGACGCCATATTTCTGTTGGACGTAGCGGATGACTTCACCGCGCCGCGTTTCGCAAAAATCAATGTCGAAGTCGGGCATCGACACACGTTCGGGGTTCAGGAAGCGTTCGAACAGCAGGCCAAGTTGCAGCGGATCAAGATCGGTGATCAGCAGCGCCCAGGCAACCACCGACCCTGCGCCCGAACCACGTCCCGGCCCCACCGGAATGTCATGATCCTTGGCCCATTTGATAAAGTCGGCAACGATCAGGAAATAGCCGGGGAAGCCCATCTGGATGATGATGTCGGTTTCGAACTTCAGCCGGTCGAGATAGGGCTGACGTGCGGCATCGTCGATGATGCCGAGCTTCGCAAGCCGGGCGTCAAGGCCAGCACTGGCCAGATCGCGCAGCATCCGCGCCTCGCCCTCGATATCACCGGCCAGGCTCGGCAGGATCGGCTTGCGCTTGGGCGCGGCGACGGCGCAGCGCTGGGCGATGACCAGCGTGTTGGCCAGCGCTTCAGGCAGATCGTCGAACAGGCGGCGCATTTCGGCGGCCGGTTTCATCCAGGCGTCAGGCGAACTGGTCCGCCGGTCGGGCATGTCGACATAGGCGCTGTCGGCGATGCAGAGCATGACGTCGTGCGCGGCATGGAAATGCGGTTCGGTAAAGCAGGTCGGGTTGGTTGCTACCAGCGGCAGGTTGCGGGCATAGGCGAGATCCAGCAGGTCAGGCTCCGCCTTTCCCTCTATGGGATCGAGCCGACGACAGATTTCGATATAGAGACGGTCGGGAAAGAGTGTTTCCAGCCGCTCTGCATAGGCAAGCGCGGCTTCGGGCTGATCCTCCGCAAACAGGCGGGCCAGCGCGCCTTCGCCGCCCGCGGTCAGCGCGATCAGGCCGTCGGTCCGCCCCTCCAGCACGTTCAGGTCGACATGCGGCACTTCCTCCAGCGGCCGGTCGAGATGCGCCATGGAGACCAGCGCGCACAGATTGTCATAGCCCGTCTCATCCTGCGCATAGAGCGCCAGCCAGTCATGGACCGGCGACGCATTGGCGGGACGCCCCGGCCGCAACACGCCCAGCATCGCGCCGATCAGCGGCTGGACGCCCTCGCTCTTGCATGCGTCGGAAAAGGCCATCGAGCCATAAAGGCCGTTGCGATCCGTGATGGCGGCGGCGGGGAAGCCGAGCGCCCGCGCCTGCTTGGCGATCTTCTTGGGATCGATCGCCCCTTCCAGCATGGTGTAGGAGGAGAATATGCGAAGCGGGACGAAAGCGGCGTGGGGCATAGGGCACTCTATCCAGAAGGCCAGCTTGGTGACCAGCCCTGCGGAAGAAAAGTCTGTGGGTAAGATTGGGCTGCCTTACTGCAAGACCCCTTCGTGCAGCCGGACAACGCGATCCATCCGGGCGGCAAGCCGTTCATTATGGGTCGCGACCAAGGCTGCCGATCCCTCCTCACGCACCAGCCGCAGAAATTCAGCCAGAACGATGTCGGCGGTCCGCTCATCCAGATTGCCGGTCGGTTCGTCCGCCAGCACCAGCGCAGGCCGGTTGGCGAGCGCACGGGCGACGGCAACGCGCTGTTGCTCGCCGCCTGACAATTGGCTGGGTCGGTGGTCCAGCCGATGGCCAAGACCCAGCGACGTCAGCAAGGATTCCGCACGGGTGCGCGCGGCCTCCATCTCGGTATCGCGGATGACCTGGGGCAGGATGACATTTTCGGTCGCGTTGAAATCGGGCAACAGATGGTGGAACTGGTAGACGAAGCCCAATGCGTCGCGGCGCAACCGGGTGCGGCCGTCATTATCGAGCTTCGCCGCTTCTTCGCCATCAATGCGGATCGACCCGTCAAAGCCGCCCTCCAGCAGGCCAACCGCCTGGAGCAGGGTGGATTTGCCGGAGCCCGATGGCCCCAGCAGCGCGACAATCTCGCCCGGTCCCACGGTCAGGTCGACACCGCGCAGGACATGGATCGTCTCGCCACCCTGGGTAAAGCTGCGGGTTAGCCCTACGACTTTCAAAATGTCATTCATAGCGGAGAACCTGCACAGGATCGGTATTGGCGGCCTTAAAGGCCGGATAGAGCGTCGCGAGGAAGCTGAACAGCAAGGCCATGATGCAGATCGTGGCGATCTCTACGGGATCGGCTTGCGAGGGCAATTCGGTCAGGAAGCGGATCGAGGGATCCCAGAGATTTTGCCCTGTCACGAACTGGATCGCGTTGACGACATTCTGGCGGAAGAAAAGGAAGGTAAAGCCAAGGATCAGCCCCGCCACCATGCCCAGCGTGCCGATGGTGACGCCCACCGTCATGAATATGCGCACCAACCCGGCCCGGCTCGCCCCCATCGTGCGCAAAATCGCGATGTCGCGCGTCTTGGCACGCACCAGCATGATCAGCGAGGACAAGATATTGAACACCGCGACCAGCACGATGATCGATAGCACGACGAACATCGCGACCCGCTCGACGGCCAGCGCCTCGAACAGCGATGCGTTCATCTGCCGCCAGTCGGTGATGACGGCGCGGCCTGCAACCTTACCTGCCAGCGGTTCCAATATCTGGCCGACCTTGTCGGGATTGACCGTTTCAACCTCGATCATGCCAACGACATCGCCCAGCAGGAGCAAGGTCTGCGCATCCTCCATCGGCATGACGATGAAGGCCTTGTCATAATCATAGATGCCGACCTCGAAAATGGCGGCGACCTGATAGGCGACCTGCCGCGGCACCGTGCCGAACGGGGTGGAGCGGCCCGCCGGGTTGATCACGGTCAGACTGTCGCCCAGCTGGATCCCCATGTTTTCGGCCAGGCGCGATCCGATCCCGATCTTGCCGCTATTGGGCGTCAGACTGTCCAGACTGCCAGCGATCACCTTGCCCTTCAGCGTCTTGTTGGCGCGGATGTCGGCCACGGTCATGCCCCGCACCAACACGGCTTCCGCCCGTCCGTTGAAGGTAGCCAGCAAGGGCTGTTCGATCATCGGCGTCGCGCTGGTGACGCCCGGTGTCGCCTTGGCTTCTGCCAGAACGGCTCGCCAGTCCGGCAGACGGCCGCCATAGCCTTGCACCACGGCATGGCCGTTGAGGCCGACAATCTTGTCGAACAGTTCGGCGCGAAAGCCGTTCATGACGCTCATGACGATGATGAGCGCAGCGACACCAAGCATGACGGCGACCAGGCTGATCCCGGCGACGAGGAAGATGAAGCCCTCCCCCTTCCCCGGCAACAGGTAGCGTTTGGCGATCATGCGTTCGTAACGGGATAGAATCATGTGGCGCGGTCGGCCTTTGCGAAGGAACAGGCTGATCGTCTAGGCATAGCATGGCACAACGGCAAGCATTGCCAGATTGTTGCATCACAGCCACAGGCATAGGCGCAAAATCACACGCAGCCGATTTTGCCCGTGACTCCGTCCCTCAGCAGTCATAGCAAGATAGCCGAAGCACAGGTAAAAGGCCGTGGTTCAGGGATACTGCATCCCGTTTCGAGCTTAGGGGGCTGAGAAGCGGTCGAGGCAGACCAAGGGGGAGACGAGCAATCGTCCATTAAGCGCCCGGATCGTGAAACCGCGATCCGGGCGCTTTTTTGTCTGCGCCAATTGTTGTTCCCTGACGATAGGACAAACTGTCCAACCCCGCACGCGCTGGCGCTCGAAATGCTGGCTGCCACATCCCCTTGAAAGCCGAAAAGCCCGAACCATATCAAGCGCGTCTGGCCGCCGCATGGGGCCAGACATGGTATTGCCGAACGCCGGTTTCGGGTTCGGCAGGTTCATTTTGCTCTTTGGGAGATTATGACGATGCGTAACTTTGACCTGACCCCCTATCGCCGCTCGACCGTTGGGTTCGACCGCCTGTTCGACCTGATCGAAAATAATGCGCGTTTGAGCCAGGGCGACAATTATCCGCCCTTCAACATCGAACGGCTATCGGAAGATCGCTATCGCGTGACGCTGGCCGTTGCAGGCTTCCGTCCTGAAGAGATCGACATCACCGCGCAGCAGAATCTGCTTCAGGTTGTCGGTCGCAAGGATGAAGGCTCACCAGCCGACCGGTCCAAATTCCTGCATGTCGGCATCGCCAATCGCAGCTTCGAGCGGCGGTTCGAACTGGCCGATTTCGTGCGCGTGGAAAAGGCGGACCTGGCCGATGGCCTGCTGGTGATCGACCTGTTGCGCGAAGTACCCGAAGCGATGAAGCCCAAGAAGATTGCCATCAATGGCGGTCAGCTTGTGGAAATCACCGCGAAGGATCGCGACGCGGCCTGATAGGCACGTCGGGGCGCAGCCTGATTGGGGCTGCGCCCTTTTTATATCTCGACCTGACTGCCCAGTTCGACCACCCGATTGGTCGGAAGACGGAAGAATTCCATCGCGCTTTCCGCGTTGCGCAGCATCCAGGCGAAGATTTTTTCCCGCCACAGCGGCATGCCGGGCTTGGACGACGGCAGCAGCGTCTGTCGTGCCAGGAAGAAGCTGGTGTCCATCATCTTGAACGCCTGACCGCATCCCGCGACATTCTTGAGCGCGGCGGGGACATCGGGTTCCTGCATGAAGCCATATTGCAGCACCATGCGGAAGAAGCCCCGGCCCAGATCCTCAAGCTTGCAGCGGCCGTCATCCTCCACGACCGGTACGTCACGGATCTTCACCGTCAGCAGGATCACGCGTTCGTGCAGCACCTTGTTATGCTTCAGATTATGCAGCAGCGCATGGGGCACACCGTCGGGTGTCGACGTCATGAATACCGCGGTGCCGGGAACGCGGACCGCGCTGTTGGCGGCGGAGGCGACGAATACCGGGATCGGCATGGCCGCTTCACGCAAGCGATCCTGCACCAGCCGCCGACCGCGCGACCAGGTGGTCAGCAACGTGAAGATGATGAAGCCGATCAGCAGCGGGAACCAGCCGCCGTCCGGCACCTTGGTCAGGTTGGCGGCAAGATAGGCGCCATCGACGATGTAGAACACCGCAAGCACCGGCGCGGCATAATACCATTTCCATTGCCACAGGCGATAGAGCACCACTGTCAGCAGCACATTGTCTATGAACATCGCGCCTGTGACCGCGATGCCATAGGCCGCAGTCAGGTTGGACGATGTCTTGAAGGTCAGGACCAGCAGGATGACCATGACCATCAAGCCCCAATTGACGAGCGGGATGTAGATCTGGCCTGCGGTTGCGGCGCTGGTGTGGGCGATGCGCAGGCGGGGCATGAAGCCCAGCTGGATCGCCTGCTGCGTGACGGAGAACGCGCCCGAAATGACAGCCTGCGACGCGATGATCGCGGCCATGGTAGCCAGTACGATCAGCGGCAACTGTCCCCATTGCGGCGCGAGATTGTAGAAGGGGCTGTGCAGCGCGGCGGCGCCTTCGCGGAACAGCAGCGCGCCCTGCCCCATATAGTTGAGCATCAGGGCGGGCAGGACGAAGGCCAGCCAGGAGACGCGGATCGGGTTGCGACCGAAATGCCCCATATCGGCATAGAGCGCTTCGGCACCGGTCACCGCGAGAACGACCGATCCCAGTGCGAGGAAGGCGGGCAGAGGATCGGTGACGAAAAACATCACCGCCCAATAGGGGTTGAAGGCGAACAGGATGCCGGGCGTCTTGATGATGGAGAGGATGCCAAGGCTTCCGATCGACACGAAATAGAGCAGCATGATCGGGCCGAACAGCGCGGCGACCTTGTTGGTGCCAAGCCCCTGTATCCAGAACAGACCAAGCAGGATCAGGATGACGACCGGCAGGACGGCGGGCGCCAGTGCGGGGTTGTAAACCGCAAGCCCTTCCACCGCCGAAAGCACGGACACGGCCGGGGTGATCATCGAGTCGCCATAGAAGAGCGCTGTCGCAAATACGCCCAGCAGCACGATGCCGCGCGACCAGCGCTGCGTCTTGGTCTGGCCATTGATCAGCGCCAGCAGGGCCAGGCTGCCGCCTTCGCCCTTATTGTCCGCGCGCATGATGATGCTGACATATTTTAGCGTCACCACCAGCATCATCGACCAGAACATCAGGCTGATGACGCCCAATATATGGTCGGGGTCGAGATCGAGATGGTGATGCCCGGCAAAGGTTTCGCGGAAAGCGTAGAGCGGGCTGGTGCCGATGTCACCAAACACGATGCCGATCGCGCCGACGACGAGTTTGACCGTCGCTTTTTGCCGGGAATGGCCGTGGCCGCCGTCATGATCGTCCGCAGGGGACGATGGCGCGGTATTGGGAAGAAGATCAGCCACGAAGGAAAAGCCGAATTGTCATGCTCTGTTCGACACCTGTCCAAGGGCAATCAGGGAAATGCCGCCACCCCACAAACCGCCGCGCCCTATCACGGCTCCCAAGGCCGCGCAATGCGGCCTGAGGGGTGATCATGGGCTGACCGGCCCATTACCGGACAGCAGCGAGTCGATACGCGCGATATTGGCGTCCAGTTCCGTCCTGATCGCACTGCCCGGCGGCGTGGCTGCGGCGAGTGGCGCCCAAAGGTCGCGCGCCGCCTGCAACTGGCCATTGCGGGCAAGCGCAAGACCGTAGAAATAGCGGGGCGCCAGCCCGTCCGGGTCGAGCGCAAGGGCGCGCCGATACGCAAAGTCCGCGCCCGGTGACACGACGCCATCGGCGTGGGCGACCAGTGCGTTGCCAAGACCAAGCCAGAGGTTGGGATCATTGGGCGTCTGGCGCAGTCCTGCAAGCAGGATATTGGCCGATTCCTTCGTCTTGCCCTGACGCCCCAGGCCATCGGACATGACCAGCCATTGCCCGGCGGGACCATAACGTTCCGCCAGGCCGCGCCTTTGCTCAGCCAGCTTCTCGTCAAAGGGCGCGTCAATCTGTTTGACCGTTCGCGGCGCGCCGGCAAGGCCGGGATTGCCCTGCCAGGCATAGCCCGCCAGACCAAGCAACAGCGCGGCGGCCGTGATTTCGCGCGCCGATCGCGGGATGCGACCTACCAGCAGCATCGCGACGAAGGCCAGGGCGGCCAGCCCGAAGGCCAGGAACCATCCGGTCATGCCCGTCCCTTTCGCTTGATTCGGCCACGCAGGAGGAGGAGGCCCAGTCCCAGCAACACCAGTGGCGCGGCCCAGAGCGGCCAGAGGATCGGCGCGGCTGTGGGTTCATAGCTCACCCAGTCGCCATAGCGGGTGATCAGCCAGGCGCGGATCGCTTCGGGCTGTTCGCCCGCCATGATGCGTTCGCGGATCTGGGACCGCATGTCGCCCGCCATGCTGGCATTGCTGTCGGCGATCGACTGGCTCTGGCAGGTCAGGCAGCGGATGGTCTCCATCAGCGCCTTGGCTTTGCGCTCCAGCGCCGGGTCGGCGATCTGCTGATTGGCATAGGGCGCGGGCGGGAGCGCGGTCTGCGCGGCCAGCGGCGCGGCGATCAGCGCGAAGAGCAGGACCAGATACTTCATTGCGCGCTCCTCAGCCGGTCGAGGATCATCGGCACATCGTCGGCGCGGATCTCGCCGATATGCTGATAGGCGATGCGGCCCTTGCCATCGATGACGAAGGTTTCGGGAACACCCGACGAACCCAGCGCGATCTGGACTTCGCTGCGCGCGTCCAGGCCGATGCGGGCATAGGGGTTGCCGTTGCGCTGGAGGAAAGCGTCGACATCGGCGCGGGCGTCGCGGATGGCGATGGCGTCGATCTGCACGCCTGCTGCCCGCAACGCTTCGAGTTGGGGCGCTTCGGCCGCGCAGGGGACACACCAGCTGGCGAAAATGTTGAGCAGGCGCGGCTGTCCGGCGGCAAGCTGGCCGCTCGCGAGCGGCGGCCGATCGCTGGCGGCGGCAGGCAGGTTGAAGGCCGGGAGCGGCTGACCCACGAGGCGGGAGTGGATGATGCGATCGTCAGGCTGGAACAGGCCGCTGGCGAACAGGGCGATGAAGCCCAGGAACAGGACGAGCGGAAGCCAGATGAGCCATTTCCTCATGCCGCCGCCCTCGTCCGCCATTTCATCAGCCAGCCGCGACGCTCCCGGCCGAGCAGCGCCAGCGCGCCGCCCAGCGCTATCATGATGCCGCCAAGCCAGATCAGCGTGACAAAGGGCTTCCACCAGATGCGCAGCTGCCACCGGCCGCCCTCCACCTCTTCGCCCAGCACGACGTAAAGCTGGCCGTCCCAACGGGTGAGCAGCGCAGCTTCGCTGGTGGTGGTCGGCGGAGAGGCGAAGAAGCGGGACTGGGGATGAATGGTGACCGGCGCGCCGTTCCGGCTGACGTCCATATCGGCTTGGAGCGCGGTCCAGTTGTCGCCGGCAAGGGGCTGGATCTGAAGCAGGCGAATCTGCCAGCCAGCCGTTTCGATCGTGTCACCGGGACGGGCGGCGACCAGCTTTTCAACGGTGAAGGCGGAATCGCTGGCCATGCCGCCCAGGCTGACGGCGCAGCCCAGATGGGCGATGACCATGCCATAGGTGAAGAGCGGCGTGCGGCGCAGATTGCGTTTCCACAAGGGCGCGAGGCTGGCGACGCCGACCGATCCGGCGACGACGAGGCCAAGGAAAGGCAGGATGCCGATGCGGCCCCAGGCCAAAACCGACACCAAGCTGAACAATAGCAACGCAATGCAAAGTGGGCCCAGCAAACGTTTGCTAACAGCCTTTGCCTGGTCGCGCCGCCAGCGGACCAACGGGCCGACAGCCATGGCGATCATCAGCGCCAGCGCGATGGGGCCGGCGATCCGGTCGAAATAAGGGGCGCCGACGGAGACTTTGTGGCCGAACGCTTCGGTCATCAGCGGATAGAGGGTGCCGATCAGGACCAGCCCCAATATGACGGTTAGCAGCAGATTGTTGACGACCAGCAGGGTTTCGCGGCTGACCAGTTCAAAGGGCGCGCCTTCGCGGACAGCGCCGATGCGCCAGCCGAACAGGGCCAGCGCGCCGCCGATATAAAGGGCGAGCAGGCCGAGGATGAAACTGCCCCGTTCCGGGTCCACGGCGAAGGCATGGACACTGGTAAGGATGCCCGATCGTACGAGGAAGGTGCCGACCATCGACATGGAGAAGGCAACGACTGCCAGCATCACCGTCCAGGCGCGCAGTGCGTCGCGCGTCGCCAGCACGGTCACGCTGTGGAGCAAGGCCGTCGCAGCGAGCCAGGGCATGAGCGAGGCGTTTTCGACCGGGTCCCAGAACCACCAGCCGCCCCAGCCAAGCTCATAATAGGCCCAATAGCTGCCCGCCGTGATGCCCAGCGTCAGCAATATCCACGCGCCCAGCACCCATGGCCGCATGGCGCGGGCAAAAGCGGCGTCGACCTGCCGCGTCAGCAGCGCGCCGACGGCGAAGGAAAAGGCGACGGAGAGGCCGACATAGCCCAGATAGAGCGTGGGCGGATGGAAGGCGAGGCCGGGGTCTTGCAGCAGGGGTTAAGCCCCTGCCCGTCCGCTGGCGCTGGCGAAATCCGGGCGAAGGGATTGGATGAGAAAAGCAGGAAGGCATAAAAGCCGAGGCTGATCGCCGCCTGGCCGCCCAGGGTCGCCATGTGGGTGTCGCGCCGCAACGCGCGCTCGAACAGGGCAACCGCCGCCCCCGCCACGCCCATGACCGTGACCCAGAGCAGCATCGAGCCTTCATGGTTGCCCCATGTCCCGGCAAATTTGTAGAGCCAGGGCTTGGCCGAATGGCTGTTGGTGGCGACAAGCAGCACCGACATATCCGAGCGCATGAACAGGGTGATCAGCAGCGCAAAGGCGATCGCGGTCAGGACACCCTGCGCCACGGCGGCAGGACGGACGGCTGCGAGCAGGTCGGGCTTGTCGCCCTTAAGGCCAACGAGGGCCAGGACAAGCTGAAGCAGCGCAAGGGACGCGGCGAGCCAGAGCGCGGCGAGACCGGTTTCGGCGATCATGCGGCCTGCCCCCTGATCATGGGCGTTCCGTCATGATCCGCGGTGTGGCGCATTCTCACTTTTCCACCTGCAATTCATGGGTGGTTTCATTGTAGCTCATGCCTTCCAGTTCGCGGGGCATATAGCGTTCGTCATGCTTGGCGAGCAGGTTGGTGGCGATGAAAGTGCCCTTGTCGTCGAACGATCCTTCGGCGACGACGCCGCTGCCTTCCTTGAACAGGTCAGGCGCGATGCCGCTGAATGTCGCAGGGACGGTGGCATTGCCGTCCGTGACGTCGAAGGACATGGTGACGCCATCGGGCGCGCGTTTCAGGCTGCCTTTCACGACCATGCCGCCCAGGCGAATCGCCTTGCCCGGTTCGACACCCTTGGCCTTCACATCGCCCGGCGCGTAGAAATAGGCGGCTTCATCCTTAAGCGCGGACGCCGCCAGCAGGCCCGCGCCGACCAGCGCGACCAGCGCAACGAGCGCGAGGATGAGGCGTTGATGCTTGGCCTTCATGACCGGCCCGCCAGCGTTTCGGCCTGCGCCTCTGCGCGCTGCATCGCGCGCCAGCTCATCAGGCTGACCACCGCTGTTCCCAGCAGGGTCACCGCATAGGCAGCGGCGACGAAGATCCATTGGTGCATGGGGCTATCCTCTCGCAAGGCGCTGCATGCGCGCCTCGACCTTATTCTGTGCCAGTATCGCGCGCATCCGCATCAGCACGATTGCGCCGAACCAGAGGGAAAAGCCCAGCACCGTCAGGCCCAGCGGCCACAGCAAGGCCATGTCGATGCTGGAGCCGCGCAGGGTGATGGACGGTCCCTGGTGCAGGCTGTTCCACCAGACGACGGAGCGGTTGATGATCGGGATGTTGATCGCGCCGACCAGCCCGAAGATGGCGGTCACGTTGCTGACACCGCCCTGCCCCGCCCCCTGGCGCGCGCTGGCGTTGGCCAGCGCGATATAGCCGAGGTAGAGGAATAGCAGGACCAGCATCGATGTCATGCGCCCATCCCATTCCCACCATGTTCCCCAGGTCGGACGCCCCCATATCGATCCGGTGGCAAGACAGATGGCAGTGAACAGAGCACCCGGCGCGGCGATGGCGCGACCGGCAACGGCGGCAAGTGGATGCCGCCAGACCAGCTGCATCAGCGCCGCCACAGCGATGCCGGTCCAACCGGCCATCCCCAGCCAGGCGGGGGGCACATGGATGTAGAGGATTCGCACCGTCTGCCCCTGAAGATAGTCGGCTGGCGTCACAAACAGGCCGCAGGCGCAGCCCGCCAGCAGCAGAGCAAGGCCGGTCCAGAACAGCCAGCCGGTGAGCGGACGGGCGATCTTTAGAAAGCGGGCAGGATTGGCGAAACGATGCATCAGGGCTGCGTCTTTAGCCGTGCGGGGACGGCATGGCCAGTAGGGCTTTTTGCCGATGGACGGGCCGATGGAAGGAGAGGTGAGATTGGATGTGGCCGGTGCCGGGACGATATTGACATCGCTTGCTGCCTTCGCCGATAGCTTGGCGCATCGGGCCAACACGGACGCCCGGTCAGACGGGGTACGTCCAAGTCCGTTCCCTTCGCCGTGCCTGCGGCGTCAGGAGCGCTTATATGACCGACCCGATGGATACCACCCGACCGCCGCCGATCAGTCTGGTCGCCTTGTTCCTCAAATTCCTACGTTTTGGCGCGCTCGCCTTTGGCGGGCCGGTTGCGCAGATTGCGATGGTGCGCCAGGCGCTGGTCGAGGAAGAGCGCTGGATCGCGCCTGCACGCTTCAACCGGTTGCTGGCGGTGTTGCAGGTGTTGCCCGGACCCGAAGCGCATGAACTGTGCGTCCATTTGGGCATGATGGCGCGCGGACGCATCGGCGGATTGCTGGCAGGGCTGGGATTCATGCTGCCGGGTCTGGCGCTGATGATGATTGCGGGCTGGCTGTATATCGGCTGGATCGCCGGGCATGTCGGGCTGACCGGTGTGCTGCTCGGCGTGCAGATCGTCGTGCTGGCGGTGATTGCGCGCGCGGTGGTGCGGATCGGCCAGCATATTATCGAGGACCGTTTGCTGGCGGGCATAGCCGTGGTGGCGCTGATCGCGACGCTGATGGCGGTGCCATTCTGGATCATCCTGCTGACCGGGGGACTGGCCTATGCGGCGGCGGAGCGGTCCGTTGTGGCGGTGCTGGTGCTGCTGGTGCCGATAGTGGGCGTGATGATCGTGCAGTATTTCGTGGGAACTACGGGTGCGGCCGGGCCGATCGTCACCCACGCGCCAGCGACGCTGGCGATGCTGTTCATTGCCGGGCTGAAAGGCGGACTGCTGACCTTTGGCGGCGCCTATACGGCGATCCCCTATGTGCGTGCCGACACGGTCGGGCGCGGGTGGATCAGCGATTCTGCCTTTCTGGACGGGATAGCTCTGGCAGGGGTGCTGCCTGCGCCGCTGGTGATCTTCGCGACCTTTGTGGGCTATGTCGCGGGCGGGCCGCTGGGCGCGCTCGCCGTGACGGCGGGCATGTTCCTGCCAGCCTTTGCCTTCTCGATGCTCTTCTTCGAGCGGTTGGAGGCGGTGGTCGCCCATCCGACATTGCATCGGCTGCTGACCGGCGTGGCGGCGGTGGTGGTGGGAATCATCGCGGCGACCTTTGCCCAACTGGCGCTGGCGACGGCTGCGCGCGTGGACAATATGCTGATCGTTGCGGTGCTATTCGCACTTGCCCTGGCGGTCGCCTGGCGGGTCAAAGGGGCCTGGGTGACGCCCGCCATATTGGCTGGCGGAGCGGCGGCTGGCTGGCTGATTTCGCTCTGATGGCAACGCCCGGCCAGGCCGTTTCGCCCCACCGGGGTGGGTAAAGGAACGGCCCGGCACGCTTTTTTGTTACAGGAGGGCGACAAAGCGGACGAGAGTGACTATATGCGCGCCAAAGCCCGGCCCTTGGCGTCGGGCAGGAACGGCTATGGACCCGCTCACACCCATGATCACGACCAACCCTTTCGACGACGACAAGTTGCGCGAAGAATGCGGCATTTTCGGCGTTTCTGGCGCTGACACGGCCTCTGCTATCGTCGCGCTCGGCCTCCATGCGCTTCAGCATCGGGGGCAGGAAGCCGCAGGCATCACCAGCTGGGACGGGCATGATTTCCATACCCACAGGGCCATGGGCCATGTCGCGGGCAATTTCGACCGGGACGAGGTGATTCGCGGCCTGCCGGGCGGTTCGGCCTGCGGCCATGTGCGCTATTCAACCACTGGCGAAACATCGCTGCGCAACGTCCAGCCGCTCTATGCGGAACTGAATTCTGGCGGATTCGCGGTTGCCCATAATGGCAATATCTCCAACGCCATGAAGGTGCGGCGCGAGCTGATTCGGCGCGGCTCGATCTTTCAGTCGACGTCCGACACCGAAGTCATCATCCATCTGGTCGCGACGTCCAGCTATCGCACCCTGCTCGACAAGTTCATCGATGCGCTGAAGCAGGTCGAGGGCGCCTATTCGCTGATCGTCATGACGCCTGAAGGCATGATCGCCTGCCGCGATCCGCTGGGCATCCGACCGCTGGTCATGGGGAAGCTGGGCGACACCATCATGTTCGCGTCCGAAACCGTGGCGTTCGATGTGGTGGGCGCTGAATATATCCGCTCGATCGATCCAGGCGAACTGGTGATCGTCACCAATTCGGGCGAGATACGATCACACCGCCCCTTTGGCGAAGTGCATCCGCGCCCCTGCATTTTTGAGCATGTCTATTTCAGCCGACCCGATTCGATCGTCGATGGCTCCAGCGTCTATTCGGTCCGCAAGGCGATCGGCGCGCAGCTGGCGATCGAAAACCCGGTCGAGGCGGATTATGTGATCCCCGTGCCGGACAGCGGCGTTCCCGCCGCCATCGGCTATGCGCAGGAATCGGGCATACCGTTCGAACTGGGCATCATCCGGTCCCACTATATCGGCCGCACCTTCATCCAGCCGGGCGACAAGGTCCGCCATCTGGGCGTGAAGCTGAAGCACAACGCCAACCGGGCGCTGATCGAGGGCAAGAAGATCGTGCTGATCGACGATTCGATCGTGCGCGGGACGACATCGCTCAAGATCGTGCAGATGATGCGCGAGGCAGGCGCGGCCGAGGTGCATATGCGGATCGCCTCTCCGCCGACCAAACATAGCTGCTTCTACGGCGTGGATACGCCCGAACGCACCAAGTTGCTGGCGCACAAGCTGGACGTGGGCGGGATGCAGGATTTCATCCATGCCGACAGCCTGTCCTTCATCTCGATCGATGGCCTGTACAAGGCGCTGGGCGAAGCCAAACGCGCGGACGGGCGGCCGCAATATTGCGATGCCTGCTTCACCGGCGACTATCCCACGACCCTGACCGATCAGGACGATGTGGTGGTCACCAACCAGCTGGAATTGCTGGCCGAGCGGGTCGCCTGAACGCTCGGTCGGGCGAACCTGTAATCTATTGCCGCATGTAAAAGGAATTCCGGCGTTCGCTGGAATATGGGGACATATGACTGATACGCTTCCTCTTTCTGGCAAGCTGGCGCTTGTAACCGGGGCCAGTCGCGGCATCGGAGCAGCGACGGCCAAGGCGCTGGCGGTGGCGGGCGCGCATGTCGTGCTGACCGCGCGGACCACCGGGGGTCTGGAAGAGGTGGAGGATGCGATCCACAAGGCGGGCGGCCACGCGACGATCGCGCCGCTGGACCTGATCGACGGGGAAAGCATCGGGCGGCTGGCCCAGGCGATTGCCGGGCGTTGGGACGCGCTGGACATATTGGTGCTGAACGCGGCGACGCTGGGATCGCTGGCCGCAGTGCCCGCGATCGACGCCAAGGAATTTGCGCGACTGCTGACGCTCAATATCGCCGCGCCGCAAGCATTGATCGCGGCGTTCGACCGGATGTTGCGGGCGAGCAAGGATGCGCGAGTGGTGGCGCTGACATCATCGGTCGCAACGCCCCGTGCCTATTGGGGCGCCTATGGCGCGTCCAAGGCCGCGCTGGAGACGCTGGTAGGAGCTTATGGCGAGGAGATGAAGAATATCTCCGCCATCCGCACGCATATCGTCGATCCGGCTGCGACCCGCACGGCGATGCGCGCGCGGGCATTTCCCGGTGAAGATCCTGCGACGGTCAAGGAACCGGAAGTGGCGGCTGACGCTATTGTCGATCTGGTGGTGGCGGACACGCCGACCGGGCATCGGGTGCGGATCGAGCGCTGAGGCGTCAGGCGGGCTTGACCAGCGTGACCTGGGCCACGTCTATGCCCCGGCCACGAAAACCGCCTTCGCAATACATCAGATAATAGCGCCACAAGGCCACGAAATGCTGGTCGAAACTGGCGGGCAGCCGGCCTTCGTCGATGACGCGGTCGAACCGTTCGCGCCACCGGCGCAGCGTTTCGGCATAGTCGAGGCCGAAGCGCTCCACATCCTGCCAGACAAAGCCCTGCTGCTCCGCCAGAGCGCGGAAGCGGCTTTCGGAGAGCAGCATGCCGCCGGGGAAAATATAGGTCTGGATGAAGTCGGCGCTTCGCGCATAGCCATCGAAGATCGCGTCATCGATCAGGATATACTGGATCGCCGCGCGACCGCCCGCTTTGAGCAGGCGATGGATGGCGGCGAGATAGTCGGGCCAATAGCGCTGGCCGACCGCCTCCACCATTTCGACGCTGGCGATGGCGTCATATTGCCCCTGCGCGTCGCGATAGTCGGTCAGGCAAATCTCCGCACCCGACCCCAGGCGATCGCGGGCATAATCGGCCTGTTCCGTCGACAAGGTTAGGCCGGTGTAGCGGACCGCATGGCGTTCCATCGCCTGCTCCGCCAACCCGCCCCAGCCGCAGCCAATTTCCAGCAGCGACGCGCCATCGGCGAGGTCCAACCGATCGAGGATCGCGTCGACCTTGCGACGCTGCGCCTGTTCCAGGGTTTCGATCCGGCTGTCAGGACCAGCGAACAAGGCACTGGAATAATGCATATTCTGGTCGAGCCAGAGGCGGTAGAAATCATTGCCCAGGTCGTAGTGGAAGGCGATATTGTGGCGCGATCCGCGACGACTGTTGCGACGTGCCCAATGCGCCAAGCGCCCGGCCCAGCGGGCGGGGCCGCGTGGCCGGGCAGCCTTGCCCAGCGCCACCGCATTCGCCATGAACAGCGCGAAGAGCGGCACCGGGTCGGGACTGGTCCATTCGCCCGCCGCCCAGGCGCGATACCAACCGGACGAACCACCCGTCGCCAGTCGCAACAGCGCGCGCCAGTGCAACAGGTGCACCGTGCATTCCGGCCCCGGCGCGCGTCCGCCCAACAGCCTGCGCGTGCCATCCGGCAGGGTGGCGTCGATCGCCCCCTGCTCCAGCCCCTGGTCGATACGATCGAGCAGGCGGTGAAATTGCGGGCCGATCATGCGGGCGAACGCACTGACGGCCCCCGATCGCGGCGGACGCCGTACGGACAGGGGGCGCTTGCCGCGCCGGGGATCGATCGCATTCATGACGTCAATCTTGCATCAAGCCGGGCCGGGCTGCAATCATCCCTTAACGTCGCGATAGGCGGCCAGCGCGCGTTCGCGGCCTTCGCGATGGCCGACAATCTTTGCCGGATAGGCCGGGGGACGGACGCCATGGGCGTCGGGGTCATGAATATGGGTGTCTGACAGGTCGGCAAGTTCCGGCACCCATTGGCGAATATAGGCAGCCGCGTCGAACTTTTCCGATTGGACCAGCGGGGCCATGATGCGGACGAACATATTGGCATCCACCCCGCTGCCCGCCACCCATTGCCAGTTGACACTGTTGTTGGCGTAGCTGGCATCGACCAGCGTATCCAAGAACCAGCGCGCACCGTGACGCCAGTCGATCAGCAGATGCTTGATCAGGAAGCTCGCCGCAATCATGCGGACGCGGTTATGCATCCAGCCCGTCGCCCAAAGCTGGCGCATCCCGGCGTCGACAATCGGATAGCCTGTACAGCCGCGCTGCCAAGCAGTGAAATCACGTTTCGCCTGTCTCAGGTCGCGCCAGGGCAGCGCGTCGAAATCCGCGCGGGCGTTGGCGGAGCCATAGTCGGGCCGCTCAACGATCTGGTTATGTGCATAATCGCGCCAGATCAGTTCCTTGAGGAAGGTTGTTGTTCCTTCATCCGAACCTGTCAGGCGATGCCAGACCGTGGCCGGGGAGATTTCCCCGAAATGAAGGTGGGGCGAAAGGCGGGACGTCCCCTCGATCGAGGGCAGATTGCGGCCGGTGGCATAGTCAGGCGCTTCATCGGCGAAGCTTTCCAGATTGGCCTGCGCGCCGGCCTCTCCCGGCGTCCAGTCCTTTGAAAAGCCGGTCGCCCAGTCTGGGCTGGTCGGCAGCAGCGCCCAGTCGTCCAGCGAATCGCTCGTCGGCCAGGATGATGGCGCGGGAATATCGTCCGGGGCGGGGCAAGGCGCAGGCGGGGGCATGTGGGTCATCACCGCGCGGGCGAAAGGCGTATAGATGCGATAGATGCCCCCTCCCCCTGTCCGTACCGCACCGGGCGGCAGGAGCAGGCCGCCATCATGAAGGTGCAGGTCCACTTGCCTGCCGACCGCCTTTTCCGCGTTGCGCCACCAGGGTTCATAGTGGTGGAGCGCATATACGCTGTCGGCGCCCGCCTGCTTTGCGACCTGCGGTATGATGTCCGCCGATTTGCCCTGCCGCAGAATGAGGCGTGATCCTTTCGCGCGGAGGCTTTCGTCCAGCCGCGACAGGCTGTGGTGCAGCCACCAGCGCGCCGCGCCGCCCATTGCCCAATGGCGCGGCGTGTCATCGTCTAGGATATAGAGAGGGATCACCGGCCCTGCCTGGACAGCGGCGACCAGCGCAGCCTGATCCGACAGGCGAAGATCCTGGCGGAGCCAGAGCAGGACGGGTTTGGTCATCATCCTGCAATGCAGCCGGATCATGCCGGTTCCAAGCGACCTATAAAGCATCTTGCCAAGGCAGGCCGCCATATTTGTGGCGACCAAATCCATCGCGTTGCGATTCGATCAATGGACGGATGCAGCCATGCCGCCTATCCTTGGCGGGAGAAACAGGAAAAAGTCGGCGGCTCCGGGGGGTATGTCGCGGTCGAAATAGCGTAATCAGGGGACAAAATGGCTTCGACGCCCGAAGAACAGGAACGCGGATACCGACCTTGCGTCGGCATCATGCTCGTCAACATGCATGGCAAGGTTTTCGTCGGCCAACGGCTCGATAATATGGTCGAAGCCTGGCAGATGCCGCAGGGCGGCATCGACCAAGGCGAAGAGGCAAGGGAAGCGGCGCTTCGCGAATTGCATGAGGAAACCGGCATCATCGCCGATCATGTCAAGATCATCGCGACGACCAAGGACGAGCATTTCTACGATCTGCCGCCGGAACTGGTCGGCAAGCTGTGGGGCGGCAAATATCGCGGCCAGCGACAGATCTGGTTCCTGGCTCGCTTCCTGGGGCAGGACGAGCATATCGATATCCAGACCGAGCATCCCGAATTTCGTGAATGGCGCTGGACCGATCCGGAGACGCTGCCGGAGCTGATCGTGCCGTTCAAGCGCAAGCTGTACCGCGACATTCTGGCGGAGTTCAGGGCGCTTATCTGAGCGACCTGTCGCTTTGGGGGTTAACCTTTGCGGTCATGCAGCTATGACACGCACATGCGCTGCTGTTTGATCCCCGTCGCCTTGCTCTTCGCCGTTCCGGTCCATGCCGCCGATACGACCCTGTTGCCGCCAACAGTGCGCGAAATGCTGGAGGCGGCGATTGCCAATGGGAATGAAACGGACATCGCGACCGTCGCGAAGATCGCCCGTCAGACCAACCCAGGTTCAGCGGACGAGATCCAGCAACTCGTCAACAGCTGGAAAGAGCGAACCAAGGCCACCCATGACACGGTGATTCGCGAAGCGAGCTTCGCCGAATTGTGGACCGGACGGGTCGAAGCGGGCGGGTTCCGATCGACCGGCTCTACCAGCGAAATCGGGATCAGCGCATCCGCGACGGCAACCCGCAATGGCCTTCAATGGTCGCACAAGCTGAGCGCGTCCGCCGATTATCGCCGCGCCAATGGCGTCACGTCGCGCGAACGCTATTTTGCCAGCTATGAACCCAAATATCAGTTCGATCCGCGCGGCTTTGCCTATGGGTTTGCCCAGTTCGAGCGGGACACGTCCATCGGCTATGACGAGCGTTACACCGCGTCGGCGGGGGTGGGTTATAAATTGATCGTGAGCAAGCCTGTCGACCTGCTGGTCGATATCGGCCCTTCGGTGCGACACGCCAAATATCTGATCGGGGTGCGGGAAACCAAGCTGGGCGCCCGTGGATCGATGGCGCTGGCCTGGCGGGCCAGTCCCACCCTGACATTCAAGCAGACCGCCGCCGGTTATGCGGAGAGCGACGTCTATTCGCTCAACGCGCTGACGTCGATGGAGACGAAGGTGACGACGCGCTGGTCGGCCGCGCTGTCCTATAACGTGCAGTATGAGTCCGAGACATTATTGTCGTCGCGCAATTTCAACACGCTCAGCCGGGTGACTTTGAGTTACGATTTTTAGGCCATCGGCCAGATCGGATTGTCACATTCCAGGCTGACGCATGACTACGCTGTCAGAGGGGTGGAGACACAGCGCGGGGTCTGATAGACCCGGCGGGATGACGCTTTTATCATCGCTCGATCGAACATTGCTGGACCATGCGGCAGATGCGCCGATGCTGGCGCAGGTGCAGGCCTGGGCCGCTGTCAACAGCGGGTCGCGTAATCTGGATGGACTGGGGGTGATGGCCGGATTGCTGGCCGACGCCTTTGCCGTGCTACCCGGTGACATAAGACTGGTGGACGCCACGCCAGTCGAGACGGTCACCGCCGACGGGCGGATCGATAGCATCGCATCGGGTCGCCACCTCCACCTGTCGGTTCGCCCGGATGCGCGAGTGCGCCTGCTGCTGACGGGGCATATGGATACGGTGTTCGGGATCGATCATCCTTTCCAGACGCTGCGCTGGCTGGAGCCGGGCGTGCTGAACGGACCGGGGGTGGCGGACATGAAAGGCGGGCTGGCGGTGATGCTGGCGGCGCTGCACGCGTTCGAGGAAACGGAAGAGGCCGCAAGGCTGGGCTATGATGTCGTCATCAACAGCGACGAGGAAGTGGGCAGTCCTTCTTCTGCCGCGCTGCTGAAGCAGGCGGCGGCGGGAAAGCTGGCCGCCTTCACCTATGAGCCTGCGCTGCCCGATGGCACGCTGGCGGGCGCGCGGGCCGGGAGCGGCAATTTTTCGATCATCGTCACCGGGCGCAGCGCCCATGCCGGGCGCAATCCCGATGATGGGCGCAACGCGCTGCTGGCAGCGGCGGATCTGGCGCTGAGGCTGAAGGCGGCGAGCGGCAAGGGCTTTTCCTGCAATCCGGCCAGGATCGACGGCGGCGGGCCGAACAATGTCGTTCCTGATCATGCGGTGTTGCGCGTGAATTTCCGGCCGATGACGCCCGCAGACGAGAGTGCGGCGCAGGCGTTGCTGGACCGGGCGATCGCCGATGTGGCGCGCGAGCATGACGTCAGCCTGCATTGCCATGGCGGCTTTGGCCGACCGCCCAAGCCGATGGACGCCAAGGCGCTGGCGCTGTTCGAACTGGTGCAGCGGTGCGGCGCGGAACTGGGCCTGCCGATCGGCTGGCGCGACACGGGCGGGGTATGCGACGGCAATAATATCGCGGCGTGCGGCGTGCCGGTGGTCGACACAATGGGCGCGCGCGGCGGCAGCATCCATAGCGACGCGGAATTTCTGCTGACCGACAGTCTGGCCGAACGGGCGCAACTGTCTGCGCTGGCGCTGCTGCGGATCGCGCAAGGACAATATAAAAGAGAGGGAATGATCGCTTGAGCTTCATCATGCGTACCGCGCGCGCGGACGATTTGCAGACCTTGTACGAGATGGCCAAGCTGACGGGTGGCGGCTTCACCAACCTGCCGCCTGATCGCAAGGCGCTGTCGGCAAAGCTGGAGCGGACCGCGACTGCGTTGGCCCGCACCGGGGAAGGCATCAAGGACGAACTGATCGTGCTGGTGCTGGAGAATACGGAGACGGGGCAGGTGCGCGGCACATGCCAGATATTTTCGACCGTCGGGCAAAGCTGGCCCTTCTACTCCTATCGGCTGGGCATGTTGACCCAGCATAGCCGGGAACTGGCGCGGACGTTCCGGGCGCAGATGCTGTCGCTGACGACCGATCTGGAAGGGTCGACCGAAGTAGGCGGGCTGTTCCTGCATCCGCGCGAACGGGCGGAGGGGCTGGGCCTGCTGCTGGCGCGCAGCCGCTATCTTTACATTCGCGGGCATCGGCCACGCTTTGGCGACCGTATCATCGCGGAACTGCGCGGTGTGATTGACGAGGCTGGCGGATCGCCTTTCTGGGATGGGCTTGCCGGGCGATTTTTTGGCATGAGTTTTCAGGAGGCGGACGAGTTCAACGCGGTCAATGGTAACCAGTTCATCGCCGACCTGATGCCCAAAACGCCCATCTATACCGCGATGCTGACCGACAGCGCGCGCGCCGTCATCGGCCTGCCCCACCCCAATGGCCGGGCGGCGATGCGGATGCTGGAGACGGAAGGGTTCATCAATGCGGGCTATGTCGATATTTTCGACGGCGGGCCGACGATGGTGGGGCAGATCGACCAGTTGAAAACGATCGCGGCAGCGCGTGACGTCATATTGTCATGCTGCCACGACAAGGGCGGCGTCAAGATGCTGGTGTCGACAGGAACGCTGGCCGATTATCGCTGCACCTATGGCTTAGTGATCGAGGATGAGGATGGCGTGGTGTCGCTGGACGCGGCAAGCGCGGCGCGACTGCATCTGGAACCGGGGCAGAGCTTTACCATGGCGGGACGGGCATGAGCGTTACCGAGATCAACTTCGACGGGCTGATCGGGCCGAGCCACAATTATGCGGGACTGAGCCTGGGCAATCTGGCTTCGTCCCGCAATGCCGGGGCGATCGCCTATCCGCGCGCGGCCGCATTGCAGGGTATCGAGAAGATGCGCGGCAATGTCAGGCTGGGACTGGCGCAGGGGATATTCCTGCCGCAATGGCGGCCCGACGGGACATGGCTGGCGCAACTGGGGACGGATATTGGCGCGGCCGAGCCACATATCCGCGCGGCTGCGATGTCGGCATCATCCATGTGGGCGGCGAATGCAGCAACGGTTTCCCCCGCCAGCGATACCGCCGATGGGCGAACGCACCTGACCGTCGCGAACCTCGTCACCATGCCGCATCGCAGCCATGAATGGCCGCAGACGCTGGCGCAGTTGCGGGTCGCCTTTTCCGATCCCCGCGCCTTTGCGGTTCATGCCCCGGTACCTGCGCCTTTCGGTGATGAGGGCGCGGCCAATCATATGCGGCTGTGTGACCATCATGGCGCGGCAGGCGTGGAGATATTCGTTTATGGCCGGTCGGGCGGCCCCTTCCCTGCGCGCCAGCATCTCGAAGCGAGCAAGGCCGTGGCGCGGCTACATGGGCTGGACGCAGCCCGGACCCTGTTTGTCGAGCAGTCCGAAGAGGCGATCGCGGCGGGGGCGTTTCACAATGATGTCGTGGCCGTCGCCAATGAACGGGTACTGTTCGCGCATGAACTCGCCTTTGCCGACAAGGCGGGTTTCTACGCCGACTTGCGCGCGGTCATGCCCGGTGTCGAGATTGTCGAAGTCCCGGCCAGTGCGGTCAGCCTGGCCGACGCGATCAAATCCTATCTGTTCAACGCGCAACTGGTAACGCTGCCCGATGGCGGGATGGCGCTGATATTGCCGACCGAGGCGCAGGAAACCCCTGCCGTGTGGCAATGGCTGGAGCAGATGGTGGCGGGCAACGGGCCGATCCGTCGACTGGTGCCGGTGGATGTGCGCCAGTCCATGGCCAATGGCGGCGGCCCGGCCTGCCTGCGGTTGCGCGTGGTGGCGGACCCGGCGACGATCGACCCGCGCTTCATGATGGACGAGGGCAAGCTGGACGCGATTGCGCGGATCGTCAGTGATTATTGGCCCGAACAGATTGCGCCGGATGACCTGGCGGACACACGGCTGATCGCCCGGATCGAACAATCATGGTTAACCCTTGTTGACCATTTGCAGCTTTCAGGCGATCTAATCCCCTAGCGGCGGGCCGCAACGCCAGGTGGGATCATAATGGGACGCATCAAACGCCTTTTCACGATAAAGACCAAGTTCGAGGCGTTCCTGATCATCTATGCGCTGGCTCTGGGCGCGTCTGAACGCGGTTTGGTCTATATGCAGCAATATCCCGGCCTGGGCGGTCAGTTGCTGGCGCTGGCCTGCACTGGCGCTGTGTTCATGGCGGGCGGCAAGATGATCGACGCGCTGGACTATCAGCGCGCTTACGGCAGCTGAGCCACCCTCCCCTCCGAAACGGAGTGGTCTGTCGATTCACCTTTTGATCCGGCGCTGTATCCTGGTTTCCTGACAGGAACCGGGAGCCAAGAAGCCATGCTGGATGATCGTCGCGGGCGGAGCGTCGCCGCCGCCGAACTGGTGCGCAATTTCGCCCATTGGCGGGAGGTCGGCGCGCGTGAACCCGTGATGATCACCCATCATGGCCGCGAGACCCATATCTTCATGGGGGTGGAGAGTTTCCGCAATCTGGGCGTCGGCGATGGTCCCGCCCCTGCCCCCGACCGGATGCGCGAACTGGCGAACCACATCCATCAGGGGTTGATCCTGTGCCGCAGCGACCTGACGATCGACTATGTGAACAGCGTGGCGCTGGCGATGACCAAGCGGTGGGACCGGCACCTGGAAGGACGATCGCTATGGGAAGCGCTGCCCGAATTTGCCGGTGCGCTGACGGAAGCCCATATACGTCATAGCCTGGCGTCCGGGGAGGCCAGCGCGGCGGACATCCCCTCCCCCTTTCGCAGCGATGCATGGTTGCATTTCGAGACATTCTCCTTTGGCGACGGCATCGCCCTGCTGCTGCGCGACATTACCGCGGACATGCGCCGTCACCGTCTGGCCGACGTCAAATCGGCGATTCTGAAGGCGATGAGCGTGCATGGCGGGGTCGGCTATGTCCGGGTGTCGACGCGCGCCTTCATAGAGATTGCCGACGACACATTCTGCGCGATGATGGGCCTGCCTGAAGAAAGGCTGTCGAGCGTGTGCCTGCCCGACATTATCGAAGTTTCCGCCCGCCCCCAGTTTCGCGAGCAGTTGGAGCGGGTGCTGCGCGGCGAGGGTGACAGGCGGGTGACGACACGGCTGCTGACCAATGGCGGGGAAATCATGCCCGTAGAGGCGGCGATCGCGCAGCTGCATGGCACTTACGGGATCGAGGGCGCCGTGATCGTGATGACAGGGCAGCGAATGGCAACGGATAAGGCCGGGTAAGCGGCGACGGGTGCAGCTTTTGCGCAAATTCATGGTCCGTTTCGGAGGGAGTGGATCAGGATTGATTGAAGGCCCGGATCGGTGGGACGGAGAATTGCGCGAATTGCGCACTATCCACCGACAGCCGACCAAACCGGCTGTTGAGTGCGCCCGGCTAGGCTGTCCTTATGCGTAAAAGCCCAACCCTCCGCTTTCGGTCGATCGCCGCCCTGTCCCGCAATCAAGCGGGCAGCGCGCTGGTCGAGGCGGCCTTTGCCCTGCCCCTGCTCATCAGCCTGCTGTTTGGCATATTGGTCTATGGCAGCTGGTTTATGACGGCCCACAGCCTGCAACAGGCCGCCAATGATGCGGCACGCGCGGCGGTCGCCGGTCTGGACGCTGCCGAACGACGCGCCCTGGTGGAGCAGAGCATCGCCGCCAGCCGCACCGCCTTCCCCGCGCCCGCCGCGCAGACCATCAGTATCGGCACGCAGGAGAGTGGCGGCTATTATCGGGTGACGCTGAGCTATGATCTCAACAATGCGCCGATCTTCGCGGCCACACCCATTCCCCTGTCCAACACGACGCTTCAGCGCAGTGCAGTCATACGGATCGCCATGCCATGACCCGACGCGGCCTGATCCAAGAGGCGCGTGGCGGCATCAGCCTGATCATGGCGGGATCGCTGTTCATGCTGGCGGGCGCGGCGACGGTCGCGGTGGATCTGGGGTCGGTATATCTGGCCAAGCGGCAGTTGCAGGGCATTGCCGATGCAGCGGCGCTGGCGGCCGTCGGCGGCGGGCGCAGCGCGGCAGAAGAGTTGATAGGGCAAAGCGGGGTCAGTGGCGTTGCGCTGGTAGGCGTTGACGGTGGCAATTATCGGGCCGATCGCGCCGTGCCGGTGGCGGATCGGTTCGTGGCCGGCGAAGGCGGGGCGATGCGGGTCGAACTGCAACGGCGCACGCCCCTGTTTTTCGCCCGGCTGCTGGTCGGTCGCGATGGCATCGACCTGCGGGCGCGGGCGATCGCCACGCGACAGGATGCGGCGGCCTTTTCAATCGGGACAGGGCTGGCGGCGGTCAGTGGCGGGTTGCCCAACATGCTGTTGTCCAGCCTGGCGGGGACGGAGTTGAACCTGACGGTGATGGACTGCCAGGGTCTCGCCAGCCTGAATCTGGACCTGCTGGGCGTTGCCGATGCGCTGCGGGTCAGGACGGGGCGCGATGATGAGGCCTATGGCGAATTGTTCGATCGCGAAATCCCGCTGTCCGACGTGATCGGGGCGATGGCCGACAGTGCGGGCGGCAATCAAAGCGCTGCGGTGCTGCTGGGCATGGCGGGCAAGATTGCGGGACGATCGATCCGGCTGAGCGATGTCATCGATCTTGGCCCGATGCGGGGCGCAGCGAGCGCAACCGGGCAACCCCATCTGCTGCTCGACGCCTTTTCGATGTTGCGCATGATCCTGAGCCCGCCATCGGGAACATCCGTGCCGATGGACCTGCGTGTGACGGTGCCGGGGCTGACATCGACGCGGCTGATGCTGGTGATTGGCGAAGGGCAAGTGCGATCCCCCCTGCTGAGCGTGACGGCGGACAAGTCCGTCGTGCTGCGCACGGCCCAGACCCGGCTCTATCTGGAAAGTAGCGTGGCCACGGCGCTGTCCGGCATCGCGTCGGTGCGTATCCCGCTCTATGTGGAACTGGCAGCGGCGGAAGCCCGGCTGTCGGCGATCGATTGCACGTCCGGATCGATGACCCAGGGCGTGACCCTGGCGGTGAAACCATCGATCGGTACGGCGGCACTGGCGGATGTCGACACGCAGGCCCTGACCAATTTCAACCTGCCCGCCAATCCGCGTCCGGCCCTATTGGCGCAACTGCTTGGCACGAAAGTGACGGGCTATGCGAATGTCGCGCTGGGGGGCGTGCAGCCGCAGAATGTGCATTTTTCCCCCGCCGAGATCAGCGCGCAGACAGCCAAGCGCGTCAGCACCAACGACCTGACGCAAGGATTGGCCGCCAGTCTGGTCAGCCGGACGCAGGTGCAGGTGTCGGTGCTGGGCATCAACGTGAACCTCAGCCCACTCGCCCCGGCCATCGGCACGCTTTTGGCCACGACCGCCCCCTTATTGGACGGCATATTGGCGAGCGTGACGGCGACGCTTGGCGTGCAGCTGGGCTATGCCGACGTGCGCGTGCATGAGATGCGGTGCGGGATGGCGGCCATCGTCGCCTGACGACTTGCGCTGGCGGCCCGCTGCCGTCAGGAGCGTCCGATGGGCGCGATCATGCTACAGGGAACCGGATCGGACGTGGGCAAATCGGTGCTGGTCGCCGGATTGTGCCGGGCGCTGGTCCGACGGGGCTACAATGTGCGGCCGTTCAAGCCGCAGAACATGTCCAACAATGCGGCCGTCACCAGCGATGGCGGAGAGATTGGCCGGGCGCAGGCATTGCAGGCAGTTGCGTGCGGCGTGCCGTTACATAGCGACATGAACCCGGTGCTGTTGAAGCCGCAGGCGGACCGGACATCCCAGCTGATCGTCCATGGCCAGGTGCGCGGCACGTTGGGATCGGGCAATTTCCGTAGCGCGCGCGGCGAGCTGCTGGGTGCTGTGCTGGAAAGTTACGAGCGATTGAAGGCGCAATGCGACATTGTGGTGGTCGAAGGGGCGGGATCGCCAGCCGAGATCAATCTGCGTGCGGGCGACATTGCCAATATGGGTTTTGCGCGGGCGGCCAACGTGCCGGTCATACTGGTCGGTGACATCGACCGGGGCGGCGTGATCGCGGCGGTGGTTGGCACACGCACGGTGATAGACCCGGCGGACGCTGCGATGATCCGGGGTTTCCTGATCAACAAATTCCGTGGCGATCCTGCCCTGTTCGAGGATGGCTATGCCCAGATTGCGGCGTTGTCGGGCTGGCGCGGCATGGGGGTGATGCCGTGGCTGGACGCCGTGGCGCGGCTGCCGAGCGAAGATGCGGTGGTGCTGGAACGGCGCGCGCCGTCTGTCGATGCGCCGCTGGTCATCGCCTGCCCGGTGCTGCCGCGCATCTCCAATTTCGACGATCTTGATCCGTTGAAGCTGGAGCCGTCGGTCGAGTTGCGGATGATCGGGCCAGGGCAGGTAATCCCTGCCGATGCGGCGCTGGTGATCCTGCCGGGGTCCAAGGCGACGATCGCCGACATGCGCGCGATGGTGGCGCAGGGTTGGGACATCGACATTCGCGCGCATCACCGGCGGGGTGGCGCGGTGCTGGGGATTTGCGGCGGCTACCAGATGCTGGGACGGACGATCGGCGACCCCGAAGGGATCGAGGGACCGTCGGAGACCATTGCCGGACTTGGCCTGCTGGAAGTGGATACGCTGATGTCGTCCGGCAAGGCGCTCCATCAGGTACAGGGTCATGGGCTAGCAGCCGATTTTACCGGGTATGAGATGCATATGGGCGCGACCAGCGGGCCGGATTGTGCGCGGCCCTTTGCCATTCTGGACGGCGAGAGGACCGATGGCGCGATCAGCCGCGATGGGCGGGTGCTGGGCAGCTATGTCCATGGCCTCCTGGCCAGCGCGCCGCTGCGGAACGCATTGCTGCAGCGCTTGGGCGGGCAGTCGGCGATGGCCGACTATGCACAGACGGTCGAGGACGCCCTTGATGAGGTCGCGGCGCTGCTGGAGCAGCATGCCGACATCGACGCGATGGTCGCGCTGGCGATGGGGTGAAGGGGAAATGGTGCACCCGGAGCGATTCGAACGCCCGACCCTCAGATTCGTAGTCTGATGCTCTATCCAGCTGAGCTACGGGTGCGCTGGAAGGGAGACTGATCGCGGCTGGAAGCCAGGACCAAAAGCCCTTCGAATAAATGGTGCACCCGGAGCGATTCGAACGCCCGACCCTCAGATTCGTAGTCTGATGCTCTATCCAGCTGAGCTACGGGTGCACTGGAGTGGCGCGGATAGTAGGGCGCGCCGGATTGGGCAAGCCCCTTTTTTCACTTTTACCCGCCCTTCCCGCCTTTATGGGGCCACGGGGCAACTTTTGGCGTCATCCGCCGTTCGAGACGGTAATGAAAGGATGCCATCATGAGCTTCACCCTTAATGACATCGCCCTGCTGCTGATCGCGCTGGTCATTGGCCTGATCCTGGGCCTGATGATGAGCGGGCGCGGTAAATATCGCCGGGCCTGGCGGGACGAGCAGGCCGCCCATCGCGCGATGCTCAAGGATCGCGACGCGCAGTTGGAGGCTGCCAATGCGCGGATCGTCGCGCTGGAGAAGCGGACGCCAGCGGTTGATGCCGTGCCGGGCGCTGGCGTTGCCGCGGAAGGCGACGATCTGAGCCGGATCAAGGGCTTGAGCCAGTCGCAGGCAGCATCGCTCCATGAGGCAGGCTATCATCGCTATGGCCAGATCGCCACGCTGAGCAGCGAGCAGGAGGCGGCGCTGGAAGCGCGGCTGGGGCTGACGCCCGGCACGATCGCGCGTGAGGATTGGCGGGAGCAGGCGCGTGCGCTGGAAGGCGGCGGGCAGCGCAAGGGACTGTTCGGTCGGATCAATACGCCGGTCTGAGCCGGGCCGGGTCTAGAGCCGGTAAGAAAAAGGCGGGGTTTGCGCCCCGCCCTTTGCCTTAATTCTTGTTCGCCAGAGCGGCCTGCGCCGCGGCCAGGCGGGCGATCGGCACGCGATAGGGCGAGGCCGAGACATAATCGAGGCCGGTGGCCTCGCAGAAGGCGATCGAGGCGGGGTCGCCGCCATGTTCGCCGCAAATGCCAAGCTTGATGCCGGGGCGGGTCTTGCGCCCGCGTTCGGCGGCAAGCTGGATCAGTTCGCCTACACCCTCGACATCGATGCTGACGAAGGGATCACGGGCGAAGATGCCCTTGTCCACATATTGGGTCAGGAACCGGCCAGCATCGTCACGGCTGATGCCGATCGTGGTCTGGGTAAGGTCGTTGGTGCCGAAGGAGAAAAATTCGCCGACTTCCGCGATCTCGCCTGCCTTAAGCGCGGCGCGGGGCAATTCGATCATCGTGCCGACCAGATATTCGACGCTGTCGCCCTGTTCCGCGAACACTTCGGTCGCGACCCGATCGACGATCGCCTTCATCAGTTCCAGTTCCTTGCGGGTGGCAACGAGCGGGATCATGACTTCGGGGATCGGCGCTTCGCCACCGCGCTGCTTGACGATCAGCGCCGCCTCGAAGATCGCGCGGGCCTGCATCTCGTAGATTTCGGGATAGGTGACGCCCAGGCGGCAACCGCGATGGCCCAGCATCGGGTTGAATTCATGCAGTTCGTTGGCGCGACGCTTCAACAGTTCGACGCCGACGCCAGCCGCCTTGGCCACTTCCTCAAATTCCGCCTCGGCATGGGGGAGGAATTCGTGCAGCGGCGGATCGAGCAGGCGGATGGTGACGGGCAGGCCCGCCATCACCATGAAAATCTGCGCGAAATCGTCACGCTGTTCGGGCAGCAGCCGGTCGAGCGCGACGCGGCGGCCCTTTTCGCTGTCGGCCAAAATCATTTCGCGCACGGCGGTGATGCGGGCCGCGTCGAAGAACATATGTTCGGTGCGGCACAGGCCGACGCCTTCCGCGCCGAATTCACGCGCGACCTTGCAGTCCTGCGGCGTTTCGGCGTTGGCGCGGACCTTGAGGCGACGCACCTTGTCGGCCCAGACCATCAGGGTGCCGAAGTCGCCGGCCAGTTCGGGCTGAACGGTCGGGACTTCGCCCGCCATCACTTCGCCGGTCGAACCGTCGAGCGTGAGGATGTCGCCTTCCTTGAGTTCACGGCCACCGACGCGCAGGATCTTGGCGCTATTGTCGATCGAGATGCCGCCAGCGCCGGACACGCAGGGGCGGCCCATGCCGCGGGCGACGACGGCAGCGTGGCTGGTCATGCCGCCGCGGGCGGTCAGGATGCCTTTGGCCGCGTGCATGCCGTGAATATCCTCCGGCGAGGTTTCCACGCGGACCAGGATGACGGCGTCGCCCATTTCGTTGCGGCGCTCGGCCGTATCGGCGTCGAACACGATCAGGCCCGACGCAGCGCCGGGGCTGGCGGGCAGCCCCTTGGTCAGCACGTCGCGCGGCGCCTTTGGATCGAGCGTGGGGTGAAGCAACTGGTCGAGCGCGGCGGGATCGACGCGGGCGACGGCTTCTTCTTCGGTGATCAGCCCTTCATGCGCCATGTCCACGGCCATTTTGAGCGCGGCCTTGGCGGTGCGCTTGCCCGACCGGGTCTGGAGCATCCACAGCTTGCCCTGCTGCACCGTGAATTCGATGTCCTGCATGTCGCGATAATGGGTTTCGAGGATCTGGAACACCTTGGCCAGTTCGGCATAGGTTTCCGGCATCGCCTCTTCCATCGACAGCGGCTTGGCCCCTGCCCGTTCGCGCGCGGCTTTGGTCAGATATTGCGGGGTGCGAATGCCTGCGACGACGTCTTCACCTTGGGCGTTGATCAGGAATTCGCCATAATAGACATTCTCGCCGGTCGACGGGTCGCGGGTGAAGGCGACGCCGGTGGCGGAGGTTTCGCCCATATTGCCGAACACCATCGCCTGCACATTGACGGCAGTGCCCCATTCGCCGGGGATGTTGTTGAGGCGGCGATAGACTTTCGCGCGTTCCGACTGCCACGACCCGAATACGGCGCTGATCGCGCCCCAGAGCTGGTCATGGACGTCCTGCGGGAACGGCTTGTTCCACAGCTTTTCCACCAGCGCCTTATATTCGGCAACCAGCGCCTTCCAGTCGTCCGCCGTCATTTCGGTGTCGAGGGTGTAGCCCTGATCTTCCTTGGCGATTTCCAGCGCTTCTTCGAACGCGCCATGGTCCAGTTCCAGCACGACGTCCGAATACATCTGGATGAAGCGACGATAGCTGTCCCAGGCGAAACGCTCGTCGCCCGACGTGTTGGCGAGGCCGACGACGGTTTCGTCGTTAAGGCCAAGGTTGAGGACCGTGTCCATCATGCCGGGCATCGAGGCGCGCGCGCCGGAGCGGACCGAGACGAGCAACGGATCGGCAGCGTTGCCGAACGTCTTGCCGGTGATGCTTTCGATGTGGGCGAGGCCAGTGGCGACTTCCGCCTTCACGCTGTCGGGATAGACGCCGCCATCTTCATAATAGCGGGTGCACATGGCCGTCGTAATGGTGAAGCCCGGAGGGACAGGCAGGCCGATCGCGGCCATGCCGTCGAGATTGGCGCCCTTGCCGCCCAGAAGATTGCGGTCCCCCTGACCGCCATCATCGACGCCGCCGCCAAAACGATAAACATAGCGCGTTGCGGTCGTCGTCATCATGCCCTCTTCTGTATTCTTCATTCCCGGCACTCCCTGCACTGATTGCCGATTATATTGCATCGCAACAATCCGACATGCATAGCCAGATCATGCGCGTTCGAATAGGATTATTACGCCTTAACTTCGTACTTTTCCCGGCAAACATGACATTTTATTACGTCACCCGGTAATTTTCGAAAAGTCCGCCACACTGTGAACGGCGTCGCGGACCCGCGCCAGAAGGGCGAGGCGGGCGGCGCGCTTGTCCGCATCGGGATCATTGACCGTCACGCTTTCAAAGAAGGCGTCGATGGGCGCGCGGAGCGTTGCAAGGGCCGCCATCGCACCCTCGAAATCCTCCGCCGCCACCGCCTGAGCCGTGCGCGGTTCCGCCACGTCGAGCGCGGCGATGAGCGCAGCTTCGGCTATTTCGGGGGTGTAGGAAAGAGGCCCGTCATTCCCGCGAAGGCGGGAATCCATCGCCGCCGCTGTGTCTGATTGCTCGGTTGGGAGATGGGTCCCCGCCTTCGCGGGGATGACGGTGGTGGGTTGGGCAGGCGCTTCCTTCTTGAGGATGTTCGCGGCACGCTTGTAGCCCGCCAGCAGGTTCGCGCCGTCATCGGTCGCGACGAAGGACTGGAGCGCATGGACGCGGGCGAGCAGGCGGAGGACTTCCGTCTCCTCTTCAGCCATGAAAACTGCCTCTATAAGATCATGGCGAACGCCTGCCGTGCGCTGTTGAACCTTCAAGCGCTCAATGAAGAAATCAAACAGATGAAATACCGCTTCTGGATCTCCATCTGCAGTTCGCTGTTTTTCGGCAAGCGCAGCAATGAACAGCTTTTCGAGAGGAAAGCGCACATTATTTTCGACCGCTGAACTAATCAGACCCAACGCAGCGCGACGAAGGGCGAATGGGTCTTTAGAACCGGTAGGCCTCTCGCCGATGGCAAAAAAGCTGCCAATCGTATCCAGCTTATCCGCCAAACTCACCGCTACCGTGACCGGCGCTGTCGGCACGTCGTCGCCTTGGCCGACCGGCTTGTAATGGTCGCGGATGGCGTCGGCTACGGCGTCGGGCAGGCCTTCGGCGCGGGCGTAGTAGCCTCCCATAATGCCTTGCAGTTCGGGGAATTCGCCGACCATTTCGGTGACGAGGTCGGCCTTGCAGAGCATTGCCGCGTCATACGCAAGCTGCGCCAACTGCTCTTTCGTCATGCCAGTGGAAGCTGGCATCTCAGGCGTTGGTGTGCTGCCGCCTGAGACCCCAGCCTTCGCTGGGGTGACGGTGGTGGCGGGGGTGGTTGGGGTGACGATGCCCTCTTCCACCAGCCAGCGGGCGAGGTTCGCCACGCGCTCGACCTTGTCGGCGACGGTGCCGAGTTTCTCGTGGAAGGTGATGCGTTCCAGCTTCTTTGCGTGATCTTCCAGCCGGGTTTTGCGGTCCTGTTCCCAGAAGAAGCGCGCGTCGGAGAGGCGTGCGGCCAGTACCTTGCGGTTGCCCGCGATGATCGCCGCGCCGCCATCCTTCGCCTCGATATTGGCGGTGCAGATGAAGGCGGGGGCGAGTTTGCCCTGCCCGTCGCGCAGCACGAAATATTTCTGGTTGATGCGCAGGGTCAGCTGGATGACTTCGGGCGGCACCTCCAGGAAGGCGGGGTCGAAATCGCCCAGCAGCGGGACCGGCCATTCGGTGAGGCCAGCATTTTCCGCGATCAGCCCCTTGTCCTCGACCACGGTGTAGCCGTGGGCGGCGGCGGCCTGCGCCGATTTTTCCGCTATGATCGACTGGCGTTCCTGATGGCTGACGATGACATGGCAGGCGCGCAGCTTTTCGGCGTAATCGCTCGCGCCCCCGATGGTGATCTCGCCGCTATGGTGGAAGCGGTGGCCGAGCGTGGCGTAGCCGGACTGGATGCCGTCGACTTCGCAGGGGATAAGGTCTTCGCCCAATATCGCGACGATGGCCTGCAACGGGCGGACCCAGCGCAGGCTTTCGGTGGTTTGGGACGCGCTGCCCCAGCGCATGGATTTGGGCCAGGGGAAGGCGCGGATGATGGCGGGGATGGCCTGCGCCAGCACGTCTGCGGTCGCGCGGCCCGGCTTGTTGATGACGGCGAACCAGACGCCGTCGCGATCCTCCAGCTGGTCCTGGGTCAGGCCGGTCTTGCGCAGGAAGCCTTCGAGCGCCTGGGGCGGCGCGCTGGTGCGCGGGCCTTTATGTTCTTCGCTGACGGCGGCGGTTTCCAGCGGCAGGTCGCGGGCGATGAGCGCCAGGCGGCGCGGCGTCACGAAACTGTCGATCGCGCCGGGGGTGAGGCCGGACTTGGCCAGTTCCTCGGAAAACAGGCGGGCGAGATCGTCGCTGGCCTTCAATTGCATGCGCGCGGGAATTTCCTCGCAGCGCAGTTCGAGGAGGAAGTCAGTCATTGGTCATACCCACATGTAGAAAATCCTCCCCTTGCAGGGGAGGTGTCTGGCGCAGCCAGACGGAGGGGTGTCGCCTTATCGACAGGGCAACACCCCTCCGTCACGCCTCCGGCGCGCCACCTCCCCTGCAAGGGGAGGATGTTAAGTGCTGAATTCACGCCGTCCATCCGTTGGATTCCATCCATGCTTCGCAGCTGCCCTTGGCCATGTCGCGGACCTGGCCCATGTAGCTGGCGCGTTCCTGTACGGAGATGACGCCGCGGGCCTGCAGCAGGTTGAAGGTGTGCGATGCCTTGATCGCCTGCTCGAACGCGGCGAGCGGGACGCCATTGTCGATGCACTGGCGCCATTCGGCCTGGCAATCCTTGAACCAGCGGAACAGTTTTTCGGTGTCGGCGACCTCGAAATTCCATTTCGACATCTGCTTTTCATTGTCGAGGAACACGTCGCCATAGGTGACGTCCGCGTCGTTGAATTTCAGGTCATAGACGCTGTCGACGCCCTGAATATACATGGCGAGCCGTTCAAGCCCGTAGGTGAGTTCGCCCGCGACCGGCTTGCAGTCATAGCCGCCCATCTGCTGAAAATAGGTGAACTGGCTGACTTCCATGCCGTCGCACCAGACTTCCCAGCCCAGCCCCCAGGCGCCCAGCGTCGGGCTTTCCCAGTCATCCTCGACAAAGCGGATGTCGTGGACCAGCGGGTCGATGCCGATTTCCATCAGCGACCCCAGATAGAGATCCTGAAGGTTGGCGGGCGACGGCTTCATGATCACCTGATATTGGTAATAATGCTGGAGCCGGTTGGGATTTTCGCCATAGCGGCCATCGGTCGGGCGGCGGCTGGGCTGGACATAGGCGGCGTTCCACGGCTTTGGCCCCAGCGCGCGCAAGGTGGTTGCGGGGTGGAAGGTGCCAGCGCCCACTTCCATGTCATAGGGCTGGAGGATGACGCAGCCCTGTTTCCCCCAATAGGCATGGAGGGTCAGGATGAGATCCTGGAAGGAAAGCGCTTTGCCTTCGGCCACGGGTGATCCTTGCGATATGACGGTTTATCTTGGCGTCGCGCATTGGCGTATGGGGCTGATACGGTCAAGGGAAACGCGCGCAAAACAGGGTTAAGCAGCTTGCCCTTGGGCCGCCCTGCACGCATGTGTGCGGCATGAAGATGCTTCGTTTATGCGCCGCTGCGCTGTTGATGATGAGTGGCGTGGCGCAGGCGCGCCCTGCCACGCCCGCCAATATCGTTGCCACCCCCGCCCTGTGGCGGGTGCAGGATGCGGACACCACCATCTACCTGTTCGGCACCGTCCATGTGATGAAGCCCGGGATCGACTGGTTTCGCGGCGATGTGAAGGCCGCGTTCGACGGGGCGGACGAGCTGGTGCTGGAGATTATCGAGCCGGACGATCCCAATGTCATGGGCGCTGTCATGATGAGCAAGGCGGTTGCGGGCGACGGGGTGGCGCTGTCGGACCGGCTGGACGACACGGCGCGGGCGAAATATCGCGCGGCGATGGAAGCCAATGCGATGCCGTGGCAGGCGTTCGAGCGCTTTGCCCCGTGGATGGCGGGCATGGCGCTGTCGGTCGCGCCGCTCCAGAAGCTGGGCTACCGCGCCGATCTGGGCGCGGAGAAGATATTGCGCGCGGCGGCGGTGAAGGCGGGCAAGCAGGTCGAGGCGCTGGAGACGGTCGAGCAGCAGATCGATTTCTTCGCCACGCTGCCGATGGCGCAACAGATCGAATTTCTGAACGCGACGGTCGATGGATTGCCGGAGATGGAGGGCGAGTTTGCCAAGCTGCTGCGCTATTGGCAGGCGGGCGACCCCAAGCGGCTGGCCAGGTCGATGAACGAATCGCTCGAAGCGACGCCGCAGCTGGCGCAGACATTGCTGATCGGACGCAATGCGAACTGGGCGCAGTGGATAAAGGGGCGGATGGACCGGCCCGGCACCGTGTTCGTGGCCGTGGGCGCTGGGCATCTGGCGGGCAAGGGCAGCGTGCAGGATCAGTTGAAGGCGCTGGGCATCAAGACCCGGCGCGTGAAGGAGTAAGCGGGGATGCGGCTGTTCACCCGATTTCTGGCGCATTTTCTGGCATTCTGTGCGCTGACGCTGGTTGCCGCCTGTGGCGGTGACCCTGCCCCATCGCCCGCGGCAAAGGAAGGCCCGGCGCTGTGGCAGGTGCAGCGCGGCGACATGAAGGGATGGCTGTTCGGCACCATCCATGTGCTGCCCAAGGGGGTAGCGTGGGAGACGCCGACGATCCGCGCAGCGATGGCCAAGGCCGACCGGCTGGTGCTGGAGGCGGCGGATTTGCAGGACGAGGAGAAAACGCTGGCCCTGTTTGAATCCATGGGGCGCAGTCCGGGCCTGCCGCCACTCGAAGCGCGCGTGCCGGACAAGGAGAAGGCTGCGCTGGACAAGGCGATCAGCGATGGCGGGACCAGCACGCAAATATTGTCAGGCTATGAAAGCTGGGCAGCGGCGATGCTGCTGTCGGCGGCGACGCAACAGGAGCTGGGCGTCAGTCAGGATGACGGGGTCGAGCCGGTACTGATCGCGGCCTTCACAAAGGCAGGCAAGCCGATTGGCGGGCTGGAGACGATCGAACGGCAGTTCGGCGCGTTCGACACGCTGCCGCAAGCGGCGCAATCGCGCCTGCTGGTGCAGACCGTGCATGAGGCCAAGGATATGAAGGGGCTGTATGACCGCATCCTCAAGGCCTGGAGCACGGGCGACATGGAAGCGATCGCCAGGGAGGACCAGATTGGCGAGCAGCCCGACCCAGTGGTCGAGGAGGCGGTGCTGGTGGCGCGCAACCGCGACTGGGTGAAGGCCATCGAACCGATGAAAGGCGCGCCGTTCATCGCGGTGGGCGCCGGACATCTGACGGGGCGGGAGAATCTGATCGACCTGCTGAAGGCGCGCGGGTTTGCGGTGACGCGGGTGCAGTAGGCGCTTTGTGCTCCCGCGAAGGCGGGAGCCCAGTCGAGACGTATGAACTGGGCTCCCGCCTTCGCGGGAGCACCGCGTGTTGGCCCGCTTGCTTTCTGGGACTTTTCTGCTAAAGGGCGCGCTCCCGCTATGGTCATCCCTGGAGGCGTGGCGGGAAAAGTAACTCAAACCAGCTTTTGGAGACACGCAATGAGCGAGCAGCTTACGCTGTCGGCCGAGGCACGCGATCGGGCAGGCAAGGGAGCCTCCCGCGCCCTCCGCCGTGAGGGCCGCGTACCCGCCGTCATCTATGGAATGAACGAAGAACCCCTGTCGATCCATGTCGAGGAAAAGCTCCTCAACAAGCTGCTCGGCACCGGCCACTTCTTCAATTCGGTCATCATGGTCGAAGTGAACGGCAAGACCGTCCGCACCCTGCCCAAGGATGTGGCCTTCCACCCCGTTTCGGACCGTCCGCTGCACGCCGACTTCCTGCGCGTTGCCGAACATGCCAGCGTGACCGTCGCGGTCCCTGTGCGTTTCGAAAATGAAGCCGCCTCGCCCGGCCTCAAGAAGGGCGGCGTGCTGAACGTCGTTCGTCATGATGTCGAACTGGTCGTCGATGCTTCCGAAATCCCCGACGATGTCGTGGTCGACCTGACCGGCTTCGAAGTCGGTGATTCGATCCACATCAGCGCGGTGACGCTGCCCAAGGGCGCGAAGCCCGCGATCGAGGATCGCGACTTCACGATCGCGACCATCGTCGCCCCGTCGGCTCTCAAGAGCGCCGAAGGTGAAGGCGAGGCCGAGGCGGAAGCCGAATAAGCCTTTCGACCGTATAACGGTTCAGCTCAACCCCGTTCGGGCTGAGCCTGTCGGACCTGGCGGTTCGACAGGCTCAGGGCGAACGGGGTTTTGTCGTGAAGGAGCAAGGGACGATGCAAATCTGGGTGGGCCTGGGCAATCCGGGCGCGCAATATGCGATGCACCGGCATAATGTCGGCTTCATGGTCGCAGACCTGATCGCGGACCTGTATCGCTTCTCCCCGCCCCGCAAGCAGTTCCAGGGCTGGACCCAGGAAGGGCGGATCGGGCCGGAGAAGATACTGCTGCTGAAACCCGCGACATTCATGAATGAAAGCGGGCGGGCGGTTGGCGATGCTATGCGCTTCTACAAGCTGACGCCGCAGGACGTGACCGTCTTTCACGACGAACTGGACCTGGCGCCGATGAAGGTGAAGGTGAAGCGCGGCGGCGGCAATGCCGGGCATAACGGCCTGCGATCGACCGACGCGCATATCGGCGCGGATTTCCGCCGGGTGCGGATCGGCATCGGTCATCCGGGGCACAAGGACCGGGTGCATGACTATGTGCTGGGCAATTATCACAAGAGCGAGAGCGACGCACTGGCCGACATGCTGGGCGCGATCGGCGCGGAAGCGGAATGGCTGGCGAAGAATGACGATGCGCGGTTCATGAACGAAGTCGCGCTGCGGCTGGCGGATTGAGCGGACGGGCAGGCAATAACTGCATTGCGAATTGTCACAACGCCGGGCCATAAGGGCGCGGGACATTGCGTCTTGCAGGGGGTTACCGGGTGATTCAGACAGTTTCGACCACGCCGTTCAACGATCAGAAGCCGGGAACGTCGGGCCTGCGCAAAAAGGTGAAGGTCTTTGCCCAGCCCCATTATGCCGAAAATTTCGTCCAGTCCGTGTTCGACAGCCTGGAGGGCTTTGCCGGGCAGACGCTGGTGGTGGGTGGCGACGGACGCTATCTCAATCGCGAGGTCATCCAGATCGTCCTGAAAATGGCGGCGGCCAACGGATTTGGCCGGGTGCTGGTGGGTCAGGGCGGCATTTTGTCGACGCCAGCCGCGTCGCACCTGATCCGCGCGTCGGGCGCTTTTGGTGGGCTGGTGCTGTCGGCCAGCCACAATCCGGGCGGACCGGACGAGGATTTCGGGATCAAATATAATGTCGGCAATGGTGGCCCGGCGCCGGAGAAGGTGACCGATGCGATCCATGCGCGCACGCTGACGATCGACCAGTATCGCATATTGGACGCCGCCGACGTCGATCTGGACCATATCGGCACGAGCCGGATGGGCGACATGCTGGTCGAGGTGGTCGATCCGGTCACGGGCTATGCCGACCTGATGGAGCAATTGTTCGATTTCGGCGCGATCCGGGCGATGATCGCGGGCGGGTTCACGCTGGCATTCGATTCCATGAGCGCGGTGACCGGACCCTATGCGGTCGAGATATTCGAGCGGCGGCTGGGCGCGCCCGTGGGCACGGTGATGAACGGCACCCCCCTGCCCGATTTCGGCCATCACCATCCCGACCCCAATCTGGTCCATGCCAAAGAGCTTTACGACAAGATGATGGCCGTCGACGCGCCCGATTTCGGCGCGGCATCAGACGGCGATGGTGACCGCAACCTGATCATCGGACGGCATTGCTATGTGACGCCGTCGGATTCGCTGGCGGTGCTGGCCGCGAACGCGCATCTCGCGCCCGGTTACAAGGCGGGGCTCAAGGGCATTGCGCGGTCGATGCCGACCAGCGGCGCGGCCGACCGGGTGGCGGAGAAACTGGGCGTTGCGCTCTACGAAACGCCGACCGGCTGGAAATTCTTCGGCAATCTGCTCGACGCAGGCATGGCGACCATCTGCGGCGAGGAAAGCGCTGGCACCGGGTCCGACCATGTACGCGAAAAGGACGGCATCTGGGCGGTGCTGCTATGGCTGAACATCGTCGCGGCGCGCCAGCAGAGCGTGGCGGCGATCATGGCCGATCATTGGGCGACCTATGGCCGCAACTATTATGCCCGGCATGATTATGAGGCCATCGCCACCGACCGGGCTGATGCGCTCATGGCGGCGCTGCGCGGCAAGATCGACAGTCTGGCGGGAACGGGCAACAGCGGCGGGACGATCAGCGCGGCGGATGATTTTGCCTATACCGACCCGACCGACGGATCGGTGAGCCGCAATCAGGGCGTGCGTATATTGTTCGAGGATGGATCGCGGGTCGTGTTCCGCCTGTCGGGCACCGGCACGCAGGGGGCGACGCTGCGCGTCTATATCGAGCGGTACATGGCGCCCGATGGCGACCTCAATCTGGCGACGGGGGACGCGCTGGCCCCGCTGGTCGCCGCCGCGCAGGAACTGGCCGACATTCGCGGCTATACCGGCATGGACGCGCCGAGCGTCATCACCTGATCGGCCCGATATTGTCGCCGATGGGGCAAAGGCTGGCCAATGCACGGCGAAACCGCTATCGGGCGCGCCATCGGATTTGAAGTGAAGGCAGTCAAATGGGTTTTCGTTGCGGTATCGTCGGGCTTCCCAATGTGGGCAAGTCCACCCTGTTCAATGCGCTGACCGAAACGCAGGCGGCGCAGGCGGCGAATTATCCCTTCTGCACGATCGAACCTAACGAGGGGCGCGTGGCTGTGCCGGACCCCCGGCTGGAGACGATCGCGAAGATTGGCGGGTCGCAGAAGATCATCGAGACGCAGCTGGCGTTTGTCGACATTGCCGGCTTGGTGCGGGGCGCGTCCAAGGGCGAAGGGCTGGGCAACCAGTTCCTGGCCAATATCCGCGAAACCGACGCCATCGTCCATGTGCTGCGCTGTTTCGAGGATGACGACATCACCCATGTCGAGGGCAAGGTCGACCCGATCGCCGACGCCGAGACGGTCGAGACGGAATTGATGCTGGCCGATCTGGAAAGCCTGGAAAAGCGCGTGCCCAATCTGCTGAAGAAGGGCGCGCAGGGCGACAAGGAGGCGAAGGCCGCCGCTTCCGTGCTGGGGCAGACGCTGGAATTGCTGCGCGATGGCAAGCCTGCGCGCCTGACCCAGCCGCGCGATGACGAAGAAGCACGCCTGTTCGCGCAGGCGCAACTGCTGACGGCCAAGCCCGTCCTCTATGTCTGCAATGTCGAGGAAGGCGCGGCGGCGCAGGGCAATGCCCATTCCGCACGGGTGTTCGAAAAGGCGGCGGCGGAAAATGCCAGCGCGGTCATCGTATCGGCAGCGATCGAGGCCGAACTGGTCACCATGCCGGTCGAGGAACGCGGCGAATATCTGGAAGCCCTGGGGCTGACCGAAGCGGGCCTCGCACGGATCATCCGGGCGGGCTATGAGTTGCTGGGCCTCATCACCTTCTTCACCGTGGGACCGAAGGAAGCGCGTGCCTGGACCGTGCACAAGGGGTCGAAAGCCCCGCAGGCGGCTGGCGCGATCCATACAGATTTCGAAAAGGGCTTCATCCGCGCCGAAACCATGGCCTATGCCGACTATGTCCAGTTCAATGGCGAGGCGGGTGCCAAGGAAGCAGGCAAGTGGCGGTCCGAAGGCAAGGACTATGTGACGCAGGACGGCGACATCATGCTGTTCCGGTTTAACGTGTAGAAACCCCAACGTCGCCCCAGCGCAGGCTGGGGCCTCGTGAGGCAGCGCACTAACGCCTGAGATGCCAGCCTTCGCTGGCATGACGGCTTTGGAGGATGCGATCCAGCGCAAGGCAGCCCTCCCGCCCAGCGTCGATGCCGACACCCGGCTGCTGATCCTGGGCAGCCTGCCCGGCGATGTGTCGATCGCGCGGCAGGAATATTATGCGCATTCGGGCAATGCGTTCTGGGCGCTGATCGGCGATGTGCTGGACGAGGCATTGGTCGGGCAGCCCTATGCACTGCGGCTGGAGCGTTTAAGGGTGCGGGGCGTGGGGTTGTGGGACGTGATCGCCAGCGCGACCCGGCCCGGCAGTCTGGACAGCGCGATCAGCGATGCGCAGCTTCGCGATCTGGGCCAATTCGTTGCGGCCCTGCCCGCGTTGCAGGCGGTCGCGTTCAACGGCAGGACGGCGGCGGTGCATGGACGACGGCAATTGGCGGGGCGGGACGACCTGACGCTGATCGACCTCCCCTCCTCCAGCGGCGCGCATGCCACGTTGTCGCGCACGCAGAAGGCGGAGCGGTGGCGGGTCTTGCGCGCGTGGATCGTCTGACGTGCTTGCGTCGATCTGTCATATTGCGAAGCTAGGGCAGCAGGCTAAGACACAGTCGTAAAACAGCCATACAGAAAGTCGCCGCCATGTTTTCCCGTCGCCAGTTACTGACCGTTGCCACGACGGCGCCGCTGATCGGCGCGCCCGCATTGTTGAAGGCGCAAAGCTGGTTTGCGGGCTACCCCTTTGCCCTGGGCGTCACGTCGGGCGATCCGGCGGCGGACGGTTTCGTCATCTGGACCAAGCTGGCCCCCAAGCCGTTCGAGCCGCATGGCGGCATGCCGATGGTGCCGCTGCCGGTGAAATGGGAAGTGGCGAGCGACGACAGGTTCAAGACCATCGTGGCTTCGGGCGAGGCGACGGCACGGCCAGAACTGGGCCATAGCGTCCATGTCGAGGTGACGGGCTTGCAACCCGACCGGCCCTATTGGTATCGTTTTGCCCTGGGCAGCGACCAGTCGTCGCGCGGGCGGGCGCGCACTTTGCCGCTGGCGTTGGCCAGTCTTGCCAGCCTGAAATTCGGGGTCGCGGGCTGCCAGAATTATGAGGATGGGCTGTTCACTGCGTTCCGCCATCTGGCGCGCGAGGATGACCTGAATTTCGTCTTTCACTATGGCGATTTCATCTACGAATATAAACAGCGCGGCCCCGATTATGACAAGGACGGGTTGCCGGAGGATCAGGTCCGCCATCATATCGGCCAGGATTGTTTCGACGTGGCCGATTACCGGCTGCGCTATGCGCAATATCTGAGCGACTATGACCTGCAGGCCGCGCGCGCGAACCACACATGGTTTTCGACCTTCGACGATCATGAGGTCGAAAATAACTGGGTCGGCGACCATGACTGGAAGGATGTGCCGCCGGAGATTTTCCGCCTGCGCCGTCAGGCCGGGTTGCAAGTATGGTATGAATATATGCCGGTGCGCGCCGCGATGCTGCCGCGCGACGGCATCATCACCAACATGTATCGCGAGGCGCGCTTTGGCGACCTGCTGTCGATCGACTTTCTGGACACCCGCTCCTTCCGCAGCGACCAGCCGTGCAACGACGGGTTCAAACCCTATTGCCCCGGCATTGACGACAGCAAGGCGACCGTCATTTCGGCGCAGGAGGAAAGCTGGCTGGTCGATAATCTGAAGCGCGGGCGGACCAAATGGAATTGCCTGGCGCAGCAGGTGATGATGATGTCGCTCGACCGGCGCCGCTATGCCGACGAGAAGGCGAAAATCTATAATATCGACAGTTGGGCCGGCTATAGCGTGCCGCGCAACCGCTTGCTGGCCAAGATGCGCGGGCTGGACAATGTGATCGTGCTGACCGGGGATGAGCACCAGAATTTCGCCGGGCTGCTCGACAATGGCGACAAGACCGTGGCGGTGGAATTTGTGTCGACCTCCATCTCGTCGGGCGGCAACGGGTCCGATCTGCGGACCGGCAGCGACATGATGCTGAAGAACAATCCGGAGCTGAAATTCATCAACGACCAGCGCGGCTATCTGGTGTGCGAAGTGACGCCCGATGCCTGGACGACGAAGGCGCGGGTGGTGGATCAGGTATCCACGCCGGGCGGCGCGATCAGCACGCGCGCGACCATGACGGTGCCGCGCGGCCAGCCTTCCCTCCAAATTAGTTGACATTGACGTAAACGTAAGTTCGCATTAGGTCCGTCATGAAAGGAAATATCATGGCGGACGCGACAGTCTATTTCGAGGATATTGCGGTGGGCGATAGCATCGCCTTTGGTCCTCGGACGGTGAGCCGGGAGGAGACGATCGCCTTCGCCGCCGAGTTTGACGCCCAGCCCTTTCATCTGTCCGACGAGGCAGCCGCTGCCACCCATTTCGGCACGCTGTCGGCCAGCGGATGGCACACCACCGCCCTGTTCATGAAGATGTTTGTGACCGAGATGCAGCGCGATCCGGGGCGGCAGGCGGCGAGTCTGGGCGCGATGGGCGTCGACGAGCTTCGCTGGCTGCGCCCGGTGCGGCCCGGCGACACGCTGCGCGGCACCAGCGAGGTGATTGCCAAGAAGGCGTCGCAAAGCCGCCCGGAAATGGGCATCGTTCACAGCAAGGTGACGATCCTCAATCAGGATGACGACGCGGTGCTGACCATGATCCCGATTGCATTGTGGCGGACGCGGCCGGTTTGATTTTGGGGGAGGTGCGCACCTCTTGATCCTCCCCTTTAAGGGGAGGTGTCGGGCCGCAGGCCAGACGGAGGGGTGCCTCCCTATCGATAGGGCGACACCCCTCCACCATTCGCTTCGCGAACGGTCCCCCTCCCCTTGCAGGGGAGGATTTTGTAACGCTATCCGACCGGCTGGTTGGCCAGCGCGTCGGCCGCCATCACCCGCACATCGGCGGCTTTCGACCCCGCAATCTGCACCAGATGCCGACCGGCGGGGAGATCGAACCACACGATCTTGCGGATGCCCGAACAGTCCGGGCCATGACCATGTTCGACCGAGGCCATCGCCTGCGTGCCGGTGATGACGTCAACCCAGGCCGGGCCATCTAGTGCGATCCCGACCCGCGCCGCCTGCTTGAGCGACAGGGTGAAGAGACCGCCATGCCCATCTTTCGCCCCTTTGCCCGGCGGCGCGGCGAATTGAACATGGGCGGCGGGCGTCAGCGTGGCGGTGACCGGCTTTCCCAGGATCAGCGCGGGTGCGCCATGAGCCTGAACGCCCGCCTTTGCCCGTCCGCTCTGGGTCCAACTGGTCCAGGGTTCGGCCAATGGTGCGGGTGCTGTGCATTGCGTGGCGGCAACCGGGGCTGCGGCAAGCAGCAAGGCGGCGAGGATCGTCATTAGATCACTTCCTTCCGAACAATTTTTCTATGTCGCCATGGCCCAGCTTCACCCAGGTCGGGCGGCCATGGTTGCACTGGCCAGAGCGTGGCGTGACTTCCATTTCGCGCAGCAGGGCGTTCATTTCCGCGACGCTGAGCACCCGGCCTGCGCGGACTGATCCGTGGCAGGCCATGGTCGCGGCGACGAGATCCAGCCGTTCCTTCAGCGACAGGGCGCTGTCATAGGCGGCGAGATCGTCGGCCAGATCCTTGACGAGGCCCTGGACATCCGACTGACCGAGCATCGCCGGTACGGCGCGGACCAGCATGGCGGACGGGCCGAAGCGTTCGAGGTCGAGGCCGAAGTCGTGCAATTCGGGGGCGCGCGATTCCAGCCGGTCGCAGGCGGGTTCTTCCAGTTCGACGACTTCGGGGAGCAGCAGCGCCTGCGACTGGACGCCCTGCCCTTCCATCGCCCGGCGCATCCGTTCCAGCGTCAGCCGTTCATGGGCGGCGTGCTGGTCGACGATGACCAGGCCGTCCTCCGCTTCCGCGACGATGTAAGTGCGCGCAACCTGGCCGCGCGCGACGCCCAGCGGGAAGCTCTGCCCTTCCGGGGCGGGGGCCATGGCAGGTTCGGCGCGCGCCTGCGGCGGCGGGGTCATGAAGCTGGAACGGCGATCGCCGAAGGAAGATGCGGCGAGCGGGTTGTAGCTGACCGCCGCGGCGTCAAAGATCGGCATCGCGCCGATCGGCGTGGGCGAGACGGGTTCGGCGCGCCAGGCGGACAGCGCGGCGGGATCGGCATTCTGGACCGCGCGAAAGCCCTGTTCGTCGAGCGCGCGGCGCAGGCCCGAAATGATCATGCCCCGGATCATCGCGGGATCACGGAAGCGCACCTCCGTCTTGGCGGGATGGACATTGACGTCCACATCGAGCGGCGGGACGTCGAGGAACAGGGCCACCACCGGATGCCGATCGCGCGCCAGCATGTCGGCATAGGCGCCGCGCAACGCGCCGATGAGCAGCCGGTCGCGCACGGGGCGGCCATTGACGAACAGATATTGATGATCGCCCACGCCGCGGTTGTAGGTGGGAATGGAGGCGACGCCCGACAGGCGCACGCCTTCGCGTGCCAGGCTGATGATGACATGATTGTCCGCCAGCGCCCGGTCCGTCAGCGCAGCCACCCTTTCCTCCCGCGCATGGCCCGCCTGCACCCCCAGCGTCCGGCGACCGTCATGTTCCAGCGCGAAAGCGACCGCGGGATGTGCCATTGCGAGACGGCGGACGATGTCGAGACAGGCGGCATATTCTGCCTTGGCCGATCGCAGGAATTTGCGGCGGGCGGGCACCTTGGCAAAAAGCTGTTCGATGGTGACGCGGGTGCCGGGGGGCAAGGCGGCTGGCCCCTCCGCCACCAATTGCCCATTGTCGACCGTGCGGTTCCAGCCCTCCCCGCCCTGCCGCCGGCTGTCGATCGACAGGCGCGCGACGCTGGCGATGGACGGCAGCGCTTCGCCACGGAAACCCAGAGTGGCCACATTTTCAATGGCATCGTCATCGGGCATCTTGGATGTCGCGTGCCGTTCCAGCGCCAGCGCCATGTCGACCGAATCCATGCCGACACCGTCGTCGCTCACCTCGATCCGGTCGAGTCCGCCGTTCGACAGGCGGATGGCGATGCGAGTCGCGCCAGCGTCCAACGCATTTTCAACAATTTCCTTGAGCGCGCTGGCGGGTCTTTCAACCACTTCACCGGCAGCGATACGATTGACCAGATGTTCGGGCAGGCGGCGTATTGACATTGATTAGGGACTAGCCCAATCGGTCGCTTTCCGCGACCCGCGACGCCAAATATTTTGCACTGCACAGGACAACTGAACAGGGCAGAAGCCATTTAGCGCAGTGATGAACGGAACAGCTTTCCGACCGGTCCCCCAGTCGCGTCGCGGGGACGGCGGGCGATACAGGATAAGGCATGTCGATCTTCTCGCGTCTCTTCAAATTCACTTCGCAGGATATGGCCATCGACCTGGGCACCGCCAATACGGTGGTCTATGTGCGCGGTCGCGGCATTGTATTGAACGAGCCGTCGGTGGTGGCGGTCGAAACGCTGAACGGCGTGAAGCGGGTGAAGGCGGTCGGCGTCGACGCCAAGCTGATGATGGGCAAGACCCCGGATTCGATCGAGGCCATCCGGCCACTGCGTGACGGCGTGATCGCCGACATCGACGTCGCCGAACAGATGATCAAGCATTTCATCACCAAGGTGCATGGCGGCAAGCACAGCCCCTGGCGCGCGCCTGAAATCGTGATCTGCGTGCCGTCCGGCTCCACCAGCGTCGAGCGTCGCGCCATTCGCGATGCCGCCAGCAATGCCGGTGCGCGGCAGGTGTTCCTGATCGAGGAACCGATGGCGGCCGCGATCGGCGCGGACATGCCCGTGACCGAGCCGATCGGTTCGATGGTTGTCGACATTGGCGGCGGCACCACCGAAGTCGCCGTGCTGTCGCTGCGTGGCCTGGCCTATACCACCAGCGTGCGCGTGGGCGGCGACAAGATGGACGAAGCGATCGTGTCCTTCGTGCGTCGTCATCACAATCTGCTGATCGGCGAAGCCACGGCGGAACGGATCAAGAAGCAATATGGCATCGCCCAGTCGCCCGCCGACGGCGTGGGTGAGACGATCCATATCAAGGGCCGCGATCTGGTGAACGGCGTGCCCAAGGAAATCAGCATCAATCAGGGCCAGATTGCCGATGCCCTGGCCGAACCGATCAGCACGATCGTGGAAGGCGTGCGGATCGCGCTGGAAAATACCGCGCCCGAACTGGCCGCCGACATTGTCGATCAGGGCATCGTCCTGACTGGCGGCGGTGCGTTGCTGCATGGTCTGGACGACGAATTGCGCGACGAAACCGGCCTGCCCGTCACCATCGCCGAAGACCCGCTGACCTGCGTGGCGATCGGCACCGGCCGTGCGATGGAAGATCCGATCTTCCGGGGTGTATTGCAAACCGCCTGATCGTTAGGCCAGAGCGAAAGGGACGCGTAGATGGCGCGGCCACCCAGCCGACGCCCCGGACACAACCGGAAGGCGCAATATAGCCTGTTCGCCAGCTATGTGGTGGCGGTCACCGGCGCAGCGATCGGGCTGTTGCTGATCGTCGTCGCGATCTTCGATCCCACCGGGTTTGCAGGTATTCGCGCAGTTACCGCCGAATTGACCCGCCCTGTGTCCGTGGGCCTGAAAAACATGGTGAGCGGGGTCAGTTCCATCGACGAAGTGCTGGCCGCCTATTGGCGCGCGGGGTCGCAGAATGTCGCGCTGCGCCGCCAGGTGGAGGCGGATCGCAATCGCATCATCGAAGCCAAGGCCGTGGCGCAGGAAAATGCGCGGCTCAAGAAATTGCTCAAGCTGGTCGATGAGGATGCCAGCCAGTTGTTGACGGCGCGGCTGATCAGTTCCTCCTCCAGCAGCGCGCGGCGCTTCGCTCGCCTGAATGCGGGGCGGTGGCAGGGCGTGCAGCCGGGCATGCCGGTGCGCGCGACGGAAGGGCTGATCGGACGGGTGCATAGCACCACGCCCAACACGTCCGACGTCCTGTTGCTGACCGATAGCGGCAGCATCGTGCCGGTGCGGCGGGCGAATGACAATGTGCCCGCCATCGCGACCGGGGCCGGCGACGGATCGCTGGAAATCCGGTCGCTGTCGGCCGGGCGCAATCCGTTCAAGCCGGGCGACCTGCTGGTCACATCGGGCATTGGCGGCATATATCAGCCCAACATTCCCGTCGCTGTCGTCGTGCGGGTGCAGGGTGAAATCGCCTGGGGCTTCCCGCTGGCCAACCCATCGCGCGTCGATGCGGTCGTGGTCGAGCGCGCGTTTGAACAAGTCGTAACACGCCCCGACCCAGGCGCCCCCGCCGCGGCGGAGGGCGCAGAGCCGGGCAATGTAGCGACGCCATGATCGACCGGCACCTTCATTATGTGCCGCGCCTGGGGCGGAACCCGTCCCGATTTCGGCTGGCGGGAATCCCGGTCATCACCGTCATGCTGGGATCGTCTGTCACGGCGCTGCCGGTGATCGCGCAATCGCCGGTCATGCCGCCCTTTGGCCTGCTGTTTCTGCTATCCTGGCGATTGCTGCGCCCGGAATTGTGGCGGGCGTGGATCGGCCTGCCGCTCGGCCTGTTCGACGACATGATGAGCGGGCAGCCGATCGGTTCCGCCATGTTCCTGTGGACCATCATGCTGATAGGCGTCGACGCGGTCGAGCATCGCATGATATGGCGTAGTTACCGGCAGGACTGGCTGATCGCCGGTTTCGCCATTATAGTCTGCATGGCCGGCGGGCTGTTCTTTGCCCGCATCACCGGCGGAGGCGATGTGAGGTTGCTGTTGGTCGCGCCACAGATGTTCTGGACGATATTGTTGTTTCCCTTCGTCGTCCGGCAATGCGCGCGGATCGACCGCTGGCGCGTGATGGCATGAAATTTCCCGGTTCCAAACGCCAGATCATCACCGAAGCCGCCCAGTCCTTCACCTTCACCCGCCGCACCATGGTGCTGGGGGCGCTCCAGGGGGCGGTTGGCGCCGTGCTGGCCGCGCGAATGGCGTGGATCAGCGTGGCGGAGAATGAGAAATATTCGCTCCTGTCGGAGAGCAACCGCGTCAACCTGACGCTCATTCCGCCACGCCGGGGCTGGATCATCGACCGCCATGGTCGGCCGCTGGCCAACAACCGCACCGATTTTCGCGTCGACCTGATCCCGCAGCGGGTGGTCGACGCCGATGCGACGGTGAAGCATCTGGCGCAATTGCTGAGCCTGGAGCCGGACGAGGTCGATCGCATTCGCGAGGAACTGGACAAGTCGGCCGGGTTCCGCCCGGTGCAGGTCGCCGACAAGCTGACCTATGACCAATATGCCGCCGTCAGCGTACGCCTGCCCGACCTGCCGGGCGTTGCGCCCAGCCAGGGCTTTTCGCGCCATTATCCGGGCGGGTCCACAGTCGGTCATTTGCTGGGCTATGTCGGCGCGGCGACGGCGGAGGAATATAAGGAACGCAAGAATCCGCTGCTGATCACGCCGGGTTTCAAGGTCGGCAAGGACGGGCTGGAACGCGCGTTTGACGAACATCTGACCGGCAAGCCAGGGGCCAAGCGGGTCGAGGTGACGGCGCGCGGCAAGATCGTGCGGGAACTGACCACCCGACCCGATACGCCCGGCCATTCGATCAAGCTGACCATCGACGCGGGATTGCAGGAATATGCCGGACGGCGGCTGGCGACGCAGAGCGGCTCCGTCGTCGTCATCGATTGCGCCAATGGCGATGTGCTGGCGATGGCGTCGATGCCCAGTTTCGATCCGAACAGTTTTTCGGACGGCATCAGCCATATGGAATGGGCGATGTTGTCGCAGGATGACCATGTCCCGTTGCGCAACAAGACGTTGCAGGGGCTTTATCCCCCCGGATCGACCGTCAAGCCGATGGTGGCGCTCGCGCTGCTGGAAGCGGGCATCGGGCCGCAGGAAACGGTCGGTTGCTCCGGGGCGCTGCGCGTCGGCAATACGCTGTTCCACTGCCACAAGCGGCGCGGCCATGGCGCGGTCAACATGCGGACCGCCATCGCCCAGAGCTGCGACATATATTTCTACCAGATGGCCCAGCGCATCGGCATGGACCGGATCGCGGCGATGGCGCGTCGGTGCGGCATGGGCCAGCGTTTCGACCTGCCCTTCCCCAGCCAAAGTTACGGCACGGTGCCCGACCCGGCCTGGAAGCTGAAGAAATATGACCAGAAATGGCAGGTGTATGACACGGTGAACGCCACCATCGGTCAGGGCTATATGCTGATCAATCCGCTGCAAATGGCGGTGATGGCCGCGCGGCTGGCGACCGGCAAGCAACTCATGCCCAATTTCCTGCACGGCGCGAAGCGTCCCGAGCCTGCGTTGGTCGGCGCATCCGAAGAGCATCTGGTCGTCATCCGCGATGCGATGAGCGCAGTCGTCAATGGCGGCGGCACGGGCGGGGCCGCGCGCATGTCGATCCCCGGCGTGCTGATCGCCGGCAAGACCGGCACCGCGCAGGTCCGGCGCATCACCATGGCCGAGCGCGCGGGCGGGGTACGCGGCAACAGCTCACTGGCGTTCAAGCTGCGCGACCATGCCCTGTTCCAGGGGTTCGCGCCGTTCGACAATCCGCGCTATGCGGTCGCCTGCATCATCGAACATGGCGGGCATTTGATCCGTAACGAGGACGCGCCGATGATCGCCAGCGATACGCTGTCCTATCTGTTCGATCCCAAAAAGGCGATGGAGAAGCTGGAGACGCTGGAAAAGGGCTGGGGCGGCACCCCATCGGAAAGGCAGGCGCGGCAAATGGGCGCGTTCCGGCTGGCCCGCGCGATCGAGAAGGGTGAAGTCCCGCCACCTGCCGCCGACAATGGCAGCAACGCAGCAGCGGCGGGCAACAGCGCCACGCCAGCACCAGCGGCACCACCAACCGACGAGTCGGACGACGCCCCTCCTCCCCCCGGCAGCAATGCGGCGGATGTGCCATGAGCATCATTCCCCAGCCCATCACTCAATTCCCCTGGCGCGTCATGGCGCTGCTGCTGGCCATCGCGGTTTTCGGTACGCTGGTCCTCTACAGCGCGGCGGGTGGCAGTATCTTCCCCTGGGCGACCAACCAGGCGGTGCGCTTCTGCATATTTTCCGCGATGGCGCTGGTCCTTAGCCGCATCCCGCTGGAAATCTTCGCGCGTTTCGCCTTTCCCGCCTATGGCGCCATTCTGGTGGCGCTGTTTCTGGTCGAGTTGATCGGCGGGGTTGCGGGGGGAAGCCAGCGCTGGATCAATCTGGGCTTCATGCAGCTTCAGCCATCCGAATTCATGAAGCCGGTCATCGTGCTGGCCGTGGCGCAATTCTATGCGCGCCTGCCGGTGGGCGAAATCCGCAGCTGGAACGCGATCTGGCCCGTTCTCTTGCTGATCGGCATGCCATGGTCGCTGGTGTTGATCCAGCCGGACCTGGGGACCGCCACGATGATCCTGGCTGGCGGCGTGACCGTCATGTTCCTGGCTGGCTTGCCGCTGCGCCTGTTCATCGGATCGGGGCTGACCGTGGCTGCCATCGTGCCGATCGCCTTCAGCTTCCTGCACGACTATCAGAAGAAGCGCGTCCTCATCTTTCTGGACCCGGAAAGCGATCCGCTGGGCGCGGGCTATCATATCAGCCAGTCCAAGATCGCAATCGGTTCGGGCGGTATCTGGGGCAAGGGATTTCTGCAGGGATCACAAAGCCATCTCGACTATCTGCCCGAAGGCCATACCGATTTCGTTTTCGCCACCATGGCGGAGGAATGGGGCATGGCTGGCGGCCTGTTGCTGATCGGCGCGTTCATGCTGCTGTTCCGCTGGGGCCTGCGCGTGGCGATGCGTACGAACGACCGCTTCGCCCGACTGGTCGCGGCGGGGCTGACCACGACGATCTTCTTCTATGTCGCCATCAACCTGATGATGGTGATGGGCCTGGCCCCGGTGGTGGGCATCCCCCTGCCCTTCATGTCCTATGGCGGATCGTCGATGCTGACCGTCATGCTGTGCGTGGGCATCATCATGGCGATCGACCGCTCCAACAGCCGCGCGAACAACCCCCGAAACTGGGGCTGAAGCCGCCCCCGCGCAATATTTCTGCAACCCAACGCAATTTAGGGTTTGCGAATCCCGATGACGCTGCTAATTGCCCGCCCACGCCAACGGGCACTGGTCATCCAGACCGCCCGATTGCCGGTGTGGACGCATAGCTCAGTTGGTAGAGCAGCTGACTCTTAATCAGCGGGTCCTAGGTTCGAGCCCTAGTGCGTCCACCACATTTCCCTTATTCGTCAATCAGATACTAAGCTTGCGAGATCGGGCTATTGAGAGCATTTTTGTGCTAGGTAGCTCTCTAGGTAGCAGCGCTAATTCGGCGCTGCAGTGCAGTGAACGGTTCATGGCCTGCGCCCCGTCGAACTGAGCTTGAGCGAGTAGTCGGCTCACCTTCCCGCCAGCGGCACACGCTGGGATGGCAGCTTGAAAACTCGGGCAGCGCGGTGTCGTGCTGACAGATAGGCCGCCCGAGCTTCGATCCAGAGCGCCCGATGGACAAGAATGACGCCCTTGGCTGGATGCCCTGCCAGCTCGGATACGCTCATAGACGGTAAGAACGGTCAGACGGTTATTCGTGGAGGCTAAGAGCAGATTGGGGCCAGGGGACGCGATAGGCCTTGTTCTCGAACCGTCAGTCGCGCAGCAGCCGCTCGATAGCGGTGTCGGCACTGGTCCGATCACCGCACCGCTGAGCGCCTACGCCGATCCGGTTTGCGTTCCGTTCCTTCGAGCGATGATATCGCCATCCGACGCTAAAGCATCTCGAGTGGACGGCGGTCGCGTGGCCTGGGAAATGCCGCGTCGAGTGTCGCAAGCTGAGCGTCGGAAAGAACGATATCGGCGGCCGCGCGGTTCTCCCGCACATGTGCGACTGAACTCGCTTTCGGGATGGCGATGAGACCATCGTGCCGCAACGTCCACGAAAGTGCGACCTGCACAGGGGTTGCGCCAACCTCGGCTGCAATTTTGTCGAGAGCGGGGTGGGTAGAAAGTCGTCCCTGCTCAACTGGACTATACGCCATAACCGGTATGTTATGCTCGGCGAGCCACTGCAGCAGGTCCAGTTCGGGGCCTCGGCGGACGAGATTGTAGAGGATCTGATCGGTCACGCAGCCATCCCCGCCCGCAGCGATAAGATCGTCCATATCGTCGGTATCGAGGTTGCTGACACCCCAATGCCTAATTTTCCCCGCTGATTTTAGAGCCTCCATTGCCTCCACTGTCTCAGCGAGCGGCACCGATCCCCGCCAATGGAGAAGGTAGAGGTCGAGCCGATCGGTGCCGAGCCGCTTCAGGCTCGCCTCGCACGCACCGGCAAGGCGGGAGCGCGATGCGTTCTGCGGATAGGCCTTGCTGACGAGGAACAGCTGGTCGCGAACGCTGCCCAGCGCCTCGGATATCAGCGTTTCCGCCGCACCATCGCCGTACATTTCGGCGGTATCGATAAGCGTCATGCCCAGTTCGACACCAGCGCGTAGCGCGGCGATCTCATCGGATCGCCGCTCGGCACGTTCGCCAATCTTCCAGGTGCCTTGTCCCAGTGAAGGAACCACTTGCCCGCCGGGCAATGTCACGTGTTTCATGTGCTTTCGTCCTATAAAATGAGTTCGACTGTTCGGTCGGGAGGCGGATTGGCAGATAACCACCATATAAAGATCAGACCGCAACCGGCCATCGATCGAGTGCCATTCTGGCGATGGAAAGCAGTTCGTTGATAGTAGCGCCGTCGCGCGCCTGAACGGACATGCCTTGCATGACCGTACTGATGAATTTGCCTAGCACGGCCGGATCGGTGTTGGCCGCAAGCTCGCCCTGCGCGGCGCCGCGTTGCAGACGCTCGATCAAGAGGGCCTCCGCCGCGATACGCTTGTCGCGCAGCAGGCATTCGATGGCGGCGGACGCCGGCGAAACGGCTGCCGCTGCCGAATACATGAAGCAGCCGGCCGGCGTTCCAGGTTCCGAGAATGATGACGCCGCTCGTTCCAGCAGGCCTTTGACGGCCTCGTAGGTGGACAACGACGGATCGTTGATGGGTGCATAGAGGTGGACGCTGAACGTCGCGGCGTAGCGCTCGATCACCGCCGCAAACAGCCCCGCCTTGTTGTCAAACGCTGCATAGAGACTGGCGGCGGCGACGCCGGTTTCCGCCACCAGATCGGCCATCGATGTCGCCTCGTAGCCGCGCTGCCAGAACAGCCGCACCGCCTTGTCGAGCGCAGCGTCGGTGTCGAACACACGAGGGCGACCTGCGCGGCGACGGGCTTTCGTCTCTGTCATCTCTGGCGCACGATATGGAACGATCGATAAATAATATCTTGAAACTGGTGGTCCGCCCTCTTACAGAACGATCATTCAATAATCAAGGAGTCTCCCATGAGCCGCATCGTCCGCATCCACGAATATGGCGACGCTAGCGTCCTCAGGATTGAAGATGTGGCAGTCCCCGCGCCCGCCGCCGACGAAGTGCAGATAGCGGTGAAGGCGATAGGCATAAACCGCGCCGAGGTGATGTTCCGCAACCATGCCTACCTTCAGGAAGCCGAGTTCCCGAGCCGCCTTGGCTATGAGGCTGCCGGCACTGTCGTCGCGGTCGGCGCGGACGTGACCGGGTTTGCGGAAGGCGAAGCCGTCAGCGTCATCCCCCCGCTCGATATCGCGCGCTGGGGCACTTATGGCGAGGTCGCCAACGTGCCCGCCCGCCTCGTCGTCAAGCATCCGGCGGCGCTGTCGTTCGAGGAAGCCGCGGCCGTCTGGATGCAGTATGTCACCGCATGGGGGGCGCTGGTGGAGCAGGCGAAACTCGGCGAGGGCGATTTCGTCATCGTCACTGCTGCCTCCAGCAGCGTCGGCCTTGCTGCCTTCCAGATTGCGCGGATGGTCGGCGCGACGGTAATCGCGACGACGCGTACCGGCGCCAAGCGCCAGGCCCTGATCGATGCCGGTGCACATCATGTCGTCGCGACCGGGGAAGAGGATCTGGTAGCAAGGGTGATGGAGATAACCGATGGTCAGGGTGCGCGCGTGGTGCTCGATCCGGTCGGAGGCCCGTCGTTCGAGCCGCTGACCGAAAGCATGGCACGCGGCGGCATCCTGCTTGAATATGGCGCGCTCAGCGGCGAACCGACGCCGTTCCCGTTGTTCTCCGTGCTGGGCAAGAGCCTCACGCTCAAGGGGTATCTCTACAGCGAGATCGTCTCGGACGATGCCGCCCTCGATCGCGCTAAGGCGTTTATCGTAGCGGGTCTGGAATCGGGCGCGCTCAAGCCGCGGATCGCGCGCACCTTCCCGCTCGACGCCATCCAGGACGCTCACCGCTTCCTTGAATCGAACGAACAGATCGGCAAGGTCGTCGTTACGGTCTGACCGTCATAGCGGCGCTGACGCAACGGCCTCGCACCAGCAATCAGTTTAACTCAACGAGGGTATCCCAACATGAAATCTCGCGCCGCTGTAGCCTTCGAGGCGGGCAAGCCACTCGAAATCGTCGAGATCGATGTCGCCCCACCCCGGAAAGGCGAAGTCCTCATACGGGTGACGCACACCGGTGTGTGCCACACCGACGCGTACACGCTGGCGGGGAGTGATCCGGAGGGTGTTTTCCCGGTGGTTCTGGGCCACGAGGGCGCGGGCATCGTTGTCGAGGTCGGTGAAGGCGTCACCAGCGTCGGGCCGGGCGATCACGTGATTCCGCTCTATACCGCCGAGTGCGGCAAGTGCGACTTCTGCCTGTCGGGCAAGACCAACCTGTGCGTCGCTGTCCGCGAAACGCAGGGCAAGGGCTTGATGCCCGATGGGACCACCCGTTTTTCGTACAATGGTCAGCCCCTCTATCATTACATGGGCTGTTCAACCTTCAGTGAATATACTGTCGTCGCCGAAGTCTCGCTCGCCAAGATCAATCCCGAGGCAAACCCCGAACATGTCTGCCTGCTCGGCTGCGGCGTCACGACCGGCATCGGAGCAGTCCACAATACCGCCAAAGTCCAGCCCGGAGACTCGGTCGCCGTGTTCGGCCTCGGCGGCATCGGCCTCGCGGCGATTCAGGGTGCGCGCCAGGCGAAGGCGGGTCGCATCATCGCCATCGACACCAATCTTTCCAAGTTCGAGCTGGCACGCCAGTTCGGTGCGACCGAGTGCATCAACCCCAAGGACCATGACAAGCCCATCCAGCAAGTGCTGATCGAGATGACGGGCTGGGGCATCGATCACACCTTCGAGTGCATCGGCAACGTCCACGTCATGCGCGCCGCGCTTGAATCGGCGCACCGTGGCTGGGGTCAGTCGATCGTGATCGGCGTTGCCGGCGCGGGCGAGGAAATCTCCACCCGCCCATTCCAGCTCGTCACGGGCCGCGTATGGAAGGGGTCCGCTTTCGGCGGCGTCAAGGGACGGACACAGCTCCCCGGCATGGTCGAGGACGCGATGAAAGGCGATATCGATCTGGCCCCGTTCGTAACCCACACGATGGGTTTGGAGGAGATCAACAAGGCCTTCGAACTGATGCACGAAGGAAAGTCGATCCGCTCGGTCATTCACTACTGACCCGCCCATCCGAAGCGGCGCGAGGCGCCCAGATCGACAATTCGGCCGTCATCATGGCCCGAACCCGGCCATGATGACGCGCGCTCTGGCAAATGGGCAACGCGTCGCGATGCAATAACAACCGTTGGATGTATTGCGTCGGAAATGCATTCATCTGTTACCCGATTGTGATGAACCACGGGCCGCACGGGCGTATAGGGCAGGAAGACTGTATTGAAGAGCAAGGATATTCACGCGACGACGCCGGCCACCGATCATGGGCATACGGGGCCGCCCGCTTGCGTGCAGGTTCGCGGCGCGCGCCAGAATAACCTCAAAAATATTGACGTCGATGTACCGCGCGACGCCTTCGTGGTGTTCACCGGCATATCGGGCTCGGGCAAGTCATCGCTCGCGTTCGGCACCCTTTATGCTGAAGCCCAGCGGCGTTATCTGGAATCGGTTGCGCCTTATGCCCGTCGCCTGATCGACCAGGCCGGCGTGCCGGAGGTCGACGCGATCGACGGTTTGCCGCCTGCGGTCGCGTTGCAGCAGCAGCGCGGCTCGGCCAACGCGCGATCCTCGGTCGGCAGCGTGACGACGCTCTCCAGCCTGGTGCGGATGCTCTATTCGCGCGTCGGCGAATATCCGCGCCATCAACCCATGCTCTATGCGGAGGATTTCTCGCCCAACACGGTCGCGGGGGCCTGCCCGACCTGCCACGGTATCGGCCGCATATATGACGCGACCGAAGAGACGATGGTTCCTGACGACAGCCTCACCATTCGCGACCGGGCGATCGCCGCCTGGCCGACCGCCTGGCATGGGCAGAACCTGCGCGATATCCTCGTTTCGCTCGGCTATGACGTCGATACGCCGTGGCGAGACCTGCCGAAAAAGGATCGCGACTGGATCCTCTTCACGGAAGAGGCGCCGACGGTGCCGGTCTATGCGGGCCTGACGCCCGAACAGACGCGGACGGCGCTCAAGCGCGGCATGGAACCGAGCTACCAGGGCACCTTCACCGGCGCGCGCCGCTATGTGCTGGAAACCTTCGCCAACACTAAAAGCGCGCTGATGAATAAGCGCGTCTCGCAATATATCATCGGCCGCGATTGCCCGACCTGCGACGGCAAGCGCCTGAAGCGCGAAGCCTTGTCCGTGAAGTTCGCGGGCCTCGACATCGCCGAGTTCGGCGACCTGACGGTGTTGAAACTCCGGGACTTGCTCACGCCCGTCGCGCATGGCGAATACGGGGGCGACGCGGCGGTCCCGAAGGGCCATGTCCTCGGCAAGGCGGCCCGCGATGCGGCGGTCGAACGGCGAGTCGCGGCAGGAGGTTCGGCGCACAAGGCTGCGCCCGACGTGCGCCGAACGCCCAATCTTTCCGATGAAAAGCGGGTCGCCGCACAGCGCCTTGCCTGCGAATTGATCGAGCGGCTAGAGCCGCTGATCGATCTTGGCCTTGGCTACATTTCGCTCGACCGCAGCACGCCGACGCTCTCCTCCGGAGAGCTGCAGCGCTTGCGGCTTGCCACGCAATTGTCGTCACAGCTTTTCGGCGTGGTCTATGTGCTTGACGAGCCTTCGGCAGGGTTGCACCCGGCAGATGGCGAAGCCTTGCTCACCATCCTCGAGCGTCTCAAGGCGGCGGGCAACTCCCTGTTCGTCGTCGAACATGATCTCGACGTGATCCGCCGCGCGGAATGGCTCGTCGATGTCGGGCCAGGAGCCGGGGAAAAGGGCGGTGAAGTCCTCTACAGCGGGCCGATCGAGGGGCTTGCCGACGTCGAGACTTCGATCACCCGCCGCTACCTGTTCGCAGAGCCGCTCCGCAGTGAGCGCACACCGCGCGAGCCCAAGGCATGGCTACGCCTGGAAGGGATCAGGCGGAACAATCTCCTTGGTCTCGACGTCGAGTTTCCCATCGGCTGCTTCACCGCTGTCACGGGCATTTCGGGATCGGGCAAATCCAGTCTTGTCAGTCAGGCGCTGCCCGAGCTCGTCACGGAACACCTCGGCGGCTCCCGCGTGGCCGAGGAGGAGGAGGAGGATATCGATCCGCTGCTCGATGTTGCGCAGAACGACAGTGAAGGACGCATTGTCGCAGGCATGGAGCATGTTCGCAGGCTGGTGCGGGTCGATCAGAAACCGATCGGCCGCACGCCGCGCTCGAACCTGTCCACCTACAGCGGCATGTTCGACCATGTGCGACGGATCTTCGCTGATACGCCGCTCGCCCGCCGGCGGCACTACAGCCCGGGAAGGTTCTCGTTCAACGTCGCACAAGGCCGCTGCCCTGTGTGCGAGGGCGAGGGATACGTCATGGTGGAGCTGCTGTTCCTGCCGAGCGTTTTTGCCCCGTGCTCGACCTGTCATGGCTCTCGCTACAACCCGCAAACGCTCGAAGTCGAATGGAACGGGCGCAATATAGCCCAGGTGCTCGAACTGACGGTCGACGATGCGTGCGATTTCTTCGCTGGCGAGGCATCGGTGATGCGCTCCCTCGACGTGTTGCGGGAGATCGGTCTTGGCTATCTGAGGCTCGGTCAGCCTGCGACCGAGCTGTCTGGCGGGGAGGCGCAGCGCATCAAGCTGGCAACTGAACTGCAACGCGCTCAACGCGGCAACACGATCTATATCCTCGACGAGCCAACTTCGGGGCTTCACCCCTCCGATAGCGACCGGCTGATGCAACACCTGCAGGGACTCGTAGACGCCGGCAATACCGTCGTAGTCGTCGAACATGACATGCGCGCCATCACGCAGGCGGACTGGATCATCGACCTGGGACCGGGAGCCGGGGAAGATGGGGGCCGTATCGTTGCCAGCGGCCTCCCTGGCGTCGTTGCGGAAGCGGAAGGCAGTCTCACTGCCCGCTATCTCAAGGCGGCGCTGTAGGTTGTAAATCTGGACGAACGCATGTTCGATCAGGTGACTCTGTACCACACGTTGGAATGGGTCAGATCTGGAAGCGGGAGCCGGCGAGGTGTCACCGGGGTTGACGCGGCTCAGGGTTTGAGTGCCCGTCAGATGCGCCGTGTTCGTGCGATAAGCGGCGTGGCGGACGGCCATTCGCTGGCCATCCGCCGCCCGTGCTTTGTGCGGACCTTCTTCTGGGAATGAGCCCTCACAAGGTTCGTCGAAACGACCCCGTCTTAACTCCCTGCTGCGAGCGATGCGCCCGCACCTTCTGCGATTTCCGCGACGAGTTTGGCACAGAAGGCGGGCAAATCATCGGGATCACGGCTGGTAACAAGGCCGTTGTCGACCACGACTTCCTCATTGGTCCATGCACCGCCGGCGTTCTCGATATCGACCTTCAGCGTCTGGTAGGACGTCAAGGTGTGACCCTTGAGCACGCCCGCCTCGATCAATGTCCACGGTGCATGGCATATGGCCGCAACAGGTTTCTTCAGATCGAAGAAAGCCCGGATGAAACCAATTGCCTCGACGCTGCCGCGCAGCTTGTCGGCACCGACAGTCCCTCCGGGCACAACAAGTCCGTCGAAATCGTCGGCTTTGACCTCGGAAAACGTCTTGTCGATAGTATAGGTGCCGCCCTCATCTAGATCGCTATTGACTGTGCGAGCCTTGCCCGATTCAAAACTGACCACGGTCACTTTGCCACCAGCATCCTCGACAGCTTGCTTGGGCTTCGAGAATTCTGGTTCTTCCGTCCCGCGGGGTGCGATCAGAATGGCAACTGATTTGCCTTCCAAAGTCATAATCTATTTCCTGTTCCGTCGAGGACTTAGGTCAGGTGCCCGGCTTGAGCACGACCTTCGTCCAGCCTGCATCGCGCTCGTCGAAATGCTTGTAGGCGTCTGGTGCCTGATCGAGCGGCAGTCGGTGCGAGATGATTTGGGCAGGATTGGCCCGGTCTTGCTCGATAAGCTTCATCAGTCGCCGGTTGTAGTGCTTTACGTTGCACTGGCCGGTGCCGATCTTCTGGCCCTTGAACCAGAAGTTGCCGAAGTCGAACGCCATCTTGCCTTCCCTCTGGAGATCGTCGGGCGCGTTCGGGTCTTCCGGAATGAACACGCCGACGACGCCGATTCCGCCGGTGGCCTTCGTGCTTTTGACGAGGCAGTTCATCGTGTAATTGCTGCGCTCCTTGCCGTGGCGATCGCAACACTGATACCCGACCGCCTCGACCCCCCGGTCGGTCCCGAGGCCGCCGGTCGCGTCAAGGATCTGCTGGGCGGGATCGCCCTTGCGCATGTCGATCGGAATAGCGCCCATCGCCTCGGCCAGTTTCAGGCGGTCATCGTGAGAATCCACCACGAAGATCTGAGAGGCACCACGAATTTCGGCTGAATGCGCGGCCATCAAACCGACCGGACCGGCGCCGTAGATCGCGATGCTTTCGCCAGGCAGGAAACCTGACAGTTCGACGCCATGCCAACCCGTCGGGAAGATGTCGGATAGCATGACATAGTCATCCTCCTTCTCCTCAGCGTCCTCAGGCAGCTTCAGACAATTGAAGTCCGCATAAGGAACGCGCATCAATTCGGCCTGACCACCTTGCCACGGACCCATCTCGGCAAAGCCATACGCTGCGCCGGCGGTTCCAGGGTTGGTCGTGAGGCAAAAACCCGTCAAACCGCGTTCGCAATTTTCGCAGAAACCGCAACCAACGTTGAACGGCATGCACACGCGATCGCCCTTCTTGATGCGATCTACGGCAGAGCCGACTTCGATGACCTCGCCAAGGTTTTCGTGCCCAAAGACCTTGCCCTTCTCGAAACTGGTACGGCCTTCATACATGTGAAGGTCCGACCCGCAGATATTGGTCGTGGTCAGCCGGATGATAACATCGGTCTGCTTCTCGATCCTGGGATCGTCGATGGTATTGACGGAAACATCTTTGGGCCCGTTGTACACGACAGCTTTCACGGATCTTTTCCTTTCGCAGCTCTTCTCAACGCGTCATCAAATCGAGAGCTTGTGATGATCCGGTCCATCGCAACGGCGGAGGACATCGCACCCTTCCAAGTGTTCTCACCTTACTGAACCTGCTGCTATTTGAGAGGTTCCTTCCCGTAGGGCAGTCCCGGGATCGATTGACGGCGGTTTTCTGAATGACTGGGCCAGAACGACCGAATAACGCGCTAAACAAAGGCGACCCGCGCCGCGCGGGAGGCGAGCCCGCCGCCGTCGACTGAACCCCCGGCGACTGAGCCGGCTCCGCCGCGCCCGCCACCGCGCTTCAAGGCTCAGCCGTGCGCGAAAGCCTGCGCCGCCGCCTCGGCCACGGCCTGGTCCTGCTTGCCGGTGCCGCCCGACACGCCCACCGCGCCGATCACCGTCTCGCCCACCTTGATCGGCACGCCCCCGGCGAAGATCATCACCTTGCCGTCGTTGGAGGCATGGATGCCGTAGAAGTCGGCGCCCGGCTGGGCGAGCTTCGCAAGCCCCTTGGTCTCGACGTCGAACGCGCGCGCCGTCCATGCCTTGCCGATCGCGATGTCGACGCTGCCGCGCCACGCATCGTCCATCCGCGCAAACGCTAGGAGGCAGCCGCCCGCGTCCACCACCGCGATGTTCATCGGGTTGCCGATCCGCTCGGCCTCCGCGATCCCCGCATCGATGATTGCCCGCGCGTCGTTCAGGTCGAGCGTCTGAGTGGTGCGCATGGTGTGTCTCCTTCGCCAGTTCGGGGAAAACCGCTCACCCCACGCCGCCGCGCGCGGGTCCCCCCCGCGCGGGCGATGAGAGCGACGCGCTAGGGTGCCGAGCGTTCCGTTATTTCGCGGCCAGCAGGGTGAACTTGTGAATCTGCGGCGGTTCGGAAAACAGTTCGTCTGCCTTGCCCATCAGCGCAGCGGCAACCTTGCCGTCAAGATGGGCCTGCCGATCGTCCTCCGTGTCGAACGTATCGAAGATCGCGTACGCACCGGGACCTTCCTCGATCGCGTACCAGGTCAGAGTGCCCGGCTCAGCTTGAACGAGCGGCAATGCCGAGGTCAGGAAATCGGCGACATCGCGTTCTTTTCCGGGCTTGGCCTTCAGCGGTACATACAGGGCTAGTTTGGGCATGAATGACTCCTCAAGTGAAACGGACAGATATTATTCGGCAAAGTAACGGTCGAGCGCGCCGGAACGTTCCTTGTGAGGCGGAGCACACGCGGCCCCGTCTCCTCGTCGAAATCAGAACTCCTGTGCGGTCGGCCGGATGACGATCGCGTTGACGTCGACGTCATCAGGTTGTTCGACAGCGAACGCGATAGCACGCGCCACCGATGCCGCCGGGATGGCCTGCTTGTAGAAGTCCAGCACCGTCTCGGCAGCCGTGCCCGAGGTCGTGAACTTCAGATCGCTTTCGACAGCGCCAGGCTCGATCGACGTGACCCGGACCTTTTCCCCCACCTCGTGGCGCAAGCCCTCGCTGATCGCGCTGACGGCAAACTTGGTGCCGGAGTAGACCGTGCCGCCCGGTGCGAAGACCTTGATGCCCGCAACCGAGCTCAAGTTGATGATGTGCCCGCTGCCCTGCTCAAGAAAACCGGGAAGGGCCGCCGCGATGCCGTAGAGCGTACCCTTCAGATTGACGTCGATCATCTGGTCCCACTCGTCGGTGTTGACCTCGGCCATCGGACGGATCGGCATCAGCCCGGCGTTGTTGATCAGCACGTCAAGGCGGCCGAAGTCGGCAATGATTGCGGCGACGACGGACTGGACCGCCGATTTGTCGGTCACGTCCAGCGCGTAGCTACGTGCCGCGCCGCCAATAGCGGTGATGTCCGCGACGACCTCGTCGAGCCTCTCCTTGCGCCGCGCGGCGATGGCCACTTTGGCGCCGCGGTCCGCGAGAAGACGCGCGGTTTCCGCGCCGATGCCGGTGCTGCCGCCGGTAATGAGAACGACCTTGCCTTCGATACCCTTGGTCATGACTGTATTCCTTCAAGTCAGTTGTTGATTTTTCGCCGGATCGCGGCCCCGCCTCAGCGGTAGCCGCGTGGATGAATGAGGCCCAAAAGGCACCACGCGAAGCGCAGGTGCCAACAGGCCGATCATCCGCAACTCGTCTGTGTCGAACGCCTGTACAAGCCGTGCCGAACCCACCCATTCTTCAGGCTTGCCCATTGGCACCATCCTCAGGTCGCCGAGACGGGGTTGAGGACAAACGAGGCGCGCTCGGCCAGATCGCCGATCTGAGAGAGGTAGTTCTGGAAGTGGGGCGTCGCACGGTGGGCGGCGACTGCATCCGCGCCCGCGTACAGCTCGTCGAGCACGAAACGGTTCGGATCGCTCTGGTCCTGCCAGAGATCGTAGCGCAAATTGCCCGCTTCGGCACGGCTCGGCTTTAGCATGGCGTCGAGCAGAGCGCGCAGGCGGTCGACGGTATCCGCACGGGCGGTGAGGACGGCGACGATCTTCACGTTGGCGGACATGGCACCGTTCCTTGTCTTGTTTATATCCGTGGGCGGGCGCACCCTTAGCGCCCCGCCGGTCATCCTGGTACTCACGCAGCGGCGCGATCGAGGGCTTCGATCAACGCGTCGGCCATGGCCCGGTCCGACGCCGGATTCTGACCCGTGATCAGCTCCCGGTCCACGACGACATTCGAAGCGAAGTTCTTGTCGGTGACCGAGACGTCGCCACCGGCTGACCGCAGCGCCTTTTCCATGTCGAAGAAGAGCTCGCCCTTCAGCACTTGCTCCTCAGCGATCTTCTCCTCGTTCGCCGAGAAGACGGTCATGCGGTAGCCCGCGTAGATCCAGTCTCGCGCCAGGTCGGCCGCCCCGGCGTCATCGCCTTCCTCCAGCGCCTTGCGGAAGGTCGAAGCATCCTCGAGCGCTGCGACAACGACCACCGGTCCGTGGCAGAGGAGCGCGGTCGGCTTGGCCGCCGCGTGGAAGTGACGGAGGATCGTGCCCGCATCGCGGTCCAGCATCAGGTCGACGACCGGCGCGTGACCTCCCGGCACGAACACGCCAACGAAGCCGTCCAGGCCGTCTTCGACGACCGATTTCAGCGTACGCACGTCGTTCATCGCCGGGTGGCTGGCAAAAAAGTCCTTGGTGCGCTGGAATGCCGTCTCATCGCCGCCAAAATGATCAACCGAAACGGAGACGGCGTCGATGTGCGGCTTGGCCCCATTGGGCGTGGCGAGAACAATATCATAGCCGGCGTCGAGCAGAGCCAGCGCGGGGACCGCCGTCTCGTTGAGATACTGACCGACCGTCGCGGTACCGCCGCCACGCAGACCGATCTGCGTCGCGTTCGATCCAAGAACGAGAACCTGTCCCTTGCTCATCTGAACCTCCATGTTCGCGGCGTCCGTCGCCGATGGATGGGAAATGGGCCTCGTTGATATATTCTAGAAGTTTATCTTTCTAATGGCAGATATATGTCTGACAGGATGACTGCATGCGCTACGATCTGAACCTGCTGCCGATCTTCGTCGCGTTGATGGAGGAGCGCAGCGTCACGCGGGCCGCCGAGCGCATGGGCATGACGCAGCCCGCCCTCTCTAACGCCTTGTCGCGCCTTCGACAGATGCTTCAGGACCAGTTGTTCGTACGCGAGCGCTATGGCATCCAGCCGACCCCGATCGCGCTTGAACTCGCACCGCTGATCGCCGAGGCACTCGCCCAGCTCGACGACGCGGTCCTCGGTCAGCAGGCCTTCGACCCCGCACACGCCGAACGGCTCTTCACGATCGCGCCGAACGGCTATGTCGAGTTCGTCATCGTCCCCGCTGTCCTGGCGCGCCTGGAGAAGGTTGCGCCCGGCATCAAGCTCCGCCTGACCCCCTTCGGCAACGATCTTGCGGAAACAGGTGTCGTGTCGGGCACGACGGCACTCGTGCTGGGCCGCATCGTCGATCCGCCCGATAACCTCGTCGTCCAGCACCTGATGGATGAAGGCCTCGCCTGCGCGGTCCGCGCCGATCATCCGGCCATCGGCGATGCCATGACGCGCGAGCAGTTCGAGACGATGAAGCATGTCAACATCGTGCCGCCCGGACGGATGCGCGCCGGTTTGTTCCAGGCGCTGGCGCAGCAGCAGCTGAAGCGCGACGTCGCGATCTCCGTGACCAACTTCTTCGCGGCAGCCGAGATGGTAGCGGTGACCGACTATTGCGCCACCCTGCCCTCGCTAATCTGCCGACAGCTGATGCACGACCCCCGGCTGAAGGTCCTGCCCGCCCCGGTCGACCTCGGCAGCTTTCCCGTCGAGATGGCCTGGCACGTCCGTTACCGCCACGATCCCGCCCACCGCTGGCTACGGGCGCTGATCAGCGAGGTCATCACCGACTTCAAGGACAAGACGGCAGCAACAGCCATGACGTCGCCAACGTGATGGACTTGATTCGGCCGGGCGACGCCGGTTGAACTTCACAAACATTCCCTAAGGCTGACATTCCGCACGGCATCTGAAAAACGATAGCTTGAAATATCAGTTGATATCTGTATTCGCACGCAATGGCCGCTGCCAAACCTCTCCGTCGCGAATGCTCGCAGGCGGCAACGCGAACGGCGCTGCTCGAAGCGGCCGAGACGCTGATCCTGGAAAGTTCGATGCCGGGTCTGTCTCTGCGCGCGGTCTGCACTCGTGCCGGATTCACCCAGGGTGCGTTCTATTCCAATTTCGCTTCGCGCGAGGATCTGCTGCTGGCGGTAATGGAGCGCAATCTGGAGGAGCGCGTCCGTACCCTTGCCGAAATGACGCTCGATTATCGCGCGATGACATTCGACCAGACCATCGCCCGGATCGGCGCGTGGCTGGCGACCCTATCCGGCCGCCGCGAATGGGCGCAGCTGGCGATTGAGCTGCGGCTCGAGGCGGTGCGCAACCCGGCCCTGGCCCGCGCAATAGCCGCGGCCGAGCAGCGGATCGATGTGCTGTTTGCCGAACGGATCGACGATCTGGTCGGGCATTTCGGGCTGAGCCCGCGGTTCCGATCGACCGAAATCGTCGAGACGCTGCTGGTCCTGTGGCGCGGCCTGGCGCTCCGTGATGACGACAACACGAGCCTTCCGGTGGCCGATATTTTCATCACCTGTATGCGCGCGATGCTGGGTCGGCCGTAATGAAGCGCGCCCTGCCTCTGGTGCCGGCACTGATGCTGGCTCTTGCCGCCAGTCCCGGGCTGGCGCAAACTGCGCTCGATTACCGTACAGCGGAAACCGCTATGGAGGCCACCCCGGCAGGAACGGTGGCGGCCCAAGCCGACCTGCGCGCCGCCGAGCATCAGGCCAAAGCCGTGGCGCATCTTTACCGCCCGACCGTCATCGCCTCGGCCTCGGTCATCGCCTACGAAAAATCGCTGAGCCTTGACCTCACAGGGCCCAAGGAGCAGTTCCTCGGCGGTGCCCAGAACTATCTCGGCGGGCTGCCGGGGCAGTATCCGCCGGGCTATGCCGATATCGTCGCGCTGATCGCGGGGCGGATCGGCCAGGCCCTGCCCGGCTTGCTCGCGCCGATCCCTGATCAGTTTGACTATACCCAGCGGGATGTCGTGGTGCGGCCGAATGTCACCGCGATCATGCCGCTGTACACCGGCGGCGCGCTGGAGGCGGTGAGCGACGCGGCCAAGGCGCAGGTCACGCTGGCGCAGGGCGGCCGCGAGCTGGCGCGCGGGGCGGACAGCGTGCGGCTGGCCGAAACGTATTTTGGCGCCCAACTCGCCCGCCAGCTCGAGGTGTCGAGCCGGCAGACGCTGACCTCCGCCGAACAGCACCTGGGCAATGTCCGCGCGATGGAGCGCGAAGGGGTTGTGCCGCATTCACTCACGCTGGAAGCGGTTGTAGCTCGCGATGCCGCAAAGCGGGCAAACGATCGGGCGCGGCGCGATGCCGACATGGCTCAACTGGCGCTCGCCCGCATCACCGGCACGGCCAACCCCGTGCCATCCACCCCGCTATTCGTCAATACGACGCCGCTGCCGCCGCTGACGGCGTGGACGGGCGATGTCCCGCGCAATGGGCAGATCGCCATGGCCGAAGGCGCCGAACAGCTCGCCGCCGCCGGAGAGCGCGCCGCGCGGGCGACCATGCGGCCTTCGGTCTATGCCTTCGGATCGGTCAACGCCGTGCGAAAGCAGTCGCTGCCGGTCGATCCCGACTGGATCGTCGGCGCGACGGTGCAGGTCCCCCTGTTTTCCGCAGTCAACCGCCGCGAACTTGTAGCCGCAGCCCAGGCCCGCCGCGAAGCCGCCCGTCTGCGCGCAGCCGACGCCCGCACCCGCACCGAGGGCGAGATCGAGAAGACCTGGCTGATGGCCGACAACGCCCGGCGCGCCTTTGCCTCGATCGCCAGCAGCGTTGCCGCGGCAGAGGAAAACCTGCGAGTCAAGCAGATTGGCTTCCGCGAAGGCGTCGGGACCGCGGCAGAAGTGACCGATGCCCAGACCGCGCTTGGCCTTGCCCGTGCCCAGCGTGCGACGGCGGCTTACGAATACGACCTTTCGCTTGCCGCGCTGTTCGCCGCCAGCGGGCAAAGCGAACGCTTCGTCGATTACGCCCAGGCACCCGACAGGCAGACCGTCGATGACCGATAACACCGATCCCGCACCCACCGAAGCCGCAACGGAACCCTACGAAACCGCGCCGGACACGGGTCGGCGCGCGAACTGGCTGCTGTGGGCGCTGCCCGTGCTCGCGCTGTTGGCGCTGGCCGGCATCTGGTATTCCTCGCGGCCCCTTCCGGTGCCGCTCCAGGGCACGGTCGAGGCGACCGAGGTCAACGTCGCGACCAAGATGTTGGCTCGGGTTGAGGAAGTGGCGGTGGCCGAAGGGGCTGAGGTCGGCGCCGGCCAACACCTCGCGACCCTTTCAAGCCCGGGAATTGATGCGCTGGTGAGCCAGAGCGAGGCCAATCTCGACAGTGCGCGCGCGCTGGACGCCATCGCCAACCAGGGTGCTCGTCCAGAAGACATCGCATCGCTGCAGGGGATCGCGGCATCGACCCGCGCCGCCGCCAACCTTGCCGCCGTCACCGCCGGGCGCATGAACCGCCTCTACGCGCAAGGGGTCATCTCCGCCCAGCGGCGCGACGAGGCCGCCGCGGCCAACGTCGCCGCGCGCGCCAACGCGGCGGCGGCGGACGCGCAGTATCGCAAGACAATGGCCGGAACGCGGGGCGAAACCCGCGCCGTGTCCGACGCGCAGGCCGTTGCCGCCGAAGCGCGCAACCGCGCCGCGCGCCAGATTGCCGCCGACACGAAGGTCACAGCGCCGATCGCCGGAGAGATCAGCCGCCGCCTGATCGAACCAGGCGAAGTCGTGGCGCCTGGCGTGCCGCTGTTCCAAATCGTCGACCTGGCCCATCCCCGCGTGACCCTGCGCATTTCCGAGAAAGACTATTCGGGCATGGCCCAAGGCCGGGTGCTGACCGGCACCGTCCCCGCGCTCGGCAACAAGGCGGTGCGCCTCCGCGTGACGGCGATTTCCGCGCAGGCCGGCTTCACCAGCGAAAAGGCGACCCGTCAGAGTGCCGGGTTCGACGCGCGCAGTTTCGAGATCAAGCTGGAACCGGCCGAGCGGGTCGAAGGCTTGCGGCCGGGCATGAGCGTGCTGTTCGACTGGCCCCAGTGACAGCGCACTCGGCTCTCGCGCGGCTGGGCGGCGCGGCGCGGCGCGAAGCGGGCTTCATCGCCGGCAGCCGCGTGATGTTGCTGGCGCTTGTGGTCGTGCCGTTCTGCGCGATTGCGATCATCGCCGCGATGCTTTCGCAAGGGGCGCTGCAGGCCCTCCCCGTCGGGGTGGTGGACAATGCCCGCACCAGCGAAAGCCAGGCGCTCGTCCGATTGCTGTCGGGCCGTCCCGAGGTGCGGATCGCCGCCCAACCGGTCAGCGATGCGGCGGCCGAAGCTGCGATGCGGCGTGGGCAGATCTGGGCGTTCGTTTCTCTTCCCCGCGGTTTCGGCCAAGCCCGCGCGGCGGACGAGCCGATCCGCCTTTACTATAACGCCGCCTACCTCAGCGTGGGTTCGACGATCGAGCGCAGCCTGACGACCGCGCTGCGCGGATCCATCATCGCCGGATTCGAGGACACCGCCTGGCGCGCCGGGGTGCTGTCAGACAAGGCAGCGATCCCGCAGGTGCAGATTTCGGTGCTGTTCAATCCCGAAGCGAGCTTCGAATGGTATCTGCAGGCGCTGATTCAGCCCGCCATGCTGCACCTGCTGGCGGCCTGTGTCGCGGTTTACGCGATGGCGCGCGAACTCGGTGGGCCAGATGGCCGCTCGCTCGACGCATGGCGCGCAGAGACGGGTGGCGGGGCGGCTGCGCTGGCGGGAAAGCTGGTGCCTTACCTGACGGTCCTGAGCTTCTGGGGAGCGGTTTGGATGGTCTGGCTGGTGGGCTTCAAGGGGGGGCGGATGGAAGGATCGCTGCTGGCGACCTTTGCCGCACAGATCGCCCTGATCGCCGCGTCTCTGGCGCTGTCGTTCGCCTTCGTCTCGGGCGCACGGCGCGACATTTTCGGTTATTCGCTGAGCGCGCTCTATGCCGGCTCGGCGCTGGCCTATTCGGGGGGCTCGCTGCCGATTGAGGGCGCGCCGACAGTGGCGCGGGTCTGGCATCATGTGCTGCCGTTTACTCACTACCTGACCGCGCAAATGGACCAGTTCCTTGGCGCACCTGCGCGCCAGGCCTGGGGCGCGGCGCTGCTGCTCACGGGCTACGCAGCGGTGGGACTCGCGCTTGCGACATGGCTGGGCGGGAGTAAATCGCCGGCATGAGCCTGCGCGCCGCCTTCATCGACACCGTGCGCCAGCTTGGCCGAAACACCGATGCGCTGATGCTGATCGTGGTCGCAGCGCTGTTATACGGCTTCTACTATCCCGCGCCTTACAGCCAGGGCCATGCGCAGGACGTGCGGCTGGCAGTCGTGGACGAGGCGCGCACCCCGCTCAGCCGACAGCTCGTTGATCTGATCGAGGCCAGTCCGCTGGCAGAGGTCTCCGCCCGCCCCGCCAACCTTGCCGAGGCGCGCACCCTGCTGGTCGAGCGAAAGGTCGATGGTGTGCTGCTGCTTCCTGGCCAAGTGCTGGAAGACGCCCTGCGCGGGCAGGACAGCGGCATAGCGCTGTGGATCAACGGAACCTACCTCGTGCGAACCAAGGCTTTGGGAGAGGCGATCCAGGGGGCCATCGTCAACACGCTCAAAAACGAGGCGAAAGGACGGCTCGGGGTGCGGATCGACATTGCCGATCCGGTCGTGTCGCAACCGCTGTTCAACCCCGATCTGGAATACGGCGCCTATATCTTTCCCGCCGTTACACCGGTGATCCTCCAGCAGACCATGCTGTTTGGTACCGCCGTGTTGTTCGCCGGGCGCAGGCGGCGCGGATGGAACGAACTGGGCGGCCAATGGCTGGCGCTGAGCCTCGTGTCGTTCGTGCTAACGCTGACCTATTTCGGCTGGTTCTTCGCTGCGCAGGATATCCCGCGCCAAGCCGGAATCGACGCCCTGCTGATCGTCGCGCTGTTTGCGGCAGGAGCCATCGCCGCCTTCTCGCTGTTCGCCGCCCGGCTGTTCCCCAACGCGCGCGCCGCGCTGCTGTTGCTAATCCCCACCTCGCTACCGATCTTTTTTCTCTCGGGCGCGACTTGGCCGCGTGAAGCGATGCCAGGCTGGGTCTCAGCGCTGGGCGCACTGCTCCCTTCAACCCACGCCAGCCGCGCCCTCCTCCTCACCGACCAGATGGGCGCGCCGTTATCGGACGCCCTTCGGCCGCTCACAGCTTTGGTGATACTTACAATCTCATTTTTGGTCGGGTCGGGCCTTGTTTCGCGGTTTATGACGAATCCGGATGAATTGACGACATAATCGTCAGATCGCCGGGAGCAGGCTTGTTGCCGAGCGGTTCGCTCCCCGCCGCGGGCCGGGCGCTCACGAACGCGCCTTACTTGCTGCGATCGGCGCCACGGTTGCGCCACAGGGTGGCGGCCATACGTTCGCCACAATCATATTCGGAGTGCAGCAATCAGGGCGTCCCGAGCCATGGCCACTCGCGGGTGTCGCAGCGATGAGCGTGCCCAGACGAGGTAATAAGCGTTGCGCGGCACCGTGACCGGGGCGGGTATCTCGATCAGCGTGCAGGCAGCGCGTTCGCTGCGGGTGAGATAGCCGGGCAGTACAGTCCAGCTGTCAAACGGCGTTCAAAAGGGACCCCCGATCGGCGTCGAAGAGGGACCCCCTTTTCAGATAATATGATGCTGGTTTGTTGAAGATGGCCTTGCGCTGCGTGCGGCGGAGGGCGGGCGTAGCCCGACCGGAGGCGCGCGCAGCGCAAGATAGATTTTTGAAGGCGCCGAAGGTGGCTGTCAGCTGCGGTTTTTGAAGCGCCAGCTGTCGTTGCCCGTCTCGACGATATCGCAGTGGTGGGTGACGCGGTCGAGCAGCGCCGTGGTCATCTTGGGATCGCCGAACACGGTCGGCCATTCGCCGAAGGCGAGGTTCGTGGTGATGATGACGCTGGTCCGCTCATAAAGCTTGCTGATGAGGTGGAACAGCAACTGCCCTCCCGAGCGGGCGAACGGCAGATAACCGAGCTCGTCGAGAACGATCAGGTCGAGCCGCGACAGCTGCGCCGCCAGGGTCCCGCCTTTGCCGATCCGGGTCTCCTCTTCGAGGCGTGTCACCAGATCGACGGTGTTGAAGTAGCGGGCGCGAGCGCCCCTTCGCACGACATTGGCGGTGATCGCGATGGCGAGGTGGGTCTTGCCTGTCCCCGTGCCGCCGACCAGCACGATATTGCGGCGAGGCGGGAGGAAGGAGCCATCGTGAAGGGAGCGGATCATCTCCTCATTGATCGGTGTGCCCTCGAAGCTGAACCGCTCCAGGTCCTTCACCACGGGCAGCCTCGCAGCCGTCATCCGATAGCGGATGGAGGCTGCATCCCGGTGGGTCGCCTCAGCACGGAGCAGGTCGGTCAGTATCTCCATGGTGGTGCGCTTGCGCTGGAGGCCGGTGGTGACCGCCTCGTCGAACGCCGCCGCCATGCCCTTGAGTCCGAGGCCGCGCATCGTGTCGATCATATCATGCCGCTGCATCATAGCCTCGCAGCAGATCATAGCGGGCACAGTCGGCGAGCGGAGGATGCTGCAGCATCCGGTCTTCCGAAGTGACGATGCTGTGGGGTGTCGCCGGCTCGCGGCGCCGGGAGAGGATGTTGAGGATCAGCTCGTCGCTGGCCGTTCCGTTCGCCAACGCTTCGCGCACGGCAGCCTCTACCGGCTCCAGGCCATCGGTGAGCACCGCCGAGAGGACCCGCACGAACCTGCGATCGGCCTCGTCCCCGGTGCCGAGCCTTCGCCGTAATCGGTGCAGGGCGGGCGGCAGATCCCAGTCCTGGAACGGTGCGCCGTTACGCAGCGCGCCGGGCTTGTGCGCGAGGACCGGCAGATAATGCCAGGGATCGTATATCGTGCGGTTCCGACCGAAGTGGCGCTCATGCTCCCCGACGATCGCATCGCCGCAGCGTATGACGATGCGATCGGCATAGGAGCGCACCTGAACGGTCCGGCGTGCGGCCGTCGACATGACCGAGTAGCGGTTGCGATCGAAGCTGATGAGGCAGGTGCCGGTGACGGCATGCTCGCTCTCATGGAAGCCGTCGAACGGTGCCAGGATCGGCTGCAGGGCCGGTCGCTCCATATCCAGCGCCTCGGCGACGGTAATATCCCCGCGTTCGGGATGGGCATGATGCTCGGCCCAGCGCCGGCACTCGGCCTCCAGCCACCCGTTGAGCTCGGCCAGGCTGGCGAACCGGAGCCGCGGCTGGAAGAAGCGGCCTCGGATTGTCTGGACCTGCTGCTCGACCTGGCCCTTCTCCCATCCCGCCGCCGGCGAGCAGGCGGTCGGCTCGACCATGTAATGATCGGTCATGATCAGGAAGCGGCGGTTGAACACACGCTCCTTGCCGGTGAACACGGCCGTCACCGCCGTCTTCATATTATCGTAGATACCGCGTCGCGGCACACCGCCGAAGAACGCGAACGCCCGGGCATGGGCATCGAACAGCATCTCCTGGCCCTCGCGCGGATAGGCCCGGACATAGGGTGCGCGCGAGTCGCAGAGACGCATATGCGCCACCTTCACCCGCATCGGCTTGCCGGCGATCTCCACATCCTCGTGGCTCCAGTCGAACTGGTAGGCCTCACCCGGCTGGAAGGTCATCGGGATGAACGCCGGTGCGCCTTCGCCAGCATCCTTCCGCCGCGCAGCACGCCAGCGCGCCGCATAGCGGCGCACCGCATCATAGGATCCATCGAACCCCTCGCGCACCAGCAGGTCATGGATACGCGTCATCCGTAGCCGATCGCGGCGGCCGCGACCTTCGTTCTCCTCAAGCAGCGCATCGAGACGATCCTGATAAGGACCGATCCGCGGCAGCGGCTGGACTTTGCGCTGATAGTTGAACGCCGCCTCCGGCGACCGGATCGCTTTGCGGACGACCTTCCGCGACAAACGAAGGTCACGAGCGATCGCCTTGATCGCCTTACCCGCTGCATGCTCACGCCGAATCCGAACCACTGTCTCCACGATCAACATCCCGTTCTCGCCAACTGATCAAAACCAGTCGGCCGACTAAATCCCCGGGATGAAGGGGTCCTTTTTGCACGCCGATCACCCCACGAAGGGGGTGCCTATTGCACGCTGATCCTCATAGTGGGCTACTGTTCGATCAGAAGCGCATGCCGACGCCTACGCCAAATACCAACGGGTCGAGCGCCAGCTTGACGCGCTGCACACCAGCGGCCGTGGTCGCCAATCGCGCCTTGGTGTTGATGTCGATATATTTGACATCGAAATTGAGGAAGATCTTCTCGTTCAGGTCGACATCGACCCCGACCTGCCCTGCCCAGCCGACGCTGTCCTTCATATGCACCTTGGTCTTGCCCACGGCTGTCTCCAGAGCCGTTGAGGCATCTTCTGCATAGAATAGCGTATAGTTGATGCCCGCCCCCACATAAGGCCGGATCGGGCCGTCGACGACCGGATGATATTGCATCGTCAGCGTCGGCGGCAATACCCACGTCGAGGCGAGCTTGCCGATGCTGCCGGTCGTACCGGTACGGCCGGTGGCGCTATGCTTCGTGGTCGCGGCGATCAGTTCGAAACCGATATGGTCGGTCGCCATGTAGGTGACGTCGATTTCGGGCATGACGCTGTTGTCGACCGACACTTTTTCGCCTGGAAAGGCCGGCAGGACACTGCCGCTCTTTTCGTTCGGCGCGACCATGATCGCACGTACGCGCAGCAGGATATCGCCTTGCTTGGCCTGAGCCGGACCAGCCACCAGTGCGCCCGCCATCGCGCCAGCCAGCAAGAAAGTCTTTATACGCATTATTGTCTCCGTCCCTGATGTTGCGGTCAATGACGCCTTGTAGGCCGGGCTGGCCGGTCGTTCCTTGACGCCGCGCAATCGGAGATTTGATCTTTCGCAATGCGGGGACGCGCGGCAGATGGCAGGCCGCTTTCCATGTTCCGATACCATCCCGATCTGCTGGCGGCCCCGGTGCCGCGCTACACCAGCTATCCGACCGCCGCACAATTCACCGACGCCGTCGGCGCCGAAGCGCTGGAGGAACGGCTCGACAGGCTACCGCAGGATGCGGGGATCTCGCTCTATCTGCACATCCCCTATTGCCACGACATCTGCTGGTATTGCGGGTGCAACACTGGTGCTGCGACACGGCCCCGCCGCCTCGCCACCTATGTCGATGCGCTGGAGCAGGAGATAGCGCTAGTCGCGTCCCGCCTGGGCGGGCGGCGGCGCGTCACCCATATCGCATTTGGCGGGGGCAGCCCGAATTCGCTGCCGCTGGTCGATTGGGTGCGCCTCAATCACCAGTTGCTGCTGTGCTTTGACACCAGCGATGCTGCGCTATCGGTCGAAATCGATCCCCGCCGCCTCGACCGGGCGTGGATCGACGCCATGGGGCAGATCGGCGTTTCGCGGGTCAATCTGGGCGTCCAGACCCTTGCGCCGCATGTCCAGCAGGCCATCGGGCGCGTGCAGCCTGTCGAGATGGTGGAAGCGGCGGTTGAGGGGCTGCGCCGGGCACAGATCGACGTGGGTTTCGACCTTATGTACGGCCTGCCGGGTCAGAGCGAAGCGGACCTGATTGAAACGCTGGAGACGAGCATCCGTCTGGCGCCATCGCGCATCGCCCTGTTCGGCTATGCCCATATGCCCCATCTGCTGCACCGCCAGCGCCGCATATCGCAGGCCGATCTTCCCGACATGGCCATGCGTTTTGCCATGGCGACACAGGGGCATGCGATGCTGACCGCCGCAGGCTATCGCGCCATCGGTTTCGATCATTTCGCACTGCCCGGCGACCCTTTGGCAAAGGCCGCGACCACCGGCAGATTGCGGCGTAATTTCCAGGGCTTTACCGAGGATGACAGCGACGTGCTGATCGGCCTGGGGGCCAGTGCGATCAGCCAATTTCCCGACCTGATCGTGCAGAATGAGAAAAATGCCGGGCCCTATCGAGACATGATCGGCCAACAGCGGCTGACGGCGACCCGCGGCGTAAGGCGCAGCGCCGACGATCAGAAACGCGGGCGATTGATCGAGCGCCTGCTGTGCGACGGCGCAGCGCCAAGCGACGGGGTCGTTCAATCGCGCGACCTGGCCAAATTCATCAACATGGGGATTGCCCGCCTGCACGACGGAATGATCGAGATCCGCCCGGAGGCGCAACCCTACGCCCGGTCGGTCGCGGCTTGTTTCGACGCCTATCTCCGCCCGCAGGAAACGCGGTTCAGCCATGCCGTTTAGCAAACTGATACTCGCGCTTGGGCTGATCGCCACCGCGCTTTCGACCACAGCCGATGCGACGACCCGCTCTCGGCGGGGCGGCTATTTTTGTGGCGAGCCGCCTGCCGACTGGTCGCCGCCCTGGGAGAAGCGCCAGTCCGACGACCATGACCGCCTCGCCTGCCATATGATGATGCGGGAACATCGCAAGAAGATGAAAGGCGCCTGAGCGCGCAAATGTGCGATCGACTTGCGTTCCGAGCAGGTCGCTGAACTGTCGGGGCCTTTGAGGTAGCGATGGCGCAGGGCAACGTCGCTCATTGACGCTAATTCTATGAAGGTCCGCTTGCCATAGAAGCCGTCGACCGGGGCAATGACGATGGCTCCCTGTCAAGGCGCTGGCGCATTGCCCCTCCTCCCTAGGTATAAGGGACGCCAAGGCCGGTTTGGTTTAGCCTCTCCTTGGAGAGGCTTGGGGCAGGAGAGGATCGTGCGGACTCTGATAGGCTTTCGGGGTCTGTTCCTGACTGGGGCCATAGCGATCGCAATGGGCCTTGGGGCATTGCTGAGCACAATAATCTACCTGCAGGGATCTACCCACATATTCTCGCAACGCGCGGACATGGCGCAGAAGCAGGTTCTATTGCTGGCACGGATAGACGCGGAAGCTGCGCAGATCCTGCTGAACCATTCCAGCGCAGCCCAGAATGAATTGAGTAACGCCATTGGAGCGTATTTCGAGAGCATATCAGCGGAAACGGCTTTGATCGGCGGCACTGAGCCGGAGCTTCGCTATCAGGCAGAGGAAGAGGCCAACGCACGATATTTGGTCTCGTTGCTACGATCCGGCTCCCCTGCCTTGCCAGACATCCGAGCAATGGTCCGGCACATCGCGGCAAAGGAAAACAGAGAAGCGGAAGTGGCGACACAGGCGGCGCGACAGGCGCAGCGCGACGCGTGGCGATTGATCCTTGCCATCAGTATCGTCCTGCTGGCCCTTCCGTTTGGAGGAGCGGTATTTCTTTGGCGCCACCTTGTGAAGCCGCTTGAAGCGGTAGCTCATGCGACGCAGTCCATCGCGCGGGAGGATGGGCGAAAGCCATTGCCCGGAAGTCATCTGTCGGAAGTGCGGCGGTTGATCGATCATTTCGAAAATATGGCGGAGGCGGTGGAAGCGAAAGTGGCCGCGCGAACGCGCGAACTGGAGCGGTTGAACCAAAAACTGACCGTCACCGATCAGCGCCGCCGGCTGTTTCTTTCAAAGGTGAGCCACGAACTTCGTACACCGGTAACGGTGATGCGTGGCGAGGCTGAAGTGGCCCTGCGCTTTGATGACAACATATTGGCGCTGCGGGATGCCCTGCATCAGATATTGGACAGCAACCTGTTCCTTGAACGGCGGCTTGATGATTTGCTGACCTTGGCGCGCGCCGAAGATGGTGCCCTGCCCCTGCGCTCCAGTCCCGTGGACCTCGCGCATCTTGCGCAACAGGTCGGCAAGAGTGCGGCCGGCTTTGCTTCCGCCAGCGGTGTCCGACTGGAGTTGAGCTCGCTCGACAAACCGATGCCTGTCATTGGCGACCCTGATCGGCTGCGGCAGGCGATGCTCGCGCTGATCGACAATGGTGTGAAATTCTCGCCACCGGGCGGCACGCTGCGATTGAGCGGGACATATGAGCAGGGTGAAGTGGGCATCGTCGTCACGGATGAAGGACCGGGCGTTGCTGAGAGCGAACTGGAGCGGATTTTCGATCCCTATGCGCAGGGTAAGGCAGGCCGTTCCCTTGGCGGCACTGGCCTTGGCCTGTCGCTCGCGCGCTGGATCGTGCATGCCCATGCCGGCGGGATCAGCGCCTTTAACAGATATGATGGAGAAGGATTATGCGTGTCGCTGAGGCTCCCGGCGCGGGCTTGAGGATATTGCTGGTCGAAGACGATCCGGGAATCGGCCGGTTCGTCCATCGCGGGCTGACAGCAGAAGGCTATGCCGTGGAATGGCAGACGCTGGGACGTCGGGCGCAATCGCGATTGGCATCGGGCCAGTTTCATGCAGCCATATTGGATCTGGGGCTGCCAGATGCGGACGGCGCGGACCTGTGCCGTGAAGCCCGTGCCCGGGGCAATGACCTTCCCATCTGCATGTTGACCGCCCGTGCGGAGCTGGAGGACAGGCTGGACGGCTTTCGCTGCGGCGCCGATGACTATCTCACCAAACCTTTCTCGTTCGAGGAATTGCTCGCGCGGCTTAATGTCATGATCCGACGCAGCGCCGCCCAATCGCGGGATCGGATCGTGCTGGATGAGTTGGTGGTCGATTTGCGCAGCCGATCGGCGCGAGTGGGTGAAGCGCTGCTCCCTCTCAGTCGCCGTGAGTTCGACCTGTTGCATTGCCTTGCGCGACAAGCGGGACAAGTCGTCACGCGAGGGCAGATACTGGATGAAGTGTGGGGGCAGGATGCAGAAATCACCGAAAATGCCGTCGACGTCTATGTAGGCTATCTCCGCAGGTATCTGTCGCATCACGAGAGAGCGCCCGAGCTTTCAACCGTCCGAGGAGTGGGATTTCTGCTTCGTCATCAGACCAAAGCATAAGCTATTCTGAGCAGTTTCTCAGAAAGCTATCAGGACCATCTCATAAAGCCCCGCTTACTCTTGGCTTCGACAAGCGGTGATGACCGCAGTCGGGCTTTAGGAGGATGCGATGATGGGAAGACGGGGGTGTCTGCTGGTTTCGGCCATGGCGATGCTGGTTGCGATGCCGGCGGTCAGCCAGCCTGCGGCGCAGAAACATGATTTCACAAAGGCCGGCGTGTCGTGGGAAGATATCCTCAACGACGAACATAGCACCGACAATGTGCTGATGTATGGCCTTGGCGTGAAGGCGCAGCGGTTCAGCACGCTGGATCAGATCAATGCCGATAACGCGAAGAAGGTTGTGCCCAAATGGGTGTTCTCCTTCGGCGACGAGCGGCAGCGTGGTCAGGAAAGTCAGGCGCTGGTCTATGATGGCGTCATCTATGTCACCGCATCATATAGCCGCGTCTTCGCGCTGGACGTCAAGACGGGCAAGAAAATCTGGTCCTACACGGCCCGCTTGCCTGACGACATCCGCCCCTGCTGCGACGTCGTCAATCGGGGCGCGGCCATTTATGGCGACAAGATCTTCTTCGGCACCTTGGACGCGGGCATGGTCGCGCTGGACCGCAAGACCGGCAAGGTCGTGTGGAACAAGAAATTCCAGGACCACAAGGCCGGTTACACCATGACTGGCGCGCCGACCATCGTGAAGGACAAGAAGACCGGCAAGGTCATGCTGATCCACGGGTCGTCCGGCGATGAATTCGGCGTGGTGGGCGAACTATATGCCCGCGATCCCGATACCGGCGAAGAAATCTGGATGCGTCCGATGGTGGAAGGGCATCAGGGTCGCCTGAACGGAAAGCCCTCAACCTTCACCGGCGATCCCAAAGCGCCCAGCTGGCCCAATGACAAGGACGGCAAGAAGGTCGAGGCATGGAGTCATGGTGGCGGTGCGCCGTGGCAATCGGCCACCTATGATGAGAAGACCAACACCATCGTCATCGGCACCGGCAACCCCGCGCCATGGAACACATGGAAGCGCTCGCCCGGCGACAGCCTCTATACGTCGGGACAGGTCTATATCGAACCATCGACTGGGGAACCGGTTGGCTTCTTCCAGCACACGCCCAATGACGCCTGGGACTTTTCGGGCAACAACCCGATCGTGTTGTTCGATCTGGAAAAGGACGGCAAGACGATCCGCGCTGGCGCCCATGCCGACCGCAATGGCTATTTCTTCGTGACCGACCTCGACAAGCTGACCAAGCGGGACGGAAAGATCAGCAAGCAGAAGGGCAGCGCGCTCGGCATCTATCCCTTCGTTCCCGACATCAGTTGGGCAAGCAAATGGGACGTCGCCAACGGCCGCCCGATCGAAAATCCCGGACAGCGCCCGCCGCCGCCCGCGCCAGGCAAGGAAAAGGGCGAAAGCATCCGGGTTACACCCAATTTCCTGGGCGGCACCAACTGGATGCCCATGTCGTATAACCCCGGCACCGGTCTCTTCTACATCCCGTCCAACGACTGGTCGGAAGATTATTGGACGGAAAATGTCACCTACAACAAGGGGGCGGCCTATCTGGGTCAGGGATTCCGCATCCGCAAGCAGTTCGACGATCATGTCGGCGTGCTGAGGGCCATGGATCCCAAGACCGGCAAGATCGCTTGGGAAGCCAAGGAGCCTCTGCCGCTCTGGGGTGGCAATGTCACCACCAAGGGTAATATCGTCATCCAGGGCACCAGCGATGGATATGTGAAGATCTTCAACGCCAAGACCGGCGAAGAGCTCTGGAAATTCCAGACCGGATCGGGCGTGGTGTCGGTTCCCATCACTTGGGAAGAGGATGGCAAACAATATATCGGCCTGGCGTCCGGCTATGGCGGCGCGGTGCCGCTATGGGGTGGCGACATGGCCGACCTAACGCGCACGGTCAGTCAGGGCGGCTCCTTCTGGGTGTTCGAATTGCCTGAAGTCTGAATTGTCTTGGCGCGGAGCCCGACACTCCGCGCGAAGCGTCCGGGCGGACCGCGACCTCCCTCGCGTCTCCGCCCGGACACCCCCTTTTGTCGTGGATCGGACCATCCCATGCGCTTCGCCTGCCTTGCCTTGATGATTGTCGCGGCTGCTGTTCCTGCCTATGCACAGCAGAAGATCGTCAATGTCGAAGAGCGTCCGACCCCGTGGATCGTGAATGGATGCACCATTGCCCCACGCACATCTTGCCCCGGCGTGGACTTGCGCTTTGCCGATCTGGCGAACGCCGATTTGACAGGCGCAGACCTTAGTGGAGCCAAGCTGTCGCGCGCTGACATGCGCCATGCGAACCTGAGCGGTGCCAATCTGAACGGGGCTGATCTTGATGGGGCGGACCTGTCCATCGCGTTTCTCAACGGCGCGCAATTGACGGGTGCATCGCTGCGCGGTTCCAATCTCGCTTTTGCAAGGGCTGGTCATGCGACCTTCGACCGTGTCGATTTTACAGCGGCGACACTCGAAAAGGCGCTGTTGAAAGGCGCGTCCTTCAAAGAAGCCAAGCTGATCCACGCCGATCTGCTGGAAGCGAAATTCTACGAAGCCAATCTGGAAAAGGCGATCATGGACGGGTCACGCATCCGCTTTGCGGTGTTTCAGGATGCCTGGATGAAGGATTGCACTGGCTGTCCAGCGAACTGGCAAAGCGGCGACACGGTCTGGCAGACCGAAGAAAAGGAACGGCTGCGCAATCAGCAGCGCTGATATCTGAAGTCGGCATCCTCCAGACAACCGCGCTGCTGATCGAAGATCCTTGCCTCAAGGCGATCTACGCGATGCGTAACCCGGACAAGCTGCGCCATTGCATCAGGATGCAAATGGTGGCCAGAATATCTTGTTGGCCCGGTGATCCTGTTGCCACAGACTTTCTCAAATGGCCTGGCCGCCCGAAACCTCGATGCGCTGAGCATTGACCCAGCGATTATCCTCGCCGAGCAGGCTCGCGATCATTGGTCCGATGTCGTCAGGCACGCCAACGCGTCCCAACGCGGTCATGTCGGCGAATTGCTGGTTCATGTCAGGTGTGTCGCGAACCGCACCGCCGAGAAAGTCGGTTTCGATCGCGCCTGGGGCAACGGTATTGACCGCGATGCCGCGGTTGCCGAGCTCCTTGGCGAGATAGAGGCTCAGAACCTCGATCGCTCCCTTTGCCGCGGCATAGGCGCCGAAGCCGGGCGCACAGAAGCGCGTCAGCCCTGACGAAAGATTCACGATGCGCCCACCATCGGCGATCAGCGGCAGCAGCGTCTGGGTCAGAAAAAACACGCCCTTGAAATGCACGTTTATCAGCGCGTCGAATTGCGCTTCGCTGGTGTCGGCGATGAGCGCATAGTCACCATGTCCGGCATTGTTGACGAGATGATCCAGGGTGTTGCGCCGCCAGGTCGTGCCCAGCACATCCTTGAGGCGCGTCGCGAAGTCGGCGAAACCGGCGACGTTGCCCGTATCGAGTTGCAGCGCGACAGCCTTCCGACCCATTGCCTGAATCTCCGCGACCACCTTGTCGGCGTCGCCGGAGCGGCTGTGATAGGTGACGATCACATCGCCTCCCTTGCGCGCGATGGCGAGCGCGGTGTTGCGGCCGAGGCCGCGGCTGCTGCCGGTAACAAGTGCGATCTTGGTCATGACAGGTCTCCTTCTTTTCGGTGAATCCCTTATGTCACGCTGGGGCGAGCCGGTGTTGCCGGAAGCTCGACGATCTTTGCCTAATTCTCCGAAAGAGGATGCGCGATCGTCTCGAACGCGATATGGTAGCGAAATGACCACGCTGCTTGACGCCGTCCGCCGCCACGCTGAAGTCCACGCAGATCGCGAGGGTATGGCGCCAACGCCGATTCAGGGCGTCTTCGCCGTGCGCGCGACCGCGACGGGCGACTTGAAGCACGATATCTCGCGGCCTTTGCTCTGCCTCGTGGTGCAGGGCGCGAAGCGCGTGACGATGGGAACGCAGAGCTTCGACTTTTCGGCCGGCGATTCGCTGCTGATCACCGCCGACGTGCCGACCGTCAGCCAGATCACGCGCGCCAGCATCGCAGCGCCATATTATTCGCTGGTCCTAGAGCTGGACCCGGCGATCATTGCTGACCTGGCTGGGCAGATGAAGGCCGTGAACTGCTCTGATTTAGCGCCGGTCAGGGTCGATCAAACTGACGTCGAAGTGGCCGATGCGGCGCTGCGTCTCATGCGGCTGCTCGATCGGCCAGCTTCCGTGCCGGTGCTGCAGGCGCAACTCGTTCGCGAAATGCACTACTGGCTGTTGGCGGGACGGCATGGAGATGCGATCAGGCGGATCGGCTGGCCCGATGGCCATGTTGAACGTGTCGCCCGCGCGGTAGCCTTGTTGCGCACTGACTTCGCAAAGCCTCTGCCGATAGACCGCCTTGCCGCCGCTGCGGGAATGAGCTCGTCCTCGTTCCACCAGCACTTCAAGGCGGTGACGTCTCTCTCACCACTACAATTCCAGAAGCAGCTTCGCCTGATCGAAGCGCGGCGGCTGATGCATTCTGCGGGCGTTAGCGCGGCAACCGCTGCGTTCGCGGTCGGATATGAGAGCGTATCGCAGTTCACGCGCGAATATGGCCGTCTGTTCGGCTTGCCGCCGGTCAGCGACGCAAAGGCCACTCGTCAACTTGCCCAGGTAGCCGCCTGACCATTTTCGGGTCCAATCATGGCCTGAATGCCCCCAAATTCTATTCCAGTGCCCCCGTCGGTGCCCCCTTGTGGGCCGCGCCAGGGTGAGATGTCGTGAGACACAGCGCATCTCGCGACCATGGGAAAGCCTATAGCGGAAATGCGCTATAGAGATCATGATTAGGAAATGTGGTGGGCCCGGCAGGACTTGAACCCGCAACCTATCCGTTATGAGCGGACAGCTCTAACCAGTTGAGCTACAGGCCCCACCTTGTCAACGAACGCCCGATTAAGGAGCATCACGCCGCTTGGCAAGTCTCGATACGCATGGGCACCGCGTTAAGAAACTGATCGAGGCTGGCCGCCCTTACGCCCCGTTTCGCCAGATGGGTCAGTACTCTGTCCCACCAATTGTAAAAAGCGGCACGGTCGGCTTCGTTGCGGACATAGGGGGTATGGCCAGGCTCCAGCGTGGGCGAATGGAAGCTGAAATTGAGAACCGGCACGCCTTCTTCGATCAGGGCGTCGATTGCCGCAATGGCTTCGGATGCGGAGATGCCTTCTGGCGTCAGCGGCACCCGGCTCAACATGCGGGCGCGCGACAGGGCGCCGGCGAGCGGTCCCATCGTCTGGGCTGCGCGATAAAGGCGCTCACCTGCACCGCGCAGCAGGCCGACAAAGGCTGTCGACAATGGCAGTTCCACCAAGTTCCGGTCCGGCCCTGCCCAATAGGGGGTTTGGGGCAATCCGCAAAAGTCCGGGCCTTGCTGTTGGCTATAATCGAAGCGGCTGCGCACCGAACTGTCCAGGCGGAACCCGGCATCGCTAAGCAGTCGCGCACTGTTGGGGCCAACGCCGTAGCGGCCAGCGCGATAGGCAATGGGTCGCTGGCCAAAACGTTCCTCGATCCGGCGGCATAGCGCTTCCAGCTTGGCGCGCTCTACCGCTTCCGGCAGGAAACCGACATAGGAATTGGCGGCGTTCACCTTCTCGACATGGGGCGGGTTGACCCAGGGGTGAAGATGCGCGCCGACATCAGCAGTGCCATCGCTAACCCACTGCGCCATCATCGCTGACGCCGCGTCGCAATCGACCACCGGGAAATCGGTGACATAGACCGGCTTGATACCTGCCGCCGCGAAATAATCCTGCCCGCGCGCCATGCCGGACAAAGCCGTGACGCCATGGCCGGTACGGCTGAACGGCGCGTTCCAGTCGAATTCCTCTTCGGTATCGACAAAAAGCATGAACCGGGTGCCGAAGGCGGGATCGAGGGCGATCCTGTCCTGCGGCAAAGGCGGGGCCAGCAGGTTGCCGTCATGGGAGGAAACAATCATGCCCCTCCCCTTAGCGCGCAATGGTTGCCATAGGGTTGCCGTGCCCGTCAGGCGTGCTGCGTATCTTCCGCAATGCTGGCGGCGGGAATGGCGAGCAGCAAGCGCCCCGGCTCCACATCCAGACTGCCGCCGCATGTTCCGGCCAGGCTGCGGATCAGACGCAGCGAAAAGCCCAGCCCCAGCAGCGGTCCGTCGGCCCAGTCGCCATCGGACGTATAGCCGGGATCGAGCAATTGCGCTTCTTCCATACCTGCCAGACTGGATGGCCGGTCGATGGCCAGCACCACGCGCCCATTGCCCCCGTCGGGCTGGAACCAGCAGGCGCCCGTCACCGCTTCCCCCTTTGGCGCGACCGAAATCAGCGTGCGCAGCAAATGTTGCACCATGCGCTCCCCCTGCACCGGGTCGATCTGCACCGGCGGCAGGCTGGCTGCCATGGCGATATCGACCAACGCCCCACCCTGATCACGGAAGCGACTGGCGATCTGGCGCACCAGCAGTTCGGGATCGAGCAGTTGCGGCGTGCTGACATCGTCGCCGCGCGACACGCGGGCGGCGAGATCCAGATCATCGAATGCCGCAAGCAGATGGCGTGCATCGACCGCAATATTGCCAGCCATGTCACGATATTCAGCGCCCGCGGGACCGAACAATTCCTGTTCGATAATCTCGGCAAAGCCCAGAATCGCGTTCAGGGGCGTGCGCAGTTCATGCACCAGTTGGCGCAGCGAATCCGCCGACAGACCGCTCAGACCGTCGCGCGGCGGCGCTGGCTGTACCGCCACTTCATGCAGGAAGGGGCGACGCGCCTGACCGCGATACCCCTGAAACCGGCCGGATCGTGGATCGAAAAAGGGCGCGGCGGACAGTCGCCATTCGCCTGCCATCTTCCCACCGACAATCGCGAAACGGCCATTCTGGAACCCGCTGCGCCGGGCAAAGGCGCCCGCGACATGGCCGTCCGGCCCGCTGCCACCCTCCAGCGCTGCATCCCCCAGCGACAGGCCGATCAACGCCGCGCGTGGCCCGCGATCGATCCACAGAATGACGCCGGCGGCATCCGTCTCGAACGCGAAATCGCGCGGCGGGGCGCTGCGGTCAGCCGGCTCGTCCGCCAGCGGTTCCAGGGGCTGGGGCGGTGAGCGCGTGCTGGTGAATTGGGCAATCCGATCGACCAGATTGCGAATCTGGTCCTTGTCGCCCAATGGCGCGCGGAGCGGCGTGACCGTGCCGGCCTCGACCTCCGGCTCCTGCACATCGTTCGCGGGGATCATATCGGCGGTCAGCAGCATGTCGCTGTCCCCCACCATGTCGTCACGCACGGTCGTCAGCACCAGATCGGACGGGCCAAAGGCTTCGAGCGCCAGTCGCGTCGCTGGGCCGATGTCCCGTCGTCCGCGCAGGACACCACGCGCGGTAGGCGTCAGTCGCGGTAGCAGATCGTCCCAAACCATGTCGGGCAATTGCGCCCGCGCCATCGCTGCGGCGGCGATAGAGGGCCGGTCATGCGCAAAAAATTCGACCAGGCTGGCCGACCGCAGCCGACTGCCGAGTTCGACGACAGTCGCAATGCGCTGCGTTTCCGACATTTTGGACCGTAGCCCCGACAATCGATCGAGCAAGGCAGCCCGCTGATCCGCGGCCATCGGCATACGATCGGCGCGGTCATGCTGCGCCAGCAGATCGACACATTGACGCCACAACGTCACCGCGCCCAGCCCGGCTCGGTCGTCAGCGGCCAGCACTGTCTGCATCAGATCGTTGAAACGCACCAATAATCCCCATATGGCCGTGGCGCAAACCGGTGCCCGGTGCGCGCAGCGGCTGTTACGCACTACCGATAAGCCCTAGCCCTGCAAAGGAAAAGGGGTTGGTTACGCGAACGAAAGCGATCGTCGCATAGTGGGACAATTGCATTGCCCTGAAACATTATTATGATGGGACAGGAAATCAGGACAGGAAATAAGCACAATAATGGCCGGCCCGAATATCGACGACATTGACCTGCAAATTCTGGGCGAATTGCAACAGGATGGCAGGATGACCAACGTGGAACTGGCCCGCAAGGTGGGCCTGACCGCGCCGCCGTGCCTGCGCCGCGTCCGTTCACTGGAGGAAGCAGGCGCCATCACCTCCTATCATGCCGTGGTCGATCCGGGGATGCTGGGTTATACGATCACGGTGTTCGCGATGGTAAGCCTGAAAAGCCAGGCGGAAGCCGATCTCAAAGCCTTTCAGGACCATGTCGCTGAGCTGCCCGAAGTGCGCGAATGTCACATGCTGAACGGCGAAATCGACTTTATTTTGAAGGTTGTAGCGAAAGACCTTCAGAGTTTTCAGCAATTTCTGACGTCCAAGCTGACGCCAGCACCCAACGTGGTGAGCGTCAAAACATCGCTTACCATCCGCACGTCGAAAAACCTGCCGGGCGTCCCCTTGCCGGTATAAGTGGCAGGCTGTGGCCGGATCACAGGCTGATCCGGCACATCCTCACGCGACCTTGCGGCTTTGTTGATCAACCCAGACGGACCAGAAGCCTGCCACGCTGGCCCAGTTGCCACTGGCCTGGCTCAATGCCGCCTGCGCGCCGGGCAAATCGCCTGACCGCGCCAGCGCCACGCCCAGCCGGGCATTGACGCGGCCTGCATCGACCCCGCCCTTGGCAAGCGCCAGGCGATACTGCTCCACCGCCTGGGGGAACTGGCCCAGCGAAAAATAGCTGTCACCCACCTCCTGCGCGTCCTTGCCGGATGACGCCGCCGCCGCCTTCTTCGCCTGCGCAGGCAGGGCGGCGATCTCCTTGGTCGCCTTGGGCGTTACGGCTTTCAGCAGCGATGCAGTGGCGGGTTGGGTCGCGGTCAGCTTGCCGACCTTGCGCCCTGCCTCGATGATGGATTTGGCCTCGGCGAAATAGCCGGCCTTCTCCGCCAGTTGGGCGTAGGCCTGATAGTCCCGCTCGCTCGCCATCGCGCCATTGGCCGCTTGCAGGCGATACAGGTCGAGCTGGAGTTGCGAATCGATGCCCGCGGCTGACAGATAATTGGTGATCGCCGAGCGCCAGTCTTCCCGCGCGCCCGCCTGGGTCAGCCGTTCGCGATAGAGTTGACCGACCTCGGTCCAGTCGCCCGCCTGATAGGCCATCGAAATCGCCCGGTCGGACCAGGCGAGCGGCACGGGTTGACCCGATGCCCGCTGACGCGCCAGCGCCTGCTGCACGAACGGCCTTGCCTCCTTGGGCTTGTTGCGGCGCAGGGCAATATCGGCCCGCAGCAGCAGCGCATCTATCCCATCATAGCCAAGGGTCTTGGCATAATCGAGTTGCGCGACCGCATCGTCATAATTGCCCACAGCATAGGAAAGATAGCCCGCGACATAGCGCAGACGCGGCGCATCCTTCTTGGGCAGCTCGCTGGTCTTGAACAGGTCGGTCAGGGCGATACGCTGCGCCTGCACGTCGCCGCGCTGGGCCGCCAGTTCGAACCGCAGCCCCGCCGCGACATAATTTTCAATGTCGGACATGGGCGCCAGCGCCATGATCCGCGCGCTGGCGGTGGCCACGTCACGCGATTGCAGCGCGGCCTGCGCAGCGGCCACATTGGCACGAAACGCATCGGACATGGCGATGACGGGACCGGCAGCAACCTTCTTTTTCGCGAGCGCGGGTGTTGCCACCAGCAACGCCGCAGCCGACACAATCGGCAGGCCCGCAAAAACACAGGTTAGAAATCGCATAGCCCCAAAAGCCTCCCCGGACGCATCAATATCAGCAAAAAATCAAAAACGCGCCGCCGCCATCAGGGCGACGGCGCGTATTCCGTCAGGCGCCCTTGGTGCCCAGATAGGCGAGCCACAGACCAGCGATCTGCTTGCGCGCGCCGCCCTGTACCGCTTCAAACGCAGCCTTTGCGCCGGCATTGTCGCCGCTCATGGTCTTGGCGATGCCCAGGCGCGTGTTGACTTCGTCCGCATCAACGCCGCCCTTTTCCTTGGCCAGTTCGAACATGGCGGCCGCCTTGGCATAGTCGCCATAGCCCAGATAGGCGTCGGCGGTCGCCGCGGCGATCTTGCCATTGGCCGCCTTTCTGGAGTCGGCTTCGGCCGCACCCAGCGATCCCTTGTCACCAGAGATCCGCCCCATGGCAGTCTGGTAGAGTTCGCTGCCCTGCGTCGCGTTCAGTACACCCTTGGAACGGCCCAGGTCGATCGACGATTTGACCTCACCATAGATGCCGGTCTTGGACGCCATTTCGGCATATTCCAGGAAGTCACCGGCGACCACCAGACCACCGGACGCCGACAGGAGGCGCAGCACGTCGAGATTTTCGCGATTCGTGATGTTCGGATTGGCGCGCTGGAACAGACGCACCAGCGTCCGCAAATTCGCGCCGCTCGGGTCAGCCTGATAGGCCATCTTGGCCCATTCGGTCACTTCGGGCAGTTTGGCCGCTTCGGCCCGGCCAACGCCGATCTGATACCATTGGGCCGGCACCTGCTGCCCGGCAGCCTTCATGGCATCAGCAGCAGCCTTGAGCGCGGCAAGACCCTGAACGTTGAAACCGCGCGCCGGTTCAGCCGATGCATTGCCGGTTCCCGCCTTGCCGAAATAGGCCTGGGCCAGGGTCGGGTTGATCGCTTCGGGCTTATAACCCGCCGCAAGCGCGGCCTGCGCCCGCTGAATCGCCAGATCGTAATTTTTGGCAGCCAACGCCTGATCGGCAGCAACCGCATTGAACTGGCCAGCCTGGTCGGCGGGCGTGAGGCCGCTGTCGAGCATCTGCGCCAATGCTTCACCCTGGAGCGCGTTATCCTTGCTCGCGATGGAGGTGTTCAGCTTGATGGCGCCGATCTGATATTTGTCATCGTTCGACTTCGCCTTGCTGTCGGCGTCGGCCAGGGCAGCCTTGGCGCCTGCGAAATCCTGCGCTTCAGCGGCCTTTTGCGCCGCCTGCAGAGCCTTGATGACTTCGGGCGAAACATTGAGCTTCGGTCCGGCCTTCTTCTCTTCCTTCTTGGCCGCAAATGCAGGCGCGCTAATCGCGCCACCACCTACTGCCAAAGCCAGTACGAGCGCCACCGGGGTAACAAAACGCATGATCATCTTCTCCTCAATGCACCGGGCGGGGGAAGCCATGGGCGACTTTAAGTCTGTTGTGCGCCGATTAGGGGGCGGCGCGTGAATGGCCATTGAACAAGCCTATATCGGCGGATTTTGCAACTGTCATGCGCGCGCTTCGTTCCGAAAGCAGCTGTCATCACCCCGGCCCTGTTGTCTGTCCGTGCGGGCGCGCGCGTGAGCGAGGGGTGACAGATTTGTTTCGCTCCGCTAGTGCGAACGCAGAAACACATTCCATCCAAAAAAGAGAATCGCCTTGAACGACGAGACCAGCCTCGCCGACCCTTCGGACATCAGCCCCGTCAGCATCGTAGACGAGATGAAGGCGAGCTATCTCGACTATGCCATGTCGGTCATCGTGTCCCGCGCCCTGCCGGATGTGCGCGACGGGTTGAAGCCGGTGCATCGCCGCATTCTCTTCTCCGCCCAGGAATCGGGCTTCGTCTATAATCGTCCCTACCGCAAATCGGCGCGTCTCGTCGGCGAAGTCATGGGTAAATATCACCCCCATGGCGACAGTTCGATCTATGACGCATTGGCCCGCATGACGCAGGACTGGTCGATGCGCGTGCCGCTGATCGATGGTCAGGGCAATTTCGGTTCGATGGACCCCGACCCGCCAGCCGCTATGCGCTATACCGAAGCGCGCCTGGCCAAGGTCGCCAACGCCCTGCTGGAGGATCTCGACAAGGATACGGTCGATTTCACCCCCAACTATGACGCATCGGAAAGCGAACCGCAGGTTCTGCCCGCCCGCTTCCCCAACCTGCTGGTCAACGGCGCGGGCGGCATCGCGGTGGGCATGGCGACCAACATCCCGCCCCATAATCTGGGCGAAGTGTTGCGCGCGTGCCTTGCCTATATCGACAATCCCGGCATCACGATCGACGAACTGATCGCGATCGTCCCCGGTCCCGATTTCCCGACCGCGCCGCTGATCCTGGGCCAGTCCGGCGCACGCAGCGCCTATCACACCGGCCGCGGCTCCATCATGATGCGGTCGCGTCATGTGGTCGAGGAAGGGCGCGGCGATCGCCAGTCGATCGTTCTGACCGCCATTCCCTATCAGGTCGGCAAAAACGGTCTGGTCGAAAAGATTGCCGAAGCCGCCAAGGAAAAGCGGATCGAGGGGATCAGCGACATTCGCGACGAATCCAGCCGCGAAGGCGTGCGGATCGTCATGGACCTGAAGCGCGATGCGACCCCCGAAGTCGTTCTGAACCAATTGTGGCGCAACACCCCCGCCCAATCGAGCTTCCCGGCCAATATGCTGGCCATTCGCGGCGGCCGCCCCGAACTGCTGAACCTGCGCGACATCATCGAAGCCTTCGTCAAGTTCCGCGAAGAGGTGATCACCCGCCGCACCAAGTTCGAGCTGAACAAGGCTCGCGACCGGGCGCATATCTTGCTGGGTCTGGTTGTTGCGGTCAGCAATCTGGACGAGATGGTGAAGATCATCCGTGGATCGTCCAGTCCCGCCGAAGCGCGCGAGAAGCTGCTGGCCCGCGAATGGCCGATCGGCGAGATCGCGCCCTATATCCGGCTGGTCGAGGCGATCGACGTCGAAGTGGCCGGGGATTTCTACAAGCTGTCCGACCTTCAGGTCCGCGCCATCCTCGACCTGCGCCTGCATCGGCTGACGGCGCTGGGCCGCGACGAAATCGGCAAGGAACTGGCCGAACTGGCCGACGCGATCGCCGAATATCTGGCGATCCTGGGCGACCGGGTCAAACTCTATGCCGTCATGAGGGAAGAGTTTGAAGAGATTGAACGGGAATTCGCTACGCCCCGTTTGTCCGAAATCACCGCCGCTGCCGACGGGATCGAGGATGAGGATCTGATTGAGCGAGAGGATATGGTCGTCACCGTCACGGTGCAGGGCTATATCAAGCGCACGCCGCTGGAGAGCTTCCGCGCACAGGCGCGTGGTGGCAAGGGCCGGTCGGGCATGGCGACCAAGGATGAGGACGCCATCACCGAATTGTTCGTGACGTCGACCCATACGCCGGTGCTGTTCTTCTCTACCGCCGGCAAAGTCTATCGCATGAAAGTATGGCGCCTGCCCGAAGGCGGCCCGGCGACGCGCGGGCGGCCGATGGTCAACCTGCTGCCGCTTGGTCCCGGCGAAACCATCCGCACCGTGCTGCCGCTGCCCGAAGATGAGGATAGCTGGAAAGACCTGCACGTCATGTTCGCCACCGCGAACGGCACTGTCCGGCGTAACAGCATGGACGCTTTTGCCAATGTGCCGAGCAATGGCAAGCTGGCGATGCGCTTCGACGAAGGCAGCGAAGACCGGCTGATCGGCGTCGCGCTCCTGACCGAGAATGATGACGTGCTGCTCGCCACGCGCCAGGGCAAGGCGATCCGCTTTGCCGCAACTGATGTGCGCGAGTTTCAGAGCCGCACGTCGACCGGCGTGCGCGGCATGACGCTCAAGAGTGACGATGAAGTCATCTCCTTGTCCATCCTGCATCGATCAGGCGCCAATCAGGAACAGCGCGAGGAATATCTCCGCTACGCCCCGTGGAAGCCTGAAAAGGACGGCGAAATGGCCGATCAGGCGATGTTTGCGCTGATGAAGGAGCGCGAGCAGTTCATCCTGACCGTCTGCGCCAATGGATATGGAAAACTCTCCTCCGCCTATGATTATCGACGCACCGGGCGTGGTGGACAGGGCATCACCAATATCGACAATATCGGTCGCAATGGACCGGTCGTCGGCAGCTTCCCGGTCACGCATGGAGATCATCTGATGCTGGTGACCGATCAGGCCAAGCTGATCCGCATGGGCCTCGACAGCCTGCGCGTCATCGGCCGCAATTCCGCGGGCGTCCGCCTGTTCGACGTGGCCAAGGATGAGCATGTCGTCAGCGCCGCGCGCATCGAAGAGAATGATGAGGACGAAGCCGAGGCATGAGTGACCTGTTCGCCTACAAGATATTGACGGCGGACCAGTATGCGCAGTTGAAGGCCGACGGCGTGTTTGCGGGCGCGCCGGTCGATCTGGCCGATGGCTATATCCACATGTCGACCCGCGATCAGGCGGCGGAGACAGCGGCGAAGCATTTTGCCGGGCAGGATCGGCTGGTAATGGTGATGGTCGACCTGGCTCCGTTCGGCGAGGCGATCAAGTGGGAAGAGTCGCGCGGCGGCGCGCTCTTTCCGCACTTATATGGCCACCTGCCGTTGAGTGCGGTCGCGGGCAAGGTGGTGCTGCGTATCGGGGAAGATGGGCTGCATCAGTTTCCGGCCGGATTCTGATCGATCCGGCACATCCGCACGACCATTCCCCGCCTGACCCAATAATCCCACCCGCCCCAGCGGATGCGCGATGATGATGCAGCGGCGATTTGGACGATGAGATGTGCCCAGGTCACCGCAAAAGGTGCGGCAACGTCCCACCACAGTGACCGCCGGGCGCGGCTCGCCTGATCCGGTTCCAGAACGCTGTCCAGGATCGCCCTTCGCATCAGCGCCCGTCCCCATGCAGCGCCATAGCCGACAGCGATCATCGCGCCGCCACCCCAGACCAATGCCCAGAACCAAGCTGCTGCCTGTACCGCGACCACCAGCGTTGCCAGCGCCCACATGCCGGGACTGTTGGTAACGATATGCCGGTACTGCCGCACGCCAAAGCCCAGCACCTGCGCCGCATCGCCCGCCAGCGGGCTGGCCACGAGCAGATCGCGCACTGGCCGCAACCGCAGCTTGGCGCGCCAGCCAGCCAGGCCAATCGCCATGTCGTCGGACAGTCGCCCCGCCATCGCCCGGTCAAGGTCCAGCCGATCGGCCACGTCGCGCGTCAACGCCATCGCCCCGCCCCAGGGCATGGTCGCGCTGGCGAAACGCGGCAGGGTCGCCAATTGCATCTCCACCGCGCCGACCAGCGCCAGCATCGGTCCGCGTTCGGGCAAAAGCATGCGGTAGCCAGTGACGATGTCCGCCTTCCCCCGGACCAGCGGGAACAGCAGTCGCCCAACAAGGCGCGCAGGCGGTTCGATGTCGGCATCAATGAAAAGGACATAGCGATCGTCAGGCCGCAATGCCCGCAACGCTGCGCGCAGCTTATGGACTTTCTGCCCTTCATCGCTGGCAACCCCTGCATGGACGACCTCCACCCAGCCATTCTCCCGTGCGGCCAAAGCATCGGCGGCAGCGCATTGGCCTGACGTCGCGATCAGTAGGCGGAAGTGCGCCGTCTGGGCTTTCAGCCGGGCGATCAGGTCTGGTCCGCCATCCCAATCGTCACGCACCGATAATAGCATGACCACGCCGTCGGGTGTCTCGATCTTGCGGTCCCTCGGCAGGTGGCGCCAGTAGTTGACGACGCCCAGCAGGCTAAGTCCCTGAAGAAATATCCATAGCCACAGCATGTTACGCCAGCGCCCCTTTACCGTCTCGGCCGCATCTGTATGACGCTATCGCCATGCTCTCCAACCCCTTTCTCTTTGCCCTGCTGCGGCTGTTGCCTGCGCGTATCGCGTCCTGGCTCGGCGGCTGGCTATCGGTCACCTTCGCCCGTCCACGCATGAAGCTGCGCGACACCCGTGCGCGCGCCAATCTGGCGATCCTGCGACCGGACCTTGGGGAGGCAGAGCGCGAGGCGATGCTGACCCGGCGCTGGTTCAACATCGGGCGGACGCTGGGTGAACTGGCCAATATCGACCGGCTCGTCAATGAACGGCATGTCAACGTCATCGACCGGGCCGGCTATCAGGCGGTGCTGGACGGGCCGGGACCGATGATCAGCCTGACCGTCCATACCGGCAACTGGGATTTGCTGGCCGCACATATCAAAGCGTCGACCGACCGGCCGGGGCTGGGCATATATGACCCACCCGACAATCCAGCGCAGGCCGCACTGCTCAAGAAAGCGCGGCAAAGCTATATGGGCGAAGCGATCAGTGGCGAAGGCGCGGCGCGCGGCGTGTTCAAGCATCTGACCCAGAAAGACCGGGCGACGCTCTATATATTGGTGGACGAGCGGCGGGAGTTGCAGGTCTGGTTCCCGACATTCGGCCGCGAACTCATGCCGTCGGGCAATCTGTCGGTCGCCCTGCGGCTGGCGCGCAAGGTAGGCGCAAAATTCCTGCCCTTCTATCTCGCCCGTACCGATGGACCATATTTCGATCTGCACTGGCATCCGCCGCTCGATCCACAAGAGACTGATGACGCGCAGATCGTGGCGACGCTGGACCAGTTTCTGGGGCGGGCCTGTATCGACCATGCCGACCAATGGCTGGCGTTGCACGATATGGACCTGACCCAGCCGGGCCACATGCCCCCGATTCTGCCTGCCAATGCCCCTCCGGTCATGTGACTTCACGCTGCATCGCGGCTAAAGCCCCTGCCATGTCCCGACTCGCGATCAAGATTTGCGGCCTTTCGACTACCGATACGGTAGGCGCAGCCGTGCGTGCCGGTGCCAGCCATATCGGATTTGTCCATTTCCCCAAAAGCCCGCGCCACGTCGATACCGGCCAGATCAGGGCGCTGGCCGCGATCGCCCCTGCCCATGTCGAGCGGGTTGGCGTGGTGGTCGATCCGACCGACGAGATGCTGGACGAACTGGTCGCGACCGGCGCGCTCACCGCCCTGCAACTCCATGGCAAGGAAAGCGCGCAGCGCGCAGCGGCGATCCGCCATCGCTCCGGCCTGTCGGTATGGAAAGCGATTTCGGTCAAGACACGCGCCGACATCGAGGCGGCCAGCGCCTATACCGGCGCGGTCGACCGGCTGCTGTTTGACGCCAAGACGCCCGATGGCGCGGCACTGCCCGGCGGCATGGGGCTGCGGTTCGACTGGACCTTGCTGCGCGGTGTGGCAGTGCCGGGACCATGGGGCCTGTCGGGTGGCCTGTCCGCAGACAATGTCGCCGAAGCCGTCCGCATAACCGGCGCGCCCCTGATCGACGTTTCGTCGGGCGTGGAAAGCGCGCCGGGCATCAAGGATATGGACAAGATCATCACCTTCTGCAAAGCGGTTTCCCAATGTTGACGCTGTTCGCCCCTGTCGAGCGCATCGGGACACGATGGCGCTGATCGCTTCCCCGACCGAAGCGAACGCCCATTTTGACCCAAGAGACTGAAACGATCATGACCGACACTATCAGCTTGCCCAACAGCCTGCGCAGCCAGCCCGATGCCAGTGGCCATTTCGGCCAGTTTGGCGGGCGCTACGTCGCCGAAACCTTGATGCCGCTGATCCTGGACCTTGAAAAAGTCTATCGCGCGGCGAAGGCCGATCCGGCGTTTGAGGAGGAATATGATTATCTCCTCAAACAATATGTCGGACGCCCCAACCCGCTATATCACGCAGCCCGGCTGACCGAAGCGCTGCGCAAGGACGCGCCTGCCGGAAAAGGCGCGAAAATCTATCTGAAGCGCGAGGAACTCAACCACACCGGCGCGCACAAGATCAACAATTGCATCGGTCAGGCGCTGCTCGCCCGTCGCATGGGCAAGAAGAAGGTGATCGCCGAAACCGGCGCTGGTCAGCATGGTGTCGCGACGGCAACCGTCGCCGCGCTGTTCGGTATGGAATGCAAGATTTTCATGGGCGCCAAGGATGTCGAGCGCCAGAAGCCCAATGTGTTCCGCATGAAATTGCTGGGCGCTGAGGTCATTCCGGTGACGTCGGGATCAGCAACGCTAAAAGATTCGATGAACGACGCGCTGCGCCATTGGGTGTCGAATGTGCATGATACATTCTACATCATCGGCACAGCCGCCGGGCCGCATCCCTACCCCGAACTGGTGCGTGATTTTCAGTCGATCATCGGCAAGGAAATCAAGACGCAGATGATGGAGGCCGAAGGACGCCTGCCCGATATGCTGATCGCCCCGGTCGGCGGCGGTTCCAACGCCATCGGCATGTTCCATCCCTTCCTGGACGACACGGACGTCGCGATGATTGGTGTGGAAGCGGCCGGCGAAGGACTGACCGGCAAGCATGCCGCATCCCTGGCGGGCGGTGCGTCGGGCATATTGCACGGCAATCGCACCTATCTGCTTCAGGATGAGGACGGCCAGATTACGGAAGCCCACAGCATTTCGGCTGGGCTGGATTATCCGGGCATCGGGCCGGAACATAGCTGGCTGCACGAAATTGGCCGGGTCCAATATATGCCGGTTACCGACGATGAAGCGCTCGCCAGTTTCCAGAGACTGTCTGCGCTGGAAGGCATCATCCCTGCCCTCGAATCCGCCCATGCCATCGCTGCGGCGGAGCAGGTTGCGCCGACCATGGATGCGGACAAGATCATCGTCGTCAACCTGTCTGGCCGGGGGGACAAGGATATTTTCACGGTCGCCGACGCGCTCGGCGTGGAGATGTGATGATGGACCGGATGGCTACCCGCTTCGCCGCCTGCAAGGCACAGGGCCGCGCTGCGCTCATCACCTTCGTGACCGCCGGTGATCCGACCGTCGCGGCCACCCCCGCGATCCTCGACGCGCTGGTCGCCGGGGGCGCGGACATTATCGAACTCGGCATGCCCTTTACCGATCCTATGGCCGATGGCCCGGCGATCGAACTGGCAAATCTGCGCAGCCTGGGGTCCGGCACGAAAACGGCGCATATCTTTGCGATTGCCGCCGATTTCCGTACCCGCCACCCCGACACGCCGCTGGTACTGATGGGCTATGCCAATCCGATGCTGGTGCGCGGGTCCGACTGGTTTGCCGACCAGTGCAAGGCGGCTGGTGTGGACGGCGTCATCTGCGTCGATGTGCCGCCGGAGGAAGATGCAGAACTTGGTCCTGCGCTGCGCAGCGCGGGTATTCATCTGGTTCGGCTGGCAACGCCCACCACCGACGCCAAACGGCTGCCCGCGGTACTGGAGGGCGCCAGCGGCTTCCTCTACCATGTGTCGGTGGCAGGGATCACCGGCAAGCAGCAGGCAGCGCAGGCCAATATCGATATGGCCGTCCAGAAGTTGAAGGCCGCGACCAACCTGCCCATAGCCGTCGGCTTTGGCGTTCGTACGCCGGAACAGGCCGCCGCGATCGGTCGCATTGCCGACGGCGTCGTCGTAGGATCGGCGATCGTCGATCTGGTCGGGTCGCACGGCGATGCCGCCGCGCCCTTCGTTCAGCAATTCGTCGCCGCCCTGAGCGGTGCGCTCACCGCCAATTCACGGGAAACCGCCGCATGAGCTGGATCAACCGCGTCCGCAAGGCCATCCCCTTCATCGCCAAGAAGGAACAGACCGCCGAAACGCTGTGGCACAAATGCCCATCCTGTTCGGAGATGATCTTCATCAAGGAATGGGAAGAAAATCTGTCTGTGTGCCCACGTTGCGACCATCATGGCCGCATCGGGCCTTCGGAACGGTTCGAGCATATATTGGACGCCGGCTTCATCCTGCTGCCGACCCCGCATGTACAGGAAGATCCGCTGAAATTCCGCGACAGCAAGCGTTATCCCGACCGCATCAAGGCCGCACGACTGGCGACGGGCGATCATGACGCGCTGATCAACGCGCGTGGCGCGATCGACGATGTGCCATTGGTTATGGGCGTGCAGAATTTCGCCTTCATGGGCGGGTCCATGGGCATGGGCGTGGGCGCGGCCTTCATCCAGGGCGTGAATGATGCGATCGCCCATAAATGCCCCTATGTGATCTTCACCGCCGCTGGTGGTGCCCGCATGCAGGAAGGCATCCTGTCGCTGATGCAGATGCCGCGCGCGACCGTCGCGATCCAGAAGCTGCATGCCGCGGGCCTGCCCTATATCGTCGTACTGACCGATCCTACCACGGGCGGCGTCACGGCAAGCTATGCTATGCTGGGTGACATCCAGATTTCCGAACCCAATGCCCTGATCGGCTTTGCCGGACAGCGGGTCATCGAAAGCACGATCCGCGAAAAGCTGCCCGAAGGATTCCAGCGCGCCGAATATCTGCTGGACCATGGCATGATCGACATGGTGGTTCATCGCGCTGAATTGCGCGACACGCTGGCGCGGGTCATCGACTATCTGACGCCAAGGGCTGCCGCCTGACATCAAGCCTATAGGGGGGGGACGGCGCGCATGGCCGATCACGCGGTATCGGATCATCCTGCGGTGCAATCGCAACTCGACCGGCTTTGGTCGTTATCCCCTGGCGCCGATATATTGGGGCTGGAGCGGATAACCACGCTGCTGGAGCGGCTGGGCAATCCCCACCGCGCGCTGCCGCCGGTCTTTCACGTTGCGGGCACCAACGGCAAGGGATCGACCTGCGCCTTCCTGCGCGCGGCGATGGAAGCCGATGGCAAGACCGTCCATGTCTTTACCTCGCCCCATCTGGTCCGCTTCAACGAACGTATCCGGGTGGCGGGACAATTGATCAGCGACGATGCGCTGGCGCGTTATCTGGAGCGTGTTCTGGACATTGCCGAAGGGGTGAATGCCAGCTTTTTCGAGGTGACGACAGCGGCAGCCTTTCTAGCCTTTGCCGAGCATCCGGCCGATGCCTGCATTGTCGAGGTTGGCCTTGGCGGGCGGCTGGACGCCACCAACGTCATCGCCAATCCCGTGGTGTGCGGCATCGCGCAACTGGGCATCGACCATCAGGCCTTTCTGGGTGACACGCTGGCCGCCATTGCAGCGGAAAAAGCGGGGATTGCCAAACAAGGGGCGGCGCTGGTCACGCAACGTTATGCCGAAACGCTATTCCCGGTGATGATGGACGCGGTCGCGCGTGCGCGAACCAGTTGGGTCGGCCAGGGCGATGGCTGGGACGCCGCCGCCTATCGCGACCGGCTGCATTATCGCGATGAACAGGGGCGGCTCGACACGCCGCTACCCCGGCTGGCGGGCGCACATCAGGTGCAGAATGCCGCGCTGGCCTTTGCCATGTTGCGGCACCAAAACGCTGTGCCTCTGTCGGAAGCCGCACTCAAGGCCGCGCCACTGTGGGCGCACTGGCCAGCACGACTCCAGCGGCTCGACCATGGCCCCCTGCTCGCGCCCCTGTCCGATGCGGCGACGGCGTGGCTCGACGGCGGGCATAATGCGGGCGCGGGCGAAGCGATCAGTGCCTTTTTTACCGGCGAGCGGCTGGAGGGACAGAAGCTGCAATTGGTGATCGGGATGCTCGCCAACAAGGATGTCGATGCATTCCTCTCCCCCTTCGCAGGGCGGATCGCGCATATCCACGCATTGCCGGTGCCAGGGCATGAGCATCATGGAGCAGAGCGATTCGCCGCGATCGCGGCGCGCTGGGGCATTGGCTGCACCGCGCATGACGAGCCGACCGCCGCGATCAGGGCGATTGCAGCGGCTGGCCATTCAGCGCCCAAGCTGCTGATCGGGGGGTCGCTTTATCTGGCGGGCGAGATTTTGCGGCTGAACGATCAACTGCCTGACTGATTATACTTGCGATTGACTCGCAATAGCGTAATCTGCGGACATCAGACCACCGCAGAAGGCGCACTATCATGGCACATGGAGAGACATCCTCCCTCGACGACCTGCCCCGGCCGATGCCGTCAGGCTATGGCAACCGGCTGTTCCTGTTCGTCATGCGTCGCATGGCGAGCGCGGGCGTCAACGACGCGCATGCCGCCAATGCGATGCTGGGCGCATTCGGGCGCAGCTACCGGCGTCCGCTCGTGCTGATGCGGGCGATGATGCTGGAACTGGCGCGCGCGTCGAGCCGCAAGATATTGGTCGCGCCCTGCTGTTGCGTACGGATGACAGTGGACGAGGCGCTGATGATGCAGGCGACGGGGGACGCCCTGCGCGATCCCAACGCGGCCTATGCGCATGTCAGCCGACTATTGGGTAATGACCATGCGCTGGGCGCGCTGACCTGCTTGCAGGCGGTCGCACAGGCGCACGCCGACCTGGGTCGGCCGCTGGAGCTTTATGGCGAGGGGTGATCGCCCGGATCGGTCGCGGCGCTGCCGACGCTGGCATCGATCAGACCGGCGCGCATCATCAGCCAGAACAGGATGATGCCCGGCACTGCCGCCGCCGTGGTGAGCAGGTAGAAATCGACATAGCCAAATTGTTCGATCAGACCGCCTGCTGTCGTCCCGGTGAGGAAGCGGCCCACGATGCTGGCGGCTGCGGAGATCAGCGCATATTGGGCGGCGGTAAAGCGCAGGTCGCACAAAGCCGAAAAATAGGCGACTACGGTGACGCCGCCGATGCCGCTGGCGAAATTCTCGAACCCGATTGCGCCTGCCATGCCCCAATTGCTCTTGCCCAGTGCGGCCAGCGCCGCGAAACTGAAATTGGAAACGCCCATCAGGATGAGGCTGAGCAACACCGATCTTTTCATACCTAGCCGGGCGTAGAGAACGCCGCCCACGAATATGCCGATCAGATAAGCCCAGAAGCCGATGCCGATGTCGTAAATCGCAATTTCGTCATTGGTATAGCCCATGTCGTCAAACAGCAGGCGGAAGGTCAGGTTCGCCAGCGTGTCGCCAATCTTGTGCAGCAGGATGAACAGCAGCACGAGCAGCGCGCCCTTGCGCTGGAAAAACTCCATTAATGGCCCTGCGATCGACGGCCAGATTTCACCCAGTCCGCGCCGTTCCAGCGGATCGCGATGGCGTTCCGGCTCGCCCAGTAACAGGCCGGTAAGCATGGCAGGCAAGGCGAAGGTGGCGCAGGCAAGATATGCCCCTTCCCAGCCGATCCGCGCCGCCAGTACCAGCGCCAGCGCACCGGCCGCGACCGATCCGATGCGCCAGCCATATTGCGACATGCCCGACCCGACGCCCAATTGTTCAGGCTTCAACAATTCGATGCGATAGGCGTCGATCACAATGTCGAAAGTCGCCCCGGCGACGCCCACCAATATGGCGGCATAAGCTGTCTGGATCAGACTGGTGGTCGGATCGACCAAAGCCAGATTGGCAACGGCCGCCATCACCAGCAGACCTGCCAAGAGGAGCCATGAGACTCGCTGCCCCAGCCGACCGATGACCGGCAGACGGACGCCATCGACAACCCAGGCCCAAAGCCATTTGAGGTTATAGACCAGAAATGCGAGGGTGAAGGCGGTCACCGCCTTCTTGTCGATACCGTCCTGGGCGAGGCGCGTAGTCAGCGTCGCGCCAATCATCGCAAAGGGAAAGCCGGACGATACGCCCAGAAAAAAGGCCGCCAAAGGGGCTTTCTGGGCATAGGGCTTTACCGCAGTAAGCCAGCTGTTCGTGCCGGTAATGGCATCCGTCATGATGGTGCGCGTCCCCCGCAAGCCTTTGTTGCGCGCCACCATATGGCCTGATGCGGTGCTGGCAAGCCTGCTATCGGATCAATCGGACGTATCGAACAGGGTGAGGCCGATCGGCGAGCGTGGACGGCGTGCGCCGCGCAGCACGGCATCGACCACGCCGATCGCGGCCACCAGATCGCGCGGGGCATAGGGTTTGGCCAAGCATCCAAGCGCGAGCGCGCGGGCGTCCAGCGGGCAGGCGCCGGTGACGAAGAGAACCGGCAGCCCCTTCGTCGCGGCGTGGCGGGCGACGTCGATCCCGCTGCGGTCGCCCTTCAGGCTGACATCGGCGATCACGAGATCGAGCCCGCCACCGTCGATGACGCTGATCGCGTGGTCGTAATCATCCACCGTCGCCGCGATGCGGTAGCCCGCCTGTTCGAGCGCATGTTCATTGTCGAAGGCGACGAGGGGTTCATCCTCCACCACCAGCACGGTGCGGATCGCCTTGCGCCGTCCGGTGCGTGCGCCTTCGCCCTTCACAAACCCGAAAAACATTTGCCGATCCGCCCTGTTTGCGCCATGCCCACCGATCAAACGCCGCGTACCGCGCCGGGTTGCCGGACGAGTGCAATAACGCCCTCGCCCAAGCGCCGGGGCGGCACCGTTCAGCCCGTTGCTGGCTTTCCCGCCATATGGGAAGGGCCAGTGCCCACGAAAAGGAACCCGCCCTTGGAACCGCCGAAAAAATCTGGACCGCCCCGCAGGGCAGGCCCTGGCGGCCCCAAACGCCCGTCCGGCGCTGGCGCGCCGGGCCGCAAGGCCGATGGAAAGCCGCGCTCTGGCAAGCCGGGGGACGGCACCACCGGACCCGCCGCCAGCGCCAAGCCTTGGGGTCGCAAGCCCGGTTTCAAGAAGCCGGGTGCCGGGGCCAAGACGCCCGCCAATCCGCATCCCGCCCGCGCCGCCGCGGCCAGCGATGGCAAGGGCGAGCCACAGCGCATCGCCAAGCTGCTGGCGCGCGCAGGGGTCGCTTCGCGGCGCGAGGTCGAGCGGATGATCGAGGAAGGGCGCGTGACGCTGAATGGCGTGGCGGTCGAGACGCCCGCGACCTTGCTGGCGTCGCTCCATGGCGTGGCGGTCGATGGCGTGGCGATTGCCGCGCCGCCCCCTGCCCGGCTGTTCCTGTTCCACAAGCCGACCGGCTTCCTGACGACCGAGCGCGATCCCGCCGGACGGCCGACCATCTATGACAAGCTGCCCGCCGATCTGCCGCGGGTGATGCCCATCGGCCGGCTGGACATGACCACGGAAGGGCTGTTGCTGCTGACCACAGATGGCGGCTTCAAGCGGCAGATGGAACTGCCCTCCACCGGCGTACCCCGCACCTACCGGGCGCGCGCCTTTGGCGAGGTGAGCCAGCAGCAACTGGAGGATCTGTTCGACGGGATCGAGATTGAGGGCGTTCGCTACGGCCCGATCGAGGCCAATCTGGAGCGGCGCACCGGACGCAACCAGTGGATCGAAATGACCCTGACGGAGGGCAAGAACCGTGAAGTCCGCCGGGTGCTGGAACATCTGGGGTTGCAGGTCAACCGACTGATCCGCACCAGCTATGGCCCCTTCCTGCTGGGCGACCTGCCGCCCGGCGCGGTTCAGGAAATACGCCAGCATGACCTGGTCCAGTTCAAGGCCAGCCTGAAGGACAGCAAATGAGGATCATATCCGGCCAATGGCGCGGTCGCCCGCTGACCGCGCCGAAGGGCGACGCGACCCGACCCACCGCCGACCGGACCCGCGAGACGCTGTTTTCGATGCTGGTCAGCCGGATCGGATCGTTCGAGGGACTGGCGGTTGGCGACTTTTTCGCCGGGTCCGGAGCGCTGGGGTTCGAGGCGCTGTCGCGCGGCGCGGCGACATGCCTGTTCGTCGAGCAGGACAAGCTGGCGATCGATTCGATCCGCGCCAATGGCGAAAGGCTGGGCATCAGGCCCGACATCAGGGCGTCGAGCGTCCTGTCTCTGGGGTCCGCGCCCAAGCCATTGGACCTCATCTTCATGGACCCGCCCTATGGCACGGGGGCGGGACAGGTTGCGCTCGACAAGCTGGGGCGGCTTGGCTGGACCGGGCCTGCGACCTGGATCAGCATCGAGACCGACCGGCGCGAGGATGTCGAGGTGAAGGGCTTTGCCATCGACGCCGTGCGTGACGCGGGCAAGGCGCGGATCACCATATTGCGGGCAGTGGATCAGGCGGCTTCGTAAGCCGCCGCCTCCTTGGCGATCAATATGTTTGCAAGAAAGCCGTAGGCTTCCGCCCAGGCGTTCAGCACTGCATCCGTTGCGACCTCTTCGCCCAATGTCTCCCGGATGGCAGGCAGCAGGGCGGCGGCGACCTTGGGATAATGTTCCGGCCGGACTCTGGTTTCGACATGGCGCGCGACCATGCGGGCGACCGCGCCGTCGAGCGCACCCAGCTTGTTGATATTCTCCGCATAGCCAAGGATCGCGGCAGCCAGACGCCTGGGCTGTTCGCCGCTTGCCTGTGCAGCCTGATCGAACATCGCCTTTACCTCTTCGTCCTGAAAGAGCCTGGCGTACATGGCCGTTGTGATGGCGACGCCATGCTGGCGCAGGGCGGGACCAGTCGATTTGACGATTGCGATGGTGGAAGCCGACAGTGAGCTGGACATATAAACGCCTTTCGACAGACTCGATAAGCGGTATTTAATTTGCATCTTTTAAGATGTAAACAGGATATATGTTTTAACCTGCCAGTCGGAGGATTAACGAACGAAACCATGCAACTGACCCGACACACCGATTATGCGCTGCGCGTACTGATTCATCTGGCAGCATCGCCAGACGGGCGGGCGACGATTGCGCAGATTGCCGACGCTTACGGACTGTCGCGCAATCATCTGATGAAGGTGGTGCATGGCTTGGCGCAGGGTGGCTTTATCGCGACCCAGCGCGGGCGCGGCGGTGGCTTTTCGCTCGCACGCGCGCCGGAGGAAATCAGCATCGGCGCGGTGGTCCGGCATAGCGAGCCGGACATGAGAATGGCCGACTGTGCGACCTGCCCGGTCAGCCCGTCTTGCGGGCTGACCGGCATATTGGCGCAGGCCGCCGCTGCATTTCTGGCCGTGCTGGACCGGCACAGCCTGAGCGATGCGACCCGCGACCGGGCCGGACTGGCAGCGATCATCGCTGCCCTGCCCGGCCCGGATGCATTGGTCAGCGGCGACGCGCCTTGCGCGCCTCGCTCGGATTGATGCAGCTGTCCTGCACGGTTTTCGAACAGACGGGATAGTCCTTCGCCTCCGCCGGGGGCGGGGTCATGTTGCCGCCTACGGTCACAGGGTTTGCAGCCGATCCGACGGGTGCAGCCGGGTCATTGGGAACGCCAGCAGGCGCCGGGTCCATGCCGGGGTCTGCCGGGACGGCGCCGGTCGGCATCCCTGCATTGGGATCAGCAGGGGTTGCCGGAGCAGTTCCGGGTGCAGCAGGGGCCGTCATGGCAGGGTCTGCTGGCATGGCGGGGGTGGCAGGATCGGCAGGCGGCGCCATGTCGCCAGCGGGCGGCTGGCTCATCGGAGCCGGGGTTTCCTGCGCGGTGGCAACGCCTGTAACGGCGGCAAAACTGAGCATCGCGGCGCTGGCCAGCATGATCGACTTCATCGGAAAATATCCTTTCCTTCTTTTCTCATGGCCCCATTACGCGGGGAAGAGTGAGCGAAGAACCGGAGTCGTGACGCGCCCGTTCCGGCTGTGGCGGTGAGCCGTGCCGGATGCGCCATGAGATGAAGCAGGAGTGATCGTCTGGCCAATGTGCGCAAGAGAGGAGCATCTGCCCTTCCCTCCGTATCGAACCGCCTTATTCGCCGGGAAAGCGATCGAATTTTGGCAGTTCGTTGGCGGTAGCCATCCATGGCGGCGCTTCGGCCATCTGGATATGCGCCTGGGGTGGAAAGGCCGACTGATCGTCAAGCGTCGCGGTCTGAATATCGATGCCGCCGGGGAAGATGGCGGGATTGGTGTAGAACAGCCCGGTACCGCACGTTCCGCAAAAATGACGGGTCGCGTTCTGGGAGGATTGATAGGCGACCGGCGTGCCTTCAATGCTCACCGCATCCCGCTGAAACAAGGCCCAACCGACCATCGGCGCGCCGGAACTGGCGCGGCAATCGGCACAGTGACAGATGGCGCTATGCGCGGGCTCCCCGCTGACTTCGTAGCGGATCGCGCCGCACTGACATTTCCCCGTCGCCATGATTCGTCCTCCCTTGCACAATTCCCCTTTTGTTCTCATAGAAGGCGCGTCACTGCAAGGCTGATGCCTTGCCCCCGCCCCTGCCCAGCCCTAGTTGTTGTCCATGAACTTTCCCGCCCCCTCCTCCACCGACCCCGACTATATCAAGGGCCTGAACCCGCCGCAGCGCGAAGCAGTGCTGACGACCGAAGGGCCGGTGCTGGTGCTGGCGGGTGCCGGAACGGGCAAGACGGCTGCGCTGACCGCGCGTCTGGCCCATCTGGTCGCGACCCGGCGCGCCTGGCCGTCCGAAATCCTGTCCGTCACCTTCACCAACAAGGCGGCGCGGGAAATGCGCGAACGGGTGGGGCGTATGATCGGCCCGGCGGTCGAGGGGATGCCATGGCTGGGCACGTTTCACGCGATCGCGGCCAAGATGCTGCGGCGTCATGCCGAACTGGTCGGGCTGCAATCCAATTTCACGATTCTGGATACGGACGACCAGTTGCGGCTGATGAAGCAGTTGATCCAGGCCGAAGGGATTGACGAGAAGCGCTGGCCCGCGCGGCAATTGGGCGGCTTGATCGACCAGTGGAAGAATAAGGGGTGGACCCCGGACGACATCAGCGCGGGCGAGAGCGAGGGCTATGCCAATGGCAAGGGGCAAAAGCTGTACGCCGCCTATCAGGCCCGGTTGCGCGCGGTTAATGCCTGTGATTTCGGGGACTTGCTGCTGCATGTTCTGACGATATTGAAAAGCCATCGCGACGTGCTGGAAAGCTATCAGCAGCGGTTCAAATATATCATGGTGGACGAATATCAGGACACCAACTCCAGCCAATATCTGTGGCTGCGGCTGCTGGCGCAGACGCGCAAGAATCTGTGCTGCGTGGGCGATGACGACCAGTCCATCTATTCCTGGCGCGGGGCGGAAGTCGCCAATATCCTGCGGTTCGAGAAGGATTTTCCCGGCGCGAAGATCATAAGGCTGGAACAGAATTATCGCTCCACCCCGCATATATTGGGCGCGGCATCGGGCGTGATCGCCGAAAATGGCAATCGGCTGGGCAAGACATTGTGGACCGACATCGACGTGGGCGAGAAGGTGCGCGTCGTCGGCATATGGGACGGGCCGGAAGAAGCGCGGCGGGTCGGCGAGGAGATCGAGGCGATCCAGCGCGATGGCGGGTCGCTGGACGAAGTCGCGATCCTGGTTCGGGCGCAGCACCAGACCCGTGAGTTTGAGGATCGCTTCATCCAGATCGGGATGCCGTACCGTATCGTCGGCGGCTTCCGCTTTTATGAACGGGCCGAAATCCGCGATGCGCTGGCCTATTTGCGGCTGGTGAACCAGCCCGCCGACGATCTGGCGTTCGAACGGATCGTCAATGTGCCCAAGCGGGGTCTTGGCGACAAGGCGGTGGAGAAATTGCACCGGCTGGCTCGGGCAGAGGGGATACCGCTGCTCCACGCGGCGGCGCGCATCCTCGACACGGACGAACTGACGCCGCAGGCGCGTCGGTCGCTGGGCGCTTTCGTGGGCGATGTGGCGCGCTGGCGCGACCGGGCGGCCGCCCTGCCCCATGCCGAACTGGCGCGGCAGATATTGGACGAGAGCGGCTATACCGCGATGTTGCAGGCCGAGCGATCGACCGAGAGCGCCGGGCGGCTGGAAAATCTGGGCGAACTGGCGCGGGCGATGGAGGAATATGAGACGCTGGGCGCTTTTCTGGAGCATGTCAGCCTCGTCATGGACAATGAAGCGCAGCAGGAAGAGCGCAAGGTCACGATCATGACGATCCATGCCGCCAAGGGGCTGGAGTTTGATTCGACCTTCCTGGTGGGTTGGGAGGAAGGGATTTTCCCGTCGCAGCGGGCGCTGGACGAAGGCGGCCTCAACAGCCTGGAGGAGGAACGACGGCTGGCCTATGTCGCGATCACGCGGGCGCGCAAGCGCTGCACGATTCTGCACGCCGCGAATCGACGCATCTATGGCCAATGGACCAGCAGCATTCCGTCGCGCTTCGTCGGCGAATTGCCGCCGGAGCATGTCGATGCGGAAAGCAGCATGAGCGGTGGCGCGTCCCTGTGGCGCGCCAACTGGTCGGAACGGGACGATCCGTTCGCCCATGTCGGGCGCGGCGAAGGGCGCGGGCCGGGGTGGCAGCGGGCGCAGTCATCCGGCCAGTTCAGCCGCGAGCCGGTGCGGATCGTGGAGGCGCGCGCATCGGCAGTGTCTATCGGCAACAAGGGGCGCAGCGACATGGCGTTGGGCCTGCGCGTGTTTCACCAGAAATTCGGCTATGGCACGGTGGCGGAGATTGAAGGCAACAAGCTGGAAATCGAGTTCGAAACGGCCGGGCGCAAGCGCGTGTTGGACAGTTTCGTGTCCATCCCCTGACCCGGCGTGACGGGCCATCGACGCAGTACATGCCGTCGATGGTCCCTGGTCGATCCCGGCCTATTCGGGATAATAGCCGACACCCACGACATGATTGTCGACCAGTTCGATCAGCGACATCTTGCGTTCGACCCGATTGTCAGCGCGGTTGAGCCAGACATAATTGATCTTTCCATGGCCGCTGGTGCGGGCAATCTCTATCATGTCGCGCACGATCGGTTTGCCTTCCGCATCGGTCAGATCGCTGACATCGCGGCCGACCAAGCCGGGATGCGCGCCATAGGCTTCGTAGACCCCGTTCAGGTCGAAAACGAACACATAGAGTTCCCCGGTGTTGAATGCCCCGTCCTTTTGATTGAACGCAGCAAAGGCAGGCCCGGCACCGGCCGTCTTGATGGTCGCCACGGCTTTTTCGAGCATGGCCTGCGCCTGTGCTGCATCGGCATGCGGGGCGGCCAGGGCGGGGGCGGCGGAAAGCGCGAGGGCGCAGACCATAGCCGTGAGGGTGCGCGAAAATGGGAACATGAGCCAAATCTCCTCTGATCATCGACAACAAACGCTGAAGCCGGATGCAGGCGGACCTTCGGTCCCGATCCGATTGCCGATGACAGAGCGTAATTAACCCGATCCGCGCCCGCGCATTTAGACGCAGATCAAATCGACCTTTGGTATGAGGCCATATGCATGGAGAGGCCTGTCGCGGCCGCACCGCTCAAGGTCGGAAATCTACCTTGGCCCCGCTGGACGCAAACGAGTCAGGCGAAGTCCCGGCACTATCGACTGAACAACAGCATCATTTCGCCGACAATATCGCACCGATCGATCGGGCATAGTCCTGCATGGCGGCGACGATGGCCGGCGCGCTGACCGAACGGGGGTTGGGATCAATGGCGCACAGCGTGCCGTAGAAGCTGCCATCAAGCAGAATGACAGGCAGCGACACATAGCTTTGAAAGCCGTAAAAAAGGGGGACATGATGCGTGCGCCAGTCCTGGTCCATGGCGACATGATCGATATAGATGCCTTCGCCGCAACGGCGGATATCGTCGCACAGGGTCTTTTTGATTTCCAGTTCCCCGCCGGGATCAAGGCCGAACTCGATCCGGTCGACGATCTGGCACGCGACCCAGCGATCTTCCGTCACCCTGGCGACCGCAGCGAAACCCATGCCTGTCGTCTGGCAGACCTCTTCCAGTATCGCCCGAATCCGATCGTCATCACCGTGCGCCGCAACCGAGGCAGCGAAATCGTCCCGCATAGATGCACCTCTTTTGACGCGATGCTCATCGCACCGCAGCATCTGGCAGCCATTTAGGATTGTGCGCGATTGCACGCAAGATTTTGGTGGAGCCTAGCGGGATCGAACCGCTGACCTCCTGCATGCCATGCAGGCGCTCTCCCAGCTGAGCTAAGGCCCCATCCGGTTCGGCAGCGATGCTGCGGAACCCGTTGGTATATGATCGCGCCCCTCCGCTTGCGCTTCGGGAGTTTCGCCGGAAGCCATCCCCCGGACGGCTTCTGTATCGGCGAAACTGGTGGAGCCTAGCGGGATCGAACCGCTGACCTCCTGCATGCCATGCAGGCGCTCTCCCAGCTGAGCTAAGGCCCCATTTCCATCGCTAAAGCGCCGTTTGGGTCCGGCGCTTCGGAGGCGCTGCCATTAGGTCGCAGCGCCATCCTTGGCAAGAACAAAATGACTTAATTATCGTCCGCGTCGTCGTCACTGGCCGCATCGACGCCCAGGTCGTCGTCACCGCCCAGATCGACGTCATTGTCCGGCGAATCGCCGTCATCATCGACGTCGATGTCGAGGTCCAGATCGTCATCGGCCGTTTCCAACTCACCGTCTGCGGTTTCGATGACCTTCTTGGGCGCTTCCTCATAAGGGAGCGGCTGCTTCGACTTCAGCACCGGCTCCGGTTCCCAGGCCGCGTTGCAGTTGATGCAGACGACCGGGCTGTCATTGCCCAGGTCATAGAAACGCGTGGCGCATTTCGGGCAGGTCCGCTTCGTGCCCCATTCAGCCTTCACCATGTCCGGCCTAATCCTTTATTTGATGCTCAAATACCAACTACGCGGCGCAACGGTGAAGTTGCCCGCGAAACGTCGCGCGCCTTGCCATAGCGGGACGGCGCTGTCAAAAGCCGGGCGCATTTTTTCGACCCCGACATGATCGGAACGCTTCAGTGACTGCCACTTCCTCATCGCCGACCCCCATGACTTTCACCGCCGCCCCTGCCCTGTCGGGCGGCGTCGCCGTGCCGGGGGACAAGAGCATTTCCCACCGGTCGCTGATGCTGTCGGCGCTGGCGGTGGGCGAAAGCCGGGTCGAAGGCCTGCTGGAAGGCGAGGATGTGCTGGCGACGGCCGCGGCGATGCGGGCGATGGGCGCGGACATAGAGCGCGATGCGGACGGCATCTGGCATATCCATGGCGTGGGTGTGGGCGGGCTGCTCCAACCAGAACAGGCGCTCGACATGGGCAATAGCGGCACGTCGACGCGGTTGCTGATGGGATTGCTGGCGAGCCATGAACTGACCGCCACTTTCACAGGGGACGCTTCCCTGAGCAAGCGACCGATGGCGCGCGTGACCGAGCCTTTGGCGCGGATGGGGGCAAGCTTCACCACCAGTCCGGGCGACCGTCTGCCGCTGACGATGCGTGGCGCCTGCCCCGCCGTGCCGCTCGATTATCGGTTGCCGGTGGCGTCGGCGCAGGTCAAATCGGCGATATTGCTGGCAGGCCTCAACACGCCCGGCATCACCCGCGTGGTCGAGCCGATTCCGACGCGCGACCATAGCGAGCGGATGCTCCGTGGATTTGGCGCGGAACTGGAAGTCGAGGTCGAAGCAGACGGAACGCGGATCATCACACTGGTAGGCGAAGCGGAACTGAAACCGCAACAGATCGTCGTGCCGGGCGATCCATCGTCGGCCGCTTTCCCGATGGTCGCAGCGCTGCTGGTGCCCGGATCGCAGGTGACGATCGCCAATGTCGGTCTGAACACAACGCGCGCGGGCCTGATCGACCTGCTTCGGGAAATGGGCGGCTCGATCGAGGTCATCAATCCGCGCGAGGTCGGCGGGGAGCCGGTGGGCGATCTGGCGGTCACGGCCTCCGCGCTCAAGGGCGTAGAGCCGGACCCGGCGCGAGCGCCCAGCATGATCGACGAATATCCCGTCGCCTTCATCGCCGCCGCGCTGGCGCAGGGGCGCAGCGTGTTTCGCGGTCTGGAAGAGTTGCGGGTCAAGGAATCGGACCGGATCGCAACGATGGCGGCCGGGCTGCGCGCGATCGGCGTAACGGTCGAGGAACTGGAGGACGGCATCATCATCGAGGGCAGCGGCGGCGCACCATTGGCGGGCGGCGGGCCTATCGCAACCAAGCTGGACCATCGAATCGCCATGAGCTTTGCGGTGGCCGGGCTGGTGTCGCGCGACGGGGTGATGATCGACGATATGGCGCCGGTGGCGACCAGCTTCCCCACCTTTGTCCCGCTACTGCGAACGCTGGGCGCTCTGGCATGACGATGGACTGGGCCAATATCGTCGGATTGCTGGGCAGCGGGCTGATGGTGGTCGCCTATGCCTATAGTAATATAGCGAGGGAACTGAACTTCCTGTGGTTCAACCTGCTGAACCTTGTGGGATCGCTGCTGCTGATCGCGTCGCTCACCATCCATTTCAATCTGGCGTCGATGGCGCTGGAGATTGTCTGGGCGGCGATCGCGGTGATCGGCCTTGCCAACACGATCCGCAAAGGCAACGCCCGATGATCATAGCTGTCGATGGCCCCGCCGCGTCGGGCAAGGGAACGATCGCGAAGGCATTGGCGCGTCATTATGGCCTGCCCTGCCTGGACACCGGGCTGCTGTATCGCGCGGTCGGCCTGTCGGTGCTGAAACGCGGTGGCGATCCGGACATCAAGGCCGATGCGCTGGCCGCCTGCGATTTTGGCGACGAGATACTGGCCGATCCGGCGCTGCGGAGCGAAGCGGTCGGTAGCCTTGCCTCCCGCGTGTCGGTGCATCAGGCGGTACGGGACGCGCTGATCGCCCGGCAGCGGGATTTTGCGACCCAGCCAGGCGGCGCGATATTGGACGGCCGCGACATCGGTACGGTGATCGCGCCGGACGCCGACGCCAAGATCTTCGTCACCGCCAGCGTCCATGTGCGAGCCGAACGCCGATACAAGGACAGTCTGGCGCAGGGCGGACAGCCCGATATGGACAGCCTGATCGCCGACATTCAGGCACGCGATACCCGCGACATGAGTCGCGATCACGCGCCCCTGAAAATCGCGGACGGTGCGGACTTGCTAGATACAAGCGATTTGACTATAGACGCGGCCGTCCAGCGGGCCATTGCGCTTGTGGACGCCCAGCTTGAAGGTCGCCCTGCGGGCTGACCCGTCAAGGCGCGCGGTTTTACCACGCGCCCTTTTCGCTTTTCACAGCCGCGCGTTCCCAAGCCCCTGACCGGCGGGATACGCGCCGGATATTCGGTCCTGCGCGTGTTTTGGCCAAAGACCATCGGATACAACCGGTTGGCCAGCAATGATGTATGAAGGACTGACAATGGCCTCTACGGCATTCCCCACACGCGACGATTTTGCCGCGCTTCTCAATGATTCCCTCGGTGGCGAGGACGGCGGCTTTGAAGGCCGCGTCGTCAAGGGCACCGTTACCGCCATCGAAAACGACCTGGCCGTCATCGACGTAGGTCTGAAGTCCGAAGGCCGCGTGCCGCTGCGCGAATTCGCGATGCCGGGCCAGAAGGCCGACATCAAGGTCGGCGACGAAGTCGAAGTCTATGTCGATCGCGTCGAAAACGCCCATGGCGAAGCGATGCTGTCGCGTGACCGCGCCCGCCGCGAAGCCGCCTGGGACAAGCTGGAAGCCGAGTTCACCGAGAGCGCGCGCGTCGAAGGCGTCATCTTCGGTCGCGTCAAGGGCGGCTTCACCGTCGATCTGGACGGCGCCGTGGCCTTCCTGCCCGGCAGCCAGGTCGACATCCGCCCGGTTCGCGACGTCACCCCGCTGATGGACATTCCGCAGCCCTTCCAGATCCTGAAGATGGATCGCCGCCGCGGCAACATCGTCGTGTCGCGTCGCGCCATTCTGGAAGAAACCCGCGCCGAACAGCGCAGCGGCCTCATCCAGACGCTGGCCGAAGGCCAGATCATCGAAGGCGTCGTCAAGAACATCACCGACTATGGTGCGTTCGTTGACCTGGGCGGCATCGATGGCCTGCTGCACGTCACCGACCTGTCGTACAAGCGCATCAACCACCCCAATGAGATGATCAACATTGGCGACACCGTTCGCGTCCAGATCATCCGCATCAACCGCGACACGCAGCGCATCTCGCTTGGCATGAAGCAGTTGGAAAGCGATCCTTGGGAAGGCGCATCGGCCAAATATCCGATCGGCGCCAAGCTGTCGGGCCGCGTCACGAACATCACCGAATATGGTGCGTTCGTCGAGCTGGAGCCGGGCATCGAAGGTCTGGTCCACGTTTCGGAAATGTCCTGGACCAAGAAGAACGTCCACCCCGGCAAGATCGTTTCGACCAGCCAAGAAGTCGAAGTTCTGGTTCTGGAAGTCGATCCCGAAAAGCGTCGCATCTCGCTGGGCCTCAAGCAGGCGCAGTCGAACCCGTGGGACAGCTTTGCCGAGCGTCACCCGATCGGTTCGACCGTCGAGGGCGAAGTCAAGAATGCGACCGAGTTCGGCCTGTTCATCGGCCTGGACGGCGACGTCGACGGCATGGTCCACATGTCCGACATCGCCTGGGGCATCTCTGGCGAGGACGCGCTGGCGCTGCATCGCAAGGGCGAAGCCGTGCAGGCGGTCGTTCTGGACATCGACGTCGAGAAGGAGCGCATCAGCCTTGGCATGAAGCAGCTTGAGCGTGGCGGTCCGGCTGCGGGCGGCACCACTGCCGCTGCCGCTGGCCTGAACAAGAACGCGATCGTCACCGTGACCGTCCTTGAAGTCCGCGACGGCGGCCTGGAAGTCCAGGCCGGCGAAGATGGCGCCACCGGCTTCATCAAGCGCAGCGACCTGGGCCGTGACCGTGACGAACAGCGTTCGGAACGCTTCCAGATCGGCCAGAAGTTCGACGCCATGATCACCGGTTTCGACCGTGCGAAGAAGCCGACCTTCTCGATCAAGGCGATGCAGATCGCCGAAGAGAAGCAGGCTGTGGCGCAATATGGTTCGTCCGACAGCGGCGCGTCGCTGGGCGACATTCTGGGCGAAGCGCTGAAGGCCAAGACCGAAGGCTAAACCCCTTCGCACCTTGCAGCGAACAGAAAGCCCGCCGGAACACTGGTTCCGGCGGGCTTTTGCAAATGTTTCTGGAAACGAAACGAACTTCTTGTTCCCTCATTGTCAACGCCTTGCCAAATCTCTATGCAATGGATGGGACACGGCAGAGGGGCGCTGGACAACCAATGATCCGTTCGGAATTGATCCAGAAACTGGCTGATGAAAATCCGGGGTTGAACCTTGCGGAGGTGGAGAAGATCGTCGATCTTTTCTTCCGCGAGATTGTCGACCGGCTGGCGTCGGGCGGTCGTGTGGAACTGCGCGGCTTTGGCGCTTTCACGACGCGCGCGCGCGAAGCCCGCACCGGGCGCAACCCGCGCACCGGGGAGCAAGTGCCGGTATCGGCCAAGCGCGTCCCCTATTTCAAGCCGGGCAAGGAAATGCGCGAGCGGCTGAACGTCAAGGGCGAAAGCTGATCACAGCGGCTTGACCTGATCCGCGCCAGCCGTCAGGGAATGCGGCACGCGGACGTGGCGAAATCGGTAGACGCAGCGGACTTAAAATCCGCCTTCCCCTGGAAATGCGGGTTCAAGTCCCGCCGTCCGCACCACTTTTCTCAAATCCCCGGTTTTGGGCAGGCACCCGCGCGGCGCTTGGCGAATTGCCGTAACGGCATTTTTCTACCAAAAGGCTGGATATTCCACCGACTTGCCGCAATGATGGCGACATGGCCGGTGCGATTGATCCCCATAGCTTCAGCGACTCCCTCGTCATCCTTGGCGCGGCCGGACTGGTTATTCCCGGATTTGCGCGCTTTCGCATCAGTCCGGTGATCGGGTTCATCCTGGTCGGGCTGGCGGTCGGCCCGGCTGGCCTGGGCGCGCTGGTCGGGCAATATCCCTGGCTCTATCATGTCACCATTTCCAACCGCGCGGCGATCGAGCCATTTGCGGAACTGGGCGTCATATTATTGCTGTTTTCCATCGGGCTGGAACTGAGCTTCAAGCGTTTATGGACGATGCGGGCGCAGGTGTTCGGCGTGGGCGCGGCGGAATTGCTGTGCAGCGGGGCGCTGATTGCGCTCGGCCTCTACGCCTTGGGCCAACCGACCGCAGGCGCAGTCGGTCTGGGGCTGGCGCTGGCGCTGTCCTCGACCGCCGTGGTGCTGCCGATGGTCGGCACCCAGAGCGCAGTCGGGAAAGCCGCATTTTCGATGCTGCTGTTCGAGGATCTGGCGCTGGTGCCGATCATCTTCATGCTCGGCGCGCTGGCACCGTCCGTCGCGGCCAGTCCCGACGGGGCGTGGGGCGAGATGATGAGCACGCTGATGCGCGGCGGCATCACCATCGCGATCATGCTGGTGCTGGGCCGCCTGTTCCTGCCGCATATTTTCAGCCAGGCGGCGCGGACGAAAAGCCCGGAGGTGTTTCTGGCCGCGAGCCTGCTGGTCGTCATCGTATCCAGCCTGGCGACGTCCATCGCTGGCCTGTCGCCGATCGTGGGAGCGCTGCTGGCCGGACTGATGATCGCCGAAACCGATTATCATGGCGAGGTCGAGGTCATCACCGCGCCGTTCAAGGGGCTGGCGCTGGGCGTATTCCTGATAACGGTCGGCATGAGCCTGGACATTCGCGTGATCCTGGCCAACTGGCCCAGCCTGGTGCTGGCGGTGGCGGGCGTAGTGCTGGCCAAGACGCTGGTGACCGCCGCGCTGCTCTATTTTTCCGGGGCGCGCAAGGGCGTGGCGCTGGAGGTTGGCGTGCTGATGTCCAGCCCGTCGGAGACCACCCTGATCGTGCTGTCGACCGCAGCGGCGGCACAACTGATCCTGCCGTCGACCGCCGCCTTCTGGCAGATCGTCACCGCCATTGGCCTGACCATCACGCCGTTGCTGGCGCGGATTGGCCATGATGTCGCCCGCCGACTGGAAATGGCGCTGGGTGAAGAACTGCCCGAAGCGAGCGAGGAGCATGCCGAGGCAGCAGCGGTCGTCATCGGCTTTGGCCGGGTCGGACGGATGGTGTGCGACCTGCTCAAGACCCACAAGCAGCGTTTCATCGTCGTTGAATCGGACCCCGACGTCGTCGCGGAAGCGCGGCGGGCGGGTTATCCCATATTATTCGGCGACGTGGCGCGGGTGGAAATGCTGGACAAGCTGCGGCTGGGCCATGCCCGCGCGCTGATCCTGACGATGGACGACCCGGTCCTGTCCGTCCGGCTGACCCGGCGGGTGCGTGGATGGGTGCCGGATCTGCCGATCATCGCCCGCGCGCGCGATACCAGTCATGCCGCGCAGCTTTACAAGGCGGGTGCGAGCGATGCAGTGCCGGAGACGCTGGAAAGCTCGCTGCAACTGGCCGAGACTGCGCTGGTCGATCTGGGTGTGGCGATGGGGCCAGTGATCGCATCCATCCATCAGATGCGCGAGGATTTGCGGGTGGACATTAAAGATGCAGCGCAGATGGCCACCGTCCCGAAATTGCGGCGGCTGCGACCCGACGAGGTGAGCTGACACTCCCCGCTTCAGCGCTGGGTGGCGCAAATCCTGACACGACTGTCGAACCAGCAGGCGCCGTCCCGCTTGAGATTTTCGGACAACAGCGCCTGGGCATGGGTGACGCCGGGTTCTTCATTCCATGACGCGCCAGCCGTACCGTCTCCATTGGGTGTCAGATAGGCGAAATAGGTTTTGACCTGATGCTCGCCATCAGAATTCAGGATCAGACTGCCATTGCCGTCATGCAACGACACCATCGGGCAATCCTTCTTGATGTCGAGATAGACCTTGCCGTCGATCCTGAGATAGCAATCGCCATAGATGGTCGACACTGAACTGTCGGCGTCCGGCTCTGCGACATTCCCTACAGCGTTGGCATCGGGGACAGGCCCACCAGCAGCATTCCCCGCGGCATTTTGCGCAACGGTTGGCGTCCTTGCATCATTTGCGAGCGAATCTTCGCCGCCGGAACAGGCAACCAGCGCGAACGCCAGAACGCTGCTCGTCCATCCGGCCATGCCACGCATATCACCTATCCTCATCGCAATATCAGCGCGTCAGCGCCTCGACCAAAGCCTTCACCTTCTTCTGCCGCCATTGCGGTAGCGGGGCGATCAGCCAGTAGGACAGCGGCGAAGCGACGGCGTCGCCGACCTGACGGATGCGTCCGGCGGTCAAATCCGCCTCCGCCAACAGCAACGGCACGCTGGCACGGCCAAAGCCAGTCGCGGCGGCCTCGATCGCCAGTCCGGCGTCGGCCACGCGGATGCTGGCAGGCTGATCGCTCGACGGGCAGCCGGGCCATTCGATGCGCTGGTCCGGGCCGCCATTGGCCGCCTCTACGGTAACGAAGAGCGGCTCGCCCAATTGGACGCCCTCATGCTCCCCGACCCGGTCGGACAGGCGCAGCGCGACATCGAGATTGGCTTCGGTGAAATCGAGCATCTCGTCAGCCGCGACCAGAGAGAAGGTCAGGCCGGGCTGGCTGGCGGCGTAGGCGGCCAGACGCGGCTGAAGCCATTTGGCGGTGATGTCGCGCGGCGCCGCAATGGTGAGAGCGCTGCTGGACTGGCCCGCCTGCATGGCGCGGACGGCTTCCTCAAATTCCAGAAAGCCGGCGCGCAGCGCGTCGAGGCCGCCTTCGGTTTCCGGGGTCAGTTCCAGCCCCTTGGGCGTGCGGCGGAACAGGACGACGCCCAGCAGATCCTCCAGCGCGCGAATCTGCTGGCCAACAGCAGCGGGCGTGACCGCCAGTTCATCAGCGGCGCGGGTGAAGGACAGGTGCCGGGCCGCTGCGTCCAGCACACGCAGGCCGTTCAGCGGCAAATGGGTGCGCTTCATTCGGCGACCGCCGGGGCGATGAGGGCGAAATGCGGAATCGCGACCTCAAAGGTTTCGCCGCCCACGCCGATCATCTGATAATTGCCCTGCATCGATCCGGTGGGCGTATTGAGCGGGCAACCCGACACATAATCATAGCTTTTGCCCGGCTGTACCACCGGCTGTTCACCGACCACGCCGTCGCCGTCGACACGGTGCTGGACGCCCCGCCCGTCGGTAATGATCCAGTGGCGGCTGAGCAGTTGCACCGGCAGGTCGCCGTGATTTTCGATGCGGATATGATAGGCCCAGAACCAGCGGCCCCGGTCCGGCTCCGACTGTTCGGGCAGGAAGGAGACGGCGACATGAACAGTCACATCGCGCGTCGTCGCGTGGAAGGGGAAAAGCGCGTTCATGATGCTGAGATGCGCTTGGCCGATGCCTCCCGTCAACGCCCTATCGACGTGAGAGCGCGATCAAGATCGGCAATGACGTCGTCGGCATCCTCCAGACCCACGTTCAGGCGGAGCATATCTTCGGTAATGCCGACTTCCAGCCGCGCCGCTTCGGCCATGCCGAAATGGGTGGTGGAGGCCGGATGGGTCATGAGCGACCGCGAGTCGCCGATATTGTTGCTGATGTCGACCAGTTCGAGCCCGTTGAGCAGGCCGTGCGCTTCGGCCCGGCCACCGCCGACATAGAGCGAGAAGATGGGACCGGCCATCGCCATTTGCGACATGGCCAATGCGTGCTGGGGATGGCTTGGAAGGCCGGGATACAGGACTTTCGCCACGCGGCCTTCAAGGAAGGCGGCGACCTTCAGCGCATTTTCGCTCTGGCGGCGGATGCGAAGGTCCAGCGTTTCCAGCCCCTTCAGCACCACCCAGGCGTTGAAGGCGCTGAGCGTCGGCCCGGTGTTGCGGTGGAACGGCAGCAGGACATTGTCGATCCACTCGCGCGTGCCGCAGACCGCGCCCGCGAGCACCCGGCCCTGACCATCCATCATCTTGGTCGCGCTATAGGCCACGACATCCGCGCCAAATTCCATGGGCCGCTGGAGCGCTGGCGAGGCGAAGGCATTGTCCACGACGCTGGTGATGCCATGCGCCTTCGCAATGGCGCAGACGGCACGCAAGTCCACCACATCCATGGTCGGATTTGCGGGGGTTTCGAAGAAAAACACCTTGGTGTTAGGCCGGATCGCGGCTTCCCACGCAGCGGTGTCGCGCGCGTCGATCGTGGTCGTTTCGATCCCGAATTTGGGCAGCAGCGTGTCGGTCAGCCAGCGACAGGAACCGAACGCCGCCTTGGCCGCGACGACATGGTCGCCCGCCGACAACTGGCAGAGCAGCGCTGCGGTCATCGCCGCCATGCCGGTTGCTGTGGCGCGACAGGCTTCCGCCCCTTCGAGCAGGGCGATACGCTGTTCCAGCATCTCCACGGTCGGGTTCTGGAGGCGCGAATAGGTCATGCCCTGCTGTTCACCGGCAAAGCGTGCGGCGGCGTCCTCCGCCCGGTCATAGCTGTAGCCGCTGGTCAGGAAGAGCGCTTCGGAGGTTTCGCCCCATTCGCTGCGCGCGGTGCCGCCCCGGATCGCCAGCGTGGCTGGCTTCCAGTTCTTGGTGATATCCGGGTTCTGACCGCTTTTCCGCTTCATATCGCTTTCCGCATGTCCTGCCGCACCACGGGGGTGGCGCCGCCCAATATTTCGGCCATCTGGCTCATGTCGCCATTACCGCCAGACAGGATAACTGCAACCTTCTTGCCCCGCATCGCCTCCTTTTCCTGAAGTGCGGCGGCAAGCGCGACCGCTCCGGCCCCTTCGGCCAGATTATGCGTGTCCTGCCAATAATGGCGGATTGCGGCAGCGACTTCATCGTCGGTGACGGCGACGAAGCGGTCGGCGCGGGGTCCGAAATAATCAAGCGCGGCCTGTACCGGCGTGCATACCGCCACGCCATCGGCAAAAGTGTAGGCGGTGGGGCTGGCGAGCAGCCTGCCCGCCTCGAACGAGCGCTTGGCGGCATCGACATGGGCGGAGACGACGCCGACGATCTTGGTCGCGAGGCCCAGCGCATCGCGCGCCGCGATGGTGCCGCAGAGGCCGGAACCGCAGCCGACGGGGACGTAAACCGTGTCGAGGTCCGGCACCGCATCGAACAGTTCCAGCCCATAGCTGGCGACGCCCCGGACCAGTTCGTCATGATAGGCCGGGACCATGAAAAGCCCCTGCTCGGCAGACAGGCGGAGCGCTTCGGCCTTGGCGCTGTCGAAATCATGGCCATGTTCGATCAGGGTCGCGCCGAACGCCCGCATGGCCGCATTTTTTTCCAGCGCATTGCCGTGGGGGACGATGATCGTGGCCTTGAGCCCCGCGGCAGTGGCGGCGCGGACCTGCGCCTGCCCATGATTGCCACGGGTTGCGGTGATGATGCCGGTGACATGCGGGTGCGTACGGCGGAGCCAGTCGATATAGGTGATCGCCCCGCGCACCTTGAACGCGCCGGTGGGCGTGTGATTTTCATGCTTTACCCAGAGTTCGCATCCCGCGCGCGCGGCCAGCAGCGGCCAGGCATATTGCGGGGTTGGCGGCACCTGGGCATGGACCATCGCGGCGGCGGAACGGAGCGAAGCAAGGGAGAAATCTGTCATGACAGCCGCAATAAGCCGGGCGCCGGGAACAGGACAGAACCTTTGCGATGAAATTGGCCCTGAACTGCCGCCGGCAGTCCGGTTCTGACCCTGAGGAAATGTCAGCATTCAGTCGCGCGTCAGGCTGCCCCGCGTGGCTGCGCATCTATCAGTGGATAGAGGCACCGTTCTTCCCACGCCATCCGATCGGCCAATTCGCCTTGCAGCACCAGCACCGCCGCAAGATAGTCGTCCCAACTCCCCTTGATCACTGTTGGCGTCCAATATTTGATATGGTCGCTGTAGCGCAGGAACAGGATGCGGATTGCCCGGCCATGTTCGCGCAGGACCGGATCGGCCTGCGCCGCCTGACGGCCGTTCCGCAAATCCAGGGCGCGGGCGTCCTCTCGCCCCATATGTTGGCGGAACAGCTGGGAAAAAGAGATACGCCTGCGCGCTATGTCCGGCAAGGCGTCGGAACCGCGCGTGCGCAGAACATGCGCGAAATCGTGCATCATGGCGCGCAAGGCGTCATGATCCTGCTTCAATATGATCGTCATTCGTTGCGTCCCCGTTTTCTTTTAAGAACGACGGGGCGACGAAATCTTAAGGGCGGCGGTGGCCTGTCAAAGAACCGCCAGCACCGCATCGCCCATTTCGACCGTGGTCATGGCGCCGCCCAGGTCGGCGCTGCGCGCGCCGTTGGCCAGCGCCTTGGCCACGGCCGCCTCGATACGATCGGCCTGCGCGCCGAGGTCGAGCGAATAGCGCAGCATCATCGCGGCGGACAGGATGGTGGCCAGCGGATTGGCCTTTCCAGTGCCCGCAATGTCAGGGGCGGACCCATGAATCGGCTCGTACAGCCCCTGCCCGCTGCCGTTGAGCGTGGCGGACGCCAGCATGCCGATGGAGCCGACGCACATGCTGGCCTGATCGGACAAAATGTCGCCGAACAGATTGCCGGTGACGATGACATCGAACTGGCCGGGGTTGCGGACCAGCTGCATCGCGGCATTGTCCACATACATATGGCTGAGCGCCACGTCGGGATAGTCCGCCGATACCTCTATCACCACGTCGCGCCAAAGCTGGCTGGTTTCGAGCACATTGGCCTTGTCCACCGAACACAGCTTGCCGCGCCGCGCCTGTGCCGCCTGAAAGCCGCTATGGGCGATGCGGCGCACTTCGGCCTCGTTGTACGACATGATGTCATAGCCTTCGCGCAGGCCGTCGGCCGTGGTGCGGAAGCCCTTTTCGCCGAAATAGACGTCGCCATTGGTTTCCCGGACGATCAGCAGGTCGATCGCGCTGGCAACTTCGGGCTTGAGGGCGGATTCGCCGGCCAGTTCGGGAAATACCTTGGCCGGGCGCAGGTTGGAAAAGAGGCCAAGTTCCTTGCGCAGGCCCAGGATCGCCTGTTCGGGCCGCAGATGGCGTTCAAGGGCGTCGCAATCGGGATCACCCACCGCGCCGAACAGGATGGCGTCGGCACGCCTGGCCAGTTCCAGCGTTTCGGGCGGGAGCGGATGGCCGACCGCCTTATAGGCCGCGCCGCCGACCAGCCCATGCTCATAGGTCAGGCCGTCGATCGCCAGCGCATCCAGCACGCGCTTGGCCTGATCGACGATTTCGGGACCGATGCCGTCTCCGGGGAACAGGGCGATCAACATGGGCGGGCACTCCTTATATTGCGTGGCGATCCCTTATGGAGACAGGAGGTTTCACGCAACCGCCCTTTTGAGCCTTTCGACCAGCCTTTCCCTTGCTGCCAGCACATCGGCGCGCCAGTCGGTGAGGATCGAGCGTTCGAGGAAGAAGCCGGTCAGGCGCAAGCCGTCGAGTATCTGGCTCCATTCGCCCGTGCCACCCTCCAGCAGGAAGGGGGGAAGCGGCAGGAGCAGGCTTTCATAGCCGACGGCCCCTGCCCGGCTGACCGCCGCCGCGCTGCGCGGGCTGACGAAGGCGAGATCGGTGGCGTCGCCCGTCGCAGCGCAGCGCGTCAGATCAAGGCCGAAGCCCAGTTCGGCGAGCAGCAGCAGTTCGTAGCGAACCAGCGCCACTGCCCAGCCACGGGCCGCAGGGGCGGCCTCCACCGCGCCCAGCACGCCATCGAGCGCGGAATGAAGCGCGGGATAGGGCGTCCCTTCCGGCAGGGCGATGGCGGTCAGCGCGCAGGCCCAGTCGATCGCGGCGGCAGGCAAGGGTTCAGCATGAAGCGGTGCGCGGCTATGCGCCAGTTCGACGGTCAGGCTGGCGAGCTGTTCCTCCGTCCGGGCGCGGAAAGTCGCCGCGACGCTATTCCCGGGGAGCAGCACTGGACGCATCGCGCGGGATCGGCCGCCCCGCACATAGCCCGCGATCAGGCCATGGTCGGGTGTCAGCAACCGCGCGATCGCGCCATGTTCGCCATGCTGGCGCAGCGAGCAAATGATCGCAGGGGTCGCGAGGATCGACATGCGCTATGCGCCCCCGCCGGGATCAGCCATGAAAATAATCATAGACCTGCTGCGCCACCGCTTTTGAAACACCCGGCGCGCGGGCCAGATCCTCCAGCGCCGCGTCGCGGACGGCGCGGGCGGTGCCGAAATGCATGAGCAGGGCTTTTTTGCGGGCGGGGCCGATGCCGGGAACTTCGTCCAGCGACGACACGGTGATCGCCTTGCTGCGCTTGGCGCGGTGGGCGCCGATGGCGAAGCGATGGGCTTCGTCGCGCAGGCGCTGGAGGTAGAAGAGGACCGGGTGATTGACCGGGAGCGTCAGTTCGCTGCCATCCATCAGGTGAAACACCTCCCGCCCGTCGCGGCCATGGTGCGGCCCCTTGGCGACGCCGACCATCGTGACATCCTCGATGCCCATTTCCTCCAGCATGGCGCGGGCGGCCGATAGCTGGCCCTTGCCGCCGTCGATCAGCACCAGATCGGGCCATTCGCCACTGTCGCGATCAGGGTCTTCGCGCTGGGCGCGGCCGAAACGGCGTTCGAACATTTCGCGCATCATTGCGAAATCGTCGTTGGAGATTTCGGGGTTCTTCATGTTGAACTTGCGATAGGCGTTTTTGCGGAACCCCTCCGGCCCCGCGACGACCATCGCGCCAAGGGCATGAGCGCCCTGAATATGGCTGTTGTCGTAGATTTCGATGCGATCAGGTACAGCGTCCAGCCCAAACATCTCGACCATCTCGTCGAGAATCTTGCCCTGGCTGGTGGTTTCGGCGAGGCGGCGGTCCAGCGCCTCCACCGCATTGCGTTGCGCCTGTTTGATCAGGCGGGTGCGATCGCCGCGCTGGGGGACTTCGATGCGGACCTTGCTGCCGATCCGTTCGCTGAGCGCCTGCGCCATCAATTCGCATTCGGCGGGCGCGCGGTCGGCCAGGACCAGCTTGGGCGGCGGCACTTCCTCGTAAAACTGCGCCATGAAGCTGGCCAGCACCTCGTCCTCCGCCACTTCGTTGGTGTGGACGGGGAAGAAGCTGCGATGGCCCCAATTCTGTCCGCCACGAATGAAGAAGGCCTGGATGCACATTGCGCCACCCTTTTGCGCCAGCGCGAAAATGTCGGCGTCGCCAAGACCTTCGGCATTGATCGCCTGGCTGCCCTGAATGAAGGTCAGCGCCTTGAGGCGATCGCGGATGACGGCGGCCTGCTCGAAATCCATTGCATCGGACGCGGCCTGCATCGCGGTGCCGAGTTTCTGCTGCACCTTGGTCGACTTGCCACCCAGGAAATCCTGCGCGTCGCGGACCAGTTCGGCATAGCCTTCCGGGTCGATGCGATCGACGCAGGGGGCAGAGCAGCGCTTGATTTGATAGAGCAGGCAGGGGCGCGAGCGATTGGCGAAGAAGCTGTCGGTGCAGGAGCGGAGCAGAAAGAGCTTTTGCAGCGCGTTGATGGTGCGGGTGACCGACCCGGCACTGGCGAAAGGGCCATAATAGCGGCCCTTCGCCTTGCGCGCGCCGCGATGCTTCTGGACGCGGGGAAAGGCATGATCCTCCCGCAGCAGGATGAAGGGGAAGCTTTTATCGTCGCGCAACAGCACATTGTAGGGCGGGCGGTAGCGCTTGATGAGTTGCGCCTCCAGCAGCAGGGCTTCGGCCTCGCTGTTGGTGGTCACGATGGTCATCGAGCGGGTCTGGGCGACCATGCGTTGCAGGCGGCGGGGAAGGCGGTCGACCTGGGTATAGTTGGCGACGCGATTCTTGAGCGCGCGGGCCTTGCCCACATAGAGGACGTCGCCGCGCGCATCGTGCATCCGATAGACGCCGGGCCGGATCGGCAGGGTTCGCAGCGTGGTGCGGATCGCCTCCACCCCCGCGTCGATATCCGGCGCGCCGGACCCGCGCACCGTGTAGCTGGCCTTGTCCTCGTTGAAACGGTCGGGGGATTGGGGTTGCGACATGGGGATGAGATAGCGTGCCGGGCGGGGATCGCAATGGGGGCGGTTGGGGTGATGGCCACAGGGAACCCATCGCCCCTCCGGCAGAGCTATCGCGCCTATGAAACTGCCCTTGCCTTCATCGTCATGCTGAACTTGTTTCAGCATCCATTTCTCGTCACACGCGGCGGCAGTGTTTGGGGCACGATGGATCCTGAAACAAGTTCAGGATGACGTTGTAGAAATAACGAAACGTCATGCGCGATTTCTCAGCCCCACGGGGGAGGACTTAAAGCGCCAACGCAAAAGGGCCGGGATTGCGCCCGGCCCTTTTTCCTTTTTGTCTGGCGTGGCGCGATCAGACGACCGGGCCGAGACCCTTGATGGCGCTATCGACCAGAGCCTTGTCGGCGCTGGCATCATGGCCCTGTGCGATCAGGCTGGCCGCGGCCGTGGTTGCGGCGTTGACGGCGCGGGCGCGGATGGCGGTGATGGCAGCGCGTTCGGCGGCGCCAATCTTGTCCTCAGCCATTTTCTGGCGACGGACGACCAGATCGGCGGCAGCGGTGCGGGCGTCCTCCAGCAGGGTTTCGGCCTCATGCTCGGCAGACTTGCGCATCGCTTCGGCCTCACCCGCAGCGGCGGCGAGTTTCGCCTCATATTCGGCCTTGAGCGCATCGGCCTCGGCACGCAGCTTGGAGGCTTCGGCGAGTTGCGCCTTGATCTGTGCGATCCGCCCGTCAAGCACGCTGCCGATCAGAGCGGGAACCTTCTTGAACAGAAGGATGGCGATGAAGACCGCCATCGCCAGGCTGACCCAGGCGGTGGCGTCCATGCCGACAGCCTTGGGATCTGTATGGGGCGCGACGCCTTCGTGCGCGACGGTGCCAACCGGCTCCAGTCCTTCGGCATGGATTGCCTGTTCAAGGCTCGGGGGCGTTTCCGCCGAATGCTGTGCTGCTGCCTCAGCCATGGGCCAGTGCCGCCTTTACTGCGTTGCGGGCTGCATCGTCCGACGCTTGCACGCCAGCGATACGGGCCACCATGTCGCGTGCCGCATCGGCAGCGACGGTTTCAATTTCTGCCAGAGCGGCATCGCTGGCGGCCTTGATCCGGGCTTCGGCGGCCGCGATCTTGGCGGCGACTTCAGCGTCGGCGGCAGCGAGCTTGGTTTCGGATGCCTTGGCGGCTTGCGCCTTGGCCTGAACCAGCATCGCCTGGGCGGCGGCACGGCTTTGCGCGTCACGGACGCGATAGTCGGCTTCCGCTTCGTCGGCGCGGGCGAAGGCGGCCTTGGCCGCGTCCAGATCACCACTGATCTTCGCGTCGCGCGCGTCCGCCGTACCCTGAACCTTGGGCACCATGCCGAGGCCGATGACGAAGAACACGAAGCCGAAGGTCAACAGCAACCAGAAAATCTGGCTGGAGTAGGTTTCGGCGATTTGCGCGATTTGAGGCATATCTATCCGTCCGATCAGGGCGCGGTCAATTTGGGGGGATGCGGGCGGGCCAGCACGAAGCCGCCCAGCCCGCACCCAATATGTGTCAGGCCACGAACACCAGGATCATGGCGATAACGAACGCCAGCAGACCCAGAAGTTCCGCCGCGGCGAAACCGATGAACAGACGGCCCTGCTGGCCATCAGCAGCGCCCGGATTGCGCAGCGCGCCTTCGAGGAACGCGCTGAATACGTTGCCCACACCGAGGGCAGCGATGCCCGCACCGATCGCGGCCAGGCCAGCACCGAGCAGCTTTGCGGCTTCTGCGTCCATGTCGTAAACTCCTTCGTTAGAATATTGATAATGTTGACGAAATTACGGAAATCTTAGTGCAGGTTTTCGGCATCGTTGAGATAGACCGAGGTCAGCAGCGCGAACACATAGGCCTGGATCACCGCAACCAGCATTTCCAGCGCGCTGATACCGATCATCAGGACGAAGCTGGCGGTGCCGACGGTGAGACCCAAAGCCGGCGAGGCGTTGGCGCTGTTGATGACGAAGCCCGCCAGCACCTTCAGCAGTACGTGGCCAGCGGTCATCGCGACGAACAGTCGCAGGCCCAGGCTGAACGGACGCACCATGAAGGAGACGAGTTCAATGAAGAAGAGCGGCACCACCATCAGCGCAGGCGTGCCATGGGGCACGAACAGCGAGAAGAAGTGGAAGCCATGCTTGGCGAAGCCGACGATCAGGACGATCGAGAAGCTCATGATCGCCAATACGCCAGTGGCGGTGAAATGGCTGGTGAAGGTAAAGGGGTGAAGCCCCACCAGACCCAGCGGCAGCAGGCCCAGAAGGTTAGCCAGCAGAATGAACATGAAGAGCGAAAAGACGTAGGGGATATATTTGCGCCCCTTGTCGCCGATATTCGCAATCAGCAGATTCTTGATGAAGCCGGTCATATATTCGACCGCCATCTGCCAGCGACCGGGGACCAGTTCGCGCTTCATGCCGCCGATCACGAAGATCCACAGCACCACAGCCGCGAGCACCATATAGAGCGCGCTGTTGGTGAAGGCGATGTTGAAGCCGCCGATCGACAGATGATCCGTACCGAACAGCGGTTCGATCGCAAATTGATGCATCGGATCGATTTTGCCGGATTCTGCCACGCTGGACCCCTGTTACGTCTAAACCGTCTAAACGTCGGACTATGACAAAAGCGTCCTTTATTCCGGGGGACGCTTCGTCGTCGTCAATCTGATGATGTTCCTGAACGCCGCCACGATGCCAAGACCGAGGAAAACGAGCAGGAGCCATGGGGATGTGTCAAACAGCCGGTCCAAAACCCAGCCGATCAACGCACCGCCGACAAGACCGCCGATCAGTTCCGCAAGAACCCGGTTGCCCAGGCGAGACCCATCGTCCGCCTGTTGCTCCACAGCCCCCTGCCTGACCTTTTCAACGGATTCAGCGCGCGCAATCCGCTCTTCCAGAGACGTGATGCGCACATCTTCCCCCGCCGGGTCCTGTCCGGGTCCATCCGCAACCATGTTCGTCCTCCATCGGGGTTTTACCCCATATGGCAGGCGGCATGGCGCTTGCGGCTGCACCCGTCAAGGCGCGGCCCGTTTAGAAAGGCGATTGCGGATAGTCAACCATGGTTGGGCAGAGATTGGCACCCCCGGACGAAGGAATGAGAAAAGTCCGCCAGTGCGTCTTTTCAGCCCGCCGACGCGCAATAGGGCGGCAGCGCGATCGGGCCGGCACCCTTGGTCTGCCACGCGCCAGCGCCGATGCGATACACCTGGCCGGTCTTGACCCTGCTGCTGAGCGTCTGACAACCAGTGGCGGCGGCGACATCCTGCACGGTGACGCCCCGCTGGCTGGCCAGCTGCGTATAGGCAGCGCGACGCTTGATATTGATCGATTCGACTTCGGCGCGGACATCGCCCGCCACCGTCCCGGCGATGCCGAGATAGCCATCGGCCTGTTCGCCCACCGTGCCGGCCGCCATGGCGCTGGCCACGGCCCCGGTCTGGGCACGGGCGGGCGCGGTCATTGCAAATCCAGCGGCCAGCGCGACGGCGGCACCAGCGGCGATCATGAGCATCTTGCGTGTCATTGCGGGAACAACTCCGGGTTATTCTGGATGAGATCCTGTGCGTCACGTTGCAGGCGCACGACGACCTCCTGCTGCACCTTTACATTCAGGTTGATTTCGATCGGCTTGTCAGGCGCCTTGACCTGAATACAGCCCCCAGGGCCAGACCGGCGAAACCCGCCATCATGATTGCTTGCTTCTTCATTTGCGCTCCCTGTTTGGCATGTTGTCGCTTTCCGCAGGCTGAACCGCAAGGCTTTCGTTCATTTTGCTCTTCATGGTCGCCTGCATCTGGTCGCCGATGCTGTTCTGTATGAGTTGCGAGGGATCGATGAAGGACTGGGCGGTGCCGAGCAGCCCGCGGAAGGGCGCGGCGATCCGCACGTTGAACAGGAAGGGCAGGCCCGTGAAGTTGCGTGCCAACCCTGCCGGGGTGCCGCCCAACTGACCGCGATTGACGCCGTTGAACACGACATTGGTGACCATTTCGCCGTCCAGCGCGCCGTCCATCAGGATCGTCAGGCATTTATATTGCAAGTTCTTGAGCGCATCGAATGCCAGCCGCCCCATCGTCCCTAGCTGCTCGTTCGATACGGGACCGACATAGGAGAGCACGCCCGATTGCCGCGCAGGATCACAGGGGATGGTCGGCAAGACGCCTTCGGGCATCAGCAGCGGCGGCATGCCCTGTTGCCGGGCGACCAGCACCCCGCCCGCGACCCGCCCGCCCTGCGAGTTGAATATGAGGGGCATGAGGCCATCAAATGTGCCGGTGGCCGAGATATTGTCCAGCTCCATTGCCTGGATGAACGCCCCGGCATCGAGGCCGATGACGCGGAAGGTCAGGTAGCGATCGACGTCGGCGCTGAAATCCATGGTGGTGGGAAGCAGGACCAGCTGCCCGCCAGAAAACGGCCAGCCGCCGCCCTCGATTCGGACCTTCTGCCCCGCTTCCAGCCGATAGCGGACAGTGCCGTCGCGGACTTCCACGCCGGGATTGACGGACGTGATCTTGACGGTCTGGCCCGGCGCGGTGACCATGTTGATGAGGTCGGTGAAGCGGATTTCGCCCGACAGGCCCTGCACCGGGCCGAAGGCGGCGGCGAGATTGGCATTGTCGGTGCGGAACGTGCCGGTGGAGGTGACGTTGGAACCGTTCCAGTCGATCCGCCCGTTCCCCGTCACCGTCGCCGCGACATTGGCGACGACGCCGAGCGCCAGCGGGGTGACTTCGTCAGGCTGGAGAGCAGGACCAAAAACCAGGCCGGGCACGTTGAGGTCCGCATGCCCTTTACCGCTGCCAAGCTCATGCGCGATGCTGGTACGGGCGACGGTCGCGCCATTGCGCGGGGAGGCCAGCGTGCCGGTCGCCGCGATGCGGCCATTTTTCAGGGTCAGGGCAAAATCGGGAACAGCAAGCGGGTTGAAGCGGACGGGCGACTGCGAATCGCGCACGGTCATGGCGGCGCGGAAATCGAGCGCGCTGTCGGCGAAGCGCCAGGTACCGTTGCCCTGTTCGACGATCAGCGGAACCGTGCCGATCTGCCCCCCTGCCCCGCTCACAGTGCCGCCAAGGCCGCGCGCCGTCATCGCGCCGTCCAGGCTGGCGGCGGTCAGGCGGACGGGAGCGTCGTTCGGGCCAAGCGTCAGCGCGGGGTTGGCAAGGGCGAAGCCGGTCTGGCCAAGTGCGATGCGGGCATGATCGGCGGTCAGGCGCAGCGGGCTGTCGCCGCTGGTGCCGACAAGCGCCAGATCGGGGATGTCCGCGCCGCCGCTGATGCCCTTTGGACCCATGGCGAACAGCGCGCCGCCATCCAGAGGACAAAGTGTCTGGCGCGTCTGGCCAATGGCAAAGGCACTATAGCGGGCTTCGATCAACGACAGGGGCACGCAGCGGCGGTTGATCGCCAGCGCGCCATTGGCGGCAAGCTGCCCCTCGATCGGCAAGCGAAGGCCGCGCAGGCGACCATCGGGCAACGGCCCATCGAGGCGCAGCGCAGTCGAGAAACGGGTGGCGCCATCGGGCTGGGCGATGAAGCGGACCCGATCGATGCTCAGGCGCGCGTCGCCAGCGGCATAGGGATCGACGAATAATTCGCCGCCAAAGCCGCCACCCGCGCGGCGGGCCAGGCGCAGCGCGGCATCGGGCAGGCCGCCGCCGCCCGTCCGCAACGCGCCTTCGAGCGCCCAATCGAGGCTGGAACCGGCGCGGCCGGGCCAGGCCAGCGTGATGCGGCCATCCGGGGACAGGCCGACCTGCGCGCCGCTGCGGGCGACAAGGCGGCTATCGGTGAGGGCAAGGCTGCCCGCGGCGCCCCGCTGGACGAAGGCGAAGCGCGTACTGATCCGATTATTGTCCCCCGCGCGGCGCACGGCATCGGCCAAGCGGGTGGCGAGCGGGCCGACGGGGGAGCCAAGGGTGGCGCTGCGCAGCGACGCCAGCGGATCGCGGCCCGCCATATGGAGCTGACGCCCCGACAGTTCGCCTTGCGCCTTCGCTTCGCCGCTCTTGACCGACCATGTTCCCGCAAGGCTCGCCTGTTCGATCATGGCCCCCTGCCCCGCCAGCGCCCTTGCGCCGATGCGGGCGCGGCCGCTGGTGGCGGATGCCGTCCCGTCGAAATCGACACGGCCGCTGGGTGCGGCCAGGACGATGCCGCTGGCCTTGAGCGCCTCACCCGACAGGTCGACATGGCCGCTCCAGCGGTCGAACGCCTGCCCCAGCGTGAGGTCAAGCGTCGCCGTCGGGCGGGCCATGGCGGCGCTATCGTGGCAGGCAAGCGCCGAGGCACGCACCGGGCCGGTGACATGCGGACGGCCCCGGTCCATGGCGATGGCCAGCGACGCGCGCCCGTCCGTCAGGCCGCAACCGGCAAAGGCCGCGCGGGGCATGGCGGCGGCCAGTTTGCCCTGAAAGCCGGAGCGCAGATTGCCGGTCCCGTCGATACGCATCGCCACCTGGCCGGCATCGGTATCGAGCCGCAAACGCGCGTCGTTGAGTGCAAGGAGGATGTCGGGCAGGCTGAAGGGTTCGGTGGAATCAGGATCGCTGAACTTGTCCAGTTCGCCCAGCCGCAGCACGCCGTCGCGATAGGAACCGCGCATCCGCACGCCGCCCGCGCGCACCGCGGCGACCTGTGGCGTCAGACCGGCGAAAGCAATGTCGACCTCTACCCAGTCGGCGGTCAGATCCGGATTGGCCGGGTCGCCCAGCAGGATATGTTCGATCCGCTGGGTGCGCAGGCCCACATCGGTCAGATCATAATTGGCCTGCACCCCGCGCCGGTTCAGTTCGCGGCTGACGAAATTTTCCGCGATCGGCGCGCGCTGCGTCCACAGCCCGGCCAGCACCAGTGCAAGCGACCCGGTGCCGACACCCAGCCAGCGTAGCCAACCCCGGCGAACCTGCTCTTCGCCGTCCTGTTCTTCCATGCTTATGGCCAACCCCGGCTTTCAAGTAACGCTGATGGTCCGTAACGGGACCATAACGTCCGTACGCGATTAAATATCCTTGCCCCGCGATTCCGCAACTTATAGCGTCGATGGCCAGTAGCGAGGAACGCAGGTTTGGCGGAGCAGGACGCAAAAGTCACGCATGATGGCGCAGGGCATCGCGCGCGGTTGCGGCAGAAGCTGGCCGAAAGCGGCGGGGATGCGCTGCATGATCATGAACTGATCGAATATCTCCTCGCCCTGGCGATTCCCCGGCGCGATACCAAGCCGCTGGCCAAGGCGTTGCTGCGCGAATTTGGCGGCATTGGCGGGCTGATGAGCGCGGACTGGCAGGCGATCGCGCGGGTGCCGGGCATGGGCGACACCAGCATCGCGGCGATCAAGATCGTGCAGGCGACGATGCTGCGGACGCTGCGCAACGAAGTGGCGGCGCGGCCCGTGCTGGCCAGTTGGCAGGCACTGCTCGACTATCTGCGCGCGGACATGGCGTTTCTGGGGGTGGAGCGGGTGCGGGTGCTGCACCTGAATGCGCGCAACATGCTGATCCGCGACGAAAATATGGGCGACGGGTCGATCGACCAGGCGGCCATCTATGTGCGCGAGGTGATCAGGCGGGCGATAGACCTGGGGTCAGCAGCGATCATATTGGTGCATAACCACCCCAGCGGATCGCCCGAACCCAGCCGTCAGGACATAGAGGTGACACGCCAGATCATCGACGCAGGCAAGCGGCTGAACATCGCGGTGCATGACCATATTATCGTCGGCACGAACGGGCATAGCAGTATGCGGGCTATGGGGTTGTTGTGAGGGGATGGAATGGGTGGATGGCGGAAGGTCGGGTTTTGCGAAGCTGACCGGCGATAGCGGAAGATGCGCAGATAAAAACGTGCGACAACAATCGCCCAAATGTCGGTCGTTCCCACGTCGCTCCTGAGCGCCTGAAGCGGACGCTCTTGACAGGTGTATGGCATCTGCAATACACTTTAGGACGGGGTAGAGGGAAACAGATGAGAAATAGCTGGCTCGTAGCAGCGGGGATACTGAGCGTCGCCGCATCGGTGTTGCATGTGGCTACCATTGTAGGCGGACCGGACTGGTACAGGTTCTTCGGAGCTGGCGAAGAGATGGCGGTCGCCGCCGAACGTGGCTCATCGGTTCCCGGGGTGGTGACGGCGGCGATTGCCTCTGTCCTCATGGTGTGGGCATTTTACGCATTCTCCGCCGCTGGTCTTATCAGGCGTCTGCCGCTTTTGCGGACCGCGTTGGTGCTCATCACTGGTGTTTACCTGCTTCGGGGACTGGCACTTGTTCCAATACTCGTGATAAAGCCGCATACCGTCGATACTTTCGCCATCGTCAGTTCTCTCGTCGTTCTTGGCTACGGGATCGCCCACGCGGTCGGAACATGGCAGGCGTGGCCTAGCCTTAGCTCGATAACGACGACACGATCTGCCTGATCTCCAACGTCCGCTTCCACCATGTGCGGACTGGAAGCGGAACGGCAGCTAGCCACCAGATTTGGTCATTCAGTCTTCGCCTTGCCATCGGCATGAATGGCCGGTTTCAGCGATCCGCATGGTCTGACGGAGTGACCTAGAATGGTCGTCACCGATCATCCTCCCCTTCAAGGGGAGGTGGATGGCCGTAGGCCAGACGGAGGGGTGTCTTCCCCTCGATAGTGTGACACCCCTCCACCACTTCGTGGTCCCCCTCCCCTTGCAGGGGAGGAATTTACGGGCGTTTCTGGCCGCTCATTGCCATTCCCCTTTCGTCATACCGGGCTTGACCCGGCATCCCGCTTTTCTTCGCGCAGAAACCGCGACCTCGGATCAAGCCTGTCCTGAGCTTGCCGAAGGGTCCGGTGATGACGGAGTTGGGCGTTTCTGGTCGCTCGTTGGCGGACAGGGCAAAGCCCGTCCGCCTCTGGTCAGGCGTCGAAGCCGAAGTTCAGGAATTCGGGGACCGGGCCGTTCCAGCCTTCGTCGGGGCCGTCGTCCTGATGATCGTTGCGGCGTTGGCGGGCGGGGGCTTCGGCGGCGCGGGGGGCGGCGGCTGGGCTGGTGGCTGCTTCCTCGCGCGGCTTTTGCGCGCGTGACCGGCGGGCCGGGCTGGGCTTTTCAGCGGTGGGCTCGTCCGCGACGGGCGCTTGAGCAGCAGGCTTTGCCGTGCGGGGCTTGCGGCCCCTTGGCGTCTTGGGTGCGGATTCTGCGGTCGGTTCGGTGCTGGCGATGGCCTCCGCCGCGCCGACGACCTCGATCTTGGTGCCGATCAGCTTCTGGATATTGTCGATCGCTTCGGCGTCCGCTTCTGTGACGAAGGTGTAAGCGACGCCTGATGCGCCCGCACGGCCGGTACGGCCGATGCGGTGGACATAATCGTCCGGGTGCCAGGGCGCGTCATAGTTGAACACATGGCTGACGCCCTTGATGTCCAGACCGCGCGCCGCGACGTCCGACGCGACGAGGATGTTGACGGTGCCGGCGCGGAAGCGTTCCAGTTCGGCGATGCGCGAACCCTGGTCGATATCGCCATGGATTTCGCCCGACTTGAAGCCGTCGCGTTGCAGGCTCTTGTTCAAGTCCCGCACCGTCGTCTTGCGATTGCAGAAGATGACCGCGCTGGTGACGTCGGCTTCGCGCAGCATTTTGGACAAGGTGTCGCGCTTCTTGCGTGCGTCGACCTTCACCAGACGCTGGGTGATGTTGGTCGATGCGCTGGCGGGGCGCGCGACTTCGATCGATTTGGGGTTGGACAGGAATTTGTCGGCCAGTTTCTTGATGACCGGGGGCATGGTTGCCGAAAACAGAAGCGTCTGGCGCTGCGCGGGCAGCTTGGTGCAGATTTCCTCGATATCGGGGATGAAGCCCATGTCGAGCATCCGGTCGGCTTCGTCGATGACCAGCAGCGAACAGCCATTGAGCATGATCTTGCCGCGACCGAACAGGTCCATGAGGCGGCCCGGTGTCGCGATCAGCACGTCCACGCCCTTTTCGAGCGCGGCAAGCTGGTCGCCCATCGACACGCCACCGATCAGCAGCGCCATCGAAAGTTTGTGATATTTGCCGTATTTCTCGAAATTTTCCGCGACCTGGGCGGCGAGTTCGCGGGTCGGCTCCAAAATCAGCGATCGCGGCATCCGCGCGCGGCTGCGTCCATGGGCGAGGATGTCGATCATCGGCAGCACGAAGCTGGCGGTCTTGCCCGTCCCCGTCTGGGCAATGCCGATAATGTCGCGCATCATCAGGACGGACGGGATCGCCTGCGCCTGAATAGGCGTGGGCGTATCGTAACCGGCCTCGGTTACGGCCCTGAGCAATTCGTCGGAAAGGCCGAGATCGGCAAAAGTCATTCAATGGTCCGGGAACAGGAGGCTTGTCCGCCCTGCACGATAGCGAGACGGAAATCGGCCGCGCATTGCGGAAATATCGGCCGCTTGTCAAGGAAATCGCGCGATTTGCCCTGTCCTGCCGCCCGATCGCGACACTTAATCGTCGGGTTCGACGGCGATCAGCCGCTTGAAGCTTTCGATGGCGCAACTGGTCCCGCCGCGCGCCTGCAATTCGTCCCGGCCCGAACATAGCGACCCGTCCTCGTCCGGTTCGACATAGAAACCGGAATAGAAAGCCGCCGCGTCGCACCCTTTTTCCAACCGCGCGCGATAGCGATGATCGTCGGCCAGGATCAGGTCCACCCCGTTACGCACGGCGATGGCGGCAGCGCGAATCGAGCGGAGCGCGACGCAGCGCGGTCCCTTCTTTTCGTCCCATGCGTCGGCGGCTTTTTCCGTTATGCGCGCGGGCGCCCTGCCCTTGCGCGCCATCGGCACGCGAATGATGACGCGCTGTTCAATCGTCATTTGCGCCCATTGAACCGGGCTAGCCGTAGTGGCGGCCATCAGCAGCAATATGGAATGAACCAAATCGAACCCCTTTTGGGAATCGGAAGCTATCGACCCATGGTTGAACAGTCGATGAATTCAGGGGATAGGTGCGTCCCATGATTGGACAGGCTATTATCGATCGTTTCTCCGCGCTGCTTGGCCCCAAGGGCGTCATCACCGACCCGGATGATATTGCGCCATGGGTCAGCGACTGGCGCGGGCGCTATCATGGCACGGCGGCGGCGATCCTGTCACCTGCGTCGGTGGAGGAGGTTGCGGCCATCGTGGCGCTGGCTGGCGAGTTGGGCGTCGCGCTGGTGCCGCAGGGGGGCAATACGTCGATGGTGGGCGGGGCGACGCCGCCTGCCGACGGATCGGCGCTGGTCCTGTCGCTGCGGCGGATGAACCGGATTCGCAGCCTGAGCGCGGACGATAATCTGGCGATCTGTGAGGCGGGCGTGATCCTGAGCAACCTGCACGATGCCGCGGAAGCCGCCGGTCGCCGTTTTCCGTTGAGCCTGGGGGCCAAGGGGTCCGCAACCATCGGTGGGCTGGTGTCGACCAATGCGGGCGGTACGCAGGTGTTGCGCCACGGAACGATGCGCGCGCTGGTCGAAGGGGTGGAGGCAGTGCTGCCCGACGGCAGCATCTTCCATGGGCTGGATGCGCTGAAAAAGGATAATCGCGGTTACGACATCAAGCAGCTGCTGATCGGCGCGGAAGGGACGCTGGGCGTGATCACGGCGGCGGCGCTGCGGCTGGTCCCGGCCATAGCGGCGCGGGCGGTCGGCTGGGTCGGCGTCTCCTCCCCGGCCGATGCACTGGCGCTGCTTCGGCTGGTGGAAGCGGAATTGGGCGATGCCGTCGAGGGATTCGAGGTGATCGCCGACGAGACACTGGGCTTTGTGCTGGGGCATATCCCCGGCACCCGGTCGCCGATCGAGACACGGACGGCATGGCATGTGCTGATCGAGGTCGATCATGGCGATCTGCGCGATCCGGGGCCGGTCGAACGGCTGGAGGGCGCGCTGGCGCTGGCGTTCGAACGGGAAATTGCGATCGACGCGGTCGTCGCCGCCAATGAAGCGCAGGCCGAAGCCTTCTGGCGAATTCGCGAGTCGCTGTCGGAATCGGAAAAGGCGCAGGGGCCGGCGCTGCAATATGACATCAGCGTGCCGGTGGCGCGGATGCCCGCTTTCATGATCGATGCGGCCGACGCGGCCATGGCGCGCTTTCCCGGCACGACGGCGTCATCCTTTGGCCATCTGGGCGATGGCAATGTCCATTTCCATGTCCGCGCGCCAAAGGGGACAAGTGACGGGCCAGGCTGGATCGCGGCGCAAGGCCAGGCGATCAACGCCTTCGTCCATGATGCTGTGGTAGCGGCGGGCGGGTCCATTTCCGCCGAACATGGCATCGGCCAGATGAAGCGGACGGAGCTGGCGCGGCTGGCCGGCCCGGCGCGGATCGGCGCACTGCGGGCGATCAAGGCCGCATTCGATCCACAAGGGCTGTTCAATCCGGGGAAACTCATTCCCCTGCCCGATGAAGCCTGAAGATCAGGCCCGGAACCAATGTGTGAAAGCAATTGCCACCCGCTGCGCAGGGCTTTATCGCCCTCTCCCAGTTTTACGCCCGGCGGCGCCACTGCACAGCGCCGCTTTATTGACAGAATGGATAACGGATCATGGCCAGCGCGCCCGCGAATAACCTGCCGATCTTCTATAACGACCTCCTTCCGCTGAGCAGCCTGGATCATGCCGATTTCCGTAGCGTAGCGGTCGATTCGGCGCCGTTCCTGACCAGCCAGCACGCCATTCCGCTGACGATCGACGAATTTGTCGCCGCCCAGCGTTTCGTGCCGATCATCTTTTCGGCGGGCACGGATTCGGTGCCGCTGGCGCTGATGGGCCTTAATGAAGGGGTCAACATCTTCGTCGATGACGAAGGCAAGCTGCGGGGCGGTCCGTCCTACATTCCGGCCTATGTTCGGCGCTATCCCTGGATGCTGGCGAAGCTGCGTCCCGACAGCGACGAACTGTCGCTGTGCTTCGATCCGACCAGCCCGGCGATCGGCCCGTTCGAGGATGGCCAGCCCCTGTTCGAGGATGGCAAGCCGACCGAACTGACCCAGGGCGTGCTGAAATTCTGCGAGGATTTCGAGCAGGCCGCTGCCCGCACCGGCCAGTTCGTGCGCGAATTGCAGGAAATGGACCTGCTGATGGACGGCGAGGTCGCGATCCAGACGCCGGGCAACGAACAGCCCTTCGTCTATCGTGGTTTCCGCATGATCAACGAGGAAAAGCTGCGCGACCTGCGCGGCGACCAGCTGCGCAAGATCAACCAGAGCGGGATGCTGCCGCTGATCCACGCCCATCTCTTTTCGCTTCAGCTGATGCGCGACATTTTCGAAGCGCAGGTCAATCTGGGCAAGGGGCCGATTCCCCAGGTCGTTCAGGCCTGAACGGGAAGTTAACCCGAAACGGCGGAAATAATTGATAGAAAAAGCGATTGCATCTCCTCTTGAAACGGAATGTGACCTGCCCTATCTACTGAACATGCGATGCACCTGCCCCCCTTTCGGGTGTATCGTATGGGCGCCTCCCCCTTTGGAGGCGTCTCCTCCCTGAACCTAGGCCGCTCCATGCTCTGCATGGGGCGGTTTTTTTGGCATGCGGCTTTTCAACTGGTCTGGTTCCGGCGCGGTTTTCCTTGACGCGCCCGGCACGCCTTCCTAAAGCCCGGCCCCTGCCAGCCGCCCGACGCGGCGCATGGCCCCTTCGTCTAGCGGTTAGGACGCGGCCCTCTCACGGCTGAAACACGGGTTCGATTCCCGTAGGGGTCACCAGTCAAATGCAGCCTGCCTGCACGACGCGCCCAACCCAGAGCAGAGGCGACATTGCCGGGCATTTCCTGACCTATTCCAAGACATTTCCAACGTCACAAATAGTTGCAACATTTTGCAAGCTTGGCTAGGTTGCCGATGCGGAATGAAGTGGGGACTTCCGACCTTTCGCCAAAGATACAAGTCGCATAAATTGCTGCAATGGATGGCGGGAGCCGTCTGATGCCGTGCTTTGGGGGAGGCTTGGTCGATGGATCGCAAACAGGCTGTTATTTTCGGTGGCGGCGCGCTGGCGCTGATTGCCGGGATAACGCTTGTCGTCCGCAGTGATGAAACACCCGCTGCGCAACAGAAGGCGCCAGCGCCAGCTGGCCCTGTTACAACCGCCAAGGCCGCCGGCGCGCCAGTTCGGCCCAGCAGCGGCAATGCTGCGACTCCGCCCGGAATGGATGCGGCCCGCCCCACAGATTGCCTGATCGAACCCAGCCAGATCGTGCGCGTGAATAGTGGCGTCGAAGGGGTGATCCAGAATATCTATGTCGACCGGGGCGATGATGTTCAGCGCGGGCAGGTCGTTGCTCAACTATACACCGATGTCGAGCGCGCCGCCGCCGCCGCCGCACAGGCGCGTGCGTCCAACCCCCACACGGAACGTGCCGCTGCCAGCCGGGCGGCCTATCTCGCCACGGTCAGCCAGCGATCCGACCAGGTCAGCCAATATCTTGCCCGCGACGTCGTCGACGAAGCGCGCGCCAATGCGCAATCCGCCGCGGAAGAGCGCAAGGCGGCGGCGGAAGATCAGCGGGTTGCGCGACTGGAATATGTGCAGGCGCAGCGCGTGATCGGACAAAAGACCGTGCGCAGCCCGGTCAATGGTATCGTGACGGAGCGCCGCATGGCGCCGGGCGAGTATCGGGGCGCCGACGCGACGCATATTCTGACGATCGCGCAGGTCGATCCGCTGAATGTCGAAGTCTTTGCCCCTATCGCGCAACTGGACGCGGTGCAGGTGGGGGACGAGGTGTCGATCTTTCCCGAAGCGCCGGTCGGAGGAAAATATCGGGCGCGGATCAAGGTGATCGATCGCGTGTTCGATGCGGCCAGCGGCACGTTCGGCATGCGTCTCGAACTGCCCAATCCCGGCAACAAGCTGCCCGCAGGACTGCGCTGCCGACTGGAAATCGACCGCAAGCCCGCAAGCATTACCGCGCGGAGCAAATAGGCGGTCCCATCCCACTGATCAGACAGGAGCTTTACGGACATGACCAGGAAGCAAGTCTATTTCGCAGGTATCGCTGCATGCGCCATCCTGCCATCGTCCGCCAGCGCCGAAACCCTGCAACAGGCGCTGGAAGGGGCCTATCGCAACAACCCGACCATATCGGCCCAGCGCGCCAGCATCCGCGTTGCCGAAGAGGATGTACCGCTGGCCCGCGCCGCCGGTATGCCCACGGTCGACGGCAGCGCGACCTATCAGGAAAATGTCCTGACCGGCAAACCCGCGCCGAGCGGATTTTTTTCCAACCCGGATCGTCAGCTTGTCGGTCAGATCAACGCCAATGTGCTCATGTTCGATTTTGGCGGGGTACGCGGCAGTATGAACGCAGCCAAGGCGCGGCTGGAGGCAAGCCATTTCGGCATGAACAAGACGGAGGCAGACCTGTTTTCCGCTGTTGTGGGCGCTTATATGGACGTGCTGCGCGACGAGGCGGTGGTCGGCCTAAACCGCAACAATGTCGATGTGATGCGCTACACCGTCAAGGAAGCCGACGATCGCCGCCGCGCGGGCAGTCGCGGGCCGACCGACGTGGCGCAGGCGGAGGCGCGGCTCGCGCTGGCGGAAAGCCAGCTGGAAACCGCCGGAGCGCGGCTGATTTCAAGCAAGGAGCAATATTTGCGGCTGGTGGGCCGGGCGCCCGAAAATCTGGAACTGCCGCCGCCCTTGCCGCAAATGCCAGCATCGCCCACCGATGCCGTGGAAATGGCGCTGGCCAACAATCCCGAAATAGCCTCCGCCCGCGTGCAGCGGACCGCCGCGGGGTATGACATTGATGTCGCCCGATCGCAGGCTTACCCGCGATTGAGCGCGATTGGCGGGCTCAATCAATATGATTATCTCGGTTCGCTGGAGCAGGGCACAGGGCCGCGCAACGGGGATCGCGGGACGACGGCCTTTGTCGGTGTGACTTTGAAAATGCCGATACTGGATGGCGGGCGCACCGGCGCGCAGACGCGACAGGCCCGCGCGAAGCAGGATGTCGCCGACAAACAGGCGCTGGATGCCGAAGGCAAGGTCATTGCCGAAACGCGATCCGCCTTCGCGACATGGCAGGCGGCGACCAACGTGACCGACACGGCGCAGCGCGGGGTCAACGCCAACCAGCAGGTGCTGGCGGGGATGCGAGCGGAAGTCAGCGCGGGTTTGCGCCCGTTGCTCGACCAGCTCAATGCCGAACAGGAACTACTCAATGCCCAGGTCACGATGCTGACCGCGCGGCGTGACGCCTATGTCGCGGGCTTCGCCCTGCTCGCGGTGATGGGCAAGGCGGACGCGGCGGATCTCAATTTCGACCAGAGCATCCTCTATCAGCCGACCGTGAAGGCGGACTGACCGGCAGGCGTTCGCTTTTTTCCGGGGAGCGATCAGCGCTTCGCTATTCTCCGCCGCCAAAGGCCATCGTCTTGCGGAGACGTTCCTCAGCCAGTTCGGTCTGTCGCCGGTCGGCGGCATGGCGTTTCTCGGCATTGCGCTGGGCCAGTCGGCGCAGCATGTTCGCCTTGCCATCGATCAGGGGCCAGTTCGTGACGGATGAGCCGATGATCCGGGCGGCGCGCGGCGCGAAATCGGCATAGAGCTGGTCGTCGAGCGCCGTGATCGCAATGGTGCTGCCGGGGTCGCCCTGCCTGGCCGCGCGGCCGAATAATTGACGATCAATGCGTGCGGTGTCGTGAAAGGCCGTGAGGATGACATGCAATCCGCCAAGCGCCTTGGCCTCTGGATCGAGCAGGATGTCAGTGCCGCGCCCGGCCATATTGGTCGCGACCGTGACGGCGCCCGGCGCACCGGCTTGCGCGATGATGTCCGCCTCCTCCTCGTCCTGACGCGCGTTCAGTACGCGATGCGCTATGCCAGCGTCAGCCAGTGCGTGCGAGACGGCTTCGGAATCCGCAACCGAGCGGGTGCCGATCAATACCGGACGCGCGCCTTCCTGCGCCTGGACCTGGGCAACTTCGGCGGCGACCAACGCCCATTTGTCCTGCGCCGACCGTACCATCACATGACCGCGATCATTGCGTATATTGGTCCGATTGCGCGGGATGACGACGACCTTCAGCCCATAATCGGCCCATAACTCATCCGCCACCTCCCCGGCCGTGCCGGTCATGCCGCTCAACCGGCGATAGCGGCGGAAAAAGCGCTGATAGGTGATGCGGGCCATGGTGTTGCGAACGCCCGAAATCTCGACGGCTTCCTTCGTCTCGACCAGTTGATGCAGGCCGCCTTCCCACGATCGATCGGCCATGACCCGGCCGGTCGATTCATCGACGATCTGCACTTTGCCATCCGTCACGATATAGTCGCGGTCCCGCAGGAACAGCCGCGTGGCGGAAATCGCCCGCATCGCCAGTTCCTCACGCGCCAGCCTGATCCGCCACTGGGTGTGCGGCAGCCCTTGGGACAATTCGGCGACATTGGCCTTGCCATACGTAGTCAGATGCACCGACCGCGTGCCTTCGGTCAGAAGATAGTCCCGGCCTTCTTCCAGCTTGGATGCCAGTTCCAGCGCCGCGAGATAGACGCCATCTGCATCGCCGGGCAGTTCGGCAGATAGGATCAGCGGCGTGCGTGCTTCATCAATGAAGATCGAATCCGCTTCGTCCACGATCGCGAAATGCAGCCCGCGCATCAGCAAGGGCTGCGCAACCTGGCCGAACAGCTCTGCAATCAGGCGCCGCCCCTGCCCTCTCCTTTTTCCCAACGCCGTCTGATCGCGCAGATAGTCGAACGTCATCTCCTTGTTCGTGCCATAGACGATATGACATCCATAGGCCGCGCGGCGTTCGGGATTTTCCTGTCCATGGATGATCAGGCCGCAACTCAGGCCAAAACGCTCGATCACGGGGCGCAATTTGTTGCAATCGCGTTCGGCCAGATAATCGTTCACCGTGAAAACATGCACCGGCATGCCGGCCATCGCGGCGGTGATCGCGGGTAGCAAGGCAGTGATCGTCTTGCCCTCCCCCGTCGCCATTTCGGCCAGCCCGCCATCCAGCATCACCAGCCCGGCGGCCAATTGCACAGGAAAATGGCGCAGGCCCAGTTCCCGACCGCTCACTTCGCGGATCAGGGCGAAGGCTTCATCGACCACCGCTTCGCCCAGCCGTTCGCGGACCAGCCGGGCGCGGATTTCCCGGCAGGAAGCATCAAGCGCCTCATCGGACAGATCGGCCAGTTCCTCGCAACGCTGGACGATATGCTGCGCCCGATCGAGCAGGCCAGGCGCGCCCCGCTGCGCGGCGAGCATGCAGCGGCCAAGCAGGAGCGCGAGTGGCCGGTCCCATTTCCATGACGGCGCTGGCCCGCGCTCTGCATAGGGCGCAATGACCGGGCGGGCGTCGCTGCGCGCCTCATGCCAGAAATGGCGGGCCTTTTCGCGCGCCTTGCCGCTGAATACGCCCCAGCGCGAAAGCGTCGCGTCAGTCATTGAATTGCGTCAGGAAAAGCTGGCGCAGACGGCGCATGAATTGCCAGCCGACCGGCTCCCACCCCAATTGCAGACGGACATGAACGCGGGTGCCAAACCGGGCATCGCGCAATTGCTGTGGCAGCGACACATCGAACAGAAACACGCGGTTGAGCGCCGTCAGCCCCTTCTCATCGCCCGGATCGGTGGGGATGCTCCCGCCGTGCGTGGTGGAAAGCGCCTCGCTCGGCAGTTCGAAGGTGCCGCCCGGTATCGCGCGGGCGATGCTCCCATCCCAGCTTTTGCCCGGTTCGGACCCCAGCCAGAAGCGCACGCCGCGCAGTCGCGCCCGCACCAGTTCGATATCATCCTGCGGCACGACGACACGGGCGACCGCCGCATAGCCGGGCGTCACATAGCCAAGCAGCGTTCCCTTTTGCACATAACGACCAGGCAAATCCTGCGCCGGGGCCTGGGTGAGAATGAACGTGCCATCTGTCCCCGCCGTCAGGCCCAGATCCCCCAGCCGCTGTTCCTGCACGACCAGTCGGCGGGAATATTCGCGCCATGCGTCCTGGCTGATCTGCCGCTTGACCAGATCGCCGGCCAGTTCGGCATCTGCCTCCGCCTCCAGTTCGCGCAAGCGCCAGCGTATCTGCTCGACTTCGGCCTCCAGCACCGGGTTTTCCGCCTGCATCAGCAGCGCGCCCTTCTTGACCGGCGTGCCGTCGGACGCCGCCAGCCGGGTGATGACGCCATCAGCGCCAGCGCGCACATGCGCTTCCTCCGGCAACCAGACGATCCCCTGTGCATTGACGTGCAGCGGCAGCGGAACAGCAAACAGCGCCAGCAAGAGCGCGCCGACGACGCCGAGCGTGATCCTGACCGCCCGTTTCCGGTTGCCATGCAGTTGCGGGCTGGAAACCACATGCGCAAACATCTTCCAGACCGGCAGGCCCAGCCCGCTCCACAATGACCAGAGCGCTATCAGCACGCCGACCACGAAATATTTCTGGGCCACGAACAGCGCGATGGCGATCAGCATCGTCATGCGGGCGATCAGCGCAGCCGGGGCGAAGAAAAGGAACCAGCGCTTTTCGCCGGGCGTCGCGTCGAACGGAAGCACGCCGGGGGTGCGGAATATATATTTGTCGACCAGATGCGCCCAGAACCTGTTGGCGCGACTGCCCAGATTGGGAATCTCGATCAGGTCCGACAGGATATAATAGCCATCGAACCGCAAAAAGGGATTGCCGTTGACCAGCACGGTCGACACGCCAGCGATCAGCATGATGTTGAAGGCGATGGCCCGCGCGAGCCCCGGTTCCATCAACACCCAGGCAAAGGTGGCGAGCGCGGCGATAAACACTTCGGCGATCATGCCCGCCGCGCCGACCAGCGCCCGCTGCCATTTGTTGGCAAGGATGCTGACATGCGAGGCATCGACATAGGGCACTGGTACCAGGATGAGCAGCATCACGCCCATTTCCCGCACTTCGCGCCCGAAATTCTTGGCGGCGAAGCCATGACCCAGTTCATGGATGCATTTGACCAGCGGATATATGAGCGCGATCAGCAGCAGATTGTCGGCTGCCAATACCCTATCGGCCAGATTGCCGGTCATCGCGTTCCAATTAGTGCCGACCAGCAGCAGCGCGGGCACGACCACGCACAGCCACAGAAAGACCCCGGCGACACTGAACAGAGGCGCGACCAGGTTCATGTGGCGGGTGAGGAAGCGATCCGGGTCGACAAGATTGATCCGCACCGACATCGGGCTTTTGAGATTTTGCAACCAGCGCTGGCGACGCTCTTTCTTGAGCCGCTCATAGGCTTCGCCGGTGTCAGGCAATGTATCGCTGGCAAGCAGATCGGCCGCGTGCAGTTGCCCCAGCGCAGCGATGACGTCATCCTGACTGGGTGCGTCCTCGCCCAGACGTTCCACCAGCAATTCCCAAAGCGCTTCGACCGTCGTCGTTCCGTCAAGACGGCCTGCCAGTTCATAGGCGCCCTTGGGGAAGCGGTGCGCCTTGCCGGAGGCGCCATCGTCGATCACATACCAGACCTGCCCGCGATAGCGGTGCCTGCGCACCCGCACATGCCCCTTGAGCCGGGGGCGGAGCCGCGCGACCTGAAACCATGACGAGCTGTGAAACGGATTGGCCATGATGCGCTCAGGGAATCCACTTCCAGAAGAAGAGCTGGAGCCAGTTGCGCAGTCCGCGCGTCCATATCCAGAGATTGGACCGGCGGTCGATCGTCACCTTGGCAATGCCCTCCATGCCCGGACGCAGCGTCCGTGGCGCGCCGCTGTCCAGTTCGGCCTCGACCCGGAAGGTGTTCTTGCCGTCCTGCGTCCCGGTCACGGAGGAGATGCGGGTAACGACGAACGGCACGGTTCCCCCGGCAAGGCCGGTTGGGGCAAAGCGCCCCTTTTGTCCCGGCCGCAGATAGGTGATGTCCGCCTCCTCGACATGCAGGACGACGCGAAAATCGTCGAGCGGCGCGACCTCGAAGAGGATTTCGCCTTCCTTGACAGGGGTGCCGACGAGCTGGCTGACATCGCCGGAAACCAGTACGCCGGAAAGCGGCGCAAGAATATTCGTCCGCGCAAGCTTATATTCGATAAGGCGCAGTTGTGCTTCGGCCTGACGCAGTTTGGCGCCATCGAGATTCATGTTCGACCGCTCGTGCTTGGCGAGCGATTCGCGATATTCCCGATCAAGCTGCTGCACTTCGCTCACCGAACGGGCATGATCGATCTGCAAATCCCGATCATCGAGCGTGGCGAGCAACTGGCCCTGTTTGACGACATCCCCCGCGCGGGCATGGGACTGGGCGATGAACCCGGAAAAGGGCACTGCGGCGGCACGTTGCACCCGCCCTTCCAGCGCAGCGTCGGCGCTGACGCGGAACTGGGCAAGCGGCACGAGCAGGAACAGCAGCAATACCAGAGCGGCAACGCCAAGCGCCTTGGCAAGCGGACGGCGTGGGCCGAACAGGGCGCGCGCGCCGTCCATCATATGCCGCCGGGCGCGACCACCGAACCAGCGTTCCTCACGCAGTTTGAATGCCAGCAATTGCGCCGTCAGGCTCGCCACGCTCTGCGCGAACAGCAGGTCGCGGGGGGCGAACGGCGCGCCGTCCGCATCGCGCTCCAGCGTGATGACGCCCACCGGCAGTCCGCGATCCAGCACCGGCACGGACGCGACCGCCATCAATCCGCCGCTGGCAGCCAGACGGACCTGTTGCAGCGTGATGAGACGGTTGCCCTCTGACGAGGGAACACTGAGTGTGACACCCTGATCCAGCGCTTCGTCCATCGCCGCCTCGATCGCTTCGGCGGTATCGGATTTCTTGCGAAACCATGCACCATGCGACATGGCGGCAAGCGTGACCTTGTCCTTGTAAACCTTGCCGAAACTGACCCGTGAACATTCAAGCGCGACGGCCAGGGCATTGCACAGGCTGACGGCGGACTCATCGAAACTCTCATGTTCCTCGACCGCGGCCAGCACATCCAGTGCGGCGATGGACGCGGCGTTTCGGTCGGCCTGTTCGTTGGCTTGATGCTGCCATACGATCGACAATATCCAGCCCACGCCCCAATGGAGTTCGCGCAATATCGGCTGCAATCGCTCCGCCGTGGCGCCCGCGATGACGAGCACGACCGCGCCATAGGTCCGCCCGCCCGCCGCGATGGGATAGGCGATGCCGGTATGCGCAGGATGATCGGGGTCATTTTCAACGACCGCCTGACCGCTGGTCAGGGTTTGCTCAGCCACTTTGCGTAAATGGGGAATATCCTGCGGCCCTGCTGGCCACGAAGCCGCCGGGGCAAAGCTGTTCTCCTCCCCTTCCAGCACGACAAGGCCCGCAATCGCCCCCGGCGTACGCGCGCATTGCAGATCGAGCCAGGCGCGGCAGAACGCCCCGGCATCGCGCGCGCTGGCCATCGACGCCCATAGCCGGGCATCATCGGCCGGTTCGGATGTGGAGGGCATGGCTCTCAATTTATCATGGCCCCTGAAATTATCGCCCGGCTGATCATCTCGTGCCTTTGCCCCCATTGGCGAACCATGCTGAAGCCACCCCAATCGACGCAGAACACAAATCTACGCCATCAGCGTCCTACAACATCGACCTCAGGCGAGTTTGCCATATCTTGTTTCATAGTCACGCACGAGTTGCGAAAGCGCCTCGCTCAACCGCTTGGCGGCAAAGGGGCTGAGGATGATCCGATGTTGCAGATCGACCTCCAGTTCCGCAGGCGTAGTGCTGGGCTGGTCCCAATTCTGGTTCACCCCGAAATTGAGCACCACTTCCTCCCGCGTGCTGGTGGCGTTGCACATGTTGCAATAGCTGCTTTTGACATTGGCACTGTTGAACCGAAGCTTCTGCTGGCGCGGCGCGGCCTGTCCCTTGGCCGTCGCGGACTTGTCATTCATTCGCTTTTCTCCAGTTCGCCCGAAGGCCCTTCACTTGTGCGCATGGCATCCCTGCGGCGCTTGTCGCCCGCCTTCTCTCTCGGCTGATTGAGACCGGGAATGAGAATGGGGAGGAAATCATCAGTCGTGGAACATGCAGGGCTATCGCCATTGTCGAGCAGGAAGCGCGACAGCCATGTCGCGCACTGATCATCCGCGTCCGTCATCGCGGCCATCATCCGGCTGGCAACCGGCTGCGCGTTCATGTTGATTTTCGCCCGTACGGGCGCGGCCCCGGCGACAGCCGCTGCCGTGACGGCGTCATCCACGGGGGCCGACGCTGTCGGCACTGGCGCAACAGGCGCTGGTGTCGACGCCGGGGATGGTGGCGTGTCGGAACCTGTTGCCGGGGCTGGAGCAGTGGCGTCGGACTGATCCTGCTTTTTGCCGTCCATCCCCACTTCATACCATGCCGAATCCGTCGCTCGAATATCCTGCGCCCAGCGATCCACCGCATCGTAAAATCCGTAGGTGATCGGACCGAAATCGGGGGGAAGCACGACCTGCGATTGCCACAATGGCGCTGGTTTGACCGGGGTGGATTCGATGTCCGGCAGCAGCGGGTTCGCCAATGGGCGATGGTCGCGAATGTCAGCGACCAGCGCGGGCGGCGCGTCGCCCCATGCCGCAAAGCCCTTGTCGATGTTCAGCGCCACCCGTGTCGCCAGCCACAGATCCGCCATGGTCTGGCGACGATCTGCATTGGCATCGCCATAATAGCCGACCAGTTGCAGCGCCTGATCATCCTCGGTTGCGGAGGGAGCAGCCGCGTTGATCGCTTCGACCTTCACTTCCAGCACTTCGCTCGACCCGTAAGGAGCCGTGTCCGGCACGGTCGCATCTAGGCTGAGTATCCAGCGGTCGCCCGCAGCGATCGGCGTATCGCTGCTGACGCTGATCCAGGCCAGACGCTTGCCGCCAGCGGCCGCCTCCGTCACGAAGCCGAGGCTCGCGCCCGCAGGCAGATCGGCGCCCGGCAACACGCCATCGACCCGCAACAGGGCGGGATCGTACAAGACCGTGAATGTCATGGTCTTGACGCCGCCCTGGCTGGCGAAGCTGACTTTCAGCCCCGCATTATCGGCAAACGGCACGTCGACATGCTCACCCGGCCCACGCATGAAGTCGGGCAGGCGCGCGCTGCCCGCCATGGACTGGCTGAAGGTCAGGCGCGTGCGATAGACGCCACCGACCAAGCCGTTATTATCGCCATCCAGCACCGAACCATCCGCACTGATGAATGCGCCGTCGGCAATGACCAGATCATAGCTGCCATATTGCAGCGGCTTGCCATCGGCGCGCGTCAACGTGAAGCCCAGCGCGTCCGTCGCGAGGCCGAGCGTGAGTGCGAGCGAATTGCCGTTGCCGTCGGTGAGTTGCACCGCCTGGCTGCCTGCCAGAGCATCCAGCGGTTCGGAAACACGCACGACCAGCCCGCCATCGGTAAAGCCCGCCTGCGTCAACCGCAGCAATGGCGGATCATTGACGACGACGCCGAGCGGTGTCGCCGAGAAGCTGCCATCGTCATTGCGCAAGCGCGCGCTGACCAGGAAATTGCCGTCGTCTGCGTAGATGTGGCTTGCAGCGGTAGCGCTGCCTTCCACCGATGTGGGCGTTGTGCCATCGCCCCAGTCGATGACCCATTCGATCGGCCGGTCGTCGCCCGGATCGCTCGAACCCAGCGCGATCGTATAGGTCTTGCCGGTCAATATCGTGGTCAGGCCAAACACGCTGAGGACCGGCGCGACATCGGCCACGGCGACGTTGAAGCTCTGTTCCGCCTGCGCGCCATGGGGGTCGGTCACGCGGACGGTAAAGGCCGCCTCCGCCCCGCCGTCGGCAGGGCGCCAGTTCAGCAGCCCGCCAGCCGTCAGCGTCGCGCCCGCTGGTCCGGAGACGAGCGAGAATAGCAGGTCGTCAGTTGCATCATCGGCATCGCTGGCGACGAGCTGCAACGAAAGCATGCTGCCTTCATTCACCGTGACCGGGCCAACAGCCGCCAGCACCGGCGCGACGTTCGTGACTTCGATATTGAAGCCCGTTTCCGCAAACGCCCCCAACGGATCGGTCACGCGAACCACGACCGGTTGAGCGCCAAGCCCGGCGGCTGTCCAGCTGAACTGGCCATCGCTCGTCACGCTTGCGCCTGCCGGACCGCTGACCAGCGAATAGACGAGCTGGGCTGCGCCATGGTTGCTGTCAGTGGCCGAAAGCATGATCGCGACATTGCCGCCCGTCTGTACCGAGCGATCGGCAATCGGCGCGAAAATAGGCGCGGGGTTGGAGACCTGGATCGCAAAGCTGCGCTCGGCAATCAGCCCGCCGGTATCCGTGACGCGCACTGTCACGGTCTGGGAGCCGGTTCCGGTCGCGACCCATCGCAATTCGCCCGTGGGTGACAGCGTTGCGCCGCTTGGGCCAGCGATCAATGTATAGGTCAGGTCCGCCGCCGCATCCTCGGTATCGCTGGCGACCAGTTGCAACGAAAGCACGCTGCCTTCGTTCACGGCGACCGGGCCGACATCGGCCAGCACCGGCGCGACGTTCGTGACTTCGATGTTGAAGCCCGTCTCCGCCGATGCGCCCAGCGGGTCAGTCACGCGAACCACGACCGGCTGGCTGCCCAGCCCGGCGGCCGTCCAGCTGAACTGCCCATCGCTCGTCACGCTTGCGCCTGCCGGACCGCTGACCAGCGAATAGACGAGCTGCGCTGCGCCATGGTTGCTGTCGGTGGCCGAAAGCGTGATCGCGACATTGCCGCCTGTCGATACCGAGCGATCGGCGATCGGCGCGAATATAGGCGCAGGGTTCGAGACCAGAATCGCAAAGCTGCGCTCGGCAATCAGCCCGCCCGTATCCGTGACGCGCACTGTCACGGTCTGGGAGCCGGGATTGCCCGCCTGCCAGCTGAACAGGCCGCTGGCCGATATGGCCGCGCCATCGGGGCCGCTGACCAGCGAATAGGTCAGCGCTTCGGCGACATCCTCATTGTCGCTGGCCGTGATCGGCAGGATCAGGAGCTTGCCGCTTTCAACCGCGACATCGCCAAGAACAGGCAGCGTCGGTGCGGTGTTGCCGATGACCGGCACGACATTCAGGACGAAACTCCGCTGGTCGAACGCGCCTTTGGGATCGGTCACGCGGACTGTTACCTGATGGGGGCCGCTTCCGGTCGCTACCCATCGCAATTCGCCGGCAGGCGATAGCGTCGCGCCGCTTGGGCCAGCGATCAGCGTATAAGTCAGATCCGCCGCGGCATCATCATCATCGCTTGCGGCCAGTTGGAGCGTGAACAGCGATCCCGCATTGACATCCCGATCCGGCAGCGCGGCAAAGACAGGCGCTTCGTTGCCCGGCGCGACGACGGTGATCGCAAAACTGCGTTCGGCAATTCCACCGTCGCTGTCAGTGACGCGCACGGTGAAATTCTCGATGCCCGGCAGACCCGCTGTCCAGCTCAACAGGCCCGACGGGTTGACGCTGGCACCGGCTGGGCCGGAGACGAGCGCGTAGGTCAGGCCCGATGCGACATCCTCTACGTCGCTTCCCAGCAGATTGAGCGTGACGAAGCTGCCCTGTACCGCGCTGCGATCCTGCACCACGGCCAGTTCCGGCAGATCGTTCACCGCGTTCACGGTGATGGCGACACTGGCCGACACCGGCGCGCTCAGCCCGTCGGTGATGCTGTAGGTGAAGCTGTCCGCTCCCGCGAAATTCGCATCCGGGCGATAGGTCCACGCTCCCCCCGTCACGGTCGGCGGGATCAGCGTGCCATTTGCCGGGCCGCTCAGGATCGCAATGCTCAGCAGATCGCCATCGGCGTCGCTGTCATTGGCCAGAAGATCGATGAGTATGTCCTGATCTTCATCGCCGCTGCCGCTGTCATTGGTCGCGACTGGCGCGTTATTCGCCACCGCGACGAACGCGACATTGTCGATGGTCACGCGGCTGTCGAGGTCACCCATCGCAATCAGGTCGAAGGAAAGCAACGCGCCGTTACTGCGGTCGACCCCTGCAAGCGAAACGGTCACCGTCGCGCTGCCCGTCAATGGATTGCCGGTCACGGTCACGCCGGGGGCAAGGTAGAGCGACCCATCGGCCTGAAGGTTGAGCAGGGCGTCGGACAGGTCCAGCCCGTCCAGATCGCCCAGCAGCGACTGGCCCGTGACCGGATCAAGCAGCGCCACTTCAAAGGCATCAGGCGGCAGCGCATTGTTCGACCCCAGCACCGCAGACCGGATCTGGAAACTGATTTCCGTTGCGCCATTGGGCAGGACGAATTTCTGGTTGAGCGAGGACAGGAAACGGCTGTCCTCGGCAAGGACGCCCACTCCGCCGGACACGACGCCGCCACCGACTGGCGACCAGCCCGTCGCCGTACCAAAATCGCCATTCTGGAAAGGCGCGGTCGCTGGCGTCCCCGAAGGCAGCAAGGCGAACGGCGCACCAACCACGACAACCGGCACCGAACTGCCTGTCCCCGTCAACGTAACGGTGCGAATGGCACCCGCGACTGGCGCTGCGACCGGTACGACCGGTACGACCGGCAGGTCAGCCAGACCTGGCAAGCGCCGTTCACCCAGCCCCAGCGCTTCATTCATCACCCGGCCAATGGTCGTGGTAGGCAATTCCGACAGGCCAAGTTCATGCCCCATTTCATGGATGAGCACGGTGAGCAGGTCGTAGCGCCCTGCCGCCGCGCTACCGTCGATCGCAAGCATCCGTCCGCCCGACGTCAGGAACTCGCTCGATCCGTCCGGCGTAATATCGATGAACCAGCCATGCCCGGCGCCATCCGCATCAATCGTGATGACATGGCCCGAATGAACCGCCAGCGCCGCACCCTGATGATCGGTCACGGCAAATTCAAGGTCGGCCAATTTCTGCGCATCGCTGTCGCTGATCCCCGCTGCGATCCACGCAAGGCGCGCGTCATCGACGAGGCTGGCCAATTGTTCCAGCGTGACGGCCGGAGCGGCGGGCGTGATCGCGACCCCTTCGGCCGCGACCTGCGGCGAACCGGGCATGACCCCGTTGATCGCGGCGACCGTCGTAAAGCGCAGATCGTCGAGCAGATAGATCTGGCTGACGGCCGTGCCCAGATCCTTGGCAGCATCGGTGATCGCATCGATGAACGCCGCGTCCTCCAGATCCTGCTTGTCTTCCTCCGTCGGCGCCATGTTTTCATGGGTGATGGTGATGGTCGCCGAACGGCCCTTATATTCGTCAGGGACGATTACGGAGAATTCGCTGGACGTGAACATGCCGGTGCCCAGATCGACCTGACGCGCGCCCTCTTCCTGATTGGCGACCAGCGCATCGATGGTGGGCAGCCCCGCTCCTTCGAACCGCACGCGGATCTTCGCGCCGGGTTGCAGCATATAGGGCTTGTAGATCTTGAAGGTCAGATAGGGCTGGTCCTTCGGCACATAGACGAAATTGTGGGTGATCGAATCCAGACCCGGCAGAATTCTGCGCGTTTCCATCTTGATCGCTTCCCAGATGTCGCCATCGGGCAGGAAGGAGTCGATGATCTTTGTGAGCGCCGCGCTGGCCCCCATGATCAGCGAATAATTGTCCTGGTTGGGGAACAGCTTGTCGAAGCCGTTTTCGATTGCGTTGGAGACATAGGCTTTCAGCCGCTCCAGACCCGCTTCATCCTTCGTATCGGCACCCAGCGACATCGTCACGCCGGTGCTTTCGACCAGCGTGTTCAGACCATCGTTCAGCGCTTCCGTCGCAATACCGGCGGCCTTGAATACCTTGTTGGTCGCCTTGAAATATTTGTTGACCATGTCGATTTTCTTGCCGGCATCGAAACCGGCCCAGCCGACCACCTTGGCGGCCAGCTTCGCTTCGACAAAGTTCAGCGTCGGCAGCTTGAAATTGCCGATCGTGATCTGGTTGGCCAGGTTGACCTGACTGTCGAAAAAGTCCTCCCAGATCTTGACCAGCACCTTCTTGACCAGCGCCTGGGGATTGGTGTTGACCATGAACAGCGCAGCGACATCGATGTTGCCGATGGCGTCGGCGTCGGGCAGGCCGAGCAGGTCGAGCTTGAACCCCTGCCCGCCATGAAATGCGAAGCCTGGAATTTCGTAGGAAATCGGGAAGCGCCCGGCATCGTCATCCAGTTCGCCGGTCGCAATGCGTTCCAGATGGACGTTGAGGGATTCGCGCGTGCCCTGTTCGAAATTGCCGTTGAAGATGCTCTGGACGGCAGAACCACCGGGATTGGGCGCTTCGCTATTGTCGGTGGTGACGTCCACCTCGCCACCGCTGATAATCGGCCGGAAGTCCGCCCCGCCGCCTGCGACGGAATAGAACCAGCCGGTGCCGACGCCGTCTGTGATGTTGAAATGGGTCGTGGACGTCGTATTGCCGGTGACCATCTGGTTCGCCGCACCGATCCGCACCGACATGCTGGGGCTGGTGACCTTGGCCGGATCGACAAAGTACCAAGGTTCCATATTCCATTGATCGAGCGAGGGTATGCCGAATACTTTGGGCCGGATGCCATCGTCGGTGATGCGCCGATAGATATCCAGACCCTGGAACTTGGTCATGTTGGTGTCGATCGTACCGGCATACCATTGCCAGACGCGACTATGCGGGCCGCCTGCCCCCAATCCGGCGAAATCGTCCAGATTGAAACCGGATACACCCGGCACCACGCCACCCAGATAGCGGGATATATCCGTCGGGCCGATGTCGCGCCCGTTGGGCGTCGCCGTCGTGAAGGTCTGCGACGCCGCATCCTGATAATAATTGTCGCTGAAACTGACGTTCGACCACAATTTGACGTCGGGATCGAGGAAATCGCCGAACTTCACCGGGTCGAGCTGTATGCCCAATGTCTGCGCCAGATCCTGGAACTTCTGGATACGGAACGCCATCTTGGCGGCGCCTGCCGCTTCGACCATGCCCTTGCCGACGCCGCCCAGGATCGCGCCCGTCGCGACCAATGTCAGGCCACCGGAGCCGACCGCCGAACCGACAGCCCCCACCGCGGTAGCGACCGATCGCACGGCAAGCGCCAGCGATTTGAAGCTGCTATAGGCCTTGGCAATGTTGAGCAGCGTGTTGACCGGAATATCCAGCGAATCCTGCACGAAATCATGCGGGTCCAGCGTGGTCATGTGAATGCCGCTCGTGACCCGGCCATAATAGCCCAGGCGCTGAATGATCTCGCTATTGACCACCGTGCCGCGCGAATGGCCGATGAAATGCAATGGCGAACTGAGCAACATGTTGTTCGATTCAGCGTCCAGATCCATGAGCGCGGCGAACAGCGAGTCGGCGGCAGCTTCGGAGAAGCCCGCTTCGGCATGGGCGGATTCGCGGACCCAATCGGAAATCAGCACGACAGGCTTGCCCGCATAGGCGGCCAGCATATCACCGGTGACAACCCTGGTCGGGTCGCTCATGTCCGCCCATGTGCCTTCATTCTTGTCATAGAGCAGGACGATACCGCCCCCGCCCAGGCGTGAAATCATCTCCCCCATTTCCTGGAACGCGGCAGGCTGGTGGAAGGAATCATTGTCGGTCCAGATGCCGTCCAGCTGGAATCCGTGGGTCAGGACGGTGACGCCGTTAAAGGTGCCGGCTGGCGCCTGATCGGGCAGAACCGTAAACTGCCGGAAATCACGAATTCCAAATTCGGTTGACCGCACGCCCCAGAAATAGGTCTGCCCGCCGGTCAGAACCCGCGCGAACTCCGGATCGAAGGTCAGTTCAAACTTGCCGGGCGGCAGTTCCCCGTCCGGCACCACTTCGCCGCTCGCCAGAACCCGCCATTTGCCCGCTTCCAGATTCACCTTGGTGAAGATGCGGCTGGGGTGCTTGTCGGCACCCTGCCAGTCGGGCTGTTGCAACACGCCCCGTTCACGGATGGGATCGTCGGGCCACAACCCGTCACCGGGCGCCAGCGAACTGAGATAGAAGCTGGTCTTCATCACCGATCCGGCTGGCATCAGCGTGGGATCAAACTCCCATTTGAACGTCAGAGGCGGCGGATTGTCGCCGTGAATATCCAGTTCGGTCGTCGGAGTGATCAGGTTGAGCGCCTGGATCGCATTAAGCGCCAGCCCGCGGCCATGACGGGTGACATCCACGGCACCTTGTCCGGTGGATTCATTATAGATGTCGAACGGATAGTTGGGATTGTCGATCGCCTTGTCCTGGAATTCGACCAGCAGCTTGTCGAAATCGCTACGCTTGGCGATGTCGCGGACCTTGTTGATGTCCATGATGACGATGTTACCGGCACCCCGGTAATTGGCATAAAGCTTGGTGCCGGAACTATCGACGCGCAGTTCTTCCAGGAACGCGAAGGGTACCGGCGTCGTCGCGCCGACAAGCTGGCGGTTCGGTCCGAAGGGATCCTTGATCACAAGGATTTTGGACCCGACCCGATAAAATTCGTCGACCAGCTGCGAATAATCAAGGTCGCGATACCAATAGAGGGTCGGGACGCCCCAATCGGCGACGAACATATATTCCAGGTCCGGCGTGACCGCGATGCCAGACGCATTATGGACGTTCAGGTCCGGCACCCGGCCAATCGAAAACCGGCCTTCATCCGTGCTGCGCTTCTTGTCCACGCTGACGACCAGGCCACCGATGGTGAACGGTTGTTCGAACACGCCGATTTCCTGACCCATGGTCAGGGTACCGATCTGGGTAACGATATGCGTGCCGGCTGGCGTATATTCCAGCAATTTGGCGCCGCGATTGCGATCGCCACGGGCAACGAACACCATCTTGTTCGGATCGACCGTCGGCTGGATATCGAACACTTCGATACCCGACGCCACCTTGTCGACGACCGTACGCCAGCCATGAATATTGGCCTCACCCTCGACAGGGCGCTGCTCTTCATTGACGTTGACGACCATGATCAGGCCGGGATCGCTGTTCTGATTGTTGATCCAGGGGCGCTGACCGAACATTTCTGACACCGGCAGGCCGACATAGAGGCGGGTGCCGTCGGCGTTCAATGCCATGCTCGTGATATGGCCGAACTGTTCACCCCGGCTGGTGATTTCCATGTTCAGCGTATGTTGCGGATCGCCAACGACCTTAAGATAATTGTCCCGGCCCGGATCGATGTTGATGACATAGACCTTGCCCAGCCCGGCCGCGTAGAGATAGCCATTCTCCGTATCGACCGCGAGCGCTGTGACAACGCCGCCTTCGACCTTGATGAAATCATCGTTGCTATTGGGGTTGAGGTCATATTGGCGCAGCGTCAGCGTATCGATGACGGCAATGCCCTTTTCGGTCGCGACGAATGCCGCGCCGAGATCGCCGGTCACGACGATTTCCCTGACCGGCGCGCCCAGATCGATGCGCGCGATCAATTCGTCATTGGGCTGGGATTCTTCGAACGAGAGCTTGCGATCGATGATCTGAACGCCGTTCGCATCGCCGACAAAGGCATATCCCGCCTTATTGTCGATCTTGACGACCGCGCTTTCCACCAGTTCCGTGAAATCATTGGGTTCGCCGCTCGCCGAACCGAACGAGCCGACTGCCGGGCGCACGATCGTGACATCGCTGGCCCCCAGCAGGACAGTGGGCGGCGCGGTGAATTTGAGTTGCTGCACCGCGCCAACTTCGCCCGTTATCACCGCGTCGGATATGACAACGCGCTTTGATCCATGGGTCAGGACGACGCGGACATTGTCTCTCTTGGCGCTGATCGACCCGGCTTCGCCATCGATGAAGTCAAGGCCGGTTATCGTGACGGCCGTGCTCCCGTCATTGGCGACCAGCGTCGACACGCTGGAGACCACAGGCCCCTTGTCGGACTGGAAGGCTTGCGGCGGGAAGTTGGCGACGATCGTCTTGCCGTCGTTAAGCTCCGCTTGCGTGAATTCGGGCGACAGGTCGATACGGCGGACGGCTGCCTGGTCTTTCGCCAGATCGGCGTAAATCTGGATTTCCTTGAGCTGCGCAAATAATGGCAGCGCCACCGATCCAAGCGCGGCGCCAGCCAGACCCAGCGCGACCGTCGCGCCAGCCAGGCCACCAACCGCGGCAATGCCGATCGCGGGCGCGAATACCAGCGCATTGAGCGCCGTGAAGCCGACGTTCAGCCGCAGGATCGGCAGCGGTTTGGCCGCCCCCGCCACCAGGACGGCCCCGCGCCTGCTGAGGCCCGGGAAGGGCGGCGATTTCGCCCGCGCCATCCCGTCGGCATCGATCACGCCTGAATCGATCACCGTCCAGACAGGGATAGTCTCGCCATTCGGGCCGAGCGGCAAATCAACGCTGGCGAAGAACCAGACCTGATCGCCCACATTGCCCGCTACCGGCACGGCGATCTGCACGGTATCGTTGAATTCCGCGCCATCGACCTGAAGGTCGAACGCGCTCAGGAAATGAAATGCATCGGTCGCTGGCATGACGATGGGCAGCTCAGCCTCCGTCAGCGTATCGATCGTCACCGTGGCATCGCCGCTCAGCGCCCCTGGGCCAAAGGCGATCTGGACGCCATCGGCATTCTGCACAATCGCGCCAGCAGCGCCGTTGACCGCGACATCGTCGCCAATGACCGGCGGTGCGACGGACACCATCACCCGGTCCTCGCTGAACCCGTTGATCACCGTGACAAAGGTCGATCCGGCACCCACACCGCGCATCAGCCCGTTTTCATCCACGGTCACGATCGCGCTGTCGGCCGACACATAGACGGTCCCCGCCGCCGCCCCGTTGGCGAAGGTTTCCTCCGTCACGTCAAGGCTGGTGATGATCGCGCGCGAACCACCGTCGGGCAACAGGGTCACGCTGTCTGGATAGGCGTTGATCCCGTAAATCTGCGTCATCAACTCACGCACGCTATTGGGATCGCCCACCGTCAGGGACGTGGCCGCCGCAATGTTGCCGCGTGAAACCTTCAAATAGGTCGCACCCTGGGCCAGAGCCAATAATGTCCCGTCCGATCCCAGACGCACGATGTCGGGATGGCCGACGCTCGCCGTCACATAGGAATAGGGGAGCGCAACATCGGCCTGATCGGCGAACTGACCGATAAGGGCCACGCCGCCGCTTTCGCCAGCAGCCGCAAAGGCAGGCTGGCGCTGCGCGAAATTCAACGACCGCAAGGCCGCGTCGGAAACATTGATGTCGATGACACCTTCCGCCGAGCTGCCAAAGCCGTCATCGGCCGAAAAACGGATCGAAGCCGCGCCGGAATAGCCAGCGGTCGGCGTGAACAGGACGCCACGCCCGTCAGCGGCAAGAGCCGCCGATCCGCCGGTTGCCCCGACGACCCGGAAATAGAGACGGTCTCCATCGGGATCGGTCGCCAGCTTGGTCAGGTCGACATAGCGCTGCAAGTCGACATGGGTTTTTTCCGTCGGAATGGTGGGGGCGATCAGGGGTGACTGGTTCGCCCGGAACCCATAATTGGCAGCGACGATCTGCGTGTCGGTCGCGTTCGTCACGCCATCGCCACTGATGTCCGATCCGGCCAGGGCCGCGACCACGGCGGCGCTGTCCAGTCCGTCTACCTTCGCATCGCCATTAATGTCGCCCGCAGCGCGCATTTCGAAGGCGTAGGCGCCGCTGCCGGCAATCCGCAATTCGTTCAGGCCCGATGTGGACAGCGCAAACAGCGTCACGACCTTGCCGCCCGCCTGCGCGCTGGCCAGGGGGGATAGCCCCGCAATCTGCGGCGTGACCGAACCCGTCGTCTCTACCCTCAGAATGACGAAGGCATTGGGCAATCCTTCCAGTTCGGTTTCACGCAGGGTGAAGGCGAAACTTTCAGCCCCGCCTGCGCCAAGATCGCCCGATATCGTCTGGCCGGTGAACTTTGCCGGAGTAGCCAGATCAGCGACAATCGCTTCGGTCGCGACTGTGCCGTCGGAAGCGTAGACGATCCGCTTGCCAGTCCCCGACGAAGGCACTTCAAGCGCCAGCCGCCCATCGACATAGCCGTAACGGATGCCAGCGCCGGTCACGAGGTCGCGCAATGCGGTCAGCCGGTTATCCTCGTCCCAGCTATAGATGCTGGCCTTGCCCGACGCATCGGTGACCTGGGTGACATTGCCGCGCGCGTCCTGCAGGAAACGCAGCGCATCGCCGCCCAGCGCGGTGACGCCGCTGTCGCCGATCAGCAGCTTGCCTTCCGCCTTCTGGATTTCGACCGTGCCGCGCTGGCTATCGAGGATGTAGATCGTGCCATCGGGCGCGCGCAGGGCGTAGTCCCGGTCGCCAAATGACGGCGAACCCGGATTATAGGCCGCCCCGCTATCCACATCGTAGAATTTGCCGCCAATCTTGCGAAGCTGCACATCGATCGAGCTGAACTGCCAGCCATGCGTGCCATCGGCTATCCAGGCGGGGCGGTAGAAAGTCTGTCCGCCAATAACCTCTTCGACAGGGTTGAAGGTAAAGCCCGCCCGCTCGCCGGTGGGCAAGGTCAGGAACAGCCGCGTGCCAATCTCGAACGCGGGCAGCGCGCCGCCCGCATTGGGCTGGGTGCCGACGCTGGTCACAATATCGGCGTCGATCCCAAGGAACGTCCATTTGCCGGTGATACTGTCATAGGCGCGGACGAGATCGAACGGTACGCCGCCCAGCACGGTCGATATATCGACATGCTGCGTCGTATAGCGGGACAATTTGTCAGCGCCGGTGCGCAGTTCGATCATCGCCGTGTCGACACTGGTGCGACCGGAAATGTCGGTAGCGGTCAACCGCAGGCGATAGAATCCATCCGCCAGACTGCGCCCGTCAAGCGTCGCGAGCGTGCCTGTCAGATTGGAACCGCCTTCGCCCAGCAGGGTGACATCGCCCTGCCCGTCGATCAGTTGCAGCGTCCAGCGGTCGAGATTGCTGTCGTCGACGGTCCCGGCAATCGCGAGGGTCGAGGTAACGATAGCGTCATCGATCGCGCCGTCGAACAAGACGCTGGGCGCATTCTTGTCCAGCGGATCGCGGACCTTGAAGCTTTGCGTGATGGTCTTTTCACCACCATCTGCATCCCGCGCGGTGACGGTGAAGACATATTTGCCCGGTGCGCCGGCAACCACGGTCGCCCGACCATTGGCGTCGAGCAGCACGTCCTGACCGTCAAGCTGAACGCGCAGGGATGTGATGTCCGCCAGACTGTCGGCCACGGCATGGATCAGCACATTCTGACCCGGCGCCGCCGGGAAACTGGGCGTCAGTTCCAGGCGGACCACGGGCGGCACCGGCTCGATCGTGGCGCGCAGCAATATGGTCTGCCGGACCTTTGCCCGCCCGTCATCGGCGATCAGCGTGACGGCATAATCGCCCGCCTGGCCGGGACCGGGGGTCCAGACAAATTCGCCGGTGACAGCATCGAAGGTTGCCCCTTCGGGCAAATCCTCTGCGGAGAATGTCAGGACATCTTCGCTGTCCGGATCGCTCGCCCGGACGGTGAACCGCTTTTCTTCTCCGATCAGGAAGGCGTGGAAGCCTTCGTCGAGCACCGGCAGGCGGTTGACATTGGCCACCCTGACCGTGACGTCGATCGTATCGACAGCGCCCAGCGGGTCGGTCGCGGTGAAGCGCAGGATATGATCACCGGCCTGCGCATAGCCCGGCGTCCATTGAATTTCGCCCCGCGCGGGGATGAACAGCATGCCTTCGGGCAAGCCGTTGGGCGCCTGATAGATGACGGGATCGGCATCGGGGTCGCCCGCGATGATGCGGAACACCATCGGCGCGCCTTCCCGCGCCAGTTGCAGGCCCATCGGCACGAACACAGGCGCCTGATTGGCATTGGCGACCGTCAATATGATCGTTTCGCTGCTGCTTGAATGGCCGTCGCTGACGGAGAAAGTAATGCTATATTCGCCGCTGGAATTGAGCGGCGGCGTCCACACAAATGCGCCGGTAGCCGGATCGAGCGAGGCCGTATCGGGCGCGCCGCTCATCGTGAAGGTCAGGCTGTCATTGTCCGCGTCAGCACCGCCCAGGGTGAATGAGAGCGTTTCGCCTTCCGTGATGCTATGGTTGCCGACCGGCGCAAGCTGCGGGGCCGTATTGGTCGCGCGCACGACCACCTTGAACGCGGCGGTGTCGCTTACCGGCGTAACCGCGCCGCCACCGGAATCGGTTACGGTGACCAGAGCATCATGCGTGCCCGCCTGCGCCAGTGTGGGCGTCCACTCGATCAGCGCCCGGCCATAAACGCTGGTCGGCATGATCGTTGCGCCCGGCAGTCCGGCAACAGCATAGGTCAGCGCATCCTGGTCCATGTCGGTGACATTGACGATGACCTTCATCGTCTCGCCAATCACCGCCACAACGTCGCCGATATAGCCGATTTCCGGTGCCTCGTTGGGGCTGGTGACCTTGATCGTGAAGGCATAGCCGCCCGCCAGCGGTTCACCCGTTCCGTCCCCGTCGTCGGTCGCCGTGAGGATGACGACATGATCCCCCCGTGCATTGGCAACCGGCGCAACGCGGATCTTGCCGGTGCCGTCGCCATTGTCGACGAAGGTGATGAAATCGGGCAGCGGACGGAAGGGGCTTTCGTTCCGCAGGGCCAGGACCAGCGGATTGCCATCCGCATCCGTGGCGCTGACGGGAATTTCCAAGACGGCGTCCTTGGCGACCGTCGCATTTTCGATCGGGCTTACCACCGGACGGCGGTTCTGGTTGAACACGCTGATGGGGACGATGATGTCCGTGGTCAGCGGAACGCCCGTGCCATTGCCGTCATCGGTCGCACGGAAACGTACCACATGATCGCCAGCCTGCGCATTGGTCGGCGTCCAGGTGAAATCATAGGTGTCCGGATCAAAAGTCGCGCCGGGCGGCAGATCGCCGATCAACTCGACGGTGACTGTCCGGGACGTTTCGCTGGTCTCGACCGCCTCGCCCGTTTCGCCGTTGCGAAGGGCGGGGGTATAATAGGGGTTGTCGGGATCAAAGGCGAATATGTTGAAGGCAAGCTGTTGCCCTTCCAGCACCTGCCATCCGTCAAGCTGGTCGAACACGGGTGCGGCATTGGCATTTTCGACGGTGATTTTCGTGACGAACCGAACCAGCGTTTCGCCGTCCGTGACGAAGAAGGCAATGTCATAGACGCCGTTCTGGATATAGTTGGGCGTCCAGGAAAATTCGCCGGTCGTCGGGTTCAGCGTCGCGCCAAAGGGCAGCGTTTCCGCGCCATAGGATAGTTCGCGGTCGCTGCGCGAACTGGCGTTGATCCGGAAATTGACGAAGTCGCCTTCACGCGCGATCCTGTCGGCGACGGGCACCACCTGCGGCGGCTCGTTCCGTTCGGCGACGAATAGGGTGACGACCACTTCGTCACGCGACAGGCCGTCGGTGACGAAGAAGCGGACATCATATGTCCCCGCCGATTCATAGCCTGGCAACCAGGAAAATGCCCGTGTCGCCGGATCGAAGGTCGCCCCGGCAGGCAGACCATCCGCCCAATAGGTCAGCGGCTGCGATTCAGGGTCGACTGCAACCAGCTCGAATTCGAACAACTGCCCTTCCCCGCTCGACACGGCGGAAAGGGACGAGACAAATTCCGGCGCGCGATTGCCCCCGGCGATCGCCAGCACGAAGCGTTGCAGCGACACGGCGCCGCGTGAATCGAAAGCCTCTATCACCACCGGCGCGAGCGATGCCGTCCCCGCAGGCGGCGTCCATTCCAGCAAGCCGGTCGTCGAGTCGATCGTCATGCCCGCAGGCGCGGTCAGCAATCCGAAGGACACCGCCTGCCCTTCCGCGTCGTTCGTCACCACCTGATAGCTAAGCGGCGTGCCGACGGTCGCCGATTGCGGTGGCACGCTGACGAAGGACGGCGCGGTGTTGGGAACGGCGTTCGCGACGATGCCGGTCACGAAATCAAGCCGTCGATTGGCCGAGGTCGTGATCGAAACCGTACGGCCAGACGTGCTTTCCCCTGCCTCCAGCACGCCATCGGCGGGCAATGCGCCCGACAGGTCGATCAGGAAGCGGCCATCGTCGGTCTGGCCGGTCGCGCCCTGCGGAATGCCGGGGAAGCCGCCAAGCGGGTCGATCGTCAACAAGGCCGGCAGGGTGATCGGTCCGTCAGTCTTGTTGGTGATCGTGACCTTGTAGGAAATGGTGCCCGTCGCACGGTCCAGCCTCGTATCCTCGAACAGGATGTCGACAAGCGTGGAAATATCCTCGAACGCGGAAAATCCGGTCTGATAATTGACGCCCATGCGCTGGCCATTGGCCGATGTCAGCGGTGCGCCGATGGTCAGTATATAATCGCCCGCCGGGATGTTGCCGACGTTCAGATACGCGGTCCGGCTGGCCGCATCATAAGTGACGGCGCGGATCTGCTGAACGCCCAGAGTGGCGTGGTTGAGCGTGTAATATTCCGCATTGGTCACTGATCCGGCCTGACTGGCCGAACCGGCGAACATATCCTGATCGAAGGTGACCGACAGGAAAGCCTGGGGCAGCGCAATCTGCGCATCGGGAGACGGATTCGTGGCGATGACAACGGGCGCGGTCGCGGGCGCCACGATGTCGACCTGGTTGCTCTGGCTCACCAGCACACGGCCATCGCTCGTGGTGATGACGACGTCGCCGCGCGAACCGCCCTTGGCCACGTCGATCCGACGCAGGGTCGCGCTGTCCACCATGGTCAGCGCGCCGCCCGGTTCGGCCAGCCCTGCATCGTCCACCGTTCCGGCGGTGTGCGTGACGAACAGCAATCCTTCGAGCCGCGTCCCGGCCTTGCCGAACGCCAGCGAATCTGCGGGCGCATCGAAGGTGAGCATTGTTTCCGCCCGCGCGCGATCGGTGAAACGCACCACCTGCTTGCGGTCGGGCCAGGTCACCGCCCACAATGCACCGTCATCGTCGAAGGCCAGACTGCCGACGCGCAGATTTTCATCCCTGCTCCACTGTGTGAAGCTGCCATCGTCGGGATCGAAGATCGACACGCCGCTGTTGGTCGACACGTAGATTTTGCCGGTCGTGGGATGCACCGCCAGCGCGATGGTGATGCCATCGCCGAACCGGTCCAGAATGGCCCCGGTCTGCGGATCGAGCCGCAGCAGAGGCCCGCCGCCCGTGGTCGCCCACAGGCCGCCCTCGGCATCGAACGCCATGTTGAAAATGGGCGTGTCCAGCTCCGCAAACGGCGTCGCCGCCGCGCCGCCCTGCCCGCTGAACTTCCAGATCGTGCCGCGATTGGTCCCGCCGGAAACAAGGAAGTCACCGTCCGGCGTCTCCACGATCGCCATCGGGCCAATTTCGGTCGTGCTGCGCGTGATGCCGGTGGCGAAAGCGCGGGCGACAAAGGGGCTTAGGACGGAATCAAATTCGCTCGGCGCGCTCAGCGGAGCCGCAGCAGGAACCAGCGCTTCGGCCTGCGTGAATAGCGCGTTGGTCGAAGGTTCCGGCGTGGGTGCTGGCGGCTGCCCGAAATTGGGCGCCGTCGTGTCGGGCACGGTGGGCACGCCGCCCAGATTGACGCTGGACCCGTCGGAAATAGCGTTGACGCCGGGCTTGGGCACTTCGCGATTGCCCGCAATGTCAGTCGCCAGCGCCAGGAATTCATAACTTTTGCCAGCCTCCCCTTCAAAGACCAGCATACCGATCGCGTCGGGCAACATCCGTTGCCAGATCTTGAAATCGCCGCCATTTTCAGCGGTGTAAAGCGTCACATGCTTGACGCCGGAACCGCCGACATCGTCCAGAACGCGCCAGTTTACCTCGAAATTGGCTGTCGTGCCCACGCGTTTGGCGGTGAGCGTGCTGGTCGGCGCGACGGCATCGACCATCTGGCTGAGGACGATGGTGTCTTCTGGCGCAAAGCCGTCCATCAGCACCCGTGCGGAGGCGGAAATGCGCTCGCCGGTCGCCACATCGTCGCCCGGCACCACCGTGTAACTGACAAAGCCCGCGCCCGTCCCGCTGGCATCATTGGGTGCCAGCAAACCGCGGGTCGCGTCCTGCAACACTTCGCCGGTCAGCGGATCGATCGCCTGGATGAGCCAGCTCGCGCTTGCCGGTTGCTGGAACAGGTCCAGCACCGCACTGACCCGCAGGATGAAACCGCGCGTGGCAGTGAAATCAATCTCCGCGTCGAAGCTGGTGCGGCCATCAGGCACGTCGATGGTGATGTCGCCAATCTTGATATCGCCGAGCCGGAAGCTGCGCGGATCAAGATCGGGATCGAGCGTGGTGACGATCTGCACTTCATTGGTATAGCGCGCTGAACCAGCCGCATTTTCGAAGCTGACGGTATAGGGCAGCTCCGCCGCTCCCGGCAGCCAGCCCTGCGTGTCGAGCGTCTGCGGCCCGGTGATCGACGCCAGCCGGTTCACCTGCCCTTCGCTGGCGAAAAAGCGCGAGAAATCCAGCTGGGCAAATTCCTGGCCGTCGACCGGCTCTGGCCCGTTGATCTGAAAATCGGCGGGCAGCCCGGCACCGCGCTGGTCGAATGGCACCCATGGTACGAAAATTCGGAACGCTTCGAAATGCGTGGGCGTGGACAGGCCCAGATCATAGTCGGCCCGTTCCGGCAGCGCCGGCACCGGCACCTCGCCATCATATTTGTCGCTATGGCGCGGGTCCATATATTCGATGGCGGCCATCAGCCCGTCTTCATGCCCGTAATAGGCGCGGACCTGATCGAAGAAGGTGAGCAGATCGCCAGTAGAGCGTACCGACGAACCGCCGGGGCCGAACAAGATGCCCGATGCCAACGTGGTCATCAGACTGACGATATGCTGTTTCGTCCGGATCGGCGGCACGTCCTGCTCGTCGCGCAACAGCCCGGCCTGTTCGAGCGCGGCGAGATACAGTTCCGTCCACTGCCCTTCATCGGCGGCAAGCGCCAGCAATGGCGCGGGGGCGTCATTCGCCTCCAGGATGGCGGTGCGCAAATCGCGCGCCTGCTTCGACTGGAATTCGACAAATTCGGCCCGCGTCATGGTCGTGGCGGCAGCGACGATATGGAAGCGGAACGGGATGAACGGGATCTCGTCCTTGCTCGGCACGGCGCTATTCTGCTGGTAAAGGCCGACAAAATCGAGCTGGTCGAGCGTGCTGCGCGCGGCAGGCATGATCTCGCTCACCTTGTCCTTCACCGCTTCCCACCATTCGCCCAGTCCGCCCTCTCCTCCATCGAGGAGCGGCGCGAGGTCGGGGAACTGGTTGTTCATCCTGTCCTGAAACGCGCTGAAGGCACGATCCGCCATTTCCTTGAGGCCAGGATAGGTGCGGACGTTGACGGTGAAGCCGCCAAAGCCGTCAGCGGGCTGATCGAAAAGGAAGCCCGATGTCAGCAATTGCCCGTTGGTATTGGTGATCGATTCCAGGTTGATGAAGGGCACACTGGCGTTATCGCTGCCCTCCGCGCCCTCCGGAATACCCCGCACATTGGTGAAGAATTCGAGGAATTTGAGGCCATAGACATATTGGTTGTAATTGAGTTCCGGCACGCCGACCTGGAAATAGGTATAGGGCGCGTCGAGGTTCGAGATATTCTTGAGCGCGATGGAATAGGTCGCCTGATCACCCGCCAATATGACACGCGGCCCACCCACGCCGATCGTGACTTCCGGCTCGATGCCCCGTTCGATGAGGAAACGATAGGGTTCGACCGTCTGCGCCCCATCGGGATTGGTGACCTTCAGATCGTAAAGGCCGTGCGCCGCGCCCGTAAAATCGAAGGTCGCGATGATCGTGCTGCTGTCGATCACCTTCCAGGTCACCGGCTCGAATTCGGCAATGCCCGGCCGAGACAGTTTGAGGATCGCATTCTCGTGGAAGCGCGCGCCCTTGATCGTGGTCGTCACATAGCGGCTGTCGCCGCCGGTATCGGTCTCTATGCTGGTGATCACCATCGGCATCAGATCGGCGATCAGCCGCACCGTGCTACCGTCGTCCGGGCCGCTATAGCCCCGCACCATCACATAATAGACGCCCGGCTCCGTATCCGGGACGATCGCGGTCAGTTCCTGCGCCAGTGGTCCGGTATAGGTCGCATCGAACAGCGCCGATGTCGGTACATCGTCATGCCGCACGAACACTTCGTTGATCGCCCGCTCGTCATCGGAGGCTACGCGCAACCGCAACGTCTGTTCTGCCGGCACGACGATACGGTAGAGCCGCTCCTGCCCCGGCTTGAGATTGACCGACAAGGGGATTCCGAGCGTCAGCGTCTCAATCGAGATGCTGGTGGCGTTGGGGGCAGCGGTGATGTTGTTCGCCTCGCCCACATCCTCGAACAACTGATTGCGCGCGTCGGCCCGCACGATGATGCGATAGTCGCCCGCCGCCGCACCGGGCAGCGTCGTATCCAGGCTCAGCGTATAGCTCTGGTCCGCCAGCAGGGAGCCTGCGAAATTGGCGCGTCCCAAAAACTTGTCGCCTACGTCCCAGGTCGCATCGCGCGAGAGATAGACCGCATCGCTCCAGCTGCCCGACGCGGTCACTGTGCTCTTGTTCGTCACCGTCCAGCTGATCGTGACGGGATCGCCCGCCTGCTTATTGTCGGGCGCGACAATATCGGTGACTTGTATGTCGGTGGGCGGTGGCAACTCGATAACCATCGGCACGTCGCTGCCGCGGATATTGTTGCGCTCGTCGGCTTCAAACAGGCTGCCCGTGGCGTCATAGCGCGCCGGATCGGTCACCACGAAAACATAATAGGCTTCGGTGCCCAGGTCGCCCGGCACAACGAAATCCTTGACGACGGAATAGGTGCCGCCAGCGTCCAGCCCCCCTGTGTGGCGGATCGAGCCCAGGAAACGATCCGATGTCAGGTCAAGAAACGGATCGCGGGAAAGATAGACAAGGTCGTCCCATTGCGGTTGCAGGGCCGGTGTCGCGCCGCCCGCATTGGTGACGCTATATTCCACGCGGAACGGCTGTCCACGGGTCGCGCGCAGGGGCACGCCGAGCGAGGCAACCTGAAGGTCTGGCGGGGTGTAGGGCGTGAGCGTAACCGGCTGCACGGTGAGGTTGTTGCCCTCCCCTGCATATTCCTTGACCTTGCCGTTGACCTGCCCGCGCACGCCGGACAAACGCGGCGACAGCGTGCTTTTGGCGTAGCCGGACTGCTCCAGGCCCGAATCCGCAGCCGCAATGACATTAAATTCGCCCTCCAGCTCGAAAGGCAGGCTGACGGTGACTTTCGCAATATAGGATTCGCCGGGATTGAGTATGCCGACATGCGCGTTTTCGGCGCGGACGATGACGCCCGGCGACGCTTCCCGCGACATCAGCCAGTCGCCTTCATCCAGCGAGGCGTCGAGCGACAGATAGACCCGGTCGACCCAGCTATCCTCTCGCGTCGCGCGGGTGCCGACATTTTCGACGCGGAAGCTGATTTCGACCGTGCCACCCGCAGGCAGCGTGTCCGGCAGCGTCAGTTCGGTAACCTTGAGGTCCGCTTCGCGATAGACGACAGGGAATTCCGCTTGGGCAACCGTGCCGGCAGGCAGCTCGAACACGAACTTCCGGAAAACATCGTCCCTTAGTGAATCATTGACGCCCGACCGGACGATGTCGCTCGGCACCCTAGGGCGCGATGGCGTATTGGTGAACACATAGACATAATATTCGCCATCCACCCCCGGCGGCATGTCGAAGTCCAGCGTGTTGGTGTAGCTCTGCCCCGTGCCCAGCCCTTCATTGGCCTGCGTGACCGATCCGACATAGGTTGCGCGGTTTTCGATGAATGTCGGGTCCTTCGACACCCACACCTGATCAGTCCAATATTGCGTGCCCGACCAGACCGGCGCGCCCTTATTCTCCACGGTATAGGTAACGCTTGTCCGCTCGCCGGAATAAGCGACGACACCCGGCGCGGCAGGCACCACGCTGACAACCTGCAGGTCGGCCGGTGCGTTCGTCACGCTGGTGCTGGCGAATTTTGCGTTGTCGAGCGTGTTGGGATCGCCGCCCAGCTGCGATTTGACGATGACATAGAGCCCGGCCGCGGCAGGATTGAGCTTGAACGTCGCACTGTTGGTATAGCTCGCACCCGGATCGAGGGGCGACAGATTGTCGAAACTGCCCAGATTGAATATGTTGCGTGCATTCTCCAGCAACGGCGCGTCGGCCAGATAGACCTGATCGGTCCAGCCAGTCGCCCTGGCGTCCCCGGTCGACCGCACTGTCCAACTGACGGTGAAATCGTCGCCGCCCTTGGCCTCCGCCGGGGCGGTCACGTCCGTCACCGCAATGGCGCGCGTGCTGGACACGGGCGGGGTACCAACGATCTGGATCGCGCGGGCGCGATAGTTGCTGCTCTGAATTTCGGCCGGATCGTCGGGATTGACGTTGATGGCCAGGGAGTCCTCCAGCAGCGTCGCGTAGGGATCGACCCAGGGCATGATATAATAGGTGCCCGAAACCACGCTTGCCGGCAGGGTCACGGTCAGTTCGCGGTCATAGCCCTGTCCGACTTCCAACGGGCCGCCGGTGTAGGTAAGGCTGGTCAGCAATATATCGCCAAGGCCGGGGTGCGGCCGGTTCTTGTCCTTCGTCAACCAGACCTGCTCGGTCCATTGGCCCAGGTTGCTGGTGCCCGCGCCACGATTGGTCACGGTATAGCGCACCGGCACGCTGTTGCCCTCGAACGCCTGGGCATTGGTGACAACATTGTCGACGACCAGATCGGCAAAGGGCACGGGTTCGACATAAATCTGCTGCGCGCGCACATTGCTGGCAGTCGTGTCGTTCGGCCATTCGTCGATGGCGTTGCCGCTATCGGTCGCCACCAGCACGAACACATTGCCCCGGAACCGCAATGGCACGGTGAAGGTGGCGGAACTCGATTCATAGCTTTCCAGCGAACCGAGCGCGATCGGGTTGGCAAGGCGCGACACCAGAATGTCGTCGCCGCTGATCTTGTCGTCCAGCGACAGCCAGACCTGATCGGTCCAGTTGCCATTGGCTTCCACCAGCCCCTGGTTGATGACGGTGAAATCGACCGACGCGGTCGCCCCTGCCGTCACCCGGTCAGGCGCGATGATCTCGCTGATCTGCAAATCGGGGCGCGGCAGCACCGATACCAGGATGGATTCGTCATCGACCGAGCGGTTGTTCGTTTCCGCCGTATGTTCATATACCGCGTCTGCGGCGTCGGTGACGACGATCACCTCGAACCGGTCGCTGGTCTTGGCGGGCAGGCGCATTTCCTCGCGCCGCGTATAGCTGGTGCCGGCCGCCAGCGGGCCGGTATAGCTGTAGGTGCCGATCAGCGTGCCAGCGCCGCTGTCGCCCGCCTTGCGCAGATAGACCCTGTCCACCCAACTGCCTTCAGCCGCGCTCAGCCCTTCATTCTTGACCGTCCAGCTAATGTCGACGACGCCGCCCTCGACGCCGTTTGTCGGCGCAGAGATGGCCGTGACGCGAAGATCGGGTGGCGGCGCCAGCGAGATGCTGATCGGGGCGGACGTGCCGCTATTGTTGCCGGTAAAGGCAAATTCATAGGGCGTGGCATTGGGATTGTCGGAACCCGGCGCGATCACGACGATGCGATACTCTCCCGCTATCCCGTCGGGCAGCGTGAAGTTGGCCGTGCGTTCGTAGCTGTCCCCTACCCCCAGGAAACCGAGATGGTTGACCGAGCCAAGCAGTACCCGGCCAGTGCCGTCGGTCCTTTCCAGATAGACGCTGTCGAACCATTCGCCCGTGTTGGTGAGGCCGATGCCCTGATTGCTTTCTTGCCATGTCACATCGATGGATGTGCCCGATTGCGCCACTGTGGGCGCAACGACGCTATCAATCTGCAAATCGGCCCAGACGATCGGCGACACGTCGAAAAAGCCAGCCAGCGCGGTCCTGTTCGCGTCCGCGCCATTTTCGAACACCGCATCCGTCGCGTCCGAACGGACGAACAGCGTATAGCGCCCATAGAATCCGGCAGGCAGGATCAGGTCGAGATTGGCGTCATAGCTTTCGCCCACCGCCACGCTGCCCGAATGCACCAGTTCGCCCAGCAATATGTCATCAGCATCGCCGAATATGTCATCGCGCGACACATAGACGCGATCGGTCCAGCTATCGACCGTTCCCAGCCCCGTGCCGATATTGGTGACGGTCCAGCCGATGCTGACGCGCGCGGGATCATTGATCGTGCGGGCTGGCGCGGTGACGTTGCTGACGTCCAGGTCGGCATAGGGAGCGAGCGCGACGGTGAGCGCGACAGAGGCGCTGTTATTGGCTTCACCTGCGCTGGTTTCCGGCACGGCGGCGGCGCTGTCGCTTTGCACGATGATGCGATAATCGCCCGATGCGTCGATGGGCAGCCGAACGGTGAGCGCGCCGTCATAAACCTCGCCAACGCCAAGGCTAGATCCGCGCACGACTTCGCCCAGCTTGATGTCCCCGGCGCCGACCGTGCCGTCGCGCGAAAGCCAGAGGCTGTCGGTCCAGCCGCCGATGCTGGCCCCGGTGCCATCGTTGCGCACCTGCCATGTCACCGCAATGTCGCTGTTCGATTGCGGATTGACGCCGCCGGGCAGCGTGACGTTGAGCGGCACCAGATCGGGATGGGTCAGGACCAGCGCGTCCGAAGCGCCGTCATTGTCCGCTTCTATGCCGCCTTCAAACACTTGCTGGCCGACATCGGCGCGGACAAGGATGCTATAGGAACCATCGGCCAGGTTTACCGGCAGTGTGACCGTCTGATGCACCTCATAGGCTTCACCGGGCGCAAGATCGAATGTGCGCGCGATGTTGGCAAGGGTCGTCGCGCCCGAAACAGTCGTGTCGTCATCCACATAGATGCGGTCGGTCCAGGGCGCATTCGCGGCCACCGTGCCGCTGTTGCGGACGATATAGCTGACCTCTACCGTTTCACCCGGCCGCGCGCCGGCAGGTGCGGTGACGCTTTCGACGACCAGATTGCCTGAGGGCGCGACAGCGAAGCGGACAGGCGTAGAGACGCCCGCATTGTCGCCTTCAAGCCCGTTTTCAAACACCGTGCTTCCGGCGTCGGTGACCAGTATCAGGCGGTAATCGCCGCTGCGCCCGTCCTGCACGCGCGCCTGTACGGACACCGTATAGCTGTCGCCGATCGCCAGCCCCGCCTCGCGAGGCACTTCGGCCAGCAGCAGGTCGCCCGCATCGGCGACACCATCAGCCGACAATAGCAGCCGGTCGACATGCCCGCCCGCAGCGGCAGCGTCGCCAGTGTTGCGCACGCGCCATGACACCGTGAAGGGATCGCCGCCGAGGACGGTGGCCGTCGGACCGGATATCGCCTCTGCCACCAGATTGGGCGCGCGGCTGGTAATGGCGACATTTGCGGGGCCACCGACATTGTCGGCCCGCGTATCGGGTTCGACGATGTCCTGCGCGGCATCGGCCACGACATAGATGCGATAGTCGCCGGAGTTGATGTTGGGCAGGGCCAGCGTGCCCGAACCATTATAGCTGCCACCCGCAACCAGCCCGCCGGTCCTGGCGATATTGCCGAGTATGACATCGTCGGCGTTGCCGATGACGGCGTCGCTGCTCAATATCACCCGGTCCGACCAGTCGACGCCGTCCGCTATGGCCACGCCAGCGTTCGTCACGGTCCAGCTGACCGTGATGTTGCCCCCGCCCAGCCCATTGGCGGGCGCACTGACATTGCTGACGCGCAAATCCGCATATTGCCGTGCGGTGACGGCGATCGCGGCCTGCGCGCTGTTATTCCCCTCGGCAGCGACCCCGGCGGCGGCCTCGCGCACGCTGGTCTGCCCATTTGCGTTACTATCGGCAATGATGGTGACGCGGATGTCGCCGACTGCGCGTTGTCCTTCCGGCAACGTGAAACTGGCCGTACGCGCGCGGCTTTCCCCAGCCGCCAGAGCGCTGGTCGTCACGATCGTGCTGTTGAGCAGCGTTTCGCCAGTGGTCAGATTCTGCACCAGCAGGCGATTGTCGAACCCTGCGAGGGTGCCGACATTGCCCTGATTGCTTTCATCCCAAGTCAGCGTGATGACATCGCCCGATGCGGGCGCGCTGTTGGTGATCGCCAGATTGCGGATCTGAAGGTCGGGCGCGGAGGTGATCGTTACCGCTGTGCTATTGTTGGTCTCGCCCGTCGCCGCGGTGTTCGCTTCGGCCACCTGATCGAAAATATCGGTGACCACCGAAAATTCGAAAATGCCCTGACCCAATATGCCGTTGGGCCAGATGATCTGCGTCGAGCGTTGCGCAGCCTCGTCCGCGCCCAGCGCCCCTGTGAAGGCCACGGTCGCGACCTGGACCTGCTGGCCGGTCATGACGTTGCGCACGAACAGCCGTTCGCTAAAGTCCGCCGTCGTCGCGCTATTGCCTGCGTTGGTCGTGGTCCAGTTGACCGTCACGGTATCGCCGGGGTTCCAGCCGCCAGCCGGGTCAGCAGAGACGTCGGAAACGACGAGGTCGCGGAACGGGGCCAGCTGCGACGTGAACTCCAGCGTCGCGGCGTTGTTGGTTTCCGCCGTGCCAGGGATATTTTCTTCATTGATCGTGTTGGCGACGTCGTTCGTCACCGTCACGCCAATCCGGCCAACGCCGCGATTGCCCGTCGGCAATGTCAGCGTGGTCTGCCGCTGCCGTTCCCCTTCCGGACTGATCACCGTGCCGCTGTCATCCAGCAGGATGTTGCCGATAATCTCGTTGGTATCCAGATTGCGCAGCAGCACCCGGTCCTGCCACGCTCCATCGGTCGGAAGCGTGCCCTGATTACGGGTTTTCCAGCTGATGGTGATCTCGCTGCCAGAACTGATCGTGCCGCTGCTGCTGACCGCCAGGGCGATCGGGATCAGGTCGGGCGATGGACGCACTTCCAGCGAGGAAATGCGGATAGGCGCGATCAAGGTATTTTCGATCACGTTGAAACTATATGTCCCGACCGATGCCGCCTGTTGCACATAGCCTTCGATCAGCAGCGTGTAGGTGCCGCTGTCGGGAAGAACCAGCGTATCAACATCGTTCATGTCGCCGGCAAATAGCTGCCGACCGTTAGGCGCGATCAGCCGCCAATGGGTGGACACGCCGGCATAGCTGAGCCTGTCGAAGTAGAAACGGTCGCCCGCTTCACCATCGAAGCGGTACATATCGGTTTCGGAGCCGGGGCTGAGTGTCCCATTCACCGGAACGCCGGGCGTGATAGGCAGCGCATCGGCAAGCTTTTGCAACCGGATGGAATAGTCCCGGTCCGCCGTCGTGTTGCTTTCGATCCGCAGGACATGATCGCCCGCTGGCAGACGATAAACCACCTGCGCATTGGATCGGTCGTAACTGTCCGTCTGGGTGAAGGGCAGCGCGGCAAAATCACCAGCCGGGCCGGTCAGCCGCCAGCTGACATCGCCAAGCGGCGCCAGCGCGTCGACATAGACCAGCGTTTCCTCGGTCAGGGTGAAAAGCAGGTCTTCCTTTTGACCAGGTTGATCGAGCGTCGAACTGATCGTCTCGCCCAGATCGATCGTGCGGCTCTTATGCACCACCTTGTCGACCTGGAACTGATAGTCGACCGGGCCGCCTTCACCGATCTGGCCTTCATAGGCCAGCGTATAGATTCCTGACTTTTCAAGCGTGATGAAGCCGGTATCCGTGCGGTAATTGGCACTCATCGCCACCCGGCCATCGGGGTCGAACAGCCGCCACTGGCCCGATCCGGCGCTGGCGATGAAATCAAGGAATATCTCGTCCCCGACGGCGCCGGTGAACTTATAGAGATTGCTGCTGTTGCCCGGCTCCAGTCGGCCCGTGGTCGGCGCGTTCAGCACCAGATCGCTCGCCAGCGCGGTATCGAGCAGGCGGAAAGCAAAATCGCCGGTCAGGTCATCATTGGCATCGACCGTGATCGTATAATCGCCCGGCTCGAAGAACATGACGCCTGTGGATGCGCTGGAATGGGCATCAGAATTCTGGAAATTGCGCGACAGGATCGTGCCGGACGGACCCACCAGCGTCCATCCGAACTGGGTCGTGTTGATCAGGCTGTCGAATATCAGATATTGCGGTTCGCTGACGCTGAAGCTGTAGCGCGCCTTGGCCCCTGGTGCCGCGATGGTGCCGTTTATGGTCTCGCCGATCGTCAGCGGCGCGGTGCTGTCGACCATGTCAACTACGCGGAAACTGAGCGTCTGGGGCGCTGAGGTGCCGACGCGCCCTTCGATCAGCAGCGTATAGGTGCCGTCGAGCGGCAACACAGGCTCCTCAAGATCGCCGAGACGCCGCGTGTTGAACACCAGATTGCCGGCCGGGTCGATCAGCCGCCAGAAGGGATCGTTCGACCCGCTGATCAGGTCGAGGAACAGAGCTTGCCCGGCGGTGGCGTCGAACCGGTATATCGCGGTCAGATTGCCGGGTGTGAGGGTAATATCCTGCGTTTCGTTAAGATTGATCGCCGTGCCATCTGCCAGCGACGCAAGGCGGAATGAATAGCTGCCGGTATTGGCTCCGGTCGCTGAAATAGCGACGCTATAGGTGCCCGGCGCAAGCGTCATGACCGGATTGCCCGAAAATTCGGCGGAATCGGTGCTGTTGAAACTACGCACGGCCGGAGTCTGTGTCGGGCCGCTAATCTGCCAGCGCAGCGCGCTGTTGTTGGTCAGCGCATCGAAAATGACGGCGGTTTCTTCCGTCAGGGTAAATTCGTAGCGCTCCACAGCGCCAGCCAAGGCAATCGAGCCACTGACCGCGTCGTTGAGCGCAAGGGGCGTCATCGGCTGCGCCGCGGGGGTCATGGCGATAGCGAAATTGTCGAAATCCTGATCGGCCGTCGCATTGCCCTGGCTGGCGCCCAGCACCAGACGTCCCGCCTCCAACTCCATGCCGGGTACGAAGAAATCGGTGACGGCAGCGACGGTTGCCCCGCCCTGCGGCGTCAGTTCGATCGTCAGCAGCGACCCGCCATCGGTGCGTTCCACAAGGATACGCGCCCGCGCCCAATCGCCGCTGGCCAGCGTCAGGCCGGGATCGGCGATGTCGGTCAGCTTGACGCCGTTATAATGGATGGAAATATGATTGGCATTGACTTCGCCATTGCTCAGCGTGTCGAAACCAATGCCCAGCGCACCAGCCAGATTGGCCTCCGGCGTCACCAGCAGCCCCGGCCCGCCATTGCCATATTGGCTGACCGGCAGATAGAGCAGGCCAAAGCCGTCGGCATCGCTCGCCTGGCCAGCGCGGCGGGTCAGGCGGAAATCAAACCCGATGTCGACAGCGTCCTGCCGCCCGCTGCCCGTGGCGGAAAAGGCAATCGAATTCTGGCTGTTCACTTGCAGCGAGTCTGTCAGTCTGATGACGTTGTCCCCGCCGTCGGACAATATCTGCGCGGCCGCTCCACGATGATTGCCCAAGACATAGGGCAGGCCCGCAACGTCGAAATCCTGGCTGGTCTGGCCACCAGCAGGCAGGATGGTCGGCTGATTGTAGATGAAGCTGTAGCTGCCGTCCGTCGTGGCGGAACGCCGACCTTCCACCAGCAAGGTGTAGGTGCCGGCCATCGCCGCCGTCATCAGGTCCGTATCGTTCAGCCCCACGGGGCCGAAAATCACCTGCCCCATCGGGTCGATCAGACGCCAGCTATTATTGCCGGAGGAATTGCTGATCACGTCGAAGCCGAAGCGCATGCCGGGCGTCGCGGTAAAGCGGAACATGTCCGTTTCCCGCCCATTCTGACCGATCGTGCGATTGAATGTCCCGTCGGGCGCCAGTTCCTCGGCGGATGCAAGGTCGAGCAGGCGGAAACTGTAGTCGCCCGTATTTTCGGCCGTCGCGTCGATCGTCAGCGTATAGCTGCCCGCGCCAAGGTTGAGGACAGGATTGCCGCCAAAATCAAACCCGTCGGAATCATGCACGTTGCGACTGTCGACTTCAACGCCATCGGGACCGCGCAACGTCCAGTTGAATATGGTCGCGGTCGTCAGCGCGTCGAACACCAGCTTCGTCGCTTCGCTCAGCGTGAAGCTGTAGGCGTCGCTTTCCCCCACCGCGCCGATCGCCCCGTCCACACGCGATCCGATGGTCAGCGCCGCCGTCTGCGTGGTGATGGGATAGACGCCAAATTGATAGTCGGCGACCGTCGCGGTATAGACGCGCCCCTCGATAAGCAGCGAATAGACGCCGCTAATGCCAAGCTCCTGCCCGTCGATATTGCCGATCGAATTCGGGCCGAACACTTCGTTGCCGAACGGATCGATCAGCCGCCAGCGCATGTCGTTATGCACCGTGCCGCCGTCGAAGAAGAATTTTTCACCCGCATTCGCAGCGAAGCGATAGATGTCCGTCTCGCTCGTCGGCGTGAGCGTTCCCGAAACCGGCGAACCGAGCGTAAGCGGCGTGCCGAGCGAGAGATCGCGCAGGCGGAAATTATAATGGCCTGTCACGCTGCCGGTCGCGTCGATCTTCAGCGTATAATCGCCCGCGCCCAGCCTCAGGACGGGCGAGGCGCTGAAATCGGCGGAATCGGTGTCGCTCAAGCGCCGGGCGCTCACAATCTCGCCTTGCGGGCCAGTCAGCGTCCAGTTGATGTCAGCCGAATTTGTCAGGCTGTCCAGCATGACAAGTGTTTCGGCCGTCAGGCTGAAGCTGTAGACGTCGCTTTCGCCCGGCTGCGCGATGCGGCCGGAAACGCCATTCGCGTTGGTGGTGCGCAACAGCGCGCCGTCGCTCAATGCCGTGCTTTCGAAATCCAGCGCATAGAGCAGACCGCTGGTGCCCGACGCGGGCGGATTGGTCATGCCAGCGGCGACATCGGCCTCGCTGCGCGCAATATCCCATATGCGGAAGCTGTCGACCGCACCTTCCCACTGACCGTAACTGGTCTCGACTTCCTCATACTGACCGATCAGCAGCGGTTCGCCCGCATCAGCATTGTTGTTGATCCTGATGGTTCCGGACGCCTGCTCCACACCGTTGACAAGGATCTTCATCGCGCCGCCGTCACGGTCGGCAACCAGCGCGATATGCGCCCATTCGCCTGCCGCGATCAGGCCGCCCCCGGTCTGGATCGATTGCACCCCGGATGCATCGCGCACCGCCGCCCAGACCGAGCCGTTGGCGTTGACCGCGATCCGATAGGGTGACGTGCCATGGGTTGATTTGGCGACCAGCGATGTCCAGCTGTTGGTGAAGCGATCCAGCTTGAACCAGCCTTCGACCGTCAGGTTGCGGCTGGGCGACACTGCCGGGCTGCTCGGCACTTCGACATAGTCGACCCCGCGCAGCGTCAACGCATTGCCGCTCTTTCCGGGCTGAACCTGTGGCGCCTGGGGATTGGGTCCGTCCAGCGTGATCGCTATGGGCGGCGTGGCCGCGACCTTATATGCCGCGAAACGGAAATCTACCGGCCATTCGCGCCAGACCCGCGGTTCGACGATCAGCGTGTAGACGCCGCCAATCGCCAGTGCCCCGGTTTCGCGCGACGAAAAATCGACGGGGCCGAAAATCTGGCGGCCATAGGGATCGATCAGCCGATACGACACCCGGCTGCTCGAATTGGTCAATTGCTGGACATCGAACAGCAGATTGTCGCCGGGATTGACGTCCAGACGATAGGCATAGCTTTCCGAAGAGCCGCTCGCCGTCTGCGAAATCGCGGTATCGAACGGCATCAGCGGCGCCGCCGACAGGTTGAGCAAGCGGAAGGCAAAAGCGCCGGTCGCAGCGCCTGTACCGTCGACCACGATCGTATAGGTGCCCGGCTCGACGGTGAAAACGGGGTTGCTCCCGCCCAGTTCATAACTGTCGCCGTTGCGCAGATTTTTCGATATCGAAAAGCCACCCGGCCCGGTTACGGAAACGACCATCTGGTCATTGTCGTGCAGACTGTCGAACGCCATCATCGTGCGTTCGGCAACGGTGAAAGTGTAGGTCCGTTTGTCGCCCGGCGTGTCCAGACGCCCTTCCACCACGCCCTTCACATTGGCAAGGTCGCGCAGAACCGGGATCGTCGCACCGTTGACGCTGTTCGTCACAGCGCCCGCGGTCACATTATCCAGCCCCAATCGCAGTACCAGACCTGCGCTGTCGGCGGGCGCGCCAGCATTCATATTGTCGACGATCTGCGCTTCCGTGCGTCCCCCGCTCCAGACGCGTACTTCGTCCAGCCCGCCCTCGAACTTGCGGTAGGCTTCGTTATATTCGCTGGTGCCGCTGATGATCAAAGGCGTATCGGGCGAACCGTTCGACAGCGCCGTACTGACCGATCGAGACGCGGCCAGCACGCCGTTGACATAGATTTTCATCGTGCCGGTGCTGCGCTCCAGCACCGCGGCGACATGACTCCATTCGCCATAGGGAACCGAGTTGCTCGCGGTCTCCAGCGTGTCGTTCGCCGTACCCCGCATCGTCGAGAAATGAATGAAGCCGCTGGAGTTGAACCACACGGAATAGTCGCGCTGTCCCGCCTCATTGGCCTTGTACACGATCGGCGACCATGCATCCGCCTGTCGATCGGGATTGATCCAGAATTCGATCGTCACGTCCTGCCGCAGGTCGAGTGCGGGATCGACGATCTGAATCTGCTCATGGGCTGACAAGGCAAGGGCGTTGCCGACCTTGCCCGGCCGCGTCAGTGCTCCGTTGGTTGTACCGTCAATGGCGATTGTCTGGGTCGGGTTGGTCGGCTTTTGCAGGGTAAAGCCATAGCTCTGGCTGGCGCTGGCGTCCCACACCCGTCCTTCCAGCAGGATCAGATAGCGTCCCGTCTTGGGCAGCACGATCTCGCGATTGTCCATGTTCGTCGGGCCGACGAATTGAAGCCCGTCCGGATCGATGATCCGCAAGGAGGCGTTGGGCTGGTTTTGCAGATTCTGGTAGAAGATCGTTTCGCCCGCCGTCCCCTCAAAACTGTAGAGATCGGTTTCGCGCAACGGCGTCAGGTCGGAACGAACCGGCTGGCCAAAGATCAGCGCCGTTGCTGATGCGGTGTCGATCAGGCGAAATTCAGCGCTGCCCGTCTTTCCGGCATTGGCGGACACATCCAGATTATAGTCACCAGCGGGAAGCGTGAAAATGCGCTCGCCGTTATTTTCGTAGGAATCACTATTGTAGAAATTGCTGCCGACCAGGCTGAGGCCAGCGCTCGAAATCGCCCATGAAATCTCGGAATCCGGCGTAAAGCTGTCGAAATAGAAGGATTTGGGCGCGGTCAGCGTAAACGTATAACGCTGCTTTTGCGTCGGCTTGGCGATCGTCGCAGTGGTCCGCTCGCCAAAATTGAGCGCAATGGGGGCCGGGTCCGCCTCGATCCGTGACAGTGCGAACTGATAATTGATCGTCGCGGCATTGTCCCACGGGCGCCCTTCGACCAGCAATGTATAGGTGCCGGTGCGCGGCGTGGTGATGGCGGCATCACGGAAATCGATGGGGCCGTAAACGATCTGGCCAAAGGCATCGAGGATTTTGAGCGATCCACTGCCCGCCCCCTGGATGCCATCGAAAAAGACCTTTTCGCCCTCCGTCGCAGTGAAGCGATAGACATCTGTTTCCCGGCCCGGATCGAGCGTGCCGGACGTAGTGGATCCATCGACCGCCAGCATTGTTCCGGCGGCCGCGTCCAGCAGGCGGAACTTATAGTCGCCCAGCGTCCCGCCGCCGGTTTCCACCTGCTGCGATCCCCGGACCACCAGTTCATAATCGCCCGGTTCGAGCAGCATCGGCGTGCGGTTCTGCTGTTCGTAGCTGTCGGAATAATAGAAACGGTTGCCAAGCGACGTCTTCGGCCCGTTGAGCGCCCATTCGAGATAGACCGATGGGCTGTAGCTGTCGAAAATCACCAGCTTCTGCGTATCGACGGTGAACTGATAGCGCTGGACATCGCCGGTCTTGGCGATCGTGCCTTCCACTATGTCGTTCAATGCCAGATCGACAGGTGCGGGATCAGCCGGGCGATTGAGGATGAAGGCATAGTCGTCGGACGCCCGGTTATCCCAGACCCGGCCCTCTACGACAAAATAATATGTGTCCGAAACCGGCAGAATGAGTTCGCGATAGTCGAAACTGGCCGGACCGAACAATTGACGCCCGTTGCTCGAAAAGATGCGCCAACTTGCATTGCTGGGATAGTCGCGCACGTCGAGAATGATTTTCTCGCCAGCGCTTGCGGTAAAGCTGAAAATGTTCGTCGCGCGCGCGGGCGTGAGCGTGGACGCGGTGACGCTGCCATCTGCCGCCACAGGCGTCGCGCCTGCGAAATCGAGCAGGCGGAAACCATAGGCCCCCGTGCTGCCCTGCACCCGGATCTGATAGTCGCCCGACTGGGTCAGATCGATGAACGTATTGGCGCTATTCTCGAAACTGTCGGTGTAATAGAAAGCGCGATCCGGCGTGATGCGCCCCGACGGACCGAACAGCGCCCAGCTCTTTTCCGTGTCGGGCGTCAGACTGTCGAAATAGACCCGGGTGGGCCCCGCAATGGTAAAGCTGTGAAGATCGATTTCATCCGCCGCGCTCAGCGTGTCGCTGACCGCCGCGCCAAGGGTGAAGACGGTGCCCGTTCCCCTGTCCGGCGGCGGCGTGTTGCCGGTGCTGCTGACCTTGAGCACATAGTCGACCGGCGCGCCTTCCCACACCCGTCCTTCGAGCATCAGGACATAGGTGCCATCATAGTCAAGGCTAAGCGGAACCGAATCATTGAACTGGCGCGCGGATGTGACGAGACGGCCGAGCGGATCATATAGCCGCCAGTATGCATTGAGGTTCGTACTGGATATCCGTTCGATCGTGATCGCGTCGCCCTCTTGCGCGGTGAACGCGAACATGTCGGTCTCATTGCCCGGCTCCAGCCTGCCGCTGGTCTCTGCGCCAAGGGTCAGTGGCGTTGCGCTGGCAAGGGCCAGCAGCCGGAACTGATAATCGGCTGCAACATCGCCTGCACCGTCGACGGTAAGCGTATAGGTGCCCGGCGCCAGGTTGAGCAGCAAATTGCTGTTGGTGTCGATTTCGGCGGAATCGGCATAATAGAAATTGCGATTGGTGATCTCCGCGCCAAACGGCCCGGTCAGCGACCAGCACAATGCAGAGTTCGCCGTCAGCGAGTCAAAGGCCAGCTTCGTCGCTTCGCTCAGCGTAAACGTGAAGCGGTCGGCTTCGCCTGCATCGATCCGTCCGCTGGTCAGCGCGTTCAGCGTCAGAGCGCTCGTGTCGTCCGACACCTTGAGCAGTTCGGCGGTAAAGGCGGCGCTGCCCTGATTGAAGAGATAGCCTTCGATCGCGATCAGATATTCGCCCGTTTCGGGCAGTACGCCAAGGTCGATGTCGCCCAGTCCCGAACCGCTGAGCAGCAATGCTCCATTGGGCCGGTATATCCGTATATATTGATTGTTGCTCGCGCTCAGCAGGTTGAGGAAATAATGGTCATCCTTCACGCCATCGAACCGAAACAGCTTTGTTTCGGTCCCCCGGCGCAGGACGCCACTGGCGACCAGAGCGCCCGGCGCAAGGTCGGCAGCGGTTTGCCCCGTCGCCTCGTCAAAACGCCAATAGCCCGCTAGGCCGCTTTCGCTGCCCGTTAGCGGGCGTTGGTAACCGCTGGCGATGTCGGCCGCGCTGCGCGCCATGCCCCACAGGCGTATATCGTCGATCTGCCCGTCGAACTGATAGTTGCCGGTCGGCGCCGCACCGAAGTTGAGCGCATTGCCGCTGTGGTTGATGGCTGCGTCATAGGCCTTCTCGGCAACCAGCGCGCCATCAATATATAGTTGCAATTTCGTGCCGTCATAGACGCCGGCGACATGCTTCCATTGATCGGTCGAAAGCGATGCCTCGACAAAGCCGTCGTTCCAATTGTTGACGAAGAAGCGGACATTGCCGCCAACGCGCATCAGCCCATAGCCATTGCTCCATCCGGTATCGTTCACCTTGCTGACGATACCCTGATAGAAGCCGCCGCCGCTGCGTGCGTTGACCCATGCCTCGACCGTGATCGCAGCCGGGTTGAGCGCCGCGTCGTTGGCGACTTCAAGCTCCCCAAGCGTCGCGACGTCCCAGCTGCGGTTGACTGTTCCGCCCTGCCCCGAATAGTCGAGCGGCGCGCCAGCCGCGTGGGCGATATTGGCCAGCGCGCCGCCATCCTCGATCGTCGCGCCAAACTCATCCCCCGCGCTGATCGCCGTGGCAGTTGTCGAAAAATCGAGCAGGCGGAAGGCAAAATCCCCGGTCGCATCGCCATCGGCGAATACCGTCAACTCATAATGCCCCGCGACAAGATTGAGCAGCGGATCGCCATTGAAGGAATCCGAACTGTTCATGCTGCGGTTGTTGACCACCTGACCGCGCGGCCCGGTGAGCGACCATTTGAGGCTGTCGCGGCGTATCAGATTGTCGAACAGCAACTTACTGTCACTGGCGAGATCGAAATCGAACACCGTGCTGCTGCCTGCGGTAGCCAGGCGGCCCTGCGTCCGTTCATTGATCGTCAGCGCGACGCTGGTCTGCGTGATCTTGCCGAAGGTGAAGGCGTAGCTGATGTCGTTGGTGGCAGAATTATAGACCCGACCTTCAATCTCCATCATGTAGGTGCCGCTGCGGTTCAGCAGATAGGCGCCGGAATCATCGAAGGAATTTGGCCCCGTAACATATTCGCCATCGGGGCCGATGAGCCGCCATGCCGTGGATTCGGCGGGATAGCTGTGCGCATCGAAGAAGAAACTGTCCCCTGCCAGGGCGTCGAACTTGTAGAGCGCGGTTTCGTTCGCCTTATGCTGTCCGTTGACGACATCACCGGGCGTGAACGCATCGGCATTGGCGATATCAAGCAGGCGGAAGGCGTAATTGCCCGTCGCGTCGCCTCGCCCATCGATGCTGAGCGTATATTCGCCCGCTTGCAGGTCCAGAACGTTGCCGCCCGAAAAATCATAGGAATCCGACTGGGCCAGATTGCGGTTCGAAACGATGCTGCCCTTCTGGTCGGCCAACGCCCAGAACATGTTGTTGGTGGCGGTGAGCGAATCGAACACGACCTTCTTGGGTTCGGTCAGCGTGAACGCGAAGCGGTCGGTTTCGCCCGGCACCTCGATCGTGCCCATGACCGGAGGCACGTCCGCCGCCAGCAGCAGGCGCGGTTCCACCGCTTCGAAATGGAGCCGGTTCGCCAGACTGGAGGAGTTTCGCAAGGCTGTGCGGCGACGCATGCGCCAATCACCGGGCAATCGATCCAAAGAGCGCCGCCCGCGGGCTAGCAATTCGCCCAGCTTGCGAAGTGCTTTTACGTCGTGCTCCATAGCCCCCCCAAAACGGCATCCAGACTGACAGAATCGTCTGCTGTCCTGCTTTGGGACAAGAGGGTCGAACATTCCCTCCGTTGAACCGGTCGGACCGTCGAACAGCGGAACCGGCAACGCGGACGACCGTTCATGTCACACCGGCAGTTTGAACCGGGATGACTAGAACGTGAGCGACGCGACCCGCTTATTTCCGACTTTTTCGTATAAATCTGACCGCTGATTTGCGCGGCATAGTTATCTTCGAATCAACCTAACTAGTCTGTCAAACCTTGCAACTTATCGCAAGCTGATAACAGGTCGCCGCAGCGCTACTCAGCGACGCTGCGCGTTGGCCGTTTTGCGGCCCATCGGGCTGATGCAGTCTTCCACTCATCCCCGTTTCAGCCTGTCAGTCAATCGGGGTCGGTCGCAAACCCGCAAGAAAAAGCGCGCGAAGCCATCGGCCTCGCGCGCTTCAAGGTTGCGCTATGGGAGAGGGAGTTTAGCGCGAAGCGAATTGGCGGCCCTTGGTCGCGATGGCCCAGCGCTGCGGCGTCGCGCCCGGCGCGCCTTCACGCACGAAACACTGGCCGTGCTGCGACTGAATGGTGCGGCAGGCGGTTACCGCGTCGGCCCGGCTGCCAAAGCCGCTGATGGCGAGACGGTGGAAGGACTTGCCCTTGACCGTCGCCTGGCTGGTGAGGACCGGGAAAGCGGCCAGCGCGCTGCTGCGGCCAGCCATGTTCATCCATTTTTCCTTGGCGATCGCCGCCGTGTCATAGGCGCCCAACTGGACGACCCAATTGCTGGCGCCAGCACTGACCGGCTTGATGAAGGCGACCTGTTGCATCCGCGCGGCTGGCTGCGTCGCGGACGCGACGGCATTCTGCGCCTTGGCATGGGCCTTTGCGCCCACTGGCTTGGCCCGATGATCTTCGATGATGAAGTCGCGGGCCGCGACGCGCACAGGCGCGGGCTGAACGACCGGCGCGGCTTCGACGACAGGTGGAGCGGCCTCGACCATGGCGGTCTGCACCGGCGTTTCCGGTTGCTCTGCCAAGGGTGGCGCAACATCGGACGGCGCAGCGGCCATTTCGACTGGCGCTGGACCGGCTGGCGCGAGCGCGAGAGCGACTGGCTGGCCGGCATCGGCGGCATCAATCGTGACGCCCATCAGCGCGGCGACGCGCTGCGGCGCGAGCGAGGGTTCGGCAATCTGCGCCCAGTCGGAAATACGCTTGTTCGCGGCCAATGGATCAAGGTCCATGCCCACGATCATGCGGGCATCCTTCCAGCGGCCAGCCAGCGCATAGGCATAGGCCAGATTCTGGCGGGTCCGGGCAGTGGCGGACGGGTCGTGAATGGCTTCGGACAGGACACGCACGCCTTCGGGTGCATCGCCGGCCATGGCCATCGCCAGACCATAATCGCCCGCAGGCACCGTATCGGCATGGGCCAGCAACAGGCTGCGCGCGCTATCGGCGCGACCCTGCGCGACCTGCACCAGCGCCAGGCTGACGATCGTGCGCGCATCGTTGTCACCCAGCGTCATCGCGTCGGTCAGCGCGGCTTCGGCGGATGCGAAACGTCCCGCCAGCACATAGGCGCGGCCCAAAATCTGTCGATAGGCGGCGTTTTGCGGCGCGAGCTGCACCGCGGCCTCTGCCGCCGCGATCGCCTTGTCACCGTTGCGATCGGCCAGCGCCTTTTCGGCGGCGATGGCGAGCTTTGCCGGATTGCCCTTTTGCTGGACAGCCGATGCAGAAGGACGGAAGGCCGCCCCGGTGCAGCCAACCATCGTCGTGGCGACCAGCAACGATGAAATCGCCGCCTTTGCAAATGTGTTGCGCTTCATAGTCCTACCCACCCTTCTTTCACTGGTTGCCGCGCATGTGCGGCAACTGCTGTGTCAGCCGGTCAATTTCCGGCAGGTCGTTGAGAAAATTGTCGAGAGATTCAGTAATGATCTGCTGTGCCGAGCGGCCGGTGATGGCGCAGGCGAGCCGCAGTTTGAGATGACGATCCGCGTCGATCCGCAACGTGAAGGCCGCCTTGCGGCTGGCCTTGGCTTTCGCGCTTGCCTTGGCCGCCGCTTTGCGCGGCGCAGGCTTGCCCGCCAAACGTTCGACCAGTTCCTCGCGCTCGATGACGACGGGCGGGACCGGGGCTGAAACGGGGAGCGCTGCAGGCATCGGCGTCAGGCCGATCGCAACCGGCGGCTCGTCCGTTGGCAACGGCGCTGGTTCGACGTCGAACCCCATGTCATTCCAGCCCAGATCATCCTGCTGAAGGGCAGCGCCAGCCGTGCGGCCAAAGCCGAGCATCGGGCGGCGCATGGCAGGCTGGGCCGCGCCCTTGCGGGCGAGCAGACCGGAGGTGAGTGATGCGAGTGGTTTGGGTTCACCCATGATGCGTCCCCTTACTGGCCGATCACGCGGCGACCGAAGCCCCCGCCGACCGGACGGCTTGCGACGGTACCGACGCTGCCCTGGGGCACGGAAAAGACCGTGCGGCGGAAATTCTTTTCAAGCCGGTCGGAGATATAGGACCATAGCGCCACGACCTCCGCCGCAGACCGTCCCTTGGGGTCCACTTCCATCACGGTGCGACCGTCGATCATGGAGGCCGCGAAATCGGTGCGGTGATGCAGGGTGATGGGGGCAACGGTGCCATGCTGCGACAGGGCAACGGCGGCTTCCGACGTGATCCGCGCCTTGGGCGTTGCGCCGTTCACGACAAAGATCAGTGGCTTGCCCGCGCGCTCGCACAGATCGACCGTTGCGCCGACGGCGCGCAGGTCATGGGGGCTGGGACGGGTCGGCACGACGATCAGTTCGGCGACGGAAATGACGCTCTGGATTGCCATGGTGATGGCGGGCGGCGTGTCGATGACGGCGAGTTTGAAGCCCTGCTGCCGCAGGATTTCCAGGTCGGCGGCCAGCCGCGCCGCGGTCGTCTGGGCAAAAGCGGGAAATTCGGCTTCGCGCTCATTCCACCAATCGGCCAGCGATCCCTGCGGATCAATGTCGATCAGCACAACTGGACCCGCACCCGCGTTCTGCGCCTGCACGGCCAGATGGCCAGACAGGGTGGTCTTGCCCGATCCGCCCTTCTGCGATGCCAAAGCCAAAATCCGCACGCAAATCCCCCAGAAATCGAGTTCCGTTCAGGATTTGCCATGACCGCGCCTAAAATTCGGTTAATGGGCGAGGAAGTTTGATTGACGAAAGGTCAACAGGGTTAAGGTCGTTTCAGGCATGAGGAGCCTGTGATAATCAGACATTAACCTTGTTTCATCATAGCCGCTGCAAATCTATTGGCGCAGGAGCATGTGCATATGAAGCGTATATGGGGAACTGTCGCTGTCGGCGCCATGATCGGCATCGCGGCACCAGCCATGGCCGATGTGAAAACCGGCGTCGATGCCTGGCAGCAGGGCGACTATGCCAAGGCGATCGGCGAATGGCGGCCGCTGGCCCAAAATGGTGATCCTGACGCGCAGTTCAATCTGGGCCAGGCCTATAAGCTGGGCCGCGGCGTACAGCCGGATCTCAACGCCGCGATGGACTGGTATCGGAAAGCCGCGGCGCAGGGGCATTTGCGGGCAGAGGATAATCTGGGCCTGTTGATGTTCCAGCAGGGCGACCGCGCAGGGGCGATGCCTTACCTCCAGCGGGCCTCCACGCGGGGCGAACCGCGCGCGCAATATATTGTCGGCACGGCGCTGTTCAACGGCGATCTGATCGGCAAGGACTGGGTACGCGCCTATGCGCTGATGACCCGCGCCTCCACATCCGGACTGGCGCAGGCGACCACCAGCCTGGAGCAGATGGACAAGTTCATCCCGGAAGATCAGCGCAAACAGGGTCTGGCTCTGGCAGCGACACTGGAACAGTCCGAAAAGGGTGGCGCGCTGGCGTCGGCCAGCCCCGCCCCGCCCCGGCCCGCGCCATCCGGCATACGCAAGACCGATTTGCCGCCATCGACCGTCGCCCAACCCGTCGCACAGCCCGTCGTCACCCCGCCAGCGCCCAAGCCGGCCCCGGTTACGCCCAAGCCTGCGCCGCAGATCGCCGTCGCCAAGCCCAAGCCGACACCCCGTCCCGCCAACCCGGTCCCTGCGCCCGCCGCATCGGGCGGCTGGCGCGTCCAACTGGGTGCGTTCAGCGAAGACGGGCGCGCTCGCGCTTTGTGGGGCCAGTTGACGGGCAAGGTCAGCGGCCTGTCCGCCTATCAACCCTATCTAGTCAAGGCTGGCGCGGTGACACGGCTGCAAGCCGGGCCGGTTGCCAGCAGCAATGACGCCAGCCGCCTGTGCAGCCGGATAAAGGCGGCAGGCGCAGACTGCATTCCCAAGAAGATGTGAGCATCAGGCCATCCTGGCCTGATCCACAATCCAGTCGCCAAACTGGCTGAGCGCCGGATGGACAGGTGTTTCCAGCGGGCGGGCGAGATAATAGGCTCGCTCGCTCGACAATGGCCGGGCAAACGGGATGACCAAAGTGCCTGCATCCAGTTCCGGCTGGATCAGGAAGCTGGGGATCAGCGCCACCCCTGCCCCCGCCGCAGCGGCCTGCGCCAGCATCAGGAAATGTTCGAACGCGGGACCGGGCGGCAGCGTCCCGGCCTCCACGCCCGCCGATGCGAACCAGCGCGCCCAGGCATCGCGCCGCGAACTCTGACTGAGCAACGGAGCCGTCAGCAGATCGGCAGGCTGTCGCAAGGGGTGCGCGGCCAACCAGGCCGGCGCGCAGACCGGCACCGCCTCTTCGCGAAACAGGAAATCCATCGCGGCGCCAGGCCATTCGTCGGGTGTGCCGAAATGGATGGCGGCATCAAATTCCTCCTGCGCGAAATCGAACGGTTGCGACCGCGCGGCGAAATCCACCACCAGTTGGGGATGCAGGGCGCTCAGATGCGGCAGGCGCGGCGCAAGCCAGCGCATGCCGAAACTGGGCAGGGTCGCTATCCGCAGCGCCCCCGGTGAGCGGCGCATGGTCATGCGCGACGTGGCCCGACGAATGCGATCCAGCGCTGGCAGCAAGTCATCGGCATAGATACGGCCTGCTTCGTTGAGCCGCACCCGCCGACCGACCCGGTCGAACAAGGGCGTTTCCAGCCAGTCCTCCAATTGCGCGATCTGACGACTGACCGCGCTTTGCGTCAGGCCGATCGCTTCGCCAGCCCGCGAAAAGCCGCCATGACGCACCGCCGCCTCGAAACTGGTCAGCGCGGTCATGGATGGCAGCCATTTGCGATCGTCATTCATTCCATTCTCGCATCAACAGATGACAGGTCACCATTTGGAAAATACCACATAGGCTGAGATAAGGTGGCTGTCACCGGGAGCAATCTATGTCGAACGAGAATGATGGCCATGTCGTCGCACTAACGCTGGCGACGCTGGGCGAAGTGGCGGCACGGCGGACGCTCGATGCGCTGGCGATCGATCCTGCCTTGCTGGCGGAGCAAGGCGCTACGGTGTCGCGCGCGGCCTTTGCGATGGCGATGAACATCGCCCTGTTCGATGATCTGTTGAAAAGGGTGCGCAGCGGCGCGGCCTATGTCGCCGATACTGTCGCGCGTGGCGGCCGGGTGACGTTCGACCATGGCGCGCTGCGGACGATCCGCCTGCCGCATGGACCAACCGGCGCGCTGCCAGGCGGCGAGGATGCCTTCACCCGGATATTGCAGCCGCTGGGTTATCAGATGGCGGCCATCTATCCGCTCGACCGGCTGCGCATGACCGGGCGCGCCTATGTGCATGCCGACCGGCCCGAAGCCATCCCGCAATTCTTCCTGTCCGAACTGCATGTCGACCGGTTCGATGCGGAATTCGGCGCGGTGGCCGCCCGGATATTCGGCACCTCGCGCGATCCTTTGGGCGATGCGGAGCAAGCCGTGCTGGCGCGCTATGGCGCTGGCGAACCAGTGGCGCTGGATGAGGCGGTAGCGGCATTGCCGGGGATCGTCGCCGCGTTCGACCGGCAGCACGAGATGCCCAGCTTTGCCGATTATCAGCTGCTCCTGTCCCGGTCCAACGAGGCGGCCTGGATCGCGACCGAAGGTAACGCCTTCAACCATGCAACCGACCGTGTGGCCGATGTCGCCGCTTTGGCGGATCGGCTGAAGACGGAAGGTCAGCCGATCAAGGAACGGCTGGAGATTTCTGCAACCGGCCGGATACGGCAGACCGCATTCAGGGCCGATAGCGTCGAGCGGCTGTTCGGTGATGGGGCGTTGCGCGACGTGCCGGGCTCCTTTTACGAATTTATCAGCCGGGAGGTTGATCCGGCGACAGGCAGGCTGGACCTTGCCTTTGACACGGGCAACGCCACCGGCATTTTCGCCATGACCAGCGCGGGCGCAAGCGCATGATGCTGCAATCCTTCGACCCCGCCTCACGCGCGTTGATATGGGAAGGCCCGGTCGCCGATGCCGCCGCCTGCAACCGGGCGATCGCCACGGCCCGCGCCTCCCTGCCCGGCTGGCGCGCGCGCGCCGTGGAGGAGCGGATCGCCGTCGCGCGGCGCTATGCGCTGGTGCTGGAAGAAAGGCGGGCAGCGCTTGCAGAGCTGATTTCGCGCGAGACCGGCAAATTGCTGTGGGAGAGCGACGCCGAAATCGGGTCCATGATCGCCAAGGTCGAGGTGTCGATCGCTGCCCATGCCGAACGCACTGGTGAACGCACCGCCGCCATGAACTTTGGCCGGGCGGTGCTGCGCCATCGCGGGCATGGCGTGATGGCGGTGCTGGGTCCGTATAATTTCCCCGGCCATTTGCCCAACGGCCATATCGTCCCCGCCCTGATCGCCGGCAATGCGGCGGTATTCAAGCCATCGGAAATCGCACCAGCCACGGGCGCAGCGATGGCTGACGCCTGGGCCGCAGCGGGGCTGCCCGACGGGCTGCTCAACGTCGTGCAGGGCGGCCGGGCGACCGGAGAGGCGTTGGTAGCCGGTGACATTGACGGGCTGCTCTTTACCGGATCGGCCGGTGCTGGCGCGGCGCTCAGACGGGCGCTGGTGGACCGGCCCCATGTCATCATGGCATTGGAACTGGGCGGCAATAATCCGCTGATCGCATGGGATAGCCCGGACGAAGCCGCGTCGATCATCATCAATTCCGCCTTCATCACCACTGGCCAGCGCTGTTCCTGCGCAAGGCGGCTGATCGTGCCGGAAGGCGTAGTTGGCGATCGGATTGTCGCTGCCGTGGATGGGTTGGCGGCGCGCCTGCCGATCGCGGCATGGAACGAGCCGGGCGATGCCTTCATGGGGCCGCTTGTGTCCGATCAGGCCGCCGCTGCGGCCCATCGCGCCGTCAGCGACCTCGTCGCACGGGGCGCGCGGGTCATCCGACCCTTCGCAGCAGTTGACGGGCGCAGCGCCGCCTTTGTTACACCGGGCATCATCGACATGACCGGCATGGACGGACCCGATGCAGAAATTTTCGCGCCCTTGCTGTCGGTGATCCGGGTGCCGGATTTCGACGCGGCGATGAAGGTCGCCAACGCCACCGCCTTTGGCCTGTCCGCCGGATTAATCTCTCAGGACGCGGCCCTGTGGGAGCGGATGGTGGAGGAAAGCCGCGCGGGCGTGGTCAATCGTAACCGGCCAACCACGGGCGCGGCGGGCAACATGCCCTTTGGCGGCCTGGGCGCGTCGGGCAATCACCGCCCCAGCGCCTATTATGCCGCGGATTATTGCGCCTATCCGATCGCCAGTTTCGAGGCGGACGGGGTGCAACCCGTCCCCATCAACGGGCTGGCCTGACCCGGAATCGCAGGCCAGCACCGGAATTGAGGGCTGTGAAGTGGGATCGCGGTGGAGCGCCCCGTTTCGCTTAACCGGCGCGGTGCATCGCGCAGAGCTTGTTCCCGGACGGATCGCGAAGATAGGCCAGATAAAGCGGGCCAAAGCCGGACTCGCGAATGCCTGGCGGATCTTCGCAAGTCGTACCGCCAGCCGCAACGCCCGCAGCGTGCCAGGCATCAGCCTCTGCAGGCGTGGCCATGCTAAAGCCGATGGTTCCGCCATTGGCGCATGTCGCCGGCTGGCCATTGATCGGCTTGGTCACGAGGAACAGGCCGCCATTATGCATGTAGATCAAGCGGCCACGGTCATCCGTGAAACCCGGTTTGCCGCCCATCGCCTGAAACAACGCATCGTAGAATATCCTGGCGCGATCGATATCGTCGGCGCCCACCATGACGTGACTGAACATGAGATTTCCCTGTTTGCAGGATTAGCGGAGCGTATCGCTATGCGCCGGACAAACGGATGGGGCCAGTTACACCAGCCGAACCCGCGTCGCCAAAGCGCGTGGGTGTCAGAAGATCGTGCTGTAGAGGAACCAGCCGACAATCAGCAGGCTCGACACGATGCAGATACGATCACCAAAGACGTCGATACGAGACATCACAAACATCCTTCCAACAAGGGCGATCTCCGTCGCCTCGATGGAAAGATTACATCAGTTTTTACCCTGCGGGAATAGCAAAATTGCGACGAAACCGCGCGGGGGCGCGACGGATCGCTTTTTACGCCCCTTGAACGATCATTCCAATCGCAGACCCCGGCAGATTAGCGAAAGTCCGGCCCGCGATGACGCAGAAAAGAATCAGTTGCCTCCTGCGGTCCGCGATAGGCTTCCTGAAATTCCGCGCTCCAATATTTAAGATCTTCCAGATCGATTCTCTCTCCGGACACGGCGCAAAGGACGAACTGTCCCGGTCGCACGACGTCGAAATGCGGTGTGTCGTAATGCAGCACCGCCAGACCTTGAATATCCGCCATCAGTCGCCCGTCAGGATACGGTCGACCAATTGCTTGACGGTCGGAACGAAGCCGTTGGAATAGAATGGGTCCTGCTTGAACTTGTAGGCGCCATGGCCGGCAAAGACCAAATTCTGGTCGAGGTCGCCGCCATGAACCGCCTCCTGCAACGCCTTCTGGATGCAGAAGCTGCGCGGATCGGCCAGACGACCGGTCGAGTTGGTCTCACTGTCCATCCAGCTGGAGAAGGCGCACTGGCTAAGGCAGCCCATGCAGTCGGTCTGGTCCTTGCGGATCACCGCCCGCTCCTCGTCACCGACGAACACCAGCGTATTGTCCGGCGTCTTGAGCGCCGAGGTAAAGCCCTGCCCGAACCATTCGCGCGCGCGGTTCAGGTCGCCCAGCGTCACCCAGAAATGCTTGCCCTTCACCCCCACGTCGAGCTGGTGGGTATGGTCGCCAGCCTGTTCGGTGCTGAACGCGATCTGCCGTTCGGAGCGCGCTTCCAGGCTGCGCAGGAAGGGGTTGCGCACCGCCGAGCTGTAAAAGCCGGTCGGCGAGAAGCGGTGGAGCAGGATGTCGCCGGGGTTGAGTTGCGTCAGCAACTCCTTCCACGCCTGGGGGATCGGGCTTTCCTGCGTCAGCAGCGGACGGGTGCCGAACTGAAAGGCGATGGCGCCCAGTTCGGGATTGTCGATCCAGTCGTTCCAGTCCTTGAGCGCCCAGACGCCGCCCGCCATGACGATCGGCACGTCATCCGAAATGCCACCTTCACGCATGGTCGCGCGCAGGTCGCGCACGCGGGGATAGGGGTCTTGCGGCGCCTTGGGATCTTCGGCGTTGGACAGGCCGTTATGGCCCCCGGCCAGCCAGGGATCTTCATAGACCACCGCCGCCAGCCATTCCGCCGCCTTGGAATAAGCGCGCTTCCACAGCGCGCGGAAGGCGCGGCCCGACGATACGATCGGCAGATAGCTGACATTGTAGGACGCAGCGATTTCGGACAGCTTGTAAGGCATGCCCGCACCGCAGGTAACGCCTGCAACCATGCCCTTGGTCCTTTCCAGGACACCGTGGAGCACCCGCTGCGCACCGCCCATTTCCCACAGGACGTTGATATTGATCGCGCCCTTGCCCCCGGCGATCTCGTACGCGCGTTTGACCTGCTCCACCGCGCCGTCAATGGCGTAGGCGACCAGTTCCTCATGGCGGTCGCGGCGGGTGCGGCCATGATAGATTTGGGGAATGACATTGCCGAAGCTGTCGTAGCTGTCGGCATTGACCGCCGACACTGTCCCGATGCCGCCAGCGGCCGCCCAGGCGCCGGAGCTGGCATGGTTGGATACCGCAACACCCTTGCCGCCCTCGACCAGCGGCCAGACTTCACGGCCACCATAGACGATAGGCTTCAACCCCTTGAACAACGACATCTCCCGCGAAAAAGCGACACCCGGCTCGACCGGGCAAAGACCACTGCTATAGCAGCCTTTGCACTGATTGACGAATTTCCGCGCGCCTTAGCGCAAAATGTCAGGGCTGGCCAGAGCCTCCCCATAAAGGCTGGCATAGGCATCGACCATCGCCTGTTCCGCATAATCGCGAACCGCGCGATCGCGATTGGCCGCGCCCAGCCGGGCGCGCAAGTCCGGGTCGGTTGCAAGCGTGCCGAGCGCTTGCGCCAGGCCCGCCTCATCCGGCACCACGAAGCTGCGATTTTCCGGGGCCACCATGTTGATGACATCGCCGACATCCATCGACGCGACCGGAACGCCCGCCGCCATCGCCTCCACCAGCGAGATCGGGAATTGCTCACTATCGGAAGAAAGCGCGAAAATGTCGAACAGGCCGACGAAGCGCCACGGCTGGTCCATGAAACCGGCCATGTGGAGATCGTCTAGGCCAAGCGCATCGGCTTGCGCCACTATGGCGTCGCGCTCCGGCCCCTCCCCCACGACGACCAGTTGCAGCCGGTCGCGGTGGGCGGCGACGGCGCGGACCAGGCGGGGGATATTCTTGACCGGGCGCAGCCCCGCCAGAGTCCCCACCAGCAGCTTGCCGGGCGACCGGCGCAGGCCCGGAATCGCGTCGGGCGATGGCGGTTCGGCATAGCGGGCGGTATCTATGCCGTTGCGGATCAGGTGCACCTTCGCCACAGGCTGTTTCCAGACCTGCCGGGCGATGCTTTCCAGCCGGACCGAGGGGACGACAAGTGCATGGGCGCGGCCCAGAGCGGCGCGGCGATACAGGTTGCGCTGCGGCTTGAGGCCGCTTGCTTCGTCAGCGTTGAAACCATCTTCATGATGGATGAGCGGCGGCATGGCCGACACTAAGCTGAACATTCTGTGCGCCATCGCGGCGTCCATCGCGCCCCAATTGTATGTCAGGATTAAATCGTATTTTTTCAAGAAGTTAGCTATATCGCGAAAGCGCCCCACCCGCGGACGACCGGCAAAGGGAGGGGATGCCGGGAAATCCACCCGCACCGTCGGGTCGATCGCCGCGCGGGCGCCCAGCGCTTCCCGATCGGCACTGACGATCGCGTGGCGCGCCTTGTCACCCCAGATGTTCATCAGCCGAATGGCGCGCGCTTCCTTGCCCCCCAGGGTGAAGCTGCCATGGACGTGGAGAATGTGCGGCTGATTGTCAGCCATGCAGGACGCGGGCCAGCAACCGATCGATCGCCGCGATGCTTTCCGGCTCATCCAGTGCGGGCGCATGGCCGACGTCGGGAATAGTTGCCAGTTCCGCCTTTGCGCCAATGTCCGCCACCATGCGCTGCGCCGTTTGCGCGCTCAGCAGGTCTGATCGTTCGCCGCGCAGGAGCAAAGTGGGAATATCGCGAAAGGCCGCCATGACTGGCCACATATCGACGCCCGCCTCGCTGCCCATCGCCCGGATCGGTTCGGCGATGCGCATGTCATAGTCCAGCACGATCCGCCCGGCGCTGTTCAGGCGATACAGGCGCTTGGCCATGGCCAGCCATTGATCCAGGCCGTAGGCGGGATAGACGTCGCGATTGGCTTCCTCCAGCGCGCGGGCGGCATGAACCCAACTGGGGTGCGACTGATTGACGCCGACATAGGTGCGGATGCGCGCCAGTCCCGCCTCGTCCAGTTCCGGTCCGACATCGTTGAGCAGCGCGCCCGCCAGCCACTCGCGATGCGTAGCCGCGACCAGCATGGTGATGAGTCCGCCCAGCGACGTGCCGACCGCAACGAAACGGGTGATGGCAAGGTCCGCCAGCAACCGGCTGATATCCTGCAAATAGGTGAGCGGCACATAGGTCATGGGATCTTTGGCCTGAGCGCTCCCTGCCCGGCCCCGCATGTCCGGGCAGATCAGCCGCCAGTCCCCGGCAAGCCGCGCGGCGAGCGGTTCGAAGTCGCGGGCGTTGCGCGTCAGCCCCGGCAGGCAGAGCAGCGGCGGGCGGCCATCATGCCCCCCGGCATAATCCCGATAGTGTAGCCGCAGCCCGTCGGGGGACCACCAATATCCGTCGCTATAGTCGACCAAGCTTGATCCTTCAGGTGTCGCACCCCCATATCGCCTTATGATCCATATCCCGCAAGCCGCCAAATTCAGCCCCGTCCGCGAAATCGACCTGCTGATGCCCGATATAGCCGATCCGGTGACGGCTGCGGACTTTCCGCAGACGATCCTGCGCTTTCGCAATGATCGGGCGGCGGCAAGCGTCGGCCTGGACGGGCTGAGCGATGACCAATGGATCGCCCATTTCGGACGGTTTGCGCCACTGGACGGGTCGCTGCCCCGGCCGCTGGCGCTGAAATATCATGGTCATCAGTTCCGCCATTATAATCCCGACATTGGCGATGGGCGCGGATTCCTGTTCGCGCAGTTGCGCGATGGCGCGGGGCGCTTGATGGACCTGGGCACCAAGGGGTCTGGCCAGACGCCCTACAGCCGCTTTGGCGATGGGCGGCTGACGCTGAAAGGCGGGGTGCGCGAGATTTTGGCGACCGAGATGCTGGAGGCGCTGGGCGTGCCCACATCACGCACCTTCTCGATCATCGAAACCGGCGAAGCGCTGGAGCGTAACGACGAGCCATCACCCACGCGCGGCGCGGCGATGGTGCGCCTGTCCCATTCGCACATTCGCATCGGCAGCTTTCAGCGGGCGGCCTTTCATGAGGACAAGGCGCTGCTGGAGCGGCTGACCAACTATGCCCTGACGCGGCTCTATGACGAGCAGCCGGGCGACAATCCGCCCGCGCAACTGCTGGGCCGGGTGGTCGAGCGGACCGCCGACCTGGCGGCTAGCTATATGGTAGCCGGTTTCGTGCATGGGGTGCTGAACAGCGACAATATCAACGTGACGGGCGAGAGTTTCGACTATGGGCCGTGGCGCTTTACGCCCTTGTGGGACGCAGGCTTTACCGCCGCCTATTTTGACCATCAGGGTCTCTATGCCTTCGGGCGACAGGCCGAGGCGATCCATTGGGACGTGGCGCAACTGGCCGTGTCGCTGCGCGCGCTGGTCGAGGCCGAGCCGCTGATCGCGGAACTGGAGCGGTTTCCGGCTTTATACGGCGAGGCGATGGCGCGCCGCTTTTGCTGGCGGCTGGGGGTTGTGCCGGGGGACAGCGTCAATGCGATGGTCGAGGCGGCGGTGCGCGGCATGGTGACGAGCGGCACCGGGATAGACCGCTTCTTCCATGACTGGCGCGGCGGGGTGCAGCGCGAAGGCGCGGACTATAGCGACACGGCCTGGGGCGCATTTCGCGAGGCGCTGGTGGGATGCGCGCCTGTGCCGGGCGCGCGGGATCATGACTATTGGTCGGACGACGCGCCCTGCTCCATGCATATTGACGAGGTCGAGGCGATCTGGGCCGCAATTGCGGAAAGAGACGATTGGGGGCCGTTATACGCCAAGGTCGCGGCGATCCGGCGGATGGGCGAAGCATATGGCTCGCTCCGGTCATCGGCGGAATCGCCGGGACTGGAGCGCCGACCATGATTGATAGCTGTTTCCTTAACCAATTTCTGCCATGGTTCACACCAAATGGTCGCACCGCTTACATCCCATGAACCCGCCACCGGCGTCTTGCTCTGGCAGGGCGAGGCGGGGGATGTGGAAGCAGAGGTTGCGCGGGCGCGAGGGGCCTGGCCGCGCTGGGCGGCGCAACCGATCGCTTACCGGATCGAGACGCTGCGGCGCTTCGTCAATGTCGTGCGGCGGAACGAGGATGCGCTGGCCGACCTGATCGCGCGTGAAACCGGCAAGCCGCTATGGGACGCGCGCACCGAAGTCGCCGGCGTGATGGGCAAGGTGGATATTTCGGTCGCGGCCTATTCCGAACGCACCGGGCAAAAGCGGCTGGAGGCGGCGCTGGGTGCGCGGCAATCGGTGCGGCACAAGCCCCATGGCGTCATGGCCGTCCTTGGCCCCTATAATTTCCCTGCCCATCTGCCCAACGGCCATATCGTCCCGGCCCTGCTGGCGGGCAATGCGGTCGTATTCAAACCGTCGGAAAAAACCCCGGCGGTGGGCGAGATGCTGGTGAAGCTCTACCATGAGGCGGGCTTGCCGGTGGATGCGATGCGGCTGCTGCTGGGCGGGCCGGACGCGGGCAAGGCGCTGGCGGCACATCCTGATGTGGGCGGCATATTATTCACCGGGTCCGCGCAGACCGGGATTGCGATCAACCGGCAATTTGCCGCGCAGCCATCCAAGATTCTGGCGCTCGAAATGGGCGGCAACAACCCTATCGTCGTGTGGGATACGCCGGAAATCAATGCTGCCGCCGTCTTGGTGGTGCAGTCGGCCTTTCTGTCGGGCGGGCAGCGATGCACGGCGGCCAGCCGCCTGATCGTGAAGGAAAGCATAGCCGACGCCGTCATCGCCGAGGTCAAGAAGCTGGCCGACCGGCTGATCGTCGATCATCCCCATGCCGATCCCACCCCCTATATGGGTCCGGTAATCGACAATGCGACCGCCGACGGGCTGACCGAGAGTTTCCTGTGGCTGATGAGCAATGGCGGCAAGCCGATCAAGCATATGGTGCGGCCCAAAAAGGGTCTGCCCTTTGTCAGTCCCGCGATCATAGACGTGACCGCCATGACGGAACGGCCCGATGTCGAACTGTTCGGGCCGTTGCTCCAGGTAATCCGCGTCGCGGAATTTGGCGATGCCATCGCGGAGGCCAACAATACGCGCTACGGCCTGTCCGCCTCCCTGATCGGCGGGACGCCCGACCAATATAACCAGTTCTGGGCCAATGTTCGCGCGGGCGTCATCAACTGGAACCGCCCGACCAATGGCGCGTCATCCTCCGCCCCGTTCGGAGGCGTGGGCATTTCGGGCAATCACCGGCCAAGCGCCTATTATGCCGCCGATTATTGCGCCTATCCGGTCGTGTCGGCCGAAATAGAGCAGCCGCGCGCCTCGATCGGCGTCGGGCTGAAGGACATTGATGTCAGTGCGATGGGCGATTGACCCCGCCCCGACAAGATTTCCTAGTCCCCCGCATACCCATTCTGAATTGAACTTCGCCTGCGCCTTGTCCACATGGCGACCATGGCTGACCAACCATCCGATCCTGCCACCCCCGCCACCGTCCATCTGGTCGGCGCGGGACCGGGCGACCCGGAACTGCTGACGATCAAGGCGGTGCGGCTGATCCGCGACGCGCGACTGATCGTACATGACGGGCTGGTGTCGGACGAGATTCTGGCGCTGACGTCGCCTGACGCGGAACTGATCAGCGTCGCCAAGCAGCGCAGTCGCCATTCGATGCCGCAGGATGCGATCAACGCGCTGCTGGTGCGTTCTGCGCTGGCGGGCGAAAGCGTCGTCCGGTTGAAAGGCGGCGACCCGTTCATCTTCGGGCGCGGTGGCGAGGAATTGGAAGCATGCCGCGCGGCAGGTGTGCCGGTGGAAATCGTACCGGGCGTCAGCGCCGCGATCGGCAGCGCGGCGCAGGCGCAACTGCCGCTGACCCATCGCGATGCATCCAGCGCAGTGAGTTTCGTGGCGGGCCAGTGCAAGGGACTGAGCGATCAGGACTGGTCCGGGCTGGCGGGCAAGGGCCGCACGCTCGTCATCTATATGGGCGTGGCGACCGCGGCGCAGATCGCCGACAAGCTGATCGCCGATGGCGTGTCACCGGCTTTGCCGGTCGCAGTGCTGGAAAATGGCACGCGCGCAGACATGCGCACGCTGCGCACCTTGCTCGCCGACCTTGGCGACATGGTGAAACGTGAAGCGGTGGTCAGCCCGGCGCTGATCGTCGTGGGTGAAGTGGCGCGCTATGCGCTGGCACGCGATGTGCTGGCGGGGTGGGCGCAAAGACAGGAATATGGGGCGGAGACGCGTTCGTGAAGATTTTGACGGGTAATGATCTGGCGTCGGGCGATGTCATCTGGTGGGCTGGCGACGGCTGGTCACGGCAGGTGAGCGATGCGACCGATGTCGGGACGCATGGCGATGAACTGGCGCGCGCGGAAGAGGCCGCTCTGCGCGTCGTGGGCGCCTATGTGATCGATGCGACGCGTGACGAGGATGGCGTCCGCCCGGCGCATATCAAGGACCGCATCCGCGCGTTCGGACCGACCGTGCGCCCCGACCTTGTCGAACAACCAACCGAAGCCGACATCGGCAAGTGGGTGATCTGAACCATGTATCGTTATGACAGCTATGACCAGGCCATCGTCGACGCCCGCGTCGAGGAATTTCGCGACCAGACCCAGCGCCGCCTGACCGGCGCGCTGACCGAGGATCAGTTCAAGCCGCTTCGGTTGATGAACGGCCTCTATCTCCAGCTGCACGCCTATATGCTGCGCGTCGCCATCCCCTATGGCACGCTGTCGGGCAAGCAGATGCGCAAGCTGGGCGAGATTGCTGGCAAATATGACAAGGGCTACGGCCACTTCACCACGCGCCAGAATCTGCAATATAACTGGATCAAGCTGGCCGATGCGCCGGACATCCTTGCCGAACTGGCGACGGTGGAGATGCACGCCATCCAGACCAGCGGCAATTGCATCCGCAATATCAGTTCCGATCAATATGCGGGCGTTTCCGCCGATGAAGTCGCGGACCCCCGCCCTTGGGCCGAACTGCTGCGCCAATGGTCCAGCTTCCACCCGGAATTCACCTATCTGCCGCGCAAGTTCAAGATTGCGGTGATCGCGTCGGACGATGATCGCGCGGCGATGCGGCTGCATGACATCGGGCTGAAACTGGTCGAGCGCGATGGTGTGGTCGGCGCGGAAGTCTATGCCGGCGGCGGCATGGGGCGCACGCCAATGGTTGCCCCGCTTATCAGGGACTTCGTGGCCGAAGATGAGATTATTTCTTATCTGGAAGCCTGCCTGCGCGTCTATAATCGCTATGGTCGCCGCGACAACAAGTACAAGGCGCGGATCAAGATCCTGGTCCATGAAATCGGCGTCGAAGAGTATAAGCGGCAGGTCGAGGAAGAATTTGCGCATATGCGTGCGTTGGGCCTCAATCCGCCGGTCGAGGAACTGGCGCGCATCCGCGACTTCTTCGCCGCGCCCGCTTATGAAAGCGGCCTGTCCGACGAGATCGACCGGAGCGACCGGGCTTTCGCGCTGTGGGTCGACCGGCAGGTCGCGGCGCACAAGGCGCCCGGCTATGCCATCGTCAACATCAGCCTGAAGCCGATTGACGGCATCCCCGGCGATGCGTCGGCGAAGCAGATGGCGCTGGTCGCCGATCTGGCCGAGACATATTCCTTCGATGAACTGCGCGTAACCCATGCGCAGAATCTGGTGCTGCCGCATGTGAGGAAGGCGGACCTGCGTGCCATCTGGCAGAAGCTGGTCGCGGCGGGCCTGGCAGAGGCCAATCTGGACCTGATCACCGACATCATCGCCTGCCCTGGCCTGGACTATTGCGCGCTGGCCAATGCGCGGTCGATTCCCCTGGCACAGAAGATCGCGTCCCGCTTCGCCGCTGCGGATCGGCAGGCGGAGATTGGCGAATTGAAGCTCAAAATTTCCGGCTGCATCAATGCCTGCGGCCATCATCATGCCGGGCATATCGGCATTTTGGGCGTGGACCGCAGGGGCGTGGAAAATTTCCAGTTGCTGCTGGGCGGATCGGGCGCGGAGGATGCGTCACTGGGCCAGATCACCGGGCCGGGCTTTTCCGAGGACGGCGTGGTCGATGCGATCGAGAAGGTCACCGACATCTATCTGGCCGAGCGGGAAAGCGGCGAACGCTTCCTCGACACCTATCGCCGCATCGGCATGAAGCCCTTCAAGGAGGCGATCTATGGTTGATTATACACAACAGACGTTCGCCCTGAGCCTGTCGAAGGGTTCCGCTGAACGTAGTGAAGCGCCTTCGCTTCGCTCTGGCAAAGGCTTCGACTTCGCTCAGCCCGAACGGAAATTGTAAGATGGTTGAATTTCTCTCCTTCCGCGACGGCGAGTCCACGCAGGAACCCGCCGTGACGGTGGAATCCTTCACCGGCCAGTCCAACGCCACCGCCGTCCGCATCGAACCGGGCGAGGATGCGCGCGAATTGCTGCCGCATCTGGACCGCCTTTCGCTGGTCGAGGTCAATTTCCCCGGTTTTGGCGACGGACGCGGCTATTCGGCGGCGCGTATCCTGCGCGAAGCGGGCTATACCGGCGAATTGCGCGCGGTAGGCGATGTGCTGGTCGACCAGATCGTCGCCATGCGCCGCTGCGGCTTTGACAGCTTTCATCCCGCCAAGGCGCTGGACGATGCCGCCGTCGATCGCGCCCTCAACCGCTATGACGACGTCTATCAAAAGGCGATCGATGGCCGCACGCCCATTTGGGCAAAGCGGCACCCGGAGACACACAATGGCTGAAGCCGCCCGCACGCTCGACATCATCGACGCCCGCCCCGCCTTTACGCAGGCCGATGCGGACGCGCTCAATGCACGGTTTGAGGGTGTGGGTACGCTGGACATGCTCAAATCCGTCTTTGCCGAAGGGCTGGCGGGCAATGTCGCGGTCGTTTCCTCCTTTGGCACCGAAAGCGCAGTGCTGCTGCATCTGGTGGCGGAGGCGGACAAGAGCGTGCCGGTCATTTTCGTCGATACGCTCAAGATGTTTGCCGAAACCCTGGCCTATCGCGACACGCTGATCGACGCTTTCGGTTTTACCGACAGCCGCACGGTAACGCCGATTGCCGATGTGATCGCGAAGAAGGACGAGACCGGCCTGCGCTGGTCCTATGATCCCGATGGCTGCTGCGACATCCGCAAGGTGGAGCCGTTGAAGCGCGCCAAGGATGGGCTGGACGCCTGGATTTCCGGGCGCAAGGCGTTCCAGTCGGTGACACGGCAGAACCTGCCCCGCTTCGAGGTCGAGGACGGGCGGCTCAAGATCAATCCGCTGGGCGACTGGACCAAGGATGATCTGGAGGCCTATTTCGCCGAACATGCCCTGCCCCGCCACCCTCTGGAGGCCCAAGGCTATCTGTCGATCGGCTGCGAACCCTGCACGTCGAAGGTACTGCCGGGTGAAGATCCGCGCGCGGGGCGCTGGCGTGGATGGGACAAGGTGGAATGCGGGATCCACTCGCCCGTCACGCCGATCCCAGTGGTGGACCCGGAAGACCCCGCCAATATGCCGGTATTCTGACGGCGCTGCGTAATCTTCCATTGTGGCTGCGTAACTTTATTACAAGCCTCTGGAGGGATCGCATCTGCGGCTTAAGAGTCTCCCCTATTCAAAGATAAGGGAGCCTCTGCTATGGACCGTCGTGATTTTCTGCTCTCCTCCGGCGCCGTCGCCATTGCTGTCGCTGCCCCCGCGCCCTTGCGCAAGGCAGCGACGATGCGCGGCTATCGGCGGCTTTCACTGCCATTTTCGATCGGCAACTGGACCTGTCGCCTGCCTTCGTGACCAGCCTGGGGCTGGACAAGGGCGCGCGGGCCGGGGCGAAGAGCCAGTTGGACGACAATAGCAAGTCGGCGATGATGAAGCGGCTGGCGATGACGCAGGCGGCGATCAAGGAACTGGAGGGGTTCAAAACAGCCAATCTGTCCGCCCCGCAGCAGCTTAACCTGGACGTGATCCTCTATTCGCTGGGGCAGCAGACGGTTGCTCCCGCGACCTTCGGCCTCAATAGCGCGGTGCGCCCCTATCGCATCTTTCAGCAGGGCGGCAGCTATTTTTCGACGCCCGATTTCCTGAACACGGCCCACACCATCAATGCAGCCGCCGATTGCGACGCCTATCTGGCGCGGCTGGAGGCCTTTGCCCGCAACCTGCGTACCGACAGCGCGATGCAAAGGGACGAGGCGGCACGCGGCTATCTGGCGCCTGGCTGGTCGCTCGACCTGACGCTGGTGCAGATGAAGAAACTGCGCGACCAGCCTGCCGCGAGCAGCAGCCTGGTCCAGTCGCTGGTCAAGCGCGCGGCGGCGAAGGGCATCAGCGGCGACTGGCAGGGCCCGGCGGCGGCGACCGTGGAAAAGAGCATCTACCCCGCGCTCGACGCACAGATTGCGATGATCGAGGGGCTGCGGCCCAGGACGGCGGCCGGCGACGGGGTATGGCGCACCCCGCGCGGCGAGGAGATTTATGCCGCCGCCTTAAAGAGCGCGACCACGACCGACCTGTCGGCGGCGGAGATTCACGCCATGGGCGTCGAACAGGTGGCCGACATCAGCGCGCAGCTTGACACGATCCTGCAAGGTGCGGGCTATAGCAAGGGAAGCGTCGGCGAGCGGCTGGCCGCGCTCAATGCCGACCCGTCGCAGCTCTATCCCGATACCGCGCAGGGGCGCAGCGACCTGATCGCCGCACTCAATGCCGAAGCCAAGCTGATGCAGGCGAAATTGCCGCAGGCCTTTGCCACGATCCCCGACACGCCGCTGGAAATCCGCGCAGTGCCGGTCGAAATTCAGGATGGCGCATCGAACGGCTATTATAACCGCGCGGCGCTGGACGGGTCACGCCCGGCCATCTTCTTCATCAATCTGAAGGCGATTGGTGACTGGCCCAAATATACGCTGCCCGCGCTCAACTATCATGAAGGGGTGCCGGGGCATCACCTGCAGATTTCGACCGCGCAGACGGCAGGCGACATTCCCATGCTGCGCAAGACCGCCTTCATGAGCGCCTATAGCGAAGGCTGGGCGCTCTATGCCGAGCAATTGTCGGACGAGTTGAAAGGCTACGCCACCCCGCTCGACCGGGCGGGCTATCTGCAATCCTTCCTGTTCCGCGCAGCGCGGCTGGTGGTCGACACCGGCATTCATTCGAAGCAATGGAGCCGTGAAAAGGCCACCGCCTATATGGTTGAAAAGACAGGCTTCACCCAGGCGCGTTGCCAGCGAGAGGTCGAACGTTATTGCACGCAGCCGGGCCAGGCAACCAGCTACAAGGTTGGTCATGGCGTATGGACCAAAGCGCGCGCCGCGGCGCAGGCGGCCATGGGCGACCGCTTCGATATCAAGCAGTTCCACGCCATCCTTGAGGAAGGTGCGATGCCGCTGTCGATGCTGGAAGCGCGCGTCGCGGCGCGGGCGAAGATGGGATAACTTCTAAATCCTCCCCTGCAAGGGGAGGTGGCTGACCAAAGGTCAGACGGAGGGGTGTCACCCCAACGATAGGGCGACACCCCTCCACCATTTGCTACGCAAACGGTCCCCCTCCCCGTGCCGGGGAGGAATTATTCGTAGTCCAGATCCTGATAGCTATCGTCAGCGATGTCGGAAAAGCGTGTGATGCGCGCGTCGAACTTCATGCGGATGCGGCCGGTCGAACCGTGGCGCTGCTTGGCGACGATGACTTCGGCCAGGCCGTAGATGCGGTCCATATTCTCACGCCAGACAGCATAGGCCGCTTCATCCTCGACCTTGGGTTCCTTGGCCGCTTCATAATAATCTTCGCGGAACACGAACCAGACCATGTCCGCGTCCTGCTCGATCGAGCCGGATTCGCGCAGGTCGGACAGTTGCGGCCGCTTGTCCTCGCGCTGTTCGACCGCGCGGCTGAGCTGCGACAGGGCCAGCACCGGCACATGAAGTTCCTTCGCCAAGGTCTTGAGACCACGGGAAATTTCGGAAATTTCGTTGACGCGATTCTCGTTGCCGCGCCCCGTGCCCTGCAACAGCTGAAGATAATCGACGACGATGAAGCCGACATCGTGGCGGCGTTTCAACCGGCGCGCGCGGGTGCGCAGGGCCGCGATGGTCAGGCCCGGCGTATCGTCGATGAACAAAGGCAGTTCCTGCAATTCCCGCGCGGCGCGGGACAGGTTCTGGAAATCGGCGCGGCTGATCTTGCCCATGCGCAGCGCTTCGCCGCTGATCCCCGATTGCTCCGCCAGCACGCGGGTCGCCAGCTGATCGGCGGACATTTCGAGCGAGAAGAAGGCAGTCTTGGCCCCCATATTCTTTTCGGGCGGGATGCCGTCCGCATTGTCGCGCAGCCAGCGGGACGCGGCATTATAGGCAATGTTGGTGGCGAGCGAGGTCTTGCCCATGCCAGGGCGACCGGCCAGGATCATCAAGTCCGAATTGTGCAGACCACCGATTTTCGCGTTCAGGCTGTTGATGCCGGTCGTGATGCCCGACACATGGCCGCCACTGTTGAGCGCGCGTTCGGCAACCTGCACGGCGGCGGTAGAGGCGGCCAGAAAGCTCTTGACCGATCCGCCCTCACCTTCCCCTTCGGATACTTTATAGAGCGCGACTTCGGCCGCCTCTATCTGTTCGCGGGGATTGACATCCTCGCTCGTATCCATTGCATTTTCAACCAGTTCCCGGCCAACGCTGACAAGCTGTCGCAGCAGGGCCAGGTCGTAGATCTGCGACGCGAAATCGCGCGCGCCGATCAGCGCAGCGCCATTGCCGGTCAGCTGCGCCAGATAGCCCGCCCCGCCCAGTTCCCTGAGCGCCGGGTCTTGATCCAGCATGGGTTTGAGCGTCACTGGATTGGCGACCATGTCGCGGTCCAGCAGCTTCATGATCGCGTCATAGATGCGGCCATGCATCGGCTCGAAAAAATGCTCGGCCTTGATCTTGAGCTGAACATCCTCCGCCAGCCGGTTGTCGATCATCAGCGCGCCGAGCAGGGCTGCTTCCGCCTCCACATTGCGGGGGAGTTCAGGCGCGCCGGTTTCGGCGGCATTGTTCATTTTTACGAGTTCGACCATGCCCCTCTATTCCTCCCCCCGCCGCCCGCGTGCAAGGCCCAAGGTTGAAACGACGATGGCTAGCTGTGGATAAGTGCCCGCCCCTGCGATGGCCGCCGCGCATTTGCGCATGATCGCCAAGTCCTGCTTGCATTTCGCGGGCCGTCGCCGCACTGAGGCTGATCGCAATATGGCCGACCCGCGCATCATAGACATCAAGCTCGACGAGCGGACGATCCTGTGGCGCAATGCCGACGTCGAACAGGAACGGCGCATCGCGATCTTCGACCTGCTGGAGGATAATATGTTCGCGCCCCAGCGCGTGCATCCCGACGGCTATGCCGGGCCTTACAAGGTCGTGCTGCGGGTCGAGGAAGGCCGGTTGGTGATAGAGATCAACCGCGACGATGACAGCCCGCTCGAAGCCGTCATCCTGGGGCTGGGCCGGTTCCGGCGACCGATTCGCGAATATTTCGCCATATGCGACAGCTATTATCAGGCGATCAGCAATGCCTCGCCCGCGCAGATCGAAACGGTCGACATGGCCCGGCGCGGCATTCACAATGACGCGGCGGAAATGCTGCGTGAGCGGCTGGAGGGCAAGATCGAGGTCGATTTCGATACGGCGCGTCGCTTGTTCACGCTGATCTGCGTGCTGCATATCAAGGGGTAGGGACAATCGGGCGACTGACTCTGGGGGGATTGCTGGTCCGTGTCGCGCTGGCGCTCACGCTGGTCGCCGTGCTGGCGCTGGCGCTGTTCTTCTATGCGCGCAACTGGGCGCCGAGCCGGGACGATTATCCCGTGCAGGGGCTGACAGTCAGTTCCGACAATGGCCCGATCGACTGGGGGACGCTGGCGGCGCAGGGGGCGGATTTCGCCTATATCCGCGCGGCCAAGGGCGCAGACTGGCGCGACCCGGACTTTGCCGTCAACTGGCGCGGCGCGCGCACCGCCGGGATGCGTTATGGCGCGATGCTGGAATTCAGCCTGTGTCGGCTGGCCAGCGATCAGGCGACCCGCTTCATGACCACGGTGCCGCGCGACAATGCCGCCCTGCCCCCGGTTATCCGCCTGGCGTTCGACCCTAGCTGCACCGCGCGGCCGGGGCGCGACCTATTGCTGTCGGAACTCAATACGCTGGTCAATCTGGTCGAAAGCCATGCGGGCAAGACGGTGCTGCTCAACGTGACCGAGGATTTCGACAAAAGCTATGACATCGGTTCTGGCATCAACCGCACGCTGTGGCTGGACGGCAATTTCTTCCCGCCCGATTACGCCACCAGGCGCTGGGTGATGTGGACAGCCAGCGACATGCGGCATATCGACGGGATCGACGGTCCGGTCAGATGGGATGTGGTGGCGCCATGACGCGCGAGGCGGAAATTGCGGAACTGGTGGCGGCTGCGCGCGCGGCGATGGCCAACGCTCATGCACCCTATAGCCGCTTTGCCGTGGGCGCTGCGGTGCGGCTGACCGATGGCAGCATCGTCACCGGCTGCAATTTCGAAAATGCAAGCTATGGCCTGTCGCTGTGCGCCGAAACGGTCGCACTGGCGACGGTCAATGCGCAGGGCCGCTTCGCCGGTGTCGCCGCCATCGCCGTGGTTGGTGGCGCCATGGATGGCGCTGGCCAGGCGATCGTCACCCCATGCGGACGCTGCCGCCAGGTCATGAACGAAGCCGAACAGATGGCCGGACGCCCGCTGGCCATCTATTGCGCGACGCCCGATGGCGGACAGATAGTCGAACATAGCGTCGCGGCATTGCTGCCCCATGCCTTTGGTCCGGCGGACCTTGGCATCACTCCTGTCAGGAAGAACTGAACTGCCCATGTCGATATTGTCGGATAAATGGATTCGCGAGCAGGCACTGAGCAACGCCATGATCGAGCCGTTCGTGGAGAGCCAGCGGCGCGACAATTGCATCAGCTATGGCCTGTCATCCTATGGCTATGACGCGCGGGTGGCGGACGAGTTCAAGATTTTCACCAATATCGACAGCACCATCGTCGATCCGAAGAATTTCGACACCAACAGCTTTGTCGATCGCAAGACCGACTGCTGCATCATCCCGCCCAACAGCTTCGCGCTGGCCCGCACGGTCGAATATTTCCGCGTACCGCGCGACGTGCTGGTGATTTGCCTGGGCAAATCGACCTATGCCCGCTGCGGCATCATCGTCAACGTCACCCCGCTGGAACCGGGCTGGGAGGGGCATGTTACGCTGGAATTTTCCAACACGACGCCCCTGCCCGCCAAGATCTACGCCAATGAAGGCGCATGCCAGTTCCTGTTCCTGAAGGGCAATGAACCGTGCGAGGTCAGCTATGCCGACCGGGCAGGTAAATATATGGGGCAGCAGGGCGTGACGTTGCCCCGCCTGTGACGACGTGCCAGACTATGGCTCATGAAATGGTTGCGGACATGGCTGGCACGCGGAACGCCGACTGAGGCGTTGCCCCCGCCGAGCATAGGCGACCGCCGCGTTTACGCGATTGGCGATGTGCATGGCCGCGCCAGCCTGCTCGACGCGCTGCTTATATTGATTGCGCAGGATGACGCCCAACGGGGCGCGATGCCCCCGCACATCATCCTGCTGGGCGATCTGGTCGATCGCGGCCCATCATCCCGGCAGGTGATCGACCGGGTGATGGCCATGGTCGCTTCAGGCGGCGACGTGCGCTGCCTGAAAGGCAATCATGAGGAGATTTTCGTCCTGGCGGCGCGAGGCGAAGTCCGGGCGGTGCCTGTTTTCCGCCGGATGGAGGGTGCGGCGACTCTGGCCAGTTACGGGCTTGACCCATTATTGTTCGGCGTCATGACCGATGAAGAGGTCGTGGCATGGATGCTGAACAATGTTCCGCGTGAGCATGTCGATTTTCTCGACGTCCTGCCCGATCAGGTCGAAATGGACGATTATCTGTTCGTTCATGCCGGTATCCGGCCGGGCGTGGCGATCGACGCGCAGAACGGGGCCGATCTGCGCTGGATAAGACGCGAATTTCTGGATCATGAAGGCGCACATCCCAAGATGGTCGTGCATGGCCATAGTATCACTGACGATGTCGATCTTCACCCCAACCGGATCGGCATCGACACGGGCGCCTATTATTCGGGGCGACTGACGGCGATCGGCCTGCAAGGTACGGAGCGCTGGTTTCTCCAGACCAACGACTGACTGGCTTCACTCGTTATTTTTTGCGTCGCAGCATGCCGATGATACTGCGTTGGCGGCCATAAGCTGTTGAAAGTCGGGCGCCGATTCGCGGCCAGGAAAATCCATAGCGGATTGCTACCTTTGCTTCGTTTCTAAAAGACAGAGCGGCCCAGATGCTGCCATCCAGGGGAACAGATCATGCGTGCTATTCATGCGTTAACCGGGCTTTGCCTGGCCTCATGCCTCGTGCCTTCATCTCAAGCCTTCGCAGCTGCAAAACAGGACTTGGCGCTCACTCAGCGTCACAAGTTCGACATTCATGTCCAGCCGCTCAGCAGCGCGCTGCGCCAGCTTTCCACGCAATCGGGCGTGCGTATCCTGTTCCCCTATGACGAGGTGGCCGCGATCCGCAGTCGCCGCATCCAGGGCTGGCTGTCGACGCAGGAGGCGCTGGGGCGTCTGCTGGCGGGCACTGACCTGAAAATGGAACAGGCGGGCGCAGGCGTGATCGCGCTGGCTGCCCCGGCCAATCGCAGCGCGGCGCGGCGCAGTCCGCTCTCGCTCCAGTTCGCGCAGGCTGGGACAGCGGGCAGCGTCGCCCCGGCCGCGCTCGCCCCCGCCCCCGAACCGATCGAGGATTCAACGCCGATCATCGTCACCGGCACGCGCGCGACCAACCGCACTGTCGCCGACAGCCTGGCGCCGATCGACGTTCTGGGCGCCAAGGATCTGGAAGCGAGCGGCAAACAGTCGGTTCGCGACCTGCTGGGGACACTGGTTCCGTCCATCAACGTGTCGAACAATGGTGCGGGCGCCAGTTGGGCGGTGCGTACCCTGTCGCTGCGCGGCCTTGGCGGGGACCAGTTGCTGGTACTGGTGAACGGCAAAAGGCGGCATAATTCGGCGACATTGTTCATCAACGGGTCAGTGCAGAATGGCCAGTCGCCGCCGGACCTGGACCTGATCCCCGGCAATGCGATCCAGCGGATCGAGGTGCTGCGCGATGGCGCATCGGCGCAATATGGTTCTGACGCCATTGCCGGTGTGGTCAACATCATCCTTAAAAACGATACGGCCGGGGGTGCGGCGCTGACGCTGGGCACCACGATGGACAATGGCGGCGAACAGGGGCGTTGGCAGTTGGACAACGGCTTCGCGATCGGCCCGGACGGCGGCTATATTCACCTTGCGGCGGATGGCGTCCTACAGGCCGGGACGATCGTGAAGGGCTCGCCGATCGCTGGCACCTATTATCCCACCGGCGATCCGCGGAACGACAATCCTGCCCTCGACCGCTACCGCGGCAAGGCCGGCCAGCCCGAAGTCATCGGCGGCAATGTCAGCTATGACGCCATGCTGCCGATCGGTGGCAGCGTGGAAGCCTACAGCTTTGGCACCTATTCCAAGCGCCACGCCGCAGGCTGGCTGACCTACCGCACGCCCGCCGCGCTCAACAATATCATCGAAATCTATCCCGAAGGCTATATCCCGCGCATCCATGTCTATGACGAGGATTTCCAATATGCGCTGGGCGTGCGCGGGGAAATCGGCGGCGGCGTGCATTTCGACCTGAGTTCCACCTATTCGCAGAATGAGGTGAAGTATAAGCAGACGACGTCGCTCAACCCGTCCATGGGCACGGCAAGTCCGACGAACTTTTATCTGGGCAAGATCCGGTTCGACGAATGGACCAACAATCTGGATTTCAGCAAGGAACTGGATGTCGGCCTGGCCGGGCCGCTGTCTGTCGCGGTCGGGGCGGAATATAAGAAAAACAAGTTCATGATCGGCGCTGGCGATCCGGAATCCTATATCGACGGCAAATATGTGTCGCCGCCGGGTGCCTGGCTCGCAGGTCGGCAACGCACCGGCGTCGGCGCGCAGGGCGTGACGGGTTTCGTTCCCGAAGGCACGGGAAGCTGGAGCCGCAGCAACTGGAGCGCCTATCTCAACCTGGAAGGCACGATCGTCGAAGGGCTGGAATTCGGCCTCGCCGGGCGGCACGAGGATTATACCGACTTTGGCACCACCGACACCGGCAAGGCGTCACTGCGCATCGAACCGATGCGCGGCTTCGCCATCCGTGGCACGGCCAGCACCGGCTTTCGCGCACCCACCCTGCAACAGCAGCATTACGCGTCATCCTCCACCATCGGCGTGATCCAGAACGGCGTCAGCGTCCTGTTGCCGGTGCAGGCATTGCCGGTCGAGGGTGCGGCGGCCAAGGCTTTGGGCGCGGTGCCGCTCAAGCCTGAAAAGTCCGTCAACTTCTCTGCGGGCATCGTGCTGACGCCAGCGCCGAACCTGAACATCACGGTCGATGCCTATCAGATCAAGATCAAGGACCGCATCCTGCTGAGCGAAACGCTGAGCGGCCCGGTAGTCATCAATGCGCTGGAAGCGGCCGGCATTTACGGGATTGCCGGTGGCCTGATCTTCTCCAACGCCGCCGACACGCGGACGCGCGGCCTGGACATTGTCGGTACCTATCGGGCGGGGCTTGGTGACATGGGCCTGGCGACGATCAGCCTGTCGGCCAATTTCAACAAGACCATTTTCACCCATATCGATCCTGTCCCCGGACCGATTGCCGCATCCGGCCTGGCGCTGATCGGCCGAACCAAGCAGGGCGACCTGACCGAGGGCACTCCACGCAACAAGTTCATCGCCAACGTCCTTTGGGAAAAGGATGATTTCAACATGAACCTGCGTGCCACGCGCTTTGGCAAGATCACGCAGCGCGCGAATGCCACCGCCTTTCACACGGCCGACTTTACCGCGTGCGCAGTCAATGTCGTGAGCCCTGTCTGCTTCCGCGATTTTGTGGACGAAGAATTGAAGCCTAAGGTCATCGTCGATCTGGAGATCGGGTATAAATTGACCAAGGGGATCAAGCTTTCGGTTGGCGCGAACAATCTGCTGAATACCTATCCCAACAAGTTGAAGCCGGTAAACCAGTTCGTCGGCTTTCTCTACAACAGCTATGCCCCCTATGGCATTAGCGGGGGCTTTTATTATGGCCGCCTGAATCTGGAGTTCTAGGCATGAAGAACGAACCGGGCGTGAGCCGGCGCGAGGCGATTGCGGCGAGTGGGATCGGCTTGCTGGCGGCGGGCAGCGTTGCATCGGTCGCGCAATCGGACGGCGCGCCGGGGGCAGGCAAGGAAACGATGGTGCGTGTAGAGGACGCCACCAATGTCGCACTCTCCTTGTCGCCCGATGGCAGCCGGATCGCCTTCGACCTGCTCGGCATCTTGTGGACGATGCCGGTCGCTGGCGGACCGCTGAAACGGCTGACCGGCGATTTTGACGATCTGGCCCAGCCCGACTGGTCGCCCGATGGCAAGCGCATTGCGTTCCAATCCTATCGCAGCGGCAATTTCCACATCTGGTCGGTCGCGGCCGATGGCAGCGACATGCGCCAGCATACGGACGGGCTGCTGGACGATCGTGAACCGCGCTGGTCGCCCGATGGCCGGACCATCGCCTTTTCCAGCGATCGGGCGGACGGGCGCTACGCCATCTATCTGCTGGATGTGGCGTCGGGTCGGGTGACGCCGCTGTCCAGCGGAACGAGCAATGACAGCGAACCGTGCTGGTCGCCCGATGGTCAGCGGATCGCCTATGTGGCGGGCGGTACGAAACTGGTTATCGCCGATGTGGCAACCGGCGCGGTCAGCGAGGCGGCATCAGTGCCCCCCTCCCCCGATCGCTTCAATCCGTCGGCGATCATGGCCCCGACCTTCGCGCCGGACGGCCGTATCGCCTATACGCGCGTCCAGCCCGGCTCGGTAACGCTGGTCGTGGACGGCGAGAGTGTTGTCGAGGGCGAAGATCTCTACCCTTTCCGCCCCGCTTTCACGGCGGATGGTGCGATCCTCTATGGCTCCGGCGGCAAGTTGCGGCGGTGGCAGGGCGGTAAGGCGACGGTCGTGCCCTTCACTGCGGAGATCCCGGTAACGACGCCCGATTACAAAAAGAAGGCGCGCGATTTCACCTCCACGACACCAAAACCCGTCATGGGCATTGCCGCGCCGATGCTGTCGCCTGACGGCAAGCAGATCGTCTTTGCCGCGCTCAATGATCTTTATCTAATGCCGGTCGGCGGGACGCCCCGCATCATCGTGGGCGACGCCTTCCACAAATGCGATCCGGCCTGGTCGCCAGACGGCGGGACGATCGCCTATAGTTGCGACCGGGGCGGCACGCTGGACCTGTGGCTGCATGACGTCAGCACTGGCAAGGAACGGCAACTGACCAACATCCCGGACAAGGCCGTCGCCTGGGGCAGCTGGTCGCAGGACGGAAAGCTGATTGCCTTTCTGGATCAGGAAGGCGCGCTCCATACCGTCGAAGTCGCGAGCGGCACAGTGCGCAAGCGCTTCGACGCGATCTGGGAACCGGGGCGGCCCAGTTTCGGTCCCGATGGCCAGACCATCGCCTATGCCGCCTTCAAGCCGGTGACGGGCCGCTATCGCGAAGGGGCGAGCCAGATATTGTCGATCGATCTGGCGACCGGCAAAGGCACCTATCGCCCGGTGTTCGACGGCAAGTCGCTCGGCACGCGCGGCCATGACGGGCCGGTCTGGTCGCCCGATGGCAAGGCAATGGCCTTCGTCTTCGCCAGCACGCTTTGGGTCGCGCCCGTCGCACCGGACGGCAGCTTCACCGGCGCGCCGCGCCAGGTCAGCACCGAACTAGCCGATGCGCCAAGCTGGAGCGGGGATTCCCGGTCACTCCTGTATCTGAGCGGCGGAAAATTGCGGCTCGTCCCGGTCTCAGGCGGCAAGCCGCAGACCGTGCCTTGCCGCCTGACATGGGCCAATGCCAAGCCTTCGGGTCGCACCGTCATCAGGGCTGGCAAAGTCTGGGACGCGCTGTCCCCGGCCTACAAGGGCGGCGTCGACGTGGTGATCGACGGCAACGTCATCACCGCGGTCACGCCGCATGATGGCGGCGCGCCGTCCGACGCCAATGCCCGCTTTATCGACGCGCCGGACCTGACGCTGATGCCGGGCCTTATCGACATGCACACCCACCGGCAGATGGCGGGCTATGGCTATGGCGACCGGATGGGGCGTCTCTGGCTCGCCATGGGTATCACCGCGACGCGATCACCGGGCTGTCCGGCCTATCACATGGTCGAGGATCGCGAGGCAATCCAGAGCGGCAAGCGGATCGCCGCGCGCCATTACGCCACGGGCGAAGCAATCGATGGCGGGCGCATCTTCTACAATTTCATGCGGCCAGTGACCGAACCGGGGCAGATGACGCTGGAACTGGAGCGGGCGCGCCTGCTCGATTATGACATGGTCAAAACCTATGTCCGGCTGCGCCACGACACGCAGAAGGAAGTGGTCGACGCATCGCACCGGATGGGGATGCCCTTGTCATCCCACTATCATTATCCCGCGCTTCACAGCGGCATGGACTGCATGGAGCATATCGGCGCGACCAACCGCTATGGCTATTCGCGCACCGTCACGGGGCTGGGCGGTGGCTATCATGACGTCAATGATCTGTTCTCTGCCGCCAGGGCCGGACGGACGCCAACATTGTTCGCCGCGACTGCGCTGCTGGGGCTGGACGACAGCTTCACCCGCGATCCCCGGATCACCACCCTCTATCCCGACTGGGAGTTCGCCAAGCTGACCGGACGGGTCAAGGCCATGTCGGGCGAAGGCGGCGCGGTGATGCTGGCCTCGCTGGAACGGCAGGTGGCACAGATCAAGCAGATGCTGGCGGCGGGATGGCACCCCCTGTCCGGCACCGACGCGCCGATTGATCTTACCGCGATCAGCCTGCACCTCAACCTGCGGGGCATGGTGAAATATGGCGTGTCTCCGTTCGACGCGCTGATGATGACGACGCGCTGGTCGGGCGAATTTCTGAACGAGCAGATCGGCCGGATCGAACGCGGCATGTTGGCGGACCTGATCCTGGTGGAGGGTGATCCGTTGAGGGACGTCAGCGCCGTCGCCAATGTCCGGCAGGTGGTGGCAAACGGCGTGGTCCATACACCCGATGCTCTGATGGCCCCGTTCGTGGGTGCCAAGCCGCAAGCGGACCTGACGCCGGTGCTACCGATGCTGGCCGACGCCCACCAGCATTTCTGGTGGCACGATGCCGAATATGTGGAATCGAGCCGGGCCGCATGTTGTGCGGGCCATGCGGTGGAGCATGTCTAGGCTGGCGGCGGACTGAAACGCCATCAGGAATAGCGACGCGAAGAGCGAACGGGCGGTGGTCCCTAACGCCAGCCCTTCGCCTTCGCGGCCTTCTCCCCCGCCGCGTCAACGGGCGCGCCTTCGATCAGCGCGTCGACCGTCGCCATGACCCGCACGTCCGCTGACGACGCCTGATGATAGCCATGCGCCTGCCCCGCGCCGGGCAGCGCCTGTTGCACTTGCCAGCCATCGCCCTCACGACAAGCAACGCCCGCGAGTGTCCCGTCGAAGCTGCGGCACCAGCCGCCGCCCTTGCGCTGGAAGGTCAGGCCGATGCGGATCTCGCCATCGCCCTGTGCCGAGGCCAGTTGCGTGTCGAGCGCCTGCGCCAGCCCGCCCTGCGCGATCATGACGCCATTCTGCACGCCGATCGGTCCGCCCTCCCCGCCGCTCAGGCGACCAAGGCCAAGGCCCAGCACGAGGCTTGCGGCGATCGCGCCACCCGTCACCCATCCCCGCCAGCGCGGCGCAGGACGCGCCAAAGGCACGACCCTGGCGCTATCCTCCACCAGAGCGCGCATTGCCTCAGGCAGCGGTTCCTGCGCGATCGGCGCATAATGGCCCGCCAGCCGCTCCCGCAACCGGCGGTGCATCGCCACGCGCTCGGCCAGTGCAGGGTCTTCCGCCATGGCGCGTTCGACGCGGCGGCGGGTCACATCATCCAGTTCGCCATCGACCAGTGCGATCAGCATGGCTTCGTCAATATCGGTCATGCCGCTTCCCCCATCAGTTCAATGAGCGCCCCGCGCCCGCGCACCAGCCGCGATGTCAGCGTGCCCATCGGCACCCCCAGCACGGCGGCGGCCTCCTTGTAGGACAGGCCCTCCACCAGCACGAGCGCGATGGCTTCGCGCTGTTCATCCGGCAGCGCCTGCATCGCCCGATCCACGTCGGACAGGCGCATATGCGTTTCTATGTCATGATCGCCGGCATGACCGACATGCTCGCCCGCTTCCTCCGGCGCGAATGTCCTGGCCGCCCGCTGGCGCGCGCGGGCTTCGTCGATCCACAGGTTGCGCATGATCCGATATATCCAGCTGTCGAGGCGAGTGCCCGGCTGCCATTGGTCGCGCGCCTTGAGCGCCCGCTCCAGCGCGGCCTGGCACAGGTCGTCGCCATCGGCACGATCGCGCGACAAGCTGGCGGCAAAGCGCCGCAACCTGGGCAGGATCGCCAGCAAATCATGCTCGAACGACATCGGGCCTCCGTACAATGTTCCTGGGATGAAACGTGCCTGCCCGGTCGTTTCATCCCACAGCCGAGGAAAAAACGGAAATATTCGTGCGATGGTTTATCATGCACCCGAAAGGACCGGTGACGACGCCATGAAATTGACCCGCCCCTGGATGATCGCCGGGCTGATGCTGATTGCGCCGGGCGCACAGGCGCAACTGCTGGGCGGCAGCGGGCCCGTCGGGCAGGTGGTGCCCGATGTGCTGAACCGGGTCGACGGGCTGGTCGAGGGCAGCGGACTGGAGCGCCTGTCCCCGGCGCGGCTGGCCGATCGGCTGGTGGCGGCGCGCGCGACACGGGTGGGCGATCTGCTGCGGCGGCATGGCGATAGGGTCGAACTGGACGACCGGCGCGAACCCGCGCGGCGGGGAGTGATATTGCTGACCGGCGCGGATGCCGCCAGTCTCGACGCGCTCAAAGCCGCGGGTTTTGGCGTGGATAACGAGGCGGTGGACGGGCTGGACCTGACCATTGCGCGGTTGCAGGTGCCGCAGGGCCGCAGTCTGGCGCGGGCGCTGAAGGATGTGCGCAGGATCGCGCCCAGGGCGCAGGCCAGCGCCGACAATCTCTATTTCCCCGGCGGGTCGGCCAATGGCGCGGCAGTGGGGGTACTGGCTGGAGGCGGTACGGTCGGACGCGGCGCAGCGGGACTGATCGACGGCGGCGTCGCGCGCCATCCGGCGCTGACGGGGCCGGTCGAACAGCGTGGCTTCGCGCGTGGCGCGCCGCGCGCAAGCGCCCATGGCACGGCGGTCGCTTCGCTGATCAGCGGGACAGGCAGCGTGCGCGGCGCGGCGCCGGGCGCGCCCTTGCTGGTCGCGGACGTCTATGGCGATGATCCGGCGGGCGGCGGCGCCTTTGCGATCGTGCGCGCGCTGGGCTGGATGGCAGCGCGCGGCGTGCCGGTCGTCACGGTCAGCCTGGTCGGACCGGACAATCCGCTATTGGCGGGGGCGATCCGGCTGGCGCGCGACAAGGGCGTCACGGTGGTCGCAGCGGTGGGCAATGACGGCCCGGCAGCACCGCCCGCCTACCCCGCTTCCTATACGGATGTGGTCGCCGTCACCGGCATTGACGGACGCGGACGCCTGTTGCCTGAAGCAGGCCGCGCCGCCCATGTCGATTTTGCCGCACCGGGCGCGGACATGAACGCAGCGCGCAGTGACGGCGGCAAGGGCGCGGTGCGCGGCACCAGCTTTGCCGCGCCGCTGGTCGCGGGGCGGCTGCTGGTGCGGGGCAGCCTGAATGCGCTGCTGGCTGAAGTGGAGGCGCCAAAGGGCAAGGCGCGCGGCTTCGGCAAGGGGATCATTTGCGCCACATGCAGAAATAATGACTAATTTTTAATCGGTTACGATTTTTTCCGCCAGCGCGGGATTAAACGCCTGTCTCCTCCCGTTGTCCCTGCATTGCATCGACAGTCAACAAGGAGACAAGCGATGAAGAGCAAGTTCATGATCGTGGCGGCCTGTATCGCAACGCTGACCGCGGTTCCCGCATCGGCCCAGTTGCTGGGCGGCGGTGGCGGTGGCGGTCTGCTGGGCGGGTCGATCGGCGGCGTAGGCGGCAGCTTGGGCGGCACGCTGGGCGGGTCGGGCAGCGGTGGCATCGGCCTCGACCGCAGCATCGACCTCGACAATGGCCGGGTCGGCGCGAACGGATCGGGCAATGGCCGGGCCGATGGCAATGCCAGCGGTTCACTGACCCGCCGGGACAAGAGCCGCAGCGGCAGCGCGTCGGGTTCGGCCAGCGGATCGGCGGGTGGCAGTCTGGCGGTCGACACGCTGGGTACCAGCGATGCGCGCAATGCCGTGGGCAATGTGCGTGATCGGGCCGCCAATGGCGTCGGGGCAGTACGGGATCGTGCGAACGGTGCCGTCAGTACAACCAAGGACCGGGCTGGACAGGCCGTTGGCGCGGTTCGTGATCGGGCAGGATCGACCGTTGGCAGCGCAACCGGCGCTGTAAACGGCGCTGCATCGATCGACGCCAGCGGCCAGGTTTCAGGGGGTGGACAAACTGCTGGTTCGACCAGCGCCGCTCCTGAAAGTCAGGCGGAAGATTGACCCCGCAGGGGAAAGGGGGATGGCGGCCAAGTTCCAAGCCGTCATATCCCGCCCCGTCGCCTGACCGGGCCGACGATCCAGACCGGATCGTCGGCCCATTTTTGCATCAATCGAGAGCAAGCATCCGGCGGATTGCGCCGGTCAGGTCATTGCGCGATTGCTGCGCGACGCGCGCGGTCGCCACGATGTCGAAAGCATGGATCGCGCCCGGATAGACATGACATTCCACCGGCACCCCTGCCCCGGCCAGACGCCGTACGAAATCCAGATCCTCGTCGAGAAACAGATCGAGCGCCCCGACCGCCACATAGGTCGGCGGCAATCCAGCCAGATCATCCGCCAGCGCCGGAGAGAACCAGCCCTTGCGCGCATCGTCGCAGCCATAATCGCCGCGCAATGCGTCCCAGCAAAACTGGTTGGAAGCGCGTGTCCAGATGAATTCGCCGGTGCCTGCCGATTGCCAGCGGCATTCCGCTCCGCCGGTGCGATGGTCCAGCATGGGATAGATGAGCATTTGTCCCGCCAGCGCCATGTCGCCCCGGTCCCGCACCATCAGCGCCAGCGCCGCCGCCAGCCCGCCACCGGCGCTTTCCCCCAACACGACGATGCGCTGCGGATCGATGCCAAGCGTATCGGCCTGTGCGACCAGCCACGCGAGCGCGGCGTAGCAATCCTCCTGTGGCCCCGGAAAGGCTGTTTCGGGCGCCAGTCGATAATCGACGGAGGCGGCGACGAACCCCATGGCCTCTGCCATCGGCCCGATCGAGCGGCTCGCCGCATCAGCCGTCCCCATCACCATGCCACCGCCATGGATGTGCAATATGGCTGGACGGGGCCGAGCGGCAGGATCGGCATTGAAGATATGAAGCGGCACATCCGGCGCGCCATCGCGACCGGGGATCATGCGAATGTCGGGAATTGCCACCGGCCCAGGCCGTTCCATCGCAGCCATGCCCGCCCGCATGATCGGCAGCGCATCGTGGCTCAGGTCCAGATCTGGCAGAAAATCGAGCACGGGGACGATTTCTGGATCAATCAGATGGCGGGTCGTCATGGCCTCTCCTGGGAAATTATATCCTTGGCGGACATTCTCCTATGGCAGGCCCGGCCCCGTCACAACGGAAAAGGCCGATGATCCTGTCGGATCACCGGCCTTTACACCCCCGTTTAGCGCATGACGCGCGAAAGCGTCAGGCGACCTTGGCCTGTTCTTCCAGCGCCTCTTCCGGATCGCGCAGCACATAGCCACGGCCCCAGACGGTTTCGATATAATTGTCGCCGTTGCAGGCCAGCGCCAGTTTCTTGCGCAGCTTGCAGATGAACACGTCGATGATCTTGAGTTCCGGCTCGTCCATCCCGCCATAAAGATGGTTGAGGAACATTTCCTTGGTCAGGGTCGTGCCCTTGCGGAGCGAGAGCAGCTCCAGCATGGCATATTCCTTGCCGGTCAGGTGAACGCGGTTGCCGTCCACTTCCACCGTCTTGGCGTCCAGGTTGACGGCCAGCTTGCCGGTACGGATGACCGATTGCGAATGGCCCTTCGACCGGCGCACCACGGCGTGGATACGGGCGATCAGCTCTTCGCGATGGAAGGGCTTGGTCACATAATCGTCGGCGCCAAAGCCGAAGGAGCGGACCTTGCTGTCCATTTCGGCAATACCCGACAGGATCAGCACCGGCGTCTGCACCTTGGCAGCGCGAAGCTTCTTCAGCACGTCATAGCCGTGCATGTCGGGCAGGTTGAGATCCAGGCAGATGATGTCGTAATCATACAGCTTGCCGAGATCGAGACCTTCCTCGCCCAGATCGGTTGTGTAGACATTGAAACCTTCGGTCGTGAGCATCAGCTCAATCGCCTTGGCGGTGGTCGGTTCATCCTCAATCAGCAGCACGCGCATGTGAAGCCCCTTTGCGTCGCAGGTCCGTTCACCCCACCAGAACGGCATCTACTCCAATTCATTAACCAAAAAACTTCTGAAGGACAAAGGTTAATTTTTCGCTAACCCGCAGAAATCCACGAGTCGCCAAAAAACGAATCTATTTACAAAGAGTTGAGGCCGAAACGATTCTCCGCGAGTCAAGAATGATTCACCTGCGAAACGAGCATCAGCAGCCATGGTGCCGGGTGATGAAATCCAGCAGCGCATCGACGCGGGCGGGGCGCAATCGCGACGGCGGCGTGACGAGATGGAGGCCAAAGGGCGGCGCGCGCCAATCGACCAGCACCTCTTCCAGTTCGCCGCTGGCCAGCGCTTCACCCACGATGAAATCGGGCAGCCGGGCGATGCCCACGCCGGCGCGCAGGGCCGGCAACATCGCGTCGCCGCTATTGACGGTCAGGCGCGATCGGACCTGCACCACCACATTTTGTTGCCCCGGTCCGGCAAAGCGCCACACGTCCGGCGTAGTGACATTGGAATAGCAGAAGCAGTCATGACCGCTCAGATCGGACGGATGCATGGGCCGTCCCCGCGCCCCCAGATAGGCGGGTGACGCGACGACATGAATATCCACGTCGGCCAGACGGCGGGCGCGGAGCGAACTGTCGGGCATGTCGGCGATGCGGATGGTCGCATCCAGTCCCATTTCGATAAGGTCGATATGCGCGTCGGACAGATGCAGGTCGATATCGACCAGCGGATGTTCCTGCGTGAAGCGGGCGATCAGCGGGGCGATGCGCAACAGGCCAAAGCTCATCGGCGCGCCAAGCCGGACGACACCCGACAGGTCGGCAGTTTCCTCGCGCGCGGCTTCCTCCGCCGCCTGCCCTTCGGCCAATATGCGATGGGCATGGTCAGCCAGCCTCTTGCCGCTTTCGGTCAACGCCAGACGGCGGCTGGTGCGGTTGAAAAGGCTGGTATCCAGATGCTCTTCCAGCCGGGTCACGGCCTTGGACACAGTGGCTTTCGACACGCTCAGCGCCCTGGCCGCGTCGGTGAAGCTGCGATGTTCGACCACGGCGGCGAACATCGCCCAGGCCTCAAAATCAGGTAGTCGCATGGGGAAACAATCCGTTTCGATGCTGCGTGTTTCGGAAACGATCCTGATCACTAGATTGGCGGAAAGCAAGCCGGAAGTCCGGTCGATATCTGGAAAGGCAAGGATATGAACACGCATACCGCAAACCGTATCGAGCGCCGCCCCTTCGCGTCGCTGGGTCATGCCGATCATGGCTGGCTGAACGCCCGCCACCATTTTTCATTCGCCGATTATCATGACGACGATCGCATGCACTGGGGTGCGATCCGGGTATGGAATGATGACGAGATCGGCCCGCGTTCGGGCTTTCCGCCCCACCCCCATGCCGACATGGAAATCATCACCTATGTCCGCACCGGCGCGATCACGCACAAGGACAGCCTGGGCAATCAGGGCCGCACGCAAGCGGGCGATGTTCAGGTCATGTCGGCCGGCACCGGCATCCGGCACGCCGAATATAATCTGGAGGACGTAACGACCACCCTGTTCCAGATCTGGGTCATCCCGCGCGCACGCGGCGGCAGCCCAAGCTGGGGCGCCAAGCCGTTTCCGCGTGGCGAGCGGTCGGGCAAGCTGATCGTGCTGGCCAGCGGCTATGACGAGGACGCGGAAGCCCTGCGTATCCGCGCCGACGCGCGCCTGCTGGGCGGCACCATCCGTGCGGGTGAGAGCGTGACCTATGACAGTGCGGAAGGACGCCATCTCTATCTCGTGCCCGCGACGGGACGGATCACTATCGATGGCGAGACGTTTGAAGCACGCGATGGCGCGGCGATCATTGGCGGCGCGCCCATCACCATCACCGCGATCGAGGATGCCGAAATCGTCCTGGTCGACAGCATCTAGGCTTTCCGGCCCGTCCTTCCCCCCGGACGGGCTGGCCGCCGCCCGCGCACTCTCCCCCTCCCCTTGCGCGGGCGGCACCCCTTCTCCCCTTCAACCAAGGAGCACATCATGGCTAAGGTTCTGGTTCTCTATTATTCTTCCTACGGGCATGTCGAAACGATGGCCAAGGCAGTCGCCGAAGGCGCTGCCGCCACGGGCGCGCAGGTCGACATCAAGCGCGTACCCGAAACCGCACCGCTCGAAGTCGCCAAGAACGCGTATTTCAAACTGGATCAGGACGCCCCGGTCGCGAGCGTGGAAGAACTGGCGGGCTATGACGCGATCATCGTCGGCACCGGCACCCGTTTTGGCCGCATATCCAGCCAGATGGCGGCCTTCCTGGACCAGGCCGGCGGGCTGTGGGCGCGCGGCGCGCTCAATGGCAAGGTAGGCGGGGCGTTCACCTCGACCGCCAGCCAGCATGGCGGACAGGAAACCACGCTGTTTTCGATCATCACCAACCTGCTGCATTTCGGCATGACCATCGTGGGTCTGGACTATGGCTTCCAGGGCCAGATTGGCGTGGACAAGGTGCGCGGCGGATCGCCCTATGGCGCGACGACGCTGGCCGACAGCGACGGCAGCCGCCAGCCGTCCGAAGAGGAACTGGACGGCGCGCGCTATCAGGGCCGCCGGATCGCGGAAACCGCGATCAAACTGCACGGCTGACGGTTATCGGCCGCTCACATCGTCTGTAAGTTGCAGCTGCCGAGCCTCCGGGTCGTACCAGGGTGAAGGCAAGCCGCGGAGGCTGGTGCGTAAGGACTGTGCGCCAGCCTCCTTTTCCATCGCCTATTTCCCGGCGGCGAGCAGGAAGTCAGCGCTCTGTTGCAGCATGTCGGCGCGGGCATCACTATCGTTCAGACCATGTGCAAGCCCGTCATAAATGACGAGACGGCTGCGCTTGCCCGCCCCTTCCAGCTTGCCCTGCATGATCTTCGCCTGGGTGACGTCGACATTGCCGTCTGCGGTGCCGTGGAACATCAGCACCGGCGCGCGGAACTGCGCGGCGTGGCTGGAGGGGGACGCTTCCTCGGCTTCCGTTCCCGTGCCCATGCGCTGCTGCTGCACCAGATAGCTGCTATCAAACTGGGCACGCCGCAGCCGATCGCCAAAATCGGTAACGGGGGCAATCGCGACGACAGCTTTGAAGAGATCAGGATCGATCACCTGCGCCTGTAGCGCGGCATAGCCCCCATAGGACCAGCCAGCGATCGTCAGTCTGGCGGGATCGGCAATGCCCTGCGCGACAAGCCAGCGTCCGGCATCGACAACGTCGTTGATCGCCTTGCGCCACGAGCGATAGCCGTTGCGCATCAGCCATTGCTCGCCAAAACCAGCCGACCCGCGAAATTGCGGCTGGATGACGGCAAAGCCGCGCGCGGCATAATATTGCACCATCCAGTCGAAGCCCCATTCGTCGCGCGCCTCCGGGCCGCCATGCGGCATCACGATTGCTGGCAACCCCTTGGCCGTTTCCTTGCCGGGCGGCAGCGTCAGATAGGCCGGGATCGTGACGCCATCGCCCGCCTTGAAACTAACGGACTGCATTTTCGCCAACTGGCGGTCTGCCAATTCGGGACGATCGGGCATTAGCGGCGACAATTTGCGCGCCGTGCGGTCGAACAGATAATATTGGCCCGGATCGATGTCGCTACCCGCCCACACCAACACTTTTTGGCCGTCGCTGCTCATGTCGCCGATATGGATGGACTTGCCGCCCAGCGCCTTGCCCAGCGATGTGACCAGCGATGACACCGTCGGGTCAAAATAGATGGCTTCGCGATGGTCGAGCGCGTAGCTCGCGCCGACAACCCGCCGGTCACGCCCGACGCGGATCAGCCCGGTAACGTCCACCTGCGGATGGGCAAAAACGACCTTCTTTTCAAGCGCCGGGTCCAGCGAAATCGACATCAGCGCATCGCGCCCGTCAGTCTTTTCAAAGCCATAGACGATGTTCTTCTGCGGATCGACAGCGAGCGGATAGAAGCCGCTATTGTCGCGCACGTCGTAAGTGGACAGATCGCTCCAGCCCGACTTTCCCTGCGGCCGATAGAGGAATTTATAGGTCCCCTTGGAATAGCCCGTTCCCTTGATCTCCTGCATCCCCATGACGCGAACGTTACCGACGCCATCGGAGATATAATCGATCGCCAATTTGGCCGGTGTCTCGACCCGCTTCCCGCTGCCGCTGCGCGTGTCGATTCGGTCGACCCCCAGGCCCTCCAGGCGTTTTTCGATAAGACTGCCGATTTTGGCTTCCGGAACATAGGAACGGGTCATCAGGATCGCGCCGTCCTCTCCCGGCAGCAGATCCACGATGTCACCACCGCGAAAGTCGTAGGATAGCGCGTTCTGGCCGCGCCGCTGGCTCAGCAGCTTGGTATTGCCGCCTGACGCATCGACCGCGAACACATTGCTGGATCCATACACATCGTCAGCGTAGCGCGTTTCACTATAAATCTGGCAAGCGAGTCGGGCGGCAGCGACCCAGTCGCAGCGGGACATATAATCCGGATTGCCGGACGTCGTCGCGGCCGCAACCAGTTCAGCGCCTTCCCTGGCCTCAAGCACATAAGCGCGACTGCTTCGCCCCGGCCCTGCGGAAACCAGCGCGATTTTCGAGCCATCCGGCGAGAGGCTGGCGGAAATCACTGTCTCGCGCGCGCCAAAGGCTTTGGCCAGCGCGTCGGGTTGCGTCTGGGCGAGCGCGCCCTGCGCTGTCCCCGCCGCCAGCAGCGCCAACATCATTGCTTTACCGAAACGGACCATGCCCGAATTCCCCCCAAATTTTCCTGTTGGTTCAGGGGCTAAGCGAAGCGGATGTCGCGCGCAACTGCCTTGCTTGCCCTTGCTCTCTCACAATGGCATCACGGGGCATTACAATCGTATAATAACAACTCTCAGATAGGGGATATGCCCTGATGCGAACGTCGCTGCTGGCCATTGCGGCCGCCCTCGCCCTCCCGCTCGCCGCTTGTTCCAGCGACGGTACCGACGCGCCGCCCGCTTCGGCATCGGCGACGACTCCGGCTGCGGTCGAACCGTCGATCGACACGATGAAACGGCTGGTGCAGGAGCTTTCGTCCGACGCCTATGAAGGCCGCGCGCCCGGTTCGGCCGGCGAGGAAAAGACGCTGGCCCTGCTCGCGGCCGAATTCGGCAAGCTGGGCCTGAAACCCGGCAACAAGGGCAGCTGGTTTCAGGATGTCCCGCTGGTCGAGATTACCGCGAAAAATGTGTCGCCGCTCAGCTTCACGGGCGGCAAGAACCCGGTCAGCGCGACCTATGGCCCGGAAATGGTGATCGGCACCTATCGCACCACGCAGCCGAAAATCGCGGTCAAGGACAGCCCGGTCGTGTTTGTCGGCTATGGCATCAACGCCCCTGAAAAAGGGTGGAACGATTATGCCGGCGTGGATGTGAAGGGCAAGACGGTCATCATCCTGGTCAATGATCCCGATTATGAAACGCCGGGACTGACCGGGCCGTTCAATGGCCGGGCGATGACCTATTATGGCCGCTGGACCTATAAATATGAGGAAGCGGCGCGACAGGGCGCGGCCGCCGCGATCATCGTGCACGATACGGTGCCTGCCGCCTATGGCTGGAATGTGGTGCAGTCGAGCTGGACCGGCGCGCAGCATGTCGCCGACAGTGCGGACGGCAATGCCGGCCTTTCCGCCGCGATCGGCTGGATCCAGAAGGACAAGGCGAAGGCCCTGTTCGCCAGCGCGGGGATGGACCTTGATGCGCAGATGGCAGCGGCCAGGAAGCCGGGCTTCAAGGCCGTGCCGCTGGGCGCGGTCAAGGCGTCGGTGTCGTTCGACAATGACCTGCGCAAACATATGTCCAAAAATGTCGTGGCGCTGCTGCCCGGCAAGACGCGACCCGACGAATATGTGCTTTACAGCGCCCATTGGGACCATCTGGGCCATTGCCAGGCTGCACCGGACGGCGACGACATCTGCAACGGCGCCGTCGACAATGCGACCGGCACTGCGGCGCTGGTGGCCCTGGCGGAAGCCAATGTGAAGGCGGGGCCGACCGATCGCAGCCAGGTGTTTCTGGCGGTGACGGCAGAGGAATCGGGGCTGCTTGGATCGGCCTATTATGGCAGCAACCCGGTGTTCCCCTTCGCACAGACCGTGGGCGGCGTGAATATGGACGCCCTCTCGGTCGCGGGCCTCGCCAAAAATGTCGTGGTGATCGGCAAGGGCAAGTCGCAGCTTGATGCCTATCTCGACCGGGCGCTCAGCGCACAGGGGCGCGTCGCGACGCTGGAGCCTACCCCGGAGAAGGGCTATTATTACCGATCCGACCATTTCAGCTTTGCCAAGCATGGCTTGCCGATGCTCTATTTCGAGGGGGGCGAGGATCTGGTCAACGGCGGCACGGCAGCGGGTAACGCCGCTGCGGAGGATTATACCAAGAACCGCTATCATGGCCCCAAGGACGAATATGATCCCAATTGGGACTGGACCGGGGTGCTGGCCGACCTGAAACTCTATTATACTGTCGGCCGCGATCTGGCGACCGGCAGCGACTGGCCCAATTGGGTGGAAGGCGACGAGTTCCGCGCCATTCGGGACAAGGACCGGGCGGGGAAGTAATCCGTCCCGCCTCCGTTCGTATCGAGCGAAGTCGATAAGCGCTGCATTTGTGTAGGCGGCTTCTCGACGATGCTCGAAGCGAGCGGCGGTTGGTCATTCACTCGCCCATCGGCGCATATGTCCAGCTTTGTGTCTGGCTGCCATCCATTTTCGCCGTTTCGGCCATCAACAGCCGCCCCTCCCGCCAATAGCGGATGCGTTGCGGATAATCATGGTCGGGATTGGCGAAGCTGATGTCCCGCACGCCTTCTGCAATGGCCGGGAATATCGTCGCTGTCCCGCCTTCGGGTGCGCCGTGGAAGGCGAGCGATCCGTCAGCCGCCCGCACGATCCGCATGACTTCCCACGATCGCAGCACGCCACCACGCCCGGTCCGCCCCACGCCGATCATCACGCCCCCGCGCGGGAGTGTCCACACCTCCTCGGTCCAGCGATCGTCCCGCACTTGCAGCCATTCGCCCGTCAGCCAGTCGGGCAATTCGCCCGCACGCGCTGTTGCGGACAATGCCAGCAAAAGGGCAGCAGCAACCATCGAAACTCTTCTCTTCACGGCTTTCGCCCTCTGTCCAGACCCGATCCGGCACGCTATGGAGCGCGCATAACGCCCGCTATCACGGATCGGCGCCGCTGCCGAGCAAGGACCATATCATGACATTCCGTATGCCCGCCGAATGGGCGCCGCACGACTGGACCTGGATCGGCTTTCCGACGAACCCGGCCGAATGGCCCGGCGCTTTCGAAGCCGCGCGGACGCAAATCGCCGCCTTTGCCAGCGCACTCCATGCCGGGGGACAGGGGGAAGAGGTTCGGCTGGTCGCCGCCAATGCAGCAGATGCGGAGGCCGCACGGGCATTGGTCGCGCCGGGCGTCACGATCATCGAGCACCGGCTGGGCGACGTCTGGCTGCGCGACACTGCGCCCATCGCGGTGCTGAACGGCAAGGCGCGGGCGCTCGTCGATTTCGGATTCAATGGCTGGGGCGGCAAATATCAGATGCCCGGCGACGAGGATATTGGCGCGCGGCTGGCGGCCACGACCGGCCTGCCGACTTCGGCCCAGAACTGGATATTCGAAGGGGGCGCGGTGGATACCGATGGCAGCGGCCTGTTCGTGACGACGGAGCAATGCCTGCTGAACCCCAATCGCAACCCTGATCTGGATCGCGGCAAGATCGAGACTCTGCTTGCCGGAAGCCTTGGCCTTTCCGACATGCTGTGGCTGGGCGACGGGTTGCTGAACGATCATACCGACGGCCATGTCGACAATCTGGCGCGCTTCGTCGGCGATGGCCTGCTGGCGCTGCCGATCGCAACGACGGACGACGATCCCAATGCGGCGATCTACGCCGATGCACGGGCGCGGGCAAAGGCCCATGGCATAGAGGTCGTGGACATCCCGTCGCCGGGGCTGGTGATCGTGGATGGAGAAGCGATCCCCGCCAGCTACATGAATTTCTATATCGGCAACGCAGCCGTCATCGTGCCCATCTATGGCCAGCCTAATGATCAGGCCGCTCTCGATGCCCTGCGCCCCTTCTTTCCAGGTCGGGATATTGTCGGGCTGCGCAGCGATGCCATATTGTCAGGCGGCGGCAGCTTTCATTGTTGCAGCCAGCAAATGCCGAGTATCTAACCTCAACCGTTCGGGCCGAGCGACGTCGAAGCCCGCGACCGAGCGCAAGCGAAGGCACCTCGCAATCGCTCGATGGAGCCCTTCGACAGGCTCAGGGCGAACGGAGAAACGAACAGCATGACCAAAGTTACCGTTGCCGCGCTCCAACTCGCCTTCACAGACGATATGAGCGAGAATATCGACCGGGTGGCGACCCATGTGGCCAAGGCCGCCGCGCGCGGGGCGAAGATCATCTTGCCGCCAGAACTGTTCGAAGGCCCCTATTTCTGCCGCGTCGAGGACGAGGCCCTGTTCGCGCGGGCACAGCCGGTGGACGAGCATCCCGCCGTGCAGGAAATGCGCAAGCTGGCCAAGGATCTGGGCGTCTATATCCCAACCAGCTTTTTCGAGCGCGACGGGCAGCATCATTATAATTCGCTCGCTATGATCGACGATCAGGGCGACATCATGGGCGTCTATCGCAAGAGCCATATTCCCGACGGGCCGGGTTATGAGGAGAAATATTATTTCCGCCCCGGCAATAGCGGCTTCAAGGTCTGGCCGACCAGATATGGCACGATCGGCGTCGGCATCTGCTGGGACCAATGGTATCCCGAATGCGCGCGGATCATGGCGCTGATGGGTGCGGAGATGCTGTTCTACCCGACCGCGATCGGCTCCGAGCCCTATGATGCGGACCTCGATACCAGCCGGATGTGGCGGCGGGCGATGATCGGCCATGCCGTATCCAACTGCATGCCCGTGATCGCCGCCAACCGCATTGGCGAAGAGGATGGCCAGAGCTTTTACGGCCACAGCTTCATCACAGACCAATGGGGTGATTTCGCTGCCGAAGCCGACGCCAGGGATATGGGCGCGCTCGTCGCGACGCTCGATCTGGCGCAGGCGCGGACGCACCGGGCGGGCATGGGCTTCTTTCGCGACCGGCGGCCCGACCTGTACGGGCGGATCGCGCAGGACGTCTGACCGCTAAAGCAGCAGCCGGGTCGCGCGCGGCGATCGGCGGATCAGCCAGAACATCGCAAACGGCACCAGCAATGCTATCGCCGTCAGCCATGGCTTGCCCAGATAGGGCGAGAGATAATGGATGAACGCCACATGCAGATACATGATCACCAGCGACGCCCGGCCCAGCGATGCCAGCGGCGCGGCATGGGGCGCGATCCGACGGGCGATAACGACGATCAGCAGTGATGTGGCGATTGCCGACCCGATCGACAGCAGCGGCCAGCCATAATCGGCGATCTTCATGTTCAGCGTCGGGAACCAGCCCGCCAGTCCCGCGATCGACAGGATGGCCAGCGGCGCAATGAAGCCGTTGCGCCAGCCCACCCGCCCCCATGCCGCGCCGATCCAGAGCAACACAAGCGCCATCGGGACGCTGAGCAGTCCCAGCGGCGACGCCTGCGTTGCCCAGCCCAGCCCATAGGCCATACCCGTCATCGGAATCAGCAGCATCCCCCAGCGCCGGTCCAGCGCATCGGGCCAGCGCGTCAACGCGACGTTGAACAGGATGCGGGCGACCATCAGGCAGGGAATGAACCAGAAGATCGTATAAGGCCCGCGCAGCCAGGAGCCACCCAGCAGGATCGGCAACAGATCGCCTGGCCATTGGTGAAAGATCGGACGACCACCCTTTAGCGGCTCGATAATCTGATCCGCGACGATCAGCAGCGTCAGGAAGATGGCATAGGGCCGCATCTGCGCGGCCAGTTGGCGGCGGGTAAAAGCGCCGATCGGCTGTGGCCGCGACAGCATGCCGGACAGCAGGAAGAAGAGCGGCATATGAAAACTGTAGAGCGCATCGCGCAACGGTCCGCGCGTCCATACATGGCCGACAACGACCGCGACAATGCCAATGCCGCGCGCGACATCGACCCAATCGAGCCGATCCCCGGCGGCCTTGTTGCCGCCGCCATTCTCCCCTCTATGCTCCATAGCCTCCACGCCCTATAGGACGGGACGCGCGCGTCAATGCGCCCCAGCCCTGTTTCCCGATCGGACCCTTTCCTTGGCCCTGCTTACCGACCATGTCCTCTTCATCGATGGCGAGGCCATCATTCTAGACAAGCCAGCGGGCCTGCCGGTCGATGCGCCGCGCGACGGGTCCATCGCGCTCGAAAACCATCTGCAATCGCTGACCTTCGGCTTTGCCCGCTGGCCGCTGCCCGTCCACAGGCTGGACCGCGACACCAGCGGTTGCCTGCTGCTTGCCCGCAATCCCAAGGCGCATAAGCGCTTCGCCGGCGCGTTCGAGGCCGGGACTGTCGCCAAACGCTATGTCGCGGTCGTTGACGGCATCCCTGCGGAAGAGGGCGGCACGATCGAATTATCGCTGTCGAAGATCAGCAGCGCGAGCGAAGGCTGGCGCATGATCCCGGCCAAGGCAGGCAAGGTCGCCGTCACCCGCTGGCGCAAGGTTGCTGAAAAGGACGGCCGCGCGCTCATCGCCTTCACGCCGCAGACCGGGCGCACGCATCAAATCCGCGTCCACGCGCTCCATGGCCTGGGCTTTGGCATCGTGGGCGATCCGGTCTATGGGACAGGCGGCGTGCCGATGCTGCTCCACAGCCGCTTTCTCAGCATCCCGCGCGGCGACAAGCCAGCGGCGGAGGCGACCGCCCCCTTGCCCGCCACCTTTGCTGCGGCCGGGTTCGGACAGGAATTGCTGGACCAAGCCGGGCTTTGACGAGCACGATCGAGCCGATACAGTCACGCCATGGTCGCCATCGCCATCACACGCTCGATTTCCATCGATAGCGACGAGATTATCGAAAGCTACACCCGCGCATCGGGTCCGGGCGGCCAGCACGTCAACACAACCGACAGCGCAGTGATGCTGCGCTTCGATGTCGCCAATTCGCCCGGCCTGCCAGACGCTGTGAAAAATCGTCTGGCGGACCTTGCAGGAACACGCATGACGCGCGAGGGCATATTGATCCTGCGCAGCGAAGGCGCGCGGTCGCAACTGCTCAACCGCCAGGATGTGCGCGACCGGCTGATCGCGCTGATACGCGAAGCCACCATCGTCCCCAAAAAACGCCGCCCGACAAAACCCACCAAAGCCTCGCAAAAACGCAGGGTAGAGGGCAAGGTAAAACGCGCGACCATCAAACAGGGACGCGGCAAGGTGCGGGTGGATTAGGCGGGTTGTTCCGCCAAGAGTCGAGACAGTGTCGCGGTTTCCATAGAGGGGGTCCGCGACAAGCGCTCCGCTCCCTTGAGGCTCACCCACGCAATCAAGACACCGATTGGCACGTCGATCAGATAATGCCAGCGGGTAGCGACAGCGGTCACGAAAATGAAGAAGGTGATGAAGGCATAAAGCGGCACCAGAATTCGTCCGTGCTTCCAGGCGAAGCTCAGAAACAGAAACGCCGCTGCGGAATGGAGCGATGGCATGGCGGCCAAGCCTACAGTGAAGGCTTTCCCCCCATTGCGCGCCAGCCAAATTGGCCCTTCCGCGATCGACTGATTGTAGAAGTCCAACATGCTATGCTGGCCCGCCGTCACCATTGGATTCAACCCGGCTTCATAGATGAATGGACCGATCGCAGGCGCAACAAGATAGGCTAATGTTCCTAAGCCTTGCAGAAGCAGCGCGGCAATAACCAATTCCGAAAATTTGTCCGGCGTGCGAAATGCATGATAGCAAAAGCTTCCATAGAACATCGCAATATAGCCAATCATATAGAAATTGGCTTCATAGGGAATAAATACCGTCATCGATCGGCGCAAGACCATACATATGTCTACCAATGGCCTAAATTTTTGATCTATTTCCCAATAAAATTCGTCGAATAAATATGGATTGATATGCGGTATCCATAGCTTTATGTTAAAATAAACAATCAAAACAACAACATAGCATGGAAGCGCGATCAGAAATGTTCGCGCTATCGCGCGTCTTTGCCCGTAAAAAGCAAATGCACCCCAAACCCCGACACCCATGAGCGGATATAGATAATGTATGCCAACAAATGCAGCACGTTCACCTGTGGGATACACTATCGGCAATTGAAAAATTGCAGCAAAAGCGACCATCACCGTGATCATCAATAGCGAAATACTGATCTCCGGCGGTAGGTTGGATTTCAATATATTCATGCTGCTGCTCCGCTAGCTCAGCACGCGCTAGCAAAACAAGGTTACCAATGTCTAAATTCAGCCTCTGGCCCTGCCCCATCACCAAGCCTATATCCGCTCCATGTTCGACTTCGCGCCCACCGATACCGCCGACAAGGCGACGCTCTATGCCGACCTGCTCTCCGCCGCCGATGCGTTGACGCGCGATGAGGCGGACCATGTTGCCAACATGGCCAATGTCGCCGCGCTGCTCTGGCAATTTTTGCCCGACCTCAACTGGGCGGGATTTTATCGCATGGTGGAGGGCGAGCTGGTGCTGGGGCCGTTTCAGGGCAAGCCTGCCTGCATCCGTATCCCCCTGGGTCGCGGTGTATGCGGCACCGCGGCGGCGACGGGCGAGACGCAACTTGTGGCGGACGTCCACGCCTTTCCCGGCCACATCGCCTGCGACGCTGCCAGCGCCTCGGAAATCGTCGTGCCGATCCTCAGCGATGGCGCGGTGATCGGTGTGCTGGATCTCGACAGCCCGCGTCCCGCGCGCTTCGACTCGGACGACGCGCACGGGTTGCAAGCACTGGTCGCTCGGATTGCCGCCCGGATCTGCTGAAGGCGTTAACCCTCCTTCCCGCCAGGGTCGCCTGTTTCGCCCCGTTTCGGGACAGGATTTAACCCTCGCACGCATGGATAGCCCCGGATCACCATGCTAAACAGAGCGTTAGCAATTTGACCCGCGCGGCGCCTTTCCGCTGTGGGAAAACAGGGAGCGTTAACCATGCGGACATCCGGCCTTCTCCTTCTGGGCGCGAGCATCGCGCTGGCGGGCGCGGCTAGCCCGGCACTGGCAGGCAACGGCCCCGGCATGAGCCATGGTGCCAAAGGCGGCTGGTCTGGCGGCGGATGGAAGGGTGGCGGCCGACCGATGACCCACGCCCCCCGACCCGGCATGACCTGGAATGGCGGGCATCGCTGGGGTCTGCGTCAGAACGGTCGCTGGTATGCGGGCTGGCGCGCGCCGGGTGGCTGGAATGGCTATCAGCGCCCGGTCTATGGCTATGTCCTGCCGCGCTACTGGATCAGCCCGGCTTATTATATCGGCAATTATGGCGCCTATGGCCTGCCCGCCCCGGCGGCCGGATATGGCTGGTCGCGCTATTATGACGATGCGGTGATGACCGACCGTTATGGCCGGGTCTATGACAGTCGCAGCAACATCGCGTGGGACCGTTATGAGGGCGGCTATGGCGACGATGGCTATTATGACGATCGCGATGGGTATCGTCGTCCCGACAATGGCCTTGGCGGCGCAGCGATCGGCGCGGTAGTCGGCGGCGTGGCGGGCAACCGGATCGCCGGACGCGGCAACCGCACCGCTGGCACGCTGATCGGCGCTGGCGTCGGCGCAGTGGCTGGAGCGATGATCGACAAGGCGGAGGATGCGCCCCGACGCGGCGCTGCGCCGCCGCCGCGTCGTCCGGGCGCTGGCTATGATTATGGCTATGGCTATGCCGACGACAGCGTGACCACGCAGAACGACTATGAAGGGCGCTGGACCGGCACCTGGACGACGGCCGATGGCAAGCGGACCAGCGGCACATATGAAGGCCGCTTCGAGGGGGAAGTGCGCGGCGCGGGCGTCGACTATGATCCGCCAGCCTATATGGGCCAGCCGCATTGGTCGCAGGGGCCGGTGCAGGTTACGACCCAGGGCGGGGGTGGCTATATATCGGGGGGCTATTATTACCCCGCACCGATCGTGACCACGGTGACGATCGAGCCGGAGGTGACGACGACAACGACGACCACCTATGTCACCCAGCGCGTAGGCCATCGCAAGCCAGCGCGCCGGGCGTGTCGCTGCAAATAAGCATTTGGGGGCAGCACATCGGGGTCGCGCCTTGCAACGGGCGCGGCCCTGTCATTTTGCCAGAGGTGGCGTGATGGCGGCACGGGGCTGCGGACGGCCCAGATGAAAGCCCTGGCCGATGATACAGCCATGGGCCAGAAGCCGGTCGGCCTGCGCTGCGCTCTCCACCCCTTCGGCGACGACATCCATGCCGAAACTGCCGCCCAGCTTGACGATGGCGTCGACAATGGCCGCGTCGCCCGCATCCTCTTCGATGTTCGAGACAAAGCTGCGATCGATCTTCAATATATCAACCGGATATTGTTTGAGGTGGCTGAGCGAGGCAAAGCCGGTGCCGAAATCGTCCAGCGCGACGCGCACCCCCGCCTCTGAAAAATGCTGCAATGCCCGCTCCACCTGCCCGGCGCCGCGGCCCAGGAAAACAGTCTCGGTCACCTCTATTTCCAGATGTTCCGGCGGCACGGCGAACAGCGCAAGTTGTTCCAGCACCCGATCCGCAAAGTCCCCCGCGCAAAATCGGCGGCGGACGCATTGATCGCGACGCGACCGGGATCATGACCGGCCTGCAACCATCCGCGCACATCGCGCAAAACGCTGTCGAGCATCTGTTCGGTCAACGCCACGGCAATTTCGGCATGTTCAAAACCAGCCGCTATGCTGCCGGGCAATTGCAGGCCCAAACGCGGATGATGCCAGCGCAACAGCGCTTCATAACCCAATACCTGGCCATTACGCAGATCAACCTTGGGTTGATAATAGGGTGTCACCAGCCGATCGGCGATGATGCTCCGGGCCATGCCGATCATTGAACTGCGCTGCTGTGCCTGCGCGCGCAGATCGGAATGGAACAGGGTCAGGCGGCCACGGCCGGCGGCTTTCGACGCATAGAGCGCCAGGTCCGCCGCTTTAAGCAGATCCTCCGCCCGATCACCATGATCGCCAAACACCGCGCCGCCGATGCTGACCCCGCAATCGATCGAACGGCCATTATGGACATGGGGCGTGCGCAGGCTTTCGATCAGCTTCGCGCTCCACGCCTCCAGTGCCGCGCCATCGGTCAATGACGGCGCGATCAGGCCGAATTCGTCACCCCCCAGCCGTCCCAGAAGCGCGTCCGGCGGGGCAATCGCCGCAAGGCGTCCGGCAAAGGCGCATAGCAAGGCATCGCCCGCGTCATGGCCCAGCGAATCATTCGTGCGTTTAAGATCGTCAATATCGAGCAGAAGCAGGCCAAAGCGTTTGCCGGTTTGCCCCTGTCGTTCGGCCATATCGTCGAGCGTCGCCTGCCATAAGGCGCGGTTTGGCAAGCGAGTCATGGGATCATGCGTTGCGGCCCAGCGGATGCGGTCCTCGGCATCACGCTGATCGGTCACGTCCAGAAATGTCACGATGACGCGCTGCGCCCGTCCGGATTCAGATCGTGTGGTCCAGCCGCTGCTCCTGATCCAGCGCAAGGCGCCATCACTGGCGCGGTGGACCCGCAATGTCGCCTCGAAATGGGGCGGAACGGCGCCGGAAGCGACTGCGTCCAGCATGACCCGCAGGGTCTCACGATCGTCAGGATGGACGATCGACAGCGCCAGTTCGCTGGTCGCAGGTTGATCCTCGCTCAGACCCAGCATCGCGCGAAATTCAGCCGACCAGCGGCGTTCGCCAGTTGCGACGTCGAAATCCCAAATGCCCAGCCGCGCCGCCTGCACCGCCAGACGCGAACGTTCCTCGCTGTCCGCCAGCGCGCGCAGGGCGAGCTTTTGCGCGTGCACATCCTCCAGCGTGCCATACCAGCGGACAATCTGCCCCTGCTCGTCGCGGCGCGCCGCCGCGCGGGCACGCATCCAGCGATAGCCGCCATCGCGCAGCCGGATACGATAATCGATGTCGATCGGCGCGCCGGATGCCAGATGCTTGGTCCAAATGGTGATAGTCCGGGGCAGATCGTCCGGGTGGAGCGCGACAAGCCAGCCGGTTCCCAGCGCCTTCTTCGCGACCATGCCGGTCAGGTTCAGCCAGCGCGGTCCAACTTCCTCAATCGCGCCATCGGGGGCAGCGGTCCACGGTACCTGCGGGCTCAGTTCGACTGACCAGCGATAATGTTCCCGGCTTTCGGCCAACGCCCTTTCCAGCGCGCGAGCCTGGCTATCGTGGCGATCGTGCACATCTTCCAACGTGCCATAATAGCGGACCAGGCCATCCGTGCTGGTCATCCGCCGCATTCGAAGAAGGCACCACCGCCGCTGGCCGTCCGTGCCCGGCAATCGCACGGTCAGGGGCTGCGGCTGCTCCTCCGCGATCGCGGCCTTCAGCAGGACGCGACGGTCCGCGCGGTCCAGCAATGCGCGCCATGTCTTGCCGGCCAAACCAGCATCCTGGTCAGTCGCCAATATCCGGCCCCGTGCATCGGCGATCCAACGCGACAAGGAAGGCGACAAATGATTAAAGACCGGCGAAAACAGTATTTCATTTCGATCATGTAATGAAATGTCGATCCGCTGACCGTCATCCAGCGCTCGCCGGAAATCATCGAATCGGCGTTCAGCAAAGCGATCCATCGCCAGCCTCCGCCCATGTCGCCATCATTGCGTTCATCATGGCAGGACTAGCCGAGAAAGTTAAACAACCTCCTCACACTCTGTCATTCTGGTCGGATTTACTTGCCGCGCGCGCGAAAATAATAGCAAATCTATGGAATAGGGCCGCTATTTGCGAAACATGCTCGCCAGTTCGATTGGCAGCGGAGGCTCGTCACGCTGCGCAACGTGACGAATAGCCTGATCCTGCTCATCAGGATCGAACCGGACCCAGCCGGCCCGGCTCAGCTTTTCGAGCGGTCGATAGCGGACCTTATATTGCATCCGCGCCGAACCGTCGACCCAGTAACCCAGATAGACATAGGGCAGGCCCGCCGCCGAAGCGCGCAGGATATGGTCCATGATGATGAAATTACCCAGCCCCGGACGATTGTCCAACTCTGTGTCGAAGAAGCTGTAGATCATCGACAGGCCATCGCCCTGCCGATCCGTCAGGCAAGCGCCGACCAGCTTGCCGACGCGCCCGTCGACGCCGGGTTCGCGATATTCAACGACATGGCTGTCGACCGGGGTCTGTTCGACCATGTCGGCAAAATCCATCTCGTCCATCTCGGTCATGCCGCCGCCGGGATGACGTGCCGACAGATAGCGCTGGAGCAGCGCATATTGTTCTTCGGTCGACCATGGCTTGCAGGCGGTGACCGTCAGGTCGCTGTTGCGGCGGATCAGCTTGCGCTGGGTCGCGTTGGGGCGAAATTCGTCCGTGACGACACGCACCGAAACACATGCCGAACAATCGGCGCAACTGGGGCGATAGGCGACATTCTGGCTGCGGCGAAAGCCGATGCGGCCCAGCGCATCGTTGAGTTCGGCGGCGTTGTCCCCGTTCAGTTCGGTAAACACCTTCCGCTCGCTGCGCCCCGGCAGATAGGGGCAGGGCGACGGATTGGTCACGAAAAAGCGGGGAAAACGAAAAGGTGCAGTCACGCTCCAATATCCCCTTCGTGGCGGCGGCGCGGGTGGATCATGCCGCGACTATGCCGTTGCGACGCGCCTATGAAAAGAGCGTTTACCACGAAATGTTAAGAGATCGTTCGCGCGTCACGCAACCTCGATCGGCGCAACCTCATAGCCAGCCTCGCCCAGTGCCGCGATGAGCCGCTGGAGATGGGCGCGATCGCGCGTCTCGCATTCCACGTCCAGGCTCAGCCCCTTGGCCGGCAGGTTCGTGAAAATACGCTGATGCGCCAGTTCCAATATGTTGACCGCTTCCTGATCGAAAATCTTGGCCACATGAAACAGCGCGCCCGGCCGGTCCTGCAGAATGATACGCAACCGCGCCAGACGGCCCGACCGGGCCAGATCGCGCAGCAGAACATTGGCCAGCAGTCGGGTATCGATATTGCCGCCGGTCAGGATAAGCCCGACATTGCGGCCGACAAATTGGTCGCGATAGGTCAGCAGCGCGGCAAGGCCCGCCGCCCCTGCCCCTTCCACCACGGTCTTTTCAATCTGGAGCAAGAGGCTCAGCGCCTCCTCCAGCCGTCGTTCGTCGACCAGCAGCACATCGTCCGCCAACCGTTCGACAAAGCGGCGCGTCAATTCGCCCGGCTGCTTGACGGCAATGCCTTCCGCCAGCGTGTCGCCGTCACAGGCAAGGTCCGCGCCCTTGATGAAATCATACATGGACGGATAAAGTTCGGCCTGCACGCCGACCAGCCTTATATCCGGCTTCATCGCCCGTGCGGCCGTCGCCATGCCGGAAAACAACCCGCCACCGCCGATCGGAATGATCAGCGTATCGATCTCCGGCGCATCCTCCAGCATTTCGAGCGCGACCGTCCCCTGCCCCGCCATAATGTCCGGCTCGTCAAAGGGATGGATGAAGGTCAACCCCTGCTCCACCTCCAGCAGCCGCGCATGGGCATAGGCGTCATCGAACTTTTCGCCATATTGCACCACGGTCGCGCCATGACCCTGGGTCTGGGTGACCTTCACCGTAGGCGTCGTCGTGGGCATGACGATGGTGACAGGCACGCCCAGCCGCTTGCCATGATAGGCCAGCCCCTGCGCATGATTGCCCGCCGACGCGGCTATGACACCCTTGGCCTTGGCCGCGTCGTCCAGCTGCAACAGGCGGTTGAGGGCGCCGCGTTCCTTATAGGCTGCGGTGAATTGAAGATTTTCAAACTTCAGATAGACCTTGCAGCCCAGCATCGTCGACAGAGTCTGGCTGATCAGCGTCGGCGTCTTGACGATCGAACCGGCAATCCGGGTCCGCGCGGCAAGAATGTCATCGACGGTGATCGGCAGCGGCAAGGCGCTCTCTATCTTCGCTAAGCTGTTCATGGCCCGCCCCCTAGCGGAAAATTGCGCGTGAAGAAACTGGCACTGTCGGAAAACTGGCCCTATGGCTTGGTCTGGCGCACTAAATATACGGGGCATATGGCTAATATCGCGTTTATCGGCCTGGGCGTCATGGGCGGCCCGATCGCAGGCCATCTGGCAAAGGCGGGGCACAGCCTCACCGTCTATAACCGCTCCATCGGCAAGGCGAAAAGCTGGGCGGAAGCCTATGGCGGCACGGTGGCGATCAGCCCGGCCAAGGCGGCCGAGGAAGCGGACATCGTCATCAGTTGCGTGGGCAATGACGACGATCTGGCCCAAGTGACGCTGGGGCGCGAGGGCGCATTTCGCACGATGAAGCCGGGCGGGCTGTTCATCGACCACACAACGGTATCGGCCCGAATCGCGCGGCAATTGTTCGTCGAAGGCGAAAGCCGGGGCATCCACAGCGTCGATGCGCCGGTATCGGGCGGTCAGGCAGGCGCGGAAAATGGCCGACTGTCGATCATGTGCGGCGGCAGCGAACCGGCGGTCACCGCCGCGAAGATCGTGATGAACGCCTATGCCGCGCGGATCGTCCATGTCGGCGGCGCGGGGGCTGGCCAGACGACCAAGATGGTGAACCAGATCTGCATCGGCGGCGTGTTGCAAGGGCTGGCCGAAGCGCTGCGCTTTGCGCAGGCGGCGGAACTGGATCTGGACGCGGTTTTTGAAGCGATCTCCGGCGGTGCGGCGCAGAGCTGGCAAATGGACAATCGCTGGAAAACGATGGCGCAGGACCGTTTCGATTTCGGCTTCGCAGTCGATTGGATGCGCAAGGATCTGGGGCTGGCACTGGAAGAGGCGCGGGCGAACGGCGCCACCCTGCCGGTGACGGCGATGGTCGATCAATTTTACGCAGACGTGCAGGCGCTGGGCGGCAGCCGGCAGGACACGAGCGCGCTGGTGCGAAGGATTACGCGGGCGTGAAGGCTGACATTCCTATGGTTCGCGCTGCTGCATTGGCCCGCGCAGGTTGCTTGACGATCGCGGCTCTGACCGCCTCCACCCTCCCCGCCTTCGCGTCCGGGGTCATTGATAACGTCAACGGCATGGCGGTCGATCCCGATGGCAAGATCGTGCATTTTCGCGCGCTGCTGATCGACGATGACGGCAAGGTCGAAAAATTGCTGCCTGATCGCTATCAGGAGCCGGAATATAAGCCCAAAAAGCCCAAAAAGGGCCAACCCTGGCCCGAACGGCCCAAAGGGTTGTCCTTCCGCATGGATGCGGGGGGCAAGACGCTGATCCCCGGCCTGATCGACGCGCACGGTCATGTCATGGGGCTGGGCCTGGCGCTCATCACGCTGGACCTGTCAGATACCAAGTCTTTGGCGGAGGCGCAGGCCAAGATCAGAGCCTATGCGCAGGATGGTGCTGGCCGCAAATGGATCATCGGCACGGGCTGGAATCAGGAACAATGGGGGCTGGGCCGATTCCCGACAGCGGCGGATCTGGACGCGGCGGTCAGCGATATTCCGGTATGGCTGGAGCGGGTGGACGGCCATGCGGGCTGGGCCAACAGCGCCGCAATCCGCGCGGCGGGCGTGACGGCGGCGACCAAGGCGCCTGTCGGGGGCCGGATCGAAATGGCGGCGGGCAAGCCTGCTGGCGTGTTCGTGGACAAGGCAATGGACCTGATCGCAAAGGTCGTCCCCGCCCCTGCGCCGAAAGACCGCGACATCGCCTTTGAAAAGGCGCAACGCGCGTTGCTGGCGACCGGGATCACCGGCATTGCCGACATGGGGACGAGCATAGAGGATTGGCAGGCATTCCGCCGATCCGCCGACCGGGGCGCATTGCGCGTGCGGATCATGGCCTATGCGGCGGGCATCGGCAATATGACCCTGATCGCCGGGCCGGAACCGACACCATGGCTGTATGACGACCGGCTGCGGCTGGGCGGGATCAAGCTGGTGCTGGACGGGGCGCTGGGATCGCGCGGCGCGTGGCTGAAGGCGGACTATGCGGACGCGCCGGGGCAACGCGGTCTGCCGATGATCCCCGACACGCAACTGCGCAACATCATGAGCCGCGCGGCGATGGACAATTTCCAGATCGCCACCCATGCCATCGGCGACGCGGCGAACAGCGAGATATTGGACGCGATCCAGGAATTGTCGGAAACCTATAAGGGCGACCGGCGCTGGCGGATCGAACATGCGCAGATTGTCAGCCCTTCCGACCTGCCGCGCTTCGCGCAGTTCGGCATCATCGCATCGATGCAACCCGTGCATGAAGCGTCCGACTGGCGCATGGCGACCGCGCGGCTGGGCGAGGCACGACTGGCGGGTGCCTATGCGTGGAAGGCGATGCTGGATAACCGGGTGCCGCTGGCCTTTGGCTCCGACGTGCCGGTCGAAAGCTCCAATCCCTTTGTCGGCATCGCCGTCGCGATGAGCCGCGAGGATGGTAAGGGTGAACCGATCGGCGGATGGCTGCCGCAGCAAAAGATCAGTTTCGAGGCGGCACTGGACGGCTTCACCCGCCAGGCCGCCTATGCCGGTTTCGCGGAAAAACGCTTTGGCAGTCTGGTGCCGGGGCAGCGGGCGGATTTCCTGCTGATTGATCGGGACATTGCCACCGCCCGCCCGGCCGACATTCGCGCGACGCAAGTGCTGGAAACATGGATTGGCGGCAAGCGGGTCTATGTGAAGGGGCAATAGCCCGCTTCACATGGCATTGTCGGCGGCTTCCAATGCATCCTCGAATGTTTCGGGGAGCGGCGGCTGGACCGGCTTGTCGCAGCCTTCTTCCTTCATATGCGCGCGCAGGGCGTCCATGCGGCCCAGGTTCCACCGCGCCAGCGGCACGCCGAGGGGCCGGAATTCGGCGCGATCGAACAGTTCGACGACATAATTATGGCATAGCTCATCGACCTGATCGAGCGTCAGCATCCCCATATTCATGACCATCGGCTTGCCCGGCACGCCATTGCGGCCGCGCACCAGATCCGTGACGTAAAGGCCGCCACGCGGATCGACCAGCACGACATCGGCCTGGCTGGAATCGATCAGCCGATGGCTGGCGGCGTAGGGCGCGACGAATGCATGGGTGCGCCAGACCAGAAAGATGCTGGCAAGGCCAGTGATGAACAGGCCGATGATCAGCGGCCTGAGCGCATCGCGCGGCCGGAAACGCGCCCAGCCAAGCCCGGCCAGCAGACAGAAGGGGCCGATATAGCCATGGGCATAGCGAAAGCCCCAGCCATAGCCCTGCGCCAGCGCCAGCGCGCATCCGGCCAGACAGCCAAGCGCCAGCGGCAGCGCGATTTCCTGCCCCCTGATCGCCCGCTTCCACCGCATTGCGGCGATGCCGAGCGCAGCCAGGGGCACCATCAATATATTATTCCAGGCGACGAAGCGGCTGAGATTGACCAGCGGCTGCCAGCGATCGCCCAGCCGCTGGAACAGGCTGCCAACCTTGTCCGCAACGCCGGCGGAGGGACGGACGTCCGCTGGCGCGCCGAGCATATCGAGCAGGAAGGCCGGCCAGATCTTGGCCCAGACGATGACGATTGCCACAAGGGTCAGCGCATGGAAGGCCGCCACCGTCCAGCGACGAGCAAGCAGCATCCACAGGATGAACGGCGCGATGAAGATGGGCGGAAAATGCCATTGATGCAGCCCGGCGGCGACCAGCGCTACGACACCCGCGCTGACATGGCCGAGCACCCCGCCCCGCAGCACCAGCGCCAGCCACACCATGTTGAGCGCGAAATGCCCGGTCATGGCATAGGGCGTCATCGCCGTGATCCACAACTGGCTGGACGAACAACCCAGCAGGACAGTCACCCACACCGCATCGGGCCGATCGGGCATCAGGTGCAGCGCGACGCGCCAGAGGGCGAACAGGCCGGTGATCAGCAATACCGGGCCCGCCATGTTGGGATCCCCCAATTGCCAGAATAGCGCCTGGATCGCGCTGTTCACCGGCAGATAAGCCGCCGTCCAATAATCCGCAGCGCCGAAGGGGGAAAAGAATTCGGGCATGATCGCGCGGCGATAGGGTTCCCATTCGATCGGGATCGGCCGGGCGAACAGCCCCTCACGCATATAGGCGGCGGCGAAACGGGCGACCTCCTCATCGCGGGAAATGGCGTAATCCTGAAACAGGGCGTAATGACCCGCCCAGGCCGCCAGCCCCATCAGCACGATCAGCGGCACGACGATCCGCGCGGTGGGTCGCGGCAGGATGATCCCGCGCCCTTCGGCAAAGGGTGCGGCGAGCGCCATCAGCAGCAAGGGCATGATCAGGGCGGGGAAATCCTGATCCAGAAACAGGATGACCGCCAGGCTGATCCCCTGACGATAGGTGACGTGCCACAGGAACGTCGCGCCCAGCCACAATGTCAGGCCGATCGCCCCCGCCAGGAACAGGCGGCGCGCGCTGAAAAAGGACGCGGGCGACTCCATGATCAATCCTGAACCAGCGCCCGGTTGACGAAAATGCCGTCCATTTCGACGAGTAGCGGGAAATGCCCCTTATTATTGGCGAAGAAGGCCGAAGGGATGAAGGCGCGCGCGTCCAGCCACTCGATCATCGCGCGATAGCCGGTGCCGCCTTCGTAAATGGGTCGCACCCCCAGTTCGGTCTGCACGCCCGTCATCTGCGCCAGTGCCGCGCCCGCTCCTTCGCAAACCGACAGGTCATGTCCCTGCGTATCCATTTTCAGGAACGGTCGGGAAAAACCATGCTGCGCGATCAATTCAGGCAACAGCGTATCTAGGCGGCGACAAGGTGTGGCGAGTGTCTGCGTCACCTTGTTACGGCGCGCGAAAATATCGTCCTGTGCGCTGGACGGCGCCTTGAGCGAGGAAAATTGATCGGCGGCCATGATGTTGAAATCGGCGGTGCCGTCAAAATCCGACAGCGCCATGTTGAACACATGCCAGCGGCGGTCCGAAGCCGCGCGCATTTGCAGTTCGGCGAACACGGCCGGGTTCGGCTCGAAGGAAAGGATCAGGCCGCGATAGCCCGCATCCTTGCGTGCCATCGTCGCATATTGGCCGCGATTGGCGCCGACGTCGAACAGGCAGTCGACCTTGAACCCCGACAGAAAGCGCTTCAACGCCTGAATTTCGGGATATTGATGCACGCGACCGGCCAGCGCCAGGCGCAGCGCAAGCAGGCGATCGGCGGCCTCACGAACATAGCGGTTCATGCGCGCGCGGCCAGCACTGCGTTGTAGATGCCGATCGTCGCCACCGCCATGTCCTTCCAATCCCCCATTATCGTCCCATAGGCGCGCGCCTGGCCGCCCTGTTTTTGCCTGATGGCGGCGCTTTGTACCAGCGGCAAGAGGGCTTGGGCGAGCGCCGATGCATTTCCCGCCGGAAAGCGGGTCGCTACGCCTTCGGGCAATTGGCCGAACATGCCTGCGTCCGACGTCACCATCGCCTTGCCATGGTGCAGCGCGGACAGGAACGCGCCGCTGGAATCGATATGGCGATAGGGGAAGGCGATGACATCGGACTTGACCATATGCGCGTCGAGACGGCCTTCGGTCAGGAAGCCGAAATCGGTCAGCAGACGATCGGCAAAGCCAGCGGCGCGGACCTTCTGGAGCAAGGGCGCGACATCCATGAAGGGTTTGCCCGCCAGCACCAGTTCAAAGGCGTGGCCCGCCTGCCATTGCTGAAGGCAGGCATCGATCAGCAGATCGACGCCCTTATAGGGACGGATCGTCCCGAAGAAGAGGATGCGCGGCACGGCTGGATCGAGAACGGAGGCAAGGTCTGCGGCAGTGGCCGTCATCAATTGCATCGGCGGGTGCGGCGTCACATGGATATGCGCGGGATCGATCCCCTGCCCCACCAGCGCGGCGCGCGTGGTGTCGCCATGGACGACCAGCGCGTCGAACTGATCGAGCAACGCCCGATAGCCCCTGCCCTGCACCCCGGCATCGGCATGATAGGCGTCGGCATTGTGAACGGTGTGGACCAGCGCGGTGCGGCCCTTCAACCGGCGCAGCATCAATCGGTCGGCAGGCGCCAGCGGCAGCCACTGGACATGGACGACATCGGCGCGCGCAAGCGGCCCCATGTCGCCGAGCGCGCAGGACAGCCCATATTCCATCGCCTTGGCGACGCGGAAGGGGCGGCCTTCGCCGATCCGCTTGCGCAGCGCCTCACTATGGCGGAAGAAATGCGGGACATAGCGATAGCCCTGCGGGTCGATCGCGTCGGTCGCGCGCATCGGGCGGGCAAGCAGGGTCACGTCCGCCCCCGCCCCGGCCAGCGCCGCGCAGAGGCTGTCGTCATAGCGCCCGGTAAAGAGCGAGGGATCAAGCATCGCGACCTTCATCGCCGCACCAACCGGCGCAGCGAGACTGCATGCAGGGCCGCGGCCAGCAGCAGCGTCAGCGCATAGAGACCAAGGAAGGCAAGATCGAAACGTTCCGGCCAGAGCAGGCGGGCGAGCGGGACGCTGAGCAGCGACCCGGCGAGGAAGGGAAGCGAACGGGCGAGCAGATGCGAAAAGCGGCCCAGCGCCGCCTGCACATAGACCGACACGCACAGCAGCGCGAGAGCGAGGAGCGCGACGACGATAAGGATGAGATCGGCGCGATCGATGCTGGCGCGACCGTCGAACAATATGGCGAACAGCCGGTCGCCAGCGCCCAAGAGCAGGGCGGACAGCGCCAGGGCGAAGACCATCGCAGCCCCCAGCGCCCGGCCAAGCAACTGGCGCAGCCGTACCGCGTCGCCCGCATGATAGGCCCGGGTGATGCGGGGGAGCGCGGCTTCCACCAGCGCGCGGACCAACATCGACAGTGACCTCGACATCTTGAAGAAGAAATCGAACAGCAGCATCGGCCGGGCGTCGCTGGTCGCCAGCGCAATCGTGAAATAGGGGGCGTTATAGGCGATGATGTCGGAAACGGTGAAAGCCGCCGACGCCCCTATGTCGCGCAGATAATGGGTGCGGACATGGCCACCGCCCACGCGGAAGGCGATCCAGTGGCGCGGCCGCATGCCAAGGCGATGGTGGACATGGGCGATCGCCCAGCCGATGACGAGGAGGCTGACCAGGAGTTGCAAGGCAAGCGACAGGCGCGGGTCCAGCCCGGCCAGGATCGACAGCAGCAGCGCGATGGTGACGACCCGCCGCCCGCAATCGAGCGCTTCCCACAGGAAATTGCCGTCCACCGCCGCCAACGCCCGCTTGGCCAGCAGGCCCGGCAGGTTGAGGCAGGCGGACAGGAAAAAGAGGATGAACAGCAAGGGCATGGCCGTGCCGATCCATCCCGCCGCCAGCGCGACGAGCAGGATGATCGTACCGCCCGCGACGATCAGGCCAAGGAACAGGAACAGCACCCCCATTTCCTCCAGGCGGAACGCGCCTATGTCGCCTTCACTGCCGCCCAGCCAGTGGCGTCGCAGCCGGGCGTAGATGATGCTGGTCAACCCGAATTCGGCCGAAATGGTGAAATTGCCGAAGGCGACGAGCAGCAGGAAGGACTGGAATTCGGCCAGCGGCAGGGCGCGCACGAACACGAAGGTGACGGCGAAACCCCAGATGAGGATCAGGCCGACATTGGCAAGCTTCACCAGCGCAAGGATACGGGCGGACGCCTCCATCCGCGCGAGGCTGCTCACCGCGCGGCGGCCCCGCCGGGTTTGCGGGCGCGAAACAGCCGGTCGTCCAGCGCATAGAAATGGCGGGTCGCGACGTCGATGCTGGCGGCGTCGATTTCCTCCAGATCGAAACCCGCCGCGCGGATGCGATCGGCAAAATCCGGCCCATATTGGCGGACATGGTCCCACTGGCCAAAGCGGCGCTCCCGCTCGCGCGGGGGCATGGCGAAGCTGCCATCCTCGGTCGGCTTTTCCCATAAAGGCACGATCAGCCAGGCTTCGCCACCGGGTTTCAGCGCGCGCAAAATGTTACGCAGCACGGCCATGTCGTCAGGCACATGCTCCATCACATGGCTGGCGTAGAACAGGTCGTAGCGATCGGTATCGGCAAGTTCCATCAGGTCGACGCGGTGCATGTTCGGCACGGTGTAGCGCGACGGGTCGAGATCGGCGGGGATATAGTCGGCAGCGGCGGCAAAGCGGCGGACAAGGCTGGCTTCATTGGGCGCCATATGCAGGATCGCGCCGTCGGTCGGCACCGTCAGCGTCCCCTGGGCCATCAGCCAGTTCATCAGCCGCTCGCGCGGCGATGCGCCGCATTCCGGGCACCCCCATTCGCCATTGTCGCCATAGCGAAAGAAACCGACGACCGTCGCGCCACAGGCCGGACAGCCGCGGTTAGCCCGCGCGCCCAGCGCCTTGCGCAGTTTCAGCGCGGTTCGGGTCAGATGCTTGCCGACAGCCTTGGCCACCCGCTGAACAGTAATCACGTCATTCTCCGATGGGGAACAGCATTGGCGCTATACAAGATCGCACGGCTTTGACGAGAGGGTCAGCGCGACTTGGCCGGATTCCAGATGGTGACGGTGCGTCCGGTCATCGCCTTGGCCACGCCTTGCAGGGTCGCGGCATAGGCGATCAGCACGTCGACCAGTGCGGCGAAGGGGCCGCTTCGGGCACGGATGCCGCGCCAGATGACCAAGGCGACGACCAGCGCGCCGATCAGATAGAGCATCGGCGATATGCGCAGCGCCAATGCGCCCGCCGCGATCGCGCCGGTCAGGATGAACAGCCCGCCGAACCAGCGGACAATCTTGCGAGAGGCATATTTGAAGCGGTCGATCGCGGCCATGCGGCGCAATTGCGGGCCAAGATGGCTGTGCGTGTGCCAGGCGCGGGCAGCGATGCGTACCTTGCGCCGATATTCGTCCTTGCGAGCCGTGACCAGCCGTTCGCGCGCGATCACATCCTTTGCCTTCACCAACCGTTTTCCCGCGAACACCACCGCCATGGAGACGGTGAGGTCGTCGAGCACGCTGTCGGGGAAATCGGGATAGAGGCTGCGGCGGATCGAGAAGATCGAGCCGTCCGCCCCCAGCACATTGCCGGTGCGCGATTCCTCGTCCTTCAACCGCTCCTCGATCCGCCAGTAGAGCGATCCGACCGAAGCGGTCGCACTTTCGCCCTGTCCGACATAATGGAGCGACCCCAGCACGCCGCCAATGTCCGGGTCAGCATAGCGGGCGAGCAGATTGTCGATCGCTTCGGAATCGAGCAGCACATTGGCGTCGGTGAAGATCAATATGTCGCCGCGCGCACGCGCCGCGAGCTGCTTCATGCCATGGGCCTTGCCGCTGCGACCGGGGCCACGGATCAGCGTGACGAGATCGCCCTGCGCCGCGATCAGATCGCCCGTGCCGTCGGACGATCCGTCATCGAAGGCCAGCAGTTCCAGGCTGGGGTGCTGGCGTTTGAGCATGGCCAGATTGGCGAGCTTTTCGGGCATCGCATCCGCCTCGTTATAGGCGCAGAACAGCAGCGAGGCGCTGGGCGTCGGTCCCGCGACGGGCCGTTCGGGCTGTGTCGGCAATGCGCGCAACACGAGCGGATAGAAGAGGAACGGCCACAGCACAGCGACCAGCGAGACGAGAAGGAGCGCGCCAAGCCAGAGGTCGGTCATGCTCAATAGGCCTTGTGATGGAAGAGCACGCCCAGCGTCGCGACGATGATCCGCAGGTCGCGCCAGACCGACCAGGCGGTGACATATTCAAGGTCCGATTGCAGCCGGTCGATCAGATCCTGATGATGATCGGTCGATCCGCGATGGCCGCGCACCTGCGCCAGGCCGGTCATACCCGGCTTGATGCAATGACGCGCCCAGTAGCGGGCATCGACTTCCCAATAGAGCGTGTCGCCTGCCTTCGCCGCTGCGGCATGAGGACGCGGGCCGACAATGCTCATGTCGCCGTTCAATACATTGAAAAGCTGGGGAAGTTCATCGATGCTGGACTTGCGCAGGAAGGCACCGACGCGGGTAACCCGATTGTCGTCGCGCGCGGTCAAAGTCTCCGCCCTGCTGTCGCTCGCCTCGGCGCGCATCGAGCGAAATTTGTAGATCTGGAAGGACCGCCCGTCCTTGCCGATGCGCGGCTGGCGGAAGATGACGGGGCCGGGGCTGGTCAGCTTCACCGCCAGCGCAGCGACGACGAGAATTGGCGACAGGATGATCGCCGCCGCGCCCGCGACGATGACGTCAAACAGGCGCTTGATCAGGCGGTCGCGGAACTGGAGCGGGCCGCCCGCGACGATGATGGTCGGCTGGCCGTCAAATTCATCGACCCGCGCAGGCGCGAAGCGGAGCAGTTCGGGCACGATGATTTCGCCCCGCGCCGACAGGGATTTGAGCGCCGCTGACCATCCATCCATCCGGTCGAGCGGACAGGCGACGATGACCCGTTCGGCCATGCCGACCGCTTGCGCCAGCCGCGCCGCCATGTCGGCGTCATGCCGTTCGGGGCGCAGATCGGCGGCGGCCGCTTCGATGATCAGCATGTGGGGGCCGGTTTCCACAGCGACGCCGTCCATGATGACGGCGGTCAGGTGCGGCACTTCGCCCAGCAAGCGCTTGGCAAGCCGCACAACCAGAAGCCGCACCAGCACGACCGCTATTGCGCCCAATCCCAGCCCGACAATGAAGGTCAGGCGCGAAAGCTGTTCGGCGATCTTGCCCAGATAGACGATCAGCAGCATCAGCAAGGCCGCCTGCGCCAGCGCCAGCAGCGCGCGCGAAATGCCGCGCCGGACATTTTCCAGGCTGTGGATGCCATAGCCGCCGCCCTGCACGCCAAGCAGCGCATAGAGCGGCGCGATCATCGCGAACATGACGAGGCCGTGCGGCTTGCCCGGTTCCCCCCAAAGCGCGCCCAGCACGAACCAGTTGGCCGCGAGAAACGCACACACCAGCCCTGCCATGTCGCCAGCCAGGCTCAGGGCATAGAGCCGCAGCCGGACCATTTCCTTGGAGACTGTCACTGATGCGCCCTGCTTATCGCCATGTGCCCCGTTGGCACCGGGCGCGATCGGTTGCAAGGGGGAGAGTCAGCACCCCATCCGTTCGTAAGACATGCACTATTCGGGTTAAATCCCGAACAGCCGTTCCAGCGACTTGTCGAGCATCAGCAATTGCCAGAGCAGCCGCCCATGATCGGCCATGCCGGATTTATGGTCCGCCGCGATTTTGGCCAAAGCCTTGGGATCGAACCATCCCGTGCGCGCCAGCGACGATCCGCCTGCGATCGCCGTCGCCTCGCCCGCAAGCGCGCCACGGAACCAGGCGCTGATGGGGGTGACGAAGCCCATTTTCTGGCGATAGAGTATGTCCTGCGGCAAATAGGGTTCCATCGCCTTTTTCAGCAGATATTTGCCGCTATTGCCCCTGATCCGCTGATTGACCGGCAGGCGCGCGGCAAATTCGACGAGGCGATGGTCGAGCAATGGTTCGCGTGCCTCCAGGCTGACGGCCATGCTCATCCGGTCGGTCTTGGTGAGGATGTCGCCGGGCAGCCAGATGCGGATGTCGGCATATTGGGCGCGGTCGAGCGGATCGCGAGCAGGGGCATCGGCCATTGCCTTGATGTAGCGATCTTCGGCGCGATAGGCGCCCAAACGGCTTTTCATGTCCTGATCGTAGAGCCGGTGGCGCAGCGCATGCGGCGTGACTCCGACCGACGCGGCATAGGCAGCCCCGCCCTCCCCCGCCAGTTCAAGGAAGGTCGATTTGGCCCGCAGCGCGCGCGGCGCCCAGTCCGCCTTGGGATAATATTTGCCGAGCGCGCCGAACAGGGGCTGACGGACGGAAGCCGGGATGAGGCCGCGTATCCGCTCCCCCTGCATCTGGAAGCGATGGCGGCGATAGCCTGCAAATGCTTCATCCGCGCCATCGCCCGACAGCGCCACTGTGACCTGTTCCCGCGCCAGTTCGCACACGCGAAAGGTCGGCAAGGCGGAGGCGTCGGCAAAGGGTTCGTCAAAATGGAAGGCAAGCCGGTCGATCAGGCCGTAGTCGTCTGGCGACACGATACGGGTGCGATGGTCGGTCGCAAAGCGGCGGGCGATGCGATCGGCAAAGGCGGTTTCGTCGAGCGAGGCGACATCGAAGCCGATGGTGCAGGTCTTGACCGCCTGGGACGAAGCTTCCGCCATCAGCGCGACCACGCTGCTACTGTCCACCCCGCCCGACAGGAAGGCGCCCAGCGGCACGTCCGCGACCATGCGGGACCGGACGGCCTGCCGCATCAGGGCGACCAGTTCTTCCTCCAGTTCCTGCGGTTTCGCCTTGGTCCGATCGGCGAAGCTGACGTCCCAATAGCGTTGGGGCTGGGGCAAAGGGCGACCGCGCACCAGCCGCAGCGTTTCGCCTGCGCCCAGCTTGCGCACGCCAGCGACCATGCAGGCGTCGTCGGGGACATAGCCATAGGCCATATAATCCTCGACCGCGCTCAGATCCGGCGCGCGGCGCAGCAACGGATGGGCGAGCAGGCTTTTCAGTTCCGATCCGAAGATCAGGCTGCCGTCGGACAGCAGGGCATAATGGAGCGGTTTGACTCCCAGCCGGTCGCGTACCAGCCAGAGCGATTGCGCCCGCGCATCGAACAGGGCGAAGGCGAACATGCCGTTGAAGCGGTGGACGCAATCCTCGCCCCATTGGCGATAGCCGTGGAGGATGACTTCGGTGTCGCTATGGGTGCGGAAGATGTGGCCCTTGGCCTCCAGTTCCGCGCGGACTTCGCCGAAATTATAGATTTCGCCGTTGAATATGACCGCCAGGCTTTTATCCTCGGTCAGCATGGGTTGCGCACCGGCCTCCAGGTCGATGATCGACAGGCGCAGATGGCCAAGGCCCACGCCGGGCGCGGTCCAGATGCCGCTGCCGTCCGGCCCGCGATGCGGCATCGCGTCGAGCATGGCGCGCACGCGCGCGGGATCGACCGGCTTGGCCGTTTCGAGATGAAAGATACCTGCTATGCCGCACATGGTGACCGCCCTAGCGCAAGCCCATCGCGCGGTCAGCCAAAAGCTTCACGTCACCCATATCGTCCAGGAAAGCATTGATGGCAGCGTCGGCGGACTGGCCTTCGCCCTCTTGCGCGGAAATGAGGATGGCGACGGCGCGCTGATCCTGTCCCAACAGGCGCGCTTTCATCGTTTCGATCTTGACCGCAGGGCGGCTGCCCGTGGGGTTTCCTGCCCCCACGACATAGAAGCTTACGACATGACGGACCACAGGGCCGGGCGCCGTGATCTGTTCGCCGCGCGCATTGGCGGGTGCGCGGGCGGGCGAGGACCAGACCCATTGGCTGTCCGGGTCCGCCGCGCCCTGACCAAAGCCGACCAGTTCGCGGCCTTCATCCTGCCGGGCATAGGCAATGATGGTCAGGTCGACGACCTGCCCCTTGTCATTGCGATAATGGCCAGTGACGCGATGATCCGCACCGTCGAAACGGGGTGTCCAGGGATAGCTTTGGTCAGAAGCGGTGCGGGTCCAGCCATCGACCAGCGGCAGATCGATTCGCGAAGGCAGCGGATCGGCGGTGGCGGCGGTTGCGGCGAGCCAGAGCGGCGCAGCGATAATCAGCACCAGGGCGATGCCGGCCACGGTGCCAGCCGACGTCCGATGCCGCACCGCCCCCTGCAACTGCGCCGGATCAAACCATGGATCGCCCGGCTTTCGATCGAAAAAGGGCCAGGCGGTGGCCATCACGACAATCATGATGATCGCGAAGAATATCCAGCCATAGACAACATGGTCGAAACCGACCGCCGCGTCCACGCTAGTCAGATGGGCGACGAGGATGGTGGCGAAGGCGCGCACGCCATTGGCCAGCACCGACAGGCCCAGCGCGCCGGTCATGAAGATGATGCGGCGCGGCCATGTGCGGAAGCAGACATTGCACACCAGCACGCCATAGGCCGTCATCGCGATCAGAAATTTTGCCCCGGAACAGGCCTCGGCCACCTCGAAATAGCCTGTCGGCGTCGTGATGAAGATGCCCTCCATATGGGCAGGCACCCCCGACAGGTCGAGGAAGAACATAGCAAGGCGGGCCGTCACCAGCTGAAGCGGCGGAACGATCTCCTCACCAAAGGGGACCATGAAGAAGGCATAGAAGAGCGGGAAGATGAGCGCGCGCGCGACCGCCGGGCCGAGCAGCGCGATCGTCACGCCCTGCAACATCATGACGAGCGCGCCATGGCGAACCATCGCCACGCCAGCCGCCGCGCCAACCAGCCAGGCCAGCGCTCCCAGCGCCAGCCAGACCAGCCCCGGCGGCCATGCCACCGGCTCCAGTTGGCGCAGGCCGGGCAGACGTTGCTGCACCAGCCAGGCGACGAGCAAAGGGATGAAGAGGCAATGGCCAAAGGTGGAGGCCGTCCACCAGATGGTGACCATCGACCAGAGATCGGCATGGAACAGCGCCAATATGGCAGAGGCAACGATGCCCAGCGCGGTCAGATGGCCGCGCCATCCGGTCCGGTCGATCAGCGGCACCCGGCCAAGCGAAAGCGCCCGAACGCTCATGCCGCCTGCGACCCCGCGTCGTGGCCGAACAGCAGATCGGGCAATCCGGCAAGTGTTGCCGACCAGCGGTAGCGCGCCTCCATCCGGGCGCGGCCAGCCAGACCGATCCGGGCGGCGCGGGCGGGGTCGGCAAGCAGGGCGATGACCTTCGCGGCCTCTTCAGCCGGGTTGGCGGCAATCAGAAATTCGGTGTCGTCGGCTGCGTCGATCCCCTCCGCAGCCTGTGGCGAGGCCACGACCGGCCGGGCCATCGCCATGGCTTCCAGCACCTTGTTCTGGATACCGCGCGCGATCCGTAGCGGGGCGACGACAATATCGGCCGCCGCCAGCCAGCCGCGCACATCGGGCACGCCGCCGGTGACGATAACGCCGGGCCGATCAGCCAGCGATTCGACCGCTTTGGTCGGGTTACGCCCGACAATGGCGAAGCGCGCCTGCGGGTGGACGGTCTGGATGGCAGGCAAGGTCTGGCGCGCGAAACTTTCCACCGCCTCGATATTGGGGCGATAATCCATCTGCCCTGTAAAGACGAGCAGCGGGCCAGCGCCATGGTCAATGGCGGGAAAGGCGGCGGCGGGATCGAAATAATCGAGCGCCACGCCATTTTCGAGTGCCACGATACGGTCCGGTCCCAGCCCGGACGCAGTGCGGAACAGCGCGGCTTCGGCTTCGCTGACGAAGGAGCAGGCGTCGGCGCGAGCGGCTATGGCGCGTTCGAAATCGAGCAGCACCCGCCCCTCGCGCCGGTTGATCCAGGCCATGGGGCCAGCGCCTTCCGCGCCATAGGCGGCATATTTGGCCGAATCGAAATCGACAAAATCCATCAGAAAACGGGTCTGGGGGGCAAGTTGGGGCACGAAATGCGCCATCTGCGCCGAATAGGCGACCACCGCCGCGATCGGCCTCTGCGACAATGTCTGCGCCACCCATTGATGCAGGCCGGGATGGTCGAACAGGGAGACCAGCAACGACTGGCCTTTGGCGAGGCCGGTCAGCCCGGCCACGACTTTCGACCGATCGCGCCGCAACAGGCACTGGCTGGCGGCCAGCTGCGCCAGATCGCCCCCATAGTCCATGTCGCGATCGTCATCGCCAAAGCAGCCGACATGGACCGGCGCAATCTGGGCCAGACGCTGAAGCAAATGATAGGAACGGATCTTGTCGCCGCGATCCGGCGGGAACGGGATACGGTGACACAGGAACAATATGTCGCCGGTCATCCCAGCCCCCGCGCGATGTGCGGGCCGATCAAGGTCGCGATCGCTTCGGGCAGCTTCTTCCAAAGCTCCACCTTGCGCCGATATTGCGGCGAGAGCGGATTGACATCGCGCGTCTCCTTGCCGGGCGCCGTGCGCAAATAATAGCCGAGCGGTTCACCGGCAAAGCCCCAGGTCTTTTTCCAGGCCGCCGGGCCAGTGCCGACCTTTGATCGGCCAAAATCGAATGTCGTCAGGCCACGTTCGCGCGATTGCCGCATCAGCAGGAAATAGAGGACTTCGTTGGAGCGCATCGCCCGTGCGCCCTCCGCCGCGCCATGCCAATAGGGCATGCAGGCGCCGTGATGATAGAGGCTAATGACGGCCGACAGCGGCTTGCCGTCCTTCGATACGATCGCGATGTCGGCATCCTTCCCCATATGGTCGAGCATGGCGTCGAACAGCCCACGGGGAAATACCGGCGTGCCCAGATTATGCACGCTGTGCGCATAGAGGCGGTAATGAATGTCGCGCAGCCTTTTGTCCCGGCCACATTCAAAGGTCAGGTCGTTGCCCAGCCCTTTGCGGATTTCGGCGCGATGACGCTTGGGCACGGCCTTCAACTCCGCTTCGTCATCGGCGGCGAGCGGTCGGGAGAAGCCCAGATAGGCGTCGGCCTTTTCCTGCCACACCGCGCCATCGGGCGCTTCGCCCCCACGCAGTTCCAGCGTGGAACAGCCCAGTTGTTCCGCCAGCGTCCAGGCCGCGTCGGCAAGCGCGGGGCCAGCCTTGCGATGCGTGGTCAGCAGTCCGCCATCGACCGCAAAGCCACTGCCGACCAGCGCACGACCAAACAGGGCGGAACGGATATAGGTGAGCGGCAGCACGCCGACAATGTCGCCGCCCGCCCGGCGCGCCACCAGCATCTTCGCCTTCTGGCCCGTCCCGGCCTCTACGCCCATGATCCAGGCGGGGCGTTGAAAGGGCGTCGAATCGGGATGCGCACAGACCCATGCGTCCAGTTCGGCGACGCAGGCTGCATCCGTGAGCCGCGCCTGCTCGACGATGACTGTCAGTCCGCTCATCATATTCATCGACGTTATTCCTATTGTCGCCCCGCCACCGATCTACGCGTGGAGGCTGAACATTTCGTATCCGTTTCAACCCAGTCCGCGCGAAATGAACGGGCCGATGAAATTGGCGATCGGTAGCGGCAATTTTTTCCAGAGCGCGACGCGGCGCTGATACCGGGCGCTGCCCGGATCGATGTCGCGCTGCGCGCCATCCGCCGACCAGGCGTGATAGACGAGGGGCAAGGGATAAAAGCCGAAACTCTTTTTCCACGCCGCCTGCCCGCTGCCCGCCTTCGACCGGCCGAAGTCGAACAGTGTCATGCCGCGCGCTCGGCCATGGGTCATAAGGCGATAATACATGAGTTCATTGGAGCGCAGCCGCCGTGCATCGGCAAGCCCACCGCCCCAATAGGGCATGACCCGCCCCTGATGGTAAAGCGTCAGCACCGCGGAAACGGGTCGGTCGCCTTCCCGGACGATCAGAATATCGGCATCCGCGCCAAACTGGTCCAGCACGGCGCGGAACAGGCGTCGCGGGAAAACCGGCGTGCCAAGGTTGCGGACGCTCGTGGCGTAAATATGATAATGGTCCCGCAAATGGCGCGCATCACGACCGATCTCTACGCTGAGCGCCGGATTGGCGAGCGCCTTGCGCAGTTCCGCGCGATGCTTGCGCGGGACGGCGAGGAGTTCCGCATCATCGTCCACGGCCAGCGGGCGCACGAAGCCGACATGCGCTCCATCCAGCCTTTGCCAACTGTCGCCGGGCGCGGGACCGCCCCGCAGTTCCAGCGACAGGCCGCCGCGTTCGCCCGCCAGCCCCTGCGCCGCCGCCGCCAGCACGGCGATGGCGCGATCATCCTCCGCCAATATGCCGCCACCGACCGCGAAAGCCGTGGACACGAGCGCGGCGCCGAACAGGCGGCTGCGCACATGATGCAGAGGCAGGATGCCCCTGATCTGGCCCGATGGCCCGACCGCTGCCAGCAGGAGCGCGCGATTGCCGGTCGCCTGCTCGGTCGCGTGCAGCCAGGCGGGACGATGGAAAGGCAATCCGTCGGCATGCGCGAGCACGAAGACATCGACCGCGCGCGCCTGCGCCGGATCATTCAGGTCCATCAGGATGACGGCCAGGTCAGCCCCATTACCCAGCATCATGGCGCGAGCGCCGCCTGCGCGTCAGCCAGCGCATCCACCCGTGTCCAGGCGAAATCGCGGGTCAGGCGGCGCAACTTGGCCGCCATGACCGACAGGTTGGTATAATGGCGCAGCCGTGAGCGCAGCGGCGCGTCGGCGCGGCGCGGCTGGCCGGGATCGATCTCCCATGGATGGAAATAGATGATCGCGGGTCGCCCGGCTTGCTCATTGACCTGCCGGATCGCCCAGCGGGAAAATTGATAGGGCAGCAGCCGGAAAAAGCCCCCGCCCCCCGCCGCCAGAGTCCGCTTGCCAAGCTTTGCGGTCGTCACGGGCAGCTCGACCAGATCGGACCCGGTCACCGGCTTCCATGCAAAGCGCGGCGAATCGGGCCAGCCATAATGATCGTGCCGGATCGGCGCGACGCTGGAGGAGTAGCGATAGCCCTCCTCCGCCAATATGGTATGCGCCCATGGCGTGCGTGGGTCGATGGAGAAGCTGGGCGCGCGATAGCCGGTGACCGCCTGCCCGCTGGCATCCTCCAAAATCGCGCGCGATTTGCGCAGGTCGGCGCGGAACTGATCGGGCGTGAAGGTGAACACCCGCGCATGATCATAGCCGTGGCTGGCGACCTCATGCCCCGCGTCGGCAATGCGGCGCATCAATGCGGGATAACGTTCGGCGACCCAGCCAAGCGTGAAGAAGGTGCCGGTCACACCCGCTTGGGCGAACAGGTCCAGCACCGCATCGGTATTGCGCTCGACACGGTGCGTCAGGCCGTCCCAGTCGGCGCGCCGGATCGTGCGCTCGAACGCGCCGACCTGAAACCAGTCCTCGACATCGACGGACAGGGCGTTCTGTATCATATGGCGCACCTTGGCCGGGCTGCCCGCACGGGGCAAGCCATGTGTCAGGCAGCAGCGCTGTCGCGCGGCGCCGCCATTCGTTCTTCCCGCTCGACCCAATCGACCAGCAGGGTCAGCACCCGGCGCAGCGCCGTGTCCTGTTCCTCGGCGCGAAATTCCAGCGATTGCAACCGCTCCTCGATCAGGGTGAAGCAATCCTTGAGCGCTTCGGGATCGACTGTCTGTGCCGGCGTGAAAGGCACATGCGCCTGCACTGCCCGCAGCGAGGAAATTTCCGCGCGCAGCGCTTCAATCTCGGCCAGCATGTCGTGGCGCAGGGCGTCGACCTGATCCGCGTCGATCGTGGCGACGGGTTGCGGCTCGATCTGTTCAGGCTGTGACTGTTCGAAGGTCGCCGATTCCACCATCTCTGGTTCCATTATCTCTGGCTCCTCCTCCGCTTCCTGCGCGTCCCAAGCTTCGACCGGCTCCTCGACAGCATCGAATGCCGTGTAGAAGGGTTCGCCGATTACAGCGTCCGGGGATGCCTCTGCCACCGGCGACTCATCGACCTGCGGCGCGGCAAAGGGTGCCGCGAAAGGCGCAGGCGCGGTAGCTTCCGCCTCTTCCTGCTCGACGACAGCCTCGCTGTCGGCCTCATCTGCGATCTCAGCGGCGGGTGCCTCCTCTACCTCCGCAACGCTATCGAGCGGCGACGGCGCGACCGGTTCGGGTGCGACATCGACGTCCAGCCCCATATCGGCCACGACAGCCTGCACTACATCCGCGTCAATCTCGCGCAACTGGTCGATCGCGCCCATCAGCAGCACGCGGCTCACCAAAGCGTTCAGGCGGCGCGGTACGCCACCTGTCGCAGCGTAGAGCGCGTCGAAGGCGGCGGGGGTGAATGTCGGGTTGCCCACCCATCCCGCGACCGTCAGGCGATGGATGATGTAAGGCTCGACCTCCTTGGCCATCATCGGTTCGAGATGATGGGTGGCAATGACGCGCTGGCGCAATTGTTCAAGCTGGTGCGATTTGAGCAGGTCGCGAAATTCCGGCTGGCCCAGCAGAAAAATCTGGAGCAGCGACTGTCCGCCAAGCTGAAAATTGGACAGCATCCGCAATTCCTCGATCGCGGACACCGGCAGGTTCTGCGCCTCGTCCACGATCAGCAGCGTGCGCCGTCCGGCGCGCGCCTGGCCATGGAGGAAGGCTTCGACCTTTTGCAGCGTCACGGCCTTGGACAAGCCATCGGTCGCCAGACCGAAGCTCTGCGCGGCGAGGCGCAGCATGTCATCGCCGCCCACCTGGGTCGACACGATCTTGACCGCCGTCAGCCGCGCCGGGTCGATCGTCTGCATCAGATGGCCGACCAGCGTCGTCTTGCCCGCGCCGATGTCGCCGGTAATGACGATGAAGCCTTCGCCCTGCGCCAAGCCATAGCCCAGATAGGACAAGGCCTTGCGATGGGTGGCGCTTTCAAAATAATAATGCGGGTCCGGCGTCAGCTGGAACGGGCGGCTCTGCAATCCATAATATTGATCGTACATCAAAATTCTCCAACCGACCCGTTAGAAACTGTAACGCAGGCCGACCTGCCCCATCGCGCTGATCACCGTGTCGAGATCATCCGCCTTAACGCCGTCCACACCGACCGACGCCGACGCCGAAAGACGACGGGTCAAACCCTTGTAATAGCTGGTGAACCCGCCATAGTTGAGAACATCTGGGCGCGCGTCGCTGGCGTCGAAATAATTGACGTAAACAACGGTATCGATGCTGTCGCGATTGCCCAACATATAGGTCATCGACGCATTGCCATACCAGTTCTCGTCCTTCGACCCGCGCACCAGGACAGTCTGTCCCTGCGGCGTGACAAACTTGCGCTGCGAATAACCGGCGCCCACGCCCCAGCCCCACTGGCCGCGGCGCAGCGAATATTGCGCCGAAACGCCGCGATAACGGAAATTGGCGTCGGTGATGCCCGACAGCGCATCATTGAAACATTGCCCGCCGCCGGTGGTGGAGAAGGCGCAACCGGTAATGTCGCCGGTGAAGGGGTTGCGCGCCACGTCGAAGCTGCTGCCCGACAGCGCGGCGGCATTGGCGGTGATCAGACGACCGAAGCTGTCGATACCGTCGAACAGGATGACGGCAAAGCTGCTGTTCGCGCCCTGCCAGGTAAAGCTGCCCTGATAGGTCATGCCGCCATAGCGCTGACCGACCTGCGCCTGAAGCGACGTGCGACGGCTGGGCCGCCACAACACGCCCGCGTCCCAGATAATATCGTCAAATTCATAGACCAGCGCGCGCGGCGAGCTTTTGTCAGTGACATAGCGACCGTTGCGGATGACGGGCACACCCGTTGAATCCAGCAGCGGCGAACGCTGGCTGATTTCGATCTGCTCATATCCAAGACCACCGATCAGCGCGACGGTGCGCGATACCGGCAGCGTGGCGTCGACGCGGCCCCATTTGTCCTCGAACCGCTGATCGAGCTGGCTGGCATCCTCACGGTCATAACCTGCGCTGGCGGTCAAGCCGACAGGCAGCAAGGTGCCGGGGCCAAAGCCCACCGATCCCATCAGATTATGCGTCCAGCTGTCCGCGAAAGATCCGCTGACAGGAGCGTTGGAGAGGTTGGAGTCCAGATCGTCCTCGACCCGCGCATAGCCGAGCCGATAGGACGCGTTGACGGTGATGTCACCGATCTGCGTCGTGTAGGCCGGACCGATATAACCGGCATAGACCTGACTGGTGTAGCTGTCGTTGAGCGTCGATGCGCCCGAAAGTCCATCCGTCCGCACCCGCGATGCCAGCCCGCCGGTATGGATAGACAGGCCGCGCGCGACATTGACGGTCGCGTTGGCGATGCCGCTCAGCACATCCTGGTCACCGATCTGGTTGCTCCAGCTGAAGCTGTGATTATATTGCAGATCGACGGCGGCTTCGACCCGGCGGGTCTGGACCTGCGCCGTCACGCCTGCGGTGACATTGGTGTAGGTCAGCACATCGCCATCGCCCTTGAGCGGCGCCATCACCACCTGATCAACGCCCAGATAGGGCGTGACATTGACGCGCCGGTCCGCGCTGGTCGTCTGGGCGAGCGCAGGCGCACTCCCCGCGGCCAGCACGGCGAGCGATGCGCCGCTGATCCACTGACGGACAGTCATGACGAACTCTTCCCCTTGGCATAATAGCTGCCGAACCGGCGACCGCCGCCGTTGAAGCGGACCGCGTTGAGCAGAAGCTGAACCTGTGCGCCGCCCTTGAGCATCCCGGCAGCATCGCGCAGCGCGCTTTCCGATGTGCTGTCGGCGCGCACGACCAGCAGCGCGATCGCGACATGGCTGGCCAGCACGGCGGAGGGCGATGCCGCCAGCAACGGCGGCGAATCGAAAATGATGATGCGTTCGGGCCGTCCTTCGGTCAGCCGCGACAGCAATTGTTCGGTGCGCGCGGACGCAAGATATTCCGTGTCGGCATTGCTGCGTTGCCCGGCAGGCAGCACTGACAGCGACGGCAGGTCCGTGCGGATGATGATATCCTCTATCGCGATCATCGGATCGGCGAGCGCGTCCATCAGGCCGGGGCCGCTTTCCAGACCCAGCGTTTCGGGGATGCCGGGCTTGCCGAAATCCGCATCCACCAGCAGGATTTCGCGGTCTTTCTCCGCCGCCAGGCTGAGCGCCAGATTGATGGCGCAGAATGTCTTGCCATCGCCGCTATGGGCCGAACAGATGAGGATGCGATTGCCGCGCTCCTGCCCCTGTAACTGGGCGAGCAGGTCGCGCTTGAGCAGCCGGAACTCCTCGCTCATCGCGGTGACTGCGCCGTCGGGGCGCAGGAAACCGGCCTCCTCCAGCTTGATGCGATCGATCGGCTGGACCGGGCCGGTCCAGGGCAGGGCGCGAAAGGCCGACGGTGAAGGCGACACAGGGTCGGCCATGACCGGCGCTGGTGGCAGGTCCGCCGGAACGTCGACGGCCGGGGCGGCACGACCGCGCAGGGCAGCCGAGAAATCGTAAATCTCCGTCGCCCGCTCGATCAGCGATCCACCCTGGATGGAGCTATGCTGGTTCATGGTTCCTGGCTCCTTCACGCCATACCGCGCTGGACGAATTCGACGACGATCAGCAGCAGGCAGACAGCGGCCAGACCACCGCTGGCGCCTGCGAACCATTTCATCCGCTGTTTGTCGATGGCGACCTGCGCGGCGCTGATCGTCTGGCTGATGGAGCCTGCGACCGGCAGGCCGATCGCCCGCTCCAGCCGCGCGGCGGTGGGGAATGTGCCCTTGAGCTGCCCCATGGCGAAAGCCACGCCGACGCCTGCACCGATCCCCAGGACCAGCACAGCCAGCAACAGCAGCGGCCGGTTGGGCGCGGCAGGCGCGGTCGGCATGCTGGGCGGGTTGATGACGCGGAACTGGACGGAGCCGGTCTCGGTCTTTACCTCGCCACGCAGGCGGATCTCCTCCCGATCGGCCAGCAGCTTGTCATATTGGGTTTTCAGAACCTCATAGTCGCGGTCCAGCTTTTCCTGCTCCGACGCGATGCCCGGTTCATCGACCTGCTTGGCCATCATCGTGTTGAGATCGGCCTGTAGCTGCGCCTTGCGGGTCGAAAGCGCCTGCACCGTGGCGGCGCGTTCAGCCTGCATCGACTTGATCGACAGATAGGCAGGATTGGGTGTGCCGCCACCGCCCGAACTGGCGCCGCCGCCGGACTTGCGCAGGGCGTCCACTTCACGCTGGGCAGCGATCACGTCGGGGTGTTGCGCGGTCCAGCCGCGCGCGCGCATTGCGGCCAGATTGGCCTGCGCCTGACCCAGCGCCGAAGGGCCGCCCGAAGGGCCGACGCCCGGCAGGCTTTGCGGCGTGCCCGCCAACTGGCCGTTCATGGCACTGAGCGCGCTTTGCGCCTGGACCAGTTGCGAATCGATCGTGTTGATTTCCTGCCGCGCGGCATCCATCCGCTGGCTGATCGAGCCAGCACCGGGCAAGAGGCCGACATAGCGCTGCGCAAATTCAACGCGGCGCTGGTCGGCGGCTTCCAGCTGCTTGCCCCGCGCTGCGATCTGCTGATCCAGGAAGGCAAGGCTCTGCTTGGTTTCATTGCGGTCGCCGGAGAGATTTTCCTCCTGGAAAATATCGATCAGCTTTTGCACGATCTGCTGCGAAATCCGCGCATTCGCGCCGTCCGACAGGCTGCTGTCCGCGGAAATCGCGCTGATGTCGATCATGCTGGGGTCAGCCTGCGCCATCACCGTGATATTCTCGCGCAGCTTCGTGATCTTGGCCGCGATGTCGCGGGGGCCGGACACGCTCTGCGACAGGTCGGTGTTACGCACGACCTTTTCCAGATTTTCCGCGCTGGCCAGCGTATTGCGGACCCGGTCTAGATCCTGCTGCGACTGGACCTGGGTGATGCCCACCTTGTCCTCCAGCAGCGACTGGGTGTTTACATAGACCCGCGCCTTCGACTGGTAGCTGTTGGGGATCAGGGCGACGCCCAGCCAGCCCAGCATGCATACGCCCCAGGCCACGCCGAGCGCGATCCAGCGTCGGCTCCAGACGCCGTGGAGCAGCAGCAGCAATTCTTCGTAGAGACCGGCCATGATCAGAACATGCTTTCAGGGATGATGATGACGTCGCCGGGCGCGAGCATGACGTTCGCCTTCGTATCGCCCTTCTTCAGCAGGTCGTTGATGCGGACCTGATATTCCTGCTGCTTGCCGGTATTCTTGTTGAAGCGGACCAGCCGCGCGCGGTTGCCCGCTGCAAATTCCGACAGGCCGCCGACAGAGATCATCGCATCGAGCAGCGTCATATTGGCGCGATAGGGGATGGAGGCGGGCTTTTCCGTCGCGCCCACGATCCGCACCTGCTGGCTGAACGTACCGCTGAAATTGTTGACGATCACCGAAACCAGAGGGTTTTCGATATATTGGGTCAGCGCCAGCTTGATGTCATCGGCCAGCATTTTGGGTGTCTTGCCCACCGCCGGCATGTCGGTGATCAGCGGCGTGGTGATGCGGCCATCCGGGCGCACCTGAACCTTTGCCCCCAGTTCGGGGTTGCGCCACACGAAGATGGTGAGATCATCGAGCGGGCCGATCACATATTCCTCGCCCGGCCCTTCGCGGGTCGACACGAAAGAGGCTGGCGGCAATTGCGGTCCGCTGGCGCCACCCGCAGCGCAGCCCGACAGGACAAGCGCGGGCAGCGATGCACCGATCAGGAGCCTGGAAACCGACACGAAACGCATAATCTCACCTCTTTGTGCGGCCATGCGCGACCAGCCGCCAAAGAGGGCAAGGCGGGCCGGTCAGCACAGGGCTTCCGAGCTCTTCTTGCCGGGAAAGGGTAAAGATACCGTTAGGAGTTAAGTCACCAACAACTCAGCCAAGTAAAACTTCGCGAGGACTTGGATGACCAAGAAATGCCGCCGGACTGGCTGATGCGCCATAGGCACCGGCAAGGAAAATGGCGATCAGGTCGCCTTCCTGCACTGGTGGCAGCGCAATCCTGTCACCCAGCCGGTCGATGGGCGTGCAGAGGCAGCCAACAACCGTCGCGGGATCGGCGGCTGGCGGCGCGCCGAAATGGTTGGCGAGCGCGATCGGATAGTTGCGGCGAACCACCGTGCCGAAATTACCGCTGGCCGCCAGTTGATGATGCAGCCCGCCATCGACGATAACGAAGGTTTCGCCCTGGCTGATCTTCACATCGATCACGCGGGTCAGATAGACGCCCGCCTCCCCGACCAGCCAGCGGCCCAGTTCGATCGCAAAGGCGCTGCCCTTGAGAATATCCGGCAGCGATTCGAACGCTGTGTCGAGCGCGACGCCGATGGGGCGGATGTCGAGCGGCACGTCGCCGGGGAAATAGGCAAGGCCAAAGCCGCCGCCCAGATTGACCAGCGGCGGCGTGACGCCCACCGCTTCGGACAGGCGGGCGGCCAGCGCGATCGTCGCCGCCTGCGTTTCGATGATCGCCATCGCATCGAGATTCTGGCTGCCGGCAAAGATATGCCAGCCGCGCCAGTCCGCACCGCCATCGATCATTGCGCGCGCGAGCGCGGCGGCGCGATCGGCATCGACGCCAAAGGGTTTGGCCCCGCCACCCATCCGCATCCCTGATCCTTTGAGATCAAAGTCCGGGTTCACCCGCACGGCGACGCGCGGGGTCTTGCCTATCCGCTGGCCGATGGCGAGCGCGCGCCGCCCCTCCCCTTCGGATTCAAGGTTCAGCGTGACCCCGGCAAAGATCGCCGCTTCCAGTTCGTCATTGCGCTTGCCCGGCCCGGCAAAGCTGATCCGTGCCGGGTCCATGCCCGCCGCCAGCGCCATCTCCAGTTCACCGCCCGACGCAATGTCGAAGCCGTCCACCTGCTCCGCCATCGCCGTCAGCAGCGGCGCATAGGGGTTCGCCTTGATCGCATAATGGAGGTGAAGCGCCTGTGGCATGGCTTCGCGAAAACGGCGGATCTGCGCCCGGACAATGTCCATGTCATAGGCAAAGAGCGGCGTATCGCCCACTTCGTCGACCAGACTCGCCGCGCCATAGCCGCCGATCAGCAGCATCCCCTCTTCGCCCGCAAACCACGCCGGGATTGGTCCCATCGGTTTCAAATGCCATACTCCCGCGCCAGCGCGACTCGATCAATCTTGCCGTTGGGATTGCGGGGAAATGCCGCCAGCACAAGGATTTCGCGCGGTTGCATGAAATTGGGCAGTTCCGCCTTGATGTGCGTGGCGACCGCCTGGGCAACGTCCGGGTCGGCGGAGCGGATCAGCAATTTGACCGCCTGCCCCAGCCGTTCATCCTTCACCCCCAGTGCCACCGCTTCGGCGACGCCCGGCACCGCCACCGCAGCCTCCTCTATCTCGGTCGGGCTGATCCGGTTGCCCGCCGACTTGATCATCGCATCGTCGCGCCCGACGAAATAGAGCAGGCCATCGGCATCGCGCCGCACCGTGTCGCCGGACCAGACCGCCATGCCGCCATAGCGGGACGCGGATGGCGCGGGCTTGAAGCGCTCGGCGGTACGGGCCACGTCGCGCCAATAGCCCTGGGCGACGAGGGGGCCGCAATGGACCAGTTCGCCCGGTTCGTCATCGTCAGTGATGCTGCCATCGGGACGGACCACCAATATCTCGGCAAAGGGGATCGCCGACCCCATCGAGTCGGGGTGGCTCTCAACCAGGGCGGGCGGCAGGTAGGTGGAGCGAAAAGCTTCGGTCAGGCCGTACATGGGATAAAGATCGGCCTTGGGAAACAGCGCGCGCAGCCGGGATACCAAAGGTCGGGTCAGCGCGCCGCCACTGTTGGTCAGGCGTTTGAGCTTGGCCGCGACCTCCGGCGGCCAATCCAGTTCGGTCAGTTGCCCCCACAGCGGCGGCACACCCGCCAGCGTCGTGATGTCGCGCCGGTCGACCAGCTTCATGACGTCACGGGCCGTCAGATAGTCGAGCGGATAAACGCAGCCGCCGGCAAACCAGGTTGAGAGCAGCTGATTCTGGCCATAATCGAAGCTGAACGGCAGGACGCAGGCTGTGCGGTCCTGCGGCGTCAGACCCAGATAGTCGGCCACCGCGACCGCGCCCAGCCAGAGATTGGCGTGGCTGAGCATCACTCCCTTGGGCCGCCCGGTCGATCCGCTGGTGTAGAGGATGGCGGCGAGATCGTCCGGGGCCGCGGTCGATGGTGCAAGCGCCGCCCCCCCGCTCATGGCGCAGGCGGCGTCATCCTCCCGATGCAACTGGCACCCCTGCGGCACATCGCCCGGTGCCAGCGTCGCGAGTCGCGCCGTCGTGCCGATCAGCAGCGCCGCGCCGCTATCGGCCAGAATATGCGCCACCTGCGCATGTTTGAGCAGCGGATTGACCGGGACATGGACAAAACCCGCACGCGGCGCGGCGAGCGGCATCAGCGCCGCCACCGGCCCTTTTGCGATCCAGCTCGCCACCCGTGCGCCCGGTTCCAGTCCAAACCCCGCCAGCCAGCCTGCAAGCCGCCCCAGCGTTTCTTCCAGCTCGGCAAAATTATAGCTGCCCGACCGCCCGTCCAGCGCCGCCCGGTCCCGATCGCCACGCAGCAGCAGATGGTCGATCGGCAGGATCGCCATGGTCTGGTCTGTCTGGCGCATGCTTAACTCCATTTCCAGACTTTGCCCCTAAGCCTCACCTTCACGCATGCGGAGATAGTCGGTTGCCGACGACAAGGGAATATCACAGCCTCGCGCAAGTGCGGGACGCGCTGCAAGGCGGTCTTGATCGCGACGCCGTGCCCGGCCTGTTTGGCCGGTTCGACTGGTTCGATCTGCTGCATCGTCATTGTCTGGCCGATGTCCCGGTTCGGGTGGTCATGTCAGAGGATAATGGCGCACAGGCCTGGCTGTTCCTGCTGGAACATGAAAGCCGTCGTCTGTCTGCGCTGGCCAACTGGTATAGTTTCGACTGGTCGCCGCTGTTCACGGGCGACCCCGATGCTGTGCAGCGGGCGCACCTGCTCGACACGCTGAGCCGCCACCTGTTGCGCACCGCCAGCCAGATCGACCTCTATCCGGTCGAATCGAGCGTCGAACTGCTGGCCAGCCTGCGCCGGACCGGATGGTTTGCGCTGTCGCGGCCAATGGGCGGGCGGCATATTCTGGCGGTCGCCGGGCGGAATTTCGCGACCTATTGGGCCAGCCGCCCCGGTCGGCTGCGCACGCTCGTCAGGCGCCGGGCGCGGGCCAACCGCTATGACCTGTCGATCAGCGACCGGCTGACCGACGATCTGTGGCGCGATTATGTCGATGTGCATGGGCGCAGCTGGAAGGAGGCGGAACCCGGTCTGAATTTCCTGCGCGCGCTGGTCGAGCAGGAAAGTGATGCCGGGACGTTGCGGTTGGGCTTTGCGCGGGAGGCCGAGGGGAACAGGGGCCGCGCGGTCGCCACCCAATTATGGACGGTGGAAAATGGCGTCGCGCTCATCCACAAACTGTCCCATGATCGCGCCCACGACGCGGGATCGCCCGGCACGCTGCTGAGCCATGCGATGTTTGCCCAAGCGATCGATGGCGATCGGGTCGCGACGATAGACTATGGCACGGGCGACAATCCCTACAAGAGCGACTGGATGGAGGAGCGAGTACCGCTCCACCGCATCGACGCCTTCAACCCGCGCCATGCGTCCAACTGGCTGCCTGCGGCCCGGACAGCCATTTCCGCGCTTGTCGGATAGGGCGGGAATGACTAGGACGACGCCCATCATGCGGGCGCAATCTCCTCAGCCGGTCGACCGGACCGATGACATCGAGCTTCTGACGCGGGCGCTGTTGCGCGACGTGCTGGGCCTTTCGCAGGATCAGGTCGACGGGTTTGCGGCTGACACGCCCTTGTTCGGCGCGCTGCCGGAGCTGGATTCGATGGCGGTTGCTGGCTTGCTGACCGAGATGGAAGATCGTTTCGACATATTGATCGAGGATGACGACATCGACGGCGACACGTTCGAGACGTTCGGGTCGCTGGTCGCCTTTGCGCGGAGCAAGGTGGCGCAGTAATATCCGTTCGCCCTGAGCGAAGTCGAAGGGTCCGCCTGAACGTAGTGATGGCACTTCGCTCCGCTCAGTGGAAGGCTTCGACTTCGCTCAGCCCGAACGGCAAGTAGTCACGTCTCGACCATCGCCTCGAAATCCGCCTCGGCCAGGAATTTCTCCACGTCCAGCGCCGCCATGCAGCCCATGCCGGCCGCGGTCACCGCCTGGCGATAGATTTTGTCGGTCACGTCGCCTGCCGCGAACACACCGGGGATCGAGGTGCGGGTGGTGCCCTTTTCGACCAGCAGATAGCCCTCATCCATCGGCAGCTTGCCGGTGAAGAGTTCGGTTGCGGGATGATGGCCGATCGCAACGAAGCCGCCGTCGGTAGGCTCATGCGACTTTTCGCCGGTTACCGTGTCGACAAGGTCCACGCCGACCAGCCCTTCAGGCGTGCCGCCGCCGACAAATTTATCGACCGCCTTGTTCCACAGCACCTTGATATTCGGATGGGCGTGGAGCCGTTCCTGCAAAATCTTTTCGGCGCGCAGCGTGTCGCGGCGATGGATCAGGGTGACGTCATGGCTGTGGTTGGTGAGGTACAGCGCTTCCTCGACCGCAGTATTGCCGCCGCCGATGACCACCACCTTCTTGCCGCGATAGAAAAAGCCGTCGCAGGTGGCACAGGCGCTGACGCCCTTGCCCTGCAAATGCTCTTCCCCTTCTACGCCCAGCCATTTGGCCTGCGCGCCGGTGCAGATGACCAGCGTATCGGCGACATAGACGACACCGCCGTCCCCGGTCAGGCGAAAGGGCCGCTGCGACAGGTCCACATCGACAATCTGGTCATACATCATCTGCGCGCCGACATGCTCGGCCTGCGCCTGCATCTGCTCCATCAGCCATGGCCCCTGGATCACATCCTTGAAACCGGGGTAATTTTCGACGTCGGTGGTGATGGTGAGTTGCCCGCCCGGCTGCATCCCCTGCACCACGATCGGCGCCAGTCCCGCACGCGCGCCATAAATGGCGGCGGACAGGCCAGCAGGGCCGGAACCGAGGATGAGCATACGGGTCGAATGGGTGGCGGTCATATCAGGCTTTCAGATGCGATTCGTGTTGATGGGAGAGATAGGCGGTGACGGCGCGCAGGCAAGCGAAGGATTTGCTTGGGCGGTGCGAAGCGGGGGTGTGGGTAGCGCAAGGGATCCGCCGCCGTCGATCGGCGCAGCCCTGTGGCGCAAACGGGGCCGCGTCGCCTCCCCCTCCGGCCCTGCTCAATCCAATACGTTGGGCAAATCCTCGAAGCCCTTGCGCAGCGCGGCGCTCCAGCCCTGGGAGATCATGGCGAATTCTTCATTGTCGGCTTCGATGCGGGTGCGGACGCGGAAGTCGAACCTGTCGGTCGGGATGACCGTCAGGTCGAGCGGCATGCCGACGGACAGGTTGGAGCGCAGGGTCGAATCCATCGACACCAGCACCGCCTTCGTCGCGTCTTCCAGCGTGGTGTCGCGCGTGATGATGCGGTCCAGAATCGGCTTGCCATATTTATGCTCGCCGATCTGGAAGAAAGGCGTGTCCTCGGTCGCTTCGATGAAATTGCCCGCGCTGTAGACGAGGTAAAGTCGCGGCTTGCCGCCCCGGCGCTGGCCCGCGATCATGATTGAGGCGCTGGCGCCCGAACCGCCCATTTCGATGCTTTCGCGGTATCGCGTCTGCATGGCGCGCATCGCATCGCCCACGATCTGCGCGACGCGGTGCATGGTGCTGCAATTGAGGATGGTTTCGATGTCGGGGTCGAGCTTGGCGTCCTTGATCGCCTTGCTGAGCGTGGCCTTCACCCCCTGCGTGATCGACAGGTTACCTGAACAAAGCAGGGTGATCGCCCGTTCGCCCTCGACCAGATAGGTGAAGCTCTTACGAAAGCGGGCGATATTGTCCATGCCCGCATTGGTGCGGGTGTCGGACAGCATGACCAGCCCCTGGTCAACCCGCACCGCCACACAATAGGTCATTCGTCCCCGTCCCCGAAAGCTGAATCAAAGCTGCGCGTTGGACGGCGGGATAGACTGCTGCTGTTGCCGCTGCAACTGCCGTTCCTCGACGCCATCAACCGCCTGCGCGATACGGACGTCCGCGTCAATCGAGATATCGCCCGCAACCGTGATCGTGCCCCGGATCGGCGCGGCCTCATCCGCGTCCAGCCCGCTGGCGACGCGCAGATAGCGTTCGGTCACGCAGACGCGGTTGGACGGATCGAAGCCTACCCAGCCCAGTTCGGGCACCAATGCTTCGGCCCAGCCATGGGTTTCATGCAATTCGCTGCCGTCACCCGCCAGCAGATAGCCCGACACATAGCGCGCCGGGATGCCGAGCGATCGCGCCCCGGCAATGAAAATCTGGGCATGGTCCTGACACACCCCTGCCCCCAGCGCAAAGGCCTGCGCGGCGGTGGTGGCCGATGTCGTGACGCCCGCGCGATAGCCTACCGCATCGATAACGGCGGCGGACAGCGCGTGCAGCCGGGCGAGCGGGCCGTCGCCTTCTGGCGTGGCGCGGGCCATGGCGGCGATACCGTCCGACGCGCGGGTGAGCGGCGTTTCGCGCAGGAAATAGCGCGGATTGACCCGGCTGACCGGCGCACCGACGACGCCATGAGTCTCGCGGGTTTCGACCAGCCCTTCGGCGACGATGACGGCATTGTCCTGCCGATCATGGCGAATCCAGATCGTTTCCATCTCGCCATAGCTGTTGGGGCGAAAATCCGTCAGCACATCGCCATTCACGCTGACCTGCCAATCCAGCACGGTCTGCGCCGGGGTATCGACCGGCATCAGCTTCAGCCGCATCGCCACGCGCCCGGCCGATGCGTCATAGCGATAGACGGTCTGGTGGCGGACAAGCAATTTCATGAAAGGCCCCCCTTCCCCCTTCTAGCCGAAATGATAGGCCTGGGCGATTTCCATGCCCAGTTGGTTGGTCATTTGCAGGCCATGCTGCACCGTTTCATGCAGGCCGAAGCGGAAGATTTCCCCACTGTCGAGCTGTTCGAGCGCAGTCACCATCTGCTGCACCGTTTCATGGCAGGGGTTGCGCGTGCCGTGCCACCCTTCCAGCCGGTGCAGGCGATAGGCCAGCTGGTCGTAGCAATAGGCTACGCTGCGCGGAAACATGCGGTTGAGCATCAGGAAATCGGTGATCTGCCAGGGCGTATAAGTGCCGCCATAGACATGATGATAGGCACGGCTGCCTGACAGTGCATGCAGCACCGATGTCCATTGATAATGGTCGCGATTGCCGCCGATGACTTCGGTTTCCGGCAGCAGGACATAATATTTGACGTCAAGCAACCGTAGCGTCATCTGCGCCCGTTCCAGCGCGGAACCGCAGCGCAGGAAATCATGGCCTTCATTGCGCAGCTGGCCCGAATGGGTAGCGCCGCGAAAGGTCATGACGCGGGTCTTGACCCAGTCGATAAGGGCCGGAAGTTGCTGCCGCGCTTCGGACACATCATAGCTGTCGAGCTTACGCCAGCCGTCGTTGAGCGCTTCCCACATATCTTGCGTTAGCATGGTGCGCGCCGATTTGGCGTTGGACCGGGCTTTGAGCAGGCAGGAGCGGATCGAGCTGGGATTGTCGAGGTCCAGCATCAGGAAGGAGACGACATCGCTTTCCGTCACCTGCACCCCTTCGGGAAACTGGTGGCCGCTGCCAGTCGCGCGCACGACGGAACGCCATTCGTCGCGATGATGCGCGCCGGGCAATATCGCCATGCGCTGCCCCATGGTCAGCAGCCGGGCGGTGGCTTCGGCCCGCTCCATATAGCGCGCCATCCAGTAGAGATTTTCGGCGGTCCGGCTCAGCATGTGGGATACCCCCTTCCCCATTCGCCCTGAGCCTGTCGAAGCCTGTCCTGAGCTTCGCCGAAGGCGGCTGTTCTTTCTTCAAGAGACGTGCAGGGCTTCGACAAGCTCAGCCCGAACGGATGTAGGTGTGTGTGACGAGCCATCATCAATCCTGCATGACCCATGTGTCCTTCACGCCGCCGCCCTGGCTGGAATTGACAACCAGCGATCCTTCGGTCAGCGCAACGCGGGTCAGGCCGCCCGGCACCAGCCGCAATTGCTTGCCGACCAGGCAATAGGGACGGAAATCGGCGTGGCGACCCACGACGCTGGCGGGGCCGAGCGTGGGGACGGTGGACAGGTCCAGCGTCGGTTGCGCAATGAACTTTCCCGGATCGGCGCGGATGCGCGCGGCATAGGCCTCCACTTCGTCTTTCGACGATTTCGGCCCGATCAACATGCCGTACCCGCCCGATCCATGAACTTCCTTGGCCACCAGATCGTGCAGATTTTCCAGCACATAGGCGCATTCGTCCGGCTTGCTGCATTGCCAGGTCTGGATATTGTCCAGGATCGGCACCTCGCCCAGATAGAAGCGGATCATTTCGGGCACGTAGATATAGACCGCCTTGTCATCGGCGATGCCCGATCCGGGTGCCGAAGCCAGCGTCACGCCGCCATTGCGATAGACGTTGAAAATGCCCGGCACGCCCAGCAGGCTGTCCGGGCGGAACACCAGCGGGTCGAGATATTCGTCGTCGATACGGCGATAGATGACGTCGACGGCCTTCGGTCCCAGCGTGGTTTTCATCCACACCCGGCCTTCATCGACGAACAGGTCCGCCGGCTCGACCAGTTCGACGCCCATCAGGTCGGCGAGGAAACTATGCTCATAATAGGCGCTGTTAAGCGATCCAGGCGTCAGCACGACGACGACCGGATCGCCGGTGCAGGCGGGTGGCGCGACTTCTTTCAGGCTCTTCAACAGCTCGGCGGGATAGTCGTCGACCGGCGCGACAATTCCCTGCGCGAACAGTTCAGGGAACATGCGCGTCATGATGTCGCGATTTTCAAGCATGTAGGACACGCCCGACGGGGTGCGGCAATTATCCTCCAGCACTTCGAAACTGCCCGGCCCGGTGCGAACGATGTCGATGCCCACGATATGGCTATAGACTTTGCCGGGGGGCGAAAAGTCGGCCATTTCGGCCAGATAGGCGCTGTTCTGGTAGATGATGTCGGCAGGCATGATGCCGGCCTTCACAATCTCCCCGCGATGATAGACGTCGTGCAGGAAGGCGTTGAGCGCACGGGCGCGCTGGCGAATGCCCTTGTCCAGCACACGCCATTCCTGCGCGGTAAAGATGCGCGGCAGCAGGTCGAAGGGGATCAGTCGTTCAGGATCGCCCCCCTCCCCATAGACGGCGAAGGTGATGCCGATGCGGCGGAAGATCGCCTCTGCCTCGTCCAGTCGACGGTTAAGCCCGGAAATGCCCGTTCGCTCCACCCATTTCTGCACTTCAGCGTAGCAGGGGCGTATCGAACCATCAGGCTCAAACATTTCATGGAAGGGCAAGTTGTCGATCCTCCCTCAGCCAATATGGCTGGTTGTGCGTTGCAACATTAGGACGTGGCGCAAAAAAGATTGCAACAGAAAAATCGCGCAGACGCCCGCCATTACGCTATTCCCGCCTCCAAACGGCATGGGAATGATGATGCAGGGCAGAAAAACATGGCTGGTCGCGGCGGCATTGATGCTGGCGTCCTGCGCTTCGGGCATACGCGAACAGATATACAAGGCCGACGCCACGCCCATCAGCGTCGCCCAATGGACCAAGGCGCCGCCCCAGCCTTTGCCGGTACGGACCGAGGACGGTTTGTCACTGACCGGCTATTATTGGCCGGGTGATCCCGGCGATCATGACGTCATCCTCTTCTTCCACGGGCGCGGATCGAACCAGGGGGTCGCCGCGCGCTATGCCGAACATCTGACCGGGCATGGCGATCATGTCATCGTCGTGTCCTATCGCGGCTTTGGCGGCAATCCGGGCAGCCCGACACAGGCAGGACTGGTGGCCGATGGCCGCGCTTTCGTCGCGCGGGCGCGGCAACTTGTCGGAACGGACGCCCATGTCTTTCTGGTCGGCCATTCGCTGGGCGGCGCGGTGGCGCTGCATGTCGGGGCGACAGCGCCGGTAACGGGTGTGGTCACCCTGTCGACCTTCGACAAGCTGGCGGAATCGGCACCGGGCGCAGTCGGCCTGCTGCTGCCAGACAAATGGAACAATCTGGATGCCGCGACCAAGATCCATGCACCGCTGGTGATGATGCTGGGCACTGCCGACGACCGGGTGGAATTGAGCCAGGCCGACGCGCTGTTCGATGCCGCGGGCACCCCCGCTACCTTGCTGACCATGCCGGGCGCGGGCCATAATCCCGACATGAGCCAGCTTGGCCCGCTGGTGAACGAAGCCGTCGGCGCGATCGATTCGGGCACGATCGCGGCTTATCCCGCGACGCTGCCGCCAGGCTGGAGCGTGCGTCGCAAATAAGTTGCGTTCTACCCGCATTACCCCCGTTGACCGACCCGTCCCTGCTGCGTATAGCGCCGCCTCACCGCAGGGCCACACGCCCCGCGCGGCCCCATGGGGCGGAGTAGCTCAGCTGGTTAGAGCAGCGGAATCATAATCCGCGTGTCGGGGGTTCAAGTCCCTCCTCCGCTACCATTTTCCAAACATTTATTATTCGCGAGCGCCCAGTTGCAGCGTCGCTGCATCAATTGTCGCGATTGCCGGGAGGACGTGCCGGTCAAGCCGGATGACCGATCGGGTGAATCGGGTTGCGCGGAAGGCCGCGGATCGTTGCGTGATTTGCTATTTGCCGTCGCCTGCCCTACATGGGCGCTGCTACAGTCGCAAATCGACGGTCTTCGGCGCTTTGCGGCACCTACTTCCTTCTTTCCCTGCCCCTTAGCAACCCGGCGCGTCCACACGGGGTTCGCCGCACAGAAAGAAGGAATACCACATGAGCAGCATCACTGGCGTCGTCAAATTCTTCAACGCCGACAAGGGCTATGGCTTCATCGCCCCCGACAATGGCGGCGCAGACGCATTCGTTCACATCAGCGCCGTCGAGCGCGCTGGCCTGGCTACCCTGCGTGAAAAGGACCGCGTGTCCTATGACCTGGAGCAGGACAAGCGCGGCAAGATGGCTGCGGTGAACATCGCCCACGCTGAATAATTCAGACGGCCCGGATCGGGCGCGGGGGTCTTCCTTCGCGCCCGGCCCATTCATCCTTTGACATCAAGGAGAGCCAAATGGCCGTTACCGACTATCATAGCCTCGCCGCGCAAGCCCGCTCCGATGCTGACGCCGCGACGCTCAGCAATGTCCGCGACCGCTGCCTTCGCGCCGAAGCCGCCTGGCTGGCAATGGCCAAACGTCAGGATCTGACCGACACGGCCCGCGCCCGCCGGGAAGCCGCCGCTGCCGACGCTCGCGCCGAACGGCTGTCCGACGAGGCCGAGTAACTTTCCCGCTCTCTTTGTTGCCCGCACCGCCGGAACCCATGGCGTCGCCGCCCGTTGATCGGCCGACATCTTGGACACCAACAAAGGAGCCACTCCATGATCCGCACCCTGATTTTCGGCGCTATCGCCGGCTATGTCGGCAAGAAGCTGTATGACGACGGCAAGCTTGACCAGTTCCGCGACGATCTCGTCGCCCGCTACAATCAGGCCAAGGCCGACCTGTCCGACCAGCGCGTCGCCGACAGCAAGCCGGTGACGCAGGTGAACCACAACACCAGTCCGCTGGTGTCGTGATGCGCAAACCCCTCCTGGCCATAGCCATGGTCGCGATGCTGCCGCTGGGCGCATGCGTATCGGATGGTGGCGGAAACCGAGGCTATGGTTATGACCGCCCCGGCGATCGCCGCGGTCCGCCCCGTTACCAGCGCCGTCCGATCCGCGATGACGAACAGATTTACCGTGATCGCGATGGCCGCTATTATTGCAAGCGCGACGACGGCACGACCGGCACGATAGTCGGTGCGATTGCCGGCGGCGTGTTGGGCAATGTCATTGCTCCGGGCGGTTCCAAGACGCTCGGCACGATCCTTGGCGGCGGCGCAGGCGCCCTTGCCGGACGGGCCATCGATCGGAACGACGTAAGCTGCGAATAACATCAAAAAGGGCGCGGGATTTTCCACCCGCGCCCTTTTTTTTCATTGGCGTTTGCCCGATTACAGCTTGCCGGTCAGTTCCGGCACCACCTTAAAGAGATCACCGACCAGGCCGATGTCGGCCACCTGGAAGATCGGCGCGTCTTCATCCTTATTGATCGCGATGATGGTCTTGCTGTCCTTCATGCCGGCCAGATGCTGGATCGCTCCGGAAATGCCGACCGCGACATAGACTTCCGGGGCGACGATCTTGCCGGTCTGCCCGACCTGATAGTCGTTGGGCACATAGCCTGCATCGACCGCCGCGCGCGACGCGCCGACAGCCGCGCCCAGCTTGTCCGCCAGCGGGAAGATAACTTCCTCGAACGTCGGCCCATCCTTGAGCGCGCGGCCACCCGACACGATGATCTTGGCGCTGGTCAGTTCAGGACGCTCCAGCTTGGCGATTTCCGCACCCACGAAGGACGACATGCCCTTGTCGCCAGTCGAGCTCACGGCTTCCACCGTTCCCGATCCGCCATCCCGCGACGCCTTGTCGAACGCCGTGCCACGCACGGTTATCACCTTCTTGGCGTCCTTCGACTTGACCGTCGCGATCGCGTTGCCCGCATAGATTGGCCGGGTGAACGTGTCTTCGCTCTCGACCGACAATATGTCGCTGATCTGCATGACGTCGAGCAGAGCGGCAACGCGCGGCGCGATATTCTTGCCATTGCTGGTGGCGGGCGCAACGAAGGCATCATGATGCCCCATCAGTTCCACGATCAGCGGCGCGATATTTTCGGGGAGTGCATGGCCAAAGGCCGCGTCATCAGCGACATGAACCTTGCCAACGCCCGCAATCTTCGCGGCCTCCTCGGCAACCGCGCTGACGCCTTCGCCAGCGACCAGCAAATGCACTTCGCCCAGCTTTGCCGCTGCCGTGACGGCGGAAAGCGTGGCATCCTTGACGGCACCGCCGTCATGTTCGACCCAAACGAGCGTTTTCATGCGGCAACTCCCATAGCCTTGAGCTTGGCAACCAGTTCATCGACATCGGCGACCTTGACGCCCGCGGTGCGCTTGGGCGGTTCGACGACCTTGAGCGTTTCCAGCCGTGCGCCGATGTCGACGCCATAATCGGCCGGTGTTTTCTGCGCGAGCGGCTTGCTCTTCGCCTTCATGATGTTGGGCAGCGACGCATAGCGCGGCTCGTTCAGACGCAGGTCGGTGGTGACGATCGCGGGGGTGGACAGCTTGACCGTCTCCAGCCCACCATCGACTTCGCGGGTTACCGACACGCTGTCGCCTTCAACCTCTACCTTCGATGCAAAAGTGCCCTGCGGCAGGTTCAGCAGCGCCGCCAGCATCTGGCCGGTCTGGTTGCTGTCATCGTCGATCGCCTGCTTGCCCAGGATGATCAGGCCAGCGCCTTCCTCTTCCTGCACCTTGGCGAGCAGCTTGGCCACGCCCAGCGGCTCGACCTCGTCATCGGTCTGGATCAGGATCGCCCGGTCGGCGCCCATGGCGAGCGACGTGCGCAGCGTTTCCTGCGCCTTGGCAACGCCGATCGACACCGCGATCACCTCGGTCGCCACGCCCTTTTCCTTCAGACGGATGGCTTCTTCGACCGCGATCTCGTCAAACGGGTTCATGCTCATCTTGACGTTCGCCAGATCAACACCCGTCCCGTCCGCCTTGACGCGCGGTTTTACGTTATAGTCGATCACCCGCTTCACGGGGACAAGGATCTTCATTTCAACATCCTCCATTATAAATGCCAACACGGGCGCGGGCAGCCCGAAACCGGACTACCCGCACCCAAATGGTGTCAGTTCAGGTGAAAAGCGGCCTCAGGCTGCCTTCCTCACTTCTGCGACGATCTTGCGTGCTGCGTCGCCCAGATCGTCCGCCGGGACGATGGCCAGGCCCGAAGCCGCGAGAATGTCCTTGCCCTGCTGCACATTGGTGCCTTCCAGGCGAACCACCAGTGGGACCGACAGGTCAACTTCCTTGGCTGCAGCCACGATACCATCGGCGATGATGTCGCACTTCATGATGCCGCCGAAAATGTTGACCAGGATACCCTTGACCGCCGGGTCCTTCAGAATGATCTTGAACGCTGCGGTTACCTTTTCCTTCGAAGCGCCACCGCCGACGTCCAGGAAGTTGGCGGGGAATTCGCCGTTCAGCTTGATGATGTCCATCGTCGCCATCGCCAGGCCAGCGCCGTTGACCATGCAGCCGATATTGCCGTCCAGCTTGATATAGGCGAGGTCATATTCGGATGCTTCGACTTCGGCCGCATCTTCCTCGGTCAGGTCGCGCAATTCGGCGATGTCCTTGTGACGGAACATGGCGTTACCATCGAAACCGACCTTGGCATCGAGCACCAGCAGGTTGCCCTGCTTGGTCAGCGCCAGCGGATTGACTTCGATCTGCTCGGCATCGGTGTCCAGGAAGGCGGCATAGAGCGAGCCTGCAACCTTGGACGCCTGCTTGGCCAGATCACCGGTCAGGCCCAGCGCGGCAGCCACCGAACGGCCATGATGCGGCATGAAGCCGGTCGCCGGATCGACGGAGAAGCTGTGGATTTTTTCAGGGGTCGAATGGGCGACTTCCTCAATATCCATGCCGCCTTCGGTCGATACGACGAACGCGATCCTGCTGCTGGCGCGATCGACCAGCAGGGCAAGGTAGAATTCCTTGTCGATGTCGGCGCCGTCGGTGATGTAGAGGCGGTTGACCTGCTTGCCCGCGTCGCCGGTCTGGATCGTCACCAGCGTGTTGCCCAGCATGTCGGCCGAGTGCGCCTTGACCTCATCCAGATTGAAGGCGAGGCGAACGCCGCCCTTGGCTTCGGCGGGCAGTTCCTTGAACTTGCCCTTGCCGCGGCCACCGGCATGGATCTGCGACTTTACGACATAAAGCGGTCCGGGCAGCTTCTTGGCGGCCTCGACAGCTTCCTCGACCGAGAAAGCGGCATAACCGGCGGCGATCGGCGCGCCATATTTCGCGAGCAGTTCCTTCGCCTGATATTCATGAATATTCATGGAGCGTGCCGTCCTTTTCCATCGAACCGTGATGGCGACGGCTAAAGCACAGACAGGATTGCAGGGCCAGAGTGATTTCGCAAAACGACTTTGCAAAATTGCAAAACCTTTGCGAAGCGTCAGCGCGGATTATTGCAAAATAACGCCTAGAGGGCGCAGTTGATCGCTGCCTTGCTAGTGACCAGAAAAATCTCCGGATCCTCCAGCGCGCGTACCTTATAGAGGAACCGATCCACGCTCATTTCGCCCATGTGAGACTTGCGGAGCGATGCGAGCGACTGGAGCCGGCGCAACTGCGTCAGGCTGAGCCGGTCGACCATGCGTTCGGCCATGCAGCCCGCCATCCGGGGCGACAATCCGGCTTCCACCAGCCCGGCACGCAGACGTGATTCGGGCGAAACAGTGGCACAGGACGCCAGCAGGGATGCGGTGAGAGCGCAGGCAAGCGCGCGAAAAGCGATGGCTGTCATGCGCGCTTCATGGCAACTAGCGCCTGAACGCAGCATAAATGCACGCCGCGCGGCGCGCCAAGGAATAGAGCATGATGGACAGATTTTTCGCCGCCCTGTCGCACCGGGTCGCCAGCTGGGCCGGACAACCATTGGCCTTCATTCTGGCGAGCGCCGTCGTGCTGGTCTGGGTCGCCACGGGTCCGATCTTCAATTATTCCGACACTTGGCAACTGGTCATCAACACCGGCACCACCATCGTCACATTCCTGATGGTGTTCCTGATCCAGAACGCGCAAAATCGGGACGGATCAGCGATCCAGGCGAAGCTGGACGAATTGATCCGCGCCGTGGACAATGCGCGCAACGATTTTATCGGCATCGAACATCTGACCGAAGCCGAATTGCAGCGGATCAAGGCAGTGCTGGAAAAGGAATGTGGCGACGACGCGACTCATCATCTCGCGATCGAGCGATTGCTGGAGCGTCGCTGACGTCCGCACCATCAATGGGCGCGGACGATCAGCCTTTCATTTTCCTGCCGATAGGCATCGACCTGTTCGATGTAGCGCTGCGCCATATCTTCATAGGCGATGCGTCCTTCGCGTGACGGGCTGGCCTGCGCCTTGATCAGCGAGATCTGCTGACGGTGCAGCAGATAATTGATGTCCGTCTCCATACTCATATTCGCCCTCCTCCGGTATCGCGACTAGAAGAATTGGTCGATTATTGGCGGCATGGCGCGACGCGCGCAGCCATGCAGCGAGTATGGGTATAGCACAGGAACATCGGCTTGGCGAACCGACCTAGCGCAGCGATGGCGCAGCCCAACGCAACAGGGCATAGCCACCAAGAGCCGAGGCGATCGACCCCATCAAGATGCCGCCCTTGGCCTCTTCGACCAGCAGCGCCGATCCGGGGAAGGCAAGCGCGCCGATGAACAGGCTCATGGTAAAGCCAATCCCGCACAGCATCGCCATGCCATAGATCTGCGCCCAGTTCGCGCCGTTCGGCCGTTCCGCTATGCCCAGTCGCGCCGCGGCCCAGACGCTGCCAAATATGCCGAGCTGCTTGCCCAGAAACAGGCCCAGCGCCACGCCCATCGGCAAGGGGTCCAGCAACGCGCTGAACACCTGCGCGTTCAACGCCAGCCCGGCATTGGCAAAGCCGAACAGCGGTACGATCAGATAGGCGCTCCAGGGATGCACGCCATGTTCCAGCTTGTGCAGCGGGCTGTCCTCCGCATCGGGCGCGCCCGGCGTGCAGCGGATCGGGACCGTCATGGCGGCCAGGACGCCAGCGACCGTCGCATGAACGCCCGACAGCAGCATCAAATACCACAACAGCACGAACCCGATGAGATAGGGGATCAGCGACTTCACCCCTGCCCGGTTCAACCCGAACATCACAACCAGCACCGCAGCCGCCCCGGCAAGCGCGGCCATATCGAGACCCTGCGTATAGATCAGCGCGATAATCGCCACCGCGCCCATATCATCAACGATCGCCACCGCCGTCAGGAACAGCTTGAGAGAGGCGGGCGCGCGATTACCCAGCAGCGCCAGCACGCCGATCGCAAAGGCAATGTCGGTCGCGGCAGGGATCGCCCAGCCATTGGCCAGTTCCGGCTGTCCACCTGTTACCAAGAGATAGACGAGCGCTGGCACGACCATGCCCGCAACGGCGGCGATGATCGGCAGCCGCCGCCGCTCCCATGTCGACAGCCCGCCATCCAGAAACTCCCGCTTGATCTCCAGTCCGACGAGCAGGAAGAAAATCGCCATCAGCCCATCGTTGATCCACAGATGAAAGGTCATCGGCCCCAGCTTCGGGGTCAGTTCCGGTCCAAGCTGCGCATGAATCAGGTCGTGATAGAGATGACCGCCGCCACCCGGCAGATTGGCCAGAACCATGGCCAGCGTCGCCGCGATCATCAGCAACACAGCGCTGCCCGCCTGACTGGCAAGGAATTCGCGTAATACTGATGGGCGTGGCTTTGTCATTCTTTCGATCTTCCTGTTTTTTTGCCTCCCTTTTGCGCAATTTGCGCAAAAGACTTGGAAGCGGCTGACACCAATGCCATCCTCTCCCCTGTCGAGGCATGGGGGTCAAGGCTTTGGGGGACATTTTGGTCGCTGGCCTTGCGCTCCTTCATCATGAAATCCTGCTATTTGCCGCCGTTGGACTGGCCATCGGCGGTGTGGACGATTTTCTGATCGACCTGCTGTTCCTGGCGCGCAAGGCATGGCGCGATCTGTTCATATATGGTCGCCATGACCGTATGACGACGGCAACCCTGCCACCATCGCCCAATCCCGGCCGTATCGCCATTTTCGTTCCCGCCTGGCGCGAAGCGGACGTGATCGGCCCGATGCTGCGCCATGCGTTGGGGCGCTGGGGCGATGCGGATTATCGCATTTTCGTCGGCGCCTATCCCAACGACCCCGCGACGATCGACGCCATCGCCGCCGTTGCGCAGGGCGATCCGCGCATCCTGCTGGGCATCACCCCCCATCCCGGTCCCACGACCAAGGCCGATTGCCTCAATCTTCTATGGCAGGCGATGCTGGACGAAGAGACGCGCGAAGGATTCCGTTACAAGGCGATAGTGCTCCACGATGCAGAGGATGTCGTCCATGCCGATGAGATTCGTCTGTTCGACGTGATGATCGACAGGTTCCAACTGGTGCAATTGCCCATGCTGCCGCTGCCGGGCCAAGGCAACTGGCTCTCCCGCGCCATCGCCAATCACTATTGCGACGAGTTCGCAGAAACTCATCGGGCATTAGCGTAATTGTGCGGCCTTGTCCGTTCGGGTTGCCATGGCGAGGATTTCGTCCATCTGGCGGACCACTTCCACAATGACGCCGCGCTTCTTTTCCGGGTTCGGGCTTACGATGATGCGGGCGATCATGGCGCGCAGGCGGGGGATGGCCTCCAGCTTCGCTTCGGGCGCTGCCAGGGCCTGTTCTAGATCCTCGACCTGGCGGCGATAGACTTCCTCCATATGCGGGTGGAGGGTCAGCACGGTTGGCACCGCGTCCATGTTCGCCAGTTCGCGGCTCAGCTGATCGACGGTCTTTCGCGCGCTGGTCAGCATGTCGCGTATCTCTTCGAATTCGCTGCCGCCATCGGCGAACGCCTTCAGCAGCCGTTCCTTCCGCCTTTCGGTTTCCTCCAGCTTGCGCTCGATCCTGGCGCGATCGCGGCCGAGATCGGCGGAGGCGCGGGCGAAGTCGCGATGGTATTCGCGCACATAGGCGCTGACGACGTCCGGGGCGAGCATGCCCGTTTTCAGATCGGCCAGGACGCGCCGTTCAAAATCGTCCGTGCGGATGAGCCGGTTATTGTCGCATGCCCCGCCATAGCGCCTGACGCTGCATCCCCAGTGAAAGCCCGTCGTCCGCACGAAATCAGCGCCGCAGACGCCACAGGTCGCCAGTTGCGACAGGATATGTTTGGGCCGGCGCGCGCGATGCGGCTGAGTCGTGCTTTTTTCCTCCAGCATCGCCTGGACCCGGTGCCAGAGATCGTCGTCGATGATGCGCATGGCGGGCACCGGCACGCGCATGACTTCCTCTTCCCCATTGTAGCGCATCAGGCGCCGGCGGGTCTGCGGATTGACCACCTGGCGGCTGCGGCCATAGGTCAGGACGCCGATATAAATTTCATTGCGCAGAATGCCGCGCTTGTGGTTCTTTTCCCCATGGAGCGAGGTGCTGTACCACAGCTTGCCGCGCGGGCCGGGGATGCCGTCGCGGTTGAGGTCGCTGACGATCGCGAAGGGGCTTTTGCCGCCGGCATATTCAGTGAAGATCCGCTGGACGATCTGCGCCTTTTCAGGATCGATATCGCGCAGGCCGCGCACCAGTCCGCCCTTTTCGTCCAGCCTGTTGGCCTGGACATAGCCGTAGGGGATGCCGCCCGACGCCCTGCCCTGCTGGACCGTGCCGATCTGCCCGCGCCTGACGCGCTGGGCCAGATCGGTGCGGAACTGCGCATCCATGAAGCCTTTGACCAGGCTGACCATGGGCGTCACGGTGCCGTCAAAGAGAGTGAAGAGACGCGCGCCGGCAAATTCCATGCGTTCGCGCAGATTGTGGGCGTCGGCGACATGGCGGGCGATGCGGTCGGTCGATTCGGCCAGTACCTGGTCGACGCCGCCCCCTTCGACCATGCGCATCATCGCATTAAGGCCGGGGCGCTGATCTTCGCCGATACCCGCCGCGCCGGATATGGCGGCATCCTCGAACGTGCCGACGATCGTCCAGCCTTCCTGCTCCGCCCGCTTGCGGCACAGGCTGATCTGGTCAGCGGTGGACCTGGGGTTCTGGCTTTCCTTGCTGAACCGGGCGTAGATGACCGTCCGCATCATTTTCTCCATTCGGACCGCGCGCGGCCGGTTGCTGGCGCGCGGCACGGAGGGCGGCAATGTCTCTTGCAACGTGCGCACGCGCAAGGGCTTGCGCAAAAGCAATCATCGCCGGGTCGGACGCCTTCGTGATGCGGGCCGGGGCGTTCATGCCTTTGCCTCGAAATAAGGGGACCAGCCTGCGGGCTTCAGCCAGCGAAAGAGGGTCCAGAGGGCCGTGATCTTGGCGACATTGGCGGGGTCGGTAGCGTCCAGGCTGGTTTCTGCCTTGACCGCGGTCGCCCATGCGCTGCGCGCCATCATGATCATGGCAGGGGGGTGCCAGGACTGCGGCTGGCGCTGGCGGCAGGCCGGGTCAGCCGCCGCGAGTCCGGTGCGCTGTTCTATGTTCGACCAGACGGCGTCGTCCCATGCCGCCCGATCGGACAGCCCCTGCCCCGCTGCCTTCCACGCCGCCTTGCGGCGGGCGCGTTCGTCGCGCGCGGTGGCGAACAGCAGGGCGGGGTCGGCGTTCATCCCGGCATCCCGTCATGGCGCACGCCGTCGAGCAGGCGACCAGCGGCGCGCTTGCCGATGCGGTAAACGTCAGGCTCGTCATCAACGTGACCGTCTGTTGCAGATAGATTCTGCTCCTCATATAGCCATCTGTTATCGAACCAGTGCGCGCCGTTCACCCAACCGGACTGTCGCTTCACGTTCTCGCCCGGCGTCCAGTCACCCCATTGCTTGAAGAAGAAGGGCACATCGGCAGCGGCGCACTGGTCGCGCAGATCGCGCGCCCAATCCGGGTGCATCGGCCGCGCGCCGGGGCCGCTTTCGCCGCCGACCACGACCCAATCTATTTTGCGTGTCAGCGTACCGTCGCCGCCCAGACGGCGGCAACCGGGGTCTGGGCCGAACAGGCCGCTGCAATCGCAATCGCCCCAGCATTCCGGGTCAAGTACAGTCGATCCGCCATCAGCTATGTCCGTCAGGTAGATGGGCCCCAGCAGCGGTTCGCAGGACAGCCAGCGGACAGCAGCCGGCGTGGCCAGTAGATCCGGGATGCGTTCCAGCGCGCGCTTTTGATCCTCGACCGACACGCCGAGCCAGACATTATGGAAGCCGACATTCGTGCGGTCGTCGGTCCATTTCAGCGCCGCCGTCACGGCATCACGCGCCTGCATGGCACGCGCTTCGTTCCATGCGCCGCTAAAAGTCGCCATGATCCGGTAAGCAGCATCCTGCATTAGGCTCAACCGGGTATTGAACAGGCTGTTCAGTGGTGTCGTGAAATATGCCCGCATCCTGCCCGCGCGCTTGGTCAGCACCTGATGGATATGGTGCGGGGTCAGCGCCATGACGGCAAAGCAGCGATCGATCCACTCGTCGGGAACCGCCGGGTGAAAGATGTCGCCATGGGCGTTCCAGAAGATCCGGCGCGGGCGTTTCCAGCGGAGCGGCTGAAGCAGCGCGCTTTCGTTCAGGCGAACGGTGCCGTTCCAGACCGGCCCCGCCTTGCTGTCGCTGGTCAGCCCCTTGCGGGACGGATGGTCGCGCAGGCGGGTGCCGGCAAGGCGCATGGCATAGCAGTTGATGCAGCCGGGAGAGAGGACGGTGCAGCCGTTGATGGCGTTCACGGTCGCATCGGTCCATTCGATGTGGGTTCCGTCGCTCAATGGAAAATCCAGTCGATCAGGTCGTCGGCCATCGGCAACAGCCATGCCAGCAAAGGAAAAAGGAAGGTCCAGAGGATCGCCGAGGCCAGTCCGATGATGAACGGGGCTGCCGGATGGAATCTGGGCGCGGCGGGCGGTTCTGGCGTCATGGTCAGGCGGCCTGCGCGGCGCTGGCCGTATTGGGGACGTCCTGGGTAGCGACGCGACGGTAGAGGGGAGAGCGGGTCATGCCCTCCTCCCCCGTCCAGCCCTGCTTGCGCCAGCCAAGGCGGCGCATGATGCGGACGAGATGGCTGTTGTCCTGGTAGCGGGGAATGCGGCCTTCCTGTGCGGCGGTATGAAGCCGCCCGCCCAGATCGTGCAGGGCGACCTCATTCGTGTCGCGCAGCAGGGCGGCGGTATAAAGCGCGATGCGCGCAGTCGCTTCGCTAACGTCGGTCAGGGCAATGAGCGCGTTGGCGTCGGCCTCGGTCGGATCGACCAGATCGTCGATCGGCGCGCGGCGGGTCAGGCTGGCGGCGATGCCTTCGCGGGTGATGACCGCCTGGTTGCCGACATGCTGGTGTACGCGCCAGCGCAGTCCCAGAAACAAGGCGATGCTACCGGGAAAGGGGAATGGAGTTTCGACTTGAAGCATAATGGCCTCCCGTTGGTGACGGGAGATGGATAGTAGGACCAATCCTACATTGTCAATCGGAAAGTAGGGCCAGTCCTATCAATCCCACCCAGGTTCAAAATCGGGCCACCACTCCGCATCCTCTGAGCCTGGTGGCGGCCAGTCAGCCGTTCGCGAATCAGATGGCAAAGGCAGCACCGCTTCTGTTCCGTCCAAATGAACGCGAACAGTCGCGCCCCATTTTGCCGGTGACTGGAAGATTGCAGACAAGGTGCCCCGATTGAGCATGGAGCCGATGAACTGCGCGCGTTCGGCCCGGACATAGCCAATTTGAATATTTCGTGCCGAGTAGACCGCGATAGCGCGCGGGTCCGAGGGGTTGTGGGGTTCAGGCACCAAATGGACAGGTTCACCCGGGAGGCACATCGCGATTTCAAAACGCCGGGTTGGCCCCTTACGGTTGGGATGGTCGGCGCCGACGACGGCGAGTGACAGTTTCCGCACGAGGATCAGTAATCGCCAGTAGCAAGTTGGCGCCGTACCTCTCGCATTGAACGACCTGCAATCATCATGCGAACATCAACAGCAATCCCTTGCTCCAGTTGATCGCATAGCGTCATGTCAGGTCCGCCTTGCTCACCCTCACATGGGCAATAGTCTTTATAGCACATATTTTGCGGTGGCGCCGGGGAGGTCTCTGATACCGTTCCGGAAGACTTCGCGTAATTGTTTCTCTCAGTTTTTAGTGCTTCAATTTCACTTTTGAGTTGTTCCTTGGCTTTTTGCAATTCCCTAATCGAACGTTCTTCTTCTTGGCGATTTTCCGAGAGAGAATTGCCAGTCGGCGTTACCTGCCCGCTTTCACCCGAGGAGGTGCCGCATGCTTCAAGCAAAATGGTGATTGCGAGCATGCTTCTTATGAAGGCGCTTCTCCAGATCATTTAATGCCGCCGCGCGGACCAAATGACCCTTCCCATGATGCGCAAATCCTCGGTGCTGACCTCTTGATTTTCCAAAGCTGGATTATCCGAAATCACTAGCACCCTATCTCGCGCGATGGGGCGCAAGCGTTTGATGCCTCCAGCGCCGAACAGGCTGATTGCCCAGATTTTATCGGTCGTGTTCAATATGGTCTGGGTCGTGTCGAAAATCACTAGATCGCGATCATGCAAGGTCGGGTTCATGCTGTCGCCAACGCCATGGCCGACAATCAAACGATCAGCAGGGGCGCGACTAATCGTACGGAGAAGGTTGGCGTCGAACTCAAACGTCCCTTCCTCAAAATAGTCGTCTATGTTCGACCCGTCCCCCATCGACAGGCTCATATCGAGATGACGCAATGCAACCGAGCCATCATCCGCCTTTATTGTGGGATGGTGGTCAGACGTGACATGCCCTTCAGGCGCATCCGGTGGAAGAAGCTTAGCCGGGATTGGTTCGACATGCTCGCCATTCGCAGCGCTTGCCAATAGGTGCAGGGGCTGCCCCAAAGCTTTGGCGATATGACCAAGTGTTGCGGCGTTTGGGGCGGTGCTTTTGCCGCGTTGCAGATCGTAGATCGGTTTGCCTGAGGTGCCAGTCGCCTCCTGAATTCTCTTGTCGTAAAAATCGCGTGCACGAGGCGCGTTGGCGATGGCCTTACGAATGAAGGTTTGAAGGGGTGTTTCGGACGCTTCGGACATGTGGGATTTATCCCACGGAACTCTGCGCGGCGCTATATTAGGAGATGTCCTACTTAATGGGCTTGACGGTAGGACGTGTCCTACGTTAGTCACGTCCGCATGTCCCGCTATCACCCTGACCTGCTCGATGAGATCGAGACCTTTCTCGCCCGTCATGAGGTTTCGGCCACCACATTCGGCCGACTTGCCATGAATGATCCGCATTTCATGCGCGATATTCGCGGTGATCGCTGTCTGCGTCCAGAGAGTGTGATGAAGGTTCGTGCTTTCATGAGAGAGCGAGATACCGCCACCCCCGCCCCCGCGTCATCCGACACTTCAGCCCAAAATGTCGGGCAGGCGCTCTGACATGGCGCGGGGGGCGGATAATCTGAAACCAACAGACATCGCGATCAGCGAAGCCACCGGCGATGCCGTGCATGCAGCGGGCAAGCAGGTCTATGTCAGCCATATGCTGGGGCGTAGCCGGTCCACGCTGATGGCCTGGTGCAATGAGGAAGCGGCAGAATTCATTCCGCTGCGGCTGGTGCCGGAGCTGGAGAAGATGGCTACCGGGCAGGATGGATGGCCGCACATCACGCGCGCCCTTGCGCGGATGCAGGGTTTCGAACTGTTCCATCTGCCCGAAATCGACACGGAAGCGGCCAACTGGCTGACGCAGGTCGGGCTGCTGTCAACTGAAGTCGCCGAAATCACGACGAAGATTTGCGCGGCGATCGCCGACGACGGCGAGGTCTGCAAGCAGGATATCCGCAAGCATGCGCTGATCGGCGATGCCGAGCAGCTGGTGGCGCTCGCTGTCCAATTGCTGGCCCAGCTGCGCGCAGAGGCGGAATGACCATGGCAGGAGGCGCGCAAGCAATGATGAAACCGGAGCAGCTGGACCATTGGGCCGCGCGGGCGCTGCCGGGCGAGGATGTTGTCTATTCGACCGGCGCCCGTCCCGGCGATGCGATCGGCGCGGCGGTGCGGCAGCTGCATGCGGCGGGACTGGTCACGATGACATCCAAGCGGATGGACGGGCGGTTGCGCCATATCGTGCAACGCCTGCCCGAGCCGCGGCCGAGCCAGCAGCTGCGCAAGCCGGTACCGCGCGGCCGGTTCACGGTAGCGTCCGACGATGCGAAGCGCACCACGCGCATGGTCCTGCGCCAGCTGACGCGCGCGGCCGGGCGCGGGGAGCCCTGCCCGACCAATGCGGAGCTGGCGCGCGCTGTCGGGCTGAAGGATGCGGTGGCAGCGTCCTACCGCATGCGCCGCCTGGTGAAGGATGGCGCGATCGTCGTGGAAGAGCCGTCGCCGATCGAGCGGCGGGTCGTGACGATCGTCGCCACCGGCAAAAAGACGCGGAGAGCGATGCTGTGAGCTTTGTCGACATGGAAATCACCCGCCGCCAGTTCGCCGCGCGCTATGCCAATGTCGGTCGCGCGATGCTGGCCACACTGGCCGACATGTATGGCCTGGACGTCGATGTCGCCGAAAATTGGGCCGACGCGATCGACCGGGAAACGGAATTGCAGATTGCCGCCGTTCGGCTCCCCCTCTCGCAGGGCGGCGGCATAGCGGGGGTGGCTTTCGCGACTACTGCCACCCCCGCGCACCCCCAATCATAAGCCGATATCGGCGCATCAGAGAGAAGGACGTCCCATGCCCACAGCTACCAAGCGGGTTGCGAAAAAAGCGGCGCCGGTTGCGCCGATCGAAGAAACACCAGTGTCAGAGGTGGTGAGCGGGATCGACATGATCCCGCTAGGACGCCTGATGCGCGCACCGGAAAATGTGCGGCATACCGACAAGGCCGTGGATGTCGACAGCCTGGCCGACGACATTGCAGCGCATGGCCTGTTGCAGAATCTGATCGGCTATCGCGGCGACACGTCGATCGATGCCGCTGCGGTCTATATCGTGGGCGGCGGACGCCGGTTGCAGGCGCTTTCGCTGCTGCGCGAACGGGGCGTGCTGGACGCTGATTTCGCGGTGCCGGTGCTGCTGCGCCCCGCCGATGACGCCGTGGCCCTGTCGCTATCGGAAAATCTGGCCAAGCGCGACATGAACCCGGCCGATGAATTTCTGGCGTTTGAGGCGCTGATGAAGCCGGGGCTGCTGTCGCCCGCAGACCTGGCCAGGAAGTTCGGATTTTCGGAGCGCTATGTGAAGCAGCGGCTGCGCCTGGCAGCGCTGGCCCCGGAGATACTGGACGCGATGCGGGCGGGGCAGCTGACAATCGATGCGGCGATGGCCTATGCAGAAAGTCAGGACCACAAGTTGCAGCTGCGCGTGTTCACGGCAGAAGCAAAGAAGTCCTATGAGCCGCACAAGGCGTGGAATATTCGCTTTGCCTATCAGTCGGCGCAGATGACGACGTCCGACCCATTGTTCAAGCTTGCCGGTGCCAGTCGCTATGAGGAACAGGGCGGCCGGTATGAAGATAATCTGTTCGCCGATGCCGAGCGCTATGGCAATCGCAAGGTCATCGACAGTCCTATTGTCCTGTCGATTGCGAGGGCGGTGGCCGATTTTCAGAAGAAGCGATTGTTGGGGCAATCGCAGAAGCTGGCTTCCACCACGTCCGACGTATTGATCCCGCCTGGGATCCGACGTGGCGCGCTGCCGAAGGCCCCTAAAGGGTTCAAGCTTGTCGACAGGGGCTACCGCTACAATTTGCCCAGCTATGATGAGATGCGCAAAGACGCGGCAGCAAAAGGCATCGATATCGTTGCCATTGCCAGCGTCGACCAGAATGGCGAATTCTCGATCGAGGACAGGTTTTTCGTTCCGGCGGGTCGCCTGGACGATGTGATGCCCGCCCAAGGCAGCGGACCACCGCCAAAGACACAAGAGGAAATCGCGGCGGAGCAGCGCGCTAAATCGGTGCGATCCGTCGCGGCCTTTCTGGCCGCCAAGAAGATCCGCGATGACAAGGTCGAGGGCCGGTCTTTCTGGCGCACCACTCGGCCGGATTTATGGCGGGCCAACGAAGTTCAGGGCATCGGGCCGACCTATGCCGTTGGCATCGACGTACTTGTGACCCCGGCGGATATCGACGCGCAGCTGGTTGCGGCCGAAATCGAATATGACCGGCAGGAGGTCGAGAAGGCTGCTGCTCGCGAAGAGGCGGACCGGGCAAAGGCAGCGCGCGCTGAAGCGTTGGCTGCGCGGCGCGATGAAGTGCTGGCGATAGAGCCGCCGCCTGCGGTCATTCTGGTCGACGGCTGCGCGTGCTTTCGCTGGGAGAGCGGTGCCTATGCAGATGCACGGGAAAACAGTCCCGATGCTGATGAATGTTCGCTCTATGATGATCTGACGGAATTGTTCGAACATGCCGACACGATCGGTCTTAGCTGGGCCTCGGTAGAAGCCTATGACGCACATCCGCATGGCGACAACGCCGCGCCCGAGGCAGACGATGTCGATCATGTCGGCTGGGCCGACGACAGCGTGGAGGAAGCGGCGTGAGCGGCGTGGCCAAGATGCAGCCGCAGGCGGGGCGACGGCCGAGTCTGGAGTTTCGTCCGCTTGGCGACCTGCTGATCGACGACAGTTACCAGCGGTCGATCGACAGCGGGGCCAGCCAGGCGCTGGTCAAGCGGATTGCGCGGGCATGGGACTGGGGGCTGTGCCAACCGCTCAACGTCGCCAAGCGGGACGATGGCGCGCTCTATGTGATCGACGGCCAGCACAGACTGGCGGCGGCGCGGTTGCGGGGCGACATATTCGACCTGCCGTGCGTGGTGGTGGCATCGCGCAGCGCCGATGATGAGGCGGCGGCGTTCGTCGCGCTCAACCAGCAACGGCGGCCATTGAGCAAGCTGGAACTGTTCAAGGCGGCGCTGGCCGCCGGGGAGACCGAGGCGACCGTGATCCATGGGGCGCTGACGCAGGCGGGCCTGTCGGTTGCGACCACCACCAATCCAGAAAGCTGGAAGCCGGGTCAGGTCAGCAATATCGGCGGGCTGGAATATTGCGTGCGCCAGCATGGCGAGAAGATCCTGCGCACAAGCCTGCTGGCGGCGGCAGTAGCGTTTCATGGGCAGGTGCTGCGCTATTTCGGGACGATCTTTCCGGGCATCGCGGCGGGCGTTTCGACCCATGGCGTGGCGCAGGGCGACCTGATCGGCATGGTCGTTGGCAGTTGCGACCAGAGCGAATGGCGCGACGCCATCAACCGGGCCAAGGCGGAACAGCCCAATCTCAACATGCGGGATGCCGCGGTACTGGCGATCGGCCGGGCCATTGCCGAGGCGATGGGAGGAACGGGCGATGCATGACGCGATGGAGGCGATCGTCGCCGCGCTGCGAGATCACCCCGCCCCTGCCGGTGGATGGTCCATGCCCGACCTGCGCCGGGTCGCCGGGGTGTCGGTCGGCAGTTTTGCCGCTGCGATCGTGCAGCTGCGCCGCGAGGGCAAGGTGCATCCCTATGACCTGGCGCTGGCGCGCAGCATGTGGCCGGTGGATGCTGCGCCGGACCCGGTGCCCGATCTGGCCGAACAGGTCGCGACGGAGGCGATGGAAGCGGCTGCGAATCGGCAGGCGGCCCGTGCCACCGGCCTGAACCGACCGATCGGCAAGCCGTCGATAGGGTCGGCGTTGCAGGAAAAGGCGCTGGAGGGCGCGCCTCTGCTGGCGGCGGGCATCGTGCGCGACCGGTGGGCGACGACATGGGACCGGCTGTGCCGCCATGCCGAGCGCAGCGGCCAACGGCCCGTCGTGGCGATGATCGCGCTGCTGGACAGTGCTTTGGATGAAGGGGCTGCGGCATGATCCAGGTGAATGTGAAGGCGCTGCGCGGGGCGCTGGCGGCGATCGGGACGGTGGTCGAGAAAAAGGCGACGGTGCCGATCCTGACCCAGGTGCTGATCCGCACCACGCCGGGGCAGATGATGCTCACCGCGACCGACCTGGACCTGATGGTCGAACAGACGATCGCGCTGGAGGATGCGGGCGCGAACAGCACAGAGGCGTTTTGCGTGGCGGCCGACCTGATCAAGTCGATCGCGGGCAAGCTGTCGACCGACGGTATCGCGACGATCGAGCGGGACGACAAGAACGGGATCAGCATCCGGTGCGGGCGCGCGCGGTTCAAACTGCCGACGCTGCCGACCGATGATTTCCCGGTGATCGCGCTGGGCGATTGGGATGCGCAGTGGGAACAGCCGGGCAGCGATTTGACAGCGATGATCGACAGCGTGCGCTTTGCGATATCGACCGAAGAAACGCGCTATTATCTCAATGGCATCTATCTGCATGTGCCGGACGGCTCGACTTGCCAGTTCGCCGCCGCGACCGATGGCAGCCGGTTGGCGCGCTTCCATGGCGATGTGCCTGACGGGGCGGAGGCGATGCCGGGCATCATCCTGCCGCGCAAGGCAGTCGCGGCGCTCGATGCGCTGATCGACGCGGAAGGGGCTGGCCCGGTCGACGTGGCGGTGAGCAAGGGCAAGTTCCGCTTTGCGCTGGGCCAGTGCGTGCTGACCGGCAAGACGATCGACGGCACATTTCCCGATTATACGCGGGTCATCCCGGTAGGCAATAATAAGGCGGCATGGTTCGACCCGGCGGCGCTGGCCGAGGCGGTCGAGCGGGTGCTGACGATCAGCAGCGACAAGACGCGGCTGATCGCGATGGATTTCACGGCCGAGTTGGTGACGCTGCGCGTTGCGAGCCCGGAGAATGGCACGGCCAGCGAGGATGTGCCGTGCGACTATGATGGCGCGCCGCTGACGATCGGGTTCAACGGGCGCTTCCTGCTGGACGTACTGGCGCATCTGAAAGGCACGGACGCTGAAGGGACGAAGGCCCGCGTGCTGCTGGCGGACGCTGCCGCGCCGTCGCTGTGGCAGCAGAGCGATGATGCCGCTCGGCTGTATGTCCTAATGCCGATGAGGGTTTAGGCGATGGCGAACGATGCAGCGCCTCCCTTCTGGCTGGTCTGGTGTCGGCGAGGACGTCAACCGGTATATGAACATGAAAGCTATCATTCGGCTCGGGCCGAGGCGGAGCGCTTGTCCCGGTGCAATCCGGGTGAGGCGTTTTATGTCTTAGCACCTGTCGCGCGCGGCGGGTTTGATCGGTTCAATCTCTGCTGGTCGCACTATGCGCAAATCGGAAACGATACCCATGACGATTTTCATGGTGAACATGCGCCGGATCTTGAACAATGACCGGCCTGTTCCCGGAACCGCCGATCGCGGCGGCGTCGCCCAAGGGGCTGGGCCGGATGATGACCGGCGGCGCCGGCAAGGTCGAGCGGCAGGGCAATGACTTTTATCCCACGCCGCCCACGGTCACGCGCGCGCTTATCGCGGCAGAGCGGCGGGCATTGTGCGACGCGGTCGATCTGGAGCATCCGGTCTGGGAACCGTGCGGGCGCGGTGGCGCGATTGCGGCGGAGCTGGAGGCGGCGGGGTTCATGACGATCGCCACGGACCTGGTCGCCGATCCGGCGCACCGGGTGACCCAACAGAATCTGCTGACGTGCCGCCGCGCGCTGTCGCCGGTGGCCGTCACCAATCCGCCCTTCGCACTGGCGGGCGAGATGATCCGGCACCTGCTGGGCGATCTGGACTGCCGCTATGTCGCGCTGCTGCTTAAATCGACATTCTGGCACGCGGAAAAGCGTACCGGCCTTTGGCGCTGGCGACCGCCATCGCGCATCCATGCGCTCAACTGGCGACCCGACTTCCTGGATGGCGGCGCGCCGACGATGGAGGTGATCTGGTGCGTATGGGACGCCGCCAGCGCCGGACCGTGCCTGTATGACATACTGACGCCCTTTCGTGCGCCGGATCTACTCGGCGAGGCCGACCAGTAGGTCAGCATCACCGCATCGCTGCAATTTTTAGCCTGATTTTCGGGGTGGGTTTTCGTGTCTCTATCAACTGCGTTCCTGGACGAAATCCGCGCCCGCACGTCGCTGTCCGCGCTGATCGGCAAAGCCGTCAAGCTGGAGCATAAGGGCAAGGAACATAAGGGCTGCTGCCCCTTCCACAGCGAAAAAACGCCCAGCTTCACGGTCAATGACGACAAGGAATTCTACCATTGCTTCGGCTGTGGCGCGCATGGCGACGCGATCAGCTGGCTGACGATCCATGAGGGCATGGATTTCATGGATGCGGTCAAGCAGCTGGCGCAGGCCGCCGGGCTGGACATGCCGGCACAATCGCTCGAACAGGCGGCACGGGCGCGGCGGGCGGCGCATGTCAGCGATGTGCTGGGCGAGGCGGCCGACTATTTCGCGCGGTCGCTGGAGCCTGCCGGGGCGATCATGGAAGCGCTGGCGGCGCGCGGCGTCGATGATGCGGCGATCGCGCGCTTCGGCATCGGCTATGCGCCCGCGCGCGGGTCAATCGCCGCGATCGGATTTGCGGTCGACCAGCTGATCGCCGCGGGGCTGATCGTCGAAGGGGATGATGGCCGGCGCGACCAGTTCCGCAACCGCATCATGGTGCCGATCCATGACGGGCGGGGACGGCCGATCGGCTTTGGCGGGCGCGCGATCGGGGAGAATCTTCCCAAATATCTGAACAGCGCGCAGTCCGACCATTTCGACAAGGGCCGCGTTCTGTTCAACCTGCACCGGGCAGCGCCGGCATCGCGCGCGGCCAAGCGGCTGATCCTGGTCGAGGGCTATTTCGATGTCATCGCACTGGACCAGGCGGGCATCAGCGAAGCGGTCGCGCCCATGGGCACCGCGATCACGCCTGAGCAGCTGGAGCGCGCCTGGCGCGTGCATCATTGCCCGGTGCTGCTGCTGGACGGGGACGCAGCAGGGCGCAAGGCGGCCGAGCGGGCCTGTGTGCGCGCGCTGCCGCTGATCGGACCCGGGCGTTCGCTGAAGATCGCCATGCTTCCGGAGGGTTCCGACCCGGACGATCTGGTGCGGGCGTGCGGCCGGGACGCGATTGACGATCTGGTCGAGGCGGCGCTGTCGCTGTCCAGCTATATCTGGTCCGGGGTGCTGGCCGCCGGTGACCGCGCCACGCCGGAAGGTAGGGCCGCGATCTGGGCGGAACTGGCCGGGCTGGCTGCCACGGTGCCGCATGAAGAGACGCGGGCGCAATATCTGGCCTATTGGCGGCGGCTGTTCGACGAAGAATTCCCCCCGCACCTCTTTGGGTGGTGGAGGATCAAAAGCTTCCAATTGGAAGTGTGGAAGCGCTCTTCTGCGACCAGACGGCGGCGGTGCAGGAACGGCTGCGCGCGGCGGCATTGGCGCGCCTGCCTGGTGCGATTGCGGCGGCGATCGACAAGTCCGGACGGGATGCCGAGGCGGTGGGCCTGTTCGCCTGGGGCATGGGTCGGCGCGTCGGGGCGGGCCTGCTGGACCGGGATGTGGCCGACGAAGCGATCACGGCGGTGGCGGCCGATGTCGAGGGGATCGACCCCGAAGCGCTGGACAAGAGTTTCGACGCTGGCGTGGCGCGCGGTTACGATGTTGCGCCGATGCTGATGGACATGCGGTGCGCCGGATGCCAGCGCACCGACCTGGGCAATGCCGAGCGGTTCCATGCGCGCTATGGCGGGGCGTTCCGCTTCACCACGGCCAAGGGCTGGCTGGGATGGGACGGGCGGCGCTGGAAGGTGCTGGACCAGGACAAGGATACGCTGCCGGCGGAGGTGCAGGCCGCCGTGTTCGACACGGTGCGGGCGATCCAGCGCGAAAGCGCGTTCGTCGCGGCATCTGGCTTTGTCGAGCCGGATGAGGATTTACCGCTGGAGGGCAAGCCGCCGCTGGTGCTGGTGCTCCGCTGGCAGCTGCATCGCGAGAGTGGTCAAAAAGTGTCGGCGATGGACCGGGTGATCGAGCTGAAAAGCAGCGGGCCGGTGATCCTGTCCGAACAGATCGCCAAATGGGGCCGCGCGTCGGAGGCATCGGGCAAGCTGGGCTGCATCGCGGGCCTTGCCAAGCGCTGGGTCACCGCGCCGATCGAGGATTTCGACCGTGATCCGCTGGCCATCAACGTGCTGAACGGCACGCTGCGCTTCATGCGCGACAAGAAGAATGGCGCCACCGTGACGCTGGAGCCGCACCGGCGCGAGGATCTGAACACCAAGCTGGCCCCGGTGGACTATGACGCAACGGCCCAGTCGCCAATCTATGACGGTTTCCTGGCGTGGGCGCAGCCTGACCCGGCGATGCGCCGCTATCTGCACCAGTGGGCGGGCTATAGCGCCAGTGGCGACATATCGGAGCAGAAGCTGCATTTCTGGTATGGGCTGGGCGCGAACGGCAAGTCGACCGCCATAGACCTGTGGGCGTATGTCGTGGGCGACTATAGCGGCACGATCGGCATCGAGACGTTCCTCGACCAGGGCATCAAGAAGCGGGGTGAGCAGGCGTCACCGGATCTGGCGCGCCTGGGCGGCGTGCGCATGTTGCGCGCGTCGGAGCCGGAACGCGGGGCCAAGCTCAACGAAGCGCTGATCAAGGCCGCGACGGGCGGGGAGCCGATGGCGGTGCGCGCGCTGCATCGGGGCTTCTTCGACCTGATGCCGCTGTTCAAGCTGACGATCGGCGGCAATTACAAGCCGGACATTCCCGGCACCGACGAAGGCATATGGCGGCGCATGAAGCTGGTGCCGTGGAACGCCCATGTCGCCGATGCCGATCGGGACGAAGAGTTGCCCGCCAAGTTGCGGGCGGAAGCCGCCGGCGTGCTGAACCATATCGTCGCGGGCATGATCGACTGGCTGGACCATGGCCTGATCGAGCCGGATGCGGTGCGGGAGGCAACGGCCGAATATCGCGACAGCAGCGACCCGCTGGGCCGATTCCTGCGCCTGTGCACCGAGGCGGACCCGCAAGGGCGCATCCAGTCGTCGAAGCTCCACGAGGTGTTCGTCGCTTGGTGCAAGGCGGCGGGCGAACGGGAGTGGAGCCAGAAGGGCTTCAGCAAGGCGATGGCCGACAAGGGGTTCAGCAAGAAGCAGAGCGACGGAATGCAGTGGCTGGGCATGCGCCTGGTCCGTGATGCGTCCGACTTTGTCGATGAGCATGGGAAGGTGCGGTCGGAGATGGCGGCCCGGCCTGACGCCGTGCTGGGCATGGTGGACGATGGGGAGCCGCCGCCCGGCATCGGCGACGACTATGTGCCCGACTTCTGATCGGCGGCGGTGCGCTAGGTTCAAAAATGCTTCCGGTCTGGAAGGGTGGTGGAAGCTTCATCGGAAGGGAGAAAGCGCGGATTTGTGCGCCTTTGGAAGGGTTGGAAGGGTTTTCGCTATGTTGCCGTCACACATGCGTGCGCGCGCATGCGCAGGCGCGATGAAAATATACATATATCCTTCCAATCCTTCCAAAGCTTCCAAATAGAAGAAAATAGTTAGTTAAATCAGTGTTTTATATGTCGGAAGGGTTGAACATGATGGTTCCGGTGGCGGAAGGGTCGATTTTCTGGAGCTTTGCCGACGTCGAGGCGCGTCTGGTCGAGGCGATGCAGTTTCAGTGGCGGACGGAAAGCGGGACATGGGGCTTTGCCAGCGATGGGCCGTGGCACCTGATCGTGCGGGATTGGTGGGACTGGGCAGCGCATGAGGATAAGCCGGTGCCGCGTATCCCTCTGTCGCGTGAACAGATGGCGCGGATGGAAGAGGCGTCGGGATGGTTGGCGCTGGCACCCGAGCGGGACCGCAGGCTGGTGGTGCTGGCCGTGACGGCGCTGGCAGCGGGGCGCAAGGTGGTGCCGTGGCGGGCGCTGCTGCGGCCCATGGGCATGGCGCGCGGGGCAGACGGCTTGCGGATGCGCTACGGGCGCGCAGTGACCTGCATTTGTGCATCGCTCAACACCGCAGAAACGCGCGCATAGACACGGCGCAAGGGGTAGAATGTTGCCATGATGAAATATAGTTTGTTCGTCTTTTCGGCAAAATCGGCTATCCGGTGGATACGCTGGTGCACGGCTTATGGCTGCGGCACTGGCGCGCTTCGAACCTCTCCTGACCTTGCAGCACCCCGCATGGCCCTTGCCCTGCGGGGTGCTGCCGTTTTGGGGTGGGCAGAGCGGCCATTGGGTCGCCGGGGACAGCCGGGCGGCGCCCCCTCCCCCCTTTGGGTCCTTCCCAGAGAGGCAGAGAGTACGGGGGACGAAGTCGTTGTGTCTGACAGCGCGCCATATTTTTCAATCGGTTACTCTTGTTCTTTCGGTTTCGGTCGTGCGCGATGCTAGGTAATCTTGCCGACCTTGCCGCCACGGGGCTGGCGTCTGAGCCGACCTTGCGGAAGTGGCTGAAAGAGCAGCCCGATTGCGACTGGCTGAAAAAGCGTGGGTCGAATGGCGACGCCTATGAAATCGACATTCCCGGCGCGATTGCGGCATGGAAGGCGAAAGAGGGCGACAAGGCGGAAGTCGAAAGACAGAAGTCCGAAGCACTGGGCCAGCTGGCCCTGGAGCTGGGATTGGTCGCACCTGCCGGGCCGACATTATCGATCGCTGACCGCAAGGCGCTGGTCGATGAAGAGATTTCAGCCATGAAGCTGGCGCATCTGCGCAAGGAACTGGTGCCGGTGGTATCGGTCGATGGTGCGGTGGGTGACATATTGGCGCGCTATGCCCAGCGGGCGGCAACGTTCAGCGCGCGGCTTGCCAAGAAGATCGACCTGACCCGCGAGCAGCTGGTGGCTATCGAGGCGTTGCGTGCCGCGGACCAGAACTGGTTTGCCGATCAGATGGAGAATTGGGGTAAGGATATTGTTGACCGGCGCGACAATCCCGCCGCCGCGCTGGAGGCTCCCGCCCCCAACGACGGGCGGTGATATATTGCGCCGACAGGCGCATAATGTCCGCCCCAAACTGAAAACCAGTGTCAGCCACTGGGCGGTCGTGCATCGCGGCTATGACCCGACGACGCTGCCCTGGCAGCCTGAAATCATGGATTGCCTGTCCGACGCGGAAGTCGCGGAAGTGGGCATGATCAAGCCATCGCAGTGCGGCGGCACAGAAATCGGTCTGGCCTGGATGGGTTGGATCATCGACACGGACCCGTCCGATTCGCTGGTCTGCCAGCCCGACCAGGCAATGGCCGGGATATTTTCCAAGACGCGGCTCAATCCGCTGATCGACGAAACGCCGGCGGTCAAACAAAAGCTGATGCCGTCGCCTGATGCCAACGCCATCCACCTGAAACTGTTTCGGGGCATGTCGCTAGCGTCAGTCTGGCCGGTGCCAGCGCAGTTCACCCAGCGCCCCGTGCGCTATGGCTGGCTGGACGATTACGACCAGTATGACGAAGATATCGGATCGTCGAAGGATAAAGGCGGTCAGGGCTCGGGGATTGGCCTGCTGGAAGGGCGCGGCACATCGCATGAAGGCCGCGAAAAGAAGTTCATATCGTCGTCGCCGGCGCGGGAAGATGGCGGCGGCGTCGAGGCGTTCGTGGCGGAAGGTACGGATGAACGCATCCATCCTGTCTGCCCGTCCTGCGGCGAACGCTGGGAAATCGACATATTGCGCGATTTGCAGTTTGATCGCACAGGCAACGCCGATGACGCCGAACATACTGCGCATGTCGTGTGCGGGACCGGTAACGGTTGTGTTCTGACGCCGCAGGACAGGCGCGCGGTGCTCGACAGCCTGATCGACCTGCCGAACAGGGGTTTTGTCGCCGCCAATCCAACGGCCAGCAAAAGGCGGCGGACGTTTCGGGTTGATGGGCTGATGGCGCTGACCAGCTGGCCCCGCCTGGCGCGGATCTGGCGCGCGGCCCAGATTGCCTGGGAGACGCGGCAGGATGAAAGCGACCTGCGGACGTTCATCAATACCAAGGCGGGCAAGAATTACCGGTCTCAGGCAAGCGGCGAGAAGCCGATCGCGGTCGACGTGCTGAAGAAGCGGCGGCGGGCAGGTTGGAAGCTGGGCAAGGTGCCGCGCGGCCCCATGGTCGTCAATATCATCATCGACGTTCAGCATGACCGGTTCGAGGGCGGCGCGGTCGGTTATGGCAAAGATGGCGAACGCTGGCTGATCGACCGCTTTGCGATCGACGTGCTGGACGATGGGCTGACGCAAGTGTCCCCCTTCATCCATCACGAACATTGGAAGGTGCTGCTTCCGCTGTTCGATCGCAAATATCCGCTCGCGGAACAGGGCCCGGACGGCAAGCCGGTTGGCTATGCACCGATACTGTCGGTCACGATTGACACCGGCGGCAGCGACCAGAAAGGTGACCAGGCCACGGCTGGGGCTAAATGGTTCTGGAATGCGGCACGGGCGCTGGGGATTCATTCGTCGCGCATCACGCTTGTCAAGGGCGGGTCGAACCCGAAAGGTAAGCTGATGCCACCAGGCGAGTTTGCCGACCAGAAGGCAAAGGGCGGTGCGCGACGTGGCAGTGCGCGGTTGTGGATACCCAATGTCCATAAGATCAAGAATATCATCGACGCGAAGCTGCGCCGTGACTTGCCAGGGCCGGGCTATATCCATCTGCCCGAAAATCTGGACGATGATCATGTCGATGAATTGACGGCGGAAGAGCTCAAAAAGGGCAAATGGGTCAAGCTGCGGCCACGGAACGAGACGCTGGATATTCTGGTCTATGGCGAAGCGGCGATCTTGAAGCCGCCCTTTGCCCAGTCACGCACCGATATGCGGTGGGTGCCGAAAACATTCCGGGTGCAATGGCCAACGCCAGATATGAGATCGCCATCGTCTAACAAAGTGGCGACTGCGCGCCTGGCGAAAGACAATGACAGTTACATTGAAACAGCGGCGACCAGACAGAGGGAAGTCGGTTTGGATGATCGCCTGACACTCCAATCGATCGACTTTGCAGCATCCGATGCGGTCGAGAATTCTGAAGTCAAGAAGCTGTCATCGACACAAACAACTAATCGGCAAGCTCATGCGCGCCGACGTAATCCCTATACTAGCAGGAGGCGGTAGCATGACGACCTGGACCACGTCCGACCTTGCGACCGTCCGCTCGGCAATCGCCTCCGGCATCCGTTCCGTCACCTTCGCGGATGGGCGCAAAACGGAATATCAGTCGCTCGACCAGTTGATCGCGGCGGAGCAGGTCATTGAAGCGGCGCTCAAGATGCAGGCTCAGGCGGTGAGTGGCGTTTTGCGCCGGCGGACGCCCTACTATCGGAACGGGCTGTAATGCCGAAGTTTATCGACCGCCTACTGGGTCGCGGCGGCAAGGAAGGTGTGGATGCGGGCAAAGCAAAGCCCGTCCGCCAACGCATTCGAACGGCTCAACGTGCAGAATATGACGGCGCGACTGTCGGTCGTCGCGCTGCGGGATGGCGCCGTACCCGGCTGGACGCAAATGGCGAACTGACCCCTGCCACCCAGATGGCGCTGCGCGGGATTGCCCGTGATCTCGATCGCAACAATCCCTGGGCCACGTCGGGTGCAAACAAAATTGCCGAGCATATTGTCGGCACGGGCATCACGTTTCAGGTCTATCGCAATGGTGTGGTTGACGCCGTTCTGAATGACCTGGCGCGCAAGCATTTCGATACCACCAATTGCGATGCAGCCGGACGGCACGACCTCTATGGCATCCAGCTGCAGGCGGCGCGCACCATCGTAGTCAGTGGCAGTGTCCTGTTGCGCCGCCGGTGGCGTCGAAAGAGTGACCGCCTCCCCCTGCCTATGCAGCTTCAGCTGCTGGAGCCTGACTATATCGACGGCTCGCGCCATGGCCCGATGGCGGCGTCGCCCGGCACCACGGCCGGGTATTACGTCCATGGCATCCAATTCAGCCCGCTCGGGCGTCGCGAAGGCTACTGGCTCTATAATACGCATCCGGGTTCAACACGGCCCAGCGATAGCACGTCTACCTATGTTCTCGATCGTGACGTTGCCCACGTCTTCCGTGCTGACCGGCCCGAGCAAGAGCATGGTGCGACGTGGTTCGCGCCGGTCATCCTGCGGCTGAAGGACTTCGGGGATTATGAGGACGCGCAACTGACGCGTCAGAAAATTGCCTCTGCCTTCGCCGGCTTTGTCAGCGGTGATGATGACGGCCAGTTCCCGGGCATCGGCAATGACGGGGATGGTGGGGAATATCCCGCTGACCGCGAACCGCTCGATTTTGTTGAAAGCGGCACGGTCCAATATCTTCGCCCGGGTGAAGAGATAACCTTCCCATCGCCGCCTACTGTCGACGGTTACATGGACTACTCCCGCGTGTCGCATCTTGCGATTGCCGCGGGGCTTGGGGTGCCAGTGGAAATACTGACTGGCGATCTATCCAAGGTCAGTTTCATCTCAGGCAGGCTTGGTCGACTGACGTTCAAGCGTTCGGTGGATACGTGGCAATGGCTCATGTTCATCCGGCAATTTTGTGCCTCGGTCGAACGTTGGTTTATCGAAGCTGCGGAGATGGAAGGCCACGACGTAACCGGCGTTTCCATGCGCTGGACGCCTCCAAAACATGAGATGCTCGACCCGGCCAGCGAGGTTCCGGCCAACCGGGATGCTGTGCGGTCAGGCCAGAAGACTCACAGCCAGGTCATCCGCGAGAATGGCGATGACCCCGACACCTTCTTCGCTGAGCTGGCGGCCGACATGAAGCGGCTCGATGACCTGGGCATCATTCTCGATAGCGACCCCCGCCGCGTCACTCAGGTCGGCAACTCAGTGCAGATACCAAACGCGGATCAGAGGAACCCTGCGAAATGATCGAAATCCTGATTTATGGGATCGTCGGCGATGAATGGGACGGCCTGGACGCCAAAACCATCTTCGCACTGATCGCTGGCGGCGACGGGGATATCGTCGTTCGCATCAACTCGCCCGGCGGCTACGTCATGGAAGGCCTCGCCATCTTCAACGCCATTGTCGGCGCGAAGGCGGCGGGCCGGAAGGTCACTGTTCATATCGACGGCCTTGCCGCCTCGATGGCGTCCGTGATCGCCATGGCGGGCGATGAGATCATCATGGCCGACAACGCGCTGATGATGATCCATAATCCCTGGGATGTCGCGATCGGCGATGCGCGTGAACTGCGCGCCGCCGCAGACAAGCTCGACATCATCCGCGATCAACTCGTGCGCATTTATTCGGGTCAGACCGGCATTTCTGCCGATGATCTGATCGCGATGCTCGATGCGGAGACCTGGCTCACATCCGAGCAGGCCCTCGAGCAGAATTTCATAACGTCCGTCTCGGAAGCGTCGAGCGCTTCCGCCTGCGACGTCAAAGCATTCGGGTTCAAGCATGTGCCCGATAGCCCGCTCATCTCCGCAATGGCGATGGCGCGCACCACCCCGACGGCGCCCGCGCCAAAGACCAAGGACAATTCCATGAACCTTTATCAGACCCGCGCGGCGCTGGTTGCCGCGATCGCCAAGTTCCAGAAGGACGGCGGCACCCAGGAAGAGATTGACAAGATTCGCAATTCCGCCATCGCGCTCGACGCCAAGGATGCCCTGCCCGCCACCGGCGCGCTTGCTTTAGCGCCCGGAACGTCGCCTGCCGACACCTCGGTTACCGCCCTGACCGCCGCAGATGTCCAGAGCGCCGTCGCCACCGAACGCGCGCGTGTCGCCGGCATCCGCAATCTCGGTGCCAAGCATGGGATGGAGGCCGCGTTCATCGATGAATTGATCAATTCCGACACGACCCTTGCCGTCGCGCGCGAGAAGATCCTCGACAAGCTCGCTGAACAGGGTGACGCCGCCAATATCGGTCATAACAGTCCCGCTCGGGTCACCACCGATCAGCGCGAAAAGTTCATCGAAGGCGCGACCAACTGGATTCTCGTGAAAGCTGGCGTCGCGCCCATGATCGAGCAGGCCGCCGCCGCGCGCGGCGAAACCCTGCGCATCGATCCCGGCGAGTTCCGCGGCGTGCGCAACGTCGATCTGGCGCGTGAAGCCCTGTCGAACATGGGCATCAACATCGCCTCGCGTGACCCCGATGCAATCGTGCGCGAAGCCATGACTGCACGGGGCGCGGTGATCACGCAGACGACAAGCGACTTCCCCGTCCTGTTCGAAAATGCGATCCATCGCACCCTGCAGGCGGCCTATGCAATCACACCGGACACATGGTCACGCTTCTGCGGCACCGGTACGGTAACGGACTTCCGTGATCACAGCCGCTACCTGCGTGGCAGCTTCGGCGCGCTCGACAATGTCAATGAGGCTGGCGAGTTCAAGAATAAGCCGATCCCCGACCTGGCCAAGGAGAAGATCCGCGCGACCACGAAGGGCAACATCATCAACCTGTCGCGCCAGGCGATCGTCAATGACGATATGGAAGTGTTTTCCGGCCTCGCCGTCGATCTGGGGCGTGCCGCAAAGCTGACGATCGAAATCGATGTCTACGCGCTGCTCAACTCCAACCCGGTCATGAACGACGGGGTGGCCCTGTTTCACGCGAACCATGGCAATCTTGCCAGCCCGGGCGCTGCGCCCAGCATGGCGGCATTTGATGCTATCGATGCAGCGATGGGCGCGCAGAAGGATATAAGCGGAAACGAGTATCTTGAAATCACGCCGAGCGTGCTGCTGGTCCCGCGTGGCCTTCGTGGCGCTGCATTGACGATCAATGGCAGCGAATATGACCCCGATGCCGTCAACAAGCTCCAGAAGCCGAATATCGTGAAGGGCATGTTCAGCGACATCGTGGCGACGCAGCGGATCACCGGCACGGCTTATTACGCTTTTGCCGATCCGAATGTCGCGCCTGCGATTGAGGTTGTGTTCCTCAACGGCGTCACGGAGCCATTCACCGATAGCCAGGACGGCTGGCGGGTCGATGGCGTCGAATGGAAGGTGCGGCACGATTACGGCGTCGGCGCGGTGAACTACCGCTCCGCTTACAAGCAGCCGGGGGCATAACCGTCGGGGGACATTGAGGCGATAGCGGGCGCGGTTTCGGTCGCGCCGGCTATTCCAGGAGACCATCCATGAAATTCATCAAACTTGCCACTGCCGCTCACGTCAACGGCGTGTTGCGTCACCCCCACGAGGGTGTCCTGCACGTCACCGACGAAGAGGCGAAGCGTGTCATCGAGAATGATGCCGCGCTGGACGTAACGGACGACTTTTCCGACCTGCAGGATGCGCAGGCACCTGCAGAATCCATCACCACCGATGCCGACAGGGGTGCGCCAAGCCGGCGCGCTGCCAAGCCTGCGGCCGATACCGCAAAGGAGTAAGCCGCGATGGCACGCAATTATGTTCAGCCGGGGGAAACCCTGACCTTCACCGCACCCTACGCTGTCGCCGCCGGTGGCGGCTTTCTGGTTGGCGCCCAATTCGCCGTTGCCCTGACCGATGCCGCCAACGGCGCTTCGGTCGAGGGTCGCGTGAGGGACGTCTGGGATCTGGCCAAGGCGACTGGCGAAGCCTGGACCGCGTTCGCCAAGGTATACTGGGACAATACCAATAAGCGCCTGACCACCACTTCCGCCGGCAACACCTATGTCGGCGTATCGGTCCAGGCCGCCGCATCTGCCGATACCGTCGGGCGCGTCAAGCTCAACGGTACTCCAGCATAATGCCCGATCCGTTCGCTTCGGCGCTGGACGCCATATTCACGGCACCCGGCTCCGAAGCGGCGGAGCACACCTCCATTTTCGGTGTGCATACATCTGGTGTCCGCATCATACGGTCGCGCAACGACCAGATGGCGCGGCTCGGCGATGCACCCATTATCACCGGCTCGCACCTGATCGAAGTCCGCAAATCCCAGCTGCCGGAGCTGCGCGAAGGCGATACGATCATCGTCGGGCAGATCGGAGAAAATGATATCTTCACCCCGGTGGAGGAACTGGTTTTGACCGGGGAACCCGTGGGAGATACCGAAAATCTGACATGGACGATCGGCGCAGAGCCGGTCGATGCATCGCGATGAGGATCAGCGCTGAATATCGGCCCGGATCTCTCACCAAACTGCTAGGCGTCATCGAAGGCGAGATCGCCGACGATGTCACGCAGATCATGCGCGAAGAGACGCGCGATCTCACCATGGATTATCGCCAGCAGGTTCGTGACGCGGGCATGGGCAATCGCCTCGCCAACACATGGCGTGCGGAAGTCTATCCAAAGGGCGGGCGGTCACTCAACCCGGCGGGCTATATCTGGTCGAATGCGCCAGCCATCATCGACGCGTTTGCGCGCGGCGCACATATTCGCCCGGTCAACGGTGCGAAATGGCTGTGGATACCGACCCGCAACGTCCCTGCCCGACGGCGCGGTGGCGCCTATGTGTCATCGGTCAAGCGCTCCAATGGAACGCGGATGTCACCCGAAGAGGTTGAACTGCATTTCAATGCGGAGCTTCAGGTCGTGATCGAGGGCAGTAAGGGATCGGCCTTCATCGACGTCGTGTCGGGACTGTCCGGGGGCTATCGCCGCGCGACGGCCGGCAGGACGCAGGGACGGCGCGGCATGGCACCACGCAAGCAGAAGCCGGTGCTGATGTTCAATCTGGTGCGCGGGGTGCGGATGCCGCGGCTGTTCGATCTGGACGGGCCGGCACAGAAGCGCGCCGCCAATGTCGCGCGGCGCATCGCATCCGAGTGGGGCTGATATGGCGAAAAGTTATGCGGTGGATCAGGCGGTCTCCAATCTGATCCGCCTGGCGGTGCCCGATTATCTGATCATCTCGCTCGACGATGATGGTGGCGATCGGCCGCGACGCATAGATCCGCGTGGCACAGTCTGGCTTCGTGACGGTGAACTGGGCGAGCCGGACATCGACCTGTCGCCGCCGACCTATCATTACACGCACCGCATCCCGGTGGAGATTGCAGCCTATACGTCGTCCGAGCCGCTGCGGCTGGTGCTGGATCGGATGGCGACCATGATCGCGGCCCCGATCAAGGCCGACCGCTTTCTGGGCGGCCTGGTCAATTATATCGACGTCACGGCGCTGGATCTTGTGAACATCAATGTCACCGGCGGCCAGACGCAGAAGGGCGGGATGTTCGACATCATCGCTCAATATTCGACAGACAATCCTCTTTAAGAACGGAGACCTATTATGGGTTTTGCGATGGGCATCAACGCCGTGCTGCACGCCGTCGCGGAAGCGACCTATGGCGTGACCCCGGCCAGCGGGTTCAAAAAGCTGCCCTTCGTTAGCAGCTCCATGGGCGAGGAACGACCGCTGATCGAGGATGATCAGCTCGGCTTCGGGCGTGAAGGGCTTGACCCGGCCTATGACGTGGCGACGAATGACGGCGATATCGTCGTGCCCGTAGACATTGCGGCCATAGGCTTCTGGCTGAAGGCCTTTTTCGGGCCGGGAACGGTGTCAGGCACCGGGCCATATGTACACGGCTTTTCGTCGGGCGCGGCCGCGCTGCCATCGCTGTCGATCGAGGTTGGCAACCCTGACGTGCCGTCCTTCTCGGTCCATTATGGTGCTGTCGTCAATCAGCTGCGGATCGGCATGGGACGATCGGGCATGCTCAACGCGACCGTGTCGCTCATCGCCCAAGGCGAAACCGCCGCCGTTCCCGCATCAGTGGCGGGCACGCCAACGGTGCAGCAAGGAGCGCGATTTGCCCATGCGACGGGATTGATCGAGCGCGATGGCACGCCGCTCGGCAATATCGTGTCGGCGGACCTGTCGCTATCCAATTCGCTGGAGAAGGTGGAGGTCATTCGCCAGGACGGTCGAATTGGCGGCGTCGTTCCCGGAGTCGTCCAGGCGCAGCTGCGCTTCACTGCCCGGTTCAACAGTCTGGACCTGCTGACGGTGGCGACGGATGGCACGCCGGTCAACTTGACCGGCATCGGGTGGGATCGTGGTCCGAGTGGCTTGAAATTCGCCATGCCTCGCGTGTTCCTGCCGCGCACCAAGCGCACCATCAACGGCCCGGGCGGCATCACTGCGGATTTCAACTGCCAGGCCGCAGCTGCGCCGGGAGGCCACAAGGTCACGGCAACACTGGTCAATGCTGTTTCGAGCTACTGATGGAGTATCCCATGAAGTCCAAACCCGTCGCGACGTCTCAGGACGCACCCGTTGAGGCAGCAAGTCCCGCCGAGGAAGAGGCTCCACCCACCTATGCCAAAATCGGCGTAACCCCGATGGACGTGTGTGCACGGTTGCGCGTGGTGGACGCTGAAACGGGCGACCTGATCGCCAAGGTGATCGAAGCGGATGCCGAAACCGGCCGCGTCGTGCGCTACGCCGTCGAGAGCGGCAATCTGGTACGCGAGGGCGACCGGATGAAGTTGATCGAGGAAGAGCGCAAGATTCGCATCGAGTGGCGCACTGGCAAGCAGAAAGACAGTTTCTGATGCTGAACCTGGACGCGGAAAAGCAAAGGCTGGAGCCGTGGTGGTTTACGGTGCAGGCCGCCATCGGCGACCTGCCGGCGGTCGAGGTGCACTTCGTGCCCATCGGTCGCGTCGCGCTGCGCAATGCCCGTCGCGCGGCTGCATCCGCGATCGGAAGCGGCCTGCCCGACGATGACGATGCTCCCCTGCCCAACGAACTGGTCGAACAGGCAGGCGATATATTGTCCGAAAGCCTGCTGATGGCGGGGATCGACGATTGGCGCGGCGTTGGCGACGGCGATGGCAATCCGGTCACGGTGACGCCCGAGCGCCTTGCCATTTTCCTGGCCGATCCGATCCGGTTCGAACGATTGGACGAAGCCTATGTCCGTCCGTTCGTCATGAAGGAACTGGAAAAAAACGGATCATCGCCCTTGCCGAATGGCATTTCAGCGGGGGCGACGCAGGAAGTGGATATTGCCAATCGGTCTGCCAGGCGCAGCGTCACGGCCGGTGCGAAGCGGACCCGGAAAAAGGGCGCGAGAAAAGCTGCCCCTATCGCGAAAACGAACTGCGCACCGACGCCGGGGTCTCCGTCTGGGACGTGATATCGGGCTGCGGCCGCCAGCTCCGCGCTGGCATGGGCGCTCCCTATGGTCTCGATTTCGGGGCCGTCCTGGCGCTGGGCGCAGCCCAACATGCCGACATGCCCCTGCTTGCACAGGTTCTGCCACCGATCGAGCGCATCCTGCTCGACCAGATGACCGAGGATCGACCGGACAATGACAGCGCCTAAAGTCGCTATCCGCCTTGGGACGGAGGGCAAGGAAGATGTCAAACGCGACTTCCGCGAAACTGGCGAGGCGGGTGAGGCCGCTGCCGCCCGCTGGTCACGCGGGTTTGACAAGGCTGCCGATGACGCAGAGTCGGCGCGTCGTCGCATGGCAGCCAGTGCGGAAAAGATAGCCGCGATCATGCCGCAAACAGCGATGCAGATGCGGATCAACGATGCGGTTGGCACGGGTTCGTCGTTGCAGGAAGGGTCGGCCCGCGTTTCTGCCGCCGCCTTTCGCGAATTGTTTGCTGAACAGGAGCGGCTGACAGCCGGCGCAGCTGCCCTGCGCGCGCAACTCGATCCTACCTGGGCGGCGCAGCAACGGTTCAACAATGAAATGGCGCAGGCCAAAACGTTGATCGCGGCAGGGTCGATCACACTGGATGAATATTGCGCGAAGCTTCGGATGGAAGAAGCCGCGCTGGAAAGTGCCAGCACATCGCAGACGCGTCACGTCGCGACATCGGGTGCGATGCGTGCCGGCATGCAGCAGCTGGGCTTTCAGGCGCAGGATTTCGCCGTCCAGGTGATCGGCGGGACGGACGCGATCAGGGCATTCGCGATGCAGGCGCCACAGGCGATCGGGGCGCTGCAATTAATGTCGGGTGGGGCAGAAGGCGGAGCCAGCAAGTTCGCTCGGTTTGCGAGCATATTAGCAGGTCCGGTCGGTGTCGCGATCGGCGTTGCCATTCCGTTGGCGGTAATGCTGGGCGAAAAGTTTTTCGCCGCCGGCGACGATGCGGAATCCGCTTCGAAAAAGGTCGACTCCCTCACATCCGCACTCAATCGCCTGGCGACCGCGCAGGGCCGTGTGACGGCCAATGACCTTGGCATGGGCAAAGTCCGCGTGGAGCAGCTTCGCGGTCAATTACAGGCGCTCGATCAGGAAATCGCCAACAGCACGGGCACGCGCGCGGCCATGCAGCGCCGCCGCCAGCTGGAGCAACAACGTGCCGGTTTGGCGAACGAACTCGGGTCGGCAGAGGCGACAGTCGCCGGCGCGCAGATGGCTTGGGACAACCGTCTTAAGCTTGACGCCATGGGCGTGGCCGACAAGGCAAATGCCAAGGCGGCGAAGTCTGCGGAGAGTGAAGCAAAGCGCGCCGCCCGCGCTGCCGAGCGAGAGCGGCAGCGCGAAGCGGAAGCGGCCGCTAAAGCGGATATGGCGCTGACGACACAGCGCAATGGCTGGGCGAACAACCAAGACATCGGTGGCGCGTCGCGCGCGAAATTGGCGGAAGAAGGCGACAAGATCACCGAGCGTCAGAAGGCGTTCCGCGCCGCGAATGACGACATCAGCGCTGGTAATGCCCTGCTTAACCTCGAATGGGAATTGCGGGGCAAGAGTCGGCGCGAGATTGAGGCGGCGGTCGAATTGCGCCGCTATCAGCTGGAACTGGAGCGCGACGGCAAAAACCTGACCGCCCAACAGGTCGAAGATCTGATGAAGGCCAAGGCCGCACAGATCGCCTTCACCAATGCGCTGGACGACAGCAATGCGCGGATGATGGCGATGCGGGATATCGGGTCCAATGTCGTCGATACGGTGCTGAACCCCAGCAACTGGAGCAGCTGGAAGAATGTGGCGATGAGCGCCATCAACGATGTCGTTTCAGCCATGTGGAAACTGGCGGTCATCAACCCGATTCAGAATCAGATCAGCGGCGGCAACCTGCCCACGATCGGCAGTCTGTTTGGGCTGCTGGGCAAGAAGAGCGTTCCCGGCAGCGCGATCGGCAATATGTACACGCCCGCCGGCGCCATGCTGGTCGGCGAAAATGGGCCGGAAATCGTCAACATGCCGCGCGGCGCGCAGGTCATGACCGCCAGCGACACACGCCGGGCCATGGCCAGCAACGATAACGGGCTTCAGGTCCGCGTCATCAAGGGCGACCTGTTCGATGTCGAGGTGACACGGATCAGTGCCGGGGTGAGCGCGGAGACCGTGGGGGCGGCTGCGCCGATCATCGCGTCTGGCGCCAGCAATGGGGCGCAAAAGGCGGTGTCGCGACGCAACAGCCGGAGGCTCGCATGATCGAACTGTCCGCCAGCGACCTGCCCGCATCGGTCACGCCTGCTTTCGTCGATGTCGGCGGCACAGTGCGCGGCGCGACCAATGCGGTGGGTGTGCGGATCGACCGGCCCGGCGGCCATTATCGCGCCGCCATCAGCATGGGGATAGGGACCGCTGCCCAGCGATCCGCCCTGATTGCTGACCTGGTGCGCGGAAAGCAGGAAGGGCTGCGCACTGCCTACCCTTTGCAGGGCGTCGATCAGAGCGGTTCGGGTTCGCCCGTGGTCGATGGCGCGGACCAGGCGGGGCGCGTCCTGTCACTGCGCGGCCTGACGCCGGGCTATGATCTGGCCAAGGGCTTCTGGATGTCGATCGAGGATGCGACGGGCCAGCATTATCTGCACAATGTGTTTGTGGGCGGCATCGTAGCGGGCGACGGCAAGGTGACCGTCACGCTGGGCGAACATCTGCGCGTCCCTTTCGCCGATGGCGCGACCGTGCATCTGGACCAGCCCATGATCGAGGGCGACATAGCGGGCAATGAACAGAGCTGGCAACTGACACGCGCCAACCGGGTGACCGGCATCCAGTTCACGATCGAGGAAATGGGCTGATGGCAAAGCAGGATATAATGCGCATGGAGCGAGAATGTGCATCGCAGGAGGCGGAAGCGACAGCGCGGCTGAGCTATTCGATCGGCTTTGCGCAGAGCGGTTTACAGGCGCTGACCCTGATCAACGGCGGCGCGCTGGTAGCCTTGTTCAGCTTCGTGGGGTCGTCCAGTGCCGTGACATTCGATCTCGCGGCGCTGTGGTGGGCCTTTGGCATTTTCGCGGCAGGACTGGTCTTTAACATTTGCGCCTATCTGGGCGCGCACCTGTCCCAGGACCGCTTTTACATCGTGGCGCAATATCTGGCCTGGAATGCGCAGGATGCGATGGCGGATAAGGACGCAAGCCATGACCCTATGCCGCCGTACAAGGCCGGGTCGATCGCGCAAATGGCGGCGATGCTTTGCGCGATCCTGGCACTGGCAGCGTTCATCGCCGGCTGCGGCTTCGCCCTGAGCGGCGTGGCGTCGAAGTAAGCCGCCGATCCATGAGGCGCGTGCGGCTGAGCGGCCTGCTGAAGCTGGAATTGCGCGACGGCCGGACGATCCGACTGTGTGACGGCGGCTGGGTGCCATGGGCGTCGGAAAAATATATCGCGCGTGATCCGACCTTCGGCATCATCGGGTCGATGGAGGCATTTGAAGAAGGGGTTGGCGACGAGGTTCCTGCCTTCTCGCTCACCTTCCTGCCTGCCAGTACCACCGCTGCGGTCGACCTGGCTGCACCGGGAATGCAGGGATCGCGGCTGCGGATCTGGATCGCAGAACTGGACGATATGACCGGGCAAATCATCGGAACGCCGGATCAGCAGTTTGACGGGCAGATGGATCAGGTGCGGCTTGTCACTGGACGGGCAAAGCGGGAACTGCCGATGACGTTCGTTCCGCGCGGTGAACGCTTCTTCAACTCGAACGACGGCAACACCTTGTCGTCGGCCTTCCATAAATCTGTTTTCCCCGGCGAGCTGGGCGAGGACAATGCGACCGGCCTGACCTCCGCCGTCGCATGGGGCACCGAGGCCCAGCCCGGCTCCAATGGCGCGGGTTCGGTCATCTATCCCAGCGCCGGCTGGTCCAATTACGCTAACCTGGTGAGGACGCAACTTGCCTGAGATGACACGGCGCGTAGAGGCGACCCGCAAGACGCTGAGCAAATATGCGCGCCCGTTCAGCTGGCGCGGGCGCGCGACATGCCTTCATATGGCGCGGACACAGATGCGCAACATGGGGCACCGCCCCCCGTCCATCCCTGATTTCCGGTCAGCACTTGGCGCGCGCACGGCCCTGAAAAAGGCAGGGTTCGCGACTGTGGCCGATCTGCTCGACAGTCTGTTGCCGCGCATCAGCCCCGCGCAGATGTGGGTCGGCGACCTGGCGCTGTTGCCCGGCGACGATCTTTTCGATTCGATCTGCATCAGCGACACGGTCGGCAAGCTGGTGGGCTGGCATCAGGATGATTCGAGCGGCGTGAAGCCGCAGCTTGTCCTATCCCTTGATCATGTGATCGGGGCCTGGCGTGTCTAAGACCCTGCGCACCGTCGCGGTGATAGCGGGCGCTGTAGCGCTGGTCGCGGCGACCGGCGGTGCCGCACTCGCGGCACTTGCGCCCGCTGGCATGGCAGGGACAGCCACACTGGCCGGCGTCTCTGCGGCGACACTCACCACGGTCGCAACCGTTGCATCGGTGGCGTCCACCCTCGCCTCGATCGGTGCGCAGCTGACCGCCAAGAAGCCGCCGGCGCGCGGCACCATCAATCAGGTCATCATCGCCGCGGAACCGCCTTCGCCCTATGTCATCGGCCGCACCTATAGCGGCGGTGTCCTGCGCCACGATGTCGGCTATGGCGCGACGCTGAAGAAGGTGAAGAACCCCTATCGGGGCATGGTGCTGGTCTCTTCGGTCGCTGGTCCGCTGCTGGGCCTGGAGGCCTGCTATATGGACTATGCCGCCATTCCTTTCAGCGGGGGCGCGGCGACCGGCTATTATAGCGGCTTCCTCTATCGCGACGTGCGCAACGGCCTGGCTAGCGAAACGGCGCTGACACCGCATTTTGCCGGGATGCCGAACTGGTCGTCGGCGCACAAGCTGTCGAGCAAGGCCGCAATCCTGTGGAACGGCAAGTTCGACAAGGATGGCAAGCGGTTCGCGTCGGGATGGCCCACGTCGGGCGCGGTGTGGGAGGGTGTCATGACCTATGACGCCCGCCAGGACAGCAGTTATCCCGGTGGATCGGGCGCACACCGGATCGCGGACGAAACGACGTGGGCATATTCGCAGTGCCCCGGACAGCACGCGCTGGCCTATGTGCTGGGCCGGTTCCGCAACGGCAAGAAGGTGTTTGGCGTCGGAATGCCGCCCGATGGCATCATCGTGCAGGATTTCGTCACCCTGTCGAATATCTGCGACGCAAACGGGTGGAAGGTCGGCGGCGTTCTCTATGAGCCGGGCGACCGCTGGGCCAATCTGAAGCGCATCCTGGAAGCCGGCGCAGCGGAACCGATGTGGCGCGGGGGCAAGCTGGGGCTGCGGTTCAACGCGCCGCGCCTGTCGCTCTACACGTTGACCGCCGACGATCTGGCCGATGAGGATGTCGACGTCACGGCGCAGCAGACATGGGCCGCCCGGCTGAACGGCATTCGGCCGAAATATCGGTCGGAGGCGAACAAGTGGGAATATGTGCAGTCTGACCTTGTCAGCATTTCCAGCTACGTCACGGAAGATGGCGAGGAGAAGATCGAGGAACAGCAATATGACCTGATCCAGCAGAAGGACCAGGCGGCGCAGATCGCAGCCTACAAGCTGCTGAACGGCCGCGAACTCGCGCCGATCGTCGTACCCTGCAAGCCGCATATGCGGCATTTCGGGCCGGGCGACATGCTGACCCTGGACCTGCCGGACCATGGCCTGGGAGGCATCGACGCGATCATCCTCAAGCGCCAGATCGATCCGGCGCGGATGGTCGTTACCTTTACATTCATGTCGGAACGCGGGGCCAAGCATGATTTCGCGCTGGGCCGCACCGGTACCGCGCCGCCGACGCCCGCGCTGACGACCGGCGAGGATCGCGACGACATCGCCACGGAAATCGTGCGCGGCGCCGACGGTTTTTCGATTGCGCCCGCAAGCTGGGTGAGGGCCGTTGCCAGTACCTATGCCGGGACACCGAAGGCCGGGCAATTCCCGATCTCCGTCGACTATCTGGTCTATCAGGGGTCAACCGACATCACCGCCGATCCACTAACGACCTATGCTCTGACGAGCACCAGCAACATGATAGCCTCTCTCGGCGGCGCGAATAATCAGACGCTCACCGTCGACGCCATCACTGCCGACCGGGCGCAGGCAAAGATTTCCATCAGCTATAACGGCACTATTATAGCTGTTGCCGACGTCCAGATGACGAAGGTGCGGGATGGCGATGCGGTCAACAGCGTCACCGATAACACGTTGAGCGTCAATAACAGTAGCAGCTATGGCAGTGCGAATGGCGGGCCGCTGACGCTGAACGCCGGGCCAGACGGGATGATCACGGCCAACGTGAATCTGGGCTATCAGGCATCGAGCGGATCGGGGATGCTGGCGGGCAAGCTCCAATATCGCGCAACGCCCGGTAGCGGCGCCTGGACAGATATGGCGCCGGAGACACAAGATCCTTACGGCGCCACTGCGGGCGAACCATCGGTTCTGAGCTTTTCGGCATCCGTCTCCGGCCCAACCTCCGCCGCAACCTGGGAGTATCAGTTGCTCACACGCCGCTATAGTGGCGCAGGAACGCTTGCCGCCATTTCGGGCGAAACAGCAATGTCGGTGGGCTGGACCGTATGAGCGAAAGGCCCACGCATCGCCTGAAAGCAGATGGATCGCTCGTCTATCCAGACGGTTATCCGGACAGCGCCATAGAGCCGCTACCCGCCAACTATTACAACGCGCGCGACCTGGCGAGTGCAGAAGAACGGCTGATCGCGGCTGTAGACAGGGAACGGGAGGCCCAACGCGCCGCTGTCATGACGCAGGGGGTGGGGCAATCCTATGCCTATGCGCAGAAGGCGCAGGAGGTGTACGACTATCGTAATGTGATCGGCTCGATGCTCGCCACTCTGACCGTACCGCAGCGCGCTGCCCGATACCCCTTCGCGATGGCTGAAGTCACCGCAACGGGCGAGAGCCTAGCGACGGTCATAAGCCGTTTCGAGGCGGGCATGGCATCATCGCGCACCAAAATCGCCAAGGTCGAGGCGATTGCTACCAAGGCCAAGCGTGCGATCCGCGCGGCATCCACGGCCAGCGCGAAGCAAGCCGCCTATGAAGCGGTGACCTGGAACTGATTTTCTTCAACTGAGGTGAAGCTGATGACCCTGGCGGGCCTTTCCCCCGCCGGTGCGCTGATTGTGCGTGCCGGCGAACCCTTTGCATTGCAGGTCGGATATGTCGATGAAAACGGCGACCTTCAGGACCTGACGGGTCGCCTGTTCGCGCTGGCGATCCGCTATACCGACCAGACGGCGCCATTGCTGACAATCAATGCCGAACTGGATGGGCAGGCAGTCAATGCCGTGGCGCTCGGGACGGCGGAACAGGCAAGCCAGATCTACGCGGCGGGCGTCACCCGGTCCCTGTCCTATGATTTCATGGAATTGACCGGCGGTGCGACGGCAAGTCGGCTGACCGAGCGGGTAGCGGTGCAGCCGGGATCAGAGATTCCCGGCGACCTGGTTCCGCAATATATGGATTTGCCCATGCTGAGCGTCACCGTGGCGGCCCAGCGCAAGCTGGTCGTCGAGCGCGGGCGGCCCGGCTTTGGTGCAGAGCGGCGGCTGTATGACGCGGGCCTGATCGATGAGCCGACCGTCGCGGCGATGGATGAGCGCTATCTCACCGCTGGAGCCGCAGGGGCCGCCGAAGCCGCATCGCTAGCGGAGATTGCGCGCGATGAAGCTTACACAGCCAGGGACGCCGCAGAGGTTGCGCGGGATGACAGTGTTTTCGCAAGATTTGGCTTCCCGAGCCGCGACGCGCTCCTCGAAGCGTTGCCCGTAATTTCGTTGATCACAAGCGACGGCCAGTCTGTAAGCGCTGCGGACTTGAGCTATATCCGCCAGAGCGGCGCGACAGCGATCCCCGATCTGCCCGGCTGGCTGCCAGCGGGCGATGTCTATGCGGGGCATTTCGGATTTGTGGGCGTCGGAACGCGCGAAGATACGCTCAAGCTGACGACCAGCGCCTTCGCCTATCTCCATTCGCTCGGCGGCGGCACGCTGCATTTTACAGCTGGCTTGTTCCGGGTCGGCAACACCAACAGCGATACAACCCGCATCGGCGGCAACTGGGATAACCAGGCCGGGCTGTGGGTGAAGCATGACAATATCCGCCTGAAAGGTGCAGGCGAGAATGTAACGATCCTTCAGCTGGCCGATGGCCAGGACGCCCACGTTCTCAAATTCGGTCAGCGCGTCGGCGCGTCGATCGCAGTCAAAGGTTGCGGTTTCAGCGACCTGACGATTGACGGCAATCGCGACAATCAGACGGCGGCTGATCAGGATGCGCTTTTCTGCAATTCCGGCGTGGATATTTCGACCGGCTGCACGGACTTCCTGGGCGAACGGGCGACTATCAAGGAATGCCAGTGGTACGGCATCGGCGTCCAGCGCGATGACTTCCACAATATCATCCTGCGCGATCTCACCCTTTTGCGTACCGGCTCCGATCTGGTTGACGGAAAAGGTGACGGCAGCAGGAATACTGGCAACGTGCTTGAAGGCTGTCGCGGCAGAGAATGGGGCCTTGCGGAGCCAGAGACAACATCGGCTGCATTCGACATGCGCTGTGGGTGGCTGGTATTCAACTGCGTCTGCGAGATCCTGCCGGACGATCCGATCACCTATGCGCGCGACGGTTTCCGGGTGCAGGACAGCGGCCTCGATCCTGATCCGACGCCCAAGCAGGGAACGGTTATCAGGGATTGCAAAGGCTTTGGCGGACGAAGCAAGACAACGACCATCAGCGGCAATGCCGGCGTGCGTGCAAAGACGCGCTGGGCGCGGGTATCGGGGGGCGAGTTCACCGGGTGGAACCATGGCAATGACGTGGCAAACCCGGATTGCTTCCTTTCTGAACCAATCCTGCTCAACAACTATATAGGTGCCTATTTCTGGCAGGACAGCTTTTCAGAGGTCGGGGCAGAGGCGGATCAACCCCGTATCCGGGTGGTCGCGCGCAATAATGTCTATGGCCTGTACCTCGAAAGCGTCGATAATGCGACGATCGACAGCGCACTTGTCAGTAATGATTATAATCTGTGGATCAGTGAGGGCTGTACTAACACGCGCGTCAATGGCGAGTGCTTCGGCGCGCTGGTCAAGAATTTTACTAACTTGGGGACCGGCACGACGTTGGGCAAGGTCGTCGGCATTACAAGCCGGTCGAAGCGTCTTGTGCAGATCCCCGTCGGATCTGTGGGTCTCGTAATCGGCTCCATCACGCATCAATTGGCTGTCACGCCAGAGCCCGACGATGTGACTTTCTCCTTCCCGTCCGGCAGCACCGTGAGTGACTACGGCTTAGACTTTTGGCGCGTCGCTTCTGTCACCGACACAACCATCAATTACGAAGTGATGGTGGCAAAGGCATCGGCAACACCTGGCGGCATCATGAACATGTCGCTCGTCACCCGCGCGCTTGAGTTTTGAGAGGCGCAAAACGGCTGCGTCCTGACAGCAGTCATCCTGGGCATGCTTTTCGATGCTGGTCAGCCATGCACCTGAACCGCGCTCAGACTGCGCGTAACGCCCTGATCGCGGAACATAGCAACCGCAGGTGAGGAGGATCGATATGAGTCCACAGCAGGGAGCAACGGCGATGTCGCCATGGGGTGAGGCGCTTGTCGTCAAATATGGGTGGATTTGGGTCGGGCTGACCTTCGGCTTTGCCGCCAAATACGCGCTGCTGATCAAGCGCGGGGTGCGGATCAAGCCTGCTTTGGTGCTGGCGGACATTCTCATCCTGCCGATGGTGGCGCTGATAGCCTATTGGCTGGTCAGTCAGGCAGGTGTGCGTGGCGAGGGCGCCGCGCTGATCACGGCCGGGGCGACGGTGGGCGCGGACCGTATCGTCAAGCTCTATACCGATCGCTTCGTGCGCGGGGTGAGCGACCTGATGATCGATGAGGCGGTGCGCCGCAAGTCGGCCATTCGCGAAGAGATGCAGACGGAATTGAGCGCGGAACGCACCCTTTCCGACATTGTCGCGGGCAAGCGCCCGATCGGCGGCGAATAGCATCATCCAAATTCCGGAGGAATATATGAACCACGTTGATCTTCAACGGCGGCTGTCATCGCTTGGTTTTTATCATGGCCAGATCGATGGCCGTATCGGCCCGCAAAGCAAGGCCGCGATTCTCGCCTGCCTGACAGATGGTCCCGACTATCCGGTGGATACGCGGGACATCGCTGTGGCCGCATCGATCCTGCGGGTGGAAGAGGCCAAGGTATGGGCCGTCTATGACGTCGAATCGTCGGGCGATGCCTTTATCGGTGGTCGACCGACGATCCTGTTCGAGCCACACCGGTTCAGCAAATCGACGGACCATCGTTTCGACAGAAGCCACCCTGCCCTGTCGTCGCGGACATGGAACCGCAAGCTCTATTCCCGATCGCAGGGCGGCCGGTGGGAGCAGCTGCTGAGCGCCGTCGCGCTGGACGTCGACGCGGGGTTCATGTCGGCCAGCTACGGTGCGTTCCAGATATTGGGCGAAAATTACGCCGTGTGCGGCGCGCCTGATCCATGGTCGTTCGCCTGGCGGCAGGCGCAGACGGAGGGCGACCAGCTGGACGCCTTCATCCGATTTATCGAGGGACGCGGGCTGACCGGCGCGCTGCGGCGCGGCGACTGGGCGGCCTTTGCGCGGGGCTACAACGGCACCGCCTATCGCGAAAATAAATATGACGAAAAACTGGCTGCGGCCTTTGCGCGGAGGATGAAATGAACGACGTCACCACTACACAAATCGCGGCCGGGGTGCGCCAGGTCGTGCTGATCGTGGGCGGCTATGCCATCGGCAAGGGCTGGCTAGGCGCCGACACGGTCGAGATGCTGGGCGCTGTCGCGCTGGTCGTCGTGCCGCTGGTCTGGGGGCAGATCATCACGCGCAAGCTGGCACAGAAGTGATGGCCAGCATCGGTTTCTTCATCGCGGGCTTCGTCAGCTTTCCGCTGGCGATCATCGCGGGCGCCGCGCCCATCGTCATTCGTGCGGTTCGGCGGGGGGTGGACTGGTGACCCGCCTCCTCCCCCTGCTGCTGTTGCTGGGCGGCTGCACCACGGTCCGCCCCTACGCCAACTGCCCCAACGCGAAGGCCGCCCTGGCGCTCGCCGAGCGTGTCATGGACCGTGTCTGCCTGTCGCCACTGCTAAAGGATAATGGCGAATGAAGAAGATCCTGCTTTGGGATATGCGTCAGCCCGGCTCCAACCCGGCGCGCCTCGAAATCGACGATGCCATCGCGTCCGCATGCGTCCGTGCCGGAGTGGCGACCGCTGCGGACCCTGCGGAAGCCGGTGCCCTCGGCGCTGGCGCGCCGATCGACCCTGCGAACCCGACCGAGATCGTGATCTGGTCGGGAGTGGCCCAACTCGTTCGTCGTGTTGTCGTGCCGTCAGCCGTGGCTGCGCTTGCCCTTGCCGCTGGAGTCGCCGTGTTGCCCGGTGGGGCGGTCATCGCAGGCGGCGCCTCCACGCCGGCCAAGTCCTGGCAGATCATCGGCCAATATAATGATACGGGTATTGGCCCGCAGGTCACGAATAGCATCACCGTCCGTGCGTTGACGACGCAGCGAGCCAAGCTGGCTGCCAACAATGTCACGGCGCTTCGCTGCTACGGGCAGGCCTATTATGTCGGCGGATCGGGCGGGCTGGAAATCGGCGTCGGCAATGACGTCCCAACCCGTGCGGCCGCACTACACGGTTCGACTTTGCTGGGCATGTCACCCACGCCGGTAGTCATCCCCAATGGTTCCGGCGCGACGCTGGTAACGGAGATCACCGGCCTTTCATTGTCGGCTGGCGCGGTGTTGGACCTGCAAAAAGAGCGGGTGCTGACATCTGGCCAGCAATCCGTGCAGACCATTCCCTATGCAGCAGGCACCTTGCCCCCTGGCGTCGGGCGCAGGGCAGACGACGGGTCCGGGGCCAGCGCGCTTGGGACTGCCAACCCATCGGGCCTATCGGCCGGTACATTGGAGGGAGGAATATGGCTCGCCTATGGTGAGCATCCTACCTACACATTCGGCGCGCTCGCCGACAGCATTTACTATAACAATACCGATGCCGCCCTTGGCGATGGCGGACTGATCGGTGCTGAAGGCCGCACTGCTGAGGGCGGCGGTATGTTGCGGCGTGGTTTTCGAGCGGCGGCGCTGGCTACGGGCATCGAAACGCCACTCATCATGATGGGCAGGCCGTCTGCGCAACTGTCAGTCTATCGCGCCAACAATGCAGCGCGGCGGCAGAAATACCCGTTTTTTAACACCCTCATCCTGCAACCTTTTACCAACGACTTCGACACGAGCGGTGGCAACAAGACCGTCGAGCAGATGAGGGTCATTTCCGAGGCCGAAGCGGCCGACTATATCGCCGCATATCAAGCGGGACCGAATGGCGGCATAATTCCCTGCCGGGTTCTGATCGCGTTGCCCCTTCCTCGCGGCGCGAATGTCGGGGCGCTGACTACGACACAGCAGCGCATCTCCGACTTTGTTGGCCTCGTCAAGGCAGGCGGCGTCGCCAATATTGCTGGCTACTATGATGTGAACAGCGTCTTTTCGATCCCCGGAGAGCCAGGGAGAATTGCAAATCCGGCCCAGTTCAACGCCGATTTGATCCATCCCGCGCCGTTGGGACATGCGGATGGATCGGCCTATTATTCGACCATGCTCCAGCAGCCGGTCCCGTGGATTCCGCTGTGACCATCGCCGCATCCCTGTCCCGCCGGCTGGCGGCGCTAAGGCCGGGTGACACGTTCGTGCTGCCCGACGGGGATATCATCGGCAATATCACCCTACCGCGCGCGCTGTCCGGGGCGAAAGGCAAGCCGATTACCATAAAGGGAGGCAAGAACACGCGTGTTTTCGGGACCGACAACCGGGCCGCGGCGATCGGCGGCGGTGGCTGCAAGTGGATGCTGCTGCGCGGGATCAAGACGGTTGGCGGCCTGAATGGCTTTCACTTCGGGCAAAATGGCGACGATTACGATCCGGCCAAGGTGATCGAGCAGATCTATCTGGTCGACTGTCATGCGATCGACCCGCTGGATGACTGCTTCAAGTTCAACGGAGGCAGCGAGGCGCACATGAACCTGTGTTCGGGGCGCGGCGGGCGTGATCAGATTGTCGACTTTCTGGGTATCCGGCGCGGGAGCATCCGGCGGTCCAAGTTTTCGGGCGCGACCTGTGCTATCACCTGCAAGGGCGGCTCACAGGCAATCGAAATCAGGGCCAATGATATCCGCAATTGCGTCGATGGCATCCACTATGGCGAGAAAACCGCGCCGCGCTGGCAGGCTCCATGGACCGATCGCAGCGCTGAGCGAATCACGATCGTCAATAATGACATATCGGTCACCGGCAACCCGATCGCGCTGGCCAAGGGCGCGGATGCGGACGTGGCGCAGCTGCTGCGCGATAACCGGCTGGCCACTTCAAAGCGCGCCAAGGGGCAGATGGCGCGGCTGGTCGAGGTCTATGGATAACCGCAATACGCCCGCGGCCTTTCATTCCTGCTCTCTCATTTCATGACCCTTTCGACGCAGCGCGGCGGCAAGATCGGCCAGTGCTTTGTCGAACGCGGCTTGCTTACCATATACCTGGATTGAAGTGCCTTGGCCTAACAGGGTGCCTTTTTGCACCGCAGTGATCCAGCAACACCAAAGGGTGCCACGGCTTTCAAACTCTGTCGTAAAAGCGATGCAGTGGTTGTTCCGCCAAAGGGCAAGGCGTGTTTGATCGACCTGTTCCATAAGAACGTAATGAGAACATCGGCGCGATTCGGGTCAAGCGCGTTGACAGGCGGCCTGTCGCAAACCACCTTCCCGACCATGTGCAATCGGGCTGAGCGCGGCGACACGCAGAAGGTGCTGCAACTGTTCGGCGCAAGGATCGGCGCGCGGTTCAATGAAGGGCCATTGGAGGTCCATCCCAAATCGCCGGGCAGCGTCGTGCGCATGGATGGCGACGGCCTGGTATTGGAGCAGATGACATGGGGCTTCCCGGTCTCGCTGCGCGGCAAGAGCGGTCAGCCGCTCAAGCCCAAGCCGGTCAATAATGCGCGCTTCGACAAGCTGGGATCATTCTGGAAGCGCTGGTCGGCGGAACCGCGCCAGCGCTGCCTGATCCCGACTGCGCGATTCGCGGAGGCTGTGGGCGAGCCGGGCCGCATGACAGAAACATGGCTCAGCGTGAAGGATCAGCCGATCTTTGCCTGGGCAGGGCTTTGGACGCAGAGCGACGAATGGGGCGCGGTCTATACCGGCGTGATGACCGACAATGCGCCGGAGCTCGCCGACATTCACGATCGGTCGCCGGTCATCCTCGATCCGCAGGATTGGAACACCTGGCTCACCGCGCCGCTGGAGGACCTATATCAGTTCGATCGGCCCTATCCGGCGGAGCGGATATCGGTTGATCACACGGATGCGCCGTGGTTTCGGAAGAAGGGGACAGAAGGCCCTTCGCTGCTTTGACCAACCACGATCGAGTTTGACGCGAGAAATCAATTGCAGCATCGAGATTGCGTGGCGGCTTGATCTCGAAGGGGCCAGACAATGAGTTTTCAAATCGTCATTACGGACGAGGATCGTCGGCGCTGGGACAAAAAACTCGCGGCTTTGTCGGTTGCGCCCCCAATTCCATCGATGCCCGCCAGCCTACCTGTTTCAGAGCATGATTATCCCGTGCCGGATCAGCGCAACTTCCTGCCCTATTATCTGGAAGGGCAGATGATCGAAATTGATTACTTGGACGCTAACAGTGCGCCGACACATAGGCGTGTTCGTTGCGGACGCTGCTTCACAGAGAATGCGCTGATCTATCTGCAAGGCTTCTGCCTTGAACGGCAAGCGTTGCGTGAGTTTCGCCTAGATCGCGTTCAATCACTGATTGTCATGGGGACGGGAGAGGTGTTCGAAGACGCCCGTCTTTGGCTCGAATCGTCAAACAGACTGGATGAATTGGGCGATGATCAGCGCAGTCAGAATACTGTCAGATTTGCCTTCCGCAAAGTGAAGTCGGCCGTTCAAATTTTGATGTTCTTGGCTCGCTATGACGGCACGTTGCATGCCGCGGAGACAGCGGTCGTCGACCGCTACATTGATCAATATTTTCGGAAGCCCCGCGCGCGCGATGTGGAATTGAAAATCAAGGGATGCCAGAGAATCGCAAGGGGATTGTTTCCCACCACTGAAGAATTGTGGGATGCATTGGGCAATTTGATAGAGGATGGTGAACCGCAGTGCGCATCGGTGCTGCTCTATATCGACGAAATTATTGCGTGCGACGGCACGACAATGCCGGCCGAAATCGATTTGCGGAACGCCATCGCACAGCTAGTTGAAACGGAAATTTCGGCGAGACGGGCTGTCAATCGGCTTTCAGGATTGATCGGACCAACCGCCGGATAGCTTCGGGGTGTGATGGTTTTAGAAAAAGGGGAGCGACGACCCTTCGCTGCTTTGATCAGTCAAGGTTGATACGGGGCACAAACTCCACTTGTTCGATCGTGTCGGCGATCAGCTTGAGGTCCGCACCGGTCAGGCCGCTATCATCGATAACGTCATCGTCATTCCAGCTATCTGCGAACTGGCGGAAACGAGACATCATAATCGCTTCGATCGACATATCGGTCGCCCTTCCATTGCAAAAAAACAGAAATTCCCAACCATATAATGGGCGGGGGTCTGAAGCGTTCCAGCGCTTCAAACCGGCGGACTCGACCCGCCATATCATCGGCATGCCTGCCGAATCCATCCCGCCACCCGACGCCGGGTGAGTGAACAGATATGGAACAGATATGTTTGAGTCGAGTCCGCTATTTGACGATTTTATAGAGCCGGTGTCTCCGCCGGCTGCTTATATCGGAGGCAAGCGCAGACTGGCGCGGCGTCTCACCCGCGCCATCGATATGATTCCGCACCAAAGCTATGGCGAAGTTTTTATGGGCATGGGCGGCGTCTTTCTTCGGCGCGGGCGGCGACCACGCGCTGAATATGTAAACGACTGGTCAGAAGATGTGGCGACATTCTTTCGCATCCTCCAGCGCCATTATGTCGCGTTTCTCGATATGCTTCGGTACCAGCTTACGACGCGTAGTAATTTCGAGCGGCTGATACGAGTTGATCCATGTACACAGACCGATTTGGAGCGGGCCGCCCGGTTCCTTTATCTCCAGCGTCTCGCATTCGGCGGGAAGGTCTCAGGGCGCAGCTTCGGCGTCGACGCGGCTAACTCCGGCGGGTTTGATGTGACGAAGCTGCAGCCAATGCTGGAACAACTGCACGAGCGGCTCGCGGGCGTTACGATCGAACGGCTACCCTGGTCGGATTTCATTCGTCGATATGACCGGCCCGAAATGCTTTTCTACCTCGATCCGCCGTATCACGGTAGCGAGGGCGACTATGGTGCTGGCATGTTTGATCGCTCGGAATTCTCCCGCATGGCTGATCAGCTACGCAGGATCGAGGGGCAGTTCCTTTTGAGCATCAACGATGTGCCGGAAATTCGTGAGACATTCTCCGGTTTTGCGATGGCGGCGGTCGACCTGCAATATAGCGTTGGCAATGGATCACCGGTAGATGCACGAGAACTCATCATTACAAACAGTCGTGATGTGTCAATCGAACGTCTGGTACCACTTCGCAAATTCGACGTGGACGGTGCTACTACTTCCAATAAGTGATAGCTGAAGGCAGATATTTCGGCATCGGGATTAGCTGCTTTATGTAGCGACCTTCGCGGTGAACTGATAGACTGCCGTCATGACAACTTCCAATGTGCCCACAGAAATTTTCGCCTACGGCAGCCACACGAAATCCATAATCAATCAGGCCGTGGCTGGTTCGTTTGCACCGTTTTCCAGCGATCTTCCTGGAAACGCTCCTTGGTCGATTAAGTATGCCAGGCGCGGAAATCTTATCTTGCTAACTTGGGCAGAGCTCGGCGCATCTTTTGTGAATGTGACAGGTACAATGCCTGAAGATGAAGTTAATTTCTTGATAAATGCTGCCGGTTCTCATCGTCGATATCATGACCTGAAAGGAAACGCGCTCATTGCTCCCTATTTTGGCCTTCGGCGATTGTTGTTATTGCTCGAAATTGTTGATGATCAGATTGACGTAGATAGTTGGAGTTCCGACGTAGTTGCTTGGCTAGCTGATAAACCATGGAGTGTTGCCCAAGATCATAATAGGCAGCGTGTGAAATATGCAGTGCCGCAGCCGCCAACTTGGGATGTTGAAACAATCGCAAATTCTTGTTGGGTCGTTGAAAGTGAGGAAGGATGCTCACAAGGAACTGCTTTTGCAATCGATGGAGGAAGGTTTGTAACTTGCCACCATGTTCTGCACGGTCCTGATGGTGAACCGTTTTCTGATCTAGTAATCTTTCAACCCAACAAACCGAGTGAGCGATACGAGATCGATGACGTACGATCAAATAAAATACTCGATATTGCAATGTTTCGATCTTCGGTCGCACCCGAATATATCCTGAAGTTGTCGCAAGACAAAGAATTTCGGGTCATGAGCCATGTGGCAGTCTGTGGTTTTCCGAATTTTCGACCGGGTCAGACGTGTAGTATTTCTCCCGGACTGGTAGTTGCTATTCGGCCATCAAAGGGCGGCATTCGGCGGCTACTAACAAATGCAGGAATTGTGGCTGGTATGAGCGGGGGGCCAGCTGTGTCCCACGAAAACACTGTGATTGGCGTGTGCGCGAATGGCGCTGCTTATATGCAAGATGTACGCGACACCGAAGATCAAGCAATTGTTCCGATCACGACCCTCGACCTGATTGGCTGACGAAGAATTGAGGGCCATATCGAATTTCGTTGGGCTTCTCAGCCATTTCAAACTCGGCAATCCGCAATCGGTTAATTCGCGACGATTTGTGTAATTCCGCTAACAGCCGATGTGCGGAAAGCCATGGGAAATATCTGACCATACGCGAAGCGCTGGGCGCGTCCGTGCCATCCGCCGGGGTCGCCTGCGCGTTCGAGCGGGACACGCTTGCAGCGCTCGCCCGCGATCCAGGCCATGGTCCGTTCGATCCGTCATCGCTGACGGAGGATTATGAAGCCGGCTTGCGGATTCGCGACAATGGCGGGCGCGGCATATTCGTCCGGATGCGCGACGCAGACGGCGAACTGGTTGCGACCCGCGAATATTTCCCGGACACGATCGACAGCGCCGTCAGACAGAAAGCCCGCTGGATCGTGGGCATTTCTCTGGCGGGATGGGACCGGATGGGTTGGCGCGGCGGACCGTTCGAATGGTGGATGCGCCTGCGCGATCGGCGCGCAGCCCTGTCCGCCTTTGTCCTGTTCGCCGCCTATCTGACGATCGCTCTATGGGGGATGCTCTGGCTCATCAGCCTCGTCCTGCCAATCCCGCCGCGGCCGCTGTCCCCCATGATCGTGGCGCTCCTGTGGATCAATGTCGGGCTGATGAGTTGGCGCGGCCTGATGCGCGTGCTGTTCGTGGGGCAGGCTTATGGCTGGCGTCACGGCTTTGGTGCAGTGCCGCGCACCTTCATCGCCAATCTCATCGCCATACTCGCGGCGCGGCGCGCCATCTTCCAATATGTGCGGTCCTTGCTGGGCCGTCCGCTTGCCTGGGACAAGACCCAGCATCGCTTTCCCGACATGCAGTCCGATCCATGATCGCAACCGCCAGTGGCCGTCCACTCCGTTTCTTTGGGCTATTGATGGTCGGCTGGATCGCGATCCGGCTGTGGAGCCAGCCGGAACCACCACTGCCATTGATAGCCCACCAGAAATTCGCGGCATCGGCAACCACGCGCCTGCCAGCGTCGCAACCCATAAGGTCGGGGAATAATGCCCCCGAATTGACCATGCCTTCACCGCACAAGACCTGGACAGTCCAGATGGCGTCCCTTGTGCCCCCGCCGGCCGTCGCGGTCATGGCAAATGCCCGTCTCCACCCGGTCCTGGCCAAGGGTCCAGCCCCGACCTACGCCCGCGTCCAAGACGCCATGCCGGTCGACCTGCTGAATTTCATCGCCTTTTCCATGGCCTTTGCCAACCGCCACTATGCGAGCGATTCGGATGCTAATTACGGCACTCCCTCCCCCGCGCCGCTGTTGCGCTCGGCGTCGACACGGCCGGATCGCTGGCATGGCAGCGCATGGATGCTGTGGCGGGACAATGGCACGTCACCGACTGATGCCGCCCTTGGTCGGCTGGGCGCGTCGCAGGCTGGCCTGCGCGTCGATTATGACCTGACCCCTTCGGCCCCGATCCGCACCGTCGCCTATGCCCGCGCGACCAGTGCGCTCCAGCGCCCGGCTGCCCCGGAAGCAGCAATCGGCTTTGCGATCCAGCCGGCGCGCACCGTCCCTGTCAGCCTGGCTGTCGAACGCCGGATCGCGCTGGACAAGCGAGCGCGCAACGCGATGGCGATCATGGCCGTGGGCGGCTTTGGCCCCACGCGGGTCGGAGGCGGGCTGGAGGCGGAAGCCTATGCGCAGGCAGGCATGGTCGGGCTGAACCAGCGCGACGCTTTCATCGACGGCAAACTCTCACTGCTAGCCCCGATCGACACGACAAGGCTGCGAATCGGTGCGGCCCTGTCCGGCGGAGCGCAGCCGGGCGTCGAGCGTGTCGACATTGGCCCGGAAATGCAGATTCGATTGCCATTGCCCAACATCCCCGCCCGCATTGCGGTCGAATGGCGGGAACGCATTGCCGGTCGCGCCGCGCCCTCGTCCGGCCTTGCGATCACCCTGGCTGCGGATTTTTGACGCTGGGCGCATCGCGCGCTTTCACTCGACACATTTTGCCACTACCCCGGTCGGGCCATGGATCTTTACCTGCCCATCGCCAATCTTTCGGTGAACGCGCTGGTCATTGTTGGCCTGGGCGGGATCGTGGGTCTGCTGTCGGGCATGTTCGGCGTCGGCGGCGGTTTTCTGACGACGCCCCTGCTCATCTTTTACGGCATCCCCCCCACCGTCGCCGCCGCATCCGCCGCGTCGCAGGTGACCGGTGCCAGCGTATCGGGTGTTTTCACCCATATATCGCGCGGCACTGTCGATTTTCGCATGGGCGGCGTCCTGATCGCCGGCGGCGTGGTCGGCGCCGGGCTTGGCGTGCTGATCTTTCGCCTGCTGCAATATCTGGGGCAGATCGATACGGTCATCGGCATCCTCTATGTGCTGATGCTGGGCGGCATCGGCCTGTTGATGGCCAAGGAATCGATTCAGGCGCTGATCGCGCTCAAGACCGGCAGGCGTCCGCAGGCGCGCAAGCGGCGGCACCACCCGCTCGTCGCGGCGCTGCCGATGCGCTGGCGCTTCTATCGTTCCGGCCTCTATATCTCGCCGCTCGCCCCGTTGCTGCTGGGGATGGCAACCGGCATCCTGACGATGCTGCTGGGCGTGGGCGGCGGTTTCATCCTTGTCCCAGCCATGCTCTATCTGCTGGGCATGACTACCCAGTCCGTGGTGGGCACATCGCTGTTCCAGATCCTGTTCGTCACCATGGCGACGACGATGATGCACGCAATGACGACCAAGGCCGTCGATCTGGTGCTGGCGATGCTGCTGCTGATCGGCAGCGTCACGGGCGCGCAGGTCGGCACGCGGCTGTCGATGACGATCCGGCCCGAATATCTGCGCGTGTTGCTGGCGCTGATCGTGTTGCTGGTCGCTGCGCGCATGGCGCTGGGGCTGGGCTGGCGGCCCGATGAAATCTTCACGATAGAGTTGAACTGATGCGGCGGCGTGACCTTTGGCGGCTGGCGCCGGTCCTGTTGCTCGGCGCGGCCACTGCGCCGCAACTGGTGCCAGACGTGTCGCAGCGCGACATCGATATCCAGTATAGTTTCACCGGCGCTGACCTGCTGCTGTTCGGCGCGATCGTCTATCCCGATGGCAACCGTCCGGAAAAGCCTGCCGATATCGTCGTGGTGCTCAAGGGGCCGGAACAGTCGATCACCATGCGCGAAAAACAGAAGGTGGCCGGCATCTGGGTCAATGCCGATCGCGCCAGCTTCCGGTCAGCGCCCAGTTTCTACGCGATGGCATCGTCCCGCCCGATCGACCGCATCGTCGACGAGCGCACCGCCGCGATATATGAACTGGGCGTCGACAAGCTGCAATTGTCGCCATCTTCGCTCAACGACAGCGCGGAAATCAGCCGGTTCCAGGAAGGGCTGGTCGATCTGCGCGAACGATCCGGCCTGTTCGTCGAACGGCCGGGCACGGTCGAAATCAGTGACGGCGTGCTGTACCGGGCGCGCCTGCCGCTATCGGCGCGTGTGATCGTGGGCGATTATACTGCGGAGACTTTTCTGGTGCAGGACGGGCGCGTGGTCGCCGCCGCCGTCCGCGACATTACGGTGCGCAAATCCGGCTTTGAACAGTTCATGGCCGTTGCGGCGGAAAAATGGTCCTTCCTCTACGGACTGACCGCCATCGCGCTGGCAGTCGGCATGGGCTGGGCCGCGGGCGCCATTGCCCGGCGCGTCTGACGGCGCTGGCCATCGCCTCTCATCCTTTGGCATGATCCAATTGCGCGGGCGCCTTTTGTCAGACTAGAAGCCGATCAGGGGGAGCAAAAACATGACCGACGACGCGCAGCACCGGGACGATCCTTTCACGGCGCTTCAACTGCGCGATCATCCCCTGCGCGCGCCCCTGTCGCAGGAAATGCATGTGCGTACCATGCCCCGGCTGTCCGCCCCGGCCCGCCTGCTGCAATTCGTCCTGCTGGTGGATGAGGACGAAGCGCGCGAGAGCAGCGGGGCGCTGGCCGCGCTGCTCGCGGCCCATGGCGTCACCGCCGATACTGGCGACCGCTTCCTGACCTGCCGCCTTGGCATGCTGGAATTTTCCTGCGAACGTCACACCGAATTCATGACGTACAGCTTCATCGCGGACGGCGATGGCGACCCTTTCGACCTGACGCCCTTTGCCGCGACGGCACAGTGGATCGCTGGCCTGCCGGGGCGGATCATCCGATCGACCCAGATCGCGCTGGTCAGGACGCCCCCGTCCGACGCCATGATCGCCAGCCATTTTGCGACCGATGACCTTATCATTTCCGACGTGGCGCAGGGCCGCGCCCGCATCTGGAGCGACTTTCGCCTGCACGCCAATGGCTTTGGTCGCCTGTTGATCCGCGACAATGGGCTGGCCGGTGCGGAGCCTTCGCAGTTGATTCAGCGGCTTCAGGAACTGGGCAATTATCGCAAGATGGCGCTGCTGGGCCTGCCCGAAGCGCAGCGGGCGACGCCGGTCGTCACCGCGCTGGAGCAGCGGCTGACCAATATCACGGCGCGCGTCGCGGAAAAGGACGCGGACGCCGACAGCGTGCTGGCGCAACTGTCCGCGCTCAGCGCCGAACTGGCGCAGATCGTCGCCCACACCCGTTATCGCATGAGCGCGACGCACGCCTATGCCGAACTCTGCTTCGACCGCATCCGGCGGCTCGACATGGCGACGGTGCGGGGGTTCCGATCGCTCGACGATTTTACCGAACGGCGGCTGCTCCCGGCGATGCGTACCTGCGACGCCTTCACCCGGCGGCTGGAGGACCTGTCGCAACGCACCGCCTGGACCAGCGCCATGCTTCGTACGCGCGTCGACACCGCGCTGGCGCGGCGCAATCGCGATTTGCTGGCGTCGATGGACCGGCGCACTGGCCTGCAACTGCGCTTGCAGCATACGGTCGAGGGACTGTCGGTCGTCGCGATCAGCTATTATGCGCTGGGCCTGTGGCATCATCTTGAAGCAGCGCTGGAACGCCAGGGCGCGCATCTGCCCGGCTGGATCAACATCGCGCTGTTGCCGGCCACATTGGTCACGGTATGGCTGGGCGTCCGGCAGATCAGGAAGGTGAAGCGTCCGCCCGCGCGTGGCGAGGCTGCACCGCACTGACAGTCCTTCGATCATCCGGCGATGATCTCCGCAAACATGGCTGGATCGACATTGCTGCCCGACATGACGACAACGCTCGCACCGTCGCATGGCGGTGCGAGGCCTGCGAGCATCGCCGCCAGCGCCACCGCGCCACCCGGTTCGACCACCAGCTTGAGCGTCGAAAAGGCAAAGCGCATCGCATCGCGCACCTGATCGTCGCTGACGGTCAGCCCAGCGGTCACCAGCGCCCGCATGATCGGCAGGGTCAATGCACCGGGGCTGGGCGAGAGCAAGGCGTCGCATATGGAACGCGCACCGGGCCCGACCTGTTCGCGCACGCCACTGATCAGCGACCGGGCGGTATCGTCAAAATCGCTCGGCTCGACGCTGTAGATGGCGGTGGCGGGCGACTGCGCCTTCACGGCGGTCGCGATCCCGGCGGTCAGCCCACCACCGCCGCAACACACCAATATCTGGCCGACCGACGCGCCCGCCGCATCCGCCTGCGCCAATATTTCCAGTCCGGCTGTCCCCTGCCCTGCGATGATATGAGGATCATCGAAGGAGGGCACGATCGTCGCGCCCCGATCATTCGCCAATTGGGTCGCTATCGCTTCGCGGCTCTCGCGATGGCGGTCATAGGTCACGACGTCTGCGCCCAGCGCGCGGGTGTTGGCCAGCTTGATCGCGGGCGCGTCCACGGGCATCACGATGGTCGCGGGGATGCCCAGCAACCGGGCGGCGGCGGCCACGCCCTGCGCATGATTGCCCGATGACCAGGCAACGACGCCAGCGGCACGTTCTACCGCATTTAGCCGGGCCAGCCGGTTATAGGCCCCGCGAAATTTGAACGATCCGGTATGCTGTGCGCCCTCGAACTTCAGGAAAACCCGGCGGCCAGCCAATGCGTTGAGTGCCGCATTTTCAAGCAAGGGCGTGATGATGGCGGCGGGCGCGATGATGCGGGCGGCATCGGCGACGTCATGGGCGGTGATGGCGAAAGATGCGTTGGACATGGACTGATCCCCCTATTGCTGCCGATCTAGTGCGGCAGGGCCGACCGGAGAAGGGCCATTGCCGCCAGAATGGAGCCGGGGACAAACGGGAAAAGCCGGACTTCGCTGCTGCGCGAAATCCGGCTTTTCGGGAATATTGGTGGAGCCTAGCGGGATCGAACCGCTGACCTCGTCATTGCGAACGACGCGCTCTCCCAGCTGAGCTAAGGCCCCGATGTGCGCGGCTATAGGCGAGGGAAATCGGGCTGGCAACGGTCTTTTGCGCAAAATATTGGCCATGACCCGCCCGATCATCGCTCAGGCCGTCGCCTTCTTGAGCAGCGCCATGCGCAGGCATTGGCAGGTGATTTCGTCGCGCTGATTGATCAGGCGATGGGTGAAAGTGACGATTCCCGCGTCCGGGCGGGACCGGCTTTCCTTCAGGTCCGTGACTTCGGATTCGCAGCGCATGGTGTCGCCGATGAATACCGGCTTTGGCATGACGAGCTTGTCATAGCCCAGGTTCGCGACCAGCGTACCGAGCGTCGTGTCGCCCACCGACAGGCCGATCATCAGCGCGAAGGTGAAGGTGCCGTTGACGAGAATCTGGCCAAATTCCGAGGCTTTGGCGGCTTCCGCGTCGAGGTGGAGCGGCTGGGGATTATGGGTCATCGTCGTGAAGAGGAGATTGTCCGTCTCCGTCACGGTGCGGCGGATGTCATGAGCGATTCTGTCGCCGATGGTCCACTGGTCGAAATAGCGTCCGGCCATTTTTGCCCCCTTTTTGGGTCTAACTTTTCGATCTTCGCCCATATGAACGATGGGATTTAATCGAAAGTTTAGCGATTACAGTTGGTTATAGCAGATGGAAGTCCGGTAGGACAGCGGGCTGCCCGTCTCTCTGCCCAATAGGACATACGGCCCGTTCGTTTCGAGCGAAGTCGAGAAACGGCGCGCATGGGTTTCTCGACTTCGCTCGAAACGAACGGCGGGAGGGCGTGATGCGCGCCTTACCCTTCCGCCTTCTCGATCTTTGCCAGCAGCACGCCTTCGCTCACCTGCCCGCCTTCGCTGGCGTTGAGTTCGGCCACGGTGCCGTCGAAGGGGGCGATGAGGCTGTGTTCCATCTTCATGGCTTCCAGCGTCAGCAGTTTCTGCCCCTTGACCACTGCGTCACCCGCCGCGACCGACACGGAAATGATGCGGCCCGGCATCGGCGAGAGGATCGCGCCGTCGGAGGCTGCGCCTGCGGCCGCGCCATCGGTGCGGGCCACCTCAAATTTCCAAGTCTGCCCTTGAGTTGCCGCCAAGATCGCGCCATCCGACGGCGTGAGCGAGAACCAATCCGCGTCCTGCAATCTCTGCACTACATCCCGTCCGACTCCGGTTGTCGCATTGAAGACATTCTGCCGGTCCTTGAGGCGAACAGCCAACTGAGGCACCCCATTGAGACGAAATCCCCTCAATTCCGTTGGCAGAGACCTATCAACCAGAGCGTCAGCGACAAGCTCCAGCAGACCCTCTGGCGGCTCCAGATCATACACCACATCCTCACCTAGTTGCTCGATCAGCCCGGTGTGAACCGCCCCTGACGTGAAGTTGGGATCGACCAGCAAGGCGTGCAGAAACGTGGCATTGGTTCGCACAGGCCATGCCTCTACGCGGCGGACGAGGTTAGACAATCCGCGCGCCGCATCACGGCGACTATCGGCCCACCATATCAGCTTGGCGATCATCGGGTCATAAAAGGGAGAGATGTCGCTGCCTTGTTCGACGCCCGTTTCGATGCGCGGATAGCCGCAATAATTGAGCGTTTCCAGACTGCCAGTAGAAGGCGCGATATAACTGTATGGATCAAGGCTACGGGGGATGGAAAAATGTTCCAGCCGCCCTGTGCTGGGCAAAAATCCGGTCGCCGGATTTTCAGCATAAAGCCGCGCTTCCATGGCGTGGCCGTTGATGCTCAGTTCCTCCTGCCGCTTCGGCAGCGGTTCGCCCGATGCTACGCGGAGTTGCCATTCGACCAGATCGACGCCGGTGATTTCCTCGGTCACGGGATGTTCGACCTGAAGCCGGGTGTTCATTTCCATGAACCAGATGCGGTCGGCGCGCAGCCCTTCCGATCCGTCGGCGATGAATTCGATCGTGCCTGCGCCGACATAGTCGACCGCCTTGGCGGCGCGGACCGCGGCTTGGCAGATGGCTTCGCGGGTGGCGGCGTCCATGCCCGGTGCGGGTGCTTCCTCGATCACCTTCTGGTGGCGGCGCTGGAGCGAGCAGTCGCGTTCGAACAGGTGGACGACATTGCCGTGCGTGTCGCCAAACACCTGCACCTCGATATGGCGCGGGTTGGTGACCCATTTTTCGAGCAGGACGTGGTCGTTGCCAAAGCTGGACGCCGCTTCGCGCTGGCAGGAGGCGAGTGCGTCGGCGAAATCGGCGGGACTGTCGACCTTGCGCATCCCCTTGCCACCGCCGCCCGCGACTGCCTTTATGAGGACGGGGTAGCCGATGGCGTCGGCCTGCGCGGCCAGATGAGCGGGCGACTGGTCCGCGCCCAGATAGCCGGGCGTGGTGGGGACGCCGGCGTCCTGCATCAATTGCTTGGCCGCGTCCTTGAGGCCCATGGCGGTGATGGAGGACGGGTTGGGGCCGACCCAGATCAGCCCCGCGTCGATGACAGCCTGCGCAAATTCGGCGTTTTCGGACAGGAAGCCGTAGCCGGGGTGGATCGCCTGCGCCCCGGTCTGCAGGGCGGCGGCGATGATCCGGTCACCCAGCAGATAGGATTCGCGCACCGGGGCCGGGCCGATATGGACGGCTTCGTCGGCGGAGCGGACGTGGAGCGCCGTCGCGTCGGCGTCGGAGTAAACGGCGACCGTGCGGATGCCCATCGCACGCGCGGTGCGGATGATACGGCAGGCGATTTCGCCGCGATTGGCGATGAGGAGGGATTGGATCATGGCAGGCGTCCTTCTACCTCCCCGAAACGGGGAGGGGGACCAGCCGAAGGCTGGTGGAGGGGTTGGCGCTCACGGCAGGCGGAGACAATGGCGATGACGACCATGTCGACCGATTGCAGCACTTCTCTCGCGGGAATGCGAATTGTGTCGAACCCGCGCCCGCGCATATGAGCATCGCGGACGGAGTCGCTTTCCGGTTGATCGCCGCGATTATGAACTTCGCCGTCGATTTCGATGGCAAGCCGTGCGGACAGGCAGGCGAAATCCAGACTGTATGGGCCGATCGGGTGTTGGCGGCGGAACTTGAAGCCGCCGGGGCGCTGGCGCAACGCGCGCCACAATATCACCTCAGGAAGATTGCCGGAGCGTCGTTCGCGCCTTGCCATCCTGATCGTCGCGGAGGTGGTGTTGAATGCCCCTCCACCACCCTTCGGGCGGTCCCCCTCCCCGTTCCGGGGAGGTATGGCGTTGTCCTGCCTCACCCCCATCACATCCGGAACACGCCGAATTGCGCCCTCTCAGCCACCGGCGCGTTCAGCGTTGCGGCGAAGGCCAGGCCCAGCACGTCGCGGGTTTGCGCGGGGTCGATAATGCCATCGTCCCATAGCCGCGCGGTGGCGTAGTAGGGATTGCCTTCCTCTTCATATTTCTGGCGGACCGGCGCCTTGAAGGCTTCGGCGTCTTCCGGCGACCATTTGCCTGCGTCGCGGTGGACGGTGGCGAGGACGGATGCGGCCTGTTCGCCGCCCATCACGCTAATGCGGGCATTGGGCCAGGTGAAGAGGAAACGGGGCTGATAGGCCCGGCCGCACATGCCGTAATTGCCCGCGCCAAAGCTGCCGCCGATCAGCACGGTGATTTTGGGCACCTGCGCGGTGGCGACGGCGGTGACGAGTTTCGCGCCATGCTTGGCGATCCCCTCCGCCTCATATTTGCCGCCGACCATGAAGCCGGAAATATTCTGGAGGAAGAGCAAGGGTATCCGTCGCTGGCAGGCGAGTTCGATGAAATGCGCGCCCTTTTGTGCGCTTTCGCTGAACAGGACGCCGTTATTGGCGAGGATGGCGACGGGCATGCCCCAGATATGGGCGAAACCACAGACGAGCGTGGTGCCATAGAGCGGCTTGAATTCATGAAATTCGGAGGCGTCGACGATGCGGGCGATGACTTCGCGCACATCATAGGGCGCGCGGACATCATCGGGAATGATGCCGTAAAGGTCGCTCGCGTCATATTTGGGCGGGCGGGGTTCGCGCAGATTGAGGTCCGGCTTGCGGTCTGATTGCAGGGTCGAAACAATGTCGCGGACGATGGTGAGCGCATGATCGTCATTATCGGCAACATGATCGACCACGCCCGATTTGCGACCATGCAGGTCACCACCACCCAGATCTTCCGCAGAGATGACTTCGCCGGTCGCCGCCTGCACCAGCGGCGGCCCTGCCAGGAAGATCGTGCCCTGGTTGCGGACGATGACGGTTTCGTCGGACATGGCGGGGACATAAGCGCCGCCCGCCGTACAACTGCCCATGACGCAGGCGATCTGGGGTATGCCCTGCGCCGACAGGTTGGCCTGGTTATAGAAGATGCGGCCGAAATGGTCGCGGTCTGGGAATACCTCCGCCTGATTGGGCAGGTTCGCGCCGCCGCTGTCGACCAGATAGATGCAGGGCAGCCGGTTTTCGAGCGCGATTTCCTGCGCACGCAGATGCTTCTTCACGGTGACGGGATAATAGGTGCCGCCCTTTACCGTGGCGTCGTTGCACCCGATCATGACCTGCCGACCGGCGACGCGGCCAATGCCTGCGATCAGGCTCGCGCCGGGGACATCATCGCCATAGAGGCCGTTGGCGGCCAGCTGGCCGATTTCCAGAAAAGGCGAACCGGGATCGAGCAGCCGCTCGACGCGGTCGCGGGGTAGGAGTTTGCCGCGCGCCACATGTTTGTCGCGAGAGCTGGCGGACCCGCCGGCTGAGGCCGCCGCAACCTTGGCGCGCAATTCCTGCGCCAGCGCGCGGTTATGCGCAGCGTTATTGCGGAAGGCTTCGCTGTCGGGGAACAATTTGGTGTCGAGGACCGGCGCGCTCATGCCCTTGCGCTCCCGCGCCCGGTGGTGGCAGTGCGGTTCCCCCTGCCCTGTTCGAGGCCGTTCATGCCCACCATCGCTCTCCTTGTCATTTCAAACCTCTTCATGACCGTCGCCTGGTATTGGCACCTGAAAGGCGGAATGACCAAGCCGCTCGTTGTGGTCATCCTGATCAGCTGGGGCATCGCGCTGGTCGAATATTGTTTTGCGGTCCCTGCCAATCGCATCGGATTTGCCCATGGCTGGTCCGCAGGGCAGCTCAAGATCGCGCAGGAGGCGATCGCGCTGCTGATCTTCGGCGGGTTCATGGTGACGGTGCTGGGCGAACCGCTGCACTGGCGCCATTTCGCCGCCTTCGCCTGCATCATGGCGGGGGTCGCGTTCCTGTTCGTGGGCAAGAACTGATCCGTCAAACCAACCTTCGCTCGAAACGAACGGACGAGGTTGTCACAGCATGACCCGACCATATTCTATGCCCCGACCAGCTCTCGCCCGATCAGCATGCGGCGGATTTCATTGGTGCCTGCACCAATGTCGAGCAGCTTGGCGTCACGCATGAAGCGTTCGACCGGCCAGTCCTTCGTATAGCCCGCGCCGCCCAGCGCCTGCACCGCTTCAAGCGCGACCTTCACCGCATTTTCGCTGGCCAGCAGGATCGCGCCCGCCGCGTCGTAGCGGGTGGTGCGGCCTGCGTCGCACGCTTTGGCGACGGCATAGACATAGGCGCGGGCGCTGTTGAGGGCGACATACATGTCGGCGATCTTGGCCTGCATCAGCTGGAACGCGCCGATCGGCTTGCCGAACTGCTGGCGTTCGCGGACATAGGGCAGCACGACGTCGAGGCAGGCTTGCATGACGCCAAGCTGGATGCCCGCAAGCACAGTGCGTTCATAGTCCAGCCCCGACATCAGCACGCCAGCCCCGCCGTTGAGCGGGCCCATGATATTCTCTTCGGGCACTTCACAATCGTCGAACACCAGTTCGGCTGTGGGCGATCCGCGCATGCCGACCTTGTCGATTTTTTGCCCGATCGAAAAGCCGGGCATGGATTTTTCGATGAGGAAGGTGGTGATCCCCTTCGTGCCGTCCCCGGTGCGGGCATAGACGACCAGCGTGTCGGCTTCGGCCGCGTTGGTGATCCAATATTTGGTGCCGTTCAAGACGTAGCGGTCGCCCTTTTTGTCGGCGCGCAGCTTCATCGCCATGACGTCAGAACCGGCCCCCGCTTCCGACATGGCGAGCGAACCGACATGCTCGCCCGAAATAAGCTTGGGCAGGTAGCGCGCCTTCTGTTCGGCATTGCCCCAGCGGCGGATCTGGTTGACGCAGAGGTTGGAGTGCGCGCCATAGCTCAGCCCTATGGACGCGGACGCGCGGGCAACTTCCTCCTGCGCGACGACATGCTCCAGATAGCCCAGGCCCAGGCCGCCATCGGCCTCTTCCACCGTAATGCCGTGCAGGCCCAGTTCGCCCATTTCCGGCCACAGCGCGCGCGGGAACCAGTCCTCCGCGTCGATCCGGGCGGCCAGAGGGGCGATGCGGTCATTGGCGAAGCGGCGGCTGCTGTCGCGGATCATGTCCGCAGTCTCACCCAGGGCGAAATCGAAATCGGTCATTGGCGTCTCTCCATTACCCCTATCCTAGCGCCAGCGTGCCCAAGAGAAAAATTGAAAGGACGGTGCTTAGTGTATAGTTTCTGTCTATGATCGAACGCTATCTGCTGCGCTATTTCCTGGCCGTGGTCGACCAGGGCAATTTTTCCCGCGCGGCGGCGCATTGCCATGTGTCGCAGCCTACCCTGTCCGTGGGCATCGCGAAGCTGGAACAGACGGTCGGCGCGCCGCTGTTCCTGCGCAGCAACCAGCGAGTGGAACTGACCGAGGCAGGCGCGCGGCTACTGGGTCATGCACGGCGGATCGAGCGGGAATTCAACCTGGCCGAACAGGCGGGCGCGCGATCGACGCAGGGCGCGCCGCTGCGGATCGGGTTGCTGACCAGCATTCCCGGCGCCCTGGTGGCGCAGGCGGTGGCCGCTTGCAGCCCCGGCGACGCGCAGGCGCTGGAACTGGTGCCGGGGACGGAGCGCGAACTGCTGGCGCGGCTGGATGCGGAGCGGATCGACGTTGCGCTGACGGTGGTGCGCGACGGGGCGGATCGCTATGCCGCGCGACCGATCATGCAGGAAGGCTATGGGCTGGCCCTGCCCTCCAGCCACAATCTGGCCGGTCGGGCGTGTGTCGCGGCGGAGGAACTGGCAGGCGAAGTGATGATCGTGCGGCGACATTGCGAGGCGCTGTCCGTCACAAGTCGCTATTTCGTCGATCGTGGCGTACGTCCGCATTTCGCCTTTCGCGCGACCAACGACGAGCGAGTGATGCAGATGGTTGCGGCGGGCCTGGGCGTGACAGTCATGCCAATGGCCTATAGCTGGCCGGGCATGGTGCGCGCTGCGCTGGCCGATTTTGGCGCACGACGCACGATCGGCCTGTTGTTCAGCGCGCGCGTACAGGGGTTAAGCCAAGCGATGCCGACCATCCTGACGGCGCTGGAAGCGATTGTTGCCGAAAAGCCACATTCCCCAAAAGACAGGTAATGGGGCCGATTGTATGACAATATCGACCATGCTAATTGTATTCCTGGGACACAAATCAACGATGTCCGGTTCCAGGGAGAGACGCTTTGAAGGCATCCATCAATGCACGCGCGATGTGCGCTTTGTTCGCATCGGTTTCCAGCATCGGGCTGATGCCCGTAGCGCAGGCGCAGACCGACGGCATGGACATCATCGTCACCGCGCAAAAGCGCAGCCAGTCCTTGCAGGATGTCAGCCTGGCCGTGTCGGCAGTTAGCGGCGATGCACTCGCCAATGCCGGGGTGAACAATCTGCAGGACATCCAGCAGCTGGTGCCATCCGTCACCTTCGGCAATGATTTCAACCAGGCCAAGGTGTTCATCCGCGGCGTGGGGGCCAATACGTCCACCACCGGGTCCAGCACCGGCGTCGCGCTGCATGTCGATGGCGCCTATGTCGCGCGGGCAGAAGCGCAACTGACATCCTTGTTCGATCTGGAGCGGGTGGAAGTGCTGCGCGGCCCGCAGGGCAGCCTGTATGGCCGCAACGCGGTCGGCGGCTCGATCAACCTCATCACGGCCAAGCCGACCGCCGATTTCACCGGCTATGCCCGGATCGGCTATGGCAATTATAGCGCGATGATTGCCGAAGCCGCGGTCGGCGGCCCGATCATCGACGCGATTCGCTTCCGCCTGGCAGGCAAGGTGGAGGCGCGGGACGGCTTTGGCGGAAATCCGTTCAAGGGCGGCAGCGATGTCGACGACCTGTTCCGCTATATGGTCCGCGGGCAGATCCAGTTGATCGCGTCGGACAAGGTCGATTTCCTGCTGTCGGGTGAGTATTTCCGTCAGAACGACAATAGCGGCGCGGTGCATTATCGCGGCCCCGCCTTTCCCGGTGTCCCCCGGCTGGCCCCGACGGGTACGGGCGGCTTTGCAAGCAAACCGCGCGATCTGGGCAGCGACGAGCCGCCCTCGGTCGACACCAAAAGCTATTCGGTCACCGGCACGCTCAATATTGAGCTGAGCGATGCGTTGAGCATTGGCAATATCACCAATTATCGCGATTTCAGGACGCAACTGATCCAGGATCTCGACGGGTCGGCGCTGGTCGCCACCCTGCCCAACTCGACGTCGATCCAGACCCGCACCATCGACGCGCAGCAGTTCAGCAACGAATTGCAATTCAAATATGACAGCGCCATCGTGAAGGGCGTGGTCGGCCTTTATTATTTTCACGAACGGCAGCGCCCGCGCGATCAGGTGGGCCTGAGTTCGACCAACGATCTGGCGTCCAACATCACCGTGCTGGCGACGCGGCCGACCTTCGTCGACAATGTCGCTGCGCCCGTGGGTTCCGTGACGCTGGCCGAAGCGCTGGCCATGTGCAACTTCCCGGCCGGCACGTCGCCCAACCGCGTCTGCCTGAAATCCAGCCTTGGCACCCGCGCCTATGCCGCTTTCGGGCAGCTCAATTTCGACATGGGGGAGGCATTTGGGCTGAACGGCGTGTCGCTGAAGCTGGGCGGCCGCTACAGCCATGAAAAGGTCGACAGCGCCAACCCGTCGATCATCCTGACCGCCAATGGCAACCCCGCCGTGGCGCAGGTGCGCAAGACGACGGTCGAAGGCACTTACCGCGAAAAGACGTTCAAGGACTTCACCCCGGAAATCGGCCTGCAATGGCAGCCCAATCGTGACCTGCTGCTCTACTATACCTATTCCGAAGGCTTCAAGGCCGGGTCGGGCGAAAATGCGGCGGGCAGCACCACGATCGTGCGCCCGGAAAAGATGAAGAACCACGAACTGGGGATAAAGGCGGAACTGCTCGACCGGCGCTTGCAGATCAATCTGGCCGCCTATCATTACAAGCTGGACGATTTGCAGATCAACAAGACGATCGGCGGCGGACCTGCTGGTTTTACCACCATCTTTGAAAATGCCGCCAAGACGTCGGCGACCGGCGTGGAAGCCGACATGATGGCCCGTCCGGTGGATGGCGTGCGCCTGCGCGGCTCCCTGTCCTACACCGACAGCAAATATGACGATTTCATCACGGTCGACCCGCTCAACCCCGTCAACGTCGCGCAGGCGGGGCAGCCCGCCTATAACCCGGTCACCAATCCCGATCCGACCGCCTTTGGCGCGCCGTGCGGCCCCGGCGCCCTCAACGCTAATGCGCCGTGCAACATCCAGTTGGCCGGCAATCCCACGCGCAATTCGCCCACATGGGCCTATAGCGCCGGGATAGAGGTCGACTTGCCGATCCTGACCGAAACCGGGACGATGACGCTGAGCGGCGATATGTCGGGCAAGAGCAATGTCTATTTCACCGAGTTCAAGCGACTGGTGGAGGGCACACGCGCCTATACGATGTTCGACGCATCATTGCGCTGGATCGACCGGACCGAAACGGTGACGGCGTCGCTGTGGATCAAGAATATCAACAACACGCTGCGCGAAAGCAGCACCTTTGCGATCTCCACCGGCCGCATCATCGGCGTCACCTACCTGCCGCCGCGCACCTATGGCATGACGCTGGGCTACAAATTCTGACGACGCCCCAACCCGCGCCGGTGCAAGATGCGCCGGCGCGGGTGAGCGTATGATGGATCTGGAGATTGAGGAGGTCCGCGAACGCGGGCGGATCGTCTCGACGGCGGCGATAGTCGCCGTTGGCGTCAACACCGATGGCCGCCGCGAAGTGCCGGGCATCTATCGACCCTTCGGAGACGGAGCCCTCCTGGAAAGCCCTCCTGCCTTTGCTGACGGATCGGGCGAGGATGTGCTTGCCTACATGGCGTTGCTGAAGGACCACTGGGCGCAGGTCGCGTCCACCAATTCGCTGGAAAGGGTAAACAAGGAAATCAAGCGAAGGGCCGATGTCGATGGTTTTCGAAACAATCATCTGGACCCCATGTTCTGGACCTGTTGGTACAGCAGGGCAAAGGCTGTAAGGGCCGAGAAGTGGACACAGGATGGGGAAGCAAACTGGTGAGGCACGCACGTCTGGTAAGCTTTGTTATTCCTGTCTATTGCGAAGAAGACACCCTGCCATTGCTCCACCAACGTATGGTGAGCATCCTTGATCAGGTCGCGGGAAAGGCGGAAGTCATTCTCGTAAACGATGGAAGCAAGGACGGCTCGCTGAAGATCATGCGTGAAATGCGGGCGCAGGATGACCGGTTCAGGATTGTCAATCTGTCCCGCAATTTTGGCCATCAGACGGCGGTTACTGCCGGCATCGATGCCGCGAACGGCGATGCGGTAATAGTGATGGACGCTGACTTGCAGGACCCTCCAGAGGTGGCGTTGCAATTGCTCGGCAAATGGTGCGAGGGATATGATATCGTCCTTGCCCGGCGCGTGGCTCGGTCAGGTGAAAGCTTGTTCAAGCGTACCACTGCGGCGCTTTTCTATCGCTTCATCCGGCGGCTCTCATCGGTCGATATGCCGCTCGACGTAGGAGATTTCCGCCTGATCGATCGCAAGGTCGTCAACGCTCTGGCACGAATGCCGGAGCAGGACCGGTACCTGCGCGGCATGATCAGCTGGCTGGGCTTCAGTACTACAGAAGTTCCGTTCCAGCGTGACGAACGCGTCGCGGGCGAGAGCAAGTATCCGTTACGCGCGATGATTCGGCTGGCCGTAAACGGGGTGGTTGGATTTTCCGACGTACCGTTGCGGTTGGCCTTGTGGTTCGGAATGACGATCTCGGTCCTGGCCTTGCTGTTCGGCCTATACATCCTGACGAGCTGGTTCTTCAACGATCATGTTGTGCAGGGCTGGACCTCGACCGTGCTGGTGCTGACCTTGCTCGGCGGTCTGCAACTGCTGATGCTGGGTATCGTGGGCCTGTATATCGGTCGCATCCACAACGAGGTGAAGCGCAGGCCACTATATTTTGTCGATCCCGAGCCGGATTCCCCCCAAGGAAGCCTTCTCGAGGATCACCAGCCCGAAAACAGGCTAGCTGGGGGCGGTGTTGCAGGCGGCGGTGGAGCTGCCCAGAAGAGACGAAGCGGACCATCGGCGGCATAGGCATATTCGCCGGGGTTCAGACGGACTATCTCGCCGTCCGAATAGGATCTGCCATTTGCGACCAGGCGACCTTGGCCTTCCACGCGGTAAGCGCCGCCGATCTCGATCCGCGTCCGCCCGCTGCCCGTCAGCATTTTGCCGGGCAGGAACAGCGGCCCCCAGTAACGGATATAATTGTCGCGCAGGACATCGAGGTCGGCGCCGAACAAGCCGTATTCGGATCGCTGCGAGTCTTCCGGCGTGATCCGATCAACCGCCAGGAGCGCACGCGTCTGGAGCATGAAGGCGGGCTGATCGTTCCGCACAGTGGCGGCCATCACCGGGTGTCCGCTCTTGCGATAATCGGTCACGCCCCAGCGGCTCATGAAGAAGCCCTTCTTGGGAAAAGATGAGACCATCGAGGTATGATCAATATAGGGCACGGGATGGGGGAACAGGCTGTGCACCAGCGCCAGCGTCGCGCGCTGCTGGGCAAGCCCGTTGTCGATCCGGTGCCAGACCGCACTGGCGGCGCCAAAGAGCAGCAGGACCAGCAGGGCCGTCCGTGTCACGCAGCGCAGACGTGCATAACCGAAACCGGCCAGGACTGAAATCGGCGCGATCAGGAATGGGTGAAAGTAGGGATAGACCTCGCTGTAGATCAAAGGGACGAGCGCGGGAATCGCAAAGGCAGCGAGCGCCAGACGATCGCTCCCGCCCAACTTCGCGTCGTACTGGTCATTGCGGGCAAGCGCGACGGCCCCACACAGCACAAGCACCCAAAAGCCGAGATTGCCTAGCACTGCCGCAGGCCAAAAGACGGACAGGACGGAGTAATCGCCTGTCAGCAGCGTTGCACCGCCGGTGCGTCCAAGAAAGCTGGCGGCCGATGCTGTCTTCTCCAGGCTGGCAGCGTGAAGGCCGAGGATAAGGCCAAGCACGGCCACACTGATCGCCGCACTGACGGCGATGATTTTAGCGGTTCGGACAAAGTCGCGCGACGCCCAGACGTTGACCAGCACCAACAGGCCGATGGAAGGAAGAAAGAATACCGATTTGATCGTCAGCGCGCCGCCGATGGCGATGAGTATGCCCATGGCTACCATTTGTGGCCAGGTCATGATCCGATGCGTTGCCAGCGCAATCGCGCCGATCATTGCCGCACTTGCTAACGTGTCAGTCCTGAAATCGGTGCCATAGAGTAAGGACGCGCCGAAGCAGTTGTAAGCGATAACTGCAACAAGCGCCGGATCGATGGCCATGAACCGGCGAGCGGCATGAAAAATGGCAAGACTGGTGAAAGCGGCGCAGCCGAGAGTGAAGAAGCGGGCGGCGATGAGTTGGTCGACCTCATTGGTCGAGACCAGCGGCAGGCAGTGGAACAGGTGGACGAAAGCAGTCTGGAAGATTTCGGTCATTTCGCCGCGGCGAAAATCGTAGAGCATCGAGAGGTTGAGGAACTCGTCCCAGTTCAACGCCAGATGCGTGACCACGTAGAGCCGCGCCACGAACAAAAGACCTATCAGCCATAGCAGGGCCGTGCGCTGGAGAGAAATCGGTTGCGGCGCAAAGATCACTGTGCGCAAGGCCAGAAAGGAAACCGCATTCACCGGGACGGCGGCAAGCAGGCCGGCCAGATAGAGATCGATCCCGAAGAAAGCGAGCGCGCCGATGAGCAGGATATTGGTGAGATAGAGCAGCGCCCACAGTGCCACGAACGGCACGAAGCGACTATCCAGTTGCGAACGGAAGGCGACCTTGCCCTGAGCCACGAAGCCGCTGCAGATCCCGGCAACCAGCGCTGCGAGGCTGGCAAACTGATAGCCGAGGCCAAGCGCGATACCCGCCGCGTAGATCGCGAAGGCGATGGCTGTGTTTGCCGCTCCTACAATGATGAAACGCAGCAATTGGCCGCTCTCACGGGCCAGATTGGTCCGTGCGCTTAGCCTAGCCACGCTCTGGCCCTGGCATAATAGCGGAAGGCTAATTTCTGCGCCGTGACGAACTGGCAGACCGCCGCTAAACGGGCCCGGCCAATGGCGCCGGGAGCACTATCGTGCTTGCGCGCGAGGCCCAGATATTCACTCAGCGTCGTACCGAGCAGCTTCCATGTCATGTTGTCGTTGGAATAGCGGTTGGCGATCAGCGGCCGATCAATGTGAAAAGCGCCGCCTTTGGACGCCAGTGACCATGACAGGTCGATGTCCATTGCATAGAGAAAATCGTCACCATAGCGCGTTTCGCCAAGCGCGCTGCGCCTGATGGCGATTGGAATGCCGAACAGGTTGCGCCCGCTCGCAAGGCATTTTCTGCCCGTGGCATCCGGATCGAACCGGCCCGATCGGGAGAATCGACGATGCGCCAGTGTACGGCGCTGATCGTCGACGTAAACGAGATCGCAATAGACGCTGGCAACATCGGGATTGTCGCTTAGCGCTGCCTGGGCGAGGTCCAGTGCAGCGGGGTCGGCCAGATAGTCGTCATGGCAAAGCAGCATGTATGCTTCGCTGGTCACGTCATCCAGCAGCGCGTTGAAGTGATCGCGCATTGGCAGGGTCTGTGTTCGGCGGATCACGCGCAGGGGCAAGCGGTCCTGCCACTCAGCCAGGATAGCGGCGGTGCCATCGGTCGAGGCGTTGTCGCTGACGAGCACTTCCACACCATCAAGGTTTTGCACCGCGATCGAACGCAGTGCCTCTGCAAGGAATCGTTCGCCGTTGTAGACGGGTATGGCTACGGTGAAGGCGGCCACCTGCCTGCTCTTACTTGCAGCGCCGGAGGTAGCCTTCGCGGGCAACCGAAATCTGCAGCTTGTCGTGCAGCGCGTTGTCGGTTTCGAACATATCGGTTTCCGCCAGATATGCCTTCACCGCGGTCAAAGGATTATTGCCGTGGCCCCAGGGGCGATCCCCAATGGCTTCATCGGGCAGATGTTCGACAAGGGTATCGAAAACAACGCAATAGCTGCCCAGACTGGTCATCGGGGCATAGGCACGCAGTTCTTCAAGAACATGATCGTGGGTGTGGTTGCTGTCGAGACAGACCAACACGCGCTTGGCATCGCCAACCAATTTGCCGACCTGAGCGATCACGGCGGGATCAATGCTCGATCCCTGGACGAGGTCGATGCGGCGCGAGAGCGGATGGGCCTCGATCGCTTTGCGATTAGGCTCGCGGATATCAATATCGATACCGATCACGCGCCCGCCGCTTGTTGCGGTGCAGGTCTGCAGCAGTTCGAGCATCGAGGCGTAGAAAATCAGCGATCCGCCCCGCGCAACACCAGTTTCCACCACAACTTCAGGGCGCAGTTTCCATATCAGTTCCTGCATGGCAACAATGTCTTGCGGGTACTGAATAATCGGCAGGCCGAGCCAGTCGAAGTTATAGGAATAGCCGAGTTCCTGCGCCTTCCCCAGCCAGTGATTGGTAAGATCTGCCATTGTCTCGTTCGAGCCGAGTTCGGCAACGAGTTCGCTGCGTTGCTGCGCGAAGGCTATGTCGGTGCTAGTCATATAAACTCCTTGCGCGGGATTGGTAAAATTATGGTTAATTTTTCTCTAACGAAGCCTTTGCGGCATCCACCAGTCCACGGGGCAGCGTGATCCGGGGCACGAAGCCGAGTTCCTTGGTCTGGCGCGTAATGTCGGGAACCAGCAGATGTGGTTCGCCTTCGCGGTCGCGCAGGGCGCCTAGCCGGACAAGGTCTGGGCGTTTGACAATGCCGCCAAGCGTTTCGACTATTTCCGCAATAGTCTTGTGCTCACCAGAGCCAAGATTGACGACGCCCTCCAGATCGGAGGCGCCAAGGCGAGCAATGGCAGTGCCAAGGTCGCGTACGTCGAGGAAATCACGGATTTGCGTGCCAGAGGAGCATAAGGCCGGTTCGCCCGCAGTGAGAGCGCGCAGCACGCTCGGCACCAGTCGACGCGGGTCTTCGCTTTCACCATAGGCGTTGAAAATGCGCACCCAGGCATGGCTTACATCAAGGCTGCGCAGGTGTTGAAGCAGAGCGAATTTTGCGCGGCCATAGGGAAAGGGAATCTGCCCCGGCTCAATCGTTTCATCCTCACGGCGCGGAGCGGTGCTATGACCTGAATATTCAGCGCAGGTGCCGCAGGCAACGATCCGCCTGCCCCCTTGTCGCACGAAGGCATCGAACAAGGCCATGCCCGCTTCGAGCCATGCGGCATTTTGGGGATCGTGCCAGAAGGCACCATGTGCGGTGGTCCAGGCGCAGTGGATCAGGATGTCAGGTTTGAGCGTATCGATCAGCGCAGCGCAAGCGCCGGAACTACGCAGGTCGATATTGTGCCAGGTTCCGACATCAGCGCCGCCTGTTTCGCGCGTGGTACAGTGGATATCCGCATCGGAGGGCAGATTTCTCAATACCTGGCGCCCGATGAAACCTGTGGCGCCGGTTAGAAGGATACGGTCGGAGCGCGTGTCAGTCACCGGTCAAGTCTTTGACGAAGGGTAGCGTCCGGTCGCGATCGGAAAGAACGACGGGCGGCATCGGCCAATTGATCGCCAGATCGGGATCATCCCAACGCACGCCCATTTCAACGCCTGGCCGATGCGCTCTGCTGAACTGGTAGAGGACGTCGCAGTCATCCTGAAGGGTGATGAAGCCGTGCGCCACACCGCGCGGCAGGTAAAGCGCATTACCTCGTGCGGCATCAAGTTCGACGCTGATATGCTGGAGGTATGTTGGCGACGCGGGACGGAGGTCAACCGCGACATCGAATATCCGGCCAGCGATGCAGCGGACAAGCTTCGCCTCGCCGTCAGCCTCGGGAATGAAATGCAGACCGCGCAAAGTGCCAGTTGCAGTGTTGCGCGAAATCGCCGCCTGAGCCTCCACCAACTCAAGACCATGCTCAGCAAACGCGGCACTGCAATAGGTGCGCTGGAAGCTGCCGCGCGCATCGGTATGAACCCCGCCGGAAAAGGCAAAAACTCCACCGATCGGGGTCGCGGTGAACTGCATCAGAATATCTCTATCCGAGGAATAGCGACAACGAAGCGACCGCCCCAGTCGCGCAACTGGCATAACTGCGCCGCAATCTCGTCGCGCAGGTTCCAGGGCAGGATCAGGACATAGTCTGGCCGTGCCTCGATCAATTCCTCAGGTGCGAGAATCGGGATGTTGACGCCCGGTAAATAGTGCCCCTGTTTGTGCGGGCTGCGATCGACGGTGAATGGCAGCAGTTCGGGACCCACCCCGCAATAGTTGAGCATGGTACTGCCCTTGGCCGGCGCGCCGTAGCCGAGCACCTTCTTGCCTGCGCGCTTCGTCTTGATGAGGAAATCGAGAAGTTCGATCTTGCGCTGCTCAACTTCATTCGCAAAGCCCCGATAGGTAGCCGCACTGTCGAGCCCCGCGCGCTTCTCGGCCAACCGGACCCGGTCAAGACCAACGGCCAATTCAACACTGCCAAGCCCGGCCCCCTCGTGGCTGGCATATACGCGAAGCGAGCCGCCATGCGTCGGCAACTCCTCCACGCCGTAAACCTCTAGGCCGTACGCGCCCAGCATCCGCTCAACGGTGAGCAGTGAAAGGTAGGAAAAATGCTCATGGTAGATTGTGTCGAACTGGCAGCTCTCAAGCATACGCAAGATGTGCGGAAATTCGATGGTGAAGGTGCCCCCTGGCTTCAAGATGGCCGGGATGCCGCCAATGAAATCCTTGGGATCAGGAACGTGCGCCAAGACATTGTTGGCCGCGATCAGGTCTGCCGCAATCCCTTGCGAGGCCAGCCTTGCTGCCAGTGAGATACCGAAGAAATCGACCACGGTTTCAATACCGTGCTTTTCCTTCGCGGCGCGCGCAGTGTTTGCGGTCGGATCAATGCCAAGCACGGGTATTCCGGCCTGTTTGAAATATTGCAGCAGATAGCCATCATTGCTGGCCAGTTCGACAACGAGGGAATCGCCGTTTAGGGCCTGTGCTGCAATCATGGTATGGGCGTAATCCCGCGCATGGCGCAGCCAGCTTTCTGAGAACGACGAAAAATAGACATAGTCCTCGGTAAAGTGTGCGGGCATCTCGACACGGGTGAGCTGGACCAGCCAGCACGCCTCGCACACCATCGCCTTGAGCGGATAGAAGGTCTGCCCGCGCCCGGCAGCGTCGCGAATATTGCGAAGTTCGTTTGATACCGGCGTCAACCCGAGATCCGCAACGGTGGTGGTCAGCTTGGTCGCGCAGAAGCGGCAAGTCTCGGTCATGCGCTCGCGCCCCCCTGTTCCATGGCTTCGATCTGGCGGATCGTCACGTCCCACATGTCCGCTCCAGCGGCATAGGCTCGATACCATTGCACGGCTTTTTCAACTCCGGTTTCCAGCGGCCAATGCGGGATCCAGCCCAGCCGGTCGGCGGCCTTTGACGAGTCCAGCGCGAGCAACCGTTCTTCAAAAACGCTGTCACTGGCTTGCGTCTCGACGCGCGCGTCGTCCGACCAACTAGCGGCGAGCAGGTGGGCAAGATCGCCGACTGGGCGACAGTCCTGCACGTCGGGACCGAAATTCCACTTGCCGGAATATTGCTTTGGTTGGTTCACCAGTCCTTCCGCAAGAACAAGATAGCCGCGCAGCGGGTCAAGGACGTGCTGCCACGGTCGGGTCGAAGCCGGATTGCGCAGAACCAGCGGCTGGCCGGTCGAGAAAGTGCGGATGGCATCTGGCACCAGCCTGTCCGCCGCCCAATCACCGCCCCCGAAAATGTTGCCGGCGCGGATAGTGGCGACGCCCTTGCCCTGTTCGTTCAGATAAGAGTGCTGCCAGGCATCAACGATGAATTCACTGGCGGCCTTGCTGGCGCTATACAGTTCGCGCCCGCCAAGTTCGTCGTCCTCTGTATAGGGTTCGGCGCGCTCAAGATTACGATATACCTTGTCGGTAGTGACTACGGCAACGGCCTTCACCCCAGGGTTGCGACGAACCGCCTCGAGCAAATTGGCTGTCCCCATGACGTTGGACCTGACAGTCTCGATCGGGTGGGCATGAGCATAGCGCACCAGCGGTTGCGCCGCCAAATGGAACACGACCGAAGGAGCGGCTTGGTCGAGCACACGGCAAAGCTGATCAAGGTCGCCGATGTCAGCCAGAACGGACGAGGCAAGCCTGCTCGGAAGACCGGTCGCATCGAAGAAGGCCGGTTCGGTATTGGGCGCGAGCGCATAGCCGTGCACGTGGGCGCCACAATGGATCAGATAGGCAGCCAGCCAGCCGCCCATGAAGCCGGTATGTCCGGTCAGGAAAACTGATCGCCCGCTCCAGAAATTCTTGCTCACGCCCAGACTTTCCAAGGTGCCCGCCCGGCTTTCCAGTAATTCTCAAGCAAGTGCTTTTCCCGCGGCGTATCCATACACTGCCAAAATCCGTCATGGCGAAAAACGGACAACTGCCCTTCGCGCGCAAGCGGCTGGAGCACGTCGGCCTCCAAAGTGAGATTGGGATCATCGGGCAGGCGTTCAAAGATCGAACGGTGCAGGACGAAAAAACCCCCGTTGATCCAGCCCTTGCCGGTCTGCGGTTTCTCTTCGAACGAGGTGACAGAATCGCCGTCGAGCCCCAGTTCACCGAAACGGGAAGAGGGGCGCACCGCGGTTACCGTGGCGAGTTTACCCGACGTTTCGTGATGAGTGCGTAGCTGATCAAGGTCGACATCGCACAGCCCGTCGCCATAGGTGGCCATGAAGATATCACCCTCAATATGGCGCAATGCCCGTTTGAGGCGCGCCGCAGTCAACGTCGCTTCGCCGGTATCCTGGATCACAACTTTCCAGTCGATCCTGTCTCGCTCGCCGCCCAGCAACGAAACCGAGGAACTGGCGAAATCGATCAGCAAGTCATTGGAATAATTGTCGTAATTGAGGAAGAAATCCTTGATGACTTCCTGCTTGTAACCAGCGCACAGGACGAAACTGTCATGTCCGAATTGCCGATAGAAGCGCATGATGTGCCACAGGATCGGCTTGCCACCGATTTCGACCATGGGTTTGGGGCGGTTTACCGTTTCCTCGCCCAATCGTGTCCCCAGACCGCCGCACAAAAGAGCTACCTGCATTAATATTCGCCCCGTTCCTGCCTGCTTTTCCCACCGCAGCTTACTGTCGGCGGGGCAATTATGGTTTATGGCTGCTAATATGACTTGGTTAACAAATAGGTTATGTCGCAAAGCTTGATCAACCTGAGAATGGTTGGCTGTCACGGGAAATATCTGGGAAGGAAATTTGATCTGCCCCTTCTGAATGGTCCAAAATCCCTGTTATTTTGGACGACGAAGGAGTTAGCGGTCAGGACTCACCGATCAGAGCCAGAAAATGACGGTTGCGGTGAGGGCGATGGCGGATAAGAACGCGGTTGGGCATCGATCGTAGCAGGTAGCGACCCGCCGCCAGTCCTTCAGGCGGCCGAACATGATCTCTATGCGGTTTCGGCGCTTGTCATATTTGATGGCCGTGTTCCGGGATTTGCGGCCCAGGATGCAGGGCGTGATCCCTGACTTGGCCCGCGGTCATAAAGAAGCTGAACGGGCGACCATTCGCGTCCGTCACGGCATGAAGCTTGGTGTTCATGCCGCCTTTCGTGCGTCCGATCAGGCGGCTCGCATTCCCTTTTTACCACCAGGCCCGATGTAGTGCGTTGCGGGTTGAGATAGGTCGCGTCGATCATCACCGTGTTGCGCTCGGAAGCCTGGGGCGCAACCAGCCCTTCCATCATCCGCAGGAACACGCCCTTATCGCTCCACCGCTTGTAGAGCGTCTTGTGTGGCCCGGAATCCTTCGGCGCATCCCGCCAGCGCAGCCCTTTGCGGCTAACGATGTCAAACGGCGTTCAAAAGGGACCCCCGATCGGCGTCGAAGAGGGACCCCCTTTTCAGATAATATGATGCTGGTTTGTTGAAGATGGCCTTGCGCTGCGTGCGGCGGAGGGCGGGCGTAGCCCGACCGGAGGCGCGCGCAGCGCAAGATAGATTTTTGAAGGCGCCGAAGGTGGCTGTCAGCTGCGGTTTTTGAAGCGCCAGCTGTCGTTGCCCGTCTCGACGATATCGCAGTGGTGGGTGACGCGGTCGAGCAGCGCCGTGGTCATCTTGGGATCGCCGAACACGGTCGGCCATTCGCCGAAGGCGAGGTTCGTGGTGATGATGACGCTGGTCCGCTCATAAAGCTTGCTGATGAGGTGGAACAGCAACTGCCCTCCCGAGCGGGCGAACGGCAGATAACCGAGCTCGTCGAGAACGATCAGGTCGAGCCGCGACAGCTGCGCCGCCAGGGTCCCGCCTTTGCCGATCCGGGTCTCCTCTTCGAGGCGTGTCACCAGATCGACGGTGTTGAAGTAGCGGGCGCGAGCGCCCCTTCGCACGACATTGGCGGTGATCGCGATGGCGAGGTGGGTCTTGCCTGTCCCCGTGCCGCCGACCAGCACGATATTGCGGCGAGGCGGGAGGAAGGAGCCATCGTGAAGGGAGCGGATCATCTCCTCATTGATCGGTGTGCCCTCGAAGCTGAACCGCTCCAGGTCCTTCACCACGGGCAGCCTCGCAGCCGTCATCCGATAGCGGATGGAGGCTGCATCCCGGTGGGTCGCCTCAGCACGGAGCAGGTCGGTCAGTATCTCCATGGTGGTGCGCTTGCGCTGGAGGCCGGTGGTGACCGCCTCGTCGAACGCCGCCGCCATGCCCTTGAGTCCGAGGCCGCGCATCGTGTCGATCATATCATGCCGCTGCATCATAGCCTCGCAGCAGATCATAGCGGGCACAGTCGGCGAGCGGAGGATGCTGCAGCATCCGGTCTTCCGAAGTGACGATGCTGTGGGGTGTCGCCGGCTCGCGGCGCCGGGAGAGGATGTTGAGGATCAGCTCGTCGCTGGCCGTTCCGTTCGCCAACGCTTCGCGCACGGCAGCCTCTACCGGCTCCAGGCCATCGGTGAGCACCGCCGAGAGGACCCGCACGAACCTGCGATCGGCCTCGTCCCCGGTGCCGAGCCTTCGCCGTAATCGGTGCAGGGCGGGCGGCAGATCCCAGTCCTGGAACGGTGCGCCGTTACGCAGCGCGCCGGGCTTGTGCGCGAGGACCGGCAGATAATGCCAGGGATCGTATATCGTGCGGTTCCGACCGAAGTGGCGCTCATGCTCCCCGACGATCGCATCGCCGCAGCGTATGACGATGCGATCGGCATAGGAGCGCACCTGAACGGTCCGGCGTGCGGCCGTCGACATGACCGAGTAGCGGTTGCGATCGAAGCTGATGAGGCAGGTGCCGGTGACGGCATGCTCGCTCTCATGGAAGCCGTCGAACGGTGCCAGGATCGGCTGCAGGGCCGGTCGCTCCATATCCAGCGCCTCGGCGACGGTAATATCCCCGCGTTCGGGATGGGCATGATGCTCGGCCCAGCGCCGGCACTCGGCCTCCAGCCACCCGTTGAGCTCGGCCAGGCTGGCGAACCGGAGCCGCGGCTGGAAGAAGCGGCCTCGGATTGTCTGGACCTGCTGCTCGACCTGGCCCTTCTCCCATCCCGCCGCCGGCGAGCAGGCGGTCGGCTCGACCATGTAATGATCGGTCATGATCAGGAAGCGGCGGTTGAACACACGCTCCTTGCCGGTGAACACGGCCGTCACCGCCGTCTTCATATTATCGTAGATACCGCGTCGCGGCACACCGCCGAAGAACGCGAACGCCCGGGCATGGGCATCGAACAGCATCTCCTGGCCCTCGCGCGGATAGGCCCGGACATAGGGTGCGCGCGAGTCGCAGAGACGCATATGCGCCACCTTCACCCGCATCGGCTTGCCGGCGATCTCCACATCCTCGTGGCTCCAGTCGAACTGGTAGGCCTCACCCGGCTGGAAGGTCATCGGGATGAACGCCGGTGCGCCTTCGCCAGCATCCTTCCGCCGCGCAGCACGCCAGCGCGCCGCATAGCGGCGCACCGCATCATAGGATCCATCGAACCCCTCGCGCACCAGCAGGTCATGGATACGCGTCATCCGTAGCCGATCGCGGCGGCCGCGACCTTCGTTCTCCTCAAGCAGCGCATCGAGACGATCCTGATAAGGACCGATCCGCGGCAGCGGCTGGACTTTGCGCTGATAGTTGAACGCCGCCTCCGGCGACCGGATCGCTTTGCGGACGACCTTCCGCGACAAACGAAGGTCACGAGCGATCGCCTTGATCGCCTTACCCGCTGCATGCTCACGCCGAATCCGAACCACTGTCTCCACGATCAACATCCCGTTCTCGCCAACTGATCAAAACCAGTCGGCCGACTAAATCCCCGGGATGAAGGGGTCCTTTTTGCACGCCGATCACCCCACGAAGGGGGTGCCTATTGCACGCTGATCCTCAACTTCGGACGGATTACCTCCGCGCCATCACGCAGCCTGACAAGATGATCGGACCACCATTGTGCCATCCGCACCCGCTCTTCCCAATGCGCGCCGCGATGATACGCCACCCTGACACTGTCGCGCTCACGGTGAGCCAGCGACCGTTCAATGGCGTCGGGATGCCAGAGGCCACTTTCGTTGAGCAGCGTACTGGCGATCGACCTGAAGCCGTGCGAGGTCATTTCCTCATTCGTGAAGCCCAAGCGCCGAAGGGCTATATTGAGCGTGTTCTCGCAAATCGGTTTGAGAAACGTCTTGTTTGCCGGAAACAGGAATGTGCCCGGATTATCCAGTGCCTTGAGCTCCTTCAGCAGGGTGATCGCCTGCGTGGACAGCGGCACGGCGTGAGGCACGCGCATCTTCGTTCTCTCGCCCGGCACGCGCCACACCTTGGCTTCGAAATCAATTTCGCACCATTCTCCCTTCCGCAACTCGCCCGGCCTCAAATAGACATGAGGAGCAAGCTGCAGAGCAATCCGAGTTTCGATCTTGCCGCCATAGCCGTCGATCGCGCGGAGAAGTTCGCCGACCTTCACCGGATCGAGCAATGCGGCGTGATGCTTTACCTTCGGCGTGGTGAGCGCGCCTCGCAGGATGTCTGCCGGATTGTGCTGAGCCCGCAGCGTGGCAACCGCATAGCGGAAAATGCGCCCGGAAAATGAACGGAGACGGATAGCCGATTCATGATGACCTTTCCGCTCCAAGCGCTTGAGCGACTGGAGAAGCTCATGGGCGGTAATGTCGGCTATCGGCCGATGTCCGATGGAGGGATCAAGCAGGTCGCGAAACCATCGCGCCTTCTTGAGAGTGGCAGGGGCCTTCGCCTCCCGCTCCATCTTTTCGATGAACTCGTCTGCCACTACTCGGAATGTGGTGCGGGCCGCCAATTCGGCCTCCACCTTCGCCTGCAAACGAACCGCCAAAGGGTCCTGCCCTCCGCTCAACTGCTCGCGCGCTTCATCACACTTCTTGCGCGCCTCCTTCAGGCTCACATCGGGATAGCGCCCGAGCGCCATCTTCTTCTCAATGCCGTGAAACCGGAACTTCACCCGCCACAGATAGGAGCCCGATGGCGAGACCAACAGGTACAGACCCTTCTCGTCAGCAACCTTGTAGGGCTTCTCCCTGGGTTTGAGGGCATTGATCTGAACCGTTGTAAGCATCTGGGGGCCTCGACTCAAAAATGTCAAAAAGGCCCCCAATTCGAGGCCCCCAAATCACCCGGATAAGGGTGGACAGGAGCAAACGACACCGGAAAGCCGATGCCCAATTATACCAGTTTTTCAGGGGTTTTTCGAGGTTTCAGGCCCCTCGAAAAGGGCGGTTCTGGTGCCGCTTACAGGACTCGAACCTGTGACCCCCGCATTACGAATGCGATGCTCTACCAACTGAGCTAAAGCGGCGTTGCGGCGGGCAGATAACAGTGGTTGGGCCTTAGGACAAGCGGGCAATTGCATTGTCGGGTCGGTCTTTTTGCAGGCGGCACGGCATATGGCCGTTCGGCGCTGCCATCTTTACGGCAAATTTACCATCCGATGCCACTGTCGAGTCCCAAAGAGGCAGAATTTTGCCTGAAATAGGGACGGACCGGATGGACACTCTGCGGGGGCATGACGTCGCCAACGACCAGGACGATTTCGATTATGCCGATGATGCGGCGATCGACGCACCGTTGACGGTGGTATCGGACGAGCGGCGGATGCAGGTGCGCGCCTATAATTACTGGGCGTCGCTGCTGGGGGATCGCACCCTGCCATCGATCGAGGATCTGTCGCCTGACCAGTTGGAAGATTTCGGCCCGCACAGCGTATTGCTGGATTTTTCCACCGGGCTCGACAATCCCGCCATCGTATATCTCGGCTCCGCCTTGCGGCAGGAGTGCGAAATTGACGGGTCCATCAGCTATATCAATGATGTACCCGCCCGGTCGCTGCTGTCGCGGCTGACCGATCATTATCTCCAGATTATCGCCAATGCCGCGCCCATCGGATTCGAAGCCGAATTCGTCAACCAGCGCGATGCAGAGATATTATATCGCGGCATATTGATGCCCTTTTCGTCCGATGACGAGACGATCGATTTCGTGTTCGGCGTGATCAACTGGAAGGAACTGGCCAGCCGCGACGAGCGGCAGGCGCTGGAACTGGAAGTCAGCGCGGCGCTGTCCAGCATCATGCCAGCGCCGACGAACGTGCCCGTATGGGCAGATGGCCCGGCGGGCGGCGACACGGTCGATGACGCGGTCGATGCTGCCCCCCTCCCCCCTTCCGCTGCTCCTTCCGCCCCCATGCCCGTCGCTTCGCTCGATGAAGAGCCGCTGGACCTGTCCGGCATGGAAAGCCCGACCGATGACGCGCCGCTCGCCGACTGGCTGGCGCTGGCTCGCGACGGTGCCGACCAGTTCCGTACCAGCGAAGCGCGCAGCCATGCCGCGCTCTATCGCGCGATCGGCCTGGCCTATGATTTTGCGCTGGTGGCGCAGGCGCGGCCCGACGACTATGCCGAACTGCTGGCCGATTGCGGCATCAAGGTGCAGGCGCGCAGCCCGATGACCGCGATCATCAAGCTGGTTTTCGGCGCCGGATATGACAAGACGCGGATCACCGAATATGCGACTGTTCTGGACCATGGCCGTGCCCTGGGCCTGGGCGTGGGCATGCTGGCCGACCATCTGTCAAACTATGCAGGCGGGCTCAAGGCGCTGGTGCGCGACGAGCGGGCGTTGCGCCGAGCCGAGGCGCCGCCGCGCCCCGACAAGCGCGAAACGGCGCGAAACGCGATGAAAGCCGCCGCTGCCATCGATCCGCAGGCCCTGGCCACGGACACAGACGGGCTGGCGATTGTCGTCGCACGGCGCGAAGCCGATGGCAGCCTGGCGCTGGTCGCGCAGTTGCCCGAAGGATCGGACCTGGCGCAGCGGGTCATGCTCGCCGCCGCGCGTTAAGCGGGAAAGCAACCCGCGAGCGATCCCCGCAGGCGTGGAAACGCGAATCGACCGATGTTCTGTATCGGCGCGATGACCTGCTTCCTGCGCGGGTCTGGCCTGCCGACATTTTCGACGCCTTAGCGCCCTTACGGAGCGATCAAAGCGCCACAATTCGGAGTCGGAACAGCGCGGGGGCGCAGCACGGACGTCGCTCTTTTGACCGCAATTGCCGCACATCGCCCTTGCCACCACCGGCAAAGCGCGCCAATCATCGGCGCAATGGGGATAAAGAGGATAGCGGGCCAATGAGCTATTATGACGTATTGATTGTGGGCGCAGGCCATGCGGGAGCACAGGCGGCGATTTCCCTGCGTCAGTCGGGCTTTGAAGGCTCCGTCGCGATGATCGGCGACGAAAAGGACCCGCCCTACGAACGTCCGCCGCTGTCGAAGGAATATTTCGCAGGCGACAAGAGCTTCGACCGCATCCTGATCCGTCCCGCCGCCTTCTGGGGTGAGCGCAATGTCGACATGCTGCTGGGCCGCCGCGTGAAGAGCGTCGATCCCGTTGGCAAGTTCGTGACCGTAGGGGATCAGGAAATCGGCTATAACAAGCTGATCTGGTGCACCGGCGGCAATCCCCGGATGTTGACCTGCAACGGGGCGGATGCGGCCAATGTCCATGCCGTGCGCCGTCGCGACGATGTCGATGCGATGATGGCGAAGATCGACAGCATCAATCATGTGACCATCATCGGCGGTGGTTATATCGGGCTGGAAGCCGCCGCCGTCCTGTCCAAATTCGGCAAGAAGGTCGTGCTTCTGGAAGCGCTCGACCGGGTGCTGGCGCGGGTCGCGGGCGAGGAACTGTCGCGCTTTTACGAAGCGGAACATCGCGCCCATGGCGTCGACCTGCGCACCGGCGCGCGGATGGATTGCATCGAAGTCACAGACGGCAAGGCAACGGCCGTGCTGATGGCCGATGGTGAGCGGATCGTCACCGACATGGTCATCGTGGGCATTGGCATCATCCCCGAAACCGGCCCGCTGATCGCGGCGGGCGCTGCGGGGGGCAATGGCGTGGATGTCGACGAATATTGCCGCACCAGCCTGCCCGACATTTATGCCGTGGGCGATTGCGCCGCCCATGCCAACCGCTTTGCGGGCGGCGCGCAGATGCGCGTGGAATCGGTGCAGAACGCCAATGACCAGGCCAAGACCGCCGTGGCGCACATCATGGGCAAGGAAGAAGCCTATAACGCGGTGCCATGGTTCTGGTCGAACCAATATGATCTGAAACTCCAGACCGTCGGCCTTTCGACCGGTTATGACCAGACGATCCTGCGTGGCGATCCGGCTGCGCGCAGCTTCTCGATAGTATATCTCAAGGGCGGCAAGGTGATCGCGCTGGATTGCGTCAATATGGTCAAGGATTATGTCCAGGGCCGCGCGCATGTGCTGGCTGGCGCGGCGCTCGATCCGGAGCAACTGGCGGATGCGAGTGTGCCGTTGAAGGAAGTCGGGTTGGCCTGAAACGCCAGCTACCGAAATAACGATCCGTTCGCCCTGAGCGTGCCGAAGGGGCGTTCTTCCTGGCGAAGAAGGGCTGGGCTTCGACAGGCTCAGCCCGAACGGATTGGGCGATAAGTCCCCTACCCGCGGAAACTTGCCTTCATGGCCAGTTCCCACGGACCGCCGCGATAATGCCAGGCGGCAAGGCCCGCGATGACGAACGGGCGCGGCTGGAAATCCGCGCGCAGGGCCTCCGCCAGCGCTTTGGCCTCTGCCGGCTTCACTTTATTCTGCACCGTCACATGCAGGCGCGGTCGGGCCTGGTCCTGCGGCGTCAGCAGGCCAGTGAAGGCGTCGGCCAGTTCGTCGCGCATCGCCGACAGTTGCGGACTGTCGATCCGAAAGGCCACCCCCTGCCCCAGCAGCATCACCTCGCTCAGTCGCGCGGCTGGCGCGGGGCCACGGCATAGCGCCTTGATGCGCGCGCTTACCTCCGCCAGCGCGGAAGGCGGCAGATGATGGAACAGGGTGATGTGCGCGGACAGGACATTGCGGTCGGGCGGAAAATGCGCGCGGCGCAATCCATCCGCCCAGGCAAAGTCCGCCGCGCCCATCAGGGCGCTGACGATAATCGGGGCGCTCACCCGGCGGGATGCGCCTTCAGCCAGTCCAGCACGGGTTCTGGCCGGGTTTCGCCATAGGGGTCGTCATCTTCGCCCATATCGTTGATCCCCGGCTCCTCGAACCAGGCGACGACCTTGCCGTCGTCCACGACCATCGCATAGCGCCAACTGCGGTCACCAAAACCCAGATGATTTTTCTTGATCAACATGCCCATGCGGCGCGTGAAATCACCCGATCCGTCCGGCAGCAGCTTCACATTGCTGACGCCCAGATGCTTGCCCCACTGGAACATGACGAAGGCATCGTTGACCGACACGCAATAGACATCATCCACGCCCAGCGCCTTGAAATCATCATAATAGCGTTCGAAGGCGGGGCATTGTTCGGTCGAACAGGTGGGCGTGAACGCGCCGGGCAGAGAAAACACCACCGCCCGCTTGCCGGCGAAAAGGTCGCCGGTATGCACATCCTCCCAGCGAAACGGGTTCGGTCCCTCGACGCTCTCGTCGCGCACGCGGGTCTTGAGGGTTATATTCGGTACGGATCGTCCCAGCATGGTTCATGTCCTTCCATGTCTCGCCGCTTCCGCGCGGCCCTTCACACGTATATGATCAGTCCATGACGCCCCTGCAACGGGACACGTCATAGAGGGAGGGGATTGGATCATGAATATGCCGCGATATTTTATCGTCATCGCCATCGTCCTTTTGTTGTGGAACCTGATGGGACTGGCTGCCTTTGCCATGCAATATACCGCTGACCTGACCGAATTGGCCAAGTCCGATCCGGTTACCGCACAGGCGTTCGCCGCCATGCCGGCCTGGGTTTGGATCGCCTATGCCATCGCCGTGGGTGCAGGCACGCTGGGGGCTGTTCTGCTGCTGATGAAGAAGGCGACCGCCGCGAGCCTGTTCCTGCTCTCGCTGATCGCTGTCGTCGTCCAGTTTGGCTATACCTTCCTTGGCACCGATCTGCTGGCATTGAAGGGACCATCGGTCATCGCATTTCCAGCGTTCATCGTGGTGATGGCCATCATCCAACTGCTCTATGCTCGCAATCTGGTGGGCAAGGGCGTGCTGCGCTGATCAGCAGCGCCGGATCGCCCATTGGCGCCACGCGCAGGCGATAAAGATTATGGACATGCCAACCGCATCCCGGCCACGATCCGGGATGCGGACAGGGTTACAATTCGCCTCTGGACCGCCTGATCTCAAACCATTTGCGCACATTTTCATTATGCTGCTGATAGGTATCGGCGAAGATGTGCCCGCCCTTGCCATCCGCGACGAAATAGAGCGCCTTGGTCTCCGCCGGATGCAGCACGGCGGCGATCGACAGGCGCCCCGGATTGGCGATCGGTCCCTTAGGCAGGCCAACCATCGCATAGGTATTGTAATCGTTGACCGCCGCAATCTCCGATTTGCGGATGCGGCGGCCCAACGGCTTGCCGCGCGTGATCGGGTAGATGATCGTGGGGTCGGCCTGCAACATCATGTTGGTGCGCAGCCGGTTGCTGTAGACGCCGGCCACCATCTGCCGTTCGGACGGCAGGGCGGTTTCCTTTTCGACGATGCTGGCCAGGATGATGGCCTCTCGCGGGCTTTTGGCGACCGTGTTCGGCGCCCGTTCGGCCCATAGCTTCGCCAGTTCCTTGTCCATCGCCGCCTGCATCCGCGCCAGCACCGCCGCGCGGCTCTCGCCCTTGTCGAAGGCATAGCTGTCGGGCAGCACGCTGCCTTCGTCCGGCACCTTTATATCGCCGGTCAGCTGGTCGTTGGCCATCAGCCGCTCATGCACCAGGATGGACGGCATCCCTTCGGGGATGGTGATCAGGCGGGTCAGCGTCTTGCCGCCTTGCAGGATCGATAGAATGTCGCTGTTGCTGGCACCGGCGGGGATGATGAATTCGCCCGCCTTGATCGACTTGCCGCCGCCAAATATCTTGGCCCGCGTCAGAAAGGCGTCTGCGGACAGCACCGCGCCAGACCGCTTGAGCAGCACTGCCGCGTCGGACAGCGTCGCCCCCTCCGGCACCACGATGCTGATGTCCTGCTTCGCCGGGCCTTGCTCGGTCCAGCCCGCAACGAAGCGGAAGGCGATAAAGGCAGCGACGGCCAGGCCGATCAGCAGAATGATACAGCCGAACTTCTGCATCGGATTTGCGCCGGATCGTCTCGCCATCATTACAACCGCCCAATCCGCAGTAAGAGAATATCCATTACCGCCAAATTCTCTCCTGCGAGGAGAGGACTATCGCATATGGAACGCACCTCATTCTACTTCGTCATGCTGAACTTGTTTCAGAATCCATTTCTCGTCACGAGCGGCGGCTCTTGGGGCGCGATGGATCCTGAAACAAGTTCAGGATGACGTTGAAGAGATAACGCAAAGTCAGATGCAATTCCCCTGCCTACAAGGGGAGGATTTCAAAACCGCCTCAGAGCGCCTTCATGATGAGCGAGGCATTGGTGCCGCCAAAGCCGAACGAATTGTTCAGCACCGCGCGCACCTTGCGCTGCTTGGCGACATGGGGAACCAGATCGACGCCCTTGCAGCTCTCGCTCGGCTCATCCAGGTTCAGCGTCGGCGGCACGATGCCATCGCGCATCGCCAGGATGCAGAAAATGCTTTCCACCGCGCCCGCGCCGCCCAGCAAATGACCGATCGCCGATTTGGTCGAGCTCATCGACATGGCGCTGATCTGGTCGCCAAACAGGCGACGGACCGCCCCCAGTTCCAGCTCGTCACCCAGCGGCGTCGACGTGCCATGCGCGTTCACATAGTCGATATCTTCAAGGCTGAGGCCCGACTTTTTGAGCGCCATCGCCATGGAGCGGAACGCGCCGGAGCCTTCGGGATGGGGCGCGGTGACGTGATAGGCGTCGCCCGACAGGCCATAGCCCACCACTTCGGCGTAGATTTTCGCGCCGCGCGCCTTGGCCCGCTCATATTCCTCCAGCACGACCACGCCAGCGCCTTCGCCCATGACGAAACCGTCGCGGTTGACGTCATAGGGGCGGCTCGCGCGGGTCGGATCGTCGTTGAAGCCGGTGCTGAGCGCGCGCGCCTGCGAGAAGCCGGCGATTCCGATCGGGCAGATCGCGCTTTCCGCGCCGCCCGCCAGCATGACGTCTGCGTCGTCCATCGCGATCATCCGCGCCGCGTCGCCGATCGAATGGGCGCCGGTCGAACAGGCGGTGACGACGGCATGGTTCGGCCCCATCAGGCCATATTTGATGCTGACCTGGCCGGAGATCAGGTTGATCAGGCGGCCATGGACAAAATGCGGGCTGACCCGGCCCGGCCCCTTGTTCGCCAGCACCAGCGATTCGCTTTCGATGCCCGGCAGGCCGCCAATGCCCGATCCGATCGAACACCCCGCGCGCAGCCTTTCTTCCTCGCTCATGTCGAGCAGGCCGGCATCCCGCAGCGCCTCGCTGGCCGCCGCGATGCCGAACACGATGAACAGGTCGACCTGGCGCTGGACCTTGTGGTCCACGTCCAGATTGGCGTCGAAGCCATATTCATGGTCCTTGGGCTTCACTTCGCACGCGATGCGGCACTTATAATCGGTCGGGTCGAACCGGGTTATCGTCGCCGCGCCGGATTTGGACGCGATGATGTTCTTCCAGGTGGTTTCGACATTTCCGCCAAGCGGAGTCACCATGCCAAGACCGGTTACGACGACACGACGCATATGCTAGCTCCGAAATTCCTTGTTGGCGCCTGACGTTCCTGTAGCGGCAATTGCGACAGTTGTGAACGACGCGCCAGATACGAAAAGGCTCCCCGCACCCCGGCATCACCGGACAGGAGGAGCCATTTCTCTCAACGCATTACCGGCCCGCCGCCCCGTGGGGGCAAGCCGCAAGACGCCTTACTGCTTGCTGTCGATATAGTCGATCGCATCCTTGACGGTGCCGATCTTCTCAGCCGCATCGTCCGGGATTTCGACGCCGAATTCTTCTTCGAACGCCATGACCAGCTCAACGATGTCGAGGCTGTCTGCGCCCAGATCGTCGATGAAGCTGGCATCCTCGGTCACCTTTTCGGCTTCAACGCCCAGATGCTCGACGACGATTTTCTTTACGCGATCCGCGGTCTCACTCATGAGTGGTCCTTCTTGACTGGTATCGTTAGTGGGTCTGAATAACTGTTAAGGCAGCCCTAGTGCCAAGCGCCGATACAGGCAAGAGGCAAGGCCGCCAAGCCCCCACATTCGCGCTTGGCCATGATTCCGCAATAAATTCGCGCTCATCGCGCCCTGGCAACGCTTCATTTACCAAAATTTCAGCGGCTTGTGGGAGGGATTGGGCCATGATCATGCCGTCAGCTCCCGACCATTTCATTACGCGCGCGCGCGTCCGGCTGACGGCGGCGCTGGTTCTGGCCGCCACGATCATCGGCCTTTGCACCCTGTTTGCGACCGCCCATGGCACGGTGGATTCGCTGGGGCGGCCGCTGGGGACCGACTTTTCCAACGTCTGGACCGCCGGGCAGATGGCCGATCAGGGCCGCGCGCCAGAGGCATGGGACTGGCCAACCCAGCACGCGGTACAGAAAAAGGTGCATCATGATGACGCCATCCCCTTTTACGGCTGGCACTATCCCCCGCCCTTCCTGATCATCGCCACGCTGCTCGCGCAATTTCCCTATGTCGCGGCGCTGCTGATCTGGCAGGGTTTGAGCCTGACCTTGTGCCTGGCGCTGGTGCGGCGCATCCTGCCCGATGATCGCGACGCGGTGCTGGTCGCGCTGGGCGCGCCGGTGGTGCTGGTGTGCCTGGGCCATGGGCAGAACGCCTTTCTGACCGCCAGCCTGCTTGGCGCAGGGATGCTGCTGCTGGATCGGCGGCCATGGATCGCTGGGATGCTGCTCGGCGCGCTGGTCTACAAGCCGCAATTTGCCGTGCTGATCCCCGTGCTGATCCTGGCGCGCGGCAATCTGCGCGCCTTCCTGTCGGCGGGGTTGACCACGACGGCCCTGTGCCTGCTGACGCTGGCGATATGGGGGTGGCCGGTATGGCACGCCTTCATCGAGTCCCTGCCGCTGACACGCCACATCATCATAGAGGCAGGCGCGACGGGCTGGGAAAAGATCCAGAGCCCGTTCGCCGCCGTGCGCCAGTGGGGCGGGTCGATTCCCGCCGCCTATGGCGCGCAGGCGATCGTCTCCGCCATCGCGATCGCGGCGGCCGCACTGGCGGCGCGGCGCGGGTCGATGGCAGTGCGCGGCGCTGCGGCCTTGAGCGCGGCTCTGCTTTGCACGCCTTATGTGCTGGATTATGATTTCGTGCTGCTGGGCGTGGCCATCGCCTTCATGATGGCGGACATGGCCAAGCGCGGCCCGCTGCGCTGGGAGCCGACATGGCTTGCCTATGCCTGGATCGCACCGCTGTTTGGCCGGGCCGTCTCTGAAATGACGCTGATCCCGGTCGACCTGATCGCCGCCATCGCCGTGCTGGCTCTGGCAACGCGGCGCGCCATCCTGCTGGACGGCGCGCTCGCAAACGTCAGATCATGGCCATTCCGCCGTTCACATGAAGAGTTTGTCCATTAACGTAGCCCGCCTCACGGCTAGCCAGATAGACCACCGCCGCGCCAATATCGTCGCCATCGCCCAGATCGCCCGCCGGTATCTTCTGGAGGATCGCGCCCTTCTGCGCATCATTGAGCGCGTCGGTCATCGCTGACCGGATGAAGCCCGGCGCGACGCAGTTGACGGTGATGCCGCGGCTGGCCAGTTCCTGACCCAGCGACTTGGACATGCCGATAATGCCCGCCTTCGACGCGCAATAGTTGGACTGGCCCGGATTGCCGGTGACGCCGACGACCGACGTGATCGAAATGATGCGGCCAAAGCGCGCCTTCATCATCGGCTTGGCCGCCGCGCGGCAGAGGCGAAACGCGGCCTCCAGATTGATCGCGATCACGCTCGACCATTCCTCATCCTTCATCCGCAGGATGAGGTTGTCGCGGGTGACACCGGCATTGTTGACCAGAATGTCGATCTTGCCGCCCAACGCTTCCACAGCCTGCGGCACCAGCGCATCGACCGATGCCGGGTCGCTGAGGTTGCAGACGATCGTCTTGTGATCGCCGCCCAGTTCCGCCGCAAATGCCTTCAGCTTATCCTCATTGCTGCCCGAAAGCGCGAGCGTCGCCCCCTGCGCGGCGAGCGCCTTGGCAATGGAAGAGCCAATCCCCCCGAAGCGCCGGTCACCAGCGCGGTCATGCCTGTCAGATCGAACATGTCAGTCTCCCTTGAATGTCGGCGGGCGGCGGTCGAAGAAGGCGTCGATTGCCTCGTCATGATCCGCCGTCGCATGGGCCAGCGCCTGCATGGCGCCTGCCATTTCCAATATATGTGAAAGCTCCGCCGTCTGCGCCGCGCGCAGCAGGCGCTTGGTCATGCGGGTCGCATGGGGCGGGTTGACGGCGATGGCATCGGCCTGTCGGCGCGCGGTCGCCATCAAATCCTCGTCCGGCACGACTTCGCTCACCAGGCCGATGCGCAATGCTTCGGCGGCGTCGATCATCTCGCCCGTCAACGACAATTGCGATGCCTTTGAAATGCCCACAATGCGCGGCAGCAACCATGCGCCGCCATCGCCCGATACCAGGCCGAGTTTCACGAAACTTTCCGCAAAGCGCGCCGACTGGCCAGCAATCCGCACGTCGCACATGCAGGCCAGGTCCATTCCAGCGCCGATCGCCGGGCCGTTGACCGCCGCGATCACCGGCAGTTCGATCGCCTGGAACAGCAAGGGCAGGCGCTGGATGCCCGCGCGATAGTTGCGCCGCGTCTGCGCGGGCAACCCGGCGCGCAGTCCGCCAGCGTCCGGCCGCATCGCGTTCAGGTCACCGCCCGACGAAAAGGCACTGCCCGCCCCGGTCAGGATTGCGACATGGATGGAAATGTCGCGATCCGCCGCTTCGAACAGATCGCACAGCGCGTCGACCATCGCCGGGTCGGAAATCGGGTTGCGCCGGTCGGGCTGGTTCAGCGTGACCGTCAGCACCGCCCCGTCACGCTGGGTGAGGACCGCGCTCATAGCGATGCCAGCGCGGCCTCTATGTCATCCATCGTCACGACGCTGCGTACGGTGGCGTCCGGTGCGATGCGCTTGACCATCGGTCCCAGCACCTTGCCGCCCAGTTCGACAAATTCGGTGACGCCCGCTTCCCACATGGCGGCAACGGATTCGCGCCAGCGCACCCGGCCCGTCACCTGCTCGACCAGCCGCGCGCGAATCTCGTCCGGGTCGGCGATCGGCGCGGCCAGCACATTGGCATAGACCGGCAGCAGCGGCGCATTGATCACCGCCCCGGCCAGCGCGTCCTGCATGGCGTCGGCCGCGGGCTGCATCAGCGGGCAATGGAAGGGCGCGGATACCGGCAGCAGCACACCGCGCTTGATGCCATGATCCTTGACCATCGCCACCGCCCGCTCGATCGCGCCGCGATGACCGGAAATGACCACCTGCGAGGGATCATTGTCATTGGCGACGGTGCAGACCTCACCCTGCGCCGCGGCGTCGGCCAGCGCCTGCGCCTTTTCCATATCCGCCCCCAGCAATGCGGCCATCGCGCCTTCGCCCACCGGCACGGCCGCCTGCATGGCCTGACCGCGCAGCTTGAGCAGCCGCGCGGTGGTGCCGATATCGAACGCCTCCGCCGCGCACAGCGCGCTATATTCGCCTAGGCTGTGACCCGCGACATAATCGCCCTTGTCGCTCAGCGAAAAGCCGCCCTCCCGCTGCATCACCCGCAGCGTCGCAAGCGCGTTGGCCATGATCGCGGGCTGGGCGTTTTCGGTAAGGGTCAGGTCGCTTTCCGGACCTTCGACCATGATGCGGAACAAATGCTGCGACAGCGCGTCATCGACTTCCTGAAACAGCTCAAGCGCGGCAGGGCTGGCATCGGCCAGCGCCTTGCCCATGCCGACCGACTGGCTGCCCTGCCCTGGAAATAGAAAAGCCCGCATTCATCATCCCCTGACCCAAGCGCTGCAAAAAAAGCGCGTAATTCCAATGGTGTTACACTTTGTGACATAAATAGCATTGAGGCATACACATGTCTGCGGCAGGCAGGCATACGACACCCTGCCCCCTTCACGGGGGACTGACGACGGCCCCTTTAACGATGACGGAGTGCTAGGAAAAGGTGCGATATCGCATTGTCTGGATCACGGGAACGGCGCTTGCCCTCTCCGCCTGCGCGGCGGGACCGGACTATCGCGCGCCGCAACCTGCCGCGCTCGGCATCCCCGCCACCTATGATCAGGGCAGCGGCGCCCCCATCAGCGACGCGGACCTCGCCCAATGGTGGACGCGCCTGAACGATCCCGCCTTGTCCACGCTGATCGATACCGCCGTCACCGCCAATCTCGACATAGTGCAGGCGCAGGCCCGGTTGCGGCAGGCGCGGGAATCGCTGGTCCAGGCCAATGCGTCCTTCCTGCCTCAGCTCAGCGGATCGGCCAGCGGCGGCAAGAATTACCGCAGTCAGGCAGGCGGCACCCGCACCGACAGCAGCGGCAATGTCATCAGCCTTGGGTCCAGCAACTGGTCGAGCAGCTATTCGGCTGGTGCGAACGCCAGTTGGCAGATCGACCTGTTCGGCGAACTGTCGCGCAGTGCGCAAGCGGCGCGCGCGGACCTGGCGGCATCGGGCTATGATCTGGCAACGGTGCGGATGACGATCATTTCCGAACTGGTGACGAATTATGTGCAGGCGCGGCTGGCGCAGGAACAGCTGCGCATCGCCCGCGACAGTCGGCAGGTGCAGCAGGACAATTATGACATTGCCCGCTGGCGGTTGCAGGCGGGCCTCGTCTCCTCGCTCGACGAGCAGCAGGCGCGCGCGCAACTGGCGCAGACCAGCGCGTCGATCCCGCAGATCGAAGCCAGCCTGCGCGGCAGCCTCAATCGCATCGCGGTGCTGACCGGGCAGGCGCCGGGCGCCGCCACCCGCGCGCTTGAAACGCCCGCGCCCATTCCGACCGCCGCGATCGACATCGCCACCGGCATTCCCGCCGACACGCTGCGCCAGCGACCCGACGTGCGCAGCGCCGAACGCACGCTGGCCGCCGCTACCGCGCGGATCGGCGTGGCGCAGGCGCGGCTGTATCCCTCGCTTGGCATCAACGGCAATATCGGCACCACCTCCAACGCGTTCAAAGATCTGTTCAGCCTGATCACGGGCGGCGTGTTCGCCAATGTCGCGCAGACCATCTTCGACGGCGGCCGCCTCGCCTCCCAGGTGCGGGCGCAGAAGGCAGTGACCGATGGCGCGTTCGCGGCCTATAAGCAAAGCGTACTTGGCGCGCTGGAGGATGTCGAAAATGCGATGGCGGCGCTCAGCAGCGCACGGCTGCGCAAGGCGGAGTTCACCACCGCCTATGATGCGTCGAACAACGCCGCGATCCTGGCGCGCAGCCAGTATCAGGCGGGCCTCACCGACTTCCAGACCTTGTCCAACAGCGAATCCACCCTTTTGAATGCGCGCAACAGCCTGGCTGGCGCGCAATCGGACGAAATCCTTGCCCTCGCCCAGCTCTACAATGCGCTGGGCGGCGGCTGGCAGAGCATGGAAAGCCGCCCCTGATGAGCAATGACACCACCACCGATCCGGCGCTGGACGAATTTCTGGGGGCAAAGCCTGCCAGGCCATGGCGCAAATGGGCCGTGCGCGGTGCGATCGGCGTCGGCCTGCTGCTGCTCGTGCTGCTTGTCAGCCGTTGTTTCGCGGGCGAGGATCAGCCCAGTTATGCGACGCGCGAAGTGCGCCAGGGCGACCTGACCGTCAGCGTATCGGCCACCGGCAATCTGCGTCCCGTCAATCAGGTCGATGTCGGGTCGGAACAATCGGGCAAGATCACCGCCGTCTATGTCGATGTGAATGACCGGGTCGTGAAGGGCCAGCGTCTCGCTGAACTCGATACGCGGCGCCTGGTCGACGCGGTGAACCAGAACCGGGCACAAGTCGCGGCGGCGCAGGCGCAGGTCTCGCAGGCGCAGGCGCAGGTCGCGCTGGCCAAGGCGACGCTGGACCGTCAGCTGAACGTGTTCCAGCTGTCGGGCGGCAAGGTGCCCGCGAAAACCGAAATCGATTCAGCCCGCGCCAATTATGAGGGCGCGCTGGCCACGCTGCGATCGGCGCTGGCTCAGGTGGACGTATCCCGCGCGCAGCTGTCGTCGGCGCAAACCAACCTGACCATCGCCCAGATCGTGTCGCCAGTGAACGGCGTCGTCCTGTCGCGCGACATCGAACCGGGCCAGACCGTCGCCGCCTCGCTCAACGCCCCGGTCCTCTTCACCCTGGCCGAAGACCTGACCCAGATGGAGGTCGAAGTCTCGGTCGATGAGGCTGATGTGGGTCAGGTGAAGGAAGGCCAGAGCGCGACCTTCGCGGTCGACGCTTTCCCTGGCCGCAATTTCCCGGCGAAGGTTACGCGGGTCAATGTCGGGTCGAACAGCGCCAGCACCGCGTCGTCATCCACGACCAGCACGGCCAGCAGCTCGTCCGGCACCGTCGTCGCCTACACAGCCGTGCTGAGCGTCAACAACAGCGATGAAACGCTGCGCCCCGGCATGACGGCAACCGCCGACATCGTGACGCAGGAATTGCGCAACGTGCTGCTCGTCCCCAACGCCGCGTTGCGTTTCAAGCCAAGCGCGGGCGCAGGCCGGGGTGGCGGCATCACCAGCACGCTCATCCCCCGCCGCCGCGGCAATCGCCCCACCCGCGAAGTCAGCTTCGGCGCGGGCAGCAGCCAGACTGTCTATGTCGTGGGCGAAGACGGCAAGCCCAAGGCGATACAGGTCGTCGTCGGCGCCAGCGACGGGTCGCGCACCGTCATCACCGGGGGCGACCTGAAACCGGGCATGCGCGTCATCACCGGGCAATTGGCGGCGGGCCAGGAACCGCCAGCCGAAGATCAGGCGCGCACCGGCGCGGACCAGCGCGCGCCACGCAAGGACAGCGCGCCGCGCAACCCGGCGACCGACGGCACGCCCGCGACCGTGGGCAAGCTCGGCAATTCGGGCGACGCCGCGCCGCAAACCGCCCCCGTGACGGCCAAGCCCTGATCGCCATGCCTGCGGACCCCATCATCACCCTGCGCGGCGTCACCAAAATCTACGGCAGCGGTGCGACCGAATTTCAGGCGTTGAAGGGCATCGACCTCGACATCGCGCAGGGCGATTTCGTCGCGGTCATGGGGCCGTCCGGTTCCGGCAAATCGACGACGATGAACATCCTTGGCTGCCTCGACGTGCCATCGGGCGGCGAATTCCTGTTCAAGGGCCATCATGTCGAACGGCTCGACCGCGACCAGCGCGCGCTGCTCCGCCGCCGCTATCTCGGCTTCGTGTTTCAGGGGTTCAACCTGCTGTCCCGCACCAGCGCGCTCGAAAATGTCGAACTGCCCCTGCTCTATCGTGGCGAGGACAAAAAGACCCGTTACGAACTGGGGATGGCCGCGCTAGACAAGGTCGGCCTCAAACAATGGTGGGATCATACACCCGCCGAACTGTCAGGCGGCCAGCAACAGCGCGTCGCCATCGCCCGTGCCATCGTCACCAGCCCCGACGTGCTGCTGGCCGACGAACCGACCGGCAATCTCGATTCCGAACGATCGGTCGAAATCATGGAATTGCTAACCGATCTCAACCGGAACAGCGGCATCACCGTGCTGATGGTGACCCACGAACCCGACATGGCAGCCTTTGCCCGCACCATCGTGCATTTTCGAGACGGGCTGGTCGAACGGATCGAAAAGGGGCTGGCGGCGTGAGTTGCGCACAGGTCAAACCTTCTCCCCGGGGGGAGAAGGATACACAGCCTTGCCCGCGCAGCGGGTTAGGCGAAGTTGGAAGAGGGAACCGGACGCAGCCTTTGGCTCTTCCCCTCTCCCAGCTACGACTAGGCAGCAAGCTGCCAAGTCTCCGCATCCCTCTCCCCGCTGGGGAGAGGAAAGGATCGTCATGCTAGGCACCACCGTCATCCTCGCCTTCCGGGCGATCAACCGGCACAAGCTGCGCAGCTTCCTGACGACGCTGGGCATCATCATCGGGGTCGCCGCCGTCGTCACCATGGTGACTCTGGGCAATGGCGCGACCGCGGCCGTGCGCGAACAGATTAGTTCGCTGGGCGCCAATGTGCTGCAATTGCGCCCCGGCCAGGGCTTTGGCCGCGGCGGCGGCGGGCCACGCCCGCCCGACTTCAAGCCTGCCGATCTGACCGCGATCGAAAACCAGCTGACCGGCGTCCGCGCGGTTGCGCCCATGGCCCAGTCGAGCGGCACCGCCATTTATGAAGGCAATAACTGGTCCACCACCATCTATGGCACCACCGCCGCCTATTTCGAGGTGCAAAGCTGGAAGCTGACCAGCGGTCGCCTGTTCATGCCGGAAGAGGAACAAGCCGGTCGCCCGGTCTGCATCATTGGCAATACGGTACGCACCAACCTGTTCCAGAATGCCGATCCCATCGGCCAGCGGATGCGGATCAAGGGCGTGTCCTGCCAGGTGATCGGCGCACTCGCGACGCGCGGCCAGGGCGGCTTTGGCGATCAGGACGACGTCGTCGTCATGCCGATCAAATTCGTCCAGCGCCGCTTCACCGGCAATCGCGACATCAGCCAGATCATGATCGCGGTGGACGATGCCTATGACACGTCGACCGTGCAGAACAGCCTGGAAGACCTGATGCGCGAACGACGCCAGATCAAGGCAGGCAGCGAGGATAATTTCAACGTATTCGACACCAAGCAGATCAGCGACACGCTGACCGGTACCACCACCATCCTCACGCAAATTGTTGGCGCAGTGGCGGCCATATCCCTGCTGGTCGGCGGTATCGGCATCATGAACATCATGCTGGTCTCCGTGACCGAACGCACCCGCGAAATCGGCATCCGGCTGGCCATCGGGGCGGTCGCGGGCGAAGTGCTGATGCAGTTTCTGGTCGAAGCGATCGTGCTGTCCTGCCTTGGCGGGGTGATCGGCCTCTTCCTCGCCCTCATCGCCTCCTGGTCCATAGCGCCGCTGATGCAGGTGCCCTTCATGTTCGACGTGAAGGTCAATCTGATCGCCTTCGTCTTTTCCGCCGTCATTGGCGTGGTGTTCGGCTATTTCCCTGCCCGCCGCGCCGCCGCACTCAACCCCATCGACGCGCTGCGCCACGAATAGCGCTGACCGGCCCGACCGGCGCCCACCTGTAAAAAGAGCGCCGCGGGCTGCAAAGATGAACGGACATTCATCTTTAATCTCAATCTGTTACAATTTCCGACACTCTTTGCCCTTCCGCGACACATGGCTGCGACAAGCGCCGCCTATCTCTGTTCTCGACGCCGCAGAGGGCGCCCGAACACGGCAAAGGAGCAAGACATGTTCAAGAAGATCCTCATGACGCTGGCCACCACCACCCTGGTCGCCAGCCCGATCATCAGCAGCCAGGCACAGGCGCAGGCCTATGGCCAGCCGCATCGTCAGGAACAGACCCGCACGGTCGTCAAGCAGAAGCCCAATGGCCGCACCGTGGTCAAGCAGCGCACGGTGGTTCGCAAGGATGTGCGCAACAACCGCTACGCCGCCTCCCACCATCGCTGGGCGAAGGGCCAGCGTTTCGACCGGCGCCAGGCGACCAACTATCGCGTTATCAACAATTATCGCGGCTATCGCCTGAACGCCCCGCCGCGCGGCTATCAGTGGGTCCAGTCGGGTAACGACGCGGTGCTGATCGCCATCACCAGCGGCCTGATCGGCGCGGTCATCGGCAACGCGATCCGCTAAGCCGATCCATCCCCTTCATGCCCCAGGGATCTCTCCTCCCCTGGGGCATTTTTGCGTGCCCGCTTCCCTGACACAGGTTAAATACCCCAAATTAACGGCTTGCCCGGCACAAGTCCCTGGGTGGAGGGCGGATCGGGAACGGCCATGTCATTATATCAGATCATGTATATCAGCACCGTCACCGGGACGGTAACGCCCGACGACTGCGCCACCATCGCGCGCGAAGCCGCCGTCCGCAATCGGCGGGACAATGTGACCGGCCTGCTATTGTTCAACTCGCGCCGCTTCCTTCAGGTACTGGAAGGTCCAAAGGACGCGGTAGAGCGCATTTTTGCCCGCATCTATGACGACAGCCGTCATCGCGGCGTAGTCAAGCTGCGCGAAGGCGCGATCGTGGCGCGCGAATTTGGGCAATGGGCCATGGCCTATGATGACCCTTGCCGCCCGTCCGGCAACCTGAAGGATATGGTCGCCGCCTTGCTGACGAGCGCCGGGCCATCGACCAGCGCCCATTTCCTGGGATCGGCCGAACTGCATCGCCCGGCCGCCTGATCCGGCCAGACCAGTCCTTTCAGACCAGTCCGGTCAGATAATAGACCGCAATGACGATGAACACCGTCACAGTCTTGATCAGCGTCAGCGCGAAAATATCCTTATAGGCCTGCCTATGGGTCAGGCCCGTCACCGCCAGCAAGGTGATGACCGCGCCATTGTGCGGCAGGCTGTCCATCCCCCCGACGCCATCGACGCGACCCTGTGCAGCACTTCGCGCGATATGCCCGCGGCATCGCCCGCAGCGATGAACTGGTCCGCCATCGCCGCCAGCGCGATCGACAGTCCGCCGGACGCCGACCCGGTAATCCCCGCCAGCGACGTGACGGTAATCGCTTCGTTGATCAGGGGATCGGGGATGGCGCGCAAGGCTTCCTTGACGATCAGGAAACCGGGCAGCGCCGCGATCACTGCGCCAAAACCATATTCGACCGCCGTGTTCATCCCCGCCAGCAGGGCGCCGCCGACCGCCGCCTTCGATCCTTCGGCAAAACGCTTCGCCACCGTCCGATAGGCAAACGCCAATATCGTTGCGATGCCCATCAGCAACGCGCCCTCGACGGCCCAGAGCGCCGACACCTGCGCCACCTTGACCTCGACCGGCTCGGCCATGCCGACCAGCGACAGGGTGATGACGTCACCGCTCACCCAGCGCGGAATCGCCATGGTCAGCAGCAGATTGCCGACCCCCACAACCAGCAACGGGAGCAGCGCGACCAGCGGATGCACCGTGACCGAAGCGTCAACCGGCTCCGGCTCGTTCACCAGCGTTTCCGGTGCGCCATAGCCCTCCCCCGCCGCCATCATCGCGCGCCGCCGCCAGCCCAGATATGTCAGCCCCATCGCCGCGATACAGGCCGACCCGATCAGCCCCAGCACCGGCGCGGCCCAGGACGTTGTGCCAAAAAAGCTGGTCGGAATGATATTCTGGATCTGCGGCGTGCCGGGCAGCGCATCCATGGTGAAAGTAATCGCCCCCAGCCCGATCGTCGCCGGGACCAGCCGCTTGGGGATGTCAGCCCGGCGGAACATTTCGGCGGCGAAGGGATAGACGGCGAACACCGCGACGAACACCGACACCCCGCCATAGGTCAGCAGCGCGGTGACCGCCATGATCGCCGGAATCGCCCGCCCCGCCCCGACAATGCCGATCACCGCCGTCACGATCGCGCGGGAAAAGCCAGAAATCTCGACCAGCTTGCCGAACAAGGCGCCCAGCAGAAACACGGGAAAATAGAGTTTGAGGAAACTCGCCACCTTTTCCATGAACAGCCCGGAAAAGGCGGCGGGGACAGCCGCGGGATCGGTCAGCAACACCGCCAGCATCGCCAGCAATGGCGCCATGATGATGACGCTCATCCCCCGATAGGCGGCGATCATCAGCAGGATCAGGGATAGTGCTGCAATTCCGACCGCCATAAGCTAACCTCTCAACCGTTCGCACTGAGCCTGTCGAAGTGCTGTCGTTCTTCTCTACGGGGATAGAAGAAAGGACAAGGCTTCGACAAGCTCAGCCCGAACGGATGGATTTACCTCACACGCCCTTGCCTTTCCCCCGCCTTTCCGCCATAGGCGCGCCTTCGCATCGGACCAGAGGTGACTCGGCCCGCTTGCGGAGCATGAAAGACGATAGCCGGAGGGGCGTTCCACATGGGGTGGGCGTCAGCAATCGGCCAACAGAAGAAGGTAGCATCATGGCTCTTTACGAGCATGTGTTCCTTGCGCGCCAGGATCTGGCACAGGCGCAGGTGGACGCTCTGGCGGAAAACGCCACCAAGATCGTGGAAGAAAATAACGGCAAGGTTACCAAGATCGAAACTTGGGGCCTGCGTTCGCTCGCCTACAAGATCGCCAAGAACCGCAAGGCTCACTATGTGATGCTGAACATCGACGCCCCCGGCGGCGTGATCGCGGAACTGGAGCGCCAGACGCAGATCAACGAAGACATCATCCGCTACATGACCGTCAAGGTCGATGAGCTGGAAGCTGGCCAGTCGGTCATGATGCGCAAGCAGGACCGCCCCGACCGTGGCGATCGCGGCCCCCGTGGTGACCGCGGCGATCGTGGTCCGCGCGAAGATCGTGGCGACCGTGGCCCGCGCCGCGAAGAAGCCGCTGGCGAATAAGGAGATCTAGATCATGGCACGCCCATTTTTCCGCCGCCGCAAGAGCTGCCCCTTCGCTGCGAAGGATGCGCCGAAGATTGACTATAAGGACGTTCGTCTGCTCCAGGGCTTCGTGTCCGAACGCGGCAAGATCGTCCCCAGCCGCATCACGGCCGTTTCGGCCAAGAAGCAGCGCGAACTGTCCCAGGCCATCAAGCGCGCCCGTCATCTGGGCCTGCTGCCCTACATCGTGAAGTAAGGGAGTAAGCCCCATGGAAATCATTCTGCTCGAACGTGTCGAGAAGCTCGGCGCCATCGGCGACGTCGTAACCGTCAAGGACGGCTACGCCCGCAACTTCCTGCTGCCCAACAAGAAGGCGCTGCGTTCCAACAGCGCCAACAAGAAGCTGTTCGAAGCCAACCGCGCCAAGATCGAGGCCGACAACGCCGCTCGCCGTTCGGACGCCGAAGCAGCCGCCGGCAACGTTGATGGCACGCAGATCATCCTGATCCGCCAGTCATCCAACGCTGGCGCGCTCTATGGTTCGGTTGCGGTTCGCGACATCATCGAAGCACTGCAGGCACAGGGCATCACCAACGTCACCAAGGCGATGGTCGTTCTGGAACGCCCGATCAAGACGCTCGGCGTGTTCGACGTCAAGGTCGCGCTGCACCCCGAAGTCGCCGTCACCATCAAGGTGAACGTGGCGCGTTCGCCTGAAGAGGCCGACCTGCAAAGCCAAGGCGTCGACGTCATGGCCGACCTGTTCGAAAAGGACGAAGCCGGCTTCACCGAAGATTATGATCCCAACGCTGAACCCGGCGATCTCGCCGCGCTCACCGAAGAAGCCCCGGCCGAAGAAGAAGCCTGAGCTTTCGTCAGAGATCAAACAGAAAAGCCGCCCCGTAACGGGCGGCTTTTTTGTTGCGGTCGCGCCAGTTGCAGACCGGATATTGGCGCGATGACCGAAGCTGATCCTCCCCTTGCAGGGGAGGTGGCTGGCCGCAGGCCAGACGGAGGGGTGTCATGCTATCGAGAGAGAGACCCCTCCACCACTGGCTACGCCAGCGGTCCCCCTCCCCTTGCAGGGGAGGAATGACAAAGCGCATGACCGCTCTTGCTGGCTAATCGAAAGCCGCCTTATTCCGCCTCTTCGACCGGCGCGCCCGGTCCGTTCTTCAGCACGGACTCGATCGCGTTTTTCGCGCCGGCCTTGCTGCTATAGCCTTCGGTCCAGAAGATCGTTTCGCTATTATATTTGAACTTGGCGACAAACTCGCCGGCCTTGTTCTTCTCGATCACGAACTTGTGCGCCATGTACCGTTCTCCAGATTCGTTTCGTCAGCGAAACCGGGTCGGAGAATAGGCATCCGCATCAATGCCTGCAACGCTTTCCGGCGGGGCTTCCCCGCGCAGCCGGGCGGCCGCCAGCAACGCGGCGGCGGGCGCGGTCTGGATGCCGAAACCGCCCTGCCCGGCGAACCAGAAAAAGCCCGACCTATCGGGGTCGAACCCATATACCGGGGCACGATCGGGCGCGAAGCTGCGCAGGCCCGCCCAGACATGCTCGACCCGCGCGATCGGCCAGTCGACCGCCTTTTCGAACCGCGCGATCGCTTCCGCCACCGCCAGTTCTTCAGGTGCAGCGTCGCACGGGGGCGATGGCGCCTCGTCATGCGGGGTCAGCCAGACGCGCCCCTGCCCTTCCGGCTTGAAGTAGAATTGCCCGGCCAGATCCATGATCAGCGGCAGGTCGGGCGATGGCATGGATGGCACGCCCAATTGCACCACCGTCCGCCGCAACGGCGTCAAGCCGATCGGCGCGACGCCGCTGGCGCGCGCTACATCGTCCGCCCATGCTCCCGCCGCATTGATCAGGATCGCGCAGGCGATCACTCCGTCCGGCGTCTCCACCTGCCAGCCACCACCCACGGCGCGCGCCGCGTTCAGCCGCGTCGCCAGCCGCACTTCGCCGCCGCGCCGCCGGAACTGGCGCAAATAGGCCTGATGCAGCGCAGCCACGTCAATATCCTGACAACTCGCCTCCATGACGCCCATGGTCCAGTCCGGCCGCAACCCCGGCACCAGCGCGGCAGGATCGACAGGCTCCAGCACCACCTTGCCCGCAAATTCCGCCATCAGCGCATCGCGATGCCCTTCATCCCCGGCCCGTCCGACATGCAATGTGCGTCGCGGCGACAGGAAGCTGCCGTCATGAAAATCAGGGTCGGGAACGCTCAGCAACGGCCCCGACGCGGTCGTCAAAGGCTGTACCGCCGCGCCGCCATAGGTTTCTTCCCAAAACGCCACGGATCGGCCAGTGGCGTGATAGCCGGCCCGCTCCTCCATCTCCAGCAGCAGGACACGCGCCTCTCCCGCCAGTTCCGCGCCCAGGCTGGCCCCGGCCATGCCACCACCCACAATAACGATATCGGGATGGCTCACGCCGCCATCTCGTCCAGAAAGGCGTCGATCCGCCGCAGCGCATCCAACCGGACAGGATCGAGTTCGCGCAATATCTCATGCGCGGCCTCTCGCCCATAGACATGCAGTCGCGCACCGGGAATCCGCGCGGCGACGCGTCGGATCGCCGGGGTGGACACCAGTTGGTCGGCGCGAGTCGCCAATATGAGCAGCGGCACGGCAAGCCGCGCCAATGCATCACTCTCGGCCAATGCCCGCGTCGATTCCAGCGCCTGACTGACCCAGGTCCAGCTTGGCGGCCCCAGCGCAATGTCACGGCTATGGTCACGCCACCATAGTTCGTCGGCATAGCGGTCCGGGTCATGGGTCAGCCGCTTCTGCCGTATCCGTCGCTGCCGTTCGGACCCTTCCTTCTGCGTCCAGGCCTGCCGCGCGCCCTGGCCCAGACACAGCATCGCCCGCGCCACGGCCACGGCCAGCCATCGCGGCAAGGGCGCGCTATGCACGTCCAGCATCGGCGCGACCGCCACCGCCGCATCGGGCGCCGGCATCCCTTCGGCCAGCGCGCGCAGCAGCAAATGCCCGCCCATGCTGTGCGCCACCATCGCATATGGCCCATCTCCCTCCGCGCGCCAGTCGACCGCCAGCGCCTTCAGGTCCGTGATCCAGTCGGCAAAATCGCCGATATGGCCAGTCATCGGATCGTCGGTCAGCCGACCCGACCCACCCTGCCCGCGCCAGTCGAATGTGGTGACCGCCCATCCGCGTTCGGCCCAATGGAGGACCACCTCAAGATATTTTTCGATCATGTCGCCGCGCCCGCCCAGCACCAGCATCCGGCCCCGCGTTCCATCGCCCAGTTGATAGCGGCGGATCGGCCAGCCGTCGGGCGCGCTCCAATAGTCCAGCCGCCCGCCCATCGGCCAGGCGCGGCGGTCAAAGGATGGCGAGGTGAAGCGGGGCGAATCCATGCGGGCCATGGTTACGGTTTGGTAAGCCATCGGGTCTAGGGTCAAATCCCATGACGGGGGAATATTTCAAAATCATACTGCTCTGCGCCCTTGGCGCACTGCTGATCGCTGCGGCGATTACCGATTTGCGTGCGCGCATCATCTCCAACCGGCTCAACCTGGCGGTCGCGGCCCTCGCGCCGCTCTGGTGGCTGGCAAACGGCTATGCGCTCTGGCCCGACATGGCGGTGCAACTGCTGGTCGGCGCAGCCATCTTCACCCTGTTCGCCGCGCTGTTCGCGCTAGGCATGATGGGCGGCGGCGACGTGAAGCTGCTGACCGCGCTGGCGCTGTGGTTCCCGTGGCAGGCGATATTGTCGCTGGTCGTGCTCATGGCGCTGCTGGGCGGCGTGGTCACGCTGGTCACCGTCATCCACCACAAGATGACCCACAGGCTGGGACAACCTGAAATTCCCTATGGCGTGGCGATTTCCCTCGCGGCGCTGTGGCTGCTGCCGTGGCCAACGATATTTTAACCAATTTACGTGATGAGTGAAGCACTGGGGCAGTGCTCCCATTACAGGGAGGCGAATTTCGTCATGGATGCCAAGAAAATCGTGCTGCTGGTAGGAGCGCTTATCATAGCGGTCACTACGGCCTTGCTTGCCCGCAGCATGTTGAGCTCCTCCAGCGCACCGCAGGTCAATGCTGCGTCGATGCCCGTTGAGGCCGATCAGCCCCATGTGCTGGTCGCGACCAAGGCTTTGCCGGTTGGCACCATTCTGGACGCTGAAAGCTTCCGCTTCCAGCCCTGGCCCAAGGATCTGATCGAACAGGCCTATTATCTCAAAGGTCAGGCCGATCCGGCGAAACTGGCAGGCAGCGTCGTGCGCACCGCCATTTCCGCCGGACAGCCGCTGACCCAGGGCGGCCTGGTCAAGCCCGGCGATCGCGGCTTCCTGGCCGCAGCGCTTGGCGCAGGGATGCGCGCGGTCACCGTTCCCGTCTCGGCGCAAAGCTCGGTCGCGGGCTTCGTGTTTCCTGGCGACCGCATCGACCTGGTCCTGACGCAAAGCGTTGCGGGCGGTGGCGATGGCGAAGCGCTCAAAGTCTCCGAAACCATCCTGCGCAACCTGCGCGTCCTTGCCACTGACCAGCGGATGGATGCGATGGGCGCGGACGGCAAGCCGGAAGTACGTACCTATTCCAACGTCACGATCGAAGTGACGCCCAAGATCGCGGAAAAGATCGCGGTTGCCCAGACCATCGGCTCCCTGTCGATGTCGCTGCGCTCGATCGCCGATACCGCGTCTGATCTGGACGCTGCCATCGCCGGTGCCGATGTCGATCTGCCCGATGGCGCCAGCCCGAACGCGGAAAAGGCGATCATCGCCAAGATCGCGTCGCGCCCCATTGATCGCGGCTCCACCTATTCGACCGGCGCCGACGTGTCGCGCTACCAGCGCAGCTCGGTCCCGGCCAAGGCCGAAAACGGCGCGGCAATGGCTGGCACCGGCGCCCAGATTACCGCACCGGCTGCCGTCAGCGGCCCGGTCATCCGCGTCGCCCGCGGCACCAACGTGACCGAAGTTCCGGTCGGGGGAAGTAAGATGAAGTCGATGCTCCAGATGTCCGGGCGCAAGGTCGCCGGACCCGCGATCGCGCTCGGCCTGGCCGTAGCCATGACCGCCGTGCCCGGAACGGCCGTCAACGCCGCACCGTCCAGCGCACAGGACAATGCGATCCTCATGTCGGTCGGCGGCAGCCGTGTCGTCAACCTGGGCGCCAAGATGTCCGACGTGGTGATCGGCAATCCCGAAGTGGTCGACGTCCATGTCCGCTCGCAGAACCAGCTTTACCTGATTGCCAAGAAGGCAGGCGAAACCACTGTGTTCGCCACCGCCCCAAACGGCAAGGTGCTGTTTTCCGGCACGGTTCGCGTCGGCAACAACCTGACCAGCATCGATGACATGCTCCGCCTGGCGATGCCCGGCGCGAACATCGCGGTCAACAAGATGAACGGCATGGTCCTGCTGACCGGCACCATCCAGGCGCCCGAAGATGCCGCCGAAGCCGAACGGCTGACGCAGGCCTTCGTCGGCAAGGAAACCACCGTGGTCAGCCGCCTGCGCATGGCTACGCCGTTGCAGGTGATGCTCCAGGTCAAGATTTCCGAAGTCGCCAAGGATGTGGGTCACAAGATCGGCACGAATTTCTCCAGCCTGGATACGTCTGGTGGCAAGGTGCTGGGCAGTATCGGAGGCGGCACACGCAACTTCGTTACTCAGTCCACGACAGCTGCAGGCCAGACCTGGACTTTCAACAACCCTAGCGACGGCAGCTACAGCCTTGGCGGCGTTGCTCGCATATTGGGCATGGACATCGCCGGTGCGCTGGACCTCGCCGAATCGAGCGGCCTTGCCACCACGCTGGCGCAGCCCAACCTGACCGCGCTATCGGGTGAAACCGCCAGCTTCCTGGCGGGCGGCGAATATCCCTACACGGTCAGCAATGGCACGCAGGGCAACAGCATCGAATTCAAGCAATATGGCGTACAGTTGGCCTTCACGCCGACCGTGCTGGCCGACGGCCGCATTTCGCTGCGGGTCCGCCCGACGGTGTCGAGCCTGGATTTCACGCTGAACGCCAACGTCCCTGCGCTGAAAAGCCGCACCGCCGAAACCACGGTGGAGCTGGGTTCGGGTCAGGCCTTCATGATTGCGGGCCTGCTCAACAATGAAACCAGCAACGGCATCAACAAGGTGCCGGGCATCGGCAACCTGCCAATCCTGGGCAGCCTGTTCAAGTCGCGCCAGTTCCAGCGCAGCGAAACCGAACTGGTCATCGTCGTCACCCCCTATCTGGTGAAGCCGATGAACGCATCGGACGTGCGCCTGCCGACCGACGGCTTCCGCAACGCCAATATCGGTCAGGGGCTGCTGCTCCAGCAGGGCAATGACGGGATCAGTGGCAAGCAGGGCGAAATGCCGCGCCGCGCGCCCGGATCGCCCACGCCGGTTACCCCCGGCCCGCAGGCATCCGCCGCCGCGCCGGTCGCAAAGCCGGGCAAGCCCGGCAAAGCTGCCCCCGGTTTCAGCTTCTGACGGAAGGACCAAAGACATGACCTATCTGTCCGCCAAGACTCTCACCGCCCTCGCCATATTGGCGCTGCCGCTCGCCGGATGTGTCACTGACAGCCCCAATCGCAGCGTCGAATCGGTGCATCAGCCGGTTGTCAGCTATGCCGCCTACACGTTCGACGTGCAGGCCAGCGGCGACTCGCTGTCCGCCTATGAAGCAGGTCGTCTCAACGACTGGTTCGCCTCGATCGGGCTTGGCTATGGCGATCAGGTCGCGATCGTCACGGATGCTGGCTATTACAGTCCCGGCATTCGCGAGGGCATCGCCGATGTCGTCGCCCGTCACGGCCTGCTGGTCGCAGAGGATAGTTCCGCCGCCGCTGGCGATGCGCCCCAGGGCAGCGTCCGCCTGATCGTGCGCCGCGCCACCGCCAGCGTCCCTGGCTGCCCCGACTGGAGCAGCAAGCAGGAAACCGACATGAATCTGGGCACCACGTCCAATTTCGGCTGCGGCACCAACAGCAATCTGGCCGCGATGGTCGCCAATCCCGAAGACCTCGTCCGGGGTCAGGGCACCGACAGCAATCTGCGTACGGCCACGTCGAACCGCGCCATTTCCACCTATCGCGACAAGCCGCCAACGGGCGCTGGCGATCTCAAGCAGATGTCAGCAGGAGGCCAGTAACATGAACGCCCCATGGAAACCCGGTTTCACTGGTCAGCGTGATCCGTTTCACGCCTTCGTCTGCGACGATCACAGCTATGATCTGATCCGTTCGGTGTGCGCCGAACTGGGCTGGGCACCGGAAAAGGTGAACAAGGGCGGGATGCGCAACGCAGTCCAGAGCCTGTCGATCACTGCATCGCCGCAAATCCTATTCGTCGATATGTCCGAAAGCGGTGATCCGCTCAACGACATCAACAGCCTGGCGGAAGTGTGCGAACCCGGCACCGTCGTGATCGCGGCGGGCCAGGTCAATGACGTGCGCCTCTATCGCGATCTGGTGGCCAGCGGCATTCAGGATTATCTGCTCAAGCCATTTGGCGCCGACCAGTTGCGCGACGCGCTGGCCAATGCGCAGGCCGTGTTCATGGCCCCGCGCGACGCTGCGCCCGAACGCCCGCACATGACCGTTGCGGTCATCGGCACGCGCGGCGGCGTGGGCGCGTCCAGCATCGCCACCTCGCTGGCATGGATGCTCTCGGACAAGAAGAAGCGTCCGACCGCCTTGCTCGACCTCGACGTCCATTTCGGCACCAATGCGCTGGCGATGGACCTGGAACCGGGGCGTGGCCTGACCGACGCGATCGACAATCCCAGCCGCATCGACGGCCTGTTCATCGAACGCGCCATGGTGCGGGCGAGCGACACGCTGGCGATCCTGTCTGCCGAAGCCCCCATCAGCCAGCCGATGATGACCGATGGCGGCGCCTTCTATCAACTGCTGGAAGAATTCCGGCAGGTGTTTGAATGCAGCGTCGTCGATCTGCCGCGCAACATGCTGATCCAGCATCCGCATCTCATGACCGACGCGCAAGTCACGCTGGTCGTGACCGAACTGACGCTGGCGGCGGCACGCGACACGATCCGCATCCTGTCCTGGCTCAAGAGCAACGCACCGCAATCGCGCGTGCTAGTGGTCGCCAACCGCGTCCATCCCGGCTCGCCCGAAATCAGCCGCAAGGATTTCGAAACCTCGATCGAACGCAAGGTCGATGTCCTCATCCCGTTCGACCTGCGGGTCGGCGCGCAGGCGGCAAAGCTCGGCAAGACATTGGCCGAAGCTGCCAAGGGCAGCAAGGTCGGCGCAGCCTGCACCGCCCTGCTCGACCAGGTGCTTGGCGCGGGCGATGCGGGCGATGGCGCCACCGGCGCTGCGGCACCGCGCAAGAAGGGCGACTCCCTGCTCGGCAAGATCGGCGACTTCCGCAACATGATGCCCTCTCGCCGCAAGGCCAAGACGGCCGCACTGGAAGATTGATCGCGTCTGCCGCCTGACCGGGCGGCGGCGATGACTGGGGAATAGGCGAACAGATGGACGGCAATTTCATCCTGATAACGGTTTTGGTGGCAACCATGTTGGGCATGGCCATCATAGCGTTCGCCGGTCCGTCGCCGGAAAAGGCGCGCAAGCGCCGGGTCGCGATGATCCGCGGCCGTCACAGCGATTCGGCAGAAGCACTGCTGGAAGCGCGGATGCGCAAGGCCATTTCGAACCGTTCGACTGGCGCCGAAGCCAAGATGCTGGTGTCGCTGATCCCCAATCCGGAAAATCTGACCAAGCGGATCAGGATGACCGGCAAGAAATGGACGCTCAGCCAGTATATGACCGCCAGCGCGGGCATATTCCTGGTACTGTCGGCGTTCCTTATGGTGCGCGGCTTTCCGTTCCTCATGGCTGTCATGGTCGGCATGGCCGCCGCTCTGTTCCTGCCTCACTGGTGGGTCAGCCGCCTGATCAAGCAGCGGATCAACCGCTTCAACGCCAAATTCCCCGACGCGCTTGAACTGCTGACGCGCGGCCTGCGCTCCGGTCTCCCCATCGCCGAAACGCTGGGCATCGTGTCGAGCGAAATTCCTGGGCCAGTAGGCGAGGAATTCAAGCTCATCACGGAACGGATCAAGATCGGCAAGACGATGGAGCAGGCGCTTCAGGAAACCGCCGATCGCCTCGGCACGCCCGAATTCCAGTTCTTCGTCATCACGCTCGCGATCCAGCGGGAAACCGGCGGCAACCTGGCTGAAACCCTGTCGAACCTTGCCACCGTGCTGCGCCAGCGCGCGCAGATGAAGCTCAAGATCCGCGCCATGTCGTCGGAATCAAAGGCGTCCGCCTACATTATCGGCTGCCTGCCCTTCCTCGTATTCTTCATGATCTGCTACATCAACTTCAACTATATGAGCCCCTTCTTCACGCCCGATCCGGCGGGCATTTTCGGGCTTTCGCTGATGCAGGTGATCGGCATCGGGGCATGTGCTGGATGGCGATTGGCGCCTTCATCATGGCCCAGATGGTCAATTTTGAAATCTGATCGGGGATAAGAGACATGGACGCCCCTACCCCTGCCGGCACACTTTTCGGCATGACCGCCACCGATTTTGGCACCTTGCTCGCCGCGCTGGCGACGCTTGCGATGCTGTTCGCCCTTTATGCGATCATGACCGTGCGCGATCCGATGGCCAAGCGGGTCAAGGCGCTTAACGATCGCCGCGAACAGTTGAAGGCTGGCATCACCGCATCGACCGCCAAGCGTCGCGCAAAGCTTGTCCAGCGCAACCAGACGACGGACCATATGCGCTCCTTCCTGTCGAGCCTGAAGGTTCTGCAGGACGACCAGCTCAAGGACGCGCAAATCCGTCTGGCGCAGGCCGGTATCCGGTCAAAGGACATGGCCGTCGCCGTCATCTTTGGCCGCATGATCATGCCGATCGTCATCGGCGGCGCAGCGGCCTTGCTGCTCTATGGCGTCGGCATCCAGCCGGAATGGGGGCCGGTGAAGCGGTTCTTCGCCTTCGCGATCGCGCTGCTGCTTTCCTACAAAGCCCCTGACATCTTCATCGACAACAAGGTGCAGAAGCGCTCCGCCGCGATCCGCAAGGGGTTGCCCGACGCACTCGACCTCCTGGTCATCTGCGCCGAAGCCGGTCTGACCGTCGATGCCTCCTTCAACCGCGTGGCGCGCGAACTGGGCAAGGCCTATCCTGAACTTGGCGACGAGTTTCAGTTGACCGCGATTGAACTCAGCTTCCTGACCGAACGGCGCATGGCGTTCGAAAATCTCGCCACCCGCGTCAAGCTGGACGCGGTCAAGGGCGTGGTGACCACCATGATCCAAACGGAAAAATACGGCACCCCGCTCGCTTCGGCGCTGCGCGTGCTGTCCGCCGAATTCCGTCATGAGCGCATGATGCGCGCCGAAGAAAAGGCCGCGCGCCTGCCCGCGATCATGACCGTGCCGCTGATTCTCTTCATTCTGCCGACCCTGTTCGTCGTCATCCTGGGTCCGGCGGCCTGCTCGATCAGCACGGCCTTCTGAAAATTCAGGCGCGCCGCGGCCCGCTGCCGTAGCGTTCCCAACCAAAACGCCCGCTTCCGCCAAAAAAGGCGGTGGCGGGCGTCGCGATTTGCGGCATATCTTCGGGCAAAAGATATGGAGAAACGGATCGCATGAAAGCTGCCACCATCGCCCTTGCCGCCCTGACCACGGCCATCACCCTGCCCGCTTATGCCGCGCAGCCCGTCATAGGTCGCTGGGCCACGGTCGAGGCCAAAGCCATCGTCCACATCGCCCAGTGCGGCAAAAGCCTCTGCGGCAAAATCGAAAAAATCCTAAAACCCACGCCGGGCCGCCCGAATACCGATGTCGAAAATGCCGACCCGGCGCTGCGCTCCCGCCCGCTGGTGGGCCTGCCCCTGCTGACCGGCTTTGGCGACGCCGGCAGTCATTGGAAAGGCACGATCTACGACCCGGAAAGCGGCAAAAGCTACACGTCCAAAATCAGCCGCAACGCCGATGGCACCCTGAAAGTCCAGGGCTGCATCGCCTTCTTCTGCAAGACGCAGACATGGACGGCGGTTCGCTAAGGCAGTGCCGGCGCGCCTCCCTGGCAACAGGGAGCGCCTTGCCCCACCCTCATGTCCAGGTCTTTACCGATCCCGACGCAGCGATGATCTGACTGTTGGAGGATGGCAGCCTGACTGAAGGCTGTCCCTCTAGCCCAGGATGAACTCGACCCCGGCCATGGCATGGATCGACGTGCAGTCGTAGATCGGTAGCACATTGGCCTTTACGTCGACGATCAGTTCCAGCTCGGTGCAGGCCAGCACCACCGCCTGCACATCCTGCTTGGCGATGTCGGTCATTTCCGACTTCATATAGCGTTCGGATTCGCGGCTGATCTTGCCGACAGTCAGCTCGTCATAGACGATGCGGTCGATCCGGTCGGCCAGTTCCATGTCGGGGGCAGCAGCGACACGCCATGCGCAACCAGCCGCTGGCGGTAGAATTTCTCGGTCATCACGTTGCGCGTACCGATCAGCGCGGCTTTTTCGACGCCGTCGGCCTGCATCTTCTTGCCGACGCGCTCGGCGATATGCAGGATGGGCACATGCACCGCGCCCTGCACCCGGTCATAGACGCGGTGCATCGAATTGGCGCAGATCAGCAGCGCGCCCGCGCCTGCCGTCTCCAGCCGCCGCGCCGCCGCGATCAGCACGTCCGCCGCGCTGTCCCATTCCTCATCGCTGGTGCAGGCCGCAACGGTCGCAAAGTCCAGGCTCTCGATCAGCAGCGGCGCGCTATGCTGCCCGCCACGCGCACGATGCACCGCCTGGTTGATGATCTCATAATAGCGGGCGGTTGACGTCCAGCTAAGACCGCCGATCAGGCCAAGTTTGTGCATTGTCACCCCTATCCCGTCATCCCGGCGAAAACCGGGATCTCAATTCTCTTCTGCCTGATAGCGAAAGAAAAGAGAGATTCCAGCCTTCGCTGGAATGACGGGAAATAAGGTCGCTATCAGTGCGCCAGCCCCTTGACGATTTCCTCGACCATTTTCTTGGCGTCGGCGAGCAGCATCATGGTGTTGTCCATGTAGAAGACTTCATTGTCGACGCCGGCATAGCCAGCCCCGCCCATGGATCGCTTGACGAACAGCACCGACTTGGCGTTGGCGACGTCCAGAATGGGCATGCCGTAGATGGGCGACGATTTGTCGGTCTTGGCCGCCGGGTTGGTGACGTCGTTCGCGCCGATGACGAAGGCGACGTCGGCCTGGGCGAACTCGCTGTTGATGTCCTCCAGTTCGAATACCTCGTCATAGGAGACATTCGCTTCGGCCAGCAGCACGTTCATATGGCCCGGCATACGGCCCGCGACGGGGTGGATCGCATATTTGACCTTCACCCCTTCGGCCTTCAGCAGGTCGCCCATCTCGCGCAGCGCATGCTGCGCCTGGCTCACCGCCATGCCGTATCCCGGCACGATGATGACGCTGTCGGCCTGCTTCATCAGGAACGCGGCGTCCTCGGCCGATCCACGCTTGTAGGCGCGGTCGATCACTGGCCCGCCTGCGCCCGCCGGTCCCGCATCGGCGCCAAAGCCGCCCGCGATGACGCTGATGAAGCTGCGGTTCATCGCCTTGCACATGATGTAGGACAGGATCGCACCCGAAGAGCCCACCAGCGCGCCGGTGATGATCATCGCACTGTTGCCCAGCGTAAAGCCCATCGCCGCGGCGGCCCAGCCCGAATAGCTGTTGAGCATCGACACAACGACCGGCATGTCTGCCCCGCCGATCGGGATGATCAGCAGGAAACCGATGATGAAGCTCAGCGCCGTCACCGTCCAGAATATCCACGAGCTCTGGTCGGTCACGAAATAGCCGATCAGCCCCAGGATCGCGGCCAGCGTGCCAAGGTTGATGAGGTGGCGGGCGGGCAGCATGATCGGCTTGCCCGACATATTGCCGTTGAGCTTGAGGAAGGCGATGACCGAGCCGGAGAAGGTGATCGCGCCGATCGCCACGCCCAGCCCCATTTCGATGCGGCTGGCATTGTGGATTTCGCCGGTCACTACGTCCAAAATCCCGAAGGCACCGGGATTGAGGAAGGCGGCCGCGCCGACCAGGACGGCGGCCATGCCGACGAGGCTGTGGAACGCCGCCACCAGCTGCGGCATGTCCGTCATCGCGATCCGCCGCGCGATGATGAAGCCGATGCCGCCGCCGATGACGATGGCACCGATGATTTCGGGCAGGCTCACCACATCATGGGTGTAGAGTGTGGTGGCGACCGCAATCGCCATGCCGATCATGCCCATGCGATTGCCACGACGGCTCGTCGCCGGGCTGGACAGCCCGCGCAGCGCCAGGATGAACAGGACGCCCGCGGCCAGATAGGCCAGGCTCACGCCCCATGGGATCTGTGCGATCTCATGCATCACTTGCGCTCCTTCTTCTTGTACATCGCCAGCATCCGCTCGGTGACCGCAAAGCCGCCGAAGATGTTGACCGATGCAAAGACGACCGCCAGCAGGCCCAGATATTTGGCCGCAGCGCTCCCCGCCTCCGCCGACGCGACCAGCGCGCCCACGATGATGACCGACGAAATGGCGTTGGTAACCGCCATCAACGGCGTATGGAGCGCCGGCGTCACCGACCACACCACATAATAGCCGACAAAACATGCCAGCACGAAAACCGACAGGATGGAAATAAAGTCCATTCTAGTCCTCCCCTATCCTCTCTTGCGCCATCGCGACTACCCCGGCGACAGCTGTGTCAAGATCGTTCAAAATTGCGATGGCCGGTATGCGAAGGACTGTCAGTCCTTTTGCCGCAAACCAGCTATCACGCTGTTTATCCTTTACCGGCGCATCGCCCCGGCCATGTGCCTCGCCATCTACCTCGACCACCAGCCGCGCTTCGTGACAATAAAAATCAGCGACATAGGGACCAGAGGGGTGCTGGCGGCGAAACTTGAAACCTTCAGGACGTCCGCGAAGCCCCTGCCATAGCTTCACTTCGGGCAAGGACATGGCCTTGCGAAGCTGCCGTGCCTTGTTCACCTGCCCTTGCAGCACCCTCATCCTCCCCTGCAAGGGGAGGTGGCTGGCGCAGCCAGACGGAGGGGTGTCACGCTATCGAGAGGGTGACACCCCTCCACCACCAGCAAGCTGGCGGTCCCCCTCCCCTTGCAGGGGAGGACAGGGACCAAATCCGCCATCAACTGGCCAACAATCGCTCGTTCACGACCTTGCCGCCCTGCGTCAGGCGGATGGCGTTGCCGATTTCCTCGTCCAGCACCGGCGCGCCCTTGTCCTTGTCCCAGAAGGCAGACAGAAAGTTGAACAGGTTGCGCGAGAACAGGGCCGAGGCATCGGTGGCCAGCCGCGAAGGCACGTTGCGATGGCCCACAATCTTGACGCCGTGGCGCATCACCACTTCACCCGCCACTGCGCCCTCGACATTGCCGCCCTGCTCGACCGCCAGATCGACGATCACGCTGCCCGGCTTCATCGACGCGATCTGCGCGTCGCTGATCAGGCGCGGCGCGGGGCGGCCCGGAATGAGTGCGGTGGTGATGACGATGTCCTGCTTGGCAATGTGCGAGGATATGAGCTCGGCCTGGGCCGCCTTATATTCATCCGACATTTCCGTCGCATAGCCGCCGGACCCTTCGCCCTCGATGCCCGCGACCTTCTCCACGAAGATCGCCTTGGCGCCCAGCGATTCGATCTGTTCCCTGGTCGCGGCCCGCACGTCGGTCGCGCTCACCTGCGCGCCCAGGCGGCGCGCGGTGGCGATCGCCTGAAGGCCCGCCACGCCCACGCCCATGATGAAGGCGCGCGCGGCAGACACCGTGCCCGCCGCCGTCATCATCATCGGAAAGGCCTTGCCATATTCGCTGGCGGCATCCAGCACCGCCTTATAGCCCGACAGGTTCGACTGGGACGACAATATGTCCATCGACTGCGCGCGGGTGATGCGCGGCATGAATTCCATCGCCAGCGCTTCATAGCCCGCCGCCGCATAGGCATCGACCCGCGCCCGCTCGCCAAAGGGGTTGAGCCCCGCCACGATCCAGGCACCCGTACCGGCGCCGGCAATGCTGGTCACGTCCGGCCCCTGCACGCCCAGCACAATGTCCGCGCCCGCCACCGTCGCGGCCCGATCCCCAACGCTTGCCCCGGCAGCGGCATAGTCCGCATCGGCCACAGACGCCGTCACGCCAGCCCCTGCCTCCACCGCAACCTGCGCGCCAAGACCAATAAATTTCTTCACCGTCTCCGGTGTCGCCGCAACGCGCTGCTCGCCCGATGCTTGCTCCTTCAGTACCGCTATCTTCATTATTATGGCATCCCCTCCTGTTCGTGCGTGATCGGCCTAGCTGGAGATCAGCAGCACCACGAGCGCGGCCACCGCGATCGATGCGATCGTGCCCCACTTCATCACGCCGACAAATCCGGCATAGGTTTCGGTCGCTTTCTTAATATTTCCGTCAGACGCCATGTCCGGTCCCCTTCTGTGGCGGTTGTGGCGAACCTCTTATCCTGTCCCGCGCACCCCCTCAACCCGCACGGGCACAAGAAAATCTTTCGCGGTTAAGGCCGCCTTTACCCCCCGTCCTTACCATAGGTCACCTGTTTCTATTGAGGGGTATAGATGGCGCGCGACGGCATACCGATGCTGATGCTGATCGACGACGAACCGGCGCAAAGACGGCTGGTTTCGGCGCTGGCCGCGCGTGCCGGATGGCGGACGATCTTTGCGGGCGACGGCGAAACCGCAATAGCCACATTGGGCACCCAGGACGGGATGCAGCTAGATGCAATCATTCTTGACCAGTGGAGCCCCGACTATGAACCCGCGGGTCTGATCCGCGAGATTCGCGAACGTCGCCCTGCCTTGCCCATCCTGATTCTCACCGCCCACAATAATGTCGCCGTTGCCGTAGAGGCGATGCGCGCGGGGGCGACCGATTATCTGTCGAAGCCGATCGCGCCCGAACGGCTGCTCGCGGCGCTCAACGCGACGATCAGCGAAGGCGCGTCCCATGGCGAGCTGCGCCCGCTCACCGAAAAGATCACCGCCCCCCTCTCTTTCGAGGATGTGGTCGGCTCCGCCCCGCAATTCCGCGCCGCGCTCGCCATCGCGGCCAAGGCGGCGCGCGCCCGCGTGCCGGTCCTCATCGAGGGCGAAAGCGGCGTCGGCAAGGATGTGATCGCGCGCGCCATCCATGCGGCATCCCCCCGCCACAAACAGGCGATGGTCACGGTCAATTGCGGCGCGATTCCGGCCAATCTGGTCGAATCCGAACTGTTCGGCCATGAACGCGGCGCCTTTACCGGCGCGTTCGACCGCCATGTCGGCAAATTCGCCAGCGCCGACACCGGCACCATCTTTCTGGATGAAGTCAGCGAAATGCCGCTCGACGCACAGGTCAAGCTGTTGCGGGTGCTGCAGGATGGCGAAATGCAGCCGATCGGCGCGCGCCGCCCGATCCATGTCGACGTCCGCGTCATCGCCGCCACCAATAAGCGCCTGATCGAGGAAATAGAGGCCGGTCGCTTCCGCGAGGATCTCTATTACCGCCTGAACGTCGTTCAGTTGACCATCCCGCCGCTGCGCGAACGGATGGGGGATATTCCCGCGCTCTGCCGCCATCTGCTCGCGCGAATCGCGACCCAGCCGGGTCTGCGCAGCCTGGGCCTGACCGACGATGCGCTGGCGCTGCTGATGCAGCATGGCTGGCCGGGCAATGTCCGCCAGTTGCAGAACGCGCTCTTCCGCGCCGCCGTCCTGTGCGATGGCGACGCGCTGACGCCGCAGGATTTTCCGCAGATCGCGGCCCAGATCAGGACCGGCGAGCCGATCGACCGCCTCACCATCCGCCCGCGCGCCGCCAGCCAGCCGCACCGCGACGGCGCAGGCATCACCCTGTTCGAAGGCGATGGCCATGTGCGCCAGCTCGCCGAGATCGAAGCCGACGTCATTCGCCTCGCCATCGGTCATTATCGCGGCCGCATGACCGAAGTGGCCCGTCGCCTGGGCATCGGGCGATCGACCCTCTACCGCAAGCTTGCCGAACTGGGCATCGACAGCGCGGCGTAAACCGACGCGCCATCGCCTGCTCCCCATCGCTCGACCGTTGTATTCTCATGCTGCCTATGCTTTGGATCGGCGCATGAAACACGCCGCCCTCACCGCCTGCCTGCCCATCCTGCTCCTCGCCGCCTGCGGCCGCACCGAACCGGTGGCCGACATGCCAAGCCAGGAGGAGCTGGCCGCCGCCGCCAATGCCGCCGCTGCCAGCGCGCTGGCCAGCCAACAGGCCGCTGAAGAGGCGGAGCCGCGCAATTACGTCAATCTGGAACGCGGCTTTTCGATCAGCTTCCCTGAAGGCTGGACGAAAAATGCGGAGGGCAGCACCGCCGACGGCGCAATCTATGAAGATAAGGGTGCGGGCGCGGACGTGCGCGTATTCTGGCAAAAGAATGACAATGACGAAACGCTCAAGCAGATCGTCGAAGCGGTCAGCAGCGGGGCCGAAGGCGTCGATGGCGATTATATCGGCGAAAATGAATATCGCGGCACCGCCAATGACGGCGAAGGCAATAATGTCGCGGTCCGCCTGCTCAAGCAGCCCAACGGTTCGATCGTGACCGCCACCTTCGTCTATCCCGAAATGCTGAGCGAACAATATCTGCCGATCGTCGACAAGACGCTGGACAGCATGCGCATCTTCCCGCCCAAGGACGAAGCGGAAGCGGCTCCAGCGGAAGCGGGCAACAGCGCCGGAGCGAAGCCGACCGCGCCTTAAACCCCACCTGTGACTTAAATCGCGCTCAACCCCGCGTCGGCCAGCCCGCGCCACAGGTGCAGCGCCTGCACGCTTTCGCGCACATCATGCACCCGCACCATCTGCGCGCCCTGCTCCGCCGCGCGGAACGCCAGCGCGATCGAACCGCCCAGCCGGTCGGACGCCGGCGCTTCGTTCGACAGCGCGCCGATCAGCCGCTTGCGACTGCCCGCGAACAGCACGGGCACGCCCAGCCCCTGGAAGGTCGCAAGGCGGTTGACCAGCGCCAGATTGTCCGCCAGCCCCTTGCCAAAGCCCAGCCCCGGATCGACCATGATCCTGTCGCGGGCAATCCCGGCGGCTAGTGCGGCCGCGACGCGCGCCTCCAGATGGTCGAACACATCCGCCACCACATCGCCATAGCCGTCAGGATTGTCGTGCGGATCATCGCCTGCCGACGGTGCGTGCATCAGGATGACGGGACAGCCCGCCGCCACGACCACCTCCATCGCGCGCGGATCATGTTGCAGGGCGCTCACATCATTGACGATCTTCGCGCCAGCGCCCAGCGCCGCCTCCATCACGGCCGCCTTGCGCGTGTCGATCGATACCGGCACGCCAGACGCTGCCAGCCGTTCGATGACGGGCACCACACGGGCGATCTCGTCGCCCTCCCATAATTTTTCCGCGCGCGGCCGGGTGGATTCCCCACCCACATCGACCAGCGCCGCCCCCGCCGCCGCCATGGCAAAGCCCGCGTCCGCCGCTGCCTGCGGGTCGCCGACATGCTTGCCGCCATCGGAAAAACTGTCGGGCGTGATGTTCAATATCGCCATCACCTGCGGCCCGTCGAAACGGATGGTCCGCTCCCCCAGCACCAGCGGGGCGCGCTGCGCCGAGATATTGGCGGCCAGCATCCGCGCCCGCTGCGCCAGCGGTTCGGGCAGGGCCGCGATGGCATCGCCAAACGCCGCGACCGGAACAGTGACCCGCGCCACCCGCTCCCGACCACGCAGGGCGGTCAGTTCATAACCCTGGAACCACAGCAACCCATTGCCCATCCGCGCCGCCGCGCCATCGGGCAGGCCAAAGGGCGACGGCACGAACCAGACCGGGCGCAGGTACAGCCGGGCATCGGCGGGAATGGTGGGCAGCATCAACTATCCTTCTGACAGGTCCGGCGGCCTGCCCTTAACGCAATCCCGTGCTCCTGCGAAGGCAGGAGCCCAGTTCCGACCCTTCAGGGTAGAACTGTCGGCAGGACTGGGCTCCCGCCTGCGCGGGAGCACCCCATCATCTTAAGGCTCGTTCGCCAGCAAATAGGTCTGCCGCAGCGTGTCGATCGGCTGCAACTTGCCCTCAACCTCCACATGCCAGAAGGTCCAGCCATTGCAGCTCGGCGCGCCCTGCAAGGTCGCGCCCATCTTGTGGATCGACCCTGTGTCGCTGCCCACGCTCAGCGACCCGTCGGCCCTGACCACGGCGGTCCAGCGACGCTTGACGTCGCTCAGCGTCGTGCCGGGGCTCAGATAGCCGGTCTCGACCAGCGTACCGAACGCCACCTTGGGCTGCTGCCGCGCGGTCTGCATGATGGTGAGCGATGATTCATCGAGCGGCAGTGCCGCCTCGATCCGCTCCAGCGCGACCTCGATATAGCTCTCCTCGCGCTCGATGCCGATCCATTTGCGCCCCAGCCGCTTGGCCACGGCGCCCGTGGTTCCCGTGCCGAAAAAGGGATCGAGCACCACATCGCCCGGCTTGGTGCAGGACAGCATCACCCGGTAGAGCAGCGATTCCGGCTTCTGCGTCGGGTGCGCCTTGGTCCCGTTGCGCTTCAGCCGCTCCTGTCCGCCACAGATCGGCAGTACCCAGTCGGACCGCATCTGCAATTCATCGTTCAGCGTTTTCATCGCTTTGTAATTGAACGTATATTTGGCGTCCTCGCCCTGGCTGGCCCAGATCAGCGTCTCATGCGCATTGGTAAAGCGCGTGCCCTTGAAATTGGGCATCGGGTTGGCCTTGCGCCAGATGATGTCGTTCAGGATCCAGAACCCCTCATCCTGCAACGCCGTGCCGACGCGGAAGATATTATGATAGCTGCCGATCACCCAGATCGTGCCGTTGGGCTTCAATATGCGCCGTGCCTGGGCCAGCCATGCCTTGGTGAAACGGTCATAGGCACCCAGCGTATCGAACTTGTCCCAGTCATTATCGACCGCGTCCACCCGCCCGCCTTCGGGCCGGAACAGATCGCCACCCAGTTGGAGGTTATAGGGCGGATCGGCAAAGATCATGTCGATGCAGCCATCGGGCAGCTTGGCCATTTCGGCGATGCAGTCGCCGCGCAGCAGGCGATCCGCCTCGATCGTGACTGGTGCGAGCGCAACCGCCTTTTTCCGCCGCGGCGCGACCCGTTCCATGACACCCATAATGCAACCCCCGTTCGTACTGAGGCCCAGCGATGAGTCCTCGGCAGACTCCCGTCAAGATCAGCGACTTAGCGTTAACCTTTCTAAAAATGGTTAACATGGGTCGGAACGAAGCGGGTAGCCACTATATGTTGAGTCGCAGCGGACGAATCGGACTCAATATCGGCCAGTGTGACTCAAAAGACTCAACCGATCGCCTGCCAGACTTTTTTTGGTTAACGCGTGCGGCATGGGCAAAAATGCCCTCCCGCTTGACCAATTCATAACCTTATGGTTATGCCGCGCTGATGACAAACAGCGCCAATACCCCCGCCACCATCGACGCCCAGTTCAAGGCTCTGTCGGACGGTACCCGCCGCGCTCTGCTGGAATATCTGGTGCGCGAAGGCGAACAGAGTGTCCACGCCCTGACCGCCATTTCCGGCGTATCCCAGCCGATGGTGTCGCGCCACATGGCCAAGCTCAAGCGCGCCGCGCTCGTGACCGCCCGCCGCACGGGCCGCGAAACCTGGTATAGCGCCAGGGCAAAGGGGCTGGCCCCGGTGGTGCAATGGATGGCCGTCTATGGTGCGCTCTGGTCGCAACGCTTCACCGCGCTCGACGGACTAGGCGAATAATTGCGCTGGCGTCATGACGGCGCGGAACGCAGGCTGACAAGGCGCGTTGCCCCGTCATGGAACACCGCCCCCTCATCGAACGCCTGGCCCGCCATCTCGCCACCACGCCGGACGACTGGCCCGCCCATGTCGAGGATGCCGCCAGCATATTGGCGATCCTGAAACAGCCCGACGACGCCATGCGCGCGGCCGGGGACGCAGGCATGTGGGAAAGCATGATCGATGCGGCGCTGCGCGAACGCTGGACGGTCACCCAGCCAGCCGCCGACGATCAGCCCCCCGCCGGCGCCGACGAGGAAGGCGAGTTCCGCCTGCCCCCCGATGCGGTCGGTGGCAACCGGGCCGACTGGGTCCATCTGCAAGAACCAAAGGAGAGCGCGCCATGAAGGGTCTGCTCAAACTCGCCATCGTCACCGGGCTTGGCGCATTTGCCGTAAAGGGATGGCGCGACTGGATGGGCACGGCGCAGCCGCTTGACGATCGCGGGCCGGTGGGTTCGTCGGGCGTCGTCCGCGACGCCGGGCCGCAAGGGGAAACGGCAGCGCGCGACTGGGACATGGTCGACGAACAGTCGGACGAATCCTTCCCCGCCAGCGACCCGCCGGGCAACTATTGAAAAAGCTGAAATACTGCCGCTCGCCCTTGCTTGCCCCTGCCCCGCCTGCCTCCTATTGAGGCGGCATGACGGGCGGTCGATGCACCGGCCCAAACAGGGGAATCACTGTCTATGCCTTCGGGTCTGATTGCGCTGCTCGATGATGTGGCGGGCATTGTTAAGCTGACCGCGACCTCGCTGGACGATGTCGCCGCCGCCGCGGGCAAGGCGGGCACCAAGGCCGCGGGCGTGGTGATCGACGATACCGCCGTCACCCCGCGCTATGTCATGGGCCTCACCCCCGACCGCGAACTGCCGATCATCTGGAAAATCGCCAAGGGATCGCTGCGTAACAAGCTGCTCTTCCTGCTGCCCGCTGCGCTGCTGATCAGCGCGGTCGCGCCCTGGCTGCTGCCCCCTCTCCTCATGCTGGGCGGCGCATTCCTGTGCTATGAAGCGGCGGAAAAGCTGCTGGAGGCCGTGCAGGGCGGCCATGATGTCGCCAAGGAAGCGCTGGAAACCCTCAACTCGACCGAACTTGAAAACCAGAAAGTGTCGGGCGCGATCCGCACTGACTTCATCCTGTCGGGCGAGATCATGGCCATTTCGCTCGGCACCGTCGCATCCGAACCGATCTGGGAACAGGCGCTCATCCTCGTCGTCGTCGCCATCCTGATTACCGCGGGCGTCTATGGCGTTGTCGGCTTCATCGTGAAGATGGACGATATCGGCCTCCATCTGGCCACCCGCGCCTCCGCCATGTCCCGTGCGATCGGGCGCGGCCTGGTCAAGGCGATGCCGGTCCTGATGCGCATATTGGCGGTCGTGGGCACCGCCGCGATGCTGTGGGTCGGCGGCGGCCTGATCGTCCATGGCCTGCACGAATTCCACTGGGATGCGATCCCCGGCACGATTCACCACGCAGCGCAGGCCGCCGCCAGCGCCCTGCCCACTGTCGGCCCGCTGGTCGACTGGACCGTGAACGCGATTGGCGGCGCGATTGTCGGGCTGATCGTCGGCGGCATCATCGTCGCCGCGCTGCATTTCATCCCTCGGAAGCACTAAAGCCCCCCATGTCCTCCCCCTGGCGTATCGAAGCCGCCGCGCTTGTCGCCCTCGCGCTGCCGATGATCGCGGGCAATATCGCCTGGTCGGCGATTGCCGCGACGGATCTGTTGCTGCTGGGCCGCCTGGGGGCGGAGGCTGTCGCGGCGGGCGCGCTCGCCATCAACCTGTTTCATGCGCTGCTGCTGTTCGGCATGGGGCTGGTCACTGCCGCATCGCCATTGATCGCCAGCGAACGGGGCCGCCGCCGCCATTCGGTGCGCGACGTGCGCCGCACCGTTCATCAAACGCTGCGCGCCGCCACGCTGTTCGTCATCCCCGCCTGGGCGATATTGTGGCAGAGCGAGGCGATCCTGCTCGCCATGGGGCAGGACGCGGATCTTGCCCATGGCGCGGGCCGGCTGATGCGCGGCCTGCAATGGGCGCTGCTGCCTTTTCTGGGCTTTACCACGCTGCGCACCTTCATCGCCGCGCTGGAGCGCCCGGTCTGGGGTCTGCTGATCATGTTGGCCGCCATCCCGTTCAATATCCTGGCGGGCTGGGCGCTGATCTTCGGTCATCTGGGCTTTCCCCCGCTCGGCCTGTTCGGCGCCGGGCTGGCCAGCACCGCCTCCTCCTGCTTCCTCTTCTTCGGCTTGCTCGCGGTCATCCTGATCGACCGCCGCTTTCGCCGCTACTGGCTGGTCGGCCGCTTCTGGACCCGCGACCGCGAACGCCACCGGCAGGTCTGGGCGCTGGGCCTGCCCATTGCCATTACGCTGGGTTTTGAAACCACCGTGTTCAATGCATCGGCCCTGCTCATGGGCCTGATCGACCGCGATTCGCTCGCCGCCCATGCCGTCGCGATCCAGATCGCGGCGCTGGTGTTCATGGTCCCCATGGGCATCGGCCAGGCAGCGACGATCCGCGTCGGCCTTGCCTATGGCCGCCACGATCGCGCGGGCGTGGGCCGGGCGGGCTGGCTCGCCCTCTTCCTTGGCACCGGCTTTGCCTGCTGCGCCGCGCTTGCCCTCATCCTCATACCGCGCACGCTCGTCTCGGCCTTTCTCGACCTGCACGATCCCGCCAATGCCCGCACTGTCCAGCTCGCTGTCAGCTTCCTCGCAGTCGCCGCATTATTCCAACTGGTCGACGCAGCGCAGGCGGTGGGCGCTGGCGTGTTGCGCGGGGTGCAGGACACCAGAGTGCCGATGATCTTCGCGATGATCGGCTATTGGCTCGTCGGCATTGGCGTTGGCGCTATCCTTGCCTTTCCGCTGCGGATGGCTGGGCTGGGCATATGGCTGGGCCTGGCCGCAGGCCTGGGGTCCGTCGCCATCCTGCTAGTCACGCGCTGGAGCCTGCGCGAGCGGCTAGGGCTGGTGTAACGCCGACAGGATTGCGTTGCAGGACAATGGTGCAGCGCACAAAGCAATTGATCGAATCGGACAAATCGGTCAGATATGCGTCATTATGCAAGCCCCGACCGAGATTTTCGAAGCGATCGCGCTCCAGAAGTGCCTGCTGGTGACCTACAACAAGATGGTCGTCACCCTGGCCCCGCACATCCTCTACACGCGCCATGATGAAATGTTCATCGACGCCGTGACCGTGGACCGCGACGGCAGGCCGCCGCGCGAACTCAAACTCGGCACCTTCAAGCTGGTGGGTCTGTCCGACATCAAGGTACTGGACGAACCGTTTGAGGCGATGCACGGCCTCTACGACCAGAATGACGACAAATATCGGGGCGTTACCCTGTTCGCCGTCGCACCGGAGAGCGCCGCCGCCTGATTGGCGGGCCTGCTCACTACACACCGTTCGTTTCGAGCGAAGTCGAGAAACATTGCACGCAGGTTTCTCGACTTCGCTCGAAACGAACGGGTAGGGGTGTTCCCCTCCCCCTCACTTCTTCAACCGATAGCCAGTCCTGAACATCCAGCCGATGATCCCCAGGCAGATGGCCAGCATCCCCGCGACGAAGATCAGGCTGAACTCGATGCCCACATCGCCCTTGCCAAAGAAGGTCCAGCGGAACCCTGAGATCAGATAGACAATCGGGTTGAACAGGGTGATGGTGCGCCACGGCTCGGCCAGCATCTGCACGGAATAAAAGGCGCCCCCCAGAAACGTCATCGGCATGATCAGCAGCATCGGGATCACCTGCAACTGCTCGAAACTCTGCGCCCATATGCCCAATATGAAGCCGAACAGGCAGAAGCTGACGGCGATCAGGATCATGAAGCCCACCATCGCCAACGGGTGCGCCACCGGCACGTCGACAAACAGATGGGCCGTCAGGAAGATGATGGTGCCGATGATCAGCGACTTGGTCGCCGCGGCCCCCACATAGGCGATGATCGTCTCGGTCGCGGATACGGGCGCGGACAGCAATTCATAGATGGTGCCGGTGAATTTGGGCATGTAGATGCCGAAACTGGCGTTGAAGATGCTTTCGGTGAACATCGCCATCATGATCAGGCCGGGCACTATGAAGGCGGCATAGGGAATGCCGTCCACCTCCGTCATCCGCGACCCGATCGCCCCGCCGAACACCACGAAATAGAGCGTCGTCGTGATCACCGGCACCAGCAGGCCGGTCAGCAGCGTCCGGCGGAAACGGTGCAGCTCGAATTTGTAGATGGCGGCAATGGCGCGCAGGTTGGACAGGCTCATGCCGCTTTCTCCTGATGCACCAACGCCACGAATATATCCTCCAGGCTGCTCTGCGCCGTGTTCAGATCCTTGTACCCGATGCCCAGGTCGCCCAGCCGCCGCAGCAGCGACGACACGCCGGTCCGCTCCGCCTGCGTATCGAAAATATATTCGATCTCCTGCCCGTCGCCTTTCAGCGTCACCTGCCACTCCGCCAGTTCGGCCGGCACCGCGTCCAGCCGCTCGGCCAGCACGACGGTCAGCGTTTTCTTGCCCAGCTTCTTCATCAGCGCGGTCTTGTCCTCGACCAGCATCAACTCGCCCCGGTTGATCACCCCCACCCGGTCGGCCATTTCCTCTGCCTCCTCGATATAATGGGTGGTCAGGATGATGGTGACGCCGGTTTCGCGCAACTGGCCGATCAGCTTCCACATGTCGCGGCGCAACTCCACGTCCACGCCAGCGGTCGGCTCGTCCAGAAACAGCACGCGCGGCTCATGGCTCAGCGCCTTGGCGATCATCACACGGCGCTTCATGCCGCCCGACAGTTCCAATATCTTGGCGTTGCGCTTGTCCCACAGCGAAAGGTCGCGCAATATTTTCTCGACATGGGCCGGATTGCGCGGCTTGCCGAACAAACCCCGGCTGAACGTCACCGTGTCGATCACCCGTTCGAACTGGTCGGTGGACAATTCCTGCGGCACCAGCCCGATGGCCGCGCGCGCGCCGCGATAATCGCGCACGATGTCATGCCCGGCCACCTTCACGCTGCCGCTGCTCGCCCGCGCAATGCCGCAGATGATGGAGATCATCGTCGTCTTGCCCGCGCCGTTCGGCCCCAGCAACGCGAAAATCTCGCCTTCCTCGATGGTCAGGTCGACGCCGTTGAGCGCCTTGAAGCCCGACGCATAGGATTTGGTCAGACCTTCAATTTCAATGATGGATGCCATGGGTGGCTTTGCCCCTTTTGCGTTGCGGCAAAGATAGGAAGCCGATTGCCAAACGCAACCTATCTACCACCCTCTATGCGTCGCGGCGCGTGAACCGGAATACCGTTGCGGGCGGAAAGTTGCGTACCGTCTGTCCCGCGCGCTCGACATTCAGGTCCAGCGCGTCGATCACGTCGCGGCTCACCGGCGGGCGCATCGAATAGGTAAATTGCACGAAACTGCCGCCCGGCTGCAACATGCGGAAGGATTCGGACAAAATATCATAATGCACGTGCCGGTCCATCGCCAGCAACGGCAGGCCGCTCACCACCGTCTGATAGGTGCCCGGCTCTCCCGCTGCCGCCGTCGACACGATCTGCGCGGGGGTTTCCAGCACCGAAACATTGGGAAAATGCCGCCGCAACCCGCGCGCGAAGGCCGGGTTGATCTCTACCACCTCCAGCTTTTCGGGCGGCAGGCCGGTCCCCAATATCGCGCGCGTGAACACCCCCGTGCCCCCGCCCAGCTCCAGCACCCGGCCATCGGTCGGGTCGATCTGCGCCACCATCAAGCGCGCCAGATAGCGGCTGCTCGGCACGACCGAAGCGGTCTGGCGCGGCTTTTGCACCCAGGCCGCCAGAAAATCGAGATATTCGGTGGCGCGGGCGCGAAACTCCGCGCGCGGCAACGCGATTGCCCGGCTCCGCTTGGGCTTATGCTGCATGGGCGAAATGCGACCGCTCTCTATCCATCCCGACTCCCTTAACGAGCCAGAGCCGCCCCGTCGATTGGCTTTATGAGCGATTTCCGTCCGGGGGTGTCACCCGCCGGGCGGGAGCCTTCAGCCCAGCGAATGTCCAGCGCGATGGCCGGACAATGTGTCGATACGCTCCTGCAGCCATTGCGCCACCGCCGCGATCCGCGCCAGCTTGCGCAGGTCGCCATGCATGACCAGCCAGAAACTGCGGACGATCTCCACCTGATCGGGCATCAACTGCACCAGCGCAGGGTCGCGCCGCCCGATAAAGTCGGGCAAAACGCCGATCCCCGCCCCTTCGGCGATCATCCGCTGCTGCATGATGATGCTGGTCGATCGCAATGTCGCCTCCAGCCCCGCCTCCACCTCGTCCAGATAATCCAGTTCGGGCGAGAAGATGAATTCGGGCACATAGCCGATCAGCGTATGGTCCCGCAGCTGCGCCGCCCGGCCCGGACGCCCCGCCCGCGCCAGATAATCGGGCGATGCATAGAGGTGCAGCCGATAATCCCCCAGCCGCCGTACCAGCAACCGCCCGCGCTGCGGCCGCGCCAGCATCACCGCCATGTCCGCCTCGCGCTTGGACGGATTGAGAAAGCCCGACGCGGTGATCAGGTCCAGCCTTATGCCCGGATGCCGCCGGTTGAAATCGCCCATGCCCGGCGCCAGCACCCAGGTACCGAACCCTTCCGCCACCGACAGCCGCACCTGCCCCGCCAGCCGATGCTCCTGCCCCTGCGCATCCTCCATCGCCGCCAGCGCCGCGCTTTCCGCCGCTTCGGCGTGGCCGAGCAATTCCTGCCCCCGCGCCGTCAGCGTCCGTTCGCCAACGCCAAGCTCGAACAGTTCGGCACCCAGCGCCTTTTCCAGCCGCGCCAGCCGCCGTGCGATGGTCGTCGCGTCGATCCCCAGCGAACGCGCTGCCGGGGCGACCTTGCGCGCCCGCGCCACCGCTAGAAATACGCGCAGATCATCCCAATCGAACATTGCCGCCACCGCCTGCATATTTGCAGCGCGGCTATGCAAGACTTCCCCATTGCTTGCAATAACGCAACCAGACTAGAAGGCCGCCATTAACCGAGAGGATGCCTCCCCATGCGTGAGATTTCGCACAAGCTCGCCTTCGCCCACGATACACAGCCCACGCGCTACAGCGACGTGTTCGATCCCAATAATGGCGGGGTTCAGGCCCGCGTCGCGCTGGGCGACGCTGCACTGCTCGACCTTGCCGTCGCGGCCGCCAAGAAGGCGCAGCCCGCCTGGGCCGCCGTCAACCCGCAGCGCCGCGCCCGCGTCATGTTCAATTTCAAGGCGCTGGTCGAAGCCAATATGGACGAACTGGCGCATCTGCTCAGCTCCGAACATGGCAAGGTGATCGCGGATTCGAAGGGCGACATTCAGCGCGGTCTGGAAGTCATCGAATTCTGCTGCGGCATCCCCCATGTGCTGAAGGGCGAATATACCCAGGGCGCCGGGCCGGGCATCGACGTCTACAGCTTCCGCCAGCCGATCGGCATCGGCGCTGGCATCACCCCGTTCAACTTCCCCGGCATGATCCCGCTGTGGATGTCGGGCGTCGCGATCGCGACCGGCAATGCCTTCATCCTCAAGCCCTCCGAACGCGATCCGTCGGTGCCCGTCCGCCTGGCCGAACTCTTCCTGGAAGCGGGCCTGCCCGAAGGCATTTTGCAGGTCGTTCAGGGCGACAAGGAAATGGTCGACGCCATCCTCGACCATCCGGACATCAAGGGCGTCAGCTTCGTCGGCTCATCCGACATCGCCCATTATGTCTATAATCGCGGCGTCGCCGCCGGAAAGCGCGTCCAGGCGATGGGCGGCGCGAAGAATCATGGCATCGTCATGCCCGACGCTGATCTCGATCAGGTCGTCAACGACCTGTCGGGCGCTGCCTTCGGCTCGGCTGGCGAACGCTGCATGGCGCTCCCCGTGGTCGTCCCGGTGGGTGAAAAGACCGCGATTGCGCTCCGCGAAAAGCTGATCCCGGCGATCGAGGCGCTGCGCGTCGGCGTCTCGACCGATGCCGAAGCCCATTATGGCCCGGTCGTCACCGCCGCGCACAAGCAGAAGATCGAAAACTGGATTCAGACCGGCGTCGATGAAGGCGCGGAACTGGTGATCGACGGGCGCGGCTTCAAGCTTCAGGGGCATGAGGACGGCTTCTTCGTCGGCCCCACCCTGTTCGACCATGTCACCACGGACATGAGCGCGTACAAGGAAGAGATTTTCGGCCCCGTGCTGCAAATGGTGCGCGCCGAAAGCTTCGAGGAAGCGGTCTCGCTCCCCAGCAAGCATCAATATGGCAACGGCGTCGCCCTCTTCACCCGCAACGGCCACGCCGCCCGCGAATTCGCCGCCCGCGTCGATGTCGGCATGGTCGGCATCAACGTGCCGATCCCGGTCCCGGTCGCCTATCACACCTTCGGCGGCTGGAAACGCTCGGCCTTTGGCGACACCAACCAGCACGGCATGGAAGGCGTGAAGTTCTGGACCAAGGTGAAAACCGTCACCCAGCGCTGGCCCGACGGCGGCGCATCGGCCGACAGCGCCTTCGTCATCCCGACGATGGGGTAAGGGTTTGGGGGGAGCGGATCACCCGATCCGCTCCCCCCGCCTCTTGCCGTCATGCCGGACTTGATCCGGCATCCATTCATCCTACCCTCGCTCCAGTGGCGGAAAGCCGAGCATGATAGCCCGATCCTCCCAGAAGGGATTGTCCTTCTCGATAAGAGCGACTTTCCAGTCCCGCCGCCACTTCTTGAGCTTCTTTTCAAGCGCAATGGCGGTAGGAAAGTCTGGCTGATGCTCGAACCAGACCAGGCGACGGACCCCATGGCGGCTGGTAAAACCAGCGACTATGCCGGTGCGATGTTGATGGACCCGCTCGACCAGATGACCCGTTACACCGATATACAATGTGCCATGACGACCACTGGCGAGAATATAGACACATGGCTGGTTCGACATGATTGCACAGGAAGCGCCAAATGGATGCCGGATCAAGTCCGGCATGACGGCAATTTAGGGTAAGGCAATGACCAATCAGTTCGACCTGACCGACGACCAGCGCGAAATCCAGGATCTCGCCCGCCGCTTCACCGCCGACGCGATCACGCCTCATGCGGCGGAGTGGGACGAGAAGCATATCTTCCCGCGCGACACGATCCGCGCGGCGGCGGAACTGGGCTTTGGCGGCATCTATGTCTCCGAAGCGTCCGGGGGCATTGGCCTTGGCCGGCTCGAATCCGCGCTGATCATGGAAGCCATGGCCTATGGCTGCCCCTCGACCAGCGCGTTTATCTCGATCCACAATATGGCCGCCTGGATGATCGACACATTTGGCGGGCAGGCGGTCAAGGACGCCTATCTTCCCGATCTCATCCCCATGAACCGCATGGCAAGCTACTGCCTGACAGAGGCAGGCGCGGGGTCCGACGCCGCCAGCCTCAAGACCAAGGCGGTGCGCGATGGCGACCATTATGTCGTCACCGGGTCCAAGCAATTCATCTCCGGCGGCGGCGAAAATGAAGTCTATGTCGTCATGGTCCGTACAGGTCAGGATGGGCCGAAAGGCATTAGCTGCCTTGTCATCGACAAGGATATGCCCGGCGTCAGTTTCGGCGCGCAGGAACGCAAGCTTGGCTGGCACAGCCAACCCACAGCGCAGGTGAATTTCGATGGCGTCCGCGTCCCCGTCGCCAATCTTGTGGGCAGCGAGGGTCAGGGCTTCGCCATCGCCATGGCGGGGCTGGACGGCGGTCGCCTCAACATCGGCGCCTGTTCGCTGGGCGGCGCGCAGCGTTGCATCGACGAAGCTGTCCAATATACCAAGGACCGCAAGCAGTTCGGCCAATCCATCGCGGATTTCCAGAATACCCAATTCACCCTGGCCGACATGCAGACCGAGCTGGAGGCCGCCCGCACCCTGCTCTACGCCGCTGCTGTCAAGGTGAGCGAAAACGCGCCCGACAAGACCCGCTTTGCCGCCATGGCCAAGCGCTTCGCCACCGACACCGGATCGTCGGTAGTCGACCGCGCGCTGCAACTGCATGGCGGCTACGGCTATCTGATGGATTATCCCATCGAACGCTTCTGGCGCGACCTGCGCGTCCATTCCATCCTGGAAGGCACCAACCAGGTCATGCGCATGATCGTCGCGCGGGATATGTTGCGGGATTAACCCCCCTCTCCCCGTGGGGGAGAGGGTTGCGAAGGCTTGGCAGCGTGCTGCCTAGCCGTAGCTGGGAGAGGGGGACAGGGCCAACGCGGCGCACCCCCTCTCCAACTTCGCCTAGGCGCGTGCCGCGCCAAGGCTTCGTATCCTCTCCCCGCCGGGGAGAGGCAGGAGAGAGACATGACCGACCAAGTCCTGACCTTCATCGAAAACAATATCGGCCGCATTCGCCTCAACCGCCCGAAGGCGATCCACGCGCTGACGCCCGATATGTGCGACGCGATCAACACCGCCTTGCTGGCCTGGCGCACCGATGACAGCGTCACCGCGGTGATGATCGATCATACCGAAGGCCGGGGTTTCTGCGCGGGCGGCGACATCGCCCTTATCGCCAACAGCGCGAAGGCCGACTGCGTGGAGGCTGAACGCTTCTTCCATCTCGAATATCGCATGAACCATCTGCTGTTCGTCTATGAAAAGCCGATCGTGGCCTTCATCGATGGCATCGTCATGGGCGGCGGCGTGGGCATCTCCCTCCCCGCCCGCTACCGCGTCGCGACCGAACGGACGACCTTCGCCATGCCCGAAACCGGCATCGGCCTGTTCCCCGACGTCGGCGGCGGCTGGTATCTGCCCCGCCTGCCCGGCCGGGTCGGCGCATGGCTGGCTGCCACCGGCGCGCGGATCGACGGGGCCGATTGCGCCGCCATCGGCATCGCCACCCATTATATGCCGTCCGACACGCTCGACGATGTGAAGGCGCGCATCCTGGCCGATCCCGCCAGCCTGACCGCCATTCTGGATGCTGCCGCGCAGACCCCGCCGCCATCCAAGCTCGACGCTGCCCGTCCCGACATCGACCGCCTCTTCGCCTCGAACAAGGCGGAGGAGATCGTCGCCGCGCTCGACGCCGACGGTGGCGAATGGGCCGCGAAACAACGCGCCACCCTCGCCACCAAATCCCCCCAGACGATCAAGGTCGCGCTGCGCCAGTTGATCGAGGGCGCGGCCCAGCCCGATTTCGCCGCCAATATGGCGATGGAATATGGCCTGGCCTGTGCGATCATCCGCCGCCCCGATTTTGTCGAAGGCGTGCGCGCGCTGATCTTTGACAAGGACAACAAGCCGCAATGGAACCCGGCAACGCTGGAGCAGGTGAGCGACGCGATGATCGACGCGATTTTCACGCCCCTGCCCGCCGACCGGCAATGGACGCCGCTGCCCGACGTCGCGACCTGAAGGGGGGTAAGCTGTCCTACATGGCAGACGCCCGTTATGATCCCGGCGCGCCTTGCCTGCCCAGTACCGGCCGCTTTCCGATAGGATCAGGGCCACGCAAGAATATGTCCGATTTACCGGGAAATATGCGAAGTTAAGCAGGAGAAATGCCATCATGACCCAGACGATCGCCTTCATCGGCCTTGGCAATATGGGCGGCGGCATGGCCGCCAATCTGATCAAGAACGGCTATGCCGTCCGCGCCTTCGACCTGTCGGAAGATGCGCTGGCCAAGGCGGAAGCCCATGGCGCGATCCGCGCCAGCAGCGCCGCCGATGCCGCCACCGGCGCTGACGCCGTCGTCACCATGCTGCCTGCGGGCAAGCATGTCGAAAGCGTCTATGCCGGTGAAGTCTATGGCGCGGCCAATCCGGGCGCCCTGTTCCTCGACTGCTCGACCATCGACGTCGCGACCGCCCGCCGCGTTATCGATGCAGCGACCGATCGCGGCTTCGACATGGTCGACGCCCCTGTTTCCGGCGGCATCGCGGCGGCCAATGGCGGCACGCTGACCTTCATGGTCGGCGGCACCGATGCCGCCTTTGCCAAGGCCAAGCCCATCCTCTCCGCCATGGGCAAGGCAGTCATCCATGCGGGCGGCGCAGGCAATGGCCAGGCGGCGAAAATCTGCAACAACATGCTGCTGGGCGCCACCATGGTCGCGACCTGCGAAACCTTCGCCATGGCCAGGAAACTGGGCCTCGATCCCCAGACCTTCTACGACATCAGCAGCGTCTCGTCGGGCCAGAGCTGGTCGATGACCAGCTATTGCCCCGTCCCCGGCGTCGGCCCGCAAAGCCCGTCCGACAATGGCTATCAGGGCGGCTTCGCCGTCGGCCTGATGCTCAAGGATCTGAAGCTCGCCACCGAAGCCGCCGCGCTGGTCGGCGCGTCGGTGCCGATGGGCAATGCCGCCGAAGCCCTCTATCAGTTGCTCGCCAATCGGGGCGAAGCAGGCCGCGACTTCTCGCTGATGATCGAAATGCTGGAGGGGAAATAAGCTTATCCGTCATCCCGGCGAACGCCGGGATGACGGGGGCAGTATCTACTTCCCCTTCTTGGCCTCCGCCGCTGCCAGCACGCGCAGCACATTGCCCGACCAGATTTTCTGGACGTCCGCCTCGCTATAGCCCGCCTTCAGCAGCGCGTCGGTGATCCTGGGCAGGTCGACCACATCCTCCATCCCGACCACGCCACCGCCGCCGTCCCAGTCCGCGCCGATCCCGACATGGTCCGGCCCCACGACCTTCAGCGCGTGCAGCATATGCGCCATGAAATCGTCGAAGGTCGCCCGGTCGGTCTCCGGATAGAGCCGATCGATCTCCTGCCGCCTGGCCAGCAGTTCGGCGCGTTTCTCGGCCGTTATCGCCCCCCCTCGCGCAGCGACGCGAACAGCGCACCCATCGCCTTCTGCCGCTCCGGGTTGGGTTTGGATGCTTTCAGATAGCTTCCATAGGCGTTCATCTGAATGACGCCGCCCTTCGCCGCCAGCGCCTTGAGATGATCATCGTCAATATTGCGCGGATGGTCATAAATCGCCTTGCACCCCGAATGGGTGAGCAGCACCGGCGTGGTCGATAGCGCCAGCAGATCGTCCAGTACCTGGTCTGAGCTATGCGACGCATCGGGCACCACGCCCAGCCGGTTCATCTCCTTGAGCAATTCCTTGCCCAGCGGACTAAGCCCGCCATAACGCGGCTTTTTCGACGGGTCGGTCGAACTGTCGGCAAACTGGTTATGCGCGAAATGGGCAAAGCCCACCACCCGCACGCCCATGTCGTAAAATGTCTGGAGCAGCGACACATCCTCGCCCAGCGGATAGGCGTTTTCGATCGACATATAGACGACCCGCTTGCCCGCCGCCGCGATCGGCGCTGCGTCCTTGGCTTCCAGCGCCAGCGCAAAATTGGCCGGGTCCGCCGCCACCATCTGGCGGATCGACACGCCCCGCAGGATCGCAAAATCGCGCGCCTTGTGGAAACCCTCGACCGTCAGCGGTCCCTGGCTCGTATAGATCGCCCAGAAACCGCCATCCAGCCCGCCCTTCTTCATGCGCGGCAGATCGACCTGGGTATAATCCAGATGAACATCATGCTCCTCTTCGATCGACCAACCCGGCAGGTCCAGAGAGGCAGGCGTGTCCATATGACTGTCGAGCGTCAGTAATTTCTGGTGCAATTGCTGCACCTTCTTGGGCACCGCCTGCGCCGACGCCGGACCTGCAAGCAGCGCCGCCAGCGCTGCCCCCATCACCAAAGTCCTCCGCATCAGATTTCACCCGAAATGGTCAGCTGGAACGTGCGCGGCGACAGCGGTCGGAAGAAGCCGTCGCCCGTCACCACCGGCGAAATATAGGATAGCGTATCCTTGTCGAACAGATTGTCGACATTGGCGCGCACCTTTATCCCCTTGACCGGACCGAAGCTGATGCCGTCGCCAATATCGACATAAGCGCTGAACACGGTGAACCCCGGCACGCTGGAACCGGGCGAGTTGGTGAAGGTCGACCAGCGCTTGGACGTATATTTGCCCGAAATATTGGCCACCAGCCAGCTCGCCGGCTCCACTGTCACGCCGCCGCTGACGATCCATTTGGCGCTGTCGGGGATATATTTGTCGGCGATCAGGATCGGCGTCGCCGCGGGCACGTCATCCTTGAACTTGGCATTGTTATAGGTGACGTTCAGATTGCCGTAGGCCAGCCCGTTCAGGAAGGACGGCTTATAGGTTCCGGCAAATTCCACGCCATAGGAACGGACCCGGCCGACATTCTGGAAGAAGGTTTCGGTCGCCAGCCCGCCGCCCGGTATCAGGCTGGTGATCGACTGGATGCGATTGTCAAATTTGGTGTAGAATGCCGCCAGCGACGCATAAAGCTGCCCCTGGTTGGTGCGGATGCCCAGTTCCATATTCTTGGATCGTTCGGGCGCAGGCTGCGGCACCAGCCCGCCGCCGGGGCGGATGACCGAATAGATGTCGTCCAGCCCCTTGGGCAGCGCCATATTTTCAGCGTAGGAGGCAAAGAGCTGCGTGCGCTCGTCAAATTTGTAGAGCAGCCCCGCCATCGGCAGGAAGAAATCGCTATAGTGCGCCGTATTGATCTGCGGACCATAGCCCGGCACGCCGACCCCGCCGACGACGCGATAAAAATCGTCAAATTCGCGATAGCCGTTATGGACATAGTCCAGGTTCAGCCCCTTGAAGCCGACATCGATGATGAAACGATCATCCGCCAGCTTGAGCGTATCCTTCAGGAAGATCTGAAGCGTATCGCGCTTGGTCCGATAATCGCGGCGCAGATAGACCAGTTCATCCAGATTGGGTGCGCCATCGGGCGCGCCGCCGACCGTATTATACCGTGCCTGCGTCCGGTGATATTTATCGACTTCGGCCCACACGCCCGCCTCGACCGTGTTGGCGCCCATCTCCCAATGCAGCTTGCTGGTAATGCCGTACCGGTCACCGCCCACGCCCGACAGGCCATATTGCACGCCCTTGGGCGCGACCACGGGCAGCCCCGCCTGCGCCTGCGGCGTGTAGCGGCCCAGCGAGTTGGCATAGCCGTCGGGCGACACGCCATAGCCGTCCTTATCCTCCCAATAGAGGGTGGATTCCGCCCAGACGCCCTCGGCAATCCCGGCATGGAAGGTCGCGCCATACAGCTTGTCCTTCCGCACGTTGATCGCCAGATTATAGACAGCGGTATAGGCGGCGTTCGAATAATAGACGCCGGGCGCGGTCGCCAATGGCGCAAAGCCGGGCGTTGTGTTGGGCACATTTTCGATCAGCGCAAAATTCCGGCCGCACTGGCCCAGCGCATTCCGGACCGTGCAATTATATTGCGCCCGGCTGATCGTGGGCGAGTCATAATCGAAAAAGTCGTTCGACACGAATTTGAACCGCGCCCAGCTGTCGCCGCCCAGGTCCGCGTGAATCTGCCCTTCCCAATGCTCGCGATCGACCGTGCCGGGACCGCGCCACAATTCCGTGTCCAGCTTGGTGCGGCTGACATAGGCCGTAAACGGCCCGACCCGCCCTGTGCTCGCGCGAATGAAGGTGCGGCGCAGATCCTGATCGCCAAAGCTTTGCGACACGAACAGGCCCATCTCTTCCTGTGGCGCGATGCTGTTATACTGGATGACCGGGCCCAGCGTCGAATAGCTGGGCAGGCTGACATCGCCCGCGCCGATCGCGGCTTCCACCACGCCCAGATTTTCATTGTCGACGTACCGGAATACCGGGCTGCCGCCAAAGGCGTCGCTGCGCCCGGTCGGAATACCATCGACCACAAAGCCGATCTGGTCGAGGTTGAAGGCGCGGGTCTGCACGCTGTTGCCAAATTCATACAGGCCCAGAGCGCCGTCGGTCTGGACGTTGAAACCGGGCAACTGCTCCAGCATTTTCAAGCCCGAAATGCCCGAAGGGGCCGACAGCAGCGCTTCCCGCGTGACCGCCACGACATTGCTGACCTTATCTTCGCCAATCGCTTCGGACGATTGCGAAATGCGGCGGCCAGTGACGGTGATGTTCATTTCGTCGTCGGCGGCCGGTTCCTGCGCGAAGGCCACCGGCGTCAGTGTGCCGGCCGCGCAGGCGAGCAGCAGCGCGCGAATGGACAGGCGGGCGGAAAATAGGTCGGACATGAAGAGGCTCCCTGCATATTATGAGCCTTTCAGGGCGGCGCGCCGCGCCACACCTCTCCATGTCTTTTGTTCCGTTTCCAAGTGAAACGAGAATGCCGGAAAACCCCTCCATGGGCTGATGCGAATTTGTCAGCAGACTATCAACCGCCATGGTCCCATGCAGGCGGAACCCAGTTCAGCGGACCTACTGGTCTCCCGCATTCGCAAGAGACCACAGCACCCTGAACGCTTAGCGCCCTTTCCAGACGCCCGGCCGCTTTTCGACAAAGGCGGTCATGCCTTCCTTCTTGTCCTGCGTCGCCGTCAATATCTGGAACATGCGCCGTTCGGTCAGCAGCCCCTGGGCAAGGCCGGTTTCGAACGCGATATTGACCATTTCCTTGTTCACCATCGCGGCCATAGGCGGCATCGCGGCAATCGCGGCGGCCGTCTTGAGCGCATCGTCCAGCAGATCAGCGGCAGCCACGACACGGCTGACAAGCCCGGACCGCTCGGCTTCTTCCGCGCCCATCATGCGCCCGGTCAGGCACATTTCCATCGCCTTGGCCTTGCCCACCGCGCGGGTCAGGCGCTGCGACCCGCCCATGCCCGGCGCGACGCCCAGCTTGATTTCGGGCTGGCCGAATTTCGCCGTGTCCGCCGCAATGATGAAGTCCGCCATCATCGCCAGTTCGCATCCGCCACCCAGCGCAAAACCGGCCACAGCCGCGATCCACGGCTTGCGCGTCGCAACCACGCCGGTCTGCCAGCCGGAAAAGAAATCCTGCAGGAAGAAATCGGCCGCTTCCTTTTCGACCATTTCCTTGATGTCGGCGCCCGCCGCAAACGCCTTTTCGCTGCCGGTCAGGACCGCACAATGCTGGGTCGGGTCAGCGTCATAGGCGGCAAAGGCGGCGCTCAGGTCCGTCAACACCTGCCCATTCAGTGCATTCAGTGCCTGCGGGCGGTTGAGCGTGATCAGCGTTACCGCGTCGCGCTGTTCCACCAAAATCGTCTCATAGGTCATCGCCGTCTCCCTTATGCCTTTGGACAGGCTCTATGGTCGACGCGCGTCGACCGCCAGCCCCTACTCCGCCGCATTTGCGCCGCACCTATCGGCATAGATGCATGAAATCCCGGTCGTAGCTGCGCATGTGCGCGCCGCCATCGACATATAGCGTCTGCCCCGTCACCGCACTGGCGTCGACCAGATAGAGGACCGCCTGCGCAATCTGCTCCGCCTGCGGCAGGCGACCCAGCGGCATCATATGCTCCAGCCGCGCCATCTGATCCGCATCATAGTCGGGCGTCGCGATCGTCAACCCCGGCGCCACCGCATTGACCCGCACCTGCGGCGCCAGACTGCTCGCGGTCGTCCGGGTCAGACCCGCCAGCGCCAGTTTGGACAATGTATAGGCCAGTTGGTCGCCATGGGGATGGTCGATCCGCTGGTCCAATATATTGATGATGCACCTGTCGCCCGATCCGGCCGGGACGGTTGCGAATGCCTTGGTCAGCATGGCCGGCGCGGCGCAATTGACCGCATAATGGCGCATCAGATCCTCGGCCGTCACATCGTCCAGTCGGTCCTGCCCGAACAGCGCAGCGCTATTGACGAGGATGTCGGGCGGGCGGCCAAAGCGCGCCGCGACCTGTGCGATCAGTTCCTCGGCATTTTCGGGGTCGGCGAAATCGACGACAAAGCCTTCCCACTGCGTCCCCTCCTCCTCCAGCGTCAGCGCCAGATGCGAATCGAGCCGCGTATCATGGCTGCCGTGGATCGCCAGCGAATGGCCCGCTCTGGCCAGCACCCCGGCGATGATCCCGCCCAGACGCCGATGGCCGCCGGTCACCAGCGCCAGCCTTTTGTTCGCGATCGGCAAGGCACCCGCCTCGCCCTGACCGCGCGCGCTGCCCAATGGGCGATAGGGGACGTCCTCCTCGATCATGACGAGATGAGTTTCAGCACTTCTTCCCGCGACTTTTCGTCATCACGGAATACGCCCAGCATCCGACTGGTTTTCATGATGACATTGGGCGTCCTGACCCCACGGCCGGTCATGCAACCATGGGTCGCCTCTATCACGACGGCCACACCCTGGGGCTTCAAATGCTCCCAGATGCAGTTGGCCACTTCGGACGTCAGCCGCTCCTGCACCTGCAAGCGATTGGCAAAGGCATGCAGCACGCGGGCCAGCTTGGAAATGCCGACCACATAGTCGCCCGGCAGATAGGCGATATGCGCCTTCCCCACGATCGGCGCCATATGATGTTCGCAATGCGACTGAAACGGAATGTCCTTCAACAACACGACATCGTCATATCCGCCCACCTCATGAAAAATGCGCGAGAGATGATAGGCGGGATCGTCATGATAGCCCCGGCAATATTCGCGCCAGGCCCTCGCCACACGTTCAGGCGTCTCGATCAACCCTTCGCGTTCGGGCGCATCGCCCGACCAGCGGATCAGCGTGCGGATCGCTTCCGAAACCTCTGCCGGAACCGGCTCCTTGCCTTCGCCAACCATCTCCGCATCGGGATCACATGCCATGAACAGGGCCACTCCTTATCGTATCGGCCCCGCATATGGCGACTAGCCCCGCCGATGACCAGACCCTTTGACGGTGGTGGACACAAGATCGCGGCGGTGGCAAATCGGACAAAAACAGAAGGTCGCCACACATAATATGCCAATCATTGTCTCGTCTCATGCGTACTGAACGGATCGCAGCTGTCCTGTTGGCGGCCGGCACCTCATCGCGTTTTGGTGAGGAGGACAAGCTGATGGCGGAGCTGCGCGGCAAGCCGCTCGCCGCCCACACGCTTGAAACCGTAGCTTCGATGGCGTTTGCCGAACTGATCGCCGTCGTCCGCCCGATAGAGGTCGCCCCCGTCCTGCATCGCAAGCTTGACCGGCGCGGCTACACCATCATCGTCAACGATCGTCCCGAAGACGGCATTTCGGGCAGCATCGTGCGCGCGGTCGAGCATGTCATGCCGGTGAACCGCATCCGCGGCATCCTTATCTGCCTGGCCGATATGCCCGAAGTGCCCCAGACCCACTATAACCGCATCTGCCTGGCAGCGGAGGACATAAGATCGGTCGTCGCCAGCACCGATGGATTCTCCTCTTCCCCGCCCGCTTTCATAGGCCGCAAGCATTTCCCCGAATTGCTGGCGCTCAAGGGCGATCAAGGGGCGCGGGCGCTGCTCAGCCACGGGCTTCAAATCGAAACCACCGGCAATGTCCTGCATGACATCGACACGCCGGAGGACTTGCCCGGCTGGCGACCGGCACCCTCCGATTGATCAGCTCGATCGCGTCGGGTCCGTCATCGCATCGCCCATTTCGCGCGGATCGGGCGCGCGGCTGATCGGCAGCGATCCGGTCTGCCGTTCCAGCATCCGGTGAACCACTGGCGGGATCGGGCCGGTGTGCAGCGCCCAGATCGCGTCGCTATTGGCAATATCGGCCACGGTGCGCCGCTGGTTATGGCGCACATAGTCCAGCCAGGTCGACACATGATAGCGTTCCAGCCATAGTTCCGGATCGCCAAGATCGCGCATCAGCGACCAGCCATGCGCGCCGTCGCGCCGCCTGATCCGTCGCCGCTCGCTCATTGCCGCCAGAAAGGGGACGATCGACCCCGCCGGAATGCGATATTCGATCGTCACGACCACTGGCCCGCTACGCGGTTCGACCGGCACGGCGGTATCAGGTTCACGCCAGCTGTTTTGCAGATCCAGATTGTCGTCGCCCGTCTGTGGCAAGCGCCAGACAAGGCCCAGCATCGCCGCGACAAACTGGGCCGCCGCCGACGCATAGAGCGCTTCGACCACGCCATGAGACTCGGCCAGCCAGCCAAACAGCCAGGCGCCGATCGCCATACCGCCGAAAGCAGTCATCTGATAGAGCGACACCGCGCGCGCCACCACCCAGCGCGGCGCGGACATCTGCACCGATACGTTGAACGTCGCCAGCGCCGTCACCCAGCCGAACCCGGCGAGGAGATAGCCCAGCAAGGCTAGCGCCAGCCAACCGCTCGCGCCGGTGATCGCGGTTCCCAGCGCCAGCGTCAGCGCCGCTGTCCGCACGATGGTTTCGACGGAATAGCGCGTACGCAGTCGGCGCGTGGACAGCGCGCCAATCACGGCGCCGATGCCGAAAGCGCCGCTCGTCACGCCGAATGTCAGCGCCCCGCCGCCCAATATGTTGCGCGCGACCAGCGGCATCAGCGCCGACACCGCACTCGCGCCGATGCCGAACACGCCCGCGCGCAGCAGCACCAGCTGGATTTTGGGCGACATCGCCACATAACGCACGCCTGCGCGCATCGCGACGCCCAGCCGCTCGCGCGGCAACAGCTTGGCTGGCAGGTCGGGCCGCCAGCGGAACAGCACCGCCAGCAGCGCGATATAGGTCAGCGCATTGGTCAGGAATGCGGCTGCGGCACCTGCGGTCGCGACGATGACCCCGCCCAGCGCCGGGCCGACGCTGCGTGCCAGGTTGAACCCCATGCTGTTCATCGCCACCGCGCTCGGCAGGATTGCGCGCGGGACCATATCGCCCACCGATGCCTGCCAGGCCGGGCCGTTGATCGCTGTGGCGCAGCCCAGCGCAAAGGTGAAGGCCAGCAGCAGCCATGGCGTAATCATCCCCGCCCAGGCCGTGATTGCCAGCGCAGCCGACACGATCAGCATCGCCAATTGGCAACCGATCATCACCATGCGCCGGTCCAGATTGTCCGCAACCGCCCCCGCCCATAGCGACAGCAGCATGATCGGCAGTGTCGTCGCCGCCGGAACCAGCGCGATTAGCAACGGGGAAGCCGAAAGCGACGTCATCATCCATGCCGCGCCGACAGACTGGATCAACCCGCCAAAATTCGACACCAGACTGGCCGTCCAGATCGCACGAAAAATGGGAATGGAAAGCGGCGACGGGGCTTTGGGGGAATCAACATCGGGCACATGCCCATGAAGCGGAATATCGTCCGCCGGTCAAACCCGTCAGTCTTTGGCCCCTGCCCTTACGTCAGAGCCACGCCACGCAAAAACTGCATTTCTTGCTTGCACTTTACGTAAACGTAAATACATTCAAGTGCGTATCCGATGCCCCCGGCAAGGGTGACCCACGGAGAGGGAAAATCTTATGGAAGCCTATATTTATGACGCCGTCAGGACGCCCCGTGGTCGGGGCAAGCCCGATGGGTCGCTGCACGAAATCACCCCGATCCAGTTGGCGACGCAGACGCTGGAAGCGATCCGTGATCGCAACGCCATCGATACCGCCGATGTCGACGATGTGATTCTGGGCTGCGTAACGCCAGTGGGCGAACAGGGCGCGGACATTGCGCGCACCGCCGTGCTGAACGCCGACTATGCACAGACAACGCCGGGCGTGCAGGTCAACCGGTTCTGCGCGTCTGGCCTTGAAGCCGTGAACATCGCGGCGGCGAAGGTCATGTCGGGCGAAGCGCTCTTCGCCATCGGCGGTGGCGTCGAATCGATGAGCCGCGTGCCGATGGCATCTGACGGCGGCGCAATCGCGATGGACCCCGCAGTCGCCTACAAGACCTATTTTGCGCCGCAGGGCATCGGCGCGGACGTCATAGCCACCAAGTTCGGCATCAGCCGCGACGATGCCGACGCCTATGCCGTGGAAAGCCAGAAGCGCGCCAAGATGGCGTGGGACGAAGGCCGCTTTGCCAAATCAATCGTCCCCGTGCGCGACGTGATCGGCCAGATCGTGCTCGACCATGACGAACATATGCGCCCGGACGCCACGATGCAGTCGCTGGGCGCGCTGAAACCCAGCTTCACCGCCCTTGGTGAGGAGATGCCCGGCTTCGACACCGTCGCCCTGCTGCGCTATCCCGAACTGGAAAGGGTCAACCATATTCACCATGCCGGCAACAGCAGCGGCATCGTCGATGGCGCCGCCGCCGTCCTGGTCGGTGGCAAGGATATTGGCGACAAATATGGCCTGAAGCCCCGCGCCAGCATCCGCGCCATGGCCTCGATCGGTTCGGAACCGCTCATCATGCTGACAGGGCCGGAATTTGTCGCAGGCAAGCTGCTGTCACGCGCGGGCATGACTGCCGCCGACATCGATCTGTGGGAACTCAACGAAGCCTTCGCCAGCGTCGTGCTGCGCTACATGCAGGCGATGCAGCTCGACCATGACCAGATCAACGTCAATGGCGGCGCGATCGCCATGGGTCATCCGCTCGGCGCGACCGGCGCCATGGTGCTGGGCACCGCGCTCGACGAACTGGAACGGTCGGGCAAGGGCACCGCGCTCATCAACCTGTGTGTTGGCGCAGGCATGGGCACCGGCATCATCATCGAACGTATCTAGCTATTTCCGTTCGGGCTGAGCGACGTCGAAGCCCACCATCGAACGCAGTGAGATGCCTTCGCTCCGCTCAGGCGAGCCCTTAGACCGGCTCAGGGCGAACGGGGGAGAGGAGATCAAAATGAACAGCATCACTATCAGCACCGACGCCGACGGCATCGCCACCTTGATGATCGACGTGCCGGACCAGTCGATGAACGTCATCGGCCCGGATTTCATCGCCGATCTGGACGCCGCGATCACCCGCATCGCGTCGGACGACGCGATCAAGGGCGCCGTGATCGCGTCGGGCAAGGATAGCGGCTTCATGGCCGGCATGGACCTTAAATATTTCGGCTCGATGCTTGCCACCAGCGATGGCAGCCGCCCGCAGCCCGCTGCGATCTTCGATCAGGTGTTCGTTCTCAACCAGTTGTTCCGCCGCCTCGAAACCTGTGGCAAGCCCGTCGCCTGCGCGATCGAAGGCACCTGCGTTGGCGGCGGCTTTGAACTCGCCCTCGCCTGCCACCGCCGGATCGTCGGCGACAGTCCCAAGACCCAGCTTGGCCTGCCCGAAATCCTGATCGGCCTGTTCCCCGGCGGCGGCGGGTCGCAGCGTCTGCCACGCCTCATCGGCGTGCAGGCTGCGCTCATGTACATGCTGCAAGGCAAGCTGTTCCGTCCCGCCGAAGCGGCGATGCTGAAAGCCGTCGATCAGGTCGTGCCGCAGGGCACGGCGCTGGAAACCGCGCGCGAATGGGTCAAGGCCAACCCCAACGCCGCGAGCCAGCCATGGGACGTCAAGGGTTTCAAATTTCCCGGCGGTGCGGGCGGGTTCAACCCCGCCTTCGTGCAGACCATGGTGGGCGCGCTGCCGATGACGCTCAAGCAGACCCAGCGTAACATGAATGCGCCCATCGCCTTGCTGTCGGCGGTCTATGAAGGGGCGATCCTGCCCTTCGACCGCGCGATCCGCGTCGAAAGCAAATATTTCGCCAGGGTCGCGGCCGATCCGCAGGCCGGCAACATGATCCGCAGCCTGTTCGTCAACAAGCAGGCCGCCGAACGCGGCGCGCGCCGCCCCAAGGACCAGCCCAAGGCCCCGACCATGAAGCTCGCCATGCTGGGCGCGGGCATGATGGGTGCAGGGATTGCCACCGTCGCCGCGCAGGCGGGGATGGAGGTCATCCTGTTCGACCGCGACATTGCCTATGCGCAAAAGGGCAAGGCGCATGTCGAATCCGTCCTGTCCAAGCGGCTTGGCAAGGGGATGACGCCCGAAAAGCTGGCCGCCACCCTCGCCCGCGTCACGCCGACCGCAACCTATGCCGACCTGGCAGGCGCGGACTTCGTGATCGAGGCGGTGTTCGAGGATGTCGCGATCAAGGCTGAAGTCACGAAGCAGGTCGAGGCTGTGCTTGGCCCCGACGTCATCTTCGGGTCCAACACCTCCACCCTGCCGATCACCAAGCTGGCGGGCGCATGGTCCAAGCCGGAAAATTTCATCGGCGTCCATTTCTTCTCGCCGGTCGAAAAAATGCCGCTGGTCGAAATCATCCTGGGCAAGCAGACTGGCCCCGCCGCCATTGCCAAGGCGCTCGATTTCGTCGCCCAGATCAAGAAAACGCCGATCGTCGTCAATGACTCGCGCGGTTTCTACACCTCGCGCTGCTTCGGCACCTATGTGCAGGAAGGTGCGGAACTGGTGGCCGAAGGGATCAATCCCGCGCTGATCGAAAATGCGGGCAAGCAATTGGGTATGCCCGTCGGCCCGCTCGCGGTCAGCGACGAAGTGTCGATCGAACTCGGCTATAAGGTGATGACGGCGGCCAAGAAGGAACTGGGCGACGCCTATGTCGCGCAATGTTCCGACGACGTCATGACGCAGATGGTGGAACTCGATCGCCTGGGCCGCAAAAATGCCAAGGGATGGTATGACTATCCCGAAAATGGCAAGAAAGCGCTCTGGCCCGGTATCGCCGATCTGTTCCCCCGTGCCGAGGATCAGCCGGATGTCGAGGCGGTCAAGGAGCGCCTTCTCTATCGCCAACTGGTCGAATGCGCCCGCTGTTTCGAGGAAGGCGTGCTGGAAACGCCTGAAGATGGCGACATTGGCGCCATCTTCGGCTGGGGCTTTGCCCCTTACACCGGCGGTCCCTTCGCTCATATGGACACGGTCGGCATCGCCCATGTCGTTGCGGTGCTGGACCGGCTGGCCGCGACCCATGGGAATCGCTTCGCGCCCACCGCGCAACTGCGCGAGATGGCGTCCACCGGCAGCACATTCTACCGCCCCGCGCCATCCCGCGCTGCGGCATGAAAAGACTGTAAATCGTAGCGTCGCTCGTTTAGGTCTCCCCATGACATCTGGGGAGACCTATTCTTTATGAGCGACAAACCGACGATCCTGGTAACAGGCGGCGCAGGCTATATCGGCAGCCACGCCGTATTGGCTCTGAAGGACGCCGGCTATGGCGTCGTCGTCATCGACAATCTTGTCACCGGGTTCGACTGGGCGGTGCCCGATGGGGTGCCGCTGGTGCGTGGCGACATTGCCGATCAGCCTTTGGTCGAATCCACCCTGCGCAAGCATGAAATCCGCGCGATCATGCATTTTGCAGGATCGGTCGTCGTGCCCGAATCCGTCGAAAACCCGCTCAAATATTACCACAATAACAGCGCCAAGACCCGCGACCTGATAGAGAGCGCGGTTCGCGTCGGCGTCAACCATTTCATCTTCTCTTCGACGGCCGCCACCTATGGCATTCCCGAAGAAAGCCCGGTCAAGGAAACGACGCCGCAACGGCCGATCAACCCGTACGGCATGTCGAAACTCATGACCGAATATATGCTGCGCGACGTCGCGGCGGCCCATCCGATGAACTTTTGCGCCCTGCGCTATTTCAACGTTGCGGGGGCGGACCCGCAGGGACGCAGCGGCCAGTCGACCGCAGGCGCCACCCACCTCATCAAGGTCGCGGTTGAAGCAGCGCTCGGCAAGCGCGCAGGCGTCTCGGTTTTCGGCACGGACTTCGACACCCCTGACGGCACCGGCGTTCGCGACTATATCCATGTAACGGACCTTGCCGCCGCCCATGTCCTCGCCCTCGAAGCCCTGATGGCCGATCCCGCGCGCAGCCACCTGCTCAATTGCGGCTATGGCCGGGGCTTCTCCGTCCTTGAAGTGCTCGACGCCGTGGATCGTGTCACCAACATGACCATCAACCGCACCTTGGGACCGCGCCGCGCGGGCGATCCCGATGCGCTGATCTCCGACAATCGCGCCATTCTGTCCACCTTCCCATGGGAACCGCGCTACGCCGATCTCGACCTCATCGTCCGCCACGCCCTGGCATGGGAGCGCAGCCTGAGCGAACGCGCCTGATGAGCGAAGCCTCCGTACGCGCCTGGTTCGCTGCAAATGCGCCGGACATCGCGATCATCGACCAGGGCGTCAGCACAGCTACCGTGCTGGAGGCGGCGCAGGCGCTGGGCGTCGAGCCTGCCCGCATCGCCAAGACGCTGTCGCTGCGCGTCGGTGACACCGTCGCCTTGGTCTGTACCCGTGGCGATGCCCGCCTGCATAACGCAAAGGCGAAAGCCGCGCTCGGCGCCAAACCCCGCATGCTTGGTGCTGACGAAGTCGAGGCCATCACCGGCCACCCGGTCGGCGGCGTCTGCCCTTTCGGCCTCGCTGCGCCGCTTCCGGTCTATTGCGACGTCTCGCTCCAAGCCTTCGCCACCGTCTTTCCAGCCGCCGGTTCACGCACCAGTTCGGTCGAACTCACCCCCGCCCGCCTCGCGCAACTGACTGACGCTAAATGGATCGACATCTGCACCCTGCCTGAAACCGTGGAATAATCACATGCCGACAGAGTATCATTTCACCGACGGTGGTGCAGCCGCCGCCGACCTCGCCACCCGCATCGCGACCGTGCTGAGCGAAGCGATCGCAACGCGCGGCACCGCTAGCCTCGCTTTGTCCGGTGGCCGGTCGCCAAAGCCCGTGCTGGAGGCACTCGCCCGCACCCCGCTCGACTGGAGCAAGGTTGTCGTAACTTTGGTCGACGAACGATGGGTGGCGCCCGATGCGCCCGACAGCAATGAACGGCTGCTGCGCGATACCTTGCTGACCGGCCCGGCCGCCGCCGCGCACTTCGTGCCGATGAAAAATGACGCGGCAGATGCTTATGCAGGCCGGCCCGCCGTCGAAGCCGCCTTCGCCGCCATTCCTTGGCCGCTCGACATAGTGCTGCTGGGCATGGGCGAGGATGGCCACACCGCCTCGCTTTTTCCCGCTGCGGCGGAACTGGCCGATGGCCTATCGAGCACCGCCCGCACCATCGCGGTCACGCCCCCCGCAGCGCCGCACCAGCGCCTCTCGCTGACGGCCAGCGCCATATTGGCCGCGCGCCACATCTTTCTGCAAATCAGCGGCGACGCCAAGAAGGCGGTCTATGCCCAAGCGCTGGAGGATGGCCCGGTCGAAACACTGCCTATCCGCCTTGCCCTGCTTCAGGCGCAGACGCCGGTGGAAGTCTGGATTAGCGCCTGAAAAGGCTTCCCCCGGCAGGAGAGGATTGACGACAAAAACGCCGCCTCCCCCCGGAAGCGGCGTCCAGTCAGCCTTAGTTGGCTTTGCTCATATCCACCTTCTCAACCCATTCGGGGTAGAAGGTCGGCTCGCGGTTGGACCAGCCAGCCGCCGTCGCCGCCGCTTCGCTGATCGACTGAAGCAGCGTACGACGCTTTTCGGGATGCAAATGCGGCAGACTGGCCGCCGCGCAGAAGGCGCCCGGAAGCCAGGGCCGTGCCCCCGCACCCAGCAGCCGCTCATAAAGAAAACGATAGGCCGAAAAACTTGCCAGCCGGTCCTGCCCCAGATCGAAGGCGGAGATGGTGACGAGCGGCGCCATGAATGGCTCGACCTGATCCAGCCCACTATCATCGGGCACGCGCGCCTTGATCTCCTCGATCCGGCCATAGATGCGGGCTTGTGCGCGAATGGAGGCTTCCTCCACCATGTCGCGCGACCACAGCTTCATCGCATCGCGACGATGCAGCCCAATATCCAGCGACCGACGAATATAGCGTTGCGTGGCAGACGGGAAACTGGCGAATTCACGCAATTCCGCCAAGGTTACGGCCCCGTCCGCAGGTCTTGCACTCGTACCCATTGTCATGCCCTCCGACTCCAAGTCGATCGTAGGAACATGCGCCTCTTATGGTTGCTAAAGGCTTAAGCGCCTGTTCCACGGCCATTCACAACGGACCAGATTTTGTTGTGCGGCGCAACATGAAAATTTGGCCTCGGTTGCGCAATCTTTCACGCGCCCGTCTGTCGCTCCAGCACTGCGCCGATCATGCTGCGCCACACCGCGACGTCGCCCGCCTGCGCCATCTGCGCGTCCGGTTCGCGCAACGTGTGCAATATTGCATAGGCATCATCGACATGACTGGGCCACGCCGCATCCACCGCGCCTGCCGCATGGGGATCGCTGCCGCCGCCATTCAGGCTAAGCTGACGGCCGGCAAGAACGCGGGCTATGCGTTCGATCGCGGGGGTGGCAGATGTCGGCATGGATGATCGCTCCTCTCAAAAACGCAGGTGCGTATTCGCAATCCCGCGAAGCAAAACTAGCATGATTTGCGGCAAAGAACCATCAATCCTGCCCTTCCTTGAAGCCCGACGAAGGCACCGGATCGCCCTTGTCACCCGGACGGGTGGCGGCTGGTGGATCGGACGCATCCATCGAATCCTTCAACCCTTCGTCCAGCTTCTCTTCCTCGCTCAGCACATGATCCTGTGCATCGGATTCACGCGCATCGCCCGCTTCCTCGCGACTGTTGGGGCGGACATCATCCTGATCGTTCATCACACTCTCCTTCTTGCCTGTTTCAACGGGCGGCGGCGGGCGGCGGTTCCCATGTTCGACCAACGGGCGGGGCAGTTCGACCAGCTACCGTGCCATGGGGCGACATTTCCCCCGCCAGCGCGTAAAAGGTGAAGATGACAAGCCTTCCCGACGACGGCGAACGCGGCGTATCCCCCGCGGTCGCGCTTTATTCCATTCTTGGTTTCTGGCTCTTCTACGCCATACTCGTAACCCTGCGCGCCGCCGTGATGGGCTTTGAATCGCAGGGCGAACTGGGTATTCGCCGCGCCGTCGTCACGGTGATCGGCATAGTCGTCACCTGGGTTCTCTACCTGGTGCTGCGCCGCTTCGACGCCAAGCCTTTAAGCGTCCGCATCGTCGCCGCCTTCTCGCTCGCCGCCCCCTTCGCGCTCGCGATGGCGTCTGCCAATTTCTACATGTTCAACGTCTATGACCCGGTGAATATCTTCACCGACGGCGATCGGGGCAAATATGCCAGCGAAGAGGCTTTTGCCCTGATCCAGATCGTCGAAGATGCGATCAGCCGCTATTTCTTCCTCGCCGCCTGGGCTGGCCTCTATCTCGCCTTGTCCTACGCCAGCGAAGCCCATCGTACGGAACGCCGCGCTGCCCGGCTGGAGCGCGCGGCCCAGCAGGCCGAACTGCGATCGCTGCGCTATCAGGTGAACCCGCATTTCCTGTTCAACACGCTCAACTCCCTCTCCTCCCTCGTCATGAAGGACCGGCGGGACGAGGCGGAGCAGATGATCATGTCACTCTCCAACTTCTACCGCACCAGCTTGACCGGCGATCCGCTGGACGACGTGCCGTTGGAGGAGGAAGTCCATCTCCAGAAACTCTATCTCGATATTGAGGGGGTTCGCTTTCCCGACCGGCTGAATACGGTGATCGATATTCCTCCCGGCCTGATGAGCGCTTGCGTCCCCGGCCTCATCCTCCAGCCGCTCGTCGAAAATGCCATCAAATATGGCGTCTCGCGCACCTCCAGCCCGGTCGAGATCCGTATCACCGCAAGGGAAGATGGCGGATTGATGCACATCGCCGTCACCGACGATGGCGACAACCCGCCCAGCCTGTCGGACAGCGGCAGCGGCATTGGCCTTGCCAATGTGCGGGACAGGCTATCAGCGCGCTTTGGCGATCAGGGCCAGATCGCCTATGGTCCGCGCGAGGAGAAGGGATTTTCCGTCCTCCTCACCCTACCCATCATCCGTCGGGGTTGCTGACGTCCATGTCCATCCGCACCATGATCGTTGACGATGAACCGCTTGCCGTCGAGCGGCTCCAGATGCTGTGCGCGCGTGAACCGCGCATCGCGCTTGTGGGCACCGCCACCGATGGCGAAGCTGCGCTACGCCTGATCGAAGGATTGAAGCCCGACCTCGTCATGCTCGACATCGCCATGCCGTTGCTCGACGGCATCGGCGTCGCCCGCGCGGTCGGGCGCATGGGCATCCGCCCGGCCGTCATCTTCGTTACCGCCTTTGAAGGGTTCGCGGTCGAAGCCTTCGACCTGGCCGCCATCGATTATATGCTCAAGCCCGTGGCGCACGATCGCCTGACCCGCGCCATCGACCGGGTCGAGGCAGTGTTGCGCAACCGCGCGCCCGAAGGCATCCCTGCACCCGCCGAACCACAACCCGACTGGGCCGAAGAATTCTGGGTGCCCCATCGTTCCGAACTGATCCGCATCGCCACTGACCAGATCGACCGGATCGAAGCCGAACGCGACTATATGCGCCTGCATGTCGGCAGCCACAGCTATCTGCTGCACCAGACGATCAGCAGCTTGGAGGAGCGGCTCGATCCGCAGCAGTTCGTCCGCCTCCATCGCTCCCACATCGTCCGGCGCGATCATATCGCCCGCCTGCGTCATGACGGCAGCGGCGTCTGGTTCGCCGCGCTCGTCGACGGTAACGAAATCCGCATTGGCCGCACCTTCCTGGCCAACGCCCGCGCCATGACGGGACGCTGAGGCGGAACAACGGCGCGTCGCCCTGCCCTCACGCAAAAAAGCCCGGCATTGGCCGGGCTTCTTCACAATTTGGCGGGTACCCCGGTAATCAGTTCTGCATGCCCTTCGCGCCTGCATCGGCATAGCGTTCGCTGGTTTCGGCACGAGCGATGGCGGCGTTGACCGGCGCTTCGACATGCGCGATCGCCTGCGTCTTGCATGCCTGCTTGGTGGCGTGGTCGGTCGACTTGCAAACCCGGTTTGCCGCGCGGGAAATGCGCTGACGCAATTCCCGCTGGTCGGACGCCTTGGACAGGTTCAGGTCGCCATGGCGCACTTCGCTCGTGCGGCCATTGGATATAAATTCACCAGCCGAAGCCGAACCGGCGGTGGCGATCAGCGCGAAGGAACCGAGCGCGGCGAAAAGGGTCGAACGGAACATGGGCTTATCTCCTCAAATCTGCTGTGGCTCAATCGCCACTTATCGACCACCGCCTGTTAGGGGCGGGCGGCGGTCCGGGTGCGAACGGGGCGGGCCTGGGGATCATTTGGGGTCGGCGCCGTCTCCCGTTCGCCCACCCTGTTTAGGCGCGGGCCGATGATGACGCCCGCCTGGTTCGACCGGCGGCACTCCGCATCGGCCAACGACGCTCCCATCGACAAAGCGCCGCGCGGCTCGGACAAACAGCGCGACGAACGACATGAACAGGCCGCCAAACGACATTTGCCGTAACGGAAAGCGGGAATCGCAACGAATGGCGGATGCGGAATTCGCGCGCCTGCGACAGCAGGGTCAGCGCATCGGTCCGCGCCAGCCAAACGAGAAAACGCCCCCGGCGCAAGGGATGGCCGGGGGCGTATCCAGGATGCTGTCGGGCACCGGGATCGGGATGAACTGTTGCGGAAAAGACGGTGCGACATCTGCGCAGCCGTTTTCTGCATGGCGCTCATCATAGCTGCAATGCCGCTGCGCGAACGCCCCGTTCGACAACCTGCCCCGGCAATACGCCCGGCGGCATTCCCCGGCGACAAACCGCCGACCGACATCCACCAACGACATGGGACGCGCCGTTGGCAGCGTTCCTGCGTTGGCCAGGATAGGCTCAGTCGGATGACTGGACGCTACGTCATGGCCGACAAAATCGGCAATGACGCGCAAATCAACGCCCATGTCTTTGGTACAGGGCAGCTAGCTTTGCGCTCCACGGTGCGGATTTTCCCTTCTCAAATCCCTGCCCTCGCCCCATCTGTCGGGACGATCGGCAGATGGACTTGCCCGAACAGAACAAATCTGGAACAACACGCCCCATGAGTCTGACCCACATAAGTGTGCGCGGCGCGCGCGAGCATAACCTCAAGGGCGTCGATGTCGATTTGCCCCGCGATTCCCTCATCGTCATTACTGGCCTGTCGGGATCGGGCAAAAGCTCGCTCGCCTTCGACACCATCTATGCCGAAGGACAGCGGCGCTATGTGGAATCGCTTTCCGCCTATGCGCGCCAGTTTCTGGAGATGATGCAGAAGCCCGATGTGGAGCATATCGAGGGTTTGAGCCCCGCAATCAGCATCGAGCAGAAGACCACATCCAAGAATCCGCGCTCGACCGTCGCGACCGTTACCGAAATCTACGATTATATGCGCCTGTTATGGGCGCGGGTCGGCATCCCCTACAGCCCCGCCACCGGCCTGCCGATCAGCGCCCAGACCGTCAGCCAGATGGTCGATCGCGTGATGCTGCTGCCGCAGGGCACCCGCTTTTACCTCCTTGCGCCCGTCGTGCGCGGGCGGAAGGGCGAATATTGCAAGGAATTGGCCGAATGGCAGAAGGCGGGCTATACCCGCGTCCGCATCGACGGCGAAATGATGCTGATCGAGGACGCCCCCGCGCTCGACAAGAAATATAAGCATGACATCGAAGTCGTGGTCGACCGCCTGGCCGTGGAAAACGACATGGGTACCCGCCTCGCCGACAGTTTCGAGCAGGCGCTCAAACTTGCCGACGGCCTGGCCTATGTCGATCTGGCCGATGGCGTCGTGCCGGGCCGCGAGGATGAAGCCCCTGCCGCCGACAAGAAGATGAAGGGGTCCGGCATCCCCGCCAACCGCATCGTGTTCAGTGAAAAATTCGCTTGTCCCGTCAGCGGTTTCACCATCGCGGAGATCGAGCCGCGCCTCTTTTCCTTTAACGCGCCCATGGGCGCCTGCCCGGCGTGCGACGGCCTTGGCGAACGGCTGGAGTTCGACCCCGAACTGGTCGTCCCCAACGAAGCCCTGAGCCTCAAGAAGGGCGCGGTCGTCCCCTGGGCAAAATCCAACCCGCCCAGTCCCTATTATATGCAAGTGCTCGGCTCTTTGGCCAAGGAATTCGGCTTCAGCCTCGACACACCCTGGTCGGACCTGCCGGGCGAAGTGAAGCTCATCATCCTGCACGGTACCGGCGGCAAGCCGGTCACCCTGAAATTCATGGATGGCCGCAAGAGCTATGAGGTGAAGAAAGCGTTTGAGGGCGTCATCGGCAATCTCAACCGCCGTCTGTTGCAAACCGAATCCGCCTGGATGCGCGAGGAACTGAGCAAATATCAGCGCGCCCAGCCCTGCGAAACCTGCCACGGTGCGCGCCTCAAACCCGAAGCGCTGGCGGTCAAGATTGCGGGCGAGGATATTTCCCTCTCCACCCGCCGATCGGTCGTGGACGCGCTCAATTTCTTCACCGCGATGCCGGACAAGCTAAACGATCAGCAGAACCAGATCGCCAAGGCCATTCTCAAGGAAATCGTCGAGCGCCTGGGCTTCCTCAACAATGTCGGGCTCGATTATCTCAATCTCGACCGCACCAGCGGCACGCTGTCCGGCGGCGAATCCCAGCGCATTCGCTTGGCGTCCCAGATCGGTAGCGGGCTGTCCGGCGTACTCTACGTCCTCGATGAACCGTCGATCGGCCTGCACCAGCGCGACAATGACCGGTTGCTCGTGACCTTGAAGCGCCTGCGCGACCTGGGCAACAGCGTGATCGTCGTCGAGCATGACGAGGATGCGATCCGCCACGCCGACTATATCGTCGACATGGGGCCGGGCGCAGGCATCCATGGCGGGCAGATCGTCACCCAGGGCACGCTGTCCGACATCCTCGCCGCCAAAGGGTCGCTGACCGCCGACTATCTGAACGGCACCCGCCGCATCGACGTGCCGAAGAAGCGCCGCAAGGGATCGGGCAAGAAGATCACCGTCCACAATGCCCGCGCCAACAATCTGCGCGGCGTCACCGCATCGATCCCGCTTGGCACCTTCACCTGCATCACCGGCGTCTCCGGCTCCGGCAAGTCCAGCTTCACCATCGACACGCTCTACGCCGCCTCCGCCCGCGCCCTGAACGGCGCCCGCATTCTGGCCGGCGCGCATGACAAGGTGACGGGCCTGGAACATTGCGACAAGGTGATCGACATCGACCAGTCACCCATCGGCCGCACTCCCCGCTCCAACCCGGCCACCTATACCGGCGCCTTCACCAACATCCGCGACTGGTTCGCGGGCCTCCCCGAAGCCCAGGCGCGCGGCTACAAGCCCGGCCGTTTCAGCTTCAACGTCAAGGGCGGCCGATGTGAAGCGTGCCAGGGCGACGGCGTGCTCAAGATCGAGATGCACTTCCTGCCCGACGTCTATGTGACATGCGACGTATGCCACGGCGCACGCTACAATCGCGAAACGCTGGAGGTGAAGTTCAAGGGCCAGTCGATCGCCGACGTGCTGGACATGACGGTCGAGGACGCGGTCGAATTCTTCAAGGCCGTCCCGCCCATCCGCGACAAGATGGCGATGCTCGCCGAAGTGGGCCTTGGCTATATCAAGGTCGGCCAGCAGGCCACGACCCTGTCCGGCGGCGAAGCGCAGCGGGTCAAGCTCGCCAAGGAACTTTCCCGCCGCGCCACCGGCAACACCCTCTACATTCTGGATGAACCGACCACGGGCCTCCATTTCGAGGATGTCCGCAAACTCTTGGAAGTCCTCCACGCGCTGGTCGACCAGGGCAACAGCGTCGTCGTGATCGAACATAATCTGGACGTCATCAAGACCGCCGACTGGATCATCGACATGGGACCGGAAGGCGGCGTGAAGGGTGGCGAAGTGGTTGCCGAGGGCACGCCGGAAAAGGTCGCCAAGGAATCCCGCAGTTTCACTGGCCACTATCTCGCTCCCCTTTTGGCTCGTCCAAAGGCCGAGGCCGCAGAATGATTGAATCCTCGACATTTGAACGCGCCAAGACCGTCCGGGGTACGGTCAACGCAGTCAACCAGAGGGCGGCGTCAAGAGCGGCGAGGTGGTAGCTGAGGGCACATCGGAGACGGTTGTGAAGAGCCGCGATGATTTACGGGGTAACATCTCGCTTCAATCTTAGCTTAACTGATGAATGAGTTTTCTATATAATATACAGGGGCATATAATTAATTAATAAAACTATTGAAAATGATATGTAGATCAATTTCTATGTTTTATTGTAATAAATTATTGGATATTGAAATGACCATATCTGAAAATGAATACTCTGGTTCATTTGGTCACTATTTTCAACACTATTTGCCTGATAATAGATTTGGCGACATCGAGAACATACTAGAAAAAAGGGGATTTTCTGGAAAAATAATAAGCTACTCAGATATTTATTCATTATCCCCGATCAATGCCGTCCTATGTAATTTAGCAGATAATATTATAAATTACTGTAATTTAACATGGGGTTGCAATTCGGAAATTAATATCTGCTTTATTGATTGTGATGGTTTAGAAAATGCATTTTGTTCTAAAATACGAGACAGATATGTTATTTGTTATTTTAGCGGACTTACTGGTTTACTAGCTAGAAACTGCAGCATATGGCCATGTACTGAAATTGGAAAAGAATTCATGGACATATCAGATGATTTCCATGAAGTTATCACAGAAAAAAATTACAAAAAACTACCTAGAGAAAATGGAATACCTATTATTACGACCACCAAAGATCCATCTCTTTTTAAACTATTATGTGGCGTCTTTGGAATGGTTATATTTCATGAAATTGGCCATATCTTGAACGGGCATTTAGATTTTAAAATATCGAAAGAAAATTTTCTTTCTATTGATGGAATTCATTTATTCGAGGACAGAAGCTCCTCGTTGAGAACGTATAACACGCTAGAATTTGACGCCGATGCTTTTGCTGCAATTGGTTGGCTAAACATGGTTCGCAGCGCCATGAATAAAAAATATTCAAAAGTACCAGAGTTTCTCAAATTTTCGTATAAATCCCCTAACGACTTAGGTGAGTTTTCTTTGATATGCGCGTTTCTTATGTTTCTCGGTGATGACGTAATTCCTTATCGGGACAATGATGATTATACTTTTGATAAAACCCATGCCAGATCCGACGTAAGAGCATGGTGCATCATGTTAACTATAGCAGAATTCCTACATCGCCATCGACTATCTAAGAATCCTTACGAACATATCGCTTCAGTCTATACTAGTATGATATCATCTTCTGTGCTAATTACAGGAAATGATGTAAAAAGTATGTCAGAAATAATGGATTACTATTTAGAATATCTTAATCTTGTCCTGCCGCGGTGGGCAACGCTGAGAGATACTTTGCAACTAATAAAGCCGTCCAAATTGAGCAACTTGGCACCTGCAAGTTGTGAAAAGGGTTAGCTCTAGACTATTCCCCCGTTCTCAATTTCCCCCTCCCCCGCTGATAGTCAAGCAGGATAGGTATGTTCGACGACCCATCCACGGCTGGTTTCATCCTGTTCTGCAACGCGGCTTTGAAGTTGTCGGTTTCGCCCTGCTGGATGGGCTGGCCGACCCTATCGGGTCCGCTTCTTCGATGCAGCAATTAGTGATCAGTTCCTGACCATTGCACGAGAGTATTTGATCGCAGATCACATGGGCTAATATGCATCCGGGTCCGCCCCGGAAATGTTGGAACTAGTGCGCAACCACGCCAGTCCTTCGGAACGCGAGAAAGCCCCTCTTAAAGCCATCAAGGACATAGGCGGCAACTGGTAACATAAGTCGCTGGCGATAGTACTAACCCTTTGTCTAGGGCCACCGTGCCACTAGAGCGCCTTTATGGCGACGAACGCTGCAAAGTGCAGACCCGCGTGGTCTTTGCCGACGCCCGCGCGTTCACCAGCCCGGTCGACTATTGCGGGGTCACCAATCTGGTCGTCACCGACAGAAATATGTTCACGGAGTAACAGAGCCGCCCCCCCTTTGGGACAGCGCTGCAACATATAGGCGTGGCGCGGCACGACGCGCCGCCTGGCTTGGGCGGATCGCGGCAAAATGCGCCGAAAGCGCCTGTATCCCGCTCGACATGCGGCGCGGGCTGGCCGATAGTCACGTCACGACCTGCCCCGCCGGCCTGTTCGGGGCATGTTGCGGTGCATCATATTATTTCAATGTTAAGACACTTTATTTCGCAATCAGACTTGAGCCTCCCGATGGGCGGAGGCATATAGACGCTCGAAAGCCGAGGAGACGCATGGCGGCGATCCAGTGCCTCCTCCGTTCAATTCCAAGCGGGACGAACCCGCATGAGAGGTTAGGCGAATGACGGCGCTGGCGGACGCGAACATCAAGGAAGTCGACAAGTTCATTCGGGAGGCGCTGGAGACAGCGCTGGAGCGTGGTGCGCTGCCCGGCGAACGCGAAGGGCTGGACGAGCATGGCATTGCCGCCGCCGCCGCCTTTCTGGGCCGCACCGCCAACGGGCGCAAGCCGGGCGAAGCCGCCATCATGGTCGAAACATTGGGCGAAGGCGCCAATGGCCGTTACATGCGGATCGCGATCGTCAACGACGACATGCCGTTTCTGGTCGACAGTATCGCCAACGCGCTCGCGGCCGCCGACATCACCATCCACCGCCTGCTGCACCCCGTCCTGTCGGTAACCCGGCATGCCGACGGATCAATCGCCGCCATTCTGGACGATGACGCGCCGGGCGCGCGGCGCGAATCGATGATTTACATGGAAGCGGACCGGGCAGACGCCAAGGCGCGGCGGGCGCTGGAAAAGGCGATGCGCGATACGCTGGCCGACGTGCGGGCGGCGGTGGCGGACTGGGCGCCGATGCAGGCGGCGATGTCGGCGGACGCCGATGCTGTGCCGGATGAGGAAGGCGCGGCGCTGCTGCGCTGGTTCCTGGCGCGCCATTTCACCCAGACCGGGCACGAACTGTGCAACCGCGACGGTACCACCCAGTCGCAGCTCGGCATCTGCACCCTGCGCGACAAGACGCTGATCGCCCCGGCTTCGCTGGAAGCCGCCTTCGTGTGGTTCGAGGAAGGCAAACGCACGCCGCTGATCATCAAGTCCAGCCGCCTCTCGCGCATTCATCGCCATGTGCTGCTCGACCTGATCATCATCCCCGTGCGCGAAGGTCGCGAGGTCAAGGCGCTGTCGATCCATGCGGGCATGTGGACCAGTTCGGGCCTGTCGGCGACCCCGGACAAGGTGCCTTTGCTGCGATCGACGCTGTCGAACCTGATGGACAAGTTCGGCTTCGATCCGGCGGGCCATGCGGGCAAGACGCTGGCCCACGCGCTCACTGCCCTGCCCCATGACATCACGATCGGCTTTGATCGCGAGACGCTGGAGCGGCTGGCGCTGACCTTCATGTCGCTGACGGACCGGCCGCGGCCGAAACTGGCGCTCGCGACCAGCGCACTGGCGCGCCATCTTTATGCCTTTGTCTGGCTGCCGCGCGACGAATTGTCGACCGCGCGCCGGATGGCGGTGCAGGATATGCTGGCGCAGGCGTCGAACGGGCCGGTTCTCAGCTGGTCGATCGCGCTGGAGGAAGGCGGACTGGCGCTGCTGCGCATCACGCTCGACCTGCGCGAAGGCGGCGTGGTGCCGGATGACGCGGAACTGGACCATCAACTCAAGCAGATGGTGCGCGGCTGGCTGCCCGCCGTCGAGGAAGCGCTGGCCCAGACCGAGGAGCCGGGCCGCGCCGCCGCGCTGGCGCAACGCTACGCCGGGGGTTTCCCTGCGGTCTATCGCAACGGCGCCGGGCCAGCCGAAGCGGCTATCGACATCCGCCTGATCCATGGTCTGTCCGGGGCGGACGACAAATCGATCCGCATCTATCGCAATCCTGAGGATAGCGCGGAACGGCTGCGGCTCAAACTCTACAGCCATATGACGATCGCCTTGTCAGAAGTCGTCCCGGCGTTCGAGAATTTCGGTTTTCGCGTGATCGAGGAGATGACGACGGCCATCGACGCCAATGGCCAGAAGGGCGCGCTGGGCCATGTCCAGCGTTTCGTGCTGGAACTGCCCGCTGGCGGCGATGCACAGGGCGTGGTCGACCGCGCCGACATCGTCACCGAAGCGATCGCCCAGGTGCTGGAAGGCCGGGCGGAAAATGACCGCTTCAACGAACTGATCGTCACCGCCGGGCTGACGCCGCGATCGGTCGTGCTGTTCCGGGCGCTGTTCCGCTATCTGCGCCAGACCGGCATGGCCTATGGCATGGCGACCTTTGCCGAAACGCTGCGCCGTGCGCAGGGGGTTGCCGTCAATCTGGTCGCCCTGTTCGAGGCGCTGCATGATCCCGCCGCGCGCGATGGCGCGGACGCGCGCGTGACCGAGGCGCAGGCGGCGATCGACGCCGGGCTGGAAGCCGTGACCGCGATCGACGAGGATCGGGTGCTGCGCCTGTTGCGCGCGGTCATCACCGCGACGCTGCGCACCAATTTCTTCAGCAAGGCCGCAGTCGAGGCGCTGGCGTTCAAGCTGGACAGCGCGCAGGTTCCCGGCCTGCCCGCGCCGCTGCCATGGCGCGAAATCTGGGTCTATTCCCCCAGGGTAGAGGGCATCCATCTGCGTGCCGGGCCGGTCGCGCGCGGCGGGTTGCGCTGGTCCGACCGGCGCGACGATTTCCGCACCGAGATATTGGGCCTGATGAAGGCGCAGCGGGTGAAGAACGCCGTGATCGTGCCGACCGGGGCCAAGGGCGGCTTCTATCCCAAGCAATTGCCCAATCCGCAGGCCGATCGTGATGCCTGGCTGGCCGAGGGTACGGAAAGCTACCGCATCTTCATCCGCGCGCTGCTGTCGGTCACCGACAATATCGTCAACGATCATGTGAAGCACCCCGCCCAGGTCGTCGTGCGCGATGGCGACGACCCCTATTTCGTGGTCGCCGCCGACAAGGGGACGGCGACCTTCAGCGACGTGGCCAATGGCATTGCGCTCGACCGCAAATTCTGGCTCGGCGATGCCTTTGCCAGCGGCGGGTCTAACGGTTACGACCATAAGGCGATGGGTATCACCGCGCGCGGAGCATGGATCTCCGTCCAGCGCCACTTTGCCGAAATGGGCGTCGACGTGCAGAGCGAACCGATCAGCGTCGTGGGCTGCGGCGACATGTCGGGCGATGTGTTCGGCAACGGCATGTTGCTCAGCAAGGCGATCAAGCTGGTCGCCGCCTTCGATCATCGTCACATCTTCTTCGATCCTGCGCCCGATCCCGCCAGAAGCTGGGAGGAGCGCAACCGCATGTTCCAGCTGCCCCGCTCAAGCTGGGACGATTATGACAAGGCGCTGATCTCGAAGGGCGGCGGCGTATTTTCCCGCGCGCTCAAGAGCATAACGCTGACTCCGGAAATCCAGGCGATACTGGGCGTCACCGATGCCGAGATGGAGCCGACCGCGCTGATTTCCGCGATCCTCAAGGCCCCGGCCGACCTGCTCTGGTTCGGCGGCATTGGCACCTATGTAAAGGCGGCCGCGCAAAGCCACAGCGATGTCGGCGATCCCGCCAATGACCGGTTGCGCGTGAATGCAGAGCAACTGCGCGTCAAGGTGATCGGTGAAGGTGCCAATCTGGGCACGACGCAGGCTGGGCGCATCGCCTTTTCGCTGCATGGCGGACGGATCAACACCGATTTCATCGACAATAGCGCGGGCGTCGATTGTTCGGATAATGAGGTTAACATCAAGATCGCGCTCAACAAGGAGATGGCCGAGGGTCGCCTGCCGTTCGAGGAGCGCAATGCGCTGCTGGAAAGCATGACCGATGCCGTCGGCGCGATCGTGCTGGAGGATAATCGCCTTCAGGCGCTGGGACTGTCGATCGCCGAAAATGGCGGCGCGGCGGATCTGGCAAGCTATGTCCGCCTGATCGAGACATTCGAGGAAAGTGGGCGCCTTGACCGGCAGGTTGAAGGACTGGCCGCCAATGACCAGTTGCTGCGGCGTGGGCAGGACGGCCAGGGGCTGACCCGACCCGAACTGGCTGTGCTGCTTTCGACCGCCAAGCTGTCCTTGCAGGATGCGATCGAACAAAGCGACATCGCCAGCGACGACAGCATGACTGGCGAATTGATGGCCGCCTTCCCGCCTGCGATGCAGGAAAAGGAGGCCGATGCGATTGCCGCCCATGCGCTGCGCAGGGAAATCATCGCCACCAAGGTCGCCAATCGCATCGTGAACCGGCTGGGCCTGATCCATCCGTTTGAAATGGTGGAGGAGGAAGGCTGTTCGCTGGGCGACATGGCCAGCGCCTTCCTGATTGCCGAGCGCCTCTATGACATCGACGCGCTATGGGCGGATATTGACGCCGCCGAGATGGCGGAAAGCGCGCGCCTTGCCCTGTTCGGCGACATTGCCAGCGGGATGCGGGCGCAGATTGCCGACATCTTGCGCAGCCAACCGGCCGGAACATTGCCCAGCGCCGGACTGGCTGCCCTCAAACAAGGAGTCGGCACATTGGCGGCGCAGGTCGACGATCTGCTGACGAGCGAAGCACAGCGCCGCACCAATGCGGTGACAGACAGGCTGCTGGCGCTCGGCGCGCCAGAGGCTCTGGCGCGGCGTGCGGCGGGTCTGTTCAAGCTGGACGGCGCAGTCGGAATCGCGGCCCTGGCCGGAAAGATGGGCGTGGGTGAAGTCGCGCTGACCCGCGCCTTCACCCATCTGGGCGAAGCAGTCGGAATCGACTGGGTCCAGTCAGCCGCCGCGCGCATGGAGCCGAGCGACCCGTGGGAGCGGCTGCTGATTTCGGGCGTCGCCCGCGACATGCAGCAGGTCCGGCTCGATTTCCTGGCCCATGGCAAAGGCAAGGACATATCGGACCATGTCGAGCAATGGCTGATCCAGCGCGGCCCCCGCATCCGCCAGTTCCGCACCCTGGTACAACGCGCCAAGGCCGCGGCGACGCCCAATGTGGCGATGCTGGCCGAAATTGCCGGTCAAGCGCGCGGACTGTTGGGCCGGTAACCAGCGCCGCTGAGGGACGAAGGAGGCGGCCACCGCCGTCTCCGCTTCCCGCATGATTCGATGATGTTTGTCAAACGGCGTTCAAAAGGGACCCCCGATCGGCGTCGAAGAGGGACCCCCTTTTCAGATAATATGATGCTGGTTTGTTGAAGATGGCCTTGCGCTGCGTGCGGCGGAGGGCGGGCGTAGCCCGACCGGAGGCGCGCGCAGCGCAAGATAGATTTTTGAAGGCGCCGAAGGTGGCTGTCAGCTGCGGTTTTTGAAGCGCCAGCTGTCGTTGCCCGTCTCGACGATATCGCAGTGGTGGGTGACGCGGTCGAGCAGCGCCGTGGTCATCTTGGGATCGCCGAACACGGTCGGCCATTCGCCGAAGGCGAGGTTCGTGGTGATGATGACGCTGGTCCGCTCATAAAGCTGGACACCTCGAAAAACTCTGGCGTTTGATCGGCGGATTTGATTCACTTCGTCGGCGATGCGTAGGAGGCGATGATGGCAAGTCAGCCTGGTTTCTTCGATCTTTCGGACCGGTACGATGCGCTGAGCGCGGCGGGCGATCCGCTGGAGCGATTAGCGGCAGTTGTGGATTTCGAGGTTTTCCGTGGTCCGCTGGTGGCAGCGCTTCGTCGCTGCGTTCGCGGCAAGGGTGGGCGACCGCCCTTTGATCCGGTGCTGATGTTCAAGATTCTGGTTCTACAGGCGCTCTATTCGCTGTCGGACGAGGCCGCCGAGTTTCAGATCAAAGACCGGTTGTCATTCCAACGGTTCCTGGGCCTTGGGCTCGATGGCACCGTGCCGGATGCGACCACGGTGTGGCTGTTTCGGGAACGCCTGGTAAATGCCAAGGCCATAGACAAACTTTTCGCTCGCTTCGACGCTGCCCTCAAGGATCGGGGCTATCTCGCCATGGGCGGGCAAATCATCGACGCTACGGTCGTGCAGGCACCCAAACAGCGCAATACCGAAGCGGAGAAAGCAGCGATCAAGGAAGGCGGCGTGCCCGAGGGCTGGAAGCCGGCCAAGACCCGGCAAAAGGACCGTGATGCGCGCTGGTCGATCAAGTACAGCAAGGCCAAGATCAAAGAGGGCGCCGATCCCAAGGCGGCTAGGCCGGTCGATCTGGCCATCCCGATGTTCGGGTACAAGAATCATATCGGCATCGACAAAACCCATGGGCTGATCCGCACCTGGGATGCCAGCGCCGCCAATGCCCATGACGGCGCACGGCTGCCGGTTCTGATCAGTAAGGACAACACTGCCTCCGGCGTCTGGGCTGATACCGCCTATCGATCCAAGAAGAACGAGGCGTTCCTGGCCAGTGGCATGTTCACCAGCCACATTCACCAGCGGCGTAAACCGCGGCGAGCGTTGCCTGAGCGGATCGCCAAGGCCAATACCCGGCGTTCCAAGATCCGCGCCCAGGTCGAGCATGTGTTCGCCGGGCAAAAGAACCGCATGGGGCTGGTCGTGCGCACCATCGGCATCGCCCGCGCTACCATCAAGATCGGCATGGCCAACTTGGCCTATAACTTCCAGCGCTTGGCCTGGCTCGAAGGGCGAACTGCGCCTGCTTGATATGAACCAAGCGCCACCGACGGTAAATCCGGCCACTGCGGCACCGGCAATATCGAAATCACCGACAAATACGCTGCAACATCACTCCTTCCACGCCGCCTCAATCCGCACCGTCGACCCTACACGCAAATCCAGCGGTTCTTCGAGGTGTCCAGCTTGCTGATGAGGTGGAACAGCAACTGCCCTCCCGAGCGGGCGAACGGCAGATAACCGAGCTCGTCGAGAACGATCAGGTCGAGCCGCGACAGCTGCGCCGCCAGGGTCCCGCCTTTGCCGATCCGGGTCTCCTCTTCGAGGCGTGTCACCAGATCGACGGTGTTGAAGTAGCGGGCGCGAGCGCCCCTTCGCACGACATTGGCGGTGATCGCGATGGCGAGGTGGGTCTTGCCTGTCCCCGTGCCGCCGACCAGCACGATATTGCGGCGAGGCGGGAGGAAGGAGCCATCGTGAAGGGAGCGGATCATCTCCTCATTGATCGGTGTGCCCTCGAAGCTGAACCGCTCCAGGTCCTTCACCACGGGCAGCCTCGCAGCCGTCATCCGATAGCGGATGGAGGCTGCATCCCGGTGGGTCGCCTCAGCACGGAGCAGGTCGGTCAGTATCTCCATGGTGGTGCGCTTGCGCTGGAGGCCGGTGGTGACCGCCTCGTCGAACGCCGCCGCCATGCCCTTGAGTCCGAGGCCGCGCATCGTGTCGATCATATCATGCCGCTGCATCATAGCCTCGCAGCAGATCATAGCGGGCACAGTCGGCGAGCGGAGGATGCTGCAGCATCCGGTCTTCCGAAGTGACGATGCTGTGGGGTGTCGCCGGCTCGCGGCGCCGGGAGAGGATGTTGAGGATCAGCTCGTCGCTGGCCGTTCCGTTCGCCAACGCTTCGCGCACGGCAGCCTCTACCGGCTCCAGGCCATCGGTGAGCACCGCCGAGAGGACCCGCACGAACCTGCGATCGGCCTCGTCCCCGGTGCCGAGCCTTCGCCGTAATCGGTGCAGGGCGGGCGGCAGATCCCAGTCCTGGAACGGTGCGCCGTTACGCAGCGCGCCGGGCTTGTGCGCGAGGACCGGCAGATAATGCCAGGGATCGTATATCGTGCGGTTCCGACCGAAGTGGCGCTCATGCTCCCCGACGATCGCATCGCCGCAGCGTATGACGATGCGATCGGCATAGGAGCGCACCTGAACGGTCCGGCGTGCGGCCGTCGACATGACCGAGTAGCGGTTGCGATCGAAGCTGATGAGGCAGGTGCCGGTGACGGCATGCTCGCTCTCATGGAAGCCGTCGAACGGTGCCAGGATCGGCTGCAGGGCCGGTCGCTCCATATCCAGCGCCTCGGCGACGGTAATATCCCCGCGTTCGGGATGGGCATGATGCTCGGCCCAGCGCCGGCACTCGGCCTCCAGCCACCCGTTGAGCTCGGCCAGGCTGGCGAACCGGAGCCGCGGCTGGAAGAAGCGGCCTCGGATTGTCTGGACCTGCTGCTCGACCTGGCCCTTCTCCCATCCCGCCGCCGGCGAGCAGGCGGTCGGCTCGACCATGTAATGATCGGTCATGATCAGGAAGCGGCGGTTGAACACACGCTCCTTGCCGGTGAACACGGCCGTCACCGCCGTCTTCATATTATCGTAGATACCGCGTCGCGGCACACCGCCGAAGAACGCGAACGCCCGGGCATGGGCATCGAACAGCATCTCCTGGCCCTCGCGCGGATAGGCCCGGACATAGGGTGCGCGCGAGTCGCAGAGACGCATATGCGCCACCTTCACCCGCATCGGCTTGCCGGCGATCTCCACATCCTCGTGGCTCCAGTCGAACTGGTAGGCCTCACCCGGCTGGAAGGTCATCGGGATGAACGCCGGTGCGCCTTCGCCAGCATCCTTCCGCCGCGCAGCACGCCAGCGCGCCGCATAGCGGCGCACCGCATCATAGGATCCATCGAACCCCTCGCGCACCAGCAGGTCATGGATACGCGTCATCCGTAGCCGATCGCGGCGGCCGCGACCTTCGTTCTCCTCAAGCAGCGCATCGAGACGATCCTGATAAGGACCGATCCGCGGCAGCGGCTGGACTTTGCGCTGATAGTTGAACGCCGCCTCCGGCGACCGGATCGCTTTGCGGACGACCTTCCGCGACAAACGAAGGTCACGAGCGATCGCCTTGATCGCCTTACCCGCTGCATGCTCACGCCGAATCCGAACCACTGTCTCCACGATCAACATCCCGTTCTCGCCAACTGATCAAAACCAGTCGGCCGACTAAATCCCCGGGATGAAGGGGTCCTTTTTGCACGCCGATCACCCCACGAAGGGGGTGCCTATTGCACGCTGATCCTCAATCCTGACATCGCGGCACGCGCCCTGGATCGCCGCCTTCGTATCTTCATCGAAGTAGAAGGTCGCAACGTGCGTCGAATGCGCGAGCTGGTTCAGGTTGCTCGACAGGCGGCTGGCACCCAGACATGCCAGCACCTGCGCGAGCGCCTGGTGATCCTTGACCGGCTCTTTCGAGCGAGCCTGATATCGCGGCGCATCGTCCGCGAAGAGAAGTGACTTGATATAAGCCGCCACGGGCATGTTGCCCGCGTTGGCTTCGACTTTGGTTCGTTCTTCAAACGACAGGCGAAGCGAGAACGGTGCAGCTCGCTTGCCTCTTTGACCATAGCTCATGGCCTCGCTGCCTTTCGGCCCGCGACACCTCGAAGCACAAAGACGCTGTTCCTAAAGGCAAATGCCTAGGAACGAACCGTCTTCGAAACTTTGGAAATGTCGTAGGCGTTGAACAGCAGATTCAAGCCGTAGGTAATGCTGGCTGGGGCGGCAGGATTCGAACCTGCGCATGGCGGCATCAAAAGCCGCTGCCTTACCGCTTGGCGACGCCCCAGCAGGGCCGACTATCGTCGACGCGGTCAGGCATATAGCGTGTGATTGGCGAAAGGAAAGCCCGGCGGATTGATTTTGACATTTGCATCCCCCTGGCGGCTAGGATGGGCCTGCAAATGTCAAAATCGCAAAATCCACCAGGATAAAAGCGGGCTGGTGGTCCGAAAAGATTCTGACATTTGAACAGGCCTTACCCCATAAGGTAGCAAATGTCAGAATCGGACCACTAGTCATCATCCTTTTGGGACGGCAATAAGATACTTTCCTCCCGCGCTGGATCATCACAGCCATGACCGTTACCAGTTCATCGCCTTCCTCGGCCCAGATGTCGCCCGCTTCCCCGCTGTTCCTGCGCGAGGATGAGATACGGCGCGGGATCGAAATGCTCTATTTCGGCTATTCGGCGCTGACCCGGTCCATCGACGAGGGGTTGGCCGCGATCGGGCTGGGCCGGGCGCATCATCGCGCGCTTTATTTCATTTCGCGCCAGCCCGACCTGACGGTCAAGGATCTGCTGCGGCTGCTGGCCATTACCAAACAGTCACTGGGTCGGGTTCTTAACGACCTGATCGAGCGCGGCTATATCGAGACGCGGCCCGGCGCCAGTGATCGCCGCCAGAAATTGCTGCGGCTGAGCGAAGCGGGCGCAGCGTTGGAGGCGGAACTGTTCCGCGCCCTGCGCGAGAAGATGGCGGCAGCCTATGCGCAGGCGGGGCAAGGATCGGTCACCGGCTTCTGGCGGGTGCTGGAAGGGCTGATCCCCGATCAGGACCGGTCGATGGTGTTCGGCCTGCGCGGCGGATAGGCCCGCCGACGCAACCTTATCGCGCCTGCTGCGCTTATCTCCTTCCATGCCATGGGGAAAAGGAGACATCATGCGCACTTCAGTTCTGGCCGCCCTAGCGGTCCTGTCTATCGCCAGCCTGTCGGCTTGCTCGGAAAAGACCCAGGATAGCGTCGAAAACGCTGGCGCTTCGATCGGCAATGACATCAGCCAGTCGGTTGATCGGGCTGGCGACAAGATCGACAATGGCCTGGATGAGGCCGGACGGACGATCGACGAGGGCGCGGACAAGATCGGCGCCGCGACGAGCGATGCGGCCGCAGATGCGGAACGCAAGGCGGATGCCGCCAAGCGCGATGTCGGCGCGTCACTGGAAGAAGCGGGCAAGGATCTGAAGAACGAATAATCCGTCCGGGTGCGCGGGCGCATCCCGCGCACCCCTGGCTTGACCGCGCCCTGCGCGGTCCATAGCGGTCGGTCATGACCCATGCCGCCGTCCTAGACCGTAAGCCCGTCCCAAGCCGCTGGCTTATAGGCCGCGCGGAACTGGCCCTGATCGGCATAACGATCCTGTGGGGCGGCACATTTCTGATCGTGCATGGCGCAGTAACGCATTCTGGCCCGCTCTATTTCGTCGGGCTGCGCTTCGGTACGGCGGCCCTGCTCACCCTGCCGCTGGCGGCTCCGCTGCTGCGCGGCATGACATTGCGCGAATTATGGGCCGGGCTGGTGATCGGGCTGGGCATATTCGCGGGTTACACGCTCCAGACTTGGGGCCTTCAGACGATTTCGAGCAGTTCTTCGGCCTTCATCACGGCGGCCTACGTCCCGCTGGTGCCGGTGCTGCAATGGATCATCCTGCGCCGCCGCCCGCGTCTTGCCAGCTGGATCGGGGTGGTTCTGGCCTTTATCGGCCTGCTGCTCGTCGCCGCGCCGCAAGACGGGGTGAAGTTGGGCAAGGGCGAGTTGATCACGCTGGTCAGCACGGTGCCGATCGCGCTGGAGATTATTTTCATCAGCCTGTTTGCAGGCAGCGTCAACATATTGCGGGTGACGGTGGTGCAGCTTGCGGTGACGTCGCTGCTGGCCTTCGCCTGCATGATGCCCGTGGGCGAGGCGATCCCGCCCTTTTCCTGGGCGGTGGTGATCGCTGCCTGCGGCCTGGGCGCGATGACGGCGATCATCCAATTGGTCATGAACTGGGCGCAGCGCACCGTGTCGCCGACGCGGGCGACCCTGATCTATGCAGGCGAGCCGGTCTGGGCCGGGATCATCGGGCGGATCGCTGGCGACCGGCTGCCGCCCATGGCGCTGCTGGGCGGGGCGATGATCGTCGCAGCGGTGATCGTGAGCGAATTACGGCTGGGCAAGCAGGCCGACGGCCCTAGCCCCGCCTGAATACGGGCGCGCGCTTTTCGAAGAAGGCGGTGAAGGCTTCCTGTGCTTCGGGTGATGTCAGCGATTCGCGGAACAGCCGCGCCTCCTCGTCGATCCGGGCAGTGAGCGTGGCGGGATCGCCCTTCATCAAGCGGCGGGTGACGGCGAGAGCCTGGGGCGGTTTCGCCATCAGTGCGGCGGCCTTGGCGCGGGTATGGTCGAGCAACTGGTCGGCCGGAACGATGGCGGTGACGAGGCCGACGCGGTCAGCCCCTTGTGCATCCATAGGTTCGCCCAGCATCAGCATCGCTGCGGCCTTCGCATGACCCATCAACGCTGGCGCGAGCAGGCTGGACCCGGCTTCCGGCACGATCCCCAGATTGACGAACGGCATGACGAAGCGCGCATCGGGCGCGGCGTAGATCAGGTCGCAATGGAACAACATGGTCGTGCCGACGCCAACGGCCAGCCCCTGCACTGCCGCGACCAGCGGTTTGTCGAACGCGGCGATCGCGCGGATGAAAGCGAAGGCGGCAGCGCCCCCTTCCGGCCCGGCCAGAAAATCCTTCAGATCATTGCCCGCGCAAAAGGCGTCACCACGCCCCGCGAACAGCACGGCGCCAATGTCCGCACGCGCAGACGCATCGGCGAGCGCGGCGGTCATGGCGCGATACATGGCGGCGGTCAGCGCATTTTTCTTGTCGGGTCGGTCGATGTGGATTTCCAGCACGCCAGCCTGCTCGATCACCGCAATATGTTCGCTCATCATCCGCTCCTTGCCTGCTTGTGCGAATCTGTTGGCTCAATGAAGAGGCGGCGTCTATCCCCGATTTTGCGCCCTTCCCTGCCCAAGGCTGACCCATGACCCGCCTTCGTGAACTGATCGATCCATTCCTGTTGCTGCTGCTGGGCACGGTTGCGCTAGCGTCATTGCTGCCCGCGCGTGGTGACGGAGCACGGATCGCGGATGCCGTGGCGGATGCGGGCATCGTCCTGCTGTTTTTTCTGCATGGCGCAAAATTGTCGCGCGCCGCGATCTGGGACGGGGCCAAGGCCTGGCGGCTGCATCTGGCGGTACTGGCGACGACCTTCGCCGTCTTTCCGCTGCTGGGGCTAGCAAGCCAGCAGATCGGCGCGGTGCCCGACGGGATGCGGGCCGGGCTGCTGTTCCTGACGCTTTTGCCATCGACCGTGCAATCGTCCATCGCCTTTACCGCGATCGCGCGGGGGAATGTCGCCGCTGCGGTCGTCAGCGCCTCCTTCTCCAATCTGCTGGGCATTGTCCTGACGCCTTTGCTGGTCGCGCTGCTGATGCAGCGGACGGGCAGCGGCAGTCTGATCTCGCTGGCTTCGGTCGAGGGGATCGTGCTGCAATTGCTGCTCCCCTTCCTGATCGGGCATCTGGCGCGACCCTGGATTGGCGGGTTCGTGGCGCGGCACAAGGCGATGATCGGACGGGTCGATCGCGGATCGATATTGCTGGTCGTCTATGCCGCCTTCAGCGCGGCAGTGGTCGAGGGGCTGTGGCAGACGGTGTCTGCGGGGGAGATGGCGCTGCTGGCGGGGCTTTGCGTTGCCCTGCTGGCGGTGGTCCTGTGCTTCACCTGGGGGCTGGGGCGGATGATGGGCCTGGCGCGGGCGGAGCGGATCGTGCTGGTCTTTTGCGGGTCGAAGAAAAGCCTGGCGACCGGGGTACCGATGGCCGGATTGCTGTTCCCGGCGAGTAGCGTCGGCGCGATCCTGCTGCCGGTGATGCTGTTCCACCAGATCCAGTTGATGGCCTGCGCCGTGCTGGCGCGGCGTTATAGCGCGCAGGTCGACAAAGCCGACACTGACCTGGACATATAGCTGGCATGAACGCGGGTTATATTATACGTTCGTAAAATTGATCGGCAGCGTCGGGGGATGCGCGGAAATGGTGGAGCAGGCAGGAAGCGGGGCAGACCCGGATGCGGGCTGGAGCCTGCCAGCCTGGACCTATAGTGACCCGGAATTTTTCGCCGCCGAAGTCGAACGCATCTTTCGCCCCGCTTGGCAGATCGTCTGCCACATCAGCGACATAGCCCAGCCGGGCGATTTCCAGACGCTCGACTATATCGGTGAAAGTGTCATCGTCATCCGGGGCGAGGATGGCGCGGTGCGCGCCTTTACCAATGTCTGCCGCCATCGCGGCGCGCGGATCGTCGACGGGGTGTCGGGCTGCGCCAGAAAGCTGGTCTGCCCCTATCATGGCTGGACCTATGAGAGCGACGGACGGCTGACCGGCGTGCCGATGAAGGCGGGCTATGCCATGGACCTGGCCGACCATGGCCTGACGCCCGTGCAGGTCGAGGATTTTCACGGATTTCTCTTCGTCCGCCTGACCGATGATGGTGGCCCTTCGGTCGCGCAGATGATGGCCCCCTATGTCGAGGAAATCGCGCCCTATCGCTTTGCCGACCTGCGCGCGCTGGGGCGGGTGACGTTGCGGCCACGCAGCGTGAACTGGAAGAATATCGGCGACAATTATTCCGACGGGCTGCACATCAGCGTCGCGCATCCGGGGCTTAAACGGCTGATGGGCGACGGCTATGGCGTGGAGGCCAGCGCCCATGTCGACAAGATGTGGGGGCCGATCGTCGAACGGCCATCGGCCAACTGGTCGGAGCGCGCCTATCAGCACTTCCTGCCCGCCGTGCCGCATCTGCCGCCGGAGCGGCAGCGGCTATGGACCTATTTCAAGCTGTGGCCCAATTTCGCGTTCGACATCTATCCCGATCAGGTCGATTTCATGGCCTGGCTGCCCGTGTCGCCGACGCAGACGCTGATCCGCGAGATCAGCTATGCTGTGCCGGATGACCGCAGGGAGATGAAGGCGGCGCGCTATCTCAACTGGCGGATCAACCGGCAGGTCAATGCAGAGGATACGGCGCTGGTCGCGCGGGTGCAGGCGGGCATGGCGTCGCACAGTTTCACCGTCGGGCCGCTGCATCAGGATGAAGTGGCGCTGCGCCATTTTTGCGGGCGGATGCGCACGATTATTCCACAGGCGCGGCAGCACCGCGCACCCGCGGCGGGATGGAGCGCGAACGCATGACCAAAAGCTACGACGCCGTCATCATCGGCGGGGGGCATAACGGGCTGGTGTGCGCCTTCTATCTGGCGCGGGCTGGCTATAAGGTGCGTATCCTGGAGCGCCGCGACGTCGTTGGCGGTGCGGCGGTGACGGAGGAATTTCACCCCGGTTTCCGCAACTCGACCGCCAGCTACACGGTCAGCCTGCTCAATCCCAAGGTCATTGCCGATATGAGGCTGGCCGATCACGGCTATCGCGTCATCGAACGGCCCATCAGCAATTTCCTGCCCCAGCCCGATGGCGGCTATCTGAAACTGGGCGGCGGGCTGGAACGGACGCAGGCGGAATTCGCCCGGTTCAGCGCGAGGGACGCCGCCGCCCTGCCCGCTTATTATGATGCGCTGGAGGTGGTGGCCGACATATTGCGCGACCTGGTGCTGAAAAGTCCGCCCAATGTCGGCGACGGCCTGTCGATGATCATCGACGCGCTGAAACAGGGGCGGCGCATCGCGGGGCTGACTATCGAACAGCAGCGCGATACGCTCGACCTGTTCACCAAATCGGCGCGCAGTTTCCTGGACGGCTGGTTCGAGAGTGACGCGGTGAAGGCTGCGTTCGGGTTCGACGCCGTGGTGGGCAATTATGCGTCGCCCGACACGCCGGGCAGTGCCTATGTGCTGTTGCACCATGTCTTTGGCGAGGTGAACGGAAAGAAGGGCGCCTGGGGCCATAGCGTCGGCGGCATGGGCATGATCACCCAGATCATGGCGCGGGTCGTGACCGCCATGGGGGTGGAGATCAGCCTGGAAGCGCCGGTCGGGCGCGTGCTGGTGGACGGCGCGCGGGCCGTGGGCGTGCGGCTGGAGAGCGGCGAAGAGGTGATGGGCAAGGCGGTGATCGCCAATGTCGGGCCGAAACTATTGTATGAGCGGATGATGGCCCCGGCCGATCTGCCCGCCGATTTCGCCAGGCGGATCAAGGCGTTCAAGGCCGGTTCCGGCACGTTCCGCATGAATGTGGCGCTGAGCGCCCTGCCCCATTTCCCCTGCCTGCCCGGCGTGGGGGAGCACCATCAGTCGGGCATCATATTGGCCCCGACGCTGGATTATATGGATCGGGCGTTCATGGACGCCAAGCGCGATGGCTGGTCGAAAGCGCCGATCGTCGAAATGCTGATCCCGTCCACCATCGACGCCTCTCTGGCGCCGGAAGGATGCCATGTCGCCAGCCTCTTCTGCCAGCAATTCGCGCCTGAACTGCCGGATGGCCGTAGCTGGGACGATGAGCGGGAGGCGGCGGCGGACTGCATCATCGCTACGGTGGAGGCGGCTGCGCCGGGCTTTGCCGGCAGCGTGATCGCGCGGCAGATCCACTCGCCGCTGGACCTGGAGCGCAAATTCGGGCTGGTCGGCGGCGACATCATGCACGGCCACCTGTCGCTGGACCAGATGTGGGCCGCGCGCCCGGTGCTGGGCCATGGCGCATACCGCGGGCCGGTGAAGGGCCTGTATATGTGCGGCGCGGGCACGCATCCCGGCGGCGGCGTGACCGGCGCACCGGGACATAACGCCGCGCGGGAGGTGTTGCGGGACGGGGCGCTGCTGGGGCGGCTTCGGGGCCGAAGGTGACTGCGATCCCACGGAAAGAACAAGGCTTCGACAGGCTCAGCCCGAACGGATGTCGGGTTTGCGTTCAACTTCATCACCGCTCCCTTGCCCTCTCTCCTCCCCTCGCCTAAAGCGCATCCCATGCCCGAAACGACCGCCGCGCCCGCTTCGTCCGACCTGACCGGTCGGGCGCTGTTTCCGCACAGGCATTTGCTGTCCATTGCGGACCTGATGCCCTGGGAAATCCGTTTTTTGCTGGACGAGGCGGAGCATTGGGCGCGGGCGAACCGCAGCGGCGCGCGCAAGCATGATGACCGGCTGGCCGGGATGACGCAGATCAACGCCTTTTTCGAAAATAGCACGCGGACCTTGCTGTCGTTCGAGATTGCGGGCAAGCGGCTGGGCGCCGACGTGGTCAATATGCATGCGGGCCAGTCGAGCGTGAAGAAGGGCGAGACGCTGATCGACACGGCGATGACGCTCAACGCCATGGCCGCCGACGTCATCGTGATCCGCCATGCCAGTTCCGGCGCAGTCGCGCTGATCGCGGACAAGGTGGACTGCCCGGTGCTTAACGCGGGCGATGGCTGGCACCAGCATCCCACGCAAGCGCTGCTGGACGCGCTGACCATCCGGCGGCGCAAGGGCGGTTTCGAAGGGCTGGTCGTCGCGATCTGCGGCGATGTGCTGCACAGTCGGGTCGCGCGCTCCAACATGCTGTGCCTCGCCGCGCTGGGCGCGCAGGTCCGGGCGGTCGCGCCGCCCACGCTGATGCCGCCGGAAGTGGAGATGCTGGGCGCGACGCCCTTCACCAACATGGCGCAGGGGCTGGACGGCGCGGACGTGGTGATGATGCTGCGGCTTCAGAATGAGCGGATGGACGGGGCGTTCATCCCGTCGGCGCGCGAATATCACATGCTCTACGGCCTGACGCCTGAGCGACTGGCGCTGGCCAAGCCGGACGCGCTGGTGATGCATCCCGGCCCGATGAACCGGGGCGTGGAGATTGCCAGCGTGGTGGCGGATGATCCCACGCGATCGGCAATCACCGAACAGGTGGAAATGGGCGTGGCGATCCGCATGGCGTGCCTGGACGTGCTGACGCGCGGCGCGCGGGGGTGGAGGGATGGGCGTGATGAATTCCACAACCTCCGTTCGGGCTGAGCCTGTCGAAGCCCTGACCTTTTCCTTGACGCAACAGAAAGAACGGCCCTTCGACAGGCTCAGGGCGAACGTTTTAGGGGTATTTCTCGGTGACTAAACTCGCCATCATCAACGGTCGCCTGGCCGATCCGGCGGGGGATGCGCTGCTCTCCGGCTCCATCCTGATCGAAGGCGATCGCATCGTCGCGGCCGGGGACATCGCCGTGCCTGCGGACGCGGAGCGGATCGATGCGCAGGGGCAGGTGGTCGCGCCGGGCCTTGTCGACCTGGGCGTCTTTGCGACGGACAAGCCCGCCTTTCATTTTGGCGGGATCACGCGCGCGGCGCTGATGCCCGACCAGTCGTCGCTGCTGGACGATGCGGCGCTGATCCGGCAGGCGACGCGGGCGGGGAAGCCCGATTTCTGGGTTCACCCGATCGCGGCGGCGACGCGCGGCCTCAAGGGCACGGAACTGGCCGAGATTGGCATGATGCAGGCGGCCGGAGCGAAGGCGGTCGGCACCGGGCGGCAGTGGATCGCGGATTCGGGCGTGATGCTGCGGGTATTATCCTATGCGGCCGGGCTGGGGCTGACGGTGATCGCCCATGCCGAGGATGGCGGGCTGGCGGGCAAGGCGGTGGCGACGAGCGGTGAGACGGCGACGCGACTGGGCCTGCCGCACGCGCCCGCCTGCGCCGAAGCCATGGCGATCGCGCGGGACATCATGCTGGCGCGGCAGGCAGGCGCGGCGATCCATTTCCGGCTGGTGACGACCAGGGCTGGCTTCGACCTCATTCGCGCGGCCAAGGCGGAAGGGCTGCGGGTCAGTTGCGGCATCAGCCCCGCCTATCTGTTCCTGGCCGACAATGCGGTGACCGATTTCCGCACCTTCGCCCGCCTGTCGCCCCCGCTCCGGTCGGAGGATGATCGCAAGGCGAGCATCGCGGCGGTCGCGGACGGAACGGTCGACGTCATCACGTCCAGCCATGATCCGCGCGGGGCGGAGGACAAGCGCCTGCCCTTCGCCGACGCCTCGCCCGGCATGGCCGGGGCGGAGACGCTGCTGGCGCTCTCGCTCAATCTGGTGCGGGACGGGCATGTGTCGCTCAACCGGCTGATGACCCTGCTGAGCGCCAATCCGGCCAGGATTTTGGGCGTCAATGCGGGCAGTTTTGCAAGCGGCAGCGCGGCGGACCTGATCTTTGTCGACCCCGACGCGCCGTGGATCGTCGACAGTGGAAAAATGGCGGCGGCGGCGGGCAACACGCCGTTCGACCGGGTGCCGGTGCAGGGCCGCGCGCGGCGGATCATGAAGGGCGGCGTGTTTTTGTAACCCCCAACGGCGGGAACCGCCCTCCCCTTTCATGCGCTTGCCTGGTGTAGCAACAGGGGAAACCGATGAAGCAGCCAGTCGCGCAGCAGGTGCATGTCGATGCACCGTGGAAAATTCCGCCGCGGGCCTGGTGGGAGATTTTGAAGCGGGTCTATGGCGCGCTGTCGGCCAACCATGTCGGTTTGCTCGCGGCAGGCGTCGCTTATTATGCATTCCTCTCGATCGCGCCGATGATGGCGGCCGTCGTGCTGACCTATGGCCTGTTTGGCGATCCGGCGATGGTCGGACGGCATATGCAGGCGATCATCGCGGTCGTGCCGGCCGATGCGGCCAAGCTGATCAACGACCAGTTGCTGGGCGTCGTCAGCACCGCCAAACCGGCGATCGGCTTTGGCCTGGCCGCAGCACTGGGCATTGCGATCTATGGCGCGACGCGCGCGGCATCGGCCATCATGGAGGCGCTGAACATCGTCTATGGGCAGAAGGAAGGACGCGGCATCATCGCGTTCACCCGCGTGTCGATGGGCATCACCTGTTCCGCCGTGCTGGTGATGGTGGCAGGCGTTTTTACGGCCACGGTCATCGGCCTGCTGCAAAAGCTGCTGGTCAACTGGGGACCGGGCGTACTGTTCGCGATCAAGGCCGTGACATGGATTTGCGCCGGCCTGTTCGCCAGCCTGATATTCGGGCTGATCTACCGTTTCGGGCCGCACCGGCGACAGGCGCAGTGGCAATGGCTGACGGTCGGGTCGGTCACAGCCACCCTGTTCTGGCTGGTGGTCACGCTGGGCGTGTCCTTCTATGTCGCGACATTTGGCAATTATAACGAGACATACGGGTCGCTGGGCGCGGTCGTCGTGCTGCAATTATGGCTTTTCGTGTCGGCCTATGTCGTGCTGCTGGGCGCGCAGATCAATGCGGAGGCAGAGCGGCAGACCAGTGCCGAAACGAGCATCGCGGACCGCCAGGAAAAAGCTGCATAATCGCGCTTGCCCTGCCCGTCATGCCACGCTAAAGCGCCCTCCTTCGCCGGCACAGGAGTGTAGCTCAGTTGGTAGAGCGTCGGTCTCCAAAACCGAATGCCGGGGGTTCGAGTCCCTCCACTCCTGCCAGGCGTTCCAGCAGCATCCTTGTCTTGCATGAGGTTTGCCGCTAGACGCGCCGTCGAAATTGTGTCGCGAAGCTATGCGGCCGCATCCCCCGGACGCCGATATGGGCGGGATCGGGAGGGCGGACTATTGCTTCGCGTTTTGGTGTTTGTGCAAAGGGTTTGAGGCAGGCGATGGCGAAGGTTTCCCCCGGCGAATTCGTCAATCAGGTGCGGACCGAAGCGTCGAAGATCGTGTGGCCCACGGGTCGCGAAACGATCATGACCGGCGTGATGGTCGTCATCATGACGACGATGCTGGGCCTGTTCTTCTTTGGCATCGACACTTTTTTCGGCGCGATCGTCCAGTGGCTGCTGAGCCTCGCGGCGGGTCGGGCCTGAGCATGACCGCCTTGGTTTTTGGGAGTTTGAAACGGTAACATGGCGCGCTGGTACATCATCCACGCCTATTCGGGCTTCGAGAACAAGGTCAAGGAATCGATCCTGTCCGAAGCCGAGCGCATGGGCCTTTCCCAGCTGGTCGAACAGGTCGAAGTGCCTGTTGAAACCGTGACCGAAGTGAAGCGCGGCAAGAAGGTGCAGGTCGAGCGCAAGTTCATGCCCGGCTATGTTCTGGCCAAGCTGGCGATGAACGACGACATCTATCACCTGATCAAGAACACGCCCAAGGTGACGGGTTTCCTGGGTTCGATGGGCAAGCCGCAGCCGATCAGCGAATCGGAAGCCGCACGCTATTTCGGCGCCCGCAAGGAAGCCGAGGCCGCGCCCAAGCACAAGGTCAGCGTCGATTACGAAATCGGCGATGCGGTCAAGGTATTGGACGGTCCCTTCGCCAGCTTCAACGGCACGGTCGAGGAACTGGATTTCGAAAAGAACCGGGTCAAGGTGTCGGTGTCGATCTTCGGTCGCGCCACGCCTGTGGAACTGGATTTCGAGCAGGTAGAGCTTTCCAAATAAGGAAAGCTCGTGTCCCGGCGAAGGCCGGGATCCAGGGCGTCTGGGCGTGACGTCGCATGATTTCGCCCTGGGTGCCGGATCAAGTCCGGCATGACGGGGCAAACAGAATTTCCGGGCGACCGGGAATAAGCGCGGGAGGAGGCTTCGCCTTCGTTAGCACCGCTAAACTTGAACCGGGCGTGGCTTTCGGGTCCGCCCAGCAACAGAGTGAGTCATAATGGCCAAGAAAATTACGGGCTATATCAAGCTCCAGGTGCCCGCTGGAGACGCCAAGCCTGCACCGCCGATCGGCCCGGCCCTGGGTCAGCGCGGCGTGAACATCATGGAATTCTGCAAGGCGTTCAACGCGCAGACGGCCAATGTCGACAAGGGCACGCCCCTGCCGACGATCATCACCGTCTATGCCGACCGCAGCTTCACCTTCACCACGAAGCAGCCGCCTGCGACCTTCCTGATCAAGAAGGCGATCAACCTGAAGTCGGGTTCCAAGGAACCGGGCAAGGTCGTCGCTGGCAAGATCACCCGCGCCCAGCTCGCCGAAATCGCCCAGGCCAAGATGGTTGACCTGAACGCGAACGACATCGACGCAGCAACGAAGATTATCGAAGGCTCCGCGCGCGCGATGGGCCTCGACGTGGTGGAGGGCTAAGACCATGGCAAAGCAGACCAAGAAGGCGAAGGCTCTCGCCGCCGCGATCGACAAGAACAAGCTGCACGGCGTTGACGAAGCGCTGGGCCTGATCAAGACCCACGCGACCGCCAAGTTCGACGAAAGCGTCGAAATCGCGATCAATCTGGGCGTCGATCCCCGTCACGCTGACCAGATGGTCCGTGGCGTCGTCACCCTGCCCGCAGGCACCGGCAAGGACGTTCGCGTCGCCGTGTTCGCCCGTAACGACAAGGCTCAGCAGGCGCTCGACGCCGGCGCCGACATCGTGGGTGCAGAAGACCTGCTGGAATCGATCCAGGCCGGCAACATCGACTTCCAGCGCGTCATCGCGACGCCGGACATGATGGGCCTGGTCGGTCGCCTGGGTAAGGTTCTGGGCCCCAAGGGCCTGATGCCCAACCCCAAGCTGGGCACCGTGACCCCGAACGTCGCCGAAGCCGTGAAGGCCGCCAAGGGTGGTCAGATCGAATTCCGCGTCGAAAAGGCCGGTATCATCCATGCGGGCCTGGGCAAGTCGAGCTTCACCGCCGAAGACCTGCGCAAGAATTTCGACGCGTTCGTCGATGCGATCGTCAAGGCGAAGCCGACCGGTTCGAAGGGCAAATATGTGCGCAAGATCGCCCTGTCCTCCTCGATGGGTCCGGGCGTGAAGGTCGATGTGGCGGAAGTCGCCGCAGTCTGATTTTTGCGTTATAGACAATCAGGCAAGCCTCCTTCCTCGCGAAATGGGGAAGGAGGCTTTCCTGTTTTTATGTTCATCCTCCCCTGCAAGGGGAGGGGGACCGCCGCATAGCGGTGGTGGAGGGGTATCACCCTATCGAGAGGGGGACACCCCTCCGTCAGGGCTTCGCCCTGCCACCTCCCCTTGCAGGGGAGGATGGTATGAAACCGAAGCGTGCGACCTTGCGCTTCGGGCGTCCGATTGAACGGGCGGAAGGAACAGGTCTTTTGGTATCCGTCGGTATATGGCGGGTCGCTATTATCCGATGGAATACAACAATATGGCATTTGAAACTCTCCCCCCCATCCTGGCGCAGGCGCTCACGACGAAGGGGTATGAAAACCTGACCGAAGTGCAGGCGTCGGTCATCGAACCCGAAGCGATTGGCCGCGACATGATCGTGTCGGCCAAGACCGGGTCGGGCAAGACCGTCGCCTTTGGCCTGGCCATGGCGGGCGAATTGCTGAACGAGGAAGGCCGCCTGCCCCCGCCCGCCTGGCCGCTGGCGCTGGTCATCGCGCCGACGCGCGAACTGGCATTGCAGGTCAGCCGCGAACTGGAATGGCTCTACGCTGGAGCGCGGGCGCGCATCGCCACCTGCGTTGGCGGCATGGACGCCGCTCGCGAGCGCAAGGCGCTGGCGCAGGGCGCGCATATCGTCGTGGGCACGCCGGGCCGCCTGCGCGACCATCTGGAACGCGGCGCGCTCGACCTGTCGGCGCTGAAAACCGCCGTGCTGGACGAGGCCGACGAAATGCTCGACATGGGCTTTCGCGAAGATCTGGAGGGTATTCTCGACGCCACCCCTGATGGCCGCCGCACCCTGCTGTTTTCGGCGACCATGCCCAAGCCGATCGTGGCGCTGGCCCGCCGCTATCAGAAGGATGCGTTCCAGATCCAGTCCGCCGGCAATGATCGCGGCCATGGCGACATCAGCTATCAGGCGATGACCGTCGCGCCCGCCGACATTGAAAATGCCGTGGTCAACTTGCTGCGCTTCCATGAAGCGGAGACGGCGATCCTGTTCTGCGCCACGCGCGACAATGTCCGCCATCTCCACGCCAGCCTGACCGAGCGTGGCTTTGCCGCCGTCGCGCTGTCGGGCGAACATAGCCAGAATGAGCGCAACCATGCGCTGCAAGCGCTGCGCGACAAGCGAGCGCGCGTGTGCGTGGCGACCGACGTGGCCGCGCGCGGCATCGACCTGCCCACGCTGACGCTGGTGGTGCATGTCGAAATCCCGCGTGACGTCGAGACCATGCAGCATCGCTCCGGTCGTACCGGCCGCGCGGGCAAGAAGGGCACCGCCGTCCTGATCGTCCCCTATCCACGCCGTCGCCGGGTAGAAGGGATGCTGAAGGGCGCGAAAATTCCCGTCGAATGGACGTCCGCCCCCACCAAGGAAGCGATCGCCGCGCAGGATGCCGAACGGCTGCGCGCGCGCCTGCTGGAGCCGATGGAACTGGAAGAGTCCGACTGGGCACTGGGCGGCGAACTGCTGGAAGCCAAGAGCGCCAAGGAAATCGCGGCCATGCTGGTGCGGTCTGCCCGCGCCGCGCTGCCTGCGCCCGAAGAGCTGCTGGACGGCAGCGAAGCGCCCGCCCGCCGCGACGGGCCACGTCCCGGTTTTGAGGATACCCAGTGGTTCCGCATCAATATCGGTCGCCGCCAGAATGCCGATCCGCGCTGGATCCTGCCGCTGATCTGCCGTCGCGGCCATGTGTCGCGCGGTGACATCGGCGCAATCCGCATCACCACCAACGACACGATGTTCGAAATTCCCAAGGCGATCGCGTCCAAATTCCTGGCCGCCGTTCGTCGCACCGGCGAAGCGGGTGACGAGGGCGCGGACGTGCTGTTCGATCCGGTCGATGGCGCCCCGCGCGAGGAAGCGCGCGAAAAGCGCAAGCAGTTGCGCCCTGCCAATGGCGACCGCCCCAACCGCAGCGGTCCGCCCCGCGGCGGTCCCGGCAATTTTTCGCGTGGCGGCGCAGCGCCGCATAGCCCACGCCCGTTCAAGGGCGCGGGCGCAGGCGGCCCGCGCAAGGGGCCGCCGCGCAGCCGGGGGTAAGTTGCAAGATACTTACACATCCGTTCGTGCTGAGTAGAGACTGAGCTTGTCGAAGTTGAACAGGTCGGATCGTCCCCCGGACGATCCTGAACCATCCGGGGGATGGTTCACCTGTTCAAGTATCGAAGCATCGTGCGCATACGCATCCTTCGATACGCCATTTCGACTTCGCTCAATGGCTACTCAGGACGAACGGTGTTGATGTAAACCAGCACCCTTTAGAACAGCTAGGAGCCAAAGGGGCCGTCGGTCATTGCTATGAAGCATGACCGACGGCCCCTTTCTCATTCCGGTGCTGGGCGACCAGTTGACGCCCGACATCGCCGCGCTGCGGCACGCCGACAAGGCACGCAGCGTCGTGCTGATGATGGAGGTAGCGGATGAGACCCGCTATGTCCGCCATCACAAGGCGAAGATCGCCTTCATCCTGTCCGCCATGCGTCACCATGCCGATCGGCTGCGCGCGCTGGGGTGGACAGTCGATTATGTGAAACTCGACGATCCGGCCAATAGCGGCAGCTTCACTGCCGAGGTTGCGCGTGCCATCGCGCGGCATCACCCCGTCGCCATTCACGTGACGGAAGCAGGTGAATGGCGGGTGCGCGCGATGCTGGAAGATTGGGAACTGCGTTTCGGGCTGCCGGTCACGATCCATGAGGATGACCGCTTCCTCTGTTCCCATGCGGAATTCGACAGTTGGGCGGCGGCGCGCAAGCAGTTGCGGATGGAGTTTTTCTATCGCGACATGCGGCGAAAAACCGGACTGTTGATGACAAGCGCGGGCAATCCGGAGGGTGGCGAATGGAATTATGATGCGGAAAATCGCAAGCCACCGCCGGGGCGCGACCTGTTGATGCCGCAGCCCGTCCGGTTCCGGTCTGACGCGGTGACGCAAGATGTGCTGGCGCTGGTTGCGGATCGCTTTGCCGATCATATCGGCAGCCTTGACCATTTCCATTTCGCTGTGACGCATGAGGAAGCGATGCGCCAGCAGCGCCGCTTTCTGGACGAGGCATTGCCGCGCTTTGGCGACTATCAGGACGCGATGCTGACGGACGAGCCGTTCCTGTGGCACTCGATCCTGTCGCCCTATATCAACGCCGGGCTGCTCGATCCGCTGGCACTCTGCCAGGCGGTCGAGGCGCGCTATCGGGCGGGCAAGGTGCCGTTGAACGCAACGGAGGGCTTCATCCGCCAGATCATCGGCTGGCGCGAATATGTGCGTGGCATCTATTGGCACGAAGGGCCGGACTATGCGCAGCGTAACGCGCTGGGGGCGACACGGCCCCTGCCCGGCTTCTACTGGACCGGCGAAACCGACATGCATTGTATGGCGCAGGCCATCGGCCAGACCATCGACCATGCCTATGCCCACCATATCCAGCGACTGATGATCACTGGCAATTTCGCGCTGCTGGCCGGGATCGATCCGCACCAGGTTCATGTCTGGTATCTGGAAGTCTATGCGGACGCCTATGAATGGGTCGAACTGCCCAACACGCTGGGGATGAGCCAGTTTGCCGATGGCGGCCTGCTGGGGTCAAAGCCCTATGCCGCGAGCGGCGCCTATATCAACCGCATGTCGGATTACTGCAAATCCTGCCGCTATGACGTGAAGCAGCGGGTGGGCGAGGATGCGTGTCCGTTCAACGCCCTTTATTGGGATTTCCTGGCCCGTAATGAAAAGCTGCTGGGTGGCAATATGCGGCTGGCCATGCCCTATCGCAACTGGGCGAAGATGGCGCAGCCCGACCGCGCGGCGATCCGGGATCAGGCCGCGCGGTTTCTGACGTCTCTCGATTAATTGGCTCCGCACAGGCTGAGCATGCGGCCCGCCAGTTCCCGTTCCCCCATCACGATTTGCGGCACGCCCAGTTTCTCCAGATAGTCGACCTCCGCGTCGCTGTGCGCGCGGGCGACGACGGCCAGGTTGGGGTTCAAGCGGATCGCATGTTCAAAAATCGCCCCGCCCTCGAAACCTTCCGGCACGGCAATCAGCAGATGATGCGCCTTTTTAACTCCCGCCTTTGTAAGGTGCCGGTCCTCCAGCGCGCTGCCGCGTACCACGGACAGGCCGGCGGATTGGGCATCCTCGGCTTTCGCGCCATCGCCCTCGATCACGACGAACGGCACGGATCGCTCGGTCAGGCGGGTGGCGATCAGCTTGCCGACGCGGCCATAGCCTACCAGCACGACATGCCCCACCGGCGGGCGCTCCGCCGCGACGCGGGCGGCTTCTGCATCCACCTCGTCCTGCTTGCGGCCACGCACGGCCAGCGAGAAGAGGATGGGGTTGAGGAAGATCGAGACGATGGCGCCCGCCAGGATCAAATCGCGCGCATCGGCAGGCAGGACGCCAAGTCCCGTCCCCAGCGTGGCGAGGATGAAGGAAAATTCGCCGATCTGCGCCAGGCTGATCGCGATGGTCATGGCGGTGTCGGCTGGCTTGCCGAAAAGTCGGACAATGGCATAGGCGGCGATCGATTTGCCCACGATGATGATCGCCACGGTGGCCAGCAGCGGCAGCGGCTGTTCCACCAGCACCGCCGGATTGAACAACATGCCGACCGATACGAAGAACAGCACCGCAAATGCGTCGCGCAGAGGCAGCGTCTCCTCGGTCGCGCGGCGGCTGAGCGGCGTTTCGCCCAAAATCATGCCCGCGAAGAATGCGCCGAGCGCGAAGGAGACGTCGAACGCATAGGCCGCGCCGAACGCCACGCCCAGCGCGATGGCCAGAACCGCAAGCCGGAACAGTTCGCGCGATCCGGTATGCACCACCCAGTGCAACGCCCAGGGGATCACCCGTCGCCCCACCACCAGCATCAGGGCCACGAAGCCCGCAACCTTGAGCAGGGTACCGACCAGCGGCGCGATCAGGGCGCCTGCCCCTGCCCCTGCATTGGCGTCGTTGATGACGGTGGCGAGTGCGGGCAGCAGGACCAGCGCCAGGACCATCACCAGATCCTCGACGATCAGCCAGCCGATCGCGATGCGGCCCCGCCGCGTCTCGACCAGATCGGCGCCCTGTAACGCCCGCAGCAGTACGACGGTACTGGCGACCGACAGGGCAAGGCCAAAGACGATGCCCCCCATCAGCGGCCAGCCCATGACATGCGCCAACGCCATGCCAAGGCCGGTCGCGACTGCAATCTGCACCAGTGCGCCGGGGATGGCGATATTCTTGACCGACAGCAGGTCTTTGAGCGAAAAATGCAGTCCTACCCCGAACATCAGCAGGATGACCCCGATTTCGGCCAGTTCGTTGGCCAGCGCAGTGTCGGCAACGAAACCGGGGGTGAAGGGACCAACCATGATCCCGGCGACAAGATAACCGACGAGCGGCGAGAGTTTGAGGCGATGCGCGATCGCCCCCATGATGAAGGCAACAACGAGACCGGCGACAATCGTGCCGATCAGGGGCGTGTGATGGGGCATAGCAGGCTTTCTATTCTGCACGGCGGCCACGCGCATGACAGGCGCGGCCAGCCGGGCGACCTATCCCTGGGCGATGGGCAGCATGGCTAGCGATAGCGCGGCAGCGGCAATGGCCAGCGCGACCATGACGGCCGGCATGAACCACCAGGGCGGGCGTTTGCGGGGCATGAGCGAAGCTCCTTGTTCCGAACGAAGGCCCGCACAGGCGGGCCGGGACTCGATTCGTCAGGAACTGGCGGGCGGAGCGCGGGCGCGTCTATCGTTGGAGTGGAAGCTTGATCGCGCTCTTTCCCCGACAGGGGCGAAGGCGGGGGCAGCAGATTGCCGCCACAGGATCACAAAAGCGGCGGCAAACGCCGCCAGCAACAGCAGCGGGACCGACGGACCTTCGCCGTCCGGTTGCGTGGCCTGCACTGCCTGCGGGGCCAGCGGCGCGCGTGCCTTGATCACGACATCGATCGTCGCGGGATTGAAGGCGGAACCCGCGACCCGGCTGAGCGGAGGCCCAAGCGGCGCAAGCGCGGAGAGCAGGATGACCACAATCAGCGTACACACGGCAGCGACGACCGACAGGCGCTGGCCCGCCGATGCTCCACTGTCCGTTGCAATGCGCTTCATGTGTGTCACTATCCCTTTATCCTGCTATAGATAGGGCAAGGCAGGTCGAAAACCACCCCTCGAACCAGCCTATCGTGGTTGACAGGTCCGAGTCATTCCACTACCGGGCCACATTCCCGCGCGGGTCGGCTAAGGCTTCATGTCTTTGGTGATCTGCGTAAAGCAGATTTGAACGAGAAGAGACAAGCCATGTTCGCTATCGTGCGCACGGGCGGCAAGCAATATCGCGTCGCCGCCGGAGACAAGATCGTCGTCGAAAAGATGGCCGGTGAGGCCGGCGACAAGATCACGCTGGACGACGTCCTGCTGGCCGGTGAAGGCGGCGATCTGAAGGATGTGGCCGGTCTGACCGTCGCAGCCGAGATCATCGCGCAGGCGAAGGGCGAGAAGGTCATCGTCTTCAAGAAGCGCCGCCGCCACAATTATCGCCGCAAGAACGGCCACCGTCAGCGTCACACGATCCTGCGGATCGTTTCGATCGGCAGCGAAGCGAAGAAGGCCAAGAAGGCCGCTGCCAAGACCGAAGACGCGGCCCCTGCCGCTGCCGAAGCCTGATCGCTTCGCGACTAGAATTAGGAGTTTAGACAATGGCACATAAGAAAGCTGGCGGTTCGTCGCGCAACGGTCGTGATTCGGAATCGAAGCGCCTTGGCGTCAAGAAGTTCGGCGGTCAGGAAGTGATCGGCGGCAACATCATCATTCGCCAGCGCGGCACCCGCGTCTATCCCGGCCGCAACGTCGGCATGGGTAAGGACCACACGCTGTTCGCACTGGGCGAAGGCCGCGTGGTATTCCACGCTGGCAAGCAGGGCCGCAAATATGTGTCGGTAGACGCCGTCGCACAGGCCGCTGAATAACGGACGATCGATGACGGATCGTCCCTCCGCAAAGGGGCGATCCTCCCGACAGGGCCAATAGGCACTGTCGGTTTTCGAGGGAAAAAGGGGCGCTCCTTCCACAAGGAGCGCCCCTTTTTCATTGTTGCGGGCCTCCCCTCCACTTTCCCTCAAGTCCTTGGAACTTAAGCCCTTCTCGCGCGTCATGCGGGCGGGGCCAGTCCATGAACCCACGCCGTCGTCAAGCCGTCATCATTGGCGGCTATCGGCGCCGACAAAGAGGAGAGACGAGAATGTTCGCCCGTACCCCCGCCTGCTCCTGCGTCCGGGCTGGATGGAAGATGCCCCTGCCCTGGCCCAGGCCATTGGCGACCCTGCCGTCCTGCGTAACCTGACGCGCGTGCCCAGCCCCTATGGCCTGGAAGACGCGCTGGCGTTTCTGGAAAGGCCGCAGGACGTGCATCTGCCCAGCCTGCTTGCCTTCACCCGCACCCACGGCGCGCCGCGCCTGGTCGGCGGCTGCGGCATCACCCGCGCCGACGATGGCGGCCATGAGCTGGGTTACTGGATCGCCCGCCCCTATTGGGGGCTGGGTTTCGCGACGGAAGCCGCACAGGCCGTGCTGCGCATGGCGCGCGCCAATGGCGTCAGTGGCATCCGTGCCGTCCATTTCGCCGACAATGGCGCGTCGGGCAATGTCCTGCGCAAGCTGGGCTTTCGCCAGACTGGCCGCGTCGAACCCCGTTTCAGCCCGGCGCGCGGCGACACTGCGCCCTGCCTGATCCTGGAAGAAGGCGGCGTGGCCCGACGGGGCGATGACCCGGCGATGGATCTGTACGCTGACGCCATGCCTGCTATGGCGGCGTAAGCTCCGGTCGTTCGATCATCGTCGACGACCCGGACGGAAAATCGACGCCCGTAAATTCAGGATACGCGGCGCGCAGCAGGGCAACTTGCTGCGCGCTGTCGATGCGGATCAGATACCATTGGCCTTCATCCTGTAACGCCAGCGTACTCGTCTGGCTACGCAGTGTCCCTACATCAGGAATAGCGATCTGACTCTCTGTTGGGATGAGCATATAGGCACGCTGTCGATCTGGCGTCGTGTTAACTGTCGCGGCCTGCATATTCATGGTGAAGGAGAGGAAGCGTACGCCCGCCACGGCATCGGCAATCTGCTTGCCGACCAAAAGCTTCACTTCGCTTTCTGGCACGCCAAAGCGATGCGCGATGCTACGGATCAGGCGGGGCGGAAGAAAGTCCAGGCTGTCAGCGATGCGCCCGTCATTCATCATAGCGTTGAACTCGACAACGCGGGAAGCGATGGCCGCTCGATCCACCTCTCCGATCACGGGCGCAGCGACGATAGCCATTACAGGCACGGACCAGCCGATCATGCCAACAGTCTCCGCCGATCGAACAGCCTGATCGCCTTGCCCGCCAGCATCGCATCGCCAAATTCGGCAAAGCCCAGCTTTCCCGCGACCTTGATTGACGCGCCATTATCGGGTCCGATGATGCAGCGGATCTTGGCCGCGTCCAGATTGGCGTCCGCCCAGCCCAGCACTGCCGTCATCGCCTCGGTCGCCAATCCCCGCCCCCAGGCCTGCGGTCCCAGCACCCAGCCGGCTTCGGGCACGCCCTCCAGTTCAGGCAAACCGCGTGCGGCGCTCAGCAATCCCGCCTCCCCGATCAGCGTGCCGGTCGCCCGGTCCTCCATCACCCACATGCCATAGCCCAGCAGCGACCACATGCCCGCATAGCGCAGCAGGCGGAACCACACCGCCTGCGCATCCTGCGGCGATCCGCCGATATGGCGCACGACATCGGCGTCGGCCCACAGCGCGCAACAGGCGGGATAGTCCGCAACGCCGTGCGGACGCAGGATCAGCCGGTCGGTTTGGAGCGTCGGGGGATGGAGCATGGCCGCGATAAGACCGCACCTCGCCCCGCCGGTCAAGCCGTGGCGGGCGCCGCCATCCGCGCATCGGCATAGGCGCTGTCGGCCAGCGCGATCAATGCCCGGTCGTCCACCCGCCATGGATGAAAACCGGGAAGAAAATAGCTCATCCAGGGTCGTGCCACGCGCCGCAATATGCCGGGCCGCACCAGAGCATAGTGCAGCAGCCCGCCCCATGCGCGCACATTTGTAATCCCGTCCTGCCGCAACAACTCCATCATCCCGCGCGCACGATGGTGCAGGAAATGCCTGGTCACGATCAGCATCATCAGCGTCTTGACGCGCCAGCGTTTCGCCCTGCTCCAGTTGCGGGTCGCATGCATCCATGTGTCATGCGCCGCCCCCTTATGCTCGATCTCCTCGATCGCGTGCCAGCGCCACATCGCGGCCGCTTCCGGCTCTGCCCCGACCAGGTAGCGCGGATCGCGCAGCAGTTCATGGGCCAGGATGGCGGTAAAATGTTCCAGCGCCATGGTCGCGGCCAGGCTGATGATCGGCGGCCGCTGCCGGGCAAGGTCCAGCAACCGAACCACGTCGGCGTCGAGCAGCGACACGTCATAGCCATTGTCCGTCACTTGCCGGTTGAAGGCCAAATGCTCGCGGCTATGGACCACTTCCTGCCTGGTGAAGGCCGCGATCTCCTGCGCCAGCCGATCAGGCACGCCTTCGCGAAAAGCCCGGACACTGTCGATGAAATAGGCTTCGCCGCGCGGAAAGGTGATCGACAGGGCGTTGAAGAAAGCCGTGGCGATCGGATCGCCATTCAGCCAATGTCGGGCGGACCCTTGCCCGCGCCCGAAACGGCGGTCGCGCGGCGTGATGGTCAAGTCAGTCGGGGTCATGGGGACATCTCTTCACTACTTACATGAATGTAAATACGAGTTGCTTACACTAATGTCAATAAAACGTGCCCGCCTCAGCCCCGATGAAAGCCGTCACGCGGCCGTGGAAGCGGCGCGCATGCTGCTGATCGAGGCCGGACCGCAAGCCGTGACGCTCAAGGCCGTGGCAGCGCGGATCGGACGGACCCATGCCAATCTTCTCCATCATTTCGGGTCGGCCGCGGGCTTGCAAAAGGCGCTGGCAGCGCATCTGGGCGAAACGATCACCGCGACGATCGGCAAAGCGGTGGACGCCATGCGGCGCGGCGAAGTCGCCCCCCGCCTGATCGTCGACATGACGTTCGATGCGTTCGACGCGGGCGGCGCGGGCGCGCTGGCCAGTTGGATGCTGGCGTCAGGCAATGAGGATGCGCTCGACCCTGTGGTGGAGGCGATCCACCGGCTGGTCGACAAGCTGGTCGCCACCGCGCTGACCCCGGACCTGGGCGATGTAATCCGCGACAATACGCTGATGCTGGTTCTGCTGGCGCTGGGCGATTCGCAGATGGGCGGGCCGATGGCGGCGTCGCTGGGCCTGCCGCGCGAAAAGGCGCGCGAGATCGCCACGCGCAGCCTGGTCGCTGCGCTCATGGCCGAAGCTGCCGCCTTTGCCGCGACCGAAGCGGCGCAAGCCAAGGTTTAACCTTGTGCGATTGCACGCTATTTCTCATTTTCCGCATTCCGCGAGCGCTCGGCTGTTCCAGCAGAGTTCAGAATGCTCTATGGGCGCCCCATGCATTTTCTCGATCAAGCAAAAATCTTTATCAAATCCGGCTGGGGCGGCCCCGGCGCGGTCAGTTTCCGGCGCGAAAAATATGAAGAATATGGCGGCCCGGATGGCGGCAATGGTGGCAAGGGCGGCGACATCATCTTTGAAGCGGTGCAGGGCCTCAACACCCTCATAGACTTTCGCTACACCCAGCATTTCAAGGCGCAGCGCGGCACGCCCGGCATGGGCAAGAATCGCTATGGCGCGGGCGGCAAGGATCTGGTGATCAAAGTGCCGGTCGGCACCCAGATATTGTCCGATCCCAAACCGATCGAGGGCAGCGAGGATGAGGACGGCATTCCCGATTATGAGGATCAGGAAGTGCTGGCCGACTTCACCGAAGTGGGACAGCGCATCACCTTCCTGCGCGGCGGCGATGGCGGCCGGGGCAACATGTCCTACAAGACCAGCACCAACCGCGCGCCGCGCCAGCATGGCACGGGCTGGCCGGGCCAGGAAATGTGGGTGTGGCTGCGGCTCAAGCTGCTGGCCGATGTCGGCCTTGTCGGCATGCCCAATGCGGGCAAATCGACGCTGATCAATCAGGTCACCAATACCAAGGCTAAGGTTGGCTCCTATGCCTTTACGACCACCAAGCCGCAACTGGGCGTGGTGCTGCACAAGAATCGCGAATTCGTGCTGGCGGACATTCCGGGCCTGATCGCCGGCGCGGCCGAGGGCGTGGGGATTGGCGACCGCTTCCTGGGCCATATCGAACGCTGCCGCGTGCTGCTCCATCTGATCGACGCGACCGGAGACGATCCGATCGAGGCTTTCCACATCGTACAGGACGAACTGGCCGCCTATGGCGAGGGGCTGGACGAAAAGCCGCAGATCGTCGCGCTCAACAAGGGCGACCTGCTTGGCCCCGAACTGATGGAAGATATTGCCGGCCAGCTGCGCGAGGAAGGCGTGGAAGATGTGTTCATCATCTCGGCGGGCACTGGCGAGGGCGTGGAAGCGTTGCTCGACTCGATCCTGCCGATCGTGGGACAGGCGCTGGACGATGCGAAGGCTGAAGGCAGCGCGGATGAAGAAGGCGAAGGCCCATGGTCGCCGCTCTAGGCGTCAACCAACCCACCCCCGTTCGGGCTGAGCCTGTCGAAGCCCTGCACGTCTCTTCAAGAAAGAACGGCCCTTCGACAAGCTCAGGGCGAACGGAATGATAGCTGTGTCCATGCCCCCCCTCTCCGGCTTTCCCCCCGCCCTCATTCGCCGTCTGGTCATCAAGATCGGCTCTGCCCTGCTGGTCGATCCGGCGGGTCAGGTGCGGGTGGACTGGTTGCGTACGCTGGTCGCCGATGTCGCGGCGCGGAAAAGCGCGGGGCAGCAGGTGATCATCGTATCGTCCGGCGCGATCGCGCTGGGCGCGCGCCGGTTGAAATTGCCCAAGGGCGGACGCGGCAGCCTGGAGGATGCGCAGGCAGCGGCGGCAACCGGACAGATCGCCCTGTCGCAATGCTGGGCCAGCCTGCTGGACGAATGCGGCATCACTGCCGCGCAGATGCTGGTGACGCTCGACGACCTGGAAAATCGCCGCCGCTATCTCAATGCGTCCGCTACGCTCGAACGGCTGATGACGCTGGGCGTCGTGCCGGTGGTGAACGAGAATGACAGCGTCGCTACCGCCGAAATCCGCTTTGGCGATAATGACCGGCTGGCGGCGCGTATCGGACAGGCGGCACGGGCTGACGCAGTTGTCCTGCTGTCGGACGTCGACGGGCTTTACACCGCCAACCCGCACGTCGATGCGGACGCGATGCTGATAGAGACAATAGAACGCATCGATGCGCGAATCGCTGCCATGGCCGATGGCGGTTCCGCGTCCGGCATGGGATCGGGCGGGATGACCTCAAAGATCGAGGCGGCCAGGATCGCGACCGGCGCGGGCGCCCATCTGGCCATCATTTCGGGCAAGGTCGATGCGCCCCTGTCGCACTGGACCACTGGTGGCAAGGGGTCGATCTTCCTCGCCGCTCCAGCGAAACGTGCGCGCAAGGGCTGGCTTGCCGGGCGGTTGACCGTGCGCGGGCGGATCATCGTGGATGCGGGCGCGGAACGGGCGCTGGGCCAGGGCAACAGCCTGTTGCCAGCCGGTGTCGCCAGTGTCGAAGGCGTATTCGCGCGCGGCGACGTGGTCGATATCATGACCCCCGATGGCCGGACGATCGCGCGCGGCCTGAGCGAATATGACAGCGAGGAAGCGGCGCGGATCGCGGGCAAGCGCAGCGAGGATATTGCCGTGCTGCTTGGCCATCTGCCACGATCCGTGCTGGTCCATCGCGACCATATGGCGATGGTCTGACGCCATGACATTGCGGATTGCGATGACCGGCGCGACGGGTTTCGTCGGCACGGAGACGTTGGATCAGGCGTTGGCGGCGGGGCATCATGTCACCGCACTGACGCGCAAGGCACAGCCGCCGCGCGCGCGGCTGAAATGGGTGCCGGGATCGCTGGAGGACGCCGCGGGGCTGGATACGCTGGTCCGCGACGCCGATGTCGTGGTGCATATCGCGGGCGTGGTGAACGCGCCGGACAGGGCGGCTTTCGCTGTCGGCAATGCGCGCGGCACCATCGCCGTGATCGACGCGATGCGCAAACGTGGCGTGCGGCGGTTGATCCACGTTTCTTCACTGGCGGCGCGCGAACCGGACCTGTCCGACTATGGCTGGTCCAAGGCGCTGGCCGAACGCCATGTACAGGCCAGCGGCCTCGACTGGACGATTGTGCGCCCGCCCGCCATTTATGGCCCCAATGATCGGGAGATGCTGGAACTGTTCCGCATGGCCAAGCGCGGCGTCATGATGCTGCCGCCCGGCGGGCGCCTTTCGGTGATCGAAGTAGGCGATCTGGCCCGGCTGCTGCTGACGCTGGCGGGCGAGCAGGAAATCAGCCTGACGCACATCTATGAGGCGGACGACGGCACTGTCGGCGGGTGGGATCACAAGGATTTTGGCGCAGCGATCGGCCGCGCGATGGGGCGCACCGTACGGACGCTGGCAACTCCGGCATGGCTGCTGGGCGTGGCGGCACGGACTGACCGGATGATCCGGGGCAAGGGCGCGAAGCTGACCCCTGACCGGGTCGATTATTTCTGCCATCCCGACTGGGTCGCCGCGACCGGCGCGCATGTCCCCCGGCAATTATGGATGCCGCAAGTGCCGACCGAGGCGGGGTTGAAGGCGACGGCGGAGGCTTATCGGGCCAAGGGCTGGGTGTAGGTCCGCCCCCCTTACCCTCACCGTTATGATTCGACGGGCTTCTTCGCTCGCTGTTCCGCCAGAAATTCGCTGATCGCCTGCCCGCTGGCATTGAGCAGCGGAAAGGTGCGCGCGTCGGACAGCCAGTCCGGGCGGCGCGCGCCGCTGCCATACATGGTGTCATAGACCAGACTGAATGCCAGAAAGATCAGGGTCGCGCCGATCAGTCCCTTGACCGCGCCAAAGCCGCCGCCCAGCACCCGGTCGACCGGCCCCAGCACGGACTGGCGGGTACGGCGGCCAATGGCGTGGGCGACCATCTTGCCCGCTGCGAAGGTAACGCCGAACACCAGTACCAGCGCCAGCACGGCGGCCCCGCTGGTCGTCCCGACAAAGGCGCTGAGCAATTCGGTGGCGGAGGCATGGAACAGGCGAATGGCGAAGATCGCGAGCACCCACGCCATCAGCGAAAGGGTTTCCAGCACGAAACCGCGCAGCAAGCCCAATATGGCGCAACCGCCAATGGCGAGCAGGACAAGAATATCAACGGCGTTCATCGCCAGCGTGGCTATCCCCTGCCCAGCATCTGGTCAACCAGCCCCGCGAGCGTGCGGAAGCCATTGACCGCAATTCCCTTCACCCCGTCCGCCGCCGCGGCGGGGATGAAAGCGCGATTGAACCCGAGCTTGGCCGATTCGCGCAGCCGCAGCGGCGCATGGGCGACGGGCCGGATTTCACTCGACAGCGCGATTTCGCCGAACAGCACGACGTCGGCGGGAACGGGCTTTTCCGACAGGGCGGAGACCAGCGCCGCTGCCACCGCCAGGTCCGCCGCCGGGTCCGACAGGCGATAGCCGCCCGCGACGTTCAGATAGACTTCGCAGGTCGAAAAGCTGAGGCCACAGCGCGATTCCAGCACCGCCAGCACCATCGCCAGCCGACCGCTGTCCCAGCCTACTACGGCCCGGCGTGGCGTCGCCCCGCTCGACAGGCGCACGACCAGCGCCTGTATCTCTACCAGCACCGGCCGGGTTCCTTCCAGCGCCGGGAACACGGTCGCGCCGGTCACGCTCTCATCACGATGGGTCAGGAACAAGGCGGACGGGTTGGCGACTTCCTCCAGCCCCTCCGCCACCATTGCGAACACGCCGATCTCGTCCGTGCCGCCAAAGCGGTTCTTGATCGCGCGCAGGATGCGGTACTGGTGGCTGCGCTCCCCCTCGAACGCCAGCACGGTATCGACCATATGTTCCAGCACGCGCGGCCCGGCGATGCTGCCATCCTTGGTCACATGGCCGACCAGCACGAGCGCACTGTTGCGCTGCTTGGCAAAGCGGATCAGTTCCTGAGACGATGCCCGCACCTGGCTGACCGTGCCGGGCGCACCCTCGATCAGATCGCTATGCATCGTCTGGATCGAATCGATGATGAGCAAGGCGGGCGGCTCCCCCTCCCCCAGCGTCGTCAATATGTCGCGCACCGACGTGGCGCTCGCCAGCATCACCGGCGCGCCCCCCAGGCCCAGCCGCTGCGCGCGCAGCCGCACCTGATCGGTCGCTTCCTCGCCACTGATATAGACGACCGACAGCCCGCGCGCCGCCACCCGCGCCGCGGCCTGCAACAACAAGGTCGATTTGCCGATGCCCGGATCGCCGCCGATCAGCGTGGCCGATCCCGCCACGATTCCGCCGCCCAACGCCCGATCGAACTCGGCAATGCCGGTGCTGGTGCGCGGCGGCAGCTCGACCTTGCTGTCCAGCCCGATCAGCGTGATCGCCCGTCCGCCAGCGTGCAGGTCGTGCCGCGCCGAAAACGCGGTTTCCGGCGCTTCCTCGACGATGCTGTTCCACTCGCCGCAATCCTCGCACTGGCCCTGCCACCGCGGCGAGACTGTGCCGCATTGCTGACAGACGAATTTCCGCTTTGCCTTGGCCATGGCGGAGATATGCCGACCATGCGCGAACATTGCAAGAACATCCGGTGATGGACTGGAAACATCATCGCGGCTCAGGCATTGAAGCGGTAATGAAGACAATCCGCGTTGCCAGCTACAATATCCGCAAGGCCATCGGCACCGACCGGCGGCGGATGCCCGAACGGGTGCTGGAGGTGCTGGGCGAGGTGGACGCGGACATCATCGCGCTACAGGAAGCCGACCGGCGCTTTGGCGTGCGATCTGCGGCCATTCCGCCCGTGCTGATGGAGCGCCTGAGCGATTACAAGCCCGTGCCGCTCGACGTGCAGGTGGATTCGATGGGCTGGCACGGCAACGCCCTCCTGGTGCGCAAGGCTGCACAGATCGACCTGAGCGACGTGCTGCATCTCCCCTATCTGGAACCGCGCGGCGCGACCATGGCGGAAGTGACGCTGAACGGCCTGTCGCTGCGCGTGTTCGGCATGCATCTGGACCTGTCGGGCCTGTGGCGGCGGCGGCAGGCCGCAGCCGTCATCAATGCGGCGGCACAGGGTGCGCCCATGCCCACCGTGCTGATGGGCGATCTTAACGAATGGAGCGCCAATCGCGGCTGCCTGGCCGACTTTGCGCATCATTATAGTTTCGCGCCGTGCGGACGCAGTTTCCATGCGCGCCGTCCGGTGGCGCGGCTCGACCGGATCATGCATTGCAACCGGCTGACGCTGACCGACTGCGGCGTCCATGACAGCGCTTCGTCGCGCAAGGCGTCCGACCATTTACCGATCTGGGCCGATTTCCGCGCCTGACAGCCCCTCGACAAGCTGTCTCCGCTCTGCGACGTTCACGCCATGAAGGAGAGGGAACTCAGGCTTGGGCTGGTCTGCTATGGCGGCATCAGCCTGGCCATTTACATGCATGGCATCACCAAGGAGGTATGGCGGTTGGCGCGCGCCAGCCGCGCCTATCATGACGGCGTGCAGCCGGAGACAGGCAGCGAGGCCATCTATCACAAGTTGCTTGCCGATATGGAGGAAGCCAGCGGGGTGCGGCTGCGCGTGCTGCCGGACATTATCGCCGGGGCCAGCGCCGGCGGCATCAATGGCATCTTTCTGGCGCAGGCGATCGAGACCGGCCAGTCGCTGGAGCCGCTGACCAACCTGTGGCTCGACAATGCCGATGTCGACAGCCTGCTCGATCCCGACGCCCGCCCGACCCGCGCGCTCACAAAATTCTGGGCGACGCCGCTGGTCTGGATGGCGGCGCGGCGGCCCGGCGATGCGGTGGAGCGCACGGTCGCGCCGGACACGCGCGAGGAAGTGCGGATGAAATTGTCCCGCTTCATCCGCTCCCGCTGGTTCGAACCGCCCTTTGGCGGGGAGATTTTCACGACGCTGATCCTCGACGCCTTCGACGCGATGGCGGCCAGCGAGCGCGGGCCGGTGCTGTTGCCTGACGGCCATCCGCTCGACCTGTTCGTCACCGTCACCGATTTTGAAGGGCATCCGCAAAGCCTGACCCTCAACAGCCCGCGCCAGGTGATCGAGACCGAACATCGCCTGTCGATCGGCTTCCGGGCACGGGGTCGGGGAGCGCGCGAATTTGCCGATACCGCCGAACTGGTGTTCGCGGCGCGCGCCACCGCCAGCTTTCCGGGCGCCTTCCCCCCCTTCACCGTGCGGGAACTGGACCGGGTGCTCAAGCGCCGCCATCGCAATTGGCCGACGCGCGATGCCTTCCTGGCCCGCGCGCTGCCGCGTCACTGGGCGCGCGGCACGGCCGAGGATGCGGTGCTGATCGACGGGTCGGTGCTGGCCAATGCGCCCTTCGCGCAGGCCATCGGCGCGCTGCGCAACCGGCCATCGCGGCGGGAGGTCGACCGGCGCTTCGTCTATATCGATCCAAAGCCTGGACATCGCACCATCCAGCTCAACCGCCATGGCGATCAGGTCGCGGTGCCCACGGGCGAGGATGCGCCGCTGCCCGGCTTCTTCCGCACCATCTTCGGCGCGCTGAGCGACATTCCGCGCGAACAGCCGATTCGCGACAATCTGGAGGCGATCGACCGCCATTCCTCGCGCATTCGCCGGATGCGCCGCATATTGAACGCGCTGCGCCCCGGTATCGAGGCGGAGGTGGAAGGGGCGATCGGCGGGATGCTGTTCCTCGACCGGCCAACCCCGTCGCGCCTGTCGGCCTGGCGCGCCAAGGCGCAGCAGCGGGCGGCCAGTTCCGCCGGTTTCGCCTTTCCCGCCTATGGCCACCTCAAATTGTCAGGCATCGTCGAATCGCTCGCAACCTTGCTGTTCCGCCTGTCGGGGGAGGACAGCCGGATGCTGCGCGAAACCTATCGCGCGGCGATATGGGCACAGGTGCGCAAGGATGGCGCGGATCAACTGGACGGGAGCGGCGGGTCGGCTTCCGGCCCGGTCACCTTCTTCCGCACCCATGATCTGGCGTTCCGCATTCGCCGCCTGCGCTTTCTGGCGCGGCATCTGGCCGACACGCTGGAAAGCGAGGGCGCGGCGGAGGATGAAGCGGTGCTGGCAATGCATGACGCGATCTACCGCGCGCTGGCGCTCTATGCCGAATGCGAGGAGAGCGATTTTCACGGGGCCGCCGTGCTGGCCGCCGCGCGCGATGTGCCGGGCGATGCCGCCGCCGCACTGGAAGCGGTCGCGCAGGAACGCGGCCTGCGGACGCGGGACGAGGGTGCGGAGATGATCCTGGCCGAAGCCTTCGCCGCCCTGCCCAAGGCCGGTCGCAGGTCCATGCTGCTCGCTTATCTCGGCTTCCCCTTCTATGACATAGCCACCCTACCGTTGCTTCAGGGTGACACTATGGACGAATATGATCCGGTGAAGGTCGACCGGATTTCGCCCGAAGATTGCTCCGCGATCCGGCCCGGCGGCGCTGCCGCCACACTTAAAGGCATTGAATTCAATAATTTCGGCGCTTTCTTCAGCCGGGTCTATCGGGAAAATGACTATCTGTGGGGCCGCCTGCATGGGGTCGAGCGGCTGCTGGACATCGTGATTTCAGCCATGCCCACCGCAAGCCGCCTTTCCCCCGACGCGCTGCGCGACTATAGGCGAGCGGCTTTTCTGGCGATCCTGGACGAAGAAGAGTCGCGGCTACCGCATGCCGCGGACCTGATCGCCAGCTTGCGGGAGGAAATCGGGTGAGCAGGCGTTTGAGGCTGGTTCCGATAGGCATGACGCTGGCGCTCGTCGCCGGCTGCGGAGATTCGTCACCGCAGGTTGCGCAGGCCGATCCCAGCCCCAGCCCGCCGGTCGTTCCCGCGCCTGCCCCGCCACCCCCGCCCAAAGCGGTCGTCAGCCCACCGCCGCGGCCCAAAGCCGGGCCGGTCGTTACCGTTCGCGCCCAGCCCGCGCCATGGCATTCGCTCGACCTGCCGCCGTCGGACGTCGCCGCCAGCGCGGCCCCATTCCCGCGCGAAGTGACCCAGTTCATGGTGGAGCGCGACAGTTGCGACCATTTCCGGGGCGAAGAAGCCTATGATGCGGAACGGCGCGCCTATATCGAGGAAAATGTCGCGGAACTGTGCCACGGGTCCGACGCGACGCTGGCGACGCTCCGCCGCCGCTACGCCGCCGATCCGTCCGTCACCGCCGCACTGCATGGATATGAGGACCGGATCGAAGGGCGCGACGAAGAATAGGCGCTCCCCCCATCCGTTCAGTATTACAACAACCCGTCGACCTGGTGCGCCAGGTCAATGTCCCGCTGCGACAGGCCGCCTGCGTCATGCGTGGTCAAAACCATGTCCACCCGGTTATAGACATTGCTCCATTCGGGATGATGATCCGCCTTCTCGGCCAAGATCGCCACCTGCGTCATGAAACCGAAGGCGGCGACGAAATCCGGAAAGGTGAAACGGCGCGAAATGCCGTCCGGCTCCGCGACCACCAACCATTCGGGCAGGTCGGCCAGCGCCAGCGCGCGCGCCTCATCGCTCAGCTTCTCGATCATGTCCCTATCCTCTGAAAATAGTTTCGCCTATGTGGCAGCCATGTCGCACGAAGGTCAACCGCACCGCTTCGCTCCCACTGCGCAGGATATTGAGGCGCTGGCGCTTGAAGCGCTGGCGCGCCTGCCCGCCCCCTTTACCGACCATCTGCACAATGTCGTCCTGTTCGTTGAGGAATTTGCCGATGCGCAGACGCTCAAGGACATGGACATTGACGATCCGTTCGGCCTGACCGGCCTCTATACCGGCCGCCCCGTCGGGCAGGAGGCGCAGACCGGGGATGCGCCGCCCACCGTCCATCTGTTCCGCCGACCCCTGCTGGACGAATGGATCGAAACCGGGGTGCCGCTGGACGCGCTGATCACCCATGTGGTCGTCCATGAAATCGGCCATCATTTCGGCCTGTCGGACATCGACATGCATGTGCTGGAGGATATGGTCGCGCCATGAGCCGTGCGGCGCTGGCCCTGTCGGACGTCGCCTGCCTGCGCGGCGGACGGATATTGTTTCGCGGCGTCAACCTGACGCTCGATGCAGGCGCCAGCGCGTTGCTGACCGGCCCCAATGGCGTCGGCAAATCCAGCCTGTTGCGGCTATGCGCGGGGCTTCTCCCCGCCTTTTCCGGCACGATGGAACGCCATGGCGCGGTCGCGCTGGCCGATGAGCGGCTGGCGCTCGACAGTGAATTGCCGCTGGCGCGCGCCCTCCATTTCTGGGCGCGACTGGACGGCAGCGCCGCGAATGCCGTCGCCGCGGCGCTCGAGGCTATGGCGCTTACGCGGCTTTCCGACGTGCCGGTTCGGATGCTGTCGACCGGGCAGCGCAAGCGGGCGATGCTGGCGCGGGTCATCGCCAGCGGCGCGCCGATCTGGTTGCTGGACGAGCCGGGCAATGGTCTGGACAGCGCCTCGCTGGCCCTGCTGGGATCGGCCGTGTCCGCGCATCTGGCGGGCGGCGGCATCGTCGTTACAGCGTCGCACCAGCCACTGCCGCTGGGCGCGCCGGTCGTGCTGTCGCTGGCTGACCATCTGCCCGATCCGGCGGAGTGGGACGCATGAGGATGCTCTGGTTGCTCGCCTCGCGCGATCTGGGCACCGCCTGGCGCTCGTCGGGCCTGTGGCTGCCGGTTGCCTTCCTGCTGCTGGTCGCCAGCCTCTATCCCTTTGCTGTCGGCCCGGACCTTGGCCTGCTGCGCCGCACCGGGGGCGGGATGGTGTGGATCGCCGCGCTGCTGGCCAGCCTGCTGCCGGTCGACCGGCTGATCGCGCCGGATCGCGACGCGGGGGTGCTGGATCAGATGGCGCTGCGCGGCATTGGCGACGAAATGGTCGTGCTGGCCCGGCTGATCGCTCACTGGCTGGGCTTTGGCCCGCCGCTGATGATCGCCACCCTGCCCGCCGCCGCCTTGCTGAAGCTGGATGGCGGGACGATCTGGATGCTCGAGGCTGGCCTGCTGATCGGCACGCCTGCGCTGGCGGCGCTCGGCCTGCTGGTCGCGACGCTGACGGCGGGCCTGCGATCCAGCGGTGCGCTGGCGGGATTGCTCGCTCTGCCGCTGGCGGTGCCGCTGCTGATCTTTGGCGCCGGCACGCTGGGCGATGGCAGTGGCGCAGCACTCAAATTCCTCGCCGCCGCCTCGATGCTGCTGGTCGCGATCACGCCATTTGCCGGTGGCGCAGCGATACGGGCGGGGCGGGAATAGTCCGGCATCCGCCGATCGCGAGGCTGTAAAAGGCGAACAAGCCCGACACGGCCCTGCTCCTTCCGCCTCTCGACATCGCCCTTCGCCTGCGCCACAGCCGCCCCATGCTTGCCCTTGCCGCCTCGATCCTGTTCGTCCTGATCTGGTCCACCGGATTCATCGTCGCCCGCGCGACGGTGCCGCACGGCGCGCCAGAACTGGTGCTGGCGATCCGCCTGACGCTGGTTGCGATTCTATTGTGCGGCGCGGCCCTGTTCGCGCGGCAGGACTTTCCGCGCGGGCGCAGGCTGGCCCTCCACCTGCTTGCCGGCGCCATGTTGCACGGCGTCTATCTTACGGTCGGCTGGTGGGCGATCAGCCGTGGCATGCCCGCCGGGATCATGTCGCTGCTGGGGGCGCTCCAGCCGCTGATGGTCGCGGTCGCCAGCGTCGTCCTGCTGGGCGACCGGCTACCGCGCCGCACCTGGGTGGGACTTGCCATCGCGATCCTGGGCGTCACCTGCGTCCTGCTGCCCGCCATCATGCGCAGCGGCACCGGCTCCATCTCCATCGGGTTGGCGATTGCGGGTCTGGTCGCGGTCATCGCCATGACCGGCGGCACGTTGATTCAGCGCGGCGGACTGGCGGGTGATCCGATTTTGGTGTCGGGCGGGGTGCAGAATATCGGCGGCGCACTGGTCGCGATCACCGCCACGCTGATCGTGGGCGAATGGCGTTGGGACAATGATCCCATGCTCTGGGCCGCGCTCGGCTGGTCGGTGCTTGTCCTGTCGGCGGCTGGTCTCAGTCTGCTCGTCTGGCTGGTCCGCCATCAGGGGCCGACCGCCATGTCGATGCTGTTGCTGCTCGTCCCGCCCCTGGCCGCGATCGAGGCTTGGCTGCTCTTTGGCGAACGGCTTGGCCCTATCCAGCTTGTCGGTTTTGCGCTGGCGCTGGGCGGGGTGCTGCTCGGTCGATCGGCGCCCGCCAGACAAGCGGACCTGACCGAACCGGCCTGATCAGCCTTCGCGCAGCCTTTCATGATGGCGGATCACTTCGTCGATGATGAAGCGCAGGAATTTTTCGGTGAAGTCAGGGTCCAGCTTCGCGTCCAGCGCCAGCTGCCGCAACCGGGCAACCTGCCGTTCCTCCCGCCCCGGATCGGCCGGGGGCAGCGCATGGCTCGCCTTATATTCGCCCACCGCCTGCGTCACCTTGAACCGCTCGGCCAGCATGAACACCAGCGCGGCGTCGATATTGTCGATGCTTTCGCGGTAGCGCTGCAATGTGTCGGTCACGTTCATCCTCCGGTCAATCGGCGCGCTTTTTGCGCCATCTGGCCTCACAGGCAAGCTATTCCCGCTTGCCATCTGCATTTTGCCCGGCCAAGGGACGCACATCATGACAGCACCCGCCCCCGGTAACGTCCACCCCATCGGCCGCGCCAAAAGCGCGCCGTCGCTGGCCCCCATCATGAATCTGGTCGCCGATGGCATGAACCAGGTCAATGCCGTGATTCTGGACCGGATGCAGTCGCGCATCCCGCTGATCCCCGAACTGGCCGGGCATTTGATTGCAGGCGGCGGCAAGAGGCTGCGGCCTATGCTGACTCTGGCCTGCGCCGATCTGGTCGGCTATGCCGGATCGCGCCACTACAAGCTGGCCGCCGCGGTCGAATTCATCCACACCGCCACGCTGTTGCATGACGATGTCGTCGATGGATCGGGCCTGCGCCGGGGCCGCAAGACCGCCAACATCATCTGGGGCAACAGCGCCAGCGTGCTGGTCGGCGACTTCCTCTTCTCCCGCTCCTTCGAGCTGATGGTCGAGGCGGAATCGCTCAAAGTCCTGAAAATCCTGGCCAACGCATCGGCGGTGATCGCGGAGGGCGAAGTCAACCAGCTGACCGCCCAGCGCAAGATCGACACCAGCGAGGACCAGTATCTCGACATTATCGGCGCCAAGACCGCAGCGCTGTTCGCCGCCGCCTGCCGCATTTCCGCCGTGGTCGCCGACCGGGACGAGCGGGAGGAGCAGGCGCTCGACGTCTATGGCCGCAATCTGGGCATCGCCTTCCAGCTGATCGACGACGCGATCGATTATGAATCGGATGGCGCGACCATGGGCAAGGATGCTGGCGATGATTTCCGCGATGGCAAGGTGACGCTGCCGGTGATCCTGGCCTATGCCCGTGGCAGCGATGAGGATCGCGCCTTCTGGAAGGCGGCGATCGCGGGTCACAAGATCAGCGATGATGATCTGACCCACGCCACCGGCCTGCTGCGCCGCACCGGCGCGATCGCCGACACGCTCGCCCGCGCCCGCCATTACGGCCAGCGCGCGATCGACGCGCTGGGCATGTTCGACAATGGCAAGGCCAAGGCCGCGCTGACCGAAGCCGTCGAATTTGCAACGATCCGCGCCTATTGAGGATTTGGGTCCGCGTTTCGTCTGACCAGCAAAGGCCGTTCGCCCTGTTTCGAAGGGTCATTCTTCTTAGAAAGTATCAGGCTCCGACAGGCTCAGCCCGAACGGGATGGGGTGGCGGGCCAAAGCACCCATGATCCTGACTCCCGAAACCCTCGCCTTCCTGATGGCCGCCGCATTGACGGCGAGTTGCATCGACGCGATGGCAGGTGGCGGCGGGCTTATCACCCTGCCCGCGCTGATGGCTGCTGGCATTCCGCCGGTGCAGGCTGTCGCCACCAACAAACTGCAAAGCTGCTTTGGCACATTCGGTGCGTGCCTCGCCTATGCCCGGCGCGGGCATATGGACCTCAAAACCTACAAGGCGCCGGTGATCGCCGCCTTCATCGGATCGGTCGGCGGCGCATGGCTGCTCCAGCGGGTCGATCCATCGATCCTAGCCGGGCTTATGCCTGCCCTGCTCATCACCATCGCCGCCTATTTCACCTTCTCTCCCAAACTGGGCGAGGCAGACCGGCACGCGCGCGTCGGCATTGCTGCGCTAAGCGGCCTGATCGGCGTCATCGGCTTTTACGACGGCTTTTTCGGTCCGGGCGCGGGCGCTTTCTACACCACCATCTTTCTGGCGCTGGGCGGCCTGTCGATCCTGCGCGCCACCGCCCAGACCAAGGCCGCCAATTTCGCCAGCAATGTTGCGGGCCTGCTGACCATGGTGGCTGGCGGCCATGTGCTATGGGTCGCGGGCCTCACCATGGCGATCGGCAGTATCATCGGCGGGCAGGTGGGATCGCATCTGGCCATGCGTTTTGGTTCCAGGCTGATCAAGCCGCTGCTGATCATCATGTCGCTGGCGCTGACGACCAAGATGCTGATCGATCCGAAGAACCCGATTCACATCTACCTGTTCGGCTGATCGTCGGACTGGAGCAAGGCGGCGACCCGGCGGCGCAATTCCTCAACGGCGAAGGGCTTGGTCAGCACTTCCATGCCATGTTCGATATGCCCGTGGTTCAACACGGCATTCTCAGCATAACCCGTCACGAACAAGATGCGCAGGTCCGGCCGCAACGCCCGCGCCGCGTCGGCTACCTGCCGCCCGTTCAGCCCGCCCGGCAAGCCGACATCGGTAACCAGCAGGTCTATCCGCGCCGGTGATTCCAGCACCTTGAGGCCCGATGGCCCATCGCCCGCTTCGACGCAGACATAGCCAAGATCGGTCAGGGCATCGACCATCAGCATGCGGACCGATGGTTCATCGTCGATCACCAGCACCGTCTCGCCCGCTTCGGCTTCGGTGGCGGCGTCGGGCAGGGCCGGACTTTCCTCATCCTCTTCGCCGCGATGGCGCGGCAGATAGACGCACACCGTCGTCCCCTGTCCGATTTCGGAATAGAGGCGGACATGGCCGTGGCTCTGCCGGGCAAAGCCATAGACCATCGACAGGCCCAGCCCTGTCCCCTGCCCCATCGGCTTGGTAGTGAAGAAGGGATCGAACACCCGGTCCAGAATCGTCTTTTCAATGCCGGTCCCGGTATCGCTGACGGACACGGTGACATATTGGCCCGGCGTCAGACCATGGTCGCGCGCGGTGCGATCATCCAGCCATCGATTGGCGGTCTCGATCGTGATCTTGCCCCCGTCCGGCATGGCGTCGCGCGCATTGATGCACAGGTTGAGCAGCGCATTTTCCAGCTGGTTGGCATCGACCAGCGCAGGCCATAACCCGCTCGCCGCAATCGTCTGCACCTCGATCTGCGGCCCGACGGTCCGGCGCACCAGTTCGGTAAAGTCGGTGAACAGGCGGTTGATGACAGTTGGCTTGGGCGTCAGCGTCTGACGGCGGGAAAAGGCCAGCAGCCGGTGGGTCAGCGATGCAGCGCGCCGGGTCGCACCCTGCCCGGCGGCCAGATAGCGTTCGACATCCGCCGTGCGTCCCTCGGCCAGGCGCAGGCCGATCATTTCAAACGCGCCGGAAATCCCGGCCAGCAAATTGTTGAAATCATGGGCCAGGCCGCCGGTCAATTGCCCCACCGCCTCCATCTTCTGCGCATGTCGCAGCGCGGCTTCCGCTTCCTCCCGCTCGGCCAGCGCCTGCGCGATCCGCGTCTCCAGCGTTTCGTTCAGCTGCCGCAACTCGGTTTCGATGCGAATGCGATGGGTCACATCCTTGAACAGAACCGCAACCTGCTTGTCCTCCAGCGCGCCGATGCGAAAGGAGGAAATGTCGAGATGGCGGCCGGTAGCGATCAGTTCGCGCTGGAAGTGGATCGGCTCCCCGGTGCGCAACACGCGGCCATATAGTTCCAGCCAGCCATCGGCCTCGTCCGGAACCATTTCACGCAATGTCTGGCCAACGACATTGGAAATGCCGGCATGGCGTTCATAGGCCGGGTTCGCCTCGATATGAATATAGTCGCTTAACGGTCCATGCGGCCCGTCGAAAAATTCGATGACGCAAAAGCCTTCGTCCATCGTTTCAAACAGCGTACGATAGCGTTCCGCATCTTCGGTAAATGCCGACATGCCCTGTTTATCCCCCACCCATGCTCGCGCGCGCAAGGGCTATAATTTCTGCCTATCACGCAAACGCCTGAAACGGCTAATCTTTCCCTCACCGCGCAATTTCCGTTCCGCTTGCGATTTCGCGTCAATGGGGCGAGAGGAAGGGCCATGAGCGCCCTGCCCATCCATGCCGTCCTGCCCGATCTGCTCGCTGCGCTGCGCACCGGCAGCAACGCCGTGCTGGTCGCGCCGCCGGGGGCTGGCAAGACGACGGCGGTGGCGCCCGCGCTGCTGGACGAACCATGGTGCAGCAGGCAGGTCTTGCTGCTTTCCCCCCGCCGCCTTGCGGCCCGCGCCGCTGCCGAACGGATTGCCGAAATGCTGGGCGAACAGCCGGGCGGCACGGTCGGCTATGCCACGCGGATGGACAGCAAAATGTCGGCGCGTACCCGTCTGCTGGTGCTGACGGAGGGCATTTTCGTCCGCCGAATTCAGGACGACCCCGAACTGACGGGCGTGTCGGCGGTGCTGTTCGACGAAGTGCATGAGCGTAGTCTGGACAGCGATTTCGGCCTCGCGCTGGCGCTCGACGCGCAGGAGGCGCTGCGCCCGGACCTGCGCATCGTGCCCATGTCCGCAACCCTCGACGGCGCGCGCTTCGCCGCCTTGCTGGGCGACGCACCGGTGATCGAGAGCGAAGGCCGCATCCAGCCGCTCGAACTGCGTCATATCGGCCGCCATGCGGAACGACGGATCGAGGATGAGATGGCCGCCGCCATCCGCCGCGCCATCAGCGAGGAAGCGGAAGGCGACCTGCTCGCCTTCCTGCCGGGCGTGCGAGAGATTGAACGCACGGCGGAGCGGATCGACGGCGGCCCCTATGACGTGCATCTCCTCCACGGATCGCTTGGTCCCGCCGCCCAGCGGGCCGCGATCCGGCCATCGCGGTCGGGCGTGCGAAAGGTCATTTTGGCGACCAGCATCGCGGAAACCAGCCTGACCATCGATGGTGTGCGGATCGTCGTCGACAGCGGGCTGGCGCGGCGCCCCCGTTATGACAGGGCGGCGGGCGTCACCCGGCTGGTGACCGAACGGGCAAGCCAGGCGTCGGCGACCCAGCGTGCGGGCCGCGCCGCGCGGCAGCGGCCCGGCGTCGCCTATCGCCTGTGGGAAGCAGCCGCGAACGCTGGCATGCCCCCCTTCGATCCGCCGGAGATATTGGAAAGCGACCTTTCCAGCCTGCTGCTCGATTGCGCGCTGTGGGGCGTGAGCGATCCGGGGACGCTGCGCTGGCTCGATCCCCCGCCCGCCGCAGCCGTCGCCGAGGCGCGGGCAAGGCTGACCGCGCTGGAGGCGCTGGATGGCGACGGTCGGATCACGCCCCATGGCAAGGCGCTGGCGAAACTGCCGCTCAGCCCGGGCATCGCGCATATGCTGGTGCGCGCCGCCGAAATGGGGCTGGCGCAGACCGCCGCCGATATTGCCGTGCTGCTGGGCGAACGCGGCATTGGCGGACAGGACACAGACCTTACGCTGCGCCTGCAACGCTGGCGGCGGGAGGGCGGCAAGCGGGCCGATGCTGGCCGCGCGCTGGCCAAGCGCTGGGCGGGTCTTGTGGCGACGCCCAACCATCTTGCTCCCCTCCCGCTTGCGGGAGGGGCCGGGGGAGGGTCTGTACCAGCTAATCTAGCGACACGCCCTCCCCTAACCCCTCCGGCAAGCGGGAGGGGAACAGTCAGCGCGACGGAAGCCACCGGCCTCTGCCTTGCGCTCGCCTTTCCCGATCGCGTGTCGAAACGCCGCTCCGCCGATGGCGCGGACTGGGCCAGTGTGGGCGGGCGCGGTTTTCGGCTCGACCCCCTGTCGCCGCTCGCCCGCGAAGAATGGCTGGCGGTGGGAGAGGTGCAGGGCAGCGCGGCAGGCGCGCGCATCCTGTCCGCCGCGCCGATCGCCGAAGCGGACGTGCTGGCGCTGTTTCCGGACCGGATCATCACCAGCCGCACCGTCCGCTTCCGCCCCGCCAATGGCGGGATAGAGGCGCTGCGGGAACGGCGGCTGGGCGCGGTGCGCCTGTCGTCAGGCTCCGACGACCGGCCCGATCCGGCGGCGGTGGTGGCGGCGCTGCTGGACGGCGTGCGACAGGGGGGCCTCGATCTGCTTCCCTGGTCGGAGGCCGCGCAGTCGCTGCGGATGCGCGCCGACTTTGCCGGGGTGGAGGCGCTGTCCGATGCCGCCCTGATCGCCAGCCTGGACGAATGGCTCCCGCCGCTGCTGGCGGGCAAGCGCCGCCTGTCGGACATCGACCGGTCGCACTTGTCGGGGGTGCTGGACGGCCTGATCGGCTGGGACGGCAAGCAGCAGGTGGACCGGCTGGCCCCGCCCGATTTCCGCTCCCCGGCAGGCAGCAGCCATGCGATCGACTATATGGCCGATGGCGGCCCGCGCGTCGAATTGCGGGTACAGGCGCTCTACGGCCTGGCCGAGCACCCGACCGTGGGCAGCGCGCGCATCCCGCTCGTCCTGTCGCTCACCTCGCCCGCTGGCCGCCCGATCCAGACCACGCGCGACCTGCCCGGCTTCTGGGCGGGCAACTGGCGCGATGTGGCGAAGGAAATGCGCGGCCGCTACCCCCGCCATCCCTGGCCCGACGATCCGACCGCCGCCCCGCCCACGTTGCGCACCAAGCGCGCCGATGCCCGCACGCGCACTTGACTTCACGCCGGACGCTGGTGCAACGCAGCATGACGATTTACCGGAGTCTTTCGCGATGAGCGCGCGCATTTACCAGATCCAGAAGAACGCCCTGCAATCGGGCAAGGCGCTGACCCATAAATGGGTGCTGGAATATGCACCGGCAGAAGCGAAGCAGGCCGATCCGCTGACCGGATGGGCAGGCTCCGGCGACACGCAGCAGCAGCTCAAGCTCAGCTTCCCCTCGCAGGAAGCCGCCATCGCCTATGCGCAAAAGCAGGGTGTGCCCTACACCGTGATAGCGACGCCGCCCAAGACGCTGAAATTGCAGGCCTACGCCGACAATTTCCGCTAAAGGCGCAAAAACACCGTGCAAATTCGGGCGCGATGCTGCCCGATTACCGCCTTATTCACTTGCCATAGGGCAGGCCAAGGCGGCAAAAGCCGTGCTTTACGGAAAGACAGAAGCAAAAGATGACGGATCGCACCGAAATTTTCGACAGCGTCGCCGCGCAGGTCGCCCCCTTCAACAAGAAGGGCGTCGCGCTGACCGAAACCACCACCTTTGCCGGCGATCTGGAATGGGACAGCCTGACGGTCATGGATTTCGTCGCCGCGATCGAGGATGAATTCGACATTCTGATCACCATGAACATGCAGGCGGAAATTGAGACGGTCGGCCAGCTGGTCGATGCCGTCGCGAAGCTGAAGGCCGCCTGAGTTTGTCGTCACCCCGGACTTGATCCGGGGTCCAGTGCGCCAGGCACTCCGCATGGAACCCTGGATGCCGGATCAGGTCCGGCATGACGAATTGGGAAAGACAGAAGAGATATGACCGACACCGCCACTGAAACCCGCGATCTGCTGTCCAAATTCGATCCCCTGATCGCCGAGCGGCAGGCGCTGCTCGACACCGGCGTGCGCGATCCTTTCTCGATCGTGATGGATCAGGTGCTTTCTCCCACGCGCGCGATCATCAAGGGCAAGGAAACCATCCTGCTGGGCACCTATAATTATATGGGCATGACCTTCGACCCGGACGTGGTCGCGGCGGGCAAGAAAGCGCTGGACGAATTTGGCGCTGGCACGACCGGCAGCCGCGTCCTCAACGGCACCTATCAGGGCCATCGCGAAGTCGAGGACGCGCTCAAGGAATTTTACGGCACATCGTCCGCCATGGTCTTTTCGACCGGCTATCAGGCCAATCTGGGCATGATTTCGACGCTGGCCGGACGCGGCGACTATGTCGTGCTGGACGCTGACAGCCATGCGTCCATCTATGATGGCTGCTTCCTGGGCGACGCGGAAATCGTCCGCTTCCGCCACAACAGCGTCGAGGATCTGGACAAGCGCCTGGGTCGCCTGCCCGCCGACGCGCTCAAGCTGGTCGTGCTGGAAGGCGTCTATTCGATGCTGGGCGACATCGCCCCCCTGCCCGACATGGTGGCCGCGGTGCGCAAGCATCAAAATTGCATGATCCTGGTCGATGAAGCGCATGGCATGGGCTTTTTCGGTCCCAATGGCCGGGGCGTCTATGAGGAACAGGGCGTCGAACAAGACGTGGATTTCGTCGTCGGCACCTTTTCCAAATCGGTCGGCACGGTCGGCGGCTTCTGCGTTTCCAACCATCCCAAGTTTGAGATCATGCGGCTGGTCTGCCGTCCCTATGTGTTCACCGCATCGCTGCCGCCCAGCGTGGTCGCGACCGCCGCGACCTCCATCCGCAAGCTGATGCATGCGGGTGAAAAGCGCGCCCACTTGTGGAAGAACAGCAAGCGGCTGCATCAGGGACTGACCGACCTTGGCTTCACCCTGGGCACCACGACGCCGCAATCGGCAATCATCGCAGTGATCCTGACCGATCAGGCGCAGGCCGTGGCGATCTGGCAGACGCTGCTGGAACTGGGCCTCTACGTCAACATGGCGCGCCCGCCCGCAACCCCGGCCGGCACCTTCCTGCTGCGCTGCTCGCTATGTGCCGATCATAGCGACGAACAGGTCGAACAGATTATCGGCATGTTCAAGGCCGCGGGTCAGGCGACCGGCGCGATCGCCTGACCGGCACGCCGTTGATCAGCGCTGTTTCGCTGCTATGCTTGTTCCGCTAGTGTGACGAGTGATGGCGGACGGCGACACTTTGGATCATGAAGGCAGCAGCTTGCGCGTTAAGGCGCGACGCCTGCTGCCATTCCTGCTCGGCATCCTGCTGGTCGGGTCGCTCGGTGCTTTGCTCTATAGCGCCAGCAACGCCTCGCGCGATCATCAACTGGCGCTGGCCGAACAGCAGCGCAGTTTCGAGATCATCGCGCTGGCCCGCGCGTTTGAGGCCCAGACCGCACGCGCGGAAGTGACGCTGGCCCGCTATGTCATCGGCCTCAACCCCGATACCGGCCGCCTGTTTCAGGACCAGTGGCGCACTGCCGGCGCGCAACTGAAGGCGCTGGCCTTTGCGACGCGCGGCACCGGATGGCAGCGCGGCAATGTGGAGGCGCTGCAAAAAGCCTTCATGGCGCGCGGCAAGACACTCAACGAAATCGGCCTGCGCACCACCTACGACCAGAAGATGGCAGCCCTCGGTCGCTTTCACGAAGCGGGGACGTCGCGCGACCTGAAACGCATCACCGCGCTGCTCAACCGCGTCATAGAGGCGGAAAATCTGCGCCTGCGCGAACGTAGCCTTGCCGTGGCGCTCGCGGGGGACCGTACCGAATGGATGGGGCAGACCTCACGCCTGCTGGGGCTGGCGATGCTGGTATGTGTGCTGTTCGCTGCCTGGTTCGCCCATATCGCCTATAGCGATCGCCGCAACGCCCGGCGGCTGGCGGAGGCGGAGGCGGAACGGGCCGACCGGCTGGACTTGGCGGTGCGCGCACGCACGGCGGAACTGACCGATGCCTATGAGCGGTTGCAACAGGAAACGATCGATCGCGCGGCGGCGGAGGAAAATCTGCGCCAGATGCACAAAATGGATGCGGTGGGTCAGCTGACGGGTGGTATCGCCCATGATTTCAATAACATGCTGGCCGTTGTTGTCGGTGGACTGGAACTGGCGAAGCGCAATATCCGGCTAAAGCCGCAGGAAGCATCCCGTCATCTCGACAATGCGATGGAGGGGGCCAATCGCGCCTCCGCCCTCACGCGTCGCCTGCTTGCCTTTGCCCGGTCCGAACCATTGCTGCCCAGCGCAGTCGATCCCGATGCGCTTGTGTCGGGCATGGCGGACCTTATCGACCGCACCATCGGCGACCAGATCACCGTGGCGCTCGCACCCAAAGCGCAGGGATGGCGCATCTTCGTTGACCAGCACCAGATGGAAAATGCGATCCTGAACCTGTGCGTCAATGCGCGCGACGCCATGGACGGGCGCGGGCGGCTGACCATCGGCACCAGCCAGACCGCGCTAGCGGCGGGTGAGGTCGGCGATTGTCAGGCGGGCGACTATGTCGTGCTGAATGTCACTGATGATGGCTGCGGCATGAGCGCCGAGGTACTGGCGCGCGTGTTCGAGCCGTTTTTCACCACCAAGCCGGTCGGCAAGGGCACGGGTCTGGGCCTCAGCCAGATCTTCGGCTTCGTGCGCCAGTGCGAAGGCGAAATCCGCATCGAGTCCGAACCGGGCAAGGGCACCAGCGTCCATATCTACCTGCCCCGGCGGATGGGCGACGCGGCAGCCGATGCCAGCGAGGCCATATCCTCCCCGCACGACGCAACGCTTCATCCGCCCACCCGCATCCTGGTGGTGGAGGATGATCCGCGCGTGCTGAAACAGACCATGGCGGCGCTGGCGGAACTGGGGCACCTGCCCATCGCCTGCGATCATCCGTCCAAGGCCGCAAAGCTGCTGTCCAATAATAGCGATATTGGCCTGATCATGAGCGACGTGCTGATGCCGGACCTGACCGGGCCGGAAATGATCCGCGCCCTGCCACAGCAATATCGCCATCTGCCGGTGCTGTTCGTCACCGGCTATGCGGGCGACGCAACCGCCAGCGCCGATTTTGCGGGCCATGAAGTGCTGCGCAAACCCTATACGCTGATGTCGCTCGCCAATGCCCTGTCCGTCGCGCTCAGCGGATCGAACCAGAACGGAACAGTCGCGGCAGCAGAGTGAGCGCGCCCAGCAGCGGCCAGCGCCGCTGCCATGGCTTGATGACGATCGCCGTCCCCGCATGACGATTGATTTTCCACGCCAGATAATCGATCCCACCCGCATAGGTGAAGCTCGCCTTGGCCAGCCTCACGACCGACAGCCACTTGCCCCGCCGCTGAAGCGCACGCCAGCGCTGCGCGGCCTGCTCTGGCGATGGGGGCAGGCCATCGGCCAGCGCCGCCTCGCCGAAACGACGGTAGCGATCGGGGTCCGCATCAACGATGGACAGCGACCGCCCCTTGCGCTCCGCCCGCAACTCGGCCTGGTAGGTCAGGGTGAAGCCCGCCTTCCACAGGGACAACGCATCCTGACCTTCCGCCATGGGCAGGGCCAGCGACAATAGGGTCGGTGCGGCTTGAGCCACCGCCGCGATGGCCCGCGCCCGCGCATCCTCATCTACCGCCCACAGCAATCGCGACGGCTGCGCAAAGCGCGCCCAGACCGACACATTGTCCGCCGCTGGACTGCACAGCCGGGCAAAGTCCGGTTCGGACAACACCGCATATTTGGCGATCAAGCCATTATGTTCAAACGGAAACACATTGGGTGGGATCAGCGCATTGGCCCGCGCCAGCCAGCTTTTGCCATAAGCGGCGCGATAGTCCGACACGATCAGATAGAAATCCAGCATCAGCCCGTCGAGATTGGCCTCCCGCAGGCAGGAGCCGTAGAATAGGACCGCGCGGGCCGCGTGCGGATATTGCGCCGCGATCGCCCCGGCCATGGCCGCCGCACGCGGATCGGCGGGCTGGAGCATCTCGGCAGCGACAAGGGGAAGGAGTTGGCTGGACATTGCGCTCCCCTTATCCGTTCGGCCTCAGCTTGTCGAAGGCCTGTTCCTGTTCGCGGGACTGTAAAGCGCTTCGACAGGCGCAGCGCGAACGGATTTCAGAAGGCCGCTCGCCTGAAAATCAGCGACAGATTGTTCGCCGGCATGTCCACCATCCTGTCGAGGCGCAACCCTTGCGCCTGCGCTGCGGTCACGACATCCTCCACCCGGCGCAGGCCCCAGCGCTGGTCGCGGGCCTTGAGCGAGGCGTCGAACGCCAGGTTGCTGGGCGCAGTCTCCACATCATCGCGCATATAAGGTCCGTACAGATAGAGCGGCCCACCCGGCGGTAGAACCCGCCCTGCCCCCTGCATCAACCCCAACATCGCGTTCCATGGGCTGATATGCACCATGTTGATGCACAATATCGCATCGGCCCGATCGACCGGCCAGTCTCCCGCCGCGTCCAGCCGGATCGGTTCATGCAGATTGGAAAGGTCCGCCTCCGCCCGCCATGCCGCGATGGAGGCCAGCGCAGCCATATCGGGATCGCTTGGCTGCCAATCGAGCGCGGGCAGCGCGGCGGCGAAATGGATGATATGTTCGCCGCTACCGCTCGCCACCTCCAGCACCAGACCGGATGGCGGCAAGGCATCGCGCAGGATGGTCAGGATGGCGTCCCTGTTCCGCAGCGTCGCGGGGGCGTGGCGCTTCTGCGCCTCGCCGCCCGCTTCACCCGGAACCCAGGGCGTCATTCCGCCGCCTGCGCCAGCGTCGGCGCTTCCCATGTCAGCACGGGCTTTCGCGCCGCCAGCGTTTCGTCGAGGCGACGGCGCGGCGCATGATAGGGCGCACCCTTCAATGCCTCATCCCCTGCCTTGGCCCGCTGCGCCAGGCTGCGCAGCGCCATGATGAACTGGTCGAGGGCCGCCTTGCTTTCCGTCTCGGTCGGTTCGACCAGCATCGCGCCATGGACGACCAGCGGAAAATACATGGTCATCGGGTGGAACCCCTCGTCAATCAGCCCCTTGGCGATGTCGAGCGTGGTAAAGCCATCGGCCAGTCCCTTGTCGCTGAACAGCGCCTCATGCATGCAGGGGCCGCTGCCGCCGAACGGCGCGTCCAGCACGTCGTCCAGGCTACGCAGGATATAATTGGCGTTGAGGACCGCATCCTCCGCCACCTGCCGCAGGCCGTCCGCGCCGTGGCTCAGAATATAGGCCAGCGCGCGGGTGAACATCCCCATCTGGCCGTGGAAAGCGACCATCCGCCCGAACGTGCCGGCGTGATGATCCTCGGCCGATTCCTCCTCGATCAGGACGAAGCGATCGCCCTGCCTTTCGACGAAGGGCAGCGGCGCATAAGGGGCAAGCGCCTCCGACAGCACGACCGGGCCGGAACCGGGACCGCCCCCGCCATGGGGCGTGGAGAAGGTCTTGTGCAAATTGATGTGCATCGCATCGACGCCCAGGTCGCCGGGGCGGACCCGGCCGACGATGGCGTTGAAATTCGCGCCATCGCAATAGACGAACGCGCCAGCCGCATGAACCGCGTCGGAAATCGTCTTGAGATCCCGCTCGAACAGGCCGCACGTATTGGGGTTGGTGATCATCACCGCCGCGACGTCCGGTCCCAGCCGCGCGGTCAGCGCCGCCAGATCGACACGGCCCTCAGGGGTCGCCGGAATATCCTCGACCTTATAGCCACAAAAGGCTGCCGTCGCAGGGTTTGTGCCATGCGCGCTTTCGGGCACCAGCACGACGCTGCGCGCGTCACCCCGTGCCTCCAGCGCCGAACGGATCGCCAGCAGGCCGCACAATTCGCCATGCGCCCCGGCCTTGGGCGACATCGCTACCGCATGCATCCCCGTCAGCGTCACCAGCCATTCCGCCAGTTCATGGATCACCGCCAGCGCGCCCTGCACCGTCGATTGCGGAGCGAGCGGGTGAAGATCGGCAAAACCGGGCATCCGCGCGACCTTTTCGTTGAGGCGCGGATTATGCTTCATCGTGCAGCTGCCGAGCGGAAACAAGCCAAGATCGATCGCATAATTCTGGCGACTAAGGCGCGTATAATGCCGCACCGTTTCCTGTTCGGACAGGCCGGGCAAGCCGATCGCCCCGCGCTCCAGTCCGCCAAGGCGGGTGGCAAGCTTGGGCGCGGGCGCGAAATCGACGCCGGTGGTATCGGTCGATCCAATCTCGAAGATCAACGCTTCTTCCAGCATCAGCGCGCGGTTTCCCGTCGCCGTGGCCGGGGCCATATGCGCATCCTTGACGGTGACGGGCGCGGTGGGACGGCCTTCCTTGAGCATGGTCATGCGACAATCTCCTTGTTCGCGCCGTATTCCCGCGAAGGCGGGAACCCAGTCCTGCCCTTGCGGGTAGCTGAACGGCCGGACTGGGCTACCGCCTTCGCGGCAGCACTGAGGCTATGAACCGTCATGCCAGTTCCTCCTCCAGCGCCTGGGCCAGCGTTTCGATATCCTCCGCCGTCACCGTCTCGGTCACAGCGACGACCAACCCGTTGCCGACCGATGCGTGTTGCGGAAACAGACGGCCCAGCGACACGCCGGCCAGCACGCCCTTGTCGGCCAGGCTGCGCACCACTTCCCGCGCATCCTTCGTCAGGACCAGCGTGAATTCGTTGAAGAAGCTCTCATTGAGCAGCGTCACGCCCGGCACCTGCGCCAGACGATCCGCCGCCTGGCAGGCCAGCCCATGATTGAGCGCCGCCAGTTCACGCAACCCGCGCTCACCAAGCAGGGTCATGTGAATACTGAACGCCAGCGCGCAAAGCCCTGAATTGGTGCAGATATTCGACGTCGCCTTCTCGCGGCGGATATGCTGTTCGCGGGTGGAGAGCGTCAGCACGAAACCGCGCTTGCCCGCCGCGTCCACCGTCTCGCCACACAGGCGGCCCGGCATCTGGCGGACATATTTCTGCTTGCAGGCAAAGAGGCCGAGATACGGCCCGCCAAATTGCAGGCCGACGCCGATCGACTGGCCTTCGCCCACGACGATGTCCGCGCCCATCTCGCCGGGCGGGACCAGCGCGCCCAGCGCCACCGGCTCGGTCACCACCGCGACCAGCAGCGCACCGGCGGCATGGGCCGCGTCGGCCAGCGGGGTCAGGTCGGCAATGCGGCCCAAAATGTCGGGATATTGGACGACGACGCAGCTCGTCTCCTTGTCGATGCCGGCGATCAGCGCGTCGATATCGGGGTCGGCGCTCAGGGTCGGCGCGTCATGCACCAACTGGTCGCCGGTGAACTTCGCCATCGTATTGGCGACCGACACATAATGGGGATGCAGGCCCGACGACAAGATCGCCTTGCCCCGCTTGGTGATCCGCCGCGCCATGCCGATCGCTTCCCAGCAGGCGGTCGACCCGTCATACATGGATGCGTTCGCCACGTCGCAGCCCAGCAGGCGCGCCACCTGCGTCTGGAACTCGAACAATACCTGCAACGTCCCCTGCGCGATTTCCGGCTGATAGGGCGTGTAGGCGGTCAGAAACTCGCCGCGCTGGATCAGATGATCGACACTGGCCGGGACATGATGCTTGTACGCCCCCGCCCCCAGGAAAAAGGGCGCTTCCCCCGCCGACAGATTTTGCCGCGCCAGCTTGCTCATATGGCGTTCGACCGCCAGTTCGCTCGCATGATCGGGCAGACCCGCGATCTTGGTCGAAAGGCGGGCTTCAGCGGGCACGTCGACGAACAGATCGTCAATCGACGCCGCGCCGACGACGGACAGCATATCCGCGCGGTCAGTGTCGGTTAGGGGTAGGTAGCGCATCAATTTCTCCTTCTCCCCTTCTGGGGAGGGGCCGAGGGTGGGCGCTGTCCGCTCCACGCGGCGCGTGAGGCAAGCCCCCACCCCAACCCCTCCCCTGAAGAGGAGGGGCGATTAAATATCAAAGGCTGGCCACAAACTTCTTGTAGGCCGCTTCGGTCATCAGCCCTTCCAGCTCGGACGGGTCGGTCATGCGCAGCTTGAAGAACCAGCCATCTTCCTCCGCGTCGCTGTTGACCAACGCGGGTTCATCCTCCAGCGCGCCATTGGTTTCGATCACTTCACCCGAAATCGGCGCATAGACGTCCGACGCGGCCTTCACCGATTCGACCACGGCGGCATCGTCGCCCTTGTCGAACGTGGTGCCTTCGGCGGGCAGTTCGACGAACACGATGTCGCCCAACTGCTCCTGCGCATAGTCGGTAATGCCGACCGTGGCGATCTCGCCCTCGACATCGATCCATTCATGTTCGTCGGTGAAATAGCGGCTCATGGGTCTGTCTCCCCTATCGGACAAAAAATTCAGGCTTTGCGGCGATAATTGTGCGGTACGAACGGCATGGGCGCGACCGTTGCGCCGATGCGCTTGCCGCGCACTTCAATTTCCAGCGCGGTGCCGATGGCGCTATGGGGCAGGCTGACCCAACCCATCGCAATCGGCGCGCCCACGGTCGGGGCAAAACCGCCGGAGGTGACGTCGCCCACCTGCACATCGCCGACATAAATCTGTGCGCCCTCGCGCGCGGGCAGGCGGCCCTCGATGGTCAGGCCCACGCGCTTTGCGCCCGGCCCGTCCGCCAGTTCCTTCATCACCCGGCCATGGCCGATGAAACCGCCCTCCTCACGACGACGCTTTGGAATCGCAAAGCCCAGATCAGCGCCGATCGTGCTGACCGCAGGGGTCAGGTCATGGCCATAGAGCGGCAACCCCGCCTCCAACCGCAAGGAATCGCGCGCGCCAAGGCCGATTGGTTTCACCTGCGGCAGGGCACACAAGGCGTCGGCAAAGGCGTTCGCCGCATCGGCGGGCAGGCTGATCTCGAACCCGTCCTCGCCGGTATAGCCCGACCTGCTGATCCACAGCGGCACCCCGTTCCAGTCGAACGCGCCGCACTGCATGAAAGTCAGTTCGGCAGTCCCCGGCACCAGCACCGCCATCGCCTCGCCCGCTTCCGGCCCCTGCAAAGCCAGCAGCGCCTGATCGGCCATATGGTTCATGGTCACGGCATCGGGCAAATGCTCAATCATCCAGCCAATATCGTCATATTTGGTCGCGCCGTTCACGACCATGTAGATCGCCGCGTCATCGAACGCCCCATCGCCAAGGCGCGATACCATCAGGTCATCCAATATGCCGCCATCGCGATCCAGCAACATCGAATAGCGCTGGCGAAAGGGCTTCAATCCCTTGATATCGCTGGGCAGCAATAGCTCCAGCGCTTCGTCCACGCCCTCACCCGAAAAGGTCAGTTGCCCCATATGGCTGACGTCGAACAGGCCTGCATGTTCGCGGGTCCAGCCATGTTCGGCCATGATGCCATCATATTGGATCGGCATGTGATAACCGGCAAACCCCACCATCCGCGCGCCGCGCGCGCGATGCCAGGCGTCGAGCGGCAAGGCCTCCAGCGGCAGGCTTTCTTCCAGCGTGGCGATATTGTCCGTGGCGGTCATGAAACGACCTTTCCGTAAGAGGGCACAGCGACGATCGACCCGGCCAACGGACCGCCTTTTCGTCACCCCCTCTGTCACGGGAACCTGAGAGCTTTGACCGTCCTTTGCGGGACGGCTTACCCCTTCGGTGGGACAGGTTCCCCCATCCGCTTTCCAGAGCGTCTGCGCGTGATGCGGTCCTTTGGCCTGAGAGATTCCGGGGCGGTTGCTCCTTCGGCGACGGGCTTGGCCTGAAAGGCCGCCCATACTCTCCCGCATCATGCCCGGCGCCGAATCCTCAGCGCCGACGACATGATTTGCATTGCGTCAAACGCACCGGCGCGTCAATCCGCCACCGCCCCGAATATCTCGGCATGGCGCTTTTCGGCGTAACGGTCGGTCATGCCCGCGATGAAATCGGCGATGTGGCGGCTGCGATCGGGTTCGCCGGTCACGCACTCATCGCGCCATTCGCCCGGCATCAGCGCGGGATCGGCCTGATAGGCGGCGAACAGGTCGGTGACGATCACCCGCGCCCGGTCGGCAGCGGCCAATTGTTCGGGATGATGATACAGGCTGGCATACATGAAACGCTTGAGACCACGCTCTTGCGCCGCCAGTTCGGGCGAGAAGGCAACCAGCGTACGGCCCAGCGCACGCACATCCTCCACCGTCCGCACCCCCGATTCTGCGATATTGGCGCGGGTCGCGGCGATCAGGTCGTTGGCCATCACGCCAATCTGTTCGCGCACCAGTTCGCGCAGCAGCCTGTCCTGCGCGACATCGGGATAGCGGGTCCGCACCCGGTCCCAACAGCGCGCCACGAACGGAACCTCCAGCAACTGCTCCAGCACCAGCAGCCCCGCGCGCAGCCCATCGTCAATGTCGTGATTGTCATAGGCGATATCGTCGGAAATCGCCGCGAGTTGCGCCTCCAGCGAGGCATGGCTGGTCAGGTCGAGCGGGAATAAAGCGTCGAGTTCGCGCATCGCCCAGCCGGGATTGCGGATCGGCCCATTATGCTTGGCCAGCCCCTCCAGCATTTCCCAGCTCAGATTGAGTCCCCGGAACCGCGGATAGGGACTTTCCAGCAGCATCAGCGTGCGCAGCGTATGGGCGTTATGATCAAAGCCACCATGCGCCTCCATCGCCGCCTCCAGCGCATCCTCGCCAGCATGGCCAAAGGGCGGATGGCCAATGTCGTGGGCCAGGCACAGAGCCTCGGTCAGATCCTCGTTCAGCCCCAGCGTCCGCGCGGTGGTGCGCCCGATCTGCGCAACCTCCAGACTGTGGGTCAGGCGGACGCGGAAATGATCCCCGTCTGGCGACACAAATACCTGCGTCTTGTGGCGCAGGCGACGAAATGCGATCGAATGGATGATGCGATCCCGATCCCGCTGGAACATGTCGCGCGGGCCGCGCACCTCGCCCCCCTCTTCGGGGTGGAGGCGGCCACGGCTGGCGGCGGGATGGCAGGCATAGGAAGCAAGGGTCGTCATGGGACGCCCCTCTACTCGCCGCTCAGCCTTTCGACCACCTCTCCGGCATCACTTTGCCAGGCAAAAACATCTGCACCCTCGCCCTTCAGCTTGGTTTCGAGCGTCCTGGCGCGGGTGAAGCTGGCGAATGGACCGACGACCAGACGATTGGTCCGGCCCCAACTGGCGGTCCAGGCGCTTTGCGGGGCCAGCTCGTCATATTTCTTGCGCAGCGCCTTCAGCGTGAATGCCAGCGCGCTCTTGTTCGCGCCGGTCGCGATCTGAAGCCAGTTGCGTGACGGATTGTCGGCCAGCCGCTTCTTTTCCTCCGCCTCCTTCTTCGCCTTCGCATCGGCTTCCGCCTTGGCCTTGGCTGCGGCGGCTTTCTTCACCTTTTCGGCAGCCGCCAGACGCTCGGCGCGGCGCGCGGCCTGCATTTTCTCGATCTCGGCCAGATCGACGGCCGCGACGGTGGGCCGCCGTTCCGCTTCCGGCACATCGATGGCGCGGATGATGTCGGCCAGCGTGCGGGTCGCCTGCGGATCGGGCTGAGGCGGCGGCGCGGGCGGCGTGGGCTGGACAACAGGCGAAGCAGCGGGCGTCGATGCCGGTGCGGAAGCCTGGGCCAGCGCGGTGGCATTATTCGGTACCGTGGTTGCAGGCTGGCTGGCGACAGGTGCCGCGGTCCGCGGCGTGTCGAGCGATTCAAGACCGGGCGCTGGCGGCCCCTGTACCTGCGGCGTGGCGGCGGCAAGCTGCCTTGGCGGAGCAGACTGGGTCGGGGCCGGTGCGCCGGGCGTCTGCTGGACCATCTGCACCTGCGCCGGTGCGGGTGTGGGCGCCGGTGTCGGTTGGACGGTTTGCGGCGCAGGCTGCTGCGGGGTGGGCGCTGCACTCGGTGTCGGCGCTGGAGTCGGGGTGGGCGTCGGTGCCGGCGTCGGTTGAACCGTCGCCGTTCGCGGCGTTTCGGCCCGCGCCAGCCGCGTTGCTTCGCGGCGCTGGCGCTGTTGTTCGGCGCGACGCGTGCGGCGATCCTGCGCCGGGCTGGTCGGGGCGGCCGCCACAGCGACTGGCGGTGGTGCCTTGGTTGCAACCGGCTGGCTGTAGCCGGGAGCCGGAGGCGTCGGCACGATCGCGGCGATGGTGGTGCCGACCTGCGCCGGGAAATGCCCGAAATGAATCGCAGCAGCCTTCTGCGCTGGGGTCAGATAGGGCATTTTGCGCAGATAGGGCATCATCGCGGCGGCGAGCTGCGGCGGCATAGTCTGCTCGGCTATCTTCTGCGCTTCAGCCTGCCGGTTGTTCATCGCCAAAATGAATACGCGCGATCGCCATGCCGCGCGATCGCTCTTGTAGAATAGCGGCTGCATGACCTTGTCCGACGCATCGATCTGCCCGGCTATCCCCAATGACGATGCATAGCGGCGAATCAGTTCCGCGTCGTCGGGCGTGCGTTGCAGCGCCGCCTGATAATCGCGCTGCGCCCCGGCCTGATCCCCGGTCATGTCGCGCGCCAGCCCGCGATCGGCCAGGATCGTCGCGTCGGGATAGCCCAGCCGCGCCGCCTGATCGAACAGGCGCAGCGCTTCGCCCGGATTTTGCAGCTTCAACATCACCCGCCCCAGCCCGGCCTTGATCCGGCCATTACCGCTGGCGATCGCATCGGCACGGGCAAAAAAGCCGGTGGCGGCGCGCGGGTCGTCCAACGCCAGCGCCGCCTCCCCCGCGCCGATCAGCGCCGCCACATCGCGCGGATTGGTGGACAGACGGGCAAGGTAGCTGTTGAGGTCGGCCGCGTCTGGCGGACGGACCAGTTGCGATTGGTCAACCTGCGCGAATGCGCCGCCCGGAAGCATCAGCGCGGCAATTATCCAGGGAAGAGAGCGTTTCACACCCGTGCCTTAACCGATGCCGCCATGAATGGGAAATGACCGCCAACGAAAAAGCGCGCCCGGTTGCCTTGTGGGACCGACGGCGCGCTTCTGGTGGAGCAGATGCCCCGGCAAGCGGATCGCTTACTGGTTGTTCTGGCGATTGAGGAAGCGCGGAATGTCCATCCCCGGCGCGCCTTCGTCGGCGGCAGGCGACTTTTCCGTACCGCGGGTCAGGCCGGCCATCCGCTCGAACAGGGTGCCGCCCGATGCGACACGCGGCGCTGGCTCTGCTGGCGGAGGCGGTGCCGCACTTTCCGCGCCGAGCACCAGTTCATCCTCTGCCGGGTCGTCGTCCGAAAAGACAGCGACCGGGCGCGGCGCAGCGAACGGCGCGGGCGCGGCGGCTGCCACCGGCGCGGGGGCCGGCGCTTCGGGGACGTCCAGTTCCAGCGTTTCCGGTTCAGGTGCTGGCGCGGGAGCTGCCTGTGGCGCGGGCGCGGGTGCAGCGGCCTTGGGTGCTGCCGACTGGGGCACCGACACCGCAGGGCGGCTGGCGAAGCTGAAAGGCTGGGTCAGCGGCGCGGCATGATTGCCAACATCATTGTCGATGCCCGTGGCGACAACCGACACGCGAATCTTGCCATTCAGATTGTCGTTGAACGCGCTGCCCCAGATGATGTTTGCGTCCGGGTCCACCAGTTCGCGAATATGGTTGGCGGCTTCGTCCACTTCCATCAGGCGCATATCCTCGCCCCCGACGATCGAGACGATGACGCCCTTTGCCCCGCGCATCGACACGCCATCGAGCAGCGGGTTGGCGATCGCCTTCTCCGCCGCCTGAAGCGCACGACCGTCGCCTTCGGCTTCGCCGGTGCCCATCATCGCCTTGCCCATTTCGCCCATCACAGAGCGGACGTCGGCGAAATCCAGGTTGATGAGGCCGGGCATGACCATCAGGTCGGTGATGCCGCGCACGCCCTGTTGCAACACTTCGTCCGCCATCTGGAACGCTTCCTTGAAGGTCGTGTTCGGATTGGCGATCAGGAACAGATTCTGGTTGGGAATGACGATCAGCGTATCGACATGCTTTTGCAGCTCGTCGATGCCCGATTCCGCCGACTTCATGCGGCGATTGCCTTCGAACGTGAACGGCTTGGTCACGACGCCAACGGTCAGGATGCCACGCTCGCGCGCCGCCTTGGCGATGACGGGGGCCGCCCCGGTGCCGGTGCCGCCGCCCATCCCGGCGGCGATGAAGCACATATGCGCGCCCTCCAGCGCCTGCTCGACCGACACGATCGTTTCTTCCGCAGCCGCCTTGCCGATTTCGGGACGCGATCCTGCGCCCAGACCCTCGGTGATTTGCGGGCCAAGCTGGATGCGGCGTTCGGCTGGCGAGGCGTTGAGCGCCTGCGCATCCGTATTCGCCACGATGAAGTCCACGCCCTCGACATGGGCTGCAATCATGTTCGCGATGGCATTGCCGCCCGCGCCGCCGACACCGATCACCGCGATACGCGGCTTCAGTTCATCCACATGCGGAGGGCTGATCTCAATGCTCATATATTCTGCTCCCTCAGCTTCCTCGTCAGGAAGCAACAACCGACATCAAATGTTAACACCAGAAACTGGAGTATTTCACCAGTTAATTTCGTCTTACTGTAAATTCGTTCAATAGTTGGTCTTTATCGCCCGCATCATCCGCTGCCACCACAAGGGTGCGCCCAGACGATGCACGGTTTGCGGCGCGGGCGCCATCGTGCGGAGATCAACCGGGTTGGAAGCGCCGTAAAGCGCCAGTCCCGCCAGCGTCGCGAAGGCCGGGCCACTATGCGCTTCGGGCATGGCGGACAAGCCCCTTGGCCGACCGATCCGCACCGCGCGGCCCAGCGCGCCCTGCGCATAGTCGGCAATGCCCTTCATTTCCGCGCCGCCCCCGGTCAGCACCACCTGCCGCCCGGTGGGGGAATTGAATCCCATGCCCGCCAGCGCGGCGTTCACTTCGGACATCAACTGATTGAGCCGTTCGCAGATAACGCCGACCAGCGCCGCGCGCGTAATCTTGCCCCCTTCCGCATTGGGACCGGCGCTTTGCCCCGGCAGGGCGACATCGCCATGAGGGGTTGCGATCTCGATCATCTCGCGGAAATCGCGGCGGTTCTGCATCGCCGAACCATAGAAGCATTTGATCCGCTCCGCCTGGCTGCGGCGAATGCCAAAGGCCGATGCAATATCGTCGGTAATGTCGGATGCCCCGATGGGAATGGAATGCAGGCCCACCAGCATTCCCCCGGCATAGAGCGACACATTGGTCACCCCTGCCCCCAATTCCACCAGCGCTACGCCCAGATCGCGTTCTTCTTCGGACAGGCAAGCGAGGCCCGTCGCGATCGGCGATGCGACGATGGAATTGACGTTCAGATAGGCGCCACGCACGCACAGGTCCAGATTGGCAAGCGGCGCGCCGTCGGCCAGCACGACATGAATATCCACGCCCAGCAGGTCCGCATGCATCCCGGCGGGTTTCTTGACCGGCACCTTGCCATTGATGGTGAAGCAGGTGGGTTGCGCGTGCAGCACCACGCGACCATCCGGGTCGATGCCCTGTTGCCCGGTCGTCAGCAAATCGTCGATATCGGCCTGCTCGATGCGATAGCCGCCCATGTCGCGCTCTACCGTCACGACGTCGCTGACCAGGCTGCCGCCCGAAAAGCTGACCCACACATCCTCGATATTGGTGCCAGCAACCCGCTCGGCCTGCTCGATCGTTTCACGCACCGCCAGTTCGGTGCGCTCCATGTCGGCGATGAAGCCGCGCCGCACGCCCCGGCTTTCGCGCTGGCCCGTGCCCAAAATCGCCAGTTCACCTGTGTCGGTTCGCCCCGCGATCAGCGCAGACACTTTCCACGATCCGATGTCGATCGCGGTGATCAGCTTTTCGACCTTGGGCTGCGCCATGGGGCTTAGCCTTCCTCGCCCAACGGCGCGGCGCTGGCCGCGGTGTCGGCCGCATCGACCGGCCGTTCCTCGACCTTGCCCTGCGGCAGCCGCAGGACGAACCGGTCAGGATCGCGCATGTCGAATTTCACGATACCCCGGCCCAATAGCCGGTTGACCCCGTCCATCCGTGCGAAGTTGACCAGAGCGGCTGCGGAAACCTTGTCCCCTTCGGGCAAGGACAGTGTCTCGCCCGACTGGAAGCGCAAATCCCAGCGGCGATTGCCGACCCAGGTGGCACCCGCCAGCATCGGCTTGAGCGCCGGGGCATTTTCCATCAGCCGATTAAGCCCCGCCGTCTGGCGGTTGGCGTTGGGGCCGACAACCAGCGGCAGGTCCGGCATGGCGCTGGCCGACACGGGTTGCAGCACCACGCCCGCCACGTCGATCAGGTGCAATTGCCCGCCATGCTGCCACACCGCCACCGGATCGCGTTCGACAATGTCGACCACCAGCGTATCGGGCAGACGGCGGGAAATGCGCGCATCCTTGACCCAGCCCAGTTTCAGCATGTCGGCGCGGACCTTGGGCAGATCGAGCGAGAGCATCGATCGATCCACCTGTCCCAGCGCGATATTATAGACCGGCAGTTCGTCCATCCGCTCGACGCCGCGCACCTCGACCTTGTCGACCTCGAAACCGGCGCGCGCCGCGATCAGCGCGGCCTGTTGCTGCACCATGGCGGGCAGGCCGAAGAAAATCGCAAACCCGATCAGGATCGCGGCGAAAATGCCCACGATCGTCCAGCTGGCCATGCGTTGCAGCGTGGCTTCGCTGACCGGCAGCGCCTCGATCAGTCGATCGAGTGAGGACTGGCGCTTGAGCGTCCGGCCGCGACCGCCCTTGGTCGCCCTGCCCTTCGCGCTGCTCAGTCGCGCCGTGCCCCCGCGCCTGATCCGTGCTTCAGCCATGTTTCGCTCCCGCCCTGTCCGGCATCCGGGCACCTGCCAGTGCTTCCTCGACAATAGTCTCTACCAGCGTGGCATAGTCAATGCCCAGCTTCGCCGCCTGTTCGGGAACCAGGCTCAGCGGCGTCATGCCCGGCTGGGTATTGACCTCCAGCAGGAACAGCCCCTCGACGCCGCGTTCATCGTCCCAGCGGAAATCGGACCGCGATGCGCCCTTGCACCCCAGCAACTGGTGCGACCGCAACGCCAGCGCCTTGCACGCCTGCGTAATCTCGTCGGGAATGTCGGCGGGGCAGACATGCTCTGTCATGCCATCGGTATATTTGGCATCGAAATCATAAAAGCCGCTCTTGGGCCGCAACTCCGTCACCAGCAGCGCTTCGTCGCCCAGTACGGCGGTGGTCAGTTCACGCCCGCGAATATAGGGTTCGGCCAGCAATTCGGGGAAATCCTGCCATGGCCCCACACTGTCTCGCGCGATGGGGTTGCCATAATTGCCCTCCGCCGTGACGATGGCGACGCCGACAGAACTGCCTTCATTGACAGGCTTCAATACATAGGGACGCGGCAGCGGATCGCCCTCGAACAGGCTCTCGCTCTGCACGATATGGCCGCCGGGCATGGGAATGCCGTGCGGTACCAGCGCCTGTTTGGTCAATTGCTTGTCGATCGCGATGACAGAAGTGGCAAGGCCCGAATGGGTGTAGGTCAGCCCCATCAGGTCCATCATCCCCTGCACGGTGCCATCCTCACCCGGCACGCCATGCAGCGCGTTGAACACGACGTCGGCTTTTGTTTCCGCCAACCGCGCCGCGACATCACGGTCCATGTCGATCCGCGTGACTCGATGCCCACGCGATTCCAGCGCCTTGGCTACACCCTCCCCGCTCATGAGGGAAACAGGCCGCTCCGCCGACCAGCCGCCCATCAGGACGGCGACATGCCAAGGGCCACGCATTAAAATCCTCCCCTGCAAGGGGAGGGGGACCGTTCGCGAAGCGAATGGTGGAGGGGTGTCGCCCTCTCGATAGCGCGACACCCCTCCGTCAGCACTTCGTGCTGCCACCTCCCCTTGCAGGGGAGGATGAAATCAATCCCACTCACTTCACCAACCCCACCCGCTGTATTTCCCATTCCAGCTCCACGCCGCTCTTGTCCTTTACCCGCCGCCGCACTTCTTCGCCCAGCGCTTCGATGTCGGTGCTGGTCGCCTCGCCCAGGTTGAGCAGGAAATTGGTGTGCTTCTCGCTCACCTGCGCGCCGCCCAGTTGCAGCCCGCGACAGCCCGCTTCGTCGACCAAAGCCCAGGCCTTGTGCCCGTCCGGGTTCTTGAAGGTCGATCCGCCGGTCTTGCTGCGCAGCGGCTGGCTTTCCTCGCGCGCGGTGGCGATGCGGTCCATTTCTGCCTGGATCGCGGCGGGTTCGCCCGGTTCGCCCCGGAACGTCGCGCTGACCACGATCGCACCGTCGGTCAGGTTCGAATGGCGATAGGTGTAATGAAGATCGCGGTTGAGCAACGTCACCTGCTCGCCCGACCGCAGCACCACCTGGCATTCCACCAATATATCGCGGGTCTCACGCCCGTAGGCGCCGCCATTCATCCGCACGAAACCGCCGACCGTGCCGGGGATCGAGCGGAGAAATTCAAGCCCCGCAATGCCCGCATCCCGCGCGGTCGATGACACCAATATCCCCGACGCGCCGCCGCCACAGGTGAGCGTCACCGCGTCCAGTCGCTCGACTTTTGCAAACGGCTTGCCCAGCCGCACCACCACGCCCGGCACCCCGCCATCGCGGACGATAAGGTTGGAGCCGAGGCCGAGCGCCATGACCGGCACATCGGGGTCCAGCATCGCCAGGAAATCCGACAGGTCGTCGGCATCTTTCGGCTCGAACAGCCATTGCGCCGCGCCGCCCGCCTTGAACCAGACGAGCGGGGCCAGCGGCGCATCCGCCTTCAAACTGCCGCGCACGGGCGGAAGGGCAATCGTCGCTGTCAACCGCGCATGCCCCACAACTTCATCCAGCTTTTCATCGCCGTCAGCCCCGCCTCGCCCGCCTGATTGGCGGCCATGCCTGCCTTGGCATTTTCCTGCGCCGCCTGCACCATGTCGCGCGCGGCCTCCACGCCCTGCATCTGCACGTCGATCATGCGCTTCTGCATTTCCAGTCCAACCGCGAACAGTTCGAACATCAGGCCGACTCCTTGACCTTGGCGGAAACGGCAGCGGCCAGCCCCGCCGCCCATTTGGTGATGTCGCCAGCACCCAGGCAGATGACCATATCGTCCGCCTGAATGTCGGCGGCCAGCGCCGTCGCCAGCGCATCGGCGTCCGCGATCGTGGAAGCATTGCGATGCCCCCGCCGCTTCAGCCCCGCGACCAGCGCCGCGCTGTCCACACCCTCGATCGGCTGTTCGCCAGCGGTGTAGACGGGCGCGGCATAGACGATGTCGGCATCGTTGAACGCCTGCTGGAAATCATCCATCAGGTCGCGCAGCCGGGTGAAGCGATGCGGCTGGACGACGGCGATGACCCGTCCCTGCGCGCCTTCGCGGGCGGCAGCCAGCACGGCTTTGATCTCGACCGGGTGATGGCCATAATCGTCGATCACGGTGGCAACGCCGCCATCGACGGCGATCTCGCCGACCTTGGTAAAGCGCCGCTTCACCCCACCGAACTTGGCGAAACCCGTCTGGATCGTCGCATCGTCGATCCCCATGTGCAGCGCCACGCCGATCGCCGCCATGGCGTTCAGCACATTGTGGCGACCGGGCATCGGCATCTCGATCCCCTCGATCTTGCGCGTCGACCCGTCCCGCTCGCGGATCTGCACGTCGAAGCGGTTGCCGCCGGGGAAGCTCACCACATTGTCGCCGCGAATATCCGCCTGCGCGGAAAAGCCATAGGTGACGATCCGCCGGTCCTGCACGCGCGGCAAAATCGCCTGCACTTCGGGATGGTCGAGACACAGCAACGCCGCGCCATAGAAAGGCACATTGCCGACGAACTCGACAAACGCATCCTTCACCCGGTCGAAACTGCCATAATGGTCCAGATGTTCGGGATCGATATTGGTGACGACCGCGATCGTGCCGTCGAGCCGCAGGAAACTGCCGTCGCTCTCGTCGGCCTCCACCACCATCCAGTCGCTATTGCCCAGCCGCGCATTGGAGCCATAGCTGTTGATGATGCCGCCATTGATGACGGTCGGGTCCACCCCGCCCGCGTCCAGCAAAGCCGCGACCATCGACGTCGTCGTGGTCTTGCCATGCGTCCCCGCCACGGCAACGGTGGATTTGAGCCGCATCAGTTCGGCCAGCATCTCCGCGCGGCGGATCACCGGCACGCGCGTTTCCAGCGCCAGTTCGACCTCCGGGTTGCCGCGCTTGATCGCGGTGGACGTCACCACCACGGCGGCATCGCCCAGATTTTCCGCCTTGTGGCCGATCATCACGCGAATGCCCTTGGCCCGCAGCCCTTCGACCACATAGCCTTCGGCCACGTCGCTGCCCTGCACATCATAGCCCAGATTGTGCATCACCTCGGCAATGCCCGACATACCGATGCCGCCAATGCCGATGAAATGGATCGTGCCGATGTCCGTGCCGACACCCTTCATGAGCGAGATTCCTTGTAATTCATTATAATAGATCCTCCCCTGCAAGGGGAGGTGGCTGGCCGAAGGTCAGACGGAGGGGTATCACCCTCTCGATGGGACAACACCCCTCCACCATTCGCTTCGCGAACGGTCCCCCTCCCCTTGCAGGGGAGGATGCAGTGCGGACAGCCAGCCTCAAGCAGGAACCCCCGCCAGGTTGAGCGACGTCGGCGTCGGCCCGACCCGCACCGCATCATTGACGATCGGCGCATGGCCGATGCTTTCCAGCAGGTCCGCCATGTCCCGCGCCGCATTGGGACGGCCACAACCGCGCGCGCGCTTCGCCGCATTTTGCAGCGCGCCCGGCTCCATCGCCATCTTCTGCATCTGCTTGGCCAGTTCCACCGCGGTAAAGCGCGCCTGCGGAATGGTGCGCGCACCACCCGCCTCGGTCATTTCACGGGCATTGGCGGTCTGGTGATCATCCATCGCGCTTGGCAACGGCACCAGTATCGCAGGCCGCCCGGCGCAGGTCAGTTCCGCCAGCGTCGACGCGCCCGCGCGCGCGATCACCAGATGCGACCAGCCCAATTTCTCCGGCACATCATTGAAATAGGTGGCAAGGTCGGCGGGGATTTCCATCTCCGCATAGGTTTTGCGAACCCGCTCAATATCCTCGGCCCGGCATTGCTGCGTCACCTGCAAGCGGCGGCGCAGCGCGACCGGCAGCATCGACAGCCCTTCCGGCACGACGCTCGACAGGATCGACGCGCCCTGGCTGCCGCCGATCACCAGCACCCGGAACACGCTCTCTTCCGTCAGCGCCGGGAAATCCTCCTCGCGCAACTGCTTCACTTCCTCGCGCACCGGATTGCCGATCAAATGCACCTTGGCGGCATATTTTTCCTTCAGCCGCTCGACCCCCGGATAGGCGGTCGCAATCGCATCGACGCGGCCCGCCACCAGCCGGTTGACGCGACCGAGCACCGCATTCTGTTCATGCACGGCGGTCGGCACGCCATCGGCCAGCGCGGCGAGCAGAGCCGGCATCGCCGGATAGCCGCCAAAGCCGACGACGGCGGTGGGGCGGAATGTCTCATTGAGCCGCCGCGCCATCGCCCGGCCCGCCAGTATCGCCTTCAATGCGCCCGGCCAGCTTTTGGGATTCTTGGTCATGCGCCCGGCAGGCAACACATGAACCTGCGCCTTGTCGAAGATGCCGGGGATCTTCGCCCCCCGCTCATCGGTGACCAGCGCGACATGATGGCCGCGCGCCATCAATTCCTCGGCCACGGCATGCGCTGGAATCATATGACCGCCCGTCCCGCCGGCAGCGAGGACGAAGTGACGGGAAATGCTCATCGACCACTCCATTTGACGACCGTATGCCGACCCATGAAGGGGTTGCGTCGCGTGAAGGCGAGCAACAGGCCGACGCCGATGCAAAGCGCCAGCATAGAGGAGCCGCCATAGCTGATAAAGGGCAGCGTCATCCCCTTTGACGGAAATATCTGCGCATTGACGCCCATATTGATGATCGCCTGCAATCCAAACTGCGTCGTCAGCCCGGCCGCGGCCAAAATGGTGAAACTATCCTCTTCATCCAGCAGGCGCAGCAGCACCCGCACGACGACGGCCAGATAGACCAGAGCGATGGCGATACAGGCCAACAGGCCGAACTCTTCCCCGATCACCGAAAAGATATAGTCGGTATGCGCTTCGGGCAGGCGGAACTTGTGCTGCCCGCCGCCCGGTCCCACGCCGGTAAAGCCGCCATGAGTGATGGTGCGGAAGGCCAGGTCCGTCTGATCCGGCCCGGCGCTATGATCGACGCCGATCCCCAGAAAGTCATTGATCCGCTGGCGGCCATTTTCATAGAACATATAAACCGCGACCAGCCCAGCCAGCCCCATGCCGCCCAGCGCCGCTATCCATCGCATCGGCAGGCCCGACAGCAGCAGCAGGCAGCCCCAGCAAGCCAGGAAAATGACGGTCTGGCCAAAATCGGGCTGACGCATCAGGATCGCCGCGATCAGCAACGTCATCGCGCCGGTCAGCGGGATCACCGGCAAAGTCGCATCCTTGCCGCGTAGCGACAGCAGCCAGGCCAGCGTCACGACATAGACGGGCTTCAGAAACTCCGACGGCTGAAAGCGAAATCCGGGCAGGTCGATCCAGCGCTTCGCCCCGTTCACCGTACTGCCCAGCAACGGCACGAACAACAGCATGACAAAGAAAAAGACGCACAGAAAGGTCGCCAGCCGCCGCGCCTGCGGTCGGGGCAGCATGGATATGACCAGCATGATCGGCAGGCCGATACCGACCCACACAAGCTGGCGGTACAGATAGTTGAGCGGGTTGACCGCAACCTGCGCAGTCGACCGGTCGATCGCCGCCACCGGCGATGCCGCCGCGACCGCCACCAGACCGATCGCCATCAGCGCGACGATCAGCGACAGAAGGACGCGGTCGATTTCCCAGAACCATATGGCGAGCGCGGTGCGTTCGCGCGGCACGGTGCGGGTGCGAAACCCCTTCACCAGTTCGCCTGCTCTAGACATGTGCCCCGTCCCTTCCCTGTTCGGCCCGTGCCATCACCCTATTCCAGCGCCCCGACCGCCGCGACAAAAGCATCGCCGCGCGCCTCGAAATCGCGAAACTGGTCGAAACTGGCGCAGGCGGGCGACAGCAGCACCACGTCGCCGGGCTGCGCGATCCGCGCGGCGCGGCGCACCGCGGCGCTTAGCATCTCGCTATCGTCCACCGCCATAGAGCCGCGCAGCAGGTCAGCGAACATATGCCCCGCCTCACCGATGGTATAGGCATGGGCGACATTGCCGAAATGCGGCACGCACTCGTCCAGATTATCCGACTTGGCTACCCCGCCCAAAATCCAGTGGATGCGCGGCCGTCCATCAACCGGCGGCCATGCGGCGAGCGCGGGCGCAGTCGAAGCCGCATTGGTCGCCTTGCTGTCATTGACGTAGAGAACGCCGTTGCGCGTGCCGACCGCCTGCATCCGGTGGGGGAGGCTGGCGTAGCTGACGAGCGCATTGGCGATGGTCGCCTCATCAATGCCCAGCGCTTTGGCCACAGCAATTGCGACAGCGGCGTTTTGCGCATTATGCGGGCCTTGCAGGGCGGGCCACGTCAGTTGGGCGACGGGATCAATGTCGCTCGACCCAACCTCTTTCACGTCATCCCCGCGCAGGCGGGGATCCATTTCTCCAACCTCGCCTTGGCCCATAATATCGGGAGATGGGTTCCCGCTTTCGCGGGAATGACGGAGGTTTTGAGCAATCGCCCGGCTCGGTTCATCCTCCGTCGCGATCACCGCGACATGATCCGCCGACTGCATCGCAAACAGCCGCGCCTTGCTCGCCACATAGCCCTCAAACCCGTCATAGCGATCAAGGTGATCGGGCGTGATATTGAGCAGCACCGCCACATCGCAGTCCAGGCTATGCGTCAGGTCGATCTGGTAACTCGACAGTTCCAGCACATAGACGCCCGGCCCCTTCAGGTTCGGCTCCAGCGGCGGCTGGCCCAGGATCGGCAGGCCGATATTGCCACCCATCACCGTCGGATAACCGGCCTGCTCGATGATATGGTGGATCAGCGCCGTGGTGGTCGACTTGCCGTTGGTGCCAGTGATGCCGACCACCTTGTGCGGCGGTAGGGTCGGGCGGGCCAGCGCGAACAGTTCGATGTCACCGATGATCGGCACGCCAGCCAGCTTCGCGCGCATGGTAATGGGATGGCGATTGAGCGGCACGCCCGGCGACACGACGATGCCGTCAAAGCCGCTAAGGTCGATCTCCATCGGATCGCCCAGTTCCGCCTTGCCCGCGACCGCAGCGCGCGCTTCCTCGCGCCCGTCCCACGCCACGACCCGCGCGCCGCTGGCCGACAGGCAATTGACGGTGGCAAGGCCAGACCGCGCCAGCCCCAGCACCGCATAGGTCTTGCCCGCAAAGGCGTCCGAAACGATCATCGCAGCTTCAACGTCGCAAGGCCGGCCAGCGCCAGAATGAAGGCGATGATCCAGAAACGGATCACCACCGTCGGCTCGGCCCAGCCCAGTTGCTCGAAATGATGGTGGATCGGCGCCATCTTGAACACCCGCTTGCCGGTGCGCTTGTAGAAGAACACCTGGATGATGACGCTCATCGCTTCCACCACGAACAGCCCGCCAATGATGCCCAGCACGATTTCATGATGCGCAGTCACCGCGATCACGCCGATCGTCCCGCCCAGCGCAAGGCTGCCGGTATCGCCCATGAATACAGCCGCTGGCGGCGCGTTGAACCACAGAAAGGCCAGCCCCGCGCCAATGATCGCCCCGCAAAGGATCGTCAGATTGCCCGCGCCCGGCACATGCGGGATGCCCAGATATTCGGCAAAATCCGCGCGCCCCACCAGATAGACGATCAGCATGAAGGCCAGGCAGGCGATGATCACCGGCATGGTCGCGAGGCCGTCCAGACCGTCGGTCAGGTTCACTGCATTGCCGAACGCCACGATCACGAAGGCTGCAAACAGGAAATAGAACGGCCCCAGTTCGATCGCCGGGCCATTGTAGAAAGGTACGTAAAGCGCGGTATTGCCGTGCTGCGACACGATCAGCCAGGCGGCAAAGCCAGCGATCAGAAATTCGAACAACAACCGCGCCTTGCCCGACAGCCCCTTGTGGCTGGCCTTGGTCACCTTGTCATAATCGTCCAGAAAACCGATCGCGCCGAAACCCAACGTCACGAACAGGCAGGCCCAGACATAGATGGAACTCAGGTCCATCCACAACAGGACCGACGCCACCATGGAGGTCAGGATCATCAGCCCGCCCATCGTCGGCGTGCCGCGCTTGGCCAGATGGGTCTGCGGCCCGTCGGTACGGATCGGCTGCCCCTTGCCCTGCCGCACGCGCAGCCAGCCAATGAATTTGGGGCCGATCAGCAGGCCGATGAACAGCGCGGTAAAGATCGCCGCGCCCGCGCGGAAACTCAGGTAACGGATCAGGTTGAACCCACCCGCAAAATCCATGGTCTGGGCAAGCCAGTAGAGCATTAGTTGGTCTCTCCGTCGCGGGCGGGTTCGCCAAGCGCCGCGACAAGGCGGGACAGCCCGATGCCGTTGGAGCCTTTGACGAGGACAGCATCGCCCGCGCGTATCTCGGTGGTCAAAAGGGTGGTGGCGCTGGCCGTGTCGGGAACGTGCACATAGGCGATGCTGCCGTCCAGCACATCGGCCAGCGGCGCCATTTCCGCGCCGACCAGGATGGCATAGTCGACATGCCCCGCCTCCAGCGGCCCGGCCAGATCGGCGTGCAACTCAGCGCTGCGCGCGCCCAGTTCGCGCATCCCGCCCAGCACGGCAATGCGCCGGTCGGCCTGCTCGCGCCCCAATTGCTTGAGCGTTGCGGCCATGGACAGCGGGTTGGCGTTATAGCTTTCGTCGATCAGCAGCGCCTCTCCGCCCGCGACCGGCACTATGCGCCGCTCGCCGCGCCCCGGCAGGCCCGGCATTTCCGCGAGCGCCAGCCCGGCCGCCGCCAGATCGCCGCCCACAGCCGACACCGCCGCCAACACCGCCAGCGCATTGGACACCCAATGATCGCCCGGCGCTGCAACGGTAAAGCAGAGTTCCGCGTCCGGCAGCTTCGCCGTCACCAGCGTCCCGCCGCCCGGCGCCGCCACGGCCTCGCGCGCATGAACGTCCGCGTCGGCGCTCATGCCGAAGGTCAGGATATTGGCGGCGTGCCGCTCCGCCCTGTTGTAGAGCAGCGCCACATGCGGACTGTCATAGGGGATGATCGCGGTGCCGCCCGGTTCCAATCCTTCGAAAATCTCCGCCTTGGCCTCGGCAATCTTCGCCTCGGTGCCGAAATATTCGATATGCGCGGGCGCAATGGCGGTGACGATCGCGACATGGGGGCGCACCTGCCGGGTCAGCGCCGCCAGTTCGCCCGCATGGTTCATCCCCATTTCGAACACGCCAAAGGCGGTATCGCGCGGCATCCGCGCCAGGCTCAGCGGCACGCCGACATGATTATTATAGCTTTTGACGGAGCGATGCACCTGCCCCGGATGGGCGCGGTCCAGCGCCTGAAACAGCGCTTCCTTCGTGCCGGTCTTGCCGACCGAGCCGGTCACGCCGATCACCTTGCCGCCCATCCGCTTGCGCGATGCCCGGCCCAATGCTTGGAGCGCTGCGGCACTGTCCTTCACCAATATGTGCGGATGATCGACCGCTTCGCTGACGATCGCCCCTGCCGCACCTTGGGCAAAGGCCTTGCCGATGAATTTGTGCCCGTCGGTCGCCTCGCCCTTCATCGCGACGAACAAATCACCGCCGCTCACTTCGCGGCTGTCGAACGCGACGCCTGAAACGGCAAACGGCGCCGACACGGCGCCGCCCGTTGCCTCGGCGATCTCGGCAGAGGTCCACAGGTCCGCCATCAAACGCCCCCACCGTTCGGGCTGAGCGAAGTCGAAGCCTTCCACTGAGCGGAGCGAAGTGGCCTCCCTATCGGTCGGCCGAGCCCTTCGACTTCGCTCACAGCGAGCGGAATTGAGAACCGCATCAACCCGCGCACTCCCGCGCCACGGTCACATCGTCGAAAGGCAGCACCCGGTCGCCGATAATCTGGCCCTGCTCATGCCCCTTGCCCGCCAGCAGCACGATGTCATCCGCGCCCGCCTGCGCAATCGCCGCCGCAATCGCCGCGCGTCGCCCGCCAATTTCCTCAGCGCCAGCAGCACCCGCCATCACGGCGGCACGGATCGCGGATGGCTCCTCCGACCGTGGATTATCGTCCGTCACGATCACATGATCGGCCAGCTGTGCCGCCACCTGCCCCATCAAAGGCCGCTTGCCCGCATCGCGGTCCCCGCCCGCGCCGAACAGCACGATCAGCTTGCCCTTGGTATGCGGCCGCAGCGCCTCGATCGCGGCGCGCAGGCCGTCGGGCGTATGGGCATAATCGACATAGACCGGCGCGCCCGCCTTGCTGATGACCGCGCGCTCCAGCCGCCCGCGCACCGGCTGAACCCGGCCCAGCAGTTCCAGCACCTTCGCCACGTCCCCGCCGGTCGCAATCACCAGGCCCGCCGCCGTCAGCGCATTGGCCGCCTGATAGGCACCGATCAGCGGCAGATTGACCTTATATGTCTTGCCGTCCGCCTCAATGCCCAGCGTCTGTCCCAATTGCGTCGGCGTGCGCGTGACGAGCCGCAGCGCTTCGCCTTTCTCGCCAACGCTCAACAGGCGCAGGCCGCGCGCGGCCACCCGCGCAATCACCTTGTCCGACCAGGCATCGTCCGCCCACACCACCGCCGCGCCATCCGCCGCCACGACTTTATCGAACAGCCGCATCTTCGCGTCGAAATAGCTGTCCATGTCGCCATGATAGTCGAGATGGTCGCGCGACAGGTTGGTGAAGCCGCCCGCCAGCACCGGCAGCCCTTCGGTACGATATTGCGCCAGCCCGTGGCTCGACGCCTCGAACGCGGCATGGGTAACGCCTTCGCGGCGCAGCCCCGACATGTTCGACAGGAAAGTGACGATGTCCGGCGTGGTCAGGCCCGTCGACACCTGATCCACCGATGTCGTGACGCCCAGCGTGCCGATCGACGCGGCATGATGGCCCATCATCCGCCACAGCTGCCGGGTCAGTTCGACCGTGCTGGTCTTGCCGTTCGTGCCGGTGACGGCAACCGTCACATCGGGAAAGGGCGCGAAATAGCGTGCGGCAAGCTGCGCGAAAAGGCGGCGCGGATTGGCGTGGGCGATATGGATCGCGCCTTCGACCCTGGCTTCTGGCCGCGCGACGACCGCGATCGCCCCCGCCTTCACAGCGTCGGCAATGTAATCCTCGCCATTGACGCGCAGCCCCTGAAAGGCGCCGAACACCGTGCCGGGCGCAACCTTGCGATTGTCGATTGCAAAGCCGGTGACATTGGCGTCCAGCACCGCCCCGGCGCTCACAGCCGCGTCCAGCCCGTCGATCAGCCCGGCAAGGCGCGTCATTCGGCTTCCCCCTTGGGTTTCCACAGCAATGGCGTCAGGTCCGAAATATCGACGTCGCGGCGCTCATCGGGCATCACGCCCAGCATCGGCCCGGTACGCTCGATCACACGCTTGACCACCGGCGCAGCGGTCCAGGCGGCAGTGCGCAGGCCGATCGCGCTGGTCGCGCCATCCATCATGGTCAGGACGACATAGCGCGGATTATCCATCGGGAAAGCAGCAGCAAATGTCGTCACCAGCGAACTCTTATTATAGCGACCATCCTCAGGTTTCTCGGCGGAACCTGTCTTGCCGCCCACCCGGAACCCCGTGGCGTCGGCGCTACGCCCTGTACCCGCCGCAACGATCAATCGCAACAGCTGGCGCATCCGCGCGCTGGTGGCGGCGGAAAAGACGCGCTGTCCGACCGGCGCTTCGCCGGGCTTCAACTTGCGCAGCGTCGCGGGGCGATACATCCCGCCATTGACCAGCGCGGCATAGGCGCTGGCCAGATGCAGCGGCGTTACCGCAATGCCATGGCCATAGGATACGGTCATGGTGGTGATCCGTCCCCAATTGCTCGGCCAGATCGTCCCGGCCCGCTCCTTCAGTTCGATCGGCGCGCGCTGGTCGAATTTGAGCGTGCGGAAAATCTGCTGCATCGGCGCAGCGCCCATTTCATCGGCGATCCGCGCGGTCGCGATGTTGGAGCTGTGGACCAGCGTTTCAGGCACGTTGATCCAGCGTCCCAGCGAATGATCGTCCTTGATGCGGAACCCGCCGATGGAGATCGGCGCGGTCGCGTCATAACGCTTGCTCATCGACGTCACGATGCCATGGTCCATCGCCGCCCCGATGGAGATCGGCTTGAAGGTCGATCCCAGTTCGTAACGGGCCTGCACCATCCGGTTGCACAGCGGTGACTCGCTGCACGATTTGCCGGCATAATTTTGCAGCTTGTTGGGATCGAACACGGGGATGGAGGCCATGGCGATCACTTCGCCCGTATTGGCGTCCAATATGATGCCGCCCGCACCCTTGGCATGTTGCGCGACCATCTGGGCGTAAAGCTCGCTTTCCAGCGCGCCCTGCACCCGGCTGTCGATGGAAATGGCAAAGGGCTGGCCGCGCAGCGCCGCATCGGTCAGCCGATCGTTGAACGCAGCCTCCACGCCCATGCCCCCGACCCCGTCGGCATTGGGCGCAAAGCCCAGCACATGCGCGGCAAGTGTGCGCTGCGGGTAGAGCCGCTCCTTCTCGCGCGGGAATTCGATGCCGATTTCGCCCAGCGCATTTACCGCCGCCACCTGCTCAGGCAAGGCCCGGCGACGCAGATAGGCCCAGCCACGGCCGGTCAGCTTCTTGTAAAAGACTGCCTCGGCCTCATCGGGGAAAATCTCGTGCAGCTTGCGCGCCAGTTCGGCGGGTTCGCCGATCAGCCTGGACGGACGCACCGCCACCGAATAGGCGTCCATCGTCCGCGCCAGCGGCACGCCGTTGCGATCGACTATGTCGGCGCGGGCCGGCAGGAACGCCGACAGGGCGTCGTCGCCCGTTCCGCTGTGCGCGAACACGCCGACCCACAGCAGCCGGCCGACCAGCACCATCGTCACCGCCATGAACAGGATCAGCAGCAGCATCAGCCGGTGATGCGCAATGGCGGTCAGGCTGACCCGTTGCCGCCCCGCCCGCGCCACGCCCGGCTGAACGATGATCGTCGCCATATCAGCGCGCTCCCTTCTTGCGCTCGCGCGCCGCCGTCGCGCTCAGTTCGCCCAGCGTATTGTCGTCCAGCAGCTTGGCGTCCAGCATCGCCATGCGCTCCGCCTTGCGCGCCACCGGATTGGGCCTCGACACATCGGCGTCGACCTTCGCCTGCACCGCAGGCGTGTGCGGCGCGGGCTTGGCCAGTTTCTCGACATTGTCGGCGGCGTGCGCCTCGCGAATCACGGCGATGTCGCTGCGGATCTGGGTGGCGGCGGGGCTGGCGGGCGCCGCCTGCGGAGCGGACGGCAGGTCAGCGGGGGTTTCCACCATCGCCACCATCACCGGCGGCGCGACGTAGTCCGGCCCGTTGGGCTGCACCCCGTCCAGTTGCGCCAGCGCGCGTTCGCCCGCCAGATATTGGCCAGCGGTCGGCGTGCCATACATGAAATCATGCTGGTTCCAGCTTTCCAGCTGCCGCATCGACGCACGCGCGCTGAATTCCGTCTCCAGATAGCGAATATCCCCCTTCGCCCGCGCAATCTGCATCCGCACCTGCATCAATTCGTTGCGCTCGGTCGCGACCTTGAGCGACACCAGATAGGCACCCAGCGCGCCCAGCGCGACCAGCAATACCCAGATCAGGCTCTGCAACCTTTTGACGGCGATCATGCGCGGGGACTCCCGGAGGACGAAACAGGGGCAGATGTACGCACGGCACTGCGCAGCGTGGCCGATCGGGCGCGGGGGTTGCGCGCCAGTTCAGCATCACCCGCGCGCACCGCCTTGGCGGGCTTGGCAAAGGTCGGCGCATCGGCGGCGCGCTTTTCGGGCATGTGCCGCGACCAGCCGCCTTCCCCGCCGCTGCGGTTGCGCAGGAACTGCTTGACGATCCGGTCTTCCAGACTGTGGAAGCTGACGATGGCCAGACGCCCGCCTTCCTCCAGCAGCGCCTCGGCCGCTTCCAGCGCGCGCTCCAGTTCCTCCAGTTCGCGATTCACATGGATGCGGATCGCCTGAAAGGCGCGGGTTGCAGGGTCTTTCTTGTCATGCGGCTTGTGGCCCAGCGCGCGGCGGATGACATGGGCCAGCTGCCCGGTCCGCTCCAGCGGGCGCGCCTCGACAATCGCGCGGGCGACGCGGCGCGAACGCGGCTCCTCGCCATAGCGGTAGAGGATGTTGGCGATCTCCTCTTCGGGCGCATTGTTCAGGAAATCGGCCGCGCTCATCCCGTCCTGGCTCATGGTCATGAGCAGGGGGCCATCGGACTGGAAGGAAAAGCCACGGTCGGCCCGGTCCAGCTGCATCGAGGATACGCCAATGTCGAGCGTGATGCCCGACACCTTGTCGATCCCGCGTTCCGCCAGCAATTCCGCCATGCGCGAAAATTCGCCCGCGATCAGCGTGATGCCATGCGCATCGGCAACCGCCTGGCCTTCGCGGATCGCATCGGGGTCGCGATCCAGCGCATAGACCGTCGCCCCCGCCTTCGCCATGGCGCGCGAATAGCCGCCCGCGCCGAACGTGCCGTCCACATGAATCTCGCCAGGGGTGATGGCAAGAGCATGGAGCACTTCGTCGAGCAGCACGGGGATGTGCGGGGCGGTATCAGCGTCAGACAGGCTCACTTGCCGCCCTCCGCTGTGCGCGCGTCGAGCCAGCGCTTCACCTTGTTGCGGATCAGCGCCGGGCGATCGGGGCTTTCCACAAGGGCTTCGGGCTTCCAGATCTGGAAATAGCGGCCCACACCATAGAAAAACGCCACGTCGGTGATGCCCGCTTCTTCCTTGATATCGGGGTGGAGGAAGAAGCGGCCGCCATCATCGAAATTGACGTCCTCGATCGTGCCGAGGCGATTTTCGCGTTCCAGATCGCCGTTGAAGGGCCGGTTCGCTTCGCGCGCCAGCCGTTCCAGTTCAGCGACTTCATCGAACAGGAAACGCTTGTGGGACAGGCCAAAGCCGGTGGCGCAGCCATTGTCCATGTGGACGGACAGGCACAGGCGATTTTCATCGCCGCTCGCCTGGCGAACCAGCTTGCGCATCTCCAGGGGCAACACGAAACGGCCCTTGCCGTCCGCGACGCTGAACGCGTTGCCCGAATAGAGAATGACATCCGACACGCTGGAAATTCGCCCCTTTCATGCGGGGCACAGGCCACCCGTCGCCGGAATCACTGGAATGACATCCGGCACGCAGGAATCGCCAACACCTGATTAACCCCAATTGCTGATTACCTACCAAGCAAGGGGCCAACTGAAAAGGGAAAAGTCGGGAGAAAGTGGGCTGAGCTGTTAGAAAATGGGTCTAACGGATTTTCCTCGGCTTTTCCAGCATATTTTCATGATTTGTTCTCATTCTCCTCATTGTTCAACTCGCTGTTCAGTCCGGCGGAACAGCACCATTCCCAGGATCGCCCATCCCGTCCCAAAGATCAGCGCCCAGCGTAGCCCTGTCACCACGTCGCGCGCCTCGCGAAACCAGTGCCGCCCTTGTGCAATCGACGCGCCCAGACAGCGCCCGACCAATGCGGGCGTATCCGCCGCCCAGGCGCGCGGATCGAGCGGACTGGCCGGATCGGCGAGCCAGAGCCGGTCATCGATCAGGTCGGCATCGCCCACCAGTACGACGCGCCCCTGCCCGATCCGGCAGCGCATGATCGCACCGCGCGGCGGGATGCAGCCCGGCTGCCTCCCCGTAAATGCCTGCGTCCCGGACAGGGTGACAAGCTGCCCATCATCCAGAAAGTGGCGCGTCTCCGCCTCGTCCAGCCCGCCCGGCTCAACGCCCCAATGCGCCAGCAGCGGGCCTAGCAGACTGATCGATGGCGCGCGCCGACGGTCGCCGGGCGGCAGCGCAGTCGGCCAGCGCAACAGCGGATCGGCCAGTACCAGCGCCGTGCCGCCTGCCCTCACCCAGGCGTCGATGGCTACCAGTTCCTCCGCCGTCATCGCGCGCGGCTGGGCCAGCAGCAAGGCGCGCGCGCCCGATCCGGCCAATGCGCGCGGATCATCCAGCGGTCGCATCGTGAAGCGCGTTCGCAGCACAGTGATGATCGGCGCGTCGGCGCGCGCCCCTTCGGCCCAGAACAGCGGCAGCGCCGTGATCACCGCCAACACAGGCCGGTCGGCCACCGGCGTCAACGGTTGCGCCGGACCGCGCCAGGCCAGCAACCCGGCCAACGCCAGCAACCCGACCGCGATCAACCTTGTCCCGCCTTCCCGCAACCCGCGACTGCCCAACCCCGCCAGCAGCGTCATAAGCAGCAATCCCACAGCCGCCCAAAGATCGGGCGGACGCGCCGCGGCTATCGTGCAGAAAATCAGTGCCGCCCCGGTCGCGCCGATCGCGATCCATAGCAACCACCGCCAAAGATTTTTCGCCAGCAACTGCCCCATCAGCGCCACCATCAGCGCAGCGGGCAAGGCCCATGTCCATGGATCGGCCTGCCCGCCCGATCGCCAGGCGCGCGCCAAACCCGCCACCAACGCCGCAACAACGGGCAGAAACAGAATCAGAAAGATCGTCAGGCGGCGCGGCACCTTCACCCGCCCATCATTCAACGCGGCTGCGGATCGCGGTCCATCGGCTTGCGCAGATTGGGATCGGGCTGAAGATCGGGCACGACCGGCGCCTGATCGGGCACCACCGGCGCCTGCTCCGGCGCGGGCTGCACGCCCAGTTCAGCGAGCGGGTCCTTGGGCGACACGACATTGGTGGGGGCAGTGGACAATGTCGGCACCACTGGCGGCGGCAGCGCGGCATCGTCCTTGCGCGCCTTGTCGATGACGATATTGGCCAGACCCACCAGCAACACGACACCTGCCAGACCGGTCAGCCCGATCTGAACGCGCTGCAACCCTTCCAGTCGGCGGGGTGTTTCAGCCATGCCTGCGCTCATTTGTACATCGCCGCGACCCGTGTCGGCGCTCATGCAGTCTGCGCCAGCCAGGGAAAGACCGTCAAGCCCTTAGATTCCAGCCATTGCCGGTTGTATAGCGTCGACAGATAGCGAAAGCCGGTATCGCACAAGATCGTCGCGATCCGCTTCCCCGGCCCCAACTGCCGCGCCAGCGCCACCGCGCCCGCGACGTTGATGCCTGACGACAGGCCCAGGCAAAGCCCTTCCTCCGCCAGCAGGCGACGGACCCACTCCAGCCCTTCCTCGTCGGAAATGCGGAACTGCGTGTCGATCGGCGCGCCTTCCAGATTAGCGGTGATCCGACCCTGCCCGATCCCTTCGGCAACGGAGCTACCCTCCGCCTTCAGTTCGCCACAGGCATAATATTGATACAGGGCCGCGCCGTGCGGATCGCTCAGCGCAATGGTGATGGCCTCATCCTTGGCCTTGAGGCCCAGGCCCACGCCCGCAATCGTGCCGCCCGTGCCCGCAGCGCAGGTAAAGCCGTCGATCCGGCCTTCCATCTGGGTCCAGATTTCCTCGGCAGTGCCGACGATGTGCGCCTTGCGATTGGCGATATTGTCGAACTGGTTGGCCCAGATCGCGCCTTCCGTCTCCTCCGCCAGCCGGCGCGAGGTGTGGACGAAATGACCCGGATTGGAATAGGGCGCCGCGGGCACCGTCACCAGTTCCGCCCCCAGCGCGCGCAACGTGTCCATCTTCTCGCGGCTCTGGGTTTCGGGCATGACGATGATCGTCTTGTACCCCTTGGCATTGGCGACCAGCGCCAGGCCGATGCCGGTATTGCCCGCCGTCCCTTCGACGATGGTGCCGCCGGGCTTCAGCAGCCCCCTCTCCTCGGCATCATTGACGATGAACAGCGCAGCCCGGTCCTTCACCGACGCGCCGGGATTGGCAAATTCGCACTTGGCGAAAATATCGCAGCCCGTCGCAGCGGAGGGACCGGCAAGGCGCACCATCGGCGTATTGCCGATCAGCGCGAGACTATTGGATTGTAGCAGCATGGCGCACGCATAGCGGACCCCATACGCCTTTGCCAAGCAAGGGAATGATGCGCAGTCAAAAGAGGCGATTTCACCGCCGCGTTAACCCCTGCCCCTCACCCTGTCCCAACACGGCACAGGGCGGAATCGGGGGAGGAAGTGGAAAGGAAATGCGTCTATGGGCGGCATGGGCGACGGTGCGTCGCTGCATATGAAGGATCTGGACATGGGCGCGATCGGGTGGAAGGGACGCAGCGGCATCGTCGCCCTTGTCCTTGCCGCGCTCGTCGCACCGCGCTTCATCACCGCCGCCCCGCTCGACATGCTCGACGGGCAGCAGTCCCATGACGACCCGGCCGAAGAGGCCGCCGCCAACTTCCCCGGCTCCGCCTTCTTCTTTGCAGAAGGCGCTTTCGATCCCGTTCCCGGCGCGCAGACGGTGCAGAGTGAGCATGTCATGGGGCTGGACGAGGTGAAGGCCGCGCCCGCCGCCATCTTTCGCGGCATGACTGGCCTCGACAGCTATCGCGCGCTCAACTGCCTGACTTCCGCCATCTATTATGAGGCAGGCAACGAGCCGGACGATGGCCAGCGGGCCGTCGCACAGGTCGTGCTCAACCGCGTCCGCAGCCAGCTCTGGCCCAATACGGTGTGCGGCGTCGTCTATGAAGGCTCCGAACGCACCGACTATAAATGCCAGTTCACCTTCAGCTGTGACGGCGCGATGGCGCGCCTGCCTGCCGCTGCCCAATGGGTACGCGCGCGGCGGGTCGCGCAGGACGCGCTGGCGGGTCGCGTCTACGCCCCGGTCGGCCTCGCGACCCATTATCACACGCTGGCGGTCCGCCCCGCCTGGTCGTCCAGCCTGCACCCGGTCGCAGTGATCGGCGCGCATATCTTTTATCGCAATCCCGGCTTCAACGGCACATTGGCGGCTTTCCGCACCCCCTATCTGGGGCGGGAAACCATATCCGGTCCCGCGCGCCGGGTCTGGCCGACAAAGCCGGTCACGCCCGTGGAAGCGTTCGCCGCGCCTGCACCTGTCGGCAACGCAGCCGCCGCGAACCCATCGACGGGCTGGATCGCGCCCATCGCCCGTCCTGCGCCATCCGCTCGCGAAGACAGCCTGCCGGAATCCACCATCCGCCCAGAATATCGCAACAGCGGCCGCCCGATCGTCTGAGCAGCGCCAACTTTTTTCAGGTTAACGCGCGCTGCACCAGCCAAATGTCTGGAATTGCGCGGGATTAAAAAATGCATTTTTCCGGGCAGCGCGGGAACCGATCCGCGCCATTGTGGGTTCTTCACTTCGGATAGCAAATCTTTTGCCCCCCGCTCTTGCTATCCACATAATATGAGCCCGGAACGCCTCCCCCCCCCGACGCGTTCCGGGCTCAGATTTTTTTGGACGACCTTCCTGTTGAAATCATTAAATTTTTGATGGTCGGAACGCTTGTGTAAGAAGCGGGTTCTGTTCCTCGTCACCAACATGGCTCACCCCATATGGTCGCATGTTTCTCAAGGAGAGTTTCGATGACGAAAAAGATCCTCGCAGCCTTGCTGCTCACTGGTTCGCTGATGGTCGCCGCCTGCAACACCGTCGAAGGCGCTGGCCGCGACGTGCAGAGCGCAGGCGAAGCCGTGGAGAAGGCGGCGGATTAATCGCCGCCAGCAATACGACTACCCGACTCCCCTAGCATCGGCCCGCCCCTTAAAAGGCGGGCCGCTTTTTGTTCAGGTCGACGCTTCCTCGACCTCTTGCATATTGGCCTGCCGTCGGTCCGTGAACCAGATCGCCACGATGGTGATTTCGTACAGCAGCAACAGCGGAATCGCGAGCATGAGCTGCGACACGACATCGGGTGGCGTCAGCACGGCGGCCAGGATGAAGGCCGCTACGATCATGTAGCGGCGCAGGCTGATCAGCTGCGCGCGGCTGACGAAACCGGCCCGGTTGAGCAGCATCAGCAGCACCGGCATCAGGAAACTGATGCCGAACGCCAGGATGAACTGCATCACCAGCCCCAGATAGGCGTCGGCGCTTGGCAAAGCCTCGACCTGCAAACCGCTGCTGTCGCCCTGAAATTCCAGAAAGAAATGGAAGGCGGTCGGCATCACCACGAAATAGGCAAGGCTCGCGCCCATCGCGAACAGAAAGGGCGTCGCCAGGATGAAGGGCAGCAAAGCCTTCTTCTCCTTGGCATAGAGGCCCGGCGCGACGAACGCCCATAGCTGGTTGGCGATGATCGGGAAGGACAGGCAGAAGGCCCCGAAAAAGGCGATCTTCACCTGCACGAAAAAGGCTTCGTACAGCTTGGTATAGACCAGCTTGCCGCCGCCATCGCCAAAGGCTTCCTTGAGCGGATGGACCAGGATCGCGAACAGTTCGGCGGAAAAATAGAAGCAGAGCGCGCCGGTCAGCGCCAGCGCATAGACGCATTTCAACAAACGGCCACGCAACTCGATCAGATGGTCGAGCAAGGGCGCCTTGCTATCATCAATATCGCCGATCATGCCGCCGACCCGCTCTTATGGTCAGCAGCCGCTTCCCCGGCCAGATAGGGGGGTGCGTCGGTCGTCGGCGCCACGGGCGCGGATTCCGCCACGAAGGGCGGCGGCCCGTCCGGCGCGGCCTCAACATCCGGCGGCGGCAGCGCCTCCATGGCTGGAGCGGCAACCTCTGGCGGATGCTCTTCCATGATCCGCTTGTTCTGCGCGGCCCACTTCTTTTCCAGTTCCTCCAGCTCGACCTCTCGCACCATGGCATCGAGACCAGTGCGGAAATGGCGCGCCATGCCCTGCGCCTTGCCGACGATCTGACCCACCTTGTAAAGCGCGCGCGGCAAATCCTTCGGCCCGATCACGATCACCGCAACGATGACGATCAGCAGGAACTCGGTCGAATCGATACCAAACATGCGTGGCTACCCTACCACCCGGCGCTTGAACGTCAGGCCTTGGTCTTTTCTTCGGTAGCGCCGGTCGCCGTCGTCCCCGCATCCTGTTCGGGCACGCGATGGCCCTCCAGCCGGGTCGCGGGCTTGGCCGGAGCGACATCGTCGTCATCGTCCGCCATGCCCTTCTTGAAGCTCTTGATGCCCTTGGCCACGTCACCCATCAGGCCGGAAATCCGGCCGCCACCGAACAGCAGCATGACGACCAGGAGCACGATCACCCAGTGCATCAGCGAGAAGGAACCCATTTCAAATACTCCTGTAAGGCAACCTATCTAGGCCACATCATCGTCATTTTCCAGAACGGATTGCCCGCCCAGACCCTCCAGCACCAAATCGACCGGATCGAGCAGCCCGGCCGCACGCAGATCGTCGATACCGGGCAAGTCCCGGCGGCTGCTAAGCCCGAAATGTGACAGAAAATCTACGGTCGTCGCATAGATGAGCGGTCGTCCCGGCACCTCGCGCCGTCCGGCGGGACGCACCCAGCCTGCCTCCATCAGCACGTCCAGCGTTCCCTTGGCCACCTGAACGCCCCTTATCGCCTCTATCTCGGCGCGGCTGACCGGCTCATGATAGGCGATGATCGCCAGCGTCTCCATCGCCGCGCGCGACAATTTGCGCGCCTCATCCTTCTCGCGCCGCAATATATGCGCCAGATCCGCCGCCGTCTGGAAATGCCAGCGCCCGCCCCGCTCCACCAGGTTGATGCCGCGCCCGGCATAATCGTCCGCCAATTGCCGGAGCGCCGCCGCCAGATCGCCCGCATCGCCGACATGCAGTCTCAATTCCGCAGCCGTCAGCGGCGCTTCGGCGACGAACAGCGCCGCCTCTACGGCGCGCAGATAATCGTCGGGTTCCCCCTTCATGCCCCCGCCTCCATGTCCGGCGCCCCGGCGCGCAGAAAAATGGGCTGGAAAATCCCGTCCTGCTGGATTTCCAACCGCCCCTGCCGAGCCAGTTCCAATGCCGCGACAAAGCTGCTGGCCAGCGCCGACTTTGCCTTGGCATTGTCCAGCCCGGCGGGCAGAAACGCCTCCAGCCGCGTCCAGTCGATTGCCGCGCCGACCAGCGCACCGACCCGCTGGATCGCCTCGTCCAGCGTCATCACCGGCCGCACCGCGATGGTGTGGACGACGGGCTGGGTCCGGGCGCGGATCTGCCCATAGGATTGGATAAGGTCGTAAAGGCTCGCGTGCCATTTGGCCTTGCGCACCAGCCGCAGCCCTTCGGGATTGCGCCGCACGAACACGTCGCGCCCAATCCGGTCGCGCGCCATCAGCCGCGCCGCCGCATCGCGCATCGCATGCAGCCGTTGCAGCCGCAATTGCAAGCGCAGGGCCAGCTCTTCGGGGCTGGGATCGGCCTGCTCCTGACGCGGCAGCAGCAGCGCGGATTTGAGATAGGCCAGCCACGCTGCCATCACCAGATAGTCGGCGGCCAGTTCCAGCTTCACCTGCTGCGCGCCGTCGATGAACTTCAGATATTGTTCGGTCAGCGCCAGAATCGAAATCTCGCGCAAATCCACCTTCTGCGACCGCGCCAGCGTCAGCAGCAAGTCCAGCGGCCCTTCCCACGCATCGAAGCTGACGGTCAGCGTGTCGGGGCTGGGAATGGCCGGGGCAATGAACAGGTCGTCCACGTCTAGTCCCTCCCGCATGGGCCAGGATTATGGCATATGAAACGGCCCTCTATTTCACCGTCATCCTGAACTTGTTTCAGGATCCATTTTTCCAGCTCACACAGTTGCTTGTGACGAGAAATGGATGCTGAAGTAAATTCAGCATGACGTTGGAGGGATAACCGAACGTCATGCGCAATGGTCGTCGCCCTATGGGAGGCATTTTCGAGTTCGCCCCTCAAGCCGCCACCAACCCCAGCAGACTGTCCCGCGTCGCCAGCAACTCCGCCAGTTCCGGCTGATCGCCGCCACGCTCGACCGACCCCATCGCCCGGTCGAGCCGCGCGCGCGCTACGTCCGTTATCTCCGGCAACTGGTCGGCAATGCCCAGCATATCGTCCATCCGCCCCCAGCAGTTGAGCGCCAGATCGCACCCTGCCGCGACCACGCCCGCCGCCAGATCGGGGATGCCGCCCTGCAACGCCTTCATGTCCAGATCGTCGGACATGAGCAGCCCGTCAAAGCCGATCCTCGTGCGAATAACATCCTCGATCACGGTCGGCGACAGGCTGGCGGGGCGCTGCGCGTCCCAGGCGGTGTAAACGACATGCGCGGTCATCCCCATCGGCGCGTCGCGCAAGCGCTCGAACGGTTGCAGGTCGCTCGCCAGCATATCGGCATCCGCGCGCACCACCGGCAATTCCAGATGGCTGTCCACCAGCGCCCGGCCATGGCCCGGCATATGCTTGACGATGCCGACCACCCCGCCATCGGCCAGCCCTTCGAGAGTCGCCCGCCCCAGCGCGGCGACCCGCATCGGCTCGGCGCCCAGCGTGCGATCGCCCATGATGTCGCTTGCCCCATCCTGCCGCACGTCGAGCAACGGCAGCGCATCGACGGTAATGCCGACCTCTGCCAGCGTCAGCGCGATCGCGCGGGCATTGGCGCGTGCCGCGGCGATCGCGCTGGACGGCGCGACGTCATAAAGCCGGTCGAACATCGCTCCCGCCGGGAAGGCAGGCCAGACCGGCGGCTGCATCCGCGCCACCCGCCCCCCTTCCTGATCAATCATGATCAGCAGGTCGTTGCGGCCATGCAGCGCCCGCAAATCGTCGGTCAGCGCGCGCAGCTGCGCCCGATCGATGATGTTGCGCCGGAACAGGATATAACCGGCCGGTTGTGAATCCGCGAAAAAAGCGCGTTCGTCAGGGGTCAGTGTTGCGCCGGACAGGCCGAAGATCACGGGTTTCATGCGGCAGATGGTAGCGCCAAGTCCCGCCCCTGTCGAAGGCGAATTGATGAACTGCGATCAGGCTGGCGCAGCCGCCGCAGACCTTTCCGCGTCCATCATCGCCTGCAACATGCGCCGACCCTCCACTGCGTTGCGATCGGTCTTGATCAGCAGTTCGTCGGGATTCTCGCCGACGATCGCCAGCATCTTCTCAATCTCTTCGGTCGCGAACTTGTCCTCCTCCAGCACGGGCTTCAGATAATCGAACATGAAATCCATGCCCGCCACATCTTCGGACGCCATGGCGAAGAAATAGATGCAGCTATGCGGCGTCGCGGGCGTAACGGCGTGATAGACCCGGCTCGTCACGATCATCTCGCCGGGATGTTCGGGGTGGTCCTGCGGATAGGCCATGTCGCCAATCCCGGCATGAAAGCCCGGCAGGTAGAAATCCATCCCCGTCACCCGGTCGATCTTGCCCGCATAGCGCCCGGTCGCCGCCATCACGGCAGGCGCGTCGGCATTACGGATATATCGGCGGCAACTCAGAAATCCGGGGCGCTTGACCAGTTCTTCAGGTGCCTGCGCATTTTCCACCGTGCCGATGCTGCTGGCGTGGAGGAAGGCAAGGTGCGACAGGTCGAGCAGATTGTCGTTGAGCAACTGGTAGCGCCCTTGCACCTCCTGCACATAAAAGGGCCGCGCCGTCATGCCCGCCGCAGTCACCCCGATCTCCTCCAGATCGGGCAGCAGCGCGACATCGGCCTTGTCCGCGTCCCCCATCCATATCCACGCCCACAGGCCATGCTCGACCAATGGATAGGTCGGAATCGTGTAGGCGCGCGGCACGACATCCTGCGATGGAATATCGACGCACCGGCCATCCGCGCCAAAGGCGATGCCATGATAGCCACAGACGATCGCATCGCCCTTCAGACAGCTTTTGCCCAGGGGGAAATGTCGGTGCGGACAGCGCCCGCCGACCGCAACTGCCTCGCCATCTTCCTTGCGATACAGGACGACCGGCTGGTTCAGGATCGTCCGCGCCAGCAGGTCACGGCCCAGTTCGTTGCGAAACGCGGCAACATACCAGCCATTGCGAACGGCAAACGACCCTTCCCGAAATGGGTACATGGCATCTCTCCCTGACAAAGGCCGGCATCATCGTCTGTCGCGATTGGTGCCGGACCAGCTAAACTAACAATGTTAGCCTAACACTGTTAGGGAGCAGGATCAAGGCCATGGATCAGCGCGTCCAACCCCTCGGCAAAGGCGGCGTCGATGGGCAATTGGGATTGGAGATAGGCCGCGTTCGGTCCCTGCGCGAACGTGGTCCAGCCAGTGACCAGCGCCTGCACCGACGCCTGCATCATCATGGCGCGCTCCGGTTCCAGCCCCAGCGCAATCAGGGGCGCGCTGGTCGCATCCTGCATCGCTTTGAGCACCTCGACCGGCTGCCCCGCCCCCAGGATCAAGCGTCCCGCGTCGCGCGTCGCATTCTGCGCCTGCCACAGCGCCTTGCCGAACGCACGCAACCAGTCGCGCCAGTCGGCACAGGCCGGAATTTTCGACAGGCAATCTGCGAAGATGCTTTCGGCCAGCAGCGCCAGCAACATATTCTTGTCGGCGACATGCCAGTAGAGCGAGGGCGCTTTGACATCCAGCCGCGCCGCGACCTTGCGCAGGCTCAACTGGTCCAGCCCCTGTTCGTTCAGCACATCCAGCGCCGCCGCCGCGATCGCGGCGCGGGTCAGTTTCCGTTCGGTCATGCCCCTCCTTCGAACAGCATGACGCCTATGTCCATCGCAACGCGAAGGCTCAGTTCACCACCATGCAGCTTTCGCCCGCCACCTTCAGCTTGCCGCAGATCAGGCTGGCCTGCCCGCCAGCACTCGCACGCAGGCGATAGACGGTGCTGCCGCCAACTTCCGCCGGTTCGACGGTCATGGCGAGCGGGGCGAGATAGGCAAAGCGCTTGGACAATCTGGTCCAGGCATCCTTTGCGCCGGACGCGCTGCCATAGGCGCCCAGCTGAATCAGCGCGCCGCCGCTGGCCGCCTTGGGCGCCACGGTCGCGCGATCGCTGGTTTCGTCGGCGACGCGCGCGGTCACGCTCTGTGCAGGCTTGGCCGGGACGGCCGGCTTGGTCCCGGTGGGCGCGGGCGCGGTCTTGGTGATCGGTGCTTCGGGGACGCGGCTGGCGTCAATCCGTCCGTCGCGCGGCACGCCCTCGCTTGCCGCAAAGCTCGCATCGCCCTCGCCATCGAATTTCTTCGCGTCAGCCTCATTGGCGGCGATCTTGTAATTGTCCGCGGGCGCCTCGATCAGTTGGCCCTCACCCGCAGCGCCGGGACCATTGCGGTTCTGCAACCACCATATCCCGGCCACCACGACACCGATCAGCGCGAGACCGAGCAGGATCAGGCTCAGCAGCCGCAGTGGCGAGATGCTGTTGTCATCCTCGTCATCGACCGCAGGCTCCAGCCAGGGCAGCCGGTCCTCATCGTCAAAATCCAGCCGGCCTCGTGCATAATCGCCCATCGTCCGAAACTCCGCCCGCCTTTAGTTCAGCTCAGTCAATGCCGCCACGCCCATCAGCGCAAGGCCATTGCGGATAATCTGCCCTATTCCACGGCTCAGGAAAAGCCGCGACGACGTAACGGCCGGATCGTCGGCCAGAATGACGCGCGCGCGCGGATCATCATTGCCCATATTCCACCAGCCGTGAAAGGCCGAAGCCAGATCATTGAGATAGAAGGCAATTCTATGCGGTTCGCGGGTCAGCGCCGCGCCTTCGACCACACGGGGGAACTGGGCCGCGAGCTTGACGAGGCCCAGCTCTGCCGTCCCAAGAAGGGACAGGTCCGGGGCTGGCAGTTCGATCCCCGCCTCTTCCGCCCGCCGTCCCAGCGATGCAATGCGGGCATGGGCATATTGGACGTAAAAGACCGGATTGTCCTTCGACGCCTCGACCACCTTGGCAAAGTCGAAGTCCATCTGCGCGTCGGCCTTGCGCGTCAGCATGGTGAAGCGCACGACATCCTTGCCCACTTCCCGCACGACATCGGCCAGCGTCACGAAATTGCCCGCGCGCTTGGACATTTTCACCGGCTCGCCATCGCGCAACAGCCGCACCATCTGGATAAGCTTCACGTCGAAACGCGCCTTGCCCTCCGTCAGCGCCGCGACCGCCGCCTGGATGCGCTTGACCGTCCCCGCATGGTCCGCCCCCATATGTCGATCAGCTGATCGGCGCTCTGGGCCTTCTGATAATGATAGGCCATGTCCGCGCCGAAATAGGTCCAGCTGCCGTTGGACTTCTTGATCGGCCGGTCCTGATCGTCGCCGAACTTGGTCGACCGGAACAGCGGCAGCACGACCGGCTCCCAGTCATCGGGCAATTCGCCCTTGGGCGCTTCCAGCACCCCGTCATAGACCAGATCATGCGCCCGCAACCAGGCTTCGGCCTCGTCAGGCTTGCCCGCCGCCTGCAATTCGGCCTCGGACGCGAAAATGTCGTGATGGATGCCCAGCAGCGCCAGATCGGCGCGGATCATGTCCATCATCTTTGCGACGGCAAAGCTGCGGAACGTGACCAGCCAGTCGGCTTCCGGCGCCTTCAAGAAGCGGTCGCCATATTCAGCAGCCAGCGCCTGCCCAACCGGCACCAGATAATCGCCAGGGTAAAGACCCTCAGGGATTTCGCCCACATCCTCGCCCAGCGCCTGCGCGTAGCGCAGATGCACCGATCGGGCGAGGACATCCACCTGCCCGCCAGCGTCATTGATATAATATTCGCGGATCACCTTGTGCCCGGCATATTCCAGCAGGGTGGCGAGCGCATCGCCCACCACGGCGCCCCGGCAATGCCCCATATGCATGGGGCCGGTCGGATTGGCGGAAACATATTCGACGTTGACCGTGACACCTTGCCCGATGTCGGACCGGCCATAATCGTCGCCCTCTTCCGCCATCACGGAAAGCTCCGAGCGCCATGTCGCGTCGGTCAGCGTCAGGTTGATGAAGCCCGGCCCGGCGATCGACGCGCTCTCGACCTCGGCCAGCCCCTCCAGCTTGCCGACAATCGCCTCGGCCAGCGCGCGCGGGTTCGTCCCCGCCGGCTTGGCCAGCACCATCGCGGCATTGGTCGCCAGATCGCCATGGCTGGCGTCACGCGGCGGCTCGACCGTCACCGGCTTGCGATTGAGGCCGGCAGGCAGGACGCCGTCGGCTTCCAATATGTCCAGCACAGTGTCGAGATGGGCGGTGAAACGGGTATAGAGGGACACGAGACGAAACTTTCTACAAGTCCCGTTCGCCCTGAGCCTGTCGAAGGGCTGCTCTTGTCTTCAAGAAGTGCAAGGCTTCGACTTGTCTCAGCCCGAACGGATGATGGGCTGGCCGTTAACGCGTGGCGTTATATTGGAGCTGGTCCTGGGTCAGGTTGAACCCCACGAGCAGCTCGAAACTGGTTCGTTGCAGCGCCGCCTTGACCTCTGGCTGGGCGAAGGGATCGATCGCGGCATCCGCGTCGCCCGCCTTGCGCTTCTGCGTGATCTTGGCCTGGATGTCGGCTGGCAGCGTTGCCGATGCCTTGTCGACATAGGAACCCGCCTTCGCCTGCGCGCTGGCGCGATATTCGCCCGCGGCAAAGTTCAGCGTCACCTGGCCGACCCGCTTGGCGACCACGCTGTTGCCGCCGCGCACCACGGCGGAGAAATAGGGCAGCGTCACTTGCCGCGCCACGCTGGCGTCGCTGCGCCGGGCGTTCACGGTGAAGCTCGCTTCGGTATAGAATTGCGCCCCATCGGCGCAGGTCGAGCGCAGATTGGTGATGTCGGCCACCACGTCGATCGCGGAAGCATCGCGGCTCTGGGCCGGATTGAACAGGGTGATGTCGCCGGTATAGGCCGGGACGGCCGCCGTCGGGCAGGCAGAGCGCACAGCGACGATACCGCCGGAAGCGTCGATTTCACCCCGGCGCGAACAGCCCGCCAGGGCCAGAGCCAGCATGCCGGTCACAACGACGCGGTTCAGGGCAGTATGAGGCAGGCAGATGTTCCTTGGCACAGGCAGAAATTCCTTGGCATGGCCCGTCGGCCAGAAGCTTTGCGCTTCCTTATCCATCCCCCGCCCCTCGCGCAACCGCAAGGAAGCGGCTTTCCTCCCGGCCCACATTCGCCTAAGCGCAAAGCCATGACCGACAGCGCAGCCGCCCGCCCGCCCATGACCCTTCTGATCGCCGCACCGCGCGGTTTCTGCGCCGGGGTCGACCGCGCCATCATCATCGTCGAACGGGCGATCGAAACCTATGGCGCGCCGGTCTATGTCCGCCATGAAATCGTCCATAACAAATATGTGGTGGACAGCCTGAAGGCGAAGGGCGCGATCTTCGTAGAGGAACTGGACCAGGTGCCCGATGGCGTGCCGGTGGTCTTTTCCGCCCATGGCGTGCCCAAGGCCGTCCCTGCCAAGGCGGAGGAACGCGGCCTTTCCTATCTCGACGCCACCTGCCCGCTGGTCAGCAAGGTTCATCGCCAGGCCGAACGGCAGGTCAAGGATGGCCGCCACATCTTGTTCATCGGGCATAAGGGGCATCCCGAAGTCATCGGCACGTTCGGCCAGGTGCCAGGCGGCACCATGACCCTGATCGAAACGGTCGAGGACGCGCAGGCCTTTACCCCCGCCGATCCCGCCAATCTCGCCTTCCTGACCCAGACCACCCTGTCGGTCGATGATACAGCCGCGATCGTCGCCACCCTGCAAGAGCGCTTTCCAGCGATCGTCGCGCCCAAGGGCGAGGATATTTGCTACGCCACATCCAACCGCCAGACAGCGGTGAAGGCGATCGCCGCGCGTTGCGAAGCGCTCTATGTCATCGGCGCGCCTAACAGTTCCAATTCCCTGCGACTGGTCGAAGTCGCCGAACGCGAAGGCACGCCAGCCCGCCTGATCCAGCGCGCCGACGACATCGATTTTGGCTGGCTGGACGGCGTCACGACGCTGGGCCTGACCGCCGGGGCATCCGCACCCGAAATATTGGTGCGCGAAGTGGTCGACGCGATCGCCAGCCGCTTCACCGTGACCGAGGAACAGGTCGAAACCGCGCGCGAGACCATCGCTTTCAAGCTGCCACGCGGGCTGGAGACCGTCTGAACCATGGCCGTCTATACCCATGTTCCCGCCGAAGAGATTGACGCCTTCCTCAGCCGCTATGACGCAGGCCGCCTCGTATCCGCCAAGGGGATCGCCGAAGGGGTGGAAAACAGCAATTATCTGCTGGAGACCACCGGCCATGATGGCTCTGGCCACCGCTATATCCTCACGCTCTATGAAAAGCGGGTGGATGAGGCCGACCTGCCCTTCTTCATGGACCTGCTCGATCATCTGGGCGCGCGCGGCTGCCTTGTGCCGCGCTTCATCGCCGACCGGGACGGCCAGCGGCTCCAGACCTTGTCGGGTCGCCCCGCCTGCCTGATCGAATTTCTGACCGGCATTTCGCTGACCGAGCCGACCCCGGAACAGGCGCGCGCGACCGGCGCGGCACTGGGGGAGTTGCACCGCGCGGCAGAGGGCTTCCCGCTCGAACGGCGCAACACGCTGGACCTTGCCGGCTGGCATGATCTGGCGGCCCGATGCGGTGAGGATTTCGATCAGATCGCGCCGGGCCTTGCCGCCCGTGTCCGCGACGAACTCGCCTTTCTCGACGCGCACTGGCCCGCCGACCTGCCCCGCAGCGTCATCCATGCGGACCTGTTCCCCGACAATGTGCTGATGCTGGGCGACAAGGTGACGGGCCTGATCGATTTCTATTTCAGTTGCACCGACATCCGCGCCTATGACCTGGCCATCACCCACAGCGCCTGGGTGTTCAGCCATGACGGCGGCAGCTTCTTTGCTGATCGCGCGGCGGCGCTTGGCGCTGGCTATGACTTGGCCCATGGCCTGACCGACGCAGAGCGCGCGGCCTTCCCCATATTGTGCCGGGGCGCATCGCTGCGCTTCCTGCTGACCCGCGCCTATGACTGGATCAACACGCCGCCCGACGCGCTGGTGACCCGCAAGGACCCGCTCGCCTATCTGCGCCGCCTCGATTTCTACGCCAGCGCCAATCCAGCGGAATTATTGGGCGCATGAGAGCAGCAGATAAAAGCAACCTGTTCCCGCGCAGCCGGGAACCCGGTTCCATGCCTGCCTATCCTCGCGACGGGACCGGGCTCCCGCCTGTCCAGGAGCACGCAGCATGAGCACTGACCTGCCCATCGTCGACATCTTCACCGACGGCGCGTGCAAGGGCAATCCAGGTCCGGGCGGCTGGGGCGCGGTGCTGCGCTTTGGCGACACGGAAAAGGAAATGTCGGGCGGCGAAGCGCTCACCACCAACAACCGCATGGAGATGATGGCCGCGGTCGAGGCGCTCAACGCGCTCAAGAAGCCGTGCCGCGTCACCCTTCATACCGACAGCAAATATGTGATGGACGGCATCACCAAATGGGTGTTCGGCTGGCAGAAGAAGGGCTGGCGCACCGCCGACAACAAGCCGGTCAAGAATGTCGAAATCTGGCAGGCTCTGGTCAAGGCCGCCGCCCCGCATCAAATGACCTGGAAATGGGTCAAGGGTCATGCCGGCCACCCCGAAAATGAACGCGCCGACCGTCTGGCCAGCGCCGCGGCCGACAGTTTTCGCCGTTAGAGACACGCCCGAAGCAACAGCGTATCTTGCCAGACGCATCGCCAGACCCCAAAGCGGGCCTTCGGGGGAAGAAATGACAGAAAAGCCAGTAAACCGTAAGGGAATTTCAAAGACACGCGCGCGCTTCATTCGCGAAAGCGCCGACGTGCGGCGACAGGCGCTGATCGAAGCGACCGCGCGGTGCCTTGCCGAAAAAGGCGTCGCTGGCACGTCGGTCCGCGCCATCTGCGCGCGCGCGGGTGTTTCGTCGGGCCTGCTCACCCATTATTTCGACGGCGTCGACGCCCTCATCCTCGCCACCTATGAGGATGTCGGCGTGCGCGTGTCCGCCGCGCTGGAACAGGCGGTCGAGGAAGCGGGCGACGATCCGCGCGACCAGCTCCGCGCCTGCCTTCAGGCCAATTTCCGCGCGCCCATCCTTGATCCCGATCTGCTCGCGACCTGGACCGCTTTCTGGAGCCTGGTCCGGACCGACCCCGGCATCGCCGCCATCCATGCCGATGTCTACCGGCGCACCCGCGCCCAGCTCGAAGCGCTGCTGCGCGCGATCGTGCCGGAAATGCCGCAGGACCGCGCCCGCCTGGCGGCGATCAGCCTCACTGCTCTGGTCGATGGGCTGTGGCTCGAGATCTGCCTCGATCCCACCACCTTCTCCGCCGAGGAAGCCCAGGCCATGGTCGAGCGCGCGATGATGCTGGCGCTGGGGCAATGGCGGGGCGACGCGGGGCGCGGTGACTGGATCGATCAATCAGATAAGCCGTGATCGTTTTTCTCACTCTCCAAGTCCGATAAAACCAATTTCCCTCGACTCAGCCGCTACCCTACATGGGGTCGGCAACAGCAACCCCTCAGAAGGAACTGACAAGCCCATGGCTCTCATCAACACCACCATCAAGCCGTTCGCCGCGACCGCCTATAAGGAAGGCAAGTTCGTCGACGTCACCGACGCGGACGTGAAGGGCAAGTGGGCGATCTTCTTCTTCTATCCCGCCGACTTCACCTTCGTCTGCCCGACCGAACTGGAAGACCTGGCCGGCATCTACCCGACCCTCCAGTCGCTCAACGTCGAAGTCTATTCGGTATCGACCGACACGCATTTCAGCCACAAGGCATGGCACGACACCTCGCCCGCCATCGGCAAGATCAACTATTACATGCTGGGCGACCAGTCGGGCACGATCACCAATAATTTCGACGTGATGCGCCCCGGCGTTGGCCTGGCTGACCGCGCAACCTTCCTGGTCGATCCCGAAGGCGTGATCCAGTTCATGGAAATCACGTCCGAAGGCGTGGGCCGCAACGCGACCGAACTGCTGCGCAAGGTGAAGGCCGCGCAATATGTCGCCGCGCACCCCGGTGAAGTCTGCCCGGCCAAGTGGGAAGAAGGCGAAGAAACCCTTGCCCCATCGCTCGACCTAGTCGGCAAGATCTAAATTATCATTCCCCTAGCGGGTCGCAAAGTGGCTCGGAGTGGAACCTCTCCTCCGCTCCGGGCCATTATTGTATCTAACGTAAGGATTATTCCATGCTCGACGCCACCCTGACGCAGCAGCTCAAGGCCTATCTGGTCAACATCCGTGAGCCTATCGAACTCGTCGCCTCTCTGGGTGACGATGCCAAATCGCGCGAACTCAATGACCTGCTCAATGAAATCGCTGCCCTGTCCGACAAGGTCAGCGTGACCACCGGCGCTGACAAGCGCGTCCCCAGCTTCATGATCCGCCGCGTGGGCACCGACATCGGCGTCCGGTTCGCGGGGATTCCGATGGGCCATGAATTCACGTCGCTGGTCCTGGCCCTCCTCCAGGTCGGCGGCCACCCGTCAAAGGCCGCGCAGGATCTGATCGAACAGGTCAAGGGGCTGGACGGCGACTTTGCCTTTGAAACCTATTTCTCCCTGTCCTGCCAGAATTGCCCGGACGTGGTGCAGGCCCTTAACCTGATGAGCGTCCTCAACCCCCGCATCAGCCACGTCGCCATCGACGGCGCGCTGTTCAAGGCGGAAGTGGACGAGCGCAAGGTGATGGCCGTGCCCACCATCTTCCTGAACGGCGAACCCTTTGGGTCGGGCCGCATGGAACTGGAGCAGATCGTTGCCAAAATCGACAGCGGCGCGGCCACCCGCGCGGCGGAAAAGATCAAGCGCCAGGACCCTTTCGAGGTTCTGATCGTCGGCGGCGGGCCTGCCGGGGCCGCGGCGGCCATCTATGCCGCGCGCAAGGGCATCCGCACCGGCGTTGCCGCCGAACGCTTCGGCGGCCAGGTGCTCGATACGATGGACATCGAAAATTTCATCTCCGTGTCGCGCACCGAAGGGCCAAAGCTCGCTTCCGCGCTCGAAGCCCATGTGAAGGATTATGACGTCGAGATCATGAACCTGCAAAAGGCGACGAAGCTGATCCCCGCCCGTACCGAAGGCGGCTATCATGAGGTCGTGCTGGAAAACGGCGCGTCGCTCAAAGGCCGCACCCTCATCCTCTCCACCGGCGCGCGCTGGCGGCAGATGGGCGTGCCGGGCGAGGACGAATATCGCAACAAAGGCGTGGCCTATTGCCCCCATTGCGACGGCCCCCTGTTCAAGGGCAAGCGCGTCGCGGTGATCGGCGGCGGCAATAGCGGCGTCGAAGCCGCGATCGACCTGGCGGGCATCGTCGCCCATGTGACGCTGATCGAATTTGACAGCCAGCTCCGCGCCGACGCGGTGCTGCAACGCAAGCTCGCCAGCCTGCCCAACGTCAAGATCATCACATCGGCGCTGACCAGCAAGGTCGACGGCAATGGCGATCGCGTCACCGGCCTGTCCTACAAGGACCGCAACAGCGGCGAGGAACATGACGTCGAACTGGAAGGCATCTTCGTCCAGATCGGCCTGGTCCCCAACACCGAATGGCTGAAAGACACGGTCGCCCTTTCCCCCGCGGCGAAATAGAAATCGACGCCCGCGGCGAAACCAGCGTGCCGGGCATCTTCGCGGCAGGCGACTGCACGACCGTGCCCTACAAGCAGATCGTCATAGCCATGGGCGCAGGCTCCACGGCGGGCCTGTCAGCCTTCGACTATCTGATCCGCCTGCCCGCCAGCGAAGAGGCCGCACAGGCGGCGTGACGGGAGAAGTTCGACGGTAAGTTGGACATATGTGAAGCGGCCGATCCGGTGACGGGTCGGCTGCTTTTTTGTGGGGTGGGGAATGGCTGAAGTGCGCCATTTGTCGCCGTTCGGCAGCTACGTACCAGCACTCGGAAACGGACATTCAAATTGTGAATGGGTCTAGGACTTCGCGGCCATTTCCTTCGGACGCGCCCAGCGGCAGGTACACCGCCTCTCTAAAGCCCGAAGGCTACTTGGTCATTGTTGCAAGCGAAGATAGGCCACGATCCATCTTTGCAAATCCGTACATTAGGTCCGCCGGCCAAGTCGCTAGAGTAGGAGACGAAATTGCGGTGGTAGCAGCCACGACTGAAGTGTGCGCGGCTTCACCTCGATAGGTTGCGAGTTGGGCTATACGAGATTTGAACGTAGCACCGACCAAATCGAGATCAAATCCAAGCGCCGTCAATAGTTTAAACTGATACTTCAGCGCCGCTCCATGGTTGTTAGTGACGGTCTGCTTATAACGCTGATAGCCGATGTTCAGCAGCCTCCCGTATTCGATTCTGTTTTGAGCGATCGACTTGGCCGATGCCATAATGCCAAAACCGCTAGTCCCGAAAATTCTTAACATCTTCTCCAAATCTGACATCTGCTTCGGCGCATCTATGAACGGGAAAACGCATAAGTGCCTGGCGACCCTGCCAAAATCTCCCCCGCTATCGAAGGCTGCTTTGGCTTCATCCGCAACTTTCAATGCCCTTTTTTCTAAGAAATGCTCACATTCCGCATGCAATAGAATGACGAACGCAGCCATTTTATCGGCATCCTGCCTTGACGGCGTCGCTCCAGCCGCTGGTGCCGGCGGCAGCAGATGGGTCAGACTTGTTAGCCTTGCCTTCAGGGCTAGATAATCAGCGGTATACGCGCGCGGCATGACGTCGAATCAGCTTAGAGCCTGATCCGAAATTAAGTTGAGTGGTATCAGCAGGTTAGCTTGACGGCCTAGCCTGTCGCTGATTCATGGGTTTCGCCAAAAACTACCGTGGATTCAACGATGTGGACTGATACCACTCGCGCCCTTCATGCGCGAAGCGGACTGGCTTTGCCAAGCGATTTGACGGATGCGGAATGGGCTGTGCTGGAGCCACTGCTTCCGACGGCCTCGGCGGTAGGGCGTCCGCGCAAATGGCCGTTGCGGCGCATTGTGGAAGCCATGCTGTTCCTGCTGCGCGGCGGTTTGCCATGGCGAATGCTGCCACCCTGCTTTCCGCCCGTTTCCACGGTTCGGCGCTGGTTCTATCTGTGGCGCGACAATGGCCTGTGGCTGTCGATCAACCACGCGCTGCTGATGGTGACCCGCGAAATGGAGGGGCGCGAGGCTTCGCCCAGTGCCGGCGTGATCGACAGTCAGAGCGTGAAGACGACGGAAAGCGGCGGCCCCTGTGGCTACGATGCGGGCAAGAAGATCAAGGGACGCAAGCGCCATATCCTGACCGACACCAATGGCAATCTGGTCCATGCCCTCGTGCATGGTGCGGATATTCAGGATCGCGATGGCGCACCCCTGCTGCTCACCGGCATCATCGGGCGCTTTCCATGGCTGCGCCATCTGTTCGCCGATGGCGGCTATGCCGGGGACAAACTCAAGGACGCTCTGCGCAAAATGGGCAAATGGACCATAGAGATCATCAAGCGTTCCGACACCGGCAAGGGCTTCACGGTGCTGCCACGCCGCTGGGTCGTCGAGCGCACACTCGCCTGGCTCAATCGCAACCGTCGCCTCGCCAAAGACTTCGAGAAAACCATAGCATCTGCAACCGCATGGCTCTTCATCGCATCCGTTCAGCTATACGCTCGACGCATCGCAAAGCGCGGCCAATAATTTTGAATCAGACTCTTAAGGATTGCGAGCCAATGGAAATTCACGAACAACTGCGCCAATAACCTTTCTTAGTGCGTCGCCCCAGTCATGGAACCGCTGGCTTGTAGCCTTTGTTGTCTTCGTTGATGTCTGGAGAGCCTGCAAAAACTTCGCGTTATTATCGCAGAGATCTTCAAACGCGGCGCGAATGGCCGGCTTCTTGTCGTCGGGGATTGCAGCACGCACGGCGGGATCGGCAAAATAGTATGCCATTATATCAATAACGGCGCGGTTCGGACTGCGCTGATACTTTCCGTCCTGTCTGGACTTGAACGCATCCTTGCCGAAGATGGTGCTTGCTAGAGACATACCATCTTCAAGCTGCATCCAGTCATGCTCTAACTGGCCCAGCTGAGCGTCGAAATTTTCAGACAGCCTTTGGGAAGTTTCGTTCAAAAACTTCTTCATGTTGCCCTCATACAGGTCGGTAAACCTGTGGAAGCCGAGAAATCGAGTTGCAACTTCCATATCGCGCATGCGGAAGTCCGGCACTTTTTTGAAGACCGATTTCATCGCTGCGGACTGTGCGGTCTTATCATCCAGCCAGTCCATGAACTTGCCGGGATAGAGAGCCCTACGAAGCTCTTGAGGAGAAAGCGTTACGCTATTCTGGTTTAACCTCAAGAACAATAAGTAAAGTAGGCTGTCTGACTTCCAATTCTTGACTACAACTGTCCGTACCGTGTGATTTTGGAAAGCATCTACTGACGGCTCCAGAGCCGGGATTGCTTGGAGATCATCGTAAGTATTGTTGTTCAGGTCCGCGCGATACTCACATCCGCCCAGCCGCAAAGGTGCCTTATCGTCCAAACAAAACCGCGCCAGCGAATTGATACGCTGCTTACCATCGATAACGGCAAAGACCCCGGGACGCATTTCAGCCAAGACAATCTGAGGGACCGGCAGCCGCATGAAAAGGCTCTCAATGAACCGAGACATCTTCCCCTCGTCCCAGGCCACTCGTCGCTGGTAGTTCGGCTGCAAATCGATCTTACGCTTGCGAAGCAGATCAACGAGGACACTTATCGTCCAGTCGGTGGGCGCGACAACCAGTTGCTGGATATCGTCCGCGACCAACCCCAGATCGTCTTCGGTGATCTCACCGTATTGTAGGACTACCTCGGGACCGATATCTTCGCCCTCGTTACCAGACATTACTACACCTATGAAAAATCATGCTTCATATGTCCTACGCGAGTTCGGTTTAGCAAGGGCTTCCGTTCGGCATCCACCGTGTCGCCGTTTCTGTCTCAAGCCAACATTTCTGAAAGCAAATCAAAACGAGCCACTCTGGTCGGGAGCCGACGCCGTGCGAGAGTCAGCTAGCCCCGTGACCCGATACCAAACCGGCCAGTTGCCTTCCGGCCAACCCGCCCCACTCACCGTCGACCCCAGACCCCGAAAATATCCGGGTCGATCTCCAACATCGGCACCCGCGTCGCCGCGCCCGTCCGCATGGCGCTGCCGCCCATGCCGCCCTCCATCCCGAACGTCACCACGCTGCTCCCCTTGTCGCCCAGCACCAGCGGGTCGAGCAGGATCGCGGCGTTCAGACGGTTGGCGGTCACCTGCGTCAGTGTGCCGATCTGCGTCAGGGCGAAGAGTTGCCGGGCGAAGGCATAGGGCAGGCGGATGCAGCCATGGCTGGCGGGGTAGCCGGGATTATGCCCGGCGTGGAGCGCTATGCCGTCCCAGGTCAGCCGCTGCATGAAGGGCATGGGCGCATTGCTGTAGAGGTTGGAGCGGTGCCACTGGCGCTTTTGCAGGATAGGGAAGCTGCCGGTGGGGGTGCGGTGGCCCTTCGTCCCCGTGGACACGCTGGCCGCGCCGATCAGCCGGTCGCCGCGATAGACATGGACGCGCTGCCGTTCCAGGCTGATGATCAGGTAGAGCGGCCCGCTGGCGGCGGCATCATCGGCCCAACGATACGCCCCCGGCGCCAGCGGCAGGTCGGCCAGTTCCGCCCGCGCGGACGGCATGCCCAGGATCAGACAGCATGATAGGACGAACAACCGGGCGAAAAGCATAAGCCTTTCTTAACCATATGCCAGCGTCGCGCCAGAGGGGGACGCTGCGCTTTGCCGCATTGGTCCCGACTTGGGACAGGGGAGAGAACAGCGTCCCCCGTTCGTTTCGAGCCCTTCGATTGCCCATCTGCGGCAGACGCTCTGGATAAACTATGTCGAGAAACGATGCGCCCTGTTTCTCGACTAAGCTCGAAACGAACGGAGGTTGTGTGGGACAGTGCCCTTAAATCAGCAGCATCTGCGCCACGGGGGCAAAGCTGCGCCGGTGCAGCGGCGTTGGCCCATGGGTGCGCAGCGCGGCGAGATGCTGCGCGCTGCCATAGCCCTTGTTGCTTTCCCAGCCATAATGGGGGTGGATGGCGGCCGCCTCCCGCATCATCCGGTCCCGCGCTTCCTTGGCCAATATGGAGGCCGCGGCGATCGACAGGCACCGGGCGTCGCCGCCCACGACCGGGGTGGCGGGCCAGCGCCAGTCGGGCACGCGGTTGCCATCGACCAGGACATGCTGGCAATCGCGCCCCAGCGCCTCGACCGCGCGGGTCATGGCCAGCATCGTCGCCCATAATATGTTGATCCGGTCGATCTCCTCGACACTGGCGACGCCCAGCCCCCAGCACAGCGCCCGCGCCTTGATCTCCGCCTCCAGCGCGGCGCGGCGCCTGGCCGACAATGCCTTGCTGTCGTCCAGCCCCTCCGGGCAATCCTCCGCCCGCAAAATCACCGCCGCCGCGACCACCGGCCCGGCAAGCGGCCCCCTGCCCGCTTCATCCACCCCGGCGACCAGCCCCGGATGGTGGCGCAGTTCATGGGCGAAATCAGGCACGGAAGGGCGCTTCGAACCCGCGCGGCGCACCCATCGGCCCATGCCCGCCACCCAGCCCCGGCGCGATGGTCAGCGCCGCGCGCACATAGGCCCGCGCCCGCGCAATAGCGCCCGGCAGCGCCATCCCCTGCCCCAGCCCGGTCGCGATCGCGCTGGCCAGGGTGCAGCCGGTGCCATGGGTGTGCGGCGTGTCGATGCGCGGATCGGTCCAGTCGGTGACCAGCCCGTCGGGACCAAGCAGCCGGTCGACCAGCACCGGGCCGACGCCATGCCCGCCCTTGGCCAAAACATGCGTGCCAAAGCGCGCGGCAACCCGCTCCCCGCCCAGCGCCAGAAGTTCCGGGATATTGGGCGTCACCAGCGTGGCGATCGCCATCAGTTTCTCGAACGCCGCGATCGTTTCCGCATCGGCCAGCACCGACCCGCTGGTCGCCACCATCACCGGATCAAAGACGATCGGCACATCGCGCAAACCCGTCAGCAGATCGGCCACCGCCATCGCCGTTTCCGCCGACCCGATCATGCCGATCTTCACCGCATCGACGCCAATGTCGCTGATGCAACTGCGCATCTGCGCCAGCACCATGTCGGCGGGCACCGGATGCACGCCCTGCACCCCCAGCGTATTTTGCGCCGTGATCGCGGTGATCGCGGTCATGGCGAAACCGCCCAGCATCGTCACGGCCTTCAGATCCGCCTGTATGCCCGCGCCGCCGCCACTGTCGGACCCGGCGATGATCAAAATGCGCGCGATGCTCATCCCTTGAAGTAACGCACGGTGGACGCGGGATTGCCCGCCAGCGCCTTGCCCGTGCGGGTCGGCCGATCCATCAGCTCGCCGCCGCAATTGGGGCAGCGATCGTCCAGCGCCTCCGCACAGGGCGCGCAGAAGCTGCATTCGAACGAGCAGATGAACGCGCCGGGCGCATCGGCAGGCAGGTCCGTGCCGCAGCGTTCGCAATCGGGGCGCATTTCAAGCATGATCGATCCCCGTCACGCCGCCGCCTTCTCGACCGCGGCGCAGATACGGTCGACAACGTCGCGCACCTGTTCCTCCCGGTCGCCTTCGGCCATCACCCGGATCACAGGTTCCGTACCGGACGGGCGGATGACCAGCCGGCCAACGCCGGTCAGTTCCGCCTGCGCCTGCGCAATGACGCGCCGGACATCATCATGCTCCAGCGGCTTGCCCCCGGAAAAGCGGACATTTTTGAGCAATTGCGGCACGGGATCGAACTGGTGCAGCGTCTCGCTGGCGGGCTTGCCGGACCGGACGAGTGCAGCCAGCACCTGCAACGCCGCGACCGTACCGTCGCCGGTGGTCGCATAATCGGACAGGATCATATGGCCCGACTGCTCCCCGCCGACATTGAAGCCGCCGCTGCGCATCCGCTCCAGCACATAGCGGTCGCCCACGCTGGTGCGTTCGAGGGCAATGCCCTGCCCGGTCAAAAAGCGCTCCAGCCCCAGATTGGACATGACCGTCGCCACCAGCCCGCCGCCGCGCAGCGTGCCCGCGCGCGCGAAGTTGGCGGCGATCAGCGCCATGATCTGGTCGCCATCGACGATCTGGCCTTTCTCATCGACCACGATCAGCCGGTCCGCGTCGCCATCCAGCGCGATACCAATGTCCGCGCCCGACGATACGACGGTTTCCTGGCACAGCAGGGGCGCGGTCGATCCGCAGCCGTCATTGATGTTGGTGCCATTGGGATTGACGCCAACCGCCACGACGGTCGCGCCCAGTTCCCACAAGGCGGACGGCGCGACCTGATAGGCGGCGCCATTGGCGCAATCGATGACGATTTTCAGGCCATCGAGCCGCAGGTCGGCGGGAAAGCTGGATTTGACCGCATGGATATAGCGGCCACGCGCATCCTCGACCCGGCGGGCACGGCCAATATCCTTGGACGCGGCCAGCGGCACCTGCTGCTCGATCAGCGCCTCGATCTTCAGTTCATCCTCGTCCGACAACTTGTAGCCGTCCGGGCCGAACAATTTGATGCCATTGTCGAAATAGGGATTGTGGCTGGCGGAAATCATGACGCCCAGATCCGCGCGCATCGAATGGGCCAGCATCGCGACAGCGGGCGTCGGGATCGGCCCGAACTGCACCACGTCCATGCCCACCGCGGTAAAGCCAGCGACCAGCGCATTTTCCACCATATAGCCCGAAAGCCGCGTATCCTTGCCAATCACAACGCGATGGCGATGGTCTCCGCGCTGGAAATGGGTGCCCGCCGCCATGCCGACCTGCATCGCCAGTTGCGCCGTCATCGGCCATGCGTTGGTGCGCCCGCGTATGCCGTCGGTGCCGAAATATCGTCTGGTCATGCGTTTCTCATGCACCGGAGAGACGCCCGGTATCAACCCCAGAACCGTTCGGCATGAGCGGGATGAGAGAAAGCCAAGTTTTTCTTGATCGACTTTCCAACGGCCTCGCGGCATCCCCGCGCGATGGACAGTTTCAATGGCTTTATCGACGCGCTGTCGGGCGCGGTATTTTTCAAGGTGCCCGTGGCGGGCGCGCAGATCGAACTGATCGTGCTGTATCTGGCGCTGCCGATGCTGTTCTTCACCCTGTGGCTGGGCTTTCCCAATATCACCCAGATCGGCCGCGCGATCCGCATATTGCGGACCCAGCCGGACAAGGGCGAGGCAAAGGGCGATGTCAGCCAGTGGGCAGCGCTCAGCACGGCGCTGTCCGGCACGATCGGGCTTGGCAATATCGCGGGCGTTGCGGTGGCGCTGACCATGGGTGGACCGGGCGCGATATTGTGGATGTTCATCATCGGCTGGTTCGCGATGACGGTGAAGATGGCGGAGGTCACGCTGGGCCTCAAATATCGCATCTTTGACGATGCTGGCCATGTCCATGGCGGGCCGATGTATGTGCTCAAATCCGTCGGCGCTGCGCGCGGATGGCCGAAAATCGGCATGATATTAGGCGGTGCCTACGCCTTTTTCGCGCTGTTCGGCGCCATACCGATGGTGCAGGTCAATCAGAGTTTCGCGCAAGTGAAGGTGGTAACGGGCCTGACCAACGGATGGGCCTATGGCGTGTTTCTGGCCGGGGCCGTCGCGCTGGTGACGCTGGGCGGCGCGGCCTGGCTGGGAGAAGTCGCCAAAAGGCTGACCCCGCTCAAGGTCGCGGTCTATCTGGCGGGCGTGCTGGCGATCCTGATCCTGCATCTGGACGCCATCCCCGGCGCGCTGGCGCTGATCTGGGACGGGGCGTGGAATGGCCAGGCGGCGACAGGGGGCGCCGTGGGCGCGTTCGTCGCCGGGATGCGCCGCGCGGTGTTCGCCAGTGAGGCGGGCGTCGGATCGGCCGTGATGGCGCACAGTCTGGCACGGGCGCGCCACCCGGTGTCCGAAGGGCTGGTCGCGCTGCTTGAACCCCTGCTCGGCACCATGATCGTGTGCGCGTTGGGCGGTCTGGCGCTGGTCGTCGCGGGGACATGGAATATGGGGCTGGAGGGCATTGCGATTACCTCCGCCGCCTTTGCGCAGGTGTCGCCCTGGTTCCCCTGGCTGCTGGCGGTCGTGGTGTTTCTGTTCGCCTATTCGACGCTGGTCGCTTGGGGATTTTACGGCTTGCAGGCCTGGGGCTATCTGTTCGGCCATGGTCCGCGCGCGCAATGGACCTATAAAATCCTCTACATCGTCGCTTTGCCACCCGCAGCAGCGATCGACCTTGGCCGTGTCGTCGACATTGTCGACAGCAGCTTCTTCCTGATGGCGATCCCCAATGTCATCGCGCTATATCTGTGCGCGGGCGAATTGCGCCGGGACGTGCGCGCCTATCTGGCGGATAAAGAAAACCCCGCCGGATAAGGGCGGGGCTTTCTCCTGCTTGGGAGCAAGTCGAAATCAGATTTTGTCGCCAAGGGCGCCCTTGACCGATCCGGAAACGTCCTGAGCCGTGCCCTTGGCCTTCTGCGCCTTGCCTTCGGCTTCCATGCGCTCATTGTCGGTCGCCTTGCCGATACCTTCCTTGACGGCGCCCGCCGCCTTGTTGCCAGCGGCCTTCAACTTGTCGGTTACTTCACCCATGTGAATACTCCTTGCGTGATTTCCACAAGTTAAACCAACGCGGGGAGAAAGGGTTTCAGCCAGAACGCAGGCGTAACGTTACTTTTCGATCACATCATGGCGCATCGGCGCGAGTTTGGAGAGAAAGCGGTTCTGCGCCTGGAAGCTGACCCCTTCCTCGCTCATCGCGCGCTGGAGCGTTTCGACGAGGCGGTTCATGTCCGCCTTCTGCACGCCCAGATCCTTGTGCGCGCTGGCCATGTCCCGCCCGCTATAGGTGCAGCCCGCATTCAGGATGAAGCAGAATTGCTCGAACAAGGTGCGCTTCAGGCGAACCTTGTCATGATTGGCGAAAATCTCGCCAATCACCGGATCGGCGAAATTGATCGCGACGAAGCGATCGACGATGCGGCGGATGCCATCCTGCCCGCCAAATGCCTTCGCCATGCCGTCGCCCGTAAAAGGCACGGCCCCGGCTTGGCGATTGTCGGCGACATAAGGGTCCACGGCGGCCTCCCCCGGCAAAGCATAGGGCGCCTGCAACAACAGCAGCGAGAGGATGATGGACATGGGCATGCGTCCTTTAGAAGGCGGTCTGAAGCTGGAGAAACACGCCGCGCTGCTTCTTTACCGTGGCGATCGAGCCAAGGTCGGCATAGGCGATGGTCGCGGTGACATTGCGGCTGATGGCGACGGCGGCAAAGGCGTCGAACCAGTCATCTTCCCGCGCGATGTTCAGATTGTCAGGCTTGCGCCGATATTCCCCGCCGATCGCGATCCGGCGCGACAATTGCCAGGCGGCCGATCCTTCAAACTGAAGCGTGTGATTGCCCTGCTTGCCGCCGCCAAAGCCCAGCAGCCCCATCTGGTTCGCCTTGGTCAGGCGCGCGGTCGCCGACAGCAGGATGGAGCGCGCGAGGAATAATTTGCTGACCGACGCATAATAATCGACGCCTTCGTCCCCTTTGGCCCCCACCGCCCGGACGATCGCACCCTGATTATTATTCTTATACTGAACGCCGACCGCGATGGCTGGCAGCCGGTCATAGACCAGATCGCCCGCAAGCCTGACCTTCGCGCCGAAAATATCCTGCGAAAAGGCGAAATCCTTGCCCAGCCCCAGCGCCGCGCCAATCTCGTTCGTGTTGAAATCCTGATGCGTGTAGCTCAGTTCGATGCTATCGCGGATGCCGATCGCGACGCCAGCGCTTTGATAGTCATAATCCTTGACCTCGACCAGCGTGCCATGGGCCGACAGGCCGAAGCCGTCCGATGTTTCATTGCCGGCGATCACCGCCCAGGGCGTCAGGCCACCGCCCGACGCCCCTTCCAGCGAACTGATGCCATTGGTCAGCAGCAATTTGCCACCATTGCGGATCGGTCTGGCCATGCCCTGTTGCGGGGACAAAGCAGCCAGCGCGAGCATGATGCACAGGAAAGGACGGAAACAGGTCATGATCGGCAGATAGGCAAATCATGGTTAAAATAATGTTTCCCGCCCCGTCAGCGTGAAAATGCGGTCCATAACGAACTAAACATTTGTTCAATGTTTGCTTTTACCAACAGTAACCATGAACGCGCCACGCCTTTTCCTCGCCGCCCTCTCCCTGATCGCCAGCCCGGCCATGGCGGGCGACATCGATCTTCGGATCGTCGATGCCGCTGGCCGCCCGGTCAGCGATGCGGTCGTCACCGTCCGTCCCGCCGGCGGCATCCCGGCTGGCCCGATCCGCTTCCCATGGGGCACGACCATGGTGCAGCAGAATATCGCCTTTTCGCCCCATGTGCTGATCGTACCCGTTGGCGCGACGGTCAAATTCCCCAACAAGGACAAGGTGCGACATCATGTCTATTCCTTTTCCAAGGCGGCCAAGTTTGAAATCAAGCTGTTCGGACAGGATGAAAGCCGCAGCTACACCTTCACCAGTCCGGGCGCGGTGGCGCTGGGCTGCAATATTCATGATGCCATGAGCGGCTTCATCAAGGTGGTCGACACCCCCTTCGCCGCCAAGAGCAATGCCGCCGGACAGGCGCGGATAAACGGGCTGGGGACCGGCACGGCGCGGGTCACGGTCTGGCACCCGTTGCTCAAGGGCAAGGACAATGAATTGCTGATCAACCTGCCCATTCCGGCGAGCGGCATGGAGAGCAAGACCGTGCCATTGGCGTTGCGCGCGTCCAAATGAGCCTACCCCTTCGCCTGAAAAGACGGTGGCTGCGCTGGCGGCGCACGGCACAGTCGACCCTGACGATCAGGATGACCTTGTTCTACGGCGCGCTGTTTCTGGCCGTAACGACGCTCACGCTTTTGGGCACGCGCCAGGCCATCGAAAGCTATGCCGAAAATGCCATCCGGCATGAGATGAATGTCGGCAGCGCCCTGTTCGACCGGATTTCGGCGATGCAACGGCGTCAACTGAGCCAGGGGGCCGACGTGCTGGCCAGCGATTTCGGCTTTCGCGAGGCGGTGGGCACCAATGACGCCCCGACGATCGAATCCGCGCTGCATAGCCTCAAGGGCCGCTTCCAGCTCGACCATGCAATGTTCGTCGGGGTCGATGGCACGGTGGTGGGCGACCTTCAACATCTTGGCCGTACCGATCAGGACCAGCTTTACGACGCGCTCGACGCCGGGCGGATACAGGGCGTGGTGCGATGGGGCAGCGAGGGTCATATCGTCGCGGCCGCGCCCGTCCGCGCGCCGATACTGACCGGCTGGGTCGTCCTTGCCCGCAACATGGGCCCGACCGACCTGAAGGCGCTGGCGAAACTGTCCTCGATCGACCTGCATCCGCAACTCATGCCGCTGGCACGTGTCGCCCGGACGGACACGGCCAATGGTGGCCTGCGCGAAGTCGTGCGGAACGGCGAACTGATGCTGGTGCAGACCCGGCCTGTTGAAACGCTGATAGAGACTGCGCCGGAAATGCTGGTGCTGGAATATAGCCTGACCCGCGCGATGGCTGGCTATGCGCCGATCCTGTGGGCCTTGTTCGGTTTCGGCGTGGTTGGCGGCGTATTGGCCGTGGCCGGCGCATTTGCCGCATCGCGCAGCCTGTCGCGGCCGATCGTTGCGCTGGAAGCCGCCGCCCGCAAGGTGAGCGCAGGCGAACATGCGCAGGTGAAGGTCGAAACGCGCGACGAAATCGGGCGGCTGGCGCAAAGCTTCAACCGCATGGTCGATGCGGTCGAGGCGCGCGAGGCGCAGATTGCGCATATGGCCTTCCACGACGCGCTGACCGGCCTGCCCAACCGGGCGATGCTGCGCGAACAGGTTGCGCTTGGCCTCACCCGCGCCGAAGGCGGCAATCTGATGCTGTTCTGCATCGACATCGACAATTTCAAATCGATCAACGAATCGCTTGGCCATCCGGTTGGCGACGCCCTGTTGTGCGAAGTCGGCGCACGACTGAAGGCGACCTGCCCCAGCGGCTTTGCCGCCCGGCTGGCGGGCGACGAATTTGCCATCAAGCTGCGCGCCGGGGGGCAGACGGCCGATCAGGCGGGTCGCGCCATCGTCGCGGCGCTGGCCGAACCGTTCGACATAGATGGTCATCGCATCATCGTCAGCGCCAGCGTGGGCATTGCGCTCAGCCCGCAGGACGGCGCGGACGCAACCAGCCTGCTCAAAAATGCCGAACTGGCGCTGCACCGGGCCAAGAGCGAGGGCAAGGGCAGCCATCGCTTCTTTGAAAGCGCCATGGACGCAGAGGCGCAGGCCCGCCGCGCGCTGGAAACCGACCTGCACGACGCGCTGCGCAATGGCGAACTGGCGCTGCATTTCCAGCCGCTGTTCGGCCTGTCGCAAAATCGCGTGACAGCGTTCGAGGCACTGCTGCGCTGGCAGCATCCCACGCGCGGCATGGTGTCGCCGATCCATTTCATACCGATGGCGGAGGAAACCGGCCTCATCATCCCGATCGGCGAATGGGCGCTGCATGAAGCCTGCCGTATCGCCGCGACCTGGCCCGACCATATCCGCGTGGCCGTCAACATATCGCCGATCCAGTTTCGCAGCCCCAATCTGGCCGCCGTCGTGCTTCAGGCGCTGGCGCGGTCTGGCCTCGCGCCCAACCGGCTGGAGTTGGAGATTACCGAAAGCCTGTTCATCGACAGGCGACGCTATCCTCGCTCCATAGCCTGCGGGCGCTGGGCGTGCGCGTGGCGCTCGACGATTTCGGCACCGGCTATTCCTCGCTCAGCTATCTGCGCAGCTTCCCGTTCGACAAGCTCAAGATTGACCGCAGCTTCATCGTCGATCTGCTGGAACATCAGGGCGCAACCGCCATCATCCGCGCGATTACGACGCTGGCCGACGCGCTGGGCATCGAAACGACGGCGGAGGGCGTGGAGCATAGCGACCAGCTCGACATATTGCGCGCCGAAGGATGCGGCCAGATCCAGGGCTATCTGTTCAGCCGCCCGATCCCGGCGCAAGATGTCGACGCGCTGCTGGACAAGCTGGACGGCGCGCGCAAGGCGGCCTAGGCGCATCGTCGCGCCAGATTGAACCTACCTCCGTTCGTTTCGAGCGAAGTCGAGAAACGTAGCGCACAAGTTTCTCGACTTCGCTCGAAACGGACGGATCAAGGTGATTGCGCGCCTAACCGCGCGCGGCGACGATCCGTTCGATCAGCACGACATCGTCCGGCTTGTCAGCGTCGATACAGGCTTCGGCCTTCTCCATCGCCACCAGCCGCGCGGTCAGCCCGAAGCGCCGCCCGATCCGCGCAATCCCGCCGCGCAGCGTCAACAGGCGCAGCAGCGTGCCGATCAGCGCAACCGGGCCAAAGGCCGATACGATCTTCCACCCCTTCTTGCGGTCCTGCTCGACCTCCTGCCACAAGGCGATGATCGAGCGCGCCCGGTCGCTGCCGAACCAGAAGATGTTGGCGCCCGACCACCAGCCATCGCGAAATTTGAGCCATGTGCGGCGCGACCCAGGATAGCGCGCCAGCAATATGCGCCGCTCCACCATCGCCACGGCGATATCGGCGCCTGCGGCCTCTTGCGTAAACTGATCGAGCATCGCGCTGTCGAGCAGCACATGATCGGCTGTGGTGAGCAGGATCGGAAAGGGGACATCGCCCCGCTCCAGCAGCGCCAGCAGGGAGGAGGCTATGCCCGCCCCGCTCTGCTCGAACCGGACCTGCGGATGTGTCGTCAGCCAAGCCGTCGCGGGATCAGCGGCAAAGGGGGCGGACGACTGGGTCAGGATGATGACCTGTCCCACCGCCGGCTGCGCCAGCAGCGCGCGCGCGGGATGATTGATCATCGGTTGGCCCGCGACCGGGGCGAGCGGCTTGATCGCCACGCCAGCAGCGACCGCCAGAGGATCGGGCGTGGGCCGTGATCCGGCAAGCAGGATGGCGGTGATGGGCGTGCTCATGTCTGCCCTCTACCCAAGCAGGGGCAGCGCGGAAAGCGGCTTATTTCCCGCTCGTCACCGGCCCCAGCGCCTTTTGCGCAAAGCGGTCCTGCTCGCCGACATGCAGCCCCTTATATTGGGCCAGCTTGGCGCGGAATGCGGACAGTTCGGCCCCGGCCAGTTGCGCGGTTGTGGTGAACTTCACCGACAGCGGATTGATCGTCGCGCCATTGCGATACAGTTCATAATGGAGGTGCGGTCCGGTCGACAGGCCCGTCGACCCGACATAGCCGATCACCTGCCCGCGGCGCACCCGCTGACCCGGCGCGGCGGCGATACGGCTCATATGGGCATAGCCGCTGGCCAGACCCCCGCCATGCTGGATGCGGACATAATTGCCATGCCCGCCATGCCGCCCGGCAAAGGCGACAACCCCGTCCGTCACAGCATAGATGGGCGATCCGTAGCGCGCGGCGAAATCGACGCCTGCGTGCATGCGCGTATAACCCAATATCGGATGGCGACGCATGCCATAGCCCGACGTCATGCGCCCGGCGACCGGGGATGACAGCACGCCGCGCCGTTCGCCCACGCCCGACGCCTCGAACCATTCGGTGCGGCCATCCTTGGTCCAGCGCAGCATGTCGATCGACTTGCCGCTGGCGCGCTGAAGGCCAGCATAGAGAAGATCGCCCACCTCCACATCGCCGGTTTCGGCGCGGCGATAGGCGGTGACGATGTCATAGCGGTCCCCCGCCCCGATCCTGCCCAGATCGACCTGCCCCGCAATCACCCGCAGGAAAGCCTGCACCGCCTTGGGCGGTGCACCGGCTGCGCGGGCCGAGCGATAGATGCTGTCGCCAACCACGCCCTGAATACGCAACGGCGTATCGTCGACGCGAATGGGGATGCGCTTGACCGACAACACGCCACCTGCGCGCGTCAGTTCCATCCCCAGGTCGAGCCGGGCGCGGAACGCCAGCCTGTCGAGCGGCCGGGGCCGGTCGCGACTGGCGCGGCGGCCCAATATGATGTCGAGCCGCGTGCCCGGCTTCACCCCGCCAGCGATATTGCTGCCGACCAGCGCGTTGATCGTCGCCACGTCCCCGCTGCTCACGCCAGCGCGCGACAAGGCGCGCGACAGCGTATCGCTGCTGCCGACCTGGGCGTTCAATTCGATCTGGGGGCGTTCTGGTGTCTGGCGCAGCGGCTGGACCGCATCGGTCGATCCCATGCGATGGCCACTGTCCGCACCCAGCGCCAATGGCGTGATCATCTGGCTGCGCACTTCGTCGAACTGCTTTTCGCCAAGCAGCGCGCCGGGCGCGCCGGGCACGGGCTGAAAACCGGGCGACAGATAGATGGCCGTGGCGCACAGGCCGATACAGGTGGCAAGGCCGCGAAACCAGGTCAGGCTGCCGACACGCTGGCCAAGATCGGGGACCAGTTCCACCGCGTCCGACCATTCGCGCAAACGCGCGCGCCAGTCCTGCGGCGGCTGGGCTACCGGCGTCCGGGCAATCGAATCGGCCAGCCACAGCGACACGGACGCGCCGCCCTGTTGCGATCCAAACTGGCTTTCCTGAAACAAACCCGCGACCCCCAGGGCATTTTCTCATTGCGTCCGCAACGGCCCCGCGCGCCGTGCGTCGAGCGCGACTGTTGTGAACGCCCAAGGTTAAAGTCAATTTAAGACGGGGCCGCGACACGCATCCATGCGACGAACGGTGCCAGCGGTCCGACAGGATCGCGGCAGACCATGGAACCACGGAATCCGCTTGCCCCCGGACCCGTCCTGCCCGACAGAATGGGCCATGGTCCAGTTCACCCGTTCGCCCGTTACCGCCGTTCTGGGCCCGACCAATACCGGCAAGACCCATCTGGCCGTCGAACGCATGTGCGGCCATTCCAGCGGCATGATGGGCTTTCCGCTGCGATTGCTGGCCCGCGAAGTCTATGACCGGGTGGTGGCGATCAAGGGACCGGCCCAAGTTGCGCTGATCACGGGCGAGGAAAAGATCGTCCCGCCACAGGCCCGCTATTTCCTCTGCACCGCCGAATCCATGCCGCTCGGCATAGGCCGACAGGCCGGAGCCGCACCCCAGGGCCAGTCCGATTACGCCTTTGTCGCTCTGGACGAGGCGCAGATCGGCGCGGACCCGGAACGCGGCCATATCTTCACCGACCGGCTGCTGCGCGCGCGCGGGCGGGAAGAAACAATGATCCTTGGTTCGGCCAGCATTGCGCGGCTGGTCAAATCGCTGATCCCCGATGTCGACATTATCGGTCGGCCGCGTTTCTCCACCCTGTCCTATGCGGGCGCAAAGAAGCTGTCCCGCCTGCCCAAACGATCGGCCATCGTCGCCTTCTCCGCCGAAGAAGTCTACGCTGTCGCTGAAATGCTGCGCCGTTTTCGCGGTGGCGCGGCGGTGGTGATGGGCGCGCTCAGCCCCCGCACCCGCAACGCGCAGGTGCAGATGTTCCTGAATGGCGAGGTCGATTATCTGGTCGCCACCGACGCGATCGGCATGGGCCTCAATCTCGATGTCGCCCATGTCGCCTTCGCGTCGCTGCGCAAGTTCGATGGCCGCCGCAGCCGCCGGTTGACCGTCGCGGAAATGGCGCAGATCGCCGGGCGCGCGGGCCGCCATCACAAGGACGGCACATTCGGCAGCCTGGGCGGGGAAGATGGCCATGCCGCCTTCACCCCGGAAGAGATAGAGGCGATAGAGGCGCACCGCTTTCCGCCCATCGAGCATCTATACTGGCGCGACGGCGCACCCCGGCTCGACAGTCTGGCGACATTGATCGCCGATCTGGAGATGCGACCCGACCGCCCCGAACTGCGCGCCGCGCCGGAAGCGGTCGACCTTGCCGTGCTGAAGCGCATGGCCGCTGACCCGCAAGTCATCGACCGGGTGCGCGCCCCGCGACAGGTCGCCCGGCTGTGGGATGCGTGCGGCCTGCCCGACTTTCAGAAACTGGGCGCGGATCATCATGCCCGCACGGTCAATCGCATCTGGCAGTTTCTGTCGGAAGGAAACGGCCATATTCCGCGCGACTGGTTCGCCCAGCAACTCGCCCGGCTCGATTCGGTGCAGGGCGATATTGACACGCTGTCGGGCCGGATCGCGGCGGCGCGGACATGGGCCTATATCGCCCATCGCGCCGACTGGCTGGCCCAACCCGCCGAAATGGCCGAACGGACGCGCGCGCTGGAGGAAAAACTGTCCGATGCGCTGCACGCCGCGCTGACGCAGCGTTTCGTCGACCGCCGCACTACCGTTCTGTTGCGCGACATCGGCCAAAATGTGAACCAATTGCCCGTAACCGTGGAGGCCGACGGCAATGTCTGTGTAGATGGCGAAACGATAGGACGACTTGACGGCTTCCGATTCTCGGTCGATCCCGCTACGCGCCATCAGGACAGGAAATTGCTGTTGGCTGCGGCGGAAAGGCGCCTTGGAAAGGTATTACGGGTGAAGGCAGACGAATTGATCGGCGCGGCGGACGTGGATTTCGCGCTTCTGGACGCAGCGGGTGACGCGCCCTGCATCGCGTGGAACGGCACGCCGGTCGCAACGCTGCTGGCCGGGCCAACCCTGCTGGCCCCCGAAATCCGGCTGGATCGCGCGATTCTGGCGCTGGATCAGGATGCGCAGAAGCAGGTATCGGCGCGCCTGACCAACTGGGTCGATGCGCAAAAGCAGAAGCATCTGCTGCCGCTCGTCAAGATGGCCGAAAGCGCCGCCGATCCGCAGGTTCCCCCGTGGTGCGCGCTGTGTTCGCGCAACTGGGCGACGCTGGCGGGGTCAGCCCGCGCACCGATCTCGATTCGGCGCTGGGCCATCTGGACAAGGATCAGCGCCATTTGCTGCGCCGGGCGGGTATCGATATTGGCGTGCTCGACCTGTATCATCCCGGCCTGCTCAAGCCCGGCGCAGCGCGCTGGCGCGGCGCGTTGCTGGCGGCGCGGATCGGCAAGCCCTGCCTGCCGCTGCCCCTGCCCGGCCTTACCCTGATCCCGGCGGGCGAGAAATTCGACCAGATGGGCGCGCGGATCGCGGGCTTCCGCACCTTTGGCGAACAGATGCTGCGCATCGACATGGCCGAACGCATGGCCCGCACCGCGCATGAAGCCATTGCCAAGGGCGAAGCCTTCACCGTCGCCAGTCCGCAGATCGTCTCGCTCGGCCTGTCCGAACCCGCCTTCCTGGCGCTGATGCGCGCGGCGGGCTTCCGCCCGGTCGAAGGCGCGGAAGAAGGCAAGCCCAACTGGATATTCAAGGGCCGCCAGAAAGCGCGCGCACCCCAGCAACAGCCCGCCCCGGCGCGCGAGGGCAAGCCACGCGGCAGGCCAGCGCCCCGCCCTGCCGCAGCAACGCCCGCCAGAGCGCCCGCAGCGCCAGCCAACAACGCCTTTGCCGGTCTTGCCGCGCTGCTCGGCCGCAATGGCTGATCCGGTCGCGGTGGGCGGCCATGGCCCCACGCTGCGCATCGACAAATATCTGTGGTTCGTCCGTCTGTGCCCCAGCCGGTCGAGCGCGCAGAAACTGGCGGAGGACGGCCATATCCGCGTCAATGGCCGCCGCATCGAACGCGCCCACGCCGCCATCCGCGTGGGCGACCTCATCACCTTCCCCCATGGCCAGGGCGTGCGCGTGGTGCGCGTGGCGCAATTGCCGGTCCGCCGTGGCCCCGCGGTGGAAGCGCAGCGCTGTTATGAGGAATTGACGGTCGGGGGATGAAGCCCAAGCTGTCGCCTGCCAAGATTATCCTCATTGACCTTGGGCGTGCCTGCGCATAGCAGGACCGCGCTTTTCCAACCAAGAGTGCCCTGACAATGACCTATGTCGTGACCGACAACTGCATCCGCTGCAAATATATGGATTGCGTCGAGGTCTGCCCCGTGGACTGTTTCTACGAGGGCGAGAATATGCTGGTCATCAATCCAAGCGAATGTATCGACTGCGGCGTGTGCGAGCCGGAATGCCCGGCCGAAGCGATCCTGCCCGATACCGAGAATGGCCTGGAAAAATGGCTGGAACTCAACACCAAATATTCGGCTGAATGGCCCAACATCACGGTCAAGGGCGAAGCGCCCGCCGACGCCGACGAAATGAAGGGTGTTGAAGGCAAGCTGGAGAAATATTTCTCTCCCGAACCCGGCTCAGGCGACTGATCCGGGCGGCCTCGCGCCGCTGCCATCTTGTTCCTTTTGCCAACCGCGCCCGGCGATTATGTCCGGGGGTGGCAATTTTGTTACGAATCTGCTATGTACCTTCCCAACGGTCGGACACCCTCCTGTCCGTCCCTGGAGAATTAGCTTCATGTCCTGACGGTGGCGCCGTGGACCCCTCATGCATATGCCCCTAGCGCATATGTTCCGCGACGGCCCCGTTCCCCGGTTGATTGGAAAGGTTCCAAATGGCTGCCAAGGCGCTGTCCTTTGACGTTGGTGATTATGTCGTTTACCCCAAGCATGGCGTGGGCCGTGTGATCGAACTGCAAAAGGAGCAGATCGCAGGTATGGAGCTGGAGCTCTATGTGCTCCGCTTCGAAAAAGAGCGCATGACGCTCCGCGTGCCGACCAACAAGGCGGAAGGCGTGGGCATGCGCAAGCTTTCGTCCAACAAGACGCTCGAAGAATCGATGGAAACGCTCAAGGGCAAGCCCAAGGTCAAGCGTACCATGTGGTCGCGCCGCGCGCAGGAATATGAAGCGAAGATCAATTCGGGCGACCTGGTGTCGATCGCCGAAGTGACGCGCGACCTGTTCCGCGCCGATGACCAGCCGGAACAAAGCTATTCCGAACGCCAGATTTTCGAGGCTGCGTCCAGCCGCCTCGCCCGCGAACTGGCGGCGATGGAAGAGACGGACGAGCCCGCCGCGCTCAAGAAGATCCTCGCGATCCTCAACGAAGCCGCGCCGAAATATGCCAAGGTCGAAGGCTGACATCAGCCACTGACGCAAAAAAGGGGCGCGCCTTTCGCAAGGCGCGCCCCTTTTTTTATGAGCGCAATCGGGCTTATTCGCCCTTGCTGCCAACTGCATCCTGTGCCGCGTCGCCGACATCGCTGGCGGCCTGCCCCACCTGTGTCGCGGCGCTGGTCACGGCATTATCCTTGCTCGTCTCGCTGCTGACCAGGAAGAAGGCGGCGACCGCCACCACGACGACCAGCAGCAGGATCGCAAATGTCATGCCGCCACTGCCGCGCTTTTCAATCACTGTCGTCGTCGTCGTTGCCGGACGCTCCTGATACTCGGCCATGATCCTCTCCTCCTCAACACAATAGATGGCCGCATAATGCGCGGCTGTTGAGGGAGGTTCCCGCCCGGCAGGGTCCGACCTATTGGCCAATCGGAACGAAGGCGCCCTTCGCGCGGTCCTTCACTACCGCGTCGGCGCGGAATACGGACCCGCTCATCGTGATGTAGATGCCGGGCTCCGCCACCTGAACGGTGGCAAAGGCCATGCCCAGATTGAAGCTCGCGTCGCTCTCGCCAAAACGCGCCGGAGCCAGCGCACCCACCAGCACCACCGTCTTGCCGGGAATATCGGCCAGCAGCTTGGCCGTATCGGTCATCGTGTCGGTGCCATGGGTGATGACGATATGGCTTTCCGGCGCAGCGGCGACGCGGGCACGGATCAACGCCCGATCGGCATCGTCCAGTTCCAGACTATCCTTGCGCACGACTTCCTCGACGCGGAAGGGCCGCTTGACCCGCGCCACATCCAGCAAACGGGCCATGACGGTTTCGCCGACCTGATAGTCGGACAGCGCATCGAAATAGATTTTGTCGATCGTGCCGCCAGTGGTCAGGATCAGTATAGGCGTGTCGGGGGTCAGCATAATGGCTCCGGTCAGGTTCAAGCCCCGCGCGCCATGGCTTCGCCACGATCGCGGGCAGCGGCCAGCGTGTCGGTGAGTAGCGCCAGCAGGCGGTCGTCGGCGTCCAGCACATTCATTCCCTCGCGCGTCATGCCGCCGGGGCTGGCGACCCGGTCGGCCAGCACGCCGGGACTGTCACTCGCCCGCGCAGCCATGCTGGCCGAACCCTGCACCGTCGTCAGGGCCATGCGCGCAGCCTGATCGGCGGGGATGCCCAGCGCTTCGCCAGCCCGCGCCAGCGCGTCGATGAAGCGGAACAGAAAGGCAGGGCCGCATCCCGACAGCGCCGTCACCTGATTGAACAGCGCTTCGTCGCCAATCCATTCGGCCAGGCCCAGCGGTTCGATCAGTCCGCCAATATCGGCCTTGGCCTGCGCGGATGTCCCGTCGTCGGCAAACAGCGCCGTGACGCCCTCTCCCAGCCCCACCGGCAAGTTGGGCATCGCCCGCACCATGTCGCCCACGGCCGGAAAGCGCGCCCGCAAATCGGCGATCGGCGTACCCGCCAGGATGGAGACGATCCGCACGTCCGCCCCGCACAAGGGCGCCAGCGCCGTGGCGACATCAGCAATCTGATAGGGCTTCATGCCCAGCAATATGGTCGTCCCGGCCGGCAATGTGGCGGGGTAGGTCGTCACGACTGCTACGCCATCGGCAACCGGCCGCCCGCTTGGCCGCAGCACCGTTACCCGCGCGGGATCAAGCCCGCAGTCGAGCCAGCGCGCCAGCATCTGCCCGGCCATATTGCCGCAGCCGACAAGGAAAAGATGATCGGGCCAGCAGATCGTCATCGCGCGCTCAGGCTTCGCCGCGGGTTTCGATCAGGCTGGCGGCAATCGCCTCGGTCGGGCTTTTGCCGCCCCACAGCACGAACTGGAACACCGGATAGAAACGCTCGCACTCGTCGATCGCGGTTTCGACCAGCAACTGCGCCTGATCCAGCGTCAACGTGCCGCCAACGCCCAGCAGCGCGCCGTGGCGGAACAGGATGATGCCGCTCGACGACCAAAGCTCGAAATGGCCCAGCCACAGCTGTTCGTTGATCAGCCCCAGCGCCTCGTAGATCGTGCCCCGCTTTTCGTCGGTGACGCGAATGTCCGGCAGCGCCAGCAGTTGCAGCACCTGATCTTCGTCACGCCAGATGCCGCGCAGTTCATATTGCGCCCACGACCCTTGCGTATTGGCGACGATCTCATCCTCGCCGACCTGCTCGTAGGTCCAGCCATGCGCCTCGAAATAAGCCGCCAGCATGTCGATCGGCGCGGCTTCCTGGCCGCCATGTTCAAACTCGTCACTGTCCATCATCGGCGCGCCTTAACACCGTGAAGGATGAAAGGACAGACAGGATCAGTCCACCCCGCCGGGCTTGGGCTTGGTCGCCTTGACGCTTTTCTTGACCGGTTCAGGGGTCTTGCCTTCCAGCGCGTCGATGCGTGCCTTGAGCAGTTCGACCTCTTCGCGCGCCGCAGCCGCCAGCGCCTTGACCGCGTCAAACTCCTCACGCGACACAAAGTCCGCGCCGCCCATCCATTCCCGCGCCTTCTCGCGCGCATTGGCTTCAAACTCGCGGCTCATGCCCGCCACGGTCCCGGCTGCGCCGTTCACCAGCTTGGCCAGATCGTCGAAAAAGCGGTTCTCGCTCTGCATGATGCTCATCCTCTCAACGGGCGCGGAAAGCCGCGCCAAAACTCATATCTGGGTCTGGAGCGCGGGCGCGACAAGGGTTTCCGCGTCCGGGTTCAGGCGATTAATCTCAAAATTGAGGAAAGACGCGAAGGCCAGCCAGGCCAGATAGGGCAGCAGCAGCCAGCCCGCGACACGGCGGATGCGGCTGAACAGCCAGGTCGTGATGGCGACCAGCACAATCAGGACAAGGATCAGCACCAGCGCGCTGCCGACCTGGTGTGCGCGGAAAAATAGCGGTGACCAAGCAAGGTTCAGGACAAACTGGACGACGAACAGGGTGATGGCGGTGCCCCGCCCGTTGGCTCCGCGCGCATGCAGCACGATTGCCAGCGCCAGCGCCATGGCGATGTAAAGGATGGTCCAGGCAACGCCAAACGCCCAGCCCGGCGGCATCAGCGCCGGTTTTTCCAGCGCGTCGAACCAGCGATTGCCAAAGCCGCTATTGGCGAGCTGACCCGACAGAAAACCCAGCAGGACAATGACCGGCACAGTCACCAGCGCCCAGCGCAGATAAGCAAGGCGCAACTGGCCGGGGGACGCGATTTCGTTCATCGGCAACGCTTCTCCACGCTCATCCTATTCGGCTGGATCGGGCGAATCCTTCAACGCCGAATCCAGCTTGCGACCAACGGTTTGCGGAGAAACGGTCCGCTTCGCAACACGCGAATAGAATATGGGGATCAGGAATAATGTTATCAGCGTCGCCAGACTGACCCCGAACACGATGACCACGCCGATCGAATTGCGAGCAGCAGCGCCAGCGCCCCCGCGAATCACCAGCGGAACCGCGCCGATGACCGTGGCGATCGACGTCATCAGGATCGGCCGCAAGCGCCGGGTCGCGGCCTCGCGAATGGCCTGCGCCACCTCCATGCCCTCGTCGCGCAACTGGTTGGCGAATTCGACGATCAATATGCCGTTCTTGGCCGCCAGCCCGACCAGCATGACGATGCCGATCTGGCTGTAGAGATTGACCGATCCGCCCGTAACGATCAGCCCCAGCACACCGCCCGCCACCGCCAGCGGCACCGTGGCTATAATCACGCCGGGGTGAATGAAACTTTCGAACTGCGCGGCCAGCAGCAGATAGACGATCAATATGGTGAGGCCGAAGATCAGCCAGATCGACCCGCCGGTTTCGCGCAAGGACTGGCTTTCGCCGCGATAGCCGATCGCCAGCACTTCGGGCGACTGGCGCGCTTCATTTTCCAGAAAGGCGAGCGCCTGCCCCAGCGACGTGCCGGGGGCCAGCGCCGCTGACAAAGTGATCGCGCGCAGCTTGTTGTAGCGGTTGAGCTGGCGCGGCCCGGCGACTTCGCGCACCGTGACCAGCGCCGACAGCGGGACGAGCGCCCCATTGTTCGCGCGCACCTGAATCCGCTCCAGATCGGCGAGCGTCTGGCGTCCCTCCTGTTCCGCCTGCACCAGCACGCGATATTCCTCGCCCCGGTCGACATAGGTGGTCACGCGCCGCGACCCCAGCAGGCTTTGCAACGCCTGGCTGATGTCGTTCACCGACACGCCCAGATCGCCCGCGCGCTGCTGGTTGACGTCGATCCGCATCTGCGGCTTGGTTTCCTTATAGTCGCTGTCCAGGTTGATCAGCCCCGGATAGTTGGCCGCCGCCGCAAAGACGCGATCGCGCGCCGCCACCAGCCCTTCATAGGTCGAACCAGCGAGCACGATATTGACCGGCAGCCCGCGCCCGCGCCCCAGGCCCGACCGGGGGGCGGCGTTGCCGCGCACGCCGGGCTGCTCGGCAATCACCTTGTTGATGATGGTCGCGACTTCCGCCGTCGTGATCGTGCGGTCCTCCCATGGACGCAGGAAGGCGATCACGTTGCCGCTGTTGAAATCGTCCGACGTGCCGAAACCGGCGGGGGTGCGGACGACCAGATTCTGGAGGGTGCCATCTTCCCGCAGCGGCGCTAGCGCCGCTTCGATCTTGCGCATATAGGCCAGCATCCGGTCATAGCCGGTGCCCTCCGGCGCGCTGATCTGGCTGTCGACGACGCCGGTATCCTCCGCCGGCGCCAGTTCGTTCGGCAGCAGGGTGAACATCCCCCCGGCAAGCGCCAGGAACAGTCCGACGCCGATCAACGGCAGCAGCGGCTTGCGCAGCACATGGTCCAGCCAGCGGGAATAGCGGCCCTCCAGCCGCTGGAACCGGGCATCCACCCAGCGCGCCAACCGCCCGCGTTCGGCATTGTTGAGCAGCTTGGAACAGAGCATCGGGGCCAGGCTGAGCGATATGAAGCCCGAAAAAGCGATGGCGGCGATCATCGCGACCGCCAGTTCGCGGAACAGCAGCCCGGTCTGCCCCGCCAGGAACATCACCGGCACGAACACCGCGCACACGACCAATGTGGTGGAAATGATCGCAAAACCCACCTGCCGCGTGCCGAGATAAGAGGCGACCAGCGGGTCCTCCCCCTGCTCGATGCGGTGATAGACATTTTCCAGCACGACGATGGCGTCATCCACCACCAGCCCGATCGCCAGCACGAAGGCCAGCAGGGTCAGCAGGTTGATGGACAGGCCAAGCAGCCACATGACCGCGCAGGTCGCCAGCAGGCAGATCGGCACGGTGATGGCGGGAACGATCGTCGCACGCACTGAGCCTAGGAACAGGAAGATGACGAGAATCACGAGCAGCGCGGCTTCAAGCAGCGTGTCATAGACATTGTCGATTGCGCGGCTGATGAACAGCGACTCGTCGGAGCCGACCGCCACCCGCATCCCCTGCGGCATGTTCGGGCGCAATTGTTCGACCAGCGCCTTGGCCTTGTCCGCAACCTCCAGCGTGTTGGCGCCCGATTGCCGCACGATCCCCAGGCCGATGGCCGTCCCCGCGTTGGAACGGAAGCTGCTATAGGGATTTTCCGCCCCTTCCTCGATCCGGGCGACGTCCCCCAGCTTGACCTGATAGCCATTCGCGCCCCGGCCAACCACCAACTGGGCGAACTCGTCGGGCGTGGCGAAGGGCCGCTCGACGCGCAGCGTCTGGTTCTGATCCTTCGATTCAAATCGACCGGCGGGCAGTTCGACATTCTGCGTGCGCAGCGCATTTTCGACGTCGGCTGGCGTCAGGCCGAAGGCCGCAAGCCGTTCGGCGTTCATCCACACACGCGTCGATGGACGCGCCTCGCCACCGATCGTGACGCGGGCCACCCCGTCAATGGCGGAAAAGCGATCGGCGATGTTGCGGTCGATATAGTCGCTCAGCTGGATTTCGCTCCAGCCGGGGCGGGAAAAGGACAGGTATAATATCGGCCGCGCATCGGCGTCGACCTTGCGGATTTCGGGCGCCAGCGCCTCTTCCGGCAAATCCTCCACCACCGATCCCACCCGATCGCGCACATCGTTCGCCGCAGTGTCGATATCGCGCGAGGGATCGAATTCGATGCTGATGTCGGACGTGCCATCCTGGGATGTCGACGTAATGGTGCGGATGCCCTGAACGCCTGCGACGGCATCCTCGATCAACTGGGTGATCCGGGTTTCGACGACCGAAGCGGCAGCACCCGTGTAGATGGTCTCCACCGACACGATCGGCGGGTCGGTGTCAGGATATTCGCGCACCGACAGGCTGAGATAGCCGACCACCCCGACGATGCAGAGCAGGATCGCGATGACTGCGGAGAATACCGGGCGGCGGACGGACAGGTCGGACAATTGCATGGCGGTGCCCTACCCCGCCGATTTGGAAGACGGTGCGGGCTTGTCCCCCGCCAGCCGCACCGGCACGCCATCGCTCAGCTTGACGACGCCATCGGTCACCACCTGCTGGCCCGCCTTCACCCCGCCCAATATCTCGACCAGCCCGTTCTGCCGCAGCCCGGTATCGACTTTGACCCGTTTGGCCTTGCGATCCTCCACCACGAACACGAAGCGATCCTCGCCATCGCCCACCACCGCCAGTTCGGGCAGCGCGAGCGACTGGCGCTGGCGCGACACGATGCTGACGGTCAGCAACATGCCCGGTTTCAGCGCATGGTCAGGATTGGGCAGGATCGCGCGGACACGCACCGCGCGCGTGGCGGGGTCGATCACAGGGTCGATGGTCGCGATCGTGCCGTTGAATGGCCGGTCGGGCCAGGCGGCGGACACGGCGCGGATCGTCTGCCCTTCGCGAATGGTCGACAGGCGGGTTTCGGGCACGGTGAAGTCCAGCTTGATCCGTGAAATGTCGCTGACCGTGGCGATGGCCGTGCCCGCCGTCACGATTGCGCCGGGCGACACGGTGCGCAGGCTGAGCCAGCCGCCAAAGGGCGCGCGGATCACCCGGTCGTTGATCGCGGCACGACTCTGATCGGCACTGGCCTTGGCTGCGTTCGCCAGCGCAAGTTGCTGGTCCAGCAAGGCGGCCGTGGCAAAGCCGCGCGCCTTTAGCGCCTGTACCCGTTGCAGTTGCTGTCCCGCCTGCAATGCCTGCGCCTGCGCCGCGGCCAGTTCGGCCTGTTCCTGCGCGATCGCCATGGTCGCGATCACCTGCCCTTTGGCGACATAGCCGCCATCGGCGAAATTGATCGAGGTGACCCGTTCGGTCACGGGCGCGGACAGGATCACCTGTTCATTGGCCAGCGCCGTGCCGACGGCATCCAGCGTATCGGCAAAATCCGCCTTCGCAATCGGCGCTGCCTCGACCAGCGCAGCCTGGCGCGGCTTGGATGTCTTGTCGCCACTGCAACCGGCAAGGCATAGGGCGGTGATAAGAAACAGGGATTTGCGCATGGTGGAGGGCTATCGGGCCTTTCGATGCGACACAACATGGCCTTTTGTCGCAAGATGTAACAACGTCGCAAATAACGAATACAGGACGCTTATCCACCAAGCCGGGCATAGAGTAAAAATTCGACATTGCCCTGCGGTCCCGTGATCGGGCTGGGCGTGATGCCGATGGTGGTCCAGCCCTGCCCCTCTATCCACGCGCGCACATCCTGGCAGACACGATCATGGATCGCCGGATCGCGCACCACCCCGCCTTTGCCGACCTCCTCACGTCCCGCCTCGAACTGCGGCTTGATGAGCGCCACCAGCGACGCGCCGGGCCGGGCGAAGGTCAGCGGCCGTTCCAATACCTTGGCAAGCGCGATGAAGCTGGCGTCGCACACGATGATGTCGATCGGCTCGGCAATATGGGCCTGTGTCAGGATGCGCGCGCTGGTCTGTTCATGGACGATGACGCGCGGATCGCTGCGCAACTTCCACGCCAGCTGGTTGGTGCCGCTGTCCACCGCATAGACGCGAACCGCACCATTGGTCAGCAGCACGTCGGTAAAGCCGCCGGTCGAGCTGCCCACGTCCAGCCCCACCATGCCGGTCACATCGATGGCATATTCGGCCAGCGCATGGGCCAGCTTGATGCCGCCGCGCGACACCCAGGGATGGTCCCGGCCCCGTACGTCCAGTTCGGCATCGGGCGCGATCTGCTGCCCGGCCTTGTCGATCTTCCTGTCGCCCAGAAAGACGAGGCCAGCCAGGATCAGCGCCTGCGCGCGCGCGCGGCTTTCCGCCAGGCCATTGTCGACAAGCAGCTGGTCGGCGCGAATCTTCGCCATCAGCCCACCAGCGCCGTCAGCGTCGCGGGCGTCAGCAATTGCGGCAGCGTCTGCGCGTCCTTGCCCGGCGCATACCACAGATAGAGCGGCACGCCCGACCGGCCCTGACCTTCCAGAAAGCGGGTGATCGCCGGATCGGCATTGGTCCAGTCGCCGACCATCACCGTCACGCCCCCCTTGTCGAAGGCGGCGCGGGTCTCGGCGCGGTCGATCGCGGCGGCTTCATTGGCCTTGCAGGTCAGGCACCAGTCGGCGGTGAAATAGAGGAATACCGGCTTGTTCGCCGCGCGCAGGCTGGCCAGCCGTGCTTCGTCGAACGGCAGCGCCGCCCCCTCCTGCGCAGCGGCGGCAGGCGCGCGCGACGGCAGCAGCGCCGCCGCCCCGCCCAGCACCGCAAGGGCCGCCAGCGCCACGATCCAGCCGCCGCCCCGCCCGGCCCGCTGTCGGCTGCCCAGCCACCAGAGCAGCAGCACCAGCGCCAGCATGGCGGCCAGCCCGATCGTCATGCCCGTCACGCCGCGCTGTTGCCCCAGCAGCCATGCCAGGCCCAGCGCGGTCAGGAACATCGGGATCGACAATATCTTCTGGAACCGCCCCATCCACGGCCCCGGTCGCGGCAACCGTGTGCGCAACGCGGGGATATAGGCCAGCAGCAGGAAGGGCAGCGCCAGCCCCAGCCCCAGCCCGGCAAACACCGCCAGCGCGGCGGCCAGCGGCAGCACCAGCGCCGCGCCCATCGCCGCGCCCATGAACGGCCCGGTGCAGGGCGTCGCGACAAAGGCGACCAGCGCCCCAGTCCAGAAGGCACCCGCCATGCCGCCCTTGCCCGCCAGCCCCTCGCCCCCGCCGACCGCCTGCAATTCGAACAGGCCCGCGAGGTTGAAAGCGATCGCGCCGACCAGCAACAGCAGCGTCAGGATGATGCGCGGGTCCTGCAACTGGAACGCCCAGCCGACAGCCGCCCCCGCCGCGCGCAACGCCAGCAGCGCCGCGCCAAGCGCCAGGCAGGTGGCGATCACCCCGGCGGCATAGGCGATCGCTTCGCGCCGCACGGTCCGTTCATCGCCCCCGGCCTTGGCCAGTTTCATGGCCTTGAGGCCCAGTATCGGGAAGACGCAGGGCATGATGTTGAGCAGCAACCCGCCCAGCAGCGCCCCGCCCAGCGCGATCAGGATCGCGCCGGTCACGCCGCCGCCCGATGCCGCCACCTGGCCGGGACGGGCCGTCAGCAGAAAGCCGACATGGTCGCCCGTGGCCAGCACCGCCTGCACCGCGCCGCCCTTGCCGCCCTCGCCCGCATCGGTTTCGACCAGCAGCCGGTCGCCATCGCGGGTCACGCTCTGCGGCGCGGCATAGCGCGCCAGCCCTTCGCCCAAGGGAAACAGATGCACCTGATCCGCCTGCGCATCGGCGGGAAAGGGTACGGACAGGCGCAGCTTGCCATCGGCAATCGCATAGGTCGCTTCGGACCCCAGCGGCCGCGGCAGATGGCTGCGCCAGGCGTCGAACCGCGCCCGATCGGCTGCCGCCACCTGCCCGTCGCCCGCGACCAGATCCAGCGCCATCTCGCCACTTTCCGGCACGCACACCTTGTCGGTGCAGGCCAGCCATTGCGCCTTCACCCGCACGGGCAGGCGCGTGCCTGCCGCGACATCGGGCGCAACCGTCAGGGTCGCCAATATGCCATAGGGGCCTTCATACACATGGTTCATCAGGCCCGAAATCAGCAGCGTTTCAGGCACTGGATAGCGCAGGCGACCGACGCTCACGCCCTTGGGCAATGTCCAGCTCACCGTCATGCCAAGGCCGGCGTCGCCCGGATTTTCCCAATAACCGTGCCATCCCGCCTCCGGCACCATGGCAAAGGCTATGTTCGTCGTCTTGCCCGGTGCGGGCGTAGCGCTTTCGGCCACCAGATGCGCAGAAATATGCGGCGCACCGCCCCCGAACGCGCCCTGCGCCTGCGCGCCTGAAACCCCGGCCAGCAAAGCCAGCGTCATCAATATGACATGAAAAATCCGCATCGGGCCTCTGGTCGCGTGGGTGTCAGCGGGCTAGGTCGGGTGACGTTCGCCGTCAAGGCTGGAGAAGGTAGAGTAGATGTTGAGAAAAGTCGCCACAGCTCTGCTGCTCGCCACCGCGATCCCGGCCACGGCCCAGACGACGCCACCCAAGCTGATCGTCGCCATATCGGTCGACCAGTTTTCCGCCGACCTGTTCAGCGAATATCGCCAATATTATAGCGGCGGCCTGAAGCGGCTGACGCAAGGGGTCGTGTTCCCCAAGGGCTATCAAAGCCATGCCGCGACCGAAACCTGCCCCGGCCATTCAACCATCCTGACCGGCAGCCGCCCGTCGCGCACCGGGATCATCGCAAACACATGGTTCGACCTGTCGACCGCGCGCGAGGACAAGGCGGTCTATTGCGCCGAGGATGAAAGTCAGCCGGGCAGCAACAGCGGCAATTATGTCGCCTCCCCCGTTCACCTGAAAGTCCCCACATTGGGCGGCCGGATGAAGATCGCCAACCCCGCCACCCGCGTCGTATCGGTCGCGGGGAAGGATCGCGCCGCGATCATGATGGGCGGACCGACCGCCGACCAGACATGGTGGATCGGCGGGGCACAAGGCTTCGTCAGCTACAAGGGCGTCGGCACCCCGCCACTGGTGGCGAAGATCAACGAAGCCTTTGCCGCGCGACTGGCCCAGCCCAATGCTGGATTCGATCTGCCGCAACAATGCGTGGCCAAGGATTTCCCGGTCGCGATCGGCGCTGGCAAGAGCGTTGGCACCGGCCGCTTCGCGCGCGTAGCCGGTGATTTCAAAGCCTTCCGCGCCTCGCCCGAACAGGATGCGATGACGCTGGTGCTGGCCGCCGGTGCGATCGAAAGCATGGCGCTGGGCAAGCAGGCGCAGACCGACATCATCTCCATCGGCCTGTCGGCGACCGATTATGTCGGCCACACCTACGGCACCGAAGGCACCGAAAGCTGCATCCAGATCGACCGTCTGGACCGCGAACTGGGCGCTTTCTTCGACCGGCTCGACAAGGATGGCATCGACTATGCGGTGGTGCTGACTGCCGACCATGGCGGCCACGACCTGCCCGAACGTCACCGCGAAAATGCCATGCCGATGGAAAACCGCGTCGACGCGGCGTTGACGCCCAAGGCGCTGAGCGCGACGATCGGGGCCATGACCGGCCTGTCCGGCAAGACGCTGATCTGGGGCGACGGCCCGGCGGGCGACCTTTATGTCGACAAGGGGCTGACCGCCGCCCAGCGCGCGAAGGTGGAGGCCGAGACGCTCAAGCTGCTGCGCGCGCATCCGCAGGTCGAGGCCGCCTATACCAAGGCGCAGATCGCCGCCGTCCCCTCCCCGTCCGGCCCGCCGGAAAGCTGGTCGCTGCTACAGGAAGCGCGCGCCAGTTTCGATCCGGCGCGGTCGGGCGACATCCTGTTGCTGCTCAAGCCCCGGATCACGCCGATCGTCGATCCGACCAAGGGCTATGTCGCCACCCATGGCAGCCCGTGGGACTATGATCGCCGCGTGCCCATCCTGTTCTGGCGCAAGGGGCTAACCCATTTCGAGCAGCCGCTGGGCGTGGAAACGGTCGACATCATGCCGACGCTGGCGGCTCTGATCGGCCTGCCCGTTCCCAAGAGCGAGATTGATGGCCGTTGCCTGGATCTGGTGGCGGGTGAAGGGAGCAGTTGCCCCGCGCAATGACGGGGCTTTGGCGGGGCTATTCCCGTTCGCGCCGCGAATATTGCTCGCGGCCGCGGTTTCTCATTTGCCCGAAGGCAGGAACAGGCAGATTTCAGCGCGCAAGCCCCCTTCGGGCCGGTTCGCGAGCGTCAGCTTGCCGCCTTCGGCATCGACCGCCTTCTGCACGATCGCCAGCCCCAGCCCCAATCCGCTGGTATTGCGCTGGCGCGCGGTGTCGAGCCGGGCAAAGGGTTTGAGTACGGCGTCGAGCTGGTCGCGGGGGATGCCCGGTCCATCATCATCGACGCGGATCAGCACCTCATTCCCCTTGCGCTCCAGGCTCACGCGGGCGCGCTTGCCATAATGCAGCGCATTTTCGATGAGGTTGCGCACCGCCCGGCGGAGCGATAGCGCCCGCACCGCCAGTTCCAGATGATCCGGCCCGGCATATTCGACATCATGGCCATGGTCCTGAAACGAATCGACGATCGTCGCGACCGTCACCGCCAGGTCCGTCCGCACTGCAGGTTCAGGGTCTTTCTCACCGCCCAGAAAATCGAGCAGCGATTCGATCATCTGCCCCATTTCCTCCAGGTCGCCATCCATCGCCTCGCGCGTTTCCCCGTCGGGCACCGTTTCCAGCCGCAATTGCAGCCGCGCCAGCGGCGTACGCATGTCATGGCCAACCGCCGCCAGCGTCTCCGTCCGTTCATCGATCAGACGGTGGATGCGGGTCTGCATCACGTTGAACGCGCGGATCAGGTTGCGCACATCGTTGGTGCCCGCTTCTGGCAGGATCACCTCGCGCCCCAGGCCGATCTGCTCGGTCGCGCGGGTCAGGTCGCGCAGCGGGTCCAGCGTCTTGCGGATCAGAACCCAACCCGCAATCAACAGCGCCAGCACGGGAATGAGCGCCATCCCCATCCGTCCGATGGTGAAGGCCCATTTGCCCCCGCCATGGTGCATACCGAAATAGAGCCAGCTGCCATCGGGCAATTGCAGCCCGCCATTGATTTCCGAATGGCGGCCCGGCGACGCCAGCCGCAGCCAAAGGCGGGACCGTTCCAGACTGGGTTCCCAGGCGATGATCTGCTGGCGCATCCGCTCCAGTTCGGGCGACAGGGGCGGCGGCGGAGGCGCAGCGGGCGACCAATGCACGTCATAGCGGTCCGTGGTCAGCTGGACGCCCATCGTGCGCCGCTCCTCGACCGGCTGTTCGGTCAGCAGCTTGCGCGCGATCACCAGATGCTCGGCCAGCCGCCGCGCCTCGTCATCCTGCAGGGATAGCTGGCTGGCCCGCTCGTACATCAGCGTGCCGACGGCAAATTCCAGCGTCACCGTCAGCAAAAGGATCGCGAAAATGCGGCCGACCAGCCCCAGCGATCCTTTGAAATGCCGTTTCAAGCGCGGCTGACCTCAGCATTGAACATATAGCCGACGCCTCGCACCGTGGTGATGGGCGCTGGCCGATCCTCTGTGGTCAGCTTGCGGCGCAAACGGCTGACAAGCACGTCAATGCTGCGGTCGCTGCTGTCGCCCATGCGGGTGCGCGACAATTCTATGAGCCGCTCGCGCGCGATCACCCGCTGCGGATGGCTGAGGAAGCTGCCCAGCAGGTCGAATTCCGCGCCCGTCAGGTCGACGATCGCGCCCGTGGGCGACCGCAGTTCGCGGCGGGGGAAATTGACCACCCAATCGTCGAAGCGCGCTTCATTTTCGCGATGATCGTCCGGCCCGCGCTCCAGCCCGACACGGCGCAGGATAGCGCGGATGCGGGCGATCAGTTCGCGGGTGCCGAACGGCTTGGGCAGATAATCGTCCGCGCCCAGTTCCAGCCCGACAATACGATCGGTCTCGCTGCCCTTGGCGCTGATGAAGATGATGGGAACGTCGCTCTTGCGCCGGATCTGGCGGCACAGGTCTATGCCGTTGGTGCCCGGCAACATGACGTCCAGCACGACCAGATCGACCGGCCCGGCATCGAACGCCACCCACATTTCCGGTCCCGAAGAGGCTGGACGGACCTGATAGCCATGCTCCTGCAACGCCCGCGCGGTCAGCGTACGCAGTGGCGGGTCGTCCTCGACCAGGATGATGGTGGGGGCGGTCATGATGGGAACGACAGGACGTTGGTCATGTCAGCAGGGATAAGGTCGCCCGGAACAGGGGTCAACCATGAGACGCTTGGGAAACGAACTGCAAGCGCGACAGCAACAATTTGTCATGCCCGCGACATCGGCGGGTTGGCGCGGCGGGACAGGTTGCGCCGGGCCTGCGTGACAGGCCCGGCGCATCTGGATCAGAAGGCTGCGGTCAGCGAGAAGACGACCTGGCTACGTGCGATCGACTTGCCGACATCCTTGCTGTCGCCCGACACCATGAAGTTGGGGCGGAGGTAGTTTTCTTCGACGCGCGCAATGTCGGTATCGACATAGGCGACGCCCAGCGTCAGCGGCGTGCCGGGAATGGCGACGTCCGCGCCGACCAGCCAGTCGAGATATTTGCCGGTCGGGGCAATCGACGTGCCGTTCGGGCCAAGGCCGGGGTTGCCGTTCGACCAGCCCAAATGCGCCTTCAGCGAGACAGGCGTGTTGGGGATGGCGCCGCTCACGTCAGCCCAGACGTAAAGGTTGTCTTCCTTGTCGCCCGGATTGAAGATCGTGCAAGCCGCGTCGCTGCACACATTACCCAGCGCTTCCTGCTTGGGCGCATAGGCAACGCCAACCAGACCCTTGACCGGACCAACGGTGCTGGACAGCTTGACATAGGGTTCGGCGAAATCGGTCGTGTCGGCACCCGACGGATACATGTACCAGGTCAAACCAACGTCGAGCGTCGCGCTGCCCAGCGGAATGGCGTAACCGGCGAACAGGTCGAGTTCCATATTGGAACCACCGAAACGGCCCCAGCCGCCCAGGTTCGATGCCCAGGTGCCGACATAGGCGCCGCTTTCATGCGTGGCGGTGATGCCGCCCTGAACGGCCATGCCCTTGTCCGTCTGCGACACGCCACGGAAGCGATAGTCGGAAACCAGGGCAACGCTGCCCGATATGGTGACGGGACCGGCAGGTTCTTCCTGCGCGAAAACCGGGACGCTCGACATAAGGGCGAGGGCGGCGGTAGCGATCTTATACTTCATGAACATTCCCCTTTACGAAAGAATGTTCCGTCCTGCGTCCACTGGCCCGAAAGTCTGTTGCTGCCGCTTCCAGTGCCTGTGGTCGACGTCTGACTAATTCTCAAATGCCCGGCAGGCAAACAGGTTTTTCTCGCATATGCGAGATGTTGGAAATTGCTGTGACATAAAAGTAACGATTTGACCGTCACCCTCGCCGCTCTGAAACGGCAAAATGCCGCCGTGTCGGGAGGAACACGGCGGCATTTTGGTCGCCTGATCAGGGGGGGGATGATCAGGCGACGAGCTGGCGCATCCGTCCGGTTGCGCCGAACAACTCCACGGGGGAACCGGCACCGCGGCGGCGATCGACCCATTCCCGCACCATTTCGGCGCAGGTATGGTCGATATGCCCCAGCCGCTCGACATTCAGGATGACGAGGCCGGCCGCAGGCAGCGAGTCGAGCTTGGCCGACAGTTTGGGCAGGTTGAGGAAGGTGGCCGAACCGCGTAGCGCGACTTCATGCGTGTCGCCACGGCTTTCTTCCTCCATCTTCAGCCGCAGACGGCTCAGATGCGGGATCAGTTCCAGCATCGACAGGCCAATGCCGACCAGCACGCCGGTCAACAGGTCCGTTGCGACCACGCAGATCAGCGTCGCGGCCCACACGATGGCCGGCAACGGCCCATAGCGGTGCAGCAGATGGCGAACATGATCGACACTGACCAGACGGACGCCGGTGACAACCAATATGCCTGCCAGCGCAGCCATCGGAATTTCACGCAGCAACCAAGGGAGCAGCGCCACGAAGCCCAAAATCCAGATGCCGTGCAGTATGGTGGACATCCGGGTCTTGGCCCCCGCCTGCACGTTGGCGGAACTGCGCACGATAACGCCGGTCATCGGCAACGCCCCGGCAAAGCCGCAAAGCAGATTGCCGACGCCCTGCGCGCTGAGTTCCCGGTTGTAATTGGTGCGCACACCATCATGCATCCGGTCGACGGCAGCAGCCGACAGCAGGGTTTCGGCGCTGGCGATGAAGGCGATCGCAACGGCGGTGGTGATCACGGTCGGATTGAGCAATTGCGCCAGCAATCCGCCCTCGGGCAGCGTGATGGCGCCGACAATCGATTCCGGCACGACGACCCGCGCAACCGGCAGGGCGAGCAGGAAGGCGACCAGCGTGGCCGCAACCACACCAACCAGTGCGCCGGGCACCAGCTTGAGCGAGGCGGGGCGGAATTTCTCCCAACCCAGCATGCCGAAGATGGTGATGAGGCCGACCGCGAAGGCCGTCGCCGCATCGCCGTTGGTCAGGCCGAAAATCTGGCCCGGCATGGCGATCAGATTGTGCAGGCCGCTCGACAAGGGCTTGTCGTCGAACAGCACATGGAACTGGCCGACCACGATCAGCACGCCGATGCCAGCCAGCATCCCGTGTACGACCGCGGGCGAAATCGCGCGGAACCAGCCGCCGACCCGCAACAGTCCGGCAATCACCTGGATCGCGCCTGCCAGGATCAGGATGGGACCAAGGGCGGAAAGCCCCTGTTCGCGGACGATTTCAAAGACGATGACGGCCAGGCCCGCCGCCGGACCACTGACCTGCAAGGGCGAACCTGCCATCAGACCAACGACGATGCCGCCGATGATCCCGGTGATCAGACCCTTTCCCGGTGGCACGCCGGAAGCAACCGCAATGCCCATGCACAGCGGCATCGCCACCAGAAAGACAACGATCGACGCTACGAAATCGCGGCTGAATGTGCCGCCGGAAAAGGCTTTCAACATGGCTTACTCCGCCGCCAGGGCATATTCGCCTTCGCCAGCGAGGCGACGGGCGTGGGGGAGCGCTACGGGCAGCGGCTGGCCTTCGCGCAGCGGCGAGAAACGGCCGGTTTCGCCATCAAGGCCCATCACCAGACCGGCATGAATGTCGACATACCAGCCATGCAATGCAATCTCGCCACGGGCGATGCCCGATGCGACCGATGGATGGGTGCGCAGATGGGCGAGTTGCGCGACGACATTTTCCAGCGCCATGTTGCGCAGCTTTTCCGCGTCGCTCAGATCGGCGGGATAGCTTGCCTTGCAGACCTGCTGCGCGGCATGGCTGTGCCGCAGCCAGGCAGCGACATTGGGCATGGCGGTCAGGTCGGCCTCGGTCGACAAAGCCTTCATCGCGCCGCAATCGCTATGGCCGCAAACGATGATGTCGCGGACGCCCAGAACCATGACGGCATATTCGACCGTGGAGGTGACCCCGCCATTCTGCGTCGCGTGCGGCGGGACGATGTTGCCTGCATTGCGGCATACGAACAGATCGCCCGGCTGCGCCTGCATGATATGTTCGGGAACGATTCGCGAATCGGCGCAGGAGATCATCAGCGCCTTGGGGCTCTGACCGTCACTGGCGAGTCGGTTGTAAAGCGCGCTTTCGTTCGGAAAAGTGTGCTTTTCGAAGTTGAAAACGCGACCGATGAGCTCGTTCATGGAGTCTCTCCTTCGTTGTTTTGCCAGTCGGAACGGACCGGCCTGTCACGTTAGATAGGAGAGCGGCTTTGCTAGGTCGCAGCGGCTTTGTTAAATAGTATGTCTGAACGTTGAATCGATGTTGCAGTGCGGCGAAAGCATATTTCAGCAACGATCGACGGTGGCACTGAACATGTAGCCGATGCCGCGGGCGGTCACGATCGGCGCGGGCTGGTCGCCATGGCGCAATTTGCGGCGCAGGCGGCTGATCAGCACGTCGACGCTGCGATCCGAGGATGGCGCGTCGCGCACGCCGGCCAGTTCCATCAGCCGCGCCCGCGCGATTACCGTCTGGGGATGGTCCAGCAACACAGCCAGCAATGTAAACTCCGCAGCCGTCAGATCGACCGGCGCGCCGGCTGGATCAAGGATGGTCCGCCGTCCGAAATCGACTGTCCAGCCGTCGAAGACCGCCTGGGTCTGGCGATTGAGGCCTGGGGACCGATCGCTCCTCCCGCGGCGCAGCACGGCCCGCACGCGCGCAGCCAGTTCCCGCCCCGAATAGGGCTTGGCCATATAATCGTCCGCCCCCAGTTCCAGCCCGACCACCCGGTCCACTTCGCTGCTATTGGCGCCGACCAGAATGACAGGCACGTCGCTGCGTTCGCGCACGTCGCGGCACAGGTCCAGCCCATCCGCCCCGCGCAACGCCGAATCCAGCACCACGACACCCACAGGCACTTTACCGAGCGCCTGAAACACATCGTCGGACGATTGGGCAGGCAGGACGCGGAAGCCGCTTTCCTCCAGAAACTCGCGGATCGTCCGGCGCAGATCCGGCTGCGTCTCGGCGACCATGATCAACGGCGCGGTTACCGGCATCGCGGACCATTCGGCGCGGCATTGTGCGTCATCATCGCAACTCCTGCTCAGGCGAAAGCATCCGGCCCCTGCGAAGCCGGCGCGCCCGAATTAGGGCAGGCGAATGTCTCCGAAATTTGCCGGAGGTAACAAATTGTTGCTAATGGCCGACGGCAGATTTGGATCAGTAGCAGGACATCAGCGGCATCCGCACCGGCGGAGCAGCGGCAAGGTCGGGCCAGAGCTGCGCCATGACGCATGCCAGCCACAGGGCATCGCTGCCTGCCCGGTGCCGCGTCGGACAGCGCTGGTCGGCGATCCGCACGGCCGCACTGATCTGCGCCTCATCGACCTGCCGTTCGTCGAGCAGCGTTGCGACATGATCGATCGCAAAGGGGGCCGCCCGACCGGCCGCCGCCGCCAGCGTCTCCAGCCAATAGGGGTCGATCAGGCTGTCGGCGACCACGCGCTGGCCACCCACCGCCTCGACCAGTTGATCCAGCACGACATGGGCAGGCAGCCCGTCCCGTTCGATCCGCGCCCGGCTCAGCCCGTGCAAAGCCTCGGCCTCCGCCGTCCAGCCCCAGCCCGCCCAGTCGGGATGCGGCCTTATGATCCAGCTGCGCGCGCCATCCGTTCCCGCCAGTCCGACCTCGATCGGAAAGGACCGTCCGTGGCGCGGCAGGCAGGATGCCTCGAAATCTATGGCCAACATGATGGGGACCGCCTTCGCCTGCTATTTCCAATCCCCCTCTCGCCCCCAACTATGTCAGGGCGAAGTCACCTGCCACCGCTTCGTCGAAAAATCATGCGGGCCGTGGCCTGATTGGGATAGGACGCCATCCCCGCCATCTGCTAATCGAACCTCGCCTTGCCCCAAGCCGGACCTGTTCATGACTGTCATCGCTGCCTATCTCTATCGCAACGGCGCCCGTGTCCGGTCGGTGTCGATCGACGAGCGAATCGACTGCGCCCACGACAAATCCGAATTTGTCTGGATCGGCGTCGCCGACCCCACGCTGGCGGAAATGCAGGCGCTCCAGCGCACCTATGATCTGCATCCGCTGGCTGTCGAGGATGCGGTCAAGGCCAACCAGCTGCCCAAAGTCGACCTTTATGGCGACCAGCTGTTCGTCGTCGCCCGGACCGCCCATGTCGAAGATGACAGCATCTGCTACGGCGAAACCGCGATCTTCGTGGGCCACAGCCATATCATCACCGTCCGCCACGGCTCTTCGCGCGCGCACCTTGCCCTGCGGCAGGATCTGGAGGCGGTGCCCGCCCGCCTCGCCCAGGGGGTCGATTATGTCCTGCACGCCATTCTCGACTTCGTGGTTGATGGCTATCTGCCGATCATCGAGGGGATAGAGGAAGAGGTGCTGGCGATGGAACAGCACACCATCGACACGTTCCTGGGACATGATGACATCACCCGCATCTTCAACCTGCGCCGTCAGCTGCTGCGTTTCCAGCGTATCCTGACGCCGATGCACGAAGTCGCTACCAAATTCGTCAAGCAGGAACTGCCCTGCATCGATGCGGAGGCCCGCCCCTATTTCAGCGACGTGCGCGACCATGTGCGCCGGGTCCAGACGATGGTGGAGGATCTGCGCGAGATTCTGGCGTCCGTGTTCGAATTCAGCAATTTGCTGGAACAGCAGCGCACCGGCGTCATCACCCGCCAATTGGCTGCCTGGGCCGCCATCCTGGCCGTTCCGACCGCGATTGCGGGCATTTACGGCATGAATTTCGAGAATATGCCCGAACTGCGCACCCGCTATGGCTATTTCGTGGTGCTGGGCGTGATCAGCATCATCTGCGCCCTGCTCTATGTTCGCTTCAGGAAACTCAAATGGCTGTAACCAACGCCCTGGAACGCGCAGCCCGCGCCATGTACGCCAATATCGCGCCCGACTGGGACTGGGACGATCCCGATGCAGAACCGATGCGGCGCATGTATCGCGACAATGCCCGCGTCGTGCTGGCTACGATCCGCGATCCCGACCTGGCGATGGATAGCACAGCGCTTGCCGCCTGGCAGGCGATCATCGACGCCATGCTGGCAGAAGGCTGAACGGGCACGCATGCCCGCGCTGGCGCCTGAAGCTGTAAAAAATGGTGCACCCGACGGGGTTGCTTGTTTCTCCGATTTATAATGGCTTAGGCTGGCGAACCCGGCCAACAGCTGCCAAGCAAGTTCAATGCGTTATGAACGCGTTGGCGAACCGAACGAAGCCACTTTTGCGCCTCTCTAAGGCGGCGCGGCTATGTTTCGGTTCGGTCCATGGCGACTGAGCCTAGCCCCCCTGCGATCGACCAAAAGATACTTTCCACCGCCTTGGCCTATGCTGCGCGGGGTTGGCCGGTGTTGCCCTGCAATCCGCGCGACAAGCGTCCGCTTGTCCAGCGCGAGATTGTTGACGGGAAGCCGGTTCCCAAGAGCGGAGGCCTGTCCAAGGCCAGTTGCGACACGGAGACGGTGCGGGCCTGGTGGAGGCGCTGGCCACACGCGCTGATCGGCATTGCGACGGGAAAGAGCGGTTTTTTCGCCCTCGACTTCGATCCGCGAATAGACGCCGATACGGGCGAGGAATGGACGCTCGATCGACTGAAGGCGGAATTAGAGGCGCAGATGGGCTGCGCCCTGCCGCCGTCACTCGCCGTCCGAACCCCCTCGGGCGGGGTCCATGTATATTATCGCCAGCCTGACGAGGATCCGATCCGCAACAGCAATGCGCTGCCCGATCATGTCGATGTGCGCGGCGATGGCGGCTATGTGATTGCACCGCCTGGGCGCAATGCCGCCGGTGGCGTTTATCGTTGGCTACGCGATGATAGCGCCGCGCCGATTGTCGATGCGCCAGACGCGCTGCTGTCGATCCTTCGCCCGCGCAAGGCCAGCAAGGCCAATGGGTCGCCTCCTCTGGGCAAGGGAAAGGGTGACGCGGCGACGGAGCGCTATGCCTTGACCGCGCTCCAGCGCGAGTGTGCCGAAGTGGAAACCGCAGGAACGGGCGGGAGGCAGGACAGCCTTAACCGCGCAGCGTTCAACATTGCTCAGCTGGTCGCGGCTGGCGCTTTGCCAGAAGGGATGGCGCGCGCAGCGCTGGAACAGTCGGCCGCGAAGAATCCGGGAAGGGACAGCGAGGCGCAACTGACGGCCACCATTGACAGCGGTTGGTTGGCGGGCCTGGGCAAGCCACGCGACCTTGCAGCCATTGCGGATCGGCAGCAAGTGCGCCGCCAAACAACGGCGCGGGTGCGGCCTGCAGAGGCCAATGACAATACGCCGGATGAGGATGCTCTGCATCGCCGTCTATGCATGGTGCCGCTGACTGACCTGGGCAACGCGGAGCGTTTCGCGGCCCGCTTTGGTGATCGCGTGCGCTATGTCGATAAATGGGGCTGGATTGCCCATGACGGGCGGCGCTACATCCATGACGGGGCCGAAGCCCTGATTGGCGGGTGGGTGCATGCGACCGTGCGCGCGATCAGGCAGGAGGCGCGCGTCATGCGGGACAGCGGCCGTCGCGATCATGGCGACGCGGGCGCGCTGGATGACCTGATCGAGACGAAGCGCAACGGTGATGAGGTGCTTTTGTCGGATAAGCTCGCGGCCTGGGCGAAGGCCTCGGAGAGCGCGGCGAAGCTCGCCTGTATTGCTGGTATTGCACGCCAGCTCGAAGGCTATGGCCTGACGGTCCAGCCTGAGCAGCTCGATCGCAATCCGTTCCTGATCAATTGCGCCAACGGCACGTTAGAGCTTGTGCATGAACCGGATGCGCCGGAACCGTGGGCGCAACTGCGGCTACGCCCGCATGATCCGCGCGACCTGATCACGCGGCTTGTGCCGGTAGAGTATCGGCCAGGCGCGACGTGCGAGCGCTATGATCGCTTTCTAGAGAGGGTGCAGCCTTCGGACGAAATGCGGGCTTTTCTCCATCGCTGGGGCGGGTTGTCCCTGACAGGCGACGTGAGCGAGCAAAAGCTGGCGTTCTTCTATGGCAAGGGTGCAAACGGCAAATCGACGCTGGTGGACACATGGGCGACGATCGCGGGCGATTATGCCGGGACCGTGCCGATCGAGACCTTCCTTGATCAGGGTCGAAAGCGGAAAGGGTCAGAGGCTTCCCCGGACCTGGCGGCGCTTGTGGGCGTTCGTCTGCTGCGCACGTCCGAACCTGAAAAGGGATCGAAACTGGCCGAAGCGCTGATCAAACTGGCGACGGGCGGCGAGCCTATGCCGGTCCGGCGCTTAAACCGTGATCCTTTCGATCTGCATCCCGCTTTCAAGATGATCATATCGGGCAATCATCGCCCGTCGATCAGTGGGGTGGACGATGGCATCTGGCGGCGCGTGATGCTGGTGCCGTGGGACGTCCAAATCCCCGACGCGGAGAAAGACCGGCAATTAGTCGCCAAGCTTCGGGATGAGGCCAGCGGGATACTCAACCGGCTTTTGGCCGGGCTACTCGACTGGCGGCTTCGCGGCCTTCAGGAACCGGCCAGCGTGCGCGGTGCGACGGCCGACTATCGGGAGCAGAGCGACCCGCTCGGTCGCTTCCTGGCGGCCTGCACGCGCCCTGCCGATGGGCAGCGGGTCCAGTCATCCAAGCTCTACGCTTTGTTCCTGGCATGGGCGCGCGCCGCCGGTGAACGGGAGTGGACGCAGATGGGCTTCAGCAAAGCCATGCTCGATCGCGGTTATCGCAAAATCGAAAGTCACGGCATGCGGTGGCTCGACCTGGAGATGACGCGCACGGCCGACGACCTGGCGAGTGATGAGATGGCCGACGACTTCGTGCCCGGATTTGAAGCGCCCCGTCGCCCCTGGGAGGATGACGATGACTTGCCAATCTAGGCTTGCAACGCTTCGTGCAACGCTAGCGCAACACCTGATGCAACGCTTTAGGCGCGGTTTTCTGCGCCTTTGCAACACCTGCAACGCCTATGTGCATTGTTGTCCTCATGCGTGTGCGCGCGGGCGCGCGTCTGCGCGCATGCGCGAGAGTTACACAAAAGCCTTGCTAGTCTTGCAAGTATTGCATTCTCTCAAAGAGAATGGCGGTTTTCCGCCATTCCATGTCTCCAGACTGCGCAAGGGTGTGCAAGGCTCACAGCTTTTGGTGCAAGGGTCGGTGTTATGAGGCGGGTTTCCCCTTCATCCCGGCTGCGCTCGCTCGCCCGAGAAGTCGGCCGCCTTCATCCCGATTGGCAAAACCCCGAACGCTACTTCGAGCGGCGCGATGAACTGCGCCGGGAGATCGCCGCGCTCGCCACTGACATGGAGGCTGGACGATGAGCCAAAAGGGACAGCGAGACCGTGTGGTCAATCACACGTCTGGGGACGCAGGGTGTGATACAGCACCGGCAAACAGAGGCCGGGGGGGTGGTCAAAAGTCGCTAAGGCCGGGGGGTCTGCACCGCCTCAGTCCCCATCGGGAGACTTTTTTTAGCTGAAAGCGATTTTCAGAGCGCGGTTCCGGCGTGTGATACGCCACCCCGACGAGGTGGCATACCACCCCACAATAAAACGCCAGAAAAATCATTACTTGTCAGTGACTTGGTACGTTCCGGTAAAACACGACCAGCGATAGCGCGGGCTATCGGTGTCTCGCAGTCCACCCTTTACGCCATTTATTTTTCTGAGCTTGGCGTCGGCTCTGTCCCGCGCGGACGGCCCCGCCACGTCCCGACCGATGCGACCCGCGCCCAAGTGGCCCGTATGCGCCGCGCCGGGGCGAGCAAGATGACGATCGCAAAAGCGCTGGGCGTGTCCGAGCCAACGCTGCGCCGAGCATACGCGGACGAGCTTTTCTCAAAACGCAAAGGAACCGAAAGTGAATGAACTGGATCAAGCGGGCGCGGTGGCGCAGCGAGTCAGTGCGGCCATTTACGAGGAGCTGGCCCTACACCCGCGGCATTTAGTTCTGGCGGGATCTGTTGCTGCAACGGTCGAGCTATTCCGGCGATTTGGTGCGAGCCGTGTGCTTTCCGATGCCCTCAGAACGGAAGCCGATCGCGTGGACCGCATGGACCGTTTGGACACTGCGGCGCGCCCACATCGGGGCGCTTGATCCTCGATCACTCCTTTGCTATGCCGTGAAGGTCAAAACGCGGGTGTCCGTGTTTCTGACCCTCTGCCAACCGCGAGGATCGCGCAAGGCGACGGCTTCCTGAAACGCCCATTTGGGCGAGCTGTCGGACTATGCGCATGAATTTCCCAATTACCATTTCAAGTCTTGATGATGCTGGCACCCTGACCGGCATTGCCGCTTTCGACGATGGTCAGCTTGATCGAAACCGGCGGCGTTATGCGGCCGGTGCCTTCGACAAGTCTGTAGCGGCGCATATGGCGGCCGGGACGATGCCCGCCATGTTGATGTTTCATGACTTGAATCGCCCGGTCGGCGCATGGCGGTCGATCCAGTCGCAGGGCAACAAGATGCACGTGCAAGGAACGATCGAGCGATCGACCCGCGACGGTGCAGAAGCCTATGCCCTTGTCAAGGCAAAGGCGATCCAGAGCCTATCGACTGGCGCACTTCACATCAAAAGTCAGGTCGTTCGCCCGACTGGACGATCCGCCGGCGACGTTTCGGGCGAGATCATCACCGAGGCGGATCTCGTAGAGATCAGCCTTGTGAGCGTCCCTGCGAACAAAGGCACGAACATCCTTCAGGTCAATTCGCTCAACGGACCGCGCGAGGTTGAAGAGCTGTTGCGCGACGCGGGCATGTCAGGGCGCAAGGCAAAAATTGCCGCAAGTGCGGCCTGGCGGGCGATCAACGCCAGCGACGGGCAGGCCGACGAAGCCATTTCCACCATCCTCACCAGCGCCAGCAGTAAACTGGCCCGTTTCAAGAAGGACCGAACATGAGCGAAATTGAAGAACTGCTGCGCCAGCATACCGATAGCGTTGACGCGGCGCTGTCCGGCTTCGAGGGGCAGATTACCACCATCAACGACGCCGTTCAGGCGCTCCAGCGGTCACAACGGCAACAGCCCCTCCATCCAGCTGCCGCACGCGGCGGCGGCATCTCCCGCCCCGGACAGCAGCCGGCAGGCAACGTCGACGGCATCGCCCCTTCGAGCTTCGGCATGGCGGATATGCGGAACCTGAGTTGCAGCGGCGATGCCCGCGACAGCCTGGCCAACATCATGCGGGGCGTGGTGACTTCGGCCATGCGTGAAAATAGCGACCCCGATGGAGGCTATCTGGTGCCGGAGGTCATAGCAGCGCAGATCGAGACCCTAGTGCTGCGCCAGTCGCCTTTGCGCCGCATTTGTCGGGTGGTTGATTTCATATCCAGCCCCAAGGTCGTACTGCCCGTAAACGCGCGGGGTGCGACGGCCGGATGGGTCGGTGAAACCGAGGAGCGCACTGAAACAGAGACGCCCGAACTGGCGACAGTCAATCCGCCGGGTGGCACCCTCTACGCCCTGCCCGCTGCGAGCGAAGAAGTGGTAGAGGATGCAATCATCAACATGGACCAGTTCCTGGAGGAAAATGTGGTGGACGCTTTCGCGGAAAGCGAGAGCGAAGCGTTCATCCGGGGCAACGGGATTAAGAAGCCAGCCGGTTTTCTTGCACCGGATCGCATCGCCACCACGCAGGCCGATGGCGCGCGTCCAGTGGGCACCCTGCAATATATCCCGACCGGAAACCCTGCGTCGCTTTCCACTGACATGATCTCGCTCCTGGTGAAGATGATTTTCAGCATGAAGGCCGGTTACCGACAGGCGCCTGGCGTGGCATGGCTCGCCGCAACCGAGATGATTTCCTATCTGACCCAGCTCAGGGATGAACTTGGCCGCCCGCTCTTCATCCCGTCATTGACCGATGGTGTGCCAGGAACGCTGTTGGGCTATCCTGTGCTGGAGGCGGAACATATGGACCCGGTTGTTGCGGACGCTACGCCGCTCGCCTTTGGCAACTGGCAACGCGGCTACGTCATCGGCGACCGCACTAAGCTGGACACCTCGAAGAACCGCTGGATTTGCGTGTAGGGTCGACGGTGCGGATTGAGGCGGCGTGGAAGGAGTGATGTTGCAGCGTATTTGTCGGTGATTTCGATATTGCCGGTGCCGCAGTGGCCGGATTTACCGTCGGTGGCGCTTGGTTCATATCAAGCAGGCGCAGTTCGCCCTTCGAGCCAGGCCAAGCGCTGGAAGTTATAGGCCAAGTTGGCCATGCCGATCTTGATGGTAGCGCGGGCGATGCCGATGGTGCGCACGACCAGCCCCATGCGGTTCTTTTGCCCGGCGAACACATGCTCGACCTGGGCGCGGATCTTGGAACGCCGGGTATTGGCCTTGGCGATCCGCTCAGGCAACGCTCGCCGCGGTTTACGCCGCTGGTGAATGTGGCTGGTGAACATGCCACTGGCCAGGAACGCCTCGTTCTTCTTGGATCGATAGGCGGTATCAGCCCAGACGCCGGAGGCAGTGTTGTCCTTACTGATCAGAACCGGCAGCCGTGCGCCGTCATGGGCATTGGCGGCGCTGGCATCCCAGGTGCGGATCAGCCCATGGGTTTTGTCGATGCCGATATGATTCTTGTACCCGAACATCGGGATGGCCAGATCGACCGGCCTAGCCGCCTTGGGATCGGCGCCCTCTTTGATCTTGGCCTTGCTGTACTTGATCGACCAGCGCGCATCACGGTCCTTTTGCCGGGTCTTGGCCGGCTTCCAGCCCTCGGGCACGCCGCCTTCCTTGATCGCTGCTTTCTCCGCTTCGGTATTGCGCTGTTTGGGTGCCTGCACGACCGTAGCGTCGATGATTTGCCCGCCCATGGCGAGATAGCCCCGATCCTTGAGGGCAGCGTCGAAGCGAGCGAAAAGTTTGTCTATGGCCTTGGCATTTACCAGGCGTTCCCGAAACAGCCACACCGTGGTCGCATCCGGCACGGTGCCATCGAGCCCAAGGCCCAGGAACCGTTGGAATGACAACCGGTCTTTGATCTGAAACTCGGCGGCCTCGTCCGACAGCGAATAGAGCGCCTGTAGAACCAGAATCTTGAACATCAGCACCGGATCAAAGGGCGGTCGCCCACCCTTGCCGCGAACGCAGCGACGAAGCGCTGCCACCAGCGGACCACGGAAAACCTCGAAATCCACAACTGCCGCTAATCGCTCCAGCGGATCGCCCGCCGCGCTCAGCGCATCGTACCGGTCCGAAAGATCGAAGAAACCAGGCTGACTTGCCATCATCGCCTCCTACGCATCGCCGACGAAGTGAATCAAATCCGCCGATCAAACGCCAGAGTTTTTCGAGGTGTCCAGCTGAATGTGTTGCGCGACCCCTACACCACGAAGGGGATCATCAAATGGTATTTCCGCAAGCGGGTTCATGGCTCCGTTCTGAACAGCGAAGCGATCAAGTTGCTGCGGGTCTCCGCCGAATAAGTCCGCCGACTCCCGAGGCCGACGCCGTGCGGCCGACAGCGACAAGTGCGATGCCTGGCGGATGCCTAGCGTGGGCTGATTGGTTCAATCGCGCAGCACGGCAGTAGGAGGGACAGGCGAAAGTCTGTCCCTCCTATGCTCATTCAGTCGATTCTTCAGGAGGATTGACCGTGGGCGGAGCAAGGGCATTTTGTCCGGCGCGAGCGTTCGCGATCGCTGCCTTCTTTTCGTCACTCACGCTGGCAATGCGTGCAAGGCGCTGCTGGCGACTGTTGCGAGCGACATACCATTCCTCGAACAGCATTTCGATCAATTGAATAAGAACCTGGGCTTCATCGGCATCAACCGGAATGATCAGGTTGATGTCTTTTTCCATGTGGGCACCGATATTGCCGATACCCCTCACCTGGTCGATCGCGTCGACAGCCTCACTATTGACGCCCTTAGGTGCGTCGCCTTCATCTACCCTTTTTCTCAACTCGGTAATTTCTTGCAAAAGAGTCGATTTTGATATGCCGCAAAAGTCTCTTATCATGCCTTGCAAACAGCGCCGTGATAAAGTGGCGGAGGCCTTTGGACTAAGGGTCCGGATACGACAGGCTTCAGCGTAATCTTCCAAAAGTGGAGCGGGTATATAGTTGGGCTGCGGCTTCGCCGATCCTTCTGGAAGAAAATTCCACTCTTGGTAGCATGAATCAAAATCAAGTCGATCAGGAGAATAACTGGGATGAACACGTCGTAAAGCTACGAAAACTGTCAACCGAGAAAAATCTGAATTGGCGCATCCGATCGATTCTATAGAAAATCCAACCCGTCCTTCAGAAAGATTCTCTATACCAACCAGAGAGGTCTTTAGGCTCCTCTGTGAGGGCACAACTACTTGCGCGGTTTGACAGTAGGGACATGTCCATTTCACATTATTTCCCCTGAATTTTCGACACTAAATTAGACGGTCGATTAGAATGCGGATCGCTTCGGGTCTTGATAGCCGCCGTCCGTCTTGGCGCATAATCCATGCGTCTAGCGCAGCTAGTTGCTCAGGCTGAAGGCGGACCTGGATAGGCGTGCCTGCCCCGATCGCTGGGCGGCCTCGCTTTTTTGGTTGCATTTTTTCGCTTGCGTTCACTAATTTAAGCAACCATAAATAACGGGCGGACGCAAGGGGCCTAATCCTTGCGCCAGCCCTAACCAACAACCGATCCAGGAGATCGATCGTGGCTCACTCCCATCTACGGGCGGAATCCGCCTATGCCAACCCTATCGGTCGCCGCCAGGCACTCGCTGCCTTGGCCATTTCCCAAATTGCGACAGTGCCCTCCGTTCACGCGCTGACCCCTTCCATTTCGGAAGGGCGGAAGCCTCTCTTTGCTCGCGCAGATGAAGCGGACGCGCTTTTTTGGCAGCTGCACGCGCACAGGATCAAGATCGATGCGGCATGGGAGGCGAGTTTCAAAACGACGTCATCTGACATGTCGGATGAGGAAATGAATGATTGGGGCGCGCTTCATAGGGAGGCAGAGCGGGCCATGATGGCTGCGCCTATTGCCACCCTGACAGCACTACGGGCCAAGCTCACCTACATCAAAACAGGCGATATGGACGTGCTGGATGGTGATGATGAATATCCAGCGGTCATCGATCTAGTTTTGCGTGACGCTGATCGCCTTCTTAGCATGTGGGAGGCTGCCCGATGAGCATGCATTTCCCTTTCCCCGTAGCATCGCCCCTGTCCTGGTCGCCAGCGAATCGTCGCGCGATCGAGGATCAGATTGAATTTCTGATTGCCATGCTCGACGCGGCGGATGGCGACCCCGATCGGGAGGATGACGATGAAGATTGTTGCGCCGCGTCGGACGACGACGCCCGCACGTTTTCGCATGGCCGGTTGGGCTATGACTGCCAGCTCCAAGACCCCAGACGCCGAACCGGACAGCGACGATGACCAGGACGACTGGTTCGGCGGTAATGTCGAGGACGAACCGCAGGCGGCAGAGGGCCAGGACTATTACCGCCTTTTGCCGGTCTATGGCGTCGATCAGACATTAGGGCCGCTCAACGAGATCGAGTCAGAGCGCCAGCGGCGCTGGGATATGGGTTGTCGTCCATGATCGCCCGGTCAGAGCGTGCCGTACGCATTCGCTCGCCTTTCTGGCGTGGAATGCCAAAATGCGCGCAAAGTGAAAACTGCTTGCATGATACCGCAGTAACAGACATACGCCTTGATACTACAGTGTTAGGTGATCAGATGAACATTTCCAACGCCAAATTCTCCAGTTCGCAAGTGGCAAAAGCCGCAGGCATGACCGCCATCAATTTCCGCGCGCACCTGTCGCGAGGAAACTGGCGCATTATTGGAGATTCCAAGGCCGCCGAGACATTCGGCAAAGGGCATGAGTTCACCCTCGAAGATGCGCTAGGCTATGCTCTGGCGCATCAGCTCGTGTCTTGCGGGATCGAACCCAAAGTCGCTTTTGACCGAGCGATGTATGATTTTGCCCATGTTGGCTCTGTCACGGACAGCTTCGGCGGTCATGATCGCAATCCGGGCGACGTGTTTGATGAGAAGACTTTGGGCTATACGCTCTATGTCTATTGCCCCGGCGCGGAGCGCGGCCAGTGCGTCGCGACGAACGATGTTTTGCCAATCGAGTTGATGTTCAATCCATCTTCGCAACTCATGGCTCCCGCGACGATTTTGATCAATCTCAATGCCCTCCGCAATCAAGTTTTGTCCGGGCTTGGACTGTCGTGAAGGCTATTTAGCGATGACCGCACGCCGCGCCACATTCAAACAAGCCGACGCTACACGCGCCTTAAAGGCAGCTGTCGCGGCCGGATTGAAGCCGACCGGCGTTCGTTTTGACCCGGCCGGCTTGATCGAAGTTCTGTTTGACGGCCAAGCACGCGCAGCAGCCAGCAATTCATTCGATGAGATCCTAGGCACATGAAACGGCGTTGGCTTCCTGAATGGGTAAGCGAGTATCGCGACCGGCACGGAAAGCCGCGCTATCGCTTTCGTCGCAAGGGCTTCACCTCATATGCTTTCAAGGCTGCGCCGGGCACGGACGCATTCCGGCAGGAATATGCGGCCTGCCTTGATGGCATAACCGCGCCCGCGATCGATCCTGGCGCCGATAGGGCGATGCCCGGCACGTTTGACGACCTGATAGCCCGTTATTACCGGTCACCCGACTTTCTCGATCCTGGCGAACGCACCCGGGTCGTGTATCGCGGGGTGCTGGAGCGCTGGCGGCAGCAAAAGCCGTCTAGCGGCAGGCGCTATGGCGAGGCACTGGTGCGCGACCTACAGGCGCGTCACGTCGAGAAGATGATGGCCGACATGCTGCCGCACCGGACATCGGCAAACATGCTTCGCAAGCGCCTAAAGGCTCTAATGCAATTCGCGATTCGGCAGGGTCTCGCGAAAACCAATCCCGTCGATGCTACGCGGCCCTTCAAGGTCGAAGGTGGCGGCTTTCACACTTGGACCGAGGCGGAGATTGCCGCCTATGAGGCGACGCACCAGATCGGCACGATGGCGCGCCTTGCGTTCGACCTGCTGCTGTTCACCGGCCAGCGCGGCGGCGACGTGCGCTTGCTCGGGCCGGGCCATGTTCGTGACAAGCGAATTACCCTCACACAGGAAAAAACCGGTGTGACGGTAAGCCTGCCTGTCCTGCCTCCGCTGGCAACCTCGATCTTAGCGACCCCTTCCCGCGCGATGGTGTTCATCGTCAACGGCTTTGGTCGTCCTTTCACGCGCAAGGGATTTGGCAACAAAATCCGCGAGTGGTGCGATGAAGCCGGTCTGACCGAATGCAGCGCCCACGGCCTCCGCAAAGCGGCTGCACGACGATTCGCAGAGGCAGGCTGCTCCAATCAGCAAATCAAATCTTGGACCGGTCACACGACTGATAGCGAGGTCGCGCGCTACACAGCGGCGGCTGATCAAAAGTCACTTTCGGACGAAGCTGGTGCGATGTTGATGGCTAACCTTGGCAAACGGTTAGCCAATCAGAGCGACAAGCTATTGAAAAAGGAGGCATAAATGAAAAAGGTGGTGCACCCGACGGGATTCGAACCCATGGCCCTCAGATTAGGAATCTGATGCTCTATCCTGCTGAGCTACGGGTGCCCATCGCTTGGCCTCTATTATGGGCGGGCGACGCGGTCAATTCTTCGCTTCGGGGGGAATGACGGGAAAAGGCAGCGGCGCGACCGGCACGCCCTCTTCCATCAGCGCTTTCGCCTCTGCCGGGGCGACCTCGCCATGGATGCTGCCGCTGGCCTGTTCGCCATAATGCATGGCGCGCGCCTGTTCGGCAAAGCCGCGGCCAACCCAGGTGGACCCTTCCAGCAGCTTTTGCTGGGCCTGCGCAAGCGCTTCGACCATCGCGCGCATCTTGGCCGCGTCGCCCGTGCTGATCGCGACGGCGGCGCCGGGCGCAGGCGCGGGGGCGTCCTGCACCACGACCGAGCGGCTATTGCCCTTGGCCGCAACCGCGGGCGCCATCACTGCTTTGGTCACCTGCGGGTCGCCACATATCGGGCAGGCCAGAAGCCCGCGTTCCTGCTGGTCCGCATAGTCGGCGCTGGAACCGAACCAGGCTTCGAACACATGGCCCTGCGACTGGCATTTAAGGTCGAACACGATCACGAAATTTGCACTTCCTGCGCAATGGCACGGCGGTTGGCGATGGCGGGCACACGCACCCTCACATCCCCTAGCCGCGTCAGGTCGATATCGACAAGCCCCAGTCCCCCAGCCTCCCCCATGTCGAGCAGCACCTCGCCCCATGGATCGACAACCAGGCTATGGCCATAGGTCACGCGCCCGTCCGCATGCGCGCCGACCTGCGCCGTCGCAATGACGAAGCAGCCTGCCTCGATCGCGCGGGCGCGCAACAGCACATGCCAATGCGCCTGTCCGGTCGGCACGGTGAAGGCGGCCGGGGCCAGAAGGATCGTCGCCCCGGCATTGGTCAGTGCGCGATACAGGTCGGGAAAGCGCATGTCGTAGCAGATCGAAAAACCCATACGGCCCCAGGGCGTATCGGCAGCGACCACCTGTTCGCCCGGCCCGTAGACCGACGATTCGCGCCAGCTTTCGCCCGTCGCCAGATCGACGTCGAACAGGTGGATCTTGTCATATTGCGCCCGGATCGCGCCGGTGTCGTCGATCAGGAAGCTGCGATTGGCCCAGCGACCGTCGGCGCGCTCATCTTTCAAAGGCAGCGATCCGATATGAATCCACAGGCCCTCCCTGGCCGCAGCATCGCGCACGGCGGCAAGCACCGCATCATCGGCTTGGCATCGCAATGTGGCAGCAGCGCGCGCGCGGTCGCGGTCCAGATAGCCCGCCATTTCCGGGGTGAAGAGCATGTCCGCCCCCTCCCCCCTGGCCCGCGCCGCCATCGCCACGATGGCAGCGGCATTGGCGGCAGGATCAATGCCGCTGGTCATCTGGAACAGCGCGGCGCGCATGGTGGTCACAGCCCCAGCAGCGGGTCGAGCTTGCCCTGCCGGTTCAGCGCCGCCATGTCGTCGCTGCCACCGATATGCTGTCCGTCGATGAAGATTTGCGGCACGGTGCTGCCGCCCCGGCTGCGTTCCAGCATCTCGGCGCGTTTCGGCCCGCCCATCGTGATGTCATATTCCTCGAACGCGACACCCTTGTCATTCAGCAGCGCCTTGGCCCGCGCGCAATAGCCGCAAAACGCCTTGGTATAGATTTCGACCTTTGCCATCTGTCCGTCGTTGCTCCTTATTCCCTGAAATTGGGGCTTTGCTCTACATTGTCAATCGGCGCTTTCGCGTGGCAGGGCCCGCGCCCAACACAGCAGCCGCACCTCGCCAGCCCCGCCGCGCTTGAGAATATGGGTGCAGGCGGCCGCCGTCGCGCCGCTGGTATGAACGTCGTCGATCAGCAGGATGCGTCGTCCCGTCATCCGATGCCCGGCCGCCAGCGCAAAGGCGCCGCGCACCGCCCTTGCCCGCTGCCCCGGATGCATGCCGCGCAAGGGCGCCGTCCGTTTGACCCGCAGCAGACCATGTTTGTCCACCGCCAGCCCGGTCAGTCGCCCCAAATGATCCGCGATCAGCGCCGACTGGTTGAACCCCCGCCCCCATAATCGCCAGCGATGCAGCGGCACCGGCACGATCAGCGGCGGGTCTTCGCCGGTCGCGGGCACATGGCGCAACATCTGCCGCGCGACCAGCCGGGCAAGGCCGATGCGCCGCCCATATTTCAGTCGCAGCGCCACCGTGCGCGCGACATCGCCATAGGCCAGCACCGCCCGCGCGCTGTCGAAGGGCGGCGGATCGGCCAGACAGGCGCCGCACTCCGCGCCCTCCCCCATGTCATGCGGAAAGGGTATGCCGCAGCGCGCGCAACAAGGTTCGCCCAAAAATTCCATGCCGTCCCAGCAGGACAGGCAGAAACCATGATCTTCCCCCACGATCACGCCGCAACCGGGACAGCGCGGCGGCAGCGCATAATCAAGCGCGGGGCGGATCGCGCTCTTGAGAAGCGGCAGGAAAGGCATCATCTGCCTTGTCCCCCTTCCCGCCCGTTGCACAAGGCCCGGCATGAGCAGCCCCGACATATTCGACCGTTCCCTGCGCAGCATTCGGCGGGACCGGATGCTGGCCGATTTTGCGGCCCATGACTTTCTCTATCGCGCCATGCTGGACGAACTGCTCGACCGGCTGGGCGATGTGCAGCGCGACCTGCCCGAAGCATTGGTGATCGGCTGCCCGGACGGCAGCGCCAGGGCCGCTCTGGAAGCGATGGGCAAGCGGGTCGCCTGCATCGACCCCGGCTTCCGCGCCGCCCGTGCCAGCAATGGGGTGCAGGGGGATGAGGACGCCCTCCCCTTTGCCGACAATAGTTTCGATCTGGTCATCGCCTGCGGCACGCTCGACAGCGTCAATGACCTGCCCGGTGCGCTGATCCTGATGCGGCGGGTGCTGCGGCCCGACGGGCTGATGCTGGCTGCCTTCACCGGTGCTGGCAGCCTGCCGCGATTGCGCGCCGCGCTGATGGTGGGCGAAGGAGACCGGCCGGGCCAGCATATCCACCCGCAGGTCGATGTGCGATCGGCGGGCGACCTGCTCAGCCGCGCGGGCTTTGCGATGCCGGTGGCCGATGGCGAGACGCTGACGATCCGCTATGGCGATCTGCTGCGGCTGATGCATGACCTGCGCGGCATGGGCGCGGGCAATGTGCTGACGGCGCGCGCCCCCGCGCTGCGTCGGGACGCGCTTGTCGCCGCCGCGCGCCATTTTGCCGATGCAGCGGACCCGGATGGCCGGACGGCGGAGCAGATGGCGATCCTCTATCTGTCAGGCTGGAAACCCGACCCCAGCCAGGCCGCCCCGGCCCGACGCGGCAGCGCGACAGTATCGCTGGCGGAGGCGTTGAAGGGGAAGGCGGGATAACGCCTGCCCCCTGCCCCACTTCATTCGATAGTGATGCCTGCTATGCGCCACTGCCCATCCTCGCGATCCAGACTGACCGTCTCGATCGCCTCTCCCTTGTTGGCGAAACGGGTGCGGAATTTCACCACTTCATAGCCGGCGGGCGGTGCAGGCAGATTTTCCTGACTGACGAAGATACGCGAAAGTGCCGCGCCCAAGGGCACGCGCACCTGTTCCGAGGTATCGGCCCACACCTTTGCCGTGTTCATCCGGCGAAAGGTCACGGTAGTCCCGCGATAGCTTTCGTCCCAACGCCCTTCGTCAACTAGCACCAGCCATCGACGCGCTGCATCCACCACTGCCGGATTTTGTGCTGTGCTGGCAACTGCCACCGGGGAAGAAGGGGCAGAAGCGAGTTGCGGCAGAGCGGTGAGGGCCAACAGGCCAAGGGCAAGCGTCATGAGAGCTACTCCGACGATGATCCAGTAAGGGCGGATGGCCCGCCCTGCGCCGCTAATCGGCACGCTGTCCTGATCCACCGGACTATCCGGCGCGTCTGCCCGGATTTCCTTGTCCCCCACATAATTGGGGGACGGTCCCGCACCGTCCCCCTCCACCTCCAGCAGCAACCGGGCCGCTTCCCGGCTGCTCGATACCGCCATTTTCCGCCGCGCATCGCGCAACCGCTCGTTAATTGTGTGGACCGACAGGCCCAGACTTCGCGCGACCGACTTCGCGTCATGACCGCGAACGATCAGGCGCAGCGTCTGCTTCTCCTTCTCGGTCAACGCCCAGCCCATATCCGTCCTTTGCGTGTCCATCATGTCGACGACCTAGGTCAGGCCAGGGAAAGCAGCTACCCCCAAAAATTTGTAGTGTAATCGGGCAGCCATATCCTCACTCCACGATCTCACCGATCCTTGGAGCGTCCGCCAAGTCCCGAGGCGTCCAATCCTGCCCGTCGCGGACATATTCCACATGGCTCGCCCGGCGAAAGCCTGCGCCGTCCCAGACGATCACTTGCAGCTCCATCGCATTATTGCGCCGGACGTGCAGCCAGTTGAAGCTTTGCGGTTCGGCGTTGCGCAGCCGGGTCGATGTCGCGGTGCCGGCCTGGATGATCAACGCGCCGCCCGCCCGTTCCACCATCTTGCGCGCCGCCTGCGCATAGGTGCGGTGAAAATGGCCCGCCAGCGCCAGATGGACGCCTGCTTCGCATGCCGCCTGGACCGCGTCGTCATGCTGGCCGACCGCTTCGCTCAATTCCCCGCCCCGGCCGATCGGCATGGCAAAAAGGGGATGGTGCGTCACCAATATGCGGGTCTTGTCGCTGGCGACCGGCGCGAAATAGTCCCGCAGCATGTCCATCTGGTCATGATTGATCCGCCCGTCCTTGATGGTCAGCGACCGGGCGGTGTTGAGGCCAAGGATCGCGACTTCGTCATCCTCATACCAGGGGCACAGGTCGTGACTGATATAGCGTTTGTAGCGTTTGAGCGGGGCAGCAAAGCGCCGCACAACGTCATAGAGCGGAATGTCATGATTGCCGGGAATGACCAGCAATTTCAGCCCCGCCGCGCGCAGCCGGTTGAGCCATGCGGACGCCGCGCGGAACTGCTCGACCCGCGCGCGCTGGGTCAGGTCGCCGCTGATGATGACCAGGTCGGGCCGACGCTCCTCCAGCCAGGCTGTGGCGGCGTCGACTATGCGCGGATCGTGCGCGCCGAAATGAATGTCGGACAGATGAGCGATACGGGCCATGATCAGTTAACGATCCAGCGGGACATGGTTTCCCCGGAGCCGAACCCGCCTTCGCGAGTTGTTGTGGCATGATAATGAAATCCTCCAATCGCCCCCTCCCGCGTCAGGCCGCGCTGATCGTCAACGCGCACAGCCGCAAGGGCGAAGCGCTCTTTGCGGAGGCGAAGGAAAAACTGGAGGAGGCGGGCATCGACCTGCTCGCCGCCCATGCAGTCAAAAACCCCGCACTGATGGAAGAAACCGTGGGGAAGGCGATTGCCGATGGCGCGCCGATGGTGATTGTAGGCGGCGGCGATGGCTCCATGTCCAGCACGGTCGACCAGTTTGTCGGCAAGGATTGCGTGTTCGCCGTCCTGCCGCTCGGCACCGCCAATAGTTTCGCGCGGACACTGGGCCTGCCGCTCGATCTGGACGGCGCGATCGCGGCCATCGCCAACGGACGCCGACGCCGGGTGGACCTGGGCATGATCGACCAGGATTATTTCGTCAACGCCGCCTCGCTCGGCCTGTCGCCAATGATCGGCCGGACGGTGCCGCACAAGCTGAAACGCTATCTGGGGCGGATCGGCTATCTGCTATGGGCGATCAAATGTTCGGTCGGCTTCCGCGCCTTCCGCCTGATCATCGACGATGGCCAGCAGGAACGGCGGCTATGGTCCACCGAAGTACGCATCCTGAACGGCCCCTTTCATGGCGGGGTCGAACTGTCCGATCATGCCGACGTCGATAGCGGCGAAATCGTGGTCCAGGCGGTCGTCGGGCGCAGCAAGCCGCGGCTGGCGTGGGACTGGTACGCCAAATTCGTCAAGCTGCGCGATCGCGACGCGCATACGCAGGAATGGCATGGCAAGGCCTTCACCATCACCACCCGCCCGCGCCAGCGCATATCCATCGACGGCGAAGTGCTGGCGAAAACGCCGGTCGTGGCGCGGATTGCAGCGGGCGCTGTCGATGTCGCAGTGCCCGCCGATCCATGATCAGAGCGGCTTTTCGTACAGCTGATAGACTTTGTTGACCTTGCTGTTGATCGCCTGCGCAATGGCGTTCATGCCCTGATTGTCATCCAGAACCCAGCCGATCTCGCCACGGGTCGCGCCATAATGGGCGATCGCTTCTAGCCTTATCGCCTCAATCATCATGAAGGCCAGCTGGCTGGCCAGCCGGGACGATTGCAGCCGTTGCAGCACGCCCATCAGCGGCACGCGCATCGTGCGCACCTTGGGCTTGCGCAGCCACCAGAGCAGCCTGGCCCAGCCAAAGGGAAACAGCGCGCCGTTGAGCGGCTTGATCGCCTCGTTAAGGTCGGGCAGCGTCATCATGAAGGCGACCGGCTCACCGTCCAGTTCGGCGACCATGATCAGATCTTCGAATACGATGGGTTTCAGCTTCTTGCCGGTATGCGCGATTTCCGCATCGGTGATCGGCACGAAGCCCCAGTTGCGGCCCCAGGCGTCGTTCAGGATGTTGAGGATGATCGCCGCCTCCGCATCGAATTTCGACTTGTCGACCTTGCGGATACGGATGCGCTCGTTCTTCTGGCCCGAAGCGATGATCCGCTGGATCAGCGGGGGGAAATTCTGGGTGATGTCCAGCTCAAAACAGTTGAGGGTCTTGACCGGCTGATACCCCGCCCCCTCGATCATCGCCTGATAGGTCGGGCTGTTGTGCCCCATCATGACCGTCGGCGGATGGTCATGCCCGGCGATCAGCAGGCCAGGCTCTTCCCAGATCGACAGCGAGATCGGACCGACCACGCGGGTCATGCCCTGTTGACGCAGCCATTGCTCGGCCTGCGCGATCAGCGCCGCGCCAATCGCATCATCTTCCGCCTCCAACAGGCCGAAATTGCCGGTCCCCGGCCCCATGCCCTGTTCCGGCGGCATCGACAGCGCCAGTTCGTCATAATGGGCCGAAATGCGGCCAACGACACGGCCGTTGCGACGAGCCAGGAAATATTGCGCCTTGGCATGTTCGAAAAAGGGATTTTTGCCGGGCGTCAGCAATTCGTACATTTCCGCCTTCAGCGGCGGCACCCAATTGGGGTCCGTGGCGTAAATCGACCAGGGCAGGTCGATAAACGCCTTGAGGTCGCCCTTGCCCGAAACGGGCGTAATCACCAGATCAGAATGTGCCACGGCTGCCGCTTTCACCAAAAGATGGCAGCAGTTCGCCGCTTGTTTGCGGATTGTCAATCACAGCCCGCCGCCAGCCCGCTATTGGGCGGATAATGTCATCGTGCTGCCACGATGTCAGCGCATTTGGAGATTAGGACGCCTGCCATGACTGTGCATGATCCCATCCTTGCCGCCGCGCAGCGCGCCCGTGTGACCATTCCCGATGACGTGGCGATGCTGCGTGCGGCGGCCGACCTGACGCGCGACCTGTCCACCGCCAATCCGCGCATCTACTGGCCCGACATGCTGGCGTCCGCGCTGATCGGCTGGGGTGCGCTGGCGGGTGCTATCCTGATCGACAGCGTGCCGCTGGCCATAGCCTGCGCGGTGATTGCGATGCTGGCGCTGTATCGGGCGGCCAGCTTCATCCACGAACTCACCCATATCCGCGCCGGCGCGCTGCCCGGTTTCCGCGCCGCGTGGAACCTGATCGTGGGCATTCCGCTGATGATCCCGTCCTTCATGTATGAAGGCGTCCATACCCAGCATCACGCCCGCACCCGCTATGGCACGGCGGAAGATCCGGAATATCTGCCGCTCGCGCTCATGAAGCCCTGGTCGCTGCCGCTGTTCATCCTCGTCGCCGCGCTGGCGCCTGTCGGCCTTATCCTGCGCTTTGCTGTGCTGACGCCATTGTCCCTTATCATCCCGCCGCTCCGCGCGAAGATGATCGGTGAACTGTCCGCGCTGTCGATCAATCCGGCCTATCGCCGCCGCAAGCCCGAAGGGGCCTTCGCCCGCATGTGGGCGTGGCAGGAGGCTGGCGCGTCCCTGTTCGCGCTGGCGCTGGTCGGCAGCGTGTTCGTGGTCGGGTGGAAGCCGTTGCTGGTCTATATGGCCGTCCATTCGGCGATGACCGTCATCAACCAGCTGCGCACTCTGGTCGCGCATTTGTGGGAGAATGAAGGCGAACCGATGACCGTGACGGCGCAATATCTCGATTCGGTCAATGTGCCCCCGCCCGGCAGCCTGCCTGCGCTATGGGCGCCGGTCGGCCTGCGCTATCATGCGTTGCACCACCTGCTGCCCAGCGTGCCCTATCACAATCTGGCCGCCGCGCACCGCAAGCTGGTGGCGACGCTGGACCCGCAATCGCCCTATCATCGCGGCAATTATCGCGGGATGATGCCGCTGGTCGGCAAGATCGCCCGCAGCACCATGGTGGCGCGCTAGGCTATTCTTCCGTCCTGAACAGCACAGTCTCACCGACCAGCAGGAACAGCAGGAAGGGCGCCCAGGCCGCCAGAAACGGCGGATAAGCGCCCAGGCTACCCATCGCGAGCGAGAAATTGTCGGCGACGAAATAGGCAAAGCCCAGCGCCATGCCCATCACTGCGCGCACGAACAACTGGCCCGATCGCGCCAGCCCGAACGCCGCGACCGACCCCAATATCGGCATCAGCAGGGCCGAAAGCGGGCCGGACAGCTTGTGCCACAAATTGGCCTCCAACTCCGCCGTGGGTCGCCCGGCATCATGCAGGTCGGAAATCGCGGCCTGAAGCTGGCTGAAGGTCAGGGCATCGGGATCGACCTTGGCCAGGGTGAACTGGTCAGGGCGAATGTCGCGGCCAAAACGCACCGTGCCGACATTGGTCACGGTGCCGCGCGCCACGTCGAACTGGCGCGCCTCTTCCAGCACCCAGCTCTTGTCCGCCGCGTCATAATGGCCGCGCGGCGCCTGGATGATGGTCGTCAGGCTGTTGTTGATGCGGTTGAAAATCTCGACCTTGCGCAACTGCACCTGCGTACCGCGCCCGGCGACGATGGCGGCGTTGACCAGATTATTGCCGTCGCGCACCCAGGGATTGCTTTTGACCCCGCTATCGCGCGGGATCGGGCCGTAATCGACCGCTTGCCAGGCACTGAGCGCCGCGGTGGACCGGGCGACGATCCGGTCGTTGAAGGCATAGCTGATGATCGCAACGCCCAGCGCGGACACCACAAGCGGGGCCAATATCTGGTGCGCGGACAGGCCCGCCGCCTTCATCGAGATGATTTCGCTATTCTGGTTCAGCGTCGCCAGCATCACCAGCGTACCGAGCAGCACCGAAAAAGGCAGGAAGCGCGCCACGATCTGCGGCACGCGCAGGCCGACATAATGCCACAATTGCGCGTCGCCATTGCCGGGATAGGCAAGGATGTCGCCTGACTGGCCCAGAAGGTCGAGCGTCTGTAGCACCAGCACCAGCAGCGCCAGCACCGCCAGCGTCCGCGTAAGGAACAGGCGCGCCATGTACCAGCTGATCTGGCGCGAGGGGAAGAAAGCAAATTGCATGGGTCAGGCGGCTCCTTCCGCCGCGGGCGGGCGTCGACGGCCCAGCCGCAACAGGCGCACGATCTGCTTGCCCACCTTGGCAAAGGCGACTTCCAGCGCGCCGATCGGCTGCCCGCCGGGGCGGTGCGCGATGACATGATACATCCAGAAGATCAGGCCCGCCGTCAGCAGAAATGGTCCCCATAGCGCGATGATCGGGTCGACCTTGCCCAGCGCGCCCACGCTTTCGCCATATTGGTTGACCTTGTGATAGGTCACGATGAAGATGATCGACAGGAACACGCCCAGCGCCGATGTCGACCGCTTGGGCGGGATCGCAAAGGCCAGCGCTGCCAGCGGCAACAGCATCATCATCACCACTTCCACCATGCGGAAGTGGAAATTGGCGCGCACTTCGTTGCGCAATTTGTCCGGGGTGGCCGGATCGCGGCCTATGACGATCAGTTCGGGGATCGTCTTTTCCCGATCGACGTCGCGCCCGCGGAAATTTTCGATCTGCGGCAGGTCGATCGGCAGGTCGTGGCTGGAAAAGGACAGGATTCGCGGCGTCTTATATTTGGGCGCGTCGTTGACCAGAACGCCGTCGCGCAGGCGGAAGATGATCGTGTCGGGATCGTCCGTCGCCAGGAACATGCCCTGCGCCGCCGTGACCGCGACCGATTGTCCGTCCCGGCTGACCGCGCGGACGAAAATCCCCTGCAGATTGCGCCCGCCGTCCAGGCTGCGTTCGATCCGCATCGTCATCCGCTTGCCCAGATTGGTGAACTCGCCGACCTTGATCGACGCACCCAGCGCACCCGACCGCAATTCGAATCGCAGCGCTTCATAGGCGTGGCGGGACAGCGGCTGGACGAAGCCGACAATGCCGAAATTAAGCAGCGCGAGCGCAATCGCATACATGTACGGCACCCGCAGCAGCCGCCCGTAGGACAGGCCGACCCCGCGCATCACGTCCAGTTCCGACGACAGCGCCAGTTTGCGGAAGGCCAGCAGGATGCCAAGCATCAGGCCGATGGGAATGCCGAGCGAGAGATATTCGGGCAGCATGTTCGCCAGCATCCGCCACACGACGCTGACCGGCCCGCCTTCCGCCGCGACGAAATCGAACAGGCTGAGCATCTTGTCCAGCACCAGCAGCATCGCGGCGATCACGAGCGTACCCAGCATGGGCACCGCGATCAGGCGGGCAAGATAACGGTCGGTGGCGGTCAGCATTCTCTAAGTCGTCGTCCCATCACCATGTTTTGGCCGCAAACCCATTCCATATTGGAATCAGGAAAATAGCGGGGCGAACAGGGGCTGCCGTCCGACCCGATCGGGCGGCTATAGCTTCCAGGAGTCTAATGGTCATGGTAAAAGTTGCAGTGGGTCTGATGTCGGTGGCAGCGATGATCGCAGCTATCCCGGCAATGGCCCATGGTCAGGTCATTCCCAACGATCTGGAACGTTGCGGCGGCAGCCGGAACGGCCCGGCCGTATTGGTCGACGTGCGCGGCTTTGCGGCGGAAACCGGCAAGGTGCGCGTCCAATCCTACCCCGCCACCAAATCCGCCTGGTTGAGCAAGGGCGAATGGCTCAATCGTATCGACATTCCGGTTCGCCCGTCCAATGGCACGATGCGCTTTTGCATGCCGGTGCCGCAGCCGGGCAAATATGGCATCGCCGTGCGTCATGATCGCGATGGCAATGGCAAGACCGACATCAGCCGCGACGGCGGTGGTTTTTCCAACAATCCGTCGATCAACATCTTCAATCTGGGCAAGCCTGGGGTCGAAAAGGCCGCTTTCTATGCCGGTCCCGGCGTGACGAAAATCACCATCACCCTCAAATATATGTGATCAAAAGCCATGGTCTGCGTCGCGCTCCTGTCCAATCCCAAGTCCACGGGCAACCGCCAGACCCTGCCGCGCGTTCGCAGCTATTGCGCCAGCAACCCGGACATCTTCCATTATGAAGTGGAGCATGTCGACCAGATCGGCCGCGCGCTCCAGACGATTGCCCGCGTCGATCCCGTCGTCATCGTCATCAATGGCGGCGACGGTACGGTGCAGGCGGCGCTGACCGAGCTTTACCAGGGCGAACATTTCAAGGGCCGGGTGCCGCCCATCGCCGTGCTGCCCAATGGCAAGACCAACCTGATCGCGCTCGACCTTGGCATCCATGGCGATCCCATCAAGGCGCTGGAACGAATCGTCGCGCTGGCCAAGGCTGGCGTTGACGACCATGTCGTCGCGCGCGAACTGATCGCCCTGTCGGACGGGCAGGTCGGCAGCCGCCCGGTGCTGGGCATGTTTTTGGGCGGCGCGGGGCTGGCCGATTACATGCTCTATTGCCGCAACCAGATCTATCCGCTGGGCCTGTCCAACGGCCTCAGCCATTTCCTGACGGCGATGGCGGTGCTGGTTTCCCTGATTTTCGGCATCCGCGCCAAATTCCTGCCGCCATCCAGCAAGCCGGTCAGCATATCCCTGATCCGCGACGGGCAACTGGCCGGGCGATTCTCCGTGCTGATCGTCACCACGCTGGAACGACTGCTGCTCGGCGTCCAGCCGGGCGACAGCCGCCGGGGCAATATGAAGCTGATGGCGGTGGAACAGAGCTTGCCAGCCCTGCTGCGCCTGATCTTTGCAAGCCTCTTCAAGCGCGTGGGCAAGAGCCAGATGCAGGGCATCCATCTGGAACAGGGCGACACCATCCGGATCGAGGGCAATCACAGCAGCGTCATTCTGGACGGCGAACTGTTCGAAGCGTCGGAAGGCAAGCCGATCGTGCTGCGATCGACCCAGCCCGTACCGTTCCTGCGGCTGGCGGCTTAGGGCGAGACGCGACCATTTGCCGACGCTAAGCAACTTCGCAATTCGGCTCAAAACCGGACGCTCGAAAGCATTGCTGTTCGTCACAGCCCTCCGCATAATAAGCTCATGAAAAACATCCAGATCATTGACGGTGCGCTCAATGCGACCTTCAGCCTGTTTCAAGCCACTGACGATGAATTTGGTGCGATTTTTGTCGGGAATAGTGACATGGCAATCATTGAGGACGTGTTTGCGCGTCTTGGGGATGCCGAAGCGGGCCGCGTTATTTCGCCTCTTTGGGATCGCCCCATTCTGAAGAGCGAAGCGCAGGGGATACATGGAACGCTATTCTACGACTATGATGACCGGCGAGAAAGCTTCCCGCCATCAATGCGTGAGGTTGATTGGGATGAGCTTTCTATCAATCAGGCGCAAAGAGAACTGTTTCGCGCAAAGCGGTAAGGCTGTTTCCACCTGAAACTGCGAGCGAAGTCGCCAGTCCGCTAACCACCCTTTTTCGTCATTCCCGCGAAAGCGGGAACCCATCTCCCAAACTCTCAACACGGTGCGAAGGCGGGAAATGGATCCCCGCCTTCGCGGGGATGACGGTGTGGGAAGGGCACGGCGGCTACCCACCCAAACCGCCCTTCCTCAGCCCCGCAATTCCACCCAGGTCGGCGCATGGTCGCTGGCCTTCTCTCTGCCGCGGAACTCCTTGTCCACCTGCGCATCGACCAGACGGTCGGCGGCGGCGGGGCTGAGCAGCAGATGGTCGATGCGGAAGCCCGCGTCGCGGGGCCAGGCGTTCATCTGATAGTCCCAATAGGTCCACACCCCGCCCGCGGGATGGCGGCTGCGCAGCGCGTCGGTCCAGCCATCGGCCAGCAACCGGCGATAGGCGGCGCGGCTTTCGGGCTGCATCAGTGCGTCGTCCGCCATCGCCTTGACCGAATAGACATCATCGTCGCGCGGGATGACATTATAGTCGCCTGCCAGAATCGCGGGCACTTCCTCCACCCAGATTTCCGCCGCACGGGCGCGCAGGCGCTTCATCCAGCGCAGCTTGTAATCGAATTTGGGGCCGGGCTGCGGATTCCCGTTGGGCAGATAGATGCTGGCGACGCGCACGCCCTTCACATCCGCTTCCAGATAGCGGCTATGCTCGTCCTCCGGCTCGCCCTCCAGCCCGCGCCGCACTTCCACCGGGGTTTCGCCGCGCGCCAGGATAGCAACGCCGTTAAACCCCTTCTGCCCGTGCCAGATGACGCCATAGCCCGCCGCTTCTATATCCTTGGCCGGGAAGGTCTCGTCGGACGTCTTGATTTCCTGCAGGCAGGCAATGTCAGGCCGCGTTTCGTCCAGCCATTCCAGCAGGCGCGGCAGGCGCGCCTTGATGCCGTTGATGTTGAAGGTGGCGATGCGCATGACCTAACCCAATCCGTTTCGATTCCAATGTCGATGCCCCGCCCATAGCATGAAATGCGCTCCCGCGAAGGCGGCAGCCCCGTTCCGATGGCTCGACTGGACTCCCGCCTTCGCGGGAGCACGTCATGGATGAAATCAGACCGAGAAGCTCGTGCCGCAGCCGCAGCCAGCAGTGGCGTTGGGATTGGTCACCTTGAACGCCGCGCCGCCAAGGTCGGAAACGAAATCGACCGCCGACCCGCGCACCAGGTCCAGGCTGACGTCATCCACCACCAGCGTCACCCCGTCGCGCTCGACCGCCAGGTCATCCGCCTCGACCGCATCGGCCAGGCCGAAGCGATACTGGAAGCCGGAGCAGCCGCCCCCCTCCACCGCCAGCCGCAGGATCGCAGGCTTGCCCTGCTTGGCAGCGATCGCGGCAACACGGGCAGCGGCAGATGAGGTGAGATCAATATCGGTCATGCTACCCTAGATAGGATGACGCAAAAGGCCCGGCAACCCATAGGGTACCGGGCCTTTTACGAAAGTCGATAAAAGCGCGATCAGTCGATGCTCTTTTCCTGCGCCTTGGTCGGGCCGCCCATGGCGACCGGGGGCTTGTTGTTCATCGCCACCAGATAGTCGGTGCCAGCGACGAAGGGCAGCGGGTTGATCGCGGCTCCGTCAACACGGACTTCATAATGAAGGTGGCTGCCGGTCGAGCGGCCGGTCGATCCCATCAGGCCGATGATCTGGCCGCGCTTGACGAAGCTGTTGGCGGGCACCAGCAGCTTGGACATATGGCCGTAGCGCGTTTCCATGCCATTGCCATGAGAGATCTGGACGAGATTGCCATAACCGCTGGCCCAGCCAGCACGGTTGACGATGCCGTCGGCGGTGGCGTGGATCGGCGTGCCGACGGGACCGGGAATATCGATGCCCTTGTGCATCCGGGCGCTGCCATTGAACGGATCAGACCGGACGCCGAAATTGGAGGTCAGCGCCAGTTTTTCGACCGGGCGGCCCGACGGGATATAGGCAGCGGTCTTGGCATTGCCATCGAGGCGTTGAAGGCTGGAGAAGAGGTTAGAGAAACCGACATCCTGCGGCCCAAGGGCGCTGGTGTTGATTTCCGACGCATCGCCATAGGGATCGTCGGTTTCCGTCGCATTGGCCGATGCAGCGGCGCAGAGTGCGCCCGCGATACCGAGTCCTGCGAAAATCTTTGTCGCCTTTACGGCAGATTGGAACAAACGCGCACCACGAGTATTGATCATATGACGTTCAAACATGCCGACCCCGACTATGTCACCGGAGGCTTATGCCCCTCGGCGCTTCCCGTGTTACTTTTTGGCGACCTGGATCGCCCCCGCTGTTAGGCAGACTGCAAATCGGCGGTCATGTTGCAAGCGCGGCGTAGAATTCTAGCGTCAAACCGGCCTGCCGACGCGCTGAGTCGTTGAACGGTGGCTTAACCGAACCACGAAAATGCCTTTTCACAAGCATTTGGTAATGATTTGGGGCGGACAGCCCCAATCGGTTCGTCGCCGCAAGGAACCATGTCGTCCCTGCGGCGACATGGCGAATCTCATCCGCCATGATGCGGCGCAGGGACTTTGCCGACACAAAGTCGCCCGCCCCTTCGAACCGCTCGACCGTCGCTGGCGTGATGTCTAGGGCGCGCGCTTCCAGCACCATCGGGACGATGGCGAGCCGGGCGAGAACGTCGTGCGCCGTTTCCTCCGCCGCCTGCCACAGCCCGTCATGGGCGGGGAGCGCGCCATAATGGCTGCCGCACTGGCGCAGCCGCCGGTCGAGCAGCGCGAAATGCATCGCTTCCTCAGCACCAACCTGCATCCACTGGTCGACAAAGGCCGGCGGGAACTGATCGCCGAAACGACCGATCAGGTCGAACGCAAGGTCGATCGCGACAAATTCGATATGGGCCAGCGCGTGGAGCATGGCGACGCGCGATCGCGCCGACCCCATCTTGCCGCGTCGGGGCATCTGGCCAGGATGCAGCAGGACGGGCGCGTCCGGGCGCGCGGGCTGATCGGGCATCGCCCCATCGAAGCGGTGCGCCAGCCGTCCCAGCCGCCACGCCCGCGCGACGGCGCGCGCAGCCATGACCTTGGCATGGGGATCGGCAGTCAGCAGGACATGGCGGCACGCCGCCCCGACACTGTCGGGCAGGGTCAAAGCGCCTTCGCCGCCTCCAGCACCTCGGCGGCATGCCCCTTGACCTTCACCTTGGGCCAGACCCGCGCGACAACGCCGTCCGCACCGATCAGGAAGGTCGCCCGCTCGATCCCCATATATTTGCGGCCATAGAGCGACTTTTCGAGCCATGTCCCGAACGCCTCGCAGGCATCGCCCGACTCGTCCGACGCCAATGTGACCGTCAGGCCATATTTGTCGGCGAATTTCTTGAGCTTGGCGGGCTTGTCCTTCGACACGCCGACCACCGGCACGCCCAGCGCGGCAAAGTCGCCGGCCAGTTCGGTGAAATCCTTGGCCTCATTGGTGCAGCCGGGCGTGTCCGCCTTGGGATAGAAATAGACCACGACCGGCTTGCCCCGATAGCGAGCCAGGGTGAAATCCGCGCCATCAGCATCCTTGAGCGCGACGTCGGGCGCGCTGTCGCCTTGTACCAGCATCACATATCCTCCTGATAGGGCGCGGCGAGCGCAGCCCAGGCTTGGGCTATGCTTTGCCGCGCCTTGGCATAGCTTTCAAGCAACCTGTCCCAATGTTCAGCACCGCAGGCGCGGGCGACCAGCGGGCGCGTCGCTTCGGGCGGTTCGGTCGAAGAAGGCGACACTAACCTCGACACAATCAAATAGCGCGTGATGAGCGCATGGGCCTCGATCAGATCGGCAGGCAGATGGCCCGCCTCCACCAGCATGGCCAGCGCCTTGCCCAGATCGGGGTCGAACGCCATGCCGTAGCGGAATTGATTGATGTGGATCAGAAATTCCAGATCAACCAGACCACCCGGCACCAATTTGACGTCCAGTTCGCTCGCTGGCGGCTTATGGGTTGCGATGTCGCCGCGCATCTTGACGGCCTCTCGCTCCAAATCATTGATATTGCGTTCTTTTTCTAATGTTTCGGTCAGAATGGCGGCCAACGCCGTGCGGGCCTTGGCCGATCCGAATATCGGCCGCGCCCGCGTCAGCGCCAGATGCTCCCAGGCCCACGCCTCTTCGCGCTGATATTTGGCGAAACTGTCGAAACTGACCGCCAGCAGGCCCTGCGCGCCCGATGGGCGGAGCCGCGTATCGACCTCATAAAGCGGGCCGGAAGCGGTATGGACCGACAGCGCGTTGACGATGCGCTGCGCCAACCGGTTGAAATATTGGGTCGCGCCCAGAGGCTTGGGGCCGTCGGATTCGGCGCGGAAATCGCCGGTGAACAGGAAGATGACATCCAGGTCCGATGCATGGGTCAACACCCCGCCCCCCAGCCGCCCCAGCGCCAGAATGACGATCTCGCCCCCTGGCACCCGGCCATGTGCAGCCTCGAACTCCGCAACCGTCCCAGCCGCCAACGCCTCGATCGCGGCCTCCGCCACCCGGCCATAGCCGCGCCCGGCCTCCAGCGGATCGCCGCCCCGGATGATCTGCGCGCCCAGCGCGAAACGGCGATCGCCCACGCGCTGGCGCACCCGGTCGAGCAAGGCCTGATAATCCTCGCCCGGCTCCAGCGCGGCCAGTTGCCCGGCCAATATCTCGACCGGCGGCGGCGGGTCGAAAGCCGTGGCGTCAATCAGGCCGTCGATCAGTTCCGCCCGCCGCGCCAGCGCATCGGCCAGCGTCGGCGCATGACTCAATATCTCCGCCAGCAGCGCGACCAGCGCGGGCCGCGCGGCGAGCAGCTTGAAGAAATTGATCGCGCTGGGCAGTCGTCCGATCATGTCGTCCAGCCGGTTGAGCGCGCGCGAAGGATCGGGCGCGGTCGCCAGCGCGCGCATCAGGCCAGGCAGCAGGCTTTCCAGCGCTTCGCGCGATGGGCCGCTGCGCAGCGCCCGCACCTTGCCCGCGCGCCAGTGGGCGATCCGCGCCATCGCCGTTTCAGGATCGGCAAAGCCCATCTCGACCAGTTGCCCGGCCAGCAGCGCCTCATCCTGCGACAGGGAGGCGTCATCCTGTTCGGGGCTGAGCCGGTCATAATTCTGCCCGACCCATTCGACCTGCGGCCGCAACAGGTCCAGCAGCGCGTCGCCATCGACCACACCATGGAGCCGCGCGACATTGTCCATCGCTTCCGCCGATTTGGGCAGTTCGTGGGTCTGCAAATCCTCCACCATCTGAAGCCGGTGCTCGATGGTGCGGAACAGGACATAAGCCTCGTCCAGCCGCGCCGCGACGTCAGGCTCGATCAACCCCGCCTGCGCCAGCGCCGCCAATGCCTGCCGCGTATTGCCCGATCGCAGCGCCGGGTCGCGACCGCCATGGATCAACTGGTGAACCTGCGCGAAAAATTCGACCTCGCGGATGCCACCCCGCCCCGTTTCAGGTCAAATCCCGGCCCGAACGCCTGCCCCTGCGCATAATGGTCGCGAATTCGGCGGCTGATGTCGACGATCGCGTCGATCGCGCTGAAATCCAGATGCCGCCGCCAGACGAAGGGGCGAATCTGGCGCAGGAAATAGTCGCCCAGCGCCATGTCCCCTGCCGCCGCGCGCGACCGGATGAAGGCCGCCTGTTCCCACCCCAGCGCGGTCGATTCATAATAGCCGATCGCCGCTTCCACCGGCAGGGCGATCGGCGTCGCTTCGGGCGAGGGACGCAGGCGCAGGTCGACCCGGAATACATAGCCGTCGCCATCGCGCGCGGTCAGCAATTCGCTCATCCGCCGCCCGATCCGAACCGCTGCATCGGCGGGATCTTCGCGCGGGCCGTGCGGCAGCGTGGCGGGATCGTAGAGCAGTATGGGGTCGATATCCGACGAATAATTCAGCTCGCGGCTGCCATGCTTGCCCAGCGCCAGCACGACGAACCCTTTATGCTCGGCATCGGGATAGCGTTCGGCCATGGCGGCGGCCAGCGCTTCCTCCACGGCGGTATCGGCGAAATCGGACAGGGTGCGCGTCACCCGGTCCAGCCCCCATGCCCCGGACAGATCGGCAGCCGCCGTCACCAGCGCGATCCCCGTGCGCCGCCGCCGCAAGGACCGGGCGACGCCATCCTCCGGCTGGCCAAGCGCCTGCGCCACAGCCAGAGCCGCGTCCATGTCTCCGGTCGCCAGCGCCGCCGCCACTTCAGGGTAGCGATCCAGCGCGCGCGTCAGAAAGGGCGAATGGCCGCGTATCCGCGCGAGTGTTTCGGGCCAGTCCGTCACCATCGTCTCTCCCCTTGCGCCGGGCCTGCTGTCGCGCGCTATCGCTTGGGCTTGCGACGAATGCCAGAAACTTTTGCCTGCGACGTCCGTTCTACTGACATGGAAATGCAGCGCAAATCGTCCGGCCGATCGGCACCGGGTCGCCAAGGCGACAAGGGACGGGTTGTGACTGTCGCGCTTCCCCTGCCTTATGAAGGCGTTGGCAATGCGCTGCGCTCTACCTACGCGCCGCCGCGCGATGGGCTGCCCGACGATATGACCGCCCTGCTGGCTCGGCTCGATGTGTTCAGCCGGTAAAGCGCTGATCGGCACAGGCATTTATTTACCGATTTTGGATATTGTCGCCCGGTCGATCAGCAAGAAGTCCAGGCGATGATATACCGCAATTTTGCCATCTGCACGGTGATCGCAGCACCCTTGGTCGTGCTGGCGGTGCAGGACGTGTTGCCCAGGCGTCCCGAATCTTCCCCATCGCAGCCCGCCATCTTCGGCACGTCGCCACCGCCGTCCGTCACCGCGCCCGTAGCGCAACCGGCGGTCCCGCCACCCCCGCCTGCGGATGCGCCAGCCTTTGGCCAGCCAATGGCCGGAGCCGGGCAACCGATGCTCGCGCCGGGCGCTGGCCTGCCTGAACCGAGCGCCGCGCCAACGGACGCCAACGGCCAGATGGTCGACCCGGAGGCAGATCAGGCCGAATCAACCGACGATCAAGGACAATAGGCTCAGAGCGATCCGTTGAACGTGTCGCACTGGGCCGGATCGCCGGTCGACAAGCCCTTGCGCAGCCAGGCCATGCGCTGGGCGCTGCTGCCATGGGTAAAGCTTTCGGGCACTGGACGACGTCCCGCCGCCTTTTGCAGCGTGTCATCGCCAATCGCCTCTGCCGCGCGCACTCCTTCTTCCAGGTCGCCTGCTTCCATCAAATTGGTGTCGCGCGCCGCCCACACCCCGGCATAGCAATCCGCCTGCAATTCCATCTTCACTTGCAGCGCATTGCCCTCCGCTTCCGATGCGCGCTGCTGCGCCCTGCGAATCCGGTCCGCCTCGCCCGTGATGGTCTGGATGTGATGGCCCACTTCATGGGCGATGATATAGCCGATCGGGAAATCGCCCGGCGCGTTGAACCGCGTCTCCATTTCCTTGAAGAAATCGGTGTCGATATAGATGCGCTGGTCGGCGGGCAGTAGAACGGCCCCATCGCCGCCTGCGCCGCGCCGCAGCCTGACTGGCCGTTCTGGCTGTAGAATACCAGCGTCGGCGGCGGATAGCTTTGTCCTTCCGCCCTGAAAATCTCGTCCCAGCGGCGCTCGGTCGATCCCAGCACTTTGAGCGACGTGCGCTGAATGTCGGTCAGTTCGGTCGTCGCAGGGCGCTGCGTCTGCACAGGCTGGCCGCCCCCGCCGCCGCCGATCAGGCTCAATGGGTTCATACCCATGACAATCATGATGATCAGCGCCACGACAATGCCGCCGCACCCGAATCTGCTACCGATCAGCGGCAGGAGCATCCCCAGCCCGCCACCAAAGCCGCCTCCGCCGCCCCGGCCGTCCTGCACCTCGAAATGGCTGCTTTCCTGTTCGTCGTCGAGACGCATGACGCCCTCCCTGTTCAGGCCTGTGCCTAGCCGATTCACCGGATGCTGCAAACCGCCGGAATGGCCAGAGGGTTGCGGGCAAAGCAAATTTTATCTGGCGACATAAAGTTGGATTGCCGTTCGCAAAGCCTATATTGCACTGCATCATGGATATTCAGCCAAAGCCCCTCCGCCGTGCCCGCACGCCTTTGCCCCTCCCCCGCGAAGTCGCGCTCCTGCTTCAGGGGGGCGGCGCGCTGGGTTCCTTCCAGTCTGGCGTCTATGAACGGCTGGACGAACTGGGGGTCGATGTCAGCTGGGTTGCGGGCATATCGATCGGCGCGGTCAACGCCGCGATCATCGCGGGCAACCCGCCCCACCGGCGGATCAGCCGCCTCAAGAAATTCTGGTACACCGTATCGGGCGGAATGCCCAATATCCTGCTGCCCGACATCGACCATATCCGCGAGATCGCGCATCTGGCCGCCGCAGGGACGGTCGCGACCTTTGGTGTGCCGGGCATGTTCCGCCCGCGCCTGTGGCCAGCGACGATGATGCCCGAAGGATCGGCCGGCGCGATCAGCTTTTACGACAGCGCCCCGCTGAAAGACACGCTGGACGCCTGTATCGACTGGGACTTGCTGAATGACGGGCCAGTGCGGCTTTCGGTTGGCGCGGTCGATGTGGAAACGGGCAATTTCGCCTATTGGGACACGCGCGGGCCGGGCGGCAACACCCGGATCGACGCGCGCCACATCATGGCGTCGGGCGCGCTGCCGCCTGGCCTGCCGCCGGTCGAGATTGACGGGCGCTGGTATTGGGACGGCGGTATCGTATCCAATACGCCGCTGGCCCATGTGCTGGACCATCAGACAGAAGACATGCTGGTGTTTCAGGTCGATCTGTTCCCCGCCGAAGGGCCGATGCCGCGCCAGATGACCGACGTCTATTCGCGGACCAAGGACATTCAATATAGCAGCCGTACCCGGCAGGTGACGGACCAGTATCTGCGGCTGCGGCGCGAACATGGCACGATCCGCGCTTTGCTCGACAAACTGCCCGAAGAGCTGCGGAACGATGCGGATGCGCAGCAGTTGCGTCAATATGTCGAAACCGGATCGATCAACATCGTCCACCTCATCTACCGCAGCCGCAACTGGGAAAGCGGCGCGAAGGATTTCGAATTTTCCCGCGCCACGATGCTGGACCATTGGAGCCAGGGCCGCGACGCGGTGGAAGAAGTGATGCACAAGGGCGACCTGATCGCCCGCAACATATTGGATGGCAAGAGCGCCACGTTTGACCTCGACCGTCCCGATCATCTCAAGGAGAAAAAGGCATGAGCAAGTCCCTCGCTGGCAAGACCGCTTTGATCACCGGATCAACATCCGGCATCGGCCTCGCCTATGCCAAGGCGCTGGCTGGCGAAGGCGCGAATGTCGTCATCAACGGCTTTGGCGACAAGGACGCGATCGAAAAGGAGCGGTTGGGTCTGGAGGAACTGAGCGGGGCCAAGGCGCTCTATAGCGGCCATGACCTGACCAAGCAGGAAGAGATCGAGGCCATGATGGCGGAGGCCGCCGCTACCTTTGGCGGGGTCGATATTCTCATCAACAATGCCGGAACCCAGCATGTCGCCCCGGTCGAGGATTTCCCGGTCGACAAGTGGAACCTGATCATCGCGCTCAATCTGACCAGCGCATTCCACACGACGCGGCTGGCCGTCCCCTATATGAAGAGCAAGAAATGGGGCCGGATCATCCAGACCGCCAGCGCGCATTCGCTGACCGCGTCCCCGTTCAAAAGCGCCTATGTGACCGCCAAGCATGGCCTGGCCGGTTTCACCAAGACCGTGGCGCTGGAAGTCGCGACCTGTGGCATTACCGCCAACTGCATTTCGCCCGGCTATGTCTGGACGCCGCTGGTTGAAAACCAGATCCCCGACACGATGAAGGCGCGCGGCATGACGCGCGAGCAGGTCATGAACGATGTGCTGCTGGCGGGCCAGCCGACCAAGCAGTTCGTGACGGTCGAACAGGTCGCCGCGATGGCGCTGTTCCTGTGCAGCGACGCCGCCGCCAATATCACTGGTGCGAATATGAGCATTGACGGCGGATGGACGGCGCAATGACGCGCCGCCCGGCCTGACGTCAGGCCGGGCCAGCCTCCAGCCGGCGCAGCACCGCTTGCAGGCCCTCCTCGCTCGCCGTCGCCAGCGGCAGCGGGCGGTCGGCCATGCCCTCATGCTGGCTGTTGAGGAACAGGATCGCGGCAGGCGCGCCCAGCCTCTCGATCGCGATCCGGGTGACGCGGCCCTGCCGTTCGGCTTCCGCCGGGGACAGGCGCACGGCATTGTGCGGCGTGAAGCGCCGACCCGGCGATGTGCGGTTGGAAGCGGGCGCTGGCGCGGACTGATCGGGTGTGTCGGTCGTCATCGTTCAGCTTTTCAACGTCACGATGCCGACCGGGCCGGGCTTGGTAGACGGGTTGGACGCATTGGCCTTGGGCGGTTTTCCCGCCTTGGGCTTGCGGATTTCCCGGTTCGATTTCTTCTGACCCTTGGCCATGATCTGGATCTTTCCGCTATGTGAGAGGGAGGTCAGCGCGCCGTGTTCAACGCGGCTTCGGCGTCATCTTCAGCGCGAAATTCGGCGGCGATCGCCTCATCTTCCGTCGTGATCGTGCGCGTCGCGCGGCGGCGTTCGGCGCTCGCGGCCAGCTTGGCTTCGCGGCCCCAGGCATTGGCAGCGGCCAGCGCAACGCCACGGGCGTTGGGCAGGGTTTCGGACAGGGAACGGGCGTGATGGATCGACTGCTGGGCAAGGCAGAAGGCGGATGTCTGGGCCATGGAGCAGGCTCCTTTGCGCGAGGGATCGGGATAACAGGGCAACAGGATGCGCTTCGTCGGACGCGCGCGGATCAAGCATGTCGCAGGAGGATGGACGATCATCGCGCCACGCGATGCGGCGGATCGTTCCTTTCACTTGTGAAATAGTATCGACGGGACGGGTTTACAAGGGCCGCCGCTTTTTCGGCATTTGGCACGCAGCCCCCCCTTTCACCGCCCTGAAATCGCCTTATGCTGCGGGCAGCCAAGGGAGACTTTCATCATGCGCCATGCGCTCGCAGCCATATTGGCCGTCGCCAGCTTCACCTCCATCGCGATCGCCCAGACCGATCCGGCAACGCCGCCGACAGCCCCGGCGGAAACGCCGCAAAGCGCGATCGGCGCGACCATAGCGAAGGATATGGAAGGGCTGATGGCGCTCTATCGCGACCTCCATGCCAATCCCGAATTGTCGGAACAGGAAGTCAATACCGCCGCGAAGCTCGCCAAGCGGCTGAAAGCGTTGAAGTTCGACGTGACCGACAAGGTCGGCGGCACGGGCGTGGTTGCGGTGATGAAGAACGGGTCCGGCCCGGTGCTGCTGATCCGGGCGGATATGGACGCATTGCCGGTCGTCGAACAGACCGGGCTGCCCTTCGCGTCGAAAGTGCGTACCAAGACGCCCGAAGGCGTTGAAACGGGCGTCATGCACGCCTGCGGCCATGACACGCATATGACCGCCTTTATCGAAACGGCCAAGCTGCTGGCGGCGGCCAAGGATGAGTGGAAAGGCACGCTGGTGATGATCCTCCAGCCTGCCGAGGAAGTCGGGCGCGGCGCGCGGCTGATGCTGGAGGACGGGCTTTACACCCGCTTCCCCAAGCCTACCCACGCCATCGCCTTTCACGACGCGGCCAATCTGGAGGCGGGCAAGATCGGCTATACGCCCGGCTATGCGCTGGCCAATGTCGACAGCGTGGACATATTGGTGCGGGGCGTGGGCGGCCATGGCGCCTATCCGCAAACGACCAAAGATCCGATCGTGCTGGGATCGCGGATCGTGGGGACGCTCCAGACGCTGGTGAGCCGGGAGCAGGAGCCATCCGACCCGGCGGTCGTGACGGTGGGCAGTTTCCAGGGCGGGGCCAAGCATAATATCATCCCTGACGAAGCGAAATTGCTGCTGACGATCCGTAGCTATTCGGACGAGACGCGGGCCAGGCTGATCGACGGGATCAAGCGCATTTCGCGCGGCGAAGCGATCGCGGCCGGGGTGCCGGACGACCGGATGCCGGTGGTGACGGTGAAGGACGAATTCACCCCCTCCACCTACAACCCGCCCGAATTTGCCGAACAGATGGCAGGCGTGCTGAAAGGGCATTTCCCCGAAGGCCGGGTGGTCAAGACCCAGGCGGTGATGGGCGGCGAGGATTTCGGCCGCTTCTATCGCGCGGACAAGAGCATCCACAGCTTCATCTTCTGGGTCGGCGGCGTGCCTGCGGACAAGATGGCGGCGGCGCAGGCGGGCCAGGCTCCCCTTCCCTCGCTCCACAGCCCTTTCTGGGCGCCGCAAGCCGACGCAGTGATCGCAACGGCGAGCGAAGCGATGACGGTGCTGGCGCTGGATATATTGAAGAAGGAGTAGGCTGCCTATTGCGGCCGATGCCCCTTGCGCCATTTGGTCCACAGGTGCCGGGCCAGCATCAGGGGCGGCATTCTTAGCCAGTGGGAGCGCAGGAAGAAGGCGAACACCAGCGCCTTGCGGGTCTCGCGGCCCCAGCCGTCGCGGGCCAGCAGCCGGGCGCGGATCAGGCGATCCCACAGGGTCAGGCGCGCGCCGGGGCCGTAGAGCGCGGCGGCCAGTCGCTGCGCTTGCCGGACATGGGACGTCAGGCCATGGCGGGCGGCGCGGGTCGCCAATATGTCCGGGTCAGTGTCGGCCAGCAGATGATGGATGTCCCACAGGTTGCGCAGCCCGCCCTGCAAATCGCCATCGGCCAGCATATGGGCGACGGCATGGACGACCCGATCTTCGGGGGACAGGACGAAAAGGCCATCATCCACTGGCACGGCGTCGGCGATCATCGCGGCGGCATCGGGGGTCTGGCGCGCGGTGAGCGGCAATATCGTGTGATGCACGTCGATCATCCGGTCGCGCGTCGCGTGGATCATCGGCGGGAGTTCGTGCATCCATTGGCGATAATAGACATCGTCATAGGGATCATCCTTCACCCATTCCCAGCCCGCCGCGATCAGCGCCTGTTCGACCGCCGCCATCGCCTCGACCGGCACGAGGATGTCGAGATCGCCGATGAAGCGCCCCTGCCCGGCCTTCAGTCCGGCGGCGGCATAGGCCGTGCCCTTGAGCAGGACGACACGCACGCCCAGAGCCCCAAGCGCCTGCGCCGCGCGATCAGCCTCCCATAGCGCCTGCCGCGCTTCGCGGGCGGCATCCAGCCGCGCATCGGACAGGATCGGCGTGAGCGCTGAGGGCACCGTCACCCCATCAAGCCGAAACGCCAGCGTCCCGATCAGCCGTTCGGCACGCGCGGCGGCGATCAGGCCGTTCCAGCCGGATGCGTCCAGCCCGGCGACGGACGCAGGATCACGCAGCGTGCGCACCAGCAGCGCGGCGCTCATGCCATCTCCTCCCACAGCCGTTCGACCATGGCGATGGCGTCCTCACCCGTGGGGAAGTCGATCGCGCGGGCGGGAACATCGCGCACGAACCGGGTCAGCGCCGTGAAAGCGGGTTCGCCCAACGCGACATAATTGGTCGAGGCTTGCGTGAGGCGCATGAAGATTTCCGCCTGGCCAACGGCACGCACATCGGCGGCGTGGCCGAAGCGGGGGAAAAGCAGCAGTGCGGGCATCGCCCCCTGCCCCATGCGCGCGACCGCATCATGGCGGGGACCATATGGCGAATGTCGCCCTTGGCCGTGGCGGCGAGCAGCGGCCCCATGCGCCCCTCCCCGACTTGGCCCGCCACCACGTCGATCGCGCGATTCTTGAGGCTGACGAGGCGGGGAAAGGGCAGGATCGCGCCGCTATCAAGGTCCAGCAAGGCAAATTCATCGCCCATGAAGCGCCAGCCACGTTCGCCAAGCAGGGCCGCGAGGGTCGATTTGCCCGAGCCAGACTCGCCGGTCATCACCAGCACGCGACCATCTTTTTCTACGCTGGAGGCATGAAGCAGCAGGTGCCGCCGCCAGCCCAGCGCCATTTGCAGGTTCATCCCCATCTCCGCCGCGAGCAGGCCATGGGACAGGCTCATCGGCGCAGCATCGGCCAGGCCATGGTCGCCGGTGATGAAAATGGACGGGCGGATGAAGCGGCGCACAAGACTGGTCGGCTGGAGCCGGACGGTGAAATCCGCGATGGCGTCGGCAGGTTGCGGATAGGCGGCGTAGAGGCTGGCAAGTTGGTCGATCGGCGCTGGCCAGGCGGAGCCGATGCGGAAGGTCGCCGGGCCAATGCGCAGCGTCAGATGGTGCCTCATGCCGGGCGCACCAGGCCGAGCGCCACCAGCGCGTCAAGATGGGCGGCGATTTCGTCGATCGCTTCGTCTGCCGGGCCAAGGTCGAAGCTGCGGGCCAGCCGGTCATGGATCTGCGCCACGCTGGCCGGGCCGCCATCGGCCAGTTGATCAAGAATTTCGGGGACCGGGCTGATCACCATATGGGTCTGCTCCGACCGTGGATGGTAGAGGAGGACGATGTCGTCGAGCGCGCAGGCGGTCACCGCATCCGCCCCGTCCCGCCGATAGAGTTTCGTCGCTGTCACTCTCTGCTACCCCATAAGCAGCGCCCTGCTCCGGCGCTATTGCATATGGTGCCACCACATGCCCGTCATGCTGAACTTGTTTCAGCATCCATTTCTCGTCCCAAACAACTGCTTGATCTGGTGAAATGGACCCTGAAACAAGTTCAGGGTGACGATGAAGGAGATGTTGGCCTCACATACATCCGCCCTGCCCTAACGCAGAGGGGTAGCCAAGTGCCTAACGCGGCATCTGGAGCGAGGCGTAGCAGGTGAAGCCGCTGGTGCCGGACTGAAGGCGGCGGATATAGTTGAGATAGGCCTGATTCTGCTGATAGCTGGTGCCCGGCAGCGGGCGTCCCCGCAAGGCTTGCTTGACCTGTTCGCCGGTGAAGGGGCGACCCGCGCCGGGAAAGGCGCCGGGCGTCCCGGCGGGGACGAGCTGGCCATTGGGGGCGATCAGATTGCCCGCCCGGCCGGCATCCGGCACGGGTATCGTGCAGTTGAGGACCGAGGCGGCGGTATTGGCCAGCGCCGGGCGGATCGACACGATCGCGGACGCCGCCGCTGCGCCACCCATCAACAACTGGCGACGCGAAGGCACGGCCAGATCGGGCGTGTCGGCCTGCGCAGCCATATCGGGCTGCTGGTCATCATCCTGTCCGGTCATCGGCTCGCTCATCTGATCCTGGTCCGCTATCGGGCTTGCCAAAGCGTCATGATTGCACGCTATTGGGCCAGACATCGCAGCAAATGCGCGACAAATCCAGTGCGGTAACCATGAATCGACTCAGTCCTTCCCAGATCATCGCCTCCTTCGCCGTCCTGCTGCTGAGCACGGGCGCTGCCCTGATGATGGGCGCATCCCCCTTTGCCGTCATGCTGCCGGTGCTGGCGGGCGTGATCGTCCTGGCCATTACCGCCGAAGCCGGTACGCCACGGCGCGACGTACCGAAAGTGACGCTGGACGAGCCGGACCTGATCGACCATCCCGATTTTGCGAGCCTGCTGGAGGGGATTTCCGATCCGCTGATGCTGGTGGAGCGCGGGCGGATCGCGCGGGTCAACCGGGCGGCGCAGCGCCTGCTGGGCGCGCATATCGAGGGGGAGGATGCGCGCATCGCCATCCGGCATCCTGCCGCCGCCGAACGACTGGCGAGCCTTGCCCCGCTGGCCGAACCGTTCATGATCGAACTGGTCGGGCTGGGCACGCGCGAGCAGCGCTGGCAGATGCGGGTCGCGCCGGTGGGCGCGGTGGCGGACATGCGCCGCCTGGTGCATCTGGTCGACCATAGCGGCACCCATGCCGCCGAGCGGATGCGGGTCGATTTCGTCGCCAATGCCAGCCATGAACTGCGCACGCCGCTGGCCGGGATATTGGGCTTTATCGAAACGCTGGCCGATCCCGAACTGGGCAAGGACGACGAAACCCGGCAGCGCTTCCTTAAAATCATGGATGGCGAAGCGCGGCGGATGCAGCGACTGGTCGATGACCTGATCTCGCTGTCGCGGATCGAGGCGGAGAAATATCGCGCGCCCGCGGACGCGGTCGATCTGGGCGAACTGGTCGCCGAAGCGGTCAATGTGTTCCGATCCAGCCATGGCGAGCGTGGCCGCGAGGTGGAGATGGATGTCGCGCCGGGGCGGCAGGCGGTGCAGGGCGATCGGGCGCAGCTGTCGCAGCTGCTGCACAATCTGATCGGCAATTCGGTCAAATATGGCCGTCCCGGCACGCCGATCCGGGTGACGCTGAGCGAAGGCGGCAGCCGCATGTGCCGCCTGTCCGTCGCCGACGAAGGGGAAGGCATAGGCCCGGACCATCTGCCACGCCTGACCGAGCGCTTCTACCGCGTCGATTCAGGGCGCAGCCGGGCGATGGGCGGCACCGGGCTGGGGCTGGCGATCGTCAAACATATTGTCGAACGGCATCGCGGACGGCTGGACGTAGCAAGCGTTTTGGGCAAGGGAACGACCGTGACCGTGCTGCTGCCGCTGATGAACGAGGCGGAAGCCGGGCAGGTTTGACCAAAATAGCGATCCTGTCATCATCGCCTTTTGCGATGTCATCAAACTGCAACCTGAATGTCACAATGCCGCGATGGAGCGGCCCTATAGCGCCGGTCAAAGGGGGCAGCGAACAGCGAATCGCGGCCTTTCATAATGGAGGTTTCCGTGCATAAATTCACCCTGTTCGCCGCAACGGCATTGAGCGTCATTTCCCTGTCCGCCTGCGGCGACCAGAGCGGCAGCGGCGGCGCGGGCCAGACCCGCGACCAGATTCGCGCGGTCGGATCGTCGACTGTCTATCCCTTCGCGACGGCGGTTGCCGAACTGTTCGTTCAGGGCAATCCCGGCATGAAGTCGCCGATCATCGAATCGACCGGCACTGGCGGCGGCATGAAGCTGTTCTGCGCCGGCGTCGGCGCCCAGCATCCCGACATTGCCGATGCATCGCGCCGGATGAAGAAATCCGAATTCGACATGTGTGCGACCAATGGGGTCAAGGACATCATCGAAGTGCAGGTCGGCGTCGACGGCCTGGCCTTTGCCGAAGCCAAAAACGGTCCCGGCTACAAGCTGACGCCGAAAATCGTCTATGAGGCGCTGGCGGCCAATCCCTATGGCAAGGGCCCGAACAAGGCGCAGACCTGGAAGGATGTCGATCCCAGCCTGCCCGCCATCGCGATTTCGGTGTTCGGTCCTCCGTCCACCAGCGGCACGCGCGATTCGCTGGCGGAACTGATTCTGGAAAAAGGTTGCCAGTCCGACCCGGCGATGAAGGAACTGAAAGAGAAGAACGAGGACGAGTATAAGGCAACCTGCACTCGCGTCCGTGAGGACGGCAAATATGTCGATTCGGGCGAGAATGACAATCTGATCGTCCAGAAACTGGGCGCGAACCCCAATGCGGTCGGCATATTCGGCTACAGCTTCTTGGAAGAGAATAAGGACACGCTCAAGGATGTGCCGATCAACGGCATCCAGGCGACCTATGAAACGGTCTCGACCGGCCAGTATCCGGGTGCGCGTCCGCTCTATATCTACGTGAAGAAGGCGCATATTGCGGCCATTCCGGGGCTGCAAAACTATCTCAACACCTTCGCCGCCAACTGGGCGCCCGATGGCGCCCTCACCAAGCGCGGCATGGTCGCGGCCCCCGAAGATGTCCGCAAGGCCAGCGCCGAAACGATCAAGGCGCTGACCGTGCTTGACGGCTCCAAGCTGAAGTAAGGGCCATAATGACCGGTCCCGCACTTTTCCTGCTGCTCGCTGGCCTGGGCGCTATCGCCTGGGTCAGCGCCCGCGCCCGCGCCATGCGTTTGCAGACCGTGGCACGGGCGACCGGGCGGCGCGATGCCGTCCATTCGCTGCCGGGCTATCATGGCTGGTATGTCGCCTTGTGGGCGATCGTACCGGCGGTCCTGTTTCTGGCGGTCTGGTCCAATGTCGCGCCCGGTCTGGTGACGCAGGCAGTGCTGGCCGATCCGGCGGCGCAAAGCCTGCCCGCCGACGATTTCTCGCGCTCCGCCATATTGGGTGAGGCACGGGCGATCGCGACGGGCGCGCAGGCGGGCGCGTTCAATCCGCTGTCGCAGGGACTGGTCGAACCCTATCGCGCCGCCATCAGCAAATATGGCCTGGCGGGCGCTGTGCTGGCGATCGTGCTCGCCTTTGCCGGCGGCGCCTATGCCTTCACGCGCGTTCGCCCCGATTTCCGGGCGCGCACGCGGGTCGAACGGCTGGTGATGGCGACGCTGCTGATCGCATCGCTGATCGCGATCGTGACGACGGTGGGGATCGTCGCGTCCCTGCTGTGGGAAAGTTTCCGCTTCTTTTCCATGGTCAATCCGCTGGACTTCCTGTTCGGCACCAAATGGTCGCCGCAATCGGCGGCGATGGGCTATGGCAACAAGGATGCGTTCGGCGCGGTGCCGCTCTTCTGGGGCACCATCTTCATCGGCGCGATCATCGCCATGGTCGTCGCCATTCCGCTGGGCCTGATGAGCGCCATCTATCTGACCCAATATGCCCAGCCCGTCGTGCGCAAATGGATGAAACCGACGCTGGAGATGCTCGCGGGCGTTCCAACGGTGGTCTATGGCTATTTCGCGGCGCTCACCATTGCGCCTGCGCTGCGCGACTTTGCGGTGACGATCGGCATCCATGGCGCTTCGTCGGAAAGCGCGCTGGCGGCTGGTCTGGTGATGGGCGTGATGATCATTCCCTTCGTCTCTTCCATGGCCGACGACAGCATCGCCGCCGTGCCGCAGTCGATGCGCGACGGCAGCCTGGCGATGGGCGCGACCACGAGCGAAACGATCCGCAAGGTGTTGATCCCGGCCGCCCTGCCCGGCGTGGTCGGCGGCGTATTGCTGGCGGTCAGCCGCGCGATCGGCGAAACGATGATCGTGGTCATGGCCGCCGGTCTGGCCGCGAACCTGACCCTCAACCCCTTTGCCAGCGTGACCACGGTGACGACCCAGATCGTCCAGTTGCTGACCGGCGACCAGGAATTTGACAGCGCCAAGACGCTGGCCGCCTTCGCGCTTGGCCTCGTGCTGTTCATCGTCACCCTGCTGCTCAACATCGTGGCCCTGCGGGTCGTGAAGAAATATCGCGAGGCTTACGAATGAGCCGGAACACCCAACATCCGTTCGCCCTGAGCGAAGTCGAAGGGTTCGACCGACCGGAAGGAGGTCACTTCGCTGCGCTCAGTGGAAGGCTTCGACAGGCTCAGCCCGAACGGGGAGAGACAGAATGACCACTCGCAACCCCACCGACTGGAAGTCGGACGCGATGCGCAAGCGGATTGCGCGGCGCTATGCGGCCGAGCGGCGGTTCAAATTCGCCGGCCTGTTCGCCGTGGCGCTCTCTGCCGCCTTCCTCGCCTTCCTGCTGTTCACGATGATCGGCAACGGGCTGCGCGGATTCACCCGCACGGAAATCGCGCTTCAGGTCAACTTCCCTGCGTCCCCTCTGCTGCTTGATCCGGCCAACATCACCGACGCAGCCTTGGCCAATGCCAATCTGCCGATGGTGACCGGGCAGGTCGCGAAGGCAGCGCTCGGCCCGGACGCCGACGCCCTGCTGTCGCCGACCGCCTGGATCAGCATCCGCGATGCGATCAAGGCCGATCCGGCGATATTGGGACAGACGGTGACGATCCGCGTTCCAGCCTCGACCACCATAGACCTCGCCGCCAAGCATGAAGGCGCGCCGGAAGCCGAAGCGGCAGTGGAGCGCCTGCGCAAGGCAGGGCTGCTGACGACCGGCTTCAACTGGGGCTTCCTGACGTCCAGCGACGGCACCGATCCGACGCAGGTCGGCATCTGGGGGGCGTTCAAGGGTTCGTTGCTGACGATGCTGGTGACGCTGGCGCTCAGCTTCCCGGTTGGCGTGGCCACCGCCCTCTATCTGGAGGAATATGCGCCCAAGACGTGGTGGACCGACATTATCGAAGTGTCGATCAACAATCTGGCGGCGGTCCCCTCCATCATCTTCGGCCTGCTTGGCCTGTCCATCTTCCTCAACTTCATGCACCTGCCACGATCGGCGCCGCTGATCGGGGGCATGACGCTGGCGCTGATGACGATGCCGGTCATCGTCATTGCCGGGCGCAACGCGATCAAGTCCGTCCCGCCCAGCATCCGCGACGCGGCGCTCGGCATCGGCGCCTCGCCGGTGCAGGTCGTGTTCCACCATGTCCTGCCGCTGGCGCTGCCCGGCATCCTGACCGGCACGATCATCGGCATGGCCCGCGCGCTGGGCGAAACCGCGCCGCTGCTGATGATCGGCATGCGCGCCTTCATCGCAACGCCGCCGGGCGGGATCAACGATCCGGCGACCGTGTTGCCGGTGCAGATCTTCCTGTGGTCCGATGAAGTCTCCAGGGGCTTTGTCGAAAAGACGTCGGCCGCGATCATCGTGCTGCTGGCCTTCCTCCTCGCGATGAATGGCCTGGCCATCTATCTGCGCAACAAGTTTGAAACACGGTGGTAAACGCGCCCATGACCGAAGCAACAAACCCTCTGGCCATTGCCAACCCCAAAATGTCGGCCCGCGACGTCAAGGTCTTTTACGGCGCGAAGCAGGCGATAAAGGGCGTGTCGATCGACGTCGACATGGACCATGTCACCGCCTTCATCGGCCCGTCGGGCTGCGGCAAGTCGACCTTCCTGCGGACGTTGAACCGCATGAACGACACGGTTGCCAGCGCGCGGGTGGAAGGCACGATCACGCTGGATGGGGACGATATTTATTCCCCGTCGATGGACGTGGTGCAACTGCGCGCGCGGGTCGGCATGGTGTTCCAGAAGCCCAATCCCTTCCCCAAGTCGATCTACGAAAATATCGCCTATGGGCCGCGCATCCATGGCCTGGCCCATGCCAAGGCGGACCTGGACGTGATCGTCGAAAAATCGCTGCGCCGCGCGGGCCTGTGGGAAGAAGTGAAGGACCGGCTGCACGACAGCGGCACTGCCCTGTCCGGCGGGCAGCAGCAGCGGCTATGCATTGGCCGCGCTATTGCGGTGGAGCCGGAGGTCATCCTGATGGACGAACCCTGTTCCGCGCTGGACCCGATCGCAACGGCGAAGATCGAGGAGCTGATCCACGAACTGCGCGGCCGCTATGCGATCGTCATCGTGACCCACAACATGCAGCAGGCTGCGCGCGTGTCGCAACGCACCGCCTTCTTCCACCTCGGCGATCTGGTCGAATATGGCGTGACGAGCGACATCTTCACGAACCCGACGCAGGAGCGGACCAAGGATTATATCACCGGTCGCTACGGCTGATCGCGGGAGAAACGAATATGGCTGAACATACGATCAAGGCGTTCGACGAGGAAATCGACAGGCTGCGCGGCCTGATCGCGGAAATGGGCGGACGGGCCGAAGCTGCCATCGAAAGCGCAATGACCGCGCTGCAACGGCAGGATCTGGCGCTGGCGGCGCAGGTGGTGGCCGACGACAAGCGTATCGACGCGATCGAGGCGGAAGTCGAAAAGCTGGTCATCCAGGTGATCGCGCTCCGCGCGCCGATGGCCAATGACCTGCGCGACGTCATCGCCGCGCTCAAGATTGTCGGCGTGGTCGAGCGGATTGGCGATTATGCCAAGAATATCGCCAAGCGGGTGCCGCTGATCATGGTCAACCAGCGCACGCTGGAGCCGGTATCGCTGTTGCCGTCCATGGGACAGGTGGCGAGCGAGATGGTGCATGACGCGCTCAACGCCTTTGCCGCGCGCGATCCCGATCTGGCGGTCGCCGTGGTCGAGCGCGACACGGTGGTCGACGATTTCTACAACAGCGTGTTCCGCACGCTGGTCACCTATATGGTCGAAAATCCCAAGACGATCAGCGAATGCGCGCATCTGCTGTTCATCGCCAAGAATATCGAGCGGATCGGCGACCATGCGACCAATGTCGCGGAAATGGTCTATTATGCGGCTACGGGCCAGACCCTGCCCGACCGCGATCGCGGCGGCGCGGCGGCGGAGGAATAAGGACCATGGCCCGTGCAAAAATGCTGCTGGTCGAGGATGACGCAGCGCTGGCCGAATTGCTGATCTGGCATTTCAAGCGTGAGGATTTCGACGTCGCCCATACGGTCGATGGCGAGGAAGCCCTGTTGATGGCGCAGGAAAATGTGCCCGACATCGTGCTGCTCGACTGGATGGTGGAAAGCCTGTCGGGGATCGAGGTGTGCCGCCGCCTGCGCCGCGCCAACGGCACCGCCAATGTGCCGATCATCATGCTGACCGCGCGCGGTGAGGAAGAGGATCGGGTGCGCGGGCTGGAAACGGGCGCGGACGATTATGTGACCAAGCCGTTTTCGCCACGCGAGCTGGTGGCGCGGGTCGGCGCGGTGCTGCGGCGCGTGCGCCCGGCGCTGGCCGGCGAAACGCTGACCTTTGCCGATGTCGAGATGGACACGGTGGGGCACAAGGTACGGCGCGGCGGGCAGGTTATCCCGCTCGGCCCAACCGAATTCCGCCTGCTGCGCCATTTTCTGGAGCATCCCGGCTGGGTATTCTCGCGCGAACGGCTGCTCGACAGCGTGTGGGGGCAGGACAGCGATATCGAACTGCGCACCGTGGACGTGCATATCCGCCGCCTGCGCAAGGCTATCAACGGCGATGGCCAGTTTCAGGACATCATCCGCACCGTGCGGTCGGCGGGCTATGCGCTGGATACCGACGGGGTGAACTGACCCAGAGGCCCGTCATGCCAGCGAAGGCTGGCATCTCCCTTATTCTTGCAGCGCCGCGCAAAGGAAACGAGATCCCGGCTTTCGCCGGGATGACGAACATAAATCAGGCGGCGCGGCGGGCCTTGGTCAGCTTCTTCATCAGCATGTCGCGCTTCATGCGCGACAGGTGGTCGATGAAGAGAACACCCTCCAGATGGTCCATTTCATGCTGGAGGCAGGTGGCAAGCAGCCCGTCGAGCTGTTCCTCATGAATGCGGCCGTCGCGGTCCATCCAGCTGGCGCGGATCGTCGCGGGACGCTCCACCTCCGCATATTGGTCGGGAACGGACAGGCAGCCCTCGTTATAGACGGACAAATCCTCCGATTCCTTGAGGATTTCGGGGTTGATGAACACCATCGGCTTCTTGACCGGGGGAGCGTCCTCCGCGTCGGATTCCGGTTCCTGCAAGTCCATCACCAACACCCGCTTGGGCACGCCGACCTGGATCGCGGCCAGGCCGATGCCCGGCGCGTCATACATGGTGTCGAACATGTCGTCGATCAGACGTTGCAGATCGTCGTCGATCGACTCCACGGGGGTCGAAATGGTGCGCAGGCGCGGGTCCGGCGCCTCTAGGATGGGAAGAATGGCCATCTTCATAAAATAGCGGAAAGACGCAGGATTTCAAGCGATCCACGGCGCGGGCAAAAGGTTTCACTCCCCTACCCCACCGGCCTTCGCGCCCGCAGCGCCTGCGCCAGCGTTCCTTCGTCCAGATAGTCCAGTTCGCCGCCCACCGGCACGCCATGGGCCAACTGGGTCAGGCGGATCGGGAAATGTTCGAGCCGCTCGGCCAGATAATGGGCGGTCGTCTGCCCCTCCAGCGTCGCGTTCATCGCCAGCACCACTTCATCGATGCCGCCCTGTTCCAGCCGCCCGACCAGCGCATCGATGGTCAGATCCTCCGGCCGCACCCCTTCCAGCGCGGACAGGCGACCGCCCAGCACATGGAAGCGGCCGGGGAAAAGGCGGGACTTGTCGAGCGCCCACAGGTCGGCAACATCCTCCACGACGCACAGCGCACGCGGGTCGCGGCGCGGATCGGCGCAGATGCCGCAAGGATCGACCGTGTCGACATTGCCGCAGACATGGCAGGTGACGAGCCGGTCGTTCACCGCCTCCAGCGCGCGCAGCAGCGGGGCCATGGCGGCCTCGCGCTTCTTGATGAGGTGCAGCACCGCCCGCCGCGCGGAACGCGGCCCCAGACCGGGCAGGCGGGACAGGGCTTGCGTCAGCGCTTCGATTTCGGGAGAGGCCATGCCGTGAGATAAGGGCTTGCAACCCGTCCCGACAAGGGCTTTGAGATGATGCTATGCGTATCATCTACATGGGCACTCCCGATTTCGCGGTTCCCGCGCTCGACGCACTGGCAAAGGCGGGGCACGACATCGTCGCGGTCTATAGCCAGCCGCCCCGTCCGGCCGGGCGTGGCAAGAACCTGACCCCCTCCCCTGTCCATCAACGGGCCGAGGCGATGGGGATTGAGGTTCGGACGCCGGAATCGCTGAAGGACGCGGCGGTACAGGCCGCCTTCGCGGCGCTCGATGCCGATGTCGCGGTGGTCGCGGCCTATGGGCTTATCCTGCCGCGCGCCATATTGGATGCGCCGCGCCATGGCTGCATGAACATCCATGCATCATTGCTGCCGCGCTGGCGCGGGGCGGCGCCGATCCAGCGGGCGATCCTGTCGGGCGACAATGTCACCGGGGTCACAATCATGGACATGGCGGCTGGCCTGGATACCGGGCCGATGCGGGCCAAATATGTGACCAAGATAGAGGGCAAGACGGCGGGCGCGCTGACCGCCGAACTGGCGCAGGCGGGCGCGGACCTGATGGTCGAAGTGCTGGACGATGTCGCGCAGCATCCGCCAATGGCCCAGCCAGATGAGGGCGTCACCTACGCCGCCAAGATCGCCAAGGCCGAGGCGCGGATCGACTTCACCCGGCCCGCGCTTCAGATCGAGCGGCAGGTTCGCGGCTTCAATCCTTTTCCCGGTGCCTTTTTCGAATATGGCGGGGAGCGGTTTCGCATCCTGACGGCGCAGGTCGAGCATGAGGATGGCGCGCCCGGCGCGTTGCTGGACGACGCGCTGCTGATCGCATGCGGCCATGGCGCGATCCGCCCGACATTGATCCAGCGCGCGGGCAAGGCGGCGATGACGCCGGATGAGATGCTGCGCGGGTTCGATATGCCGGCGGGGAGCCGGGTGGACGGGTGAGATGACGCGTCCCCTGTTTCTCGACCATGTTCGACACGAACGCCCCTGAGCCATGACCCGTTTTGCCTTCACCGTCGAATTTGACGGACGGCCGTTCATGGGGTGGCAGCGGCAGGCGCATGGGCCGAGCGTGCAGCAGGCGATCGAAGATGCGATCCATGCCGTGACGGGCGAGCGGGTCGTGGTTCATGCCGCCGGGCGCACCGACGCCGGTGTGCACGGGCTGGCGATGCGCGCCCATGCCGATGTGGCCAAGCCGATGACGCCATTCCGCCTGATGGAGGCGATCAACGCGCGGCTGGGACGGCAGCCGGTGGCGATATTGGGTTGCGAAGAAGTATCGGACGACTGGCACGCGCGCTTTTCCTGCATGGGCCGATCCTATGTCTATCGCATCGTCAACCGCCGCGCGGCGCTGACCTTCGAAGCGGGGCTGGCCTGGCAGGTAAAGCCGCAGCTTGATGCCGGGGCGATGCATGACGCGGCGCAAGTGCTGGTCGGGCTGCATGATTTCACCACCTTCCGGTCCGCCCATTGCCAGTCGGCCAGCCCGGTCAAGACGCTCGACCGGCTAAGCGTCGAGCGGGAGGGGGACCGGATTGCGATCCATGCCGGGGCACGATCCTTCCTGCATCATCAGGTGCGGTCCATGGTCGGTTGCCTGGCGATGGTGGGAATGGGGCGATGGTCGGCCGATGACCTGCGCGATGCGCTGGAGGCCCGCAACCGTGCCGCGCTGGGGCTCAATGCGCCGCCAGATGGCCTCTATTTTGTGCGGGCCGATTATCCGGCTTAAAGCCGGGCGCGGAACGGCGTGAAATTGGTGCCCTGGTCATAGACGTCCAGCCCTTCGCGCCGCTTGAGCATATTGACCACGCCATAGGTCACCGGCGTCAGCAGCATCTCCCAAAAGACCTTCATCGCCCAGTTGGTGACCATGACGGTCAGCACCTGCGCATTGCTCCACTGCCCGTAAAAGGCGAGCGGATAGAAGAGCAGGCTGTCCACGCCCTGCCCCACGACGGTCGACCCGATCGTGCGCATCCAAAGGTGCCGCCCTTGCGTCAGCACCTTCATGCGGGCCAGGACGAAGCTGTTGGCAAATTCCCCGGCCCAGAAGGCGATGAGGGAAGCGAACACGATCCGCCAGGTATTGCCAAACACCGATTCATAGGCGTCCTGCCCCGGCCAGCCGGGCGCTGGCGGCAGCGCGACCACGACCCAGCTCATCAGCGCCATGAACAGCATCGCGACAAAGCCCGCCCAGACGCAGCGGCGCGCGCGGGCATAGCCATAGACTTCGGTCAATACGTCGCCGATGACATAGCCCAGCGGGAAAAACAGGATGCCCGCACCAAAGGTGACGCCGCCCAGCGTCGACAGCTTGGCCGCGCCGATCAGGTTGGACAGAAGCAGGATGACGACGAAGGCCGCCATCACAAAGTCGAAATAGCGCAACGGGCGACCGCCCAGCGCATCGGCATCGATTTTCTGAACGGCCCCGTCGATCATGCAGCCGTGCATATCGCACAGGCCGGTGATTGCAAGCTGCCGCGCTCGCCGCTATCGGGGCGAAGCATGGCCCCGTAGCTCAGCTGGATAGAGCATCCGCCTTCTAAGCGGATGGTCGCAGGTTCAAGTCCTGCCGGGGTCACCATCCATCATATAAGGACGATCAGCGCCGGGCGCGTCGTCTAACGCGCCCGGCGCTCCTGGATCAGAGGATGGTCTGGCCGGTCTTTTCCCAGTCGGCCAGGAAGCCTGCAATGCCCTTGTCGGTCAGGACATGGTTGAACAGCGCCTTGATGACCGCGGGCGGCGCGGTCATGACGTCGGCGCCGATCCGCGCGCTTTCGAGCACATGGATGGGGTGGCGGACCGACGCGACCAGGATTTCGGTGTCGAACCCATAATTGTCGTAGATCAGGCGGATGTCCTGAATGAGGGCCATGCCGTCAAAGCCGTTATCGTCATGCCGACCGACAAAGGGCGAGATGAAGCTGGCGCCCGCCTTGGCCGCGAGCAGCGCCTGATTGGCGGAAAAGCACAGCGTGACGTTGACCAGCACGCCATCGTCGGTCAGCGCCTTGCAGGTTTTGAGGCCGTCGATGGTCAACGGCACCTTGATGCAGACATTGGGCGCGATCTTCCGCAGGACGGCGGCTTCCTTCATCATCGTCTCATGATCGAGCGCGACGACTTCGGCGGAAACGGGGCCTTCGACCAGCCCGCAGATTTCCTCGACCACTTCCAGGAACTTGCGGCCGGATTTGTGGATCAGCGACGGGTTGGTGGTCACGCCGTCGAGCAGGCCGGTGGCGGCGAGATCACGGATTTCGGCGGTGTCGGCGGTATCGACAAAGAATTTCATGGAATGCGGCTCCGGGGATGGGCGAATCCGGTCCCTTTAGCGGCTGGCGGCGGGATTGGCCATGTCGGATCGGGTGATTGTGTCGTCCCGCCACTGCGATTATAGGGCGCGCACCCTGCCAAAGGACCAGAGATGCGCCGCCATTTGCCCCTCAGCCTGCTGGCAGGCGTCCTGCCGGTCATCGCGATGCTCTCTCCCGCGCTAGCCGCGACCCAGGAATCGCAAATGTGGATCACGGAAATGGCGACGATCCACGCCAGCAAGGACGATCTGGTCACCATTGATGCAAGCCAGCGCGCGCGGTCCGACACTGGCAGCGGCGGCGAGCAGTTTCTGGCGCGGATCGCGTTGGACCATCGCATCAGCCCGGCGGTGCAGGTGGGCGGCGCCATCGCCTATCTCAAGAGCGAGGTCGACCAGGAACTGCGCTTTCATCAGCAGGTGACGCTCAGCAAGGGCATCTGGCAAGCCCGCACCCGGATGGAGGAGCGCTTCTTCGACAATGTCGACACCGCCAGCTGGCGCCTGCGCCAGCGGCTCCAGGCCAGCGTACCGCTGGACCGGGCGAAACAGTGGACCATGATCGCGGTGACGGAATTCTTCTTTCACCTCAATCGCGCCCGGCCCAGCGACAGGACCGGCCTTGCCGTGATGCGGCAACAGATCGGCCTGCGCCACCCGATCGGCAAGAACCTCGATGCGCAACTGCTCTACATGCGGCAGCAGACTTTTCGCGAGGCACGGCCAGATGTCGTCGCCCATATACCCTGGCTGACATTGAGCTGGCGGATATAGCAGGCGGCATTTGCCTGTCGGGCGTCAGGCGCTAAGGACGGGGCATGTCCCGCGCCCGTGTCCTCCTGCTCAACGCTGCCCTGGGGCCGCTCGACTATCGCGTGCCGCACGGCATGAACGTGAAGCCCGGCAGCATCGTCGTCGCGCCGCTCGGGCCCCGCCAGCTGGTCGGCGTGGTGTGGGAGGAAGATAGTTTCCCCGATGTCGAGAGCGTGGGCGACAACCGGCTGCGCAACCTGATCGAGCTGGTGGACGCCCCGCCTTTGCCAGAAACGCTGCGGCGGCTGATCGAATGGACGGCGGACTATTATCTGTCGCCCCCTGCCGCCGTGCTGCGCATGGCGCTGGCGTCGATGGCGGCGCTGGAAGGCACGCGCACCGTCATCGAATATAAGGCCAATGGCCGTCAGCCCGACCGCATGACCGATCAGCGCGCGCAGGCGCTGGAGCGGATCGGCGAGCGGCAGGGGCTGGTGCGCGAACTGGCGCTGATCGGCGGGGTGAGCGACGCGGTGATTCGCGGCCTCATCAAGCAGGATATTTTCGACGCCATCGAAGTCAGCGTCGATACACCCCTCCCCGCGCCCGACCCGGACCATGCCCCGCCCACCCTGTCAGCGGCACAGGCGGACGCGGCGATGACGATGGCGAACGCCGTGCGCGACCATGAATTTGCGCCCTTCCTGCTCGACGGCGTGACCGGATCGGGCAAGACCGAAGTCTATTTCGAGGCGATCGCCGCCGCCATCCGGGCCGATGCCCAGGTGCTGGTCCTGCTGCCCGAAATCGCGCTGACCGAGCCGTTTCTGGAACGGTTCGAGGCCCGGTTCGGCACGATCCCGGTCAACTGGCATAGCGGCCTGCGCCAGACCGAGCGGCGGCGGGCGTGGCGGGCGATTTCCAGCGGGCAGGCGCAGGTCGTCGTCGGCGCACGCTCGGCGCTGTTCCTGCCCTATCCGAAGCTCGGCCTGATCGTCGTCGATGAAGCGCATGAGGCGAGTTTCAAGCAGGAGGATGGCGTCCATTATCACGCCCGCGACGTGGCGGTGATGCGCGGCCTGATCGAGAAATTCCCGGTCATCCTGGCGTCCGCCACGCCCGCGATCGAGACGCGGCATCAGGTCGAACTGGGCCGCTATCGCGAAATCAAATTGCCATCCCGCTATGGCGGGGCGGAAATGCCGCAGATCGAGGGGATCAACCTGCTGACCGATCCACCCGAACGCGGTCGCTGGATCGCGCCGCCTCTGGTCAAGGCCATCGACGAGGTGATGGCCAAGGGCGAACAGAGCCTGTTGTTCCTCAACCGGCGCGGCTATGCCCCGCTGACCCTTTGCCGCCATTGCGGCTATCGCTTCCAATGCCCCAATTGCACCGCCTGGATGGTCGAACATCGGCTGACACATCGGCTGGCCTGCCATCATTGCGGCCATGTCGTTCCCGCGCCCCGCTTCTGCCCGGAATGCAAGGAGGAGGATTCGCTGGTCGCCTGCGGGCCGGGGGTGGAGCGGATCGCTGACGAGGTGAAGGCGCTCTGGCCGCAGGCGCGCACCGCCATCGTCACATCCGACACGTTATTTTCGCCCGCCAGGGTCGCCGATTTCGTCAAATCGGTGGAGGCGGGCGACATCGATATCATCGTGGGCACCCAGTTGGTGACCAAAGGCTATCATTTCCCCAATCTGACATTGGTGGGGGTGATCGACGCCGATCTGGGGCTGGAGGGCGGCGACCTGCGCGCGTCGGAGCGCACCTTCCAGCAGATCATGCAGGTGGCCGGGCGCGCCGGACGCGGACAAAAGCCGGGCCGCGTGTTCATCCAGACCCGGATGCCCGAAGGCGAGGTCATCAAGACGCTGATCGAGGGCGATACCGAGCGCTTCTACGCGGTCGAGACCGAAAATCGACGGCGCGCCAACGCCCCGCCCTTCGGCCGCTTCGCCGCGATCATCATTTCGAGCGAGGATGCCGACGAAGCAGCACAGGTCGCGCGCCTGATCGGCAAGTCTGCGCCGCTGATAGAGGGTATGCGCGTCTATGGCCCTGCCCCTGCGCCGCTCTCCGTCCTGCGCGGACGGCATCGCCACCGACTGCTGATCCACGCGACGCGGCAGGTCGACATACAGGCGGCGATTCGCGAATGGCTGGGCAATATCGTGTGGAAATCCAGCACCCGCGTCGCCGTGGATGTCGATCCCTACAGTTTCATGTGATGGACGCGCCTATCGCCAGCCCATGCCGCAACCTCTGCGCGCTGGACGCAGCGCGGATCTGCACTGGTTGCGGACGGACGATCGACGAAATCGTCCATTGGCGCAGCATGGGCGACGAAGCCCGCGCCGCCGTCATGGCGCGGGTGCGGGATTTCCCGTTTTCTTCGCCTTCTCTGCCGACGTCTGGGCCGCCTGGCCGTCCAGTTCCGCCTTCAACCTGATCGCCGCTTCGCGCATGTTAGACGCATGGGGCGAATAGGCGATGGGATCGAGCAGCAGGGAAGCTGTGGCATAGTCGCCCCGCGCCGCCATCGCGCGGACGACATTGAAGCGATAGTCAGGACTTTGCGGCAACAGGGTGAAGGCCTTGTAGAGCCCATCATAGCCAAGATCGGGCATCTTGCCGCCTCGCATCGCGTGATAGCGGTAGAATAGCGCAAGCGGCACGGGGTCCTCCGTGTCGGCGCGGTTGGCGCGAACGATGGCGGTCAGCGCCGCCTTCCAGTCGTCCGCCTTGTCGCTGTCATGCGCGCGCTCCAGCAAAACCTGCGCGCGAACCGCATGGGCACGCGATGAGCGGGCATCCATCGCGATCGCCCGGTCCGCGTCCGCCAACGCGGCGTCCTTTTCCTCAGCGGCCCATTCCGCTTCCGCCAACAGGGCAGCCGCATAGGCAGAATCCTGGAATTGGGCGGCGGTCGCGCGAATGGCGGTGACGATGGCGGGCAGTTCGTCGGCCTTCGGGTGATTGATGAGCCGCAGTTCATCCTCGACCAACGCGCCCTGCGCCGGATCGACAGGGCTGACGACAATCTCGCCAATCTTCATTTCATTGGATTTGAGCGATGAGGCTGACAGACGGTGGCGCATATAGGCCCTGAGGTCCTTTTCCAGACCTGCAAGCCCACCTTCAAAATAGCTGTCGGGCGAACGGTCTGGAACGCCCCTGACCAAATCCGCCAAATAGCTGGCGATCTCCTTGCCACGCTGCGTCTTGTTATATTGATAGAAGTGGGTGAGCAGCCAGGCGGTGCCATAATAACGGTCCCCGTCACGTCGGCTGAGATCGCCCGTGTCACGGGCGAACAGATATTCGAGCGGATAGGGTTGGCCCAGCACCAGTCCGGGCAACCGCGCCATGGGCACATGGCCGAACTCGATCGCGCCGCTCTTGGGAAATTTCACGACAGAGAAAAACTCGGCAAATCCCTCGACATACCAGGCGGGATAGGCAGCCGGAAAGTGATGCAGCATGAAATGATGCGTATATTCGTGGAAGAGGATTTCTTCCGCGCCGAAATCAAATTTTCCGGTCTTTTCGCCGCGCGCCAGCACCGCAAAGGCGCTGCAATTCGATGTCGTGTAAAAGCCGCCGATGTTGGGATTGCCCGCGAGTTTCTGCACCTTCCTGTCGTTGGAAAGCAGATAGACCTGCACCGGGCTACCCTGTTCGGGATCGGTCACATCATGGAGCCGCCGCAGCAGGAAATCGAACTTCTCCAACCGTTCGGCCAAGCCGCGCAGTTTTTCGTCATTGCCTTCGCTGTAAACGGTAAAGTGACGGCTTTTCGCCTGCCACCATGCCGCCTGCACCGTGCCGGGCAACGCCATCATCCATCCGATGCCCAGCAACAGGGCCGCCCACATCCGCATCGTTATATTTCACCCAAAGACCGGTCCCCAGAGTGGCGGAGGCCGGACCGATTGGAAAGTGCAATCTGATCCGCTATTTGCGCCTTTCTCGCGCCAGCAGTGCCTGTTTCCGCTCCACGCCCCAGGCGTAGCCGCCCGCCGTGCCGTCGCTGCGCAGGACGCGGTGGCAGGGGATGAGGACGGCAAGCGCATTGTCGCCGCAGGCAGTGCCAGCCGCTCGGACGGCGCCGGGGCGGCCGATGGCGGCGGCGATCTGGCCATAGCTGCGGGTCTGCCCGGCAGGTATCGCGCGCAGGGCGGACCATACCGCCTGCTGGAAGGCGGTGCCGCCAACATCGACCGGCAGATCCGGCGCGCCGGTCGGATCATCCACAAGCGCCACGACGGCAGCGGCGAGCCGATCCAGAGCAGCGTCGGCGGGGCGCAGGTCCGCCTGCGGAAAGCGGTTGCGCAGCGCCGCCTCGCCCTCATCGAAGCTGATCCGGCACAGCCCCTTGTCGGTCGCTGCGATCAGCATCGGGCCAAGGCTGCTGTCGATGGTGCGCCAGCGAATCGTGACGCCGCGCCCGCCCGCGCGCCAGGCGCTGGGCGTCATGCCCAGATGGGTTGCCGCGTCGGCATAGGCGCGACTAGGCGCACCATAGCCCGCCTCGTAAATGGCCGCCGTCACGCTGCCGCCCGCGTCCAGCGCGGTCTTCAGCCGGTCGGCCCGCAGCGTACGGGCATAGGCGGCGGGTGTCTGCCCGGTCTCGCGCTTGAACAGGCGGTGGAAATGATGCGGGGCATAGCCGACATGGGCTGCGATCGCCTCCAGCCGGGGGGACTCCTCCGCCGCTTCGATCAGTGCGATCGCGGCGGCCACCGCCTGCCTGTCCCGCCCCGTTTCGTCCGGGCGGCAGCGCAGGCAGGCGCGGAAGCCCGCTGCGCGCGCCGCTGCGGGATCGGGCAGGAAGGTCATATTCTCCCGCCTGGGGTGCCGCGCGGGACAACTGGGCTTGCAATAGATGCCGGTGGTCGCGACGCAACTGACGAAGCGCCCGTCCATCGTCCGGTCGCGCCGCAAGACCGCCGCCCAGCACTGGTCGGGATCGGGCATGGAGGGCACGGGCGTGGACAGGCGGGTCATCTGGTTCATACATTATGGGATATAGCGAAAGCGCTGGCCATGCTTCCCGCGGCTTGCGCTCAAAAAAACCACGCACTTTTCCCGATTGCGCAACGCCCGCCTTCGCATATGTATGCGCGCCTATGGTCGCTCTTTTCCGCTTCATCCTCCTGGCGCTCGCCCTTGCCGCGCCGACGGTCTCCCGCGCCGAACAGCAGGACATCGCCGCTGCCGCGCGCGGTGTGGTGCGTGTCGTGCTGGTCGCGACCGATGGCAGCGAAGCCTATTTTGTCGGCCATGGCAGCGGTTTGGCGGTCGCACCCGACAAGATATTGACCAACGCCCATGTCGTGGAACTGGCGCGGGAAGAGAAAAATCTCGTCATCGGCGTGATCCCCTCCGAAGGCACGAACAGCTATGGCGGGCGCATCATCGCCTTTTCGCCCGGCAACGACCTGGCCCTGATCCAGCTGGAACAGGGCAGCCTGCCGGTCAGCACTTTCTATGCCGGGGCCGTGACCGACGGCCAGCATGTCACCGCGATCGGCTATCCCGGCACGGTCGACCGGGCGCAGGGGCTGGGCCTCAAGCAGATGGTCGAACCAGTGGCGACCGTCAAAACCAGCGGCAATGTGTCCGCCGGCCGCGCGAGCCGCAGCTTCGACACGCTGCTGCACACAGCGCCCCTGGCGGCTGGAAACAGCGGCGGGCCGCTGGTCGATGATTGTGGTCGAGTGCTGGGGGTCAACAGCTTCGGATCGGTATCGGACGGCAGCGACGCCGAATTCGGCTTTGCCGTATCCTGGCGAGAAATCGCCTCCTTCCTGCGGCAGGCGGGCGTATCGTCGCGCCATACTGTCGTGCCGTGCCGTTCCTTTGCCGACGCCGATTCGGCCGAGGCCGCGATCCTCCAGCGCGAATCGGCGATGAGCGAGCAGAAGCTGCGCGCCAGCGACAGCGCGCGCCAGCAGGCGATGGACCGCGCTCGCGACGCTGCCGAGCGGGAGGTGATTTCCGCGCGCGAAAACGCGATGGCCGGGGCAGCCGTACTGTTGGCCGTGGCCGTACTGGCGCTGGGCGCTGGCGGGCTGTTCTACAGCCAGAAGCGGGAGAAGCATGCGACATGGTCGCTGGCGATCGGCGGGCTGCTGCTGTTCGGGGCGGCGGGGCTGTTCTTCTTTCGACCCAGTTTCGCCAGCATCGACGAAAAGGTCGCCGTGGCGCAGGATGGGGGCGTGGTCAGCAATACCGCCTTTGCCTGGGCGGGCGACAATATCTGCAAGGTGGACATGGCGCGCAGCCGCCTGACCCTGTCGCAACCCGATGACATCGCCTTCAACTGGGCGGAGGGCGGCTGCGTCAATGGCGACACCCAATATGTCGCCAGCGGCACTGGATGGCAGCGGGTGACGATCCCGGCGGAGGGCCATTATCTCGCCTCCAGCCGCTTCGATCCCGTCAATGGCGTGCTGCGCGTCGACCGCTGGCTGCCCGATGCCGACACCATGGCCAAGGCGCGCGCGCTGGTGGGGGACAAGCCGATTCCCGCCTGTGGCAGCAACCCGGGAGCTCTGGCCCGGATTGCCGCGCTGCAATCGCATATTGCGGCAATCGTCCCGGCCCAGCCCAACGAACGGATTGTCTATCATTGCCAGAAAGGTCGGCTTGCCCCGGTCGATCCGGCGCAATAACCGATTCGGTGCCGCGAAAAAACTCAGTCAAATGCCAGCGGTTTCGCACTATTGCCGGAATCGCGCAGCATGACTTGCATAGTCATAATCGCGCTGCTAACCGGCCCCACAACAAGGGGGACGGGCGTAACTGCTCCCCCCTCTTTGCATGACCGGCACATCAAATGGAGGACGGTAAGCGCGTGGAGACTACCGGCGGTATACAGGCCAGCCTCAGCGGCCGCTACGCGGTTGCGCTGTTCGATCTGGCGCGCGATGGCCAATCGCTCGACACCGTGGCGGACAGCCTTGCTGCGTTGAAGGGTGCGATTGCCCAATCGCCTGATTTCAAAGCGCTTATCAACAGCCCGGTGCTGAGCCGCGATGCGTCTGGAAAGACGATCGCCGCCGTCGCATCCTCCATGGGGATCGATCCCCTGACCACGAAATTTCTGGGCGTGCTTGCCGGGAACCGCCGGCTTGGCCAGCTTCCCGCTGTCATCCGCGCCTATGAAACCCTGTTGTCGAATCACAAGGGCGAGGCCCGCGCCGAAGTGACGAGCGCGCACCCGCTGACCAAGACGCAGATCACCGCGCTCGGCAAAAGCCTGCGCGCCCGCGTCGGCCGCGACGTCGCCATCGATGCGAAGGTCGACCCCGCGATCCTGGGCGGGCTGGTCGTCAAGATCGGCAGCCAGATGATCGACAGCTCCATTCGTACCCGTTTGAATAGTCTCGCCATGGCGATGAAAGGCTGAACATGGATATCAACGCCGCAGAAATTTCGAAGGTCATCAAGGACCAGATCGCCAATTTCGGCACCGAAGCGCAGGTTAGCGAAGTCGGTTCCGTGCTGACCGTGGGTGACGGCATCGCCCGCGTCCATGGCCTCGACAATGTCCAGGCGGGCGAAATGGTCGAGTTTGCCAACGGCATTCAGGGCATGGCGCTGAACCTGGAAGCCGACAATGTCGGTGTCGTGATCTTCGGGTCCGACAGCGAGATCAAGGAAGGCGACACCGTCAAGCGCACCGGCACCATCGTCGACGTCCCCGTCGGCAAGGGCCTGCTGGGCCGCGTCGTGGACGGCCTTGGCAACCCGATCGACGGCAAGGGGCCGATCGTGTCCGACCAGCGCATGCGCGTCGAGCGCAAGGCGCCCGGCATCATCCCGCGCACCTCGGTTCACGAACCCGTGCAGACCGGCCTCAAGGCCATCGACACGCTCGTCCCCGTCGGCCGTGGCCAGCGCGAACTGATCATCGGCGACCGCCAGACCGGCAAGACTGCCGTGGCGATCGACACCTTCATCAACCAGAAGGCCGCCAATGCGGGCGATGACGAGAGCAAGAAGCTTTACTGCATCTATGTCGCAGTCGGCCAGAAGCGCTCGACCGTTGCCCAGATCGTCAAGCAGCTCGAAGAAAATGGCGCGATGGAATATTCGATCGTCGTCGCCGCGACCGCTTCGGAGCCCGCTCCGCTCCAGTATCTCGCCCCCTATACCGGCGTGACCATGGGCGAATATTTCCGCGACAACGGCATGCACGCCGTCATCGTCTATGACGATCTGTCGAAGCAGGCCGTCGCCTATCGCCAGATGTCGCTGCTGCTGCGTCGTCCTCCGGGCCGTGAAGCCTATCCGGGCGACGTGTTCTATCTGCACAGCCGCCTGCTGGAGCGCGCGGCCAAGATGAACAGCGACAACGGGTCTGGCTCGCTGACCGCACTGCCGATCATCGAAACGCAGGCAGGCGACGTGTCGGCCTACATCCCGACCAACGTGATCTCGATCACCGACGGCCAGATCTTCCTGGAAACCAACCTCTTCTACCAGGGCATCCGTCCGGCCATCAACGTCGGCCTGTCGGTGTCGCGCGTCGGTTCCGCCGCGCAGACCAAGGCGATGAAGAAGGTGTCCGGCTCGATCAAGCTGGAACTGGCCCAGTATCGCGAAATGGCGGCCTTCGCCCAGTTCGGTTCGGACCTCGACGCATCGACCCAGAAGCTGCTGAACCGCGGCGCGCGCCTGACCGAACTGCTCAAGCAGGCGCAATTCTCGCCGCTGCCGTTCGAGGAACAGACCGCGTCGATCTTCGCTGGCACCAACGGTTATCTGGACAGCGTCGCCGTCAAGGACGTGACCCGTTACGAAGAATTGATGCTGGCCTATCTGCGCCACGATCATGCCGACGTACTGACCATGATCCGCGACACCAAGGATCTGGGCGACGAAGCCAAGGGCAAGCTCAAGGCCGCGCTCGACAGCTTCGGCAAGACTTTTGCTTAAGTCTGGCGCCTAAGTGATTTGATGAAGGCCGCCGGGCGACCGGCGGCCTCCCTACACTGAATTCGGGATTGAGATGGCAAGCCTCAAGGAACTGAAGATCCGCATCGGGTCGGTCAAATCGACCCAGAAGATCACCAAGGCGAAGCAGATGGTCGCCGCCGCGAAGCTGCGCAAGGCGCAGGCCGCAGCGGAAGCCGCGCGCCCCTATAGCAGCCGCCTGGAAGCCGTCGTCGCCTCCCTCGCCTCGAAAATCGCGGGCGGTTCGGGCGAAGGCGCATCGCCGCTGCTGGCGGGCACGGGCAAGGATGACGTGCATCTGCTGGTCGTCGCCAACTCCGACCGTGGCCTGGCCGGTGCGTTCAACGCCAACATCGTCAAGGCCGCCCGCGCCAAGGCGGACGAGCTGATCCAGCAGGGCAAGACGGTGAAATTCTACCTGATCGGTCGCAAGGGCCGTCCGGTGATCAACCGCATGTATCCCGGCCAGATCGTCGCCCAATATGACACGACTGGCGCCAAGCAGCCCGGCTATGACCAGGCGCACGCCATCGCTGGCGAGCTGACCGACATGTATCTGAACGGCAAGTTCGACGTCGCGCATCTCTTCTATTCGCGCTTCAAGTCGGCGCTGGCGCAGATCCCGACCGAACAGCAGATCATTCCCGTCAAGATCCCCGCCGACGCCGACCGCAACGCCATCGCCGCGACGGTCGAATATGAACCGAGCGAGGAAGCGATCCTGGACGACCTGCTGCCGCGCAACGTCGCGATCCAGCTGTTCAAGGCGCTGCTGGAAAACAACGCATCCGAACAGGGCGCGTCGATGACCGCGATGGACAATGCCACGCGCAACGCCGGCGACCTGATCAACAAGCTGACGATCCAGTATAACCGCAGCCGCCAGGCCGCGATCACCACCGAACTCGTTGAAATCATTTCGGGCGCTGAAGCCCTCTAAGCACACGCACGCAAGGAAGCAGTCATGGCAACCACCAACAATGTAGGCCGCATTTCGCAGGTCATCGGCGCCGTCGTCGACGTGACCTTCCCTGATGCGCTCCCGTCGATCCTGTCGGCACTGGAAACCAGCAACAACGGCCAGCGCCTTGTTCTGGAAGTCGCGCAGCATCTGGGCGAAAACACCGTCCGCACCATCGCGATGGACTCGACCGAGGGCCTGACCCGCGGCCAGGAAGTGACCGACACCGGCGCGCAGATCAGCGTCCCCGTCGGCCCCGCCACGCTTGGCCGCATCCTCAACGTCGTTGGCGAACCCATTGACGAGCGCGGCCCGGTCGCGACCGAACTGCGTTCGCCCATCCATGCCAAGGCTCCCGAATTTGTCGACCAGTCGACCGAAAGCGCGATCCTGGTCACCGGCATCAAGGTCATCGACCTTCTCGCCCCCTATGCCAAGGGCGGCAAGATCGGCCTGTTCGGCGGCGCTGGCGTGGGCAAGACGGTTCTTATTCAGGAACTGATCAACAACATCGCCAAGGGCCATGGCGGTACGTCGGTTTTCGCGGGCGTTGGTGAACGTACCCGCGAAGGTAACGATCTCTACCACGAATTTCTGGACGCGGGCGTCATCGCCAAGGATGCCGATGGCAACGCCATCACCGAAGGGTCCAAGGTTGCGCTGGTCTATGGCCAGATGAACGAACCGCCGGGCGCCCGTGCCCGCGTCGCGTTGTCGGGCCTGACCATCGCTGAATATTTCCGCGACGTCGAAAATCAGGACGTGCTGTTCTTCGTCGACAATATCTTCCGCTTCACCCAGGCAGGCGCGGAAGTGTCCGCTCTGCTCGGCCGTATTCCTTCGGCCGTGGGCTATCAGCCGACCCTGTCGACCGACATGGGCGCGCTGCAGGAACGCATCACCTCCACCAACAAGGGGTCCATCACCTCGGTGCAGGCCGTGTACGTCCCCGCGGACGACTTGACCGATCCCGCGCCTGCGACGTCGTTCGCGCACTTGGACGCGACGACCGTTCTCAACCGCGCCATTTCGGAACTGGGCATCTATCCGGCGGTCGATCCGCTCGACTCCACCAGCCGCGTTCTGGAACCGCGCACCGTGGGTCAGGAACATTATGACACCGCCCGCGCCGTCCAGTCGATCCTGCAGAAGTACAAGTCGCTGCAGGACATCATCGCCATTCTGGGCATGGACGAACTGTCGGAAGAAGATAAGCTGACGGTCGCCCGCGCGCGCAAGATCCAGAAGTTCCTGTCGCAGCCGTTCCACGTCGCCGAAGTCTTTACCGGCATCAGCGGCAAGTTCGTCCAGATCGAGGACACGGTTAAGTCGTTCAAGGCTGTGGTCGATGGCGAATATGACCATCTGCCCGAAAACGCCTTCTACATGGTCGGCGGCATCGACGAAGCCATTGAGAAGGCCAAGAAGCTGGCCGCCGAAGCGGCTTAAGCGACCTGTTGCATCCCCTCCCTTGAAAGGGAGGGGCTAAGGAAACGAACATGGCACTGCATTTTGAACTCGTGACCCCCGAAAAGCTCTTCCGGTCGGAAGAGGTCTATCAGGTCGTGGTGCCCGGCACCGATGGCGACTTCGGCGTACTGGAGGGTCATGCGCCCTTCATGTCGACCGTACGCGACGGTAGCATCCAGATCTATGCGACCGCAGGGGCCGCGCCCGAAATCATCCCGGTGGAAGGCGGCTTTGCCGAGGTCAATGAAAAGGGTCTGACGGTCCTGGCCGAAAAGGCCGGCTGATCACCGCATATGAAAGGACCGGCCCGGCGTGGCACGGTCAGCAGAAGGGGCGCTCGACAGCGCCCCTTTTGTTGGGCGGTCATTCATGAAGGGGCCGGATTTCGATTTCGCTGGGTCCGGGCATCGGATTGGGGCAACGCTTCGCCCAGGCGACCGCCTCGTCCATATCCCTGACATCCCATAGCCAGAAACCTGCCACCTGATCGCGGCTGGGCGTGAACGGACCGTCGATCACGGCCCGATCCGCGCCGTCGAAGGCGATACGCTTGCCCTGCGATGTGGGGGTCAGCCCATCGGCGGCAATCAATATGCCAGCGTCGCGCAATGCGTCATTATAGCGGCCCATCGCCGCCATCATCTGACTTGTCCAGGGTTCGGGAAACAGGCCGGTCTCGCTATCCGGCGTCGCCTTCACCAGCACCATCACCCGCATCGCCTGTCTCCCTGCTCAATGCAGCGCTATCGCGTATGACTTAGCGTTACCCCCAAACGTCATGCTGAATTTATTTCTGCATCCATTTATCGTCGCAGACAACGGCATGGGCTGGCGAAATGGACCCTGAACCAAGTTCAGGGTGACGAATAAGATAGGCATGGTGCCATATGCGATAGCCCTGCTGTCCTATGAGGCAATGTTGGCAATCTGCATCCTTACCGCAACTTTTTTATGCATGAGGCGGGCAACGCCGATTGCCGCACTCGCCCCGCCTTGTCATGAACAAGCCCGATGATCGCCCCGCCCCCTTCCCCCGCGCTCCAGCGGCCCCTGCCCGGCAGCTGGCTAATCGCCTTGCTGGCCGGCTGGCTCGCCCTCGACCAGTTGCTGCTGTGGCGGTTCCTGAACGTCATGCCCCTCTGGGCCTATGGGCTGGGCGCGCTGCTGACCGGCTTGCTCTGCGTCGCCATCGTCCGGACGGCGCGCGACTTTGCCGGACCGACAGCCGCGACATGGCTGATCTGCATCGGCGTGGCGACGATACTCCTTCTCCTGGGCGGGGAGGGACGCTTTTTCTACGCCAATATCGACTGGCAGGTGCGCTTCGCCGTGCTGCGCGACATGAGCATCAACCCTTGGCCGTTCGTCTACACCGCAAGGGGCGAGGCGGAACTGTTGCGCGCGCCGGTCGGCATGTTCCTGATCCCCGCGCTGGTGGCCAAGGCGCTGGGTGGAAGCGCTGGCGACATCGCGCTGCTGTTCCAGAACAGCCTGATGACCGGCACGCTGCTGGCTTTGGGATCGACGCTATTTGTCACGCGCCGCGCGAAAATGATCGCGCTGGCGGTCGTCGTGGGCTTCAGCGGCCTCGACGCGCTGGGGCGCATCCTGTTTCGTGGTGGATTGTCGGATCATCTCGAAAACTGGGCCTATCTTCAATATTCATCGACTGTCACCCTGGCCTTCTGGGTGCCGCAACATGCGATTTCAGGCTGGATCGGCGCGCTGGGTTTCCTCCTTTGGCGTGCCGAGAAATTGCCGCTGGGCGCCTATCTGGCGCTGCTGCCCTTGACGGCGCTCTGGTCGCCGCTGGGGTTGATGGGCGCCATGCCATTTGCGGCACTGGCGGGGGTGCGGAGCCTGCGCGCGCGCGCCATCAGCCCCGCCGACATCGCCCTGCCCGCCCTCACCACCTTGCTGTGCATCCCCGGGCTGCTTTATCTGGGCGCAGCGGGTGATGGCGTGGGCGCAAAGCTGATCTCAATCGTGCCGTTGCAATGGGCTTTTTTCGAGCTGCTTGAAGTGCTGGTCTATGTCGTACCACTGGCGTTGTTCGTGAGGAGGTCGCGTTTCGGGATAGACATATTGGCGGTACTAACGCTGTGGCTGTTGGCGATCCCCTTCCTTCAGATCGGATCGTCCACCGATTTCATGATGCGCGGGTCGATCACTGCATTGACAATATTGGCAGTCATGGTCGCCGATGCCGTGCGGACCGCCTCGCCCGCACGGCCATGGCTTTTGCTGGCGCTGGCCATCGGCATCATCACCCCGCTGACGGAAATACGCCGCGCATTGGCCTATCCCCCGGCGCCGGAAGTCCGATGCAGTTTCGTCAAGGCCTGGGAAGGAAGTTTCTGGTTTCAGCCCAAAGGCACATATCTGGCTCCGCTGGACAGAATGCCGTTACTCGTGCGACCGACTGTTCCTTATCGGTTAGACCCGACCGAACCGGACCGCTGCTGGGACGGGGCATGGCATCACCCGGACAAGCCGGATGCGCCGCCGTCAGGCCGACAGGATCGCGTAAGCCGATAAGCCAACAGGCAGGCTGATCCGCCCGATCAGGTGGCGTTCCATGCAGAAAATATGGCGAAACAGTGCGTTTATAGGCCGTACAGGGCGCGAGTCTGCAACTGTCGTTCGCCCCGTCAGGCGCTGCGCGAATCGCGCCAGAACGGCAACCGGGAATAGAAGGCTGTTGAAATAACCGACTTCTTTAACCTCTAGCCCGGCCGAACGGGCGACAGCAGACAGGCTGCCAAGCGTATAGCGGCGCTTGTGATGGTGGAGGATATCATGGTCCGACCACAGCCATGGCGCGGCCGGAACTGTCAACAATAGTGAACCGCCCACCGCGAGCCGTTCGCGCAAGGCCGCCAGCGATGCTCGATCCTGTTCGACATGCTCCAGCACATCGAGCAAAACGATGAGGTCGTAGCAGTTGTCACCGAAGCCGATCTGGTCAGGTAATGCTCCCACCGCAACTGTGCCGACGCCGCGAGACATCGCCAGAGCAAGCGATTCGCCGTCATATTCCAGCGCATCGACCGTGCCATGGCGCGCCAGCATCGCCAGATTGCCGCCGGTGCCGCAACCCACCTCCAATATGCGCGCGTTGGCGCGCGGCGCGATCCGGGTGCGGATCAGCGCGTCCACTATGGCGCGGCGGGCGACGAACCACCAATGGCTCCCCTCCTGCGCGCTCAGGCTCGCATAGGCTGATCGGTCCATTCATCCTCGTCCCTGATTGGTTCGGCGACCGGAGCCACCGGCACAGTCGATTGATCCGCGACCACATAGAGCGGCCGTTGCCGCACTTCGCGCGCGACCCGGCCCAGATATTCGCCGATAATGCCCAGGCTGAGCAGGTTAAGCCCACCCAGCCCCAGCACCGCGACCATGATGGAAGCATAGCCCGGCGTATCGACCCCGGTGATGATCGTATGGGCGACCAGAAAGGCCGCATAGGCAAAGGCCAGGCACGCAATGCCGCCACCGATATAGGACCATATGCGCAGCGGCATGGTGGTCGACGCGGTGATGCCGTCGATCGCCAGCGACCAGAGCTTGCCGAGCCGCCATTTGGTCGTCCCCGTCCCGCGCGCGGCACGGACATAATCGACCGTGGCGACGCGAAAGCCGATCCAGCTGAACAGCCCCTTGTTGAAGCGCGCCTGCTCGCCCAATTGCTTGATGACGTCCACCGCCTGCCGATCGAGCAAACGGAAGTCGCCGACATTTTCGGGGATCGGATAATCGGACAGACGATTGAGCAGGCGATAGAATCCGCGCGCGCTCGTCCGTTTGAACCAGCCGTCCGTGGAGCGGTCGGACCGGCGGGCATTGACCACCTGCGCGCCCGCCAGCCAGTGGCGGACCATATCCACGATCACCTCCGGCGGATCCTGCAGATCGACGTCGATCGGGATCACGGCGTCACCGCTCGCATGGTCGATCCCGGCCGCCAGCGCCGCTTCCTTGCCGAAATTGCGCGACAGGGCGACGACGCTTATGTCGGGGTTCAGCCGCGCCAATATGGTCAATATGTCGCCGGTCCGGTCGCTGCTGCCATCATTGACGAACAGATATTCCGCCCGCGCATCAGGCCCGATCAGCGCCAGCGCCCGCCCCACCGCCGGACGCGCCGCCTCCAGGAACAGCGACAGGCTGTCCTGCTCGTTATAGACCGGAATGACGATCGACAGCGTGCGCATGGGCGCAATGATCCTCGCGAAAAACTGACTCCGCTATCGGCTAGAATGGTTAATGGATCGTAAGTGCGCGCCATCATCCTTACGCTTCATTTACCATATTGCGTCATCACCGGCCCATGCGCGCCATCGCCTCCCTTGCCAGCCGGCACCCGGTCTGGACGCTGACCCTGTTGGGCTGCGGCCTGATGCTGCCTGCCTTGCTATGGGGACCGGGCGCGACTCACAGCCATCTCTACAATCTTATGTGGACCCGCCATTTTGGCGATCAGATCGCGGCAGGGCATTTTTACGAGCGCTGGCTCCCCCACAGTTTCGAAGGGCTGGGCAGCCCGACCTTCTATTTCTATCCGCCGCTCGCCTATTGGCTGTCGGGCGGCCTGAACGCGATCGGGCTGAACGTAACGCAAGCGATAACCGGCGCTGGCCTGCTGTTGCTGATCGCATCGGGGCTGGCCATGTATGCGTGGCTGGCCGAGAGAGGAACGCGGCCATTGATCGGCGCAGCCCTCTATATGGTTGCGCCCTATCATCTGTTCGACCTGTATGTGCGCGGCGCACTGGCGGAATTTGCCGGATTTGTCTGGCTGCCCTTGATCGCGCTGGGCATTGGCTGGCTGCCGTCGCGGCGTGGCGTGACGCTCCTCGCCAGCGCCTATGCAGCGCTGATCCTGACCCATTTGCCACTGGCAACGCTGACCGGCCTGTTCCTGATCGCGCCACTGATGCTTCAGCGGATCGTGCAGGACCGCGCGACGTTGCTACCGGGCCTTGTAGCCGGCCTGCTCGCCTTTGCGCTCGCCGCCTTCTATCTGCTACCCGCCGCGACGCTTCAGGCGCACATGTCGACCGCGCTCTTATGGACTGGCAAATATCAGGCAAGCGTCTGGTCGATCTGGCGCGAGGACTTTGAACTCTTCCCCTCCATCGCGCTGGGCCTTGTCCTGCTTGCCTGGCGCGCGCGATCGCTATGGACCGCCATCACGATCGGCACGGCGCTGGCGGCGATCAACCTGATCCCGCTGCTGTGGAGCATCGACCTACTCGACAAGGTGCAATTTCCCTGGCGGATATTGGCCATCACCGAATTTGCCGCCGTCACTGCGATCGCCGCCTGCCCGCCTCGCCGCATCATGGCGTTTGGCGCGGCTTTGGTGCTGGCCTTCCCGTTCCTGCTCACTGGCCTGATCGCCCATGCCCTGCTGCGCATGCCTGTCGACTATAACAGGATCGAACGGCACCAGCCTGACGCGCCGGAATATCTGCCCGCCGGATTCGATGCTTCGCTCGTCGATCGGGTCGATCGCTGGACCGACCTTGGCCGCTTTGCCACCCTCCCGCGCGGCGACAGCATCACCGTGACCCGCTCCGGCCCGGTGACGATGGGCCATGCGGCCTTTCCCATCTGGCGCGTGACGCGCAACGGGCAGGCCATTGCGAGCCATGGTCCGCTGATCAGCTTCGACGCGACGCCGGGCACCTACCGCATCGAGCGGGTGCGGTTGTGGCAGGAAACGGCTGGCGCGGCGGTCAGCCTGATCGCGCTACTGATACTGGCGCTGCTGGCGGGCCGCCGGTCCATTAGCCATTTGTCAAAGTTTCCATCTTATTCACCTTCCCAAGCCCTATCTGATCGGCCCTCAACTGGGCGGCTTCGATCGCGAATTACTGGCGGAGACTTATGAGCGCCTTTGGACGGAAAAATGGACCTGCTGGCATCAAGCCCGGCTTTGGCGTTGCCCGGCCGATGCAGGGAGGCGGCGCGCCCAAGGAAGAAGCGCGCGGCGGCGATCAGTTTCCCCCGCTCGACATAGCGGCCCTGCCAGGCGAAACGAGCGTCGATCCACTGGCTGCACCGACCAGCCAGATGCAGCGCAATGCCGACGCCATCCAGCGCCTGTCCGACCGCGCCAATCATGAACATGTCGCCGACGCCGGACCGCAGGGTTTTGAAGCCAGCGTCCACAAGATCAAGGAGCAGGTGCTGCCCCGCCTGCTGGAGCGTGTCGATCCGGAAGCCGCCGCGACCCTGACCAAGGATGAACTGGCCGAGGAATTCCGCCCGATCATCATGGAAGTGCTGGCGGAACTGAAGCTGACCCTCAACCGGCGCGAACAGTTCGCGCTGGAAAAGGTGCTGGTCGATGAACTGCTTGGCCTCGGCCCGCTTGAAGAATTGCTGTCCGACCCGGACGTGACCGATATCATGGTCAACGGTCCGGACCAGACCTATATCGAAAAGAAGGGCAAGCTCCAGATCGCGCCGATCAAGTTCCGGGACGAGGAACATCTGTTCCAGATCGCGCAACGGATCGTCAGCAAGGTTGGCCGCCGCGTCGACCAGACCACGCCGCTGGCCGACGCCCGCCTGCCCGATGGCAGCCGCGTCAACGTCATCGTGCCGCCGCTGTCGCTGCGCGGCACCGCCATCTCGATTCGTAAATTCTCTGCCAAGCCGATCACCATCGACATGCTCGCCCAATGGGGCGCCATGAGCCCCAAGATGGCGACCGCGCTCAAGATTGCAGGCGCCTGCCGCTTCAACATCGTCATTTCGGGCGGTACCGGTTCGGGCAAGACGACGATGCTCAATGCCCTGTCGAAAATGATCGATCCGGGCGAACGTGTGCTCACGATCGAGGACGCGGCCGAATTGCGGCTGCAACAGCCGCACTGGTTGCCGCTGGAAACCCGCCCGGCCAATCTGGAAGGCAATGGCGCCATCACCATCGGCGATCTGGTCAAGAACGCCCTGCGTATGCGCCCGGACCGCATCATCCTGGGCGAAATTCGTGGCGCGGAATGTTTCGACCTGCTCGCCGCGATGAACACGGGCCATGACGGCTCCATGTGTACGCTTCACGCCAACTCGCCCCGCGAATGTCTGGGCCGTATGGAAAATATGATCCTGATGGGGGACATCAAAATCCCCAAGGAAGCCATTTCCAAGCAGATCGCCGACTCGGTGGATCTGATCATCCAGGTCAAGCGCCTGCGTGACGGTTCGCGCCGCATCACCAACGTGACCGAAGTGATCGGCATGGAAGGCGAAGTCATCGTGACGCAGGAACTGTTCAAGTTCGAATATCATGATGAGGATGACAGCGGAAAGATCGTCGGCGAATATCGGTCGATGGGCCTGCGTCCCTACACGCTGGACAAGGCGCGGATGTTCGGTTTCGATCAGCCTTTCCTGGAAGCCTGCCTGTAAGCGCTGGCTGAGAGAAACGGCAAAGCTGTTTCATGACGAATCGTGGCTGGCGGGGATTTCCCCTCCAGCCCCCTTGCATCGCTTCGCCGCGACCGGCACACCCTCCTCCTGACTTTTCAAGAGAGGACTGCCGATGAACCGTCTCGCCCGTGCCGGACTGCTGCTGACCGGCCTTGCCCTGCCTGCCCTGCCCCTGCTCGCCCAGCATGCCGGGCATGGCGATCATAACGCGCCCAAGGCGGCTGACCCGATCGCCGCCGCCATCGCGGCGCCCAGCCGCACGCCGGCCAATGTCGCGCGCGACAAATATCGCCACCCGGCCGAAACGCTCGCCTTTTTCGGCGTGACGCCGACCCAGACAGTGGTCGAATATGCGCCCAGCGGTGGCTGGTACACTGAGATATTGGCGCCGCTGCTGCACGATCAGGGCAAATTCTATGCCCTGCAACCGACCGGGCGGTATCTGGACGGTTACAAGACCTTCCTGGCCGCCAAGCCGACCGTCTATGACAAGGTCACGGTTGTCCCCTTCCCCGACGAAAGCGCCACGATCCCCGCCAACAGCGTGGACACCGTCCTGACCTTCCGCAACGTCCATAACATGGTGATGGGCGGCACGGAGGCGGCGACCTTCGCGGCGTTCTTCGCGATGCTCAAGCCGGGCGGTACGCTGGGCGTGGTCGATCATCGCATGCCCGAAGGACGCGACAGCGCGCTGGAAAAGACCAGCGGTTATCTCAAACCCTCCACCATCCGCCGCATCGCGGAAGCCGCCGGCTTCACCTATGCCGGCGCAACGGAGGTGAACGCCAATCCCAAGGATACGGCGGATTGGGCCAAGGGCGTATGGACCCTGCCCCCGACGTTGAGCCAGAAGGATGTCGACCGCGACAAATATCTGGCCATCGGCGAAAGCGATCGCATGACGCTGAAATTCGTCAAGCCGATGCAATAGGATTTTGCCGTCCCTTCCCGGTTGCGCGATGGCGCAACCGGGTTAAGGCGGAGCGGTGACGCCCGCCCCGCCCCATTCCCGACCGCATCGACCGCTATTCGCCATCGGACTTCGGCTGTCTGCTGTCATCTGCCTGTCCATCATGTTCGTGACGGTGCGGGTGGTCGATGGACGGGGCGTCCATGTCGTCGAATCGCTCTTCTATCGCCAGGCTCTGGCCCTTCCCTTCGTGCTGGGCTGGGTGGCGATGGCCGACGGGTTGCGCAGCGTCCAAACCCGGCGCATCGGCGTCCATGCCAGCCGCATGCTGCTGGGCCTGACCGGCATGCTGCTCAACTTCCTGTCCTACATCCTGCTGCTGCCCGCCGAAGCCGCGACAATCGGGTTCACCATGCCGATTTTCGGCACGATCCTGTCGGCGCTGATCCTGCGGGAGGCAACGGGCATCCATCGCTGGGCTGCGGTGCTGATCGGCTTTGTCGGCGTGCTGGTGATGGTACGGCCCGATGCCGCCCATTTCCCGCTACAGGGCGTCGCGGTCGCCATCGCCGCCGCTTTCGTGACCGCCAGCGTCAGCCTGGTGCTGCGCGAACTGGGCCGTACCGAAAGCGCTGGCGTGGTCGTATTCTGGTTCACCACGCTGTCGATGATCCCGCTGGGCATCGCCATGCCCTTTTTCGCGCAGATGCATGATCCGGTCACATGGGGCCTGTTGCTATTGATCGGCCTGTTTGGCGGCATCGCCCAGATTTGCCTGACCGCCGCGCTGCGCTGGGGTCCGGTGTCGGTCGTGCTGCCGATGGATTACAGCGCGATCATTTGGACGACGCTGCTGGGTCTGGCGATCGGCGCGCCATGGCCGCTGGCGACGACCTGGATCGGGGCAAGCCTGATCATCGCCAGCGGTCTCTATATCGCCTGGCGCGAACATGTCCGCGGCAAGGCGGCACGGGTCAGGACAGCAACTCTGCCTCCAGACTGATGTCGGCCTTCAGCAATTTGGAAATCGGGCAATTGGCCTTGGCCTTTGCCGCCAGATCCTGAAATGTCGACTCGTCGACGTCGGGGATGCTGGCCTTCAGCGTCAGATGGCTGGCGGTGACGGCAAAGCCATCTTCCTGCTTTTCCAGCGTGACGACGGCATGGCTTTCCATCTTGCTGGCGGTAAATCCTTCTTCCCCCAGGATCAGCGACAAGGCCATGGTGAAGCAGGAGGCATGGGCGGCGGCGATCAATTCTTCCGGGTTGCTGCCCGGCACCCCTTCAAAACGGGTCGCAAAGCCATAGGGATAGGCGTCCAGCGCGCCGCTCTGGGTCGATATCGCGCCCTTGCCGTCCTTCAGCCCGCCGCTCCACACCGCTGAGCCGCTGCGATTGATCTTCATGCTTCTATCTCCTGCTAATCGACAAGGAACCCCCAGCGTCGCTCGTGGTTGCATAGATATAACCCCACTGATGCAGGAGAATGACAATGTCTGAAACGACAATGATCAATCATGCGGCCAATCATGGCGAACTGATTGCGTCCGACCGGGTGGAGGGTACCGCCGTCTATAACCGGCAGGGCGAAAAGCTCGGCAAAATCTCCAACTTCATGGTCGACAAGATGTCGGGGCAGGTCCGTTATGCGGTGCTGTCCTTCGGCGGCTTTCTGGGGATCGGGAATGACCATTATCCCCTGCCCTGGTCGATGCTGAACTATGACACCGAACAGGGCGGCTATGTCGTCGACCTGGACAGCAAGGTGCTGGAGCAGGCCCCGCATTACATGGCCGATCAACGGCCCGACTATGACGAAGGCTATGGCCGCAACGTCTATCAATATTATGGCCTGATCTACCCCTGGTAAAATGGTGCTGGCGGACGGGCGCAGCCGCAAGGCGCCCCCGATCCGCCGCCACGTTTCCCGCTTCTTCGCCTCCCTTCCCACCTACGCCATTCCAATTGCCCGGATTCTGCCACATTCCGTCGTTGACCAATTGTCTATCTAAATAGTAGAATTACGGTCATGGCCTGGATAGACAGGATTGAGGACCAGATCATGGAGCGATTCGGATTTTCGGGTGACACGCGCCAACCGCTCGTGCTGACCATTCCCGGCCTGAACAATAGCGGGCCGGACCATTGGCAAAGCCTGTGGGAAGAAACGCGCGGCGATTGTGAGCGGGTGGATCTTGGCAGCTGGGCCAGCCCCAATCGCAATGCCTGGGTCACCCGGCTGGACGCGGCGATCCGCGCCGCCAACGGCCCCGTCATATTGGCGGCGCACAGCCTGGGCTGCATGGCGGTCGCATGGTGGGGCGCCTTGCAGAGCCAGGCCTATGGCTGGCCAGTGACCGGCGCGCTGCTGGTCGCCCCGCCCGATTGCGACCGGATGGAAACGCCCGAAATGATCGGCGGCTTTGGCCCCACGCCACGCGCGCCCTTGCCCTTCCCCTCCATATTGGTGGCCAGTCGGGACGATCCTTATATTTTCTTCGAGCGCGCCCATAGCATCGGCAAATATTGGGGCAGCGAATTTGTGGACGCTGGCCATGCCGGCCATATCAACGCGGCTTCCGGCCTTGGCGGATGGCGCTTCGGGCAAGGGCTGCTCGAAAGGTTGATCGACAATGCGCGGGAACAGGCGTCCGCCATGCATCAGTCCCGCCCGGCCATGCCACTTGCGCGGCAGCCGCTGGTGGCTGCCAGTGCGCGCGCCCACCGATGATCCTTGGCTCCGACAGGGAGCGACAAAGAGAAAGTTGCGCGCCATCCATATTTGCTTTTTTGTCTATCATTTTAGTTGATATATAGCGCGAAACGGAGGCCATATGAAAGACACCCTGCCAACTGACTTGCGCAACGGCCGTACCGACACCCAGCGCTCCGACATCATGGTCAGCATCGACAAGGTGCGCGCCGTGCTGACGGGCCTGAAGTTCGGATCGATCACGCTGACCGTCCATGACGCCCGCGTGGTCCAGATCGACGTTACGGAAAAGACGCGCCTGACCAGCTGACCATATAGGGCGCGCAAGAGCGACCGGGTCATCACGGCCCGTGCGGCAAGGGGGTGAGCCGCATCATCCAGCATCACCCCGACATTACAGGCTTTGACCGGACCACCGGAAACGCCGCGATCGACAACCACCGGACCGCCGGAAAAGGGGACCAATATGATTGCGCGTTTTCTGTTGCTTGCCAGCGTGGCAAGCGCTTCCTTCATCACGCCTGCCGCCCATGCGCAGGACGCCACACCACAGCCGGTCGATCCGGCCGCCGAAACGCAGAACCCGCGCGGCGACGTTATCGTCGTGACCGCCCGCCGCCGTCAGGAAACGGCGCAGCAAGTACCGCTGGCCATTTCCGTGGTCCGTGGCGACAGCATCGAAGCCACCGGCAACTTCAACATCGTGAAGCTGCAACAACTCGCGCCGACCTTGCAGGTCTATACCACCAACCCGCGCAACACCTCGGTCAACATTCGTGGCCTGGGCGTGCCATTCGGCCTGACCAGCGATGGCTTTGAACAGGGCGTCGGCATCTATGTCGACGATGTCTATAACAGCCGCGTTGCCGCTGCGACCTTCGACTTTCTCGACGTCGCGCAGGTCGAAGTGCTGCGCGGGCCGCAGGGCACGCTCTATGGCAAGAACACCACGGCAGGCGCGATCAACATCACGACCAACCAGCCGACCTTCGATTTTGAAGGCCGCGCCGAACTGACCGTCGGCAATCTCAACCTCAAACAGGCAAAGGCCGCTGTTTCCGGCCCGTTGTCAGACACGGTCGCCGTGCGCATCGCCATGGCGTCGACCAGCCGACGCGGCACGCTCTACAATGTGACAAGCCAGCGCTGGATCAACGAACAGGACAATCTGGGGCTTCGCGGGCAATTGCTGTTCAAACCGAGCGAGGATTTCAGCGTCACCCTGTCAGGCGATTACAGCCGCCAGAACCCGGAATGCTGCGGCACGACCTTCGTGCGGGTTGGCCGCACCCAGCGCCCGCTCAACCGCCAATATGACGCGCTGGCGGCGGCACAAAATTATGTGGTGCCCAGCCGCAATCCCTATGATCGGCTGACCGACCTGGATTCCAACCTGAACGCAGGCAACAAGATTGGCGGCGTGTCGGCCAAGATCAAATGGGATGTCGGCCCCGGCACGCTCACGTCGGTTACCGCCTGGCGCTTCTGGGACTGGAAGCCGGAAAATGACCGCGACTTTACCGGCCTGTCGATCGTATCCCGATCGCAAAACCCCTCTCAGCAGGACCAGTATAGCCAGGAATTCCGCTATAATTACGAAAGCCAGCATGTCGATGTCGTTGTCGGCTTGTTCGGCTTCAGGCAGCGCGTCGACACCCAGGGGACGGAGCAACAGGGCAGCGCCGCCGCGCAATGGAGCCTTGCGCCTTCATCCGATCCGGCCAACCCCGCCAATAACCCCGCGACACTCGCTGGCCTGACCGCCAGCAACACCCAGTGGCTCAAGGCGGACAGCGCTGCGCTGTTCGGGCAACTGAGCTGGAAGGTGACCGACGCGCTGACGATCCAGCCGGGCCTGCGCCTCAACTATGACAAGAAATCAGGCTTCTATCAGCGCGTCGTCACCAATGCGCAGGGTCAGGCCATCAGCTGCACCGCCGTCGCTGAGCCGGGAACCATCAAGGGAACGTCACAGCAATGCGGCGTCTATCAGCCGCAGGTCAGCACGCCATCCGACAGCGCATGGAATTTCACCTATGACTTCAACATCAATTACAAGATCGCCCGCGACGTGCTGGCCTATGCGACCTATGCCAAAAGCTTCAAGACGCTGGGGATCAACCAGAACGGCCTGCCGCTCAACGCCGACAATACAGTCAACTACGACGCCAGCACGGTGAAGCCGGAATCGGTCAACCATTTTGAAATCGGCCTGAAGACCCAGTTCCTTGACCGGCGGGCGACCTTCAATCTCACCGCCTTCCGCACCGACATCAGGAATTTTCAGGCAACGGTGAATGGCGGCCAGTTCGGCACGGTGCGCGGCTATCTGGCCAATGCGGGCAAGGTCCGCTCGCAGGGCATAGAGGCGGACTTCAAGATCGTCGCCAGCGACCGCTTCACCGCCTATGCCAATGGCGCCTATACCGACGCCAAATATAAGAAGTTCGTGGACGCGCCTTGCCCGCCCGAACTGTCGGGCGGCACGTTCCAGGCGGCCAATGCGACGCCGGACTATTCGCAACCCGGCGTGCCGGGCGCACTCAGCCCGCGCCAGTGCGACATTTCCGGCGCCGATCTGCCCGGCGTATCCAAATGGGCCTTCTCCTATGGTGCGGAGATCAACCAGCCGGTGACGCTGCTGGCGAAAGAGGGCCAAGTCTATTTCGGCGTGGACGGCAATTACCGTTCGCACTGGAACAGCAACGCCTCGCCCTCGATCTACACCAATGTGAAGGGCTATGCGCTGACCAACTTCCGCGCCGGTTTTCGGGGCGAAGGGTTCGACGTGTTCGGCTGGGTCCGCAATGCGCTCGACGTCGATTATATCGAAACGCTCCAGGTCGCACCCGGCAATACCGGCCTGATCGCTGGCCAGCCCGGCGACCCCCGGACCTGGGGCGGCACGATCAAATTTTCCTTCTGATCCCTCTCACCCCCGGTGGGCGGAGCGGCACGACCATGCCACTCCGCCCATTGCTGGCCATTTGCGCCGCGGGACTGGCTGGGCTAGAGCCTGCCCATGTCCACGACCTTCACGCTCGACACCTCGACCAGCCGCGCCAATCCCACGCCCGCGCCGATGAAGCGCCTGACCGTGCCCGCCATCCAGCGGCGCAAGTTTGAGGGAAAAACCGCCGAACCGCTGGTGATGCTGACCGCCTACACCGCGCGGCAGGCGCAATTGCTCGATCCGCATTGCGACATGCTGCTGGTCGGCGATTCGCTGGGGCAGGTGATTTACGGCCTGCCCTCCACCCTTGCCGTCACGCTCGACATGATGTGCGCGCATGGCGCGGCGGTGGTGCGCGGCAGCTATCATAGCGTCGTCATCGTCGACATGCCGTTCGGCAGCTATGAAGCCTCACCGCAACAGGCCTTTGCCAGCGCCAGCCGCATCATGGCGGAAACCGGCGCGGCGGCGGTGAAGCTGGAAGGCGGTCAGGTGATGGCCGAAACCATCTCTTTTTTGAGCCAGCGCGGCATCCCGGTCATGGCCCATGTCGGCCTGACCCCGCAGGCGGTCAATGCGCTGGGCGGCTATGGCGCGCGCGGCAAGAGCCAGGAAGAACATGCCAAGATCATGGCCGACGCCCGCGCCGTCGCGCAGGCGGGCGCCTTCGCGCTGGTGCTGGAAGGCGTGATGGAGGAACTGGCCGTCGCCATTACCGACAGCGTCGATGTGCCCGTCATCGGCATCGGCGCATCGGCTCATTGCGATGGGCAGGTGCTGGTGACCGAAGATATGCTGGGCATGTTCGAACGGGTGCCGCGCTTCGTCAAACGCTTCGACAATATCGCCGAAACGATCGCCAGCGCGGCGGAGCGTTACGCCCATGATGTGCGGGCGCGCAGCTTTCCGACCGAAGAACAGGTCTATCGCCCTAAAAAGTGATTTGTCTGTGGCATAAGCGCCGCTATTGATCGCGCCTTCTGCCCATCTGTTTCTGATCCATGTCCCGGAGAATAAAGTGGCCCTGACGCCGCAAAATAGCGAAGCCTTCATGCGCGAGGTCGATGAAGCCGTCCGTCAGGACCAGCTTTTGACCGTGTGGCAGCGCTACGGGCGCTGGATATTGGTCGCGGTCGTGGCCGGGCTGGCGGCCTTTGGCGGCTGGCTCTACTGGCAGCATCACAGCAAGACCGAGGCGGAAGCCGTGTCGGAACAGATGGACGCCGTGCTGGCGACCGCAACCGGCGGCGGCACTCCTGACGCCAAGCAACTGGACGCGCTGACGAAGGCCAGCCAGCCGGGCTATCGCGCGTCGGCACTGCTGGTGCAGGCGGGGGCGGCGTCGCGGAAGGGCGATACCAAGGGTGCGATCGCGCTCTATGGCGCGATGGTCGCCGACACGGGGCTGGACCAGCCCTATCGCGATGTCGCGCTGATCCGCCAGACCGCGCTGGAATTTGACAGCCTGAAGCCGCAGCAGATCGTCGATCGGCTGAAACCGCTGGCGGTCGAGGGCGCGCCCTGGTTCGGCAGCGCGGGGGAACTGGTCGCGATCGCCTATATGAAGATGGGCAAGAATGACCTCGCCGGGCCACTGTTCGCCGGAATCGCCAAGGACGCCAACGTCCCCCAGTCGATCCGTTCACGCGCGCGACAGATGGCGGGACTATTGGGGATCGACGCGGTGGAATCGCCCGCTGATCCGGCACAGGGATGAATGAGCGCATGGGAATGGACAGCATGAAGACAAAGGCGCCCATCGGCCGCGCTGTGACGCTCACCCTCATGATCGCGCTGCTGGCCGGCTGCGGCATTGTCGGCGGCAAGAAGGGCGGCCCCAAGACCCCGGTGCTGGGCAACCGCGTGTCCATCCTGAACAATGAACAGGGTATCGAGGTCGAACCGGCTCTGGCCGACGTGCCCGTCGCCCTGCCCGCCCCTTATGTCAACGATCAATGGGCGCAGCCGGGCGGCGATCCGTCCAAGGCGATGGGCAATGTCGCGCTCGGCGCATCGCCGACGCAGGTGTGGAGCGCCTCGATCGAGGGCAGTTCGCCACAGGCGCGCCTCGCCGCATCGCCGGTCGTGTCGGGCGGCAAGCTGTTCGTTACTGACGCAGGCGCCCATGTCATCGCGTTCGATGCGGCCAATGGCAGCAAATTGTGGCAGACCAGCCTGCCTGCCGAGGGCAAGGGCAATGGCCGTTCGCTCTTCGGCGGCGGCGTCAGCGTCCTGGGCGACCGGGTGTTCGCCAGCACCGGCCTTGGCGACGTATTCGCGCTCAACGTCGCCGATGGCGCGATCATCTGGAAAAAGCATCTGTCCGGGCCGCTGCGCGGCGCGCCGACGCTGGAAAATGGCCATGTCTATGTGATGGGTCAGGACAATCAGATTTTCGCGCTCAACCAGTCCGACGGCGAAACCCAGTGGACCGACAGCGGCACGTTGCAGGTGACCGGCGTGTTCGGTGTCGCCGCCCCCGCCGCGGCGCAGGGCACGGTGATCGCAGGCTATAGTTCAGGCGAACTGACCGCCTATCGATATGAAAATGGCCGGACGCTGTGGGGCGACGCACTGTCGCGCACCAGTATTTCCACCGCCGTCGCGACCCTGACCGACATCGATGCTGATCCCGTGATCGACCGGGGCCGTGTGTTCGCGATCGGTCAGGGCGGCCGCATGGCCTCCTATGAACTGACCAGCGGCCAGCGCCTGTGGGAAATCAACATTGCGGGCATCTCCACCCCGTCGGTCGTCGGCGAATGGGTGTTCGTCGTCACCAGCGACGCCCGCCTGCTCTGCGTCGCGCGCGCCACCGGCAAGATTCGCTGGGTCAGCCAGCTGCGCCGCTGGCAGAAGGAAAAGAAGAAGGACAAGGCGATCCGCTGGACCGGCCCCGTTCTGGCGGGCAATCGGCTGATCGTCGTGTCGACGCGCGGCCAGATGGTCTATGTCGATCCCACCAATGGCAGCGTGCAGGCCGATGTGGACATGAATCGCTCCATGTCGCTCCCGCCCATCGTCGCCAACAATATGCTTTATGTGCTTGCCGATGATGGAAAGTTGACGGCACTCCGCTAAGAGCAACAAACATGCTAAGCCCGCTCCCGCGAAGGCGGGAGTCCAGTTCCCCGATACGGACTGGGCTCCCGCCTTCGCGGGAGCGCGGCGTTTGTCGATTTTGAATTTTTCGGAAGGATACGGGCCTCCATGCTGCCCACAGTAGCCATTGTCGGGCGTCCCAATGTGGGCAAGTCCACCCTCTTCAACCGCCTGGTCGGCAAGAAGCTGGCGCTGGTTGACGACCAGCCCGGCGTGACCCGCGACCGGCGGGAGGGCGAGGCCCATCTGCTTGGCCTGGATTTCATCATCGTCGATACCGCAGGCTATGAGGATGAAGACGCCAACAGCCTGCCCGGTCGCATGCGGATGCAGACCGAAGCGGCGGTCGACAATTGCGACCTTGCCCTGTTCATGATCGACGCGCGCGCGGGCATCACCCCGCTGGATGAGGAAATCGCCCGCTGGCTGCGTGCCAATGACGTGCCGGTCGTGCTGGTTGCCAACAAGGCGGAGGGCAAGGCTGCCGACGATGGCGTGATGGAATCCTTCAGCCTGGGCCTGGGCGAACCCATCCCCTTTTCCGCCGAACATGGTCAGGGCCTGGCCGATCTGTTCCAGGCGCTGCTCCCGCATCTGGAGCGGGAAGAATTTGAATCCGAAGACAAGACTTTTTACGAGGATGAGGAGAGCGCCCCGCTCAAGCTCGCCATCGTCGGCCGTCCCAATGCGGGCAAATCCACGCTGATCAACCGGCTGCTGGGCGAAAACCGGCTGCTGACCGGCCCGGAAGCGGGCATCACCCGCGACAGCATCGCCGTCGACTGGATGTGGGTCGATGACGAGGGGCTGGAGCGTCCCGTCCGCCTGATCGACACCGCCGGCATGCGCAAACATGCCAAGGTGCAGGACAAGCTGGAAAAGCTGGCCGTGACCGACGGTCTGAACGCTGTAAATTTCGCCGAAGTCGTCGTGCTGCTGCTGGATTCGACGCGCGGGCTGGAGGCGCAGGATCTGCGCATCGCCGACAAGGTGCTGGAGGAAGGGCGCGCGCTCGTCGTCGCGCTCAACAAATGGGATACGGTCGAACATGGATCGGCCCTGTATCAGGGCATCAAGCAGGCGCTGTTCGACGGGTTGGCGCAGGTGCGCGGCGTGCCGATCATGACCGTGTCGGCCGCGACCGGAAAGGGACTGGACGATCTGATCCGCGTCGCCTTCGAAACCCGCTCCACCTGGTCGAAGCGCGTGTCCACCGGCGTCCTCAACCGCTGGTTCGAAAGCGCGCTGGAGGCCAATCCCCCGCCAGCGCCCGGCGGCAAGCGGATCAAGCTGCGCTACATCACCCAGGCCAAGACGCGCCCGCCCGGCTTCATCCTGTTCGGCACCCGGCTCGATGATCTGCCCGAAAGCTATCGTCGCTATCTGGTCAACGGCATCCGCAAGGAACTGGGCTTTGGCGCGGTGCCGGTGCGGCTGACGCTGCGCAGCGCCAAAAATCCCTTCGGCAAATAGGCGCGATGGCCGACCCGGTCATCGTCAATGCACGCGGCATGAAATGCCCCTGGCCCGCCCTGCGCGCGGCACGGGCGATGCGCGATGCGCCCGCCATCAGGATCGAAGCGGATGACCCGATTGCCGGGCGCGAACTGGAAGCGCTTGCCCGGCAAAATGGCTGGCTTTTCGCGGTCCTCGACACGCACCAATATGCGTTGTCGCGCATGGCTCCGGATTGACGCAAACAATCGGTTGCTGCCCGCCACGCTTTAACGCTCTATTTACGCGCGCCACTTATTTTCCCGTTCGTAGAACAAGGAGTGGCACGGGTGCCTCATCAAGACGCCGACCTCGTCAATTGGAGCGATTTTGCACGAACCCGCGGTGAGCTGGGTGCGGCATTTCTGCGCATCCTTGGCTATTTCCGTGAAGATGGCGCCAAATCCATCAGCGCGGTCGAAGATGCCTTTCGTGCCCGCAACGCCGCCGCGCTGGTGACGCCGGCCCATACGCTCAAGGGCGAATCGGCCCAGTTTGGTGCTTATCGGCTGAGCGCCATGGCCGAAGAAATCGAGATGGTCGCCCGCCGATGCGTCGAAACCCGCGAAGGCCCGGACGAACTGATCGAAACCGTCGTGGCGCTGCGTCCCTGCTTTACCGAAACGATGGCGCTGCTCGACCGGGACGCAAATCCGCTGGTCGCCCGCCGCCCCGTGACATTTGGCCGCCGCGCAGACACCCCGCCACAGGGATTTGGTCGCGCCGTCTGATTTCCCGTATTGAAATAAAACTCATCATGCCCCCATATAGCGGGCATGACACGTTTTTCCCTACTCGACCTCGTCCCCGTCCGCGAAGGCGACAGCGTATCCACCGCGCTCGCCAATGCCGCCAATCTTGCGGCCCATGCCGAGGCGCTGGGCTATCATCGCTACTGGGTTGCCGAACATCATGGCATGCCGGGCATTGCGTCGGCCGCCACATCGGTCGTGCTGGCCCATATCGGCCATGCGACCTCCACCATCCGTATCGGCGCAGGCGGCATCATGCTGCCCAACCACGCCCCGCTGCTCATTGCCGAGCAATTTGGCACGCTCGCGGCGCTTTTCCCCAACCGGATCGACCTGGGGCTGGGCCGCGCGCCCGGCTCCGACCAGCGGGTGGCGCAGGCGATCCGCCGCAATCTGGCCGGCGGCGCGGATCAGTTCCCGCGCGACGTCATGGAATTGCAGGCCTATTTCGCGGGTGACGCGCGGCTGGGCATAGAAGCGACGCCGGGCGCGGGCGAGGATGTGCCGCTGTGGATATTGGGGTCCAGCCTCTATGGCGCGCAGCTCGCCGCCGCGCTTGGCCTGCCCTACGCCTTCGCCTCCCATTTCGCGCCGGGCGCGCTGGATGAGGCGATCGCCATCTACCGCCGCGATTTCCGCCCATCGGCGCAGCTGAAATATCCCTATGTCATGGCGGGCTATAACGTCTTTGCCGCCGACAGCATGGAAGAAGCGCAATTGCTGGCCAGTTCGATGCAGCAGGCGTTCGTGCGCCTGCGCACCGGGCAGCCGGGCAAGCTCCAGCCGCCGGTGGAGGGCTATTATGACAGCCTGCCGCCCCAGGCGCAGGCGATGCTGTCCGACGTGCTGAGCGTTTCCAGCATCGGCACCCAGGCCCATGTCGAGCGCGACATTGCCGCCTTCCTGCGCCGTACCCAGGCGGACGAGTTGATCCTCACGGGCCAGATCCATGATGTGCAGGCGCGCAAGCACAGTTTCGCCATCGCCATGGCCGCGGCACAGGCGCTTACCGCCCGCGAACCGGCTTAACGCGAACGAGGTTTCAGCCGGCCACCGCTCAGCACGCTCGCCGCGCCGGGCGCGATCCGGCGCAGCCCGGTAGCGATCAGCATGACCGCGCCCAGCACCAGCAATGGCTGGATCAGCAGGTAGACGGGATAGAGCGGCGATCCGAGCTTGCCGAACAGCTTGCCCAGCAGTGGCCCGAACAGCCAGATCAGGATCAGGTGCGCGCAGAAGAGGAAGAAGGCAAAAGGCTCGATCCGCAGCAGCACGGCGCGCGCCCTGCTTCCCGCCAGCGCCCATGCCAACCGCCAGAAAGCGAGCGTGGCCGCGATCCGCACCATCAGGTCGATAGCATTGCGCACCGGCGCGTAGGGCATGTCCACCAGCCCGACCATCAAGCAAAACTGCACGCCGATCATCAGCGCAAAGGGCAACACTGCCGCCGCCAGCGGCAGGGCGATCGCCCGCGGCGCCCACGCGCCGCGCCGGGCAAGGATGCCGAGCGTGAAGAAGCACAGGATCGACGCCCGCATCAGCAATGGCGGCCCCAGCCCCGCCACATGCGCCGCAGCAGCCACCATGACCACCAGCCACAGCGCCCATCCCGGCGAACGCACCAGCATGGGCGCTACGACCATGCACAGGAACAGGTCGCGCAGGAACGGCATCTGGACATTGATGTCGGGGTTGCGGCTGATGATCAGCACTTCCTGCGCCACCCACCAAAGCGATGTCGGCACCGGCGCGCTCAGCGACCAGAGGTAGGCCGTGCCCGACACGAGCAGGATCGCCAGCCCGTTCCACAGGATCATCGGCAGCAATATCGTGCGCGCCTTGCGCCGGACATGCGGCGCCCAATGGCGCGCAGCGTCCGATCCCGCCACCAGCCAGCCGGAAATCAGCCCCAGCAGCGGCACCGCGCTGCGCCCGAATATCTCCATCAACGCCCAGCGCAGATTATCCTGCGCACTGCCGCGCAGCGCCGCGAGCGCTTCCCCATTCTGCCCGGTCCAGGCATGGACATAGACCACGCCAAGGATGCAGATGACACGGGCAATGGCGATCGCGTCGGAGCGACGCGCTCCATCGGCCAATATCGTTTCGGACAAACAAAGATCCTGACAGTTACGCGGCAACAATGCGCCAATTGGCCCGCTGTTCCCCGCGTGGCAAGGTCGATCCGTTTCGGACCCGTGCCTACGCCCTGTTAACCGTCCGCGCGTATAAGCCAATCTTTACCTTCATCGCCTAGACAAGTCTCTGTTTGCCGGAATCCGCTCCGGTCAAAGGGATGACAAAGGCTCATGACCCAGATGCCGGGCGTACATGAATTTTGTAATGCTGTACCGTCCGCGCACCCCGCCTTGGGGCAGGCCATGGGTATGGTGTTCCAGATCGCCGGCTCCAGTTCCAAGGTGATGATAGACCCTGTGCGGCTCGCCGTCCTGGGTCAGGATCTTGATCCCTGCACTGCCATGGCCGGGCAGGTCGGCAGTCAGGTAAAGATGCGCGTCGGCGAATGCTGGCTGGTCGCCAGCGTCCGCGCGATGACGCTGGATCAGGCGAGCCAGAGCATCATCGCCGACATCGATTTTCTGGGTGAAGGCGAAGAGGAAAAGCTGACCGGCCGTATCCATCGCTTCCGTCGCGGCGTTACCCGCTATCCCACGCCGGGTACGGACATTTTCCCCGTGTCGGGCAGCGACATGCAGCAGATTTACGCTGCGGACGACCGGGCCAATGTCGAAATCGGCACCGTCTATCCGACCAACGACACCCGCGCCGCCCTGTATGTCGATTCGATGCTGGGCAAGCATTTCGCGCTGCTCGGCTCCACGGGCACCGGCAAATCGACCAGCGCAGCGCTGATCCTGCACCGCATCTGCGACCTGTCGCCGCAGGGGCATATCGTCATGATCGACCCGCATGGCGAATATGGCGCGGCCTTCGCCAGCAACGGGGCCGTGTTCGACATCAACAATCTGGCCCTGCCCTATTGGCTGATGAATTTCGAGGAGCATTGCGAGGTGTTCGTCACCTCGTCCGGCTCCGAACGCACCGTCGATTGCGACATTCTCGCCAAATGCCTGCTCGCGGCGCGATCGAAGAACCGCCTGGCCGAACAGATTGGCCGCCTGACCGTCGATTCGCCCATCCCCTATCTGCTGTCGGACCTGACCAACATTCTCCAGAATGAGATGGGCAAGCTCGACAAAGGCACCAACTCGCTGCCCTATATGCGGCTCAAGACCAAGATTGACGAGATCAAGGCCGACCCGCGCTACAGCTTCATGTTCTCCGGCATGCTGGTCGCCGACACGATGCAGGCGTTCATCGCCAAGATTTTCCGCCTGCCATCGGACGGCAAGCCCATCTCCATCATCGACGTGTCGGCCATGCCGTCCGACATCACCTCGACCGTCGTGTCGGTGTTGTCCAGGTTAGTGTTCGACTATGCCATCTGGGCGCGCGACGAACCGCAGCGCCCCATCCTGCTCGTCTGCGAAGAGGCGCATCGCTACATTCCCAACAGCACCACCGGCGCGGGTCAGGCAGTGCGCAAGATTTTGGAGCGGATCGCCAAGGAAGGCCGCAAATATGGCGTCTCGCTGGGCCTCATCACCCAGCGCCCGTCCGATCTGGCCGAAGGCGTGCTATCCCAGTGCGGCACCATCATTTCGATGCGCCTGAACAATGATCGCGACCAGGCCTTCGTGAAAGCCGCCATGCCCGAAGGCGCACGCGGCTTCCTCGATTCCATCCCGGCACTGCGCAATCGGGAAGCGATCATCTGCGGCGAAGGCGTCGCGGTGCCCATCCGCGTCGCGCTCGACAATCTGGAAGAACATCGCCGTCCCGCATCGGGCGACCCCAGCTTCACCGAACTCTGGCGCCAGTCGGGCGGCGAGGACGCCATTCTCGACCGCACCATCACCCGCTGGCGCAATCAGGGGCGCTAAAGCGGCTCATTGTTGAATGTGCCTTAGCACATTCGTGCCGCACCGGCCCTCTCCCCCACCCGGCCACCCCACGATAGTAGCCTATGGGTGGCCGGGTGGGGGAGAGGGCCGGTGCGGCTGCAAAAATGCGCCCTTCGGCGCATTTTTCAAAAGACCCCTTACCCGGTTGGTGCGATCCGCCCGGCCGGCTCCGCCTCGCTGTTCACGGCCTCGCGGCATTCTTCCTCGTGCACCGGCACCAGCAACTTGGCCTTGCGCCAGCCGCCATGGGCATAGACGAGGAACGCCAGCAGCAGCGACACGAACGACCCCGCCGGGAAGCTGAACCACAGCGCGTCCGGCCCGATCAGCGGATAACCGACATAATAAAAGCCGATCCGCACCACGAACAGGGTGAAGATCAGGATGATGAGCGGCTTTACCACCACGCCATTGGCGCGCATCACGCCAAACAGGATCATAGTGCAGCCAAAGGCCAGGAAGCTCCAGCTCACCCGCAACTGCATATGCCAGGCTTCGGCCATCACCGCGCTGTTATTGCCCAGAAACAGGCTCAGCAGCGGCTCGTGGAACGCCAGCATCACCGCGACCATCGTGCCGGTGATCAGCAATTGATAGCCGATGCCGACCCCTGTGATCCGGCTGATCCGGTCCCACCGGCCCGCCCCCACATTCTGCGCCGCCATGGCGCTGACCGCCGCGCCCATCGCCATGGCCGGCATCTGGAGATAGGTCCATAGCTGTTGCGACGCGCCATAGGCCGCCGTCACCGCCAGCCCTTCGCGATTGACGAGGCCGATCATCACCAGCCCCGACGCCGACATGACGATCATTTGCAGCCCCATCGGCAGCCCCTTGCCCAGCAGCACCCGCATCTGGTCGGCGGCGGGACGGAGATAGGCAAGCTCCGGGCCGCGCAACCGCAGCGGCAAATCCCTGGCATAGCTATAGGCGATGATGCCGATCAGGCTGATAAAGCCCGCCAGCGCCGTCGCGGTCGCGGACCCGGCGATGCCCATGGCGGGAAACGGCCCCAGCCCCAGGATCAGCACGGGATTGAGAATCAGGTCGACGCCTACGCTGACGATCATGAAAATGAGCGGCGTGCGGGCGTCCCCCACCCCGCGCAGGCCCATCATCATCATCACCGACAACAGGGTGGCGGGCATGGCGATGAAGATGACGCGCAGATAGACCAGCGCCATGTCATAGGCTTCCGCCGGGGTCGCCAGCACCCGCAGCAAAGCGGGCGCGCCCAGCCAGCCCGCGGTCGAAACCACGACCGCCAGCCCCATGCAGAAACCGACCGCCGATCCAAACGCGCGCCGCGCCGCATCGACATCCCGCTGCCCCATCGACTGGCCGATCATGACGGTGGCCGCCATGCCAAATCCGAACACGACGGAGAACATCAGGAACATGATGATATTGGCGTTGGCCGTCGCAGCCAGCGCCTGCGGCCCCAGAAAGCGCCCGACCCAGATCGCATTGATCGAGCCGTTGAGGGACTGGAGGATGTTCGACGCCAGCGTGGGAATGGCAAACAGCAACAGCGTGGACGCGATCGGCCCCTGCGTCAGGTCTTTTCCGCCCGCTGTGCTCGCTGCCATGCTCGTTCCTCAGCCCACCCAATCGAACGGAGGATGAAACCCTCCACCCCCGTTCGCCCTGAGCCTGTCGAAGGGCCGTCCTTCTTGAAGGAAAGAACAAGGCTTCGACAGGCTCAGCCCGAACGGGTCTATATTCTGCTACGCCAGACTACTCACTTACCCCAGCCGGTCCAGCGCTGCTTTCAACCGTTCGGCCTCGGCGCTCTTTTCGGCATGGTCCTCGCGGGCCTTGGCGACCGCTTCGGGCTTGGCTTTCTCAACGAAACTGGGGTTGGACAGCCGCCCGCCCAGCGCGTCCCGCTCCTTCTCCGCGGCGGCCAGCGCCTTGGCGAGCCGCGCTTTTTCCGCCGCAATGTCGATCACGCCTTCCAGCGGCAGGATGAAGGTCGCCTCATCCACCACGATCTGCGCCGCGCCGCCTGCGGGTGGCTCGCCGAACGTCAGGCTCTCGATCCGCCCCAGCCGCGCCAGCGCCGCGCCCTGCCGGTCGAGGCGACGATGCGTCTCTTCCGATCCGTCGCGCACCACCATGGGCAGCTTCGCGCCGGGCGGCACATTCAGTTCGGTGCGCCCGGTGCGGATCGCGCTGACCAGCCGGATCAGCCAGTCAATCTCCGCCTGCGCCTCCGTATCCACCGCCGCCAGCGCCCTGGGCCATTGCGCGACGATCAGCGCGCTCGCGCGGTCGCCGGTCAGGTGCCATAACTCTTCGGTGATGAATGGCATGAACGGGTGCAGCATCACCAGGATCTGGTCGAACGCCCATCCGGCGACGGCGCGCGTTTCGTCATCCATCGCGCCCTTGGTCAGTTCGATATACCAGTCGCAAAACTGGTCCCAGACGAAATGATAGATGGCGTTGGCCGCCGCATCGAAACGCAGGTCGGCGAGCGCCGTGTCGATCGCCTGCACGGTGGCCACCGTCTCCGCGATGATCCAGCGATTGACCGGCAGGCTGGCGGCGGGCGCATCGATGCTGGTCGACGCCGTGACGCCGTTCGACTGGAGGAAGCGCGCGGCGTTCCACAGCTTGGTCGCGAAGTTGCGATACCCCTCGACCCGCTTCTCGTCCATCTTCACGTCGCGGCCCTGGCTCTCCATCGCGCTCATGAAGAAGCGAAGGGCGTCCGCGCCATATGTATCGATCAGGCCCAGCGGATCGACGACATTGCCCTTGGACTTGGACATTTTCTGCCCGTCCGCCGCACGAACGAGGCCGTGGAGATAGAGTTTGCGCCATGGCACGTCCCCCATGAATTCCATCCCCTGCATCGCCATCCGCGCGTCCCAGAAGAACAGGATGTCGAAGCCGGAAATCAGCAGATCATTGGGGTAGTGACGGGACACTAGTGAGTTGCTCCCCTTTTCCTGTGCGCCATCCGGCCAGCCCAGCGTCCCGAACGGCCACAATGCCGAGGAGAACCAGGTGTCGAGGACGTCGGAATCGCGGGTCAGCTTCCTGTTGCCAGCCATAGCCTGCGCTTCGGCTTCGGTCTCTGCCACATAGGATGCGCCATCCTCGTCGAACCACGCCGGAATCTGATGGCCCCACCACAACTGCCGAGAGACACACCAGGGCTGGATATTCTCCATCCAGTTGAAGAAGGTCTTTTCCCACGTCTTGGGGACGATCTCGATCCGCCCGTCGCGCACCGCCTGCATCGGCGCGACGGCCAGCTTGGCGGCGTCGACATACCATTGGTCGGTCAGCCAGGGTTCGATCACCACGCCGGAGCGGTCGCCAAACGGCGTCTGGATGACGCGCGGCTCAAAGTCCGCGACGACCTCCTCGCCTTCCTTGTTCTTGGTGACATGCGGCATCAGGAAGCCCAGCGCCTTCATCTCCGCGACCACAGCCTCACGCGCGCCGTCCACGCCATCGCGCTTGAAGCGGTGCAGGCCCAGATAGGCGTCGGGCACCCGACCGTCCGTCGTCTGCACGACATTGGCGTCCGCATCGAACATGTTGAGCATCGCGCCAGCGGCGATGCCCGCGCGCTTGCCGACCTCGAAATCGTTGAAATCATGCCCCGGCGTGATCTTGACCGCGCCCGATCCCAGTTCGGGGTCCGCATAATCATCGCCAACGATCCGCAATCGCCGTCCAGTGATCGGCTGCAATATCTCCTTGCCGATCACGCTGCGATAGCGCGCATCGTCGGGATGGACCGCGACCGCCATGTCCGCCAGCATCGTTTCGGGCCGCGTCGTCGCGACCACGATATGATCGCTCCCGTCCGCCAGTGTCACGCCGTCGGCCAGCGGATATTTGAAGCGCCAGAAGCCGCCCTGCGTCTCCTTCGTCTCCACCTCCAGATCGGAAATGGCCGAACGGAAATGCGGGTCCCAGTTGACCAGCCTTTTGTCGCGATAGAGCAGGCCGCGCTGGTGCAGTTCCACGAACACCTTTACCACGGCCTTGCTGAAATGCGGGTCCATGGTGAATTGTTCGCGGCTCCAGTCCATCGAACAGCCCAGCCGCCGCAGCTGGCCAGTGATCGTGCCGCCGCTTTCCTGCTTCCATTCCCACACTTTGGCGATGAATTCGTCGCGCGTGTAATCGGTGCGCTTCTCGCCGCGGGCATTCATCTGCCGCTCGACCACCATCTGGGTCGCGATGCCCGCATGGTCGGTGCCGACCACCCACAGCGCATCCTTGCCGCGCAGCCGCTCGTAACGGATCATGATGTCCTGCAACGTATTGTCGAGCGCATGGCCGATATGCAGGCTGCCGGTCACGTTTGGCGGCGGATTGACGATCGTATAGGGCTGCGCGTCCGGCCGTTCGGGGCGGAACAGGCCGTTCGTCTCCCAATGCTTGTACCAGCGGGCTTCGATATCGGCGGGGTCGAATGTCTTGGGCAGATCGGTCATGGAAGCGCCCTTAATGGCCCTTCCCGTTCCATTCCAGCCGAAAGATCAGCCCAGCCAGCGCCAAATGCCCGCAGGCCAGCCGGTCAGCGGTATATGCGCCCAGGTCGCAACCAGCCAAAGGACCGTTCCCCCTGCCAGCGCATGCAGACCGAAACGCCCGAAACGCGCCCGTCCGGCCAGGATGGCGGCGAACGGCCAATAGCTGGTCCGCGATTCCCACAGCGGCCACGAATCAGGGGTCAATGCCGCTTTCTTGCTGTCCTGCAGAGCAGCGCCCACCAGCGACAGGATGATGATCGCCACGGACAGGATGATGTTGGCGATGACGGGATAGACCAGAATATGCGCCACGCCCCACAGCGCGATGGCCCACATCATGGGGTGGCGGGTGATGGCAAACACGCCCTTGGCTTCGGCGGGCACCATGGCGCTGCCATCAGGCGCGGGCAAGGCGGGGTTGCCGACCAGCGACCCCAGCAGCAGGATCGACGCGATCAGCATGATGACCGTCACCAGCGCCCACAGGTCGTCCCCCACCGGCCACAGCATGGGCGTGACCGGCGCGGCGCGATAGGCCAGGATCATCCAGATCATCGTCACCGCCGCTACCAGCGAATAGAGGCCCAGAAAGCCTTTTTCCCCCAGACGCGACACCAGCGGCGCGCGCAATGGATGCGACATCAGGAAATGCGTTCCGACAAACGCCGTCGCCGCGATCAACAGCATCATATCGCCATGCCCCCAGCCATGCCAAGCCAGGGGCAGCATATCATGATTGGAACAATCGCGTCAGTCGTCGAACAAAGGAAAAATCAGCGCGCGGTGATGCGGGCGATTTCCTTGGCCACCATATCCTCGACCAAGGCCGGCAGGCGGGCGTCCAGCCATTCCTTCAGCATCGGCTTCAGCATCGACCGGACCAGCCCGTCGAGCGTATTGTCGGCACCCTCGGGCGCGGCGATCAGCATGGAGGACAAGGCGGACAGCGAATGGCGCGCGGCGACTTCGCTTTCGACCGACAGGATCGACTCATCCGCCGGGGCTGCGGGCTTGGCCGCGGGCGTCGCCTTCGCGGCAGCTTTGGGAGCGGGCATCACATCCTCCACCACGACCTCATCGGTCAGTTCCAGCACCTCGTCGACCATCGGCGCGAAGGATACGGGGGCCGGTTCGTCAGGCGTGCCAGTCTCGATCACGGGCTTGGGCGCGGCGTCAGCCCGCCCGCGACGCGGCGCCGCCTGTACCGCCTCCTCGCCTTCCTCGGCGATGATCCGCTTGATGGACGAGAGTATCTCTTCCATCGACGGTTCCTTTGTCATGTCGCCCATGCCGTCCCCTGACTATCGGCCCCGCAATCACAGCCCCTTATGGCTGTTGTGCCGTTTCGGGACTCACATTGGCGTTTTGTGGCAGCGTGTCAACGGTGCGCGTGGCGACCGGCATGGGCGCTGCACCATAGTCCCAGTCGAACCATTTGCCCTTCACCCGGTCATAATTGACCATCGGATCATAGAGCGTGCCGCTGGCCAGCCCCAGATCGTCCGCTTCGGCATGGCCCATCGCGGCGAGCAGGCTGAAGCCGGCGACATAGGCGTTGCGCCGCGCCGACACCAGCTGGACGCGGGCGTTGAGCGCTTCCTGCTCGGCATTGAGAATGTCGAGGATGGTGCGGCTGCCGACCGAATTTTCGGCCCGCACGCCTTCCAGCGACAGCGATGCCGCCTCGACCGCCTTCTGGTTCGAATCGATCGTCTGGAGCGACGCCTGCCAGCTGGCATAGGCGGCCCGCGTCTGCGCGATCACGCCGCGCTCGATCTCGATCTCCTGTTCGATCGCCTGCGATTCGAGCGCCTGGGTCTGGCGCACCTGCGCGGCCGGACGACCGCCCTGATATAGCGGGATGGTCAGCTGCACGCCCGCGACGGCCTGCTTGTTGATCTGCGGCCCTTCGACCGCATTGCCATTGGCGTCGAGCGCGGTGCTGTCGAGCGAATGGAGATAATTGGTGTAGCCCGCCTGGGTGAAAGCCGACACGCGCGGCAGCACGCCGCCTTTCGCCGCCTTCGCGTCATAGTGGCGCGCCTCGCGCTGCTTCTGCGCCGCCAATATGTCCGCATTGTCGCGCAGGGCCACCTGCACGGCGGTTTCCGGGTTGGCGGGCAGACCCGGCAATTGCGGCGGCGGCTCCAGATTGTCGGGCGCCTCGCCGACCAGCGCAATGTAATTTTCCCGGCTGGTGATCAGGTTGGCCTGGGCGATCTGGAGGTCGGACCGGGCCAGCGCCAGCCGCGATTCGGACTGGGCAACGTCGGTGCGGGTCAGGTCGCCCACCTCGAACCGGTCGTTCGTCGCCTGCAGGTTGACGTCCAGCACCTTCACATTGGCCTGGTTGAGCGCCACGATGGCGCTGTCGCGGATCACGTCCATATAGGCCGCAACCGTCTGCGAAAACACGCTTGCTTCGGTGCCGCGCAGGTTCGCCTGACCGGCGGCGACGCGGGTCTTGGCGGCCTTCACGCCATTGCGAACGGTCCCGCCGGAATAGATCGGCACATTCAATTGCGCCTGTGCATTCACGGTGCGCTGTGGCGCGGTGAAGCTGATCGTGGGCTTCAGGATGCTTTCGCTATAGCTGCCGCTCACGTCGGCCGCGGGACGCCCGTTCGCCTTCTGGAGCGGCACATTTTCGTCCGTTGCGCGCTGCCCTGCGCGCGCGCCGGTCAGCGTCGGGTTGGACGCATAGGCCTTCGCCAGCGCCCCCTGCAACGTTTCGGCCATGGCCGGACCGGCCAGGCAAGAGGATAGCAACAGCAAGGCTGTAGCGGTGGTCCGCCGGAAATTAGGTCGCTTTGCTGTCATGATCCCCGTCTCAAAAAACGAATCGCTCCGGCGCGGCAAAGCCCGGCAGCACCACCATCTCAATATCCGCAACGCTGGACAGGCCCAGCACGCCCGCGACAACCCGGCCACTCGCCAGCCGGGTGACGCCGCGTTCGACCACGCCCGTGACGACCCGCGCCCCATCGCAAAGCTGCCCAACGAGCACGGCGGGCACTTCCGCCACCGCGCCGTCGATAAACAGCAGATCATAAGGCGCACCAGCGGGCGATCCGGCATTGAGCGGACCACGCACCACGCTCACGCCGGCAATGTCCGGCCCGCCCTCTTCCTCGATCGCCGTCACCTGTGCGCCCATTGCGGCCAGCAAGGCGGCGCTGTAGCCGGTCGCCGCGCCGATCAGCAGCACCTTGTCGCCGGGCGCAACCTTCGCCTCGGTCAGCAGGCGCCCCGTCACCAGCGGCGGGTTCAGCGCACGGCCGCCGCTCAGCGGGATCGGGCGATCGACATAGGTCATGGCCCGGCGCTCGACGGGGACATAATCCTCACGCGGCACGCTCGCCATCGCGGCGATCACGCGCGGATCGTCCACGTCGCTGGTACGCAACTGGCTTTCGACCATGGCGGTCCGCATCGAAGAAAAATTCTGCTCGGTCACGATCATTCTCGCTTGGTCGATTGGACTTGGCACAACTGTATTGGTAATGCAATACAGCAAGGGGATCAACGGACCTCTAAATCAGCGCGCAGGCCACGCCAAGCGGCTTTGCACGGCAAAGGACCAGAATCTTGCGCCCACTGCCCGATCCGCCGCTTGACTTTGCAACCAAAGCCGCACATTTGCGGCGTCCACCGCGACGGATGGCCCGATGGCGGAGTGGTTACGCAGAGGACTGCAAATCCTTGCACGCCGGTTCGATTCCGGCTCGGGCCTCCACCTCTTTCAAAATGTCACCCATTTTCCGCCCTTTGCGCTGGATCGGTGTCTAACCTTGGATCGGGGTTAGACATTTCCCAATCCGAAAGTTGCTTGATTGCACTGTCGGCAAGCCGCTCTTGATTGGCAGCGGCGGTGTATCGCGCCACCTCATCATCCTTGGAATGGCCGCTCACAGACTTCATGGTTTTGTTCGGCATCTCCAGCTCAGCCATGCGCCGCATGGTCGCCTTGCGGAGCCCGTGCGCGGTGCACTTGGGCAGGCCAGCCGCATCGCATTGTTCCCGGAACCAGCCGCCAAAGCCTTTGACTGAGAAGGGCTTGCCCCACTCCGTCACCAGGAAGCACATGGCATCGCTCGCCGGCATGGCGTCGATCGCCGCCGCGAGCTGGGGAGCAATGGCAAGCCGCAGCAGCTTGCCGGTCTTGCTCTGCCGAATGACGAACTTGCCGGCGCGAACGTGCTGGCGGCCCAGGTGGATCGCATCAACCTTGCGCTGATCGGTCCACAGCATCAGCTCCATGGCGAGGCGCTGTTTCGTGCCCAGCGGCCAGTGCGCCCGATAGGTGGCAATATCTTCCTCGGTCCAGGTGTAGAAGCCGGGCGAGCGGTCGCTAGGCGCAACCTTTACCGGCTCCGAATCGTCAACCGGGTTCGTCGCGATCCATTCCAGCTTGCGAGCGAACGCGAACAGCCGCCGCAATTCCTTCCGCAGCTTCCGCGCCGCCTCGTTGCCGCCGATCGTGCGGCCCCGCGCGTCAACGCTCTTGTTCCGCACCTTCGCAATGATCGCGTCGATATGCTCGAAGCTCACGCCCTTCACCGGGCGATCCTCGCGGCCCTCCGCGAACCGCTCCAGAATGCGGCGCACCTTGGTTTGCGTCGTCTCGGTCGGCCCCAGCCGCTCAGGCACAGCGAAATAGCGCCGTAGCAGGTCGCCAATGCTGCCGGGCACGGTGCGCGCCGCGTGCGCTTCCTCGATCCCCTCCGCGATAGCCTCAGGGCTGTTGAAGCGCCGGTATTCCTCCCGGAACGCCTCAGTGCCCAGCGGAGCGGTGAAATACTTGGACGGGTAGCCTTTGCGCCGAAAGCGCAGCCGCTCCTTGCCGTGGCGATCCTTGAACCGGGAGACGTATTCCGGGAGGAAGCGGTTGGAGCGCAGGCGGTGCCGCGTCATGCCTGCAATTCCTCATCCCAAGGATTGCTGTTCGCCGCCTTCCGGGGCGCGCCATCGGCAAACATGACGACAATCGCGCCGGCCGGATCAATGCGGTAGCCGCTCGGTTTCAGGCCAGCCGCCACCGCAGCGCGAAGGGCGCGGGTGGCATCAGCCTGTTTGAACCGGGCAGCGCGCGTGCTCATAGGGCGGCCGCCACCGTCATCAGTTCCAGGCCCTCACGCCGGCCCAGCTCGCGAACCTCTTTGATGTTGTGCAGGCGATCGGCATAGGCAACGCGATCAAGCACGGTAATGCCCTCGATCCAGCGCAGCCGGAACAGCACGCGAATCTCCGCCATCATCTGAGCCGCCGCCAGGAACTCCCGCCCGCCTTGCTGCACAACCTGGGCAGAGACAGTCACCAGCGGCCCCCAGGTTTCAATCTGCGAACCATAGTCCGGGTCAATGGTGATGGTGGCGCGCTCGATCGTCACGCGCCGGTCAAGAGCGCCGGCCCTCATGTTGCGAGGCTCCGATAGGGCTGCGTCAACCAGCGGACGCCGTGCGGCATGGGAACAACGCTCGTGCCCACGTTCACCGCTTCCCGGTTCTCAAACCAGTCGGCAACCAGCATCAGCGCAGCGAGGCGCAGGCGCTCGGGCACGTCGCCCTCGCCGTCCCATGCGTCCGCCAGCTCGGTCACGCCTTCATTTGCCGCCGCGATCAGCACGGTAAGCGTGCCGTCATCGTCGGTGCCATCGACGCGCAGGAAGTCCTTTGCTTCCGCCAGAGAGACTAGATCAGCCATTGGCCGGTTCTCCCTGATTGTTCGGCTGGGCGTTACCGCCGTCAGCAGGGCGCGGGTTCCAGCCCTCGATCTGGCGCACTTCGTCAGTGTCGAGCACGCCGGTTTCCAGCGCGATCTTGTGCGCGTTCCACCGGGTTTCGGGATCTCCGCGAAGGAAGCCGGAAAGGTCTAGCTCCAGCTCATAGCCGCTGCCGGCCGTAAAGACGCTGCGAGCGAACTCCGCCTCGATCTTGCGAGCCCAGGGCGCGAGGCAGAACGTCGCGAACCATAGGCCCGCCTGGGCAGCGTTCGTGAACGTGTTGTTCTCATATGCCTGCACGATCGGCGGGGGCACCTGAAACAGCCGGCAAATTTCGATCACGCCAAACTTGCGCGTCTCCAGCAGCTCCGCGTCCTCAGGCGAGATTTGCGCCGCCTTCCACGTCAGGCCACCGTCGAGGATCAGCGTCGAGCCCGCATTGGCCGCGCCCGAATGACGATCAGCGAATTGCGAGCGGAGCCCGTTGCGCTGTTCCATCGTCATTGTGCCGGGATGCTCGATCACGCCGGAAGGGCTGGCACCGTTGGCGAGGAAGTTGCGCGCGTGCCGGTTGGCAAGGTCAACGCCCTGCACCGTCTCTGCCGCCCTAGAGAGGCGCGAACGGCCAATGCGGCCATCGTCGGTGCGGTCCCTCAGGTGCAGCACCTCGCCCTCCAGCAAGCGCCGGGTGCGGCCCTTGCCGTCGCCAATGTCATAGGCCAGCCGGCCGCTGGGCAGCTCCTGCACCGTCACCATGCCCCAGGGCACCCATGCGAAGCCGGCAAGCTGCCCGTTGCCGCCGCGAATGATCTCCGCAAGGCCGTTGCCGGTCAGCAGCGCCGATGCAATCCAGTGCTCCAGGAAGTCGGGCCAGGTCTGTTGTGGATTGACGCCGCCCTTCACCAGCCGGCCCAGGGGGTGCGTTGCTACCTCGATCCGGTTGCCGTTACCGTCGCGCCGGTAGATCAGCGCGGGCACATAGGCGAGCGCCGATGCAACGGCCGTGGTGCAGGCCAGCACCGTGGAAAGGTTCTCGGCCGCGCGAGCGGAGACGCCGGAGAAATAGCCGGTCGAATTGCCCAGCGCCTGCCAGGATGGATCGAGCGGGCTGGCATCGCTCCGCCGCTCAAAGCCCATGAATGCCGCCATGCGGTCGATCACGCCCATTGCCGCGCCTCCGCCAGTGCGAGCGCCCGCGTGCGCCGTTGCGCGTCACTGCCGCGCTGGAGCGCCCTCAGGGCAATTTCAGTGTCGGGATAGGCAGGCCATGCGGAAACAACGCTGATCTCTTTCAGCGCGATCGAGCGCAGCGTGCGCGTGCGCCCGTCCCAGCTTTCGCCACCTTCCGGCACGTTGAAGCCGAAGGACATGCCTCCCAGGTCGCCACGCTCGGCAAGCGCCAGCACGTCACGGCCGGCTTGCGTCTCCGGCACGTCCAGAGAGAAGGCGAGGCCCCTGCTATCCTCGGTCAAGCGCAGCGTGCCGGAGCGTGTGCGCCCCAGCACCTTGCCCGCGTCATGGTCGAGAAGCGCCAGCACGTCGCCCGCGATAGCGGCCCGGAAGGCACCGGGAGCAATGCGCTCCCGGAATGCCCCAAGGTCCGCCTCGGTCCCGAAGGTAGCGGCATAGCCCTCGATCCTACGCCCCGCCGTGCGAAGCTCGGTAAAGGCGCGCCGTTCGAGGGTTGCCGCCGCCATCAGTAGAGCGCCAGCATGTTGGTGGCGGTCGTGTTCGTGGTGCGAACGTGCGTCACCCGCAGCGGGAGAATGCCCACCGGAGCCGCCTTGATAAGCACGTCTGTTTCATCGCCCACCAGCCGGCAGGCAATGTCACCGCTCACGCCGACATAGAGGCCGCGCGTTGCGCCGTCCGCCAGCGGGTTGGTGTTGTGGGTCGTAACAGCCTTGGCGCTCCGTGCCGGGGCGCTCGCTGCGTTCACGAAATGGCTATAGGGATCGGACATGGCTCAGGCTCCCAGGATCACGCCAGAGGCTTTGGTGAAGGACGCGGGGCGGCGGACGCCGAAGTCCACCGTCGCCATGCTGCGAACCAGGATGTTGCCCTTGGAATAAGCCGTCTCCGCGAACGGATTCACCAGCACGTCGATTTGCGACCAAATGCCGATCAGGAAGTCGGCCCAATCGCCATAGACAAGCGCGTGCTCGTCATCGCCGGTGCCCAGGTCGCTGGGCGCCTGATTGGTGAACTGCACCGGCTCGTTGTGGAACGTCTCGCCAAACGGGATCGGCCGGCCGTTCGCATCGCGCAGCTTCATGGCATCGCCCTTGATCCCGTTCGTCGCGAGGAAGCCGCGATTGGGGGAGACGTTCGCCAAGTCCGCCGCCGCGATCATGTTGGCCGTGGTGATGAACAGGTCCGTATCGAACGCCACAGCGTCAATGTCGGGATCGTTCAGCAGGCCGCGCGGCTCCGCTCCGGTGCCGCTGCCATTGATCGCCGCGCGGTCGATCTCCAGGGCGATGTTGCGCGCCTGCATGTTCCGCAAAAGCTGCTCGATCGCCGGGCTCGATTGCTGGAGCATCTGCCGGCTGATCTCGCTGATAACGCCGACATGGTGCGGCTCAAGCGAGAGGCTGTCAAAGGCCGCGTCATCGTAGCTCAGCGCCACGTTCTCCGCGACCCAGCCCACGGCCGGGCTGTCCGTCTCGCGCGGAATGACGACATCGCCGGTAAGGCCGCTAAGGGTGGTCGCCCCCAGCGTCGTCACAACCGCCGTGGCAGTCAGCGCCGAAGTGAACAGGTCGGGGCGGAAGGTGGTCGGGGTGAGCGTGCCCGCGTTGCTCGTGGTCTGCACGCGCGTCTCGAAAATCTCGGTCGGCACGTAGAAGCCCTGGGCAGGCTTGCCGGCGCGCTTTGCCAGCTCGCCCTGCAATTCCAGCTCCCGGCCGGCATCGACGTTGAGGCCGGCAGCGTGCGCCAGCATCTTCACCAGCGAGAAGCTGCGAAGCTCCTTGCTCAGGTGTTCGTCGGTCGTGCCGTTGAGCGGGGTGCCCGGTGCAGCGCGATCGGCCGCGTCGATCTTGCGCTGGCGATCCAGCTTGCCGTCGATCGTCCGCAGCTCGGTTTCCGCCGCCTCGAATGCGGCATTGTCGTCTTTCTCGTGGGCAGCGTTCATGCGGTCCAGAATGGCCGCCCGCTGTTCCATCAGGTCCGCAGTTTTCATTCTAACGTCCTTCAATCTGGCGGGGAGCCGAAGCCCCCGCACGGTGAATGCCGACTGTCTCGCGACGTTGGCCTTGTGAGCGGGGAGGCCCCGCAAGCTCTTTCCGAGTCCCTGACAGCTAACCGATTTGGTTCGTTGTAGGACAGCGGAATTATTCGTCCCCAGGGGGTGCACCCCTTTCCCTATCGGCAGACGCGCCAGGGACGCCGTGGGGAGCGGCGATCTCATCAGCGCAGGTAGCCTTCGCAGACGCCGCGCGCGTGCCGGTCCACCATGTTCAGGAAAACGATGGTGGGCGGAGTGTAGAGCGGGCCGCCATTCGCAAAGAGGTCCGAGAACTGAAACGGCAGCGTGCCACCAGTCGGGCGAGCGCGAGCAACGCGCGCGTCATTCCCGGCATGGTGGATCAAGAACGTCCAATCGGGATCGGGATAGAGGCCAAGGGGAAGCCGCTCGATCGGCGGAACTTCCTCGCCCGCCCAATAGCTAACGCCGTCGCCAAGGTGAGCCCAGCACATCGCAGCGCCGTAAGCGTCGGCAACATCAACGCCCTTGCTAACCAGTCGAGCGGCGGCGGAAATATGGAGAACAGCGCGCAAGGTGAGAAGCGCGGCCTTGCCTTCGCCCTCAGCGGGAACGCCACCAGCGGCCAGCATACCGCCCTCAGGCTCCCACAGCTTCACCCGCTCGCGAACGATCCACTGGCGCAGCGTTGCGGGAGCGACAAGCGCCGCCTGGGCCGCGACGGCAACCGGGAACAACGGAGTGTCCCAATTTTGCGGATCGTTGAGGTTGAGCATTTGCGGTCCTTCGTCAGGTGTCGAAGCCCTTATGCTACTTCACCTGTCGAAGGTCAAGCCCCCGTCGCCAACCGGGGGCACTTTCGTCAGGGACGGCGAAGGTCCAGCGCCAATCGGCGCGCGTCGCTGGCGAGCTGGCAAATGAAGCCATTGGCCAAATACCAGTTGGCCAGCTCCTCGTCGCGGAACACTTCTAGCTTGCGGCACAAGTCAAACATGCGATCGGCTGGCGAGAGCATGAAGTCGTTCAAGGCTTGTGTGTGGGCTTCACTGAGCGGCTCGTTGATCTCTTCGGCAAGATCATCGTCCAATAGCTCAGGCGCGTAGAGCGCAATATCCCAGGCCGCTTTGGCGCGCCGGTAGGCGTAATACAGCGCCCGCGAAGAGGTTGGGTTGGTTTGGGCGGATTCCGCCTGTAGGGAAGTAACAGCCATGTCGATCTCCTAACGATCGGTTGTGGTCAGGCTCGGCATCGCGTTGGCGCGCGGTGTCGGGCCGCCTTGAGGTATGGGCGCAAAGGGGAGTCAGGTCAATGATCGAGGCAAGCAAGCTCACTGATGAGGCCCTATTGGCCTATGATGACATGATGACTGAGTGCGTCGTGAAGGTAGAAAAGTTTGCGCCGCTCGCTGTCCGTATCTGGTCCGAAGTAATGAAGGAACTCGATCGGCGCGGTAAAGTGAAGCTGATGAGCGGTTCTTATGACGACATTGGCAACGCCCTAATTCAGCGGCTCTAAACCCACATCAGGCCCGCGCCCTTGTAAACGGCTGGGCCTTCGTCGGTCGCCGCCAGGCCGCACGCCATGATTGCCGAAACGATCCCGTCGATACGATCGAGGCTCTTTGCCTTCGTCGGCTTGCGGTTGCCGGCAGGGTCGCTTTCCACGATCACGTTGCCAGCCTGCCAGCGCAGCAGCGGGTTGCCGTTGTGCTGGAGCTTCCTGCCCAGCAAGGCCCGCTCGAAAGCATCCACGGCCGCCGCGTAGGATTTGAAGCCGGGAATGAACTCCCGCATGGGCAGGTCTATTCCCTCGTCGCTCAGCAGCTTCATCAGCCGCGCCATCTGCCAGCGATCGAAGGCGATCCCCTGCACGTCATACCGCGCCCGAATGTCCGCGAGCTGGAGCGCAATCGCCAGGTCGTCTCGGGCGTTGCCCACCGTTACCGTTGCCCAGCCGTCCGCTGCCCAGCGATCATAGGGCACCCGGTCCCGCTCCACGCGCGCCGGGATCGTATCGGCCGGAAGCCAGTGCCAGGCGATCAGCCGGCCGCTGTCCGGGAAGTAGAGAGACAGGGCGCTAAGGTCGCGCGTGCTGGATAGATCGAGGCCGCCAAAGCATCGCTCCCCCTCCAGCTCCAGCGGATCGAAGGGCTCCGCGTTCGCCTCCCAATCCGCTTGCTCGATAAACCGGCCCTCGGCCGCAATCCGCTGATTGAGCTGCAACAGGCGGAAGCTGGGCTCGAATGACGGGGAGCGGATCGCACGCGCCGCCGCGTCGGCAAACTGATCGTCGTTCAGGAACTCGCCCAGGGCGGGATTAGCCGCGGCCCACGCTTCCCGATCGTCCAGCCGGCAATCGTCCGGTGCAGCGTGCAATTGCGTGTAGATCGTGGGCACCGGCTCCGCGTCCAGCATCTCGGAGAAGAAATGCAGGTCATCGGCCGCTTGCGTGCTGATCGTCACGCCAAGCGCCTGGGCACGCTTGCCCATGCCGGTTGCGAGGTTGTCCCACAGCTCCCGGTTGCGCCATTGCGCCACCTCGTCCGCGATCCAGAATGACGGGGCGAGACCATGCGCTTTGCGCGCGTCGGACGTGAGCGCCCGCCACCGCGATTGCGATTCCTCGTCTATGATCTCCTTGTGCCAGTCGCGGATATTCACCCGCGCCGCCATCCACGGGGTTGCCTCGATATAGGCCCGCGTCTGATTGTAGAGCACGCCGGCTTGCTCGCGATCGAGCGCCGCCGCGTAGCATTCGCCGTAGGGTTCCAGACAAGGCCCCAGCAGGTGCGCGAGCGACAGGCCCGATAGCAGCGCGCTCTTGCCGTTGCCGCGCGCCACGCTCAGCGCCGCCAGCCGAACCAGGCGCAAGCCGTCATCGTCGCGCGGTCCATAGACGCCGCGAACGAACTGGCGCTGAAACTCCAGCAGCTCCATCGCCTCGCCAGCGCGAAGGCCGGAGACGATCGGCAGGGTTTCGAGGAACGCCAGCACCTGATCGGCTTCCGGCATCCCTTCCTTTTCCCAAGGGTGCGAAACGGTCGCAGGGGCAGCTTGCGCGGCGGCCCTCAGGCGGCCGGCACCGGGTCCGCGTTTACCCATCGCAGTTACCTTTAGAAACTAATTGATTTTGAAGGTTCGGCGGCGGTCCTAAGGGGTCAGCCCTGAGCGATTTCCAATGGTGCGTCGGGTCGAGCGGATTGCCCTCGGCATCGCACCCGCGCCTGGGCTTGGCCGATCGCACTGCCCCTGCCTCGGTGCCCCGTGCTGTCTTGGCGGAGTGACAGGCCGGGCAATAGCTCGCGAGCCCATCATGCCCAGGGAAGGCAGGCCCTCCCTCGCTGATCGGCACCCGATGGTCCACCGTGTTGGCGATGACGTAGGGCGAGCCCATGGCCTTGTGCCCCTCACAGAACGGGAAGGCGCGAAGGTGCGCGGTGCGGAGCCGCTTCCAGTTGGCGGTGTTGTAGGGCCAATCAGCCATGCTCAGGCCCAACCACTGCGATGATATGCAGGCGCTCGATCGCCTTGCTCAGTATCTTGCGCTGAGAGCGGGAGACGCCCTTGCCCACCATGGCCGCCTCGATCTCGCGCACGGTGAGCGGACGGGAGACGGCATCAAGCGCAATCAATGCGCCCTCCAGGGCTTGCGGCCCCATCGCCGCCAGTTGCTCAGTGATAGGGTTCATCGGGTTTCCTCCAGCGTGCGGGCGAGCCGGCGCAAGGCGTGCTCGATCTCCTGCCTGTTCTCGAAATAGCGTTCGGGGTCGCGCCAATCCGGGCGGAGCCGGGATAGCTCACGCGCGATCAGGCGAGCGGTGCGGGCGGCTGTCATATCACCGCCTCAGGGTCGCAAGGGACGCTTAGGGTCGGATGAAACCTATAACGGTCACAGGTGCGCGCGCGTGTGTGGCGATTAACAGGACCAAGCGCCCTAAGTGTCCCTATGTGCCCCTTAGTCATGGTAAGCGGCCCTCGGTTTGAGGGCGAGGCCGTGATAGGCGCGAATGCCGTTGCTCTTTTTCCGGTGAAAGCCAGCCCGCGCGAGGCGGCTGCTCATGGCGCGCTGACTGCCCGGATCATCGCCGGCCGCCTTCGCGAAGTCTGCCCAATCGTTATAGAGCGGGGTCGGCATCTCCCACTTGCCCGGCGCTCGATCGCACCGTTCCTCGATCCACTGGCCGAACAAGTCCTGATCCTCGAAATAATCCGCTGTCGCGGCCGTGACGATCTCAGGGCGGACAAGGCCATTCGCCTGCCAATCCTTGCAGCCTGCGATTGCCCAGGCGAGAATGCGACCGGCTTCCTGCCGCAGCTTTTCCTCTAGCTGCCGATCGGGACGCTCAGGCTTTTGCGTGAACGGAACGATGTTGAACCGGCGCTTTGCCGCGTCGTCCACATTCGCAAGCACGGGGGCATGATTGCCGACAATAACCAGCTTGAACTGAGGGACGAACTCAAAGAAGTCCTGCCGCATAAAGCGCGCGCTGATCTTGTCGCCGCCCGTGAGTTGCTTGATCCGGCTTTCTGCCCAGGCCCGGCCTTCCTCGGTTTCGCTGGCGGAAACCAGCCGCGCGCCGTTGAGCATTGCAAGGTCGGTAGGGTGACGATCGCTCTTGCTCGCCGTGAACGTGTCCATGCCGGCTGTGGTGGCATAGTCGCCCATGATGTAATTCAGGACGTTGAGAAAGACACTCTTGCCGTTGCCGCCCGGCCCATAGATGAAGAACAGCGCGTGTTCGTTCGTTAGGCCGGTGAGGCAATAGCCCGCCATCTGTTGAAGGAAGCGCATCAGCTCCCGATCGCCGGCCGTCGCTTGCTCTAGGAAGGTAAGCCATAGGCTCGGCTCCCCATGCTCCGGCGCAACGCCGGTTTGCTTCGTTATCATGTCGGCTTGCCGCGCCGGGAAGAACGCTCCCGTTCGCAGGTCCACGGTGCCACCTGGGGTGCCGATCAGATAGGGGTCGCGATCCCACACGTCCGCCGTGACAGCGTGCATGGGGTCCGCGCGTGCAAAAGCCTCAGCACCGTTCGCCACGCTGGAGCGGCTGAAAGACGGATCGCCGCCGCTGATCTTGACCGCCAGCTTGCGGGCATAATGGAACGCCACCTTAGTTTCGTTCCGCTGCCACCGCGTCCCGGTCCACTCGAACCATTTGCCGGCATGGTGGTCGAACTTGAGCCGGTCGCCGTGCGACTCGGTGAATGCGACCGCAATCTGATCTTCCGAAACGTCGGTGTTTTTCTCCCGGCGCTTAGGCGTCTCTTGCCGCTCCGGCCGCTCCGGTGGATCGCGGGGCTCGGTCATGCCCTTCGCGAAGCCGCTTTCGATCGTCGGCCCGATCTCCTCAGGATCAAGCCCGATTGCGGCGGCGGTAGTGTGCAGCCGGCGCTTTACCTCGCCTTCGTTCAGGTGCCCGCCAGCGACGATCTGCCCCAGCTTCAAGGCCGCATCATTCAGCGCCTTGTTCCGCCTGCCCTCGGGCGCGCCCATCAGCACAGCCAGCTCGTTTCGCAACGCTGCCTCTGCCCAAGGCCCGGTGCGATCGGTCGGGAAGGGCCGCACATTGTCGGGCTGCTCGCGCTCCGGCTTGGCCAGCATCGCCGCAAGCCATTCGGGCAGGGGCGCTATCGGGAACAGGCCGGGGGGATTTTCCCAGGCGTAGGTTGCGCCGCTTTCGTGCACGCTGCCAGGCGCGACAACATAGCCGCCGTCGCCGCGAATATCCCAGCCGGGCAGAAGTCCCGCGCGGTTCGTCAACGTGCCGCCCGGATGCTGGAAATAGACGTGCCGGCCCTTGCCGGTGCGAACCGTCACAGTGTCGGGAATGCCCCGCCGCTCCGCCTCGGCAATCGCCTCGGCGCTGTCGAGGTCGAGCACCAGCAAGCCGGAGACTGCCCCGGTCGCTATGCCGATATTCGACGGCCGCGCCGCCCACTGGCGGACAACCTCGATCGGTGCCCGTGCTGTCTGGTATGCCTTCCACTTGACGCTCGGCAGCTTCCCGCCGTGCTCGATCGGGATCACGCTAAAGCCCAGGTCGTAGGGCTCACGCCATGCTTTCGGCAGCTCGAATGCCGCTGCCTGGGGTTGAACCGTCATTGCGCCGCCCTCCCGTCTCCGGTAGGGTTCGCCCGCCAATCCGCCGCTATGGAATGGTCTGCCCTCGCCTCGGTGCCAGCCGGAGCGGGGGCGTTTCGTTTCAGGCCAGGGGGAGCGGCCGGGAGGTTAGACAGTCGGCACGCAACCGCCTGATATTCCGTGCCCCGAAAATTGCTTGTTAGACGTTTGGAGCCCGCGTAAATCCGTGTTTCTGGAAGCCCGGCTCGGGCCTCCAAAATCCTGTTTCGTCGCCGCTGTCCCGCCCCTCGACTTCTGCGCGCCGCTCCGGCTAAAGCGGGGGCATGATGAAGCTGTTTATCGGGAACAAAGCCTATTCGAGCTGGTCGCTGCGCGGCTGGCTGGCGTGCAAGCTGTCCGGCCTGCCCTTTGAAGAGGCGGTCGTCCCCCTCTATGACGAAGCGTGGGAAAAGCGGCGCGAAGGCGACGAATTCGCCCCCTCCTCCGGCAAGGTGCCGATCCTGTGGGACGGCGATGATATTGTCGTGTGGGACAGCCTGGCGATTGTCGAATATCTCAATGAAAAAACCGGGAACGAGAAATTCTGGCCCACCGATCCCGCCGCGCGCGCCATGGCCCGGTCGATGGCGGCCGAAATGCACTCCAGCTTCGCCGCGCTCCGCCGCGAGCATAGCATGAACATCCGTCAGATTTATGATGCGGTGCCGCCGTCCGAAGCGGTCAAGCAGGATCTGGCGCGACTGATGCAGCTCTGGGCGCAGGCCCGCGCCCGCCATGGCGGCGAAGGCGACTTCCTGTTCGGCCCGTTCGGGGCGACCGACGTCATGTTCGCGCCGGTGGTCACGCGCCTCATCACCTATCAACTGCCCGTGGCCCGCTTTGCCGAAGCCTATATGCACGCCATCATCGCCCACCCCTGGATGCAGGAGTGGATTGGCGGCGCACAGGCCGAAGATTGGGTCATCGACCGGTTCGAGGTGCCGCCGCAGGTGGCCTGAAACGATGAGCGACGCACCCGACACGCCTCAGGAAGCCCGTGCACAGGAAGCTGCCGCGATCCGTCGCCGCTGGATCAGCCTGGGTGAAATGCTGGCGGTCTTGGCGGTGGGTATTTCCGCGCTGACCCTTTATCTCAACTGGTCGGACAAGCGCGACGCGCGCGCGGACAAGGCCAGCGAAAGCCGTCAGGCTTCGGCCCGCGCTGCCAAGCTGGTGCTGGAGGCCAAGGCGGACGGGGACGACCGGCTGGTGCTGAAGCCTGCCGCGCCCGACCAGATCGTGCAGAGCCAGACGCTCATCTTCCCTGCTGCGCTGGGCGTTGCGCCGGTATCCACGACAGGCGAACCGCGGATCGAGGCCGACTGGTTCGATAACGCGCTCAAAAAGGCCAGGGCGAAGGCCAAGCTGCCCGACAACAGCGTGGGCGATGAAAAGCTGCCGGTCGTCATCACCACGCGCTTCGTCGTCAATGGCGAAGCGCGGGAGGATAGCGCGATCTATGACATCGGCTATGGCATAGCGGGCCGCTGGCTATCGGGGCATGACGTGACGTTGCGCGGCCTCTCTCTGGTGACGCGCAATGTCGGCAAGGCGCCTGTGGCCGCAATCGACACCCGCTGGTCCACGCTGGTGGCGGCCCGCAAATAGCAGAGCCATGAAAAAGCCCGGCCCTTCACCGAAGGACCGGGCTTTTTCAGACCGATGGGATCGCGGCGTTAGCCGACGATTTCTTCCGGCTTGAAGAAGAAGGCGATTTCGGTCGCGGCATTTTCTTCGCTGTCCGAACCATGGACCGAATTGGCTTCGATCGATTCGGCCAGTTCCTTGCGGATCGTGCCAGCGTCGGCATTGGCCGGGTTGGTCGCGCCCATGATGTCGCGGTTGCGCTGCACGGCGTTTTCGCCTTCCAGCACCTGCACGACGACCGGGCCGGAAATCATGAAGGCGACGAGGTCAGCGAAGAAGGGGCGTTCCTTGTGGACGCCGTAAAAGCCTTCGGCCTGTTCGCGGCTCATGCGGATGCGCTTCGATGCGACGACGCGCAGACCGGCTTCCTCCAGCATCTTGGTGACAGCGCCGGTCAGGTTGCGACGGGTCGCGTCGGGCTTGATGATCGAAAAAGTGCGCGTGACGGCCATGGCCCTCGATACTCCGAATGGTTGGAAATGCTGCGCGCGCCTTTAGACGGGGCCGGGCCGGGCCGCAAGGGGCTTCGCCTAAGCCCCGGCTATGCCATTTGCAGCCACTTGCGTCCGTCCTGCTTGAAATAGCGGGATTCGATCCCGTCGCGCTTGGCCAATGCCCGCCAGCTCGCCCGCGCCGCCTCGATCGTGCTGTCGTCGAAGAAGTGGAAAACCCGGTCGAAATCGAGCGCCTGTTCGCGCCACAACCCATCGGCCAGCGCGACATGACGCGCGCCATTGGCGGCATCGCAGGACGCGCCGAGCAGGATCGGCTGATGCCCCTCCCCCGCTTCGCCCGCATGGCCATGCGCCAGGAAACTGTCGGGCGGGCCATTCCACAGCCCGGCGGAAATCCGCTCCAGCCAGTCCGGCTCCTGCGCCACTACCAGCAGGCGCGCACCCATCGCCAGGATGCGCGCGGCGATAGCCGGCAGCACCTGATCGACGGGATCACGGCTCAACTGATAGAAATCGACCTGCATGGCCTTAAAATCCTAACTCCGTTCGCCCTGAGCTTGTCGAAGCCTGTCCTGAGCGCCTGCCTTGGCAGGCAGTCGAAGGGGGGCGTTCTTCTTTTCGAAGAAGGACAAGGCTTCGACAGGCTCAGCCCGAACGGGCGTGGGGGCATCTTACCGTTCGAACTTGTCCGCGACAAACTGGTCGAGCAGCCGCACGCCATAGCCGGTCGCGCCCTTGTCGAACGTCGCACCGGGCTTGTCGGACCAGACCATGCCTGCAATGTCGAGATGCGCCCATTTGACGCCATCGTCGATGAACCGCTTGATGAACTGCGCGGCGGTGATCGACCCGGCATAGCGGCCACCGATATTCTTCATATCGGCGATCGGGCTGTCGATCAGCTTGTTGTAAGCGTCGGACAGCGGGAAGCGCCAAAGCGGTTCGCCAGCCGTCTTGCCCGCCGCGGTCAGATCGTCCGACAGGCCGTCATCGTTGGAGAAAAGCCCGGCATATTGATCGCCCAGCGATACCAGGATCGCGCCCGTCAGCGTCGCCAGATCAACCACCGTATCGGGCTTGTAGTTTTTCTGCGCCCAGGTCAGCGCGTCGCACAGCACCAGCCGCCCTTCGGCGTCGGTGTTGATCACCTCGATCGTCTGACCCGACATGGATGTCACAATGTCGCCGGGGCGCTGCGCATTGCCGTCGGGCATATTTTCGACCAGCCCGCAAATGCCCACGACATGCGCCTTGGCCTTGCGCCCGGCCAGCGCCTTGATCGCGCCGGCGACGGCGCCCGCGCCGCCCATGTCCCACTTCATATCTTCCATACCAGCGGCGGGCTTGATGGATATGCCGCCCGTGTCGAACGTCACGCCCTTGCCGACGAGCACCAGCGGCGTTTCCACCGCGCCGTCAGTGCCGTCCCATTCCAGCGCCAGCAACCGCGCGTCGCGCGCCGAACCCTGCGCCACGCCCAGCAGCGCGCCCATGCCCAATGCCTCCATGGCCGGGCGGTCCAGCACGCTGATCTTCACGCCCAGTTCGGCCAGATGCTGGCAACGCTCGACGAAGCTTTCGGGATAGATGATATTGGCCGGTTCCGACACGAGTTCGCGGGTCAGCGCGACACCCGCCGCGACGGCGGCATGCCGCTCCCACGCCGCGCCAGCGTCGGCCGACACGATCGTCACCGTCGTCAGCGTCGGCTTGGCCTTTTCCGGCTGGCGGGTGCGATATGTGTCGATCCGCCAGCCGCGCAGCAGCGCGCCCAGCGCCAGCCGCGCCGCGCCAGCGCCACTCGCGCCGCCGACAAATTCGACCGCTGCATGGGTCGCCCCGCTGGTCAGCAGGCGGGCGGTCAATGCGCCACCGGCGCGCTCCAGGTCCGCGTCATTCCCCGTCCCCGTGCCCAGCAGCACGATGCGCAGCACCTTGCCGCCCTCGTCCGCAAAACTCTCGAACGTCGTGCCCACTTCCCCGGTAAAGCGCGCAGCCGCAGCGCCCGCCACCAGCGTCGCGGATGCGGCGACCGGCAGGCGGTCGGGCGTGCCCTTGGGCATGGCCAGGACCAGAGTGTCGGCATCGGGACGGGTCGGGCTGATCGCGATATCCATCAAGGGACCTTTTCTGCATGGGGCTGTAAGACGTAATCTTTGCCAAATAGTGCGGCTTGCCCCGTCTGGCAAAGGCGTTCGACCGATTTTGCCCGAAAAGAGCGCAGCAGGGCGATTGCGGCGCGCGCCAAGCAATGCGATAGGCAGGCGCTGATACCGCCCCTTGATGAGGCCCGACCTTTTGGCTATCCTCCCTGCATCCCTTACATTGCGTCCTGCCCTGCTGGTCGGTTGCGCCCTGACGTCCCTCGCCATCGCCAGCCCGGCCATGGCGCAGCAGTTGAACGAACCGCAGGCGCCGATCAGCGCGCCGGACGCGCCGGTACCGGCCAGCGACGACCAGATCGGCTTTTCCGCCGACGCGCTGGAATATGACAGCAATAGCGACATCGTCACGGCCAGCGGCGCGGTCCAGTTGCTGCGCGACGGCAATCGCCTGCGCGCCGACAAGGTCGTGTGGAATCGCAACAGCGGCAAGGTGGAAGCGATCGGCAACGTTTCCGTGACTGATCCCGACGGCAATATCGCCTATGGCGACCGCTTCGACGTGACCGATACGCTCAAGGACGGCCTGGTCGACAACATCTTGCTGGTGCTACAGTCGGGCGGTCGCCTGGCGGCGGCCACCGGCACGCGCACCAACGGCCTCTACACGCTCAATCGCGCCGCCTATACTGGCTGCGCGGTGGAGGACAGCAAGGGCTGCCCCAAGGAACCGACATGGCAGATCAACGCGGTCAAGGTCGTCTATGACCCGACCCGCCAGAGGGTCACCTATACCAACGCCAATATCGAACTGTTCGGCCTGCCGCTCATTCCGCTGCCCGGCCTGTCCCATCCCGTCGGCGAAGGCGGCGGCAGCGGCCTGATGGTGCCCAATCTGCGCTATGACCGGAACAATGGTTTTGAAGTCGCGCTGCCCTATTATTTCAAGCTCGCGCCCAATCGCGACCTGACGGTCACGCCGCATGTCTATACCGACAGCCTGCCGATGCTCGAAACGACCTTCCGCCATCTCTATGATCGCGGCGCGTATCAGATCACCGGCTATGCGACGTATGGCAGCCGCGTCGCGACCGGCGACAGCAGCGTGGGCACCCCGCCCGCAGCGTCGCAAAAGGATTTCCGCGGCTATCTCGACGCCAGCGGCGCCCTGCAACTGACGCCGGAATGGAGCGTCGACGGATCGATTCGCGTCGCCAGCGACCGCACCTTCCTGCGCCGCTACGACATCAACCGCGACGACCGGCTGCGCTCGACCATCGGCGCGCAGCGAATCGGCCAGAACAGCTATTTCTCCTTGCGCGGCTGGGCGGTGCAGACCCTGCGCGCGGGCGATTCGCAGGGGCAGACGCCGATCGCGCTGCCGGTCATGGACTATCGCCTGCGCCTGAAAGACCCGCTGCTGGGCGGCGTGCTGCAATTGCAGGCCAATACGCTGGCGATCACGCGCACCCATGGTCAGGATACGCAGCGCGCCTTCTCGGCGGCCGAATGGAACCTGCGCACCCTGACCGGCATGGGTCAGGAAGTGACCTTCACCGGCTATCTGCGCGGCGACGTCTATCACAGCAGCGACAATGACCTGACGCCGACCGCCAGCTATGCGGGCGATCCGGGCTGGCAGGCGCGCGGCATCGCCGCTGCCGCGGTGGACATGCGCTGGCCGTTCATGGGCGAGGCGTTCGGCGGCGTGCAGCGGATTACCCCGCGCATCCAGATCGTCGCGGCGCCCAAACTCGCCAATCTGCGGCTACCCAATGAAGATGCCCGCGCCGTCGATCTGGAGGACAGCAACCTCTTCGCCCTCAATCGCTTCGCAGGCTATGACCGGTTCGAGGATTCGACCCGCATCACCTATGGGCTGGAATATAGCCTGTCCCTGCCCGACTTCTCGCTCCAGAGCATCGTCGGGCAAAGCTATCGGCTCAACAGCCGCACCAGCATCCTGCCCGACGGCACCGGCCTGTCGGACCGCACGTCCGACATCGTTGGCCGCACCACGATCCGCTACAAGGATTTCATCAGCTTCACCCACCGTTTCCGGCTGGACAAGGATCATCTGTCCGTCCGGCGCAACGAACTGGACGCGACCGTGGGCAGCAGGGATACCTACGCCATGGTCGGCTATCTGCGGCTCAACCGCAATGCGCTGGCGGGGCTGGAGGATTTGCAGGACCGCGAAGAATTGCGGCTGGGCGGGCGCGTTCAGTTCGCCCGCTTCTGGTCGGTGTTCGGCTCGACCGTGATCGACCTGACCGATGCAAAGGAAGATCCGCTCAGCATGGCCGATGGTTATGAGCCGGTCCGCCATCGCCTTGGCATCGCCTATGAGGATGATTGCCTCACCCTCGGCATCACCTGGCGGCGCGATTATCAGGCCAATGGTGACGCGCGAAAGGGCAATGCTTTCCAGCTTCGGCTAGCTTTCCGCAATATTGGCATATAAGGATCACCCTTCCCGCTTCCCTGTCAGGGCTGGTTCAGGCGGATTGGCGCATTCGTGCCAGACCGTATTGGAGATATTTGCCGACGATGCTGCCTGTCGTTTCCACGTCCACCCGCATGTTTCCGGCCGTTCGTTCGGCCCTGCGCACCCTGTTCCTGTCGACCGCGCTGCTTGGCGTGGGGGTGCAGGGCGTCACCGCGCAAACGGTCGATGATGGCGGCGACATCGCCAGCCAGCAGCTCAACCTGCCGCAGGACGTCACCGTTTTCGGCAAGAGCGACCCCAATGTCCGCAAGGCGACGGCGATCGTCAACGGTCGCATCATCACCGGCACGGACATTGACCAGCGCCTCGCGCTGATCATCACTGCCAATGGCGGCAAGGTGGCGCCGGAGGAAAAGGAGCGGCTGCGGGTGCAGGTGCTGCGCAACCTGATCGACGAAACGCTCCAGATTCAGGAAGCCGCCGCCAACGACATCAAGGTCGATCCGGCTGAAATCGAACAAAGCTATGAACGTGTCGCGGCCAATTTCCGCCAGTCGCCGACCCAGTTCGACGCCTATCTGCGCAGCCAGGGCAGTTCCTCGGCCAGCATCAAGCGCCAGATTGAAGGCGAACTGGCGTGGAGCCGCCTGCTGCGGCGCAATATCCAGCCGTTCGTCAACGTGTCGGAAGACGAAGTGAAATCGGTGGTCGACCGGCTGAACGCGGCCAAGGGCAGCGACGAATTCCGGATCGGCGAAATCTATCTGTCGGCGACCCCGGAAAATCGCGACCAGATCATCGCCAACGCCCGCAACATCATCGAACAAATCAAGCAGGGTGGCAGCTTTGCCGCCTATGCCCGGCAATTCTCCGAAGCATCGACCGCAGCGGTCGGTGGCGATCTGGGCTGGGTCCGCCCCGCCCAGCTGCCGCCCGAACTGGCGAATGCCGCCGTCGAAATGCAGGTCGGGCAGATTGCCGGGCCGATCGAGGTCGCTGGCGGCGTGTCGCTGATCTACGTGATGGACAAGCGCAAGGTGCTGACCGCCGATCCGCGCGATTCGCTGCTCAGCCTGAAACAGCTGTCGGTGCTGTTCCCGCAGGGCACGACCAAGGAGCAGGCGAGCGCCAAGGCCGCAAGCTTCGCCGCCGCCATCAAGGAGATCAAGGGCTGCGGGCAGGCCAATGAGGTCGGCGCAAAGATCGGCGCGGACGTGGTCGACAATGACAATGTGAAGCTGCGCGATCTGCCGCCCCAGCTGCAGGAGATTCTGCTGAACCTCCAGGTCGGCGAAGCCACGCCCCCGTTCGGCTCCATCACCGACGGCGTGCGCGTCCTGATCGTGTGCGGCCGCGATGATCCAGTGTCGGCCAATGCGCCCAATCCCGAACAGATCATGGCGCAGCTGGAAGAAGAGCGGGTCAACAAGCGTGCGCGCATCTATCTGCGCGATCTGCGTCGTGATGCGATCATCGAATATAACTGACACCGCGCCCCTGCCCGGCCAGTCGCCGCTGCCCTTTGCGGTTTCGCTCGGTGATCCCGCCGGGATCGGGCCGGAAATCGTCGCCAAAAGCTGGGTCATGCGCGACGCGCGTGGCCTGCCGCCCTTTTTCGCGGTGGGCGACGTCGCGGCGTTGCGCGCGGTCTGGCTCGGCCCGATCGCGCTGATCAGCGCGCCGGAAGATGCTGCCGCCGCCTTCGGGTCGGCGCTGCCCTGCCTTCAGGTCGGACAGGCGGGGGAGATTATTCCCGGCACCCCCAGCGTCGATGGCGCGCGCACCGCGTTTGAATCGCTCGAAGCCTCGGTCGGCCTCGCCCGGTCGGGATCGGCGGCGGGCATCGTCACCGCGCCCGTGGGCAAGGAACAGCTGTACGGCGTGGGCTTCACCCATCCGGGCCAGACCGAATTCGTCGCCGAACGTTGCGGCGTATCGCCCCATAATGCCGTGATGATGCTGGCCGGGCCATCGCTCAAGGTGGTGCCGGTCACGATCCATATTCCGCTGAGCGAAGTGCCGGCGGCGCTGACCATCGACCTGATCCGCGCCCGCGCGATCACGACGGCCAAGGGATTGCAAAAGAATTTCGGCATTGCCCGCCCCCGCCTCGCCGTCGCCGGGCTGAACCCTCATGCAGGGGAAGGCGGCGCGCTGGGGCGGGAGGAAATCGACATCATCCGCCCGGCCGTCGAATCGCTGCGTGACGAAGGCTTCGACATAGTCGGGCCGCTCGCCGCCGACGGCATGTTCCATGCCCGCGCGCGCGAAACCTATGACGCGGCGCTGTGCATGTATCATGATCAGGCGCTGATCCCTATCAAGACGCTGAATTTCGACGATGGCGTCAACATCACGCTCGGCCTGCCGATCGTGCGCACATCGCCCGACCATGGCACCGCCTTTGGCATTGCAGGCACCGACAGCGCCAATCCCGGCGCAATGATCGCGGCGCTGCGCATGGCCGCCGACGCCGCCCGTGCGCGCCTCGCCTATGCCGCCTGAAGCCAGGGTGAAGCTGCCGCCGCTGCGGGACGTGATCGCCACGCACGGGCTTCAGGCCAGCAAGGCGCTGGGGCAGAATTTCCTGCTCGACGAACAATTGCTCGACCGGATCGCCGCTATCCCCGGCGCGATCGACGGCCAGCCCGCGTTCGAGGTCGGCCCCGGCCCCGGCGGCCTAACCCGCGCCATATTGCGCGCGGGCGCACGCCTCGTCGCGGTGGAGCGTGACCGGCGTTGCCTGCCGGCATTGGCGGAACTGGACGCCGCCTTTCCGGGGCAGTTGCGCATCCTGTCGGGCGACGCGATGGAAATCGACGCCCGCGCGGAAGCGGGCGATGGCGCGCATATCATCGCCAACCTGCCCTATAATGTTGGCACCGCGCTGCTGATCGGCTGGCTGTCGGCTGACTGGTCGCCGCTCCCCTGGTGGTCCACGCTGACGCTGATGTTCCAGATGGAGGTCGCCGAACGCATCGTCGCCCAGCCCGGCACGGATCATTATGGCCGCCTCGCCATCCTGTCCCAATGGCGCAGCGACGCGCGCATCGCGATGAAGGTCCACCGCAGCGCCTTCACCCCGCCGCCCAAGGTCATGTCCGCCGTCGTTCACCTGACGCCCAAGGCCGCGCCGGACGGCGTGCAGCTAAAGCATCTCGAACGCCTGACCGCCGCCGCCTTTGGCCAGCGCCGCAAAATGCTGCGGCAAAGCCTCAAGGGCTTGCCCGGCGCGCTCGATGCCCTGGCAGAGGTCGGCATCGACCCGCAACGCCGCGCCGAAACGGTCAGCGTCGATGAATTTGTCGCGGTGGCAAGGGTGCTGGGGCGGCAGGCTCGCGCTGCGCCTTAGGCGCGATGATTTCACGGAGGTAGAGAATTGAACCTAAACGCCCCACACCGGGCGCACGGGAACCACTGTCCTACACGCCGCCCGCCCTGCTACTATCGCGCCGACCGGCTCTTTCTCACCGTCGACAGCCAAACGGATCGCACAACAATCTATCCCAGCCCGATAATAAAATATCGCGTTCACCGGGAAATATGCGAAGTTAAGCGTCGCAAATCCTATTTTACGGCGTCTCGGTCGGCACCGTTTTGGGCGCGGTCGGGACGGCATCCTTGGCCGTCAGGGCGACGGCAGGCGGGCCTTTCTGGATCGCGGCGGCCAGCTGGCTGACGGGCGCGCACTCACCCTTGCACAGCGTCTGCGCCTTGGCCAACACCTCCTTGGCCTTGGCCAGCGCGCCCTTTTCCACCATCGCCTCGCCCTGCCCCGCCAGCGCGACCACATCGGTCGGGTCCAGCAGCAGCGCTTCCTTGTAGAGGCGGATCGCCTTGCCCTGCAGCCCCTGCGCACGGGCGACCTGCGCCAGATCGATATAGGCGGCGCGGTTGCGCGGATCGACCGCCAGCGCGCTTTCCAGCGCATCGGTCGCACCGCTCAGATTGCCCGCCGCGAAGGCCGCGGCGCCCGCCTTCTGCCATTCTATCGATCGCGGCTCGATCTGCGCATCGGGCCGCTGGCTCAGCCCGACGCTGGACACAGTGGTCAGGACGATGGCAAGCGCGATCGAGGCGGGGGTAAAACGCATAAGAGTCTCCAGCCATGTTTCAGGCGTTGATTTTGTCCAAGTGTCGCCATTTTGCGGGCGCTTGTCCATGGCCTGTTTCACGCCGCCGCTTTCAGGCAGACCGGCGCAGGCGCGCAAAGAAAAAGCCGTCCGTCCCGTCATGCCCCGGCGTCAACAGCCAGCCGTCGCCATGGGCGCGGCCCAGCGGCATATCCAGCGCTTCCGCCGTCCATCCATCATGGCGGGCCAGAAAGCCATCCACCTGATCGCGTCCCTCCCGATCCGTCAGCGCACAGGTAGCATAGACCAGCGCGCCGCCCGGAGCCAGCAGGGGCGCGGCGAAATCCATGATGCGCGCCTGTTCCGCGACCAGCCGGTCAAGCCGCGCCTGCGTCAGCCGCCAGCGCGCCTCCGGATTGCGACGCCAGGTGCCGGTGCCCGAACAGGGCGCGTCGACCAGCACGACGTCGGCCTTGCCGTGCAGGCTGTCCAGCCCCCGCCCTTCATGCCCCTGATCGATCAGCAGCGTTTCGATGAAGGTCGCGCCAGCCCGCTCCGCCCGTGGACTGAGCCGCGCCAGCCGCGCGCGGATCGTATCGGCGGCGATCAGCATGCCCTGCCCCGCCATCGCGGCGGCCAGCGCCAATGTCTTGCCCCCTGCCCCGGCGCACAGGTCAACCACAGTCATGCCGGGCGCGGCGGCGCAGGCCAGCGCGATCATCTGGCTGCCGCCATCCTGCACTTCCACCAGACCCTGTTTCCATGGGTCGGCCTGTTCGACCGGGAAGCCTTCGGGCAGGCGCAGGCCATCGGGCAAGCCCGCGATCGGCTGCGCGTCGGGCAATTGCCGCGCGACCGTGGCAGGCGTCGCCTTCAGCCGGTTGACCCGCAGATCGACCGGCGCGCGGCCCAGCAGCGCCGCCTGCTCGACCGGCGCAGCGAGCAGCGGCGCAAGCCAGGCTGGCACCGCCCCGGCGCTGGCCCCGACCTCGCCCGGTTCGATCGGCATCGGCGCATGGGTCGATCCGTCGAACAGCGTGGCCAGATCGGGCCGCTCCATCGCAAGTCCGATCATCGCTTCGCGCCCGGTGTCGGGCCGTTCGCCCGCGCGGCGGATCGCATCATAGACATGATCACGCACCGCCCGCCGGTCGCGCGACCCGGCGTAGCGCCGCTCCTTGAAATAGCGCGCGATCAGCGTGTCGGCGGCAGGCCCGCCGTCCCGCGCCGACGCAATGATCGCGTCAAGCAATTCGATCGCGGCCTGAAGGCGGGCGGCGGGGGTCAAGACTCCCCTCCCTTTAGGGAGGGGTTGGGGGAGGGCATGTCGCAGTAATCGACGATCAGCACACGCCCTCCCCTAACCCCTCCCGCAAGCGGAAGGGGAATATCATCAGCGCGTCGGATAATTGGGCGCTTCACGCGTGATGGTGACGTCATGGACATGGCTTTCGGACAGCCCGGCATTGGTGATCTGCACGAAACGGGCGCGCTCCTGCAAGTCAGGAATGGTGCGGCTGCCGGTATAGCCCATCGCCGCCTTCACGCCGCCGACCAGCTGGTGGATCACATCCTTGGCCGGGCCCTTGAACGGCACCTGCCCCTCAATCCCTTCGGGGACCAGCTTCATCTGGTCCTTGATGTCCGCCTGGAAATAGCGGTCGGCGCTCCCCCGCGCCATGGCACCGACGCTGCCCATGCCGCGATAGCTCTTATAGGCCCGCCCCTGATAGAGGAAGGTTTCGCCCGGTGCCTCGGCGGTGCCTGCCAGCAGCGATCCGACCATGACGCAACCGGCGCCAGCCGCCAGCGCCTTGGCCACGTCGCCGCTCGTGCGCAACCCGCCATCGGCGATCACCGGCACGCCCAGCTTGGCGGCGGCTTCGGCCGAATCCATGATCGCGGTCAGCTGCGGCACGCCCACGCCCGCGACAACGCGCGTGGTGCAGATCGACCCCGGCCCGATGCCAACCTTCACGCAATCCGCGCCCGCGCCGATCAGCGCGCGCGTTGCCTCGGCAGTGGCGACATTGCCCGCGACCACCTGGACATGGTTGGACAGGCGCTTGACCGCTTCTACCGCAGCCGAAACCTGCTTGCTGTGGCCATGGGCGGTATCGATGACGATCAGGTCGCATTCCGCGTCGATCAGCGCCTCGCTGCGCTCCAGCCCCTTGTCGCCCACCGTGGTCGCCGCCGCGACGCGCAGGCGGCCTGACCCGTCCTTGGTCGCCTGTGGGTATGTCACGGCCTTTTCCATATCCTTGACCGTGATCAGGCCGATGCAGCGATAGGCGTCGTCCACCACCAGCAGCTTTTCGATCCGGCGCTGATGCAGAAGCCGCTTGGCTTCGTCCTGGCTGACACCGGCTGGAACGACGGCCAGATTGTCCTTGGTCATCAGTTCGCTGACCGGCTGGGCCGGATTTTCGGCGAAGCGGGTATCGCGGTGGGTCAATATGCCAACCAGCTTGCCCGATTCCTCCACCACCGGAATGCCGCTGATCCGATGTTTCTGCATCAGCATCTGCGCATCGGCCAGCGTGGCGCTGGGCAGGATGGTGATGGGGTTGACCACCATGCCGCTTTCGAACCGCTTGACGGCGCGCACTGCGTCCGCCTGTTCTTCCACGGTCATGTTCCGGTGCAGCACGCCGATGCCGCCCAACTGCGCCATGACGATCGCCATGTCGGCCTCCGTCACCGTGTCCATCGCCGACGACAGGATCGGGATGTTCAGCTTTATCTCGCGCGTGACATAGGTGGACGTGTCCGCCTGACTGGGCAGCACGTCGGATTCGCCGGGCTGCAACAGCACGTCGTCAAAGGTGAGGCCGAGGCGGATGTCCATGGAAAATGCCACTTTCTGATGCGAACCCTGGGGTTGGTTCCGGGGATTTGTGGCGGCCCATGTAACCACTATGGGCGCGGACGGCCAGTCCCTTTGGCCCATTTTATTGCGCGGGTTGCGGGGACATGAAAAAGGGCGCGCAACCCGATGGTCGCGCGCCCCATTTCCTGTCCTTGCCGATCAGGCTCCGGCGGGAGACGGGTTTCCGAAAGGCCCCTTGCGCTTGCCTGCGCGCGGGATGGAAGACCCTGCCGCCGGAATGACCGACGGCTTGATCGTCGTGCCATCGTCGCGGGTGATCTCGCCCTTTTCCAGCAGCGCCTTGATCTCGTCGCCGCTCAGCGTTTCATATTCCAGCATGGCGTTGGCCAGCAGGTGCAGCTGGTCCTCATGACCGGTCAGCAATTCCTTGGCCCGATTATAGCCCTGCTCCACCAGCCCGCGAATTTCCTTGTCGATCAGCTTGGCGGTCTCGTCCGACATATGGACGCGGGCGCTCTGCGAATAGCCGAGGAAAGTCTCGCCCTGCTGCTCTTCATATTGCAGCGGACCCAGCTTGTCGGACATGCCCCACTGGGTGACCATGTCGCGCGCCAGCTTCGTCGCATATTGAATGTCGCCCGATGCGCCGCTCGACACCTTGTCATAGCCGAAGATGATCTCTTCGGCGACGCGGCCGCCCATGGCCACGGCCATGTTCGCATGCATCTTGTCGCGGTGATAGCTGTAGCTGTCGCGTTCGGGCAGGCGCATGACCATGCCCAATGCACGACCGCGCGGAATGATCGTCGCCTTGTGGATCGGGTCGGACGCAGGCTCATGGACCGACACGATGGCATGGCCGGCCTCATGATAGGCGGTCATCTTCTTTTCATCGTCGGTCATGACCATAGAGCGGCGTTCCGCGCCCATCATCACCTTGTCCTTGGCCGCCTCGAACTCGTCCATCGCGACCAGCCGCTTGCCACGCCGCGCCGCCATCAGCGCCGCCTCGTTCACCAGATTGGCAAGGTCCGCGCCGGAAAAGCCCGGCGTGCCGCGCGCGATCGTGCGCGGTTCGACGTCGGGCGCCAGCGGCACCTTCTTCATATGGACGGCAAGGATCTTCTCACGGCCTTCAATATCGGGACGGGGCACCACCACCTGACGGTCGAACCGGCCCGGACGCAGCAGCGCCGGGTCCAGCACGTCGGGACGGTTGGTGGCCGCGACGATGATGATGCCTTCATTGGCTTCAAAGCCATCCATCTCGACCAGCAACTGGTTCAGCGTCTGCTCACGCTCGTCATTGCCATTGCCAAGGCCCGCGCCGCGATGACGGCCCACTGCGTCGATTTCATCGATAAAGACGATGCAGGGCGCATTCTTCTTCGCCTGCTCGAACATGTCGCGCACGCGGCTTGCGCCCACACCGACGAACATTTCGACAAAGTCGGAGCCGGAAATGGTGAAGAAAGGCACGCCCGCCTCGCCCGCGATCGCGCGGGCCAGCAGCGTCTTGCCGGTGCCGGGCGAACCGACCAGCAACGCACCCTTGGGAATCTTGCCGCCCAGCCGGGCGAACTTGGTCGGGTTCTTCAGAAACTCGACGATCTCCTGCAATTCCTCGCGCGCTTCGTCGATGCCGGCAACGTCATCAAATGTGACCTTGCCATGCTTTTCAGTCAGCAGCTTGGCCTTCGACTTGCCAAAGCCCATCGCACCACCTGCACCGCCGCCCTTCTGCATCTGGCGCAGCACGAAGAAGGCGATGCCAAGGATCAGCAGGAAGGGGAGCGACTGGTAGATCAGGATCATCCAGAAGCTGGGCTGTTCTTCGGCCTGCCCCGAATATTTGACATTATAATCGTCAAGCAGGCCCGTCAGGCCCGGATCATTGACCGGAACGGTGCTGAACTTCTGGCCGCTGGCCAGCGTGCCCGAAATCTTGTTGGGCGCGATGGCGACATCCTTGACCTGCCCTTCCTGCACCTTCGATCGGAATTCGGAATAGGCGATGCCGGTCCCTGCCGTGGAGGCGGAACGGCTGTCAAACATCGACACGAACAGCAACAGGGCGACAATCACCCCTGCCCAAATCATCGCGCTCTTGATCCAGGGGTTGCCCTGCGGGTCTTTCTCGTCGTTCATCATCACTCTCTTTCACCGGCCAAGATAGGGCGCATCGGCCAAAGCGCAAGCTTGGCAACCGCCCTACAGGACAAGGATTAACCGGCAGTGAGTTGGACGATCGCGAGACAGGCCAGCGCCAGCGCCAGGCCCGCTGACAGGCCGCACAGCAGATAGCCCAGATACAGCAGCAACGGCGGGTGCGGCCGGGCCAGCTTATGATTACGTTGCGCTGCCGAAAGGATGACACTGGCCAACAGGCCATAGGTCAGCGCCGCAAATTCCATCATTACTGTAAATCTCCGCTCATTCGGATGCAGGATGAAGCATGGGCGGCGTTAAAGAAAGACTATTGCGGCGCACAAAAACGGCAGGGCGTTGGGTTCATGCGTCGGACTGCGGAACTTTTTGGAAATGTCCGCGCGGGGGCGCGGCGCGCAGCGTCCATACTCGCCCTCCGCGCAGCAGCCAGTCGCCCAGATTCGCTTGTCCTCCCACCTGCGCAGCACCGATCGCCCGGTCGAGTGCATCGCCCCGCGGCAGGGCCGCATTCGGCGCGGCGGCATTGAGCATGTGGAGGACCAGGCGGCGCAGATATTCGCGCGGCAGGTCAGTGCGATCAAGCCGCCACTGATCGCCATCGCGGCCGACATGGCGTGCGGCCAGTTCGGCGACGCTCCAGTCCAGCGCCGCTTCCGCCTCCGCCAGCGCGGCAGCGCTGCGGGCCGCCGCTTCCGGGTTCAACCAGTTTGCTCCGGTGAGGGCCACGCGCAATGCCGCACGGTCGAACCGTGGGTCAGCGTTGGAAGGGTCATGGACATGCGGCACCGCCTCTTCGTCGACAAGCCGCTGCAACGCTGCCTTGCGCACGCCCAGCAGCGGGCGGATGACCGTGCCGGACCGCCCCCGCACCCCGGCAAGGCCACCAACGCCCGATCCGCGATTGAGCCGCATCAACAGCGTTTCAAGCTGGTCGTCGGCATGGTGGGCGGTCATGATCCAGTCGACGCCCTGCGCGCTGCGCCATTGTTCGATCAGGCGGTAACGCTGCGCCCGCGCCCAGGCCTGAATATTGCCGGAGGGCGGCGCGTCCGGCTTTGCGACATGATGGGCGATCCCCTGCCCCGCGCACCAGCGCGCGACCATGGCCGCTTCGTCGGCGGAGGCGGGACGCAGGCGATGGTCAACGGTCACCGCCGCCACCCGTTCAGGAAAGGCGCGGGCCGCCAGATAGAGCAGCGCCATGCTGTCCGGTCCACCCGACACTGCGACACCAAAACGCGCCGCCGGGTCATCGCCCGCCAGCGCCCGGGTCGCCGCGATCAGCCGCGCTTGCAGGCCGGATCGGTCACTGCTCAGCTGCACTTCGCCTTGGTGCGGCCCTTGTCCATCATGCCGCGCAGACTTGCGGACAGGCTTGTTCCATAGACCTGCTCCAGCTCTGCATAGACTTTGCAGGCATCGGCAGGCTTTTTGAGCTGGATCAGCGCTTCGCCCAGATAGGCCAGGCTATCGGGCGCGCGGTCGCCGCGCGGACGCTTCTGATAATTTTCATAGAAAGCGACCGAGGCCAGAGCAGGCTTGCCATCGTCCAGATAGGCGCGACCAAGCAGGTTCTGCGCACGGCTGGCAACGGATGCGTCGCCATATTTGTCGACCGTGGCCTTCAACTGCGCCTGCGCTTCGGGATAAAATTTCGCGTCCCACAGGCGAAAGCCATAGCTGTAGGAGTCCATGGCTGCGTCGCCGGTATCCGGTCGCTCGATCGCGGCGATCGCTGCCTTGCGGGCTTCGCTGGCGGCCGGTGTCGCGGGCGCGGGCGCAGGCTTGGAAGGCGCTGGCTTGGCCGCGACCGGCGCCGGGTCGGCCGCAACAGGCGCAGCCGCGGTCGGCCTGACTTCAGGCGGGGTTTCGGGCTGGAGCAGACGGCCTTCGATTTCGGCCTTATATTTGGTGAAAGCTTCTTCCAGCTGCTTGAGCTTGAAGCTGTTTTCCTCGACCTGGCCAGTGATCGAGGCGAGCTGCGATTCCAGCGCCCCCACCCGCGCCGTCAGGTCCGATATGGGCGAGGAGGATGGCGATCCGGGGGCGACGGCCGGGGCGGCGGGGCGAACGATCTGCGCTTCGACGGGCGCGCCAGCCGGAAACACCTTGCGCTGAACGGCTTTCATTTCCTTTTCCAGCCGGTCGACCCGCACCTCGACCGGCGCATTTTGCGCAATGGCGGGCGGCGCGATCGCCAGCAGAAGCGGCGCGCTCCATGCCAGACAGGAGGTCGCGAAAAAGGCGTGACGCATGATATTCCCCGACTAATTCTCTCGCCTTAACCATAAGGCGTTATTTCGCGCGGTAAAGCGTCACGTTTCACGCTGCCCGCGTCCGGAACCAGGCTTAGCCACCCGTTCCGTCGCCCACTGCCGCTGGCGCGGGCGCTGGTGCCGCGGGTGCGGTTTCGCCAGCGGAGGACGGCCCGGCCTGACGCTGGGCTGCCGGGCGCTGCGCGGGCCGGAGGGATGGCGCTGCGGCAGACGAAGCGGCAGCGGGCGCTGCGGCGGCAGTCCCGCGCGCCAGCAGCGCTTCGGCGCTGACCGGCACGTCGGCGATCGTCCGGTCCGGCGCGCCCAAAGGCGCCACCACCTTGCCCCCGACAGTGACGCTGAGCGCCTGTGGCCGCCCGGTCAGGATCATCGGATTACGCGCGCTGGCAGGCAGAGTGAAAACCTCGCCCTTCTTCATCAGGCCATCCTTCAGCCGCTCGCCCGCCTCGTCATAGATACGCAGCCAGACATCGTCGGTTGCGGTAAAGACGACTGGCTGCGCAGCTGGCGCGACCTGTGCGGTGCTGGCGGCGACCGGAGCCTTGGCCTTCGCCTCTTCCTGCGCCATTTCCTCGCCCGTTGGCGGCGTCAGCGATTGCGATCGCCAGAGCGTGTAACCGGCAATCAGCAGGATGACGATGATGGCCGCCGTCCAGGCCAGCGTGCGCGAGGGCACGCGAGCGGGATCGACCGGCTCGAACACTTCGTAGCGATTGGTCGCCATGTCGCTGCTATGCACGGCCTCGCGCACTTCGGCGGCAATCGCCACTTCGTCCAGGTCGACCGCGCGGGCATAGGCGCGCGCGAACCCGACCGCATAGGGGATGCCAGGCAGGGCGGCATAATCGTCGCGCTCGACCGCTTCGAGTTGCCGCAGCGCGATCCGCGTGCGGGTGGCGACTTCCGCCAGCGACAGGCCCGCTGCCTCCCGCGCGGCACGCAGCTTCGCGCCGGGGGTGTCGGGCTGCATTTCCGGTGCGGGGCCCGCACCGGTGTCCAATTCTGTTTCGTCTGCCATGCTGCTCCGCGACCTTCGATGGTCGGTCTTGTCTCACTGTGGGACGGGGATTGTCAACGGCGCGCCGCGCCTTTGCCGTTCACCTCACCCCAGTTCGATGTTCCGTTCAACCGCCCACTGGGTCAGGCTCGCCCGAATGTCGCGCGCGCCCCCGTCCAGCAATTCGCGCATCAACGCCTGCAGTTCCGCCGCATCGACCGCGCGGATCATCGCCTTGACCGGACCGACCGAGGCAGGCGTGATCGAGAGGCGGCGAATGCCCAGGCCAACCAGCGCCATCGCTTCGAGCGTCCGCCCACCCATTTCGCCGCACACGCCGACGGGCACCTGATAGTCGGCGCAGGTCCGCACTACCCGGTCCAGGAAGCGCAGAATGGCGATACTCAACCAGTCATATCGTTCCGCCAGACGCGGATGGGCGCGGTCTGCGGCGAACAGGAACTGGGTCAGGTCATTGGTGCCGATCGACAGGAAATCGAGCCGCGGCAGCAATATGTCCAGCACTTCGGCCAGCGCAGGCACTTCCAGCATCGCGCCATATTTGACCGCGATCGGCAGCTTCTTCTTGCGCTCCTGCAACCACAGGCGCTGATGTTCGACGAGCGCGCGCGCCTGCTCATATTCCCAGGGTTCCGACACCATCGGGAACATGACATGCAACACCTTGCCCGCCGCCGCTTCCAGCAAGGCGCGGGCCTGCGCCTTCATCAGACCATCGCGGTCGAGCGCCAGCCGCAGCGCGCGCCAGCCCATCGCCGGATTATCCTCCAGCTCCTCGTCATCGTCGCGCTGCATATAGGGCAGCGCCTTGTCCCCGCCGATGTCGACGGTGCGGAAGATGACGGGGCGGTCACCCGCCGCATCCAGCACATCCTTGTAAAGCCGCTGCTGCTTTTCCCGCTGCGGCAATGTGGCGGACACCAGAAACTGGAATTCGGTGCGAAACAGGCCGATGCCGTCCGCCCCCACCATGTCGAGCGCCTGCGCATCCTCGCGCAGTCCCGCATTGACCATCAACTCCACCCGCTGGTCGTCGGCCGTGACAGACGGCAGGTCGCGCATCGCGGCAAATTCGGCGCGACGCTTCTGCGTGACATGCAGCTTGTTGTCGAACGCCTCGTCCATGTCGGGCGTAGGGCGGATCAACAGCGTATTGGTGTTGACGTCCATCAGGATGAGGTCGCCCTCATTGACCAGATGGCGAATGTCGCGGACGCGGCCTAGCACCGGCACGCCCATGGCGCGCGCGACGATGGTGACGTGGGCGGTCAGCGATCCTTCCTCCAGGATCACGCCCTTCAACCGGCGGCGATCATATTCCAGCAGTTCGGCCGGGCCCAGGTTGCGCGCGATCAGGATCGCGTCCTGCCGCAGACCCATCTGCGCCGCCGTGCCCAGTTGCCCCGACACGATCCGCAGCAGCCGGTTGGCCAGATCCTCCAGATCATGCATCCGGTCCGACAGTAGCGGATCGTCAATCTGGCGCATCCGCATGCGGGTGCGCTGCTGCACCCGCTCGATCGCCGCTTCGGCGGTCAGGCCGCTGTCGATCGCCTCGTTGATCCGGCGGGTCCAGCCTTCGTCATAGGCGAACATCTTGTAGGTTTCCAAAACCTCCTGATGCTCGCCCTCCATGCCGAACTCGGCCGCGCCGGTCATGCGGTCAATCTGTTCGCGCATCTTGGCGAAGGCGGAAATGACCCGCTGCCGCTCGGCCTCTATATCCTCCGCAACCGTATGTTCGATATGGACGCGCGGCTGGTGGAATACCGCATGGCCCCGCGCCATGCCCATCACCAGTTGCAGGCCGTGCAGCATGGTCGTGCCGGTATCGGCGACGCGCTGGTCGCTTGGTCCGTCATCGGCCAGTTCCGCATTGGCGATCAGTTCGGCCATCACCATGGCGACGGTCTGAAGCGCCTCTATCTCCACTTCTTCATATTTGCGCGGCTCGGCATGTTGCACGCACAGCACGCCGATCGACCTTTCCCGCCGCACGATCGGCACACCGGCAAAGCTGTGGAACAGCTCCTCCCCGGTTTCGGGGCGATAGCTATAGTCGGGGTGCGACGCGGCCTCGTCCAGGTTCAGCGTTTCGACATTGGTGGCGATCAGGCCGACCAGCCCCTCGCCCATCGCCATGCGGGTGACATGGACCGCTTCCTGCTTGAGGCCACGGGTCGCGAACAGTTCCAGCACGCCTTCGCGCACCAGATAGATGGAGCAGACCTCGCTCGACAGCGACTGGCCGATAATCTCCACCACCTTGTTCAGTTTCGCCTGCGCGCTGGTGCGCGACGCCATCACTTCCTGAAGGCGGGTGAGTATCTGGCGGGCGGCGGCGGCGGGCGTGCTGGGCATGATAGCAGCGCTATCAGATCGGCGGCCTGCTTTCCAAGCCATTCATGCAGCGCGATCGCCGACAGATGTCATTTGCATGGCGGAAACATTCTGTACGATCGTCTAAGAAGATAAAATCGGCTTTCTGGGAGAATGGGACCATGGCGACACGGGATGAAACGGCGTTTGAGCGCGACCTTCTGGACCGCGGCTATTCGCGGCGGCAACTGGCCAAGGCAACCGCCCTGCTGGGCGCTGGCGCAGCGGCGTTCCGCGCGACGGGCGCCCTGGCGCAGCAGGCGGCCAAGCCGGTCGCGGGCGCGGTCCGAATCGGCGCGAACGAATGCTGGACCGGCCCTTTCCCGATTGCAGCCGAAGCCGGTTTCAAGCTGGTGACCGAAGGCAATCGCTACGAACCGGACAATGAGCATCAGAAATTGTTCGACGCTGTATCCGCGGTAGAGGGCATCCCGGTGGATCGCATCGTCGCCTGGCCCGGATCGTCCGATCCGCTCAGCCGCGTCGCTGTCGCCTTTGCCTCGCCTACGCGGGGCATCGTGACGGCAAACCCCACCTATGAAGCGATCTGGCGGACCGGCGACTGGCTGGGCGCTAAAGTGACCAAGGTGCCGCTGACCAAGGATTATGCCCATGACGTCAAGGCGATGCTGGCGGCGGACCCCAATGCCGGGCTTTATTATATCTGTTCGCCCAACAATCCGACCGGCACCGTAACGCCGGTCGCCGACATTCAGTGGCTGGCCGACAACAAGCCCAAGGACGCGATCCTGGTCGTGGACGAAGCCTATATTCACTGGACCGAAATCGGCACCGCCGCCAAAATGGCCGCGACCCGTGACGATGTCATCGTGCTGCGTACCTTCTCCAAGCTGTTCGGCATGGCGGGGATGCGGCTGGGCCTGACCTTCGCCGCGCCTGCGCTGATGGAAAAGATGATGCGCTATGATGGCGGGCAGGTGACGGCGATGTTGCCGATGACCGCCGTGGCGTGCGGCACGGTGTCGGTCGCGCAGGCGGACCTCATCAAGGCACGGCGGGCCGAAATGATCGCCAATCGCGAAAAGGCGATCGCCTTTCTGACGAAGAAGAAGATCAAGGTCATCCCCGGCAGCCATGCCAATATGTTCATGATCGATTGGGGCAAGCCCGCAAAGCCCATGGCCGATGCGTTGCTGGCGGAAAATGTGCAGATCGGGCGCAGCTGGCCGATCTGGCCCAATGTCTCGCGCGTCTCGGTTGGCTCTGCGGCGGACATGGACGCCTTTTGCGCCGCCGTGGACAAGGTGTGGAAAGCCTGACGGCACCTCGCCTTCCCAACGTCAAAAAGTTACGATTTCTGGCGGCGGCGCATTGCGGAAATGCGCCGCCGCTTCGTTTTACCCCATGAACGCCCGGAACGAACGCCCGGATGGCAGGACAAAGGGGACAGACGACATGACGATGATGCTCGACAAGGATGCCAGAGACGATCTGATCGAACGCGGCTATTCGCGCCGCCAACTGGCCGAAGTGGCCGCTCTGCTGGGTGCAGGCGTCGCCGCCAGCACATTGCTGGACAACAGCGCGATGGCGCAGCAGCAGGCCGGGCGCGGCATCAAGGGCGCGGTGCGCATCGGTGCGAATGAATGCTGGACCGGCCCCTTCCCGTCTGGCGTCGCCGCCGCCGCCGAGGCTGCATCCTTTGGCAACTGGTATGATCCCGACAATTATCGTGGCGATCTGGTCAAGACCGTCGCCTCGGTCGAGGGACTTCCCGAAACCCATGTCATGCTCTGGCCCGGTTCCGGCGGCCCGCTGGTCAGCATCGTCGCGGCCTATTGCTCGCCGACCAAGGGTCTGGTCACCGCCGACCCGACCTTCGAATCCGCCTGGCGCACCGCCGACTATATGAAGGCCCCCATCGCCAAGGCTCCGCAGGCCATCGGCAAGGGCCATGACGTAAAGGCGATGCTGGCCGCCAATCCCAATGCGGGCCTCTATTATATCTGCACGCCCAACAACCCGACCGGCACGATCACGCCGCTGGCCGACATCCAGTGGCTGCTCGACAACAAGCCCGCCGATTCGATGCTGCTGGTGGACGAAGCCTATATCCACTTCTCGGAAAGCCCCAGCGCCGCCACGCTGATCGGCAACCGCAAGGACATCATCGTCATGCGGACCTTCTCCAAGCTGTTCGGCATGGCCGGCGTGCGCCTTGGCCTGACCTTCGCCGATCCCGAAGTGCAGAAGCGCATCATGCTGTTCGGCCCGGCAGCCGGCGGTCTGGCGATCACCGCGATGCATTGCGGCAATGCGGTCTATACCGAAGCCGCCCTTATCAAGGCGCGCCGCAATGAAATGATCGCCAATCGCGACGAAACCATCGCCTGGCTCACCAAGAAGGGCATCGAGGTCCAGCCGGGCAGCCAGGCCAATATGTTCATGGTGAACTGGAAGAAGCCCGCCAAGGACATGCAGGCCGCGCTGCTGGCGACCCCGGAAAAGGTACAGATCGGCCGCAGCTGGGCGATCTGGCCCACCGTATCCCGCGTCACCGTCGGCTCCGCCGACGACATGGCCAAATTCCGCGCAGCGGTGGACAAGGTCTATAAAGCGTAAGGCATCCCCTTTCCTTACGAAACGAAGAAGGGCGTCCGGGCAACCGGGCGCCCTTTTTGGCCAGGGGGGGAGGTGCGGAAGAAGCGCCCTATTCCGCCTTGGACCTGGAATCGCCCGTCACGGACTGGATGACATTTTCCCGCAGTCCGGCATCCTGAAGATGCTTGGCATTTTCCAGCCTGATCTGGGCCGCCGCTTCATCATATAGAAATGGCAGAACCGCATATCGCTCCCCACTGGTCACGGGCAGAACTTCGTGGAGCAGCGAGCAGGAGAATATGATCGCCCCGCCGGTCGGGGGCCGATAGGTGCGCGGGCCAAATTCGGGGAACCGCAGATCCCCGCCCTCATAGCGATCAGCGTCGAGACCGATGGAAACCGCAAATCTGCGATGCGCCGTTCCCAGCGTCGTATTGTCCTTGTGAGGGCGAAAATGTCCCCCGGACTTGGAATCATAGCGCGCAACGATGTATCGCTCCATCCGGGACACCGTGAACTGAAATGCCCTGGCGATCGGCGGAACAAGCCGCCGGCGAATGCGCGCTTTCAACGCATTGCGCAGCTGCTCGTCATCAATGCTGCAGTCGGACCGGCGCTTGTGGACATGATCGAGCACCTGGACCGTCTCGCCGGTCTTTGGGTCCGTTTTCATATAGCCGCTGTCGTTCAGCCCGACCGTTTCGGCATAGGTGATCAGCTTATGGCAGAAATCCGGTTCCAGCACGTTGGGCACCACCAATATGGGCGCCCATGCATCCATATCCGCCTTCGGCGCCGGTTGCCCGTCCAGCGCAGCACATATGTCGTCATAATGCGTCGCCAGGTCATTGATCGGCAAAATCCTGAGTACGCGCATGCCTGGGTCAAGTATCCAGGTCATGAGCGCCACGGCGGAGCCATTGTCCTTCTGGCGCCCGACAGCCCCGAATAATGTCGCCATCTCCAGGTCGAAGTCGAGGAATAGCCGAATTCCGGGCTGACGCTCCGTCAGCAACCCGCTCTGTTCGTCGCGCGGGTCGTTCGTGACGATGAACGCACATGCAAACCGGTCATCCAGGCACTTGGTTTCGGCGTGCATGGCCGCCAGAAACGCCTGCGCGCCGGGAGAAGCACCGCTGCCCAGGAACGTAACGACGATGTAGCGCCCGGCTGCGCTGTCGAATGAAAACCGGGGATTTGTGATTCCTCGAGCGAAGAATGAGGGGACAGGGTCACCGACCAACAGCATGTCAATTCCTTGAGGATCACGATCGTTCGCACAGGTCTGCCCAAGCCCGGCGTTCAACGCAACCTTCGCCGCCCCAGTCGATGTTGGAGAGAGACCGCCCGGTCGCCCGCCCCCTCAATCCAGGTTCGGCCTCAAATAGCGCTCCGCCGTATCAATATCGATCCCCCGCCGCACCGCATAATCCTCCAGCTGGTCGCGGCCGACACGGGCCACGCCGAAATATTCCGCCTGAGCATGGCCGAAATAGAAGCCGCTGACCGCAGCGGTGGGGAGCATCGCAAAACTCTCCGTCAGCGTGATGCCGGTGGCGTGATGGGCGTCCAGCATCTCGAACAATATGGGTTTCAGACTATGTTCGGGACAGGCGGGATAGCCCGGCGCGGGGCGGATGCCGCGATATTGTTCCTTGATCAGGGCTTCGTTGGTAAGCTGTTCGCCCTCCGCATAGCCCCACAGCGCCGTGCGGACATAATGGTGCAGGCGTTCGGCAAAGGCTTCGGCAAGGCGATCGGCCAGCGCTTTCAAAAGTATGTCCGAATAGTCATCGATCGCCGCCTTGAACCGGGCGAGATGCGGCTCGATGCCGTGCATCCCGACGGCAAAGCCACCCATCCAGTCGCCGTCATGGCTGATGAAGTCGGCAAGGCACATATTCGCCCGGCCTTCGCGCTTCTGGATCTGCTGACGCAGCATCGGCAGGGTGTAGTGCTTCTCATCCTCGACATGGACGATGATGTCGTCGCCTTCGCGACGGCACGGCCACAAGCCCGCAACCCCGCGCGCGACCAGCCATTTTTCGTTGACGATCCTGTCCAGCATCGCCTGCGCATCGGCAAACAGGCTGGACGCACTTTCGCCCACCACCGGATCGGTCAGGATCGCGGGATAATTGCCCGCCAGTTCCCAGGCACGGAAGAATGGGGTCCAGTCGATATATTGGACGAGATCCTTCAGATCCCAGTCGGGGAAGCGATGGACGCCCGGCAGGCGCGGGCGCGGCGCTTTCAGGCTCTCGTCAATCTCGAACGCATTGGCACGCGCGTCCTCCAGGCTGACGAGCGCGCTCTGCCCCTTGTTCGCGCGGGCGACGCGGACATGCTCATAATCATCCTTGGTCTTCTGGACGAAATCATTGCGCTGCGTTTCGGAGACGAGCGCCGTCGCCACCCCGACCGCGCGACTGGCGTCCAGCACATGGACCACCGGGCCAGTATAGGACGGGTCGATGCGCAGCGCGGTATGCACCTTGGACGTCGTCGCGCCGCCGATCAGCACCGGCATGGTCATGCCCGCGCGCTGCATTTCGGTAGCCACTGTCACCATCTCGTCCAGCGAGGGCGTGATAAGGCCGGACAGGCCGATCATGTCGGCGTCATTCTCGTTCGCCGCCTTGATGATGTCGGGCCAGGGGACCATCACGCCCATGTCGATGACCTCAAAGCCGTTGCACTGAAGGACCACGCCGACGATATTCTTGCCAATGTCATGGACGTCGCCCTTGACCGTGGCCATGATGATCTTGCCCTTGCCCTTGGCGCCCGGTTCCTTGGCGGCCTCGATAAAGGGCAGCAGGTGCGCGACCGCTTTCTTCATGACGCGGGCGGACTTGACCACCTGGGGCAGGAACATCTTGCCCGCGCCGAACAGGTCGCCAACCACGTTCATGCCGTCCATCAACGGCCCTTCGATCACCTCGATCGGCTTGTCGGCGGACAGGCGCGCTTCCTCCGTATCGTCGACGACATACATGTCGATGCCCTTGACCAGCGCATGTTCCAGCCGCTTGGCGACCGGCCAGCTGCGCCAGGCTTCGGCGGCCTTGTCGGCGACCGCGTCGGTGCCGCGATATTTTTCCGCCAGCGTGACCAGACGGTCGCCCGCTTCCGGGTCGCGGTTCAGGACGACATCCTCGCACGCAGTGCGCAGTTCGGGATCGATCGTGTCATAGACGTCGAGTTGTCCTGCATTGACGATCGCCATGTCGAGGCCAGCGGGGATGGCATGATAGAGGAATACGCTGTGCATCGCGCGGCGGACGGGCTCGTTGCCTCGGAACGAGAAGCTGAGGTTCGACAGGCCGCCGGAGATATGGACGTGCGGGCAGCGCGCCTTGATCTCGCGGCAGGCCTCGATGAAGTCGACGCCGTAGTTGTTGTGCTCCTCGATCCCCGTCGCGACCGCGAAGATATTGGGATCGAAGATGATATCTTCCGGCGGAAAGCCGATGGTCATCAGCAGCTTGTAGGCGCGCTCGCAAATCTCGACCTTGCGCGCCTTGGTATCGGCCTGCCCCGTTTCGTCAAAGGCCATGATGACCGCGGCGGCGCCATAGGCCATGCATTTGCGGGCATGGAACAGGAAGGCCTCCTCGCCCTCCTTCATGCTGATCGAATTGACGATCGGCTTGCCCGACACGCATTTGAGGCCCGCTTCGATCACCTCCCATTTGGAGCTGTCGATCATCACTGGCACGCGGCTGATGTCCGGCTCCGACGTCATCAGCTTGAGGAAGGTCGTCATGGCCTCGACCGCATCGAGCAGCCCCTCGTCCATGTTGACGTCGACGATCTGCGCGCCATTTTCCACCTGCTCGCGCGCAATGTCGATCGCAGCGGCATAATTGCCCGCCATGATCAGCTTCTTGAACTTGGCTGATCCGGTAACATTGGTGCGTTCGCCGACATTGACGAAGCTGGCGGTGGATTTGGTGGTCATTCGCTTCTTCCAAAAATCCTCCCCCTTAGGGGGAGGGGTATCACGCTATCGAGGGGAGGATGGTATTAGGCAGCGATATGCATCGGCTCCAGCCCCGCCAACCGCGTAACGACGGGCAATTGCGGTACCGCGCGCGGCTTGTGTCCTTCCAGCGCCTTGGCCACCGCACCGATATGCGCGGGCGTCGTGCCACAACAGCCACCGACCATGTTGACCAGCCCTTCGTCCACCCATTCGCGGATCAGCCGCGCGGTGGTGGCGGGCATCTCGTCATATTGCCCCAGTTCATTGGGCAGGCCCGCATTGGGATAGGCCAGGATCAGCGTGTCGGCATTTTTGGACAGTTCAGCGAGGTAGGGCCGCAACAGATCCGCGCCGAACGCGCAGTTCACCCCGATGGTGAGCGGCTTCAGATGGCGCAGCGAATACCAGAAGGCGTTGATCGTGTGGCCTGAGAGATTCCGGCCCGACATGTCGGTGATGGTGAAGCTGAGCATCAGCGGCACGGAGCGGCCAGCCGCTTCCTCTGCCTCGCGCGCGGCCATGCCCGCCGCCTTGGCGTTGAGCGTGTCGAAGCAGGTTTCGACCAGCAGGAAATCGACCCCGCCCGCGATCAGCGCGTCACATTGCTCGCGATAATCGGCTTTCAGCGTGTCGAAGTCGACCTCGCGGAAAGCGGGGTCGTTGACGTCGGGGGATATGGACAGCGTCTTGTTCGTCGGGCCGATCGAACCGCAGACGAAGCGGGGTCTGCCATCCTTGGCCGTTGCCTTTTCGCACGCGGTGCGCGCCAGCTTCGCAGCGGCGATGTTGATGTCCCACACCAGATGTTCGCAGCCATAATCGGCCATCGCGATCTTGGTCGAGCTGAACGTATTGGTTTCGATCATGTCCGCGCCCGCGTCCAGATAGGCGCTGTGGATACCTTCCACGATGTCGGGACGGGTCAGGCAGAGCAGGTCGTTATTGCCCTTCTGATCCTTGGGCAGGTCGAGCGTGCCGCGATAATCCGCCTCGGTCAGGCCATGTTTCTGGATCGACGTGCCATAGCCGCCGTCGAAGATCAGGATCTTGTCTGCGGCCAGCGCCCGCAATGTCTGTTCGGCTGTCATATCAAAAACTCCGTTCGGGCTGAGCGCAGTCGAAGCCCTTGTCTGAGCGGAGGCAAAGACACCTCCCTGCGGTCGGTGGAACCCTTCGACAAGCTCAGGGCGAACGGATGAGGATAGATCATGCCGTTCCCCCATTGCTCGCCGCCGCCCGCAGGCCCAGCAAATGGCAGATCGCAAAACTCAGTTCAGCGCGGTTGAGCGTGTAGAAATGAAAATCGCGCACGCCCCCGCCGTAAAGGCTGCGACACAGTTCCGCCGCGATCGTCGCCGACACCAGCTGGCGCGATGCGGGATGATCGTCCAGCCCTTCGAACAGGCGGCCCATCCAGCTGGGCACCTGCGTATTGCACATCGCCGCCATGCGCTGCGTCGCGGCGAAATTGCTGACCGGCATGATGCCGGGTACGATGTCCGCCTTGATCCCCGCCGCCAAAGTCTTGTCCAGGAAACGGAAATAGGCGTCGGGGGTGAAGAAGAATTGCGTGATCGCACGGGTCGCCCCGGCGTCCAGCTTGCGCTTGAGATTATCAAGGTCGCTCTGCGCGCTCGCCGCTTCGGGATGCACCTCTGGATAGGCGGACACGGAAATTTCGAACGGATGGCGCTGCATCAGCCCTTCGACCAGTTCGGCTGCGCCCTTGTAACCCTCCGGGTGCGGCTCGAACGTCCCGCCCACTTCGGGCGGATCGCCGCGCAGCGCCACGATATGGCGCACCCCCGCCTCCCAATAGGCGTCTGCAATCTCGCCGATTTCCGCCTTGCTCGCGCCCACGCAGGTCAGGTGCGCGGCGGCGGCCAGCGGCGTTTCCCGCGCGATCCGGGCGACCGTATTATGCGTGCGCTCACGGGTCGATCCGCCCGCGCCATAGGTTACGGACACGAATTTGGGCTGGAGCGGCGTCAGCGTTTCGATCGCCGACCACAACTGCGCTTCCATCTTTTCCGTCTTGGGCGGGAAAAATTCAAAGCTGACATGGCAGTCGCCCGCAAGGTCCGCATAGAGCGGCGCGGCGGGATCGTTCAAAGTCATGCGGAAATCCGTCCTTCTTGCTGCCGGACGGGCGCGCCCTTGCGTCGCCCCAGCCACAGTTGCACCGTCAGTTCATGGCCGGGCAAAGTCTCCACCCGTTCCAGTTGCAGGCCCGCAGCGGCGAACCAGCCTTCCATCTGTTCGTCGGAAAAGCCTAGCCGCGCATGCTGGTCGCGCACGCGCAACTCCTCCCGCTCATGCGGCGCGAAGTCGGCGATCAGCACCCGGCCATCGGCCGCAGTGACACGCGCAGCCTCCCCTATCACCTGCTCAGGCGCCTGCGCATAATGCAGCACCTGATGCAGCACGACCGTATCCACGCTGCCCGGCTCCAGCGGCAACGCGCCAAAATCACCCAGCAGCAGCGCATATTTGTCGCGCGCATCCTCAGGCAGCTTGGTCCGCGCCAGCCGCAGCATGTCGGGGCTGCGGTCGATCGCGGTCACTGCCTGCGCCGCGCCGCCGAACAGCTCGATCATCCGCCCGGTGCCAGTACCGATGTCGAGCAAGTGGCCGATCGGCTCACGCTCCAGCAGCGCTGTCATCGCCGCCTCTACATCCGCCTCGGCCACATGGAGCGAGCGGATCGCGTCCCATTCTTCGGCATGGTCGGCGAAATAATCCTCCGCAGCGCGTGCCCGATCCGCCCGCACCGCCGCCAGTCGCGCCAGATCGGCCGCCTGCCACAATGTTTCGCTTTCCGACGGCGTCAGCCGGTCGAACAGCGCGATGAAGGGCGCAACATCGTCCCCCTTGCCCAGCCGCAGGAATACCCAATTGCCTTCCTTGCGCCGTTCCACAAGGCCAGCTTCGGCCAGGATACGGACATGGCGCGACACGCGCGGCTGGCTTTGCCCCACGACCTGCGCAATCTCCCCCACGGCCAGCTCCATCGCGCGCAGCAGGTGGATGATGCGCAGCCGCGTCGGGTCGCCAAGTGCCCGGAAAATATCGAGTGCCGTGTGCATGGCGGCATCATATAAAGAAATCTTTATATACGTCAATGCCCGCAGAATTTCCGCAACTGCGAACAAAAGCGCCCGGCTTTGCGGCCCGGATTGCAGGAATGGGATTGCCTTGCATCATCCAAAGCATTACGAATCGATGCGCAGGCGCAATGGGGGGTGAGCTTTTCTCCGAGAGTGGTCTGCACCGTTTTTATTCTCAGAGAGGGGTTTCTGCCCATGACCAAGTCTATCGCTCTTTCGCTCGTTCTCGCTGCTTCGCTCGGCCTGGCCGCCTGCTCGGGTGGCGCGGAAAACGCTGCCAACAACGCCGCCAACTCGGCTGAGAACGCATCGAATGCTGCTGACAACGCCATGAACGCTGCGATGAACGCCGCCGACAATGCCGCCAACGCTGCGTCGAACGCGACCAACAACGTCGCGAACGCGATGTAAGTCCAGCTGGACTTTTCAGAATTTGATTGGGGGTCGCGCCGGAAACGGAGCGGCCCCTTTTCCATTGGGGACCGATTGATGATCCGCACCATCTTCATCGCCACGGCGCTGCTGTCGCTAACGGCTTGCGGTTCGGGGTCGCCCGATGGCGTCGGCGGGGTCAGCGCCAGCGAAGCCAGTGCGCTCAATGATGCAGCGGCGATGCTCGACGCACAAAAGGGGGCGGCGCAAAATGATAACGCAGGTCTCAATCCGGCGGCCAGCACGGCGGCCCGCGCCGATCGCGGCCGGGTAGCGCCAGCGCCAGCCTCCAACCCCTGACGCAGAAAGGCCGCCTCACAAGAGACGGCCTTTCCCTTATCCTGCGGAAACCGCAGGCCTCACATCACCCGCTCAGCAATCGCGATCGATCGCGCGACCCGCCAGGGCACCGACGCCTGCGCCAATGATCGCGCCGGTCGTGCCGTCACCGCGACGGCCATAGCGGCCCGAACCCTTGCCGACCTCGTTGCCCAGCAGGCCACCGGCGATCGCACCAATGATGGTGCCACCCGTGCCATTGTCCCGGCAGCGATAACCGCCGCGATAGCCACCACGATAGGCGTTGTTGCGATAATAGCGGTCATTGCCGCGATAATAGCGGTCGCCGCGATAGCCGCGATAACGGTCACCGCGATAATAGTCGCCACGGTCATAACCGCGATAATAGCCATCGCGGGCCATAGCCGGGGTTGCAGTCACGGCCAGGGAAGCAGCGCCCATTGCCAGAGCGGCTCCCATATTGATCAGAAACTTCATCTTCATGGCGTTGCTCCTTCCAAAACCATCAATGCCTTGGCGCGTCCCACGCACGGGTTTCGCCAGTCATGATCGTCTTATGACCGATTCGCCTTGAGCCGACCCTGAATGGGGCTGACAGCCATGGTTCAGAGTCGACCTCCGCTGAAAAGCACAATTCGAAGCGCACAACCGCCTGCTGCGCCCGGCAGGATATTATCCTATGGCGAAGGGAATGTCGCGAATCCTGATCGTCCTGGCGCTCGCCATCCTGCTGCTGCCCGCCCCGCACAACAGCAAGCCCGCAACCGTGCAGCCGGGCGCGCTGCTCGTGACCACGCGCGCGCTGCCGCTCAGCACCAACGATCCTGCGCTGCGGCGTGTGGGCGCGCTTGCCTATCTGGGCGGTTGGGAACTGCGCAGCGCCAATCCGGGCTTTGGCGGCATTTCCGCCATGCTGGTCTCGCCGCCGGGCGATGTGCTGGCCTTGAGCGATTCCGGCATATTGATGGGGCTGCATGTCGGGCCGGGCGAAACGCGCCGCCGCCCGTTCATCGCCCCCCTGCCCATTCGGCCACAGGACCGCGATCGCCCCTGGTGGGCCTGGGATTCAGAATCGCTGACCCATGATCGTGCGACCGACCGTTATTGGGTGGGGTTCGAATTGCAGCAGGCAATCTGCCGCTATGCGCCCGGCTTTGCGCGGGTGGAGGCGTGCCGCACCTGGCCGCAGATCATGGCATGGCCCCCGACCGGATCGATCGAATCACTCGCGCGCCTGCCCGATGGCCGCTTCATCGCAATCGGCGAGATGGGGATGACGGCCGATGGGCGTCATGACACGCTGCTATTTCCCGGCGACCCGGCAGAAAGCGACACCGCCGATCCGATCCATCTGCGCTACACCCCGCCGCAGGGCTATCGCCCGACCGACGCTGTGGCGCTGGATGCGCGGCACCTGCTGGTCCTCAATCGCCGCCTGACCTTGCAGGAACTGTTCACCGCGACGATCGCGATCGTCGACCTGCCCGAACGGCTGGAACCGGGCATGGAACTAAAGGCCCGCACCCTCGCCCGCCTCGCCCCGCCGCTGCTGGCCGACAATTTCGAAGGACTGGCGATCAGCCGGGAGAACGGACGGACGATCATCTGGGTCGTGTCCGACGACAATCACGAATTTTTCCAGCGGACCTTGCTGCTGAAATTCGGGCTGGATTGATAGCTGCGAATGGGGTGCAGGGTGGATCGCAAGTCGTGAATTTCGAGAACCGGCGCCCAGCGTACTTCAGTACGTGAGCACCGGAAGCGCAGAAAGGCGCGGCTTGCGGGCCACCCTGCACCCCATTCGCACGCAAAAAAGCGGCCCGTTGCGGGGCCGCTTCTTATGCCGAAACGAATCGAGAAATCAGGCGGCTGCGGCAGCCTGCTTCTTGACGATGTCGCGCTTCAGGCGACGCGCCTTGAGCGACAGCTTGTCGTCGCTGGTCTTGAGCAGCCAGTTGTCCAGGCCGCCATTATGTTCGACCGAACGCAGACCATGGGTCGACACGCGCAGCTTCACGCTGGTTTCCAGCGCTTCGGAGATCAGCGAAACATTCTGCAGGTTCGGCAGGAACACCCGCTTGGTCTTGTTATTGGCGTGGGAAACATTGTGACCCACCTGGCGACCCTTGCCGGTCAGCTCGCAAATGCGCGACATAGTCAATCAACCTTGTAATTCGGGTTCGTTCGGAAAGCCGCGCCGATAACGGGATTCCCTCTGGCCGTCAACCCGCCGCTCGGCGTGTCGCAACCCTTTTGCGCGGCGAAGCGTTGTCGCCCCGTAACATATGGGAGGTTGAAATGCGATTCATTGGCGGGCTGTTGATCATTCTGTTGCTCGTGCTGGCTGGCGGCATCGCCACCGGCTTCATCGACTTGCAGAAAACGCGGGACGGACGGCTTCCCGAAATCGCCGTCAAGGAAGGCGCGCTTCCCAAATATGAAGCCAGCGTCGCCAAGGTAGAGGTTGGCACCCGCAACGAAACCGTCGAAGTGCCGACTGTCGCCGTCAAGAAACCCTGAGTTCGCGTGACGGGCAAGATGCTGTAAGGGCGGGGATGTCATGTCCTCGCCCTTTCCCTTGCCTGATCCGATGCGCCGCGCGCTGGCGCTGGCCCGCGCGGCCGAAACGGCGGGCGAAGTGCCGATCGGCGCGGTGGTGACCAGAAACGGCATCATCATTGGCGAGGGCGAGAATCGCAACCGCCGCGATCATGATCCCACCGCCCATGCCGAAATCGTCGCGATGCGGGCGGCGGCCATCCATCTGGGCGATTTCCGCCTGACAGGCTGCGACCTGTGGGTCACACTGGAGCCTTGCCCGATGTGCGCGGGGGCCATTTCCCACGCCCGGATCGCGCGGCTATATTATGCCGTGGGCGATCCCAAGGGCGGCGCGATCGAGCAGGGGCCGCGCCTGTTCGCTCAGCCGCAATGCCTGCACCGGCCCGAAGTCTATGGCGGATTGGCCGAAGCCGAAGCCTCAGCGCTGCTCAGGGACTTTTTTGCCGCCCGACGCTGAATAATCGATGCGGTAGAGCTGATAGGGCAATGTCATGCCGCTGTTCAGCGTCACCGGCACCAGCCAGCGCGGAATTGCGCCCCGCATCAGGTCGGCATAGAAACCCTGCGGGCTGCGCGACTGATAGATCGTGCCTTCGGGGAAATTGGGGCACACCAGCAAATAGGTCGCGTGATGCCGCGCCGCGATGGGGCGGAAGGCATCGGCCGGGCCGTCATAGGCGTGGTGCATGTCCAGGATCGTCGCACCATTGCGATGATAGGGACCGGCCAGCGCACTATGATGCGTCGTCGCGATCAGGCGCGGCCCCAGATCGACCATGGTGAAGATGGTCGCGGGGGGCAATTGGTCCAGCACCTCCAGCGCGGGCAGCGTGCGACACCGGCTATTGGCTTTCTTGATCGCATCGTTGCGGGCGATGGCAGATGGCCGCCAGGGCCTGGGCTTGTTGCCGGTCAATTCCGCCCATCCGCGCATGATCTGCGGATAGAGCGGATAGGCGCAGGCGATCGCCGCCAGCAGCGCCACCCCTGCCCCCGCCGCGATTCGCACCCGGCGCGTGCCGGTAAAGATCGCGACGATCAGCCGGTGCGAGGCCCAGGCAGCAGGCGGGATCGCCAGCAGCTGCGCCGCTGGCCCCGCGCGCAACTGCCAGAACAGCAAGGCGGTGGAAAAAAGCATCATCAGGCCGACAGTCGCCCAGGCCCATAGCCGCTCCGCATCGCGCCGCGCATCCCACAAGGCCCAGATCAGCCCGACCAGCCCCGCCAGCGGAATCGCCAGCAGCGGCACGACCAGGCTTTGCGCCTGCGCGGTGATCGGCTTGGCCTCCCGGATATTGGCCAGCCACAGTCGTTCGAGTTCGGGCGAAATCTGATAGGGACTCAGGCATTGCGGCCAGTTCAGCCAGAAGAAGGCCGCCACCGCGCCGCCCACGACTGCGCCTGCCGCCAGCCGCATCGCCCAGCCGCGCAAAGGGGCAAGCGAGAGCAGCACCATGCCCGCCGACGCCGCGCCGAACACCGCCACCCAGATGGGCGAAATCGCATCGCACACCATCGCGCGATTGGCATAGCTGGCGAACAGCAGATAGCAGAGCGAAGTCGCCCCGCCCAGGCTGAGCGCATAAGGCAGCATCCGCCGTTCCGCCCCTTCGCGGAACACCCAGCGCAGCGCGATCAGCCCGCCGCCCGCCGCCAGATAGACGATCATCTCCATGCCGATCGCGATCGACAGCGCACTGCTGACGCCAGCCATCACCCCGCCGCGCAGCCGGTTGGTGTCGATGACGCCGGCCAGCATCGTCACCGCCAGCGCCAGTTGCCAGCCATGATGGTCGATCCGCATCGGCGCATACATGCCCAGCCCCATCTGCGCGGCCAGCGGGGCAAGCGCGGCCAGCAACCAGCCATGCGGCCCGGCCAGCCGCCGCCCGATAAAGCCCAGGCTGAGCATCAGCAGCAACAGCGGCAGCAGCGGCGCGATGCCGCAGGCCAGCCGATCGGCCAGCCCCTGGTCGACAAAGGCGCGGAAGAACAGGATCAGCCCGGCAATGGGAATATCGACCAGACGCGACCAGTGGATATTGGCGCCGCCCGGCGGATCGAGCCGATATTGGCGCAGGTCGTACCACCCCTGCCCGGCCAGCCAGTCCTTCACCTGCACATAGCGGATATTGTCGTCCGTATCGCCCAGCACCAGCCAGTGTATGGCGGGCCAGCGGCTGACGACCATGGCGACCGCAATCGCGATCCAGATAAGGAAGGTCAGCCACTTCCAGTGCCGCGCGCTCCACGCCAGCAGGACAGGCCAAATATGGGTCACCCGCGCGCGCAGGGTATCGGCGCTTTTCAAGCTCATTCATGCCCCCTAAACGAGCCGTGGCAAAGCGCAACGGGGACCATGGCCATCATCAACCGACTTTCACCGCAGCATCGCGCGCTCTTCTGGCAAATCGTCCGCTATGGCGTGACCGGCCTGTTCGTCACCGCCTGTCAGGCGGTCATCTACTGGAGCCTCGCCGCGCTCGCCGGTCTGCATCCGCAACTGGCCAATCTGATCGGCTATGGCGCGGCGGTCGTCATCGGCTATGTCAGCCACAGCGCCTTCACCTTCCGCGGCCACGGCACCCGCGACAAGGCCGCATCGCGCGGCATCCGCTTCGTCGCGGTGTCACTGGTCAGCTATGCGCTCAACGCCCTGTGGGTATGGCTGTGCGTGACCCATATGGGCTGGCCCGAATGGTCGCCGATCCCGGCAATGATCTTCGTAACGCCCGCAGTCATGTTCGGACTGAACCGCCAATGGGTGTTCAAATAGTCCATTGGGCAATTTTTAACACAGCCTGCTCCCGCGCAGGCGGGAGCCTGGGTCCGCCCTCTGGACTGGGTTCCCGCCTGCGCGGGAACACGGTAGAATTTCGGCATGACCAAGCCCGGTTACGTCTATCTGATGGCAAGCAGCCAGAATGGGACACTGTATCTCGGCGTGACCAGCGATCTCGTTCAACGGGCCTGGCAACATCGCAACGGCTTTGGCGGTGAATTCAGCGCCAAATATCGCTGCCACTTGCTGGTCTGGTACGAAGCCTATGACGACATTCAGGAAGCGCGCCAGCGCGAGTTGCGGATGAAGAAATGGGAGCGCAAATGGAAGCTGCGTGTGATCGAGGAAATGAACCCAACGTGGCGCGACCTGTTTGAGGATATCGCCACATAAGCCGTGTTCCCGCGCAGGCGGGAACCCAGTCCCGTTCTGCGAACTGGATTCCAGACTGCGCGGGAATACGATGTTCTATTTAATGCACGAACCGCGCCACCACGTCGCGGTAGGAGCGGCTGACCTTTACCTGGGCGCCTGATTCCAGCACCAGGAAACATTCGCCATTGGTGTGCGGCTTGACCTGCTTCACCTGACTGAGATTCACGATGGTGGAGCGATGGACGCGCTGGAAATTGCGCGGGTCGAGCCGCTTTTCCAGATCCTTCATGGTTTCGCGCAGGATCAGGCTATTGTCGGCGGTGTAGATGCACATATAGTCGCCCGCTGCATCGATCCGCTCGATCGAATCGACATCGACGCGGAAAATCTGGCCGCGATCCTTGATGTTGATGAGCTTTTCGAAGCGATTGGACGCCGGACCTTCCTCCTCCGCCACGATGAAGTCGCTCATCGCCTGGGGCGCGACTTCAGCCAGCACCTCGCGCAGCTTCTCCGCTTCCTGCACCTGCCGCTTGTCCGACAGGCGCAGGCGCACCCGGTCGAGTGCGTCGGCCAGACGGCCTTCCTCCACGGGTTTCAGCAGATAATCGACCGCCTGCGCCTCGAACGCGCGAATCGCATGGTCCATATAGGCGGTGACGAAGATGAAGAGCGGCGGTTCGACTTCCATGATCCCCTGAACGACGGAAAATCCGTCAAAACCGGGCATCTGGATGTCCAGGAACACAAGGTCGGGCTTATGCGTCTTGATAGCGCGGATCGCTTCGCGCCCATTGTTGCAGGTTTCGATAATTTCGACATCCTCATGCGCTTGCAGACGCAGCATAAGCCCTTGCGTAGCAAGGCTTTCGTCGTCGACGAGGATTGTTCTGATGGTCATGCGGCCACTTTCGATGAATCTTCCAAATTGAGCGGGATTTCGATGATCACCGAAAAACCGCCGGGACTTGAACGTGTTTCAAAGCTCTGTCGTTCCCCGAAAGCCTGAATGAGCCGGTCGCGGATGTTTGGCAGGCCCACGCCCGTCCCTTCGCTGACGGCAATGTGTGGCTTCATTCCGCTTTCATTCAATCCCGGCCCGGTATCGGATACGACGATCCGCACATTTTCACCGGCAGGCTGCGCGCTGACGGTTATGTCCGCCCCCTCCTCCTTGGGCGTCACGGCATATTTGATCGCATTTTCGACCAACGGCTGAAGCAGCAGGGATGGCAGGCGCGCCCGCGCGACCGCCGGGTCGATGGTGAATACCGGACGCAGCCGGTCCTCGAACCGCATCTTCTCAATCTCCAGATAGAGTTTGAGCGTCTCTATCTCCTGCTCGATCGTCACCTGCGCGGTCGGCTCGTTGATGAGGGTGTAGCGCAAAAAGGAGGACAGGCGCGAGAGCATCGCATTGGCACGATCGGTCTGTTTGAGCAGCACCAGCGTGGAGATGGAATTGAGCGTGTTGAACAGGAAATGCGGGTTGAGCTGGTAGCGGAGCATCGCCAGCTGCGCGCTCGACGCCTGATTTTCCAGATGGAGCAGCTGGTCGGCCTGCTCCTCCACCGTAAGATAGAAATTGATTGCATAATAGAGCGCCGACCATGCGCCCAATAGCGTCATCGACAGATAGAAAGCGCCCAGGAACAGTTGCAGCCCCGCCGTCTCGCTGCCCTTGTTCTGGGTCGAAAAGACCCAGGCGTCGATAAAGGCGACCAGCGCGGCGGCGGCCACGACCGTCAGGATCGATGCGCCCCAGGTGACGATCGGTTTGCGCTTGAGCAGGAAGCGAAACATCACCGCGATCAACAACGTCACCGAATAGCCGGTGACGGTGGAAATCAGCACCGGCACCAGGCTGGATAGCGGCTGGCCATTGGCGATGGTGGACGATCCGCGCAACAGGAACGCGCCGGCCCAGCCCAGCGATTGCAGGTTCCAGAAGGCGCGATTCTTGTCCGCGAAAAAGGGCTGGGGCTGAAAGGGATGAACAGACATTGCAGGCAGCCTAGGCGATTTGAAGCGGCTGGTGAAGCCGCCGCCGCCCAGGACGTCCTCACCCTGGCCGCGTTGCGCCCGCCCGTCAGGCGGCGGCAGCGGAATCCTCCGCCATCGGGGTGACTTGGTCGGGACACAGCCAGACCAGATCGTTCAGGTCCAGTTCGCGCCCGTCATGCGCCTGTATCGTGACCCTGCGGATCGGCAAGCCGTCGCGCCGGTCGGCCAGCACCTGGCACGACACGGTGCCGCAGCTCCATTTTTCGCCCCACTGGCGCAGGGCGATCATGACCGGGGCCAGTTCCCGCCCCTTTTCCGTCAGGCGATATTCCACCTTGCGCCGGTCGCACTGCATGGGTTGGCGCAGCATGATGCCGTTTTCGACCAGCCGGGCGAGGCGGTTGGCCAGGATGTTGCGGGCGATTCCCAGCGTCGACTGAAACTCCTCGAAATGGCGGATTCCCGACAGGGCGCCACGCAGGATAAGGAAAGACCAGCGCTCTCCCATCGCCTCCAGCGCACTGGGGAGCGCGCATTGTTCCAGATCCTGTGCCAGATTATGTTTCATGGTGATGACTAGATAGCCCAAAGCAGCGACAGTTGCAAAAGCGCTGTGTATTTAGGGCAGATGGGATTTTTTTGTTGCGCTGCAAGGCACTTCCCACACAATCGGGAAACGATGTTACGCCAGTATGAACTAGTCGAGCGCGTCAAACGCTATGATCCCAACGCGGATGAAGCGATGATCAACCGCGCCTATGTCTTTTCGGTCCAGAAGCATGGCAGCCAGAAGCGCGCCAGCGGCGACCCCTATTTCAGCCACCCGATCGAGGTGGCGGGCATCCTCACTGATTTCGGGCTGGACGACCAGACGATCGTGACCGCGCTGCTACACGACACGATCGAGGATACGCTGGTCACCTATGCGGAGATAGAGGCGGCGTTCGGCAAGGATGTCGCGCGCATGGTCGATGGCGTGACCAAGCTCTCCAAGATCGAGGCGATGAGCGAAAATGAGCGGGCGGCGGAAAATCTCCGCAAATTCCTGCTCGCCATGTCGGACGACATCCGGGTGCTGCTGGTCAAGCTGGCCGACCGGCTGCACAATATGCGCACGCTGCATTTCATCAAGAATCCCGACAAGCGCCGCCGCATCGCCAAGGAGACGATGGATATCTACGCGCCGCTCGCGGAACGGATCGGCATGTATGACTTCATGCGCGAAATGCAGTTGCTGGCCTTTCGCGAGATTGAGCCGGAAGCCTATGCCAGCATCACCCGGCGGCTGGAGCAGCTGAAGGAAGGCGGCCATGACAAGGTCGACCGGATCGGCGCGGAATTGCAGCTGTTGCTGGGCGGATCGGACATTCCGGTCACCGTGTCGGGGCGCGAAAAACATCCCTTCTCGATCTGGAAGAAGATGCAGGAGCGCCATATCAGCTTTGAACAGCTGACCGACGTGATGGCGTTCCGCGTGATTACCGAGACGACCGCGGACTGCTACCGCGCGCTGGGCGTCATCCACCAGACGTTCAAGATGGTGCCGGGCCGGTTCAAGGATTATATCTCCACGCCCAAGCGCAACGGCTATCGCTCGCTGCACACCACCGTCATCCATCAGGACAATGCCCGGATCGAGGTGCAGATCCGCAGCCGCGACATGCATCATGACGCCGAACTCGGACTGGCAGCGCATTGGGCCTACAAGCAGAAGGGCGACGCGAGCGACCGTAATGCGGCATGGCTGCGCGATCTGGTCGAAATATTGGAACAGAGCCAGGATGCGGACGAGCTGCTCGAACATACCCGCATGGCCATGTATCAGGACCGCATCTTCGCCTTCTCGCCCAAGGGGGAACTGCACCAGCTGCCCAAGGGATCGACCCCGGTGGACTTCGCCTATGCGGTGCATACCTCGCTCGGCAACCAGACAGTGGGCGCGAAGGTCAACGGACGGGTCGTGCCGCTGCGCACCAGCCTGGACAATGGCGATCAGGTCGAAATCCTCAAATCCGACGGGCAGGAACCGCAGCCGGGCTGGCTGACCTTCGCCATCACCGGCAAGGCGCGCGCGGCGATCCGCCGCTATATTCGTCAGAAGCAGCGTGGCGAGGAAGTCGCGCTGGGCGAAAAACTGTATGAGGAAATCGTCGGCCGCTTCTCTCCCGATCTGGCCAGCGAACTGGGCGACAAGGCGCTCAAGGCGGCGCTCAAGCGATTGAAGCTCGATGATCGCGCCGCGCTGATGGTGGCGATCGCGACGCATCGGCTGCTCGATTCGGAAGTGATGGAGGCGCTGGTTCCCGGCTCCACCACGGGCAAGGACATGGAACAATCCCATCCGCGCCAGCATGCGCCCATCTCCATCCGTGGGCTGACACCGGGCATCGCCTACAGCCTGTCCGATTGCTGCCACCCGGTGCCGGGCGACCGCATCGTCGGCATCCGCCGCACCGGCGGGCCGATCGAGGTGCACACGATCGACTGCCGCACGCTCGAAGCGGGGCAGGATGACGACTGGGTCGACCTGTCATGGGACAGCAAGTCGAAGGGCGGCACCGCGCGATTGCAGGTCATCGTCCAGAACCAGCCGGGCGCGCTGGCCGCGGTCACCAATGTGTTCGGCGCGACCAAGGCGAACATCCTCAACCTGCAACTGGTCAACCGCGAAGGCCCGTTCCACACCGACATCATCGACCTGGAAGTCGCCGACGCCCAGCATCTGATGCGGATATTGTCCGCGCTGCGCGCGCTCGACACAGTGGTACAGGCGGACAGGGTTTAAGGCATCAGCCGTTCGGGCTGAGTGAAGTCGAAGCCTTCCCCTGAGCGGAGGCGAAGGCACCTTGCTTCGCTCAGGGCGAACGGTGTCAGGAATTTCCGCGTGACATTGCGCCCCTTCCCCGCTAATGGCCCCGCAGCGAACCCCTTGCGGGTTCACCGTCCGAGACAGTTGGTGAGGGGAATCTGCCCCTCTTAATGTCCAGCCTAGACGGGGAAAAGTTCTTTACCGGGCGGGCCATCACGGTCTGTTTCGGGTCTGCCGCTTTCCTTCATATGGACGAACGGCCAGTCGATCTCTCCCCTTCGGACTAAACATCCCGTGTGCTTGCACGCGGGTTTTTGCCGTTCATCGGGTTTTCCGGTGGACATGAAGTGGAGAATGGCATGGATCGTAATCAGAAATCTGAGGTCGTCACCACGCTGAACGCTACTTTTGCCGACCTGGGTGTTGTCGTGGTCACACGTAACCTGGGCATGACCGTCGCACAGTCGACGATCCTGCGGCAGAAGATGCGCGAAGCTGGCGCGTCCTACAAGGTTACGAAGAACAAGCTCGCCAAGATCGCGCTGAAGGACACGCAATACGAAACGATCAGCTCCATGCTGACCGGCCCGGTTGCGCTGGCCACCTCGGCCGATCCGGTCGCCGCCGCCAAGGTGGTGATCGATTTCGCCAAGACCAACGACAAGCTTGAGATCGTTGGCGGCGCAATGGGCGGTGTGCTGCTCGATGCAAATGGCGTCAAGGCGCTCGCATCGATGCCCTCGCTGGACGAACTGCGTGCAAAGATTGTCGGCCTCATCCAGGCCCCGGCAACCAAGCTCGCCACCGTCATCCAGACGCCGGCTTCGCAGCTCGCTCGTGTCTTCAACGCCTATGCGGAGAAGGAAGCGGCCTGATCGGTCGCAACCAGCTTCCTGTAATCGTTTCAACATATTGCGGGGTTCACCCCGTTTAGAAGGAAAAATATCATGGCAGACATCAACGCACTGGTCGAACAGCTTTCGGCCCTGACCGTCCTCGAAGCCGCCGACCTGTCGAAGGCTCTGGAAGAAAAGTGGGGCGTTAGCGCCGCCGCAGCCGTCGCCGTCGCTGGCCCCGCCGCTGGCCCCGCCGCCGCCGCTGCTGAAGAGCAGACCGAATTCGACGTGATCCTGACCGGCGACGGTGGCAAGAAGATCAACGTCATCAAGGAAGTCCGCGCCATCACCGGCCTGGGCCTGACCGAAGCCAAGACCCTGGTTGAGTCGGCTCCCAAGGCGATCAAGGAAGGCGTGAACAAGGAAGAGGCCGAGAAGGTCAAGAAGCAGCTTGAAGAAGCCGGCGCAACCGTCGAACTCAAGTAATCGGGATGCCTCGCTTCATGCGAGGCTGACCGGCTGGCCTTTGGGCTGGCGGATATAGGGCGGTGCCGAAAGGTGCCGCCCTTTTTCTGTGTTGCGATATTGCGTTCGCACTCTCCGTCATCCCGGACTTGATCCGGGATCCCTTCACCGGGCGGTCGTGATTCTACGAGAGGTAGAGCCAGTGGATCCTGACTTTCGTCAGGATGACGGCAGTGGTGATGGCGGGTGACGACCAATTTTTGCCGCTCCCGCCGTGCCGTGCACATCCCGATTGCAGACGTCGCCCATCGTGATATTTTCAAGCCCATGAAAGTTCGCCAGAAGAAGTTGCGGTTGACCGAAGCGACTGCCCACTATCTGCGGCAGATCGGGCGGAAGGCGCAAAAAGGCGAGGAACCAAATGATCGCGGCTTTGATCGCAAACTCGATGAAAAACTCAAGCGAATGCGGCCGGAAGACGTTGATGCCCTTTTTCGCGGCGAAGATGATTAGCGCCTTAACGGCGGCGACGGTGACCACTTGCGGTCCCGCCCATGCTTCGGCACCATCCTCACATGCAGACGCAAAACAAAAAACTTGCGATGATTGTTGCGGTAACATCTGCAACGCTATTGACGTCTTGTTCGCCTAGTCCAATCGAAATTTATGCGTGCCTCCTCGGGAAAAATCTCGCTTTTCATGTGGAGAATACGCGCGGTTGGTTCTCAGATAGCGTTGCCCGACCTTGGAGCGTGTCAGTATTCGAATATCGAACCAGACTGGCTTGGGAGACGAAAGTACCCTTCGGCCTGGCTGACAATCGGGAACATACATATCAGCCGCAGCGAAGCATCATTCTTTACGGTGATCGGTATGTTGGTTGGGAAATCCAACAAGAAGCTCAACCGCTGATCAGAGGAAAGAACTACATCGTGACGATTTGGTCTGACGGCGGTAAGGGCCACTTGGACATGATTTACGGCACCGAGCTTCCTTCATGTCCCAACGGCAGCCAAAGCCGTTAAGCGTCCAAAAGCCGCCAGTCCGCTACCCACCACCTCCCCGTCATGCTGACGAAAGTCAGCATCCAGTGTCACGCACACCACCCTGTATCCCGCCGTGCGCCGCAATGACGAAGCCCCCGCGCAACCGCCCCCCTCCCCGCCCCACAGTGGCACGCCCCTGTCCCAAAAACCCGTTCCCACTTTCCCCCAGTCTGTTCTACAAGTGGAACAGATATGCCGCGCGCCCTTTCATCCGAAACGCTTCATGCGACCAGCGTGGCCATTGGCGGCCGCGCGGTGCTGCTGTGCGGGGTGAGCGGGATCGGGAAGTCGGACCTTGCGCTACGGCTGATCGACCGAGGGGCGGTGCTGATCAGCGATGATTACACGCTGGTCAAGCGGGTGGACGGGCAACTGGTCGCCACTGCACCCGCGACCATCATCGGCAAGATGGAGGTGCGCGGGCTTGGCATCGTGGCGATGCCCCATGTCGCCGACGTGCCGGTCGCGCTGATCGTCGATCTGTTCGACAAGGTCGACCGGATGCCGCTGGAGCCGGTCATGCGCACGGTGGCCGGGATCAACGTGCGCGTCGTCAAAATCGCGCCGCTGGAAGCCTCCGCGCCGATCAAGGTCGAACTGGCGCTGCGGATGCCGGATCGGGGGGCGGACACCCCATGACCCAGTCTCACCCCAAATCCATCCTCCTCCTGTCCGGCCTGTCGGGCGCGGGCAAGACCACGGCGCTCAAAACGCTGGAGGATATGGGCTGGGAAGTGGTGGACAATCTGCCGCTGGTGCTGCTCGACCGGCTGCTCGACACCCCCCTACCCGCGGGCCATGCGGGCGCGGACGACCGGCCGCTGGCGCTCGGCATCGACGCGCGCACGCGCGGGTTCGATGCCAATGCCATCGTCCAGCGGATCAAGGCGCTGCGCGACAATCATGGCCATGATGTCGAAACCCTGTTCCTCGACTGCTCCGGCACCGAACTGGAGCGCCGCTTTGCCGAAACCCGGCGGCGCCATCCGCTGGCGCTCGATCGCCCGGCGGCTGACGGGATCGCGCGCGAACGCGAACTGACCGAGCCGCTGCGTCGCTGGGCCAGCCAGGTGATCGACACCACCAGCTTCTCCAGCAACGCCCTGCAACAGGCGATCCGCGACCGTTTCTCGCGTGAGCGGCTGTCGGACCCGGTGCTGACCATCTTGTCCTTCGGCTTTTCGCGCGGGATGCCGCGCAACGCCGACCTGATGTTCGACATGCGTTTCCTGCGCAACCCGCATTGGGACGACGCGCTGCGGGACAAGACGGGGCAGGACGCGGACGTCGCCGCCTATATCATGGCGGACCCCGCCTATGAGGAAGCGGTCGGCAAGATCGAGGAACTGCTCAAAATAGTGTTGCCGCGCTACGCAGAGGCCGGGAAAGCCTATATTACCGTGGCGTTTGGCTGCACCGGGGGACGGCATCGGTCGGTCCATGTGGCCGAACGCGTCGCCAGATACTTGCAAGACGCGGGCTTTTCGCCCACGGTCTCGCACCGCAATATGGAATCGGCGCCACAGGATAGTCTGGAGAAGCGCCCACCGGGAGGCCCGAAAGCAATATCATGAAGCAGGTGGGCCGCAAAAGCACATGATCGGACTTGTACTCGTCACCCATGGGTCGCTTGCGACCGAATTCGTCGTCGCGATGGAGCATGTCGTCGGCCCGCAACAGCAGATCGAAACGATCTGCATCGGGCCGGATGATGACATGGAATTGCGCCGCGCCGACATCGCGACCGCCGTTGCGCGCGTGAACGACGGCAGCGGCGTCATATTGCTGACCGACCTGTTCGGCGGCACCCCATCCAATCTGGCGATTTCGCTGCTCAAGGCGGGCGAGATCGAGGTGATCGCGGGCATCAACCTGCCCATGCTGATCCGGCTGGAAAGCGCGCGCAAGGTGATGGACGTGAAAGCCGCCGTCGCCGCCGCGCGGGAGGCGGGACAGAAATATATCAGCGTTGCGTCGGAACTGTTGGGCAGCACCACATGAATGAAGTCAGCCAGTTAGTCCTCATCAGCAACAAACGCGGCCTCCACGCCCGCGCGAGCGCCAAATTCGTGACGCTGGCCAGCGGCCTGCCCGCCAACATCATCGTCAGCAAGGATGGCAGCGACGTGACCGGCACCTCGATCATGGGGCTGATGATGCTGGGCGCGGCCATGGGCGACAGCATCACCATCAAGGCAACCGGGCCGGACGCCGCCGATTCCCTGGGCAAGCTGGTCGGCCTGGTCGAAGACAAATTCGGGGAAGAGTAGACATATCCGTTCGCCCTGCGCGAAGTCGAAGGGCTCAACCGACCGCAGGGAGGCACGTCGCTCCGCTCAGTGGATGGCTTCGACAAGCGCGGCCCGAACGGATGTAGCCTGCGGCCCTATTGCCCCACTTCGCCTTCCCGCCGCATCTGGGTAAAGATGTTCCACGTCGCGATGAACAATGCCGCGATCACCGGGCCGATGACGATGCCGTTAAAGCCGAACATCTCGATCCCGCCCAGCGTCGAAATCAGCACGACATAGTCAGGGATTCGCGTTTCGCGGCCAACCAGTATCGGGCGCAGCAGATTGTCGACCGATCCGATGATCAGCGCCCCGGCCCCCACCAGCACCGCGCCCTGCCAAATCGCCCCGGTCGCAAACAGATAGAGGGCGACCGGCGCCCACACCAGCGCCGATCCGATGGCGGGCAGTAGCGAAAATGCGCCCATCAGCACGCCCCACAGCAGCGCGCCCTGAATGCCCAGCATCCAGAAGATGACCCCGCCGATAAAGCCCTGCACGATGGCGACCACCAGGCTGCCTTTCACCGTGGCGCGGATCACCACGACGAAGCGGTGCAACAGCGCCTCGCGCTGATGCGGGCGCAGGGGCGCAGCATCGGCGAAGCGTTGCGACAGCCGTTCCCCGTCGCGCAGCAGGAAGAAGGCGAGATAGAGCATGACGCCCAGCGCAACGATGAAGCTGAACGCCCCCTGCCCGATCAGCAACGCCTGCCCGGCCAACGTACGGAAACTGCTGGTAATGCCGTTGGTCACGGTGACGCGGGCGGCATCGAAATTGCTGAACCCGATCCGCCGTAACATGCCATGCGCCCATTCCGGCAAGCCGTTCTGCATCTGCGCGAACATGCGCGCAAAATCGATCTTGCCCGACTGGATCTGGGCATAGAAATGCACCGCTTCCTGGATCAGCGCGACCGACAACAGGATGGCGGGGATGATGACGATCGCAATGATCAGCAGCAGCGTCAGCAGCGCCGCACTGTTGCGATGACCCGGCATCCGGGCCGCGATCCGCTGGTTTATGGGCCAGAACAGGACCGCGATGATCACGCCCCACAGCACTGCGGCGAAGAAAGGCTCCAGCACAAGGGCAAAGGCTATCGTGACCAGAATGACGAGGCCGAGGAAGAATCCGTCCTCGATGCGGTTGTGGTTGGTATGCGGCGTGGTCATTTCACCCCCGTAAGCAAGATCGGGCGGCAAATCCATGGGGGTGCGCGCAGGTTCCATGCCCCCTGTCCTTTTATGCAATCCGCCGGTAGAGAAGCCGCTTCTTCCGCCAATCGGGAACAGACGCAACGTGGCACGCGAAATCACCGGATTTTCCAACCCGCTGGTGAAGCGCGTCCGATCCCTGCGCGAAAAGAAATTTCGCAAGGCCGAAGGGCTGTTTCTGGCCGAAGGCTTGCGCATCCTGACGGAAGCGCGCGAGGAAGGCGTGCTCCCTGAAATGCTGTTCCATGCCGGGTCCGCCCACCCGCTGGCGATCGATCTGATCGCGGCGATGGAGGCGGCAGGCGGCGACGTCATCGAAACGTCCGCCGACATCCTCTCGAAAATCAGCGGCAAGGACAATGCGCAGGCCGTGGTCGGCGTCTATCGCGACCGGCTGACCCCGCTGGACAGGCTGGACCGCAACAGCGCCGACATCTGGATCGTCGCGCAATCGCTGCGCGATCCGGGCAATCTGGGCACGATATTGCGCACCGGCGATGCGGTGGGCGCAGGCGGGCTGATCCTGATCGACGATTGCGTCGACCCCTTCTCGGTCGAATCGGTGCGCGCATCGATGGGCGCGCTGTTCACTCAATCGATCACCCAGACGCGCTGGGGCGAATTCATGCACTGGTTGCGGCAGGGACCGGGCGAACTGATCGGCACCAGCCTGAAAGCCACGCAGGATTATCAGGAACCGCGCTATCAAAGCCCGTCCTTCCTGCTCGTCGGCAATGAAGCGCAGGGACTGCCCGAATCCTACGAGGCGGAATGCGACCTGCTGGTCAAGATGCCGATGCTGGGGAAGGCCGACAGCCTGAACGCGGCGGTGGCGACCGCCGTGATGGCCTATGAACTGCTGAACCAGAAAAGAAAGGGTTGAGGATGGCGGGTGCGGGGGCACGGATGAGCGGCATCGGTGAAATGTGGCGGTACAAGCGGGTGCTGACCGCCAGCCTGGTCGGCACGGCAGTCGAGTTTTACGACTTCTACATCTATGCGACCGCCGCCAGCCTGATCTTTCCCTCGCTCTTCTTTCCCTCCTCCTCCCCCACCGCGCAGCTGATGGCGTCCTATGGCAGCCTGGCCCTCGCCTTCTTCGCGCGTCCTGTGGGCGCAGCGGTGTTCGGCCATTATGGCGATCGCGTCGGGCGAAAGGCGACGCTGGTCGCATCGCTGATGCTGATGGGCGGCTGCACCCTGTTGATCGGCTTCCTGCCGACCTATGCGATGATCGGCTATTGGGCGCCGCTCATCCTGTGCGTGCTGCGCTTTGGTCAGGGCTTCGGGCTGGGCGGCGAATGGGGCGGCGCGGCCCTGCTGGCGGTGGAAAATGCGCCGCCCGGCTGGCGCGCGCGCTTCGGCATGTTCCCGCAGCTAGGTGCGCCGGTCGGCTTCATCGCCGCCAACGGCCTGTTCCTGATCCTGGGGGCGCTGCTCAGCGAACAGGATTTCCTGGCCTGGGGCTGGCGCTTGCCGTTTCTGGGCAGCGCCGTGCTGGTGATATTGGGCCTGTGGGTGCGCCTCAAACTCACCGAAACCCCGGAATTTGCCGCTGCGCAAAAGGAAACGCCGCCGCCCGCCGTACCGCTCGCTACCCTGCTTTCCACCCATCTGGGTGCGGCGATCGCCGGCACCTTTGCCTGCGCCGCCTGCTTTGCGGTCTATTATATCGCCACCGCCTTTGCGCTTGGTTACGGCACCACCGCGCTGAGGATCGACCGGGAAATCTTCCTCGCCATCCAGTTGGGGGCCATCCTGTTCATGGCGGCCAGCATCATCCTGGCCGGATGGTGGGCCGACCGCAGCAGCCCCACCACTGCCCTGGCCTGGGGCTGTGTCGGTACGGTCGGGATGGGGCTTGTCTTTGGTCCGCTGATCGGCACCGGCGCGCTGCTGCCCATCTTCGTGGCGCTCAGCCTCGCGCTCTTCATGATGGGCTTCATCTACGGCCCGCTGGGCGCCTATCTGCCTGCCCTCTTCCCGATCCAGTTGCGCTACACCGGCGCGTCCTTCGCCTTCAATCTGGGCGGCATCATCGGCGGCGCGCTGGCCCCGATCGTCGCGACCTGGCTGATCGGGGTGCAGGGCGTTGCGCTCGTCGGCCTCTATATGTCGCTGGCCGCGTTGATCAGCCTGGGCGGCCTGTGGTGGACCAGCCGCGGGCGCAGCTTGCCGGATCACTGACAAACAGCGTTAATTCGGGCTTTACCATGTCGTGGCAAAGCCGGTCGGATGACGATCCGACGCCTGATCTTGGCTGCCAGCATGATGCTGGCATTGGCGACCGCCCCGGTCGCCAGTGCTGCGCCTGCGACCGGCGGGTCCAGCGCGACGATATTGGGCGCGCTGCGGATCGAGAAAACAAGCGATCTCAATTTCGGGCAATTGGCGGTGCCCGGCCAGCCGGGCGTCGTGCGAATTCGTGCCGACAATAGCCGCGTGTGCAGCAACGGGCTGGTCTGCATGGGCAGCGCCAGCGCGGCGGCCTTTACCCTGCATGGCCGGCCAAATGAGCGGGTGGAAATCAGTCTCGACAAATCGACGGTGAACCTCACCAACGCGGCTGGCAATCGCATATCGGCCAGCCTCAGCCAGTCCCATTCGCACATCCGCCTGAACGGGGGCGAAGCCGTGTTCCAGATTTTCGGCACGCTACAGGTCCGCGCCAATCAGGCGCCCGGCGCCTATCGCGGCAGTTTCAGCGTATTGGTCCAATATGATTGACCGCACGGCCGGTCAAACAACAGCCTTGCGCATCAGCATCATCGGCACGCCGCTATCCTGGAAAGCGCGCACGTCGACAAAGCCGAAACTGCGATAGAGCGGCGCGCCCGCCAATGTGGCGGACAATTCCAGCGCAGCAAAACCTTCCGCCCACGCCGCGGCCTGGCAGAGCGAGAGGACGAGCGTGCCCACGCCTTTGCGGACATGGTCGGGATGGGTGTACATCGCCCGCACCTTCGCCGCCTCCGTCGCCGGATCGAGCAGCCGGTCGTCACGCCCCGCGCTGTGATTGCCGCCATAGGCCGTCGCGCGACGGCTCCACCCGCCACAGCCCGCGATCGCATCCCCCACCTCCACCACGAAATAGGTGCCATCTGCGATCAGGCGGCTGTCCAGCCCCATGAAGGCATGGCTGGCCCGTACCTGATCAGGCGTGAGGAACGGCCGTTGCAATTCATCGATCGCCCGCCGCATCAACGCGGCAAGCGCGGGTTCGTCGGCCAGAGTGGCAAGGCGGTGGGTCAGAGTGCCAGTCATCATGAGCACCTCTTGAAACGGCAAAGGCCGGCCCCGCAAGAGGCCCGGCCTTCACCTGTCAGAACCGGATCAGAATTTGAAGCCGACCTTGCCGTACCAGAAGCCACCGTTGAAGCCGAACGGCGAGACGTCAGGATAGATGTCGCCAGTAAAGCGCCCCCCGGTCGATGCATAGACCGGACCCAGCGTCCCTTTGGTGTTGGAATATTTGTCGGGATAATTGCTGAACAGATTCTGCACCCCGACGCTCAGCGTGAAACTGTCGTTCACCTCATAGCTGGTTTCAAAGTCGAACACGAATTCGCTGCCGAAAGTCTGCGACACCGGACCATCATCCGTCTGGGTATATTTGCCGTACCAGTTCATCCGCGCCAGCACGGACAAGGGGCCGCTGCTCCAGTTTTCGGTCAGGATGAGGCGGGTCTTTGGCAGGGTCTTTTCCAGCTGGGCGACACGGACGTCGGACACGATTGTCGGATCGCGCGCGATCACCTTGGTCTTGTTATAGTTGAACGCTAGCGTCGTGTTGAAAATGCCCATGGTTTCGGTCGCAAAGCGATAGCTGCCGACGACATCGACGCCTTGGGTGCGGGTATCGAAGGCGTTGGTCAGGAACTGCACTTCGTTGACGGTCGCATAGTTGGCCAGCCCCAGCGACTGAAGCGTCGGCCGCTGCGCATCGTCGATCACGAACGTGCCCGATGTGCCGATACGGTCCTTCACCTTGATGTTATAATAATCGACCGACAGGGTGAAGCCGGGCGCGGGCGTGAACACGGTGCCCAGCGAGAAGCTGACTGATTCTTCCGGCTTCAGGGGCGTCGCGCCCAGGAAGGCGGCGACCGGGCTGGTGACCGGCAGCGTCATCGATTCGATTGCATTGGGATTGCCGGGGTTGAACCCGGTCGCGATGCTGCTGCTGTTGACCTGCCCCGGCGTCGGCGCGCGGAAGCCCGTCGCCACCGTGCCGCGCAGCGCCACGACGTCGGGCACCACGGCATAGCGGGCAGAAAATTTGCCGGTGGTCGAATTGCCGAAGTCGGACAGATGTTCGTAGCGGCCTGCGATGCCGAAAGAGAGCTGATCGGTGACGTCCCCTTCGATGTCGATATACAATCCCTTGGAATTGCGCGCGCTTTCGCCCGCAATCGCCGGGCCGTAACCGGGAAAGCCATTGGCGCCGACGGGCAGGGCGACCGACAATTGCGTGCCATCCGCGTTCAGCACCGGCGTGCCGTCCTGATGAAACACCAGATTGCCGGTATAAGGCCCGATCGCCCAGGACGGCTGGTCACCCAGGCCCAGTTCATAGGATTCGCGGAAATATTGGCCGCCAAAGGCTATCGTGACTGGGCTGGCGAAGCCGACTTCCCAGGGATAGCTGAAGTCCGCGTTGAACAGCGTTTCGCGCTGTTGCAGCTTGCCGAGGTAAAATTCGTTCGGCGACGCGATGCCCAGCGACGGGTTCATCGTGCCATTCATCGTATAGCGCAGGGTCGACTGGCCGTAGCTGCCCGAAATATCGTAATTCAGGCCGAACCCGAATGTACCCTTATAGCCGACGGTGCCCGAAATATCGTCGATCTTGCCGAAGAAGATCGGCGTGAAGCCGCCGGGATAGACGCAACTCCAATTCTGGACCAGCGGGTCGGAACAGGTGGCAACCTTGGTATAGTCGCGCGTGGTGACTTCATAATCGTTGGGCGCATAGACGTTGCCGCCCGCCGCGCCCGTCTGAATGCCGGGCAGCATATTGTTGAAGTCGGTGAAATAGTCGTTGAAGATGCCATTCTTGCCGAAACTGTTGCCTTCAATGTCCACGCCCGACGTATTGACCGACTGGCGATAGTTGAAGCTTTCTTCCTGGAAGCTGTGGCCATAATTACCGAAGAAATAGATGGAGCTTTCGCCCAGATCGAAGCCGCCATTGACGAAGAAGCGATAGGATTCCATCGCCGGGTTGCCGTAGCGCTGCGCCAGCTTGGGCACGCCGATCGTCGGCTGCTCCTGCGCCAGCAGATGCGCGCCAGCGCGGGTCACGCCCCGGCTGGTCTTGCCCGCATTCACATATTCGCCGCTGATGTTGATGAAACCGGCATCGCCCAGCTTGAACCCGCCATTGAGCGCGAGCTGATAATCCTCACCATCGCCACGATAATATTGGCCATAGCGGGCATAGCCCGAAAAACCGTCCGTATCGTCGCGCAGCGTCATGTTGATGACCCCCGCGATCGCGTCGGACCCATATTGCGCCGACGCGCCGTCACGCAGCACTTCGACCGCGCGGATCGCAATCGCGGGCACCTGCGCCAGATCGGCGGAATGCGCGCCCGCCGATTGCGCGTTGGCGCTGATCTGGACCAGTGCGGAACGATGCATCCGCTTGCCGTTGATCAGCACCAGCGTCTGGTCGGGGGCAAGGCCGCGCAGGTTGGGCGGCCGAACGAAGGAGGAGCCATCGCCGATCGCGTAGCGCGCGACGGAGAAGGAGGGGACGAGATTCTGGATCACCTGATTCATGTCCGCCGTGCCCTGCTTTTGCAGCTCGACGCCGGAATAGACGTCGATCGGCGTCGGCGATTCCGCAACGGTGCGGTCGGTGCGACGCGTGCCGGTAACGATGATGGTCTGGCCGGGCGCGTCCTCGACAGCGGCCTGCGGCACGGCGTCCTGCGCCAGAACGGGCATCGAATAGAGCAGCGCAACGGCTATGGCGCCGCGCGAAATCAGTCCCTGATATGTCATCAAAAAAGCCCCCTAATTTCTCTTTTACAGAGGCCTTCTCGACATCCCGTCCCTTTCCCGACTTATTCCACCCAACAAGGTTACAGATCACCGAGCCCGAAACCGCGAGTTTCAGTGCAACATCGTTCAGCAACATTTGGAAACGTTAGGCTGACACAAATCCACTATGGGCGAAATGGCCCTTTTTTGGGCCTGCGCGAATCCGGTCAGGCTCGTGTCAGGCGGAGGCTTCCGCCGCAGGGTCAAATATTTGTAACATATAGAAAAAGGCGGCAGTCCATTGGACCACCGCCTGTTTCTTTTTACAACTGTCAAGAATTGATTTTTACAATCAACCCTCGGTGCGCACGTCGCGGCGTTCGGCGATGCGCGCGCGCTTGCCGGTGCGGCCGCGCAGATAATAGAGCTTCGCACGACGCACGACGCCACGGCGGACGACGACGATCGAATCGAGGTTGGGCGAATAGAGCGGGAACACGCGCTCCACGCCTTCGCCGAACGAAATCTTGCGAACGGTAAAGTTGGAGCCCATGCCCTTGTTCGAACGCGCGATGCACACGCCTTCATAATTCTGGACGCGGCTACGGTCGCCTTCGACGACCTTCACGCCGACGCGCAGCGTGTCGCCGGGGCGGAAATCGGGAATGTCCTTGGCCAGGGCGGCAATGCTTTCCGCCTCGATCTGCTGGAGGATGTTCATGAAACGTCAGTCCTTCAAGTCGCGTTGCGCGCCAGAGGGCGACTGGACCCGAACGCCGATGTGACGTTCCCAAAGGTCCGGCCGCCGTGACCGTGTATCGACCTCCGCCTGTTGTTTCCGCCAGGCGGCGATCTTCGCATGATCCCCCGATCGCAACACTTGCGGGATCGTGCGCCCCTCCCATTCGACTGGTCGGGTATAGTGCGGATATTCGAGCAGCCCCGTTTCAAAGGACTCCTCCACCCCACTGGAAGCCGCGCCCATTACACCGGGAAGCAGCCGGACGCAAGCATCCAGCAGCATCAGCGCGCCCATTTCCCCGCCCGACAGGATGATGTCACCCATGCTGACCTGCTCGATCGGCCGGGCATCGAAGATTCGCTCGTCAAACCCCTCGAATCGCCCGCATAATATCGTCGCGCCGGGACCATCGGCCAGCGCGCGGACGCGCGCCTGGGTGATCGGCGCGCCGCGCGGGGTCATGGCGATGACCGGCAGGTCGGGCCGCTGCGCGATCGCATGATCGACCGCGCGCGCTATGATGTCCGCACGCAGCACCATGCCCGCGCCGCCGCCTGCTGGCGTATCATCGACCGTGCGGTGCCTGTCGGTGGCAAAGTCGCGGATCTGGATCGGCGCGCAGGACCAGCGCCCTTCCGCCAGCGCCCGCCCCGCCAGCGACACGCCCAACGGCCCCGGAAACATCTCCGGGTAGAGCGTCAATATCTGCGCGGCAAAGCTCATCGCCGGCGCACACGCAGCCAGGCCGCCGACACCCCTCCCGCCAGGCACAGCGCGCCACAGGCCAGCAGCGCCAGTCCGATGGCGCGCAGCAGGTCGGCAAAGGGGCGCTCAGGATGGATCAGGCCGGGCAGCAGCACCAGCAGTGGCACGGGGCACACCAGCCCGATCGCCGCCGCCAGCTTCGCGCCCCGCGACCAGCCAAGCCCGAACAGCCGCCAGCCAGCGGCCAGCATCGCAAGGAGATAGAGGGCGGTAAGGATCTGAACCATGATCGCCGCTTAGGCGATGCGGACGGCAGCGTCCAGTTCCCGGCGGAAGGGAAGCATCAGCGTGTCCAGTCCTCGATTTGCAGGCCGGCTATATCGGCAAAGTCGGCTGCGTTGCGGGTTACCAGTGCGGCGTCCAGCGACAGGGCATGCGCCGCAATCAGACTGTCGAAACTGCCGCGTCGAAAGGGAAGCGCCGCATAAGCCTGCGCAGCCGCCTCGTCGAAGGGAAGAATAGCGATCTCCGCGACAAAGGCCGCCAGCACATCGGGCGGCGGCGGCTTGCCCCGCACCGTCCCATAGGCCAGTTCCGCATAGGTGATGGACGATATGAAGAGGCTGCCAGCCGCCTGCTCCGCCATCCGGGCAATCAGCGACGGATAGATGCCGGTAAAGACATAGATGCAGCTATTGGTGTCCAGCAGCCGCATCATGCCCCGGACGCATCACGACCCATCAGGTGCCAATCGCGAGGACTGTCATCGAAATCCTCGCGCGACAACGGCTCCAGCCATGGTGCCTTGCCCGCGAATTTGCTGACATCGATCTTGCGCTCGTTCTGAGCTGGCTCGAACGTGAAGCGGCCATGATCCTCGCGCAGGGTCATTTCGGCCCCTTCCTTGAAGCCAAGAGCCTTGGGCAGACGCAAGGCCAGGCTGTTGCCCGACTTGAAAATCTTGGCCTTATACTCTTCGCTCACCGCGGATCTCCGTATATACGTTCAGTATATACTATTCCACGAATGCCGCGTCAATCACCGCCCGTTCGGCTTCCAGCGTGACGGCGTGCATCGGGGCCATGAAGCGCTTGCCCGGCTTGCCTTCGACCGATGGCCGCTGAACCTCGATAATGTCGCCAGCGCCGAAATTCTCTATCGCGATGATCTCGCCCAGCGCTTCGCCGTCACTCGACAGGCAAGGCAGGCCGATCACGTCGGCATGATAATATTCGCCCTCGGCCAGCGGCGGCAGGGCGGAACGCGGGACGGTCAGCGCCGTGCCACGCATGGCTTCGGCCGCGCTGCGATCGCCGATTTCGGCAAAGCGCGCGACCGCACCATTGGAACCGGGGCGCACCGACTTCAATGTCAGCCTGCGCCCGCCCGCATCGAAACCGTCATAGCTTTTGAGGCTTTCCACCCCGTCGCCAAACAGTTTCAGGCGGACTTCGCCCGCCACCCCATGCGCGCCGATGATCGCGGCGAGAGTGACGGGCTTGTCGGTCAAGAGAATCAGCCCTCGGCCTGTTCGGCAGCGGCTTCTTCAGCAGGCGCTTCTTCGGCGGCAGGCGCTTCGGCAGGTGCCTTGGCGGCTTCCTCGGCGGCGATGCGGGCTTCTTCCGCCTCGGCCAGCTTGGTCGCGCGATCTTCGGCGCGGTCCTTGGCCTTCTGGCCCGGCACGCCCTTGTTCGGGTTGTTGCGCACGATCCGCTCCTTCACGCCAGCGGCGTCGAGGAAACGGGCGACGCGGTCGGTCGGCTGGGCGCCGGCGGCAACCCAATGCTTCGCGCGTTCCACGTCCAGAACGACGCGCTTTTCGTCGCCCTTGGGCAGGACGGGGTTATAGCTGCCGATGCGCTCGATGAACTTGCCATCACGCGGCGCGCGGCTGTCGGCCACGACGATGCGATAATAAGGGCGCTTCTTGGAACCACCGCGCGAGAGACGAATGGACGTTGCCATGGAACTTACCTTTCTGACGTAAACTACGAATATACTTGCATTAATCGTCATACCGGACTTGATCCGGCATCCAGAGCGACTGGTCATTCCCATCCGACACTGGATTCCGGCATCCGCCGGAATGACGGGCTACTTCTTCATGAAATTCTGAAAGCCGGGCGGCAGCTTGGGCATGTTGCCGCCCAATCCGCCAAGGCCGCCCAGCCCGGACAGATCGGGCGGGCCGCCCTGTCCGCCGTCGGGACCGCCCAATCCGCCCATGCCACCGCCGGTGAACATCTTGGCCAGCCCTTTAAGGCCGCCCATCTTGCGGATCTTCTTCATCGCGCCTTCCATTTCCTGATGCATTTTCAGGAGCCGGTTGACTTCCTGCACCGTGGTGCCGGAGCCTTTGGCGATGCGGATCTTGCGCTTGGCGTTGATGAGCGCCGGGCGTTCCCGCTCCTTGGGCGTCATCGATCCGATCATCGCGTCGAGATGGATCAGCGTCTTGTCGTTCGCGCCACTATTGGCCATCGCCGCCTGCGCTTTCTTAAGGCCAGGGATCATCCCCGCCAGCGCGCCCAACCCGCCCATGCGGCGCATCTGACTGAGCTGCGCGCGCAGGTCGTTCATGTCGAACTGACCCTTGGCCATTTTCTTGGCCAGCTTGTCGGCTTCGTCCGCATCGATGCTCTCGGCGGCACGCTCGACCAGGCTGACGACGTCGCCCATGCCCAATATGCGCTGCGCCACGCGCTGCGGGTGGAATATCTCGATCGCGTCGAGCTTTTCGCCAGTACCGGCAAATTTGATCGGGCGGCCGGTGACCGCGCGCATCGACAGCGCCGCACCACCGCGCGCGTCGCCATCCATCCGGGTCAGCACCACGCCGGTCAGCGGCACCTGCGCGGTAAAGCTCTGCGCCACATTGACCGCGTCCTGCCCGGTCAGCGAGTCGACCACCAGCAGGATTTCGGCAGGCGTCGCCACATCGGCCACCGCCTTCATCTCGTCCATCAGCGCCTGATCGACATGCAGGCGACCAGCGGTGTCGAGCATCACCACGTCGAAGCCCTGAAGCTTGGCCGACTGGAGCGCGCGGCGGGCGATGTCGACCGGCTGCTGCCCGGCGACGATCGGCAGGGTCGCCACATCGCACTGGGTGCCCAGCACCGCCAGCTGTTCCTGCGCGGCCGGGCGCTGGACGTCGAGCGACGCCATCAGCACCTTCTTGCGGTCCTTGTCCTTCAGCCGCTTGGCGATCTTGGCCGTGGAGGTCGTCTTGCCCGACCCCTGCAAACCGACCATCATGATGACGGCGGGCGGGGCCACGTCGATCATCAGGTCCGACGTGTCGGACCCCAGCGTTTCGGTGAGCGTGTCGGACACGATCTTGACGACCATCTGCCCCGGCGTGACCGACCGCAGCACGTCGCTGCCCACTGCCCGCTCGGTCGCCTGATCGACGAACTGGCGCACGACAGGAAGCGCGACGTCGGCTTCCAGCAGCGCGATTCGCACCTCGCGCATCGCGGCGCGGACATCGTCCTCCGTGAGCGCACCACGCCCCCGCAGCTTGTCGAATACCCCACCCAGACGATCGCTCAGCGAATCGAACATCATCACCTCAATTGGCCCAAAGGCCTGAAAATCCGCGCATCCCTGCCAAACGACAAAATCGCCGGTGGGCGAAACCTCGCCAACCAGCGTCCATACAAAGCGCCTGATGCTGACCCGTTTGCCGGGCGCGCGCTCAATGGATAAGTCAGGGACCGGACGTCGAACCGCCCGATTGCAGTCGCGCCCTTAGCCCAGCCACGCCCGCGATGCAACTATGACCGTGCAAGCGCGTCCGTCAGCGCGATGACGGGCGGCGTCGCGGCCAGGATCGGGACGCCCAGCCCCTCGATAGCGATCACCGCCGCGCCGATCCAGCAGGCGGCATGCACCCTGCCCCGGCTGCGCAAATCGTGAACCATGGCGACCAGCACGAACAGCAATTGCCCGCTCATCACCGCCAGTCCACCCCATGGACCCAGCAGCGGCATCGGCAATATGCGTCCGAAGGCCGGGCCGATCATCGCCACCATCGCGCACAGCATCAGCCGCTTGTGCCAGTCGGTCCGGCGGCGCAGGCGGATCGCCGCGATCAGCAACCCGCCAAAGGCGGACACTTCCAGCAGGTTCAGCGCCACGAAGATCGTGTCGGGGAAGAAGGGCGGCACCCGGCCCATCCGCACCGACATCGCCGCCGTCCCCAGCGCCAGCGGCACCATTACCACCGCCAGCCCGGCTGCGATCCAGCCAAGCCGCCGGTGCAAGGCCCGCGACCCGCGCTGCGCCAGCACGGCCTGCGCCACGAAGATCAGCGTCCACGCCATGAACACCGCGCCATGGACATGCACCCAATAGGGCACGCGCGCGATGTCCACCTGCCCACGCAGGGCGAAGGAACCAAAGCCGCCGATCACGGTCGCCGCGATCGCAACCGCCATCCCGACATGGAAACCATGATCGCGCGCCACCCCATGCGGTCCAGCCGCGATACGCCCCCGTCCATCCATTGCCGCTACTCCCCCATTTCCGCAATTTTACGCCTGTCCCATCGCCCTGTCTTGCAAGAAGTCGTCGCGTGCCAGCACAGCTCTTGCGCGGGCCGTCGCTTTGGGTCAGCAATCGAGCGACACAGAAAGAATGAGGGGCCGAACATCATGAGCTGGACACGCCGCAAGCCGATGGAGGCGATGACGCCCAGCGGCGACCAGCACCGCATGGCGCGCACCCTGTCCTGGCCGCATCTGCTGGCGCTGGGGGTGGGCGCTATCGTCGGCACCGGCATCCTGACGCTGATCGGCGTCGGCGCGGACCGGGCCGGTCCCGCCGTCCTCCTCTCCTTCGCCATAGCGGGCGCAATCTGCGCCTGCGCCGCGCTTGCCTATGCCGAACTGTCGACCATGATGCCCGCAGCGGGCAGCGCCTACAGCTACTCCTATGTCGTGCTGGGCGAAGGCATCGCCTGGATCGTGGGGTGGAGCCTGATCCTCGAATATAGCCTTGTCGTATCGACTGTCGCGGTCGGCTGGTCGGGCTATGCCGCGCCATTGCTCACCGCGATAGGCTTTCCCGAAGCGCTGACGCAGGGGCCGGAACTGGGCGGCCTCATCAACCTGCCCGCCATCTTCATCATCGCCGTGGTCGCCGGGCTGCTGATGCTCGGCACGCATGAAAGCGCGCGGCTGAACAGCCTGCTGGTGCTCATCAAGATCGCGACGTTGAGCCTGTTCGTCTGGTTCACCCTGCCCGCCTTCGACGCCCAGAATCTGGAACCGTTCATGCCCTTCGGCTTTGCCAAGCATATGGGACCGGACGGGGTCGAGCGCGGCGTCATGGCAGCCGCCGCAATCATCTTCTTCGCCTTTTACGGCTTCGACGCCATCTCGACCGCAGCGGAGGAAGCCAAGAATCCGGAACGCGATCTGGCCATAGGCATCGTCGGATCGCTGGTCGCCTGCACGCTTATCTATGTGCTTGTCGCCGCCGCCGCGATCGGCGCCATGCCCTTCACCCGCTTCGCCGACAGCCCGGAACCGCTGGCGCTCATCCTGCGCGAAATGGGCCAGGGCAGCGTGGCGCGCATCGTCGCCATCGCTGCCGTCATCGCCCTGCCGACCGTGCTGCTGGGCTTCCTCTATGGCCAGAGCCGCATCTTCCTGGTCATGGCGCGCGACGGCTTCCTGCCGCAAAGCCTCGCCAAAATCTCCAGCCGCGGCACGCCTGCCCGGATCACGATGGTGACCGCCATATTGGTCGCGATCATCGCCGGCCTGCTGCCGATCGACGAGATCGCCGCGCTCGCCAATGCCGGTACGCTGATCGCTTTCACTTCGGTCGGCCTGTGCCTGCTGGTGCTGCGCCGCCGTCTCCCCGACATGCGCCGCCCCTTCCGCACCCCTGCCGCCTGGTTCGTCGGACTCGGCGCGATGGGCGGCTGCGCCTATCTGTTCATCAGCCTGCCGATGCAGACGATATTGGCCTGCCTGGGGTGGAATGCCGTGGGGCTGGTGGTGTATTTTCTCTATGGGCAGAAACGGGCGACGGCGGCGGGGGCGAACAGATGAGTATGATGTTGGCTGCATTGGCAGGCGCTGCGCTAACACGCGCCATGCCAGCGACGTCTGCCGGTAGTTGGCTCAGCGACTTCGACTACCCGGCAGGTTCGGTAAAGCGCCGCGAGGAAGGCCCGGTCGGCTTTTCCATGCTCGTTGCCCCGGATGGGAAAGTGACCCGCTGTTTCGTGACGAAGTCCAGTGGCTTCCCCGATCTGGATCAGCGGACCTGTGCTATTATGTTGATACGGACCAAGTTCAAATCTGCCCGTGATGAAAATGGCAGCCCGCTCTACGACCTTTACAACGGGACTTTGACTTGGCGACTTCCAGGCAAAGGTATCGGTCGACCATTACCCAAGTCGCCGCCTGTGATTGAGCCTGACATGATCATTGAGGTGCAACAGCTTCCTGGCGGCATAGAGGAAGAGGCAGTGTCCATCCTCACAAGGATTGACGTGACGGGCCATGTCGCCTTTTGCCAACCCAATCCTACATACAAGAACTCTGCCGCGCTTGTTAAGGTCGCATGTGCACAAGCCAAGGCGCTCTACACGTCGGACATGAAAGACGATGCAGGCAATCCGCTCCCGATTATACAGCCCTTCCGAGTAGGCTTCAGGGTCGCGCCAAAGTAGCGACTCGCCTTTTCCCTTCCCCCACATTACATGCGCCCCCATCATGGGACGCTTTTCCAAAATGCATGGCCTGGGCAATGATTTCGTCGTCATCGACGCGCGCACCGGTGCGCTCGACATGACGGAAAGCCGCGCCCGCGCCATTGCCGATCGTCATGCCGGGATAGGCTGCGACCAGTTGATCCTGATCGGCAACGCGCCCGACGCCGACGTGTCGATGCAGATTTTCAATGCCGATGGCAGCGAAGTCGAAGCCTGCGGCAACGCCACGCGCTGCGTGCCGTTGTTCGTGGGCCGCGACGTGCTGATCCGCACGCGGGCGGGCCTGCTCGACGCCAAGGCGGTGACAGGCGGCGCCAGCGTCGATATGGGCGCGCCGCGCTTCGATTGGGATGCGATTCCGCTGGCCTACGCCATGGATACGCTGACCATGAGCGCCAGCTGGGAGGATCTGCCCCCGCCCGCCGCCGTCAATGTCGGCAACCCCCATGTCATCTTCTTCGTCGAAGATCTGGACGCGGTGGACACCGCCCGGCTTGGCCCGATCATAGAGACGGACCCGCTTTTCCCCTCCCGCGTCAACGTCAACTTCGCGCAGGTCGTGGGCGACAATCATCTCCGCCTGATCGTGTGGGAACGCGGCGCTGGCCTGACCCGCGCCTGCGGCACGGGCGCCTGCGCCACCGCCGTCGCCGCCATTCGCCGCAAACTGGTCGGCGGCCCCGTGACCGTCAGCCTGCCCGGCGGCGATCTCGTCATCGACTGGGCGCCCGGCGGCACGATCCGCATGACCGGCCCCGCAACCCATGTGTTCGATGGCGAGGCCGACTGGTCGCGCTTCTAATGAGCGGCCCGGACATCATCACGCTGGGCTGCCGCCTCAACATTGCGGAGAGCGAGGCGATCCGTGAAATGGCGGGCGGGCAGGACGACCTGATCGTCGTCAACAGCTGTGCCGTCACCGCCGAAGCCGTGCGCCAGACCAGGCAGGCGATCCGCCGCGCCCGCCGCGACCGGCCCGACGCGCGGATCATGGTGACCGGCTGCGCCGCGCAGACCGAGCCGGAAACCTTCGCCGCCATGCCCGAAGTCGATGCCGTGATCGGCAACCGGGAAAAGATGGCGGCGGCAACATACCAACCCCCGTTCGGCGCAATGCCAGAGGTCCGCGTCGCCGACATCATGGCCGTGCGCGACACCGCGCCGCATATGGCCAGCGCCTTTGCCGATCATGCCCGCGCTTTCCTGGAGGTGCAAAATGGCTGCGACCATCGCTGCACCTTCTGCATCATCCCCTATGGCCGGGGGAACAGCCGCTCCGTCCCCGCCGGCGCGGTGGTTGAAAAGGCGAAGGAACTGGTTGCGGCGGGCTACCGGGAAATCGTGCTGACCGGGGTGGACGTCACCAGCTATGGTCCCGATCTGCCCGGCAGCCCCTCGCTCGGCCTGCTGGTCGAACGCATATTGACCGGCGTGCCCGACCTCCCTCGCCTGCGCCTGTCGTCCATCGACAGCGTGGAGATTGACGACAGGCTGTTCGACCTGATCGCCCATGAACCCCGGATGATGCCGCACCTCCATCTATCCTTGCAGGCTGGCGACGACATGATCCTCAAACGCATGAAGCGCCGCCACAGCCGCGCCGACGCGGTCCGCATCGTCGATCGCCTCCTCGCCGCGCGGCCCGACATCAGCATCGGCGCGGACATCATCGCCGGTTTCCCGACCGAGGATGAGGCGATGTTCGAAAACAGCCTGGCGCTGGTGTCCGATTGCCGCATCGTCCACGGCCATATCTTCCCCTATTCCCCGCGTACCGGCACGCCCGCCGCGCGCATGCCGCAGGTGGACCGCGCGACCATCAAGGCCCGCGCCGCCCGTCTCCGCGCCGCCTGCGAAGCCCGGCGCGCGGACTGGCTCGCCAGCCTTGTCGGCACCCGCCAGTCGGTGCTGGTCGAACGCAGCGGGCTGTCCGGCCATGCCGAAAATTTCGCCCCGGTGCGCTTTGCGACCCCGCAGACCCCCTCCGCGATTCTACACGCAACGATCACCGGCCTTGAGAATGGCGCGCTGATCGCGCAAGAGGCGCAGTAATGACCGATAATGCTATTTCCTGGCGCGATCGCCTGTTCGGCGGCCTGAAGCGCACATCCGACAAGCTGGGCGAAAATCTCACTGGCCTGTTCGGCAAGGCAGCGCTCGACAATCAGACGCTGGACGAGATTGAAGAAGCGCTGATCATGACCGATCTTGGCCCGGCCATGGCCGCCAGGGTGCGCGACCGATTGGCCGAAGGCCGGTTCAACAAGGAACTGACCGAGGAATATCTGCGAGAGATTATCGCGGAAGAGATTGAGAAGGTGCTGGCCCCCGTTGCCCGCCCGCTGGAGATAGAGGCCTTCCCCCGCCCGCAGGTCATATTGGTGATCGGCGTCAATGGCTCCGGCAAGACGACCACCATCGCCAAGCTGGCGCATAATTTCCTGGAACAGGATTATGGCGTGATGCTGGCGGCGGGTGACACGTTCCGCGCGGCGGCCATCGGTCAGCTCAAGGTCTGGGCCGACCGCCTTGGCATCCCCATCGTCGCTGGCAAGGAAGGCGGCGACGCGGCGGGCATCGTGTTCGATGCGGTCAAGCAGGCAACGGCCACCGGCATCGACGTGCTGATCGTCGACACGGCGGGCCGCCTCCAGAACAAAACCGAACTGATGGACGAACTGGCGAAGGTGCGCCGCGTGCTGGGCCGATTGAACCCGGCCGCCCCCCACGACGTTGTGCTGGTGCTGGATGCCACCACCGGACAGAATGCATTGAACCAGATAGAGGTTTTCAAGGAAGTCGCCCATGTCACCGGCCTGGTCATGACCAAGCTGGACGGCACCGCGCGCGGCGGCATGCTGGTCGCGGCGGCGGAGAAATATCGCCTGCCGATCCATGCCATCGGCGTGGGCGAAAAGATCGAGGATCTGCGCCCCTTCGATCCGGGCGACATGGCGCGGGCCATCGCCGGGACCGCCTATGCACGGTGAAATCGCCGTCTTGCCGGGCTTGATCCGGCATCCAGAGTCCGCCACGCAGCGCTTCGATGCCCTGGATCCTGACGTTCGTCAGGATGACGATAGGAAAAACAGCCATGGCTGACACCAAACCCGCCCAACGCCCCGGACATGGGGGCACGCTCAGCCTGGCGCTCGATTTCGGGCCGCTGCTGGTCTTTTTCCTGGGTTACAAGTTCCTCGGCATGATTGTCGGCACTGCTGCCTTCATGGCGGCCATCGTCGTCGCGGTGATCGTGTCGAAATGGAAGCTGGGCAAAGTCTCGCCCATGCTCTGGCTGTCCGCCGCGCTGGTGCTGTTTTTCGGCGGCCTCACCATCTACTTCCATGATCAGCGCTTCATCCAGATCAAGCCGACGATCATCTACAGCTTTTTCGCGCTGATGCTGTTTGGCGGGCTGATGCGCGGCAAGCCGCTGCTCAAATATCTGCTTCAGGCCGCCTATGATGGCCTGTCCGAAACAGGTTGGCGCAAATTGTCGCGCAACTGGGCGATCTTCTTCGTCGCCATGGCGATCGCCAACGAAGTGATGCGCCGCACGATGAGCTTCGACAGCTGGCTGGCGGTCAAGGTATGGGGCGTGACCATCGTGTCGGTTGTCTTTGCAGCCGCCAACATCCCCATGCTGATGCGCCATGGCCTCAATCTGGGCGACCGGCTGGACAGCGACGAAATTGGCGGCACGTCGCCACCGCAGGGCTGAACGGAGCCGCGCAAGGCCCGACAACCCGACCTGTAAGTCTAGGCGATCGTTACGCTGATGTCACATGGATATTTCCGTAGATGAAAAGCGAAAATATCCTGTTTTCGGTCGCGTAATAAGCCTGCTAGTGGCACGGAGCCTTCAGGTCGCAGTTTCGTTATGCGATCGTCCCCATCAACGAACCGAGGAGTTTTCCCATGGCTTTCACGCTGCCAGACCTGCCCTATGCCAAGGACGCTTTTGGCGAAATCCTGTCGGCCGAAACATTCGACTATCACCATGGCAAGCATCACAACGCCTATGTCGTGAAGGCCAATGAACTGGTCGCCGCCGACGCGTCGCTCCAGGGCAAGTCGCTGGTCGAGCTCATCAAATCGTCCAAGGGCGGTCTCTTCAACCAGGTCGGCCAGATCTGGAACCACAGCTTCTACTGGCTGTGCCTGTCGCCCGAAAAGAAAGCGCCGTCGGGCAAGCTGCTCGACATGATCAACGACAGCTTCGGCTCGGTCGACGCCCTGGTCGACAAGCTCAAGGCCGAAGCCGTTGGCCATTTCGCCAGCGGTTGGGCCGCGCTCGTCCTCAAGGACGGCAAGCTGGAAGTGACGTCCTACCATGACGCCGACACGCCGGTCGCGCATGAAGGCCATGCGCCGCTGCTGATCCTCGATGTGTGGGAACATGCCTATTATATCGACTATCGCAACCTGCGCCCGGCCTATGCCGAAAAGCTGCTGAAGGAAGCGATCGACTGGGACTTCGTCGCGCTCAACCTGGATGGCGAAGGCGTCAGCCGCGCCGACCAGCCGGGCTGATTCAACGGCCGTGGCCCTGCATCGCATGGTGCAGGGCCACGGGTATATTTACGACCGTAATTATACCTACCGCAACGGTTTCTTAAGCTGCCGAACGCATCATCGGCCATCCGTAGACACGGAAGGGCGAAGCGATGGACATGACCGAATTGCGCCGGCAGCATGACGAGATCAGCCACACAGCGCACAGACTGGCGCTGGCGACCGCCGATCATGCAAACCCGCGCAGCGTCGGCGCGATACGCTGGCAACTTGCGCGCCAGCTCATGGGGCATCTCGCGCTGGAGGACCGCATCCTCTACCCGGCGCTGCAACGCGCCGACGACGCGCACACCCGCACCACCGCCGCCACTCTCCAGGCCGAAACCGGCGCGCTCGCCGAAAGCTTTTCCAGCTATATGACCGCGTGGAGCGACGATCGCGTCGCACGCGAATGGGCCGATTTCTGTATCGCGACGCAGGCCGTCATCCGCGCGCTGACCGAACGGGTCGACCGCGAGAACCGCACCCTCTACCCCCTCGCCGACAGGATCGACAACAGCGCCCCGCCAATCGCCCGCGCGGGCTGACCGGGTCAGGCGACTGGCGGCGTCAAGGCCAGCGTCCGCGCCAGCTCATCCAGATCGGCACCGGGCCGTACCAGCAGCCACTCCCGGCTGGCCGCGCCGTTCACCACCGTCACCGCGCCCTTGGGACACACGCCCAGGCAACTGACCTCGATGATGCCCGCCGCGGCCTTGCGTCCTTTCTTCAACGACAGGTGCCGCCGCAGCGCCTTGGCCAGTCGCTCGTCGCCATCGGGGCCAAAGCCGCCATCCAGTTTCTTTTCGCATTTGCGGCAGACAAGGATGGCATTCTGCCAGTTGGACCGGACCAGATGTTTCAATCCGCCGCCCCGCGCGGCTTCCACGTCCGCCGTTCTTCCGCCGCGCGCAACACTTCATAGGCGGCCTGGATCGTCTGAAAGCGGGCGGCGGCCTGCGTGTCGCCGGGCTTGACGTCGGGATGATTTTCCTTGGCCAGCATCCGCCAGCTTTTCTTCACCGCCTCGAAATCGGCGTCATCCTCCAGGTCCAGCGCCTTTAGCGCATGGAGTTCGTCGCGCGACCGGCTGCCATCGCCCGGACCGCCCCAGCTATGATAGGCGCTGCCCTGATAGCCGCCTGCGTCGCGCCGCTCGTCCCGCTCGCGCTGTTCGCGCTCTTCCTGGTCCAGACCCTGAAAATAGTCCCAATTGCGATTATATTCCCCGGCATGTTCGGCGCAGAAATACCAGCGTTCCGGGCTGTTGGGGGATTTGGGCGCGGGGCAATCGCCCGGCTTGTCGCACCCGAAACGGTCGCACACACGCACGCGCTGCGCCTCACGCGCTGCGCCATAGGCACGCCAGCGGGGAAATCCCCAGTCATTGGATCGGCTGTTTCGTGCCATTTGCCCGAATTAGGGAAGGTGCGGGCGGAATGCCAGCCCATCGCGCCATATTTTGAACATGCGCGAAAGAGCGCATTTTGACGCCCGCGCCAGCGGCAATACTCAAATAAATGCCAGAGGGCCTGTAAGCCGGGTTCTGTCCACCCCGTCAAGCCGTGAAGCCGGCGGGGATAGGCGACCATTCCTCTAGGGAACGGATTACTCCGTTCCTCAAGCAACCAACCCGGACGGTCTCGGTCGAAACAGACCTAGCAGCATGAAGCTGCGCGCCGCCCCTATTCGGTCTTGCTCCCGGTGGGGTTTACCATGCCGCCTTGCGTTGCCGCAGACGCGGTGCGCTCTTACCGCACCCTTTCAATGTCACTGGGTCGAAACCTTAGCGACCTGCTTTCTGTTGCACTGTCCCTTGGATCACTCCAGCCGGTCGTTAACCGGCACCGTCATTTCGTGGAGCCCGGACTTTCCTCGCCGTGGAAGTTACCCGCCACGCCGCGGCCGCCCGGCCCTCTGGCGCGATGGTTCCTAGCCTCGTTCCGCTATCGCGTCACCTGCTTATTCATCGCCCCTTGGCTTGGGCAGCAGCAAAGCCAGCAGGATGGCGCGACATTCGCCGCAAATCACCCCGTCGATCAGTTCGGGACGGAAGCGCCGCTGGAACGCCACCACCGCCGCCTGCGGATCGGCGATGTCATAACCGAACCGTTCGAGCGCCAGCATGAAGCCGCCATCGGTCCAGTGCGGGTCCATCAGATTCTTGGTCGGGCGCGGCAGGGCCAGCCGCAACCGCGCCAGTTGCCCCCAGGGGAATAATTCACCCGGGTCCTGCTTGCGCGCGGGCGCTATGTCGCTGTGGCCGACGATGTTGCCGCGGGTGATACGATGGCGCTGGACGATGTCGTGGACCAGCGGGATCAGCGAACTCATCTGGGTTTCGGGAAAGGGCCGATAGCCCCATTCATGCCCCGGATTGACAATCTCTATGCCGATGCTGGCGCTGTTGACGTCATCCACCCCGCGCCAGTGGGACCGTCCCGCATGCCAGGCGCGCTTGGATTCGTCGACCATGCGGATGATCTGGCCATCCTCGGTCACGACATAATGGGCGGAAACCTTGGATTCGGGATTGGCCAGCCAGTTGATCGCGCTCGCCGCGTCCGGCATCCCGGTATAGTGCAGCACCAGCATCGTGACCGGCAGGCTGCGCTCGTCGAAATTGGGCGACGGCGTTTCGATTATCGGCAGCTCGTTCATCATGCCCTTTCGGCCCGCCCGTGCAGTCGCGCGGCCTTGGCACGACATTGGCGCAGCGCGGCGCGGCAATCAAGCATGGTTAAAGCAGGCGCGAAGCTTTAACCCGCCCGCCGCACCCGGCCGATCGCGCCCTCCGGCAAGGCCGCCTGCCGCGCATAGGCGCCGCGAAATTCAGAATGGGCAATGAAATCATCGCCTTGCCCCATCACCGTTTCTCCCGCGCCCAGCAACAGGATCGATCCCGCATGGCTGTGCCGGGCCAGCAGCGACAACACCGCCTGCCGCCGTTCGGGCGTGAAATAGAGCAGGACGTTGCGGCAAAGCAGCAGGTCATAGGCGCCGGTCGGCGCCTTCGCATCGAACAGATTGTCGTGGCGGAAATCGATCATCCGCCGCAATTCGGGACTGGCGCGCCAGTCGTCGCCCGACGGTTCGAACCATTTGAGCAGATCGCCCACTGCCAGCCCGCGCTGCACGTCCATTTGCGAAAATATGCCCGACCGCGCCTGATCGATCGCGGCGGTCGAAATGTCGGTCGCCATGATCTCGATCCGCCATCCGCTCCAGCGCGCCGCGTCGTTGCGCAGGCGGGTCGCCAGCGAATAGGCTTCCTGCCCGGTGGAACAGCCCGCGCTCCATATGCGCAGCGTCCGGTCAGTCTTGGTGGCATGGATGGCGGGCAATATCTGCCGCTGGATCATGTCGAAAATCTGAAGGTCGCGGAAAAAGCTGCTTTCATTGTTCAGCAGCGCATCGACGACATGCTGTTCCAGCCGCGCGTCGCCCTTGCGCAGCAACCGGGCGGCCAGTTCGTCCATGTCGTTCAGGCCATGATTGCGCAGCACGGGCCGCAGCGCGGTTTCCATTCGCCAGGCCCGTCCCTCGGTCAATATCTGCCCGGTGCGCGCTTCCAGCAGCCCGGACAGGATGCGCGCCGCGCCCTGGAGTGTCGATGCGGGCGTGGGAGGCATGACCATCAAACAAGAACCTTTCCGCGCCGCGACACGAAGTCCATAATGGCATGCGGTTCCATCACCGCGCAGGTCAGCCCCGCGCCCGCGACCGATCCGGGCATGCCCCAAACGACACTGCTGGCTTCATCCTGCGCGACGATCCAGCCGCCTGCGGCGACAATATCGCGCGCGCCGACCGTGCCGTCGCGGCCCATGCCGGTCAGCACGATACCCACCGCGCCCGCGCCATAGACTTCCGCCATGCTGGCAAACATCGGATCGACGCCGGGCAGGTTGCCAGCGGGCGTGCGTTCCGGGTTCAGCGTTATCGTCACCCGCCCATGCAGGCCGCGCCTCAGTTGCAGATTGGCGTCACCGGGGGCGACATAGACCGTGTCGGCCATCAACAGATCGCCGGTTTCGGCGACTTTGACCCGCAGGCTGGTCATGCGCGACAATTGCTGCGCGAAATAGACGGTGAAGCTGGCGGGCAGATGCTGGGTCAGCAGCACCGGCACGCCCAGCGGCGCGGCCAGACCTTCAAACAGCTGCCCCAGCGCATGAATGCCCCCGGTCGACGCGCCGATGCCAAGGCAGGCGATCGGTTGCCCGGCAGGCTGGACGACGGGTGGCGCCAGCGGGCGCTGCGGCGGGGATGGCGCGGGACGATCGGTGAACAGGCGATTGAGCCGCTCGATCAACGTCTGGGGGAAATGCTCGCCGAAACTGCCGCTGCCCGGCTTCGACACAATGTCGCTCGCGCCCAGCGCCAGCGCTTCGATGGCGGCCGCGCTGCCCTCCTCGCACTTGCCCGACAGGATGGCGACCTTGACGCCGGGATTGGCGCGCAGGATGGCGGGCAGCGCGGCAAGCCCGCTCTGCCCCGGCAATTCGATGTCCAGCAGCACCAGGTCGATGTCGTGCTCCGCCAGATAGCCCAGCGCCTGTTCGGCACTGTTCGTCTTGTGAACGACGGCATAGGCCGGGTCCGCATTCAAAATGCGTTCGATAACGGTGCGGACAACAACCGAATCGTCAACGACCAGCGTGCGAACCACCTGGGGTTCGCTCCTCTGACTGGTCATGATCGGCGCGATGAAAGTCATCACGGGGCTTTCTGCACGAAGGATGAAGAAAAGGTCGGAAATCTCCCAAGGAAAAGGACGTCCGTCCCGCCCGCTAAATCACCCCGACGATGACCAGCTTGCTTTCCAGCGTTTCCCGGTCAAACGGCTTCATCACATATTCGTCGGCCCCGGCCTCGACGGCCGCCTTGATATGGCCGATGCCATTTTCGGTGGTGCAAAAGATGATCTTGGGCCGGGCCGTCATCTTCGCGCTCGACAGCGCCTGAAGAAACTCCATGCCGCTCATCACCGGCATGTTCCAGTCGAGCAGGACAACATCGGGCGCAGAGGCTTCGCACTGGGTCAGGGCATCCTGACCATCCACGGCTTCGCTGACGGTCAGGTCCAGCGATTCCAGTATGTGGCGCGCCACCTTGCGGATGACCTTCGAGTCGTCAACGACCAGGCAATTCTTCATGAGGCGTCCCTTTGGTTTTCGCGTAACGGCTGAAGGTTTAACCACCAAAGCCAAGCAATTGGTAAACGAGGCAGGCAGGATTATTCGGTTGGTCGCAAATCCGGGCGCATCTGCCGGTCACGCCGCCTGCGCCAGCGCACCGCCCTCGATGAAGGCAGCCAGCGACACCAGCAGCCAGGGATGCCCTTCATGCTCCACGATGGCGCGCGCATAGGGGGTCCAGGCCGGGTCGATCTGGCCGCGCAGGGGCAATTCGCCTTCCGGTACGCGGCAAATGTCCGTGACGCCGTCGACCATCAGGCCATAGCTGTGGCCGCTGATGTCGGCGATGATGGCCAGTCCCCGCTCCACCCGCGGACTGGCGACGCCATGGATCAGCGCAGCGACGTCGATGATGGTCAGCACCCGGCTGCGCAATGCCGACAGCCCGGCGATATGCGCGCCCATGCCCGGCACGGGCGACACGTCGTTCAGGCGGACGACCGCCTCGACCTCGCTCGTCTCCACCGCGATCCGCGTGCCTGCCAGCGTGGCGAAAAGAAAGAGTCTGTCCATGGCCTTACCCGTTTCCTCCGGCCATCTGGCCCCCGGCGATCGCCGCCATCAGCGCATCCTGATCATAGCGATAGATGCTGTCATCCTGTGGTCCGGCCGCGCGCGGCGAAGCGCGCAGATGGACGATGCGGCATCCGATCATCCCGGCCATGACGCCCGCCGTCTGCGCGGCATCGGCGCCGGTCAGCAACAGCACGTCGCGCGGGTCCACCGCCGCATCGTCGGGCAGGCCCAGTACGACCTCTTGCCCTGCCTGTCGCAGCAACGGCGCCAAAATCTCGCGGGTCCAGCCATCGTCGGCGTCGGCCAGCAGGCAACGGCCGCGCGTCCGCTCCACGATCGCACGGTCGGGCAGGCTGCCGAACAGCGCGAAGGGATTGATCACTTCCAGATGCTCGCCGTCGATCACCGCGACGCCGCTGATGTGGCCGTGCATCGCCACCATGTCCGGCACCATCGGCATCTGCACGATGTCCAGCACGGCAGCGACAGGATAGCAGGCTTCGATCGAACCATCGCGCAGGCGCAGCGCGGAGATCTTGTCGCGCCCGAATTCGGTCAGGCCGTTGGCCACCGGCACCAGCCGGCCATCCAGCCGGACAAAGGCGTCGCCGCCCGACCGGCCGAACAGCGATGCGTCAATATCCTCGACCCGCTCGATCAGCGACAGTTGCAACAGGCGGCGCTGGCCCGAACATTCCTCGAACCGCAGCGCGGCGATCATCTCGATCCCGGCCTGCGCCTTTGTCTCCTGCTCGGACTGGCGCAGGGTGCGGTCGTCGATCATCGTGGGCAATCTGGCCGCGCTGGCGATACCCGCCGCGTCCAGCAGCAGCATCGGCTTGCCATTGTCGGGCAGGGTCATGCCCGCATAGACGCCCGACGCCATCACCAGCGGCGACGCTGGACGGATCACCAGTTCCTCATGATTGTCGACCGCCGACACGCCCATGGCAAAGGGTACGCCCGTGGCAGACCGCACCACCATGATGGCGCGCGGCTCGGCCTCGACCGGCTTTTCCATGCCCAGCACATCTTCCAGATCGATCATCGAATGACGGACCGACCGGATCGTCGCGATCTTGGCCCCGCCCACTTCGCTGATCTGGAGCGTGTCGTTATTGTCGTGCAGAATTTCCACCACCGCGGCGCGCGGGATCGCGAAATGCAGGCCGCCTGCGCGGATGATCAGGCCCGGAATGATGGTCAGCGTCAGCGGTACGCGCAGGGTGATGCACAATCCGCGCCCCGGATGATTGTCCAGCGCGATCAGGCCGCCGATCCGCTCCACATTGGCGCGCACCACGTCCATGCCCACGCCGCGTCCGGAAATCGCCGTCACCTGATTGGCGGTGGACAGCCCGGCCTGGAAAATCAGCTCCAGCCTGTCCGCCTCGCTCATGCGGGCAGCCGCCTCAGGGGTCAGGCGGCCAGCGGCAATCGCCTTTTCCACCAGTCGCGCAGTATCGATGCCCGCGCCATCGTCGCTGATGACGATCACGATCTGGTTGCCCGACTGCCGCGCCTCCAGCCGCAATGACCCGACTTCGGGCTTGCCCGCCGCGCGCCGCTTTTCTGGCGTTTCGATGCCATGGTCTATGCTGTTGCGCACGATATGGGTGAGCGGGTCGACGACCATCTCCACCATCTCGCGGTCCATCTCGACGTCGCCGCCCTCCAGCGTCAACTCGATCCGCTTGCCCAGATCCCGGCCCAGATCGCGCACCATGCGCGGGATCGCGGCAAACAGCCGCTCGACCCGCTGCATCCGCGTCTTGGAAATCACGTCGCGCATGTCGGCCACGCATGTCGACAGCCGCTCGAACACTGTGTCCAGTTCGGTGTCGACCGATCGCTCGCGCAGCTTGCGCGACAATTCGTTGCGCGCCAGCACCATGTCCGACACGCCGTTCATCAACTGGTCGATCAGGCTGAGTGGCAGGCGAATGGTGCGGGGGCCAGACTGGCCGCCTTGCCGCGCGACCGCGACCGGCGCGGCCGCATTGTGATGCTCCTCCCCGCCCGTCGGCAATGTCTCGGCCGGGGTGGTTAGCGCAGCGATCAGAAATTCGTCATTCTCATTGGGCAGCGCCGCCCCTGTCGCCACCGCTTCGGCCAGTTCGCCGATCCGGTCCATCAGGCCCAGCACCGCGCTCACCGTCGCAGGATCGGCAACGCGCTTGCCCGCGCGGATGTCCGACAGCACATCTTCGGCCGCATGGCTCAGCCGCTCGAACCGGGGCAGGTTCAGGAAGCCGCAGCTACCCTTGACCGTATGGAAGAAGCGGAAAATCGCATCGAGCCGGTCCCGGTCCGACGGATCGGCTTCCCAGGCGACGACTTCCCCCGCCAGCGCCTCCAGCGTTTCCTGGGTCTCGGATATGAATTCTTGTAACAGTTCGTCCATGCCCATGGTCCCACGGATGCGCGCAACGGGCACCATGGCGGGACGTGGTTAAGAGCGGGTTAAAGCGCAAATAAAAGGGGCGCCGCGATCCAATCGCGACGCCCCTTCCAATCTTGATCGGTAAAAAGCGCTTACTGGTGCTTTTCGACCGCATCCTCGGCCTTTTCGCCCGCTTCGCGGGTCGCGTCGGCCTTGTTTTCCAGCGCGTCGGCGGCGTGTTCAGCCGTATTTTCGGCGGCGCCGGTCAGGTTGTCTGCCATGGCTTCCATATTGTCAGCCTGATTGTCGATCGCATCCGCCTTGTTTTCGTACGCATTCTCGACCTGGTTTTCCTTAGCCGAATCGCACGCGGCGAGGGCCACAAGGCTGGCAAGGCCAAGGATTTTGACGAAGGTTTTCACGGCGTATTCTCCTGTTGCGCCCCCAAGGGCAGACCGTATGGCTCACCGGGCGGAACGGCATTACGCCGTCCCAACCCTGACCGCGATCAACCGGCCACGCCCCCAATGGTTCCCGCCGACCGCTCCGTTCGTCGCATAGACGATTATTTTCGCAGCGAATCGCGAATTTCACGCAGCAGGACGATGTCCTCCGGCGTGGGCGCCGGCGCGGGCGCTGCGGTCTCCGGTTCGGGCTTGGCCGTCAGCCGGTTGACCGCTCTCACCAGCAGAAAGATGATGAAGGCCAGGATGATGAAATTGACCAGCACGGTCAGGAACTGGCCCCAGCCGAACATCGCGACGCCCGCCGCCTTCAGGTCCGCATAGCTTTGCGGGTTGCCCTCATAATCGGCAGGCAGGTCGCCCAGCCGGATGAAATATTCGGAAAAATCCGCGCCGCCGAAAATATAGCCCACCACCGGCATGATGAGGTCATCGGTCAGCGACTTGGTGATGGTCGCAAACGCGCCGCCGATGATGACGCCGACCGCCAGGTCCATCACATTGCCGCGATTGATGAAGGTCTTGAATTCGCTGATCAGTCCCATCGCTACCGCTCTCCCTTGCAAAGATAATCACTGGATGGCCCGTTGCGTGCGACAGGACAACCGCCTATTTCGTGACGCAGATAATTGCCGAGGATCTTCCATGACCTTCCTGCGCCGCTTTGCCCCTTTCCTTCTGCCGCTGCTGGGCGTTTTCGCCCTGTCCGCCTGCGGCATCAACAGCGTCCCCGCCGCCGAGGAAGAGGCCAAGGCCAAATGGGCCGACGTCCAGGCGCAATATCAGCGTCGCGCCAACCTGACCGATAACCTTGTAGCTACAGTGAAAGCTGCGGGGAAATTGGAGCAAGGTACACTTATCGGTGTTGCCGAAGCGCGCGCCAAGGCAACCTCGGTGCAGATTAGCGCTGATGACCTTTCCGATCCGGCAAAGGTGGCACAATTCAAGGAATCACAAGCCCAATTGAGCCAAGGCTTGGGGAGGCTGATTGCATCGGTCGAAGCCTATCCTGAAATCAAGACCAACGCCAACTTCCTGAACCTGCAATCGCAACTGGAAGGCACCGAAAACCGGATCGCCGTCGCCATCCGCGATTATAATGAAGCCGTGCGCGCCTATAACACCCGCATCCGCACCTTCCCCGACGCGATCGGCGCCAAGATCATCCACGGCGCCAAGCCCATGACCCCGTTCCAGGCGACGACGCCCGGCGCGGAAGAAGCGCCGAAGGTCGATTTCGGCAATTGATCGCGTGATCCGCCGCTTTCTTATCCTCCTCGCGCTGCTGGCCTTCGTGCCCGCAGCGCAGGCCCAGTCTTTTCCCAAGCTGACTGGCCGTGTGGTCGATGACGCCGCGCTGCTCTCCCCGGCGCAGGAACAGGCGCTGACCGGCAAGCTCGCTGCGCTGGAAACGCAAAGCGGGCGGCAACTGGTGGTCGCGACCATTCCCGACCTTCAGGGTTATGACATTGCCGATTATGGCTATCGCCTGGGCCGCGCCTGGGGGATTGGCGACAAGGCGAAGAATGACGGCGCATTGCTGATCGTTGCGCCCAATGAACGCAAGATACGGGTAGAAGTCGGCTATGGCCTGGAAGGGCTGCTGACCGACGCGCAATCGGCCCAGATCATCCGCGACGCCATAGCCCCGCGCTTCAAGGCGGGCGACATGGCCGGCGGCATCGACGCGGGCGTGGACCAGATCGGCGCGATCATGACCCTGCCGCCCGAAGAGGCGAAGGCCCGCGCGGCGGCGGCGGATGCGGCGGCGCGCAAGGGATCGGGCGGTCATGTCAGCGGCATGGCGATCATCTGGGTCATCGTCATGGTCGTCGCCTTCATCGCGCTGGCATCGCGGCGGCGCGGTAAGGGCAAACGCTATCGCAGCCGTTCGGGCGTGCCGATCATCCTGTGGGGTCCGGGGGATTCCGGCTGGGGCGGTGGCGGCTGGGGCGGCGGTGGCGGTTCCGGCTGGGGCGGCGGCGGCTTTGGCGGTGGTGGCGGCTTTTCGGGCGGCGGCGGCAGCTTCGGCGGCGGTGGCGCGTCGGGGGACTGGTGATGCAGCTTCATCTTTCAGCCGCCGACCACGCCCTCGTGTCCGCCGCCGTGGCGGAGGCAGAGGCCCATACGTCCGGCGAAATCGTGACGATCGTGACGCGCCGGTCCGATGCCTATCATGATGTCGGGCTGCACTGGGCGATCGCGGCGGTGTTCATCGCGCTATCGGTGGCGGCCGCCTTTCCGGAGCAACTGCGAAATTTCCTGTCCGCCCTGCTGCGCGACTGGGACCATGAACTGGCGGACTGGAAATTGCTGACCGGGCTGCTGGGCCTGCTGATCCTCAAATTTCTGGCTGTCCGCTATCTGCTGGCCATCCCGGCGCTGCGCATGTGGATGACCCCGCGCGCCACGCGGGCGCGGCGCGTGCGGCGGCGCGCGATCCTGCTGTTTCGCACCGCTGCCGAAGCCCGCACCCAAGGCCGCACTGGCGTCTTGATCTACCTCTCGCTGGACGAACATCGCGCCGAAATTGTCGCCGACGCCGCGATCAATGACAAGGTCGCGCCGGAAGAATGGGGCGCGGCGATGGCGGCGCTGATCGACGCGATCCGTGCGGGTCGCGCGGGCGAAGGGCTGGCGCAGGCGGTGCGCCAGGTCGGGCTGGTGCTCGCCACCCATTTCCCGCGCGCCGATGACGACATCAACGAACTTCCCGACAGGCTGATCGAATTATGAGTGACCCGGATGCGTCCGCCCCCGAAGAAGTGATGTGGGCCGGGCGCTTCATCACGGCGAAGCGACGCGGCAAATGGGAATATGTCGGTCGCGCGCGGGGCATCAGGGCGGCTGTCATTCTGGCCATCGATGACGGGCATGTCCTGCTGGTCGATCAATATCGCGTGCCGCTGGGACGGCGCTGCATCGAATTGCCCGCGGGCCTTGTCGGCGATCATGACGCGGACGAGGATGCAGGCATCGCCGCCAGTCGCGAACTGGAGGAGGAAACCGGCTATCGCGCCGCGCGCCTGGAATCCGTCGGCGAATTTTTCAGCTCGCCCGGCATGGTCTCGGAAAGCTTCACCCTGTTCCGCGCCCATGATCTGGAAAAGACCGGCGAAGGCGGCGGCGTGGAGGGGGAGGATATTCACGTCCACCGCGTGCCCCTTGCCGGGCTGACGGCGCAGATCGCCGCCTGGCGCGCGGAGGGCTATGCCATGGACGTCAAGCTGCTGCTGCTGCTGGGCGCAGCCATGATCGGCTGACGCCTCAAGCAACCCGATACCATCCCGCCACCCGATCGAGCGCCAGCGTCAGCACCAGCTTGCCCGCGCGGCTGGGCCAGCCCAGCGCCCGTTCCGCCGCGACCAGCCCTTCGCCCGCGCATACCACCCGCCATAATATGTCCGCCAGCCCCGGCCCCGCCGCGCGGATCGCGCCATCGAAGCGTTCGCGCGCGGACAATTGCATCAGCGTCGGGTCCGGCTGGCGTGCGGGCATAGACCGTCCTCTCGCGCGGGGCGCCGCGTCCCAGCGCATCGTGACGCGCGCGCCCAGCCCGGCCTTCTCCCAGTCTGCACGCAGCCGATCGCCCGCGACATAATGCCGTTCGCTCAAATGGCCGCGCGCATGGAGCCAGGCCAGCGGCGATTCCCCGATATGGACCAGCACGGTCTGATGGCGGCCCTGCGGGTCTTCGATCGTCTGTTCGACATGGGTGGCGGTCATGCGGCCTTCTCCTTGGACGATGGGTGGGGAATCAGCCTTGCCACGGCGGATAGTTTGTAGGAAAGAGGAAACCAAATAGGTTATTCAGCGAGGTAAAGATGATCACCCGCATCCGCGAGGTCCGCAAGGCGAAGGGGCTGACGCTGGAACAGGTCGGCGCGCTATGTGATCCGCCCACGACCGCGCAGACGATCGGTCGACTGGAAACCGGCACCCGTACCGTATCGATCAAATGGCTCAACCGCATCGCGCTGGCACTTGACGTCGCCAGCGCCGAACTGGTCGCCCTGCCGGGGCAGAGCGAGGTGCCGGTGGCGGCGCTGCTGGGACCGGACGGTGCCCGCGCGCCGACCCGCCCGCTCACCTTCCCCTCCCCCATCGCGACCGACGGCATGGTCGGCGTCCATGTCAGCGCCAGCATTGGCGATTATCGCAGCGGCGACGCCATCTGGTGCCGCCGCATCGCGCCGCAGGATTTCGCCAGCGCGCTCAACCGCGACATTCTGTTCCCGCGCCCGGCGGGCCGCTTCCTGTTCGGGCGCCTGATCGGGCGGGAAGGCGACCGGCTCCAACTGCTGCCGCTGGGTTCGGGCGCACGCCAGCTGGTGCTGACAGACCCGCCATGGGCCGCAGTCGCGGAACAGCTCGTCCGACGGCTCTAGCCAAAAAGTCACCAGCCTCTTAACCCAATTGCAAAGGCTGCTGCGCGAAAGAGAGACCATGACGCTCAACGTCCTCATGCTATCGACCCTCTTTCCCGACATCAGCCGTCCCAATTTCGGCGTGTTCGTGGAGCGGCAGGCGCGCGAACTGGCCAGTCGCCCCGAAGCGAACGTCACCGTCATCGCGCCGGTCGGCCTGCCGCCATGGCCGCTTTCGCTCGCACCGCGCTACGCCGCGTTGCATGCGTTGCCGCGCCGGGAAAAATGGCGCGAACTGACGGTCTATCGCCCGACCTTCCCGATCATCCCCAAATTTGGCGGGCGCACCAATGTCTGGACGATGACCCGCGCGATCCTGCCTCTGGTCAGGCAATTGCACGCGCAAAAGCCGTTCGACGTGATCGACGCCAGCTTCTTCTTTCCCGACGGTCCGGTGGCGCAGCGCCTGTCGCGCGCGCTCGGCATCCCCTATTCGGTCAAGGCGCGCGGCGCGGACATCCACCATTGGGGCAGTCAGCGCGGCACGCGCAAGATGGTGCTGCGCGCGGGTGAAGGCGCGGCAGGGCTTCTCGCCGTGTCGGACGCCATGCGTCGCTCCATGGTCCGCATGGGCATGGATGAAGGCAAGATCCGGGTCCATTATACCGGGGTTGATCTCGACACATTCGAACTGGCCGACCGGGCGGAGGCCAAGGCCACGCTCGATTTCAACGGTCCGGTCGTGCTGTGCGTGGGCGCATTGATCCCGCGCAAGGGACAGGATCTGCTGGTCCGCGCCCTGCCGATGCTCCCCGATGTCACCTTGCTGCTGGCGGGACAGGGGCAATATCGGCGAACCCTTGAAAATCTGGCGGAGGAATTGGGGGTCGAACGGCGGATCGGCTTTCTCGGCTCCGTCCCCCACCATAAATTGCCGCGTATCTTCGCTGCCGCCGATGTGATGGCCTTGCCCTCGGCTTCCGAAGGCCTCGCCAATGCCTGGGTAGAGGCGCTGGCCTGCGGCACCCCGATCGTGATCAGCGATGTCGGCGGCGCGCGCGAACTGCTCGACCGGCCGGAAGCAGGACAGATTGTCGATCGCGATCCACAGGCCATCGCAACGGCCATTCAGGCGATATTGGACAACCCGCCCGACGGCGAAGCCGTGCGCGCCGCCGCGCTGCGCTTTACCTGGGCGGCCAATGGCGACGCCCTGCTCGCGCATCTGCAAGGCATTGCCGCCACCGCCAGATAAGCGGTTCCGCCTGTCCTACATCGGCCCGCTGCTCTACCATGCGGGCAGGACGCAGCCGACTTTGCGATAGGATCAGCGCCGCGCAACAATATATCGCATTTGCCGGGAAAAGTGCGAAGTTAAGCGAATCTCGCCCGTCCGTCGGGTGTCGGAAAATGCCCGCCATCGAACGGCACTTCGCCCCAGCGCCAGGGGGTCAACTCGTCATAGGCCGGGTTGGAAATCGGCGCGTGCCGCCGCAGGTTGAGCAACCGCCCGCCATCATTGCCATAAGCGGTCAGCCGCCCATGTTCGCGATAAATGTCGGCTGGCCGCTCATAATGGAAAGCATCGCCCCAGCCCATTGCCTGTGCCACCTTGGTCAGCATCCACCAGTCTGGCCGCGCCTCCCCCGGCAGGGGGAATAATCGACGCTGGCGACTGACCAGCCGGTCCATGCCGGTCAGCGTCCCGTCCTTCTCCACCCATGTCGCAGACGGCAGCAGCATCGACCAGCCATCGTCCTGCTCCGCCACACTGTCGGTCGATCGAACCGCCAGCGGGACCAGCGCCCTCGCCTCACCCAGCCATGCCTCCGCTGCCGGGTCCGCGCCAATGCTCCATAGCGCCCTGACCTGTCCGTCGCGCATTGCCCGCAACAGCGCCTCCCCCTCCAGCCCCGGCCCTTCGACCAGCAGCCGCGCGCCCCAGAAGCGGGCGACGCTGGCGCGCGCGTCAGGCGCAAAATCGCGATGGGCGGCCAGGCTGTCCGCCACGCAACCAACCTCGCGCGCGCCCATGCCATTGGCCGCACCCGTGATGGCGAAGGGGGTCGCGCCGGGCCGCCCAATCCGTCCGCTGGCAAGGTGAAGGTTGATGACCGCCGCGGCCAGATCGGCGCACTCGCTCCCGGCGAACAGGGTGACGACGCGGTCGGTGGCGATCCACTCGTCGTAAAAGGCCCGGATCACCGCTGTCGTCAGCCCGGTCGCGCGGGCGATCGACCAGATGTCATGCCCCGGTCGCAACCGTTCCCAGAAATCGGCCGGCACCGCCACACTCCGCGCCAGAAAAGCCGTGTCATGCCTGCCCTTGTCATGGCCATGCAACAGCGCGCCGGTCAGCAACCGCGCCGCGCTGCCGGGCTTCAGCGTCAAACGCAGATCAGCGTCTATCGCCACCCCCGCATCGGTCAGCAGCACCAGCCGCGCGCCCGCCTCCCGCGCCGCCTTCACCCGGTCCAGCAACACCGGCTGCGCCATGATGCCGCCCCCACCAGCAGGATCGTCGCGGCGCGATCAATATCCTCATAGGCCGCGGGCATGACATCCTCGCCGAACGCCCGGACGTGCGCCGCGCTGCTCCCGTCGCGCCACGGCGCATGGATATGCGCCGACCCGAAAAAGCCCTTCATCAGCTTGTTCGCGACATAATAATCCTCGGTCAGCAGACCGCCGCCTATATGCAGCGCAATGCCGCCAGGCCCATGGCGCGCCATTATGGTCGACAGCCGCCGCGCCACCTGCGCGATCGCGCCGTCCCAGCCAGTCGGTCGCCCATCCACCAAAGGTCGCAGCAACCGCCCTTCCAGCGATATGGCGTCGTCGCCCAGCGCCTGCCCGCGATCGCACAGCAAGCCGCCATTGGCCGGGTGCAGCCGGTCGCCCTCTACCGTGACGCGACGGTCGGTGTCAGTGACCGCGCGGATACCGCAGCCGACACCGCACTGGCCGCACTGGCTTCTGACGATCGCCATGTCAGCGCGGTTTCCTGAACATGCCGCCTGCTCTAGCCGATTGATCCCCTCTGCAAAAGTACCGTGCGCCACTTGCTTCGCCAAATCGCCCACGGCACACAGGCGGCATGTTCCTGCGCTTCCTGTCTGCCATCGCCCTGTTGCTGCTTCTGGTCCCGACCGCCCGGGCTGCGTCACCCGATCGCGGCCCGCTGATCCTCGCCGCCGCCAGCATGCAGGAGGCGATGACCGCCGCCGCCGACGCATGGGGCCGGCGCGGTCATGCCCGACCCATCCTGTCGTTCGCTGGCTCCTCCGCGCTGGCGCGGCAGATTCGGGCGGGCGCTCCGGCCGACCTGTTCCTCTGCGCGGATGAAGACTGGATGCGCGATGTCGAGCAGGCCGGGTTCGTCGTACGCGGCACCCGCGTCGATGTCGTCGGCAACCGTCTGGTGCTGGTCACGCCGAAGCGCAAGCCGGTGCGCCTGCGGATCGGCCGCGCCATGCCGATCGCGCGGGCGCTGGGCAACGGGCGGCTGGCCATGGCCGATCCTGACAGCGTGCCAGCGGGCAAATATGGCAAGGCAGCACTCACCAGCCTTGGCGTGTGGCCAAGCGTCGCTGGCAAAATCGCGCGCGGCGACAATGTCCGTGCCGCGCTGGCGCTGGTGGAACGGGGCGAAGTGCCGCTGGGGATCGTCTATGCCACCGACGCGCGGGTCGCTGGCGGCGTGGCGATCGTCGGCGCCTTCCCGGCCAGCAGTCATCCGCCGATCCGTTACCCGATCGCGCGCCTGACCAGCAGCCGCCACAAGGATGCCGAAGCGTTCCGCCGCTTCCTGTTATCACCATCGGGCAAGGCCATCTTCGCCCGCTACGGCTTCACCGCGCCCTGACCGTCAGGGGTCGCTCAGTTGCGGACCCTCCGGGTCAGACCGCGCTATTCGACGCGATGAAATCGCTGACCTGGGGCGTCACCAGTTTCAGATGACGGCGGGTTCCCCGTCCGACCGGCGCCAGTCGATCCGCCGCATTCTCGACCAGCATCTGCAAGCCTTCATCGCTCAGCAACCCGCCGCGAATCAGGCAGCGATCGGCCAGCACCTGCCTGAAGGCGGAATAGAGCGCCATGTCGGGTGGCGACGGATTGGTCCAGAATGCGTCCAGCCCCTTCACGCTGACGATGCCGGGGATCTTGTACACCGCATGTCCCAGAACCAGCACCGGCTTGCCACTGTTCAGCGCCAGCGTGCCGACCGTGCTGTTCACCGTGACCACGCCGATCGCATTTTTCACGACTGCGGCAATGTCCCAGTCCGACAGATAATGGATACGGTCCGCCACGCCATAATCTTTCGCCAGACGACGGATCAGCCGGCCCCAGGCGACCAGACCGGAATCGAGCGGATGCTGCTTGATCACCAGCAGCACGTCAGCGGGGGCATGATGGGCAAAGCTTTTGATGACGAAGCGCAACGCCGCCCGCATGTTGCCAAAGGGCGAATGGACGCGCAGCTGATAATCGGAATTCAGCTGCAACGGCAGGGTGAAATAGCGCTTTCCTTCCACCTTGGCCCAGGCTTGGGCCGACTGCTCCAGGTCGCGGCTGCGCATCATCAACTTCCGCGCCCAGGACAGCGATTCCATGACGAAACTGTGCGGCCGATGGGTCCGGTAGAAGGGGAATAGCGGGCGCAGCATGGCAGCAGCAAAACCATTGCGCATGGTATTGCGCGCGCGGGTGCTGAAGTTCGAAGGGATAGTCGGCTGATTCTCCTCCAGCGGGGGGAGGCCCATCGCTTCGTCGCGATACCATTGCGGGTCCAGCGGCAAGGTGGAATTGCCGTTCACGCCATCGGCCTGAAGCGTCAGGAAATCGGGGCGGATATACCCTTCCTCCACCACATGCACGCGCAGGTTGCGCAGCCGGGCCATGCCGTGCGCGCTGGCATGGTAGGGGCGGCAATCGCCATAAAGGATCAGGTCAGTGACGCCATGGGCGACGATGAAATCGTCAAAAAACAGCGGCCAGTTACGGAAGGTGCCATGATAGTCGGTCGCATCGCCGGGCCAGTCGACCTTGTCGCCGCCATTGATGTTGATTCGCAACGCCACATGCCCGCGCTGCCGCAAGGCATCGGCCAGCATCGCGAAATAGGGACCATGCGGTCCTTGCAGAAACAGAAAGGTCTTCTTGTTGCGGTTAGCCATGCAGAAACTCAGCGGACAAGGTCATAAAACGTCGAAACTTCCCCTGTAGCGCCCGCAACGCGATGAGCCAGGTCATCGGCGGCGTCGATCCATCCGCCATGCGATCCACCATGATTTCGGGACCGCACGGCAACCGCGTTACCGGATCGAGATAACGAGGATAGAGAATGAGAGCGGCCGCGACAAGCTGATCCACGGTGAGTTGACGCCCGCGCCGCACACAGGGTTGCGCCAGATCGCGCGTCAGGCCCCAGCCTGCGTAGAAAGGCATCCCATGGACCGTTACGGAACGGCCGCGCATCAGCGCCTCGAAACCGGTCAAGGAAGAGAGGACATGGAGTTCATCAACAGCCTGCACCAGTTCCATCAGCGGCGCACCACTGTCGATCGCATCGGCATGGGCAAGGACGACCGAGTCGGGTAAATGCCCCTTGCGATGCCCCGCCTGCACATCGGGATGGGGGCGATAGACGATCCAGGCGTCCGGCTCGGCCCGGCGCACCCGCTTCAGAAAATCCAGATTGCCATCGACCCCGGCGCCGCCCAGCCGCACCGACAGATCGTCATCGACCTGGCCGATCGCCAACACCGTGCGCCCGCCGGCCGGAAGATCGATCATCTGCCCGGCTTCCGGCCCATATTTGGTCACGCCGGTGGCGCAGACCCGTTCGCGCAGGCGGCGGGCGCGATCGACCAGCGCGGGCGGGAAATCATGCGTCGCCAGCAGCGTTTCCAGATCATTGGCGGCGCGCGCATTATAATAGATGCCCGTGCGATCCACCACGACGGAGCCGGGCGGGTGCAACGCCGCACCCAACCCGCGGGAACGCAAAAAGCCATCCTCCACCCGCGCCAGCGCCACGCCCTGACCGGCGGCATCCTGCGGCAGAGCGACAGGCACGCGCGATGGCCAGACCGCCAGCGCTCCCTGCTCCCGCCGGGCGCGGCGCAGTCCCCGGTCGGCGGACAGAAATGGGGGCGAGGCAATGCCGTCCCACAGGAAATGACGGATCGCGTCACGCTTCCAGAACGCCATGCCGCTCGCCGCCACGATGCCGCGATTGCCGTCGATATGCCGCCGCCAGTCGGCCAGCTGCGTCACCGCCTGCATCGCATCGACCGGCGCGCCAGTGAAACAGTCGCGATAGCGGGCGGCTGCGATCCGCGCCTTGAGGGATGCGCGCAGCTGACCGGCATCGATGACCGCGCCGTCGGGACCGATCACTGAAACGCCTAGCAGGCCCGCAATCAGCGCCACGTCATCGTCCGCCTGCGCGTGGATCGACTGCACGGAAGCGACCAGTGCCCAAGGATCACTCTCAGCACGATCCGACCGGCGCGGTTCGCCGGGTCTTGCGCCCCAGAACGCGCCGCCGACCCGCGCCGCAACAATCGCTTCCAGTACATCGTCGCCAACCGGCGCAGCGCCATCGCCCGTTTCGCGCATCACGCTGACAGCGGCGAGCGAAGCAGCAATGCCGGGAAAAGGCGGGGACCGCAGGAATGGCGTGGGAATCATAATGGCAGTCAGTTCATGGGCTTGGGCCGATGCAAGGTCAAGAAACAGAACTTGTCACATCTTCCAGCAAATCGATGACGATATCGAAATAGTCCCGCCAGGTCGGCGCGCGCCAGACCGAGAGCCGTGCGATCTGCGCCGCGCGATCGGGCGAATCGGGCTGACTATAGTTCAAGATCGCCTTCATCCAGCCCAGCCCGTCCAGCGGATCGAGATAGTCGGGCGCGTCGCCGCCCACTTCGCGATGAGCCATGATGTCGCTGCATATCACCGGAACGCCAGCGGCCAGCGCCTCCACCACCGGCATCCCGAACCCTTCGGCGAAGGAAGGCATCAGCATCGCGCGCGCGTTGGCGACCAGCGCCTGCATCCGCGTGTCGGACACCTCGCCCGCCTCGATCACATGGCCGCGCAACGCTTCGGCGCGATCGAGCAGATCGACGACATTCTCATTCTCCCAGCCGCGCCGTCCGATCAGCACCAGCACCGGGGCTGCATCGCCCAGTTGCTCGACCAGCCGCCGCCAGATGGTGAGCAGGAGCAGGTGATTCTTGCGCGGCTCGATGGTCGAAATATAGACGAAATACGGGCGGTCAGGCAGCGATTCGCCACGACCGCCAAATATGTCCACCGCGTCCGCGCCGAAATGGGCGACACGGACCACGCGCCCGGCCAGCCCGCTGGCCATATGCGGCGCCAGCGCGTCGATCGTCGCCTGGCTATTGCCGATGATGCCGCTGGCAAAGCGATCGATCGTATGCACCCGCCGCCGATGTTCATCCGCCCCCTGTGGCCGGGCATATTCGGGATGGCTGAGCGGGATCACATCATGCACCAGCGTCACGAATTTCGCGCCCTCCGCGCGCAGGATCGCGCCGACCTGATCGGCATTGTCCAGATGGTGTGGCGACACCTGCAAATAGAGGCGGGGCCCGGTTGCGCGTGGCACCGGGCGCGGACGCAGCGCGAACATGTGCCGCACGATCGCCGCCCGCCCCTCGCGCGCATCAGCTGCCCCGGCGTTGCGCCATTTGGCCGCCGTAAAGGCCAGAAATTGCCGCACCGCCGCGCTGTTGAGCCGACCATAATAGCCGCCCGCCGGATGAACCGCTGCAAAGGACAGCCGGTCTGGAATCCGCTCCAGCAGTTCGCGGGCGTAGACATATTCCACCCGGTCGATCCCGGTCGGCGCGGGGTGGAAGGAACGCGACAGCAGGCGCGACAGGTCGAGGACAACCTCGCCCTCGCCCCGCCGCCCCTGGAACAGCGGACTGGCCCGCTTGGTACGCAAAGCCAGCCGGGCACCGGGCACATTGAAGGGACGCAGGACCATGTCAGCGTCCGCCAACACAAAGGGGCGTCTGCCCCGCAAAGCGATGGAAACGCATCAGAGGTGCGCGCGTATCTCTTGCGCCAGCGCTTGGAGCGCATCGGCGTCAGCAAACTGGCCTTGTCCATGGGCGACGAAGCCGGTCGCCTGCCCTGCCCAGCGCGGCACGATATGGACATGCAGATGAAACACCGTCTGCCCCGCCGCCGATCCGTTGAACTGCGCGATGTGCAGGCCGTCGGGGTTGAGCGCGGCCCGGATGGCGGTCGCGACCTTGCGGGTCGTCGCCATCACCTGCGCCAGCGCGTCCTCCTCAATCTCCAATATGTTGCGCGCCTTCGACCATTTGGAAATGACCAGCGCATGGCCCTTCGACTGGGGCTGAATGTCCAGAAAGCAGAACGTATGGGCATCCTCATACAGGGGGACCGAAGGGATTTTGCCCGCAAGGATGAGGGCAAAGACATTGCCCTCATCATAAGTACCATCGAGGCTCATGACGCTGTCAGACCAGATAGTGCGCGGTGGTCTTGGCGGCGACTTCTTCCGCCGTGACGCCCGGCGCCATTTCGACCAGTGTGAACGGGCTGTCATGGTCGGGACGCTGGAACACGCACAGGTCGGTGATGATCATGTCGACCACATTCTTGCCGGTCAGCGGCAGGGTGCAGGCCGGGATGAACTTGGGATCGCCATTCTTGCTGGTGTGCTCCATCACGACGATGATCTTCTTGACGCCCGCGACCAGATCCATCGCGCCGCCCATGCCCTTGATCATCTTGCCGGGGATCATCCAGTTGGCGATGTCGCCATTTTCCGCCACTTCCATCGCGCCAAGCACGGTCAGGTCGATATGCCCGCCGCGGATCATCGCGAAACTGTCGGCCGAACTGAAATAGGCGGTCTGCGGCAGTTCGCTGATCGTCTGCTTGCCCGCGTTGATAAGGTCGGCATCCTCCTCGCCCTCATAGGGAAAGGGACCGATCCCCAGCATCCCGTTTTCCGATTGCAGCGTCACTTCCACGCCTTCGGGAATATGGTTGGCGACCAGCGTCGGAATGCCGATGCCCAGGTTCACATAGAAGCCGTCCTGCAATTCCTTTGCCGCGCGCGCGGCCATTTCATCACGTGTCCAGGGCACTATATGGCCTCCTCTGCTTAATGGGGCTTCCACCGGTTCTTGGGGAAAATCTCGTTAAAATCGCCTTCGGCGCCCTTGCCATAGACGGGGTTGGGCAACAGGAACCATCCCTGCCCCCACATCCGCGCCAGCATGGGCGATCCCATGGCCTGCCGCCGTTTCACCACGGGCAGGCGGCCATTTTCCTTCACGTTGAACAGGTCGCTGAAATCGCCGAGCTGGTCGCCAGCCATCGCCACGACGCACCATGTCTCGGCGATCGTGGCGCGGCGCCCGTCCTTCTTGCCATCGCCAGCACTGTCCAGGAACAACGTCTTCCCCGACTCCGCCACGCCCAGCCCGGCATGGGCCAGCGCTTCGGCGGTTTCCTGCATGCTGGAGGCGCTGCGATTGCTGTTGAAGATCACGGCAATATCCGCCTTGCGCAGCGTATCGACCGCCTCGACCGCGCCGGGCACCGGATCGACCAGCTTCGCGCCGTCCTTTTCCCACTTGGCCCAGGCATCCTTGTCGAAAGCCCGCGACTGTTCATAGCTTTGCTGCTTGGCCGCCGCCCAATATTCAGCGCCGGTGTTCAACAGCAGAGTCTCGTCAATATCGAACACGACGGCGGGCTTCTTGTCGCCGCAGCTTTCGAAGGCAGGCCGGTCGAGCGTCGCGCCGGGCGCCAGCACCCGCTGCACCACCGGCTCGCCCATGCGCCAGCGTTCCGCCTGTATCACCGCAAAAGCACGCAGCGCGTTGAACGCCTGCCGGCTGGTCGCCGCCCCTTCCGCCGAACCATAGAGCCACTGGAACTCGCGCCAGGGCTGGTCGCTGTCGGGGCGCGTCTGCGCCGTGGCTGGCGCGCCCGCCAACAACGCGGCCGCCGCCGCCAGCGCGCCGGTCAGGCGACGCATCACGCCGCCGCCCGCTGCCTTACCGTGCGGAACTCGATCTTCTTGTCATAGGGCGCGCCCACGATCATGCGCTTGACGTAAATGCCGGGCAGGTGGATCGCGTCCGGGTCCAGGCTGCCGGTCGGCACCACTTCCTCGACCTCTGCAATGCAGATTTTCGCGGCAGTCGCCATCGGCTGGTTGAAGTTGCGCGCGGTCTTGCGGAAGATCAGGTTGCCGCTCTCGTCAGCCTTCCAGCCCTTGACGATCGCAACGTCGGCGAAAATGCCCCGCTCCAGTATATAATCCTGCCCGTCGAAGCTCTTGACTTCCTTGCCCTCGGCCACGGCCGTGCCGACGCCGGTCTTGGTGTAGAAACCGGGGATGCCTGCCCCGCCGGCGCGGCAGCGTTCGGCCAGCGTCCCTTGCGGGCAGAATTCGACTTCCAGTTCACCCGCCAGATACTGGCGTTCAAATTCCTTATTCTCGCCGACATAGGAAGAGATCATTTTCTTGACCTGCCGGGTGCGCAGCAGCTTGCCCAGCCCCTCGCCATCGATACCGGCATTGTTGGACGCGATGGTCAGATCCTTCACCCCCGAATCGCGGATCGCATCAATCAGCCGTTCGGGAATGCCGCACAGGCCAAAACCGCCCGCGCACAGGTGCATGCCGTCGAAGAGAAGCCCGTCCAGCGCGGACGCGGCATCGGGGTATAGCTTGTTCACCATCGCTTATTTCCTCCTCAACTGCCCCAGCCCATAGGCGACAAGATAGGCGGCGGTCAATTTGCTGCACAAGCGAAAGACACGTCAGATAAGCCCGGCCAGGGGACTGGACGGATCGGCATACATGCGCTTGCCCATGCGCCCGGCGCGATAGGCCATGCGCCCCGCCTCCACGCCTGCCTTCATCGCGGCGGCCATCAGCACCGGGTCTTTCGCTTCGGCGATCGCGGTGTTCATCAGGACGCCGGTGCAGCCCAGTTCCATCGCCTGCGCCGCTTCGGACGCCGTGCCCACGCCTGCATCGACGAGCACGGGCAGCTTGGTGCCCTCGACGATCAGGCGGATGGTGACCCGGTTCTGGATGCCGAGGCCCGAACCGATCGGCGCGCCCAGCGGCATGATCGCCACCGCGCCCACATCCTCCAGTCGCTTGGCTGCGATCGGGTCGTCGACGCAATAGACCATCGGCTTGAAGCCTTCCTTGGCCAATATCTCGGTCGCGCGCAGCGTTTCGACCATATCGGGATAAAGCGTACGCGCCTCGCCCAGCACTTCCAGCTTCACCAGCTCCCAGCCGCCCGCTTCCCGCGCCAGCCGCAGCGTGCGGATCGCTTCCTCGCCGGTAAAGCAGCCCGCCGTGTTGGGCAGATAGGTGATGACCTTTGGATCGATATAGTCGGTCAGCATCGGCGCCTTGGGATCCGACACGTTCACCCGGCGCACGGCGACGGTGACGATCTCCGCGCCTGATGCCGCGACCGCCGCCGCATTCTGCTCGAAATTCTTATATTTGCCCGTGCCGACGATCAGGCGCGACCGGAAGGTCTGGCCAGCCACGCTCCAACTATCGTCGGCGACCGAAGCGACGTCGCCACCGCCAACAAAATGCACGATTTCCAGCTCGTCGCCATCCTCGACCATGACCTGCGCCAGCGTAGAGCGCGGCACGACCTCCAGATTGCGTTCGACCGCGACCTTTTCCGGCACGAAACCCAGCTCACTTGCCAGTTCGGCCAGGGTCAGCCCGTCGCGCACGCGGCGATGTTCGCCATTGATATGGATGGAAATAGTGCCGTCGACGCTCACAATATGCGGTCCCGTTCCTGCAAGATGGAAACGTGTCTCGACTTGGCGCGACACGAAAGGCTAAAGGTCTTGGCCACATATAGGGGCGCTTGTCCCCTGCTCGCAACAACCAAGGGGGATCGTCGTGGCGGATACGCGCAAAATCTATGTGCTGAACGGCCCCAATCTCAACATGCTGGGAACGCGGGAGCCGGAAATATATGGCTATGACACGCTGGACGATATTGCGGAACGGATGGAGGATGCCGCCACCCGCGCCCATGTCGTCATTGATTTTCGCCAGTCCAACCATGAAGGCCATCTGATCGACTGGTTGCAGGAGGCCCATGGCGAAGGCGCCCATGCGGTCATCCTGAATCCCGGCGGACTGACCCACACGTCGGTCGCCCTGCATGACGCGATCAAGGGCATCACCGTGCCGGTGATCGAAGTGCATCTGTCCAATCCGCACAAGCGCGAGCCATTCCGCCACAAGAGCTATGTCGGCATGGCGGCGAAGGGCACGGTCGCGGGATTTGGTCCAATGTCCTACATGCTGGCGCTGGAAGCCGCGCTGGAACTGTAACAGCCGTTGCACTGCTTCGGGTCGACGCTACAAAGTTGCGCTTTGGCGCAAATCGGCATAGGCGCTGGCCGCAATTATCAGGCTTAGATACGAAATAAGGGTCAACCATGAACGACAAGCAGGAAAAGGGCGCAATGCAGGTGGATGTCGCGCTGGTGCGCGAATTGGCCGCGCTGCTCGACGATACCCACCTGACCGAGATCGAGGTCGAGGATGGCGATCGCAAGATCCGCGTCGCCCGCAAGGCTGGCGGCGGCGCGCCCATCTATGCGCCATCCTTCGCCCCGGCCCCCGCCGCCCAGGCTGCGCCGACTGCCGCCCCCGTGGCCGCGTCCGCCGCTGAATTGGCGGCGCCCGCCGGAACCATGGTCCGGTCGCCGATCGTCGGCACCGCCTATCTGTCGGCAGAACCGGGCGCTGCCCCGTTCGCACGGGTCGGCGCACAGGTCGCCGCCGGCGAAACCATCCTGATCGTGGAAGCGATGAAGGTGATGAACGCCATTCCCGCGCCGTCGTCCGGCACGATCAAGGCGGTACTGGTCGATAATGGTCAGCCGGTCGAATATGACCAGCCGCTGATCGTCATCGAATAAGGCCGCGCAGCCCATGACCATCGAAAAGCTGTTGATCGCCAACCGCGGCGAGATCGCGCTGCGTATTCACCGTGCCTGCCACGAAATGGGGATCAAGACGGTCGCCGTCCATTCGACCGCCGACGCCGACGCCATGCATGTGCGGCTGGCCGACGAAGCGATCTGCATCGGGCCGCCCGCCGCACGCGACAGTTACCTGAACATCGCGGCGATCATTTCGGCCGCCGAAATATCAGGCGCGGACGCGATCCATCCGGGCTATGGCTTTTTGAGCGAAAACGCCAAATTCGCCGAAATCGTCGAGGCCCATGGCATTGCCTTTGTGGGGCCAAAGCCCGAACATATCCGCACCATGGGCGACAAGATCGAGGCGAAGCGGACCGCCGGTGCGCTGGGCCTGCCGCTCGTTCCCGGTTCCGACGGCGCAATCAGCGACCTTGAGGAGGCCAAGGCGATCGCGGAGAAGGCCGGCTATCCGGTCATCATCAAGGCAGCATCGGGCGGCGGCGGTCGCGGCATGAAAGTCTGCACCTCGCCCGATGAGCTGGAAACGCTGATGCAGCAGGCCGGGTCGGAAGCGAAAGCGGCCTTTGGCGACGCGACCGTCTATCTCGAAAAATATCTGGGCAATCCGCGCCACATCGAAATTCAGGTGTTCGGCGACGGCAATGGCAACGCCATCCATCTGGGCGAACGCGATTGTTCGCTCCAGCGCCGCCACCAGAAGGTGCTGGAAGAAGCGCCCTCCCCGATCCTGAGCCAGGCCGACCGCGAGCGGATCGGTGGCGTCTGCGCAAAGGCGATGGCCGATATGGGCTATCGCGGCGCAGGCACGATCGAATTCCTTTGGGAAGACGGCGAATTCTACTTCATCGAAATGAACACCCGGCTTCAGGTCGAACATCCGGTGACCGAAATGATCACCGGCGTCGATCTGGTCCGCGAACAGATCCGCATCGCCGAAGGCAAGCCGCTGTCCGTGGCGCAGGAGGATCTGCGCTTTACCGGCCATGCGATCGAATGCCGGATCAATGCCGAAGACCCCCGCACCTTCGCGCCCTCGCCCGGCACCGTGACCCGCTATCATGTCCCCGGCGGGATGCATGTCCGCGTCGATAGCGGCCTGTATCAGGGCTATAAGGTGCCGCCTTATTATGACAGCATGATCGGCAAGCTGATCGTCTATGGCCGCACCCGCGAAGGCTGCATCATGCGGCTGAAACGCGCCTTGCAGGAATATGTGATCGAGGGGATGAAAACCACGATCCCGTTGCATCAGGCGCTGCTGGAGGACCCGCAGTTCCTGAACGGCGACTATACGATCAAATGGCTGGAAGATTGGCTGGCTCGTGAGGGATAAGGAAAGCATCCGGGGGATGCTTTCCCCTGAACTAGCCTGCCAACTGGCGCGGGACGGCCAGGGATGAAGGCCACAATCTGGCATAATCTCCGCTGTTCCAAGTCGCGCGCGGCGCTGGCGATCCTGCAGGAAACGCCCGGCGTCGACGTGACGGTCGTGGAATATCTCAAGACCCCGCCCAGTCGGGCCGAGATCGCGGCCGTTCTGACCAAGGCCGGACTGACCCCGCGCGATGCGCTGCGCAAGGGTGAGAGCGTCGTCAAGGAAATCGCCCTCGACACCAGCGACGATGCCGCGATCCTCGATGCCATGGCCGCGCATCCGATCCTGATCGAGCGCGCAATCGTCATGACCGACAAGGGCGCAGTGATCGCCCGTCCGCCGGAAAAGGCGCGCGACGTCCTGTAACGTCACCATGGCGTAACATTGCCGTGATTGAGGGCTTGCTTTGGCGGGCGGAAGCCGTAGCTTCCCCCCATGGCAAAGGAACCGGCATTGGCGACTATCGCCGTTTACAGCCTGAAGGGCGGGGTGGGCAAAACCACCTTTGCGATCAATCTCGCCTGGGCGTCGGCGACCATTTCCAAACGGCGGACATTGCTGTGGGATCTGGACCCGCAGGCGGCATCGAGCTGGCTGATTTCCACCGATAGCAAGAGCCGGGACGCCGCGCAGGCGATATTCAGCAAGGATGTCGAAGTCCGCAAGCTGATCCAGCCGTCGACAGTGCCGGGGCTGGACCTGATCGCCGCCGACACGTCATTGCGCAGCCTGGACCATCTGTTCCGCGAAATGGACAAGAAGAAGCGGCTGTCCAAGCTGATCGAAAGCCTGGGGAAGGATTATGACCGCATCATCCTCGATTGTCCGCCGGGCCTGACCGAAACCAGCGAGCAGGTGCTGCGCGCCGCAAACATCATTGTCATTCCCGTAATCCCCTCCCCCTTGTCGCAGCGCGCGATGGGCGAAGTGGCCCGCTATCTGGTGCAGCGGGGCGGCAGCCATGCGCCGATCCTGCCGGTCTATTCGATGGTGGATCGCCGCCGGACATTGCATCGCAAGGCGCTGGACGAACAGCCCGACTGGCCCGCCATCCCGATGGCCAGCGCGATCGAGCAGATGACCGTACGCCGCAAGCCGCTGGGCGCCTTTGCCCCGGCATCGGCCCCTGCGAAGGATTTTGCCGCGCTCTGGACCATGGTCGAGCGCCAATTGCAGGGCAATTAGGCCCGCGCCCGCTCCTGGGGCGGCGGAAAAAGGCCAATGGCGTCCTGCGCGGCCATCGGGCGGCCGAAATAATAGCCCTGCACCTTTTTGCAGCCCAGTTGCCGCACCATCTCCAGCTCGACCTCGGTTTCCACACCTTCAGCCGTGGTCGTCATGCCCAGACTGTCGGCCAGCGTCACGACGGCACGGATGATCGCCAGGCTTTCAGGCGTGTTTTTCGACGCGCCGACCACGAAGCTGCGGTCGATCTTGATCGTGTTGAAACGGGTGCGGCTGAGATAGCCGAGCGATGAATAGCCGGTGCCGAAATCATCGAGCGAAAGCTGGATGCCAAGGCCGAGCAACTGGTCGAGCACCCGCAGCGCGCCAGCATCCTCGTTCATGAACACGCTTTCGGTGACTTCCAGTTCCAGCCGCCGTGCTTCCAGCCCGCTCTGCGCCAATGCGGACACGACCGCAGATACGAAACTGGGGTTGGTCAATTGTTCTGCCGACACGTTGACGGCAATCCGCACATCGTCGGGCCAGCGCATCGCTTCCATGCAGGCGGTGCGCAGCACCCATTCGCCGATGGGTGCGATCAGCCGGGCTTCTTCGGCGACGGGCACGAATTTGGCCGGCGAAATCGGCCCCATTTCCGGGTGGGTCCAGCGCACCAGCGCCTCAAACCCCAACACGCGGCCGCTCGTCGCATCCACCACCGGCTGATAGAGGACGTGAAGCTGGTCCTTGGCCAGCGCCTCGCGCAGGGCCAGTTCGAGCAGCCGCCTTTCTTCCGCCTTGGCATGCAATTGGGGCTCATAGGCGCAATGCAGCCCGCCGCCCTCATCCTTCGCGCGATAGAGCGCCAGGTCCGCGCTGCGGATCAGCGATTCCGATTCTCCCCCGTCCATCGGCGACATCGCCGAGCCGACCGATGCGCCCACATAGAGCATATGCTGATCGACCTGATAGGGCGCCGACAGCGCGCTGATGATGGCGGAGGAAAGCTGTTCGATGCGGTGACTGTCAGAGACGGTCGGAATGACCACGCCAAATTCGTCGCCGCCGATACGCCCACAAAATTCCGGGCCAGAGCAGATTTGCCGCAGACGGCGCGCGACCTGGCTCAGCAGCTTGTCGCCGGTCTGGTGCCCCAGCGTGTCGTTGATCGCCTTGAACCGGTCCAGATCGATCATCAGGAAGCCACAGCCCGGCGTTCGTCCACGGGTTGCCGCCATTGCCTTGTCCAGCGCTTCGCGCAGATGGCTGCGATTGGGCAGGCCGGTGAGCGGATCGAAGCGCGCCAGCCTGGCGATCTTGTCCGCCGATTCACGCTGCGCCGTGACGTCCGACGCAACCCCGCGAAAGCCCAGAAAAAGCCCGTTTTCATCATGGCGGGGCGAAGCGGACAATTCCCACCAGCGGGTTTCGCCCTTCACCTCGACCGGAAGAACCAGGTTGCTGAAACTTTCGCGCCGCTTGAGATGATCGGCCAGACTATGCAGTCCAGCGGCGAAACGGCCGCTTTCCCAACTGCTGCCCGCCAATATCTGGACAAGGGGTTCGCCCTCCAGCTGGGCTGGGTCCAGTCCCATGGTTTCGGCAAAGCGCGTCGACACGCTGCTGATACGGCGCAGTGAATCGGTCTGCCATAACCAGTCGGACCCACCGCCTTCATATTCGCGCAGCAACAGGCTGACGACCTCGCTCTTTTCCTCCAATTGCACGCTGGTGCTATGCTGACGCGCGAAGGTGCGGGCATAGATGACACAACCGATCAGCAGCGACAGCGCATAGCTGGTCGCCAGCGCGCGCAGCGGCAACTGGCCGCCATCGTGGAACATGCCGAACAGGCCGGCGATGCAGGGCAAGAGGAAGGCGGCGGCAGACAATGGCGTCGCGGCATAGCTGATCGCGCCACACACCATGATGCAACTGATCAGCGTCCACAGCGCCACCAGTTCCTCGGTCTCCCCCGATTGAGAGACAAGCATCATGCAGGCGGCCCATATGATGCCCTGCAACAATGCGCCAAGTCCATGCCGACGCAGATCGCGGCTCGTCAGGCCACTATTGTTCGCGTTGCGCCGGGCGCGGTCCATCAGCACGCCAACCAGGGTGCAGCCGATCAACCCGGCGCTCCAGAGCCCCAGCATGACCGGCGAACAGCAGTGGGTAAAAACCTGCCAGATGAACACCAGGCCGCACAGGTTCATCACCTGCCGCAACAAGGCGACGCTGTCTGCCGTGCGCAATTGCGCTTCGAGCACCCGCGTTCCGACATCGTCACTGACCTGGCACAGGCCCGTCATCGCGCGCAGCGATGCGCGTTCCTGATGGTCCGGCTCGACGATATGGTTCGAATTGCTGCCCACGATCCCGCGATAGCAGCGATGCGTTATGATTTGGTAAGCCCGCCGATCGCGCGACGATCAGCCTCAGGCCGCGATGTCGTAAGGGCGTATCTCACCGGTCAGATAGAGGTTGCGCGCCTTGGACCGGCTCAATTTCCCCGAACTGGTGCGTGGCAGGGTGCGCGGCGGCACCAGTTCGACGACACAGTTCATGCCGGTGATCGCGCGGACCCGTTCGCGAATCTGGTCGCGCAGGCGGGACCGTTCGTCATTGTCGGAGGTGCGGCAATGAACCAGCACCGCGGGTGCTTCTTCCCCGCCCGGCGTGGTGATGGCGAAGGCGGCGATGTCGCCCTGCTTGAAGCCCGGCAGCTGCTCGACCGCCCATTCAATATCCTGCGGCCAGTGATTCTTGCCGTTGATGATGATCATGTCCTTGGCGCGGCCGACAATGTAGAGATAGCCGTCGCTCAGATAGCCCATGTCGCCGGTGTCGAGCCAGCCGTCAGCCATGCAGGCATCGGTCGCGGCCTGATCCCGGAAATAGCCGACCATCAGCGACGGGCCAGTGGTCCACACCTTGCCGATCTGGCGTTCGTTCAGCGGGCCGCCATCCTCATCGCGGATTTCCACGGTCATGCCGCGCGCGGGCTTGCCGCAATTGACGATCGAGCGGAAGCGCTGTGGGCGGCCTTCGGTCGCGTCGCCGCCCGACAGGTCGGTTTCCTCGACCAGTTCGACGATGATTCCTTCGCCCGGCGGCATGATGGTGACGGCCAGCGTCGCTTCGGCCAGGCCGTAGCTTGGCAGGAAGGCGTTGGGCGAAAAGCCAGCATCGGCAAAGGCGTCGACGAAGCTCTGCATCACGTCAGGACGGATCATGTCCGCGCCATTGCCGGCCAGCCGCCAGCGGGACAGGTCGAACCGATCCTGCGCCTTGGTCTGGCTGGACATGCGACGGGCGCAAATATCGTAGCCGAAGGTTGGCGAATAGCTGATCGAGGTGCCTTCATTGCGGCTGATGAGGTCCAGCCAGGCCAGCGGGCGGCGGGCAAAATCCTCGGTCTTCATATAATCGGTCGACACCTGGTTGGCGACGACGGACAGGAAGCAGCCGACCAGCCCCATGTCATGATACCAAGGCAGCCAGCTGATGCAGCGATCGCTGTCCTGCACTTCCATGCCATGGCTATGCGCTGCCAGATTGCTGAGCAGCGCATGATGCGTCACGGCGACGCCATGGGGGAAGCGGGTCGATCCGCTCGAATATTGCAGATAGGCGATGTCCTGCGCCTGCGCCCTGGGCAGGTCGGCCGGAACGGCATCGCGGGCGATGAAATCTTCAAATGCGATGCTCTCGACCGCCTTCTGACGGCCCGATTCACCCGCCATCTCGGCCAGTTCTGCGGGGAACAGGAACAGCATCGGGTCGCAGCTGGAAAGCTGGACATTAAGCTGGTCGATATAACTTTCCTTGCCGCCAAAGCTGGTCGGCAGCGGCAATGGCACCGGCCAGGCGCCCGCATAGATGATGCCGAAGAAGAGTTGGGCGAAATCGACGCCGGTTTCCGCAACCAGGGCGACCCGGTCCTGCGGCTTGACGCCATGCGCGATCAGCCGATGGGCGCAGGCGATCGCGTCGCTGCGCAACTCGCTGAACGGATAGGGCCGCGCCAGATTGCCGCGGGCATCATGGAAATTGAGGCCGCGCACACCCTGCGCCGCATAGTCGAGCGCCTCGCCCAGCGTCTCGAAGTCCGAGAAACGGCGCGGCAGAACATCAGTGGTCGGCGTCGGTGCCATCATCTCTTGCGAACCCGTCATATTGGTTTCACCCAATGTCATAAATTATGTGATCGGCGCGGCCGCTATCATCTTTGACCGCGACATGCACCGGATATTAGATTCCAGTCCGCCCTTTTAGCGCATAAGGCACGGTGAAATTCCGGCCCGACTGTGGCATAAAGATGGCGGCCGGCGCATGAAGGCGCAATATGACCAGCAAACGCCCCCGCCCACCGCTTGACGAAGACAGCCTGCGCGACGCCGCGCTGCGTTATGTCAGCCGGTTCGCGACCAGCCGGGGCAAGCTGCTTGCCTATCTGCAACGCAAGATCAGGGAATGCGGCTGGGGCGGCGAGCATCCGGCTGACCTGCCCGCCCTGGTCGATCGGCTGGCAGGCCTCGGCTATGTCGATGACAGCCAATATGCGGTGATGAAGAGCGCGGCGCTGGGTCGCCGGGGCTATGGCGCGCGCCGGATCGACGAAAGCCTGCGCGCCGCGGGCATCGCCCCGGCCGACCGCGCGGATGCCGATGCGCAGGTGGATGCGGAACGCTGGATCGCGGCGGAACGCTATGCCCGGCGCAAACGGATCGGCCCCTATGCCAGCGCAGCGCCCGACCCCAAGCAGCGGGAAAAGGCGATCGCCGCCTTTCTGCGCGCGGGCCATAGCTATGCGGTTGCCCGGCGCTGGGTCGATGCCGCGCCCGGGCAAGTGCCGGAAGCGGAGGAATGAAGGTTAACCCCCTCCCCTCGCCACGCAAATCGCATTAGGCAGACGCAATGACGCGCTTTCCCGCCCTGATCGCTCTTGCCATGCTCACGGCCTGTTCCAGCCAGCCCCCGTCGGCAGGCGGCAATTCGGCAGGCGGCAATATGGTCGATAATGAGGCTGCCAGCGCTGCGCCTTCAACTGCGCTGTTGCCGCTTGTGATCCAGAGCAGGAACGGCGCACGGCGCTTCGCCGTCGAAGTTGCCGCGACGCCGCAGCAGCAGGAAGCGGGGCTGATGTTCCGCAAGGAACTGGCGGATAATGGGGGGATGCTGTTCCCCATGGACCCGCCACGCACGGCAAGTTTCTGGATGAAGAATACGCTGATCCCGCTCGACATGCTCTTCATCCGCACCGATGGGACGATCGCCTTCATCGGCGCCGACAGCGTCCCCTATTCGCGCGAGCCGGTGTCGGCAGGCGTTCCTGTGGCCGCTGTGCTGGAAATAGGCGGTGGGCGCGCGGCAGAGCTGGGCATCAAGGAAGGCGACGTCGTGCAATGGGGCGGCTGCGCCGTGCCGACGGAAAAACTGCGGACGGAATTGAATTTCTGCCCCGGATGATCGTCACGCCCCGGCGAACAAGTAAATTTTTTGCAGCCGCATTGCCCCTCATGGGCATCATCACACTCCCAAAACGCCTTGCCAATCCCCCGTCGCAGCGGCTAAGCGCGTGAGCCATGGGAATCCTCGGCAAGATCTTCACCTGGTGGGATGGCGCGACCATCGGCACCTCGCTGTTCACCGCTCGCAAGGGTCAGAAGGTGGGCGAGGATATTCAGGGCAATGTCTATTATGAAGGCGGCAGCGACGTCCATGGCGTGCCGCGCCGCTGGGTAATCTATAACGGCACGAATGACGCGAGCCGGGTTCCGGCCGAATGGCACGGCTGGCTGCATCATTCGATCGAAGGGACGCCCGAAAGCTTCCTGCCGCCGCCGCGCATCTGGGAACGGGAATTCACGCCCAACGCCACCGGCACCGCGCTTGCCTATCGCCCGTCCGGCGCGATGGAAAAGGGCGGCCTGCGCCAGAAGGCGACCGGCGATTATGAGGCATGGAGCCCCGACGCATCATGATCCGCCGTCCGGCGGGGGCTTGCCTGCCGATCCTGCTTGGCGCCCCCCTGTTGGCGCTGTCCGCCTGTGGCGGCAATGACGTGCCCACCACCAACCAGACCGGACCGGTCAAGGTACAGGGGTCGCCGATCCAGTCGAGCAACGCCGCCACCCTGCCCGGCACGCCGATGGCAGACCGGGTGGCCGTGATCGGCCTGCTCAACAAGCGCAACGGACTGACCCGCGACCTGACGATGAAGCCGGGCGAAGCCTTGCGCGTGGGCGATGCGATCGTGCGGCTTCAGGCCTGCGAAACCAGCGCGCCATGGGAAAATGTCCAGGAAACCGGCGCTTTCGTGCAGTTGGACGTGCGCAGCAGCGCGGACGGCAAATGGCGGCGCAATTTTTCCGGCTGGCTGTTTCGCGAACGACCCGACCGTAACGTCGTGCAGCACCCGGTCTATGATGTGTGGGTCAGAAGCTGCGCGATGGCATGGCCCGAAAGCGGCCCCGCATCGGTCAAGATCGGCGGCAAGGGCGAACCAGTCACCGCATCCCGTGCCAGCGGCGCGAACGCCAGTTCCGCAGCGACACCCGCGCCTGCCGACAGCACGCCCGATCCCGCCCCCAGCGGCACGCCACCGACTGCCGCCCCCAGCAACTGAAGATAATCACGCTGGGCAATCTCCGCCGCGCCGAGTGAGCGGAGATGTTCGGTCATGAACTGGCAGTCGAGCAGGGTAAAGCCCGCAAAGCGCAGCCGCGCAACCAGCCAGGCCAGCGCGACCTTTGAGGCATCGGTGCGACGCGACACCATCGATTCGCCGAAGAAGGCGCGGCCCAGCGATACCCCGTACAGCCCGCCGACCAGTTCCTCCCCCTCCCACACCTCGATGGAATGGGCAAAGCCGTGCGCGTGGAGTTGGCGGTAGGATTGTTCGATCGGACCATTGATCCAGGTCGATGGCCGATCCGGCGCGGCCTGCGCGCATAGTGCCACAATCCCGGCGAAATTGCGATTGGCCGTGACGCGAAACTGGTCGCGACGGAGCGTTTTCGACAGCGAGTGCGACATATGAAAAGCATCGAGCGGCAGGATCGCCCGGCGCTTGGGTTCCACCCAATAAACTTCCTCTGCCTCCCGATCGTCGGACATGGGGAATACGCCGATGGCATAGGCTTGCAGCAGGAGCAGCGGGTCGATCGTCATCGCCTTCCCCTCTAACGGCATCCGTCCATGCGGTCATCACCGGACTCGACAGGATCGCGCAAAAGCGCCACCACATTGTCGGCTTCGGGGGAGCGGAATCGATGGCACAGGAACGGACGGGCAGCGACGCCGCCAGCCTCTTTGCCTCACCGGCGCGGTTGCTGGTGGGGACGCTGATCTTCGTCGCCATCGTCTTTGTTGCGGCGGTGTCGGCCTATGTCGCGGCGGGATGGCCGATCGCGGACGCCGCCTACATGGTAACTTTGACCATATTTTCAGTGGGTTATGGCGAAGTCCGGCCGATCGCCACACCCTATCTGCGCGTCGTGACGATCGCCACGATGGTGCTGGGCTGCACCGGCATGATCGTGCTGACCGGCGCGCTGGTGCAGATGTTCGCGGCCATTCAACTACGCCGATTGCTGGGACTGGATCGCATGCAGACTTTGATCGAACGGCTGAATGGCCATGTGGTGATTTGCGGCTTTGGCCGGATCGGCGTGCAACTGGCCAAGGAACTGCACGCGGCGGGCACGCCCTTTGTCATATTGGAGCGCGACGGTGGCAAGATCGCCGAGGCGCAGACGCTGGGCTATCTGTGCCATCGCGGCGAGGCGACGGAGGAAAGCGCGCTGCGCGCCGTCCGCATCGACCGGGCAAAGATATTGGCCACCGTCCTGCCCGATGACGCCGCCAATGTGTTCATCACCCTGTCCGCCCGCAACATCAATCCGGACCTGGAGATCATTGCGCGGGGCGAGGCGCCGACCACGGAAAGCAAGTTGCTGCACGCAGGCGCGGACAAGGTCGTGCTGCCCACCCATATCGGCGCGGAGCGGATCGCCGAGATGATCCTCTATCCATCGACCGCCGGGTTCATCGCCGATTCGACCGAAATGGGGCAGATGAAGCGCGGCCTGCACGAATTCGGGCTGGAACTGGAAATGGTCGTCGTCCCGGACAAGGGCGCGATGACCGGCGTGACCGTGGGAGAGGCGGAACGACGCGGTCGGGGTGCATTCTTTATCGTCCAGATCGACCATGCCAATGGCAAGAGCATCCAGCATCCCGGTGAGGAAGTGCGACTGGAGGCGCAGGATCAGGTGCTGCTGGTGGTGCGCGGCAGCCGCGTATCGGCGGGCGCGATCTTCACCGCCCCGGCGCAACGCCAGCGCACCGGACGGACATTCTTCGGATAACAAGCCGGCGATTGACTTGGGGAAACGCAGGCCTACCCTCGCCCCCATGAAATGCCTTCGTCTTGCGGCGCTGCCGCTGCTGCTCGCCGCCCTGCCCGCGCAGGCCGCGCCCGATCCCTATGCGGCGCGGATCGCCCGCGTCCTCAAAGCCACGCCGCTGATCGACGGCCATAATGACTGGCCCGAAGCCCTGGCGGAAAAGGCGAAGGACGCGCGCTGGACGATGGACCTGACGCAACTCGATCCGAAGCAATATCATACCGACATCAAGCGGCTGAAAGCTGGCGGCGTTGGCGGGCAGTTCTGGTCGGTCTGGGTATCGGCGGACCTGCCGCAGGACCGCCAAGTCAAGGATACGCTGGACCAGATCGGTATGGTGCACAGTCTGGCCGAACGCTATCCGCGCGACTTTGCGCTGGTGACGACCGCAGCGCAGATGCGTGCCGCGCACAAGGCCGGGCGGATCGGGTCGTTGATCGGGGTCGAAGGCGGCGGGCAGATCGACGGCAGCCTGGCGGTACTGCGCGCCTATCGCGGGCTGGGCGCGGCCTATCTGACGCTGACCCATAGTCGCACGATCGACTGGGCCGACAGCGCGACCGACAACCCGAAGCATGACGGGCTGACCCCGTTCGGCGAGGATGTGGTGCGCGAACTCAATCGCCTGGGCATGCTGGTGGATCTGAGCCATGTCAGCGAGGCAACGATGCTGGACGCATTGCGGGTGACGAAGGCGCCAGTCATCTTTTCCCACTCCAACGCCCGCGCGCTGTGCGACACGCCGCGCAATGTATCGGACGCGGTGCTGACGCAGGTTGCTGCCAATGGCGGGGTCGTGATGGTCAATTTCGCCGCGCAATATGTGTCCGAAGCCCGCCGCGTCTGGGGCGCGGACCGCAGCGCGGAGATTGCCCGCTATAATGCGCCGCCCTTTGGCGGGCTGTATATCGGCGATCCCAAGGGCGCGGAAAAGGCGCTGGCGGCATGGGAAGCGGCACACCCGGAGCCGGTAGCGACGATCGGACAGGTGGCCGATCATATCGAGCATATCGTCAAGATCGCTGGACACGACCATGTCGGCATCGGCAGCGACTTCGACGGCGTGGGTGATTTGCCCGAAGGCCTGGGCGGGGTCGAGACCTATCCCGCATTGCTGACCGAACTGATGCGGCGCGGGTGGAGCGACGCGGAGGTGGCCAAGCTGGTCGGCGGCAATGTGCTGCGAGTGATGGAAGCGGCGGAGAAGGTGGCGGCTGGGGTGGATGACTGACGTCATCCCCTCCCGTAGACGGGAGGGGCAGCGAGACTTGGGGCTGCGTAGCAGGCCCTAGTCGCAGCGGGGTGGGCCATCGCTGCGCTGCGCTGGCCCACCCCCTAGCCCCCTCCCGCCTGCGGGAGGGGAACAACATGGTCCGCTCAGCCCGCCCCCTGCACCTGCGCCACCAGAGCCAAGACCTGTTCCGCATGTTCCTTACGGCAGATCAGCAGGTCGGGCATGTAGACGTCGCGCTGGTTGTAGATCAGCGGGCTGCCGTCGATGCGGCTGGCATGCAGGCCGTGGGCAAGCGCGACGGCGGCCGGGGCCATGCTGTCCCATTCATATTGCCCGCCCGAATGCAGGTAGATGTCCGCCTGCCCCAGGATGATCGCCATGGCCTTCGCCCCGGCGCTGCCCATCGGCACCAGCTCCGCACCCAGTTTCTCCGCAACTGCCACCGCTTCGGCGGCGGGGCGGGTGCGGCTGACCACCATGCGCAGTTGCGCAGGGGCGGGCGGCACCACGCGCGGCTGGTCGGTGCGAATGACGGCGCCGCCATCCAGCCCCGGCAGCGCGACCGCGCCGATCGCGGGCTTGCCGTCGATCGCCAGACCCACATGCACCGCCCAGTCGGCGCGCGCTTCGCCATATTCGCGGGTGCCGTCGACCGGATCGACGATCCAGACACGCGACTGGCTCAGCCGATCCGCATTGTCCTTTTCCTCTTCGGACAACAGGCCGTCCTCAGGCCTCACCTCGCGCAGGGCGTGGCACAGGAACTGGTTGGCGGTCTGGTCACCTGCCTTGCCCAGCGCCTTGGGGCTGAAAAGCCCGCTGGCGCGCACCTCCAGCAGGATGCGCCCGGCGGTTTCGGCGAGATGGACCGCGAGTTCCGCGTCAGTCATGCCGCCGCTCATGGGATCAGCCTCGCGACGATGGCGTCGGCGGCTTCTTCGGCCGTCATCGCCACGGTATCGACGCGGATTTCCGGGTCGAGCGGGGTTTCATAGGGACTGTCGATGCCGGTGAAGTTTTTAAGCTCACCCGATCTTGCCTTTTTGTAGAGCCCCTTGACGTCGCGCGCTTCGGCATCGGCCAGCGGCGTGTCGATATGCACCTCGATAAATTCGCCCGGCTGCATCATCTGGCGCACCATGTCGCGTTCCGAACGGAAGGGCGAGATGAAGGCGGTGATGACGATCAACCCCGCATCGGTCATCAGCTTGGCGACTTCGCCCACGCGGCGGATATTTTCCACCCGGTCGGCGTCGGTGAAGCCCAGATCCTTGTTGAGACCGTGGCGGACATTGTCGCCGTCGAGCAGGAAGGTATGGCGGTTCATCCGCGCCAGCTTCTTTTCGACAAGGTTGGCGATGGTCGATTTGCCCGCACCCGACAAGCCGGTGAACCACAGCACCGCCGGCTTCTGATTCTTCAGCCCGGCGTGGAATTCACGGCTGACGTCGGTGGCCTGCCAATGGACATTCTGCGCCCGGCGAAGCGAGAAGTGCAGCATGCCCGCGGCGACCGTGGCGTTGCTGATCTTGTCGATCAGGATGAAGCCGCCCAGCGTCCGGTTCTGGGCATAGGGTTCGAACACGATCTGCTTGTCGGTGGACAGGTTGGCGACGCCGATGGCGTTGAGATCCAGCGTCTTGGCCGCCAGATGCTCCATCGTGTTGACGTTGACCTGATATTTGGGCTGCTGGATGGTCGCGGTGACCATCTGGGTGCCGATCTTGAGCCAATAGGAGCGGCTGGGCAGCATCTCCTCATCGGCCATCCACACGATCGTCGCCTCGAACTGATCGGCGGCCTGCGGCGGATTGTCGGCGAGCGCGATGACATCGCCGCGCGAACAGTCGATTTCATCGGCGAAGCAGAGCGTGACCGACTGGCCAGCGACGGCCTGATCCAGATCGCCATCCATCGTGACGATGCGGCTGACGGTCGAGGTCTTGCCCGACGGCAGGACGCGGATGGCGTCGCCGGGCTTGACCGTGCCGGTGGCGATCAGGCCGGAAAAGCCACGGAAGTCGAGGTTCGGGCGGTTGACCCACTGCACCGGCATGCGGAAGGGCTTGTCGGCATCGACCGCGCTGTTGACCTCGACGGTTTCGAGATGCTCGATCAGCGCCGGGCCGGTGTACCAGGGCGTGTTTTCCGACGGGCCGGTGATATTGTCGCCCTTGAAACCGGAAATCGGCATCGGCGTGAAGGCGGTGATGCCGATGCTGTTCGCAAATTCGGTGTAATCGGCGACGATCTTGTCAAACACCGCCTGATCATAGTCGACCAGATCCATCTTGTTGACGGCCAGCACGATGTTGCGGATGCCGATCAGATGGGCGAGGTAGCTGTGGCGACGGGTTTGCGTCAATATGCCCTTGCGCGCGTCGATCAGGATGACGGCCAGGTCCGCGGTGGACGCGCCGGTCACCATGTTGCGGGTATATTGTTCGTGGCCGGGCGTATCGGCGACGATGAACTTGCGCTTTTCGGTAGCGAAGAAGCGATAGGCGACGTCGATCGTGATGCCCTGTTCCCGCTCGGCGGCAAGGCCGTCGACGAGGAGGGCGAAGTCGATCTCGTGCCCCTGCGTGCCGACGCGCTTGGAGTCGGCCTCCAGCGCGGCAAGCTGATCCTCGAAGATCATCTTGCTGTCATAGAGCAGCCGACCGATCAGCGTCGACTTGCCGTCATCCACCGACCCGCAGGTGATGAAGCGCAGCATCGTCTTGTGCTGATGCACATCCAGATAGGCGTCGATATCCTCGGCAATAAGGGCGTCGGTCTTGTAGATGGGGTCTGTGAGGGTGTCGGTCATATCGCTACCTCGTCATCCCAGCGAAGGCTGGGATCTCGTTGATCTTGGGAAGAGTCAGGCGGCCTGAGGCCCCAGCTTTCGCTGGGGTTGACGCTTCGGAACGCTGCGCATTCCGTGGCGCGTCAAAAATAGCCCTCCTGCTTCTTCTTCTCCATGCCAGCGCCGCCGGCGTCCTTGTCGATCGCGCGGCCCTGCCGTTCCGACGTCGTGGTCAGCAGCATTTCCTGAATGACTTCAGGCAGGGTCGCGGCCTCGCTCTCCACCGCGCCGGTCAGCGGATAGCAGCCCAGGGTGCGGAAGCGGATCGAGCGTTCGACCGGCACTTCGCCCGGTTCGAGCGGGAAGCGGTCATCATCGACCATCAGCAACATGCCGTCGCGCTCCACCGTCGGGCGCTTGGCCGAGAAATAGAGCGGAACGATCGGAATGTCGTTCAGGTGGATATATTGCCAGATGTCGAGCTCGGTCCAGTTGGAGATGGGGAAGACGCGAATGCTCTCACCCTTCGCCTTGCGGGCATTGTAGAGGTTCCACAGTTCCGGGCGCTGATTCTTGGGATCCCAGCCGTGGGAGGCGGTGCGGAACGAGAAGATGCGCTCCTTGGCACGGCTCTTTTCCTCATCGCGGCGCGCGCCGCCAAAGGCTGCGTCGAAACCGTAGAGGTTGAGCGCCTGCTTCAGCCCTTCGGTTTTCCACATATCGGTGTGGAGCGCGCCATGTTCGAACGGGTTGATGCCCCGGTCCTTGGCTTCCTGATTCTGATAGACCAGCAATTCCATGCCGCTTTCCTGCGCCATCCGGTCGCGCAGCTTGTACATTTCCTGAAACTTCCAGGTCGTGTCGACATGCAGCAGCGGAAAAGGCGGCGGCGAAGGATAGAAGGCCTTGCGCGCCAGATGCAGCATCACGGCTGAATCCTTGCCGACGGAATAGAGCATGACCGGCTTTTCCGCCTCCGACACCACTTCCCGCAGGATGTGGATGCTCTCGGCTTCGAGTCGCTCCAGATGGGTCAAGGTTTTTGCGTCTACCATGCGGTCCTCGGCTTGATTGTGCGTCACCTATGGCAGCAAAGCCAAAGGACTGGACCTCCCATATGGGAGGATGTATGAACATGGCCCATGCGGCTGGACGATGGCGGATTATTGGCGGCCCTGCACGAAGGGATGTTCCAGCAACCGCTGTGGCATGACTTTCTTGAAAAACTGCGAATGCGCACCGGCGCCATCTATACGACGCTGGTCTTTCGCCCGGTGGACGAGGATGCGATCGTCGAATTGCATGCCGGACCGCCGCCGCCGACCCATTTGCACAGCCTGTTCATCGAAAAATATGGCCGCGACCCCTTCCCCTATCGCCACATGCGCGAAGGACGGGCCTATACGCTGGCCGAATTGCTGGAACAGAGCGCCCCGGTCGATCGCGCCCTGCCCCGCGACCCGGTGTTGCCGCAGGGGATAACGGACATGCGGTCGATCCGCGTAACCGAGCCCAGCGGCGTGGATGGCTGGCTGGCCTGTGCGGGAGGAGCCTCGATCGGATCGGCGGTCAGCGCGCTGCTGACGGGGCTGGCGCCGCATCTGCGTATCGCGTTGCGATCCTTCGTTGCGCTGGAGCGGGAGAAATTGCGATCGACGCTGACGACCGAAGCGTTCGGGCGGCTCAATTTCGGCTGGCTGACGCTCGATGCGCGCTGCCGCATTATCGACATGACGGCCCATGTCGAACAGTTGTTCCAGCGTACCAGCGTGTTGCGGCGCGGGCGCTATGACCGGCTGACCCCGGAATCGCCGCTGATCGACCGGGAACTGACCGCGCTGGTCAAGCAGATGGCCGACGACCCGGACAGTCGACCGCGCGCGATCAACCTCAGCCGCGATCCATGGATGGACATATTGGTCTCGCCTATCCGGGGGCGGTCGGTGTCGGCGGGATCGACCCCGGTGGCGATCGCCTATCTGAGCGGCGATCGCTGGTCGCAGGCGGACCGGTGCGAACAATTGGTGGAACTGTTCGGCCTGCTGCCAAGCGAGGCGCGCCTTGCCTGGGCGATCGCGCAGGGCATTCCCATCAGCGAGGCTGCGGCGAACCTTGGCATCACGGTGGAAACCGCGCGCAATTACAGCAAGAAAATCTATGCCAAGACCGGCGCGCGCGGACAGGCGGAACTGGTGCGGATCGTGCTGACCAGCGTGCTGGCGATTGCGTGATTGGGGAAATCCGATGAGCACCCATCATCCGTTCGTTTCGAGCGAAGTCGAGAAACGTCGCGCACAGGTTTCTCGACTTCGCTCGAAACGAACGAAGGTTGGAGTTTACCCTGAAATGATCATGCTTCAGGTGACCGCCGCCTCCAGCAACCTGATCGTACCTGCGCCAGCGTCCATTTCCGCCTGCACCCCTTCCGGCAGGCTGAACTGGTTGGCGACATGGCCAAACAGCGCGCCCTGAAACGCCGGGACGCCGAGTGGCTCCAGATGCTGTTGCAGCACTTCTGACAGCGTGAAGCCGCCATAGGAGGGGCCGGCGGCGGTGCAGCTGCTGCACTGACCGAATATGACGCCCGCCAGCTTTCCCAGCACCCCGCCCAGCGCCAACTGGGTCAGCATCCGGTCGATCCGGTAGGGGGCTTCGTCAATATCCTCGATAAACAGGATCGCGCCGGTAAAGTCGGGCAGCCAGCCAGTGCCCATCAGCGCCGCCAGCACGGTAAGATTGCCGCCCAGCAACCGCCCGCGCGCCATGCCAGGGCGAAAGGTGCGGATACGCCCGCTGCGCTGGACCAGCCGGTCCTCCGTCCCCGGCGGATTGGCGAAGGTCGGGGTTTCCGCGTCGAACGCCACGGCACGAAAAGCGTCCCAGGATAATTTGCCCCAGCTGCTCGCGGCATTGGGACCATGAATGGTCGTAAAGCCCGCCTTCGCCGCGAAAGCCAGATGCAGCGCGGTAATGTCCGAAAAGCCGACCAGCAGCTTGGGGTGGGCGCGGATCGTCGCGAAATCCAGATAGGGCAGCAGGCGCGCGCAGCCCCAGCCGCCGCGCACCGCGAACAACGCCTTGACCGATGGATCGGCATAGAAGGCGTTGATGTCCGCCGCCCGATCCGCATCCTTGCCCGCCAGATAGCCATGGCGCTGCGCCAGATGGGGCGCATCCTTGGGCTTCAGCCCCATGGCGACGATGGTTTCGCGCACCAGATCAAGGTCGAACCCGTCATCGGTAAAGCCCGCCGGTTCGATCAGCCCGACCGTGTCACCGGGCCGCAGGCGGGGCGGCTTCACCAGCGTCGGCGGCGCGACGGGTGGGGGCGCGACCGGCGGGGACTTGGCCGCGACCAGCAGCGCGCCCATGCCGCCCATCAGCGCGCGGCGATCCAGTGCGATCGTCAAAAGCTGCTCCTGTCCTTGCGCCTATAGCCGCCATCCGTCCACAACAGGTCTATGTCGGGATAATGGCAATCCCCCGATGGCGGACGACCAAAGGCAAGAAACGCGCAATCATCGTCGCTTTCGTTCAGCAGATGGTGGCCATTGGGCTCACCCTTGGGAAAGACCGCCATGTCGCCCGACCGCATGGGCGTGCGGGCGTCATTCTCCACCAGCACCGCCTCGCCTGCCAGCATGACGACAAATTCATCCTCATCCTCATGCCAGTGGCGCTGGGACGATGCGCCGCCGGGCTTCAGCACGACATGGCTGACACCAAAATCGGTAAGGCCAAGCGCCGGTCCCAGCCGCCGCACCCATCGATGCGCCACGGCCTTATCATGCGGCGGCGGATAGCCGGTGGTGTTCGTCAGCGCGACTATTTCTGGATCGATCCGTGGCACGGCCTCTTCTCCTGCTGCTGCTGGTCAAGCGGCATGGCTTTCGCTAACGCACGGGCATGACCATGACCAGAGCCAATGATGACGTGGTGGCGCTTGCCCGGCAGCTGCTTGCCTGTCCATCCGTAACGCCAGCGACCGGGGCGGTGTTCGCCGCGCTTGAGGACATGCTGCTGCCTTTGGGCTTTACCGTGGATCGGTTCGTGGTCGGCGAAGCGCCCGACGGGCCGGTCGAAAATCTGCTGGCATGGCGCACTACCGGCGCAGGGCCGCACTTCGCCTTTGCCGGACATCTGGACGTGGTGCCACCCGGTCCCGGCTGGACCAGCGATCCGTTCGCGCCGGAGATTCGCGGCGACCTGCTCTACGGACGCGGCGCGGTGGACATGAAGGGATCGATCGCTGCCTTCGTCGCCGCGCTGGGCACCCTGTCCGACGACCTGCCCGGTACGATCAGCCTGATCATCACCGGGGATGAGGAAGGCCCGGCCGTCTATGGCACGCTGGCGCTGATGGAGCGGATGGCCGCGCGCGAACTGCGCCCGGACCTGTGTGTCGTGGGTGAACCGACATCGTCGGCCCGGCTGGGCGATGTGGTCAAGATCGGGCGGCGCGGGTCGGTGAATATGTGGATCAGCGTGGCCGGAACCCAGGGCCATGTCGCGTATCCGCACCTGGCCGACAATCCCGTGCCCCGTCTGGTCCGCATCCTGGCCGCGATCGATGCGCTGGTGCTGGACGAAGGGACCGACTGGTTCCAGCCCAGCAATATAGAGATTACCGACATGGAGGTTGGCAACCCGACCACCAATGTCATTCCCGGCGCGGCGAACGCGCGCATCTCTATACGCTTCAACGATCAGCATAGCGGTGCTTCGCTCGTCGAACGGATCAGTGCGATCGCGGCGGCCGAGGGCGGCACGGTGATGGCCAAGATCAGCGGCGAACCCTTTCTGACCGCACCGGGCACATTGTCCAATCTGGTGTCGGGCGCGATCCGGCAAGTAACCGCCGTGGAGGCGGAACTGTCCACCACGGGGGGCACGTCAGACGCGCGCTTCCTCTCGCGCCTGTGCCCGGTGGTGGAGTTTGGCCTGAACAATGCGACCATGCACAAGCTGGACGAGGCCGTCGCGGTGCAGGATCTGCACGATCTGGTCGAGATTTACCGGCTGATCGTGGAGCGGGCGCTGGGTCAGCCAGTCGGCGCTTAACCCGCGTCGCGTTCCAGCATGGCGGGGTTCCCGGTGTAGCGGCCCAGATAATCCTGCTCGCCGGTCGGCATCGCCAGATGATAGCCCTGAAACAGGGTGCAGCCGATGACGCGCAGCATGTCCATCTGCGCCTGATTCTCTATGCCTTCGACCACCACTTCCATGCCAAGCCCTTGAATCAGGCCGACGACGGCCGAACAGATGGTCCGCGCTTCGGATGATGTGGCAATGTCGCGCACAAGGCTGCGGTCGATCTTCACCCGGTCGACCGGCAATTCCTTCAATCGCGACAGGTTGGAATAGCCGGTACCGAAATCGTCGATCGCGATACGCAACCCATCGCGGCGCAGGGCGGCAAGTTGGTCGAGCACCCTCGCTTCCATGTCCATCGCGAGCGATTCGGTGATTTCCAGTTCCAGCATGCCGTTTGGCACCTGATGCGTGGCGATGGCGTGGCGCAGGCGCAGGAAAAAATCGGCCTGACCCAGTTCGCGGGTGGAAATATTGATGGCGATCCGCTGATGAATGCCTGCGCGCGACCAGCGGGCGGCCGTCTCGCAGACCCGGCTCATCACCCAGTCCCCCAGCGCGACGATGGTCCCGCTTTCCTCCGCCACCGGCACGAACACGCCGGGCATGACGATATCGCGCTCTGGATGCGCCCAGCGCACCAGGGCTTCGGCGGCCACGGCGCGGCCCGTCTGAATGTCGATCTGCGGCTGGAATTCCAGCAGAAATTCGTCGCGCTCCAGTGCCAGAAGCAGGTCGCGCTCCAGGTCGGCGCGGTCGGACGCTTCCAGCGCCAGCGCGTCGCTGTACATTTCCGCGCGGCCACGCCCTTCATGCTTGGCATGATACATGGCGATGTCGGCGGCGCGCAGCAGGGTGGACAGCGTATCGCCATGGTCGGGATAGCAGGCGATGCCGATCGACGCGCCCAGATCGACATGCTGGCTGCCAAGGTCAAAGCGCTCACCCAGCGCGAACTGGATGGCGCGGGCGATGCGCGCGGCGGCGTTGTGGCCCGACAGGGTCGGGAAGAACATCGTGAATTCGTCACCGGCAAGGCGACCGATGACCGCGTCCCCCATCCCTGCGCCGATCTGCGCCATCACCACTTCGCGCAGCCGGCCCGCAACACGCGCGAGCAGCTGGTCGCCCGCGGCATGGCCCAGCGTGTCGTTGACGCCCTTGAACCCGTCCAGGTCGATGAAGAACAGGGCGGCCATGCCCCCCTCCTCCCGCTCGGCCAGCAGGCGTTCGACCTGGCGGCAGAAGCTGGTGCGATTGGCAAGCCCGGTCACCTGATCGAACAGGGCAAGCGCCTGGACATGGTCGAGATTGGTGCGGACCTGACTGAACAGGCTTTCCAGCGCGACCGACAGATCCGGCAATTCCAGCCCGATCTCCCTTGGCACCGACGACTGGAGATCGCCATGGGCGGCGGCCAGCAGGCGTTCGGTGGCGGCGTCGATGGCCGTCGCGGTGGTGGCGATGGTGCGGCGCGCCGACGCCCAGCTCATCGTACCGCACAGAATGGCGATGATCAGCGCGCGGCCGATCTGGACGATGTCATCCTGCGCGCCGGGCGTATAGCCCAGCACCAGCGACAGGATGAACACCAGCGCGCCCGCGGCGCAGGCAAAGGCAGCGGCGCGGCTTTTCAACGTTACGCCGTGCATCTGCCTCCTTACCCCCGCAAGCGACCCCGAACAGGATCATGATCCGCCGGATATGAAGGACAGTGGTTAAGAAAAGATCAGCGAAAGCGGGGGATGGCGTTATTTTTTGCGCCGCAAAACAAGGTAGAGCGCACCGTCGCCGCCATGACGCGGATGGGCGATGCGCACGCTGGCTATGCGGTCGGCATAGGGGCTGGTTTCGATCCAATGACCGATTTCGCCACGGATGGCCCCGCGCCGCGAAGCGCCATCCGCTGCGTTTTTGGGCGGCTTGCCGGTGACGACGAGCAGGACGCGGGCGTCGCGCGCCAGCGCCGATGCGATCGCCTGATTTAGCCGGACATGCGCCGCCGACAGGCTGTGGCCATGCAGGTCGATGCTCATGTCGGGGCTGATCGTGCCGCCGCGAATGCGCTTTTCCCAGCCGGTATCGAGCACGGCGGCCGGTGTACGCACCGCGACGGGGGTCGGCGTCTGCAGCAGCGGCGGCGTTAACCCTGTTTTGGGCGTGATGGCCACTGGCTGCGTCGGGAGCGCTGGCATCACGCGGCCATGCGGCCGGATCGGCCGGACCGATCGGGTCAGCGCGGTCCAGAGCGCGGCCTCATCAGGGGACAGGTGCCGCCGCGCCATCGGACGACCGGTCAGGGCCTTGCGAGGCGCGCCGCCGAACCAATCGGCAGCAGGACCAGCGCGCTGCCGCGCGCCGACATGCCACCGGCAATGCCCCGCGCCCGCGCGCCTGCGCCCCAGAAACTGTCGAAGCGATTGGCCCCCTTGATCGCGCCGCCAGTATCCTGTGCGATCCACACGCCATTGGGTTCGGCCCGATCAAGCGAAAGCAGCACCGGCGCGCCCAGCGGAATGAATTTGGGATCGGCGGCCACAGTCGCCTCCGCCGTCACGGGCACGCCCAGCGCGCCGATCGGTCCAGCGCCGGTCAGTTCGCGGAAAAAGACGAAACTCTTGTTTTCATTCATGATCGCCGCGCCCTCGACCGGGTTGGCGCGCAGATAGGCCATGATGTCCTGCATCGACCCCACCTGAATCAGGCCGCGATCCTTCATCAGCTTGCCGATGCCGCTATAGTCGCGGCCATTCTGCCCGTCATAGCCAATCCGCATGACGCTGCCGTCGGGCAGATTGAGACGCCCGCTGCCCTGCACCTGAAGGAAGAAAAACTCGACCGGATCAGCCGCCCAGGCCAGTTCCAGCCCGCGTCCGGCCAGCGAGCCAGCCACGATCTGGGCGCGTTCGTCATAGGGGATGAATTTGGTGCCGGATACCTTGCCCCGGATCGTGCGGCCTTTCAGAGCGTCACTGAACTGGCCGAGATCGACGTCGATCAGGTCGGTTGGGCGGCGGTAAATCGGAACCTCATAGCCCGGTTGGCGGGTGCGCGATCCCGCGATTTCCGGCTCATAATAGCCAGTGACGAAGGCCGTGCCGGCGCCCACCTGCACCGCTTCGAAATAGCGGGAGAAAAATTCGCTGGCGGATGCTTCGGGCCAGCTAGCCGCCGCCGCGCAGCTATTGTTCCAGTCGGACCCCTTGGTCAGGCCGCTCTGGTCGGTGCGGCGCATCAGCGTCGGGCAGGATATGCGGAAGGCTTCGAGCGCCAGCCGCGATCGTTCGCCCGACGGGATCAGGCTGGCGATGTCAGGGCCGCGCGTAACGCCAAGGCCCGCGGCGGTGCTGCTGTCCATCGCCGGATCGGCAGGCATTTCGACCGGCAAGGTCGGCCGCGGTACAGCAGGCGTAGGGCGCGTGGCCGTACCCGACGGCACGGGACGCGACGGAGCGGGGCCGCCGGCAGAGGGCGGGATCATGCCGCCCGCGCAGGCGGACAGTGCCAGCGCCGCCATCAGCGCGCCCGCCCTATGCCGAAAATTCATGCTGCGATCACGCCTCGTCGGTTTCGCTGAGCTTCCAGTTGGGATCGGCGCTGCGAATGTCGCGGGTGAAGGTCCAGATGTCGTTGGTGCCGATCGCGTCGGTCATCGATCCGGCAACGACATTGCCGTCCTTGTCGCGGGTGATCGCCGCGATGTCCGCTTCGAATTGAAGCGCAACCTGTGCGATCCGGCCATCGACCGACGCCTCGACGATCCGCGCTTTTTCGATACGGACCAGCCGGTTGTCGAGGACATGACCCTCCGCCTCGCGGGCGGCGATCGCCTCCTCGAACGACGCGCGCACATCGTCGTCGCACAACCAGGCGATTTCATCCCGATCGCCGCGCCAGAAGGCTTCCAGCACCATGCGATAGGCGCTCTTTGCGCCATCGACAAATTGCGGCACGTCGAAGCTGCGGTCTGCGGCGATCAGCGCACGGACGCCCATTTCGGCACCCGGCGCGATCAATCCATCGGCCAGACGCACCGAATCGCCCGACATCTCAGTGGCGGGGCGCGGTTGCAGCACCGTCACCTTGGCGCGGTCCTCCGCCGGGCGCAGCGCAGGCTCCTGCTCATGCCCGGTACGCTTGCCGAGCACGGAATAGAGCCGCAGCGCCAGAAAACCGGCGATCATGGCGAGGATGACAATCACATACACGGAAGGCTATACCCTTTGTGTGGGAACAATGTTCCGAACAACATAGGCATGTTTGCGCACAACTTCAAATAGGGGGTTGCACGGCGCGGCATTGCCCTGCCCTTCCGCCCCTGCTAAGCGCGCGGGTCATCGCACAGGGGGGCTTGCCGCCCACCGGACAACAGGGAAAGCCAGGACAGACAATGGCCGACGAAGTCGACACCAATTTCACCGTGAACAGCCAGATGAATGGCGCCGATACCGCACCGCAGATCGCGCTGATCAGCCAATATGTGAAGGATCTCTCTTTCGAGAATCCGAACGCGCCCGCCTGCTACCAATGGCAGGACCAGCCGCAGATCGACGTCCAGTTCAACATCGGCGCCGACAAGGTGGGCGACGAGGTGCTGGAAGTGTCGCTGAAGATCGAGGTCAAGGCCGTCGCACCGCAGGGCACCGCCTTTGCCGTCGAACTGCTCTATGCCGCGCTGTTCGGCATGCGCAATGTGCCCGAAGACCAGGTCCAGCCCTTCATGCTGGCCGAAGCGCCGCGCCTTATCTTCCCCTTCGCCCGTCGCGTGCTGGCCGATGCGATCCGCGACGGCGGCTTCCCGCCGCTGCTGCTCGACCCGATCGACTTTGGCGCACTGTACCTGCAACAGGCGCAGCAGATGGAAACGACCGCAGGCGAGCCTGCTGGCCACGCCTGAGCCTGTATGAACTCACCCTCCGTTCGGGCTGAGCCTGTCGACGCCTTGTCCGTCTTTGCGCAAGAAAGGACGGCCCTTCGACAGGCTCAGAGCCTGCCCCCCCGCTCGGTCGGGGGCGAACGGGTGGAGGAGATATTGTCATGGGCCTGCTGAGAGCCACCTCCACCATCGGCGGGCTGACGCTGATCAGTCGGATATTGGGGATGGTGCGCGACATGCTGGTCGCGCGCTTTCTGGGCGCGGGGCTGGCGTCGGACGCCTTTCTGATCGCCTGGCGCCTGCCCAACCTGTTTCGCGCCCTGTTTGCCGAAGGCGCCTTTGCCGCCGTGTTCGTGCCGATGTTCAACCGGACGATGGCGGAAGGGGACAGGGACGCGCCGGGCAGCGGCAAGGCGGCGGCGGTCGCCTTTGCCGGGCAGATATTGTCGATCCTGTTTCCGGTGCTGGTCCTGTTCACCGGCCTCATGATGGTGCTGGCCGCGCCGGTGGTCTGGGCAATGACCGGCGGTTTTCCCGATGGCGGCCCGGCCAAGTTCGACCTGGCCGTCACGCTGACCCGCATCACCTTCCCCTATCTGGCGCTGATCAGCCTGGTGTCGTTGCTGGGCGGGATATTGAATTCGCTCGACCGTTTCTGGGTGAATGCCGCCGCGCCCGTGCTGCTGAACCTGTGCATGATCGGCGCCGTGCTGTTTTTTCGCGGCGCTACCCCGATCGAAACCGCGCATACGCAGGCGATTGCAGTCACGGTGTCGGGGGTGTTGCAACTTTTATGGCTGACCTGGGCCTGTCGCCGGGCGGGTGTGGTGCTGCGGCTCCAGCGCCCGCGCCTCTCGCCCCAGGTGCGCCGGTTGCTGTCGTTGATCGGCCCGGCGGCGCTGGGCGCGGGGGCGATCCAGTTCAATCTGCTGATCTCGACCAGCCTTGCCGCCCGCTTCCTGCCACAGGGCGCGGTCAGCTATCTTTATTATGCCGACCGGCTGAACCAGTTGCCGCTCGGCCTGATCGGCATCGGCGTCGGCACCGCCATCCTGCCCGCGCTTTCGCGCCAGATCGGGTCTGGCAATGAGCAGGCGGCCAGCCATACCCAGAATCGGGCGATGGAACTGGCGCTGTTCCTGGCCCTGCCCGCCGCCGTCGCGCTATGCCTGTCGGCAACGCCGCTCATTCGCGGGCTGCTGCAACATGGCGCGTTCACGGCCAACGACACGATCGGCGCGGCGGGCGCTCTTGCCGCCTTTGCCCTTGGCGTCCCCGCCTATGTCCTGATCAAGGTGCTGACGCCCGGCTTCTACGCACGGCAGGACACGAAAACGCCCGTGCGGGTCGCGGTGTTTTCCATGCTGTTCAATCTGGTCGGCAATCTGACCCTCATCTGGCCCTTCGGTCATGTCGGCGTGGCGATTTCCACCGCGATCGCCGCCTGGGTCAATGTGCTGGTCCTCTACTGGCTGCTCCACCGCCGCGACCAGTTGCGCATGGATGCCCGTTTCCGGGGCAAGGCGCTGCGCATCATCCTGGCCAGCGCGATCATGGGCGTGGCGCTGCTGCTGCTCAATCCGCTGGTCGATCCCTATATGTCGGGCAGCGTGACGCAGCGCATCATCGCGCTTGGCCTGTTGTGCGGCATTGGCGGTCTGGTCTATGGGGCGGCGGCCCTGATCGTCCGGGCCTATAGTATCAGCGAATTGCGTGGCGCCCTGCGCCGTGCGCCCAAAGCGAGTTAATCGATCCATGCGCGTCCTTTCCGGCATCCAGCCCACCGGCAATCTGCACCTTGGCAATTATCTGGGCGCGATCCGCAACTGGGTGAAGATGCAGGACGAGATGAACTCGGAGAGCCAGTGCTTCTTCTTCCTGGCCGACATGCATTCGATCACCGTGCATGAGGGGCGCGAACAGCGCATCCGCAACGTGCGCGACATGGCCGCCGCGCTGGTCGCCGCCGGGATCGACCCCGACCGCTCCGTCCTGTTCAACCAGGCCCGCGTGCCCGCCCATGCCGAACTGTGCTGGTTGCTGAACGGCACCGCACGGATCGGCTGGCTGAACCGCATGACCCAGTTCAAGGACAAGGCAGGCAAGGACCGCGAAGGCGCGTCGGTCGGCCTGTTCGTCTATCCGGTGCTGCAAGCCGCCGACATTCTGCTCTATCAGGCCAGCCATGTGCCGGTGGGCGAGGACCAGAAGCAGCATCTGGAACTGTGCCGCGACATCGCGACCAAGTTCAACACGGATTTCGGCAGGGACGTCTTTACCCTGCCCGCGCCGATCATCCCCAAGGAATCGGCGCGCATCATGTCGTTGCGCGACGGGACGGCGAAAATGTCCAAATCCGACCCCAGCGATCTAAGCCGCATCAACCTGACCGACGATGACGATGCCATCATGGCCAAGGTGAAGAAAGCCAAGAGCGATCAGGACATGCTGCCCGAAACTGCCGAAGGGCTAGCCGGGCGTCCCGAAGCGACCAATCTGGTCGGCATATTGGCGACGATGACTGGCCGCACGACCGATGCGGTCTGCGCCGAATTTGCCGGCAAGGGCTTTGGCGCGTTCAAGCCTGTGCTGGGCGAAGTGCTGGTCGAAACGCTGCGCCCGATTCGCGAACGCTTCCTGCAATTGCGGACCGACGACGCGATGCTGGACGCGATCCTGGACAAGGGCGCGGCAAAGGCGGCGGCGGCGGCGGAGCCGACGCTGCGTGCGGCCTATGATGCGATGGGCCTGATGCGCTGACGGGTTTGGCGGGTCCGCGACGTCCTTCAATTGACAGAACATGCTTTGCGCCCGTTCGGTTACTTCGTGCGTTCAAATGATGTTCAGTTGCGTTTTGCTATCGCAACGCGCACATAGTTGATTAGGCTTCATGCCTGGTACAGGACGCAGAAAAATGACCCGTTTCAAGAAGTTCGGCATGTTCGCGGCCCCCGCTCTGGCGCTGGCTGCGCTTTCTGGCTGCGCGACGCCGTTCAAGGCCGACGTCGCCCGCTTTCAACAGCTCCCCGCCCCGGCTGGCCAGAGTTTCACCATCGTCGCGGACAATCCGCAACTGGCTGGTGGCCTTGAATTTTCCCATTACGCCGCGATGGTCGGCCAGCGCCTGAGCCAGACCGGCTATGTCGCGGCTGGCGATCCGGCCAGCGCCGACCTTATCGTGCGCGTCGCCTATGATGTCGACAATGGCCGCGAAAAGGTGCGCTCGACCGGCTTTGGCGGCCCCTATGGCGGCTGGGGCGGTGGTCCTTGGGGTGGCTGGGGTGGCCGTTGGGGTCGCCCATGGGGCTATGGCTTTTATGATCCCTGGCTGTTCGGCGCCGGCGGCTTCAACGATGTGTCGAGCTATACCGTCTATACCAGCGACCTGAGCCTCAAAATCGACCGCGCGGCCGACAATCGCCGCCTGTTCGAGGGGAAGGCCAGCGCGCAATCGCTGTCGAACAAGCTGACCTACCTCGTCCCCAACCTGATCGACGCCATGTTCACCAACTTCCCCGGCCAGAATGGCGAGGATGTGAAGATCACCCTGCCGCCCGAAAAAAAGAGCTGAGGCAGGCACAAGTTACGGGGCGGCTCCCAGCCTGACCCGATTGGCCCGGTCATCCCATGCGGATGGCCGGGCCTTCTTTTTTTGGCGGCATGCGCTTTGCCAGCCCGGCATGAAAAATTCCTCCCCTGCAAGTGGAGGGGGACCGCCGCGTAGCGGTGGTGGAGGGGTATCGCCCTGTCGAGAGCGCGACACCCCTCCGTCTGGCCTCCGGCCAGCCACCTCCCCTGCAAGGGGGGGATGATCTTTGTCCAGGTGCGGAAAGACGTTGGGGCGTTCATTTTGGCAGCGAACGCCGCCTCCAAGCCGCAAACGGGGCCGATCCGCATTTTTTCCTGTCATCCTGCCTGCAACAGCCATTAGCCTGTCGGCGCGCGCCGATGCGCCGGGAGGAAACCAGCCTATGTCCCTGACCGTCCGCATCCTGATCGCGCTGCTGCTGGGGCTGGGCCTGGGCATCGCGCTGACCGAATGGGGCGGCGCGTGGGAGGGGGATGTCGTCGCGCTGGCGCAGCCGGTGGGTTCGGCCTGGCTCAATGGTCTTCAGATGCCGCTCATCCCGCTGATCTTCGCGCTGCTGGTGACGGGCATCGCGCAGGCGGCCACGACCGCGCGGAGCAGCGGCATGGCCGGGCGCGCGATCCTGCTGTTCGCCCTATTGCTGACCGCCTCTGCCGCCGTCGCCGCGCTGGTCGGGCCGCTGATGCTGCGTCTGTGGCCAGTGCCGCCCGGCGCGGTGGGCGCATTGAGCGGGGCGGAAGGAATAGCGCAGGTGCCGGACGTGCGCCCGTCCGCGCAATGGCTGCTGGGCTTCATCCCGACCAATCCGATCCGGTCGGCGGCTGAAGGCCAGGTGGTCGCGGTGGTGCTGTTCGCCCTGATCTTCGGCTTTGCCGTCACCCGTATCGCCGAGGCCCGTCGCGCCCAATTGACCAGCCTGTTCGAGGCGCTGGCCGAGGCGCTGCTGGTCGTTGTCGGCTGGGTGCTGTGGCTTGCCCCGATAGGCGTATTCGCGCTGGCGCTGGTGGCGGGCGCGCGATCGGGCCTCGCGACGGCTGGCGCGCTGCTCCATTATATCGGCTTCATCGTGCTGATCTGCGTCATCGTGACGCTGCTGGTCTATCCGCTGGCGGTGCTGCTGGGCCGGATCGGACCGGGCCGATTCGCGCGTGCCGCCCTGCCGGCTCAGGCGATCGCCTTTTCGACCCAAAGCTCGATCGCGTCGCTGCCCGCGATGATCCAGGCGAGCGACGGGCCGCTGGCGGTGCGGGAGACCAGCCGCTCGATCGTCCTGCCGCTTGCCATATCCCTCTTCCGCATCACCAGCCCGCCCGCCAATCTGGGCGTCGCCCTTTATGTGGCGGCGATGAACGGCGTGGCGCTGGGACCGACGCAGTTGGTGATGGGGGTACTGGTCGCCGCGATCGTCAGCCTGGCAGCGGTCGGCCTGCCCAGCCAGATCACCTTCTTCACCACCACTGGTCCCATTTGCCTCGCCATGGGCGTGCCGGTGGAGGCGCTGCCGCTGCTGCTGGCCGTGGAGACGGTGCCTGACATTTTCCGCACCGTCGGCAATGTAACGGCGGATATGGCGGTAGCGCGGATTGTGGACCAGCAGGGTGAGGTCGGCGAATAGCCACGACGTGCTCCCGCGCAGGCGGGAGCCCAGTTCGGTGGGCGGGACTGGGTTCCCGCCTGCGCGGGAACACCACAGCTCTGCTTAAGGCACCCGCCGCGCCGTGAGGATCTTCACCGGAGTTTCGAGCATCTGCCCCTTCATCACCCCTTCCCCGGCGGTCGCGGATTTGGGCGCGGTCAGTATGGCTTTCACCACGTCCAGCCCCTCGACCACATGGGCGAACACGGCAAAGCCCTGATTGTCGCCAGCCGCCTCCGGGTGCGCGTCCATGCCGGGCATCTTGCCCAGCACGATGAAGAAGTCGGCGGTCGCGCTGCCTGGCGCATAGCGCGCCATCGACAGCGCGCCATCATCATGGGTCAGGCCCGTCAGCGTCGTCGGTTCATGCTTGATCGGCGGCAGCAGCCGCTTGGGATCATTTTGCGCCCCACCCTGGACGAAACCATAGTCCGCCGCGCCGACGCCGCGATAGAAATTCGTGCCATCGAGACGCTTGCCATCGACATAGGCCAGGAAGTTGGCGGCGGTAATCGGCGCCTTTTCGGCATGGACAGCCACCACGATACGCCCCGCTGTCGTATCGAGCGCGACGCGGACATCATCCTGCGCAATGGCAGGCAAAGGCAGGAGGGCGACGAGGAGGAGAAGCAGGGCGCGAATCATGCCCTTAGTCTAGGGTCTCGATACTCGATCCGAAAGTGTGTTCCCGCCTGCGCGGGGACACAACCACCTACGCCCTGTGCGCGCCGATCACCCCTCCAGCTGGCGCAGCAGCGCGCGCACGTCGGCGTCGATGTCGGGATTGCTTTCGCGCAGCCCCTCGATCGTGCGGACGGCGTGGATGACGGTGCTGTGGTCGCGCCCGCCAAAGATACGGCCGATTTCCGGCAGCGAACGCGGCGTCATCTTCTTGGCCAGATACATGGCGACCTGACGCGGGCGGGCGACGGCGCGGGCGCGCCGCTTGGACCGCATTTCCGACGCATCGATCTTGTAGTGGGCTGCGCACAGCTTCTGGATTTCATCGACCGTGATGCGCCGGGCATTGGCGCGCACGGCGTCGGCCAGCATCCCCTGCGCAAAGTCGAGGTCGATCGCGCGCCCCGTCAACTGGCCATAGGCGACCAGCTTGTTGAAGGCGCCCTCCAGTTCGCGGACGTTCGACCGGATCGAGCGGGCCAGGAAATCGATCACCGCGTCGGGGACCGGCGGATCGCCCGCCACGGCACGCTTGGCCTCCAATATGGCGAGGCGCAGGTCGAGATCGGCCGGCAATATGTCGGCGACCAGCCCGCCCGCGAGGCGCGACAGGATGCGCGCGTCGATCGATTCGAGCCGCTGGGGCGGACGATCCGCCGTCACGACGATGCGCGCGCCCGAATCGATGAGGTCGTTGATCGTGTGGAGAAATTCCTCCTGCGTCGATCCCTTGCCCGCGATGAACTGAATATCGTCGATCAGCAGCAGGCGGGCTGCGCGCAGCTTCGCCTTGAACGCCATGGTTTCATTGGCGCGCATCGCGTTGACGAATTCCACCATGAAGCGTTCGGCCGACATATAGAGGACCGGCGCGGCAGGCGAATGATCGGAAAAGGCGCGGGCGATGGCGTGGAGCAGATGGGTTTTGCCCTGCCCGGTCCCGCCATGGATGAAAAGCGGGCTGAAACGCGGTTCCGCCTCCCCCGCCATGGCAAGCGCCGCCGAGCAGGCCAGCCGGTTGCTGTCGCCGGTGACGAAGTCGGCAAAGGCGTGACGCGGCTGAAAATTGGAGGCGACCTGCTGCGGCGCGGGCGCAACCGTCGGTTCGACCCGGACGACTTCGAGCAGGCGCGGACCTGTCGCATCGGCGGCACGGTGCAGGCGGACTTCGCGCACGCCGACATTGGCCGCGCGCCACGCCATGCGCAACCGATCGCCAAATTGACCGGACACGAAATTGGCGCTGAAATCAGTGGCGACCAGCAGGTCGAGCGTCTGCGATTCGGGGCAATAGTCGCCCAGCCGTACCGGCTTCAGCCACTGGTCGAACATGCGCGCGCCAATATCGCGGCGCAGCCCGGCACGGATAGCGGCCCAGGCGGCCTCCAGGCCGGAATCAGCCTGGCGTCCCTCTCCATCCTCCCAAGCCGTCACTAACGCATGATCCTTCATAGACTTCGCCGACCCTACCCGCTGCCCCCGGTTATGGGCAGGAAAAAACACGCACGACACCCGATCGGAAAAGCCCCCGCTTTGCCGAGTATGATGCGTCAACCAGTCACAAGACGACCGCCAAAAGGTGATTCGATGGCGGCCGGATTTCAAAAATAGACAGGGGTGCAGGGTGGGATCAAGGGCGCGGCCATTCAAAAAATGAAATAAAGCCGTTGACTCAGCAAACCCGCGGAAAATGAAGGACAATGAAATTATTGTTCTTTTTCAATAATTTATATCGCTACCACTATGCTGCAATGCGTCGAATCGCCGGAAATGCGCGTGTCTGCATTATGACTGGTCCGTGACGGACGTGGCGAAACGACAAAAAGCCCGCCCCAATGATGGGGGCGGGCCTTTTTTGTACCGTTACTGACCCGGACGGGTTCAGCCGAGCGCGCTGACAGCCTTGGTCAGGCGGCCAAACTTGCGCGCGGCGGTGTTCTTGTGCAGCACGCCACGGGCAACACCACGCGCCAGTTCAGGCTGCACGGTCTGAAGCGCGGTCGCGGCCGCTTCCTTGTCACCGGTGGCAAGCGCGGCTTCCACCTTCTTCACCAGGGTGCGGATCCGGCTGATGCGGGCGCCGTTGATGGCAGCGCGACGTTCGTTGCGGCGGATGCGCTTCTTGGCTTGCGGCGTATTGGCCATTTAGAGTCCTCGGTTCTCGTCAATATATGAAAAGAGACCAGTCGGACTCGCCAACCCGCCTCATGAAGGTGCGCGCCTTACAGCGGTTCATTCCAGCCGTCAACCAGTGGGCGGCATCCTACTTCTGGCATTTCGGGCAGAAAAAGGTCGATCGCCCGCCATCCACCCGGCGCTGCACCGTGCCGCCACATGGGCATGCCTCCCCTTCGCGGCCATAGACGCGCCATTGCTTGGAAAAATAGCCCAATTCCCCGTCGGGCCGGGCATAATCGCGCAGCGTCGATCCGCCAGCGACGATGGCGGCCCCAAGCACCGCCCGAATCGCATCGACCAGCAGCGCCAGGCGCGCCCGACTGATCCTGCCCGCCGCGCGGGTCGGCGCGATGCCCGCCATGTTGAGCGCTTCGCACACATAGATATTGCCAAGCCCCGCCACGATTCGCTGGTCGAGCAGCGCGGCCTTGATCGACGTCGCCTTGCCATCGAGCGCGCGCGCCAGCGCCGCTGCGTCGAAATCCGGCCCCAGCGGCTCCGGTCCCATCCGGGTGAAGGGGCGATAGGTTTCCCAAGCATCGCTGCGCACCAGATCGACCGAACCGAAGCGGCGCGGATCGTTGAGCGCCAGCAGCCGCCCCGCCCCGGTTTCCAGAATCAGATGGTCATGGGTGCCGATTTCGCTGGGGTCCACCCGCCAGCGCCCGGACATGCCAAGGTGAAATATCATCATGTCGCCCCGGTCGGTGGCGATCAGCCCATATTTGGCGCGGCGGGTGAGCGCCGTCACCGTCGCGCCGGTCAGCCGCTGGCGCAGGTCGACGGGAATGGGAAAGCGCAGGTCCGCCCGGCGCGGCTCGACACGGGCAAGAACCGCGCCCTCCAGCACGGATCGCAGGCCTGCTAAGGTGGTTTCGACTTCGGGAAGCTCTGGCATGAAGGACATCTAGGCAAAGCCGTTGCCAATTCCCAGCTTCTTGGCTGGAACGACGCGCAATCTCTGTCTAGAGGATCATCCCATGAGCGAAACAGCATCCTTTGGCTATCGGGACGTCGATGCCGCCGAAAAACAGGGCATGGTCCGTGCGGTCTTTTCCAATGTCGCGGGCAAATATGACCTGATGAACGACGCCATGTCGATGGGCGCGCACCGGCTGTGGAAGGACCAGTTCGTCAGCCGGGTGAAGCCCCGGCCGCATGAGGCGATACTGGACATGGCCGGCGGCACTGGCGACATCGCCTTTCGCATGCATAAACATGGCGCCAACGTCACCGTGTCGGACATCAACCCCGAAATGCTGGGCGTGGGCATGGAGCGCGCGCAGAAAAAGGGGCTGGATGGCCTGATCTGGTCGGAACAGAATGCGGAGGAACTGACCTTCGCCGACCGCAGTTTCGACGCCTATACGATCGCCTTTGGCATCCGCAACGTCACCCATATCGACAAGGCGCTGGCCGAAGCCCATCGGGTACTCAAATTCCGCGGGCGGTTTTTCTGCCTGGAATTTTCCACGACGACCTGGCCGGGCTTTTCGGACGTCTATGACGTCTATTCGCACAAGCTGGTTCCGCAACTGGGCAAGCTGTTCGCCAATGACGCCGACAGCTATCGCTATCTGATCGAATCGATCCGCCGCTTCCCCCCCATGCCCAAGTTCGAGGGCATGATTCGCGATGCCGGGTTCGTGAACACGAAGGTCGAGCCGATCCTGGGCGGGCTGGTGGCGATCCATTCGGGCTGGAAGATTTGATCCCGGCATGACCGCCCACATCACCCATATCTGGCGGCTCCTGAAATGGGGCCGCACTTTGGCGCGTCATGGCGCGTTGCGCGGGATCGAGCACGATCCACTGACGCCCGCGCCCGTGAGGCGGCTGGTGCGGCTGGCGCGTTTCGGCGCGCGCGTGCCCAAACAGCCGCGCTATGCCGATGCGTTCCAGTCGATCGGCCCGGCTGCGATCAAGCTGGGCCAGACGCTGGCGACCCGCCCCGATCTGGTGGGGGAAGCCGCCGCGCTGGATCTGCTGCGCCTGCAGGACGCGCTGCCGCCGGTTCCCTTCGCCACGATCCGGGCCGAGATAGAGGCGAGTTTCGGCAAGCCGCTGGAGCAGATCTACGCTCGCTTCGATGAAGAGCCGGTCGGCGCGGCCTCCATCGCGCAGGTCCATCGCGCGCTGACCACCGACGGGCGCGACGTCGCGGTCAAGGTGATCCGGCCCGGCGTCATCGACCAGTTCAACCGCGACATACAGACCTATGAATGGGCGGCGGCTCATGTCGAACAACTGGGCGGCGAGATCGCCCGGCTGCGCCCGCGCCTGGTCATCGCCAATATGAAGCGCTGGACCGCGCGCGAACTGGACTTGCGGCGGGAAGCGGCCTCCGCCTCCGAACTGGCCGAAGCGATGGTTGCCGAACCGGGCTATCGCGTGCCCGCGATCGATTGGGACCGCACCACCGGCAAGGTCATGACGATGGCCTGGATCGACGGCATCAAGATTGCCGATCGCGAAGCGCTGATTGCGGCGGGGCATGACCTGCCCGCGCTGGCCGCGCGGCTGGTCAACGCCTTCCTGCGGCAGGCGATCGCGGAAGGATTCTTCCACGCCGACATGCATCAGGGCAATTTGTTCGTCTGTCCCGATGGCGACATCGTCGCGATCGATTTCGGCATCATGGGGCGGATCGACCGGCGCGCGCGCATGTGGCTGGCGGAGATTCTCTACGGGCTGATCACCGGCAATTACAAGCGCGTCGCGGAAATCCATTTCGAGGCGCAATATGTGCCCGCCCATCATAATATCGCCGAGTTCGCAACCGCCCTGCGCGCGGTGGGCGAACCGATGCGCGGCAAGCCGGTACGCGAATTGTCGGTCGGCGGGATGCTGGACGGCCTGTTCGCCATCACCCGCGATTTCGACATGCAGACCCAGCCGCACCTGCTGCTGCTGCAAAAGACGATGGTGATGGTCGAAGGCGTGGCAACCTCGCTCGATCCCGACATCAATCTGTGGGAAACCAGCGGCCCCTATGTGAAGAACTGGCTGCGCGACGAACTGGGGCCGGAGGCGAAGGTCGCCGACACGCTGATCGAAAATTGGCGCACGCTGCAACGCCTGCCCGGCCTCATCCGCAGGATCGAGGATGCTTTCCCGGAAAAAGGCGGCGCCCCACCCCCGCCGCCACTGACCGAAGTGAAGCTGATCCGCGTGGGCGGCGGCTGGCGCTACGCCCTGGTGGCGGTGCTGGCTGCGGCGGCTGGCGTCGGCGCGACATTGCTATTATCTTCATCGCTATGACCCGCGAGGAAGCCATTGCCCGGATCAAGCCGCATGAGGCCGAACTGCGCGCTGCGGGGATTACTTCGCTCGCCTTGTTCGGCTCCGTGGCGCGGGGCGATGCGCGCGCGGATTCAGACATTGATCTGATGTGCGAGATCGACAAGACGCGCGTTCATGACCTCCTTGATTTTATCGGCATACAGTTGCGGCTGAAAGATATTGTCGGTCAGCGGGTGGATCTGGTCCAGCAAGCGTTCATGCGCCCCCGGATAGCGCAAGATGCCGCCAAAGATCAAATTCGCGTGTTCTGATGCGGATAGCTGATCGTGATGCCAACCGGCTGGAACTCATCCTGCAATTGATCGCCGATATTGAGCGGCGGCTGGCGACGATGACGATCGAAATGTTCCTGGCCGATCGTGATGAACGCGATCTGACAGCTTATCGCCTCGCGACAATCGGTGAGGAAACAAGACAACTCTCTGACGCACTGAAGAATCGTCACGATCTGCCTTGGATTCAAATCTATGGAATGCGTAACGTCGTTTTCCATGATTATGTGAGCGTTGACCCTGATCTCATTTGGGGTGTTGCTAAAAGCCGCCTTGCAGCTCTTGAAGCCATGTGCCGCGCTGAACTGGATCAACACCCCTCATGACCCCTCGCATCCTCCTCATCATCTCCGGCGGCATCGCGGCCTATAAGTCGCTCGAACTCGTCCGCCTGCTGCGCAAGCGCGGGGTGAGCGTGCGGGCGGTGCTGACGGAGTCGGCGCAGCAATTCGTGACGCCCCTGTCGCTGGGGGTGCTGACCGAAAATCCGGTCTTTACCGACCTGTTCAACCTGAAGGACGAACAGGAAATCGGCCATATTCAATTGAGCCGACAGGCCGATCTGGTCGTGGTCGCGCCAGCAACCGCCAATATATTGGCCAAGATGGCGAACGGCATTGCCGATGACCTCGCCACCACCCTGTTGCTGGCGACTGACAAGCCGGTCCTGGCGGTGCCTGCCATGAATGTGCGGATGTGGCACCACCGCGCGACCCAGCGCAATCTGGAGCGGCTCCGGGCCGATGGCGTCCATATCATGACGCCAGACGATGGCGAGATGGCGTGCGGCGAATATGGCACCGGGCGACTGCCCGACCCTGAGCGGATCGTCGCGGAGATGGAGCGGCTGCTGGCCTTGCCCAAGCGGGACGATCCCCTGGCGGGGCAGCCGGATTTTGCGGCGGGCGCGCAGCGTGTCTCGACTGCGCTCGAAACGAATGGCGTTCATTTGGCCGGTCGCCATATCCTGATCACAGCCGGTCCCACGCACGAACCGATCGACCCGGTGCGCTACATCGCCAATCGATCGTCGGGAAAGCAGGGCTTTGCCATCGCCACAGCCGCCGCGCGGGCCGGTGCGCGCGTGACGCTGATCGCTGGCCCGGTCCATCTGCCCACGCCCGAAGGCGTCACCCGCATCGACGTGCAGACCGCGCGCGAGATGCTGAGCGCCGTCGAACAGGCGCTGCCCGCTGACGCCGCGATCATGGTCGCCGCCGTCGCCGACTGGCGCACTGCGGACGCCGCCGACCAGAAGCTGAAAAAGGATGGCTCCGGCCAGCCCACCCCGCTGGCGCTGGTCGAAAACCCGGACATTCTTGCGACGCTTGGCCGTCACGCACAGCGCCCCGTGCTGCTCATCGGCTTTGCCGCCGAAACCCAGAATATCGCGGGCCATGCGCAGGCCAAGCTGGCACGCAAGGGCGCGGACTGGATCGTCGCCAACGACGTGTCGGGCGATGTGATGGGCGGTGACGCCAACACGGTGCAGATCGTCACCACGTCCGGCATCGAAACCTGGCCTGCCCTGCCCAAGGGCGAGGTCGCAGGCAAATTAATCGCAAAGGTCGCCGATGTCCTCTCCCTTCGCTCCGATTGATATTCAGCTCAAGCGCCTGCCTCATGGCGCGGGCCTGCCGGTTCCTGCCTATGCCACCGCGCATGCGGCGGGCATGGACGTGGTGTCGGCGGAGGAACTGCTGCTGCCGCCGGGTGGGCGCCATGCCGTGGCCACGGGCTTTGCGATGGCAATTCCCGAAGGCTATGAGGTGCAGGTCCGCCCCCGCTCCGGCCTGGCGCTCAAGCATGGCATCAGCCTGCCCAACACGCCCGGCACCATCGACGCCGACTATCGCGGCGAATTGAAGATCATCCTCATCAATCTGGGCGATACCCCCTTCCCCATCCAGCGCGGCGACCGCATTGCCCAATTAGTCGTCGCCCCGGTCCAGCTTGCCAGCTTCACCGAGGTCGATATGCTGGATGACACCGCGCGGGGACAGGGCGGCTTTGGTTCGACAGGAGTGTGATACGCGATGACGATGCTGCTTTCGCTGATGCTGGCGACCACCCCGGTGGCCGATGCCCTGCCGCCAATGCCGCAGGATTTGACGAGCGTGCCCGTTATCGAGGGCTGGCTGGGGCGCAAGATTTCGCCGCGCTGGTCGGAAGATGTCGCCAAATTGTATCGGCGCGGCAAATGTCGTGGCGCGGTGCCCTATGAAGGGTCGAACCTGCTGGAGATCGACGTCCTGTTCCTGCTGTCGGAAGAGGGGAAGCCGCTGAAGATCGCGCCGGTCAACGCCAATTGCCCGGACGTCGAGAATTTCGTGAGCCGCCACATCCTCAACACTTTGGGCAATTCCTTCCGCACAAAGGGGCAGGTCGTGACAAAGCCTGTGACGGTGGACGGTCGCACCATCGGCACGGCCCGCGAAACCGCCGATGACAATCGCCCGGCAGGCCCGGTCTGGATGCGGTCGCAGGTGCGCTTCCTCTGGTCCGACGCGCCATGACGCTCAGCGACGACCAGCTCGACCGCTATGCCCGCCATATCGTGCTTAAGGAGATTGGCGGCGCGGGACAGGCTCGGCTGCTGTCGGCGGACGTCGCGGTGATCGGCGCGGGCGGCATTGGCAGCCCGGCGATCCTCTATCTCGCCGCCGCCGGTGTCGGCACCATCCGCGTGATCGACGATGACATGGTGGCGCTGTCCAACCTGCAACGGCAGGTGATGTTCGGTACACAGGATGTCGGCGCGCCCAAGGCGGAAGTCGCGATGGCGGCGGTTGCGCGACTGAACCCGGACGTCAAGCTGATCCCGATCAACGGGCGGATCGATGCGGACAATGCGGCGCTGATGCTGCGCGATGCGGACGTTGTGCTGGATGGCAGCGACAGTTTCACGACCCGACTGGCGGTCGCCGACGCCGCGCAACGGTTGCGCATACCGCTCGTCTCCGCCGCGGTCGGCCCGTTCGAGGGGCAGATCGCCACCTATCGCGGCTGGGAAGCGGACAAACCCTGCTATCGCTGCCTGGTCGGCGAAGCGCAGGATGTGCCGGAGCGCAATTGCGCCGAAACCGGCGTCATCGGCGCGCTGACCGGGGCGATGGGCAGCCTTGCCGCGCTGGAGGTGATCCGCGCCCTCGTGCCGTTCGGCGCCGACATGGCCGGGCGGCTGCTGATCGCTGACCTGCTTTCCATGCGTTTCCGCACGCTGGACGTTCCCAAAGATCCCGCCTGCCCGGCCTGCGCCGTGCAACTATGCGTCCCTTAAGGATTATCGTCACCACCGCTGACGCTGAACGGCTGCGCGGCGCGCTGATGCTGGCCAGTGCGCAGGCGGCGCTGGGCGGAGCGGCGGCGCTGTTCCTGCAACTCGACGCCGTCGCCCTGCTCCGCACCCCGATCATCGCGCCACAGGATGCCGCGCATCTGGCGGCGGGCCTGCCCGACCTCGCCACCGTCCTGACCGAGGCGCAGGCGCTGGGCGTCACGATCAGCGCCTGCCAGAGCGGACTGGCGCTGTGCGGCATAGCGGCGGACGCGCTGCCGCCCGGCGTCGATGTCGGCGGGCCTGTCGGCTTCATGCAGGCGACGGGTGATGAGGCACGGCTGCTTATCGCCTGACGCCTCCCCTTCCCTTGACAGGCCGGACCGCCCATTTATGGGGAAGTCGCGGCATTTGTGGCCGCGCCATGCTTTGCCTTTCAAGGAAATCCTGTGTCCGCCATGCTCAAAATCACTCTGCCCGACGGTAACGTGCGCGAAGTAGCGCCCGGTACTACCCCGGCGGATATTGCAGCGGCGATCGGACCGGGGCTGGCCAAGGCGGCGATTGCGGCGCGGGTGGATGGCGAATTGCGCGACATCAACCGCCCGCTGGAGCAGGACGCGACGCTGGCGCTGGTGACGGCCAAGGATGAGGCCGACGCGCTGGAACTGGCGCGGCATGATTTTGCCCATGTCCTGGCCGAAGCGGTGCAGGCGCTGTTCCCCGGCACGCAGATCACCTTTGGCCCGTCGACCGACGATGGCTTTTATTATGATTTCGCGCCCAACCCCGACCGTGGCCCTTTCACGGACGAGGATCTGCCCGCGATCGAGGCGAAAATGCGCGAGATTATCGCCGCCAACAAGCCGTTGCGCCGCGAAGTCATCGCCCGCGACACGCTGATCGCGCAATGGCAGGCGGCGGGCGAGACGTTCAAGGCGCAATGGGCCGCCGAACTGCCGCAGGGCGAGGAACTGACCGTCTATCATAGCGGCGACTCCTGGTATGACATGTGCCGTGGCCCGCATCTTGCCTCGACCGGACGGCTCGATCCGTCCGCCTTCAAGCTGACGCGCGTGTCGGGCGCTTATTGGCGCGGCGACCAGAACAATGCGATGCTCAGCCGCATCTACGGCACTGGCTGGCTCAACAAGAAGCAGCTGGCCGAACATCTGACGCGCCTCGAAGAAGCAGCCAAGCGCGACCATCGCAAGCTTGGCGCGGAGATGGACCTGTTCCACCTGCAACAGGAAGCGCATGGCAGCGTGTTCTGGCACCCCAAGGGCTATCTGATCTGGCGTCAGCTGGAAGCCTATATGCGCCGCGCGATCGACGATGCGGGCTATCGCGAGGTCAAGACGCCGCAGGTGATGGACGCGCGCCAGTGGGAAACGTCGGGCCATTGGGGCAAATATCGCGAAAATATGTTCGTCATCCCCGACGAAGTGCCCAACGTCGACGATGAAGGCCCGCTGGTGTCGGACGATGCCGACTGGATGGCGCTCAAACCCATGAACTGCCCGGCGCATGTGCTGATCTTCCGCCAGGGGATCAAAAGCTATCGCGACCTGCCGATGCGCCTGTACGAAAATGGCTGCTGCCACCGCAACGAGCCGCATGGCGCGCTGCACGGGCTGATGCGGGTGCGGCAATTCACCCAGGATGACGCGCATATCTTCTGCCGCGAGGACCAGATTGTCGAGGAAGTCCGCGCCTTCTGCGCGCTGGCCGACCGCATCTACAAGGATTTCGGCTTCACCTACTCGATCAAGCTGGCGCTGCGCCCCGAAAAGCGGTTCGGCAGCGAAGAGATGTGGGACAAGGCGGAGAATGAACTGCGCGCAGCCGTCGCCGCCGCGGGCCTCAACACGCCGGAGTTCGGCTGGGAGGAATTGCCGGGCGAAGGCGCTTTCTATGCGCCAAAGCTGGAATGGCACCTCACTGATGCGATCGGCCGGACCTGGCAGGTCGGCACGATCCAGTCGGACCGGGTGCTGCCCGAACGGCTCGACGCCTCTTATGTCGGCGAAGATGGCGAGCGCCATCGCCCCGTCATGCTCCACCGCGCCATTTTCGGCAGCTATGAACGCTTCATCGGCATTCTGATCGAACATTATGCCGGGCGCTTCCCGGCTTGGCTCGCGCCGGTGCAGGCCGTCGTCGCGACCATCGTGTCGGACGCGGACGATTATGCGGGCGAGGTGCTGGCGAAGCTGCGCGCGGCGGGCATCAGGGCCGAAGCGGACCTGCGCAACGAGAAGATCAATTACAAGGTGCGCGAACATAGCCTGGCCAAGGTGCCCAACCTGCTGGTCGTTGGCCGGCGCGAAGCGGAGGAAGGCAAGGTCGCGCTGCGCGTGCTGGGCAGCGAGGGGCAGAGCTTCCTTTCGCTCGATGAGGCGATTTCGCGCCTTGCAAATGAGGCCCGCGCACCCGATATGCTATAGAGGCTGCAAGGCCACAGGGTTCGTGATTCCTTGATTGAGGGTCGCGGACCCCTTTGCGCTTTGCCAAAAAGCCGCTAAGAGCCACTCGTTTTTGCAACGACCATAGGAGATACTGCTATACGTCCCCCGATGATGCGCCGCCCGCTGGCGCCGCCGCCGAAGTCCGGCCCTCGCTATAATGAATTCATCACCGTGCCCAAGGTGCGCGTGATCGATGATGAAGGCGAAAATCTGGGTGTGATGTTTACGCAGGAAGCGATCGAACAGGCGGCCGATGTTGGGCTGGACCTGGTCGAAGTATCGCCCAATGCCGACCCGCCGGTCTGCAAGTTTCTGGACATCGGCAAGTTCAAATACGAAGCCCAGAAAAAGGCGAATATCGCCCGCAAGACGCAAAAGACGCAGGAACTCAAAGAGATCAAGATGCGTCCGAACATCGACGATCATGATTATGATACGAAGATGAAGAAGGTGCATGACTTCATCGGCGACGGCGACAAGGTGAAGATCACCCTGCGCTTCCGTGGCCGCGAACTCAGCCACCAGCAACTCGGCATGGCCCTGCTCCAGCGCGTCGCGGAAAATGTCGCCGAAGTCGCCAAGGTCGAAGCCTATCCCCGCATGGAAGGCCGCCAGATGCTGATGGTGCTGGCCCCGAAATAAACGCGGGCTTCCGGGTTAAGAGATAGAGGGCGGTGCCGCGAGGCGCCGCCCTTTTTCGTTGCGGCTGGCGCTGATCCGGGTGGCCGGAAATAGGAAATGCAGGGCTTAACTTCGCATATTTCCCGGTAAATCGGACATAGGATTTCCTACATTTGTAATTTTATTATGGGCAAGGTTGACGTGTGGGCTGGCGGTGGAAAGAGCCGGGGTGACTTTATCAGAGGGGTGGGTTGTAGGACAGGCGTTGGGTGGAGGGTGGTTCGATGGGAGGGGCATTACCGCCTTGCGCCAATCTCAGCCGTTCAACTGCGATTTTGCCGTGCCTAGAAGCGGACATTCAAATGTTAAGCGGTTCTGGGACGAAACTGCCGACGGTCACCGCAATTGGCAGCGACCGGTTAGCTGGGAGCCGGCCATTTCTAGATCGGCGTGCGCGGTGAAATGGAGGGTCAAATTCGAGATTCTCATCATCGATATCGACTGATTTCGACAGGCTTGATAACTCGGCTTCCATGGGGAGTTTCAAGCATTGCTGACCATTTATCTTGACGATAGCGACGCCGACACTGGCGCTGTCATGACCATCGCAGGCTATCTTGCAGAGCAGGACGATTGGGCCAGATTCGAGGCCCACGCTGAAAAAGTGTGCCACGATTTTGATGTGGACGTGATCCATTGTCGCGAATTTGAAAAGAACAAGGGCTGCTTCAAGGGATGGTCCATTCCTCGGAAGACTGCCTTCATGCTGGCGATCCGCGATGCCATGTTGGGCACCGTACTTTGCGGCATCAGCCGCTCGATGCCCAAGGACTACTACAAGGCGCGCAAAGCCCAACTGCGCCTCAACCCCCAGATCGGCGCATATGGCTTCTGCTTCGGCACCATCGTGCATACGCTCTGCCACGGTAATGAGGTTGGGCTGATGGATCAGGTTAAAGCTGAAGGCGTGGCTTACAAGGTCGAGACGGGCCACAAAAATAACCCTGAGCTAGAAGCCTATATCCAAAGCGAGGTTGAGCACGGCAATTTAACCGCCGCGACGAGCATCGAATTTGTAGAAAAGACCAGTTGCCGCGCGATCCAAATTGCTGACCTTTACGCATTTTTCTCTCGTAAGAAGGCGAACAGATGGTTCAAATCCAAGGGCAAGCTCGCCTATTTCCCAGACGTGATTGACCTGCACATCCAACCGCTCATCCCGCACTTCAACGGACTGGTGGAAGAACCATACACTAGCGCAACGAACCTCCGAACCGGTGCTGAATTTCAGATCAAAGGCTTGGTGACAAATCTTTAGGCAGGACGCGTCCGTGTCGAACCCGACCGTCAAATCAGCATCACGTCTGACAATATCATCTTAAGGCACGCGAATGTCAGCCATCCCGTTTGCCTCGCTCCAAACCGGACATTCGCCTGCCGGCCACACCGAGCCATCGCTCAAGCCGACGGCTTGTCCCGATACAGCGCCGGGAACATCGCCTTGAACGCCGCCAGCTTGGGGGCGTCCCAGCGCAATATGTAGGGATGGCGCGGGTTTTTGCGCATGAAGTCCTGATGATAGGCGTCGGCGTCCTGAAAGCCGGTGAAGCGCTCCACCTTGGTCACTACCGGGTCGCGCCACAGGCCGGCCTTGTCCAGTTGCGCCAGATAGGCGGTCGCGGCCTTGGCCTGTTCGGCGTTCAGCGGAAAGAGCGCGCTGCGATATTGGGTGCCATGGTCCGGCCCCTGATAGTTGAGCGTCGTGGGATCGGCGATGACCGAGAAGAAGATGCGCAGCAGCGTGGCGTAGCTGACCTGCTTGGGGTCGTAGGTGACGCGGACGGCTTCGGCAAAGCCGGTGTCGCCGCCGCTGACCATGGCATAATCGACGCGGCGGTTGCGCGGGCCTCCGGCAAAGCCCGACTTGACGAGCTGGACGCCCTTCACATGGGAAAAGACGCCTTCGACGCCCCAATAGCAGCCGCCTGCGAATATCGCGGTTTCCAGGCTGCGGGTGGGCGCGGCGTCGATGGTGGCGACAGGGGCAAGGACCGGGCGCTCGGCGCGCACCGGGGACGCGACGGCGATCGCCGCGAAAATGGCAAGGGCGATGCCGTCAGCGCGCCGCATGATGGGCGCTGGTCGCGGCGATCGCCGGGGAACTGAGGATCGGTTGTTCATCGGGCTGGAGCATGACCATGCCGACCGCACCGATCGCAAACCCGCCCAGAAAGCGCAGGAATAAATCGGATTTCAAAAACGTCATCATGGCCTGTGCCTTTCTTATTCTTTGGTTTCGGCTGATCAGGCCGATCGGTTACATCCCCGTGCCTTGCCCCTTGCTGAATATCGCGCCGCGCGGGTGCGGCTTTCGACAGAGGCAAGAAACAGAACGACGAACGGAGAGTCGCCTTAAATCAGTTTCGTTATGCAACGCGGATATAGAGCGTTCCGCGCTGCCTGCAAGACGGCGCGGGTGGAAAAGGACCGTTTCCCTTTTCGTCACCCTGAACTTGTTTCAGGGTCCATCGCGCCAGATCAAGCGGCGGCTGGTGGGCACAATGGATGCTGAAACACGTTCAGCATGACGGTAGAAAGAAAGCGGAAAGTCCCGTGCCGGGGAGGTTTATTTCAGCGCGGCGCAGGCTTCCTGGATGCGGGTGCAGGCCTTTTTCAGCACCTCTTCCGACGTCGCATAGCTGATGCGGAAGGCGGGCGAGAGGCCGAAGGCCGCGCCATGGACGGCGGCGACCTTGGCCTCGTCCAGGAAATAGCCGATCAGCGTTTCGTCGCTGTCGATCGTCACCCCCTTGGGCGTCACCTTGCCGATCACGCCGCTGGCGTCGGGATAGACATAGAAAGCGCCTTCGGGCGTCGGGCAATCGAGGCCCGGCGCGTCATTGAGCATCGCGACGACCATGTCGCGGCGCTTCTTGAACGCGGCGTTGCGCTCTTCCAGAAAATCCTGCGGCCCGGTGAGCGCGGCGACGGCGGCGGCCTGGCTGATCGAGCAGGGATTGCTGGTCGACTGCGATTGCAGCTTGCCCATCGCCTTGATGATCCATTCGGGGCCACCGGCAAAACCGATGCGCCAGCCGGTCATCGAGAAAGCCTTGGAACAGCCATTGACCGTCAGCGTGCGGTCATACAGTTCCGGGCAGACCTGCGCGATGGTGGCGAAGGGGGTCGTCGCGTACCAGACATGCTCATACATATCGTCGGTCATGATGAGGACATGGGGATGGCGCAGCAGCACGTCCGCCAGTTCCTTCAGCTCCGCCGCCGAATAGGCCGCGCCGGAGGGGTTGGACGGCGAATTGAGCATCACCCATTTGGTGCGCGGGGTGATCGCCGCTTCCAGCTGGGCGGCGGTGATCTTGTAGCCCTGGCTCGCCGGCCCCTCGATGAATACCGGCGTGCCGCCAGCGAAATTGACGATGTCGGGATAGCTCACCCAATAAGGCGCCGGGATGATGACTTCATCGCCCGCGTCCACGGTGGCGACCAGCGCGTTGAACAAGGTGTGCTTGCCGCCGGAATTGACCGTGATCTGGCTGCGCTTGTAGGTCAGGCCATTGTCGCGCTGAAACTTGAACATCACCGCTTCCTTGACGTCGGCGGTGCCGTCCACGTCGGTATAGCGGGTCAGGTTGTTGCGAATGGCGGCAATGCCCGCTTCCTTGACGAAATCGGGCGTGTCGAAATCCGGCTCCCCGGCCGACAGGCCAATCACGTCCACGCCCTGCGCCTTGAGCGCATTCACACGCGCGCTCATGGCGAGCGTGGCGGACGGCTGGATACGACCAAGGGCGGCGGAAGTCTGGCTCATGACAACAATCTTTCGAAAGAATCCCCAACGCCCGCAACATTAGCGGACGCGGCGGTCCTTAGTGCGCAACGGACGCAGGGGCAACCGGCCAGTTACCGCTTCCTGGCTTTACGGCAGAATGATGTGGCTAATGCGCCAGTGTCGCGGCGACCATGCCGCGCGCGGCATTGCCGATGAAGAAGCCATCGTCGAGATCTTGCGGGCGAAGATCGGCCTCCACCGCCTCGCCCATGTCGATCAGGCTCTGGCGCAGGATGCCGGGCAGCAACCCGCGCGATCGCGGCGGGGTGAGCAATTTGTCGCCCCGCTCGACAAAGATCGAGGAGAAGCAGCATTCGGTGAGATAGCCCTGCGCATCGATCAGCGCGACTTCATAGGTGCCGCCGCGTTGCAGCGCATCGCGGTAGAGCGAACGGTCGGTGGTCTTGTGCAGCAGGCGCAGGTCGTCGGCGGGCGCATGGCGCGGTACGACCTTGACCGGCACGATCGCGCCCGGCCAGGCGATCCGGTCGCGCACCTCGATCGCCACTGCCCCGCCGCGCGACACCATCAGCCGCACCCGGCTATGGTCGCGCAGGCGGAAGGTCGCGGCCTGCAATTCGTTGCGCACGCCATGGCGATCGAAGGCGAAGCCAAGCGCATCGGCGCTCGCCTTCAACCGGGCAAGGTGCAGCTCCAGCAACCTGATGCCTTCGAGCGGGTCGAAGGCCATGGTTTCGAGCAGATCATAGCGTCCATCAGCCAGTGACATTCGAGCTATTCCAAACCTTTGGCGGCCAATATGTCAAGCGCCCGCAAGAAACCGCCCCTTGGCCAGACATTCCGCCCACTCAGAGCCAGCCTCTGAATCGACCACCAGACCGGAGCCAAGCCCCAGCCGCCCGACGCCCGCGCCCTCATCGATCGTCAGCGTGCGGATCGCGACGTTGAAGGCGGCGTCGCCATCCGGGTCGATCCAGCCCATCGATCCGGTATAGACGCCGCGTGCATGGGGTTCGAGCGCGTCGAGTATCTCCATCGCCCGCACCTTGGGCGCGCCGGTGATCGATCCGCAGGGGAACAGCACCCGCAGCACATCGACCGGCGACAGGCCGGGCAGGATGCGCGCACGCACGGTCGACACGAGCTGATGGACGGTCGGATAGCTTTCCACCTTGAACAGGTCCGGCACGGTCACGCTGCCCGCGCGCGACACCCGCGACAGATCGTTGCGCAGCAGGTCGACGATCATCAGATTTTCCGCGCGCTGCTTGGCGTCGCTTTGCAGCCATTGTGCCAGCGCCGTATCCTGTTGCGGATCGGCATGGCGCGTGGCGGTGCCCTTCATTGGGCGCGCGGTCAGTTGGCCGCGCACCAGCGTGAAAAAGAGTTCGGGCGAGAAGGACAGCAACGCCTGCCCCCCGGTGCGGATCACCCCGCCATAGCCCGCCGCCGCGCGGGGCCGGACCGCGGCATAGAGCGCCATCGGATCGCCGCTCACCCTGGTTTCGCAGGGGAAGGTCAGGTTCGCCTGATAAATGTCGCCCGCGCGAATATAGTCCTGCACCGCGTCGAACGCCGCACGATATTCGGCTTCGTCGATCAGCGGGCGGGGCGGCGTCACGCTGGCCCCGGCGGGATCGGGCAGCAGGTCGGGCAGCGTCCCCGGCGCGATCAGCCGGACGCCTTCGAACAGGCCGAACCACAGCAACGGCGCGGCACCGCCCTTCACCTCTGCGCGAGCGGCGACCGGCGCGAGCCTGTCTTCCAGCGCCAGCCCCGCTTCATAGGTCATATAGCCCGCGACATGCAGGCCATTTTCCCGCGCGTCGGCCAGCCGGTCGAGCGCGGGCTGGACCTCCTCCATGCGATGGGCTGCAATGATGCCGACCGGATCGCGATAGAGCCGCGCCGGGGCTGCGCCGCGCACGCGCGCATCGTCGAACAGGGCAAAGATTTCGGACGGACCGGGGAGACGCATGGCGGCTTATTAACAGGCTTTTGCGCAGGCGAAAGGGTCAGTAAGGGAATATGCCATGTTGCGCAGCATCGCCGCAGCTACTACCTCAGCGCCCATGCCCGACCAGACACCCGAAGCCGCACCCGATCGCCCGCTCGCCGCCGCCATCGGCCTGGCGCTGCGCGGGCGCTGCCCGGCCTGTGGCGAGGGACGGATGTTTGCCCGCTTCCTCAAGCCCACATCCGCCTGCGCCCATTGCGGCCAGCGCTGGGACAGGCATCAGGCCGACGATTTCCCATCCTATATCGTCATCCTGCTGCTGGGCCATATATTGGTCCCGCTGATGATAGAGGTAAACCGCGCGCTCGACATTCCGCTGGGATGGCAGGCCGCGATCTGGCCTGGCCTGGCGCTGCTGCTGGCCGTGGCGATGATCCAGCCGGTCAAGGGCGCGGTGATCGCCTTTCAATGGTCCCGGCGGATGCACGGATTTGGGTGAATAAACCCCGCGTCACGCCGGTCGGCGGATGAAATTCAGTTCCATCGCTTCGCGCAGCGTCTCGTCAATCTCGCGTCGTCCTTCGGCCCCATGGGTGACGACGGTGGTGTCGCAGGTGGCGACGCACACGCCCTTCTGAAACCCGGCCGAACTGATCGTCCAGCTGGTGCGGCCGATATGGCCGATCGCGCAATGGACGTCGAACGGATAGGGGAAATGCGATTCCTCGATGAAATTGAGATTCACGTTCGCCACCATCCAGCGCACGCCCTGTTCCTGCGGATGGCGACCCATATGATGGTGGAAACGGATACGCGCGGTCTCGAATATGCCGGAGATCGCCACATTGTTGATGTGGCCCATCGTATCGAGATCCTGAAAGCGGGAATCGATGCTGGTCACGAAGCGATAGGCTTCGGGACTGAAACGCCAGGATTCGGGTTTGGCCATGTCCTGCTTTCCAATAAAATAGGGATGGTCATGCCATAGCCGTCATGGCCAGTGATGCAATCACGCCAGCGAAAATGGCGCGACTGCGACCTTTATGACACAATCCATATCAAGATACGCATCACAGGAATGTCATGCAGGCGACGCCAATTCGTCAAGCTCCTCTCATTGCAGTGCAACATCACGCGCCTACGGCCCCGAACCAAGCCGATTACGGTTCTTGAAGGGGAAAATTCATGCGTCCTGCCACTGCCCTGCTGCTCGCCTCCACCATGCTGGCGGCTACGCCCGCCTTTGCCCAGACGGCTGCGCCCGCCGCCGATGCTGCACCCGACGAAGCGACGATCGTCGTCTTTGGTCGCGGCGAAACCCGTCAGGTGCAGGAAATCAAGGCGCAGGAGATTGTCGTGCTGACGCCGGGCACCAATCCGCTCAAGGCGATTGAAAAGCTGCCCAGCGTCAATTTCCAGTCCGCCGACCCGTTCGGCAATTATGAATGGTCGCAGCGCGTCACCATCCGCAGCTTCAACCAGAACCAGCTTGGCTTTACCTTCGACGGCATTCCGCTGGGCGACATGAGCTATGGCAATCATAACGGCCTGCACATCACCCGCGCGATCAGCAGCGAAAATATCGGCAGCGTCCGCGTGTCGCAGGGTGCCGGTTCGCTCGGCACGCAGGCGACCGGCAATCTGGGCGGCACGGTCGAGACATTCTCGGCCGATCCGACCGGCGAGATGGGCGCACAGGGCAATCTGACCTATGGCAGCAACGACACGGTCCGCGCTTTTGCCCGCCTCAATCTGGGGACCAGGGACGGCGTACGCGGCTATGTGTCCTACGGCTATGGATCGACCGACAAATATAAGGGCCAGGGCAAGCAGGACCAGCATATGGGCAATGCCAAGGTGATCGTGCCCATAGGCGAGGCCAAGATTGACGGCTGGCTGAGCTATTCCGACCGGCGCGAGCAGGATTATCAGGACATGTCGATGGGCATGATCAATCGGCTGGGCTGGGACTGGGACAACACCTTTCCCGACTATGCCCGCGCGATCGACTATGCCAGCCGCCTGAACGACGTGGATCTGGTCAGCAACAGCGGCGGATCGCCCTTCCCCGATGGCCGTTTCGACTATAGCGGCGCGTCCGTCGCCACTGGCCAGACCTATCCGGGCAATGTGACCAGCGCCGACGACGCCTATTATGACGCGGCGGGCCTGCGCAAGGACTGGCTGGGCGCGATCGGCCTCAACACGCCGCTGGGCGAGAAGGCGACGCTGAACCTCAAGGGCTATTATCACAATAATAGCGGCATGGGCCTGTGGGCGACCCCCTATGTGCCCAGCCCCAACGGCGTCCCCATGTCGGTGCGGACCACCGAATATAAGATGGACCGCATCGGCGCGTTCGGCAGCGTCGATTTCACCATCGGCAGCCAGAATCTGAACGTCGGCGCATGGTATGAAAATAACAAGTTCAACCAGGCCCGCCGCTTCTACGCCTTCTCCAGCCGCACCGAACCGGGCCTGTCCTTCCGCGACTATCCGAAGAATCCCTTCTTCACCCAGTGGGAGTTCGATTTCACCACCGATACGTTCCAATATCATGTGCAGGACAAGATCGACCTTGGCATGGTGACGATCAATCTGGGGTGGAAGGGCTTTTCGGTCACCAACAAGGCGGAGGCGGTCGTTCAGGCCAGCTTCCCGCAGGGCAAGATCAAGGCGCAGGACTGGTTCCAGCCCACCGCCGGTTTCGTCGTGAAGGTCAGCCCCGACGCGGAAGTCTTTGGCGGCTTCAGCCAGTCGACCCGCGCCTTTGCCAGCGCCACGACCACCGGCCCCTTTTCGACCAATCAGGCCGGGTTCGACGCGATCAGGAATAATCTGAAACCCGAAGAGTCGGACACCTACGAACTCGGCCTGCGCTACAACACGCCGGTCTTCAACGGCACGCTGGGTGCCTATCTGGTCAACTTCCGCAACCGCCTGCTGGCAGTGCAGGTCGGATCGGCGATCCAGGGCAACCCCTCGGCGCTCCAGAATGTCGGCGGCGTCCGCGCCGTCGGCGTCGAAGCGGCGGGCAATCTGACGCTGGGCAGCGGCTTCAGCCTCTACGCCAGCTACAGCTACACCGACGCGACCTATCGCGACGATGTCGTGAACGGCAATGGCGATCTTGTCGCGGCGATCAAGGACAAGACCGTGGTGGACAGCCCCAAGCATATGGCGCGCGGCGAATTCAACTTCGACGATGGCCAGCGCTTCTTCCGTGTCGGCCTCAACTATATGTCGCGCCGCTACTATAGCTACACCAATGACGCTTCGGTCCCCGGCCGCCTGATCGTCGACGCCTCGCTTGGCTATCGCTTCACCGACAAGGTGGAAGTGCAGCTGAACGCCACCAATCTGTTCGACAAGCGCTATGTCGGCACGATCGGATCGGGCGGCTTTGGCAATAGCGGCGATGCCCAGACCCTGCTGGTCGGTGCGCCCCAGCAATTCTTCGCCACGCTGAAGGCCGACTTCTGATCTGAAAAAGGCCGCGCCTATCCGCGGTCATGGGCAACGCAGCGTTTCCCGGCAGGGCAATGGACTTCATGACGCGCGGGGCATAGCTTCGCCGTCAGGTCCATCCTGCCGGGGGTTTCATGCCACGCTACAGCCTTGTCGCCATCATCCTGCACTGGGCGATCGCGGCCCTGCTCGCTTTCCAGATCAGCGTCGGCTGGGCGCTGGAGGATCTGGGCGCGCGGGGCTTTGCCCTGTACCAATGGCACAAGTCGGTCGGCATCACGATATTGGGGCTGACCCTGCTGCGGATCGTGGTGCGCTACTGGAAGCCGCGCCCGGCAAAGCTGGAGGGCGGCTGGCAGGGCGCGCTGGCGTCGGGCGTGCATTTTGGTCTCTACGCCTTCATGCTGGGGGCGCCGCTGAGCGGCTGGGCGCTGGTATCGACCGCCAAGGTGAAGGTGCCGACCCTGCTGTTCGGCGTCCTGCCCCTGCCCCATCTGCCATTGCCCGCAAGCGCGCATGAACTGGCGGAGGGCGGCCATGGCCTGATCGCCTGGCTGGGCATCGCGCTGTTCCTGCTCCATGTCGCGGGGGCGCTGCGCCATCATTTCCTGATCCGCGACGGGCTGATCTGGCGGATGATACCGGGCCGGTCGACCGCGCTGCTGATCATCCTGCCCGCGCTGATGCTGCTGGGTCTGGTCGTCGGCAAGGCGATCCTGCCCGCGCCAGCGGCCAAGGTCGCCGCCCCGGTCGCAGCATCCGAGGCGTCGCAAGCCCCCGCCGCATCGGAAAACATCGCCGAACCAGCCAACATCGCCGCGCCCGCACCCGACATCGCCGCCGCCAACGTCACCGAGGCCGCCCCGGAAGCGCCCCCCGCCCCGCCGCCTGCCTGGACCGTGCAGCCGGGCGGCACGATCGGCTTTTCCGTCGGCAATGATGGCCAGACGATCAGCGGCAGCTTTGCCAAATGGACCGCCGCGATCGTCATGGACCCGGACCATCCCGAAACCGCCGACATCAAGGTGACGATCGACATGGCCAGCGCCAGCGTGGGCGATGCCTATCAGGACGGGATGCTGCCGGGGGACGAATTTTTCGCGGTGGCCGCCCACCCCATCGCAACCTTCACCGCGAAGGGCGCGGAGAAGAGCGGCGCGAACGCCTATCGCGCCACCGGCACGCTCAGCCTCAAAGGCGTCGCCAAGCCCCAGACCATCCGCTTCACCCTGTCGGGCGACGGCGCGACCCGCAAGGTCAGCGGCACCGCGACCATCGCCCGCGCCGCCTTTGGCGTGGGCAATGGCGAGAGCAGCGGCGGACTGGCCCCCCAGGTGGCGCTGACCTTCGCCTTCACGGCGAAGCGAAAGGATTGAGGCACAAATAAGCGTGCTCCCGCGCAGGCGGGAGCCCAGTCGAGGCGCTGGAACTGGGCTCCCGCCTGCGCGGGAGCACTATTATACTATTCACGACCTGTTGTTTGGAAACCCTATGCGCGCACTCCCCATCCTCATCGCGACCGCCTCGCTGGCCGCCACCTCCCCCACACCCGCCTCGGCCCAAGCCTTCATGTTCGAAAGCGGCACGTCGCTGCTCGCCAAATGCCGCAACAAGGCGCCCGAATATGCGCTGGCCTGCACCGCCTATATCGTCGGCGTGGTCGATGGCATCCGCAAGGACAGCTTCATCGGCCGTGGTCGCCCGATCTGCTGGCCTGACAAGATGAGCGCGGACGATGCCCGCCGCACCGTCGTCGCCTATCTCGAACGCTGGCCAGACCAGCGGCGCGGCCCCGCTTCCGTGCTGGTCAGCGTGGCGCTCAACGAACGCCATCCATGCCAGAAATAGCGAATCGATCAGTCTGATCGAAAGGATCATTGCGCCCGCGCGCCGGAATACTGCTATAAACTTGCCTTGGACGGCGCGGCGGCGTAGGTGCGGCCCCTGTTTTTTTTGGTTCATTTAGGAGACTCGTCGTGGCGGCGAAATGGACGCCGGATAGCTGGCGCGCGCATAAGGGCATTCAGATGCCCGCTTACCGGGACACACAGGCGCTCGCCGCCGTGGAGGCCCAGCTTGGCCAGTTTCCGCCGCTCGTCTTTGCAGGCGAGGCCCGCAACCTGAAAACGGACCTGGCCAAGGTTGCGGCCGGTGACGCCTTCCTGTTGCAGGGCGGCGATTGCGCCGAAAGCTTTGCCGAGTTCCACCCGAACAATATCCGCGACACGTTCCGCGTGCTGCTCCAGATGGCGGTCGTGCTGACCTTCGCCTCGAAGCTGCCGGTGGTGAAGGTCGGCCGCATGGCGGGCCAGTTCGCCAAGCCGCGCTCGGCCGATACCGAAGTGGTCGGCGGGGTCGAGCTGCCCAGCTATCGCGGCGACAATGTCAATGACATCGCCTTCACCGCACAGGGCCGCGAGCCGGACCCGCAGCGCATGGTGCAGGCCTATAACCAGTCGGCGGCGACGCTCAACCTGCTGCGCGCCTTCTCGACCGGCGGCTATGCCAGCCTGGATCGCGTCCATGGCTGGATGCTCGATTTCATGGGTCGCAGCCCCTGGGCCGCGAAGTTCGAGGCGATGGCCGACCAGATCGGCCAGGCGCTCGATTTCATGCGCGCCTGTGGCCTGGACGCCGAAACCGTGCCGCAGCTTGGCGGGACCAGCTTCTACACCAGCCATGAAGCGCTGCTGCTGCCGTTCGAACAGGCGCTGACCCGGCAGGACAGCCTGACCGGCGACTGGTATGACACGTCCGCCCACATGCTGTGGATCGGCGACCGCACCCGTTTCGAAGGGTCGGCCCATGTCGAATATCTGCGCGGCATCGGCAATCCGATCGGCATGAAGTGCGGTCCCAGCCTGGAGCCGGACGCGCTCATCCGCCTGCTCGACCTGCTCAACCCGTCGCGCGAAGCCGGGCGCATCACGCTCATCACCCGCTATGGCCATGACAAGATCGAGGCGGGCCTGCCCAAGCTGGTCCGCGCCGTCCTGCGCGAAGGCCATCCGGTGGTCTGGTCCTGCGACCCGATGCACGGCAATGTCATCAAGGCCGCCAATGGCTACAAGACGCGACCGTTCGAGCGCATCCTGGCCGAAGTGCGCGGCTTCTTCGCCGTCCACCGCGCCGAAGGCAGCTTTGGCGGCGGCATCCACGCGGAAATGACCGGCCAGAACGTCACCGAATGCACCGGCGGCGCCATCGCCATCACCGACGAAGGGCTGGCGGATCGCTACCACACCCATTGCGACCCGCGTTTGAACGCGGCGCAGAGCCTGGAACTGGCCTTCCTGCTGGCCGAAATGCTGAACGAAGAACTGAAAGAACGCCGCGCCGCGGCTTGAGGATTGCTTGATGCTCCCTCCCGTCCACGGGAGGGCAGCGAGACTTGGGCGCGCAGCGCCTTAGTCGCAGCGGGGTGGGCCAACCCAACCTCGCGCAAGCCCACCCCCTAACCCCCTCCCGCCTGCGGGAGGGGGGAACACGCGCTACAGAAATCCCCTATTTTTCACGGACGATCGTTTCTGGCTAAGTTGGGTGGATTTCAATCAGTCGGATTATGAAGAGATGGCCGACGATAGCTGACTTTCTGCCGTAAAAAATGAACCGGCACCAAACGCCCAAATGGCGACATTCGCCACGAAGTTGCCCGCACTCGTGGGCTGCCGTAGAGGGTTCGTTCGGGGGTAGACAACTCCTTCGCAAGAGGCATCAAAGGGGGCGGATGCCGACCGCACCCGATGCCTCGTTTGCGCTCGCTAACGTCTACATAACAGGAGCTTCGGCAATGGAAGAACCAGAATATCGAAGCGATACGAAGGAGCTTTGGAAGCGTGCCATTCCTTTAATCACCGGAGTGGTGGCGCTTCTTGCCATACCACAAGCCACCATGACGGCGCTCATGACCCCGATGTTGTTCAACGCATCTGGGTCAACCTCGAAGATCAGCCTCTATATTATGCTTGCAGTGCTACTGGCGAAGCCCGTGATGCTGTTTAGCACCGTGGTGTTATCCTTCCTCGTCTTCAAAGATTTTTCTCACCGTCGCTTTGTGGGGGTGCTCGTCGTGCCAGCACTTTGGTGGGCAATTTACTGGGTGTCTCTCGTCGCGACGGCGTAACGCAAGTTCCATGTTTACGGCGGTGCCCCCCCGGGGAACGTCTGCTCCCCATCAGGTTAGGTCTTTCAGTCTTCCACCGGACGCTGGAAGGTGTGCGTCCGGTTTCAGGAATGTGGATGATCTCGCGGAGTAACCGTGAATGGTCATTTACCGCCCCCTCACCCAACCTCGCACCATTCCCCCGGCTGCACACCTTCCAGCGTCCATTCGCCAATCGCCCAGCGCACCAACCTGAGCGTCGGATGCCCGACCGCCGCCGTCATGCGCCGCACCTGCCGGTTCTTGCCCTCCCTTATCGTCAGGCTGATCCAGCAATCGGCCACGGTCTTGCGAAAGCGCACCGGGGGGTCGCGGGGCCATAGCGCCGGGTCGTCGATCCGTTCGGCCTCGGCGGGCAAGGTCCGCCCGTCCTTCAGCGTCACCCCGCGCCGCAGCGCGTCGAGCGCCGCCTCGTCCGGCTCGCCCTCCACCTGCGCCAGATAGGTTTTGGGCATTTTGAAGCGGGGGTCGGCGATCCGCGCCTGCAGGCGGCCATCGTCGGTCAGCAGCAACAGCCCTTCGCTGTCCGTGTCCAGCCGCCCGGCGGGATAGACGCCCGGCACATCGATATAATCCTTGAGCGTCTGCCGCTCCGGCCCATTGGGTTCGGGGGTGAACTGGCACAGGACATTGAACGGTTTATTGAATAATATCAGCGCCATGGCCTAAACCTCTTCCTCAAATGCCAGGCTGCCCTGATTGACCAGCATGGTCAGCAACGCCAGCCCGGCATCGGACGGATCGACGCTCACATGATCCTGCGCGCAGAGCGTTTCGGCCAGCGCCGCCACGTCGCCGGCACAATCGAAACATTCGCCATCGACGAACAGCAGCAGCCCGTCGCCCTGCCGCACAAAGGAAAAGCGGCTGGCGGGATTGCGGCACAGCGCCGCCCCTTCCGCCAGCATCGCGGCGACATCGCCCGCTTCCATCGGCTCTTCAGGGCGCCAGTCGGTGTCGGGATATTTGGGGCTGCTGCTATATTGGCCGAACCAGCGGGCAAAGGCGGTGCGGTCGGCCAGCGCCTCCGTCACCAGCGCGTGCAGCCGGTCGATCGCGGCGGGCGCGATCTCGCCCGGATTGGCCTGCCGCGCCAGATCGGGATCGGCATAGCGATCCTCGTCCGGCATCGCGTCCACCAGCGTTTCGGACCAATGTTCGACCAGTTCGGCGCGCGAGGGCGCGCGAAAGCCGATCGAATAGGTCATGCAGTCATCCCCCACAGCGACGCCATGATGGGCGATGCGCGGCGGCACATAGAGAATGTCGCCCGGTTCCAATATCCATTCCTGTTCCGGAACGAAATCGGTCAGCAGGCGCAGATCGTCATGCGGCAACAGCGGCGTGGTGGAATCGCACAAGGCCCCCACCTGCCAGCGGCGACGCCCCAGCCCCTGCACCAGGAACACGTCATATTGGTCGAAATGCGCGCCCACCCCGCCGCCATCGGTCGCGTAGCTGACCATGACATCGTCGATCCGCCAGTTGGGGACGAAGCGGAACGGATCGATCAGCGCCGCGACCTGCGGGACATGATGGTCCACCGCCTGCACCAGCAATGTCCAGGGGAGCGCGCCCAGTTGGCCAAAGCGGGTTTCGGGCAGCGGCCCGCTCTCCATCGCCAGCCGATCATCGCCCAGCGTGATCAGCCGCGATTCCACGCCCTCCTCGCACGCCAGCCCCGCCAGCTCGTCCGGCTCCAGCGGATTGCGCCACTCCCCCACGGGTTGCGGATGAGCAGCGGCTTTTTCTGCCAATAGTCGCGCAGGAACAGGGCGGGATCGAAATGGGAAAGCTGCATGACAATGCCCTGCCCGCTGGGCACCCGACTGTCAAAGCGCGTTTGGTTTATCCTGTTCCTCCCCTGCGAGGGGAGGATCTCCGCCCCGCTACATTTCCAGCCCGATCAGCGTGCCGCTGCCGATGCGGTCGACATGGCGCTTGCCGTCGATTTCCAGCCAGTCTGGCGTCACTTCCAGCCGCCGTCCCCGGATGGTGGTGCGCAGATGTTCCACTGCGATCCGGTTGCGCGACACGATGCGCAGCACCGCAAGGCCGTCGCCGCGCGACGCCATCATCGAATAGCGGTCGCCGCGCAGCAGGAAGTGCCAGCTGCCATCGGTCGGCAACCATTCATTGCCGTCGATCACCTGCACCGGCTCGCCATCGGGCGCGCCCAGCCGTACGCTGATCCGCGTCGCGCCATTGGTGCGGCGGGGCGGGGCAAAGATCAGGATCGGCTCGCCATCCAGCGTGATGGGGATCGGCGTGTCGCGCAACAGGCGCGATCCGCCGACGATCAGTTGCGGCAATTCGGCGGAAAAGGGCAGCCGGTCCCGCGCGAAATGGCGCTGGCGCACGACCGGATTGGCGTGAAAGCTATGCACCTGCGTCGCGGTCAGCCGCCCTTCCTCCACCAGTCCGTGGCATGTCGGGCACAGCAACGTCGCGCCATTGCTGTCGGGCAAGCTCAGATAGCGATAGATGGTCACCCCGCACCGCACACAGGCAAAGCCGCAGGCCTGCCTTATGTCCGCGCGCTGCTCGGCCGTCAGTTCCGTCAGTGACGGCATCACTCGCAAGCCCATGCAGACGACCCCTTGTCCGCGCCGCGCCACATCATGCGGCCCGGCGTTGCTCCTTCTGGCGTCCTCTGCGGCTGGGAACTCTTCCGGTCCCTCTATCTGCTATCGTTGAAATATATGCGTCAAAGTCAAGGGGTAGCGTATAAATCCCCTATCGCTGTGGCAACAGGTCCAGATTGCGCGCGGCGGCGATGGCGCGGATTCGGCCGGGCCGGGGCATATTCTTGATCGCGATTTCGGCCATATCGCCCGCGCTGAACAGCTCGACATGGCCGACGTCGAAGATGCGCTGGCCCAGCGATTGCGTGATCCGCACGCTGCGAATGCTCGACAGGGCGATCTCGGTGCGCTGCTTGGCCAGCAGCCCCCGCTCCATCAGCACCTCCCGCTCGCTCAGCGCCAGCCGCTCGCCCTTGTGCATCACCCACCACACCGCGATGGCCAGGATGCCGACGACCGACACCAGCAACAGCATGAACAGCACGGGATGCGCCCGGAACATCGCGGGATGCTCATCATATAACCAGCTCTCGCTCATGCCGCCTCCTGCGCCTGGAACGCGCCGTTTTGATCATGCCCCCGCGCCATCGTCAAGCGGCCGATCCGCTGATCCGCGCGGCGGGTTGGTTAACGAAATCTTCGGGAAAATCGGCTATCCTTATATAGGAGAGTGGAAACCGATCATGGCACATAATCTCTACGAACCGGGCGATCGCACCTTCGACCCATCGGGCGCCTGGCTGCATGACAGGCAGGACGGCCCGGCCACCATCGTCGCAGGCGGGATCATCCTCGTCGCGCTGGTGATCGCGGCGGCCGCCATCCTGCTGTTCAAGGATCTGATGCCCGCTGCCGATCATGGCGCGGTCGCTGCCCGGCCGACCATTTCCGAACAGTTCGCGCTGTGCGACGATCTGACCGGCGACGCCTGCGTCCTGTCGGCGGACAGCTATGCCTATAAGGGCCATTATTATCGCCTGGCCGACATCAGCGTCCCCAGCCAGATCGGCGCCAAATGCCCGGACGAAGCCGAACGGGCGCAGCAGGGGCGTATCGCGCTGGCAGCGATGATGAACGGCGGCGCGTTCGAGGCCCGGCGCGATCCCATAGACCCGGACCCGGCGGCCAGGGTGCTGGTGCGCGACGGCGTGTCGATCGGCCAGTTGATGATCCTCAAGGGCCATGCCCGGCCCTGGTCGCCAAAGCCGATCCACTGGTGCGCAGGCCATGCGCGCTGAGCCTCTGTCCCGACAGGCGCGCAAGAGCGCATGCCGGTTGCCGCACCGGCCCTCACCCCCACCCGACCGCCCACAGAGTGTATCCTGAATGGGAGGTCGGGTGGGGTTCAAACGAGGCACGTGACTCGTTTGAAGGCCGGTGCGGATACGCCAAATAATACTGTCCTACATGTAACCATATAGGTTATATGGCCCGCCATGACCAGCCAGTCCCTTCCGCGCGCGACGGTGCAGCCCGTCCATCTGGATTTCACCCCCATCCCCCGCCGCTATCGCCATGATGGCTGGACGCCGGAGCGTCAGCGCGCCTTCATCGCCGCGCTGGCGGAAACCGGATCGGTCAAGCACGCAGCCCAGCGCGTCGGCATGTCGACCGATGGCGCCTATCAGTTGCGACGGCAAAAGGGCGCCGACAGCTTCGCCGCCGCCTGGCTCGCCGCGCTGGATCAGGGGGTGCAGCGACTGGAGGACATCGCGCTGGAACGCGCCATCAACAGCATCGAAGTCCCGGTGTACAGCTATGGCAAGCTGGTCGGCACCCGCCGCGTCTTTAACGACCGGCTGCTCATGTTCCTGCTGCGCAACCGCGCGCATGATCGCTATCCCGAAGGCGCGATCCGCGGCGCATCCCGCCCCGTCGATATCGAAGCGCTCAAGCTGGAATGGAAGCGCGAGGAAATGCGCCCCGGCGGCGAGGCCGATCTGGCCGTCAAGGCGGTGATCAAAGAGGTCGAACAGTTGCGCGCCGAAGAGGAAGCCAACCGCCGCAACCCGCGCGGCCGCATCACCATAGAGGGCGACGAACGCGAAGCCTTCGACCGCTGGCGCGCCGCAACCCAAGGCCTCGCCCTGCCAGCCCCGGACACGGACGCGCACGCCCGACGCGACGGGCCGCAGGCGCGGACGTTTTGAGGGTGGGCGCTGGGCTGGAATTGGCCGATTTCGGAATGTCGCCTTACCGGCGGGTAAGAAGGGATAGCCGCCGGTCCTCCTTAGGGCAGGCGACACGATCATGGGCGGAAATGGCTGCCTGTCGCCCATCGGCCAAGGTGCGACTTCTGTCCCTATCGATTCGAGTATGCCAACGTCAGCCCAACGATCCAAGCGTGACCGCGCGTTCGATCCTGCTATGGCCGAGCGCGGGCAGTGTTCAATCATGGCGTGGCCCAAGTAGGAGAAGATGCATGCTTTTTCACACGATGGTGGGGTCGAACGACATCGACCGGGCGAAGCGCTTTTACGACACGGTGCTTGGCACCCTCGGAGTTGGGGAGGCGACGATCAACGTGGCCGACAGTGGCCACACACGCCTGATCTACAACAGTGGGAATGGGGCCAATTTCATTGTCACCCAGCCGATCAATGACGAACCGGCAACTGTGGCGAACGGCAGCACCATTGCTTTTTCATGCAATTCGCCAGAGCAGGTGAAGCAGTTTCATGATGTTGCAGTTGTCAATGGTGGCATGTCGATCGAGGTAGCGCCCGGTCCTCGCGAAACAGCGTCTATGGGTACGATCGTACTCGCGTACTTCCGCGATCCAGATGGAAACAAGCTATGCGGCATCCACTTCCCCAAATGACGCTGCTTGGCATCGTTTAGCCTGATTCAGCTGCCCGCCAATGATTTGGTGGGGCAGCTGGTCGCTCTCTTCCCGTTCCATTTTGGCCGGTAGCGGAATGGCCGCTTCTGCGGTGGGCATCCAAAAAACACGTCTTTCGAGACTGACCAGCGCAACACTAGTCAAGGTGAAAATTGGACACCTCGAAGAACCGCTGGATTTGCGTGTAGGGTCGACGGTGCGGATTGAGGCGGCGTGGAAGGAGTGATGTTGCAGCGTATTTGTCGGTGATTTCGATATTGCCGGTGCCGCAGTGGCCGGATTTACCGTCGGTGGCGCTTGGTTCATATCAAGCAGGCGCAGTTCGCCCTTCGAGCCAGGCCAAGCGCTGGAAGTTATAGGCCAAGTTGGCCATGCCGATCTTGATGGTAGCGCGGGCGATGCCGATGGTGCGCACGACCAGCCCCATGCGGTTCTTTTGCCCGGCGAACACATGCTCGACCTGGGCGCGGATCTTGGAACGCCGGGTATTGGCCTTGGCGATCCGCTCAGGCAACGCTCGCCGCGGTTTACGCCGCTGGTGAATGTGGCTGGTGAACATGCCACTGGCCAGGAACGCCTCGTTCTTCTTGGATCGATAGGCGGTATCAGCCCAGACGCCGGAGGCAGTGTTGTCCTTACTGATCAGAACCGGCAGCCGTGCGCCGTCATGGGCATTGGCGGCGCTGGCATCCCAGGTGCGGATCAGCCCATGGGTTTTGTCGATGCCGATATGATTCTTGTACCCGAACATCGGGATGGCCAGATCGACCGGCCTAGCCGCCTTGGGATCGGCGCCCTCTTTGATCTTGGCCTTGCTGTACTTGATCGACCAGCGCGCATCACGGTCCTTTTGCCGGGTCTTGGCCGGCTTCCAGCCCTCGGGCACGCCGCCTTCCTTGATCGCTGCTTTCTCCGCTTCGGTATTGCGCTGTTTGGGTGCCTGCACGACCGTAGCGTCGATGATTTGCCCGCCCATGGCGAGATAGCCCCGATCCTTGAGGGCAGCGTCGAAGCGAGCGAAAAGTTTGTCTATGGCCTTGGCATTTACCAGGCGTTCCCGAAACAGCCACACCGTGGTCGCATCCGGCACGGTGCCATCGAGCCCAAGGCCCAGGAACCGTTGGAATGACAACCGGTCTTTGATCTGAAACTCGGCGGCCTCGTCCGACAGCGAATAGAGCGCCTGTAGAACCAGAATCTTGAACATCAGCACCGGATCAAAGGGCGGTCGCCCACCCTTGCCGCGAACGCAGCGACGAAGCGCTGCCACCAGCGGACCACGGAAAACCTCGAAATCCACAACTGCCGCTAATCGCTCCAGCGGATCGCCCGCCGCGCTCAGCGCATCGTACCGGTCCGAAAGATCGAAGAAACCAGGCTGACTTGCCATCATCGCCTCCTACGCATCGCCGACGAAGTGAATCAAATCCGCCGATCAAACGCCAGAGTTTTTCGAGGTGTCCAATTACCAGTTCGCACTTTCGATAAGTAGGGATCGTGCTTCAGTGACTTTGCTGTATAAATGGTCTATAGCTGATACCAGCCCGATGTGATTATCGTCTTCTTTTTCATAGCAGAGCGTCTTTAGATTTCTATTTTTGCGCAAAGACCTTTTCATATCTTCTGATATTTCATCAGAAGTCAGAAAGTAATGTGGATTTATCGATCCAGGTTGTGCGCTAAAAGATTGATTTTCAAGAAGCAAATTAACGTCGGGATCTCCATAGCCGCAGCCAATGAAAAGAAACGTATGTGTCATTAGGGCGGCATCAAAAGCTGTGTAGAATAAGCTATGCTTTATACGTGCGCGTGCGTAATCTTCCTGTGTAAAAATCAGTGTGGCAGGTGATGCTAAATTGCCATGTACCTTAACGACATATCTAGCATCGTTTCGCAGGAACTCACAGACGTCGGCGTCGCTATAATTTTTGGTGAATTGCGACGCCTCATTGATCTCACGACTTTTATTTTCGTATATATCATCAAAATTTAGAGTCTGATTCAAAATTATTGGCCGCGCTTTGCGATGCGTCGAGCGTATAGCTGAACGGATGCGATGAAGAGCCATGCGGTTGCAGATGCTATGGTTTTCTCGAAGTCTTTGGCGAGGCGACGGTTGCGATTGAGCCAGGCGAGTGTGCGCTCGACGACCCAGCGGCGTGGCAGCACCGTGAAGCCCTTGCCGGTGTCGGAACGCTTGATGATCTCTATGGTCCATTTGCCCATTTTGCGCAGAGCGTCCTTGAGTTTGTCCCCGGCATAGCCGCCATCGGCGAACAGATGGCGCAGCCATGGAAAGCGCCCGATGATGCCGGTGAGCAGCAGGGGTGCGCCATCGCGATCCTGAATATCCGCACCATGCACGAGGGCATGGACCAGATTGCCATTGGTGTCGGTCAGGATATGGCGCTTGCGTCCCTTGATCTTCTTGCCCGCATCGTAGCCACAGGGGCCGCCGCTTTCCGTCGTCTTCACGCTCTGACTGTCGATCACGCCGGCACTGGGCGAAGCCTCGCGCCCCTCCATTTCGCGGGTCACCATCAGCAGCGCGTGGTTGATCGACAGCCACAGGCCATTGTCGCGCCACAGATAGAACCAGCGCCGAACCGTGGAAACGGGCGGAAAGCAGGGTGGCAGCATTCGCCATGGCAAACCGCCGCGCAGCAGGAACAGCATGGCTTCCACAATGCGCCGCAACGGCCATTTGCGCGGACGCCCTACCGCCGAGGCCGTCGGAAGCAGTGGCTCCAGCACAGCCCATTCCGCATCCGTCAAATCGCTTGGCAAAGCCAGTCCGCTTCGCGCATGAAGGGCGCGAGTGGTATCAGTCCACATCGTTGAATCCACGGTAGTTTTTGGCGAAACCCATGAATCAGCGACAGGCTAGGCCGTCAAGCTAACCGTTAGCGTCCGCGCTCGTGGTGTAATTTCTGGTGTAGATTGAGATGATCGCATGGGGTGGGGCATGCCCCACCCCATGCGATTTCGATCTCGGTGGCCACCGGGCTCATCGGTAAGGTGGAGTTACCACACTTCACACGCCCACCGAGGAGTTGATCCCGATGACCAACGACAGACTACCGCTTGCCGAGCTGATGGCGAAGACTGGAGATGGAGATTTCCTGCGCACGATCGCCGAGAGCGTATTACAGATCATCATGGAGGCCGACGTCGATGGCCTGGTCGGCGCTAGCCGACACGAGCGCTCCGGCGACCGGACGACCTGGCGGAACGGCTACCGCGACCGCAGCCTCGATACCCGGCTCGGCACGCTCAACCTGAGGATTCCCAAGCTACGGACCGGCGCCTACTTCCCTGGCTTCCTGGAACCCAGGAAGACCGTCGAGAAGGCGCTGGTCGCGGTGATCCAGGAGGCGTGGATCGCCGGCGTCAGCACCCGGCGTGTCGACGAGCTGGTGCAGGCCATGGGCATGACCGGCATCTCCAAATCCTCGGTGTCCAAGCTGTGCAAGGATATCGACGAACGTGTCCATGCCTTCCTTAAGCGGCCGCTCACCGGCGACTGGCCCTACCTCTGGCTCGATGCTACCTACCTCAAGGTGCGCGAGGGCGGGCGGATCGTCAGTGTCGCCGCGATAATAGCCGTTGCCGTCAACACCGAGGGCAAGCGCGAAATCGTTGGCCTTCACATTGGACCCTCCGAAGCCGAGCCATTCTGGTCGAGCTTCCTCAAGGACCTCGCACGCCGCGGACTGACCGGCGTGAAGCTGGTCATCTCCGATGCCCACGAGGGCCTCAAGGCAGCGATCACTCGCGTGCTCAGCGCCACCTGGCAGCGGTGCCGCGTCCACTTCATGCGCAATGCCCTGGCCTACGTGCCCAAGGGCCAGAACACCGTCGTCGCCGCTGCCATCCGCCAGGTCTTCCTCCAGCCCGACCATGCCGCCGCGACACAGGTCTGGCGCCAGGTCGCCGACCAGTTGCGTACCCGCTGGCCAAAGCTCGGCGCCTGCATGGACGATGCCGAGCACGACGTGCTGGCCTACATGACCTTCCCCGAGCAGCACCGCGTCAAATTACATTCCACCAATCCACTGGAACGCCTGAACAAGGAAGTGAAGCGCCGCGCCGATGTCGTCGGCATCTTCCCGAACGAGGATAGCATCATCCGCCTCGTCGGCGCCGTCCTGCTGGAGCAGAATGACGAATACCAGCTCCAGCACCGCTACATGCAGATCGAGGGCATGGCCGCCCTTGCTACACCAATGATCGAGGAGGCACAGCCGCTACAGATTACACCCAAGGCCGCCTGAAAATGCAGCCCGCTGGCCACACCCAATTCTACACCACATTGACGGACGCGACCAGCTAACCTGCTGATACCACTCAACTTAATTTCGGATCAGGCTCTTAGGGAGAAGACAACGCGTGTATCTAGAAGGGCTATCAACTCGTGTAATCGGCCCGGTGTGTATCTAGGGTCTGTGAATCGCGACCGAAGATATGCTGTCCAATCTTCGTCATAGCGGTTCTTAAGCCACTCACAGGCATGTAAGAGGTCACCATCATCGATCGCTTTATAGATATGCTCGGTCTCCGCCGCTCTAGGGAAACGCTGAACCGCATCACTGAGAAAACCTCTCCACACTGGCGGGCGCGTAACTTTGTCGGCGCCGATAGCGTGACGCGATACGCCTGATCCAATAACAAAAATTGCTCGCCGCCGAGCAATGTCTCGGACCAGTGGTTCTGGCCATTCCTCTTTAAGCATCCGTTATATCAGCCGCTTGCGAATTTCGTCTGAAACTTCGCCGAATATTTCTTTTGCCTCTTTAACTTTCGCGAAGTGAGCACCGACAATTCCATCAGCAGCTAGCAAAGAAAAAATCGGCTTCCGTCGAGATTGCGACATAGGAGCGAGGCTATGCAAGTTTGGAATTTTTCCGATTTCATAAGGCTTCGGCGGCAATAAATTACCACTAAAATGCTCGTCAATTTGACCATCGATCTGCTTTATGATTTCATCATATGATTTAACGGGCCTTCTTTCCCCGCTAGAATCGCGCTTTGCGATGTATTGCTGTGATACATAGCCTATGAAGCTGGACACCTCGAAAAACTCTGGCGTTTGATCGGCGGATTTGATTCACTTCGTCGGCGATGCGTAGGAGGCGATGATGGCAAGTCAGCCTGGTTTCTTCGATCTTTCGGACCGGTACGATGCGCTGAGCGCGGCGGGCGATCCGCTGGAGCGATTAGCGGCAGTTGTGGATTTCGAGGTTTTCCGTGGTCCGCTGGTGGCAGCGCTTCGTCGCTGCGTTCGCGGCAAGGGTGGGCGACCGCCCTTTGATCCGGTGCTGATGTTCAAGATTCTGGTTCTACAGGCGCTCTATTCGCTGTCGGACGAGGCCGCCGAGTTTCAGATCAAAGACCGGTTGTCATTCCAACGGTTCCTGGGCCTTGGGCTCGATGGCACCGTGCCGGATGCGACCACGGTGTGGCTGTTTCGGGAACGCCTGGTAAATGCCAAGGCCATAGACAAACTTTTCGCTCGCTTCGACGCTGCCCTCAAGGATCGGGGCTATCTCGCCATGGGCGGGCAAATCATCGACGCTACGGTCGTGCAGGCACCCAAACAGCGCAATACCGAAGCGGAGAAAGCAGCGATCAAGGAAGGCGGCGTGCCCGAGGGCTGGAAGCCGGCCAAGACCCGGCAAAAGGACCGTGATGCGCGCTGGTCGATCAAGTACAGCAAGGCCAAGATCAAAGAGGGCGCCGATCCCAAGGCGGCTAGGCCGGTCGATCTGGCCATCCCGATGTTCGGGTACAAGAATCATATCGGCATCGACAAAACCCATGGGCTGATCCGCACCTGGGATGCCAGCGCCGCCAATGCCCATGACGGCGCACGGCTGCCGGTTCTGATCAGTAAGGACAACACTGCCTCCGGCGTCTGGGCTGATACCGCCTATCGATCCAAGAAGAACGAGGCGTTCCTGGCCAGTGGCATGTTCACCAGCCACATTCACCAGCGGCGTAAACCGCGGCGAGCGTTGCCTGAGCGGATCGCCAAGGCCAATACCCGGCGTTCCAAGATCCGCGCCCAGGTCGAGCATGTGTTCGCCGGGCAAAAGAACCGCATGGGGCTGGTCGTGCGCACCATCGGCATCGCCCGCGCTACCATCAAGATCGGCATGGCCAACTTGGCCTATAACTTCCAGCGCTTGGCCTGGCTCGAAGGGCGAACTGCGCCTGCTTGATATGAACCAAGCGCCACCGACGGTAAATCCGGCCACTGCGGCACCGGCAATATCGAAATCACCGACAAATACGCTGCAACATCACTCCTTCCACGCCGCCTCAATCCGCACCGTCGACCCTACACGCAAATCCAGCGGTTCTTCGAGGTGTCCAGCTTGCTCCATTTATCAATTTTGCATCAACTACTGATTGATTATGAGCATCCAACTGTGGGCTATTTACGGAGTATGTCCAATGAGCTTGCCATTTTGACATCCAGCGACTTATATTTTCGAAGGCCTTTAATGAAAATATATCTATTGACATCGGACTAATAAAATAATCCGAAGATAATAAAACAGTTCTGTTTATAGCTCCGAGTGATGGGCTCACGTCAAAGAAAACGAAATCATAATCAGTCAACGACTTCAGCATTCGGTGGAATACCATCGTGCTGGATAATCCGCGCTGCGTATTGAGGCTTGCCCATTCTTCGGCCAAGAAATCCTCCGCCATTGATAAGCCGGGACTCCCGCACACCACATCTACCCCAAAAGCTGCCGAGCGCTTCATAGGCACTCGCAAGGCGTGCCCCTCACCGGCCATAAGCCCTGTGAACAAACTTTCGATATTTTGTAGCGGGTCTTCAAATGTGCTTTCTAGAAAGTCATCGTGAAAAAGGTACTGGGAAGCGTTGCACTGCGGATCGCAGTCAACCACACAAACTCGAAAACCCGCCTGCGCGAAGTAGGCTGCCACGTTGCAAAGAAGGGTCGTTTTCCCAACACCGCCTTTGTTATTGAAAAAGGCTATAGCCTTCATTGTATTCTCCGCACTTCTTCACGCAGCGAGGGATCTCCTCGATGACTGAGACAGTCTATGAATGCCTCGTTGTCGCTTAGCAAGGTCGCCATGACGGCCCAGAGGAACCCCAAATTGAATGTCCGCTTCGTGCATACCGGCCAAGCCATCTTAATGGCAAGAAGTGGCGCATCCTCTCCCCTACCCCATCCTCCCCCGCACCGCCGCCAGCACATCCCGCGCCAGTCGCGCATAGTCGGCGCAGGCGGCCTGCATCGCCGTGCCGCTATCTCCGTCGCGCCAGCCGCCATAGCAGTGCCGGTTCTGCGCCGCGCGCATCGTGCGCAGCCGCCCGCGTTCGGCGCCTGCCAGCCCCAATTGGCCGCCAGCCCGCCGCCAGGCTTCCGCCGCGCTGAAAATGCGCCGCCCCGGATGGATGCCGGGGTCGCGCCCTGCCGCCTTGCCCAGCCGGTCGATCCGCTGCGCCTCGACAATCATGTCGGTCAGGAACAGGTCCAGTTCGCGCAGGCCATTGCCGATCAGCCGGGCGGGCATCGCGCCGCGCCGCCGTGTCGCCGCGTCGGGGCACAGGCCGCGCGACATGCCATTGGCCAGAAACGCCGCCGCCCGCTCGATCCGGTCCAGTTGGCCGGTCAGGGCGGCGTGCGCGTCGGTCAGTTCTCGTCGCCCATCCGCAGCGCGGCGATGAAGGCTTCCTGCGGAATCTGGACCGATCCATATTCGCGCATCCGCTTCTTGCCTTCCTTCTGCTTGTCGAGCAGCTTCTTCTTGCGGCTGATGTCGCCGCCATAGCATTTGGCGGTCACGTCCTTGCGCATCGCGGCGATGGTTTCGCGCGCGATCACCTTGCCACCGATCGCGGCCTGGATCGGGATTTTGAACAAATGGCGGGGGATCAGGTCTTTCAGGCGCTCGCACATGCCGCGCCCGCGCGATTCCGCCGATCCGCGATGGACGATCATGCTGAGCGCGTCGACCGGCTCTGAATTGACCATGATGCTCATCTTGACCAGATCACCCTCGCGATAGCCGATCTGGTGATAGTCGAAGCTCGCATAGCCGCGGCTGATGCTCTTCAGCCGATCGTAAAAGTCGAACACCACTTCGTTGAGCGGCAATTCATAGGTCACCTGCGCGCGGCCGCCGACATAGGTGAGGTTCTTCTGGATGCCGCGCCGGTCCTGGCACAGTTTCAGGATGGACCCCAGATATTCGTCGGGGCAATAGATGATCGCCTCGATCCACGGCTCCTCAATCTCGTCGATCTTGGTCGGGTCGGGCATGTCGGCGGGATTGTGCAACTCGATCTCGCCCGCGCCATAGGTCAGCTTGATCTTGTACACCACCGACGGCGCCGTGGTGATCAGGTCCAGATCATATTCGCGGGTCAGCCGTTCCTGGATGATTTCCAGATGGAGGAGGCCGAGGAAGCCGCAGCGGAAGCCGAAGCCCAGCGCCGCGCTGCTTTCCATTTCGAAGCTGAAGCTGGCATCGTTCAGGCGCAGCTTGCTGATGCTGTCGCGCAATTTGTCGAAATCATTGGCGTCGACCGGGAACAGGCCGCAAAACACCACCGGCTGCACTTCCTTGAAGCCCGGCAGCGGCGCGGTTGCGCCATTTTTGACCGTGGTGATGGTGTCGCCCACGCGGGTCTGGGCAATTTCCTTGATCTGCGCGGTGATGAAGCCGATTTCGCCTGCCGCCAGTTCGGGCAGCTGTTCGATCTTGGGCCGCATGCAACCGACGCGGTCAATCAGATGTTCGGTGCCGCCGATCATGAACTTGATCGCCTGCCCCTTCCTGATCACGCCATTGACGACGCGGACCAGGATGACGACGCCCAGATAGGGGTCGTACCAGCTGTCGACCAGCATCGCCTCCAGCGGCGCGTTGCGGTCGCCCTTTGGCGGCGGGATTTTCTGGACGATGGCTTCCAGAATTTCGTCGATGCCGATGCCCGATTTGGCGCTGGCCAGCACCGCTTCGGACGCATCCAGGCCGATGACATCCTCGATTTCCTTGCGCACCTTTTCCGGTTCCGCGGCGGGCAGGTCGATCTTGTTGAGCACCGGCACGATCTCATGATCATGCTCGATCGACTGGTAAACATTGGCCAAAGTCTGCGCTTCCACGCCCTGCGCCGCGTCCACGACCAGCAGCGCGCCCTCGCACGCGGCAAGGGAACGGCTGACCTCATAGGCGAAGTCGACATGGCCCGGCGTGTCCATCAGGTTCAGCTCATAGGTCTGGCCGTCTTTCGCGACATAGTCCAGGCGCACCGTCTGCGCCTTGATCGTGATCCCGCGCTCCTTCTCAATGTCCATGTTATCAAGGACTTGGGCGCTCATCTCGCGGTCAGACAGGCCGCCGGTCCGCTGGATCAGCCGGTCCGCCAGCGTGGACTTGCCATGGTCGATATGGGCGATGATCGAAAAGTTACGGATGTGGCTAAGCTCAGTCATTGCGCGCCGATAGCAGGTGTCATCGGCCCTGTCAGCAGGATCGCGAAAGCCCCGTCCGATAAGATGACAATGGCCGTCACCCCCACCCCGCTCCGCTTGGAAGCATGACGGCGCTATGATATGATGCGCGAAAATATCGGGGCGCGCACAAATTCAGATCAAGCAACAAACGGGGTTCTTGAAAATGCGTGTATTAAAGACGTTGACAGCCGCTACGGTCTGTCTGGCACTGGTCGCGCCGCAAGCCATTGCCGCTGACAAGGGGTCGTCGGGTCGTCAGGCCCAGACGAAAAAACAGATGGAAATCCCCCGCTGCACCAAGCGCCTTGGCACCGTCGCAATCGTCGAGCCGGACAATCAGTGGTGGCGCGAACTGAGCCTGGGCAGCCCGGAAGCGATCATCAAACTGTTCGTCCAGCAGTCCGGCTGCTTTGGCCTGGTCAATCGCGGCCGGTCGATGGCCAGCCGCAATCTGGAACGCGCCATGGCGGATTCGGGCGAATTGCAGGCGGGCAGCAATCTGGGCAAGGGTCAGGTCAAGGCGGCCGACTATTTCATCCAGCCCGACATCGTGACCACCAACAAGAATAGCGGCGGCAATGCCTTTGGCGGGATGCTCGGCGGGATGCTGGGCGGCCGGGTCGGCGGCGCGCTGCTGGGCGGCATATCGATCAAGAAGAGCGAAGCCAACGTCATGCTGTCGGTCGTCAATGCACGCACGACCGAAGAGGAAGTGATGGCGGAAGGCTATTTCCGCAAATCGGACCTCAGCTTTGGCGGCGGTGGCGGACTTGGCTGGATGGGCGGCCTGGCTGCGGTCGGCGGCGGCGGCTACCAGAATACCGATATCGGTCAGGTCATCGTGCTCGCCTATCTGGACGCCTATACCAAGATGGTGACGCAGATGGGCGGACTGCCCGAAAATGCGGCCGCGGCAGCACCTGTCGCACGATAGGATCAGAAAGGGCGCGGCCGGTCTGTCCGGCTGCGCCCCTTATCAGGCCGGAACGATCGCGACAGCCGGCCCCGCGCGCCGACGCTTCCACCAGCGCAATATCGTCTCCCCCGCTGGCCGTTCGACCGCGCGATTGATCGCCGTTCCCAGCAGCAGCGCTACGGCGAAGGCGGCGAAGAAGCCGACCCACGGGCTATAGCCGGCCTTGGCAACCTCCAGCATGACGATGAAGCCAACATGCTGGTGGATGAGGTAAAAGGAATAGCTGATCCCGCCCAGCCAGACGAGCGGGCGCAGGCTGAGGAAATGCAACCGTCCCGCGATCAACGCTGCGAAGGATAGGATCAGGACACAGGCAACGATAGTCACGTCCCAGGTCTCGATCGTCGCCACGGAGGCCAGCGACAGAAGCATATAAGGCGTCTGCTGCCGCCAACTGCGCTGCCCGGACCAAACACGATAGGACAACATGCCGATGACGAAGAAAGGCAGATAGCGCAGCACCAGCAACATGATGATGCGTTCGGGCATGTCGGGCCAGGCGAAATAGAGCCAGCGTATGGCCAGCCAAGCCGCCAGCATGGGTTCAAGCCGCTTGAGGCCCGCAAAGCGCCACAGCGCGATCATGCAGACATAGAAGCCGATCTCCACGGTCAGCGTCCAATAGGCCCCGTCGACTTCGGGCATGAACGCAAAGCCCTGCAACATGGTAAAGTTGGCAAGGATCGCCACTGGACCGACCAGCAACTGGGTCGCATGCGCCAGATATTCGATGCCCAGCGTCAGCAGCATGGCGACGATATAGGCAGGGTAAAGGCGCGCAAAGCGGTTGACGACAAAATCGGCGACCGACCCGATCCGGTCGAGCGTGAAGAAGATCGCGAAGCCCGAAATGGTGAAGAACAGCAACACCCGGTAATTGCCGCCGGGGAAGCTGAAAGGGACATGGCTGGCCTGCGGAAACAGCTCGTGGAAGCGAGTGGAATAATGGAAAATCAGCACGCACAACGCCCCGATGCCGCGCAAAGCGTCCAACTCGGTCAGGCGAGTACGGGAGGAAGGCGATCCGGCCATGCCGCGCTATAGCAACATGACAGCAATAAATCCGTTAACATCGTGGTTAACTAGAGCGTCTTAACCCTCTTTTGTTGCTGATTTTTTGCCAGATCGCACCAGTCGATCGGTCAATGTGCCTCCGCCGCACGTTTCAGGCCCTGTAATTGCTCGTTCAGGACCTGATCAACCAATGGAGCAAGCGTGGCTGCACCGGCGCGCAGATAGCCGCCGACGACATAGGTGATCGTGACGCGAACACCCTTGCCCGACGGCTTGATCGTGACATCGAGCGTGCCAGCGACGCCTTCGCTCTGAAGCGGTCCCAGCGCGGCGGACAGGCGCAACTGCTTGTCGGGCACGGCATAGATGACCCGTCCATGTTCGACGCTGCCGGGCTTGCCGGACGGATTGGGCAGAGCTTCGCAAAAACAGCCACCCGCGTGCGGGTCCAGCACCATATTGGCCGAATCGCCGCTATAGGTGTGACTGTCACTCCACCAGCGACCGGGCATTGCCAGCAACGCATAGACAGCGCCCGGTTCCGCCGCGATCTCCACGCTGCTTTGCGTTGCAAAGCCTATGTCGCTGGTCGCTGTAACAGCGCTATGGGCCGGCGCGGCCATCGCCGCACCAGCCCATAGCAAAAGTCCGATGATGCGCATGATGCCCTCCCCCCGTCGCGTGCGGAGGGCAATCTAGCTCAGGCTGCGCCGCCGTCCAAGATGGCAGCGATCGCAACGCTCACATCGTTCATATCCGCCATGCCATCGACACGCGACACGATGCCGCGCGCTTCATAGATTGGCAGGATCGGCGCCGTCTTGGCACGATATTCGGCCATGCGGGTGCGGACGGTTTCTTCATTGTCGTCGGGACGACGCTTGAATTCCGTGCCGCCGCATTTGTCGCAGACGCCTTCGACCTTGGGCTTCTTGAATGTGTCGTGATAGCCTTCCCCGCAGCTGGCGCAGGTGAAGCGCCCGGTAATGCGTTCGACCAGCGCGTCTTCGTCGACTTCCAGTTCGACAACATGATCGAGCGAACGGCCGCGCTGTTCCAGGATGGTATCGAGCGAATGCGCCTGCGCCTCTGTCCGCGGATAGCCATCGAAGATGACGCCGGTGTCGGAGGAAAGCGCGTCCAGCGCCTCGCCGATAATACCTGACACGACTTCGTCAGGCACGAGTGCGCCCGATTCCATCAGCGCCTTGGCCTGCAGGCCTACGGGCGTTCCCGCCTTGACCGCAGCGCGCAGCATGTCGCCGGTCGACAGCTGGACCATACCACGGCTATCGACCAGACGGCTGGCCTGCGTCCCCTTGCCAGCACCCGGAGGGCCAAGCAGAATGATATTCATTGCGCGCATTCTCCCCTGTTGTGCGCCCTGAGCCGGTCTGCGCCAATTAGCGCATACGGCCTTTCAGCTTCGCCTTCTTGATCAGATCCCCATATTGATGGGCGAGCAGATGGCTTTGAATCTGGGTCACCGTATCGACCGTAACATTGACAACGATCAACAGGCTAGTCCCACCAAGGTAGAATGGAATTCCCGCCCGGGCGATGGCGAATTCAGGCACGAGGCAGATGAACGCCAGATAGGCCGCGCCGATCACCGTGATGCGCGTCAGCACATAGTCGAGATAGTTTTCGGTATTCTTGCCCGGACGGATGCCGGGAATGAAGCCGCCATTGCGCTTGAGATTGTCCGCCGTCTCTTCCGGATTGAACACCACGGCGGTGTAGAAGAAGCAGAAGAACACGATGCCAAGCCCGTACAGCGCCATGTAGACCGGGCTGCCATGCGACAGATACTGGTTCAGCGTTAGCACGAAGTCGCCCAGCCTGCTCTCACCCGCGACGGTTTGACCCGCAAACTGCGAGATGGTCAGCGGCATCAGCAGCAGCGAGCTGGCGAAGATCGGCGGGATCACACCGGCGGTGTTGACCTTCAAGGGCAGATGGCTGCGATCCGCCTGCATCAGCCCCTGGCGGGTCTGGCGCTTGGGATACTGGATCAGCACGCGGCGCTGGGCCCGCTCCATGAAGCAGATCAAAAGGACAAGGCCGACGGCCATCACCATGATCAGGAAGATCAGCAGGCCGGAAATCGTGCCTTCGCTGCCCGATTTGAACAGGTTGCTCAACGTCACCGGCAACTGGGCGACGATGCCCGCCATGATGATGAGCGACACGCCATTGCCGATGCCGCGCGAGGTGATCTGTTCACCCAGCCACATCAGGAACATGGTGCCGCCGATCAGCGAAACAACGGCGGTCAGGCGGAACAGCATGCCCGGTTCGATCACCGCGGCGACGCCCGATTGCGCACCGAAGCCTTCAAGCCCGACCGCAATGAAATAGCCCTGGACCGCGGTCAGGCCGACCGTGCCATAGCGGGTATATTGGTTGAGCTTCTTGCGCCCGCTCTCACCTTCCTTCTTGATCGCCGCCAGCTTGGGCGAGAGCGACGCGCCCAGCTGCACCACGATCGATGCGGTGATGTAGGGCATGACGCCGAGCGCGATCAGGCTCATGCGCGACAGGCTGCCACCGGAGAAAGTGTTGAAAATGTCGAGGATGCCGCCCTGCGTCTGGCTGTAGAGCTGCGACAAGGCGGTCGGATCGACGCCGGGCAGCGGCACGAAGCTGAGAAAACGGAACACGATCAGCGCGCCAAGCGTAAACCACAGGCGCTTCTTGAGGTCGGTCGCCTGGCTGAATTTCGCGAGGCTGAGATTGGATGCGAGCTGGTCGGCTCTCGATGCCATGGTGGCTGCCCTTCAAATCATGCGTGCCGGAGCATCAAGGCCCCGGAGCGGAATCGCTCATCCCTTAGCGGGACGGGTTAGCCGTGTCGAACAGGGAGTTGCCGCGCAAGCGACAAAATACCCCCCCAGATACGCACAGCCCCGCCAACCCATATCGGGCAGCGGGGCCATACATGCAAGTCTGGGACGGCGAATTACGCCTTCCGCGCAGCCTTGGCAGCGGCGAGCGCAGTGCCCTTCTTGGCCTTCGCCTTGTCGGCTGCGGCGACCACTTCGATCACCTCGACCTTGCCACCGGCCTTTTCGACGGCTTCCACCGCGCCCTTGGACGCGCCGGCGACCAGGAAGCTGACCTTGGCGGTCAATTCACCCTTGGCGAGCAGGCGGACGCCATCCTTGCCACCACGGGCAAGCGCGGCGCCCTTAAGCGCGGCATGGTCGATGGTTGCGTTGGCGTCCAGCTTGCCGGCATCGATCGCCTTCTGCACGGCACCCAGGTTCACGATCGCATAATCGTTCGCGAAGATGTTGTTGAAGCCGCGCTTCGGGATGCGCATGTGGAGCGGCATCTGGCCGCCTTCGAAACCGTTGATGGCAACGCCCGAACGCGCCTTGGCGCCCTTCTGGCCGCGACCGGCGGTCTTGCCCTTGCCCGAACCGATGCCGCGTCCGACGCGCATACGGCCCTTGCGGGCGCCATCATTGTCTCGGATGTCATTGAGTTTCATATCGTGCACTCGCTTTCGCTATGTTCGCGCTGTCCCCCGGTGGGGAACCAAAGAGGCCGGGCCGATAGCCGAGCCTTGGAAAAAACGAAAGAGGGGTTTCCCCCTCTTCCGCATCATATCGTCGGATCGAAGGGCTGTTAGCCCTCGACCACCTGCACCATGTGAGGCAGCTTGCGGATGGCACCGCGGACTTCCGCTGTGTCTTCCAGTTCCACCACGCGGTGCATCTTGCCCAGGCCCAGGCCGATCAGAATCTTCTTCTGGTCGGCGGGACGGCGGATCGGCGAGCCGATCTGCTTGATCTTGATCTTGGCCATATCGCTTACTCCGCAATCGCTTCGGCGTCGGCGGCAGCCAACTCGACCGAGGCGCCACCACGACGAAGCAGGTCGGCGACCTTCTTGCCGCGACGCTGCGCCACCGACTTGGGGCTGGTCTGTTCGCCCAGCGCCGCAAAGGTCGCCCGGATCATGTTATAGGGGTTCGACGTGCCGTTGGACTTGGTCACGACGTCCGCAACGCCCAGGCTTTCGAACACGGCGCGCATCGGACCACCGGCGATGATACCCGTACCGGCCGGAGCCGAACGGACGGTCACCTTGCCCGCACCGAAATGGCCAAGGCCATCATGATGCAGCGTGCGGCCTTCCTTGAGCGGAACGCGAACCATTGCCTTCTTGGCAGCGGCGGTCGCCTTGCTGATCGCTTCAGGCACTTCGCGCGCCTTGCCATGGCCGAAGCCCGCACGACCCTTGCCATCGCCAACGACGACCAGAGCCGCGAAACCGAAGCGCTTGCCGCCCTTGACGGTCTTGCTGACGCGGTTGATGTGAACCAGCTTCTCGATCAGTTCTTCGCCCTGATCTTCGTCGCGGTTGCCGCCACGACGATCGTCACGACGGCCACGGCCGCCGCGATCGCCACGGTTGCGATCACCGCCACCGCCACGGTTGCCACGACCGCCACGGCCGGGGCCGCGACCTTCGGTCGGTGCAGCGTCCGCGCCGTCGACGGGCGCAGCGACTTCAATGGTGTTTTCGTCTGCCATGCTCAGAACTCCAGCCCGGCTTCACGGGCCGCATCGGCCAGCGCCTTGACGCGGCCATGGAAAAGGAAACCGCCGCGATCGAACACGACGCGGGTGACGCCAGCCTTGGTCGCGGCTTCCGCCACGCGCTTGCCGACATCGGCAGCCGCATCAGCGGTTGCGCCGGTCTTGCCGCGCACGTCCTTGTCCAGGGTCGAAGCGGCGGCGACGGTGGTACCGGCGGCGTCGTCAATGACCTGGGCGTAGATGTGACGGCCCGAACGATGGACGCTCAGACGCGGGCGATTGCCCGACACGGCCTTAAGGGCGGTGCGAACGCGGCGACGACGCCGCGCGAAGAGGGAAAGCTTTGCCATCTTACTTCTTCTTCCCTTCCTTGCGGAAGATGAATTCGCCGTCGTACTTGATACCCTTGCCCTTATAAGGCTCAGGCTTACGCCAGCGACGGATTTCGGCCGCAACCTGTCCGACCTTCTGCTTGTCGATACCGATGATCTCGACCGTGGTGTTATCCGGGGTCTTGATCTCGATCCCTTCGGGGATCGCGTAATCGACGTCGTGGCTGTAGCCCAGCTGCAACTTCAGGTTCTTGCCCTGCGAGTTGGCGCGGTAGCCAACGCCGGTGATCAGCAGCTTCTTGGAGAAGCCTTCGGTCACACCGGTAACCAGGTTCTGGACCAGCGTACGCTGCATACCCCAGAAGGCGCGCGCCGCTTTGGTCTTGTTGGCAGGCTGCACCGAAATGCCGTCATTTTCCAACGTATAGCTGATCTCGTCGCGCAGCGGCATGGCGAGGGTGCCCTTGGGGCCCTTCACCGAGAGCTGCCCGCCCTCGATCGTCGCGGTGACCCCTGCGGGGATCGCGACCGGTTTTTTACCGATGCGGCTCATTAGAACACCTCCGCCAGCACTTCGCCGCCGACATTCTGCTCGCGCGCTTCCGCGTCGGACAGAACGCCGCGGGGCGTCGAGACAATGGTGATGCCCAGGCCGTTGCGCACTACCGGCAGTTCCTTGGAACCCGAATAGACGCGGCGGCCAGGCTTGGACACGCGAGCGACATGCTTGATGGCCGGCTGGCCTTCAAAATATTTCAGCTCGATGCGCAGGCCGGGATGGGCGCCAAGCGCTTCCTCGGAATAACCGCGGATATAGCCTTCGCGCTGAAGCACGTCGAGAACGCGGGCGCGCAGCTTGGAGGCGGGGGACATAACGCTGTCCTTCTTCGCCTGCTGCCCGTTGCGGATGCGGGTGAGCATATCACCCAGGGGATCGGTCAATGCCATGAGATGATATCCTTACCAGCTCGACTTGGTGACGCCGGGGATCAGGCCCTTATTGGCCAGATCGCGCAGCTGAATACGGCAGAGCCGGAATTTGCGGTAATAGGCGCGCGGGCGACCCGTCAGTTCGCAGCGGTTACGCACGCGAGTGGGGTTACCGTTGCGGGGAATTTCCGCCATCTTCAGACGCGCGATCAAACGATCACCGTCGTCAGCATTGGTATCATTTGCGATCGCCTTGAGCTTTGCATAACGGCCGGCATATTTCTTCACCAGCTTCTTGCGACGCTCATTCTTGTTGATCGAACTCAGTTTCGCCATGACTTAAGTTCTCTTCCTTAGCTAATGCGTTGGGAGAGAAGCCGGGCCAAAATCCCTAAGGACTTTAAGCCGCCTGCTTCTCTTCTTCCTGCGGGAAGGGGAAACCGAACAGGCGCAGCAGCTCGCGCGCCTCGTCGTCCGTCTTCGCGGTGGTGGTCACGATGATGTCCATGCCGCGCACCTTGTCGACGCGGTCATAGCTGATCTCCGGGAAAATGATCTGTTCCTTGATGCCGAAGGCATAGTTGCCACGGCCGTCAAAGCTCTTGGGGTTCAGACCACGGAAGTCGCGCACGCGGGGGAGCGCGATGTTGATCAGGCGATCCAGGAATTCATACATGCGCTCGCGGCGCAGCGTGACCTTGGCACCGATCGGCATGCCTTCACGCAGCTTGAACTGCGCGATCGACTTCCTCGCCTTGGTGATGACCGGCTTCTGGCCGGCGATCAGTTCCATTTCCTCGGCGGCCTGGGTGACCTTCTTCTTGTCCTGGGTCGCTTCGCCCACGCCCATGTTGAGCGTGATCTTTTCGATCCTGGGGACTTCCATGACGTTCTTGTAACCGAACTTGGCGGTCATCGCCTTGGCGATTTCAGCGTCATAGAGCGCCTTGGAGCGCGGAATATATTTGTCGGCCATTACAGCACCTCACCGGACTTGACGGCGACGCGAACCTTCTTGCCGTCGCGCTCCTCGAAACGAACGCGGGTCGGCTTGCCGTCCTTGTCGGCGACCGCCACGTTCGAGATGTGGAGCGGCGCAGGCTTGCGCTCGATGCCGCCCTGCGGGTTCGACTGGTCGGGCTTGCGATGCTTCGCATGCACATTGATGCCTTCGACCAGGACCTTGTCGTCCTTAGGCATCACCTGAAGGACAGCGCCAGTACGGCCCTTGTCCTTGCCAGCCAGGACGACGATCTTGTCGCCCTTCTTGATCTTAGCAGCGCTCATTACAGCACCTCAGGGGCTAGGCTGATGATCTTCATGTGCTTCTTGGCACGCAGTTCACGAACCACGGGGCCAAAGATACGGGTGCCGATCGGCTCCTCGTTCTTGTTGATCAGCACAGCGGCGTTACCGTCGAAACGGATGACCGAACCATCGGCGCGCCGAATGTCCTTGGCCGTACGCACGATGACGGCGCGATGAACGTCGCCCTTCTTGACCTTGCCGCGCGGAGCCGCTTCCTTGACGGAGACGACGATGATGTCGCCAACGCCGGCGAAGCGCCGCTTCGACCCGCCCAGCACCTTGATGCACTGGACGCGCTTGGCGCCGCTATTGTCCGCGACGTCAAGATTGGATTGCATCTGGATCATGGATCCGGTTCCTTCTTATTTGGCCTACCGGAAAAATTCCGGTGGTTCCGAATTTCGTGCCTGGACCCTGTGAGTCATACGCGAAGCGCGGGCCTGTAACCTCTTCTGAACGAAAAGGCCAGCCCCGCGTCGCAATTAGACTCAAAGAGTCGGTGACCTATCCCTCAGGCCGCCGTTTCCGGCGACTTGTGGGTGTCCACGCGCTCGATGACCTTCCAGGTCTTGAGCTTGGAAATCGGGGCGGTTTCCTCGATGCGGACCGTCTCGCCTTCCTTGTAGACATTGCCCTCGTCATGGGCATGATATTTTTTCGAACGGCGGATGATCTTGCCGTAGAGCGCATGCTTAACCTTGCGCTCCACGCGAACGACCACCGTCTTGTCGGTCTTGTCGGAAACCACAGTTCCCGTCAGCACGCGCTTGGGCATCGTGTGGTTCCTTTACTTGGCAGCGGAGCTGTTACGCTCCGTCTGTAGGGTCTTGATCTGCGCGATCGACCGGCGGACTTCCTTGACCCGGCTGGGCTTTTCCAGCTGGTTGGTGGCCGCCTGGAAACGCAGGTTGAACTGCTCGCGCTTCAGGTTGTTCAGCTCGGTCGACAGCTCGTCGTCCGTCTTGGTCTTGAGATCAGCAACTTTCGCCATGACCTTAGCCCTCCAGATGCGAGGTGTCGCCGAGGCGGGCAACAACCTTCGTCTTGATCGGCAGCTTCATCGCGGCACGCGAGAAAGCCTCAGCTGCGAGCGGACCGGGCACGCCGTCCAGTTCGAACAGGATGCGGCCGGGGGCGACGCGAGCCGCCCAATATTCGACCGAACCCTTGCCCTTGCCCTGACGGACTTCAGCCGGCTTCTTCGTCACCGGAACGTCGGGGAACACGCGGATCCACAGACGGCCCTGGCGGCGGATGTGACGGGTGATCGCACGGCGAGCCGCTTCGATCTGGCGCGCGGTGATCCGTTCCGGCTCCATGGCCTTCAGGCCGTAGGCGCCGAAGTTCAGCGCAGTGCCGCCCTTCGCATCGCCCTTGATCCGGCCCTTGAAGGTCTTGCGGAACTTCATTTTCTTCGGTTGCAGCATGACGCTATACCCTATTCAAAATCAGCGCGCCGGGCGCACGCCGGAGGTCTGAGCCTCCAGCATGAGCCGGTCGGTCGCGAACGGATCATGGCCGAGAATTTCGCCCTTGAAGATCCACACCTTGATCCCGCACACGCCATAGGCGGTGTGCGCGGTGGCTTCGGCATAGTCGACGTTCGCGCGCAGCGTGTGCAGCGGAACGCGGCCTTCGCGATACCATTCGACGCGCGCGATTTCCGCGCCGCCCAAACGGCCGCCACAGGTGATCTTGATGCCTTCAGCGCCCAGACGCAGCGCCGACTGCACCGCGCGCTTCATCGCGCGACGGAATGCAACGCGGCGTTCCAGCTGGTCGGCAATGCCCTGCGCGACGAGACGGCTGTCGACTTCCGGCTTGCGGATTTCGACGATGTTCAGCGACACGTCGGACGAGGTCAGCGCGCCCAGCTTCTTGCGAAGCTTCTCGATGTCCGCACCCTTCTTGCCGATGATGACACCCGGACGGGCGGCATAGATCGACACGCGGCACAGCTTGGCGGGACGCTCGATCACGACCTTGGAGATCGCGGCCTGCGGCAACGTCTTGAAGATGAACTGGCGGATCTTGAGATCTTCCAGCAGGAGACGACCATAGTCGGCACCTTCGGCGAACCAGCGGCTGTCCCAGGTACGGTTGATCTGGAGACGCAGACCGATCGGATTGCTCTTGTGACCCATGTGCTTAGGCCTCCGCTTCTTCGCCAGCTTCACGCACGACGATGCGCACGCGGCTGTAAGGCTTGAGGATCCGGGTCGACTTGCCGCGGCCACGGGCATGGAAGCGCTTGAGCGTGAACGCCTTGCCTACCGATGCTTCCGCGACGACCAGCGCGTCGACGTCCAGATTGTGGTTGTTTTCTGCGTTGGCGATGGCCGAAGCCAGCACCTTGCGCACGTCGACCGCCATCGCCTTCTTGGAGAAGGCGAGGATGTTCAGCGCATCTTCGACCTTGCGGCCGCGGATGAGCGTGGCGACCAGGTTCAGCTTCTGGGCCGAACCACGGATCTGCGTGCCAACGGCCAGCGCTTCATTGTCGGCGACGCGACGAGGAGCTTTTTCCTTGCTCATTAGCGCTTGCCCTTCTTGTCGGCGGCGTGGCCGGGGAAGAAGCGGGTCGGAGCGAATTCGCCCAGCTTGTGACCCACCATTTCCTCGTTCACGGAGACCGGAACATGCTTGCGGCCGTTATAGACGTTGAACGTCAGACCAACGAACTGCGGCAGGATGGTGGAACGACGCGACCAGGTCTTGATCGGCGCACGGCCACCCGCGTCCTGCGCGGCTTCCGCCTTCTTCAGAAGGCTGAGGTCCACGAACGGACCTTTCCAGACGGAACGAGCCATCTCGCTTACCTCTTCTTCTTCGCGTGGCGGCTACGGATGATCATCTTATCCGTCGCCTTGTTGTGGCGGGTGCGAGCACCCTTGGTCGGCTTGCCCCAGGGCGTGACCGGATGACGGCCGCCAGAGGTCCGGCCTTCACCACCACCATGCGGGTGATCGACCGGGTTCTTGGCAACACCGCGGGTCAGAGGACGAATGCCCTTCCAACGGTTGCGGCCTGCCTTGGCGAGGTTGGTGTTGCCATTGTCCGGGTTGCTGACGGCGCCAATGGTGCCCATGCAATCGGAACGAATGTAGCGCTGTTCACCCGACGACAGGCGAACCATGACCATGCCGCGATCGCGACCGACCAGCTGGGCGTAGGTGCCCGCCGAACGGCAGAGCTGACCGCCCTTGCCCGGCTTCATTTCGATGTTGTGGATGATCGTGCCGACCGGCATCTGACCCAGTTCCATCGCGTTGCCCGGCTTCACGTCGGTCTTTTTGCCCGCGATGACCTTGTCACCGGGCGCAAGACGCTGCGGCGCCAGGATATAGGCCTGGGTGCCATCGGGATAGTTGACCAGCGCGATGAAAGCGGTGCGGTTCGGGTCATATTCCAGACGCTCGACCGTACCTTCGACATCCCACAAGCGACGCTTGAAATCGATGATACGATAGCGCTGCTTGTGACCGCCGCCGATACCGCGCGAGGTCACATGACCCTTGTTGTTGCGGCCACCGGTCTTGCGCTTGCCTTCGGTCAGCGCCTTGACGGGCTTTCCTTTGTGCAGGCTCGACTTGTCGACCAGGATCAGGCCGCGCTGGGCGGGGCTGGTCGGGTTATAGTGCTTGAGTGCCATGGTCCGCGCCTCAGATACCGGTGGTGACGTCGATGGACTGGCCTTCGGCCAGCGTCACGATCGCCTTCTTGACGTCCGAACGCGTGTAGGGCTTGCCCTTCCAGCGCTTGGTCTTGCCCTTCTGCACCAGCGTATTGACCGCCTTGACGGTCACGCCGAACAGCGCTTCGACAGCCGCCTTGATTTCCGGCTTGGTCGCGTTGTTGGCGACCTTGAAAACCACGGCGTTGTTTTCGCTCAGGAGCGTCGACTTTTCGGTGATGTGCGGCGCGACGACGACGTCATAATGACGGTTGTCGACGGTTCCGGCTTGCTTTTTAGCCATTGAAACGGGCCTCCAGCTTTTCGACCGCAGCGCGCGTGAGCACCAGCGAGTCGGCTTTCAAAATGTCGTAGACATTGGCGCCGACGGCCGGCAGCAGGTCCACGCCGACAATGTTGGCCGATGCCTTGGCAAAGCTGATGTTCACAGCGTCGCCGTCGATGAACAGCACCTTGTTGAGGTTCAGCTTGGCGAGGCTGGCGACCAGCGCTTTGGTCTTGCCTTCGGCAACATCTAGGCTGTCGATGATCGTGAGCGTACCAGCCTTGACCTTCGACGACAGCGCCATCTTCAGACCCAGCGCGCGAACCTTCTTGTTCAGCGAGGGATTGAAGTCACGGACGCGGGCACCGTGGGCCTTACCACCGCCGATGAACACCGGCGCACGGCGATCGCCGTGACGAGCGGTGCCGCCGCCCTTCTGGCGACCGAACTTCTTGCCGGTGCGGGCGACATCGCTGCGCTCGCGCGTGGCACGGGCGGTGCCGCGGCGCTTTTCAAGCTGCCAGGTGACGACGCGATGCAGAATGTCGGCGCGGGGCTCGAGGCCGAAAACGGCATCGTTCAGCTCCAGATCGCCAGCTTCTGCTGCGTCGAGGGTCTGTACCTTGACCTTCATGGTTTAGCCCTCCTGGCCTTCGGTGACGTCGGTCGCCACGGCGTCTTCGGCCGGGGTGTTCGCAGCGTCGTTGCTATTGTCAGCCTTTTTCAGGCTGGCGGGATAGGGTGCGTCCGCCGGACGAGCGACCTTGACCGCGTCCTTGACGGTGAGCCAGGTGCCCTTGGCGCCCGGAACGCTGCCCTTGACGAACAGCAGGCCGCGCTCGACATCGGTCCGCACGATTTCCAGATTCTGCTGGGTGCGTTCACGATCGCCCATATGACCGGCCATCTTCTTGTTCTTGAAGACGCGACCCGGATCCTGGCGGTTACCCGTCGAACCATGGGCACGATGGCTGATCGACACACCGTGGGTGGCGCGCATACCGCCGAAGCCCCAACGCTTCATGGCGCCGGCAAAGCCCTTACCCTGGGTGTGACCGGCCACGTCGACCAGCTGGCCGGCGATGAAATGGTCAGCGGCGATTTCTGCGCCGACATCGAGGAGCGCGTCCTCGGCGACACGGAATTCGACCAGACGAGCCTTGGGCTCCACTTCCGCCTTCGCGAAGTGACCGCGCTGCGGCTTGGCGACATTCTTAACTTTCGCGGTGCCGGCACCCAGCTGCACGGCCACATAGCCGTCGCTGTCCACGTCCTTCCGAGCTACGACCTGGTTGCCTTCAAGGGCCAGAACCGTAACCGGAACGTGACGCCCGTCCTCCTGGAACAGGCGGGTCATCCCGACTTTCTTCGCGATCACGCCAGTGCGCATGATCCATACTCCCAATAGAGGCCCGCCTTATCAGCGGGCGTATCCAACGAAAAAACCGCTCAGGATCTCTCCTTCGCGGCCAACCCTTAGCTTTCAGATCACCCCGTCTGGGTTGGATGCCACCCCCTATTCGGGAACAGCGACGGGGGACCAGGGCCACGGCCGAAGCCGCGCGGTATCCCTTGTGTCGTTTGAGCTTCCACCCTTCCTTGCAGAAGGCGGGGTGGAATACCCGATACCCTGGCGACTTTTCCGTCAGCAGGAACTTGCTGGCTTGCCTGCCCGGCCATCGCCGGGGCTAAGGCAAACCCGCTTAAGCGAGCTTGATCTCGACATTTACGCCGGCAGCCAGGTCCAGCTTCATCAGCGCGTCGACCGTCTGCGGCGTCGGCTGCACAATGTCAAGCATACGCTTGTAGGTGCGGACCTCGAACTGTTCGCGCGACTTCTTGTCGACGTGCGGGCCACGGTTGACCGTGAACTTTTCAATGCGCGTCGGCAGAGGAATGGGGCCGCGAATGAGGGCGCCGGTGCGGCGGGCGGTGTCGGCGATGTCGCCGGTCGCCTGATCGAGCACGCGATGATCGAACGCCTTAAGGCGAATGCGGATGTTGCTGTCCATGTCCTACTACCGATGCGAAAGAGCCAAAAAACAAACCGCCCCGTTTAATCCTCTAGCGCGAAGCCGGCGAGGATCGGTCCGAGGCGGTTAAAATCCGAGCCGCGCGAATCAGATGACCCGCGCGGCTCGCTGCCTATATTACTTGGTGACTGCCGAAACAACCCCCGAACCGACGGTCCGGCCGCCTTCGCGGATCGAGAAGCGCAGACCCTGCTCCATCGCGATCGGGGCGATGAGCTTGACGCCGAGCTTCACGTTGTCGCCGGGCATGACCATTTCGGTGCCTTCCGGCAGAACGACTTCGCCGGTCACGTCGGTGGTGCGGAAGTAGAACTGCGGACGATAGTTGGCGAAGAACGGCGTGTGACGGCCACCCTCTTCCTTCGACAGCACATAGACTTCCGATTCAAACTCGGTGTGCGGCTTGATCGAGCCGGGCTTGCAGAGAACCTGACCACGCTCAACGTCTTCACGGCCAACGCCACGAACCAGCGCACCGATATTGTCGCCAGCTTCACCCTGGTCGAGCAGCTTGCGGAACATTTCGACGCCAGTGACGACGGTCTTGCGGGTGTCCTTGAGGCCGACGATCTCGACTTCTTCACCAACCTTGACGATGCCGGTTTCAACGCGGCCGGTCACAACCGTACCACGACCCGAGATCGAGAACACGTCTTCGATCGGCATCAGGAAGGGCTTGTCGACCGGACGGTCGGGCTGCGGGATCCAGCTGTCAACCGACTGCATCAGCTTCAGCACGGCGTCGTGACCGATTTCAGGGTTCGTGCCGTTCAGCGCGCAAACAGCCGAGCCAGGGATGATGGGGATGTTGTCGCCATCAAAGTCGTAGGACGACAGCAGCTCGCGGATTTCCAGTTCGACCAGTTCCAGAATTTCCGGATCGTCGACCAGGTCAACCTTGTTCATGAACACGACCATCTGCGGCACGCCGACCTGACGAGCCAGCAGGATGTGCTCGCGAGTCTGGGGCATCGGGCCGTCGGTGGCGGACACGACCAGGATCGCGCCGTCCATCTGGGCAGCACCGGTGATCATGTTCTTCACATAGTCAGCGTGACCGGGGCAGTCGACGTGCGCATAGTGGCGCAGCTCGGTTTCATATTCGACGTGGGCGGTCGAAATGGTGATGCCGCGCTCGCGCTCTTCGGGCGCCTTGTCGATGTTGTCATACGAGGTGAAGGTCGCACCGCCGGTTTCGGCCAGCACCTTCGTGATCGCTGCGGTCAGCGAGGTCTTGCCATGGTCGACGTGACCGATGGTGCCGATGTTGCAATGCGGCTTCGTCCGCTCAAACTTAGCTTTCGCCATTTTATCCTACCTTCTAATCAAATCCGATGGGTTTGACCGCTCGGCCGCGCCTTGCGAAGGCGCGTCCATAGCAGCAAATTTGCATAATGAAAGCCCTAACCGCCCCGTTCGCACAGGGCGGATCAGGATTTTCAGGCCATCTTGGCCTTCACCTCGTCAGCGACATTCTGCGGCACTTCGTCATAGTGCGAGAACGACATGGAATAGCTGGCCCGACCCTGGGTGAAAGAGCGCAGCGTATTCACATAACCGAACATGTTGGCCAGCGGGACCATGGCATCGACGGTCTGTGCGTTGCCACGGCTGTCGGTGCCCTGAATCTGGCCACGACGGCTGTTCATGTCGCCGATGACGTCGCCCAGATAATCTTCCGGGGTGACGACTTCGACCTTCATGATCGGTTCCAGCAGCTTGATGCCCGCCTTCTGAGCCGCTTCGCGCATGGCGCCGCGGGCGCAGATTTCGAACGCCAGAGCCGACGAGTCGACGTCGTGATAGGCGCCGTCATAGAGATGGACTTCAAAGTCGATGATCGGGAAGCCAATCAGCTGACCGGTCAGCGCGGTTTCACGGAAGCCCTTTTCGACCGAGGGGATATATTCCTTGGGAATATTGCCGCCCTTGATCTCGTCGAAGAACTGGTAGCCCGAACCACGCTCGCCAGGAATGACGGTCGCCTTGATGCGGCCGAACTGACCCGAACCACCCGACTGCTTCTTGTGGGTATAGTCGATGTCGACCTTCTTCGCGAGATATTCGCGATAGGCCACCTGCGGCGCGCCGACATTGGCTTCGACCTTGAACTCGCGACGCATGCGGTCGACGAGGATTTCCAGGTGAAGTTCGCCCATGCCCTTGATGATGGTCTGGCCCGATTCATGATCGGTCGACACGCGGAAGCTGGGATCTTCGGCCGACAGGCGATTGAGCGCGATGCCCATCTTTTCCTGGTCCGCCTTGGTCTTGGGCTCCACCGACAGTTCGATAACCGGTTCAGGGAATTCCATCCGCTCCAGCACGATCGGCTGACGCTCGGCGCACAGCGTGTCGCCAGTGGTGGTTTCCTTCATGCCGGCCAGCGCGATGATGTCGCCTGCAAATGCCTCTTCAACGTCCTTACGTTCGTTGGCGTGCATTTCGAGCATGCGCCCGACCTTTTCCTTCTTGTCCTTCACCGAGTTCAGGTAAGTGCCCTTGACGAGCGTACCCGAATAGATGCGGATGAAGGTGAGCGAACCCACGAACGGGTCGTTCATCACCTTGAACGCCAGCGCGCTGAAGGGCGCATCGTCGGTCGCGGGACGGCTGTCCGGCTCGTTGCTGTCCATCTTGACGCCCTGCACGTCTTCAATGTCGAGCGGGCTCGGCATATAGTCGACGACTGCGTCGAGCAGGGGCTGAACGCCCTTGTTCTTGAACGCCGAACCGCAAACGACGGGCACGAACGACTGGTTGAGCGCGCCCTTGCGGATCAGCGACTTCAGCGTCGCCGTGTCGGGCTCGGTGCCTTCGAGATAGGCTTCCATCGCCGCATCGTCCTGCTCGACGGCCAGCTCGATCAGGTCGCTGCGATATTTCGCCGCCTTGTCGGCCATGTCGGCGGGGATTTCTTCAAAGAAGAATTCGGCACCCAGCGACTCATCCTTCCAGATGATCGCGCGGTTCTCGACCAGGTCGACCAGACCCTTGAAATCGCTTTCCGAGCCGATCGGCAGATACAGAACGGCGGGACGCGCACCCAGACGATCAATGATCGACTGCACGCAATAATAGAAGTCGGCCCCGGTGCGGTCGAGCTTGTTGATGAAGCACATGCGCGGAACTTTATACTTGTCCGCCTGGCGCCACACGGTTTCAGACTGCGGCTCAACGCCGGCAACGCCGTCGAAGCAGGCAACCGCGCCGTCGAGCACGCGCAGCGAACGTTCAACTTCGATCGTGAAGTCGACGTGGCCGGGGGTATCGATGATGTTGATGCGGTGGCCGTTCCAGAAACAGGTCGTCGCAGCCGAGGTGATCGTGATCCCGCGCTCCTGCTCCTGCTCCATCCAGTCCATCGTCGCGGCGCCGTCATGGACTTCGCCGATCTTGTAGGACTTGCCGGTATAATAAAGAATACGCTCGGTCGTAGTCGTCTTGCCGGCGTCGATATGGGCCATAATGCCGATATTGCGATACAGTTTGAGCGGATGGCTGCGGGCCATGATGCTTCTCCGTTGCCGGCGCACCGGCGGTTGGGGATTCGTGTTCTTGCGTGGCCCCTAAACCAATCCGTCCGCCATGGGTAGGCCCACGACGAACGGATGGATTTTTAAGAGCGATAGGCGGGGCAGCGGCCGATTGAACGCCGCCCCGCCAATCTTTTTACCAGCGATAGTGCGAGAAGGCGCGGTTCGCTTCCGCCATGCGGTGCGTGTCTTCGCGCTTCTTGACCGCGTTGCCGCGGTTGTTGGCTGCATCCATCAGTTCACCCGACAGGCGGGCGGCCATGGTGGTTTCGCTGCGGTTACGCGCTGCGGCGATCAGCCAGCGAATGGCCAGGGCCTGCGAACGCTCAGGACGCACTTCGACGGGAACCTGATAGGTCGCACCGCCAACGCGGCGGCTGCGAACTTCGATGCCCGGCTTGATGTTGTTCAGCGCGTCATGGAACATGCCGATCGGATCCTTCTTGGCGCGGGCCTCGACGGTTTCCAGGGCGCCATAAACGATCGATTCAGCAACAGCCTTCTTGCCGTCCTGCATGATGGAGTTCATGAATTTCGACAGAACCTGATCGCCATATTTGGGATCGGGCAGGATGATGCGCTTTTCGGGGCGACGACGACGTGACATAGGTTGTTCTCCCCTTACTTAGGACGCTTGGCGCCGTACTTGGAACGGCTCTGCTTGCGATCCTTGACGCCCTGGGTATCCAGAACGCCGCGAAGAACGTGGTAACGCACGCCCGGAAGATCTCGCACACGACCGCCACGGATCAGCACGACGCTATGTTCCTGAAGGTTGTGACCTTCACCCGGAATATAGGTGATGACTTCGCGCTGGTTGACCAGGCGAACCTTGGCAACCTTGCGGAGCGCCGAGTTCGGCTTTTTCGGGGTCGTGGTATAGACGCGGGTGCAAACGCCACGCTTTTGCGGGTTCGCATCCATGGCAGGGACCTTCGATTTGGCCTTCTGCGGTTCGCGGCCCTTGCGGACCAGCTGGTTGATTGTTGGCATGAAGCCCTTCACCTTTTTCAGTTACTTTACCGCAACATCCCTGCGTTTCAGTGCGGCCGGGAAACATGTCGCTTCCAAACAGCAAAGGCCCCGGCGGGTGCAATACCCCCCTGGAGCCGCAAGAGCATCCGGTAATGTTCAGCTCTGTATTGCCCGCGTGGGATGATGCGAGGAGACGAGTCTCGACGCGGCAGACCGCTGGGCAGGCGGGCCTATAGCGATGCCGGGGCAAAGGGTCAAGCCGATCGCCGACCGCCTGGCCATCCCGTTGATCTGGCAGGGTCAAAGGACGCTGGTTAGGGAATTGCTAACCGTGCCTGCCCTATTTTAGCCCCCGGCACCAACGGGGCGCCTTAACTGGACTGGACGTGAACGGGCTTTCGACAATCAGCGGCGAATTTCGCCTGGCCGAGCGGGAGTCGGCGTTCCAGTCCGAGCGCCTGCCCGAATCGCGGCGTCATGCCCGCAATCTTTTCATTCTTTCCACGATTCTCAACACGCTGTTCCTGTTGAGCGACTGGCGCTTTGCCGGGACCGCGCATTTCTGGGTCGCCGTGCCGGCGCGATTGGCCGTGATTATCTGGTCGATCGTCAGCCTGTGGCTAACCCGTCGGATGACAAGCTTTCGGGCGGTTGAACGCATCTGCTTCGCCTGGCAGGTCGTAACCGCCATCGGCGTCGCCTTTCTGGTGAGTTCGCGCAGCGACATCGCCATCTTCGTCCTCGTCATGCTGCCGCTGGTTTTCTATCTGGTCGTCCCAACCAGTTATCGCGGCAATGTCGGCGGCGGGCTGGCCTGTGGCATCGTGCTGCTGATCGGCTATCTCGCCCCTGCCCCGCTGTCCTCCACCATGCCGGGCATGGTTCTGGCCATGCTGATACTCCATTGCGGCATGTGCATCGCGATCGCGCGCAACAACCGGCTTCAGCGGCAGGAATGGACCGCCGGGCAGGTCGCGCAGGCCGTACAGCTGGAACTGGCCAACAGCCGCGATACGTTGCAGCGCATGTTCATGGCTGTGCCGTTACCCTTGCTGGTCACACGCTATGACGGTCAAATCCTGCATCTAAACCGCGCGGCCATCGATGCCTATGGAGCGGGACATGACGTCCGGCTCGATAATGCCGAGCAAACCTATGTGGATTTGCCGGTGCGCGACGAGCTGTTCGCTACGCTACAGCGCGGCGGAGCGGTGGACAATTTCGAGTGTCGGCTGCGCCGCGCCGACGGGGCCATCCGCCATGCAATGCTGTCCGCCCGCCCGATCGTGATCGACGGCGAACCCTGCTTCATGACCAGCGTGGTCGACATTACCGAACGCAAGCAGGCCGAACGGCATCTCGAACGCCTCGCCATGACGGACGCGCTGACCGGCCTTGCCAACCGCGCGCATTTCATGGCCGCCGTGACGCAGGCGACCGCGGCATCGAACGACCGGACGCAACTCGCGGTCCTGCTGATCGATCTGGATGAATTCAAGCGTGTCAATGACACGGCGGGACATGATGCGGGCGACGCGCTGCTATGCGCCGTGGCCGGACGGTTGCGCCAAGCGCTGCGGCCGGGTGATCTGGTCGCGCGGATGGGCGGCGACGAATTTGCCGTGCTGCTGACCCGCCTGCCCGATGCCGACGCGCTTCAGTCGATCCTGACGCGCATCGCCGATCATCTGCACGCGCCGCTCGACTATCGCGGCCGACCGATCGAATCTCGCGTCAGCATCGGCGTGGCGCTGTTCCCCGACCATGGCGAGGATGTGACCGCGCTGGTCAAACATGCCGACATCGCCCTTTATCATGCCAAAAATAACGGCCGGGGCCGCGCAACCATATTCGGGCCGGACCTGCTGGAAAGCTGGGACCGGGAAACGGCGATGCTCGACCGTGCCCGGCATGTTCTGGCGCAGGAACACCCCTGCCCCTGGTATCAGCCCAAGATCGCGCTCGACACCGGCGCGATCATCGGGTTCGAAGCGCTGTTCCGCTGCCCGACCGGCAATGGAACGGTCATCATGCCGGCCGACATCGCTGCGGCGTTCGAGCATCCCGAACTGGGACCGGCGATCACCAATCAGATGATCGCCGGCATCATTGCCGACTGCGCCCGCTGGCGCGATGCCGGGCTGGACGTTGGTCATGTCGCCCTCAATGTGTCGGGCGCGGACCTTAACGATGACAATTTCACGGGTCATTTGCTGGAGCGGCTGGCGCAGGCGGGCCTGTCGCCGACGATGATCGAACTGGAGGTCACCGAGTCGGTCTTTCTGGGTCGCAATGCCGACCGTGTCGGTCAGGTGCTGCACCGCCTGAGCAAAGCGGGCGTGTCCATTGCCCTTGATGACTTCGGGACGGGCTACGCATCCCTCTCCCACCTCAAGCAATTTCCGATCGACATCATCAAGATCGACCAGCGCTTCGTCCGCGATCTGGAGACGGACCCGGACGACGCCGCCATCGTCCGCACGGTGCTGAACCTGGCCTATAGCCTGGGTATCCGTACCGTGGCCGAAGGGGTGGAGAATAGCAGTCAGGTCGATTATCTGCGCGCGGGCGGATGCCATTATGGCCAAGGTTATCATTTTGGCGCAGCCATGCCTGCGGCGACCATAACAGAGCTGCTGGCAAAACAGAAACTCGCCAGCCCAGCCCTCAAATAGATTGAAACAGCGCTGAAAATTGTTTTCGACGGCAAGGAACAAATAAAGGCCCCAATCATTTCGCCGCGCTGAGGCTTCGACTCGTCACGACTCCGCAACGACGGATTCGCCTAGTTCGCAATGCTTTGCTATCGGCCCGACTCGAATAAGAGTGCGGGGTCGCAATTGTCGCAGAACAGCAAAACGGGAGCCGCCGCTCTCCGCGCGCGGTTGAACGCGCTTTGCCCTGAGCGGGAGATTTTTCTCCGCTCCGGGGGGCAGGTGAAGTTCCTGCGAATCTCGCGCCGGGCGCAGCTTGCCGCTATTGCCATCGCCTCCACCGCGTTGATCGGCTGGGGCGGCGCAACCATCTCTATGCTCGCTGGCAAAGCCGCTGTGGCGCAGGAGCGCGCACGGCTCGCCGAACAGGGCAAGGCCGTCGCCAGCACAGCGGACAAGGTCGCGGACTATCGCAAATCGGTCGAGGATCTGGCGCAGGACTTGGAAGCGCGCCAGGATTTCATGGATGAACTCTACAAGACGCATTTCGGTGCGGAGGACGGCAATGCCGCGGGCGCCGATCTGGTCGGCCCGGCCAAGAGCGGCGAGAAGGGCAAGCTGACGGCCAAGATCAGCATGGCCCCCGAAGCCGCGCCTCTCGTCCGACTGGCCCAGCGGCAGCGTCAGTTCGCGATGATGCTGACCAGCGCGGTCGAGCGGCGCGCAGACAAGGCCGCCGCCGCGATCCGCAGCTTTGGCCTGAACCCCGACAGCCTGACCCGCAACGCCGCCCGCGCGCAGGGCGGCCCCTTCGTCCCGTGGAAGGGCGACAAGGGTGCGATGACCGGCGAGCTGGAAGAGCTGGCCAGCGCGCTCAACCGCATGGAATTGCTGGAGCGCAGCCTGCTCACCATCCCGTCGGGCAAGCCCACCACGGCACCGATGCAGACCAGTTCCTATGGCTATCGCCGCGATCCGTTTAACGGCCATGCCGCTTTCCATGCCGGAATCGACTTTCCCGGCCGCTATGGTCAACCCATTCACGCGGCCGCTGGTGGCAAGGTCAGCTTCGTGGGCCAGCGTCAGGGCTATGGCAATGTCGTCGAGGTCGAACATGGCAATGGCCTGATGACCCGTTATGCCCATCTTTCCGGCTTTGTGGGTCGCGTGGGCGAGTCGGTTTCACGCGGCGACACGATCGGCCGCATGGGATCGACTGGCCGTTCGACCGGCACCCACCTGCATTTCGAGGTCCGGCTGAATGGCCAGGCCATCAACCCGCGTCGTTTTCTGGAGGCCCGCCAAGATGTTCTCCAAGTCCAGCAAATCGCAAAAGCGCGTTTCGCCGATGTCGGCAACCGGGGCTAAAAACACCCCCTTTTCGCTGATCGGCAGTGATGTGACCATCAGCGGCAATCTGACTGCATCGGTCGACCTGCATGTCGACGGCACGGTTGAAGGCGACATCAGCTGTGCCGCGCTGGTGCAGGGTCCAGACAGCCGCATCGTCGGCCATGTCACCGCGCAGAGCGCGCGCCTGGCGGGCCTTGTCGACGGATCGATTGCCGCGCAGGAACTGGTGGTCGAGAGCACGGCCCGGATTACAGGCGACGTGCGCTATGAACGGATAACGATCGAACCGGGCAGCCGGATCGAAGGACATTTCGCGCATGAGGACCATAGCCCGGTCACGGAACTCAAACTGATCGCTGGCGACGGCGCGGCCTGATCATCCCCTCCCCCTAACCATATTTGTCACTGGTAGCAGCCGCATCGCAGCGATACCCCTCCCCCGTCATCGACATGGGGAGACGACACCATGGACACGCCCGATTATTGGCCGGATATTCGCCGCTTTCTGATCGGCTTTGCGATTGGCGGCGTCGCCATCGGCCTTTTCACGCTGATGAGCGTCCAGCCAATCCCCTGATCCGTCAGCCGGCCAGCCAAAGCACACAGGCGCCCAGCCCCACGCCCCACAGAAACAGCACAATGAACATGCCCGTGCGGCTCGATGGCCGGTCGGCACGCGCCGCCGCCTCGATCCGATAGCGCGCCATCAGCGCGGCCGGGATGCAACGGACCGCCAGCGCAATACCGAGCGGCACGATCAGCAGATCGTCCAGCAACCCCAGTACTGGAATGAAGTCCGGGATCAGGTCGATCGGGCTGAGCGCATAGGCGGCGACCAGCAGGGCGATCAGCCGTGCGGGCAATGGCGTATCGGGGCTGCGCGCGGCAATCCACAATGCCAAGACTTCCCGCTTCAGCCGCCCGGCCCAGGCTTTGAGCGCGGCGAGCATCGCTGTGTCAGTTCACCGGCGCGCGCCGGCGATAGCTGAGCGCTTCGGCGATATGCACGCGCCCGACCTTTTCCGCCCCGGCCAGATCGGCAATCGTCCGCGCGACCCGCAATACGCGGGTATAGCCGCGGGCCGACAACTTCATCGCGGCGGCGGCCTGCGCCAGCAACTGCCGGCCTGCCTCGTCCGGCCCCGCGACCTGTTCCAGCGCCTCGCCATCGACTTCGGCGTTGGTACGCACCTTGCCGTCGCCATAGCGCGCGGTCTGGACCGCGCGGGCAGCGGCGACGCGCGCGGCGACCTCAACGGAACCTTCCGCCGGCGGCGGTAGCACCAGATCGGCAGCGGTCACCGCCTGCACCTCGACATGCAGGTCGATCCGGTCGAGCAGCGGCCCGGAAACCTTGGCTTGATAATCCGCCGCACAACGCGGCGCGCGCGAACAGGCGAGCGCCGGATCGCCCAGATGCCCGCAGCGGCAGGGATTCATGGCGGCAATCAATTGCACTCTTGCCGGGAAGGTCACATGAGCATTGGCGCGTGCCACCGTCACCTCGCCCGTCTCCAGCGGCTGGCGCAGCGAATCCAGCACAGCGCGCTGAAACTCTGGCAGTTCGTCCAGAAACAACACACCCAGATGCGCCATGCTGACCTCCCCCGGTCGCACGCGCAGCCCGCCGCCGACCAATGCCGCCATCGACGCGCTGTGATGGGGGGTACGAAACGGCCTGGCGCGGCTGATCCGCCCGCCCTCCAGCGTCCCCGCGACGCTCGCCACCATCGACGTTTCGAGCGCTTCGCCCGGTGTCAGTTCGGGCAATATGCCCGGCAGGCAGCTTGCCATCAGCGATTTGCCCGCGCCCGGCGGCCCGACCATCAACAGATTATGACCGCCTGCCGCAGCAATCTCTATGGCACGCTTGGCCGTTTCCTGCCCCTTGACCTGTTTCAGGTCAGCGGTGCGAACCGGCGCTTCGACAGCGCCCGGTTGCGGCGGCGACAATGCCGAAGTGCCCTTGAAATGATTGAGCAGGCTCAGCAGATCGGGGGCAGCGACTACCTCTATCTGCCCTGCCCAGGCGGCTTCGGCCCCCTGCGCTACCGGGCAGACCAGCCCCATATCCTGTTCGCCCGCATGCAGCGCGGCCAGCAACACGCCAGGCGATGGCGCGGTGCGGCCGTCCAGACCCAGTTCGCCGACGACAACATAGCCCGACAGCGTTTCGGCATCGATCACCCCCATCGCCCCCAGCAGCGCCAGTGCGATCGGCAGGTCATAGTGCGACCCTTCCTTGGGCAGGTCGGCGGGGGAAAGGTTGACCGTGATCCGCTTGGGCGGCAGCGACAGGCCGATGGCGGCGATGGCATTGCGCACTCGCTCGCGGCTTTCGGCCACCGCCTTGTCCGGCAGGCCGACGACGATGAAATTGGGCAGGCCGGGAACCAACTGGCACTGTACCTCGACGCCCCGCGCCTCCAGACCCAGATAAGCGACCGTCGATACCGTTGCGACCAAGTGACCCCCGCTTCCTTCCGCTATGCGTCAGCCATCCGGCCCTATTCGGCGATCGGCGCGCCTGTCCGGTCCCGCGCCGGTTCATCGGGTCGCCCCTTGAACCCTTGCGCCACGACATACCATTCCACGCTGCCCTTGCGGCTGGCGGGGGGCTTGGCATGTTTGATCGTCGTGAAATTCTTCTTGAGCAGCACCAGCAGTTCGCCGTCGGTCCCGCCCGCAAAGACCTTGGCTACGAACGTGCCACCCTTGCGCAGATTTTCAACCGCGAACCAGGCCGCCGCCTCGACCAGCGCCATGGTGCGCAGATGGTCGGTCTGGGGATGGCCCACGGTGTTGGCCGCCATGTCGGAAATCACCAGATCCGGCGCGTCCCCCAGCGCATCGCGCAGAAGCTGCGGCGCCTTGTCATCCATGAAGTCCATCTCGAACAGGGTGACACCCCCGATCGGATCGACCGGCAGCAGGTCGATACCCACGACAGCCGCCTTGGGCACCAGCTTGCGCACCACCTGCGACCAGCCGCCCGGCGCGACACCAAGATCGACAACCGCGCGCGACCCTTTCAGGAAATGGAATTTCTCGTCCAGTTCGATCAGCTTGAACGCGGCGCGGCTGCGCCAGCCTTCCGCCTTGGCCTTATGGACATAGGGGTCGTTCAGATGGCGTTCCAGCCAGCGCACCGACTGCGCGGTGCGGCCCTTCGCGCTCTTGACCCGCACCTTGCCTGCGCCAGATCCTCTCATATGGCGCCCTTCACATCATTCTCCCGTCGCGGTCCATCAGCCCGCGCAAAATGCCTTCCCTGATACCCCGGTCGGCAACGCCCAGCCGCTGCGCAGGCCAGATGTCGAGGATCGATTCCAGTATCGCGCAACCCGCCACCACCAGATCGGCCCGTTCGGTGCCGATGCAGGGCAGCTTCTGCCGTTCGCCCAGCGTCATGGTCGACAGCCGCTCCGAAATGGACCGCATGGAGGTGCAGGGCACGATCAGCCCGTCAATCGCCTGCCGATCGTAGCGCGGCAGGTTGAGATGCAGGCTTGCCAGCGTCGTCACCGTGCCGGACGTGCCGAGCAGGCGGATGTCCTCCGCCGCCTGCGGCAGGCGGCGCGCGAGCGGCGCGAATGCATCGCTGACCCGCGCGCGCATCCTACCATAAGCGGCCAGCCGCGCATCGGCATCGTCATGCTCGAACGCCTCGCTCTCGGTCAACGATACGACGCCCCATGGCGCGCTTACCCAATCGACAATGCGCGGCGCGCCCGACGAGCCCTGAGCATCGACCAGCACCAATTCGGTCGATCCACCGCCAATGTCGAAGATCAGGGCCGGGCCGTTGCCCGGTTCCAGCAAGGCATGGCACCCCAGCACAGCAAGCCGCGCCTCTTCCTCCGCGCTGATGATGTCGAGCGCTATGCCGGTTTCGCGATAGACGCGCTGGATGAATTCAGCGCCGTTGCTGGCACGGCGACAGGCTTCGGTCGCTACCGATCGCGCCAGCGTGACATGGCGGCGGCGCAGCTTGTCCGCGCAGACAGACAGGGCAGCGATCGCCCGGTCTATCGCCGCGTCGCTGATCCGGCCAGTGGACGCCAGCCCCTCGCCCAGACGCACGATCCGCGAAAAAGCATCGACGACGATGAAACCGTCAGCCGACGGCTTGGCGATCAAAAGGCGGCAATTGTTGGTGCCAAGGTCGATCGCGGCATAGGATCGCCGTTCGCGCGCGCCATAAGGCGCAAAGCCCCGCTGCGTTGACGGGGGAGGAATGGCCGCAGCCCTGCTCCCATCGCCCGGACCGGAAGCGGCGCGCTTGCCCGCATAACGGCCGGTCGGGCCGGAACTCTGCGGCGATGGGCGGCTTTGCTGCACCATGCCGTAACTCGCTTCACATATCGCCAGCCCCAATGCGGAGCCAGAACTTGGGAACCATGCTTAAGCAGATACGCGACAATGCGCAAGGCGCGCGCCCTGCCCTCCATGAAATGCGGAACGGATCAAGGATGAGGCCCGCCTATCTGGCGAAAAGAGCAACGCCCCCCATACTGTCCGGCCTGTCGGGGATTTTTGGATTTCCGTGATTTGAGTGCCATCAGATGATTCCATCTGACTGAAAATCCTTCTATGGCCACAATCCTATTGCCAAGAGGAAGCCGAATTGATCCTGGACATTGCCGCTGCCGCTTCGGGCGCGATCCGCTTTGACGATCTGGGCGTCGGCCCGGTTGCGCTCGACCTCGGCTTCTTCACGCTCAAATGGTACAGTCTCGCCTATCTGGCGGGGATCTTGATCGGCTACTGGTATTTGCTCAAGCTGATCGCCCAGCCCGGATCGCCCATGGGTCGCCGCCATGCCGACGACATGATCTTCTATGCAACATTGGGGATCATCATCGGCGGACGACTAGCCTATGTGATCTTCTACCAGCCGGAAATCCTTGCGCATCCGCTCGACATCTTCAAGCTGTGGAATGGCGGCATGTCCTTCCATGGCGGCGCGGCGGGCGTGTCGCTCGGTATTCTCTACATGGCGCGCAAGGAGAAGCTCAGCTGGCTGCGCATCCATGATTATGTCGCCTGCTGCGTCCCCTTCGGCCTGTTCTTCGGGCGCCTCGCCAATTTCGTGAATGGTGAATTGTGGGGCAAGGAAACCGATGTTCCCTGGGGCATCATCTTCCCGACCGGCGGCCCCTATCCCCGCCATCCCAGCCAGTTGTACGAAGCCGCGCTGGAAGGGCTTGTCCTGTTCGCCATCCTGGCCTTCGCCTTCTGGCGCACGCGCGCGCGCTATCAGCCGGGGAAACTGGTGGGCATTTTCCTGCTGGGCTATGGCATTTTCCGGTTCGGCGTCGAATATGTGCGGGAAGCGGACGCGCAGTTGATGGAATTTGCCGCGCGTACCGGCCTGCATATGGGTCAGTGGCTCTGCCTGCCCATGATCTTGGGCGGGCTCTACCTGATCGTCACGTCGAAGGGGCGTCGCGCGCGGGTGGAGCCCATCGCCGGAAACGCGAGTGTCAGCTGAGCCGCTGACCCTGGCTGAACGGCTTTCACGCCAGATTGCCGCGGGCGGGCCGATCTCCGTCGCGCATTTCATGGCGGAGGCGAACCAGCATTATTACGCCACCCGCGACCCGTTGGGCGCGGATGGCGACTTCACCACCGCGCCGGAAATCAGCCAGATGTTCGGCGAACTGGTGGGGCTGTGCCTGGCGGACGTGTGGATGCGGTCGGGGCGCAAGCCTGGGCCGCTTTATGCCGAGCTGGGGCCGGGACGCGGCACATTGGCCGCCGACGCACTGCGCGCGATGGAGAGCGCCGCCCTCGCGCCGCGCGTTCATTTCGTCGAGACCAGCCCCACCTTGCGCGAACGGCAGCGCGCACTGCTGCCCCATGTCACCCATCATGACAGTATCGAAAGCCTGCCTGACGACGGGCCACTGCTGGTCATCGCCAACGAATTTTTCGATGCGCTGCCGGTGCGCCAGTGCATTCGCGTGGGCGAGGAATGGCGCGAGCGGGTCGTCATCCGGCGCGAAGAAGAAGGGCGCTTTGTCGCCGTTCCTGGCTATCGCCGCATCGAATCCGGCCTGCCACCAATCGCGGCGCAGGCGCAGGACGGGGCGATCATCGAAACGCCGATCGTGGGCGCGGGGATCGCCTATGCACTGGCGCAGCGGATCGCCAAGCAGGGCGGTGCGGCGATCATCATCGACTATGGCTATGCCGGGCCGTTGCTGGGCGATACGCTGCAAGCGGTGAAGGCGCATGAATTTGCCGATCCCTTCGCCGATCCTGGCGAGGTCGACCTGACCACCCATGTCGACTTCACCATCATCGGCAATATGGCGCGGCAGGCGGGATTGCGGGTGTCAGGCCCGGTCGATCAGGGGCCGTATCTGCGCGATCTAGGGATTGACGCCCGCGCCGAGCAACTGGCCCGCACACATCCTGCGCGCGCCGCTGAAATAGAGGTCGCGCGCGCCCGGCTGACCAGTGCCGATGCGATGGGCAGCCTGTTCAAGGCGATGGCCTGGGTCCATCCCGACTGGGCCGACCCGGCAGGCTTTTGACGGCGGATCGTCCTCAATCGTCCTGGTGATAGCGGCCCAGCTTGCGGATAAAGCCAATCAGGCCGGTCTGGCGGCTGCGCTTCATCCGTTCGGCATGGAGGATGGTCTGCACGCGGCTGAAGCAATCATCTGCATCGACATTGCACAGCACATAATCATAGCCGTCCCAATGCGCGATTTCGCCCGCCGCGCGGGCCATGCGACCGTCAATGACTTCGTTGCTATCCGTCGCGCGGCCGCGCAGGCGACGCTCCAGTTCCTCCATCGAGGGTGGCAGGATGAATACCCGCACCACGTCGCCCCCGGCGATCTGATGCAATTGCTGCGCGCCCTGCCAGTCAATGTCGAACAGCACGTCCTGCCCGCTTTTGAGCATGGCCTCCACCGGCGCGCGGGGGGTGCCGTAACGCTGGCCAAATACATGGGCCCATTCCAGAAATTCCTGATCCGCGGTCATCCGGCGGAATTCCGGCAGGTCGACGAAATGATAATCCTTGCCGTCGACTTCGCCCGGCCGCATCGGTCGAGTGGTTGCCGACACCGACATGGACATATCCGGTTCGGCGGCGAGCAGCTTGCGCGCAATGGTGGACTTTCCCGCGCCAGAAGGCGAGGAGAGGACAAAGAGGACGCCGCGCCGCTTGAAGTCGGGCGTTTCGATCAGGATGCTGTCGGCCATGGCCGCTAGTGCCGCTTGATGCGGGCTTTTGCAAGAGGGGGAAATGGCAGGATGCGCAACAGGCGGATGGTCCATCGCAGGGGGTTGATCGCAGCGGGGTTGATCGCCCTGCTAAGCTGCGCCCTGCTGCTGATGATGGACAGGCCGCCGATCTGCACCTGTGGCCGGATCGAATTGTGGCACGGGGCGCTGGATAGTGGCAACAGCCAGCATATCGCCGACTGGTATAGCCTGAGCCATGTCATTCACGGTCTGCTATTCTATCCCGCCACCCTCTGGCTGTTGCGCAAGCGCCCGATGGGGGTGCGGTTGGCGCTGGCCGTGGCGGTGGAGTCGGCCTGGGAGATATTGGAGAATTCGCCGGTCATCATCGACCGCTACCGCACGGCGACCATTGCGCTTGGCTATAGTGGCGATTCGGTCCTCAATTCGATGAGCGACATTGGCATGATGACGCTGGGCTTCCTGTTCGCTTCGCGCGCGCCGGTCTGGCTGTCGGTCGCGGTGGCGGTCGGGTTCGAATTGCTGGCGCTCGCGGTGATCCGCGACAATCTGACGCTCAACATATTGATGCTGACCTTTCCGCTGGACGCCGTCCGGACGTGGCAGGCCGCGCTTTAGGGCTTGGCCACCTTGCGCGCGGCATTGATCGGCACCGGTTCCTTGCTGAGGTCCGGCAGGGCCTTGATCGCGCGCTTGCGATCAACCTCTCGCTTGGCCTCATAAAGCTTGCCCGCCATATAAGCGCCGGTGACGACCAGCGCGCCGACCGGATAGCGCGTGATGATCCGCTTGGCCCCCATCCCGGCGAGCAGGCCGAACACGCCCTTCTTGCCGGTATCGGCCGCGACGCGCGTGGCCACGACGGTCGCGCCGACGCGCGCTGCCTTGCGCAGCAGGCCGGTCTTTTTGGGAGCGGTGACGGAGACGCGCGGGGCTTTGGGGGCGAGAGGCTTTTTCATACTGGGTCAATGTATCGGACGGCGCGCGGTTCCGCCATGCCGATGTCGATCATGTCATATTTTCCGGCCGCACCAGCGCGTCGAAGGTCGCCGCGTCCACCAGCCCCAGTTCAAGCCCCGCGGCTTTGAGCGTCTGGCCGGTCCTGTGCGCGTGCTTGGCGATGGCGGCGGCATTGTCATAGCCGATCGCGGGGGCGAGCGCGGTGACCAGCATCAGCGAGCGATCGACCAGTTCGGCGATGCGCGTCTCGTTCGCCTCCAGCCCCTCGACACAGCGTTCCGCAAAACTTTCCATCCCGACGGCCAGCAAATGGATCGAGCGCAGCACTGCCGCGCCGATCATCGGTTTGAACACGTTGAGTTCCAGATGGCCCTGCATCCCGCCCACGGTCACGGCCTGATGATTGCCGATGACCTGCGCCGCCACCATGGTCAGCATCTCGGACTGGGTCGGATTGACCTTGCCCGGCATGATCGAACTGCCCGGTTCGTTGGCGGGCAGATCCAGTTCGCCCAGGCCAGAGCGCGGACCGGAGCCGAGCAGGCGGATGTCGTTGGCGATCTTGGTCAGCGCGACGGCCAGCGTGGCGAGTGTCGAGGACAGGTGAACCAGCGGATCGTTGGACGCCAGCGCCTCGAACTTGTTGTCGGCGGTGCGGAACGGCAGGCCGGTGATGGTGGCGATTTCCGCCGCGACCGCGACATCGAACCCTTCGGGCGCATTGAGGCCGGTGCCGACCGCCGTGCCGCCCTGCGCCAGCGCCATCATGCCGTGCATGGCGGCGGGTTCGATCCGCTTGCGACTGCGATAGACCTGATGCGCGTAACCGGAAAATTCCTGCCCCAGCGTCAGCGGGGTCGCGTCCTGCAAATGGGTGCGACCGATCTTGACGATATGATCCCATGCCTTCGCTTTCGCGTCGAGCGCGGCATGGAGCCGGTCTAGCGCGGGAAACAAGGCTTTGGTGACGGCCAGAGCCGCCGCGATATGAAGCGCTGTAGGGAAGCTGTCGTTGGAGGATTGGCCGAGATTGACATGGTCATTCGGGTGGACCGGATGCTTGCCGCCGCGCGTGCCGGTGAGCGCTTCATTGGCGATGCCGGCAATCACTTCATTGACGTTCATGTTGGACTGGGTGCCGCTGCCGGTCTGCCAGATGACGAGGGGGAACTGATCGTCATGCTGGCCAGCCGCCACGGCGGCGGCGGCGGCTTCGATGGCGTCTGCCTGGGTGGCGACCAGCCCATGATGGCGGTTCACCCGCGCCGCAGCCTGCTTCACGATGGCCAGCGCATGGACGATGCCAATCGGCATCTGCTCCATCGAGCCGAACGGGAAATTTTCGATGCTCCGCTGCGTCTGCGCACCCCAATAGGCGTCCGCTGGCACCTCTATGGCGCCGATACTATCACTTTCGGTGCGGGTCGCGGGCATTTGGGGGCGCCTTTCAGTTAAGAGTCATTCGCAAATCTGATGCTGATTTAAGGTGAGGGGAAGGAAATCCAAGGGGTTGTCAGTAGAGCGGTGACCGGGGCGGGTTGGTTGGAGGGGATGGCGTGTGAAACTTCGCTAAGTTCGCCCATGTCGCATATGGAGAGTTAGCGCCGGGGGGCGATGTAGGACAGCGGGAATTGCACAGTGGCGACGGGGGGTGCGCCTGTGTTCATACGTCGCGTGACTAGCGGGATGATGGTTGGCTGAGTTGGGTGGTCGACGGACTATTTGCTCTTGTCGATAGAAGCCCGATATCTTGCCATGTCGTTCGCTGCTTCAATCGCGAGCCTATTCGGCGTTTTGTTCACGAAAAGCCAACCAATCGGCACAAGCTCATTGTTCTCCTCACGCAAGTAAATCATCAATCGTGAACTGCTTTTCGGGGGCTGTTCAGGTGGACACATCATCGGCGCCGTGGGCCACGAGAGCCTAACTGATTTAAGCTGTGTGCTCCCCAGCCAAACCTTATCGACCCTGATCGTGGTGGCGTTGAAAGACCTGTTGCCTTCGCTTTCGATCCGCCCCGCTCTTCCTTCGATTATCAGATCGGAAGGCGTCTTGCTGGGGTCATGTGGAGGGCGACGGACGGCACAGGCAAATGCAGATACCGGAGCCATCAGGCTGAGCATGATTGGTAGCACGATAATGCGCATCTTTGTCATTGCGTGAAGCTACATCGTAGGTGGTAACGTCTGCAATGGTCGTTCGGCGACAGTCCGCCTTGCAAAGTCGTTAACCATTCTCATCAACCACTTTCTCACAAGTGGTTCCGGTTGTAACACTGAAAATACTCGCAAATCTGCGATTCTAGGGAGGGCCGTCATGGGTGGATTTACGACGGTCAGCTTCTGGGTAGATGACCACCGATAGCCAACATTGCCCGGATAAAAATTATTCGGCAGCAATCGCTCCAGTAGCGGACATTCCTCCTCATCCATATACTCGGGGCAGTGCCATTGATCGCGGTTGTTCGGGGGGGCGGAATGAGTGATGAGTGCAGCGCGGTTCCGAGGCGATTTCGCATCGCGCGACGTTGGCAATGGGCCGCAGCAGCCGCCTTTGTCCTCTTCGTTCTCGCCTCCTTTGTCGGTTGGCCCCTAGGTTATCTGTGGCCGTCCGCAATCGGATTTGTCGCGTTTCTTCCGAGCGTTTGGTTGTTCAGCATCAAATGCTACACCTGCCGCTGGCCAGCGTTCACGAACTATGAAGCGGAAGAGGCGCTCAGGCAGGACCAGCGGTTTTGGACGCGTTTTTGGGGCAAGGAACATGGCGGCGTGAGACTGCCGCTTCCGAACAAATGCACTAAGTGCGGTGCCTCCTTCGTTTGATGCGCGACCCGCTACAGATCGACCGCTTTCCACCATTTATTTTGCCGTTCCGGTGCTGATGGCGGCTCACGCCCCACTTGTTGCCGTGCCCGCAACTAGAGAAGCAGCCACTTAACTACGCCTGCGCCAGCAAGAAGGACCAGAGCGCACCCCCACCACGGAACGGGGATGCCGTCGTCGTATTCTCCAAGATCAACATATCGACGCACTTCGCGTCGCTGCCTCGCTCCGTAGGCGTCGTCGCGGAAGCGAATGTCGGCATCATCAAGGTAGCGATGCACCGCCTCTGGCGTGGCGTCGATTGGCAGTTCCCGTTGTAGCTGGCTCGCTAGCCGTTCCACTTCGAGCCAATCGGTAGGCTGTCGTTCCTCAACGGCCAAGATCGCCGCTAAGCGGCCGCGTAGTTCGTCGAATTCCACGGCCACAAACTACTACAGAGGGCTGTCGGTGCAATGACCGCTTTCCACTAGATTTGGTTATTCAGCGTTCGACTTGCCATCTCAATGAGCGGCGGGTTTCGGTGATACGAATGGCAATGATCGAGTGACCATTTTTGGTCGAAAGCATCACATCACTTATCGGCGTGATATCTTTGTCGGAAGCTCTCAAGCCAGTGTATGCGGCTTTCAAATTGTTTTTTCTGCTGAGTGCTGGGGGCAATGCCCAAGCGCGTTTTGCACCTTGCGATTTCGTTGTCGAGTTCGACCAAACTCAATTTGGCCAACCCCTCTTCATGATCGATGACACCGCTGCGCTTGCCCATATCGGCAGGATAACCGACCCGTTGAATGTCAGCAACCGGGCCAGCGCCATTGTGATCTCAATGGCAATAAGTGGTCGATGGGCGACAGGCAGCTATTCCCGCCCACGATCGTGTCGCGTGCCCTAAAGATGACCGGCGGCTATCCCCTCCTGCTCGTCGGTAAGGCGACATTCCGAAATCGGCCAATATCAGCCAAACCACTCAAAAAGCGGGACCCCGGATCAAGTCCGGGGTGACGAGGTTGGGAGTGCGACTTGGTCGCGCACGATCGCTCGGTCAGGCGCGGTCTAGCCGCCGCTTGCGCCTATTTCTTCTTGCCGAAGTCCACGGTCACGACGTTGGAGCCATCTTCCGCCACGACCTGCGGGCCGTCATTTTCGGCTTCGTCATGGGGTTCGGGCAGGGCGTCGCCTGCGACCTGGAACTGAAGGGCGAAGTTGACGGCGGGGTCGACGAACGCCGTGATTGCCGCGAAGGGGATGACGAGGTGGGCGGCGACCTGGTTGAAGGTCAGGCTGACTTCGAAATGATGGTCGCTGACCTTCAGGTCCCAATATTTATTCTGGAGAACGATGGTCATTTCGTCCGGGAAGCGCTCGATCAGTCGCTTGGGGATGTCGACGCCGGGGGCCTGGGTCTTGAAGGTGATGTAGAAATGGTGGCTGCCGGGCAGGCCGCCGCTGGCCTGCACCTCTCCCAGCACGCGGCCGACGACGGCGCGCAGGGCTTCCTGCACGATTTCGTCATAGGGAATCAGGCTATCGGGCAGGTCATCGCTCATGGGCCAATGTCCTAACGACGCGAAACAGGGGGTCAACCCCCCTGCCGGTTTGGATGGCCCGCATCGCACGACCAGATTGCAAGATGGGCGGCACGCGCTATAGGGCCAGCATGCGCACGGCCGAGATTCACCGCAACACGGCGGAAACCCAGATCGACGTAACCGTCAACCTCGACGGCACGGGTCTTTATACGGTGTCCACGGGCATCGGCTTTCTCGACCATATGATCGAGCAATTGTCGCGCCATTCGCTGATCGACATGAGCGTCAAGACCGTGGGCGACCTGCATGTCGACCAGCATCACACGACCGAGGACAGCGCAATCGCCATTGGCGAGGCGGTGGCCAAGGCGCTGGGCGACAAGCGCGGGATTTCGCGCTATGGCTCCGTCTATTCGCCGATGGACGAGACGCTGACGCGGGTGGCGCTCGACATTTCGGGGCGGCCATGGCTGGTGTGCAAGCTGCCCTTCACCGTGCAGAAGATCGGCGAGTGGGACGCGGAGATGGTGGAGCATTTCTTCCACAGCTTCGCGCAGGCCGCCGGCATCACGCTGCACATCGAATGTCTGTATGGCAGCAACAATCACCATATCGTCGAGAGCGCCTTCAAGGGGCTGGCCCGCGCGCTGCGGCAGGCGGTGGAGATCGACCCGCGCAAGGCGGACGCGATCCCGTCGACCAAGGGGATGTTGTGAGCGGGGTCGCCCTGATCGACTATGGCGCGGGCAATCTGCATTCGGTCTATAATGCCCTGCGCAAGGCGGGGGCGGGCGATGTCGTCATTACCGCCGATGCCGATGTGGTGGCGCGGGCCGACCGGATCGTGTTGCCGGGCGTAGGCGCGTTCCGGGCGTGCCGCGATGCGCTGGTGGCGATCCCCGGCATGGTCGAGGCGATGGGCGAGGCCGTGCATCGGCGCGGCGTGCCGTTTCTGGGCGTGTGCGTGGGCATGCAGTTGCTGGCCGACGCGGGCGAGGAATTCGGGCGGCATGAGGGGCTGGGCTGGATCGGCGGCACGGTGCGGCTGATGCAGCCGGGCGATGCCAGCATCAAGGTGCCGCATATGGGGTGGAACGATGTCGTGCTGAACGGCGCGCCGCCCCTGATCGAAGCGGGCGAGGCCTATTTCCTGCACAGCTATCATTTCGAGGCGACCGATCCGGCGCATGTCGCGGCCGTGACCGACCATGGCGGCCCGCTGGTCGCGGCGGTCGCGCGCGACACGATTATCGGTTGCCAGTTTCACCCGGAAAAGAGCCAGACCTATGGCCTTTCCTTCCTGTCGCGCTTTCTGGAGTGGAAGCCGTGATGATGCCGATCCGTGTTCCCGCGAAGGCGGGAACCCAGTTGAAACGTCGGAGCTGGGTTCCCGCCTTCGCGGGAACACGCTGCCCCAATATTGTCTGGTGAGCCCATGTCTCTGATCGTCTTTCCCGCCATTGATCTGAAAAACGGGCAGGTCGTGCGCCTGGCCGAGGGCGATATGGATCGTGCGACCGTTTATGGCGACGATCCGGCGGCGCAGGCGGCGCTGTTTGCGCAGGCGGGGGCGCAGCATCTGCATGTTGTCGATCTGGACGGGAGCTTTGCGGGCCATGCGGTGAACGCCGCGGCGGTCGAGCGGATTGTCGAGACCTTTCCGGGGCATGTCCAGCTGGGCGGCGGCATCCGCAACCGGGAGGCGGTGGAGCGCTGGTTCGACCTTGGCGTATCGCGCATCGTCATCGGCACGGCGGCGCTGAAAGATCCGGCTTTCGTCAAGCTGGCGGCGCGCGATTTTCCCGGCGGGATCGTCGTGGCGGTCGATGCGCGCGACGGGTTCGTCGCGACCGATGGCTGGGCGGAAAAATCGGACATGCCGGTGATCGACCTGGCCCGGCGGTTCGAGGATGCGGGCGTTGCCAGCCTGCTCTTTACCGATGTGGGCCGCGACGGGATGCTGAAAGGCTGCAATGTCGAGGCGACGGTCGATCTGGCGCGGGCGACCGACATTCCGGTGATCGCGAGCGGCGGCGTGGCGGGGATCGCCGACATCAGGATATTGAGCCTGCACGCCGACGACGGCATCGAGGGCGTGATTACCGGGCGGGCGCTGTATGACGGGCGGCTGGACCTGAAAACGGCGCTGGCCGTGGCGCAGGCGGCAGCGTGATCCGATGACCGTCCGCACCCGCGTCATCCCCTGCCTGGACGTCGCCAACGGGCGCGTGGTCAAGGGCGTGAACTTCGTCGATCTGCGCGACGCGGGCGATCCGGTGGAGCAGGCGAAGCTGTATGATGCGGCGGGCGCGGACGAACTGTGCTTTCTGGACATTACCGCCACGCATGAGGCGCGCGGCACTATCCTCGACGTGGTGCGGCGCACGGCCGAAGTCTGTTTCATGCCCGTCACCGTGGGCGGCGGGGTACGCACGCCCGACGATGCGCGTGCGCTGCTGCTGGCAGGCGCGGACAAGGTGGCGGTGAACAGCGCGGCGGTGGCGCGGCCCGAACTGGTGGCGGATATTGCCGATCGCTTCGGCAGCCAGTGTATCGTGGGATCTGTGGACGCGCGCAAAGTCGGTGAAGGGCGTTGGGAAATCTTCACCCATGGCGGGCGCAAGCCGACCGGGATCGACGCGCTGGAGCATGCGCTGCGACTGGCGCAGCTGGGCGCTGGCGAATTGCTGGTGACGTCGATGGACGGCGACGGGACGAAGGCGGGCTATGACCTGGCGCTGACGCGGACCATTGCCGACGCGGTATCGATCCCCGTCATCGCCAGCGGCGGCGTGGGGACGCTGGAGCATCTGGTCGAGGGCGTGACCATGGGTCATGCCAGCGCGGTGCTGGCAGCATCGATATTCCATTTCGGGCAGCACAGCATCGCCGAAGCCCATCGCGCGCTGGCGGCGGCGGGCGTGCCGGTGCGGGCGGCCTGACCCCGCAAAAGCGTCGATTTACTTTACAGTAACCATATTTCCGGAAGCGTCGTTAACCCTGAAAAATGGCGGAAATCTGCCAGATGGCACCATCCGGCATGAAGGCTGCATTAACCCTGACGGGTCGCGTTCGACCATATCGGTTCAACGGAAACAGGGTGACATTCATGAAACTCAACAAGATGCTTTTGGCGGCCGGGGCCGCTGGCCTGATCGGTGCGGCGACGCCGGCGCAGGCGACATGGTGCTGGTTCGGCAAGTGCGGCGGCGGCACCAGCAGCGGTGGCACGACCAGCAGCGGCGGCACGACGTCCAGCTCAGGCGGCAGCACCCCGACTCCGGTGCCTGAACCGGAACAGATGGGCCTGTTTGCGATGGGTGTGGCCATTGTCGGCTTCCGCCTGCTGCGCAGCGGCCGCAAGCGGAAATAATTTTCCCATTGACGGGTGGCGCGCGCGGCGCTTGATGCGCAGCCATGCGCGCCACCCTCTTTACGCTTGAACAGACGATCCGCCAGCGGCGGTCGGCTGACCCGTCCACATCCTATGTCGCCAAGCTGACGGCGCGGGGACGCGGCAAGATTGCGCAGAAGGTCGGCGAGGAAGCGGTCGAGGCGGTGATCGCCGCGATGGCGGGAAACCGTGACGAACTGGTCGGCGAAAGCGCGGACCTGTTGTTCCACCTGCTGCTGCTGCTGGCCGATTGCGACATTTCGCTGGATGCCGTGTGCGACGAGCTGGAGCGGCGCGAGGGCGTGTCGGGCATCGCCGAAAAGGCATCGCGCCCTACCGATTGACAATTACCGGATAGATTTTGCCTCCGCTGCGTTCTGGCCTAGCCTTATGGGCGGGACAGGGAGTGGAGAGCATGATGATACGGACGGTAATCGGCGGCCTGCTGGGCGGCTTTGCAATGTTTATCACAGGCTTCCTGTTCTGGGGCACGCCATTGAGCGCGCTGGCGATGAGCCGCGCGGAGGGACAGGCGAGCGCCAATTTGCAGGCGGCGCTGGCGCAGGCGCTCAACACGACTGGCACCGGCGTCTATACGGTCCCCGATCCGGCGACGGCGGAGGGCACGATCCTGTACGGCAAGGGGCCGATAGCGCAGATTTTCTACAACAGCAGCGGCTTTCCGGTGACGGACAGCGCCAGCCTGATCGGCGGGTTGATCCTGTCGCTGGTGGTGGGCGTGCTGATTGCGCTGGCGCTGCGGTTCGTGACGACCGGCTTTGCCGAGCGGGTCCGGGTAGCCCTGATCTTCGCGCTGGCCGGGGTCTTGTGGATGCATGTCGGGCAATCCGTGTTCAACCATGCGCCCTGGGGCTATATTCTCTATCTGGCGTTCAGTGACTTTGTGGCGCTGGCCGTGGCCGGGCTGATCGCAGCGAAGATCATGGACCGGGCGCAACCCACGGTCGGGACGGTGCATTAAGCCGCGATGCCGTCACTCTGACCCGTTGGAGCTTCAAACCATAGCTTCCTGCGCCATGCGGATCATGCAGGCGGCGTGGCGATGGGCGACGGCCATGCGGTCCTCTCCATAGCCGCCGCCCATGGTGCTGGCGACCGGGATGGCGCGGGCGCGGGCCTGGCGCATGACATAGCGGTCGCGCGCATCCAGCCCCGCGTCGGTCAGGGCCAGCCGCCCCAGCCGGTCGTCGCCATGGGGATCAACCCCGGCCTGATAGAGAATGAGGTCGGGCGCGAAATCATCCAGCACGCGCGGCAGCGTGTCATGGAGGATGGCAAGATAGGCGGCATCCTCCACCCCGTCGGGCAGGCCGATGTCCAGCGTAGAGCGCGCCTTGCGCACCGGGAAATTTTTTTCAGCATGGATCGACAGGGTGAAAATATCCGCCCGCCCCGCCAGCAGCGAAGCCGTGCCGTCGCCCTGATGCACGTCGAGGTCGAGGATGAGGATACGATCCGCCTCCCCTTCCGCGATCAGGCGGTTGGCGGCGATGGCAAGATCATTGAACACGCAATAACCCGCCCCGCTATCGGCCAGCGCGTGGTGGCTGCCCCCTGCGGCATTAGCGGCAAAGCCGTGGATGCGCGCCAGCCGCGCCGCCGCCCAGGTGCCGCCGGGCGACAGGGTGGAGCGGAGCATGACCCGCTGGGTCACAGGAAAGCCGATCCGCCGTTCCTTGGCCTGCGGGACGGTGAGGGTCAGCACTTCTTCCACATAGGCGGGATCATGCACCGCCTCTATCCAGGCGCGCGGCATCGCATCGGGCGTGTGGAGCGTCATGGCGGGCGCAACTTCGCGCAACGCCTCCATCACCAGCCCATATTTGTCGAAACGAAAGCGGCTGCCGGGTGTTGCGGGAGAGACATAGGCAGGATGGTGAACGACGTGCAGCATGATCTTTTCCGCTATCGTGATTTGAACGGTGGCCGCTTTGCGCTATCTGGTCCAGCATGAACCGTCCCGATATGATCCGTTTTTCGACGCTGGCCCTGCTTGGTGCCAGTGTCCTTAGTGCCAGCACCCTGCCCGCTTACGCCCAGACGCCGGTAACACAACCCCCGGCCATGGCGCCGACACTGCCCCCGCGATGGTGCAGCCATTGCCGCCCGCGCCATTGCCTGCCCCCATTCCCCCTCTTTCGGCCACGCAGGAAGCATGGGCGAATGACTGGTTGCGCAGCGGAGCCGAACAAGGGCTGACCGCGCGGCGCAAGGCGACCGCCACGCTGACCGGCGACGCGCTGGTCAGCGCGCTGCTGGACCGGGCGAAGGCGCTGTCCACCGGACGGGTCGATGCCGCCGATTTTCTGGAGATTTGGGCGCTGCGCCCAGAACCCTATGACCCGCGCCCCGGATTGGCGAAGGCCGTGGCCGAGGACCGGCTGGCACAATGGGCGAATGCGCTGACGCCGCCCTATGCGGGCTATGAAGGGTTGCGCAAGGGGCTGGCGACCTATGAGGCGATCCGCGACAAGGGCGGCTGGCCGGTGCTGACCGCGACATCCGCGCCCATGGTGGTGCGCGCGCGCATCGCGCTGGAGGACAGGAGCGTCACGCCGACCGAAAATCTGACCGACGTGCTGCAACGCGCGCAGCGGCGCTATGGCCTCAACCCCACAGGGTTGCTCGACACGCGGACGCTGGCGGCGCTCAATGTCAGCGTGGACGACCGGATCGCCGCGATCATGGCCAATATGGAGCGGTGGCGCTGGATGCCGCGCCGCCTGCCGGTCAACCGGGTGCAGGTGAACATCGCCGCCGCCGTGCTGACCGTGTTCGAGGGCGACCAGCCGGTCACGTCGATGCGCGCCGTCACCGGCAGCCCGCAAAATGCAACGCCGATGCTGTCGTCGAACATCCATTCGATCGTGGTCAATCCGCCCTGGAACGTGCCGATGTCGATCGCCAGGCGGGAATTGTTCCCCAAGGGACGCGCGACGCTGGCCAAGCAGGGCTACAAGATCGTCAAGACACCCGAAGGCGGCGAACGGATCGTCCAGCCCGCAGGCCCGAACAGCGCGCTGGGGCGGTTGAAGTTCGATTTCGCCAACCCGTTTGCCGTCTATCTGCACGACACGCCGGCGCGCGGGAAATTTTCAAGCTATGACCGGCTGGCCAGCCATGGCTGCGTCCGGCTGGAAAAGCCGGTGTCGCTGGCCGAACTGATGGTGGCGAGCGACCCGGACCTGAACGGCCAGATCCAGACGCTGATCGATAGCGGCAAGACGCAGCGCGTATCCCTGCCGCAGGAGGTGGCGGTCTATCTGCTCTACTGGACCGCCTTTGCCAGCAGCAACGGCACGATGAGCTTCCGCGCCGACCCCTATGGCTGGGACAAGTTGCTGGCCGAAAAGATCGAGGCGTCGAGCAGCCGGGCCGACCCGACCGCCGCGCCCGCACCCACCCCAACCATCGCATCGAAGGACTGATCACCCATGCGCAAAATTGCCCTGTTCGCCCTTGCCGGTGCCCTGGCCCTGTCCGCCTGCGGCAAGAAAGAAGAAGAACCGGCAGCGACCAATAATCTAGTCGAGCCGCCGGTCGAAAATGTCATCATCGAGGAACCCGATGCGGTTCTGCCGCCGCCGTCGAACAATGCGGTCGCGACTCCCGCGCCGCCGCCGTCGGTTTCCGAACAGCAGCAGATTCAGGATGATGCCGACGCCAGCGGCATGACCGCGCGCCTGCCACAGGAAGGCGAAGAGAGCCAGCCTGCGGACGAAGCGAGCCATTCCGCGCCATAAGGCGCATCGCCCCGCTCTTGGAGCGGGGCGGCGACTTTGCTATATTCGCGCCATGGATCGCCGCAATTTCACGAAGTTCGCCATGAGCGGACTCGCTTTTTCGTTTCTATCCGACAGCATCGGCCGGGCCGCCGTGCCGGTAACAGCGCCCCTGCCCGCCGCCGCGCCATCGCCTGCCAAGCCCATCGTGCAGCCGATCGCCCCCAAACCCTATGCGTCGCTGCTGGAAAAGGCCAAGGCCGCGCTAGACCGGCATGGCGACGCCTTCACCCTGCGCGACCGCGTGGCGATCGCCGATTTTGCGGCCCCGTCGAAGGAATTGCGCTTCCATGTCGTCGACCTGATCGGCGGGCAGAGCAGCAGCTATCTGGTAGCGCATGGCCGCGGATCGGACCCGGCGCATAGCGGCTGGCTGCACAGTTTTTCCAACGAACCCAATTCGCTGGCCAGCAGTTCGGGCGCTTATGTGACCGGCGAGCAATATGTCGGCCAGCATGGCCGGGCGATGCGGCTGATCGGGCTGGACCCGCAGAACAACAATGCCGAACCGCGCGCCATCGTCGTCCATGGCGCGGATTATGTGGGCGAGGATCATATCGCCGCCTGGGGCAAATGCGGGCGGAGCGAAGGCTGTTTCGCGGTCGCGCCGCATATGCTGCCGCAACTGCTGGGGCTGCTGGGCAGCGGGCGGCTGCTCTACGCGGACAAGATCGGGGTCGAGGCGTAAGGGCACGCCCGTTCCCGCTCCGCATGCCTGCGGATCAACTTGTAAGGGTCGTGCGCCCTGAGCCTTCCCAAGGGCAGGCTCAGGGCAAACGTTGTGGCTTGTCAGCCCGCCTTGGCAGCGCCGGTCAGCGCTTCGGCCGCAGGCTTGTTGGTCGCATCAACCGTGCCATTGGCCAGCATCGTCTTGCTGAGCGTCACCGCTTCGGTCTTGAGCGCGGGGTCGCTGCTGGTCTGGCTGGAGCCGATAAGGGCCGAAAGAAGAATATTCTTTGTCACCTTGTCGTTCGCATTTTCGGACGCGGACTTGCGGGCGAGGGTCAGTGCTTCGGCGTAGAGCGGCGCGGACCCGACCTTGTCCTGGGCAGCGAGCTTCTGGTTGCCCATCTGGATCAAGATGCCCGCCAGGATATTGCGGCTGGCCGCGTCAGCAGGCTTGGCCTCCACGACCTTGCGCCAATAGGGCAATGATTCGCCGTAAAGGGCGATCACCTTGTCCATCTGGCCCAGCGCGCCATAGGCAGCGGCATCAGCATAGAGGGCGTTGGCGAGGAAATTGACATTCTCGATCTTGGACGGGTCAACCTCTACCGCGGTCCGGATGGCGGGCAGCGCCGCATCATATTTTGCAACGGCTCCGGCATTGTCGCCAGCCTGCTGGGCGGCCTGCCCGGCCGTGAAGGCCGTAACCGCGCTGTTGAAGGCGGTGATCTGTTCCGGCGTCATTTCCGCAGCAGCCGGGGTCGCGGATTGCGTGGCAGCTTCCGTGTCAGGGGTAGCAGCGGCGGGGGCGGCGGGGGCGTCCTGCGCCATTGCGGGGGTAGCCAGCGCCAGCGGCGCGGACAGGCTCATCAAAGCGATCAGGGCGGACTTTGCCAATGTTAGGGTCTCCTTGGTCGTTATTCCATAATGTCGAACGGGCGATTGCTACGCCTTTCAACATGAATAATGAACGAAGGAGCAGGCTGGTTCCCAGCCTTTCAGGGACGGCTCATCCCGCAAAAGGCTCCGGCCACGGCAAAATCGGCCGCGCGCCGTGCATTACGCGCGGCGGCCTGCGCATCTTCGCCCCATTGTTCGACCTGCCAGGCTTCGTCGATTTCCGCCGCCTGCCAGATGGCGTCAAGATCATGGCCGCCATCGACAATGGCGAGGCCGCAGATCAGCGAGCCGCTGAGATTGACGAGCGTGGACAGGCCCGCGAGCAGGAATGGATCGAAGGCTTCGACCACTGCGCCAAGACGGGTGAGGGTCAGTGCCGGCTGCGCGACTGGCAAGACACCCTGCGTGACGACGAAGGCCACGTCATAGCGGGCGCGCGCCCAGTCGAGCAGCGGATCCCACGCCGCCGCCTGCCGCTGCACCAGCGTTTGCGGCGCTTCGGCACGATAGCAAAGCAGGTCGCTTTCGCCATAGCGGGCGATCCCGGCGGCAAAGCTCTTATGGTTGGCGACGACATGGTCGATCGCAGCATTGGCGAGGCCGGTAAAGGGCATCGTCGCGGGATCGACACTCTCCCCCTGCGCGCGCCATTCGGCAGCCACCGCCTCAGCCAGGGCAGGCGTAGGCAGCGCCAGCAGCGCACGGGCGGGGGTGCGGACCGGGCGGGCGTCGAGCTGGACGGCAAAACCCTGATCGGACGCGATCACGGCGACGTCCTTGTAAAAGCGCTTCATGGCTTTGTACGCTTGAACAGGGCCAGCATCAGGCGGGGCACGATGACGAACTGGAACAGGCCGACGATGACCATGATCGCGCCGAACGCCTTGGCCTTGTCCCCCTGCACCCAGGTGAAGCGCTGCATGATGGCGAGGAAGCCGAACATGACGATCAACGCACCCGACAGGCGGAACAGGCCGATGGCGAAATGCCGCTGGCGGGCGATCTTTTCGGGATCAACGGGGGGTGGAGGCGGAAAGTCGGTCATGGCGCGCCGATATGGCGGCGCAATTCGCCGCTGTCCATGGCCACTGCCTGCGCGCCTGCCGCGATCAGTTCGTCAGGGGCATGATAGCCCCAGGCGACGCCGATGCTGCGCACGCCTGCCGCCAGCCCCATGTCGATGTCGAAACTGGTGTCGCCGATCATGACGGTCGTGTCCGGGGACGCGCCGGCTTCGGCCATGGCGGTCAGCAGCATGGAGGGGTGCGGCTTGGACGGGTGGCGATCGGCGGTCTGGAGCGTCACGAAGCGGTCGATCAGGCCATGATGGGTCAGGCAGAGCGCCAGGCCCCGATCCGACTTGCCCGTGGCGACGCCCAGCAGCCAGCCTGCGCGATCCAGATCATGCACCAGATCGGCCATGCCGGGATAGAGCGGTTCGGACACCGCATTTTCGCGCCGCAGCGCCTGAAAGGCCAGTTTGTAGCGTTCCGCGAGATGAGCGTGAAAATCCGCCTCCGCATCCGGCAGCAGCCGGGCCATGGCATGGGGCAGCGAAAGGCCGACCGCGGAGAGGATGGCCAGCCGGTCGGGCGCGACCAGACCGGCTTCCTCGAACGCGCGGGCCATGGCGGCGCAGATGCTGTGCTGGCCATCGACCAGCGTGCCGTCGCAATCGAACACGACTAACGGGTTGGCCATAGACGCTGCCCCTATCCGCCCCCGCCCCGCGAGCGCCGTTCGCCCTTGCGATCCTTGCGTATCTGCTTGGCATGCTGGCGCGCGAATTTCTTTTCATCCTCGCGCGTGGGGCTGCGGTCGATCTCGTCATCCAGCGGCATGTCGCCCAGGCTGATGTCGAAGCCGAGATCGGCAAGGCTGGAGGCGAAATGGGCAGGCAGGTCCGCCATCACGTCGACGCGGCCACCATCGGGATGATCGACACGGATGCGGCGGGCATGAAGGTGCATCTTGCGGCTGATCGTGCCGGTCAGGAAACTGTCCTTGCCGCCATATTTGCCGTCGCCGACGATGGGATGGCCGATCGCGGCGAGATGGACGCGCAACTGGTGGGTGCGGCCGGTATAGGGTTGCAGTTCGACCCAGGCGGCGCGATTGCCCGCGCGTTCGATGACGCGATAGCGGGTGCGGGCGGGCAAGCCTTCCGCTTCGTCGACATGCATTTTTTCGCCGCCGGTGCCCGGTTGCTTGGCCAGCGGCAGTTCGATCATGCCGTCCGCGATGGACGGCACGCCGATGACCAGCGCCCAATAGACCTTGCGCGCGGTGCGGCTGGAAAACGCCTTGGCGAAATGGGCGGCGGCGCGGCTGGAGCGGGCGAGCAGCAGCGCGCCCGACGTGTCCTTGTCCAGCCGGTGGACCAGCTTTGGCCGCGATTCGGCGTTGAAGATCAGGCCGTCGAGCAAGCGGTCGACATGCTCGTCCGTCTTGGTCCCGCCCTGCGTGGCGAGTCCGGGCGGCTTGTTGATGACGATAGCCTGCGCATCGCGATGGATGACCATTTCCTGCGCATAGGCGATTTCGTCAGGGGTCAGGTCTATGACCGGGACACGCCGGGCGGGGCGTTCGGACGGGGCGGCCTTCGCTTCGGCGGGCGGGACGCGGATCATCTGCCCTTCGGCGATGCGATCCCCCGGTGCGGCGCGCGCGCCGTCGACCCGCAACTGGCCGGTGCGCGACCAGCGCGACACGATGTTGAAGCCGACATCGGGCAAGTGGCGCTGGAACCAGCGGTCGAGGCGGATGCCGTCATCGTCCGCATGAACCCGATATTGGCGCACGTCGAGCGAGACGCCCTTCGCGGCCGAAGGCTTGGGCGCAGCGGCCTGAACCACTGGCGCAGCCTTGGCAGCGGCGGGTTTGGCGGCGGGCTTTTTCGGGCCGGACTTGAAGGGTGGTTTCGACGCGGGCTTGCCACCCTCCCCCTTGCGCGCGGTGGCCGCCTTTGCGCCGCCACGGGCGCGACCGGGTGCGCCGGACGGCTTGCCGAAGGATTTGCCGGGGGTTGCGGGTTTGCGACCGCGCGGCGCGTCGCCCTTGCCGGGAGGACGGCCCTTCATGCGACGATGCTCCGCATCAGCGACAGGCCCAGCGCCAGCGCGACGATCGCCCCGATCACCGATGCCAACGCATAGGTCAGCGCGACAAGAAGCTGGCCACGCTCGATCATCAACAAGGTTTCCAGGCTGAAGGCGGAGAAGGTAGTAAAACCGCCCAGCAGGCCGACGCCCAGCAACAGCCGGATCGGTTCACCCGGCATCGTGCTGCCACGCGCCAGCCAGCCTGCAAGCAGGCCCATGGCGAAACCGCCGAGCAGATTGGCGGCGAACGTGCCCCATGGCCAGGCGGCGCCGGGCACCATGGCGCCCAGGACGCGGCCCAGCTGGTAGCGCAGCGCAGCGCCCACCGCGCCCCCGCCCATAACAAGGAAAATATTGGTCATGCCGCTGCCCCTACAGGCAAATGGCGATCAGGGGAATGGGGCGGCCCGATTCGCCGCCTTTGCCCTTATTTTCCGTTGTCGGCGATGATGTCGATGTTGGTCTTGCCGCCCGGCGCATCGGTGAAGAGAATGAAATAGGCGCTGCCATCCGCCTTGCGCGTGCCGCCCAGCACATGATCGCCGCCCAATATCTTATGTTCGCCATCATAGCCCGCGCGGCGGGCGAGCGTATAATAATAGTCCATCACCCCCTGACGCGGGACAGGCGTGACGAAGCTGACGGCGCGCAGGGTGCAGCCATCACGTTCCGCGCCGGCCGCTTCGACCAGTTGCGCACCGGGATACACAGTGAAGGGATCGGGCAGGCGTTGCGCCCATTCCATCCCATAGACGAGCTGCTTGCTGCAATTGGCGTTGCCGCCGTTGCGGGACGCCTGTTCGCGCGCGACCGCGCCCAGGGTGACGGTCGATGGCATAGCATCACCCGCGCTGGGTGCTGGCGCGCTGAGCAGCTTGCCGCCCGCCTGTTGCAGCGCGGCCGCCTGCGCCTTGCCCGCATCGCCGCCAAGCAGCGGCACCGCGCCATTGGCCGGACGATCGGCCGTGCGCACGGCATTGCGGTTGGACTGGCCGACCAGTTGGGGATCAACCACGATCGGGTCGGCAAGCGCGCCTTTCAGCGCGGGGTCGACCGCATTGTTGGTGAGTTGCGCATCGAGCGCCGCGAGGCTGGCATCCTTGTCCCCCTTGCCACAGGCGGCGAGCGCCAATGTCAGCGCGATAATGGAAACGGGCCGGAAAAACGCCATGCTGCACTCCTTCGTAAACAAGGCATGAAGAGTGCGGGTTAATTTTTCGTTAGGACATTTGGTGAATCGCGCGAAATTTCCGCATCATCGGGCCAGTTTCTGGCCACTGGCCTGCACGCCCGTCTTGTGGCCATGCGGCGAAACCGCCATCTAGGCTGAATGCTGAACATATTATCCGGCTTTATCGGCCTGGTCACCCTGGTCCTGATGATTCCCGCCTTCATGCCGCTGTTGGGGGCGCTGAACTGGTTGCTGGTGCCCATGGCGCTGTTCGGCGCGGTGATCGGCGCCATTTCTTCGCGCAATGGCGGGCGCAATTTCTGCCTGATCGTCGCGGCCTTTGGCGCGCTGCGGCTGTTTCTGGGCGGGGGATATTCTGAGCCCGGCGCAAAATTATACGCGCAATGGGCTGATCGCCGCGATCTTCGCCTATGGCTTTTGGGGGCTGCTGCCGATCTTCTTTCGGCTGCTCCATCATGTCGATCCGATCGAGATCGTCACCCAGCGGATATTATGGTCGCTATTGCTGATCGTCACACTGCTGGCGGCGCGCCGGACTTTGGGGCCATTATTGGCGACGTTGCGCGACCGTCGGCTGGTCCTGCCGCTGGCGGGGTCTGCGCTGATGATCGCGATCAACTGGCTGACCTATGTATGGGCGGTCAATGATGGCCATGTCGTCGCGGCAAGCCTTGGCTATTTCCTGAACCCGCTGGTCAATGTCGCGCTGGGCGTGATGGTTTTGAAGGAAAAGTTGCGACGACCGCAATTGATGGCGATCGGCGTGGCGGCGGTGGGCGTGGCCATATTGGCGGCGGCGGCGCTGACGACATTGTGGATCAGCCTGACGCTGGCGTTCAGCTTCGCCTTTTACGGCCTGCTGCGCAAAGTGACGCCGGTGGCGCCGATGACCGGCCTTGGCGTCGAGACGCTGCTGCTGACGCCGCCTGCAATTGCCTATCTGATCTGGGAAGCGAGCCATGGCGGGGTGAGTTTCGGACAGGACGCCGCGACCACCGCTCTGCTGGTGACATCAGGCGCGGTGACGACAGTGCCGTTGGTGCTGTTCGCCATGGCGGCGCAACGGCTGCCGATGGCGACACTGGGCATATTGCAATATCTGGCCCCGATGCTGCAATTTTTCTGTGGCATCATGCTGTTCGGCGAAAAGCTGAGCCATGGCCAGATGCTCAGCTTTGGCCTGATCTGGATCGCGCTGATCCTGTTCGCGACCGACGGGGTGCGGATGGCCCGGCGGAACCGGGCGGCGACGGTCTAGTGGATTGATTTTGACATTTGCATCCCCTGGCGGCTGGGATGGATCTGCAAATGTCAGAATCGGACCACTAGTATCAGCGTTGCGTCGTAACTGATCCTCCCCTTGCAGGGGAGGTGTCGGGCCGAAGGCCAGACGGAGGGGTGTCGCGCTATCGAGAGGGTGACACCCCTCCGTCAACGCTTTGCGTTGCCACCTCCCCTTGCAGGGGAGGATGCATGGTGGCGTGCAGCCTTGATCGAATGTGAATCAGGAAAATTCGGTCGCCTCGAAACGCACCGGCTCTCCAATCGCTTCATTGGCCAGCGCATCTTCCCACATCACGCGGTGGCCGCGGATGATGGTGCCGACCGCCTTGCCGGTCAGGTCCATCCCCTCGAACGGCGACCAGTTGCAGCGGGATGCAAGCCAGTCGCTGCCGACGGTCCAGCGCTTTTTCAGGTCTACCACGGTGAAGTCGGCGTCATAGCCGAGCGCGATCCGCCCCTTGCCGACCAGCCCGAACACGCGCTGAGGACCGGAGGAGGTCAGTTCGATGAAGCGGCGCAGCGTCAGCCGCCCTTCCGCGACATGATTGAGCAGCAGCGGCACGAGCGTCTGAACGCCGGGCATACCGCTGGGGCTGGTCGGATAGGGCTTGGCCTTTTCCTCGATCGTGTGGGGGGCGTGATCGCTACCCAGAACGTCGGGCACGCCCTGGTTGAGCCAATGCCACAGCCCGTCGCGGTGCGCGCCCGACCGGATCGGCGGGTTCATCTGGGCATAGGTGCCAAGGCGCGGATAGGCATCCTCCCCTGCCAGCGTCAGATGCTGGGGCGTCACCTCGCAGGTCGCGATATCCTTGTTCTGGCCGATATAGGCGAGTTCGGCGGGGGTCGTGATGTGCAATATATGGATGCGGCGGCGCGCGGCGCGGGCCAGGCCGATGATGCGTTTGGTGGCGATCATCGCGCTTTCATCGTCGCGCCATACCGGATGGGTGGACGGGTCACCCGCCAGCGCCAGGCTCTTGCGCGCATTCATCCGCGTTTCATCCTCGGCATGGATGGCGACGCGGCGCGTGCCGCTGGCCAGCACGCGGGCCAGCGCATTGTCATCGTCCACCAGCAGGCTGCCGGTCGACGCGCCCATGAATATCTTGACCCCGGCCGTGCCGGGGATGCGTTCAAGCTCTTTGAGCTGTTCGGCATTGTCGGCAGTCGCGCCGACATAGAAGGCATGGTCGCACCACATGCGGTGATGGGCGCGGGCAAGCTTGTCCTGGACGCGATCGGCCGTGTCGGTGTTGGGATTGGTGTTGGGCATTTCGAACACGGCGGTGACGCCGCCCAGCACCGCCGCCCGGCTGCCCGATTCGAGATCTTCCTTATGCTCCAGCCCCGGCTCACGGAAATGGACCTGGCTGTCGATGCAGCCGGGCAGCACGTCCAGCCCGGTACAGTCGATCACTTCCCCCGCGTCACCAAGCCCCGTGCCGATCGCGACGATCCTGCCGCCGCGCACGCCGATGTCGGCCCGCTCCGCGCCGCCCGGCGTATGAATGGTGCCGTTCGTAAGGATCAGGTCGAAAGTTTCGGACATGGTGGCTCACCGCTTGGATATGGAAGTCGCCTGTCCTACCTAAAGCCGATGACCGGCACCACCCTCACCGACCGCGCTATCCTCAGAATTTCAGGCGAGGAGGCGCGGCCCTTCCTGCAAGGCCTGCTGACACGCGATGTCTTGACGCTGGCACAGGGCGTGCCGCGCTGGACCGCGTTGCTGAGCGCGCAGGGCAAAGCGCTGTTCGACATGATGCTGTGGGCAGATGGCGACGATGTGCTGATCGATTGCGAGGCGGCGCAGGCCGATGCGCTGGCCAGGCGGCTGACGCTGTACCGGCTGCGGCGCAAGGTCGTGATCGCGCGGGACGAGTCGCTGGCGGTGCATTGGGCGCCGGATGCAGCGGACAGACCGCTTGATCCGCGCTTGCCTGCCCTTGGGCATCGCTGGATCGCCGCGCCAGGGGATGGCGACGCTGCGGCGGCGTTCCGCGCGCACCGGCTAAGCCAGGGCGTGTTCGAGGGCGCAGGTGAACTGGGGCAGGACCAGACGCTGTGGCTGGAAACCAATGCCGGGGAGCTGAACGGCGTCGATTATGACAAGGGCTGCTATGTGGGGCAGGAGAATACCGCCCGGATGCATTATCGCGCCAAGGTGAACCGGCGGCTGGTCGCGGTGCCGCTGGCCCAGGCGGAGGAGAAGCGCCAGCGCGCGGCGCTGCCGGACATGGACCTGTCGATCGAGTTGCGGCGGGTCGAGGATCTGGACCCGGCGCTGCTGCCCGACTGGCTGGCGGCGGCGGTTGCGGCGCAGGCAGCGGCGGAATGAAGCGGCTTCTGTTCGCGCTATTGGGCGCGCTGGCGTTCGCGACCCCCGCCCTGGCCGACACGCCCTGGACGCTGGTCAAATCCTATCCGCACGATTCCGCTGCCTTTACCGAGGGGCTCTTTTTTCATGACGGTGCGCTTTATGAAAGCACCGGGCTGGAGGGGCGGTCGGACATTCGCAAGGTGCGGCTGAAGGACGGCAAGGTCATCCAGCGGCGCGTGCTGGAGCCGCGCTATTTTGGCGAGGGGATCGTCAATTGGAACGACCGGCTGATCAGCCTGACCTGGCGCCATGGCCAGGGATTTGTCTGGAAGCTGGACGATTTCGCGCCGGTCGGCGATTTTCGCTATGTTGGCGAAGGCTGGGGCCTGACGCAGGACGGGCGGCATATCATCCAGAGCGACGGCAGCGCCCAATTGCGCTTCCTTGATCCCGACACGCTGGCCGAGCAGCGCCGCATCACCGTGACGTGGAACGGGCGCGCGGTCCAGCGGCTGAACGAGCTGGAATATGTGCGCGGCGAGATTTGGGCGAATATCTGGTATGAGACGAAGATCGCCCGGATCGATCCCGCGACCGGCGCAGTGATCGACTGGATCGACGTTACGCCGCTGGTCAAGGCAGCTGGCGTGCGGGACAGCGAAGCGGTGGCCAATGGCATCGCCTATGATGCCGCACGGGACCGGGTGTTCATCACCGGCAAATATTGGCCAAAGCTGTTCGAGATTCGGGTGGGGAAGTAAACGGGGTTGAGCGCTTACCCCCTTTCCGTTCGCCCTGAGCCTGTCGAAGGGTCGTCCTTTCTTTCAAGAAGGACAAGGCTTCGACAAGCTCAGCCCGAACGGATGTTGGGGTTCGGCGCTATCGCTTCCAGCGCGCCCAGATGGCGGTGGGGAGCAGCAGCCCGCGCGATTCTTCGCGGACGGCGAGTTCGCCCGCTTCCACCTCGCCGGGAAGGTCGGCAAAGGCCTGACGCAACAACTCACCGATCGCCAGCGCCGACATGCGAACGGCATAGACGGTCAGGAACAGGAAGCGACTGTCGGCATCGAGCAACTGGCGGCAATTGGCGATGAGCGCCGGGAGGTCTTCCTCCAGACGCCAGACTTCGCCGTCGGGGCCACGGCCATATTTGGGCGGATCGAGCAATATGCCGTCATAGCGGCGGTTGCGCCGGACTTCGCGGGCGACGAATTTGGCGGCATCCTCCACGATCCAGCGGACGGGCCTGTCCGCCATGCCCGACAGATCGGCATTGGCGCGGGCCTGGGTGACGGATTTTTTCGAGGCGTCGACATGGACCATGCGCGCGCCGCTGGCCGACATGGCCAGCGTTCCGACGCCAGTATAGCCAAACAGGTTCATCACCTCCGCGTCGGCTTTGTCGGCGGTCCGTTCGCGCATCCAGTCCCATACCGGCGCCATGTCCGGAAAGAAGCCCAGATGGCGGAAGGGAGTGCAACTGGACTGGAAGGTGACTTCCTTCCAGCCAAGCGGCCAGCCTTCGGCAGGGACGGGCTTGTCATAGAACCAGCGGCCCCCGCCCTCCTCGTCCGAACCGGGCACGAATTCGCCATCCGCCGTCCAGTTTTCGGTCGCGGGCGCCCACATCGCCTGCGGTTCGGGGCGAATGAAGCGGAAGCGGCCATAGCGCTCCAGCTTGCGGCCATGGCCCGAATCGATCAGGCCATAATCGGCCCAGGGTTCGCCGATGAGGGTTTGAAGGATCATAGCAACTCTCCGTTCGGGCTGAGCGAAGTCGAAGCCCCCGCCTGAGCGACAGCGAAGGCCTCACTATGTTCGGCCGAGCCCTTCGACAGGCTCAGGGCGAACGGACAATATCTAGGCGCGCGGCGTCGCGCGTTCGGCGACATAGGCCGTCACCGCTTCGTACGTGCCGGGCAGCTTCACATAATGTTCCTCACGCGCGAACAGATCGCCGACGCGCGCAGGGAGCGGTGGGCGGGTGCCGGTGGCGCGCTCTACCGCGTCGCGGAACTTGGCGGCGTGGGCGGTGGCCAGCGTGACGACGGGGATCGACGGGTCGAGATCGGTTGCCTGCGCTGCGGCCAGCCCGATGGCGCTGTGCGGGTCGATGATCTGGGCCGCCGCATCATAGGCCCAGCGCATCGCCATGGTCATGCCGTCGGCGTCGATCCGGGCCGAGGTGAACAGGCCTGCCGCCCCTTCCCGCTGCGCATTGGTGAGGCGCATCGCGCGGGTCGCTTCAAAGCCGCCCATCTGGGCGGCGAGCGCCAGCCCGTCCCGTCCGCCCGCGTCGAACAGCAGCCGCTCGAAATTGGAGCTGACCTGAATGTCCATGCTGGGCGTCGCGGTCGATACGACCTGACCCTGGCTGTAATCGCCCTGCGACAGCGCGCGGTGCAGAATGTCGTTGACGTTGGTGGCGACGATTAGCTTGGCGACCGGCAGGCCCATTTTCGCCGCGACATAGCCAGCGAACACATCGCCGAAATTGCCGGTGGGGACGGAAAAAGCGACCGGACGTTCGGGCGCGCCCAGGCGCACGGCGGCGTAGAAATAATAGACGACCTGCGCCATCAGCCGCGCCCAGTTGATCGAGTTGACGGCGGACAGGTTGAAGCGACGCTTGAAATCCGCGTCGTTGAACATCCGCTTCACCATCGCCTGCGCGTCGTCGAAACTGCCGTCGATCGCGATATTATGGACGTTGGGCGCGCGCACCGTGGTCATCTGACGCCGCTGAACGTCGGACACGCGGCCTTCCGGGTGGAGCATGAAGATGTCGACCTTCTCGCGCCCCGCCACCGCGTCGATCGCGGCGGACCCGGTATCGCCCGACGTCGCGCCGACAATGGTCAGATGATCGTCGCGGCGCGACAGGAAGCGTTCGAACAACTGGCCGAGCAATTGGAGCGCGACATCCTTGAACGCCAGCGTCGGGCCGTGGAAGAGTTCGAGCAGCCAGTTGCGATGGTCCAGCTGAACCAGCGGCACCACCGCCTGATGGCTGAAGCGGCCATAGGCGGCCTGGCACAATTCGCGCAGCTCAGCCTCGTCGAGCGATCCGGCGACGAAGGGCGTCATCACCCGGACGGCGGTTTCGACATAGGAGAGGCCCGACAAAGCGCGAATATCATCGGGCGAAAAGGACGGCCAGCTTTCCGGCACGTACAGCCCGCCATCGGACGCGAGGCCCGCCAGCGTGACATCCTCAAAACCGAGCGCCGGTGCGCTACCCCTGGTGCTGACATATTGCATGATGGGGAAGCGCGGTAGCGATGCGCGCGCCCATGGGCAAGCGTTTAGGGCGATTTGGGCGCGCCGCGACGGCGCAGGGCGAGAATATAGATGATCGTCGCTATGCCAGCGAAGAAGAACCACTGCACCGCATAGGCGAGATGATTGTTGGGGACATCGGCGGCGCTGGGCGGCGCGGAGGGTTTGAGGCCATCCGGCGCAGCGCGGGCGATCAGCATCGGGCGCAGCGGCATCGCCTTGCCCCCGATGCGGGTCAGCAGGGCGCGATGGTCCGGCTCCTCGCTGATCCAGCCCGCCACCTGCCCGCCGGTCCAGGCCGGTTTCGCGTCGGGCCGCTCCGTCACGCCCAGCGCGACGAGGGCGCCCGGCCCCTCCGCGCCGGTCGCGCATTGCGCGATATGGCGATAGCCGGTGGACCCATCGGCCGCGCGCCCCGCCTCCACCTGCCAGCCGATGACGCGCAGGCAGTGGACCGACGAGGGGCGGAACAGCTGTTCGGGCGACACGGGGGGTAGCTGCGGAAAGGCGACCGGGGGCGGGTCGGATTGCTGGCGGCGAGTTGCAGCGCCTGTGCCTTTTCCCCGCGACGCTGCAATTGCCAGATGCCAAGGCCGATCATCACCAGCACCGCCACAGCGACGAGGATGGTCGGGATGAGCGGAATGCGCGCCTTGTTCATGCGTCCGGGCCTTTGTTCGCGATACGGCCTTCGCGCGCGCGGTTGCGATATTCCAGCGTCAACAACGCGCCCTTGGCAACGCGCAGGCTGGCGACCACGGCGATCGTCGTCAGCGGCGTCCAGAGCAGGATATGGACCCAGAGCGGCGGGTGGAGGTTGAGTTCCAGCACGAGCGCCAGCACGACCATCACCGTGCCGACAATGAGCGTCAGGAAGGCCGCAGGGCCATCGCCGACATTGAACTGGACATAGTCGAGCCCGCAGGCGCGGCAATGAGAGGCGAATCGGACCGGGCCGTCGAACAGGGTCGCCGCGCCGCATCGGGGGCAGGCACCCCGCGCCGCATCGACCAGAAGTGGCGCGGCGGGACGGGCGGGTTCGGTGGGCGGGTTCATGGCCATGGCATAGCGGGCGGCGGCCCAAAAGAAAACGGCCGGGGACAAGCCCGGCCGTTATTCATGATGTCAGGGGTCGACCGTCGATCAGCCGCCGTGGACCGGCGCGCCCCATCCGCCCCATACATAGATGGCGACGAAGAGGAACAGCCACACCACGTCGACGAAATGCCAGTACCAGGCAGCAGCTTCAAAGCCGAAATGCTGGCGCGGGGTGAAGTCGCCCTTATAGGCGCGGATCAGATTGACGGCCAGGAAGATCGTGCCGACCAGAACGTGGAAACCGTGGAAGCCGGTCGCCATGTAGAAAGACGAGCTGTAGGGGTTGCCGCCGAAATCGAACGGGGCATGGGCATATTCATAAGCCTGCACGCAGGAGAAGATCGCGCCCAGGATGATGGTGCACCACAGACCCTTGATCAGGCCGTCGCGGTCGCCATGGATCAGGGCATGATGCGCCCAGGTCACGGTGGTGCCGGAGCAGAGCAGGATCAGCGTGTTGAGCAGGGGCAGCTCAAAGGCGTTCATGACTTCCACGCCCTTGGACGGGAACAGGCCGTCGATCGGCGGCAGCGCGCTGGGGAACAGCGAGAAGTCGAAAAAGGCCCAGAACCAGCCGACGAAGAACATCACTTCCGACGCGATGAACAGGATCATGCCGTAGCGCAGGTGCAGCTGAACCACCGGGGTATGATCGCCCGCATGGGCTTCCGCGATGACATTGGCCCACCAGCTGTAGAAGGTGAACAGCACGCCGCCCAGACCGAGCAGGAACACCCAGCCGCCGCCGGCCGGCAGCGCATCGGGATGCATCCACATGACCCCGCCAAAGGCCATGACCAGCGCCGACATGGCGCCAAACAAGGGCCAGATGCTGGGCGGGAGAATATGATAATCGTGATTCTTGGCGCCTGCCATGACTGCTCTTCCCTGTTCGCTTGTCCGTGTTTTCAACTCGTGCCTTAGCTTGGCTTCGTTTCCTGCTCAACAGGGTAGAAGGTGTAGCTGAGGGTAATTTGCTGCGTATCCTTGTTATCCGGGTCATCGAGGATCTTGGGATCGACGAAATAGAGGACGGGCATCCGCACCTCCTGCCCCGGTTGCAAGGTCTGCTGCGTGAAGCAGAAACATTGGATCTTGGTGAAATAGGCACCCGCCTGGCTGGGGGTGACATTGAAACTGGCCGTGCCGGTGACCGGCCTGTCCGACATGTTCTTTGCGATGAAGATCGCCATGTCCTTGCGCCCCACAGTCACCGTGTCGGTGCGATGTTCGGGGTAGAATTGCCAGGGCATGCCCGGCTGGACGTTGGAATCGAAGCGGATCGACATGGTGTGGCCCACCGCTTCGCGCACCTGGACATCGGCCGATGCGCGCTTCGTCGTGCCGCCAAAGCCGGTCTGTTCGCAAAAGATGCGGTAGAGCGGCACCGATGCGAAGCCGAGCGCCAGCATCGACAGGCCCACGCCCGCCATGGCCATCATCGTCCGGCGGTTGCGCCGGTCGCGGTCGAACGGAGAAGGCGGGAGCGTCGCCATCAAATCGCGCTGCTCGCGCCGATCTTGGCCATGGTGATGGCGTAGAACAGGATCACCAGCGCCGCGAGGATCAGGCCGGTGACAAGAGCGCGCGACTTTTGCCGGGCGCGGATCAGCTTTTCTTCATCCGGGGTCATGCAAGCAACCAGCGGTCGACGACCACTGCTCCAAAGAGAAGGAAAAGATAGAGGATCGAATATTTGAACAGGCGCCGCTCCGGGCCCATCTTCGACGGATCATTTTCGCGGCGGCGATAGACCTGGAAGGCGAAGACGGCGAACAGCAATGTGCCAAGCAGCGCGACGGTACCGTAGAGCAGGCCGGTAAGGTGCAGCAGCACCGGGGCCATCGCCGCGACCGCCATGATCGCGGTGTAGAACCAGATCTGGCGACGGGTTGCGACCTCGCCCGACACGACCGGCAGCATCGGGATGCCAGCAGCGGCGTAATCGGTTTTGACGAACAGGGCGAGCGCCCAGAAATGGGGCGGCGTCCAGAAGAAGATCAGCATGAACAGCGCGATCGGCAATGCCGTGACATCGCCTGTCACCGCCGCCCAGCCGATGACCGGAGGGAAGGCCCCCGCCGCACCGCCGATAACGATATTCTGCGCCGTCCGGGGCTTGAGCCAGATGGTATAGACGAACACGTAGAAGAGGATGGAGACCGCCAGCACGGCCGCCGCCAGCCAGTTGGTCGCCATGCCCATCAGAATGACCGAGAAGAAGGACAGGCCGACACCGAAATGCAGCGCCGCTTCGCGGTCCATCCGCCCGGCGGGCAAGGGGCGGTTCGCGGTGCGCTTCATCTTCGCATCGACGTCCACCTCATACCATTGGTTGAGCGTGGCGGCTGCGCCTGCGCCCAGCGCAATGCAGAGGATGGCGGTGAAAGCGAGGACGGGATGGATATGGCCGGGTGCCGCAAGCAGGCCGCAAAGGCCGGTGAACACCACCAGCGTCATGACGCGCGGCTTGGTCAGCGCCAGAAAGTCGCGCCAGTCGGCCGTGATCGGTGCGGTGGTCAGCATAGCGGTCGTCATATCGGTTCCAGCCCCGTCAGGTCGAGGCATATAGCATAAGGGGGCGGGCTTTATCACCCGCCCCCTCGATCATGTCACTGTGTCTGGCGATCAATGATGCGCGGCATCGTCGATCACAGGCAGGGTTTCGAACTGGTGGAAGGGCGGCGGGCTGGACAGGGTCCATTCCAGCGTGGTGGCGCCTTCGCCCCAGGGATTGCCGACCGCCTTCTTGCCAGCAGCCAGCGACCAGAACACGTTGATGAAGAAGATCACCATGCCGACGGCCATGATTTCATAACCATGGGTCGCGACCGAGTTCCACTTTTCAAAGGCGGCAGGATAGTCGGGGTAACGACGCGGCATGCCCGACAGGCCCAGGAAGTGCATCGGGAAGAACAGCATGTTCACGCCGACGAAGAACACCCAGAAGTGCAGCTGGCCGAGGAATTCATTATACATGCGCCCCGACATTTTCGGGAACCAGTAATAGAAGCCCGCGAACAGCGAGAACACCGCGCCCAGCGAGAGCACATAGTGGAAGTGCGCGACGACATAGTAGGTGTCGTGCAGCACATCGTCGACGCCGCCATTGGCCAGCACGACGCCGGTGACGCCACCCACGGTGAACAGGAAGATGAAGCCCAGCGCCCAGACCATCGGCGTCTTGTAGCTGATCGAGCCACCCCAGATGGTCGCGATCCACGAGAAGATCTTGATGCCGGTCGGCACCGCGATGACCATGGTGGCGGCAGTGAAATACATCTTCACATTCACCGACATGCCGGTGGTGAACATGTGGTGCGCCCACACGACGAAGCCGACGACGCCGATCGCGACCATGGCATAGGCCATGCCGAGATAGCCGAACACGGGCTTTTTCGAGAAGGTCGAGATGATCTGGCTGACGATGCCGAAGCCGGGCAGGATCATGATGTACACTTCGGGGTGACCGAAGAACCAGAAAAGGTGCTGGTACAGTTCAGGATCGCCGCCACCCGATGCGTCATAGAAGGTGGTGCCGAAATTGCGGTCGGTCAGCAGCATGGTGATGGCAGCGGCCAGGACCGGGAGGGCCAGCAGCAGCAGGAAGGCAGTGACCAGCACCGACCAGACGAACAGCGGCATTTTGTGCAGGGTCATGCCCGGCGCACGCATGTTGAGGATGGTGGTGATGAAGTTGACCGCGCCCAGAATCGAGCCTGCGCCGGCAATGTGCAGCGACAGGATCGCCATGTCGACCGCCGGGCCAGCCGAGCCGCTGGTCGACAGCGGGGCATAGACCGTCCAGCCGGTGCCTGCACCATAGCCGGTGCCGCCGGGAACGAAGGCCGAGCCGAGCAGCAGCGCGAAGGCGGGGATGAGCAGCCAGAAGCTGATATTGTTCATGCGCGGAAAGGCCATGTCCGGCGCGCCGATCATGATCGGCACGAACCAGTTGCCAAAGCCGCCGATGATGGCGGGCATGACCATGAAGAACACCATGATCAGGCCGTGCGCGGTGATCAGCGCATTCCACAGATGATAGGCCTGATCCAGCGAGGCCGGTTCAGCGCCCAGCATCGCATGCTGGATATTGGCCCAGCCCTGAAGATACTGGATGCCCGGCTGCGCCAGTTCAGCACGCATCAGGCCGGAAATCGCCCCGCCTACGACGCCCGCGAAAATCGCGAAGATGAGGTAGAGGGTGCCGATGTCCTTATGGTTGGTGGACATGAACCAGCGCTGGAAGAAGGCTGGCTTGTGATCGGCGTCATGATGATCATGCGTATGATCGCTATGATGATCGGCGGTAATGGTGGTCATGGCGGTTCTGCCCTTACATCAAAGCTTGGCGTCAGCGACGGGCGCGGCGGCAGGCGCAGCGGCCTGGGCCGTTTCGGCGGCGGCTGGCGCTGCACCGGGCAGCTTGCCACCCTGCGAAAGCACCCACTGGTCGAATTGCGCAGGCGGCAGCGCTTCGATCGCGATCGGCATGAAGCCGTGGCGCGCGCCGCACAGTTCCGAACACTGGCCGTAATAGACGCCCGGCTTTTCGATGGTGAAGCTCTTTTCGTTCAGGCGGCCGGGAACGGCATCCATCTTCACCCAGAGCGACGGCACGGCAAAGCTGTGAATCACGTCCGCGCCGGTGATGATCAGCTTGATCGGGCGGCCCACGGGCAGGACCAGCCGGTTGTCGGCGGCCAGCTGATGCGGTTCGCCGCTGGCCTTGGCCTGTTCTTCGGTCAGCATGTTCGACACGAATTCGGGGATGCCCGCATCGGGATATTCATAGCCCCAATACCATTGATAGCCGGTGACCTTGACGGTCAGCGCATCCTTGGGCGCGGGCTTGTACTGGTCGGCCAGCAGGCCGATGGAGGGCACGGCGACGACCAGCAGGATCAGCACCGGTAGCACCGTCCACACGACTTCGATCAGCGTGTTGTGCGACGTCTTGGACGGGATCGGGTTTGCGCTCGCCCGGAACTTCCACATGGCGTAGAGCATCAGGGCAAGGACGAGGATGGAGATCGCGAAGATCAGCGGCAGCAGCATCTTGTCATGCAGCCAGCGCGCGGTGTGCCCCGTCGAGGTGAACTGTTCCTGCAACGTGACTTCGCCAGGCTTGGGCATGCCAATGCCTTCGGTCGGCTTCATGCGCGGCGGCGCGGCGACCTTGGCCACAGGCGCAGCCTCGGTGGCGTTGGCAGCCGAATCAGCCGGAGCGGCTGCATTGTCGGCAGCCGGCGCAGCAGCGGCGGCGACATTGTCCTGCGCCAGCGCCTGACCGTTCATCGCGATTGATGGCGCGAAGGCCAGCAATCCGGCGAGAACGAGCGATTTCACCTTGTTCATAGCGTGTTCTTACCCCGTAACCCCTTGGCGCCGCTGCAACGAAGACGCGCGTCTGCGCATCGCCCCCGCCCGGTCGGTTCTGCCGCGGCTTATAGGCATGGTTTTTTCATGCCTCAAGCTTCCATGACCAGATTTTCTTCGCTGTTGCAACGCCCCCTTTGGCCGCCTATTTCGCAGCAGCGCGCACAGGGGCGCGATCATGGCGCGTCTTGTGCGTCATGTTGACAGGGATTTGATGGGGGTCAGAGCGCCCGGATGGCCCGCGACAGGATTGATGAACGGCATGAACGACGAAGAGGTATTGGCGGAATTCCGGGCAGCAGGGGCATTGCTGGAAGGACATTTCATTTTGTCGTCGGGCCGCCGCAGCGCCAATTATCTGCAATGCGCCCGCGTGCTGATGAATGCAGAGCGCGCCGGCAAGCTGGCCCGCGCCATGGTGCAGAAGCTGCCGCGCGAATTGCGGCAGGAAATCGACCTGGTGGTTTCGCCAGCCATGGGCGGGCTGATCGTGGGCCATGAAGTCGGCCGTGCGCTGGGCAAGGATGCGGTCTTTCTGGAACGGCCCGAAGGGACATTCGAACTGCGCCGCGGCTTTGCCATAGCGCCGGGCCAGAAAGTGCTGATGGTCGAGGATGTCGTGACCACCGGCCTGTCGTCGCGCCAGGCGATCGAGGCGGTCGAAAAGGAAGGCGGCGTGGTCATCGCCGAAGCCGCGCTGGTCGACCGGTCGGCGGGCGAGGTGGAACTGGGCGTCCCCTTCTATCCGCTCGTGTCGATCAATTTCCCGGTCTATGAAGCCGATGCAGTGCCGCCCGAACTGGCGGCGATCCCGGCGATCAAGCCCGGCAGCCGGAAGATATAGGATATGCCGCACTCCCCCGCCCCACTGCGACTGGGCGTCAATATCGACCATGTCGCCACCATCCGCAACGCGCGCGGCGGGGATCATCCCGATCCGGTCAAGGCGGCTTTGCTGGCGGTGAAGGCGGGGGCGGACGGCATCACCGCGCATCTGCGCGAGGACCGGCGGCATATTCGCGACGAAGATGTCGCGACGCTGATGGCTGCGCTCAGCGTGCCGCTCAACCTGGAGATGGCGGCGACGGCGGAGATGCTGGACATCGCGCTGCGCTACAAGCCCCACGCCGCCTGCATCGTGCCGGAGAAGCGCGAGGAGCGCACGACCGAGGGCGGGCTGGACGCGGCGGGCCAGTTCGAGGCTCTCAAGCCGATCGTGGAGGCGCTGGGGAACGCAGGTATCCGGGTGAGCCTGTTCATCGAGGCGGACACGGCCCAGATTGACGCGGCGATCCGGCTGGGCGCGCCGGTGGTGGAATTTCATACCGGCGCCTATGCCCATCTGGGCGGCGAGGCGCGGGCGGCGGAATTGCGCAAGATTGCCGATGCGGCTGCGCTGGCGGCCAGGAACGGGATAGAGCCCCATGCCGGGCATGGCCTGACCTTCGACAATGTCGCCCCCATCGCCGCCATCCCGCAGGTCGCCGAACTCAATATCGGCCATTTCCTGATCGGCGAGGCGATCTTTGGCGGGCTGGAAGGCAGTATCAGAGAGATGCGGCGGCAGATGGATCTGGCGCGGTGATCATCGGCCTCGGCTCTGACCTCTGTAACATCGAGCGTATCCAGAATTCTCTCGACCGCTTCGGGGTGCGATTCGAACAGCGCGTATTTACAGATGTCGAGCAGGCCAAGGCCAATCGCCGCCCCTTCACCAAGGCAGGGACGCTGGCCAAGCGGTTCGCCGCCAAGGAAGCCTTTTCCAAGGCGGTCGGGACCGGGTTCAAACGCGGCGTGTTCATGAAGGACATCGGCGTCGTCAACGCGCCATCGGGCGCGCCGACGCTGGCGCTGACCGGCGGGGCGCTGGCGCGGCTGGAGAGCATGGTGCCAGCAGGTCACAAGCCGGTCATTCATCTGACGCTAACCGACGATCATCCATGGGCACAGGCCTTCGTCATCATAGAGGCGGTGCCGCTGTGAGCGCCCTGCCCCCCGATCCCAGCGAGCAGACCCCCATGACGGCAACCGACCTGCACGACGACATGCCTGCACCGGAAGCAAAAGCGCCCGCGCCCTGGGTCAATTGGTGGCAGGAGGTCAAAAGCCTGTCGCTGCTGATTCTGGCGGTGCTGGCCTTTCACAGCTTCGTCGCCAAGCCATTCTATATCCCGTCCGAATCGATGATGCCGGTGCTGCTGACCGGCGACCGGCTGGTGGTGAGCAAATTCCCCTATGGCTGGTCCTATGTCTCGCCCAGCTTCCACCCCCTCCCCTTTCTGAAAGGGCGTTTGTTCGGGCGCATGCCCCAACGCGGCGACATCGTCATCGTGTCGCCGCAGAACCGGCGGGAAGATTATATCAAGCGGGTGATCGGCCTGCCCGGCGACATTGTCGAGGTGCGCGGCGGACAGGTGGTGCTGAACGGCGTGCCGGTGAAGCAGAAGGCGCTGAAAACGCTGCGCCTGCCCGTCGATGCCAACGCGCCCTGTTCGCCGATGCAATTCCCCGGCGCGCGGGTCAGCGGCGCGGACGGCAAGGACTATTGCGAATTGCCGGTACGGCAGGAAATCCTGCCCAATGGCAAGACCTACCTCACCATCGACATGGGGCCGAGCGCGCTCGACTGGTATGGGCCGGTCAGGGTGCCCGCCAACCATGTGTTCCTGATGGGCGACAATCGCGACAATAGCGCCGACAGCCGCGCGCCGCTGGAAGAAAATGGGTTGGGTGGACCTGTGCCATGGGAAGCGATTGGCGGGCGGGCGGAATTCATCACCTTCAGCCTGGACGGCGACACGACATGGAACCCGCTGAGCTGGGTCCGGTCACTGCGTAGCGGCCGGGCCGGGAACAGCCTGCGACCAGTGAGCGTTACCGACCCGAAATAGTCAAAGACCAAAGGGGTATCGGGTTTGAGCGACACGCAACATCATGTCGAGGCGCCCGGTCCCAGCGAAGTGCGTAGCCCGCTGGTCGCGCATGAATTGCAGCGTGCGGGCGTATGGTTTGCCTTCGCCATCGTCATAGGGCTGATCGCCCTGCTGGCCCAGCCGATCCTGCTGGTGCTGGGCGCGCTGGTGCTGGCGACGATGATGGATGGCGGGGCGCGGCTGTTGAACCGCATATTGCCGATCGCGCGCGGCTGGCGCTTGACGATCGTGCTGCTGGGTGCCGTCGCCTTCATGGTCTGGACCTTCTACCTTACCGGATCGAGCCTGATGAATCAGGCGCAGGCGATGCGGACCATTGTCGAAGCGCAGGTCGCGCGCGTGGGCGGCTGGATGCAGCAGATGGGCGTGTCGACGACGCCGGAGGATCTGAAGAGCCTGGCCAGCCAGGCGATGAGTTCCATGGGCCGGGTGACGGCAGCGGTCGGCACCGCGGTCGGCGCGATCACCAGCGGGGTGATGATGCTGGTGCTGGCGATTTTCATCGCGGTCGATCCCAAACTGTACGAACGCGGGGTCGCCTGGATGCTGCCGATGGACAAGCGCAGCCATTTCTACGCCATCGCCGACAAGATGGGCTGGACGTTGCGACGGCTGATGGCCGGGCGGCTGATCGGCATGACGGTGGAAGGGGTCGGCACCTGGTTGCTGCTATGGGCAGGCGGCGTGCCGATGGCGGGGCTGCTGGGCATATTGACCGGCCTCTTCGCCTTTTTGCCCAATATCGGATCGATCATATCCGGCGTGCTGATCATCCTGGTCGGCTTTTCGGGCGGGACCAATACGGGCCTTTATGCCTTTGGCGTCTATCTGGCGGTGCAACTGGTCGATGGCTATCTGATCGTGCCGATGGTGGCGAAGAAGGCCACCGATCTGGCCCCGGCGCTGGTGCTGGCGGCGCAGATTTTGTTTGGCGCGCTGTTCGGGATCATGGGGCTGTTTCTGGCCGATCCGATCGTGGCGATGATCAAGGTCTATCTGGAGGAACGATCCAAAAGACTAGAAGAGGTGCGGGCCAGGCAGGTGAAGGACAGGCTGGCGGTTTGATGGACAGCCCGCCCTATCGAGCCTCAACCCGGCAATAGGAGACTGGCTTCCAGTCCGCCGCCCGGTCGGTTCGCCAGCCGCAATTGGCCCTGATGCTCCGCCATGATCGCGCGCACCAGCGCCAGCCCCAGCCCGGCCCCGCCGGTTTCCCGGTTGCGTGACCCTTCCAGCCGGGTGAAGGGTTCGAGCATTTCGTCCATGCGGTCCGCGGCAATGCCCGGCCCTTCGTCGGCCACGGCGATGCGGATCATCGCCCCTTCGCGGCTGACCGACACATGCGCGCGATCGCCATAGACGATGGCGTTTTCGATGAGGTTGCGGAGCGCGCGGCGAATCTGCTGCGGGCGGACGAAGGCGACGGCGCGATCGCTGTCGGTCATGGCGACCGGCGACCCCAGTTCGATGAAATCCTCCACCACCGCGTCGGCGAGGCTGGCGAGATCGACCTTCTGCGCGGCTTCGGTACTGCGCCCGGCGCGGGCGAGCGAGAGGATGTCCTCCAGCATCCGGTTCATTTCCTCGATGGTTTCGGACATGCGCGCCCGTTCGCCATCATCCTCGACCGATTCGGCGCGGACCCGCAGCGAAGCGAGCGGCGTGCGCAGGTCATGGCCGATCGCGCCCAGCATCCGGTCCTTTTCGTCCAGCATGGCGATGATGCGCGATCGCATGGCGTTGAACGCCATGGTGAGGTCGCGCACGTCACCGGGGCCGCGTTCATCGACCGGATCGGCCGCGCCGGTGCGGGCAAATTGCAGGGCGGAGCCGGTAAGTTGCTTCAACGGACGCGCCAGCCGGCTGCCAACCCACAGCAGGGGCAGCAGGACGATGACGTAGAGGATGAGCGTCTGACCGACCAGCCAGCCGCCAAAGCGTTGCGGCCGGTCACCGGTGCGCGCCTGCGTCACCACCCATTTGCCCGCTTCATATTCCGCCGCCAGCGTCAGCCGCGCGACGCGATGGTCGTGCGGACGATCGCCATTGGCGCGAATGCGGATGCGTTCCCAGCGGCGCAGGGGCATGATGGCGTCATCCTGCACCACGCGAACATTCAGGATATTGAGGCCAATATCATCGAACATCGCCATTGCGCGCCGTTCGATGTCCGGGCGCGGCTGTCCTTCGAGTGTCGGCGTGCCTTGGACGAAGCGCGCGCGCATGCGCGGCGGGGCGGGACGGTCGGGCCGGTTGTCGAGCGCATCGACGACGCGATAGACGGCAGGGGCCGTCTGGCCGGTCAGTTCCAGCCGGGTCCGTTCACGAAACAGCAGCGTGAAATTGATCGCCTGCGCGACAAACAGCGCCAGCGCGACGATCAGGATGATCTGGCCCACCAGACTTTGCGACCATAGGCGCAGCCGCCGCCACCCCTGCGCCATCACAATTTGCGGACTTCCGCCGACAGGGTGTAGCCGCCGCCCCACACGGTCTTGATCAGCGTGGGGTTTTTGGGGTCCGGCTCGATCTTCTTGCGCAGGCGGCTGATCTGATTGTCGATCGCCCGGTCGAAGGCATTGGCCTCACGCCCCTGGGTGATGTCGAGCAACTGGTCGCGGCTGAGCACGCTGTTGGGGCGCGTGGCAAAGGCCAGCATCAGATTATATTCGGCGGTCGAAAGCGGCAGCGACACGCCCTCGCTATCCACCAGCGTGCGTTCCTGCGTCTTGAGCAGCCATCCGGCGAAACTGTAATTGGCGCCATCGGGCGCGGTGACGCGCTGGCCGCCGGTGGCGACGCGGCGAAAGATCACCTTGATCCGCGCGACCAGTTCACGCGGCGAAAAGGGTTTGAGCACATAATCGTCCGCGCCCATTTCCAGCCCGACGATGCGGTCGGTCTCCTCTGCGCGGGCGGTCAGCAGGATCACCGGGATCTCGCTGGTTTCGCGGATATGGCGGCACAGCGACAGGCCATCCTCGCCTGGCATCATGATGTCGAGGATCACCAGGTCGATCGCGTTCGCATTCAGCCGGATGCGCGCTTCGGCCGCGCTGTCGACGGCGGTGACGCGGAAGCCGTTGCGCGAGAGATATTGCGCCAGCGGTTCGCGGATCGAACGCTCGTCATCGACGAGGAGGAGATGGGGTTTTTCGCTCATGCTGCCTGTCTGTCACGGCTGAACAAAGGTTGGAAGGGCGAAGGCGCAAGGGGGGACGCCTTCGCCCTTCCAGGTGTCGCGACCGGGTTCAGGGACATCAGGGGAAATGCCGGGCCGGACGCGAATGGGGAGAGGTCAGCCTGCGGGTGGCGGCGGAGCCTTGCGGTCCTTCCACGCGCCACGCATCGCCTGACGGGCTGCCTTCATTTCATCGGCGGTCACCTTGCCATCCTTGTTGGCGTCCGCCTTGTCGAACATCGCGGTCGGCGCGGCCATGAATTCCGCCTTGGTGATTGTGCCGTCCTTGTTCGCGTCGGCGCGCATGCCCATCATGCCGTGACCGCGATGATGGCCGCGACCCTGCCATTTGCGGCCTTCGCCACGCTCGGCGCGCTTGTCGGCGCGGGCTTCGTGGGCGGCGGCAAATTCCGCCTTGCTGACCTGGCCGTTCTTGTCGGCGTCCAGCATGGCAAAGCGCTTGTCGAGTCGCTGGGCGCGCATGGCGTCGCGATCGGCCTGGGTCAGCTTGCCGTCCTTGTCGACGTCCATCTTCACAAAGCGTCCTTCGAGCGCGGCGGTCATTTCCGCCTTGCTGATCGCGCCATCCTTGTTGGTGTCGGCCATTGCCATCATGCCGCCGCGACCGCCCCGATGGCCGGGGCCATCAGCGCCCGGCTGGGCAAAAGCGAGATGCGAGGCGGCGAGACCGCCGACGAAGAGCGAACCCAGCGCGACGGTGCCAAAAAATTTGCGGATCATATCCTGTTACCTTCCCAATGATTGTCATGAACGACAAGTCGCCGTCCTTGAAATCCGTTATGGGCAGGATTTGTCCCGCAACTATGTCAGTGCAACCGGCAAACTGTCGCAATTTGTAACCGCGTATTTGCGTGGCCGCGCCGAAAATCAGCCGGAAATGAAGGCGCGGGCGTCGCGCGTGGCGGCCTGCGTATCGAGCGCTAGCTTCTTAACCTCCGCCGCGACGACGGAAAAGCCGCGCCCCGCCTCCCCCGCGCGCGCCGCTTCGATCGATGCGTTGAGCGCCAGCAAATTGGTCTGGCGGGCAATGCCGTCAATCGTATCGACAATGCCGCCGACTTCGCAGAGCACCTGCTCTATGCTGGCGCGGCGGTCGCGTTCCTGGCGATTGAGGCGCCTCTCGGCGTCCTCGCGCGCGGCGATCGCTTCCTGTTCGGCGCTGATGTCGGTAGCGAATTTGATGATGCCGATCTGCACGCCCTGATCGTCGAAGATCGGGTTATAGCTGCCCCTGATCCAGATCAGCCGACCGTGCCGATCCTGCCGCCGATAGACGCCAGTGTCGAACTGTCCCGCGCGCAACCTGTCCCAGAACGCCGCATAACCGGGCGTATCGGCAAAGCCCGGTTCGCAGAACAGGCTGTGCGGGCGCAATTCTATGTCCGCGAAAGCATAGCCGAACAGGGTCAGGAAATTGTCGTTGGCGCCAATGACGCGACAATGCATGTCGAAGCTGACGATCGCCGTCGAGCGTTCGATTGCCCGACAGATTGACGATGTCTCCAACTCTATACCGTACATGCCCATGCCTCCGAAATGGAGGCATGGGCCACAATCGGTTAACGCTTGCCTAACCATGCGGCAGGCCGCGCGTGATAGCTGTCAGCGGTCCCGCCGACCCAGCAAGCGCAGCCGCAGCGCGTTCAGCTTGATGAAGCCCGCCGCGTCGCGCTGGTCGTAGGCGCCCGCATCATCCTCAAACGTCACGACCTTTTCGCTGTAGAGCGAATTAGGCGACTTGCGGCCAACGACATAGACGCCGCCCTTGTACAGCTTGAGCCGCACCGTGCCGGTGACCTTTTCCTGGCTATGGTCGATCGCTGCCTGCAACATCTCACGCTCCGGGCTGAACCAGAAGCCGTTATAGATGAGTTCGGCGTAGCGCGGGGCCAGTTCGTCCTTCAGATGCGCCGCGCCGCGATCCAGCGTCACCTGCTCGATACCGCGATGGGCGAGGTGATAGATGGTGCCGCCCGGCGTTTCATACATGCCGCGCGACTTCATGCCCACGAAGCGGTTTTCGACCAGGTCGAGACGGCCAATGCCATGTTTGCGGCCATAATCGTTGAGCGTTTCCAGCAGCGTTGCCGGGGACATGGCGACGCCGTTGATGGCCACGCCATCGCCGCGCTCAAAATCGATGGTGATATATTCGGGCGCGTCGGGCGCGTCCTCCGGGTTGACCGTCCGTGAATAGACATAGTCGGGGACTTCATCCCACGGATCTTCCAGCACCTTGCCCTCGGACGAGGTATGCAACATGTTTGCGTCGGTCGAAAAGGGGCTTTCGCCGCGCTTGTCCTTGGCGATTGGAATCTGGTTCTTTTCGGCAAATTCGATCAGGCGGGTGCGGCTGGTCAGATCCCATTCGCGCCACGGCGCGATCACCTTGATGTCCGGCGACAGGGCATAATAGCCCAGTTCGAAACGGACCTGGTCATTGCCCTTGCCCGTCGCGCCATGCGACACGGCGTCCGCGCCCACCATCTTGGCGATTTCGATCTGGCGCTTGGCGATCAGCGGCCGGGCGATCGAGGTGCCGAGCAGATAGAGACCTTCATAAAGCGCATTGCTGCGCATCATCGGGAACACATAGTCGCGCACAAATTCTTCGCGCAGATCGTCGATGAAGATATGCTCTTCCTTGACGCCCATCAGCCGGGCCTTGGCGCGCGCGGGCTCCAGTTCCTCGCCCTGCCCCAGATCGGCGGTAAAGGTCACCACCTCGCACTGGTAGGTCTGTTGTAGCCATTTCAGGATCACGCTGGTGTCGAGGCCACCGGAAAAGGCAAGGACGATGCGGTTGATCTTGTCTGACATGGCTAGCGACTCTTCTGTGCAAGGGTGGCGCGGATGATGCGCGCGGCGCGTATCAGCCAGTGTGCAAAAGTGCAACCGGACAGGCAAAAAGGGACCGAAAGCGTAGCGCCTTCGGTCCCTTTCACTCTGTCTTCAGTCCAATCAGGACGTGCGCGGCTTCAGAAGGCCCGTACGCACACCATCATTGCCGAAGCGATAGACGGTCTGGCTGCGATCGACCGCCGGAGCAGGGGCTGCAACCGGGTCAGCCGCGCGGGGCGCTGGCGGGGTTTCGATCGCCTGGCGCTCGGCCAGCAGGAACCTTGCCCGACGCAGCCGCTTGGCATGGGTGAGGAAGGGGTTTTCCGCGCTGGGCGGCGCGGCCACCATCGCCGCGATCGTGCGCTCCTCGTCCGTTGCCGAGGCAGCGGGCGTGTAAGCCGTACGCGGCGCGACAGGCGCTGGCCTGACGGGTTCCGGCGCGGCCTCAACCGGCATCGTCGCGGCAACCGGCATCGGCTGGGCCATCGGCGCAGGCGCCACCGCCTGATCGTCCACAACCGCGTCAGCGGGACGACGACGGCGCATCAATGCAGCGCCACCCAGTCCGGCAAGCAGCAGGGCGACGCCGCCCATGGCGAACAGAAGCGCATTATCGGTCCGGGCTGGCTGCTCGGCCACGACGGGCTCGGCGGGAGCCTGAGCCATCGGCTCAGGCGCAACGATTGGTGCAGCGGGGGCTGGCGTCACGGTCGGCGACGCAACAGCCGGGGTCGACTGGGCAGCAGATTGGGCCATGGCGGCAGGTGCTACCGGCGCAGCGGCCCGTTCCACACTGCGCGGCGCGGCGCGGCGCGGGGCAGGCGTGGCGGCGGCTTCCGCTTCAGCAGCGGCAATGGCTGCGGCGCGACGCTCCTCGACCGACGGGGTTGCCTGCACGACCGGCGCGCTCGGCGCGAATGTCGGCGTGGCTGGCGCAGCGGCAACGGGCGCGACCGCAGGTGCCGAAGGCGTGGCGGGAACCGTCACGGTGGGAGCAACCGGCGGCGGGGCGATTTCCTGCGCCAGCAAAGGGGTTGCACTGAGAGCCAAAACAGCGGCGATCGCGGCCCTGGCGGGGCGAATGGGGCTTGTGTGTTCAGTCATAGCGAGAGAAGAACCCGCGACATCTTCAATCGACTGCAAGGTGACTCTCGATTCCGGGACGGAAGGAGGCGGATAAGCGGCAGATTGATTGAGATGAACAATGGTTCATCTTCAAATGAACCGCAGATTTACAGAACTATACTATGTTTCGTCTGAACGGCGACTTTCCCTATATGCGCCATCCAGCAAAGCGTCCTGCCGCGCCTGATCCCTGCCCTGCGCGATCCGCTCCGCCTTCGTCCGGCCGAATTTGGCGCGATTGCTGTCTGCCACGCGCGCCTTGTCGGCCCGCGCCTTCACCTTGCGCGCCTGACGCAGATTGACGACATTGCTCATGTGCCGATGACCCTTCATGTGCGGCTCGTTCAGCATCTATCATAGGAGTCGCGATCATGACTTGCCAAGCGTGGCGTCTCCCTTCCATGACAGGCTTATGACCAGCATCCACGACGTCGCCGCTTTGGCCAAGGCATCCATCAAGACTGTGTCGCGTGTCGTGAACAACGCCCCCAATGTCAGCCCGGACCTGCGCAGGCGGGTGCAGGCGGCCATCGATCAGCTCGGCTATCGCCCCAACCAGTCGGCGCGGCGGCTCGCGGGCGGGCGCTCCTTCATGATCGCCTATCTCTACAGCAACCCCGCCCCCGGTTATATCAGCGGCATCCAGTCCGGCGCGGCGGCGCGCTGCCGCGAACTGGGCTATCATCTGGTGGTGGAGCCGATTTCGGCAGCGGGCGAGGAATGGTTCGACGTGCTGGACCGGCTGGTCGCGGCGTTGCGGCCCGACGGCGTGCTGCTGGTGCCGCCCTTGTCAGACAATGAAGCGCTGCTCGCGCGCCTGGCGGAATTGCGCCTGCCCTGCGCGCGGATCGCGGGATCGGTTGTCGCGGCCAGCTTCAACATCCACACGCCCGAACGTGCCGCCGGGCGGATGGTCGCCGACCATCTGATCGGGCATGGGCACCGGCGAATCGGCATCATCACCCCCCGCCCTCGCACCGCGCGGCGCTGCGCCGGGTCGAGGGGTTTCGCGACGGGTTGAGCGCGGCGAGCCTGCCTGTCGACGACGCGCTGTTCGTGCAGGGCGGTTTCGATTTCACGTCGGGCATAGCGGCAGGCGAAGCGCTGCTGGCCCTGCCGCAGCCGCCCACGGCAATCTTTGCGACCAATGACGACATGGCGCTGGGCGTACTGACCCTGGCCCACCGCATGGGCCTGAACGTGGCGGACGATCTGTCGGTGGTCGGTTTCGACGATACCCCCGCGAGTCTCACAAGCTGGCCGCCGCTGACCACGGTGCGTCAGCCGCTGGAGGAAATGGGCCGATCGGTCATCGACGCGCTCGCCAACGGGCCGCTCGACGAACCGGAATTTCTGTTCACGCTGGTGGAGCGGGGCAGTTGCGGGCCAAGGCCGGGCTGATCTGCTGAGGAAGGGCTGGAGCGGGTAGCGGGGATCGAACCCGCATCACAAGCTTGGAAGGCTAGTGCTCTACCATTGAGCTATACCCGCCCGGCCGGGAAGCGCCCTGCCATCATCCTGGGGGCTTCGTCAATATCGCAATGTATGATTGCGCCAAGATCGCCCTTAACCCGGCCCGGCATTTCCTCTATCAGACGGGGATGCAAAGCCCTTCCCTGCGCCAGCTGGATATTTTCGCGCAGATGGTCGCGGCGGGCAGCGTCGCGCGCTGCGCCGATATGCTGGGCGTCACCGCCGACGAAATCGCCCGTGACATCGCGTCGCTGGAAATGCGGCTGGGCTATCGCCTGTTCGAGGATATGAGCGGCAGCGGCCGCCTGACGCCGGCCGGACGCAAGACGGCGCAGGCCATGACATTATTGTCGCAGGATGCGCCGGAGGATTGGGACGATACGGCTGCGCCCGCCGAAGCGCCGGCCCCGCCGCTCCAACCGCCCCCGCCGCAGTGCCAGACGATCATGCTGGCGGCCCCTGCCCCGATCTTCGGTCATTTTCAGGACGCGCTATCGGCGTTCGAGGCGGCGAACGAGGATATTGCCATCACGCTGGACTTGCATGTCCAGTCGGTGACGGACGCAGCGGCAGCGTTGCGGGAGGGGCGCGCGGACATCGCCTATTTCTATGCGCTGGAGGAACCGGCCGGTTTCGCGTCCCGCTATGGCTGGTCGGAACCGCTCAGCCTCTATGCCGGCGCGGCCCATCCGCTGGCGCAGGCGGACAGCGTGTCGCGCGAAGATCTGGCGGTCACGCCGATGCTGGCGCTGGAGCGGCGCAACCCCATGCGCCACATTATCGAGGATGCGCTGGCGCGCGGGCGGGTGCAGCTTGGCGCACCAGCGCTCGAATCCGATGATATGTTCGCGGTGATGACGGCGTTGCGCGCGGGCAAAGGCATTTTCGCCGCCTTCGGCGCGCTGGCGCGCGATCTGGGGCGGATGGACGGGATCGAGCGGCTTCGGCTCGACAGCCAATTGCCCGCGATCGAGGTGCGACAGGCGCTTGGAGCCCGCGCGGCTGAGACACCGGCGGTCGAGGCGCTGGCGGAATTTCTGTTTCTTTAAGGGCCGATGCCGTCGGCGCGGAAAGCCCGGCATGATGAGGTCCGATTGCGCATTGTGACAATTTCGTTACAAGGCGCACTCCATGCGCCAGATCGCCGCCCTTCCCTATACGACCCATGCCGACGGATCGATGCAGATCCTGCTGATCACGTCGCGCGACACGCGGCGGTGGGTCATTCCCAAAGGCAACCGAATCAAGGGGCTGGCCGGCCATCGCGCCGCCGAACTGGAAGCGTTCGAGGAAGCGGGCATTCACGGCATCGCCTGCCCCGCCTCGCTTGGCCGCTACAGCTATGACAAGCGCAAACGCAGCGGCGCGGCGCGCGAAGCGACCGTCGAGGTGTTTCCGCTTGCCGTGACGGGCCAGTTGTCGCAATGGCCCGAACAGGGGCAACGCGAACTGCGCTGGTTCCCTGTGGCGGAGGCCGCCTGCGCCGTCGACGAACCCGATCTTCAGGCAATCATCGCCGCCTTTCGCAAGCCGCCCCGCGATCCGGGCCGGTTCGTGCGGATGCTGCTGTGGTTCAAGGACAAGCAAAGCGAAAGGACTGGAATGCTCGCCTGGTTTCATGCGTTGATGCCAAAGCAGGGCCGCTTTTTCGAGCAATTCGAAAATCATGCGGCAACCCTGGTCGCCGGCGCGGACGCGCTGGCCCGGCTGCTCAAGGGCGGACCGGACATGGACGTCCATATCAAGGAGATTTCCGATCGCGAACATGAAGCGGACGACATCATCCGCGACGTGTTGCTGGACGTGCGGCGCATCTTCGTAACCCCGTTCGACCGCAGCGCCATCACCGGCCTGATCGGCGTGATGGACGACGCGATCGACCAGATGAACCAGACCGCCAAGGCCATCGCCCTCTACGAGGTCAAGGCATTCCCGTCCCAGATGCAGGATATGAGCGCGCTGATCGTCGAATGCGCGCGACTGGCGGCCGAAGCGATGCCGCTGCTGCGTTCGCTCAACCTCAACGCCACGCGCCTGCACGACCTGACCGAACGGCTGGTCAAGCTGGAGGGCCATGCCGACATATTGCATGAAGCGGGCCTCAAGACTCTCTATGCCGCCGCGCGCGAGGGCAATCCCATGGATTTCGTCGTCGGGCGGGAAATCTATTCCCACCTGGAAAAGGTCACCGACCGGTTCGAGGATGTCGCCAACCAGATTTCCGGCCTGGTCATCGACCACGCCTGACGATCCCGCCGGATACGCTTCATGGACCCCATTGCCCTCCCGCTGCTGATCGCGCTGATCGGCGTCGCGCTTGCCTTTGACTTTCTCAACGGCCTGCACGACGCCGCCAACTCGATCGCGACCATCGTGTCGACCCGCGTGCTAAAGCCCCAATATGCGGTCGTTTGGGCAGCCTTCTTCAACTTCATCGCCTTCCTCTTCTTTGGCCTGCATGTCGCGACCACAGTGGGCAAGGGGATCGTCGACGCCGCGATCATCGATCCGCAGGTGATTTTCGGCGCGCTGATGGGGGCGATTTCGTGGAACCTCATCACCTGGGCGCTGGGCATCCCCTCTTCCTCCAGCCATGCGCTGATCGGCGGGTTGCTGGGCGCGGGGACGGCCAAGGCCGGGCTGGGCGCGGTGATATGGTCGGGCGTGTTCAAGACGAGCGCAGCGATCGTCATGTCGCCCGCGATTGGCCTGCTGCTGGCGTTGCTGCTGGTGCTGATCATCAGCTGGATCTTCCGCCGCTTCACGCCCCATGGCGCAGACGGCGTGTTCCGCAAGCTGCAACTCGTTTCCGCATCCCTCTACTCGCTGGGGCATGGCGGCAACGACGCGCAAAAGACGATGGGGATCATCGCCGTGCTGCTCTATTCGCAGGGCATGTTGCAGGGCGAATTCCACGTACCCTTCTGGGTCGTGATCAGCTGTCAGGCGGCGATGGGGTTCGGCACGCTGTTTGGTGGGTGGAAGATCGTCCACACCATGGGGTCGAAGATCACGCGGCTTAGCCCGGCGCAGGGTTTCTGTGCGGAAACCGGCGGAGCGATCACCCTGTTCATGGCGACGCATCTGGGCATTCCGGTGTCGACGACCCATACCATCACTGGTGCGATCGTGGGTGTCGGCGCATCGCGGCGGCTGTCGGCGGTACGATGGAACATCGCATCGCGCATCATCGTCGCGTGGGTCGTGACCCTGCCCGCCGCCGCCCTGATCGGCGCGGGCTTCTACTGGATCACGCGCTTCTTTTGATAGCCATACGGCACCGGCCATGGCTGGCCGGTGCCGTGCTGCTTCAGTCAGGCTGGACGCCGATCAGGCGACGCGGCCAAGCCGGTGATAGAGATTGGCATATTTGACCGATTCCGGCTGGTCCTGAATCTCGCGCAGATAATGGACGATGGCAGTGCGGATCAGGCCGAAGTCCTCCTGCGAGAAAACCGCGCGCGACCGGGCGGGCTGGGGGTGGCCGCTGGTGTCCGTCATATCTTGCGTCATCGTGTCCGTCGTCATGATCCTGTCCTTGTCTCAGCGAGCCGTCTTGCGGCGATGAACAATGAGTTAGACATATTGACGCGCAGCGGAAGGGCGATGAGTGGCCGCGTGTCACAATAGGATTTGGTCAATCTGTCAATCTATGACATTATGACTTTATGGCAGATGCGACAGACCGCAAACTCTATCTCGGCCCCAAGCTGCGCGTCCTGCGCCGCGAACTGGGCCTCAACCAGACCCGGATGGCCGAGGAACTGGGGGTTTCTCCCAGCTATCTCAACCATCTGGAGCGCAACCAGCGACCGTTGAGCGCGCAGATGCTGCTGCGGCTGGCCAATGTCTATGACATCGACATTCGCGATTTCACCGCGCGCGCCAATGATGGCGGATCGGGCGAACTGAGCGAGATATTGTCCGACGCGCTGGTGCGCGACATCGGCATTGCGCGCGACGAAGTGCTGGAAGTGTCGGAAAATTATCCCGGCGTCAGCGAAGCCATCGCCCGATTCTATCGTGCGCTAAGCGATCTGCGCCGCCTGCCGGGCGAAGCAGCGGCGGGGGAGCGCGGCCCCGCGCCACTGGTCGCGCCGATCGACTGGCTGCGCGAGACGATCGCGCGGGCGGGCAATCATTTTGCCGAGATCGATGCGGGCGCCGAAGCCATCGCCGCGCAGCTGAGCCAGGACCCCGCGCTGTTGCAGGCCGAGTTGCGCGCGCGCCTGAAAGACCGGCACGGCATGGCCGTCCAGGTGCTGCGCGCCGATGTGCTGGCGGGGACGCTGCGCCATTATGACATGCACCGGCGGCGGTTGATGCTGAGCGAGCGGCTGGCCGCGTCCGGGCGGCTGTTCGCCATCGCCTATCATCTGTGCGCGCAGGAACTGGCCGACGCGATTGCCGCGCAGGTCGCCCGCACGGCCCCGCCGGACGAGGATAGCCGCCGCCTCGCCACCATCGCGCTCACCAACTATGCCGCGGCCGCGCTGATCATGCCCTATGACCGCATCCGCCAGGCGGCGGAGCAATGCCGCCATGACCTGCCCATGCTGCGCGACAGGTTCGGCGTGTCGAGCGAACAGCTTGCCCACCGTCTGACCAGCCTCAATCGCACCGGCGCGCGCGGCATCCCCTTCTTCATGGTCAGGATGGACCGGGCGGGCATCATATCCAAGCGCTTCGACGGCGAAGCCTGGCCCTTTGCCCGCTATGGCAGCACTTGCCCCCGCTGGGACGCGCATGGCGCTGGCGCAGTCGATCAGGTGAGCGTGCAACTGATCGAGACGCTGGACGAGCGCCGCTTCGTCACGCTCGCCATGGCGCTGCCCCTTCCGCCGGGCGCGCGTGGCCGCGCGGTCATCGCGCTGGGGTGCGAGGCGAAACATGCGTCGCGGATCGTCCACGCCGACGGGATCGACGCGGACAAGGACGATGCGGTCGAGGTCGGCCCGACCTGCCACCTGTGCGAACGCCGCGCCTGCCCCGACAGGGCGCTGCCCCCGGTAACACGGGCGCTCGATTTGCATGGCTATGAACGGACAAGCGCGCCGTTTCCGTTCAGGCGTGTGTGATCGGGAGTTGTGGCTGGCAGGCAAATGGCCGCGCTGCATTTGGGACGGGGTGTCAACGGCCATCGTCGATCATCCTCGATCGCCCAATTTGCCTGAAGCCGCGAAATCGGGTGGCCCCATCAAAAAGAGGCGACGGAGGAAAAAGCATCAGTTTTCAATGTCATTCGTCGCATAGTCCAGGAAGGTTGACGTCTTTTTAACCAGCGTGCGGGCAAGACAGGGCGTGATGCACAGCCGCCGCCCTTTCAACGGAATATTGCTGAGAAAGCCGATCGCCTTCGCGCTGGTGGGGGCGTTAGGGTATCTGATGCTTGCCAGTGGCACTATCGCGCTGACAAGCGACGGCCGTGATCACGCAACGGTGTGGCCCGCAGATGCCATCATCCTGGCGCTGCTCCTCAATTCGGGCAGACGGCATTGGCCATTGCTTCTGACGGCAGGGTGGCTGGGCAACCTTGCCGCCAACGGGCTCACCCGTGAATGGACCATCGGGATCATTCTCTATGGTGCGATCAACATGGGCCAGGTGCTGCTGGCGGCATGGTCGCTCAGACGGTCCGGCGACACCAGGAATCTGCTCTCCGATGTAAGGGCGGTCGGGCGCTTCGTCATCTGGGCAGGTCTTTTCGCCCCCTTGATGGGAGCCGCTGTCGGATCTCTGGTCGCTTCGGTGAATTAAAATGTGCCGATCGGCCCGTCATTCATCCGCTGGTTTGCCAGCAATTCGCTTGGATTGCTCGTTTGTACGCCGTTCCTGAACGCCGTTTTCGATGGAAGCTACCGTCGTTGCTTTGCGGCCAAAAGTCTGTGGGAAAGAGGCGAAACATTCGCCCTGATGGCGATCCACGCCGCCGTGACAATTTTTGTGTTCGGGCAGAATCACCTGCCGATACTGTTCCTTTCCTTCACTTCGCTTCTTCTACTCTCATTCCGCATCGGGCGGCTCGGCACCTATGCTGGAGTCATGCTCGTTGCCATTATCGGCGCGGTGTCAGCCCTTCAGCATTTTGGCCCCATGGCCTTGATCAATGAGGGCGCTACTTTTCAGGCCATCTTCTTTCAGGCCTATCTGGCGACGCTATTGGTGACGACACTGCCTGTCGCAGCGATCGTTGCATCGCGCGCCGAAGCGTTGGGCAATCTGGCCGCCCGCGAGGAGACGCTGCGCCTCATCATGGCGCATTCACCCGACGTCATCCTGAGCTTCGACAATGATGGCGTGTGCCGATGGGCGGACGGTCCTGTGCGCGAATATCTGGGGCTTGGGCCGGAGGAGCTTTTTGGCAATCCCGCCGCTGCAATCGCCCTTCGCACAGGCGAAGAGCTGCTGGTGGCGTCTGGCCGCCCCACCGATGAACGGCGCACGGAGAAGGCCATCGAGTTTTCGCCGATTTTGCAACCGTCCCTCACACTGGAAGCATCGTTCCGGGATCTTACCCGTGATGGCATGATTGTTGGGCGCGTCGTGACCTTGCGCGACGCGACAGCGCGAAAGGCCCGCGAGCAGGCGATAACCATTCAGGTCGAAACCGATGATCTGACCGGGGTCAAGAACCGGGCTGGCTTTCGGCGACATGTGCGCGCCGCGCTGGCCGACACCAGCCGTCCCTGTTCGGTAGCGATTGTCGATGTCGATCATTTCAAGGTCATCAACGACCGCTACGGTCATCAGGTCGGGGATGCGGTTCTCATGGAGATCGCGCAGCGATTGACCGCCGGCATAAGACAAAGCGACATCGTAGGCCGTATCGGCGGCGACGAGTTCGCGATCCTCTTTCAATGCGACCTGGAAACAGCGAAACTGGCCTGCGAGCGTATCGCCTATTCCATTTCCCAACGCCCCATATTTTCCGATGATACCCTGTTAGTCCTCACCTCGATCAGTTGCGGAGTCGCAGGCTACATGCCGGGCATGTCGCGCGATCAACTGTTCGAGGCCGCCGACACTGCCCTGTATCAGGTCAAGCGGGATGGACGAAACGGCGTCCGTGCAGCCGGGTGACGCGGACAATATCGCGTTCACGCGCTTGCCTGCGCGAATAAGCCTTCGCGCCTGATTGCGGCAATGCCATCGTCACGCGGCATAGCCGCCCCACACCCCAACACCAAAAAAGGGGCCGCCGGGCAGGCGACCCCTTCTTTATCCTCTCCCGCGAAAGCGGAAGTGTGGCCGCTTAGTCGGCCTTGGGCTGGAGGTTGACGGCGGCATATTTGCCGCGACGGTCGACTTCCAGTTCAAAGTCCAGACGATCGCCTTCATTCAGGGCGGCCATGCCAGCGCGTTCGACGGCGCTGATGTGGACGAAGGCGTCGGGCTGGCCATCATCGCGCTGAATGAAGCCAAAGCCCTTCATCGCGTTGAAGAATTTGACCGTGCCGCTGGCGCGTTCGCCGGTCAGCTGGCGCTGCGGGCCGCCACGATCACCACCGGGGGCGCCGAAACCACCGGCGCGCGGTTCGCGCGGCGGGCCACGGTCCGTCACGGGGAGCGGTTCGCCTTCGATCTTGAGATCGGTTGCCGAAACCTTGCCGCCACGATCCACCAGGGTGAAGCCAAGCTGCTGACCTTCGGCCAGGCCAGTCAGGCCGGCCTGTTCGACAGCACTGATATGCACGAACACGTCCTCGCCGCCGTCATCGCGAACGACGAAGCCGAAGCCCTTTTGCCCATTGAAGAATTTAACGACGCCAGTGCCTTCGCCAACGACCTGCGCAGGCATGCCGCGACCACCGCCGCCGCCGCCGCCACCGAAGCCGCCGCGGTTGCCACCGCCAAAGCCGCCGCCGCCGGCGCGATCACCGCCGAAACCACCGCCGCCGCCGCCGAAGCGGTCACCGCCGAAACCACCGCCGCCGCCGCCGAAGCGGTCACCGCCACCGAAGCCGCCACCAAAACCACCGCGACCACCGCCGCCGCCAGCGCCCTGATCGTAGAAATTGTCGTCGCCGAAACCGTCGCGCTTGTCCTTGCCGCGCCCGCCGCGGCGACCTCTGTCAAAACTCATGCCCTGTTAGTCACTTTCGCTTCGCCCCAAGACCAATCGGACAAACATGTCGGGCGAATGACATGCACAATCCACCGCAAAGGCGCGGTTTGGGAATCACTATATCAACTTTTCAGGGGAGCGCGAATGTTTTTACAGGCAAGGCTTCAGGTAGGACTTCGGTTGATCCTATGGCCATGTCGCACCATCGGCAAAGCCTTTGATTGCGATATCCCCGCTTTGCCCATAGAGGGGAAGCCATGACCGTCCATTTTCATGAAGAAGACCTGCCCGCAGGCGTGCTCGCCCCCGGCCCGGTTGCCGTCGACACCGAAACCATGGGGCTGATCACCCCGCGCGACCGCCTGTGCGTGGTGCAGATCAGCGATGGCAAGGGCGATGAACATCTGGTCCGCTTTGCCGCCGGATCGGACTATGCTGCGCCCAACCTGCGCGCCGTGCTGGCGGACCCGGAACGGCTGAAACTCTACCATTTCGGGCGTTTCGACATTGCCGCGATCAAATATTATCTGGGCGTCGTGGCAGCCCCTGTCTATTGCACCAAGATCGCTTCGCGTCTGATCCGCACCTATACCGATCGCCATGGCCTGAAGGAACTGGTCCGCGAACTGCTGGGCCAGGACATCAGCAAGCAGCAGCAGTCGAGCGACTGGGGCAACCCCGTCCTGTCCGACGCACAGAAGGATTATGCCGCGTCCGACGTGCGCTTCCTCCACGCGCTGCGCACCGAATTGAACAAGCGGCTGGAGCGCGAAGGGCGGATGGAACTGGCGCAGGCCTGTTTCGATTTCCTGCCGCACCGTGCCGAACTCGACCTGGCGGGATGGCCGGAGATCGACATATTTTCCCACATGTAAGCGAATCGGATCGTCGTCACCATGTCCGTCCAGGCCGATCAGCAACGCGATGTGCGCCGCCACTGGGCGCGACCGGGGGGCAGCCATGACCGGCTGGTCGGCCTGCTCAAAAACTGGCTGCCGGTCGCGGTCGGGGTGCTGAGCGCGCTTTTGGCGACCGCGCCCTTTACCAGCGGCGACAAGGTCAGCTTCGTTCTGGACAAGAACAAGGTCGAAGTCGCCAAGGAACGCATGCGCGTGACCGAGGCGCTGTATCGCGGGCAGGACAGCAAGGGGCAGCCCTTTTCCCTGCGCGCGGGATCAGCGGTGCAGAAAAGCTCGCGCGAGCCGATCGTGGACCTGAACAGCATGTCCGCGCGCATCCTGCTGTCGGACGGCCCCGCCGTGCTGAGCGCACAAAAGGGTCGTTACGACATGGAGACCGAGCGGGTCGGGATCGAAGGACCAGTGCAGTTCGAGGCGGCGGGCGGCTATCGCCTGACCACGCGCGACGTCGGCATCGACCTAAAGACCCGGCGGATGCGCAGCGCGGGTCGGGTCGACGGACGCATCCCGATCGGCACATTCAGCGCGGACCATCTGGAAGCCGACATGAGCGCGCGCACGGTGACATTGAATGGCCGGGCCAGCTTGCGCATCGAACAAAATGGCCTCAAAGGGCGAAACTGATGAAAGCCTCTTATCTTCTGCTGTCGGTCGGCTGCGCGGGCGCCGCGGGCCTGATGTTCGTCGGCGCCATGCCATCGCTCGCGCAAGTCGTCAGCAAGCATGACAGCAACGCCCCGGTCAACTTCACCGCAGACCGGATCGAGGTGCAGGACCGCGCCGACCGCGTCGTCGTGTCCGGCAATGTCGAAGTGACGCAGGCGGGCATGACGCTCAACGCCGCGCGCATGACGGTGGCCTATCGCAACGAGCCAGGCGGCGGCGCGAGCGGGGTGGAGATCGACCGGATCGACGCATCGGGCAATGTCGTGGTGACCAAGGCGGATCAGACCGCGCGTGGCAATGTCGCCATTTACGACCTCAACAGCAAGCTCATCACCATGTTGGGCAATGTCGCGCTGACGCAGGGGTCCAACCGGCTGACCGGCGGGCGGCTGGTGATGGACCTGAACACCGGGCGATCGACCGTCGATGGTCGCGCATCGGGCGGCGGCGCTGGCGTGACAGGCAGCGCCGGGGGCCGGGTGACGGGGACATTCTCGGTCCCGCAGCGAAAAAATTAAGCGCGGACGTTGTGGAGTTTTCCTGACGCGACGAACCGTTTGAAAGCGGGTTGATCCGGGGCGTCAACCCTGTAGCAATCATGGATTGCACATTTTCATTTGTGCTGCGATAAGCTGCCTCATGACATTGGCGGCAATCGTTTTGGTGGTATTCGCCCTCGCGCTTGGTGGCGCTATTCTCAGTGCGCGCCGCTGGAACATGACCATCGGCGTCATCAGTGGCCTGGCGGTCGGGCTGGCCGGCTGGGCGATAGCCTCGATGGGCATCATGATCTGGTTTTCCAAAAGCTACTAGCAGCCTCGATCGGCGGTCCGCCACACCCCGGCAGGCAAGAGGAAGCGAGCGCGTCGCTATCGCTTCAAGGCCGCACGTCCCATCGCACCAGCGTCACCCCGCCATCCGCATCCAGCGCCAGCTCCCCGAACGCCCCCGTCCGCAATTTGAGCGATCCTAGCGGCAAACCGGCAGCCAGCAGCGCGAAGCGGGCCGCGCCATTGCTGGTGACGAACAGGTCCACCCCCTCCCCGCCCTCGGCAAAGCAGGCGCGCCATGCCGCGATCCGCGCTTCGGCGTCGACGATCCAGTCGGCCGGGGCGATGCCGCGCTCATCCCAGTCGGCGATCGCCTGCGCGCCGATGCGCGCCAGAACCTGCGCCTCGGGCCGGCCTTCGTCGGGACCATGATCGATTTCGCCCAGCCAGTCGCCCGTACCGTCTGGCATATGGCCGGTGGCTTCAGCGATCGCCTGCGCGGTTTGTCGGGCGCGCAGGAGCGGGCTGGTCAGCAGGCGGGTGATGGCGAAGTCCTGCGCGGCGAACCACGCGCCCAGCCGTTGCGCCTGGGCATGGCCACTCTCGACCAGCGGCAGGTCCGTGCGTGATCCGATGCGACAGGCCTGCGCGCTGCTGGCGAACGTGTTGCCATGACGGATGATGAAAAGACGGCGCATGGCGTCAGGGCGGCGTCGGATCGCCATGCCGGGCGATCAGCGCCTCGACGCGGCTGATGTCCGCTTCGGTATCAATGCCGCTACTGTCGAACAGCGGCGGATTGACCGGCACGGTCATGACCGGGATGCCCAGTTCCAGCAAACGCAGCTGCTCCAGCCCTTCCAGATTTTCGAGCGCCGTGGGGGGGCTGGCTTCAAAGGCGCGCAGGGCGTCCAGTGCATAGCCATAAAGGCCGACATGCCGCCAGACCGGCGAGACGGGCTGGCTGGCGCGCAGGGCATCCTCCCCCCTGATGGCGGGAATGATATTTTTGGAGAACCACAAGGCCCGGCCATCTGGCGCGCGAGCGCAGGTCGTGCCGCTGAAAGGAGAGCGGGTCTTGTGATCACGCAGGGCATCGAGCGCAGCCCAATCGAGCGCGATCACCGGAGTGGCGACCTGCGCGCCCGCCTCCAGCGCGGCTATGACCGCGCCCAGCGCACCCTGCGGCTGAAAAGGGGAATCGCCCTGGAGGTTGACGACGAAGCGCGGCGGCATGGGCTCCGCCAGCGCGGCGGCCAGCGCGCGCCCCGATCCGGTGGCAATGGCGCTGTCGGTCATCACCGCATCACACCCGACCGCGCGGGCATGATCGGCGATTTCGTCATCATCGGTAGCGACCGTCAGCGCAACGCCCGCGCGCGCGCCGATCGCGGCGCGGGCCATGGCGATGGTGCGATGGAGCAAGGTGCGCCCGGCGATCAGACGCAGCGGCTTGCGCGGCAGGCGGGATGACCCCGCCCGCGCGGGAATGACGACAAGCTGGTTCAGGCGACGCCCGCGTTCAGCAGATCGTGCATATGGACGGCGCCGATCAAACGACCATTGTCGCAAACGAACAGCAGCATGACGTTGCGTTCATGCATCAGGTGCAGTGCTTCCTGCGCCAGTTCGTCCGGCCCCACGGCCAGCGGCGTGTGCGTCATGAAGCGGCCGACCGCCTCGGTCAGATTCTGCTTGCCGGTCACGGTGCGGCGCAGGTCGCCGTCAGTGAAGGCACCGATCAGCCGCCCTTCGCGATCGACAACCGCTGTGCCGCCAAGGCGCGCGCGCGTCATTTCGATGGTCGCATCGAGCAGCGAGGCGCCTTCCCGCACGGAGGGGATGTCCGCTCCCTTGGCCATCAGTTCGCGCACCTTGATCAGTTGCGCGCCAAGACGGCCATTGGGATGGAATTTGTGGAAATCATCCGCCGAAAATCCGCGCATTTCCATCAGCGCAATCGCCATGGCGTCACCAAAGGCCATCTGCACCGTGGTCGACGTGGTGGGAGCGAGCGAATTGGGGCAGGCTTCCGGCACATCGGGCATCAGCATGCAAATGTCTGCGGCGGTGGCGACCGTGCTGTGGGCCCGCGCGGTCATGCCCAGCAAGGGAATGGCGAAGCGCTTGCAATATTGGATGATCGGGCCAAGCTCGGTCGACTCGCCCGAATGGGACAGCATCAGCACGACATCATCCGGCGTCACCATGCCCAGATCGCCATGGCCAGCATCGGCTGGATGCAGGAAGATGGCCGGCGTGCCCGTGGAGGTCAAAGTCGCCGTCATCTTGCGGGCGACAATGCCGCTCTTGCCAATGCCGGTCACGATCACGCGACCCCGGACATTCATGATGACGCCGATCAGCCGCACGAATGTAGCGGCAAAGTCACGTTCAGAAAATTGCGCTTCCAGCGCGTTGAGGCCCAATGCAGCGACCGACAGGCTGTGGCAGGCCGCCTTCACTATTCGTCCGCCCGAACCGAACGGCACAATTTTCGAAGCAAGTGTCGACACGCGTTTGCCCTTTTTCCCGCATGTCACCGCCGGATATCCGGCTGGCACACGCGGCGACGAACCACCTTATTTGGTGCGCCGTCTATCCCTCGTTCCGCGACCCCTGGCCGGTTTGACCCCCGGCACAGGGCGACTGTCTACGCCGTTTCAGGGACTTATGGCAAATCATTTTGCAACTGCGAAAAGGGATTTCGGCGTGGTTTTGCTTCACACCGTCGCGACGCCGCGCGACAGGCGGAGTTAAGTTAGCGACGAGCCGCGGAACTTTTCTCGCCTCAGTGGGTGCGTTGCAACAGGATTGTCATTTTGGCTGATGATAGTCCCGATACCATGCCACGAATCGCGGCACGCCCGATTCAATTTGCGTGGTCGGGGCAAAGCCGATGTCATGGGCGATGGCGCTGATGTCGGCAAATGTGGCGTGAACATCGCCCGGTTGCATCGGCTGGAAATCGATCTGCGCCTTCTGGCCCAGCGCATCCTCCAGCACCGCGATCAGATGCATCAGTTCTTCCGGCTTGTTATTGCCGATATTGTAGAGCCGGTGCGGCGACCGGCTGCCACCAGGCTTGGGCGCGCCGTCATCGGCGGGCGGATGGTCGAGGCAGCCGATGACCCCGGTGACGATGTCATCGATATAGGTGAAATCACGCTGCATCCGGCCATGGTTGAATACCGGAATGGGATCCCCGGCGAGAATCTTCTTGGTGAAGATCCACATCGCCATGTCTGGCCGCCCCCAAGGCCCGTAAACGGTGAAGAAGCGCAGCCCCGTCATCGGTATGCGGAACAGATGGGCGTAGGTCTCGCTCATCAGTTCGTCAGCACGCTTGGTCGCGGCATAGAGGGAAACGGGATGGTCGGCCCGGTCCTCTACGCGGAACGGCAGGCTGTCATTGCCGCCATAGACGGAGGAGGAAGAGGCATAGACAAAATGCCGCACCCGCCGCTCACGCGCGAGTTCCAGCATGTTGACATGCCCCGCCAAGTTGGAGCGCACATAGGCGTGCGGATTGATCAGCGAATAGCGCACGCCGGCCTGCGCGCCGAGATGGACGATCGATTCGATCACCTGATCGGCAAGCGCTGCTTGCAACGCATCATTGTCGGCGAAATCCAGCTCGTGAAAGGTGAACAGCTTGCCATGCGCCTGTTCCAGCGCGGCAATCCTGTCCCGCTTCAGCGACACGGGATAATAATCGTTCATATTATCGATGCCGACCACGGCATGGCCCTGCGCCATGAGCCGATCGGCGACGGTCATGCCGATAAAGCCGGCCGCGCCGGTGACCAATATCGTCATGCTCTTCATTCTCCCACGCGAAGTCGCGCCAGCGGGCGGCGCACCCTGTCAGTCACACCAAAGTGGCGGGCAAAGTAAAGGCCTTTTCGCGCCCCATTTGCCCGATAAACCATCCTGTGGCTTCGCGCCTAGCGGGCAAAGTTTAGGCTTTCCCTAATCTTTGCCATTTAAGGCGAAACCGATGGACATGGCATTGCACCCATCGCGCCCCGTCCCCCTGCCAACGGGGGCGAAGCCGCGTGCGCGCTGGGCGGCGCTAGCGAAGGAGGCGGCGGAAGCCAATGCCTTTTATGCGCCCGACATGCTGGGCGCGGCGATCGACCATCTCGCCACCGACGCGCATGTCCGGTTGATCGAAGCGCGGGTGGGCGACCATCTGATCGGGCTGTTGCCGGTCGTGGTGCAGCCGCGCCATGGCCGCATGCCGATCGGCTGCGTGTCCAACTGGATGCACGATCATTGCTTCTTTGGCGCGCCGATGATTCGCGAAGGGCAGGAAGTCGCGGCGTGGCGCAGTTTCCTGGCGCAGCTGGATGACGCCCCCTGGGCGCGTGGCTTTTTGCATATGGAGGGGCTGGACGCGGCCGGGGCGAATGCCGCCGCGCTGGAAGCGCTGTGCGTCGAACAGCGGCGCGGACGGCGCGAGATTCACCGCTACGATCGGGCGATGCTGCGGTCGGACCTGTCGGCCGACGCCTATTGGGACACCAATGTTCGCGCCAAAAAGCGCAAGGAAATCCGACGCCTGCAAAAGCGGCTTGCCGAACTTGGCACGGTCGAGACCCGGCTGCTCACCGAACGCGCCGACCTGCCGCACTGGTGCGCCGATTTTCTGGCGCTCGAAGCGTCGGGCTGGAAGGGGCAGGAGGGTACGGCGCTCGCCTGCAAGCCCGCCGACGCCACCTTTTTCCGTGCGGCCTGCGCGGCGGCATTCGAGGCCGGGCGGCTGCATATGCTGCGCATCGACCTGGATGGCCGGGCGATCGCCATGCTGGCCAATTTCCGCCATGGTGCAGGCGCCTTTTCATTCAAGATCGCCTTTGACGAAGCGCTGGGCCGCTTTTCGCCGGGCGTGCTGATCGAGATCGCCAATCTGCACGCGGTGCAGGATGATCCCGCTATCGGCTGGATGGACAGTTGCGCCGCGCCTGACCATCCGATGATCGACAGCCTGTGGGCGGAACGGCGGACGATCGTGCAATATCGCATCGCGCTGCGCGGCACCGGCCTGGCGCGGGTCCAGCGCGCCGCCGCCTTCGCCCTTGTCAACGGCCTTGAAACCCTGGCCAGCCTATTGAAAGGACAGCGATGACCGCCCATCGCCCGATCGCCGCGACTCACGAAGCGACCTTCCCCGACAGCGCGCGCACGACCTTTGCCGCCGCCTATCCCGACCAGCCGGTCGCGCTAAGCCATAATCTGGTCGGCCACTCGCTGCTCAGCCTTGATGCGCTCGCCACGCTGGCAGAGCGGATGCCTGCGTCCAGCGTCGAATATAATCTGGGCAAGCTGCCCCTGGGCGTGCGACCGGAGGATACGCCGTCGAACGGCCTGACACTGGGCGAAACGATCCGCACCATCGAAACCAACGGCAGCTGGGCCGTGCTCAAAAATGTCGAGCGCGACCCGGCCTATGCCGCCCTGCTCGATGCGGCGCTGGCCGATCTGGAGCCGATCGTGGCGGCCAGGACCGGGCCGATGCTCCACCGCGAAGCCTTCATCTTCCTGACATCGCCGGGCAGCGTCACCCCGTTTCACATGGACCCGGAACATAATATCCTGCTCCAGATCATGGGGTCCAAGGTGATGACCATCTTCCCCGCGCGCGACGAGGCGCTGGTTCCGGCGCAGAAGAGCGAGGAATTTCATGGCGGTGGCCATCGCAATCTGGTCTGGCAGGACGGGTTCAAGGCGCTGGGCGCGCCCTACCCGCTCCACCCCGGCGACGCGGTGCATGTGCCGGTCAAGGCCCCGCATTTCGTCGAAAATGGCCCTGCCGTATCGGTCAGCCTGTCGGTGACATGGCGGTCCGAACGCAGTGTGGCGGAAGGGGAGTTGCACAGTTTCAACGCGCTGCTGCGACGGCGCAAACTGCCGGTGGGCACCGTCAGTGACCGGCCTGAAAAGCAGAGCGTCCGACGGCTGGTCTATCGGGTCATGCGGAAGCTGGGCGCTTGAGGATATAGCGCAGCGCCGCTTCCGCCGCCAGCCGCGGCGAAAAACGTTCGATCACCCACCAGTCCAGACTCTCCTGACAGGTCGAGAGGCTCTGCTTGTAGCGATCCTTGCCCGCGAGCAGGGAATAAAGCGCCAGGCCGCGCGCGGCATAATGGTCGACAGCGGCGGCGTGGCAGAGCAGGCCCGGCTTGTCCTTGCCCGTGCGCGGATCGGCAAAGGCGGACTGATAGTTGAGCGCCTGCCCCCGATGGACGAAATTGACGAGCAGGCCGACGACCCCGCCCGCGTCGGTAAAGCGCAGCAGATCGACCGCGCCGCTGGCCCGTCCCTGTTCGACGATGGTGGTAACAAAGCCGCGAAAGGCGGGATCGTCCCAGGCATTGTCGGCATGACGCCCGCTGTTAAGCGCGGCCATTTCCGCCAGCCAGGGCGCAACTTCGTTAGCGCCTGCCCGCGCGACATGGGGCAGGCCGCCGCCATGATCCTTGATCGCGCGGCGGATCTGGCCGCGCGTATTGGCGCTGAGCAGCGAGAGATAGTCGCCCGCCACGCCGCGCACCCCGTCCAGATCGACCTGATAGACCGGCGAGGCGTCGACCCGGCGCTTCGTCCAGCAGGGCATGTCCAGCAGCGGCGAATCCGGCGCGATCCCGCTCAGCCGCAGCGCGCGCCAGTCACGACGGCGGCCCAGCGCGGCGATGGCGGCGGTCGCGGCCTCCGCCTCCCGCCCGCGCGCGGCAAGCAAGCCATTATATTCGACATAGGGCCGGTCGGCCTGCCCATCGCCCGACTGGTTGAGGCTCAGCGTCGCCGTGCGTCCCAGCAGGCGCGGCATCATTGCGTGACCGACCAGCGCCAGCGCGACATCTGCGCCTGACTCGTCCGTCACCGCCAGCAGTTCGGGGCGCACGTCATAGCTGGCCAGCCACGCGCCCACCCAGGTCCAGCTAAGGAAAAACGCCGCGTCCGCCTGCGCTTCGAGCGCCTTCCAGCGCGCGCCAAGCGCCGTCCGGTTCGGCAGGGGAAGAAATTGCGCGACAAGAGCCATTGCGCCCTCTTGTGGCAGAGCGCCGGGTGCGGTCAAGCAGTGGTGCTAGGCTGACACGCGCCGGTCGGGGTCCACCGTGCCATCGGGCCGCACCCCGGCACGCGCCAGATCGCGGCGGATATGCCCGGTCAAATAACGGTACCACATCACGAAATCGGCACGCAGCGACCAGAATGGATAGCGGAAGGTGGCAGGCCGGTTGCGTTCGATCAGGCCATGGCCGATCCATGCAAAACCATAGCCGACGACCGGCAGGGCCAGCGCCATCCACCAGCGCCCGGGAACGGGCGCCGCCGTCAGCAGCGCCACGACCATGCTGGTCCCGGTATAATGCAGGGCGCGCGTGCCAGGACGCGCATGTTCTTGCAGATAATAGGGCCAGAAGTCGCGAAATCGGGTGATGGCGGGCACGGCAATCCTCTCTACCGCCACCCTATCCGCAGAGTTGATCGATGTTAAGGGCTGTGCGTCAGACCGTGCCTCTATCAGGCGCGAACAGAAAATAGTCATAACTTGCCCGCGCGGCTTCCGCCATGATGCGGTCGCGCGTCGCATGCCCCTTATGATCCTGCATCACGAATACGGTGATCGCGAACAGCCGTCCATCGGGCAGGCTGATGACGCCGGTATCATTGCCGGTGCCGTTGAGCGACCCGGTCTTGTGCGCGACCAGCGTACCGGGCGGCAACATGCCGGGCAGCCGCGCCTTGCCGGTGCGGCACCGTTCCATGATCGACAGCAAAGCCACCGTGCTGCGCCCCGACAGGGCTTTGCCGGTGCGAATCGCGGCGACCAGATCGGTCATCGCGGTCGGCGTGGCGGTATCGCGCGGGTCGCGGGCGAAGGCGATGTTGGGAATGTCATGTGCATCGCGTTCGCGCAACGCCGGGTCGGCCGCCATCGCAGCGGCGACATTGCGGTGGAAATTGCCCGGCTGGGGGGCAAGGCCCATGGCGCGATACAGAAGGTCGGCGGTGTTGCTGTCCACCCGCAGACCCCGGATGCCCAGCCCCGCGACCCATTGATGCACCGCCGTCGGGCCGCCTGCCCGCGCGACGAGCAGGTCGGTCGCGTCATTGTCGCTGCGGGTCAGCATCAGGTCCAGCAGCGTGGCAACCGAAACCGGACCCGCCGGGCTGGCCAGTTGCTCTTCCAGCGTCAGCGCGCCCGCGTCGATCATCGCAAAGATCCGCCCCGCCACCGCGACCTTGTAGGCGCTGGCCATCGGGAAGAGCGTATCGCCATTGAGCGAGAGCGTTTCCCCGGTGCCAAGGTCGCGCACGACGATGCCGACCGTGCCGTCGGTCAGGCTGGCAAAGCGCTGGAACTGGGCGATCAGGCGCGTTTCGGCGGTTTGCTGCACCGCTGTCTTGGTAGGGCCAAAGGCGTCGGCGTCGGGCAGTGGCGCGAGGAACAGGCCAAGGGCGGCGAGCATGGCGATGGGACGAAACGGAACCATGCGTCCCATGTCGCCAAAGCGCAGGCCAAGCGCAAGAGAGTTTACCGCGATTCGCGCGTTGACAGGCCTTTGCCGGGCGGGCCATCACCCGCGCCATGAGTAGCGCGATCAAGTTGCACGAAAGCTGGCTGACCCCGCTGGCCGACCAGTTCACCACCCCGCATATGCAGGGACTGAAAGCCTTTCTGGCGGCGGAAAAGGCGGCGGGCAAACGCATCTTCCCCAAGGGGCGCGACTATTTCCGCGCGCTCGACCTCACCCCGCTGGACCAGGTCAAGGTCGTGATATTGGGGCAAGATCCCTATCATGGCGAAGGGCAGGCGCATGGCCTGTGCTTTTCGGTCCAGCCGGGCGTGCGCACCCCGCCATCCCTGGTCAACATCTACAAGGAGATGGAGGCGGACCTGGGCATCCCGCGTGTATCCCATGGATTTCTGGAACATTGGGCCAGGCAGGGCGTGCTGCTGCTCAACAGCGTGCTGACCGTCGAAATGGCGCGCGCCGCATCGCATCAGGGCAAGGGGTGGGAATTGTTCACCGATGCCGTCGTGCGACTGGTGGCGGAGCAGGAAAAGCCCACCGTATTCCTGTTGTGGGGCGCTTATGCCCAGCGCAAGGCGGCGTTTGTCGATCAAAGCCGGCATCTGGTGCTGAAGTCCGCCCACCCTTCCCCGCTATCTGCCCATAACGGCTTTCACGGATCGCGACCCTTTTCGCAGGCCAACGCCTTTCTGGAAGCGCATGGGCGCGGGCCGATCGACTGGGCCTTGCCGCCGCTGTGACTGATCTGTGAAAAGCACCCGCCTGCGCATCTGTGCCGCCAAGCGCCGCTATCCGACGCAGGAGCAGGCGCAGGCAGCGGTTGAGCAGGCGACCATCATCCTCCGCCCCTATCGCTGCGACCGCTGCGGGCAATTTCACCTCACCAGCCGGACCAAAGGCAAGCGCATCGCGCGGCCTGCGGGGTGAGCGCGCGCTTCTCCCTGAAGGGAGAGGGAATAGCCGCCGCCAATAAGTGAGGCCCGGTCCTGCTTGCGCAGGCCGGGCCTCTTCCCTCTCCAAACTCAATCCCGTGGATCAGCCGTCGTAATCGCCGCCGATATTCTGGTTGCGCGGCGGCGCAGCGGCGGTCAGGCGCAGGGCTTCGGCCGACTGCGCGATCGAGCCGATTTCGTCCGGCGTATCGTCATCGTCAATCTGCACCTTCTGAAGCGAGGCGACAACCGAATCATGCAGTTCGGCGGGCAGCACCGTTTCTTCAGCGATTTCGCGCAGGGCGACGACGGGATTCTTGTCCCGGTCGCGGTCCACGGTCAGCTCTGCGCCGCCCGAAATTTCCCGCGCGCGCTGGGCGGCGAGCAGAACGAGGTCAAAACGGTTGGTAACCTTGTCGACGCAATCTTCGACGGTAACGCGGGCCAAACGGGCCTCCTGCAACAAATGGAATAATCAGTTGGCCGGTTAGCAGCGCCCCTGTTACAAGTCAATGAAAAGGCCATAAAGCCATGGCGCGCGCTGCCAAAAGGCGGCATGAGGGCGCGATGGCGACCCACAGGCCAGCAGGCGCGCAAGCCGACGTGCCCGACATCGCCGTCACGCTGGACGGCAATCACCTGCGCCTGATCGTCGACGGCGCAGCCCTGCTGGATGCGCTGATCGCACTGATTGCAGGGGCGCGGACGTCGCTCAAACTCTATTATTATATCTTTTCCGGTGATGACTGCGGTATGGCGGTGCGTGATGCCCTGGTCGCGGCGCGGGCGCGCGGCGTGGTGGTGACGCTGATGGTCGACGGCTTTGGATCGGCGCGCACGCCCGACAGCTTCTTTGCCCCTCTGGTGGAGGCAGGCGCCCATTTCGGCCGTTTCGGCACGCCCCGGTCCACCCGCTACCTGATCCGCAACCATCAGAAGATGGCGATTGCCGATGACACGCAGGTGCTGATCGGCGGCTTCAATGTCGAAAACGGCTATTTCGGCATCCCGCCGCGCGATAGCTGGGCGGACATGGGCCTATGGATAGAGGGTCCGCAGGTCGAGGCGATGACCCGCTGGTATGGGCAGCTATGGCGCTGGGTCTCGACCAAAAAGCAGCGGTTCCGCACGCTGCGGCGCATGGTGCGCCACTGGCACCCTTCGCTCCATCATGACCCGGCCGATCCGTTCCGCTGGCTGATCGGCGGGCCGACCCGGCGGCTCAGCCCCTGGGCGCAGGTGGTCAAGCATGATCTGGAGCATGCGCAGCGCGTCGACATGGTCGCGGCCTATTTTTCGCCGGGACGCGGGATGCTCAAGCGAATCGCCCGCGCCGCAGGTCGCAAGGGCGCGCGGATCATCCTGCCCGCCAAATCGGACAATCGCACGACGATAGAGGCGGCGCGGCTGCTCTATGGCCCACTGCTCAAGCGTGGCGTAAAGATCGCCGAATATAGCCCGCGCAAATTGCATATGAAGCTGATCGTCATCGACGATGCCGTGTTTATCGGATCGGCCAATTTCGACATGCGCAGCCTGTTCATCAATCTGGAGGTCATGCTGCGGATCGACGATGCCGGGTTCGCGACGTCGGTGCGCGGGCTGATCGATCGGTTGGCGCGGGACAGCCAGTTGGTAACGATGGAAAGCCACCGCGCCACCCGCACGATGGTGACGCTGGTCAAGCAATGGATCAGCTATCTGCTGGTCGGCGTGCTCGACTATACCGTCACGCGGCGGCTGAATTTCCGCGATCCCGACGCCGACTGAGGGACGGGGAAAGGGCAGTCCCCTCCCCCGTCGCCTCTTCACCGGCCATTATCGCTCAACACGCGCACCTGCCCGACCGGATAGCCTTTTTCGGCCATTTCCTTGGCATAGTCGCCGCGGGCGTCGGCCAGTTCGGCGCGATATTCTTCCCAGGCGTCCCGATTATCCTCCGCATCGGACGAGCGGCGCAGATCCTTGGTCAATTCCTTGCGCGCTTCGGCCAGGTCGGTCTGATAATTGAACCAATAATCATTCTCGACCCCGGCGATCGGCGACTGATAGGTCAACTGGTTTTCCACCTGCGCCAATTGCTCTTCATAGCTGATCGGGCCTTCACCCTGCGCGAAAGCCGTGGTGGAGGTCAGGGTGAACAGGGCAGCAGCGGCCAGAAAGGACGAACGCTTCATCGGGTTTCTCCTCATTCCTCATGAAACATGGAGGACACAACGCCCCGACCCCGGCCTTTTTCGCCTGAATGAACTGACAGAATGGATGAAGCGCGCCCGCGCAGCGACGAACCGAGCGGCGGTCAGCGCATGATCAGATAGAATCCCGCAGGCGTCGATCCGCCATTTTCTATCACAATATCATAGCGTTCGGTAAAGACCGGCAGCCAGGCGCAGTCCGCCTGCGGCCCGCCGACCGCTTTCGCGCACAGGGTCGCGCCGTCGCTCCCCTGTACCCGGATCGACAGGCCAGCGCCGCCAGCCCCACTCGCCGGGGCAATGGAAATCTGCGCGCGCTGCCCGGCCAGGAATAATTGCCGCATGGTGAAGCTGCCGCCCGCCTCCAGCAAGCCGCGCCGGTAGGCCGGACCCAGAGCCCGCCCGCGAAAGGCCAGGGTGGATCGGGTCACGCCGCGCGTCTGCGCCTCCTGCGTCCAGAGCGCGGCGAGGTCATCCTGTCCCTCGGCGGGCGTCGCGCCCAAGGCCTTGAGAATCTGCGCCACGTCCATAAGCTGCGCCGCATTGCCGCCAGCCAGTGCGGCGTCCCCCTCCATCAACGTGCGCAGCACCGGGTCGGCGGGCAGCATGTCCGCGGCGGGCGCAGCGGGCGGCGCGACAAGCAGCAATGCGGGCAGCAACAGCCTAATCATCCCGACCCTCCAGCCGCCAGATCCTCCAACTGGACGACGAACCGCGCACCGGGCGCGGCATCCTCCACATGCAGCGACAGTTCATGCCGCTGCGCAATCGCTCTGGCAAGCGCCAGTCCCAGCCCATGCCCGCCGCCTGACCCGACATCAAGCCGAACATAGCGTTCGAAAATGCGCGTGCGGTCGGCGGCGGGGATGCCGGGGCCGTCATCCTGCACGATGATGCGCGGGCCGGGCGACAGGATCAGCGCCACCGACCCGCCGCTCGGCACATATTTGAACGCATTGTCGAGCAGGTTGGACATCAGCCGCATCATCTGCATCGGGTCCGCGCGCAGCATGACGCCGGGCGTGATCCGGGCATGAAAGCCGATGCCCAATTCTTCGGCGCTTGCGCCATAAAGGTCCGCCAGCGTCTCGGCTATGTCGCTCAAATCGACTTCCGCCAGCCCGCGCAGGTCACCGCGCAGCGCCTGCGTGCCCGCTATGTCGAGCAGCGAATCGAGCAATCGCACGACCCCGCGAATCTCGCCGCGCGACTGGTCGAGCGTGCGCAGCAGCGTGCTGTCCTGCGTCCCTTCCATCGCCTTCAATATGCGGGTGTCGAGGTGCATCAGCGGCGTGCGGATCTCATGCGCGGTCTGGTCCGACACGGCGCGCTGCGCCTCTATCAGCCGTTCGACCTGATCCAGCATCGCATTGGTGTTGGCGGCCAGTTCGGCCAGTTCGTCACTGGTCCCGGCGCCCGGCGCCCGTGCCGCAATCCGCCCGGCCCGAACCGCCGCGAAGGTGGCGTTGACCGCCTCCACCCGAACGCGCAGGCGGCGCGCGGCAAAATGACCCGCCAGCAGGCTGAACAACGCGATCAGCGCGCCCGCGACGGCAAAGGCCATCGCCAGCCGGGCAAGCAGCGCCTGCCCGCGCACATCGCTGCGCCCGACCAGCAATTGCGCCGACGGGCCAAGCCGGGTCGCCCGCGCGAACATGCGCTGCCCATCGGGCAGGGTGACGAATCGCGCTTCGGAAACATGGGCGGACAATTTGGGCCAGCGGTCGAGATTGCCTGCGATGCGCCGTCCCTGCGCGTCGGCCAGCAGATACCAGCCCTGTTCGCCATCCTGCTGTTCGACCGACAGCCGGTCGGCGATGCGCGCGCGCAATTCCGCGTCGCCGCCGCTGACATAAATATCCGCCAGCCCGGCCAGATCGGTATCGACCTCCCGCGCCAGCCTCGCCCGGCCATCATCGACGACAATCTTTTCCACCACCAGGAACAGCGCCAGCGTCGACAACAGGCTGACCAGCAGCGCCGACAGGGTGACCCGGCCAAAGACCGAGTGGAACAGATTGATCCTAGCCACCGGCCGGTCCGCTGGTCGATCCGCCGGCAGGCCCGGCCCCGACCGCGATCAGCCGGTACCCGGTGCCCCACACCGTTTCCAGCACGGGGCTGTCAAACCCCTCCTCCAGCTTGCGGCGCAGGCGGCCGACATTGACGTCGACGACATTGGTCTGCGGATCGAAATTCAGCTTCCACACATGGCGAAGCAGCATTTCGCGCGTCACCACCTCACCCGCATGGTCCATCAGGTAGCGGAACAGTTCAAATTCCTTGGGCGACAGCGCCAGATGCCGACCCTGTCGATAGGCGGTGCGCGCCTTGGCATGACATTCCAGATCGCCAAACAGCAAAACCGGATCATGGCTGCGGCGACTGGCGCGCCGCCACAAGGCCCGGACGCGGGCGACCAGTTCGTCCGGCTCGAACGGCTTGGCGAGATAGTCGTCGACCCCGCTTTCCAGTCCTTCGACCCGATGTTCGCTGCGCCCCAGCGCGGACAGCATCAGTACCGGCGCCCCTACCCCTGCGCCGCGCAGCCGGGTGACGATGTCGATGCCCGAATAGCCAGGCAGCATCCGGTCCAGGATCAGCACGTCATGGCTGCCGCTGCCCGCGCGCGTCAGGCCGGTCGCGCCATCTTCGGCCTGTTCCACGCTGATGCCCGCGCTGCTGAGGATCGCGGCGATATTGGCGCGCGCTGCCGCGTCATCCTCCACCAACAGCACGGAAATCTGGTCACTATGCCCCATAACGCCCCCCGCTACACGAATGAAGGGAAAGGCCGCCAGTGACAATGGCTGTTAGTGACGCCCCACGCCGTCAGATTTTCAGGGCGTTGCGGAACATGACGAAGGCGATGACGACCAGATAGACGCCAAAAATCTTCTTGAGCGGCTTGGCGGGCAGCGCATGGGCGACTGCGACGCCGAGCGGCGCGGTCAGCACCGACATGGAGGCAATCGCCAGCGTCGCGGGCACATTGACATAGCCCAGCGACCCCCAGGGCAGGCCGGTTTCCTTAAGGCCGATCAGCGCAAAGCCGATCGCGCTGGGAATGGCGATCAGCGTGCCGACGCCGGACGCAGTGGCAATCGCGCGGTGGATCGAGCGACCGCACAAGGTCATCACCATGATCGCGATCGTCCCGCCGCCGATCCCCAGCAGCGCGGAAAATGTGCCCAGCCCCCGGCAATGCCGACCCGCGCGATCCCCGACGGCATGTCCTGGCTGATCACCTTGTCGCCGACCTTGGGCAGCAGGAAGTTGAGCGACATCAGGAATACGCCCCCGGCGAAGATCATGGTCAGGATGCGCCCGTCGACATGGCCTGCCAACAACACGCCCATGCCATCGCCCAGGATGATCCACGGCGCCCAGGTCTTGAGTATCTCAAACTCCACCGCCCCGCGCTTGGCATGGGACAGGAGCGAGCGAATGGAGGTGACGATGATCGTCGCCGCCGACGTGCCGATCGCGACATGGGCGATGGCATCGTGCGTGCCGCCCAGCAGGGGCAGCACGACGAACAAGGCAGGCACGACGACGAAGCCGCCGCCAATACCGAAAATGCCCGCGGCAAAGCCGGCGAACAGCCCCGCCGCCAGCATGGAAACCAGCGGCACCAGCCAGGTCATGACATCACCGTGCATCACCGCGCCCCCTGTTCCCGTGCCTGACCCTTGATCAAGCTGTTGCTAACGCCCTTGCAGGTCAAGGGGGCGAATGTCGGGGAATCGATCATCACGGGAAACCATGCCTCTCTTCGGCGAAACCGGATAAGGGACACGGAACAGCGCCCCTTGTCTGGCTAGACGAACAGGCGAGGCTAACCCGCAACAGGAACAGGCAAAAGTTGGACGGTGGCTTATCTAGGCGACCGCCTGTGCCGCCGAAACATGATCCAGACCCAGCGCGTCCGCGACCGCGCCATAGGTGATCTTGCCGTCCCACACATTGAGGCCCGCCAGCAAATGCGGGTCGCTGCGCAACGCATCCTTCCATCCCAGATCGGCGATCCGCAACGCATGGGGCAGCGTCACATTGTTGAGCGCATAGGTGCTGGTGCGGGCCACAGCGCCCGGCATGTTGGCGACGCAATAATGGACGATGCCATCGACGATATAGGTCGGGTCGGCATGGGTGGTGGCATGGCTGGTTTCGAAACAGCCGCCCTGGTCGATCGCGACATCGACCAGCACCGCGCCCTTCTTCATGCTTTTGAGCATGTCCGCGCTGACCAGCTTGGGCGCGGCCGCGCCGGGGATCAGCACCGCGCCGATCACCAGATCAGCGTCCGCCACGCAATCGGCCAGATTGGCGCGGTTGGAAAAGCGCGTCTTGGCCCGCGCTTCGAAATACATGCCCAGCCGCTCCAGCACTTGCGGGCTGCGGTCCAGAATCGTCACGTCCGCGCCCAGCCCCGCCGCCATCTGCGCCGCGTTGAAGCCGACCACGCCGCCGCCGATCACCGCCACCTTGGCAGGCAGCACGCCCGGCACCCCGCCCAGCAGCACGCCACGCCCGCCATGCGCCTTTTCCAGCGCCGTCGCGCCCGCCTGGATCGACATGCGACCAGCCACCTGGCTCATGGGTTTGAGCAGCGGCAGGCCACCCTGATCGTCCGTCACCGTTTCATAGGCGATGCAGACGGCCCCGCTGGCGATCAGATCGCGGGTCTGGTCGGGATCGGGGGCCAGATGCAGATAGGTGTAGAGGATCTGCCCGGCGCGCAGCATGGCGCGTTCGCCCGGTTGCGGCTCCTTGACCTTCACGATCATTTCGGCGCTGGCGAATATCTCCGCAGCGGTGGCTACGATCCTGGCGCTCGCCTTCTCATACAGCGCATCATGCGCGCCGATCCCGTCGCCCGCGCCCGTTTCCACCAGCACCTCATGACCATGCGCGGTCAGTTCATGGACGCTTTCGGGAGTCAGCCCGACGCGATATTCGTGATTCTTGATTTCCTTGACGGTGCCTACGATCATCCGCTCTCTCCCGCTATCATGCTGCGGCTATAGCGCGAATGGGGCGGCGAATGTTCCTTTATGGCGCGGCGCGCACCGGCACCGGCGCATTGCACAGATCGACGCCGCCAGCAGGGCGATCGTAAAAATCATCCTTCCGGTTGGCGCGCAGCCGCAAATAGGCGGCAAAGCTGGGCGAAGCGACGTCCATCACCTGAAAATGCGGCCGTTCGGCTTCAGGCAATTCGCTCGCCAGTCGCACCGACAGGATCGGCACTGTCTTTTCGTCGGCCGTGTAGAAACCCAGTTCGCCCGATCCGCGCGGCAGACTGGACAGATGCGCCATGCCCTCGACCACCCGGCCGACCACGGCGATATTGCGATCAAGCTGGCGCGGGGCCTGCCCGTTCACGGCGTAAAGCTCCGCCCCCGTTCCCGCATCGGGCGAGACATTGCGGCCGACGCCGATAAAGCCATAGCAATGCGGCAGCCACGCGCTATCGCCGTCCATCGCCATCGGCCAGCCATCGACATAGCCCGTCTTGGGCGCATAGGCGTCCGCCGAGGGCGAGGGGGTGATCGCCAGCCGCACATTGGCGATCGATCGGACATAATCGGCCGGACTGGTGGGCGACAGGCCAGGCGGCAACGGCTTCTTCTCGGTCGCATCGCCCCATTGCACGACATAATTGTCCTGCACCCGGTTGATGCTGGTCCCGTCCCACCAGTGCGCCTTTGCCAGCGCGCGGATATTGGCGACATGGCGCGGCGCAAAGGCCGGCGCGACCTCTATCACCACGCGCTTGCCCCCCTCGATCGTCATCACCAGCAGATTTTCCGCCGCAATCGCGCGCCAGGCGCTGGCCGGGGCGGCGGCCACCACGGCAGCGGGCGTTGCGGGCGGATCAGCGGCGATGGCGGCAGAAGCGGGTATAAAAGCGAGCAGCGCGGGCGCGAAAAATCGGATCATGTCCCGATCAGAGCGTCACCGCGCAGGAAAGTAAAGCATCCCCTTGCCTAGCCGCCTTCGCCGCGATAGGGAGCGCCACTTCCAGAGCAATGCGGAGCGGTGGCCGAGTGGTCGAAGGCGCTCGCCTGGAAAGTGAGTATACGCCAAAAGCGTATCCAGGGTTCGAATCCCTGCCGCTCCGCCACCACATCTCTGCTTTCAAATAATTCTCTAAAATCCGGCTGGTGCGGATCTATGGTTGCCGCCCTGTTGTGATCGCGGTTTGGCATGCCGCCTGCTCGCCTCTGTGCCGCAACTACGCGCCGCAACAAGGCATGCTGAGGGCCGCTGTCACGATCATGGCGACAGGTCCAGACGGGCCGTTTCGGCGCCATTAGGAACCGGTATTGTATGACAATATAATATCGTAACTTTCACGACATTGTCATGTCCCGGCAGTCGACGAGTCACATCCTTCCGGCAACGGCGTCCTCATCCATAAAGGGGGTTCGCACCATGACACGCCGTATGAAAATTTTTGCCGTCCTGCTCGCCAGCAGCACAGCCTTCCCCGCCATCGCCCAGACCGCTGCGCCTGACGCGGAAGTGGCCGGTGGCGAACAGATCATCGTTACCGCCCAGAAGATCGAACAGCGCGCGATGGATGTGCCAATCACCATCTCGGCCGTCAGCGGCAAGCGGATGGAGCAAATCGGCGTTTCGGACCTCGACGAACTGTCCAACTATATCCCCGGCCTCAACATCCAGGAACAGAGCGCCAATAATCCCGGCATCGTCATTCGCGGCATCACGTCCGACAGCGGGTCGGCGCAACAGGCGCCGCGCGTCACCCTCTATTATAATGGCATCGATATTTCGCGCTCGCGCGGCTCCTATCAGGATATTTACGATATGGAGCGGATCGAGGTCATCAAGGGACCGCAGGCGACATTGTTCGGCACAGCGTCGGCGGTGGGCGCGATCAGCATGATCTCCGCCCGGCCCAAGCCCGGCTTTTCCGCCGAACTGACTGCGGGCTACGGCAATTATGATTCCAAGCTGCTGAGCGGCTTCGTCAATGGCGGGTCGGACAAGGTCGCCGGACGCATCGCCTTTGCCTGGAAAAAGCGCGACGGCTATGTGAAGAATCTGTCCGCGACGCAGGATGATCTCTATGCCCGCGACCAGCTGGGCGTGCGCGGCTCGCTGCGCCTCAAGCCAACCGACAGCTTCACCGCCGACCTTATCCTGACCTATGACCGCCAGCGCAATTCCGGCACGCCCTTCATATCCCGCGCGCTGCCGACATCGGAAGGGCCGGGCAACCCGTTCGGCGCGGCCAATCTGAGCGGTTCGCCGCTGTCGTCGACCGTGCTGGGCGGCGACAAGCTTGGCCTGCACCGCGACGTCTATGACGCGAACCTGACCTTCAGCTGGGATTTCGCCGACGACTGGACGCTGACGATGGTCAATGGCTATCGCAAGTTCGACAGCAACGAAGTCTTTGACGCCGACGGGTCGGCCGCCTGGTATCTGGAATTTGCCGAGGAGGCGAAGGGCTGGCAAGCCAGCCACGAAACCCGCTTCGCCTATGCCGGCGATCATTTCCGCGGCGCGTTCGGCTGGAACCTGTTTCGCGAGGATAACCACCAGCGCGTGCCCTTTTCGACCGAAGAAGGCACCTATCTCCAGTGCGCCGCGCGCCTGATCCCCGGCCTCCCCTGCGTCGCGGCCAACGGCACCGTCGCCGCGTCGCAGGCGACCGCGATCCTCACCAACGGCGCGGCCACCGTCATTCCCTACAGCTCGGTCTTTGAAAATCAGGGCAAGAATGACAGCTATTCGATGTTCGCCGACGGCACCTGGCTCGCCAGCCCGTCGCTGGAACTGACGGCTGGCATCCGCGCGCTGATCGAAGAACGCCGGTCGGGCTATGTGACCAATGTGCCCAATTCCGTGCTGACCCGCGCGCCCCTCATTCCGGGTCAGGTCAACACCAATGGTCGCGTCCTGCGGACCCAGAGCAGCTTCGCGGCCTTCCTGCCGCGTTTCAACATCCTCTATCGCTTCTCGCCCGCCCTGAACGGTTTTGCCACCGTGTCGAAGGGCCGCCGCTCGCCGACCGTCAATCTGGACGCTGCCGCCGGGGGCGTCGCCCGCATCAACCGGATCGCGGAAGAAAATGTCTGGAACTATGAAGTCGGGCTGAAGGGCAATAGCGGCATCTTCTCCGGCTCGCTGGGCGTCTACTATCAGACCTATGATAATTTCCAGGTGAGCGTGACCGGCAGCGACGGCGTGACCCGCACGGTCAGCGCTGGCACGGCCAGCAACCTTGGCGTTGAAGCGGAAGTCGCGATCCAGCCTACCAGCTGGCTCAACATATTCGCCAATGGCGGCTATATCGATGGCGGCATCGACGACAAGCCGGCCAATGGTCGCTTCGCCGGGGACCAGTTCCGCCTCCAGCCCAGATTTCAGGCGGCGGCTGGCTTCACGATCGATGCGCCGATGGGCAACGGCATGCGCGTCTTTGCGACGCCCAGCCTTACCTATCGCAGCAAAATCTATTTCGAAGTGCCCAACAGCGAAGCAATCAGCCAGAAGGGCGTGATGCTGGTCAACCTGCGCGCAGGCGTCAGCTTTGCCGAGGATCGCTACGAAATTTCCGCTTTCGTGCGCAACGCGACAGACAGGAATTACCTGCTCGACGCAGGCAATACCGGGGGCGCCTTTGGCATCCCGACCTTCATCCCCGCCGAACCGCGCTTCTACGGCGCGCAGCTGACCGGCCGTTTCTGAACGGCAGCAGGAAAGGAACCGCCATGAGCTTCACCATCGACCGCCGCCTGCTTATCAAAGCCAGCATCGTCGGGCTGGCCGCCCTGCCCGTCCCCGGCGTTGCGCAGATATTGAGCCTGCGCGGCTTCACCCATGGCGTCGCCAGTGGCGAGCCGGGCGCGAATAGCGTGCTGCTGTGGACCCGTTATGTCGGGTCAGGCGACAGCAAGCTGCGCGTCGAGGTCGCGACCGACCCGGCCTTTGCGAAGGTCATGTCGGGCGGCGAAGTCACGGCCCGCGCCGATGCCGATCACACCGCGAAAATAACCGTTACCGGCCTTCAGCCGGGCCAATGGTATTTCTACCGCTTCATCGCCCCCGATGGCCGGATCAGCCGGATCGGCCGCACCCGCACCCTGCCGCAGGGGGACGTATCCCGCTTCGGCATCGGTCTCTTTTCCTGCTCCAACCTGCCCTTTGGCTATTTCAACGCCTATGGCCATGCCGCCGCGCGGGACGATATCGACCTGGTCATCCATTGCGGCGACTATCTCTACGAATATGATCGCGGCCATTATCCCAGCCTGGAGGAGGCGGTGCCCGGCCGCATCATCGAACCGGCGAACGAGATGGTGACGCTGGCCGATTATCGCCTGCGCTACGCCTCTTACCGGCTCGATCCCGATCTTCAGGCGCTGCACGCCGCCTTCCCGATGATTGCCCAGTGGGACGATCATGAACTGGCGAACGACGCCTATAGGGACGGCGCGGAAAATCATCAGCCCGACAAGGAAGGCGAATGGGCCGTGCGCAAGGCGGCGGCGGAGAAGGTCTATCGCGAATGGATGCCCGTTTCCGACGCGATGTATGACAGTTTCCAGATCGGTACGCTGGCCACCATCTTCCGTCCCGAAACCCGGATCACCGGGCGCGACAAGCAGCTGGACGTGCGCGAAGCGATCGCCGGGCGCGGGGACGTCGCCAAGGCGCTCGCCGACTTCCGCGATGGCGCCTGGAGCGCGCAGGACCGTACGCTGATGGGCACGGCGCAGGAAAAATGGCTCTATGACGGGTTCGGCAAATCCAAAAAGGCAGGCACCGCCTGGCAGATCCTGGCCCAGCAAGTGATCATGGGCTATGGCCGTTTTCCGACCAACGCGGCCGATTGGGTGCCCGCCAACGCGCCGGAGATCGTGCGCAAGTCGCTGGCCGGCGCGGTCGCTGCCTCGCAGGCGGGCCTGCCCTATAATATGGACAGCTGGGACGGCTATCCGGCGGCGCGCAACCGCCTGTACGACGCGGCGCTTGGGGCCGACGCCGACCTTGTCGTCCTGTCGGGCGACAGCCACAATGCCTGGGGCTATAATCTGGGCGATCGCGGCCCCGGTCAGGGCGGCGGCAAGGACCGGGTCGGCGTGGAATTTGCCGGTCATAGCGTCACGTCGCCGGGCTTTGAAGCCTATGCCAAGGGCGTGCCGCCAGCCGACATTGCCCGCGCCCTGCGCGCGGTCAATCCGGGCATGGCCTTCTGCGACACCAGCCAGCGCGGCTATGTCTCGCTGGAGGTGACGCCGCAACAGGTCGCAGGTTCATGGCACTTCATGAAGGACATCCGCACCCGCACGACCGAACTGGCCGGTACGCACCGCATGACGGTGCAGCGCGGCGCGAAACAACTGGTGGACGCCTGATCGGAAAGACTCCCGCCTCCACGGGCTATGTCCCATGGAGGCGGGGCCGTATCGGACGGCTCATATTGTGAAAGCCTGCCCCATTCGCGCAGGATTATAGCGCGCCGACTTCAATCCTTGTCCCATCGGACCATCGCGACAGCCGATAGGGGTGGGGATCGACGCTGGGCTTGTCATTGGCGATCAGTTCCGCCGCCAGAAATCCAATGCCCGGCCCGACGCCAAAGCCATGTCCCGAACAGCCAGCGGCCAGATAATAGCCGCCAATCCCTTCGATCGGCGAAATGACCGGCACCGCGTCGGGGGTCGAATCGACATAGGCGCCCCACGCCTCATCGACTTCGATGTCCGCAAGCGCCGGGAAGCTCGCGCGGACATTGGCCAGGATCGCAGCGATGAATTTCGGATCGGGATCGGGGTCCAGCACCCGGATGTCGGAAAAGCGGTGCTCCTTGGCAGACCACCAGCTCGAAACGGATTCCGGCCCGACGAAAAAGGATTTGCCGACACCCACCTGTACGGCCCGCAGACGCTTGAGAAACATGGGCATGAACGGCTTGGCGTAACGCAGGCTCTGGGGCGTCACTTCCAACGTGGCCTTGCCGCTGATCGTCATCGTATAGCTGCCGTCCAGCCTGCGGGTGAGCGCGCAGTCGGGGTATAGAGCACTTCGCCGACATTGGGCGCGGGGCGGGAACGAAGCGCGGTCTGGCGCACGCTGGCCTGGGGAAACCGCACGCCCAGTGTATGGCAAAATGCTGATGCCCAGGCACCGGCAGCGCACAGGACGGCATCGGCCGCGATAAACCCCTTCTCCGTGTGGACGCCGCTCACGGCCCCATTGGTTATATCGAGCGCATAGGCGGCGCATTGTTGATGGATCGTCGCGCCGTGCGCGCGCGCACCTTCGGCAAGGACAGGCGCGGCCAGCGCGGGTTCCGCCTTGCCATCGCGGGCAGCGTGGATGCCACCGCGCCATTTGCGTTTGGTTTCGGGGAAGGTTTCCGCCGCTTCGCGCGCCGACAACATGCGCGTTTCGACATCAAACAGCCGCGCGACCTCCTGCCACTTTTCCCATTCGGCCAACTGCTTGTCATCATCGCTGGCATAGAGAAGGCCGGTTCGGCGAAAGCCCAGATCCTGACCGATTTCATCGGCCAACCCGTCCCAGAGCCGCATCGACAGGACCGACAGCGGCATTTCGCGCATGTCCCGATTCTGTTGCCTGCACCATCCCCAGTTCCGGCTGGATTGTTCACAGCCGATATAGCCCTTTTCCAGCAGGGCCACCGACAGGCCGCGCCTGGCGAGATAATAAGCGGTCGCCGCGCCGACGATACCGCCCCCGATGATGACGACGTCGGCGGACCGGGGCAGACTTTCGTCGCTGGCGATCTTTTTGGTTCTGGGGACATGATGAAGTTCCAGCCTGCGTTCAGTCAATAAGGTGGGAAAGGTTCTGGCGACAGCCCCTTCAAACGTTGGTCATGACGGGCCGTATCCCAATATCGCCTTGGTTTCGAGGCATTCTTCCAGACCGAAAACGCCATATTCGCGGCCATTGCCCGACTGTTTGTAACCGCCAAAGGCGGCATGGGCGTCCCAGGCGGGGTGATTGATATGCACCTGGCCGGATCGGATGCGGCGCGCGACCCGGCGCGCGCTTTCCAGGTCCGCCGACTGGACATGCCCGCCAAGGCCGTAGACGGTGTCGTTGGCGATGGCGATCGCGTCATCTTCCGTCGCATAGGGGATGATGCACAGTACCGGCCCGAAAATCTCCTCCTGCGCGATGCGCATGTCGGTCGTGACGTCGGAAAATATGGTGGGCCGCGTGAAATAGCCCTCGCTCAATCCTTCGGGACGACCGGGACCGCCGCAGATCAGCTTCGCCCCTTCGTCGATGCCGACGCGGATCATATGCTGAACGCGGTCGAACTGCGCCTTGTTGGCAACCGGGCCCAGAACGCTGTCCTGCGCCATCGGATCGCCAACGATCATGGTTTCCGCATGACGGCGGGCCAGTCTCTCCACCTCTTCCAGCCGGTCGACGGGGACGATCATCCGCGTCGGCGCGCTGCACGACTGGCCGACATTGCGCAGGGCTGACGCGACGCCCAACGGCACCACGCGCGCGAAATCGGCGTCGGGCAACAGGATGTTGGGCGACTTGCCGCCCAGTTCCTGCACCACGCGCTTGACCGTTACCGCCGCCGCCTGCGCCACCAATATGCCCGCACGCACCGATCCGGTAATGGATATCATGTCGATGTCGGGATGCGACGCCATCGCAGCCCCAACCTCTTCCCCGGTGCCGTTGACCAGATTGAAGACGCCGGGGGGCGTGCCCGCATCATGCATGATCTGCGCGAACAGCAGCGCGCTCAGCGGCGACAATTCGCTGGGTTTCAGGACGGTCGTGCAGCCCGCCGCGATCGCCGGCGCAACTTTGGCGGTGATCTGGTAGAGCGGCCAGTTCCAGGGCGTAATCAGGCCGCATACGCCAATCGGCTCCCGCACGATCGCGGTCGATCCCTGATGGGTGATGAACGCATAGTCGCTCAACGCCTCCATCGCCGCCCGCACATGGGCGATGCCGAAGGGCACCTGCGCGCTGCGCGCAAAACTGATCGCCGTGCCCATTTCCGTGGTCATCGCGATCGCCAACGCTTCGGCCCGCTCCTCCATCAGCGCCAATATCCGCCCCAGCAGCGCGCGCCGTTCCTCGACCGGCGTGACGGAAAAAGTCGCGAACGCACTTCTGGCGGCGGCAACGGCATCATCGACATCGGCGTGGGTGCCCATGGCCAGCGAGCCGATGACCTTTTCGGTCACCGGACATACGAGGGCGCTCATCTTGTCGGACGATGATGTACGCCACGCGCCATCAATATAGAATTGGCGATATTCTGGGACGCTCACGCTGATCTGTCCTTATGAAGCTGTTGCCGACAGGCCCGGTATTCGGGACCGTTTCAGTGCAATATGTCCTGCAATTTATAATAGGCGCCGACGAACGGCAGGAACCATGTCGGTCCGAAATGCCCCGGAATGGCCGGCCAGGCGAAATCGCCCCACGGATTGGCAGCGGGGTTGCCGTCCATCACCTCGGCCATGATCTGGCCCATATGGGTCGACATCTGCGTGCCGTGCCCACTATAGCCCATGGAATAGAACAGACCGTCATGCTCGCCCGCGCGCGGCAGGCGATCAGCCGTCATATCGACCATGCCACCCCAGCAATAATCGATCCGGGCGTCGGACAGGCCGGGAAAAATATCGACCATCGATTTCTGGAGGATGGTCCCGCTCTTCACGTCCGACCGGGGATTGGATCTGGCAAAGCGCGCCCGCCCGCCAAAGAGCAGGCGATTGTCCGGCGTCACGCGGAAATAGCTGACGAAATTGCGCGTGTCGGTCGCGTTGCGACGATGCGGCAACAGGCTGTCCAGCCGCGCCTGCGACAGGGGTTCGGTCACGATCAGAAACGCACCGACCGGAACGATGCGGCGGCGAAAATAGGATAATGGCCCGACAGCGGAGGTGCCCGTCGCCAGCAGCACCTGCCGGGCCGTGACATCACCCGATGGCGTGGACAGGCGATGGGCGTGGCCGTTCAGCCGCTTCATGCCCGTGACCGGGCTGTCCTCATGCAGCCGAACGCCATGGCGCGCCGCTGCGCTTGCCAGACCATGAACGAATTTGCCCATATGCATCGCCGCGCTTCTGGGAAAGATCAGCCCGCCGAAATAGCGGTCGGTGCCGACTTCCGAGGGCATATCCTGACGCGACACCATATAGGCGTCCGGGTCCGCGCCCTGCGCCATCAGTTCCTGCGACCGCGCCAGCTTGTCATAATGTGCGGGCTTCGCCGCCATCTTGAGCTTGCCGACGCGCTTGAAATCGCAGTCGATCGCTTCGTCCCGGACGATCTGCTCGACCGTGTCGACCGCGCTGTTGAAGCTTTGGTAGAGGCGTTTGGCGACATCCGGGCCAAGGCGGCCGACCATGCCGGCATAATCCTGCGCAAAGCCGTTGTTGCACATCCCGCCATTGCGCCCGGATGCACATCCGCCCAGCCGCCCGGCTTCCAGCAGGATGACGCGCGCGCCCTTCTTCGCCAGCGCCAATGATGCGGAAAGGCCGGTAAAGCCACCGCCCACCACTGCCACGTCATAGTCGCCTTCGACCGGCCCTTTTTCGGTGCCAGAAAAGACGGGGGCCGTGTCGTGCCAATAGGGGATAAGTTTCATGAACTGCGCCTTCAACCGAAAGACTGGCTTGCAAGACTATAGGTCCGGCCTTCTCCCGCGACGGCAGGACGCTGTCCCCGGATCATGGTCGTGACGTGGCCGACTTCGGGCAGGCCATTTGTCGTCAGCCAGTCGCCCAGACCGCTATCGCCGCTAATGTCGATCCGCAGAAATGTGCCCGCATGTTCCGCCATGAAATGGTGGATCAGTTGCCGCGCATCGCCTGCCGTTGCCGCGACGACCGGCCCGACCGCCTGACCAAAGCCAAAGCGCCGGCACATGGCAAAGCCCGTGATCACCCCGTCCCGTTCGATGACTGCGGCGGTGCCGATGCGGCTGAACGCCTCGATCAATCGGGTCCGCGCCGCGCCGAAGGCCTGTTCGTCCAGCCTGACGATGGCGGGCAGGTCGCTTGCCTGCGCCGTTCGCACCGCGCTGTCCGGCAAGGGAGGGATGCTATCCGGCAGTCGGGCCTGATGCTGGTGAACCGTGCCGACATCGTGGAACCCGAAGCTTTCATACAGACGATGGCCCTCCACCGTCGAATTGAGCAGAAGCGCCCGGTCGCCGGTCGCGTCGAGCATCTGTTCCATCAACGTCCGGCCCAGTCCGCGTCCCTGCATGGCGGGCGACACGATGATGATGCCGCAGGTGGCAAAGGCGTCGCCATAGGGCCACCAGAGGATGGAGGCGACGATGGCGCCATCGGCTTCCGCCAGCAGGCCGTGGCCCAGTTCCAGCGCGATGCGCCAGTCATCCTTGCGATATGGCCAGCTGACCGCCTGCGATAGCGCCAGCGCACCATCGAGATCCCGGTCCGCGCCGGTCATGGGCCGCACGATGATGGAAGGATGGGTGGAAATCGCTCTATCCTCTTTCATGTCACATATCAGTTCAGCGCCATCAGTCCGCGCAGGCGGCGATGGCGTCAATTTCGACAAGATAGCCATAGTGGAGATGCGGGACGGGAACGACCGACCGGGCCGGGCGAACGTCGCCCAGCAGATCGGCGTAGATAGCATTGAAACGGGGCCAGTTTTCGATGCCGACGATATAGACCGTCACTTTCAGGAGACTTTCGGCCGAACTGCCGGCTGCCTGCGCCACCGCCAGCAGGTTGCGGATGGCCAGCCGCGCCTGATCGTCAAAATCCGCTTCGGGACGGTGCGTGCCATCAGGGTCGATCGGCAACTGGCCGGAAATATAGGCAAGACCGCCATGCTTGATGGCCTGCGCATAATGACCGCCTGCCGCGGGCGCATTGGCCGTCGTCACGGGAAGCGGGCCGTCGCCCGTCGCGTCGATGCGCGTCATCACCATCCTCCGAACCGGGGCCACACGGCCTCGATCCTGTCGCCCTGCCCGCTGACGACATGATAGCTGTCATGCTGCGCGCCCGTCGCGCAGGCATGGTTGGGCAGGATGCGCAGCCGCGTGCCGATCGGCAAGTCGGGGAGCGACGCCGTCGAACCGGGCCGAAGCGTGATGATGCCATGCTCCTGATTCGCTTCGGACAGGATCAGATCGTCCATAGGCTGGCCGTGCACATCGCAGACCAGGCCATATCCCTGATCGACCGCCTGCTTGGCGGTACCGCGATCGCGCGACATCGCCATCCATCCGGCATCGACCAATATCCAGCCCTTTTCAGGCTGGTGCCCGATCACCGTCGCCAGCACCGACACCGCAATATCGTCGATCGCGCAGACGCCGATCCCGGCCATGACCAGATCGAAAAAGACGAACACGCCCGCGCGCATTTCCGTCACGCCGTCCAGCGTTTCGGCGAAATGCGCGGTCGGCGTGGACCCAGCGCTTACGACCGGGCAATCGAAACCCGCTTCGCGCAGCAGCGTGGCGGCCTGAACCACCGCCGCGCGCTCGCCTTCGGCCGCTGCGCGGATCGCATCGTCGCCGATCGCGCCATAGCTTGCCCCGGCATGGGTGAGCACCCCGCGCAAGCTGCCGCCATCTTCCAGCGCCTGGGCGATGTCGATCAGCAGCGCGCGATCGCCGGGCAGGACGCCCGACCGATGACCGTCGCAATCAATCTCGATCAGGGCGGGTATCCTGTCGCCCGCCCGGCGCGATGCTTCCGCCACCGCGCGCGCCTGCTCGACCGTGTCCAGCGTGACCGACACGTCGACCCCCGATGCACGCAGGGCCAGCACCCGGTCGATCTTGTCGGGGGAAATGCCCACGGCATAGGTCAGGTCGGTCACGCCAGCGCGTGCGAACTGCTCCGCCTCCTTCAGTGTCGAAACCGTCGCCGGACCCGCTGGCGCGGTCATGACCCGCCGCGCGGCATCGACCGACTTCGCCGTTTTCAGATGGGGCCGCAATTGCACGCCCAGCCGCTCCATTCGCCCGCGCAGCCGCGCGACGTTGCGGTCCATCCGATCCTGATCGAGGATCAGGCAGGGGGTGCCAACGGTCCTGAGCGTTTGAACGCCCGCATCGGCGGCATATCGTGTCTTTTCATCCAACAAGGCTGGTTCCGCTTCACTCTTTAGGGGGCGTGACAGGACAACCAGTCTATGGAATTTCCCCTCGTCTTCAATTAATAGATTCGTCATTTCCAATTAAGGTCAGACTTAATGCTATCGAGTGAGGATTTCCTGTTCTTCGGGGTCATTGCCGGGTCAGCCTCGCTGGCGGACGCATCGCGTCGGCTCAACGTGTCGGCGCCAGCGGTGACCCAGCGGCTCAAGGCGCTTGAACAGCGCGTGGGCGTACGGCTGATCGACCGTTCGTCGCGCGGGTTCATGCTGACCGATGAAGGTGAGCTTCTGGCCGCCCAGGGCTCGGCGATCGTCGATGCGATCGAGCAACTGGACGAACGGCTGGGCCAACGATCGACGAGCGTCAGGGGAAAATTGAGGATCGCCGCGCCCTATGGCTTTGGCCGGGAATTCGTCGCCCCGGCGGTCAGCGAGTTCGTCCGGTTGCATCCGGAAGCCACGGTCGCGCTGGAACTGTCCGATCATCCCGCGTCGCTGTCATCGGACAGTTGGGATGTCGTCATTCATATCGGGGCGCTGCACGGGACGACCCGGCTGGTCACCACGCTCGCCCCCAATCGCCGCATCGTCTGCGCGTCGCCGGCCTATCTTCGGGATCATCCCGTCATCAAGGCACCCGTCGATCTGCAACAGTGCCGATGCCTGGCGTTGCGGGAAAATGACGAGGACGTCACGCTGTGGCGATTTTCCCGGCCCGACAGCAGCCCCGAAACGATCCGGATCAAACCTTTCATGTCGACGAATGACGGCGCGATCATGCGCGGCTGGGCGCTTGCGGGACTGGGCGTGATCATGCGGTCGGAATGGGATCTTGCCGACGACCTTGCGACCGGCAACCTGGTGCAGATCCTGCCCGACTGGCGCGCGCCCGACGTGGACGTGGTGGCCCTGCTGGGCGCGCGCCATGGCCGCAGCCGCCGCATCACGGCCTTCCTCGACATCATGCGCAGGCATCTGCATCCCGTGCCGTGGCGGGTCAGGCCATCAGGCGGCTATTCAGCCCCGCCAATGCCGTAACGCGGCCCCGGAGAGGCTTCGGGCAACATCGCCTTCAACCGCTGGACGATGTGGGCATAGCGTGGATCAGCCGCCAGATTGCGCGTCTCGCCCGGATCGCGATCCTCATCATAGAGTTCCGCGCCCAGCTTGCCCTTCTCCCACTCCGTGTAGCGCCAGCGGGCGACGCGAACGCTGCGACCGCCCTGCACCTGGCTATAGGCGGGCTGCGTCCACGCCTTCGACGCCGGATTGTCCAGCAGCGGCTTCAAACTGTCGCCTTCAAGGCCATCGGGCTTGGGCAGTCCGGCGATCTCCGCGATGGTCGGATAGAGATCGACCAGTTCGACCATCTTCCTCGACACGCGCCGATTGCCTTTCGCGCCGGGCATGTTGATGATCAGCGGCACCTTCACAGACCCTTCGAACAGCATCTGCTTTTCCCACTGGCCATGTTCGCCCAGCAGGAAGCCGTGGTCGCTGGTGAATATGATGATCGTGTTGCGATCAAGCCCCAGCGGCTTGAGCGCATCCAGCACGCGGCCGACCTGCGCGTCCATGAAAGATGTGGCGGCGTAATAGGCGCGCACGAAGCTGCGCTGCTGATCGACGGTCAGGTCCAGATTCTGGAAGCCGACCAGTCCGTAGGATGCGGGCAGCACCTTGGCCAGCGCCGCCGGGTCCTCCGGCTCGAACTTGACCTTGTCCAGCGGATACATGTCGAAATATTTTTTGGGCGCAACTTCTGGGACGTGCGGGCGATAGAAACCGGCGGCAATGAAGAAAGGGCCGTCCCGATGCTCTTTCAACATGGCGATGGTTTCGGACGCGACCTTGCCGTCGGTCTGCTCCTCATCCGTCCCTTCATCCGCCAGGAAAGCGAGCGCGCTGCCCAGCCGCCCGGACGGATGCGGGTTGAGGATGGTCATCCGGCCATCCCGCTCATTGATCTTGTCCCGCCCGGCAGGATTGACGACACGGTCCCATGATGGCGTGTCGTCAGGCCCGCTGGTCCCGATGTCGCCGGGCACGCCCTGATGATAGATTTTGCCCACGCGCCCGGTGAAATAGCCATTCTGACGGAAATATTGCGGCAGGGTCACGACGCCGGGCAAATTGTCCCGAAACTTGGTTTTCAAATCCCAGACGCCGGTGGTGTCGGGCCGTCGCCCGGTCAGGAAGGAGGCGCGGCTCGGCCCGCACCAGGGATATTGCGAATAGGCGTTGGCAAAGTTCACGGATCGTTTCGCCAGCCTGTCCAGATTGGGGGTCTGGACCGGCTTGAAGCCGGTCGCGCTGGTCCGGGTGTTCAGATCGTCGGCGATCAGGAAAAGGACGTTCATGCGCTGCTGCTGCGGGGCGGCCTGTTCCGGCGCGCTGGTCCTGGCAACAACGGGCTGCGACATGGCGCAGGGGGCCAGCGCCAGCATTGCCGCCTGCACCCACAAACTCGCCCTCTGCCTGCGCTGCCTGCTCATCATGCTTCCCTGATCCCTTCTGCCGCAGGACGAACGCACGCCCTGCAATAAAACTACAAACGAATGTCGGCGGAGAACGCCCATGTGAAACTCTGTCCCGGCGGCAGCAGCACGACGCCGCCATCGGACAGCGCATTCTGCCGCCCATACCATGGCTCTGGACTGAAAAAGCCCTTGTCGACATTGCCCCAGAGATTGAAGGCGACGACATCGCGCTCCGCCGGACGCCGCGACTGTTGCATGATCATGATCGATCCCACGCCAGGCTGCGTCAGCGTGACGGCGGGGCGACGCCGAAAACCCGACCAGAGCAGAGGAACCGCAGTTTCAGTGCCAAGCGAGGAGAGCGGCGCGACTTTAAGGGGGCCGACCGCGCCTGTGCCTGCGGGCCGTCCATAGGCGTCCAGCAAAAGCCGCGCTCGCCCGTCGGTACTGATCCTTGCGTCGGCAGCGTCGCCCTGCCCGCCAAGCGGCAAGGCGAAGGTGATGTGATTGCCGATCGAAAAGGGCATCGCCACGTCGCCCAGGTTCGTGACCTGATGGGTGACGCTGATCCGCTCGCCACGCAGCGCGTAGGTGATCGACAGGCGAAACGGGAATGGGAACAGCGCGCGGCTTTCGGGCGTGTCGCGCAACGCGATCGTGACGCTCTCTCCGCTCGCCCCCTTTGGCGGGGTAACGACCGACCATGCGCCATTTTTGGCAAAGCCATGGATCGGCATCGGCCACAGCTTCCCCTGCCATTGCCAGCCGGCGGCCTTGTCAGCCTTGCCCTGCGAAGGATCGGCAGCGAAGGTGCGTCCCGTTGCAGGCCACATCACCATCGCCTTGCCCGCAAAGCCGGGCTGCGGGCAGAAATCCATGCCGCGATAGAGAAGCTCATGGCTCTTGCCCGCCCGGCGCAGCTGCAACCCGACCAGCTGTCCACCCAGCGTCGGGGCGATCACGGCCGTCAGGCGCGACCTTTTGGGCTGGAGGCGGATCAGCGTCGCCGACAGGCGCTGGTCCAGGCATCCCGGTCCGTCCTGGGCCGCCATGGCAGGCGCGGCTGCAAGCAGCGCCGCCGCCGCCATGGCCAGCCCCGCCCGGCGCGGCGGGCACGTCACCGGCGGCACATCAGGCGTCCGTGCCGTCAATCCTTGATTCCCGCATTTGCATTCGCTTCCGGCGAACCAAGCACCGGGAAGCGCACGAACGCCTTGCCTTCATCATTCGCGCGCTGCTTGGCGACGCTGTCGGGCAGGACATTGTCCTTCCTGTCCACGCGATTGGGTTCCACCAGCCAGCTGTCCGGGAAAGGCGCAGCGCCGGTTCCCGCGCGGTTGCGCCGTACGCTGCCGATGGCGTTGCGTTCGCCATAGGGAATGGCGTGGCGACCGTCGCGATTGGCCAGTTGCTGGTACAACGCCTTGCGCAGATCGACCTTGGCCTGAAGATAGGCCGGATCGTCGATCAGATTGTGCATTTCGTCAGGATCGCGCGCCAGATCATAGAGTTCGTCGGTGTCGTAGACGCCGTAATATTGGATATATTTCAGGTTATCGCGCTGAATGGCGAATGTACCCGGCGTCATGGGATAGGCCCATTCCCAATAATATTCATAGGTGAAGTCGGGCGCCTTCCAGTCCTTGTCCGCGACCTTGCCGGTAATGAGCGGCCATGCGCTGACCCCTTCGAACTGCGCTGGCTTCTCCACCCCGGCCAGGTCCAGGAAGGTCGGCGCATAGTCGAGATTGCGTATCCGCCCAGTGTTGACCACACCGGCCGGCACCGTCCCCGGCTCATACATGACCATCGGCACGCGCACCGACGCCTGATAGGCGGTCCGCTTGTCGATCAGGCCATGATCACCGATCTGAAACCCGTTGTCGGCGGTAAAGACGACCAGCGTATCCTTTTCCAGCCCGTTCGCCTTCAGATAGTCGGCAATACGGCCAACACTGTCATCGACCGCGGCAAGCGCGCCATAATAATAGCGCAGATATTCGGTCATCTTCATATCGGTGTTGAAGAAGAAATCGATGCCGTGCCATGTGTTTCGCTGGTTATAGACCCACATCGGCTTGCCCTTGTAATTTTCGGGCGTGTTGGCGGCGCTGGCCGGAATCTTGAAATCGGTCCGATCGTACAGATGGCGGTAGCGCGGCGGCGGCAGAGGGTCCGAATGGACTGCCTTGTGGCTCAGATACAGGAAGAACGGCTTGCTCTTGTCGCGTTCCTTTTCCAGCCAGTTCATGGCGTAGTCGGTCAGTTCATCGGTAATATAGCCTTGCTGCGCGACCTTCTTGCCATCGACGTTCCACATCGTCGTTTCGCCGCCCTGCACGGCTGCATCGGGATCGCCGCTCGCAGGATAATAGCTCCCCTGCCCCCGGAAACTGACCCATTTGTTAAAGCCCGGACGCGGCGTGTCGACATCATTGCCCATATGCCATTTGCCGATGAAGGCGGTCTGGTAACCGGCCTTCTGCAGATAGGACGGGAAGAAGGTCAGCCCGGCTTCCGACGAATTCGCATTGTCGACAATGCCATGGTTGCGCGCGGTTTCGCCCGTCAAGATGGTGGCGCGGCTGGGGCTGCACAGCGACGACGTGACCACCGTATTGGGGAAATAGGTGCCGCCCCGCGCCAGCCGGTCGATATTGGGGGTTCTGAGTTCCGGCTGCAAAAAGCCCATGCCGTCATAGCGCAGGTCATCCAGCAGGATGAAGACGACGTTCCGCGGCTTGCGCGCCGGTTCGGCCTTGGCGGGACTGGCCGCCTTTTGCGCGGGGCGCGCGGACAGCAGGGTCGCGGGGCATGTCGCCAACACCATACCCGCCGCCAGCAACCCGTATAGACGCAGCCTCTTCATGACCCCTCCAATCTGTTTAGAGCGGTAATATCGCAATTGGCAGCGCTGTCAATGTCGCGCCTTACATGTCCTCGCCATGCACCTCGGCAGCCGCTCCCGGTTGCGTGGACCCACGGATGACGAGTTCGGGCACCAGTTCCTCCAGCGCGTCGGCATGGCCCAGAAGGACGGAAATGGCATTGCGCGCCATGCCCGGAATCGGCTGCCTCACTGTCGTGAGCGGCGGGTACATGGTGCGACTGCCCGGCGAATCGTCGAAGCCCGCAATCGCTATGTCGCGGGGTATGTCCAGGCCGATCTGCCGCGCCGCCGCCATCGCGCCCAGCGCCATCGCGTCGTTGGTGGCGAAAATGGCGTCGGGGGGTTCGGGCAAGGCCAAAAGCTGCTCGGCGGCGGCCTTGCCGGACGCGAAAGTGAAATCCCCCTTCACGACATAGTCGGCACGATAGGGCAGGCGCGCATCGGCAAGGGCGGACCGATAGCCCGTTACCCGTTCGCTGGCGGCGGCCTTGTCGAACGGCGGCGCGATGAGGGCGATGCGCGACTTTCCCGTCGCAGCGATATGCGCCACCATTTTGTGGCTGACGTCCGTGTCCCTGACAGGAACGATGTCGCCATAGCCCGACAGGGTGGACGCGACCCTGACCAGCCGGGTTCCCTTGCTCTCGATCGCCCTGACAATCGCGGCGTCGTTGCTGAGCGGCGGGACCAGCATGATGCCGTCCGGGCGCAGATTGGCCGTCACCCGCTCGACCAGCCTCTCCGCAGTCTCGTCCTGATCCCTCACCTCGACCACGAGATGATAATTGCGCAGACGACATTCGGTCGATGCGGCCACCAGCATGCTCGTCTGATAGCTGCTGAAAACGTCGCTCAATATGAAGGTGATCAGGAAGGATCGGCTGGCCGCCAATTGCCGCGCCGCCAGATTGGGGCGATAGCCAAGTTCATCGATAGCCTTCATGACCCGGTCCTTCATGGCCGGGCGGACATGGGCTTCGTTGTTGAGAACTCTGGAGACGGTTTTCATGCCGACGCCGGCCTTGGCCGCCACATCATAGATCGTGACCAAAAATCTCACCTCATTACGGACTGTCGCTGGGCGAACGGCCTATGGCAGCAGTTGGGCAGATGCAAATGTCATGATGTAGCGCAACCACGCAGTGCGACTCCATCAAGGCGGCACGGGTTTCATGGCCGCTATAGTTAGCGTTAAAGCGGGGCAGGCACGCCACGCTTGCGCATCGGGATGACGATTACCCCGTACCCGCCATCCGGGGCCATGCCCGGCAGGCTCAAAAGAAAAGGCCGCCCCGATCGAAATCGCGGCGGCCCATTATCCGGCACTGGTCCGATCAGTAGGCCATCCGCACGCCGACGCGGAAGGTGCGACCCAGCACGTCGTAAAGATTGGCGTTGGTGCCGATATTGTTGGCCGGCGCCACCGGCGGGTTGGTGTTGAACGCATTCTTGATCGCGCCAAACACTTCCACCATGCGCGGGCCATTGTCGATGATGCGATAGCTCGCATTCACGTCGACATAGGTGACCGCCTTGACGCGATTGTCGTTGATGCTGTTCGGCAGGGTCGGGCTATAGCCGTCATCCTGCGGCCCGACATAGGTGGTGCCGAACTTGCCCTTGGGAATATAGCGCGACTGCATGCCCAAAGTCAGCGGCCCGCTGGTGAAGGTGGCCCGCGTGTTGATCTGATAGCAGGACATGCTGGGATAGGCCTGCTGCGTGACGGTGCCGTTCTGGCATTTGCCGTCCAGTGGCGATCCCGCGTTGACATAGGTCAGCTTCGTATAGGCCGTGCCCAGGATGCGCAGGTCCAGCGTACCGATATTCTCGATCTGCTTGCGATAGCCCAGTTCGACGTCGAAGCCCTTGACCTGCAACTCGTTCGCGTTGGCGGAGATGTTGCGGATGAAGGTCAGAACGCCATTGGCGTCGCGGGTGACGAAGGCGCATGCATCCTGCGCGCCCTGGAAGCACTGGGTGACCAGGGTGGGGCCGCCCACGGCCGCGATATAGCCGGTGACCTTGATGTCATAATAGTCAACCGACAGCTGGAGATTGGGTATCGCCGCAGGCTGGATCGTGACGCCGAAAGTCTTGGTATGCGAAATTTCCGGGCGCAGATTCGGGTTGCCGCCGGACTGGGTGGCGACCTGCGTGCTGGTATTGGTCGCCGGGTCCAGGATCGCGCTGTTCTGGACGTTGGGCAGGATATATTGCTCGTTCATGTTCGGCGCACGGAAGTCGCGCGAAATGGTGCCGCGCATCCGCAGCCAGTCTACCGGCTTGTAGACCAGGCCGAGCTTCCAGGTGACCGCGTTGAAGCTGGAATCCGCAGGGCCAACGGCGCCGCCCGCCAGGGGCGCTTCGGGGCTGGAGAATTTATAATGGGCGTGCCGCACCGCGCCATTGACTTCCAGCGTCTCGGCAAGGGGAACGTTGGACAGCAGCGGCACATTGGCCTCGGCATAGACTTCGAACACCTTGCTGCGTCCGTGCAGGGCGCTGTAATTCTGAACGAAGCCACCAGCGGCCGATACCGGGTCGACGTCCGCCGCGATGCTTTCGGTGCGATATTCCGCGCCCGCCGCGACTGAAACCGGCCCGCCCCAGGCGTCGAAAGGCTGCCCCTGGACGTTCGCGCTGACATCGTCCAGCGTGATCCTGGACCGCTGAACGGCCGTGCCAAAGGCATATTGCAGCGCGGCGTCGCTGGCTGTGCCGACGCCGAACAGGTTGAGCGGCTGGCAAGCGGCGTCCGTCGTCACCGACTGGTTGACCGCGCAGACGATCCTGCCGGCATTGGCGCCCGTGCCGCTGACGGCCTGAACCGCGCGCGAGAAATTATTCTGATTGATGATGTTGCGCGCGACATTGTCCAGCTTGCTGACGCCCCGGACATAGCTGGCGTCCCAGGTCCAGCCGCCCAGATCGCCCTTCAGGCCGGTGGCGACCCGATAGCTTTCGACATGATAGTCGACGATCGGAACCAGCAGACCATCGCCCGCCTTGCCGATGTTGACGTTCGCCAGGCCGATCTGCTGCATCTGGCTGCGCAGCTGGGCGGGAAGGAAGGGATTGTTGACCGACAGCGTGATCGCGCCGGTGTTGAGCGGCCCCGCCCGCAATGTGCCTGCGGCGTTCTGGTTACCCGAACGCAGCTGCGCGAACGTGCCCTGATTGTCCGTCTGACCGTAGGAGCTGTCCACCCACGCCTTCAGATTGTCGCTCAGTTCCGCTTCCGCCCGGAAGAGGGCGGCCAAGCGCTTTTGCGGCCCCTGAAGATCGAAGGCGCTGCTGGCAGGATTGATGCCGCGGCGCGACCCGCCGATCATCTGGTTGTTATTGGGCGCGTAGAGCTGGCCGAAGGTGAAGGGCAGCAGCGTCGTGCCATCGTCCGACACCTGTTGCCCGCCAAATGCATTGGTCAGCCTGGAACTGACGATCAGACCAGCGGGCGTATTCTGGGACCAACGCACGTCGGGCGAGATGATCAGGGCCGGCAGGCCGTTCTGCGCGGAATTGGCGTTCGACATGACGCCATATTCCTGGGCGCACCAGCTGCGCGAATAGCAGTTGCCCGTCCTTTTCCGGTCCTGATAATCAAGCCCGGCGATGATGTGCAGACGGCCATCCAGGAATTTCTGGCCCACGCCGAACGAGTATTTCTGCTCATCCCCATCGCCAGCGTCCGTCACGCCATATTGCGCCGAAGCGCGAACGCCCTCCAGCTTGTTGTTGAGGATGATGTTGACGACACCGGCCACAGCGTCCGAACCATAGGCCGCCGACGCGCCGCCGGTGACGATGTCCAGCCGCGACACCAGCGAGCTTGGAATGAGATCGGTGTTGAACAGGCCCGTGAAGGTCGTCGCGGGAAAGCGCAGCCCGTCCACCAGCACGAGGGTGCGAACCGCGCCCAGACCGCGCAGGTTGATCAGGTTGTTGCCGGGGCCGTTGCCGCCACCGCCGACGAACGCCGTCGTCGAACTGGTATCGGTGCGCACGACGGGCAGGTCGTTGATGACCTGCGACAGCTGCGTCGCGCCGGTCTGCGCAATCAGGTCCGCGCCTACCACCGTGACAGGCGTGGGCATGTCCGCGCCGTTACGAACCACGCGCGAACCGGTAACGATGATGGCTTCGCTTGCGCCATCCGCTTCCCCCGCCTGCTCCTGCGCCATTGCAGCGCCGCAGCATGCCATCGCGGCCCCCGCGAGCAAGAATCCCAGATAATGACGATGACGCTGTGAAGCCACGATACCCTCCCCTGTTGCGGCGGCCTGTCAGAATTGGCCTGCCTGATTATGTGCCCCGACATCGATTCAGACGTTTGAGGGCTCACCCGTTGATGTAGCGGTAATTTTATATGGCAGCGCTGTCAATCGCATCGTTGCACGCTTGCCCACGATTGCCTGGCGAGCGATACAGTTTTGCAACAGTGCCTTGCGCGCCAGACACTGGCCTATACCGACCCGGATACTGCCAAATCATTTCAGACACAGGCCCGCACCCCTGGGGAACAGCGCCTCCTCGTCGTCCGACAGGTCCGCGCGCTGGCGTTCGACCGCGGCCATGGATGCCGGAAGCGCGAAAGGCAGGTGACCGCAGGCCGGACTGCGCCCCGACACTATGTCGAACAGGGCCACGTCGCTGGTGCCGAAATTGACGAGCACGGCCTTGGCATGCGGCATGAGGGCGGTAAGCACCGCGGGGCGATCCATTTCCACCGCGGCAATGACGGGCACATGTGCCGCCGCCCGCTTGAGCGCCACCAGCGCCGGATCATCGGCCCTGAAGTCGAGCCGCCCTTCATGCTGCCGCGACCCGAAAAAATGAAAAGGGTGCAGCTTTTCGAACGGCGTGGCGGCGCGCACCAGCGCTATGTCGGCCTCGGACGGGTCTTTGACGACGACATAGCCCGCCGAAGCCGCAACAGCCTCATCCACGCCATAAAGCCAGATTTTCTTGCGCCCCTTCAGCGGCAATAATCCGCCCTCGTTGCGCAGCAGGATCTGGCTTTGCCGCTGCGCCTTGTCCGCCTCGCTCTGCCAGGCGGCATTGCCGACCAGCCTGGCAGCGGCCTGTTCGTCGACATAGGGATTGTCGAACAGACCCTGCCGGAACTTGAGCGCCAATATGCGCCGCGCCGAATCGTCGATTCGCTCGACCGAAATTGCGCCGCTGCGCACGCCTTCCAATATCGGGGCGGCATCATCCACGCCGCCGAACTGGTCGATGCCTGCGTCCACGCCCTTGGCGAATCGATCGGCGACGCTCAGCGATTCCACGCCCCATGGCATGCCGATCGCCTGCGGCGCCTGGGGATGATTCGCATCCGGCGATACGCAGGTCTCCGGGCAGTCGCGCGTGATCGACCAGTCCGAAATGATCAGGCCCCGATATGCCTTTTCGCCACGCAGCAGGTCGGTCAGCACCTGTTTGCTGAACCCTGCGCCGACCGGCTCGACCGGCTTGCCGCCAATCGAGGGGCCATGCAGCGCGACATAGGTGGGCATCACGCCCTCGCTCGCTGCCGCCAACGGGCCATCGAACGCACGGACATGATCGGCAAATGACGCATCGGTCAGATGGACGTTGCGGCCATAATGATTGTGCCCGTCAAACCCTTCCGGCTCTGCGCCATAGCCGACCCAATGCTTGACCACGGTCGCGACGCCCATTGGCGTCACGCCGGTCGCGCCGCCCTGGAACCCTTCCACATAGGCGCCCGCCAGGCGGGAGATGGTTGCGGGATCGGAACCGAATGTCGCGGAAAAGCGGGACCAGCGCGGCTCGCTGCCCACATCGGCCTGGGGCGACAACGCCATATGGATGCCGACGGCGCGATATTCCTGCCGCGCAATATCCCCAAACCGGCGGACGAGATCGGCGTCGTCCAGCGCCGCAAATCCCAGCGTATCGGGCCACAGGGTAAAGCCACCGCCCGTCGTGCTCGCGCCGATCGTGGCCTGAAAATGGTGGCGCGGATCAGTGCTGATCGTTGCCGGAATGCCCAGCCTTGTGCCTTCCGCGATTTTCTGCACCATATTGTTCTGGCGCGCGAATTCCGCCGGCTTCACCACGATCCGGGTGATGAAGCTGTTGATCTTCCCGTCCTCGATCATGGCGCGCACCCGCGCCATGTCATAGCCGGTCGATGACACGCCGATCGCCGATCCATGCCCCGGCAGACTCGCATGCACCATCAGGCCGACTTTTTCCTCGATGGTCATGCGCGCCATCAGGTCATCGACCCGCTCCTGCACCGACAGGTGCGAATCCTCGTAGCGGTCTAGCTGGTTGTTGCGGTTCAGATCCCGCCACTGCGGCACATCAGGCGCGGCGGCGACCAGCGGCGTGGCCAGGGCAAAAAGCCCGGCGACGCAGGCCGGAGCCAGCAATACGCCCCGATACCGCTCTTTCAAGGCCATGCCCCCTCCTGTCCCGCAATGTCAGTTTAATTTAGCGCTATATTGATTATATCGCAGAAGTGGGCAAGACTGCATTTGCACAAGGCAGCATATCAAGTGACGGACCGGCCGGCCCCGCAGGGTGACGCGACGGTGGCCGCAAGGGAGGATGGGATGATCAACCAACGCAAGCGCAGGTTTTTGCAGGCCAGCGCAGCCGCCGCCATCATGGCCGCGTTTCCCCGCTATGCCCAGGCGGTCGACTATGTGAAGCGTGATCCGCGCAAGCGCCACAATCTGCTGCTCATCACATCGGATGATGTGGACTGGTCGGCGCTCGGCTTCATGAACGGACGGCGCGGCCTCACCCCCAATCTCGACAGCCTCGCCGCGCAAAGCCATGTCTTTGAGCAAGTGCGTACCGTAGCGCCGATCTGCATGCCCTCGCGCCAGGCGTTCATGAGCGGCCTGTTGCCGCACAAAAATGGCGGCAACGGCTTCTTCCCGATGCGGGAGGGTACGCCGACGCTATGCACCACCCTGGCTGCCGAAGGCTATTATTGCGCCGCCAGCCACAAGATCGGCCATATGCAGCCCGCCTCCTCCTTCCCCTGGGACTTAAAGCAGGAAGGCAAGGACCGTCATCCCATGGTGCATGCCGACATGCTCCGCCTCGCCGTCACGGAAGCGCAGGCCCAGTACAAACCCTTCTTCATCAACTGCAACATCAACGATCCGCACCGGCCATTTTATGGCGCGGAGGATGCGCAGGAAATCGATCACGAGCAGACCGGCCCCTACCGCATCCCCCGGCCGCTCAAGGCGGGCCAGGTTCCGATCCCCGCCAATCTCGAAGACTTGCCCGATATTCGGGAGGAGATGGCGCAATATTGGAATTCGGTGCAACGCCTCGACATCGCCGTGGGCAATATTCTGAAGGCTCTCAAGGATAGCGGCACTTGGGACGACACGATTGTCCTGTTCGTGGCGGATCATGGCATGCCGATGCCCTTTGCCAAGGCCAGCGTCTATGACCATGGCATCCGCACGCCCGTGCTGCTGCGCTACCCCGGCATGGGAAAGCCGCGCCGCTTCGATACGCTCACGACCAACCTCGACATATTGCCGACGCTGATCGAGCTGTTGCAGGCCAAGCCGATCGCGGAGCTGGACGGGCAATCCTGGGTTCCGATGCTGAAGGGCGGCGCGGCGCAGGACAAGCCGTTCGTCATGTCCTATGTCGACTATGTGTCGAGCGGGATGCTCTACCCTTCCCGCACCTTGCAGGACAAACGCCACGCCTTCCATTACACCGCCTGGGCGAACGGCAAGACCGAACTCAAGATCGAAAGCATGTGGGGCCTCACCTTCCCCGCCATGGCGAAGGCTGCGGAAACCGATGCGCGCATCGCCGCGCGCGTGAAGCAATATGTGATGGGCTATCCCATGGCGCTCTATGATCTGGAGGCTGATCCGGGCCAGCGGAACAATCTGATCGCCGATCCCGCCTACAAGGCCAAGGTCGATGAGATGAAGCGGCTGATGCTGGCCGAGATGGAGCGGACGGGCGATCCCCAGCTGGAAAATTTCCGCGTCTCGCTGGCCGGTGGCACCCCGGTCCTGAAGCAGGAGCCGGCCAAGTTCCGCATCCGTGGCGGTGACTGATTGGCCGAACCAGCCCGGCCAATGGGCCTGGTCGTCAGAGTGTGGATTGTTTGCCAATCCCCGCTTATGACGATGTCCTTCGCCAACCGACCAGGGATGACATGACGAGCCCGGACACTACCCGTAAACGCCGGAGAGGCGCGAAAGGCCCCACGATCACGGCAGTCGCGCGGGAGGCTGGCGTATCGGCCATGACGGTCTCCAACGTCATCAACAACAAGAGCTTCGTCAACCCGGTCGCGCGCGAAGCCGTTTTGAAGGCGGTGAAGGCGCTCAACTACACGCCCAATTCCGCCGCCCGCAGCCTGGCGGCGGCCAAGACGCTGCGGATCGGCCTGCTCCACCGCGACATTGACAGCGCGCTGTTGAGCGCCATGCTGGTCGGCAGCCTGCGCGCCACGTCCCGCCTTGGCGTGCAGCTGGTGCTGGAAATATACGACTTCTCCGATCCTGTCGGCAGCATCGAAAGGATGATCCGAAGCGGCATTGACGGCCTGTTGCTGCCGCCGCCGATCTGCGAGATCGCCAGCGCTGCTGGTCTGCCCGAAAGGCATGACGTGCCGATGATCGGCCTGGCGCCCGGCGGCGACCTGCGCAACATGGATTGCGTGCGCATCGACGATGAACAGGCGTCCTATGAAATGACGCGCATGCTGCTTGGCAAGGGGCACCGCCGGATCGCCATCGTCACGCTGCCGACCTCGCTGGTGGCGGCCTCCCGTCTGAAGGGCTACCTGCGCGCGCTGGGCGACGAAGGGGTCGTCGCCGATATGAAGCTGGTCTGGGAAGCGCCCCCGACGTTCGAGGCGGGCCTGGCGCTGGCGGAGCGCGTACTGACCACGCAGCGGGATTTCACCGCCGTCATCGCGGGCAATGACGACATGGCGGCGGCGTTCGTGAATGTGGCGCTGCGCAACAAGATTTCGGTGCCGGACGACCTGTCGATCACGGGTTTCGACGATACGCCGATCGCCGTCAAAATCTGGCCGGAACTGACCACCATCCGGCAGCCGCTGGCCCTGATCGCCGAACGGGCGGCGGAACGGCTCGTCGCAACGCTGCGCGGCGAGCCGCCGGAAACCCAGCCGCTGGCGATCTACGTCGATTACAAGATGATCGAACGGCAATCGACCGGACCGGCACGGGCCTGATCGTCTCCCGCTAACGACATTGCTACTCGGCGTCTGGCTGGCGATCGGGCCGCGCGGCGGCAAAGGCGGGCAAGGCGTTGCAGGCCGCTTCCACAGCCTCGATCCGGGGAAAATCCGTGCGCGCGCCAAAGCGACGGGCATTGCCCAGTTGCGGGATCAGGACGATGTCGGCCAGCGTCACCTGATCGCCGAAACAATATGGCCCTTCCCGATCGGCAATCAGCCGCGAACAGGCTTCAAGCCCGGTCTCGATCACCTCGCGCGCCCAGCCCTGCACGGCGTCCTCATCCAGTCCGCGCGCTGCCAGCATGCGCAGAATCTTGAGGTTCTGGACCGGGTGAATATCGCATGCAACGGCCTGTGCGAACCCCCGCACGGTCGCCCGCATCAGCGGGTCGGCGGGCAATAGCGGCGGATCGGGATAGCATTCGTCCAGATATTCGCAGATGGCCATGCTTTGCGTCAGCACCGTGCCGTCCACTTCCAGCGCTGGCACCAGCCCCTGCGGGTTGATCGCCATATAGGCGTCGGACCGCTGCTCGCCCGCACGCAAGCGATAGGTGCGATCCGACCATGTCAGGCCCTTCAGTCCCATGGCGATCCGCACGCGCCAGGACGCGGAGGATCGCCAGAAGCCGTGCAGGATCATGTCAGTCATGGGCGACCGGCGTGATCATGACCCTGGTATCGGTAAGGCCGTCGATCGACACGATGATTTCATCGCCCGGCACGACCGCGCCGACGCCAGCGGGCGTCCCTGTGTAGATGAGGTCGCCCGGCTCCAGCCGATAGGCGCGCGAGAGGAAGGCGATGAGTTCGGACACCGGATGGATCAGGTCGGCAAGGTCGGCCTGCTGCTTCACCTCGCCATTGACGGTCAGGCGAATGGCGCCGGTTGACAATTCCCCGGTCTCGCTGATCGGGTGGAGCGTGCCGAGCGGGGAGGATTGCTCGACATTCTTGCCCGCGTCCCACGGACGCCCCTTGGCGCGCGCGTCGAGCTGAAGGTCGCGGCGGGTCATGTCGAGGCCGGTGGCATAGCCGTAGATATGGTCGACCGCCTTGTCGGCGGGAATGTCGCGACCGCCCTTGCCGATGGCGACGACCAGTTCGGCTTCATAATGATAGTTGCCGGTCATCGTCGGGTAGGCGATCGGCCCGCTGGGCACGACCGTTTCGGCCCATTTGGTGAAGTAGAAGGGCGCTTCGCGATCCACCTCGACGCCCATTTCCTTGGCATGATCGGCATAGTTGCGGCCGATGCAGAAAATGCGGCGGACGGGGAAATCATGGCCGTCGCTCGTCGGGGCCAGAACGGGCGACTGAGGGTCGAACAAGAGGGTCAATGGTTGCACTCCCGGTAGAGGTCGAGCTTCATCTGTGAAGCCTTGTCGGAATAGCCGAACAATATCGTCTGCGAATGCGCCTGGAAGCGGTAGGGAATCCAGGACGGTATGACAACCATGTCGCGCGCGCCCAGCCGGATTTCCTGATCGCCCAGTTCCAGCGTCGCTTCGCCTTCGACCAGCACGAACACCGTGCCGTCGGTCGCCTGCCGCGTCCTGGTTTCAAACCCTGCGGGCAACAGGCGGACATGCGCGGAAATGGTCGAAAGGATGGGGCCGCCATCGGCGGGGTTCAGAAATTCCAGCGCATGGCCGAAATGCGGATCGATCTCGGCGCTCGACGCCATCGCGTCCAGCGCGGGCCGCCAGTCGGCATAGCGATAATGGAACAACGGGCGCGCGCTGGGCCTACGGTCCGCCAGGCTCCCGCGCAACGGACGCATATTGTGGCCATATCGGGTCAGCGTGTCGCCGGCGGGCACCGTTTCGGGATGGGCAGCGACATCCAGCCGCTCGGCGAAGCTGGCGTCGAACAGGCGGACGGTGGGAATGTCCAGCCCGTCGAGCCAGATCATCGGCTGGTCGGTCTGGTTACCATGGTCGTGCCACTGGCCCGCAGGCGTCAGCACCAGGTCGAAAGGCTGCATGACCGCCTTTTCCCCGTCCAGCGCGGTGAAGGCCCCGCTGCCTTCCATGACGAAGCGCAGCGCATTCTGGGAATGCCGGTGGCACGGTGCGACCTCGCCCGGCAGGATCAGCTGCAATCCGGCGTACAGGCTGGGGGTTATGGCGGACAGGCCGCCAAGCCCCGGATTTTCCAGAATGAGTACGCGGCGCTCCGCCTGTTCGGCGCTGATGATGTCGCCTGCGCGCATCAGATGGTCGCGCACCTCGTCATAGCTCCACCGCCAGGGCTTGGCCGGGGACTGCGGCTCGGCCAGGACCAGCGCATGCAGGCTTTCCCACAGCGGCAGCAGCCCTTTGGGGGCCATGGCGGCATATAGCGCCTCCAACTGGGCGCGCTGATCGTTGGCGCCGTGACCCTGGGACATGACCGTCATATCGCTCTCCTTACCAACGCAACTGTTCCTGCCCGCAAAATGGATCAACGGGACTGACGCCGGTGAAGGGCGCTTCGCCGGTCAGCCGACGCACTGTTTCGCGCAGCACCGGCTCGATCGCGCTGTAGGCGTTGACGCATGTTTTCATATACGGGGCATCATATAGATAATAGGGCTGCCCGAACGACAGCAGTGCGGTCGGGATTTCCTGCGCGAACTGGCTCATCGCCTTGCGATTGGACCCGTGCAGCTTCACCAGATCCAGAAAGATGTGCGCCGCGCTGGGCGTTGCTTCCTGCCCGACCAGATAGAGGACAAGGTCGGTGTCCTCGCGCGTCGGCCACTGGTCCACGTCCAGCATCCGCGGCTCGAAGCCGCGGGCGCGCAATTCGTCGAGAACCGGGCCATAGCCGCGCGACAAGGCGCCGTCCCAGAAGCTGAACCCTTCTTCCGCGACGATGACGACGCGGCGGTGGGTCGCGGGCGCCAGCGGCAACAGCGATTGCGTATCCTTGACCAGCGTGATGCTCTGCCCGGCGGCCTGCAACGCGGCGACACGATGGTCGGGCGTCTGCAAGGCGTCCCGCATCGCCTCGATCGGCATCATCCGCTCGGCCGGATCGATCCGGTGCAGCCCCAGCCGCGCCTTCAGCGTCAGAATGCGGGTCACCGCCTCATACAGGCGGCCTTCGGACAACCGGCCATTGCGCAGGCCATCGAGCATGAAGCCATAATCTCTCTGCGGCGCGCGGCTGAACAGGAACATGTCGCAGCCATTCTCGATCACCGCCGGCACCGTTTCGGATCGCTCCATCCAGCCGGTCAGCCCGCCCATGCCGGTCGCGTCCGACACGATCAGGCCTTTAAAGCCCAGTTCCTCGCGCAGCAGGCGCTGGTTCAGCAGGTGCGACACGGTCGCGGGCTGGAACGCCTCGCGCCCCGCGTCCGGCAAATGCGCGCGGATATAGGCGGGAAAGGCGATATGGGCGGACATGACCGTCATCACCCCTTGCCCGATCAGCTGGCCGTAGATGCGGCCGAACAAGCCGTGCCATTCCTCAACCGACAGCGGATTGACGCTGGTGACCAGATGCTGGTCCCGGTCGTCGAAACCATCGCCCGGCCAGTGTTTGAGGCAGGCGGCAACGCCTTCTTCCTGCAAGGCGCGGATATAGACGCTGGCCTGCGCCAGCACATTTTCCGGGCGCGAGCCGAACGATCGCGTGCCCACGATCGCGCTGCGGAACGCATGGTTGATGTCGACCACCGGGCCAAAGGACCAGTCATAGCCCAGCACCCGGCTTTCCCGCGCGACCAGCCGGGCGATGGCTTCTGTCGTCGCCAGATCGTCGCACGCCGCAATGCCCATGATGTTGGGAACGGTCGTGGCGAAGGGATAGCTGATCGTGCCCCCTTCTATATCGCCGGTAAAGACCGGCGGCACCACCGCCTGCTCGATCGCGTGGACGGACGCGGAGCGGAACGCGGAGAGGTCGTTCCGGGGAAAACGGTTGATGCCGCCGGGCTTGAGCGCCAGGAGCGGGCCTAGCTCCTCGGCGCTGTCTTGTGACGTTGAAAAGATGAAGAGTTGCCCGATCATCTCCTCGATGCTCATGGCGTCACGCGTGCGCTCCACCCATGCGCGTGCTTCCTCGTCGATGGAGAGCGGTTCTGTCGGGGGCGGCGTGAGACTGTCCAGGAGCATGCTGTACCCTAACAAAGGAGTGGAGGAGCCGGACGCGCATCGCCCGGCTCCCGGCCCGATCAGAAGCGCGCGCTAAAGGTTGCCCCGAAGTAGCGGCTGCTGTCCTTGTTATAGGTGCCCACCAGATCCAGCGGATTTGCCACGGTCGACATGATGGAGTTGTGACCGATGTTCGTCAGGTAATTTTCGTCGAACAGGTTTTTCACGAACAGCGTCACGCCATAGCGGTGGTCGGACGTGGTGACGCCCACCGTCGCGTCGACCAGCGTGTAGGCCGGCTGGATCGTGAGCGGATCGAGTTCCGACGAGAAGAACTGCGCGCTGGTGAAGTTGGCGCTGACCTGCGCGAAGGCGTTGAAATTGTCGCCTTCATAGTCATAGCGCGGCGTCACGCCGATGCGCCAGTCGGGGCTTGCCTGCAACGGACGGTTGCGCAGATTCTGCTGCGGCGTGGCGCCGGGCGCGGTGCGATAGCAGATGTTGGTCGGCGTGCCGCTCAGCACCGGCGCTGCCGCCTGAAGCTGCAATGCGCAGTTGAGGCCGTCAATGTTGATGCGCGACTGCGCGTAGGTCACGGCGGCATTGACCGAGAAGGAGTCGGACGGACGCAGCGTGGCTTCGACTTCGAAACCGCGGCTGCGCGACGAACCGGCGTTGGTGGTCACGAACTGGATGATACCGGTGGTCGGATCGGACCGGTTGGCCTGCACCTGAAGGTTGGAATAGTCGGCCTGGAACAGGGCGGCCGAGATGCTCAGCGTACGGTCGGCCGTGCTGCCCTTGAAGCCGATTTCATAGGCGTTCACATGCTCAGGCTGAATGGCCTTCTGGTTGGCCAGATCGCCGCCAATCTCCATTTCATAGCCCAGCCCCTTATAGCCGCGCGTGTAGCTGGCATAGACCTGTGCATTGCGGTTGAATTCATATTGCAGGCCCGCCTTGCCGGTGACGGCGGTGTCGTTGGCGGAGAAGGTGCCGCTGCGGGGCGGATTGCCGGGGAAGATCGCGTCACCCGCGACGATCGGCGCAATGCGATAGCCGCTGTTGGTGCCCTTTTCATACTGCACGCGGATGCCGCCGATGGCGCGCAGCCCGCCGACGATGCGATAGTCCGCCTGGCCGAACGCGGCGATGCTGTCCTGCTTCAGCCGGATGCGGCTGGCCGACGACTGCCAGACGATGTTGGCGGGCGCGCAGGGCTGGCCCACGACACCGGCGGTGCAACGCGCGCGGCGACGGTCGAAGGGACGCAGGATGTCGCTGTGCATGTAGAAGATGCCCGCGACATAGTTAAGGTCGGAATTGCCGTTGTTGGCGATGCGCAGTTCCTGCGACCAGCCCTTCAGGTCGACCGTGCCGTGGTTCTGGTTCCAGAAGGTGTAGGGCGCGAAGGCAGCCGTCCCCAGAAAGATGGGCGAGGTCGCGGGAATGCGGTCGATCGGCTGGTTCACATCCAGATCATATTTCTGGAACGCGCTGATCGACGTGATCGTGGCGCTGCCAAGATCCCAGTCAGCCTGCAACGAATAGGTCTGCGCCTTGCTGTTCGCATAGGTTTCGGCGTCGTCGTTGATCTCGCGATTCTCGCGCGATGCGTTGATCGGCCCGACGATCGACTGGAGCACAGGGTTGCGGATCTGGATCAGCGTGGAGGCGCAGCAATCGGCGTCCGTCTTGCGATATTCGCCGGCCAGCAGCAGGGTCAGGCTGTCGGTTGCGTCCCATTCCAGCTTGCCGCGCACGCCCCAGCTCTTCGACCCGTTCGTCCACTTGTTGGTGGCCAGGTTGCGGGTGATGCCCTGGACGTCGCTGTAGAAGCCGGAAACGCGGGCGCGCAGCGTGTCGGTGATCGGACCCGAAACGGTGCCGCGGGCGCGATATTCATTATGCTCGGCAATGGTGATGTCGCCCTTGCCCTCAAAGTCGCGCGACGGGCGCGCCGTCGTCACGCTGATGACGCCGGCCGACGCATTCTTGCCGAACAAGGTGCCCTGCGGGCCGCGCAGCACTTCGACCCGCTCCACATCGGCGAGTTCGGAAAAGCCCTGCGCCGAACGCACGGCGACCACGCCATCGACGACGACCGAAACCGAAGGCTCAACGCCCTGGCCAAACAGCGCGGTGCCAACGCCGCGAATACGGAAGCTGGTGTTGGTGGGGTTGGCGCCCTGCTGGAACGAGAGCGAAGGCACGGCCTGGACCAGCGAGTTGGTGTCGTTGATCTGACGCGATGCCAGCGTGTCCGCGCCCACGGCGGTGACGGCCAACGGCACGTCCTGCAGACGCTCGGCGCGCTTTTGCGCAGTGACCACGATTTCGCCCGGCTCATTCTCAGGCATTGCCTGGTCCTGCGCCACGGCAGGCATGGCCAGCATCGCCATGCCCATGGCCAGGGCGGAGGCCGCCGGAATTAACGTGCACTTATAGGTGGCCACTTCAGATCCCCTCATGTCGAGATTTTTGACGTCAACGGTTTGGCGACTTGGGAACCAGATCCGTGAGTCGCTTCGATGTACCGCTAAATGACTTTTTGAGCGGATTGTCAATCGGCTTTCGCATGTCCATCCATAGGTATGTGCCGCCTACCTAGCTTCTATATGCCCGATAACAGGGGTTAGAATGTCCGTCCGGTCACGCCGATATTGACAGCAGGGCCGATACAAGCTTTGTAGCGTTACATATTCGTGGAGAGGTTGAAATGGCGGAGTCGACGACAACAGACACGTGGCCACCAGCGCGTCAGGCGTGGTTCGCGGCGTTCATGCTTGCCGCTGCCAATACATTCGCCTTTGTCGACCGGCAGGCTCTGGCGCTTCTGGTGCAGCCCATAAAGGAAGATTTGCAGGTCAGCGACACCGCGATGAGCCTGCTTTACGGCCTCAGCTTCACCATGTTCTACGTGCTGGTCGGCATTCCGGTCGCGCGGCTGGCGGATCGGGCCAACCGCCGCAATATTGTTGCCGCCGCCATCTTCATCTGGAGCCTCGCGACCGCCCTGTGCGGCCTCGCCCGCAGCTTCGGCATGCTGTTCGTCGCCCGTATCGGCGTGGGCGCGGGCGAAGGCGGGCTCAGCCCCGCCGCCTACTCCATCCTGTCCGATTATTTCCCCAAACACCGGCTGCCCGCGGCCATGGGCGTCTATCAGATGGGCATCTATGTCGGCGGGGCGGCGGCGTTGCTGCTTGGGGGGCTGCTCGCAACGGTCGTGCCGCCATCCAGCATCGTGAACGTGCCGCTGATCGGCGAGACCAAGGGCTGGCATATCGCGTTTCTGGTGCTCGGCCTGCCAGGCCTGCTGCTCTCCGCGCTCATGCTGCTTGTCCCTGAACCCCCGCGCCGGGGCGAAGGCGTCCATGCGCCCAGCCCGCCCTTTCCGGTGCTGTTCGCGCACATCGCCCGGCACTGGCAGGCCTATGTCGGCATCAGCCTGGGCTTTGCGCTGATGATCCTGGTCGGCAATGCGACGGGCGCGTGGATTCCCGCTTTCCTTGAGCGCAAATTCGGGCTGACGACCGCGCAGATTGGCGGCCTCTATGGCACTATCACGGCGGTCTGCGGCGTGAGCGGCACGCTGATCGGCGGCTTTGCGGCCTCGGCATTGCGGCGTCGCGGGATCGCGCGCGGCAATCTCTATGCCGCCCTGTTCGGCTTCATCAGCCTGATCCCGGTGACCATATTGTTCCCCCAGATGCCGACCGCGGCCCTGTCGCTCGCGCTGATCGGCGCGATGAACTTCCTTGCAGGGTTCAATTTCGGCGGTGGTCTTGCCGCCTTGCAGGAAATCACCCCCAACCGGATGCGGGCGTCGGTATCGGCGGGCTATATGCTGATCGTCAATCTGATCGGCGCGGCTGGCGGGCCGTTCGCCATCGCACTCGTGACCGATTATTGGTACGGCGATCCGCAGGCTTTGCCCGCCGCCATCACGCTGGTCTGCGCCATCGCCTCGCCGCTGTCGGTCGCCGCCCTGCTGCTGGGCATGCGGGGCTATGGCCGCGCCATCGCCGCATCCGCCGACGCCGTCCTGCCCGCCTGACATCGCTTCGCAAGAAAGGGTCCACCCGATGGTCCAGCGCCCCCGCCGCCCTCTCGCCTCGTTGCTGCTGGCCGCCAGCGCCCTGACCTTCGGGCTGGGCGCGCCGACGACGACCGGGATCACCGCGACGCCCCAGCCGACACCTGCCACGCCGACGCCTGCCAAGGACGTGGCGGCGGCGGCACCCCCCAATGTCGTGATCATCCTGGTGGACGATCTCGACTGGGCGGACGTGTCGACCTATGGCCGTCGCGATGCGCCGACCCCCAACATAGACCGGATCGCGCAATCGGGCGTCGCCTTTTCGGACGCCTATGTCGCGGCGTCGGTATGCGCGGTCAGCCGGGCGGCCCTGTTGACCGGCCGCATGCCCCAGCGTTTTGGTTTCACCTATAATATCAATGATGAAGGCGATAAGGGCGCTGGCCTGCCTGTCGACCAGAAGACGCTGGCCGACCGCCTGCGCCCGCTTGGCTATCGCGCCGCTGCCTTTGGCAAATGGCATCTGGGATCGGACCCGCAATTCTATCCCACGCGGCGCGGCTTCGACGAATTTTTCGGTTTCCTGGCCGGGGAAACCAATTATGTCGATCCGGCCACGCCCGGCATCGTCACCACCCCGACCAAAGAGGATAAATATGAAATCGGCCCCCGCACCGGCAATCATGCCATGGTGGAAGGCCCGGACGCGCGCCCGGCGGACGATTTCTCGCGCTATCTGACCAACCAGATCACCGATCGCGCGGTCGATTTCATCACCCGCGCCACGGCGGACAAGAACAGCCCGTTTTTCGCCTATGTCGCCTACAACGCCCCGCATTGGCCGTTGCAGGTGCCGCAAAGCTATTATGACCGGTTCGCGCATATCAAGGATCCGGTACGCCGCACCTATGTCGCGATGATCGCGGCGATGGACGATGGCGTGGGCCAGATACTCGATACGCTGGAAAAACGCGGCGTGCGGGACAATACGATGGTCCTGTTCCTGTCCGATAATGGCTGCCCGCATCGCTTCGGCTTTTGCAATCCCGACCATCCCTTCGGCGCTGGCAAGTTCACCTATCTGGAAGGCGGGGTGCGGGTGCCCTTCGTATTTTCGTGGCCCGCAGGCCTCAGGACGCGCGGCATCAGCGCCAGCCCGGTGTCCTCACTCGACATTGCGGCAACGGTGCTGCGCGCCGCGGACCCGGCCCATGCCCTGCCCAGGGAACTGGAAGGGCATGATCTGGTGACGACCGCGCGCAAGCCACAGCCCGACCGCCTGCTGGTCTGGGGGCAGGAGCCGGTCTATGCCGCGCGGCAGGGCGACAAGAAAGTCTGGCTCTCGCGCGACTGGAACCAGTCGCATCTTTACGATCTGAAGGCCGATCCCGCCGAAGAGCAGGATCTGTCGGCCAGGGATCCAAAGAATGACAAGCGACTGAAAAGCGCGATCGAGCGTTACCGCACATCGCTCCCCGCCCCGTTGTGGAAGCTCCATTCCACCCGCAAAGTGACGGTGAACGGGCGGGAGACGGAGATGGTCTATTGATGGACGGGCCGTTTCAGGGCCATTCCCGGCGTCATCGGAACGCCAGCCTATTATATCCAGTTAAAGCAGATTGAGAGGACCGCGCTGTGTCGAACAACAAGAAATGGGCACCCACGCTGCGCCGCGCGCTGACAGGCGCGGCCTGCATCATCGCCTGCTCCTTCACGGCGCCCGCCTCGATCGCTGCCGCGCCCAAAAAGGCCGCGACCGCCCCTGCCCAGCAGCAGCAGCGCCCCCGCAACATCATTTTCGTGCTCGTGGATGACCTGCGCTATGACGGCATGGGCTTCCTTCAGCCGGGCCTCCTCAAGACGCCGAACATCGACCGCATGGCAAAGGAAGGCAGCTATTTTCCCAACGCCGTCGTCACCTCCTCGCTATGCAGCCCCAGCCGCGCGACCATCCTGACCGGGCAAACCGCGCGCAACCACGGCATCGTCGACAATAATGACAGTAGCGAAGCGGGCCTCACTTACTTCCCCAGCTATTTGCAGCAGACCGGCTACAACACCGCCTTCTTCGGCAAATGGCATATGGGCAGCGAAACCGACGGCCCGCGCCCCGGCTTCGACAAATGGGTCAGCTTCAAGGGGCAGGGCAATTACTGGCCCGCAAAGGCGGAAAGCGCCCATAGCTCCCCCAACCTCAATGTCGATGGCAAGGCGGTGCCGCAGCAGGGCTATATCACCGACGAACTGACCGACTATGCGATGAACTGGCTGCAGAAGGAGCGCGATCCCAAAAAGCCTTTCTTCCTCTATCTCAGCCACAAGGGCGTCCATTCCGACCCCCTGCCCCCGCCGCGTTACGCGCATCAATATGACAAGGCGCGCTTCACCCTGCCCGCCAGCGCGGCGAACACGCCCCAGAATAATGAAGGCAAGCCGGTATGGGTGCGCAACCAGCGCAACAGCTGGCACGGCATCGACTTTTTCTACAATGCCGACGTGCCGATGACCGAATATCTCAAATATTATTACGGCACGCTGTCGGCGATCGACGACAGCCTTGGCCGGATCATGGACTATCTGCGCAAGAATGGACTGGACAAGGATACGCTGGTCGTTTTCACGTCCGACAATGGCTATATGGTCGGCGAACATGGGCTGATCGACAAGCGCAACGCCTATCAGGCGTCGGTGCGCGTGCCGCTGCTGGTGTGGGAACCGGGCACGATCCCGGCGGCCACGGTCAATGAAGGCCGCATCCGCAATCTCGATTTCGCCCCGACCTTCCTCGACGTCGCGGGCGCTGCCCGCCCCGAACAGTTTGAAGGCAAGAGCGCATGGGCGCTGTGGGAAGGCAAGCAGGCCGCCAAGGACTGGAAGCCGGGCGACTTCGTCTATGAATATTATTGGGAATATAATTTCCCGATGACGCCGGGCACCTTCGCCATCGAACGCGACAATGTGAAATATATCCAATATTACGGCGTCTGGGACACGGACGAACTGTATGATCTCAACACGGACCCGGACGAGATGCACAATCTCGTCAACGATCCGGCCTGGGCCGCGAAGAAACAGGAATTGCGCATCGCGCTCTACCAGCAGCTTGCCGACCGCAATGGCCGCCACAACATTCCCTACAGCGCGCGCCTGTCGATCGGCGCGGTGCGACGCGATATTGACGGCCCGCGCGCGGCCGATTTCCCCGCTGACTGGTATGTGAAGCCCAACCCCGTCGACCGGCTCGATCCGATCCTGCCCGACAGCCCCGCCAAGCTCAAGGCGCAGGCCGCTGGCAAGCCGCTCATCTACACCCCGCCGCTCAGCGAAGAATTGACGCGCCAGGTCCAGGGAACCGCCAAGCCATGACCCATGACATCTCCCGTCGCGCCATATTGGGGTCAGCCGCTGGCCTCGCCGCCGCTGCAGGATCGGGCGCGCTGGCAAAGCCCGCCAGGGGTGAGCGCCCCAATATCCTGTGGATCGTGAGCGAGGATAATAATCCCTATATCGGCGCCTATGGCGACCGGCTGGCCCATACGCCCACGATCGACGGGCTGGCGAAAAAGGGTCTGTTGTACCGCAACGTCTATTCCAACGCACCGGTCTGCGCGCCCTCACGCTTTGGCATCCTGACCGGCGTCTATCCCGAAAGCTGCGCGCCTGCGAACCAGATGCGCGCCGTGGCAAAGCTTCCCAAGGACTTCCGCACCTATCCCGAACTGATGCGCGCGGCTGGCTATTTCTGCACCAACAACGCCAAGACCGACTATAATTGCGATGTCGATCCCAAGGCGATCTGGGACGGAGAAGGCAATGCGGCGCACTGGCGCTCGCGCACAGACAGGACGCAGCCCTTCATGGCCGTGTTCAACTATGAAACCACCCATGAATCCCGCCTGTTCAGTCCCACCCCTGGGCGGGTGACGCCGGACATGGTGACGCTGCCGCCCTTCCTGCCCGATACGCCGGGCATCAGGCAGGATTTCGCCAGCTATTATAACCTCATCGAAAAAATGGACGGCCAGCTGGCCGAACGGCTCGCCGAACTGGCGGCCGACGGGCTGGCCGACGATACGATCGTCTTTCATTATTCCGACAATGGCGGCGTCCTCGGCCGGTCCAAACGCTATTGCTATGATGAAGGTCTGCGGTGCGAAATGGTCGTCTATGTGCCGCCCAAATGGCGGCACCTGATGCCCGCCAAGCCGGGTAGCGAAGTCGCCACCCCGGTCAGCTTCATCGACCTTGCCCCCACCGTCCTGTCGCTCGCCGGCGTGGCCCAGCCCAAGCAGATGCGCGGCAAACCGTTCCTTGGCCCCAAGGCGCGGCCACAGGCCGTCGCGTTCGGCATGCGCAACCGCATGGACGAGCGGATCGATTTCCAGCGCACCGTCACCGATGGCCGCTGGCGCTATATCCGCAACTATATGCCGCATCGTCCCTGGGGCCAGCATCAGGCGTTTGAATGGCTCGCCAAGGGCTATCAGGACTGGGAACAGGCGCATATCGAAGGCACGCTGAACGCGGTGCAGGACCGCTTCTTCCAGACCAAGCCGTTCGAGGAACTGTACGACCTGTCGTCCGACCCGCACGAGATCAAGGATCTGGCGCGTGAACCGGCGCATGCCGCCACGCTCGCCAAATTCTCGCGGCTGCTCGACGATCATATGATTGCCATCAACGACAACGGCTTCCTGCCGGAAGATATGAAGGGCGAAGGCTGGGAAGACTCGCGCAATCCCGCGCTCTACCCGCTCAAGGACGTCATGGCGCTGGCCCATTCCGCCGCTGCCGCCCGGCCCGACAATCTGCCGCAACTGCGCGCGGCGCTCGCCAGCCCGGTAGAGGTCATTCGCTATTGGGGCGCCATGGGCCTGCTGATCCATGGCGATGCGGCGCGCCCGGCCCAGGCCGACATGCTGGCCCGGCTGAAGGCCGAATCATCCCCCCATGTCCGCATCCAGCTGGCCGAAGCCTTGGCCCGGCTGGGCGAAACGGCGGACTCGGTCCCGGCGCTCATCGCCTTGTGCGCGCCCTCGCAATCCTGGCAGGTCCGGCTCCATGCGATCAACGCGCTCACATTCATCGGCGAAGCGGCCCGCCCTGCCCTCCCCATCGCAAAGGTGGCGGAAAGCGATCCCAAGCTCTATCTTGCCAATGCGGCCCGCTATTTGCGGCTGACGATGAACGGCGAATATACGCCATCGACGATCATTTTCGACCGGGAGGCGATGCGGGCGGCGGGTGGCCCTGGCTAGCCGACCATGGCCAGGCCGAACTGAGTGCAAGGACGATCGGATTGACTGACAAGAACGGAATGCGGTGGATCGAAGGCGGTGCCTTCCAGATGGGATCGGTCAATTTCTATCCAGAAGAAGCGCCGGTACGCACCGTGCGGGTGGACGGCTTCTGGATCGACGAAACCCCCGTCACCAACCGGGAATTTGCCGCTTTCGTCGATGCGACCGGCTATCGCAGCTTTGCCGAAATTCCGCCCGACCCCCGCGACTATCCGGGCATGGACCCGGCGCTGGCGGTGGCCGGATCGCTGCTGTTCCAGCGGACGGCCGGGCCAGTCGATCTGGGCGATTACAGCCAGTGGTGGACATTCAGCACCGGAACGGACTGGCGGCACCCGCATGGGCCCGACAGCAGCATCGCGGGGCTGGAGGATCATCCCGTGGTCCATGTCGCCTATCAGGATGTCGAAGCCTATGCCAAATGGGCGGGCAAGACCCTGCCCACGGAGGCGGAATGGGAATTTGCCGCGCGCGGCGGCATGGACGGGGCGGACTATGCCTGGGGCGACGAACTCGCGCCGGGCGGCGCCATGCTCGCCAATTACTGGCAGGGCGCCTTTCCCTACGGCAACACGCTGGAGGATGGCTATGAACGCACCTCGCCCGTGGGCAGCTATCCCGCCAATGGCTATGGCCTGTTCGACATGATCGGCAATGTCTGGGAATGGACGTCCGACTGGTACGGCCAGCCCAGGCTCGAACGCAAAAGCCGGGGCAGTTGCTGCGTTCCGGCCAATCCGCGCGGCGCGACGAAGCGCGAAAGCCTTGATCCCGCCGCGCCCGACATCGCGATCCCGCGCAAGGTGCTCAAGGGCGGATCGCATCTGTGCGCCGCCAATTACTGCCAGCGCTACCGCCCGGCCGCCCGCCACGCACAGGCGATCGACAGTTCGACGAGCCATATCGGCTTCCGCTGCATTTCCCGTTCGCGCTGAACGGGGCGTCCGTCGCGGTGTCAGAATCGCCAAGCAGATGACGGCCATCCCGTCGCGTCTGTCCGAAAGTTCATCTTCCGGTCACGCTCGCGACGGGACGCTGCTGCCATAAGGATCAGGCAGTCCAGAATGGACCGCTTGATAGGAGTTGAACCCATGAACACTCGCCTGATCCTGACCAGCCTGGCTTCCCTCGCCGTGGTCGCGACCCCGCTCGCCGCATCGGCTGCCACTGCCTCGGCCAAGCCTGCCCATCATGCCATGAAGCACAAGGCCGCCAAGAAGGTCTCGACGACGACCACCACCACCACGACCGCGACGAAGCCCGCCTCCAAATAAGCCGGTAACAGCCAGCCCTGCGACGGGAAGTCGGCATCGGGTGTCCCCCCTGTCGACCCGACCCGGCTCCCGTCGCCTGAACAGTGCCGTCGCGCCACCGCGCCCCTAAGCGGGGCGCCTGAGCAGCATTTCCACGGCAAATTGTTCGTCGCGACGGTCGAATCGCACGTCTCCTCCGTGCATCCTCGCAACCGCCGCGATGAGAGAGAGACCGAGGCCGGCCCCTGCTATCCCCCTGGCAGGGTCCAGACGCCCGAAGCGGCGCAACGCCTCGGCCTCTCGTTCGGGCGCAATGCCCGCCCCCTGGTCCGCCAGCCCGACGATGACATCGTCCCCCTCGACCGCCAGGTACAGCGTCATCCGTCCCGCCCCATATTTCAGCGCATTGTCGATCAGGTTGGCGATCGCCTGACCCAGCAGTTCGCGATGGACCGGCAATGTGACGGGATGCTCGATCGATATGGCCAGCGTCCGCCCCTGATCCTCGCTGACCGGCTCGTACAATTCGCCCATGTCGATCAGCATGGCCGCCAGGTCGGTCGCGACGAAACGGTCGCGCCCGATGCCCGCCTCCATCCGGCTGACCTCCAGCGCGGTCGCCAGCATCGCCAGCAACTGGTCGGCCTCCCGGCTGATCCCGTCGATCGCCTCGCGCAGGTCTGCCGGATTGTCCGACAGCATCGCCCGGTCGATCCGCGTCCGCAACCGGGTCAATGGCGATCGCAGGTCATGGGCGATGCTGTCCGTAACCGTCCGCAATTCCGCCAGCAGCGCGCCGATCTGGTCCAGCATATTGTTGATCGTGCGGCCCAGCGTGTCGAAACTGTCGCCCGATCCGTCCAGCGGCACCCGCCGGTCGATCTCGCCCGCGCCGACCCGCGCGGCGGTCGCTGCGATATGCCCGATCCGCCGGTCGATGATATGGACCACCAGCCATGCCGCGACGATGGCGAGCGGCAAAGCCATCAGCAGGGCGGTCAGCAACGTGCGTTCCACCGTCTCGCGGATCTGGTCGCTGTCGTCGGTGCTTTCGCCCACCATCAGGCGGCGGCCATCCCGCAATCGGGTGGCGACGATCGTGTAGGACAGGGCATCGGTGTCGCCGATGCGATACAGCTTCGCCTTGACCCCTTTGGTATCGGCGGGAATGACCGGCGGCCAGCCTGACAGATTGCCCGCGATCCTGCCGCCATCGGCTCGCGCGAGCAGCAGGACGGCGTCGCTTTCCTCCTGCGCCCGCGCGGTGACGGCGCTGGCCAGCGCGCGGTCCCCGTCCTGCCGCCCGATTTCCAGCAACGTGTCGCGCGTGTCGCGCGCAATGGCATTGTCCGCCGCGTCCAGGCTGGCATGGACCAGTTGCGTCACCGACAGCAGCAGCGCGCCGCCAAAGACCAGCTCCAGCAGCAGGATCAGCCCGATGAAGCGCGCATGGGACGATCGCAGCCAGCGCAGGGCGCGGGTGGCGGTCATTGGTCCAGCCTCATGCACCCGGCCTCATTCGCCCAGCCGATAGCCCGCGCCGCGCACGGTATGGATCAGGGGCTGGTCGCCATCCCCGTCGACCTTGCGGCGCAGGCGGCTGATATGCACGTCGATGACGTTGGTGCCGGGGTCGAAATGATAATCCCACACCCCTTCCAGCAACATCGTCCGGGTGACGACCTGCCCGGCATGACGCATCAGATATTCCAGCAGGCGAAACTCGCGCGGTTGCAGGTCGATGACGCGCGCATCGCGCCTGACCTCGCGCTTCAGCAGGTCCATGCGCAACGTGGCGCACATCAGGACGGTCTCGACATGCGTACCGCTCCCGCGCCGCCGCATCAGCAGTTCCAGCCGTGCCAGCAACTCGGCAAAGGCGAAGGGCTTGACCAGATAATCGTCCGATCCCGCGGTCAGCCCCGTCACCCGGTCATCGACCGATCCCAGCGCGGACAGCAGGATGACCGGCGTTTCGATTCCGGCAGCCCGCAGCGCGCCCAGCACCGCCAGCCCGTCCATGCCCGGCAGCATCCGGTCCAGAATGATCGCGTCATAGCCGCCGTCGGTCGCCATGAACAGGCCGTCGCGGCCATTGGCGGCATGGTCGCCGACATGGCCATGTTCGGCCAGCCCCTTCATAATGAAGTCGGCGGTCGTCCGGTCATCCTCTACCAGCAAAATCTTGCGACCCATGGGATTGATCCTTCTAACCGATGCTGGCTTTGCCGCACTGCCAGATTATCGCCCGATAGGGAATGCCATGCCGCGCCAGCATCAGCGGCATGGCGCAATGCCCCGGCGCGCGCACCAGTCTGCGCACCGCCTCCAGCGTCGTTGCCGGTCGCCCCGCCATGCCGGTCAGCTGGTCGCCTACCGCGATGCCATCGCGATCGGCGACGCCGCCGCTGCGCAGGCTGGTCACGACGATATGATGGCGCTCGTCCTCGCCCAGCGTCAGCCCCATGCGATCACTCACCGCCGTGGGTGCCGATGGCGCGCGCTCTAACCGGGTCGCCAGCAGCGGCGCGAAGGACGCCAGCAATATCGCGACGGCATAGAAAGGGCGGGCGGACCAGATCATGATCGTCCTTCTAGCCCATGGCTCTTGTCCCCGCGCTGTCCGGTACATGACATAGAGTTCATGCAAAGGTCACCGATGCGATGGATAAGCGGGCGCAAAAGGGCGACGATAACAGACCAGAGGCCCGACAGATGATGCGCAAGTCTAAAAAGCGATGGATAGTAGGGATCGGCGCGCTGCTGGTGGTGATCGCGCTCAAACTCGCCTGGCTCGGCTATCTGGGCGGCGACCTTTTCACGCCGATGCGCCCGGCCCATTATCAGCCGCAACCCTTAGCCCCGGTCGCGATCCTGTGGTCGGGCGACATGGGATTTCGCGTCGGCATGGGGCCAAAGGTCGCGGCCCGGCTGGTCGCGGATGGCGTGCCGGTCGTCGGCGTCAATTCGCTCAGCTATTTCAGGACGACCCGCACCGCCGCCGATGCCTACGCGCTGCTGGAATCGGCCATCGCCCAGGCCCGCAAGATCAACCCGAAGGGACGGCTGTTGCTCGTTGGCCAATCCTATGGCGCGGACATGCTGCATGTCGCGCTCAGCAAATTGCCGCGCGCCGACCGGTCGTCGATCGGACTGGTCGCGCTGGTGGTGCCGGGGGCGACGGTCCAATACAGGGCGTCCCCATCGGAAATCTTCACCTTCGCCATGGCGGAATCGGACGCATGGCCGACCGCGCGTCAAATCACCTGGACGCCGCTGCTGTGCATTCAGGGGCGCGAGGAAGCGTCCAGCCTGTGCCCGCTGCTGCATCAGCCCAACGCCCGGTCCGTCGCCTTGCCCGGCGGCCATCGGCTGAACGGCGATGTCGACGCCGTCTATGGCACGTTGCGCGCGGCGATGGTCCGCGCCCATCTTGTGGGACGGTCCTAAACCATGCCGCGCCTTGGCCATTGGCTGATCGTCGCCAGTCCCCTGATCCTGAGTGCCCTGTTCCTGCCGCGGCCCGGCCTTGCGGCGGAACCGATCGAGGGCAACTGGGTCAACCCCCATGGCAGCGTGGTCGTGACGACGGGCGCCTGCCGCGACGCGCTGTGCGGCTGGGTGCGCTGGGCCGACGGCCACGCGACCGCCGATGCGGCCGATGCCGGGGTCGCGCATCTGGTCGGCACCGCCTTGCTGCAGGATTATCATTATCGCGGGCCGGGGCGCTGGTCCGGCTATGTATTCGTGCCTGACAAGGGCCGCAGCTTTTCCTCCACGATCGAGCAACTCGATGCCGATCGATTGAAGATATCGGGTTGCCTGTTTCGCGGCTGGCTGTGCAAAAGCCAGATATGGACGCGGCAACGGGGGTGAAGAACAGCATGACCGATCGCACGATGGCGGGCCACCCGTTCCAACGGTATCGCATGGCCCTGTCGGTGGGCATCGTCATATTGCTGGCGGCGCTGGGCTTCGTGGCGCTCGACCATCTGTTGCAGGAGGTCCATCTGCATCAGGTCAGGGCGGCCTGGCACGCGCTGCCGACCACCGGCCTGCTGGCGGCGGCGGCGCTGACGGCGATCAGCTATCTGACGCTGACCCTCTATGACGTATCGGCGCTGCGGGCCATCGGCCGCCCCCTGCCCTATCGCACCGCGGCGCTGGCATCCTTCACCAGCTATACGCTCAGCCATAATCTTGGCCTGTCGCTGCTGACGGGCGGATCGGCCCGCTACCGCATCTATACCGCGGCGGGCCTGTCGCTCAGCGACATTGCGCGCGTGGTGACGATCGCCAGCGCGACTTTCTGGAGCGGGGTGTTCGTGCTGGCAGGCGCGATGCTGGTCTGGCGTCCGCAAATGATGGCGATCGGCGCGCTGGCCGGGTCGACGGACCTGCTGCGGGGGCTGGGCATCGCGCTGCTGCTCGCGATCGCCGGCCTTGCCGTCTGGGCGGGACGGCGCGGACGCACGATCCGGCTGCGCGGCTGGAGCGTTCCGGTCCCGCCAGCCACCGGCATATTGGCGCAGATCGGCATCGGCACGATGGATATTGCCGCGGCCAGCGCCGCGCTGTTCGTCCTGGTCCCCGGCATCGGCCTTGACCAATGGCCCGCCTTCTTCATCGGCTATACGCTGGCGATCATCGCCGTCCTCATCACCCATGTCCCGGGCGGCATCGGCGTGTTCGAAGCCGTGATGCTGGCCGCGCTGCCCGGCACGGGGCGGCCGGAACTGGTCGCCGCGCTGCTCGCCTATCGCCTGATCTATTATATCGCGCCCCTGCTGCTGGCCGTTGCGATCGTCCTGTTTCAGGCAGGCAGTCGCTGGCACCGGCCGATCGCGCGCACGCTGGGCGGCATGCGGGTCGTCGCCTCCGGCCTTGCGCCCATGATGATGGCCGCGCTCGTCTTTTTGGGCGGCGCAGTGCTGCTGGTGTCGGGATCGCTGCCGACCGTACCGGGCCGGGCCGCAACGCTCTCCACCCTGCTGCCCCTGCCCTTTACCGAAATATCGCATCTCGCGGGCAGCCTCGTGGGCGCGGCGCTGCTGATCCTGTCCTCTGGCCTTTATCGGCGGCTGGACGGGGCCTTCTGGCTGACGCGCCTGCTGTTGATCGCAGGCGCAGCCTTTTCGCTGCTCAAGGGGCTGGATTATGAGGAAGCGGTCGTCATGCTCCTCATCGCGGGCGCACTGCAATGGACCCGCCCGGCCTTCTATCGCCAGACGCACCTGCTGGCCGAAGCCTTTTCGCCGGGCTGGCTGGCGACCGTCGCGGTGATGGTCGGCCTGTCGATATGGATCGGCTTCTTCGCCTACAAGCATGTGGATTATCAGAACGACCTGTGGTGGCAATTTGCCCGGCGCGGGGATGCGTCGCGCTTCCTGCGGGCCAGCTTTGCCGTGGCCATCCTGCTGGCAGGCGTTGCCTTCCTGCGCCTTTTCCGCCCGGCCGCGCCTGTCCGGCAGGACATCAATGCCGCCATCGGCCCAAGCGAAGCGGCAATGGCGCTGGCCCAGCGGACCGACGCCAATCTCGCGCTGACCGGCGACAAGCGCTTCCTGCTGTCCGCCACGGGTCAGTCCTTCCTGATGTACCAGATACGCGGCCATAGCTGGATCGTGATGGGCGATCCCGTCGGCGCCGAATCGGAATGGAGCGACCTGCTCTGGACCTTTCGCGAACAGGTCGATGCCGCGCAGGGTCGCCTGCTGCTGTACCAGATCAGCGCCGCCGCCCTGCCGCTGGCGATCGAACTGGGGTTGCAGATCACCAAATATGGCGAAGAGGCGCATGTCCCGCTCGACCGTTTCACGCTGGACGGGCCTGATGCCAAGCCGCTGCGCTATGCCGAACGGCGCGCCACGCGGGAAGGCGCGACCTTCGACATCGTCCCGGCCGAAAAGCTGGCTGGCGTCATGGACGAACTGGCGGACATTTCGGCGCATTGGCTGGCGGCCAAGCGGCACCGGGAAAAGGGGTTCAGCGTTGGCCGCTTCGATCCCGCCTATATGGCCCATTTCGATTGCGCGGTCGTGCGCGTGCAGGGCAGGATCGTCGCCTTCGCCAACATCTGGAAAACGCAGGACCGATCGGAACTGTCGGTCGACCTGATGCGCCATCGCGACGACATGCCCTATGGCACGATGGATTTTCTGTTCGTCCATCTGATGCAATGGGGACAGGCGCAGGGCTATGGCTGGTTCAACCTCGGCATGGCACCCCTTTCGGGGCTGGAGGCGCGGCGGCTGGCGCCCTTATGGTCGCGGCTGGGGGCGATGCTCTACCAGCATGGCAACGCCCTGTACGGCTTTGAAGGGCTGCGCGCCTATAAGGAGAAATTCTCGCCCGAATGGGATGCGCGCTTCGTCGCCGGGCCGCAGGGGCTGACCTTCGCCCGTACCCTGATCGATCTTCAGGCGCTGGTCGGCAGCGGCGGCGGATAGGGCCATCCCCTCTATATGACGAACTTGTCATCCGCCCGTAAATGGCGGGACAGTTGCGTTGGCGCATGGTGCATCCTGGTCATTAGGGGTTACCGCTCATGCGCAAGATCATTCGCACCATGTCCAGCCTCGTCGCCGGATGCCTGCTGGTCGTCACCGGGGTCGGCGCGCCGGTCCGCGCTTCGGCCGACAGGGGCGTCAGGGAAACAGCCTACAGCCTGGCGCCCTTTGGCGGAATCCGCCTCTACCGCCCCGACGGCCAACCCCGCGCGACCGCGCTGTTCCTGTCGGGCGACGGCGGATGGAATGCGGGCACCGCCGCCATGGCGCGCGATCTGGCGAACCGCGGCTTGCTGGTGGCGGGCGTATCCACCCCCACATTGATGCGTACGCTGGAGCGGCAGCGGGATCGCTGCATCGACCCCAACTATGCCCTTGTCGCCCTGTCGCGCGATGTCCAGCATCGCGCGGGCGTCCATGCCTATATGAAGCCCATCATCATCGGCTATTCCGCTGGCGCGACGGTCGCCTATGCCAGTCTGGCGCAATGGCCCAACGGGGCGTATCGCGCTGTCCTGTCGCTGGGGTTCAGCGCCGACATCCCCGGCAAAAAGCCCTGGTGTTCAGCGCCCGGCTTTCGCGCCCATGCCATCGCAAAGCCAGCGCGCGGGTGGCTGTTTGCGCCCAACCGCCAGATCAATCTGCCCTGGATCGTGGTGCAGGGGCAGCGCGACACGGTGGTCGATTTCGCCGCCGCCCGGCGCTTCGTCGCCCAAGTCCCCCATGCCCGCCTGATCGACCTGCCCCAAGGCGACCATGATTTTGCCGATCGCGCCCGCTGGATGCCGCGCGTGATGGCGGCGCTGGCGCCGATGCTCAATCGCGTCGACGCGGCCAATGTCGACGACCTGCCGCTCAACATCGTGACGCCCGCCCCGCGCGCGACCCATGACGACAGGATGGCGGTCATCTATTCGGGCGATGGCGGCTGGGTCGGGCTGGACCGCGACATTGCCGGCCAGCTGGCGGCGAAGGGTATTCCGGTCGTCGGCATCGACAGCCTGTCCTATTTCTGGAGCCAGCGGACGCCGGCGGGCGCGGGGCAGGATCTGCGCCGAATCATCGCCGCCTACAGCGCACGCTGGGACCGGCCGCGCGTCATGCTGATTGGCTATAGTTTCGGCGCGGACGCGCTGCCCGCGATCATGGGCACGCTCGATCCGCAGACGCGCGACCAGATCGCCAGCTTGTCGCTGCTGGGGCTTGGACCAACCGCCGATTTTCAGTTCCATCTCGCCTCATGGCTGAACCTTGATTCAGCGCAGGCCCAGCCGACCGTGCCCGCGATCATACGCCTGCGCGACGTGCCCATTCGCTGCATCCGCGGCACGCTGGAGCAGGACAGCGCCTGTCCCGCCATTCCGCGCGGCCTGGCGACGCAGATCGTCGTGCCGGGCGGCCACCATTTCGACCGCAACGCCGCGCTGCTGGCCAACATCGTCCTCAACCCGGCATCACGGCAGAGGGTGTGACGCGAAAGCCTTAAGCCCCCACCGCATCCCCCCGCGCCACAAGAGCGCGCGCTTCCTCGACATGCATCGTTTCGATCATCCGCCCCTCGAACCGCTCCGCCCCGCCGGTCGCCGCCTCGATCAGCCGCCTTGCGTCGGCCAGCGCCTGCGCGTCCGGCCCGAACACTTCGTTCGCCACCGCCACCTGTGCGGGATGGATCAGCGTCTTGCCGTCAAAGCCCAGATGGTGACCGGCGATGCATTCCGCCGCCAGCCCGTCCAGATCGTCCAGCCGGTTATAGACCCCGTCGAACACCGCGATGCCCGCCGCCCGCGCCGCCAGCACCACCGTCTGCATCGCCAGGGTCAGCCCTTCGCGCCCCGCACCGGCGGGTATGCCAAGGTCGCGGCGCAAATCATTGACGCCGATGAACAGCGCCGCGCACCCTTCGCCCGCCGCGATGGACGGCGCGGCCAGCACGCCCTTTGCGCTTTCGATCATCGCGATCACCGGCTTTTGCGCCACGCTGAACACGTCGCGCACCTGCTTGGCATTCTCGACCTTGGGCAGCACCACATAGTCGGCGCTCGCCCCCTTCATCGCGACCATCTCCATGCCGTGCCAGGGCGTCCCTTCCACATTGATCCGCACGCCGGTGATGCGCCCGCCAAAGCCTTCGGCCAGCGCGGCCACCGCCCCGGCGCGCGCATCCGCCTTCGCCTCGTCCGGCACGGCATCCTCCAGGTCCAGTATCACCATGTCGCACGGCAGGCTGCGCGCCTTGGTGATGGCGCGCGCATTGGATGCGGGCAGGAACAGCAGCGAACGGGCATGACGCAGCAACATCGAAACTCTCCTTGGTTTGACTTTCCCCGTTAACGAATAAAGCGCATAGTCCAAGCCTGTTTCGGGGAGACCATGATGCTGACGACCTTCGCCCTCACACTTACAGCACTCGTGCTCTTCTACCTCGCCGTCAGCGTAAAGGTGGTGCGGCAGGGCTATCAATATACGATCGAACGCTTCGGCCGTTTCACCGAAGTCGCCAGGCCCGGCCTCAATTTCTACCCCGCCTTCTTCTACGCGGTCGGTCGCAAGATCAACATGATGGAACAGGTGGTCGACATTCCGGGCCAGGAAATCATCACCAAGGATAACGCCATGGTGTCGGTCGATGGCGTCGTGTTCTTTCAGGTGCTGGACGCGGCGAAGGCGGCCTATGAAGTGTCCGAACTCTATGTCGCGATCATGCAGCTCGCCACCACCAACCTGCGCACTGTCATGGGCTCCATGGACCTCGACGAAACCCTGTCGAAACGCGACGAGATCAACGCCCGGCTGCTGTCGGTGGTCGATCATGCGACCAACGCCTGGGGCATCAAGATCACCCGCGTGGAGCTCAAGGACATCCGCCCGCCCGCCGACATCGTCAACGCCATGGGCCGCCAGATGAAGGCCGAACGCGAAAAGCGCGCCCTGATCTTGGAATCAGAAGGGCTACGCGCATCGGAAATCCTGAAAGCCGAAGGCGCCAAACAATCGCAGATATTGGAAGCCGAAGGTCGCCGCGAAGCCGCCTTCCGCGACGCCGAAGCCCGCGAGCGCGAGGCGGAGGCCGAAGCCAAGGCGACGCAGATGGTGTCCGACGCCATTTCGGCGGGCAACCCGCAGGCGCTCAATTACTTCATCGCGCAAAAATATACCGAAGCCGTCAGCCAGTTCGCCACCAGCCCCAATGCAAAAACCATCCTCTTCCCCGTGGAGGCGACCCAGCTGATCGGCACGCTGGGCGGCATCGGCGCGCTGGCGAAGGAAGCGCTGGGCAGCGACGGCACCCCCACGCCAACCCCGCCCGCCCCCCGGCGCGGCCCCTTCGGCCAGAGCCAGGGGTAAGCGCGATGGGTGCGGCCCGACACCATCTCCGGTTCGCGACCAGTTCCCCACCTCCGTTCGTTTCGAGCGTAGTCGAGAAACGTCGCACACCGGTTTCTCGACTACGCTCGAAACGAACGGACCTTATGTCCAGCCACCAACCACCCCGTCATCCCCGCGAAGGCGGGGACCCATCTCCCAACCTCTCCACCCAACGCCACGCTTGCGAGACGGATTGGCTGACGCCGAACATCGTTCACCGCCCGCATGGGCGTGACGGAAGCAAAGAGACCCCCGCCCCATGACCATCGCTACCCTGCTCGAAGATCATTGGGCCTGGCTGGTATTCGCCGCCCTGCTGGGCATCGCCGAAGTGATGATCCCCGGCGTGTTCCTGATCTGGATCGCCATCGCCGCCGCCATCACCGGCCTGGCCGCGCTCGCCCTGCCCATCGGCCTGCCGCTGCAACTGCTGATCTTCGCGGCCCTCAGCATCGCCGCCGTCTGGGCCGGTCGCCGCTGGTACGCCGACCACCCCGTCGCCTCCACCGACCCCCTCCTCAACGACCGCACCGCCCGCCTGATCGGCCAGACTGTCACCGTCGTCGAAGCCATCGCCGGCGGCGAAGGCCGCGTCAAAGTCGGCGACAGCGTCTGGACCGCGCTAGGCCCGGACGCCGATGTCGGCGCACGAGTGCGCGTGATCGCAGCGGAGGGGACGGCGTTGCGGGTGGAGGGGGGTTAGGGGCGGACGCACCACGTCCCGCAGTGCCAGGGCGACATCGCCACAATTGCGGCTTCGGCTTTAAGCGGCGCGCAATTCGGACAGGAGTTGCTGCGTAGTATGCCCCAATGCGGTCACGCGCGTGACGATCAGGTTGGTGGCATCGGCAACTTCGGCGGTCAGTAAGCGCGTCCGCTCCGCCCGCCGCGCGGTATCGGCCACATCGTTATACAGGCTCTCGGTTCCATCGGCGGTTTCGTCGGCCGACAGCCCGATCAAGGCGGCGACGCGCTGTTGTTCGATCACCGCGGCGGTCACTGTATCGGCTATGCCCGCGACCTCATCGACATGGCCGATCACCGCAGACACGCTATCGACCGCGCTGGCGACGCGCTCCTGAATGGCTGCCACTCGTCGTGCAATATCGCCCGTTGCGCGCTGGGTTTGCCCGGCCAGGGACTTTACCTCCGACGCAACGACCGCAAATCCGCTTCCGGTCGCGCCGGCACGCGCAGCCTCGATCGCGGCATTCAGCGCCAGCAAATTGGTTTGCCGTGCAATCTCCTCGATCAACGCGACGATGTCGCCGATCCCCTGCGCATCTGCGACAAGCGCACGGAATGCCGCCTGGGTGCCCGTTGATCGGTCTGCAGCGGCCATGGCCAGCGCGACCTGCGCTTCGACCTGCGTTCCGACCTTGCCGACAGAATCGCCAAGCTGTGCTGCGGTCTCGCGCATCATCTGTCCCGCCTGTTCGATCCGGTGGGCGACCTCGGCCGTGCGACCCGCCGCATCGGCATCCGCGACGCTGATCGACGCGAGCGACATCGTTGAATGCTGCGCCGTTTCAGCGGCTGCCCCCAGCGCCGTGACCGCGTCCGCCACTGTCCGTTCAAATTGGGTGGCCAGGGCCGTCATCTCCTGCCGACGATGCTCGACGGCAAGGCTGGTCGCGCGCGCCTGAGCATCACTTTCGCTGACCATCAGCTGCAACCGCGCTGTCTCCGCCTGCAATGCCAGGCGCTCATGCTCGCGGGTCACCGCGACAAGATCGTCATGCGACCGGATTGCGTCGGACGATGCGCGCGACATCGCCAGGATGCTCCGCGCAAACAGCGCAATGAAAACCGTCAGCGCCAGCAGCACTTCTAATGGTGCTTCCGCGATCAGGAACATGTCGACCACGGACATCACCAACCATCCGGCCATAAAGCCCAGGCTCGCCTTGGGCACGGTCGCCACATTAAGGGGGCCGATACATCCAACGCCGACCAGCGTGCAGGATATCAGCAATTCCCAATCGGTTGGCGCCTCGTAGATCGCCGCACCCAGCAATATTCCCCACAGCACCCCAGTAACGAAACTGACCCAAGTCAGCCGTTTCACGCTCTGCGTGGGGTTGGGATAGTGCCAGCCTGCGCGTCGCTCACGACGCCACGCCAGAAAATTGCAGATAGAAAATGCAATCAACAATGTGGCCGCAACCACCACCTGCCATCGATGCCCGGTGTCGGGGACCGCAATGGCCAGCAGGAGCGCAACGGTGATGGTTCCGACAAATGTCGCGGCATACCCCTCACGCGCGGCCCGCAATTGCCCCTCGATCACATGATCAGGCATGGGCGCCGCCTTACGAACCCGTGAAAGGAATCGTGGCGTCCCAATAGCAAATAAGCGAAAGTTAGTTGCTGCCATGCGATATAATACTACAAATAGGCTCAAAATCTGGTTAATTTTGTAGCGGGGGCCGGAAATGGCTCATCTCTACTTATAGGAATTTTTTGCGGCGCTTCTGCGCCGAACCAGACATTTCCATTCTCGACCGCCCACGGTCTGACAATCACGCGCCCGGCATTCTGGCGTCGGGCAATGGCCAGTCCGCGACCAGCCAGTCGTGCCCCCTGTCCTACACCCCGCCTCCCATGCCATGCTCCCCGTCATGGCTGACGCTCCCAATCTTCTCCGCTTCACCCCGGTCCCGCTTCAGCGCCGTGCGCGCGGATGGACGCCTGATGCGCAGGCGGCGTTTATCGCCGCGCTGGCCCAGTGCGGCATCGTCGCGCATGCGGCGCGCAGCGTGGGCTGTTCGCCGCGCTCGGCCTATCATCTGCGTGCGCGGCCCGGCGCGGACAGTTTCGCCGCGGCGTGGGACTGGGCGATCGAAATGGGGCTGGATGCCGCGCGGGATCGCGCGATGGCGCTGATCCATGACGATGCGCCGCGACCGCTTTTCCGGGGCAGGCGGGAGGTCGGCTATCGCACCGGGCCGGACCATCGCATCATGTTCGCGGCGCTGCGGTCGCTGGCGGGCGACGTCGAAGGGCTGCGCGCGCATATGCCCCATCGTGTGCGGATCGACCAGCGCGAGCAGACGGAACAGGCACGCAGCGATTTGTTATGATCTGTCGCCAGTAGGAAATATCATGTCGCATTTGCCGGGAAATATGCGAAGTTAAGCGGCAACTATCCTATCCCGGAGCGCTTGCATGACTGCCACTCGCCGCGATTTCCTTGTCGCTGGTTCCTCCGCCTTCGCCCTGACTGCGCTGCCCGCCTGCGCTGCCGACGCCCTAGCATCCGGCCCGGACGCCCGCGCCGAAGCGACCCTTTCCGCCATGGCCGAAGCGATGCTGGTCGATGCGCCCGAAAGCGCCAGCGGCCTTGGCATCGACACTGGCCCGCGCGCCGCGCTCAAGCATCGGCTCGGCAATAAAAGCCCGGCGGGCCAGGCGCAGATCGCCGCCCATGTGACCGACCGCCTGAGCAAGCTCCGCGCCATCGACCTTGCCCCGCTCTCCCCCATCACCCGCACCAATGTGGAGGTCGCCCGCGCCGCGCACGAACTGGCGGCGGAAGGGTTCGCTTTCCCCTTTGGCGACATGGCGATCATGAACAGCAACTGGTCCTACCGCAACGCGCCCTATGCCGTTGCGCAGAATACCGGCAGCTTTGTCGAGACCCCCGATTTCCTCGACAGCAACCACGCCATCGCCAACCCCGCCGACGCCGACGCCTATCTCGACCGACTCACCGCCTATGCCGCCAATCTGGCCGGCGAAACGGAGCGTCTGCGCCATGACGCGGGCATCGGCGTCAGCGCCCCCGCCTTCCTGCTCGACAAGAGCATTGCCCAGATGGAGGCGGTGCGCGCCCTGCCGCTCGACCAGTGGGTGCCGGTCGCCTCCATCGCCCGCCGCACCGCGTCGATGCCCCGCGACTATGGGGCAAGAGCGCTTCAGATCGTGCGGGACAAGGTCGCCCCGGCGCTCGCCGCCCAGGTCGCGGAACTCAAGCGCCAGCGCGCCACCGCGACCATGGACGCGGGCGTGTGGAAGCTGCCCGAAGGGGAGGCCTATTATGCCTGGGCGCTCAAAGCCGGAACCACGACCACCATGTCGCCCGAAGAGGTGCACCAACTGGGGCTGGAACAACTGGCCACGCTGCAATCCGAAATGGACGGGCTGCTGAAAGGGCTGGGCATGACCCAAGGGACCGTCGGCGAACGCATGACCGCGATGGGCAAGGACCCGCGCTACCTCTTCCCCAATGACGATACGGGACGCGCGCAGATATTGGCCTATATCGACGGTCGCCTGACCGACATCCGCACCCGCCTGCCCCGCGCCTTCGCCACGCTGGTCCCCGCCAAACTGGTCGTCAAGCGCGTGCCGGTGGAGATCGAAGCGGGCGCGCCCGGCGCCTATGCCGGGGCCGGGTCCATCGACGGGACGACGCCGGGCAATTATTATATCAACCTGCGCGACACCAGCATCTGGCCGCGTTACGGCCTGCCGACGCTCACCTATCATGAAGGCATACCGGGCCATATCTGGCAGGGCGAATATACCTACAAACTGCCGCTGATCCGGTCGCTGCTGGCCTTTAACGCCTATAGCGAAGGCTGGGCGCTCTACGCCGAGCAACTGGGCGACGAACTGGGCGCCTATGACGGCGATGTCGCCGGGCGGCTGGGCTATCTCCAGTCGATCGCCTATCGCTGCTGCCGTCTGGTGGTGGACACTGGCCTCCACGCCAAACGCTGGACCCGCGACAGGGCGATCCACTGGTTCGCCACCACCAACGGATCGACGGTCGAGGATGTCCAGGCCGAAGTCGACCGCTACTGCGCCTGGCCGGGGCAGGCCTGCGGCTACAAGGTCGGCCATGGCGAAATCAACCGCCTGCGCAGCATGGCCAAGGCCGCGCTGGGCGACCGCTTCGACTTCCGCCTGTTCAACGACGCCGTGGTCAAGGGCGGCGGCGTGCCCATGACCGTGCTGGCCGGCCATGTCGACGCATGGGTGGCGGAGCGGAAGCGCGGTTAGGTTCAAAGAGCAACGTGCTCCCGCGCAGGCGGGAGCCCAGTCCCGCCCTTTCTACTGGGCTCCCGCCTGCGCGGGAGCACGCTGCTTCAACCCCTGACGAAAAAAAGGCCGGAGGATCGCTCCCCCGGCCCCGTGCTGTTCCGCTGCGCTCAGGCGTTACCCCACAAACGCCCGCTCGATGACGAACTGCCCCGGCGCGGCGTTGGAGCCTTCGGTAAAGCCATTCGCCTCGAACCAGGCGGCGAACTGCTTGATCATCTCCATGCTGCCGCACATCATGATCCGGTCGGTTTCGGGATCGAACGTCCCTGCGCCCGGAATCCCCTCGAACAGCGCGCCACTCTCGACCAGCTTGTCGATCCGCGCGCTGTGGCCGTCAAACGGTTCGCGGGTCACGGTCGGCACATAATGGAACTGCGCCGGCGCCTGTTCGGACACCAGCGGATCTTCCGCCCATTTGGATTCCAGCTCCTCGCGGAACGCCAGATCGCTGACCCGGCGTACCGAATGGATCACAACGACCTGCTCGTAAAATTCATACACGTCCGGGTCGCGCGACAGGCTCAGGAACGGGGCCAGGCCCGTGCCGGTCGACAGCATGAACAGCCGCTTGCCCGGCAGCAGCGCATCGGTCACCAGCGTGCCGGTCGGCTTGCGGCCCAGATAGATCTGGTCGCCCGGCTCGATCAACTGGAGCTTGCTGGTCAGCGGGCCATCCTCGACCTTGATCGACAGGAATTCCAGTTCCTCGTCCCATGACGGGCTGGCGACCGAATAGGCGCGCAGCAGCGGCTTGCCATTTTCGCCCTTCAGACCGATCATCACAAACTCGCCGGAACGGAAGCGGAAGCTTGCCGGGCGGGTGATGCGGAAGCTGAACAGATGCTCGTTCCAATGCCGCACCGACAGCACCGTTTCCACGCTCAGCGCGCCGGTGGGTTCCAATTGCGGCTTTTCGATCGTCACGTCGGTCAAGACCTTCTTCCTTGCCATCTATGCGCGCGGGCCGGGCGGGCCGCGCCAGTTGCGTATCGTTCGCAACAACTGATATCTGACGCGAATGGAGCCATCGCCCCATGAAGGCAAGGCGAAAAAAACTTGGGGGGCCGATAGCTGCCCCCCGCAGCGGTCGGGCTATTCAGCCAAACAGACCCTTGGCCAGGCCACCCAGTTCATTGAGCGGATTGCCGTCGCCATCGCGATCGAACATCCCGCCCAGCTTGCCCAATATCGCTTCGGGGCCGCCGAACTGGGCGAGCAATTCCTGCAACTTGTCCGCCGACACGCCATGTTCCGCCGCGGTTTCGGCGAGCGCCGCCACGCTGGTTTCACCGGACCCGATCTTGCCGCTGATCTCGCTCATCAGCCCCTGCATCTGTTCGGGCGTCAGGCCGATCTGCGCCGCGATCGCTTCCAGACCGCCCACCTTGCCGATTAGATCGTCGAACATGCCCATCATCGTCACTCCTGCTTCGCACCGGCAGCTACCATAGCATCGTTACGCAGGTGCAAAAAGAAAAAGGGCCGGAAGGATCGCTCCCCCGGCCCCGATTTGCGCGATTGCGTCCGATCAGGCGGCAGCGACCAGCGCCGCGCTGCGTACGCCCTCGTCCACATGATCCTCGAACTGCGCGAAATTGTCGACGAACTGCTTGACCAGCACGGCGGCGGTTTCGTCATAGGCGTTGGCGTCCGCCCACATCGCGCGCGGGTCCAGGATGGTCGAATCGACACCAGCGACCGCCACCGGCACGTCGAAGCCGAAATTGGGATCGGTGCGGAACTCGGCCTGGTTCAGGCTGCCGTCGAGCGCGGCGTTGAGCAGCGCGCGGGTCACCTTGATCGGCATCCGCTTGATACCCGGCATCGTCGCCTTGCCACCGGCCCAGCCGGTATTGACCAGCCAGCAGGTGACCCCGCCCTTGTTGATCCGTTCCTTCAGCAGATTGCCATAGACGCTGGGATGACGCGGCATGAACGGCGCGCCAAAGCAGGTGGAGAAGGTCGCGGTCGGCTCGGTCACGCCGATCTCGGTCCCCGCAACGCGCGCGGTATAGCCCGACAGGAAATGATACATCGCCTGTTCCGGGGTCAGCCGCGCGATCGGCGGCAACACGCCATAGGCGTCGGCGGTCAGGAAGATGATATTCTTGGGCACCGGACCCAGATTCTTTTCCGACGTGTTGGGGATGAAGTCGATCGGGTAGGAACCGCGGCTGTTTTCCGCCAGGCTATTGTCGTCCAGGTCGATTTCGCGAGTCTCCTCGTCAATCACGACATTTTCCAGCACCGTGCCGAAACGCTTGGTGGTGGCGAAAATCTCCGGCTCGGCCTCGGCCGACAGGTTGATCATCTTGGCATAGCAGCCGCCTTCGAAATTGAACACGGCAGTGTCCGACCAGCCATGCTCGTCATCGCCGATCAGCGTGCGGCTGGCGTCCGCCGACAGGGTGGTCTTGCCCGTGCCGGACAGGCCGAAGAACACAGCCGTGTCGCCGTTCGGGCCGATATTGGCCGAACAGTGCATCGGCATCACGCCCTTGACCGGCAGCAGATAGTTGAGGATGCCGAACACCGACTTCTTCATTTCACCGGCATAGGCGGTGCCGCCGATCAGGATCAGCTTTTCGGTGAAGTTGACGGCGACGACGGTTTCGCTGCGGCAGCCATGACGCGCCGGATCGGCCTTGAACGTGGGCAGGTCGATGATCGTATATTCGGGCGCAAAGCCCGCCAGTTCATCGGCCGTGGGACGCACCAGCAGGGTGCGGATGAACAGGTTGTGCCAGGCGCGCTCGTTGATGACGCGCACATTGACGCGATGTTCGGGCTGCGAACCGCCGAACAGGTCGGCGACATAGAGCGTGTCCTTTTCGCCCAGCGCCTTGAAGAAATCCGCCTTGAGCGCGGCGAAATGTTCCGGAGTCATGCCGCGATTGGTCTCGCCCCACCACACCGTCGATTCGGTTTCGGCATCGCGGACGATGAACTTGTCCTTGGCGCTGCGGCCGGTATGCTTGCCGGTCTTGACGACCAGCGGGCCGTCCTTCGACAATATGCCTTCGCCGTTGCGGATCGCCGCCTCGACCAGAGGCGCGGTGCCGAGATTCCAGAACTGGACGGCATTGGTCGTAATGCCCTGGTTGGCCAGGGTGATTGAGGATTTGGCCTGCACGCCTTTGCTCCTGATGTAATAATTCCGTGTCACAAACATTCTGTATATTCGCGACCGGTCCGCCCCTCAGCGCCGCTATCTTGCGGGCGGCGTCATTCCTGCAGACATTGGCGGCATACGGCTTTGCGTAGGGTGCGTCAAATCCCTGTGTTCAGGCGTTTGTCCCGAATAGCGACTGTCCTGCCGCATGATCGGCCGACCCCGCCTTCCTTGCAGCGCGCGCTGGCATCGTCTAACGCTCGTTCCGCCCCCGCCACGCATGTTTCTGACCACACATATTTCTGGGATGCCGCATGACAGCAACCATCGCCCTGGTGGATGACGACAAGAATATCCTGACGTCCGTGTCGATCGCGCTCCAGACCGAAGGCTTCATGACGCGGGTCTATTCCGACCCGGAAGGCGCGCTGAAGGCGTTGCTCGAAAATCCTGCCGATCTGGCGGTGTTCGACATCAAGATGCCGCGCATGGATGGCCTTGAACTGCTGCGCCGCCTGCGCGAAAAAAGCCCGATGCCGGTCATTTTCCTGACGTCCAAGGCGGATGAGCTGGATGAGGCGCTGGGGCTGGCGATGGGGGCGGACGACTATATCTCCAAACCCTTTTCCCAACGGCTGCTGATCGCGCGCATCCGCGCGATCCTGCGCCGCGCCGAAGTCAGCCGGACGCCCGAAACCCCCGACCAGCCGGTCGCCGACCCGATCATTCGCGGGCGGCTGGAAATGGACCCCGCCCGCCACCGGGTGAAATGGAACGGTCAGGACGTGACGCTGACCGTCACCGAATTCCTCATCCTCGAAACGCTGGCCACCCGCCCCGGCGTGGTCAAGAACCGCAACCAGTTGATGGACGCCGCCTATCAGGACGACGTCTATGTCGACGATCGCACCATCGACAGCCATATCAAGCGGCTGCGGCGCAAATTCCGCGAGGTAGATTCCGATTTCAACGCAATCGACACACTCTATGGCGCCGGATATCGCTTCTCCGAAGAGTGACGGCCTGGGTGCTGATGGCTTGCGCTGGTCCGGGCGGATCAGCCTCACGCCGCGCATCCTGGCCGTCAACGTCTTTGCGCTGGCACTGCTGGCGGGGGGATTTTTCTATCTCGACAGCTATCGCACGCGCATCGTCGACGCGCGGCTGGAACAGTCGGCGCGGGAACTGCAATTGCTGGCGATCGGGCTGGAAAGCGTGCCGCCCGAACGCCAGCGTCAGCTGATCGCCGCCTATGCCCGCCAGACCGGCGATCGGGTGCGCCGCTACGCGCCCGACGGCCATCGCCTGTCCGACAGTTTCGCCATGGACGCGCCGCGCTATCGCCTGCGCCAGCCGTCGGAAGAGGACTGGCAGCGCCATGTCGCCCGCTTCCTTGACAAGGCGATGGACCGGGTCGTGTCGGCGGACCGGCCGCCCGACTTCATCGAACCCGCCGTCGATCGCGCGGACGCCTGGCCCGAAGTGCAGATGGCGCGCAAGACGGGGCGGCCGCAGGCGGTCAACCGCTATGCCCCCGACCGGACCTTCGTGATCTCCGCCGCCGTGGCGATGCGCGATGGCACCAGCCTGTTCGCGACCGAAAATGCCCGCGACATCACCCGCACCGTCCGCGCGGAGCGGCTGCGCCTCGGCATGGTGCTGGCGGTCGCGGTGCTGGCGTCGGTCCTGCTCTCGCTGTTCCTGGCGCGCACCATCGTGCTCCCGCTCCAGCGCCTTGCCCGCGCCGCCGTGCGCGTGCGGCTGGGCCGCGCGCGGCAGGTGACCGTGCCGCGCCTGCCCGAACGGCGCGACGAAATCGGCATGCTCGCCCGCGCCCTGTCGGACATGAGCCAGGCGCTGCGCCAGCGGATCGACGCGACCGACGCCTTTGCCGCCGATGTCAGCCATGAACTGAAAAACCCCATCGCCTCGCTGCGCTCCGCCCTCGACGCGCTGGAACGGGTCGACCGGCCGGACCTGCGCGCGCAGTTGATGGCGATCGCGCAGGACGATGTCCGCCGTCTCGACCGGCTGGTCACCGACATTGCCGAAGCCTCCCGCGTCGATGCCGAACTGTCCCGCACCCGGTTCGAGCCGGTGGACCTTGGCCAGCTCATCGAAAGGATCGTCGGCGCGCATGAGGCGCGCGGCGTACCCCGCGGCGTGCGGCTTGCCTTCGCCCGCCCGCGCAAGAATGTCGCGGTGGTGCTGGGCGAGGAACAGCGGCTGGTGCGCGTGCTGGAAAATCTGATCGACAACGCCATTTCCTTCTCGCCGGACGGCGGACTGGTTCAGGTGGTCGCGACCGTCGCCGACGATCAGGTGCTGGTCAGCGTCGAGGATGAAGGACCGGGCGTCCCCGAATCGGAGCGCGAGCATGTCTTCCGCCGCTTCCACAGCGTCCGCCCCGAAGGCGAAAGTTTCGGCAAGCATTCCGGCCTCGGCCTCGCCATCGCCCGCTCGATCATCGACGGTCATCAGGGCCGCATCAGCATCGCCGACCGTCAGGACGCCCAGAGCGGCGCCTGCTTCATCCTGCACCTGCCGATGGCGGTGGCGCGCGATCCGGGGATGGTATCGGAATGATCGCGATCGCCCCGCCATGGCGGTTGGCGACAGGCCGTTAGCGGGCTAGGGTGGCGGCCCATCATGTCGACCGTCCCCATCCCCCGTCGGCGCGTCCACCGCCTCGCCCTTGCTGCGCTGCCCGGCCTGCTTGCGATGATGGGCGGCTGTTCGGCCGACAGCAACGATCCCGTCGTCGTCAGCGTCGTGGGCGATCGCGAAGATTTCGCCAAACCCTTGCAGCGTCTGCCCGATCCGGGCGCCAAGCTGTTTCTGGAAGCGACCGCGCAGGGGCTGGTCGCTTTCGACGCCAGCGGCGACATATTGCCCGCACTCGCCCAGCGCTGGATCGTGGAGGATGACGGGCGCAGCTATATTTTCCGCCTGCGCCGCGCCTTCTGGGCCAATGGCGCGCGGGTCGCCGCACCCGACGTGGCGCGGATGCTGATGGCCCGGATCGAATCGCTGCGCCGGCTCGACCCGGACGGCCCGCTCGACGCGGTGCAGGCCGTGATCCCGATGACCGGCGAAGTGATTGAAATCCGCCTTGCGACGGCCCGCCCCTATATCCTCCAGATGCTGGCCCAGCCGCAAATGGCCATCGTCTCGCGCGACGGGGGCACTGGCCCCTATCGCCGCAAGACATGGGGCAAGGCGATAATCCTGACCCCGATCGACCGGCTGAGCGACGATGACGATGCCGAAGACACGCCGGTCCCCGCCTGGCAGACGCGCGTGCTGCGCGCCGAACGCGCTGCCCTTGCCATCGTGCGCTTCCGCGAAGGGCAGGCCGCGCTGGTGCTGGGGGGGCGACTGGCCGATTTGCCGCTGCTCGTCCCCGCCGGGGTCGATCGCGATGCCGTGCGGGCCGATCCGGTGCAGGGGCTGCTGGGGCTGGCCGTGACGGGCCGGGGCAGCCTGCTCGACGATGACGGCATACGCGCGGCGATCAACATGGCGATCGACCGCAGCCAGATCCCTGCCCTGCTGCCGATCGGCGGCTGGGCCACCAGCAACCGCATCGTCCCCGACCAGCTCGATCTTGGCCGCGCGCCGACCGATCCGGACTGGGCCGCCCTGTCGCTGGAGGACCGGCGCGGCCGGGCGAGCGCTGCCGTTGCCGTCTGGCGCGACGATCATGGCGACCCGCCGCCGTTGCGCATCGCCCTGCCGCAGGGGCCGGGCGCGACTTTGCTGTTCGGGCTGCTGCGACGCGATCTGGACGCCATCGGCCTGCCGCTGCGGCGCGTCTCCATGACCAGCGACGCGGACCTGCGGCTGATCGACGAAGTCGCCGCCTATGACAGCGCGCTCTGGTATCTGGGCCGGGTTGGCTGCGCCCGCAAAATCCATTGCAGCGACGCCGCCGATGCCCAGCTTCAGGCCGCCAGCCTTGCCAGCACGCCGGAGGACCGCGCCGCCCGCATCGCGGAGGCCGAAGCGCTGATGGTCGCGCATAATGGCTATATCCCGCTTGGCACGCCGATCCGCTGGTCGCTCGTGTCCAGGCGGCTCAACGGTTTCCAGCCATCGCCCCGCGCACGCCACCCATTGAACCATCTGTTCCGACGCACCAACTAGGGCAGGCAACAGGAGACGCCTTGCCCATGCCGATTTCGCCCGACTCCGCAAATGGCGCCGCCAGCGCCATTCCGGGCCTTGGCCGCGACCCCGCCTCGGTGCGCCGCCGTATCGAAGCGATGGAGGCGGTGCTGGAGCGCCTGTTCGTCGTCCCCGGCATCAATCGCCCCGTCGGTATCGACAGCATCGTCGGGCTGGTGCCGGTCATCGGCGACCTGGCGACCGCTTCCATGGGCATGTGGATGGTCTGGGAAGCGCGCAATCTGGGCATGTCGAAATGGCAGATCACCCGCATGTCGGCCAATGTCGGGGTCGATACGCTGCTGGGCGCCATTCCCTTGGTCGGCGATCTGTTCGACTTCGCGTTCCGCTCAAACACCCGCAACCTGCGCATCATCCGCAAGCATCTGGACAAGCACCACCCCTCGACCGCGACGATCGAGGGCTAGGGACTGACGATCGAGGGCTAGCGACTATAGCGGCGCGATCCGCAGCCGGCTTGCCACCGGCGCGCCGCCCTGATGCGCCGGGCAGCGGGTAAACGCCATCGCCCGGTCCATGCACAGCCACACCTCGCTCAGCCAGTTGCCCCGCGTCGTCGTGACCCGCAGCATATCGGGCTTCAGCCCCCGGTTGGCGCGGGCAAAGGCCTGCGCAAACTGGCCGACGGTCAGGGACTTGGTCCGCGCCAGCGCCCCCATGTCGGGGTAGCGGATCGACTGGTACAACGCCCGCGACCTGTTGAAATAGCGCTCCGGCCTTGTCGTCATGCAGGTGCCATGCTTGGCCCATTCATGCTGGATCAGCTGGACCGACGGCGTCGCGCACAGATTCTGCCGGATCACTTGCCGGGGCACCAGATTGGCGGCGCGACAATATTGCGGCCATTCCTTGCCAAAGCCGTCCGGCCACAACCCATGCAGGGTGAAGCCAAAACGGCCATTCCGCCCCCCGCACTGAATCGCACTGCGCCCGCCCTTTGCGGTCGAACAATATTGCGGCGACCAGCTGAGCGCGAGCGTATAGCTGCCGATCGGCAGGATGCGCCTGGGCTCTTTGGCGGTCGGCCCCTCCAGGTCGGGCCGGGCGATCTGCGCGGGCGGGCTGCACTGGGCCGATTGCGCCAGCGCCGTCCCCGGCATCGCGATCAGCGCCACCAGGGCCAGCCCTTTAAGCATAAGCGAAATCCAGCCCGATGTCCGCCGCCGGGGCCGACTGGGTCAGCCGCCCGACGCTGATATAGGTGACGCCCGTGTCCGCCCTTGCCCGGATCGTCTCCAGCGTCACCCCGCCCGACGCCTCGGTCGGCACGCGCCTGCCGACCAGTGCCGTCGCCTGCCGCAGCGTCGCCGCATCCATATTGTCGAGCAGCAAATGCGTGGCCCCGGCGGCCAGCGCCGGTTCGATCTGGTCGATCCGGTCGACCTCGACGATGATGCTGGCGACCCCGGCATCGACCGCGCGGCGCACCGCTTCCTCGACCGATCCGGCGACCGCGACATGATTATCCTTGATCATCGCCGCGTCCCACAATCCCATGCGGTGATTGGTCGCCCCGCCCATCCGCGTCGCATATTTCTCAAGGACACGCAGCCCCGGAATGGTCTTGCGCGTATCCAGCAGCGTCGCGCCGGTTCCATCGATCGCATCGACATAGGCGCGCGTCATCGTCGCGATACCGCTCAGATGCTGGACCGTATTGAGCGCCGATCGCTCCGCCGTCAGCATCGCCCGCGCCTTCCCGCGAATCCGCATGATGTCGGTCCCCGCCGCAACCCGGTCACCATCCTGATGCAGCAGTTCTATCACCACATCAGGATCGAGCGCCCGGAAGAAAGCGGCTGCGACCGGCAGGCCCGCCAGCGTCACCGCGTCCCGCGTGTCCATCACCCCGTCGAACATCGCATCGGCGGGGATCACAGCCTCGCTGGTGACGTCCCGGCCATCCGGCCCCAGATCCTCGGCCAGCGTGGAAGCGACGAAAGCGTCAAGGTCGAAACGGGGGAGGGAGAAGGTCATGGCTTATCGCGCCCCCAAATCCCCCTGCCCCACCGTGCCGCTGGCCATTTCCAGCATCCGATCGAGGCTCTTCTTCGCGCCCAGCCGCAGCGTTTCGTCCATCTCGATGCGCGGCTGGAGGTCGCGCAGCGCGAGGTACAGCTTCTCCATCGTGTTGAGCGCCATATAGGGGCAGATATTGCAGTTGCAGTTGCCGTCCGCGCCCGGTGCGCCGATGAATGTCTTTTCCGGCACCGCCTTTTCCATCTGGTGGATGATGTGCGGTTCGGTCGCAACGATCAGCGTGTCGCCCGGCATCGTCTTGGCAAAGTCCAATATGCCGCTGGTCGACCCGACATAATCGGCATGATCGACGATATAGGGCGGACATTCGGGGTGCGCGGCGATCGGCGCGTCGGGGTGCTGGGCTTTGAGCTTCAGCAATTCGGTCTCGCTGAATGCCTCATGCACGATGCACACGCCCGGCCACAGCAGCATGTCGCGGCCCAGCTTGCGCTTCAGATAACCGCCCAGATGCTTGTCGGGGCCGAAGATGATCTTCTGATCCTTGGGGATCTGCGCCAGTATCTTTTCGGCGGACGAAGATGTCACGATGATGTCGGACAGCGCCTTCACCTCGGTCGAACAGTTGATATAGCTCAGCGCAATATGGTCGGGATGCGCTTCGCGGAACGCCTTGAACTGGGCGGGCGGGCAGCTGTCCTCCAGGCTGCAACCGGCATCCATGTCGGGCAGCACGACGATCTTGTCGGGCGACAGGATCTTGGCCGTCTCCGCCATGAAGCGCACGCCGCAGAAGGCGATGACGTCCGCGTCCGTCTCCGCCGCCTTGCGCGACAGTTCCAGCGAGTCGCCGACAAAGTCCGACAGGTCCTGAATTTCCGGGCTTTGATAATAGTGACCCAGGATCACCGCGTTGCGCTCCTTGCGCAGCCGCTCAATCTCTGCGCGCAGGTCGGTACCCTGCGGAATGCCGGTAAAAGCGTTCATGTCCCTAAAACTCCTCGGTCCTTGACGAGCGCCCTAGCGCTGCTGGCGACCATTCGCCAGTGCTTCGTTGATCGAAGCAGTCCGATCCCATTGCTCACTGTTGCGAAGCGTCCGCTCTGGGGGAATGTCACAATGACCGTGACGTCATCATATCCAGCCGCAGCCAAGGGGAGCGAAAAGAGTTTACTCAACGCAAGAACACCCCTTTCGCGCGCGCCATCCATATTTTTTTGCGTTCTCGCACCATTTGCTGCCTGACTGGTAGCATCTACCGACACTCTCTTCACCAGTTCCTCTGCTGCTTCGCGAGAAACGAAAATTCCCGTTGTCTCAACGGCAAAGCGCCGACTCTCATCAATGTTTGGCGCTGCTGGTACAACATCTGGGGCGTCGATATATAATCTGCGCTTTTCCGGGTCCCAATACAGGTCGCTTTTACGCATCGACTTAAAGTTTACGAAATAATCTACACTGAAAGGAAATCTGGCTTTTTGCCGAGTTGTAAAGACTGTTCCTTCATACTCAGCTGTTCCCTGAACGTCGCCGGACAAATCAGCAACTTTAATGCTGGTCGTTGATTGCATCTTCGACCAAATTATTTTCGATATCGCTTCGCCATTTGGTTCACGTTCTATTTGCCGATTATCGGGCAACGCCTGATAGCCGAACCATGCAAGCGCGGCGGCGATCGCCAAAAAAGCTGCGATACGAATCGATCTCAAAGTGCCCCCCAACGATTGTCTTGTCTGTTCGCGACCAGCCCCCGCTGATGCAGGTCGATCAGATGCGCCAGCACCGATCGCCCGGCGGCCGGGTGCAGGCGCGGATCGACGCCCTTGTACATTTCGGCCACCATGTCGGGGATCAAGCTGTCGCCATTGCGCTCCAGAAAGCGCAAAATCTGGCCCTCGCGCTGCTTGCGATGGCCAATCATGCCGCGCACCAGACGCTGCGGATTGTCGATCGGTTCGCCATGGGCGGGATAATAGATAGTGTCCTGACGCTCCAGCAACCGCTGCATCGACCGCATATAATCGGCCATGTCGCCATCAGGCGGCGAAATGACGCTGGTGGACCAGCCCATCACATGATCGCCGGTAAACAGCGCCTGTTCCTCGACCAGGGCGAAGCACAGATGGTTGGACGTATGCCCCGGCGTTGCCACCGCCTCCAATGTCCACCCCTCGCCGGCCAGCCGTTCGCCGTCCGCCAGTATCCGGTCGGGGCGATAGGCCGCGTCGAACGCCGCATCGGCGCGCGGCCCGTCATCGTCCAGCGTCAGCGGCGCGCAGCCGATCACCGGCGCGCCGGTCATGGCGCGCAGCGGCTGGGCAGCCGGGCTATGGTCGCGATGGGTATGGGTGCAGACGATCGCCACCAACGGCCGCCCGGCAATGGCAGCGGTGAGCGCCGTCAGATGATCCGCCTCGTCCGGGCCGGGATCGATCACCGCCACGTCGCTCGATCCGACCACATAGGTCTGGGTGCCGGTGAAGGTGAAGGGCGACGGATTGGGCGCCAGCACGCGGGCCACCATCGGCGACAGGGGCATCGCCACGCCCGTCGGCAGGTCGGCCAGATCAAAAGGGGGTGCCATGCTTCCCATGTGCCCATTTCCCGCCGGATTTCAAGGCCACGCCTGTCCTATCGCCCCGCTTGGCCCTATGCTGCCGCCACTACTCTCCCATTTCATCGAACCCGGCCCATGCCGGACCGGGCAATCCCAACCCTTCTTCCTTGCTCAAAAATTAGGCGAACATGCGCTGTACAAAGCCGACACCAGCAAATCCTCCCCTGCAAGGGGAGGGGGACCGCCGCGAAGCGATGGTGGAGAGGCGTCGCCCTATCGGAAGCGCGATCCCCCTTCCTCTGGCCTCCGGTCAACCACCACACCACTATCGGATTTGCAGCCCGCTCAGCCGTCACAAAATGTCCCAGTCTTGTTCTTTTATGTCGCATTTGCCGGGAAATATGCGAAGTTAAGCCCGCCATTTCCTATTTCCCACGCCTGCCCTAGACTGCCCTCATGCCCTCCCCCGACCTTATCGAACGCTGGCGTCATCATCTCAGCCTCGACCGGCGGCGATCAACCCATACGGTGCGCGCCTATGTCGCGACCGCCGAGCGGCTGGTCGCCTTTCTGGAGGCGCATCATGGCGAGCAAGTCACCGCTGCGCTGCTGGCGCAGATCAGCCAGGCGGACCTGCGCGCCTTCCTCACCGCGCGGCGGATGGAGGGTATCGGCAATCTGTCAGCGGCGCGGGAACTGTCCGCCGTGCGTGGTTTCCTGCGCTTCATCGGGGGTGAGGACGCCCGCGTGCCCCTATTGAAAGGCCCCCGCACCAAGCGCGGCCTGCCCCGCCCCGTCTCCCCCGATGAAGCCGTCGCGCTCGCGCAGGACATTGCCGAAGGGGCGCGTGAAGCCTGGATCGGCGCGCGTGACTGGGCAGTGCTGATGCTGCTCTATGGCGCGGGACTGCGAATCGGAGAGGCCATGGGCCTGACCGGCGCGGCGCTGCCGCTCGGCGAAACCCTGCGCGTCACGGGCAAGCGCAACAAGATGCGCGTCGTCCCGCTGCTGCCACAGGTCCGCGCGGCGATCGACGCCTATGTGGCGCTCTGCCCCTATCCCATGACCCGCGACGAGATGCTGTTTCGCGGCGCTCGTGGCGGCCCGCTCTCCCCCGCGCTCATCCGCCGCGCGGTACAGGGCGCGCGCGGACGGCTCGGCCTCTCGGACCGCACCACCCCCCATGCGCTGCGCCACAGCTTCGCCACCCATCTGCTGGGGCGCGGCGCGGACCTGCGCAGTTTGCAGGAACTGCTCGGCCATGCCAGCCTGTCCTCCACCCAGGTCTATACCCAGGTCGATGCCGCGCACCTGATGGACGTCTACCGCAACGCCCACCCGCGCGCCTAACCCTTTGGCCGCCAGGTCGCCAGCCGCCACAGATAGAGGATCACCGCGCCCACCACGCACAGGGTAGCGGCGGGGCCGATATATTTGTCGATCTGGCTGAAATTCCTGCCCAGCACGAATCCGGCATAGGCCAGGATGATGTTCCAGATCAGCGCCCCGCCCGCTGTCCACGCCAGGAATTTCACATGCCCCATGCGGAACAGTCCGGCGGGCAGCGATATCATCGTCCGCAGCGCTGGCATGAAGCGGAACACGAAGACGACGATCTGGCCATATTTGCCGAACAGTCGGTCCAGCGCCTCGACATCGCGCCATTCCAGCGTCGCCCAGCGGCCATAACGATCGACCAGCGGCTTCAACCGGCCAAAGCCCAGCACATGGCCGACCAGATACCAGAAATAATTGCCGACCGTGGTGCCGATGGTGCCGGCCAGCAGCAGCCATTCCATCGCCATCCGCCCCTGACCCACGCGAATGCCGCCAATGCCCATGATCAGTTCCGACGGGATCGGCGGAAAGACATTTTCCAGCACCATCAGGACGAGAATGCCCCAATAGCCGCCCGCGTCGATCAGGCGGAGCACCCAGTCGGTCATCGCCTCACTCTGGGTTCCCCGTGCTCCCGCGCAGGCGGGAGCCCAGTTGAAACGGCGGGACTGGACTCCCGCCTACGCGGGAGCACGGCGGGCAAAGACATCAACTACGCCGCCGCTCGTGCCGCCAGCCGCGCGTCGATCGCGTCCCAGATCATCCCGCCCGTATCGGTGCCGTCAAAGGCATCGATCGACACGATCCCGGTGGGCGATGTCACGTTGATTTCGGTCAGCCACTCGCCGCCAATCACGTCGATGCCCACGAACAGCAGGCCGCGCGCCTTGAGTTCCGGTCCCATCGCGTCGCAGATTTCCCGCTCCCTGTCGGTCAGCACGGTCTTGGCCGCCGATCCGCCAACCGCCAGGTTGGAACGGATTTCGCCCGCACCCGGAATCCGGTTGACCGCGCCCGCGACCTCGCCGTCGATCAGGACGATACGCTTGTCGCCTTGCGCGACGCCGGGGATGAAGGCCTGAACCATGAACGGCTCAACCCATGACGCCTTGAATATTTCCACCAGCGAAGACAGGTTCGCGCCATTCTTGCCGACATGGAAAACGGCGACGCCGCCATTGCCATAGAGCGGCTTGACGACGATCTCGCCATGCTGGGCCAGGAAGCTGCGCACTTCGGCCAGGTCACGGGTGATCATGGTCGGCGGCATGAAGCGGGCATAGTCCAGCACGAACAGCTTTTCGGGCGCATTGCGGACACTGGCCGGATCGTTGACCACCAATGTTTCTTCCTGCACCCGCTCCAGCAAATGGGTGGCGGTGATGTAGCTCAGGTCAAAGGGCGGGTCCTGCCGCATCAGCACGACATCGACATCGCGCCCCAGGTCCAGCATTTCCGGCTCGCCAAAAGCGAAATGGTCGCCTTCCACCTTCTGCACATTCACCGGCCGCGCCTTCGCCAGCACCCGGCCATCGCGATAGGTCAGGTCGGTCGCCAGATAATGGTAGAGCCTGTGTCCCCGCGCCTGCCCGGCCAGCATGATGTGAAAGGTCGAATCGCCCGCGATCTTGATGCCCTCCATCGGGTCCATCTGGACGGCGACGGTCAGGGGGTTCAGTTGCGTCATTCGATCATTCCTTTTCCGTTCGCCCTGAGCGAAGTCGAAGGGCTCCGCCGAGCGTTAGCGAGGTGCTTTGCCTTCGCTGGCGCTCAGGCGAGGGCTTCGACTTCGCTCAGCCCGAACGGTTTTGGGGGGAGAGGCACATCACCCCCCATGCCAGACATTGGCCAGATGGCGTGGCGCACGGCCCGGCGCAAGGAGGATGACGTCGATTCGCATGTCGTCGCCCGCTTTGGCCAGATCATGCCACAGAATTTCCGCCGCCGCCGCGACCCGGCGCAACCGCCGCTCGTCGATCGCCAGGTCCAGTTCCGCCGCCGTAGCGCGGGCCTTGACCTCCACAAAGGCGAGCATCGCGCCCTTGCGCGCGACCAGATCGACCTCCCCCGCTGGCGTCCGCATCCGCCGTCCGACAATCTGCCAGCCCTTCAGCCGCAGCCACCAGGCCGCGATCCGCTCTGCCTGACGTCCGCGTCGCTCGGCCGCTTCCCGCTTCACCCCTTTAATTCCGTCGCCCGGTCATACAAGGTGCGCCGGTCCAGCCCCAGTTTCTTCGCGACCTCGCCCGCCGCCTTCGACACCGACAGCCGGGTCAGCGCCTCCAGCAGGGCCGCGTCGGCATCCTCGGCGCTGGCCGGCGCAGCTTCGCCGGGCGGGCCGACCGTCACCACAATCTCGCCCCTGGGCGGCGCGTCGGCGTAGCGGGCGGACAGTTCGCTCAACGTGCCGCAGGCCGTTTCCTCGAAGGCCTTGCTGATTTCCCGGCTGACCGCCGCGTCCCGGTCGCCCAGATGCGCGGCCATGGCGGACAGGCTTTCCGACAGGCGCGGGCCGCTTTCATAGAATACCAGGGTCGCCCGCAGCCCCGCCACCTCGTCCAGCGCATCGCCGCGCGCCTTGGCCTTGCTAGGTAGGAAGCCCATGAACAGGAAACGGTCGGTCGGCAGGCCCGACAGCGTCAGCGCCGCGATCGCCGCGCTGGGACCGGGCAGGGTGGTGATCCGCCGTCCCGCCGCCCGCGCATCGCGCACCAGCTTGTAACCCGGATCGGAAATGAGCGGCGTTCCCGCGTCCGACAGCAGGGCGACCGATTCGCCCGCCATCCGGTCAACCAGCCTTTGCCGCACATTTTCGCCGCTATGGTCATGATAGGGGATCATCGGTCGGTCCGAACCGGCATGGCGCAACAGCCGCGCGCTCACTCGCGTATCCTCCACGGCGACGACATCGGCCAACCGCAGCACCTCCGCCGCGCGCGGGGTAAGGTCACCAAGGTTGCCGATCGGCCCAGCAACGATATAAAGCCCAGGTTCAAGACCCGATGATTGTGTTTCCATAAGGACGCCAGATGACAGAGACGGATGCCTCCCGGCAAGCGGACTTGTTCGCTTCTTTGAAACGCGGCACGCGCATTGTGCTTGCCGCGGGCACGCTGCTGCTCGCCGCCTGTCAGTCGATCGTGCCCAAGGGACCGGCCCCCGTCACCCCGACCGGCCCGACAGGACCGACCGGCCCTGATGTGACCCAGGGGCTGCCGACCGATACGCTGCGCCACCGCGTCGCGCTGCTGGTGCCGATGAGCGGCCCCAATGCCGCCGTGGGCCAGTCGATCGCCAACGCGACCACATTGGCGCTGATGGACACCCGGACCGACAAGATCCGCATCACCACCTATGACACCGCGCCCGGCGCCGCAGCCGCGGCGAACCGCGCCCTGGCCGAGGGCAACCGCCTGATCCTTGGCCCCCTGCTGGCGGAGGACGCCCGCATCGTGGGGCCGATCGCCGCGCGCACCAATGTGCCGGTGATCAGCTTTTCCAACGACGCCAGCGTCGCGGGCAATGGCGTCTACATCATGGGTTACAACCCCAACCAGTCGATCGAGCGGGTCGTGGGTTTCGCCCATGACAAGGGGCTGTCGCAGTTCGCCGCGCTCATTCCGCGCGGTACCTATGGCGAACGCGCCGGCAATGCACTGCTGCGCGCCGTCGAACAGGCGGGCGGCACCGTCGTGTCGATGCAGACGTTCGATCGTAGCCCCGGCTCGATCACCGCAGCGGTGAAGAAATTGCAGGCCTCGTCCAGCTATGACGCCTTGCTGATCGCCGACAGTGGCAAGGTCGCGATCCAGATCGCCCCGATCGTGCGCAAGAATGGCGGCGCGACCGCTCGCCTGCTCGGCACGGAATTGTGGAATACGGACGGCACGCTGGCGGCAAGCCCGGTGCTGCGCGGCGCGTGGTTCGCCAGCGTGTCGGACACGCTCTATCGCCAGCTCGCGGGCAAATATCGCGCCCGCTACGGCACGGCGCCCTTCCGCCTGTCCTCGCTCGGCTATGATTCGGTCCTGCTGACGGTGCGGATCGCGCAGGACTGGAAGCCCGGCAGCCCCTTCCCCACCACGCGCCTGCGCGATTCCGGCGGCTTTTCGGGCATTGACGGCGCATTCCGCTTTGGCCGCAACGGCGTCGCCGAACGTGCGCTGGAAGTGTCCGAAGTAGGGGCTGGGGCAGTCACGGTCATCGCGCCTGCTCCCCGCAGCTTCGCGGAATAATCAGTCCGCCGCCGGCCGGGGCACCCGCCCGGTCGGCAGGATCAAGGGCCAGCCATTGCCCGGATCGATGCAGGCGGTGATGCCATAGACATCGGCCAGCGCCTGCGTCGTCAGCACCTCCATCGGCGCGCCGTCGGCGACCAGCGCGCCGCCATCCATCAGCAGCAGCCGGTCACACCAGCGCGCGGCCATGCTCAGGTCATGCAGCACCGTCACCACCAGCGCGCCGCTGCGCGCCTCGTCGCGCAGCAGGTTCATGACGTCGATCTGATGTCCAGGGTCCAGCGCCGCCAGCGGTTCGTCGGCGATCAGCCCGCGCGCCCCGACCGCCAGCGCCCGCGCCAGCAGCACCCGCGCCCGCTCCCCACCGGACAATTCGGTCGCGATCCGTCCTTTCAGGTGCAGCACATCGGCCCGCGCCATCGCTGCCTCGACCGCTGCCTCATCTGCGTCGGACAGGCGTGACAGCGGCCCCAGATGCGGTAGCCGCCCCAGCGCCACCAGCCGATCGACGCTGAGCGGCCAGTGCAATGTCTGACCCTGCGGCAGATAGGCGATGGCGCGCGCTATCGCCCCCCGGTCGATCCGCGCCACATCCTGCCCGTCAATCAGCACCCGGCCCGCCCGCGGCTTCGCAAGGCCCAGCATCGCCCGGATCAGCGTGGACTTGCCCGCGCCATTGGGACCGATGATGCCGACCAGCTGGCCCGGCTCCAGCGTCACCGCGACATCGCGCACCGCCACATGACGGCCAAGCCGGACGGACAGCCCTTCTACCGCCAGGCTCACCATAGCCGTCGCTCCCGCATCAGGTGGATCAGGAACACCGGCACGCCCAGCATCGCGGTGACGACCCCCAGCTTCAGTTCATTGACCGACGGGATCAGCCGCACGCCAATATCCGCCAGCGTCAGCAGCACCGCGCCGCCCAGCAGCGAGGGCCATAGCACCGCCGATGGCGACCGATCGGTCAGCGGGCGGACGATATGCGGGACGATCAGGCCGACAAAGCCGATCGCGCCGGACACCGCCACCGCGCCGCCCACGCCGATCGCGACGCCCAGCATCATGCGCAACCGCGCGGCATTAAGGTTCACGCCCAGCGCCTGCGCGCCTTCCTCCCCCAATGTCAGCGCGTCCAGCGTCCGCCCGTCCGCCATCAGCAGCGCCGCGCCGATCGCGATGCAGGGCAAGGCGACCAGGACATGCACATAGCTGCGGTTTTCCAGACTGCCCATCAGCCAGGTCATGATCTCCATCGCGGCAAAGGGATTGGGCGACAGGTTAAGCGACAGGCTGATGCCCGCCCCCGCCAGCGTCGCGACCGCGATCCCCGCCAGGATCAGGGTCAGCGGGCTTTCCGATGGACCGGCCAGCAAGAACAGCCCGGCAATGGCGACAAGCGCGGTGGTGATGGCGAGCAGCGGCAGGACCAGCGGATGCAGCGCACTGAGGCCGAAATAGAGCGCGCAGACCGCGCCCAGCGCCGCTGAATTGGACGCGCCCAGCACGGACGGTTCGGCCAGCGGGTTGCGCAGATAGCCCTGCAACGCCGCGCCCGACAGGCCCAGCATCGCGCCCACCAGCAGGCCCAGCAACATGCGCGGCAGGCGCAGGTCGATGATGATCGCACGGGCGACCGCATCGCCGCCGCCGGTCAGCACCGCCCATATCCGCGCCGGGCTGATCGCGACGGCCCCCAGCATCACCGATCCCATCGCCGCGCCGACCAGCAGGATCAGCAGCGCGGGGACGAGCAAGGGGTGGCGGCGGGCCGTCATGGACGCTCCCCTTGGCGGTTGGCAAAGCGCCATGTTCCTGCGAAGGCAGGAACAGGTCCTACTACAAGACAGGCTCCATGATCCGTCCGTTGATCCTCGCCCTTGCCGCCCTGACACTCACCGGCACGGCACACGCTGCGCCGCGGCGGATCGTGTCGCTCAACGTGTGCGCCGATCAATATCTGATCGCGCTGGCCGACAATGGCCAGATCGCGGCGCTCAGCAGCAATGCGCTCGATCCCGAATTGTCGGCGGCGGCGGACAAGGCGCGCGGCTATCGTACGCTGCGCCGCGCTTCGGAAGAGGTGCTGGCGATCCGGCCCGATTTGATCCTGGGCTATCCGATCGGGCCGAACATGGTCGCCGGAGCGCCGCCGGGCCAATGGACCACATTGGGCCTGGCCAGTGCGGACAATTATGACGCGATCGAGGATCAGATACGGCAGGTCGCGCGCGCGGTCGGCCATGTCGACCGGGGCGAAAAGCTGATTGCGCAGATGAACCGCGATCTGGCGGCACTGCCGAAAGCGAAGCGCGGCGGCGTTGCCGCCTATTATCAGCGGCGCGGCTATATGACCGGCACAGGCACGCTGGTTGATGACCTGATGCATCGGGTCGGGCTGACCAATCTGGCCGCAAAACTCGGCAAGCCCGCGCTGGCGCAAGTGCCGCTGGAGGCGATGGTCGCGGCGCGGCCCGATTGGCTGATCGTGGAAAGCGGCAGCGAAGCGGTGGTCGATCAGGGGACCGAAATGCTCCAGCACCCTGCGATCAAATCCATCCCGCGCATCAGCCTGCCGCAAAGCTGGACCGTGTGCGGCGGCCCGGCCTATGTGCAGGCGGCGCGGGCCATCGTGGCGCAACTTGGGGCGCCACGCAGCAAAAGCACGGCGCAACTTGGGGCGCCACGCAGCAAAGGCACGGCGCGTCAGAACGCGCCAAGGTGAAGGGACGAGCAGCGCGCCCGTCCCCCCTTGTGCCATATCAGAAACGGACACGCACGCCGCCAAAGGCGGAGCGGCCATAGACGCCATAGCCATAGGCCGTGGCGTAGGCTTCATCGAACAGATTGTCGATCCGGCCATAGACTTCCAGATGCTCGCCCAGCGGCAGCGAAGCCCGCAGGCCGACAAGCGCATAGCCGTCCAGACGGCGGGTGTTGGCGGCATTGTCGAAACTGTCGCCCACCATCGTCACGGTCGCCCCGGTCGACAGGCCGAACGACCAGACATAGTCGCTCGAAACGCTGATCGCGTTGGCCGCGCGGCGCGGCAGACGGTTGCCGTCCGTGATCCCGCCCGACCGGTCGCGCGCATCGACATAGCTGTAGCTGCCCGTCACGGTCAGTGCGTCCACCGGCTTCAAGGCAATGCTCGCCTCCACGCCCTTGGCGCGGGTGCGGTCCAGATTGCTGTAGCTGAAGGTCGCATTGTCATAATTGATCTGGTCGGTCGTGTCGCGACGAAACGCCGTTACCGACAGGATCGCCCGGCCACCATCCAGGCTCTGGTCAAAGCCGACATCATAGCTTTTCGACCGTTCGGGGCGCAGCGCGCTATTGCCGCTGAACATGTCGTACAGCTGATAGAGCGAGGGCGCCTTGAACCCTTCGCCATAGCTCAGGCGAAAATTGGTCGCGCCTGCATTGGGCGAATAGTTGGCATTCGCGCCGAACGTGGTCGCGCCGCCAAACTGGCTATGATCGTCATGCCGCACACCGCCCGTGACCGACAGGCCCGTAAAGGGCTTGACGATCGCCAGCGCATAGACGCTGTCGATATTGATCCTTGCCGACGACGTGCTGCCGAACCCGAAGAATTCATAGTCGGGCCGTTCATGCTCGTAGCCGAATACCAGCTTGGCCTGATCGACCGGGGCATAGACGCCTTCATATTCAAAGCGCAGGTTAGTGCCGGAATAGCCATAATCCGGGTCGGTGCCGCGCACGAAATAATAGTCGCGGTCGTTGCGCAGATAGGTGACGGCTGCGCGGTTCGTCAGCTTGCCATCCAGCAAAGCCAGGTTGAGGCCCGCATAGCCCACATATTGGTCCAGCTTGCTCACATCGCTGCTGTCGGCCGGTGCGCCAAAGAAGCTGTCATAGTCGAGATCCGCATGGATATAATAGCCACGCAGGTCGAGGCTCAACGCATCGCTGAACGCCAGTTTGAGCCGCGCGTTGGTGGCGATATTTTCATAGCCGTCCTTTTCCGTGCCGCCCGCGGCAGAGGAAATGCCATCCGTGCGGAAATAGGCCGCGCCCACGCCGCCCGACGCGATGCCGCTGGTGCCGGACACGTCCGCCTTGGCATTGACCGTATCGCTATAACCATAATCGACCGAGGCGTTCGCGCCGAAGCCGTCCACCGGCACGCCGGTCATGATGTTCACCACGCCGCCGATCGCCTGACTGCCATAGACGACCGAGTTGGAGCCGCGTAGCACTTCGATCCGCTTGATATTGCCGGTCAGCAAATGGCCGAAGTCATAACCGTCACCAATGCCGCTGGGGTCATTGACCTTCACCCCGTCGATCAGCACCAGAGTCTGCGTCGTTTCCGCGCCGCGCAGCGATACGCCGGTCACGCCGCCGGTGGACCCGTTACGGTTGAAACGAACGCCCGGCGTCGTCGCCAGCAGATCGACCACATCGATAACCTGCCGCGTCTGGATGGTCTGCGCGTCGATGACGGTGATCGCCTGCCCCACTTCGTCGCGCGACTGTTCGATGCCCGATGCGGTGACGATGATGTCATCGTCCTGCGCCAGAGCGGGCGTTGCCGCCAGCAGCGCAATGAGAGAAATCCCTGTTCTTACCATGATATATGCCCTGAGCGTCCCATGCGACTTCAAGGCCAGGGCGTCCGCGCACGCGGTCGCGCCATGATGCGGGATGACGCCAGCCCCCGCCGCACGGCACGATGCGGCCCCGGCCGCACAGCGTCGCTCGACGGAAAACCACCGTGCCATGACCAATCCCCTGGATCAGGGCAAGAGCGACCAGACGCCGGCAGGTCTCCTGGCTCACGGGTCAGGGCAATGATGCACGAACCTTCCCAGACATTGGCGTCCAGTGGCCGGGTCTTGCGACCCTTATGCATCATGCTCACCGCTTACAGTTGCAGGGACAGCTGCGGAATAGGGCGCTTTCACGCCCGCACCGCATTCCCATTTTCAGCCCCTTGCGGGACACCGGCGCGATCTAGCTGTAAGGAAAGCGAGCCCCCCTCACGCGACGCGCTCTAGGGCAAAGGCGCGGCATTGCCAAGCGGCTGTTTCGCTACGTCAGCGGTGCGTTGCCCCGGTGCAACATCGCATCGCGTCGCGCCAGCACGACCAGCGGCAGTCCCGCCTCCGCCGCGCGCTCGGCCGCCAGCCTTGTGGGGGCGGAAATCGTCACCAAAAGCGGGCATTGGCTCAGCACCGCTTTCTCCACCAGTTCATAGGAACAGCGTGACGACAGCAGCGCAAAGCCGTCGTCCCAGCCCGCGCCCGCGCGCTTCATCGCGCCGATCAGCTTGTCGAACGCATTGTGCCGCCCGACATCCTCCCGCGCCAGACGGATCGCCCCGTCCGCGTCGGCACAGGCGGCGGCATGGGCCGCGCCGGTCGCGGCATTGAGCGGTTGATGCGCCGCCAGCCCATCAAGCGCGCGAAAGATCGCGGCGCGGTCGGCGCGCGATCGCGCCGTCACTGGCGGCAGGGGCCGAATCGCCTGTTCCAGATTTTCGATCCCGCACAGGCCGCACGATGAATCGGACGCGCGGTGCCGTACCCGGTCCAGCAGCAAATCGGTCCGCGATGGCGGCAGAGTCGCGCGCGCCACGATGCCCTGATCGGTATCATGGGTATCGACGTCGAAGGGCGCATCGTCCGGCCCGATCAGCCGTTCCGCCAGCGCAAAACCCAGCACCAGATCGGTCAGATCAGTGGGCGTCGCCATCAGCACCGCATAGCCGATGCCGTTGAATTCGATCGCGACCGGCACTTCATCGGCCAGCACCCGTTCGACCGCTTCGCCCTGCCCATCGCGGGCCAGGCGGGTGAAGGTCAGCGCGTCGCCGCCCTGCTTCAAGCGCTGATCCGGCGCACGGCCTGCGCCGCGATCGGCGACAGGGCGTCGGGCTGCTCCGCCGCCAGCGCCACGATCCGCGCGCGCATAAGCGGGTCCCAGAAGCTGGCGATATGGCTGGCGGTGGACGCAACCGCCTCCGCATCGCCCTGCGCCGCCAGATTGCGCGCGATCTGGTTGGCCATGTAGATCAGCCGGTCGGCGGTGGACATGACGTCATTTTCGTCGCTCATCGGGCCGATCCTATTCCGCCGCTTCCAGTGGCGCAATGCGGCGGCTCATCCTGGCCTGATCGGCATAGTCGAGTTGCCAGTCGCTGGGGCCGTTGGATGGCATCACCTGCACCGCCGTCACCTTATATTCCGGGCAGTTGGTCGCCCAGTCGCTATAGTCGGTGGTGATGACATTGGCCTGGGTTTCGGGGTGGTGGAAGGTCGTATAGACCACGCCCGGCGCTACCCGCTCGGTCACTTGCGCACGCAGCGTGGTTTCCCCCGCCCGGCTTTTCAGGGCAACCCAGTCGCCTTCCTTGATCCCGCGATTTTCCGCATCGGACGGATGGATTTCCAGCCGGTCCTCCGGGTGCCAGGCGGTGTTCGCCGTCCGTCGCGTCTGCGCGCCGACATTATAGTGGGACAGGATGCGCCCCGTCGTCAGCAGCAGCGGGAAGCGCGGGCCGGTCTTTTCGTCCGTCGGCACATAGTCGGTGACGACGAACTTGCCCTTCCCCCGCACGAAACCGTCGATATGCATGGTCGGCGTACCGTCGGGCGCAGCGTCATTGGCGGGCCATTGCAGCGATCCTTCCGCCTCCAGCCGGTCATAATGGACGCCCGCAAAGGTCGGGGTGAGCGCGGCGATCTCATCCATGATCTGCGCGGGGTGATCATAGGTCCACTGCAGGCCCATGGCGTTGGCCACCAGTTGCACGATTTCCCAGTCGGCATAGCCATTGAGCGGGGCCATCACCTTGCGCACCCGCTGGATGCGCCGTTCGGCGTTGGTGAAGGTGCCGTCCTTTTCCAGGAAGGTCGATCCCGGCAGAAAGACATGGGCGTAATTGGCGGTTTCGTTGAGGAACAGGTCCTGCACCACGACGCACTCCATCGCTGCAAGCCCCGCCGCGACATGATGGGTGTTGGGATCGGACTGAAGAATATCCTCGCCCTGCACGAACAGCCCCTTGAACGTCCCGTCGGTCGCGGCGTCCAGCATGTTGGGGATGCGCAGCCCCGGCTCGGCGTCCAGGCTGACGCCCCATGTGCGTTCGAACAATTGCCGCGTCGCCGTGTCGGACACATGGCGATAGCCGGAAAATTCATGCGGGAAGCTGCCCATGTCGCAGGCGCCCTGCACATTATTCTGCCCCCGCAGCGGGTTCACGCCCACGCCTTCGCGCCCGACATTGCCGGTCGCCATAGCCAGGTTGGCGATGGCCATCACGGTCGATGACCCCTGGCTATGTTCGGTAACGCCCAGGCCATAATAGATCGCGCCATTGCCGCCTGTGGCATAGAGCCGGGCGGCGGCCCGCACCTCGTCCGCCTTCACGCCGGTCAGCGGTTCGATCGCTTCGGGCGAACGGGCGGGTTGGGAGACGAAATCGGCCCAGTCGGCAAACTCATCCCAGTCGCACCGTTCGCGGATGAAGGCTTCGTCATAGAGCTTCTCCGTGACGATGACATGCGCCATCGCGGTCAGCATCGCGACATTGGTGCCGGGGCGCAGGGGCAGATGATGGTCCGCCTCGATATGGGGGGATTTGACCAGATCGGTGCGGCGCGGGTCCATGACGATCAGCTTGGCCCCCTGCCGCAAGCGGCGTTTCATCCGGCTGGCGAATACGGGATGGCCGTCGGTCGGGTTCGCGCCGATGACCAGGATGACGTCCGACTGCATCACGCTGTCGAAATCCTGCGTACCCGCCGACGTCCCGAAGGTCTGGCTCAGCCCATAGCCGGTCGGCGAGTGGCAGACGCGGGCGCAGGTATCGACATTATTATTGCCAAAACCCTGGCGGATCAGCTTCTGGACAAGGAAGGTTTCCTCATTGGTGCAGCGGCTCGACGTGATGCCGCCGATGGAGCGGGTGCCATATTTCGCCTGGATGCGACGGAATTCACTGGCCGTATGGGCGATCGCCTCGTCCCACGACACTTCGCGCCATGGCTCGTCGATGCTGGCGCGGATCATCGGGTTCAGGATGCGATCCTGATGCTGGGCATAGCCCCAGGCGAAGCGACCCTTGACGCAGCTATGGCCGCGATTGGCCTTGCCGTCCTTCCACGGCACCATGCGCACCAGTTCCTCGCCCCGCATTTCCGCACGGAAGGTGCAGCCCACACCGCAATAGGCGCAGGTGGTGACGACGGCGCGGTCGGGGGTGCCGACTTCGACGACCTTCTTTTCGATCAGCGATGCGGTGGGACAGGCCTGCACGCAGGCGCCACAGGACACGCATTCGGACCCCAGAAATCCCTCGCCCTGCGACGCGGAAACCTTGGAATCGAACCCCATCCCCTCGATCGTCAACGCGAACGTCCCCTGCACTTCGTCACAGGCGCGCACGCAGCGCGAACAGACGATGCACTTGCTGGGATCGAAATCGAAATAGGGGTTAGACTGGTCCTTCGCCTGCCCCATATTGGTCGCGCCATCATAGCCATAGCGCACGTCGCGCAGGCCAACCGCGCCAGCCTGATCCTGCAATTCGCAGTCCCCGTTCGCGCCGCAGGTCAGGCAATCGAGCGGATGGTCGGAGATATACAGTTCCATCACCCCGCGCCGCAACTGCTTGAGGCGGTCGGTCTGGGTGCGCACCACCATGCCTTCGGCCACTGGCGTCGTGCAGGACGCGGGATAGCCGTTGCGGCCCTCCACCTCCACCAGGCACAGGCGGCACGAACCGAAGCTTTCGACGCTGTCAGTGGCGCAGAGTTTGGGAATGGAGCCACCCAGCAGCGACGCCGCGCGCATGATGCTGGTGCCTTCGGGCAGGGTTATCGCCTGCCCGTCGATGGTCAGCGTGACGGACTTGCCGGTCGCAATCGCAGCGGGCGTGCCATGGTCGGTTTCGCGGGTAAAGGTCATTCCGCAGCCTCCTTCAACGGCGCAGGCGCGCCGAAATCTTCTGGGAAGTAATCGAGCGCGCTCAGCACCGGATAGGGGGTGAAGCCCCCCAACGCGCAGAGCGAGCCATATTTCATCGTATCGCACAGATCGCGCAGCAGCGTGGTTTGCGCGTCGAGCGACGTATCGATACGGCTGGGGGAACGGGAGTAGAGGGCTTTGCCAAGATAGCCCCCCTTCCCGTCATGCTGACGAAAGTCATCATCCAGGGCGGCATCATCCAACCTTGCATTGCGGGACTCTGGATCCTGACTTTCGTCAGGATGACGACTGGAAATAGGCGGTCTCGCCGCCATGATCCGGTCGACAATCTCCACCCCGCGCGTCGATCCGATCCGGCAGGGCGTGCATTTGCCGCAGCTTTCCGCCGCGCAGAATTCCATCGCGAAACGGGCCATATGCGCCATGTCCACGCTGTCGTCGAACACCGTGATCCCGGCATGGCCGATCAGGCCGCCAGCCGCGGCAAAGGCTTCATAATCGAAGGGCAGATGGAACATGGATGGCGGGAAATAGGCGCCCAGCGGCCCGCCCACCTGCACCGCGCGTACGGGCCGCCCGCTGGCCGTGCCGCCGCCGACATCGTTCACCAGTTCGCCCAGCGTGATGCCAAAGCCGATCTCATACAGGCCACCATGGCGCACATTGCCCGCCAGTTGCACCGGCATCGTGCCACGCGACCTGCCAAAGCCGACGGCGGCATAGGCCTCCGCCCCTTCCGCCAGAATGAACGGCACGGCCGCCAGGCTCAGCACATTGTTGATGACCGTCGGCTGGCCGAACAGACCTTTGAGCGCAGGCAGAGGCGGCTTGGCCCGCACCTGTCCGCGCTTGCCCTCGATGCTGTCGAGCAGCGCGGTTTCCTCGCCGCAGACATAGGCGCCCGCCCCTTCGCGCACTTCCAGCGTGAAAGGCGCGATCAGATGGGCGGCATGCTCGATCGCCAGTCGCATCGTGGCAATGGCGAAGGGATATTCGGAACGGATATAGATATAGCCATGGCGCGCGCCCACGGCATGGGCCGCAATCGCCATGCCCTCGATCAGGCAATAGGGGTCGCCCTCCATCAGCATACGATCGGCAAAGGTGCCACTGTCGCCTTCGTCGGCGTTGCAGACGATATATTTGTCGCCCGCAGGCGCATCCAGCACCGTCTGCCACTTGATGCCGGTCGGGAACCCCGCCCCGCCGCGCCCGCGCAGGCCCGACGCCTTGACCGCATCGACCACGGCCTGGGGCGTCATTGCGCGCGCTGCCTCCAGCCCCTTCCATCCGTCCTGCGCCGCATATTCGGTCAGGCTGACCGGATCGATCACGCCACACCGGGCGAAGGTGAAGCGCTGCTGTCCCGCAAAGAATGGATGCTGGTCGACCGGCCCCAGCCGGTTGGCGTGGCTGCCATCCAGCACCGCCGCGACATCCCCCGGCCCGACCGGACCATAGCCGATCCGGCCTTGCGCCGTTTCCACCTCGACCAGCGGTTCGATGCTGAACAGCCCGCGCGATCCGGTGCGGATCACCTCGCACCCCGCATCGGCAAAGGCCTGCGCGACAGCGTCCGCGCCCAGCGCCACCGACGCCATGTCGCGGCTCACATAGATTTTCATGCCGCCACCTCCGCCGCGATCCGGTCCAGCGCCGCACCGTCGATCCGCGCGACCGGGCGACCATCGACCAGCGCGTTCGGCCCGACCGCGCACAGCCCCAGGCAATAAACCGGCTCCAGACTGATCGCGCCATCGCCGCGCGTCTCCCCCATCGCCACGCCCAGCCGCTGCGCCGCCGCCGCCTCGATCGCCGCGCCGCCCCGCGCCTGGCAGCTTTCGGCCCGGCACAGTTTCACGACATGGCGGCCCGCAGGCGTCCGGCGGAAATCATGGTAGAAGGTGACGACGCCATGCACGTCAGCGCGCGACAGGTTCAGCGCGCGGGCGATGACCGGCACGACAGTGTCCGCGACATAGCCAGCCTCTTCCTGCACCGCATGCAGCAGCGGCAGCAACTGGTCGCGGGTTGCGCCATGACGCGCAGTCCAGCCTTCGATAAACTCTTCCATCCCGATACCCTGACTTATGGCCCAGCCTTTGCCGCGATTGTGCGGCGGGAAGGTGCGCCGGTCAAATCGAAGGCAGCGATGCTTGATAGAGTTTATCTATCAAATGGAGCCAAAGCCGGGCGGCAGGCGCAACCCGCGCGCCACCGCCAGCACCGCCTGCGCCAATGGCCCCATCGGCGCGCTGTCCGACACGATCACGCCCACCCGGCTGCCCTCCCCCATGTCCGGCAGCGGCGCGGTGCGCGCCCAGCGCAGCCCGTCCAGCAAGGCGGCATGGCTGTCGGGGATGATCGAACAGAGCCGTCCCTGCTGCACCAGCCCCAGCAGCGCGACATAGGAATCGGCCGTGACCAGGGGCCGCAGCGCCAGCCCGCGCTCGGCCAGCCGCGCGTCCAGTATCCGCCGGTTCTGCATCCCCTGATGCAACAGGCAGAGCGGCAGGCTTGCCAGGTCCGCCCAGTCGAGGACTGCCGGGATCGGCACGCCATGCGCCGCGCTCACCAGCATAGCCCGTTCGGCATACAGCGGCACCGACAGGGCATGGGCGGGCGGCTCGAAATCCAGATAGGTGATGCCCGCATCCAGCTCGAACGCGGCCAGTTCGCGCTCGATCTGGCGCGACGTCAGCGCGCGGACGGAAATGTTCAGCCCCGGATGCCGGTCCAGCATCGCGGTTGCCAGACAACCGATCGCCGGCATGGCGGCGGGAATCGCGCCCAGCCGCAGCTCGCCCTTCAACGGCCCACGCGCAGTTTCCGCCGCCTGCCCCAGCGCTTCGGCGGCCGCCACCAACTGCCGCGCCCATGGCAATATCGCCTCGCCCTCCGGCGTCAGCCCGGCATATTTGCGGTCGCGCCGGATCAGCCGCTTGCCCAATTGCGTCTCCAGCGTGGCGATCCCCGCGGACAGCGTGGGTTGCGACACATGGCATAGCACCGCCGCCCGCCCGAAATGGCCTTCGCGCTCCAGCGCCAGGAAATATTCGACAAGGCGGGTCTGCATCTCTTTGCTATAGGGCTGATAGAGCGGCGCTATCAAGGAAGCATCATGGCGGAACGGCGGATATTGGGGGCGGTGCTGGCAGGGGGGCGCTCCAGCCGCTTTGGCAGCGACAAGGCGCTGGCGATACTGCCGGATGGGCGAACCTTGCTGGACCATGCTATCGCGGGGCTGGCCCCCCATGTCGAACAAGTGGTGATTTGCGGTCGCGCAGCCGGTCTGGCGGATCGGCCCGCGCCCGGCATGGGACCGCTCGGCGGCCTCAACGCAGCGCTGCATCACGCGCAGGCCCATGGGTTTGCCGGAATATTGACGACAGGGTGCGACATGCCGGTCTATCCTGCGGACCTGCCCGCCCTGCTGATCGGTGAACAGGCCGCGATATTGGAGGGTCAGCAACTGCTTGGCTGGTGGCCGGCATCGCTCGCCAACGCATTGGACGCGCATCTGGCGGAGGCGAATAATCGCTCCATCTACGGTTGGCTCGACCGCATCGGCGCCCGTGTGGTGACGGTGCCGGGGCTGGCACTACCCAATATCAACCGGCCGGAGGATCTGGCGGCGCTGTAAACGGGGTCAGTGCGCGGCGGACGTGTCCACATTGGGGCGGGGACGGGGCGCCAGCCAGACCATCGCCGACGCGAAGAACAGGATCAGGGCCGATATGAAGAATATATGATCCACCGAAATGGCCGTCGCTTCCTGATCGACGATGTTCGAAATCACCTGCCGCGCCTGGTCGGTCGACATGCCGATATTCGCCAGGGCCGCCTGCGTATCGGCGGGCTGGAGGGTGCCCGCCAGTTCACTGCGCGACACGCGCTGACCATTGCCCCAGCCTGTCAGCACCAGCGACGTCGCGATCGCCAGCGCCATGGTGCGCAGGAAATTCTGAAGCCCGGCAGCGGACGCCGTCTCTTCGGGCCGCACCGACCCCAATGTCAGCGTGGTCAGCGGAATCATGAAGAAGGGCATGGCAAACCCCTGAATGAACTGCGGCGCAGCCATCATCCAGAAATCGACGCTGCTGGTCCAGTGCGCGCGCCACAGCGTCATCAGGCCCAGCCACAACACGGCCCCCGAAATCATGAAGCGCGGATCGACCCCCCGGCCCATGATCCTGGCGGCGACCGGCGCACTCATCAATGCGGCCATGGCCGTGAAGGCGGTGACGATGCCCGCCCATGTCGCGGTATAGCCCCTGGCGGACTGAAGCCATTGCGGGATGATGACGATGCCGGAAAAATAGGCACCATAACACAGCGCCAGCGACAATACCCCGGTGGTGAAGCCGACATGGCGGAACACGCGCAGATCGACGATCGGATGCTCTTCCGTCAATTCCCAGATGATAAAGACCAGAAAGCCGATCAGCGAGAGAATCGCCAGGCTCAAGATCAGCGGATCAGCAAACCAGTCATGGTCCCGGCCAAGGTCCAGCATGACCTGAAGGCAGCCGATCCAGAAAACCAGCAACGCCAGCCCGATCTTGTCGATCGGCACGCGCGCCGTTTCCGTTTCGACCGGACGCAGCAGCGCCATCGCCGCAAATACGCACAGGATGGCGATCGGCAGGTTGATGAAGAAGATCCAGTGCCAGCTCCAATTATCGCTGATATAGCCGCCGATAATCGGCCCCATCGCCGGACCCAGCAGCGTCGTCATCGCCCATAGCCCCATCGCCCGCGCACGCCGTTCGGGCGGAAAGACGCGCAGCATCAGCGTTTGCGACATGGGCATGATCGGGCCACCGCACAGCCCCTGGCCAATGCGGCAGACCACGATCATGCTGAGCGACATCGACAGGCCGCACAGCACCGAAAACAGGCCAAAGCCGACCATCGCGCTGATGAACATCTTGACGACGCCAAAGCGCTGCGCCAGCCAGCCTGTCAGCGGTACGCAAATCGCTTCGGCGACCGCGTAGGATGTGATGATCCACGTCCCCTGATCGGGCGTGATGCCCAGATTGCCCGAAATATGCGGCACGGAAACATTAGCGATGGTCAGGTCCAGCACGACCATAAAATTGCTGAGCGCCAGCACCATCCCCGCCAATGTGCGCTGTCGCGCCGTCAGCCGGGAAAAAATATTTGCCTCGCCGCTCACGACCCGGCCTTTCAGTGACCGGAAAGGTCGATATCGACCTCCGTGGAAAGGCCGACACGCAACGGGTGGGCCGCCAGCTCCTTGGGGTCGAGCGAAATACGGACCGGCAGGCGCTGGACCACCTTGATCCAGTTGCCGGTCGCATTTTGCGCCGGGATCAGCGACAGCGACGATCCGGTGCCACCGGAAAAGCCCACAACCTTGCCATGATAGACGACGTCGCCGCCGTAAATGTCGGCAACGACCGTGGCGGGCATGCCGACCTTCACCTGGCGCAACTGCCGTTCCTTGAAGTTCGCGTCGACATAGACCTGCGCCAGCGGCACGATCGTCATGATCGGGCTGCCCTGCGCGACGCGCTGTCCTACCTGCACCTGCCGCTTGGTGATGACGCCGTCGATCGGCGCGCGAATGACCGTGCGGTCCAGGTCCAGCTTCGCCGCATCCAGCTTGGCCTGCGCGACCATGACGCCCGGATCGGTATCGACGCTCGACCCGCTGACCAGCGCGTCATTGGCGGCCAGCTGCCCGCTAGCCGCGCTGCGCGTCGCCTGCGCGGTGTTGACGCCGGCCTGCGCCAGTTCCAGCGCAGCGCGCGCGGCGGCATAGGCGGTGCGCGCGCTGGTCACTTCGTCGCCCGACACCGCACCGTCGCCCACCAGCGCCTCGCGCCGCTGCAGGTCGATCCGCGCCTTTTCGACATTGGCCTGCGCTGTCGCCAGCTGCGCGCGCGCCTGCACGATGTCCGCGACGCGCGCGTCGACCTGCGCCGCCAGCGCGCTGCTGGTCGCGCTGCTCTGGCGGAAGCGGCGCCGCGCTTCGGCCAGATCGGCCTGCGCCTGCGCAAGGGCGATGCGCGCATTGGTCGGGTCCAGCCGCACCAGCACGTCGCCGCGCTTCACCGCCTGGGTGTCGCTGACCAGCACCTGCGTCACCTGCGCGGAAATCAACGGCGTCACCTGCGCCATTTCGGCATTCACATAGGCATTGTCGGTGCTGACATGATTACGCCCGATCAGCAGATACCAGGCCGCCCACAACAGGCCCAGCACCACGACTGCCAGCGCAAGACGGGTCAGCCACAGCTTGCGCACAGCGGCACGATCCGCCTTTTTCGTGTCATCCGGCGCAGTGGCATCCGAAGCCTCTGAGGCAGAAAATTCAGGGGTGGCATCAGCCATGCGCAGCATCCTTGGGCAGTGTAGCGCTGTCGGCGAAACCGCCGCCCAGCGCACGGATCAGGGCAATATCGAGCGAAAAGGCGCTGGCTTCCAACGCAGAAACGGACCGGCGCGCGGCGATCAGCTGATCCTCGACATTCAGCACGTCGAGATAGGTGGACAGGCCACCATCATAGCGTTTGCGCGCCACGCCATAGGCGTCCTGCAACGCCGCCAGCGCCGCGCGCGCATCCACCAGCCGATCGTCGAGCGTGCGGCGGCTGGTCAGCGCATCGGCAACGTCGCGATAGGCGGCCAGCACCGTCTTGTCATAATTGGCCACCGCTTCATCATAACCGGCGCGCGCGCCGCGATACTGGCCCTGCAACGCGCCGCCGTGGAAAATCGGCAGGCTGATCGCCGGACCGGCATTGCCGAACAGCGAATCCTTCTCGAACAGCCTGTTGTAGAAGGGCTTGGCCGATCCATTGACGCCGGTGCCGGTAAACATCGTGTCATAGCCCAGCGCCTGAACCCCGATCAGCGCGCTCAGGCGCACCGCCGGGTAGAAATCGGCGCGTGCGACCTTGACCTGCTTGGCTGCCGCTTCCGTGCGGGCGAGCGCGGCTGCGATGTCCGGGCGACGGGCGACCAGATTGGTGGTGACGTCCGCGGGTAGCCCGACCGGCATCAACCGGCCCTTGGGCGGACGGGTGATCGCCAGCCCGCGATCCGGCCCCGCCCCGACCAGCGCCGCAATCTGATGCTGGCGCAGCGCGATCGCCACGCGCGCCCCAGCCAGTTGCGCGCGCGCCGTCGCAACCGTCGCGTCCGACTGGCGCACATTGCCGCGCGTTTCCAGCCCGTTCTGGCGGCGATCGGCAACCAGCTTCTGGCTGGCGGTCCGGATGTCCAGCGTGCGCTGTTGCAGTTCGGCTTCGTCATACAGCCGCGCCAGATCGGCATAGGCGTCGGCGATGCCCGTCGTCAGAGCCAGCCGCGCCTGTTGCGCGTCCAGTTGCGCCGCGCGGGCCTGTGACGTCGCCGCTGCCAGCGCGGCCTTGTTCCGACCCCAAAGGTCCAGGTCAAAGCCCAGATTGAGCGCCACCTGACCCGTACCGAGCCAGCCCTGCGGAATGAACTCCTTGGGTTGTCCCATATTATAGCTTTGCTTGGTCGTCCCGGCCCTGGCGTCCAGATCCGCCGACGGCAGCAATGTGGCGCCTGCCTGTTGCGCCATGCCCTGCGCCTGTGCGAATCGGGCGGCGGCGATCGCCATGTCGGGCGCGTTGGCCAGCCCTTCCTCGATCAGCGCGGTCAGTTGCGGGTCGCCATAGGCGGTCCACCAGCCTTCGCCCGGCCAGGCGGCGTCAGGCGCGTGCAGGCTGTCCTGCGCCGCCACGCTCTGCGCCGTGCGAATCGCGGGGGCGGGGCCAAGATCGGGCACGGCCGCACATGCTGACAGCAGCGACAGGGCCGCCGTCGAAATCATGATGCGTTCGGGGGAAAACAGGCGACTCACCGACATGACAAACCGTACCATCCAGTATGAAAACCGCCATTGCCGCTGTTGCCAGGCCTTGTCAACAAAATTGCCATACTCTATGGTACGGTTTAATGACAGCTGTGGTCAAATCTCCTCCTCCCACGCGAAGGGAAGCGCGCAGGCTGGACCGGCGGGACTGTATCCTGACGGTTGCGGAGCGCTATTTCCTGGAACATGGCTATGCCGGAACGACCATGTCGGGCATCGCGGCGGATTTGGGCGGGTCGAAGGGGACGCTCTGGAATCATTTTCCGTCGAAGGAAGAGTTATTTTCCGCCGTCGTCGATCGGGTCGTGACGGCCTATCGGATGCAACTCTCGCAAATCCTTGATCCCTGCGGCCTGCTGGAACCGACGCTGCTGCGCGCCTGCCGCAGTCTGCTCGACAAGGTCTGCTCCCCCCAAGCCATCGCCCTGCACCGCCTCATTTATTCCGAAGGTGGGCGATTTCCCGAACTCAGCCGGATTTTCTTCGAGCTTGCCCCCCGCCATACCCGCGCGCTCCTCGCCGACTTTCTGGAAGGCGCCATGAATCGCGGCCAGATAAGACGGGCCGATCCAACCGACGCCGCACGCATGCTGATGGCCATGACCATGGGGGGCAGTCATCAGCAATTGCTGATGGGGCAGATGCGCGAGCCACGACCGGAAGCCTTGCAGGCGGATGTCGCCCTGGCGGTCAACCTGTTCATGCGCGCCTATGCCCCTGAAAGCACGGTCGCCACCACCGGGCAGAGCGCATAGCCTTTCCCCTTGATCGTCCGCAGCAACGGCCAGTCAAAGTCCCGGTCGATCTTGGCGCGCAGACGCGACATATGCACTTCCACGCTGTTGGTGCCGGGGTCGAACTCCAGCCCCCATATCGCCCGCAACAGCGCCTCCCGACTGATCGCCTCCCCCGGCCGTCGTGCCAGGTGGAGCAGCAGCGCATATTCGCGGGCCAGCAACGGGATGGCCCGGCCCGCCCGCTCCACCTGCCGGTCGACCAGATGGATCAGCAGGTCGCCCACGCGCAGCCGGGGCTGCTCATCACGGGCAAGCCGGATGATCCGCGCCACCGCTTCGTCTTCATGCATCCAGGGGCCAACCACATCCTGTACGCCGCTCTCCAGCGCACGGGCGCGCGCGGCGGGATCGTCCACGCCCTGCCACAATATCGTCGTGTCGCTGATGCTGACGCGCGGCGGCTCACTGCCCGAACCCAACATCGCCAGGTCGAAGCCGCGCGCGCTCAGCGCCCGTGCCAGCGGGGCGAAATCACTGCCCAATCCGTGACAATCGACCCGCCTGCCCACCTGTCATCCACCCATTGCTGACCAGCCGCATCCGACCGCCGACGCAGTCCGAAAACAAGCCAATCCCTATCCATTTTGGACCATTCGGAGCGCAGCCTCGCTCGCATGCCGGATCAGCGGGCTGCTCCCCCGCGCGCCCGATTCCCAATGGTCGATCCGGGCCGCGCCGTTCATCCCGGCGCCGATCGCGTCCCAGGCGGTCCGCCGCATCGCGTCGACCGGGTGGCGGGCCGCAAAATCCCGCGCCAGGTCGATCGCATTGTCCGTGCCGCATCCGACCGCCAGTTCCAGCAGCAATTGCGCGCTGGCCACGGTCATGCATTCGGCGATCGTGCTGCGGGCGGTATCGAACCGATATTGCCGTCGCCAGCCCTGGTCGGGCGCGCTCGCCAATATATTGAGCGAGACAGAGAGGGAGTCCGGCGGCAATTGCGCATGAATGTCGCGATTGGCGCGATAGAGCAGCATCCGCCCCTGCGACAAATGGCTGCGCTCGACAAAGCGCAGCGCCACAGCCTCCCCTGCCGCGCCCGCGACATCGCCGTCATAGACATAATAGTCCGATCCATAGCCCGGCCCCAGATAGCCGATGGTCAGGAAATCAAAGCCATGATCGTGCGGCACATGGTACAGGAAGGGGGCCGGGCCACTCATCCGCATCACATGGTCGCGCTGGGCGGGCCAGAAGGCGGCGCGCAGTACATATTTGCCCCTGGGCGGGCGCAGCAGCATGACCTGCGCCGAATAGGGATTGGCCTGCCGCTGCCCCGCGCAGCGCGTCTTGAGTTCGGCGATCGCAAAATCGGCCAGGAAATGCCGGTTCCGCCCCAGCGCCCGCAGCATGGGCGCGGCAGCCGCCAGCCCGTCCTCGTCGGCGGGATCGAAGGCCGGACTTTCGCACCAGTCGATCAGGGCATCCAGGTCGATCATCCGCTCGTCTGGCGCTGGATCGATCAGGCGGGGCACGCCATGTCCCCGATCTGCGTCAGCGTCCGCGCGGCCAGCGCCCGCACTGCAACGTCGCTTTCCCGCTGCGCCATGGCGCGCAAGGCAGGCAGGGCGCTTGCCGTATCCAGCGCCAGATATTCGCGCATCACCGCCCAGCGTTGCGCGGCAAGCGGCGTATCCAGCGCCTCGCCAAATTGCGCCGCCGCGTCGGCCCGCCCCTGCGCCCGCAACAGCGACAGCAGCATCAGCGCGCGGGCATGGCCCTCATCCGCCTCCGCCCGCGCCACCAGCACCCCGGTCGCAAAATCGCATATGCGCGAACGGACCGGCCCTTGCGGCGCGACCTGTGCCCGCAACAGCATCAGCGGCGCTCCGTCCGGCAGAATGCGCAGCGTTTCGCGCCGCTCGTCCACTTCCAATATCTCGCCCATGGCGCAATGCCGCTGCCCGGTCGGCACGGCCCGGTCCGCCTCCAGCCGAAACCCCTCGGCCCGCAGCGCGCGGTTGAGCGGGCGGCACAGCATGTGACGACCGGAAAAATGCACCCGCGATCCTGTTTGCGGCACCGGGTCGATCACCGTCGCCGACAGCCATATCCGCTCCGTCCGCGCCAGCACCATATGCCGGGCCGCACCGTTGCGGCTCGCGCGAAAGCCGGGCAAATGCAGCGGATCGTCGGCCAACGCCGCGCAGCCCTGCGCCAACAGGTCGGTGAACCAGCCTATGTCATGCAGGAACGGCCGGATCAGCGCCAGCGCACGGCCAGGCGGCGCATCCTGCGCCTCGGCCACTGCCCGCCCCAGCGCCGCCCCCAACGCTGCTGGCGTCACGGCTGGTCGATGATCGCAATCACAATATCCATCAGGCTGATGTCCAGCACATCGCCATCCTGCAATCCGAACAGGCTGACCTCGCCAGGCAGGTCGGCAATATCGTCAATCGCCAGTTGAGGCACGGTCTGTGGCATCGGCATCCTCCTTCTGCGGGTCGCAGGGGCGACGCTATGGCGCGCGGGAAGGGGGGACCAATTAAATGTAATTAATCGTGGCTACCGCTCATTAACCAATTCTTTGCGCGGCCATCCTATCATGGGGATTGTAGCAAAAGGGTGGAGCCATGCCGATCTTCAAACGCGTTCGCAGCCGTCGGCCCGACGATCAGGACATGAGCGAGACTGCCCGACCGCAACGCCGCCTTCGCATATTGCTGATCGACGAAAATCCTACCGCGCGCGCCGTCGTCGCCCGCCGTCTGTCGCACCTGAACTATGACGTGGCGCTGGCGGAAAATGGCTTTGTCGCGGTCAACCTGCTCGTCACACGCCCGGCCGACATCATCCTGATAGACATGGGGCTGACCATGTTGCCCGCCATCGCGACGATGAAGAAAATCCGCGCGGCGAACCTTTCCGCCTCCGCTTGCTTCGTCATGCTGACCGGGCGGCTCGACAGCCAGTCGACGGTGGAGGCGCTGGAGGCCGGGGCCGACGATCATGTCGTCAAACCCTTTGATTTCGACGTGCTCGATGCGCGGCTGCGTCATCTGTGCCTGCGCGCCGAAACGCTCGGCACGCTCACCCGTCACAATGCCGAACTGGACGCCCGCATCGCGCGGCGCGCCGTCGAACTGGGCGAAACGCGCGAAACCTTGCGCGAACTTCAGGCCGACCGCGCCCGCCTCGTATCATCCATCCAGGCGCTGCATGACGAAGTCGAACGGTTGAGCGCGCAACAGGGCTGAGCCACGCATCGCGGTTCGTTTCGAGCGGACGAGATTTAGGCTATCCCCTCGCCCAACGTCACCCACAGCGACAAGCCTTCACCCGGATGATCAGGCGGCCCGTCCGCCACGATCCGCGCCGCATCCGCCCGCGCCCGGTCGAGGATCAAGGCAGGCACTGACGGGGGATGGTAGATCCTGTCCGCTTCCCCCAGCAACCGCGCGGCGCGCAGCGTCAGTTCATCCGGATCGTCCGACGATAGACGGATGGATACCAGCCGCGCTGCTACCGCCTGCCCCTCCGCCGCCAGCCACGCGCCAAGTGCATCCGCCGCGTCGGCCCGTAGCGGGTCGATCATCCCACCCGGCGCAAGGCCCGCGTCTATGGCCCGCCGCCGCGCGCCGGCATCTGCCCAGCGCGCCTTGATCGCCCCGCGCGCGGCCAGCAAGCCATCCGCCAATTTGCCCAACCGCGCGGGCAGCATCGCCTCCAGCCTCTGCCGCAGCGCCTTGGCCAGCCCCGCCGACGCCCCGCCCGTGCCGATCGCGATCAGCACCGGATCGCGGTCGACGATCGCGGGCAGGGTGAAATCGCACAGGTCTGGATTGTCGGTCGCATTGACCAGCACGCCGCGCGCCCGCAGCCGCTCCGCCGTCGCCGCGTCGCCATCCGACACGATGGCGATCCGCGCAGCGCTGTCCTCCTCACCCACGATTTGCGCGCCCGCCCGCTCCAGCAGGCGGCGCTTGGCGTCGGCCGCCTCGCCCGCTCCGGTCAGGATCACCGGCCTGCCCGTCAGGCGCAGAAAGACGGGCAGGCTGTGCATCAGTCGGCCAGCCAGTCCGGAATGCTATCGCCAGCGATCAGCGCCTCGATCGGCGGGCGCGCACGCACCACCGCCCATTTGTCGCCCGATACCAGCACTTCAGGGGTCAGCGGGCGGCTGTTATAGGTGCCCGCCATCGTCGCGCCATAAGCGCCCGCCGTCATGAACGCGACCAGATCGCCCGCGGCCACCACGTCCATGTCGCGGCCCATGGCGAAAGTATCGCCCGTCTCGCACACCGGCCCCACCACATTGGCGGCGGCGCGCTGCCCCGCCGGGGTCACCGCGCGAATATCATGCCAGGCGTCATACAGGCTGGGCCGCAACAGGTCGTTCATCGCCGCGTCGACGATGACGAAAGGCGCCTTCGCGCCCTGCTTCACCCGCACAACCCGCGATAGCAAGGCTCCTGCATTGCCCACGATCACCCGGCCCGGTTCGAACATCAGCCGCACCGGCCAGTCCTGCGTTACCCGGCACACCATGTCGCCATAGGCCGCCGGGCTGGGCGGCTCCGGCTGGGCGGGGTCATAGGGAACGCCCAGGCCGCCACCCAGATCGGCGGTGCGAATGTCATGGCCCGCATCGCGCAGCGCCGCGATCAGCGCGCCAACCTTGGTAAAGGCCGCCTCCAGCGGGGCGAGGTCGGTCAGCTGGCTGCCGATATGGACGGCAACGCCCTGCACATCCAGCCCCGGCAGATCGCGCGCGGCGGCATAGCTTTCCAGCGCCCTGGCATAGGGGATGCCGAACTTGTTTTCCGACTTGCCGGTCGAAATCTTGGCGTGGGTACCCGCATCCACATCCGGGTTGATCCGATAGGCCACCGGCGCGCGCTTGCCCATCGACAGCGCGACTTGCGACAGCATTTCCGCTTCCGGTTCGCTTTCCAGATTGAACTGGAAAATGCCATGGTCCAGCGCCAGCCGCATTTCCTCAGCCGTCTTGCCCACGCCCGAAAAGACGATGCGGTCTGCCGGAATGCCCGCCGCGATCGCGCGCAGCAATTCCCCGCCCGACACCACGTCCGCGCCCAGGCCCAGTTTCGCCAGCGTCGCCAGCACCGCCGCATTGGGGTTCGCCTTGACCGCAAAGGCGATCAGCGGATTGTGAAGGCTGCCCAGTGCGTCGCGGAACACGCCGACATGGCGCGTCAGGGTCGCGGTCGAATAGACATAGACCGGCGTGCCGACCGCATCGGCGATCGCCGCCATCGGCACCTGCTCCACCTGCATGGCGCCGTCCACATAGTCGAAATGGTCCAAATTCCGGTCCTCAGTCTCTTATTGGGGCTGCTTTTCGGGCGGCAGGTCAAATTCGTCCGCCTGTCGCTTTTGCGACTGGGTCAGCAATTCCACATTGCGTTGCGGCCGCGCCTGGGTCGATGGCGTCATCAACTGCGCGGCGGTCGGCGAAGTCGCCGCGCCCACCGGCACCGCTGGCAGCTCCTGGCCCGCAACGGGCTTCAACGGTTGCCGCCCGCCGCAGGAAACCAGCGCCAGCGCGGTAAAGGCCAGTCCCACGATCGTCCGAATCGTCATGATCCCAATTCCTCCTGCGCCTGCGCGATCCGCGCCCGCACCTGCATGGGCGCCGTGCCGCCATGGCTCATCCGGCTGGCGACCGACGCATCGACCGTCAGCACCGCATAGACGCGATCGTCGATCCGCGCGTCGATGCCCTGCAATGTGGCGATCGGCAGCTGGTCGAGCGGCACGCCCGCCGCTTCCGCCGCCGCCACGGCACGTCCGGTGATATGGTGCGCCTCGCGGAAAGGAATACCCCCTTCGCGCACCAGCCAGTCGGCCAGGTCCGTCGCTGTGGCAAAGCCGCTTTCGGCCAGGCCGCGCATCCGGTCGGTGCGGAACGTCACCGTTTCGATCATCCCGGTCATCGCCGCGATCGACAGGGCCAGCAGGTCGTGCGCCTCGAAAACGGGCGGCTTGTCGTCCTGCATATCCTTGGAATAGGCGAGCGGCAGCCCCTTCATCGTCACGCACAGCGCGTTCATGCAGCCCATGATCCGCCCGGCATGGCCGCGCACCAGTTCGGCGGCGTCGGGATTGCGCTTTTGCGGCATGATCGAACTGCCGGTCGAATAGGCGTCGGGCAGCTTGACGAAGCCGAAGGGCTGGCTGGCCCAGATGATGAACTCCTCCGCCAGCCGCGACAGGTGCAGCGATGCCTGCGTTGCCGCCATCAGATAATCGAGCGCGAAGTCGCGGTCGCTCACGCTGTCCAGGCTGTTGTCGGTCGGCTTGGCAAAGCCCAGGGCGGCCGCCGTCGCGTGCCGGTCGATCGGAAAGCCCGTGCCGGCCAGCGCCGCCGCGCCCAGCGGGCATTCGTCCGCCCGCGCCCGCGCATCGGCAAAGCGGCTGCGGTCGCGGCGCACCATTTCATAATAGGCCATCAAATGATGGCCCAGCGTCACCGGCTGCGCCGACTGCAAATGGGTAAAGCCCGGCATCACCGCATCGGCATTCTCGTCTGCCCGCGCCAGCAGCGCGCGTTGCAGGCCGGTCAGCCCCGCCTGCACCTCGTCGATCGCATCGCGCACCCACAGGCGGAAATCGGTCGCCACCTGATCGTTGCGGCTGCGCGCGGTGTGCAGCCGCCCGGCGGTCGGGCCGATCAGCTGCGCCAGCCGCGATTCGGTGACCATGTGGATGTCCTCAAGGTCCAGGTCCACGGGCACGCCATCGGCTTCATATTCCGCCGCGATCCGGTTCAGCCCCTCAGTAATCGCCTGCGCATCCTCGCCATCGACGATGCCCTGCTTGGCCAGCATTGCGACATGCGCCTTCGATCCTGCGATGTCCTGCTTCCACAATCGCTTGTCGAATGGGATGGAGGCATTTATCTCGCGCATGATCGAAGCGGGGCCGGCCGCGAACCGGCCACCCCACATGCTGTTGGAGCCTTCTCCCTTGGAACCCCCATTGTCCCGATCTGCTTCACGCGCGCTGATGATACTGCTCCTGACTGCCGGATTGGCGGCCTGCGATAGGCAATCGCCGCCCGCTGGGCAAGCCAATGCAAGCATGAGCGGTGAGGTTCCCGCGTCAGGCAATGCCTCGCAGGGAGACGGCGAGTTCAGCTATCGGCTGGACCGCAGCAAGGCGGGCACCCCCGCTCCCACCTTCGCCTTCCAGAATCCCGACGGGGGCGAGGCTACCTTGCAGGATTTCGCCGGACGCCCGATGCTGGTCAATCTGTGGGCGACATGGTGCACCCCCTGCGTCGCGGAAATGCCTACGCTCGACCGGATCGCGCAAAGCTATGGCCCCAAGGGGCTGGCCGTCCTCACCATTTCGCAGGACACGCAGGGAGCAAAGGCCGTCAAGCCCTTCTTCGCCAAGCATCCCCTGCCCCATCTCAAGGGCTGGGCTGACCCGGACAATCATTTCGGCTTCGACTATGCCACCGGCCTGCTCCCCACGACCGTCCTTTATGACGCAAAGGGCAAGGAAATGGTCCGCGTGATCGGCGCGATGGATTGGGAAGGGGCGGAAGCCAAGGCGCTGATAGAGGCCGCCATGGCGTCCTGACCACACGGCTCTTTGGCGCAGCCGCAAAATCGGCTTATGCGGCTGCGCCTGCCCAATAACGCCTCGTTTCCGACATAGAAACGAAGCAGAAACAATCCATAAATCTGTAATTTTTGTGCAGCGCAATAGAGGATCGGCGCTGCCCCTTCGTCATTCCCCCTGTCATCGATAAAGCTGAACAGGGGGCATGAATGACACGGTTATCGGCGCTTAAACTCTCACTGATCCTCGCATCGTCCTGGTCCGCCTGCGCCATCGCGCAAGACGCGCCGCAGGAACCACAGGTTGACGAAGGTACAGCGATCATCGTCACCGGCACGCGCGCCGTCGGCATGCAGGCCGCAGACAGCGCCGCACCGATCCAGGTGCTCAGCCAGGACGCCATCGCCCATGTCGGCCAGCCGAACCTCAACCAGGTGCTGACCCAGATCGTACCAAGCTTCACGGCTCAGACGCAGGGTACCGACCTTTCCAGCTTCTCGCTGTCGGCCCGTCTGCGCGGTCTCAGCCCCAACCACACGCTGGTACTGGTCAACGGCAAGCGCCGCCACGGCAATGGCATCCTTCAGGTGCTCGGTGCCTTCTCCGGCTCGGCCGCGCCCAGCATTGATCTTATTCCGCCAGACTCGGTCGAACGCGTCGAAGTGCTGCAGGAAGGCGCCGCCGCCGTATATGGCACGGACGCCATTGCAGGCGTCATCAACTTCATTCTGAAGGATGATCCAGAGGGCGGCTCGATCAAGCTGACCGGCGGTCAGCATTATGACAGCGAAGGCGAACTTTTCTCCGTTTCCGGCAATTATGGCGTCCGGCTTGGCGAGGACGGCTATATCAACCTGTCCCTGTTCCATCGCCGTCAGGACTATACCACGCTCGGCGAAGGCCAGGTGCAGGTGACGAAGCTGGATGGCACGCTCCAGCCCAATGCCCCTGCCCAATGGTCCAACCTTACCGGCGACGCGCTGGCCGGGATCAATGGCGGCCAGCCCAAGACCGAACTCAACCTGCTCTTCTACAATGCCGGTTATGATTTCGGCGGCGTGGAAGTCTATAGCTTCGGCAGCCTCGCCCGCCGCGAAGGCTGGGCCAAGCAGGGCTACCGCCATCCCAAGCGCATCTGCTACGAATCCGGCAATCTGGGTGGCGGCGTCACGCCCGCGGCCTACAATCCCAATATCTGCTACAGCAATACCGGCACTGTGGGCATGGTCCCGCTCCAGCATGTGATCGAGGATGAATATAGCTTCACCGTCGGCGCGCGGGGCGAAACCGCAGGCTGGAACTATGACCTGAGCACCACCTACGGCAATCAGAAGAACGACATCTGGACCGAGAGGTCCGCCCATCGCGAAGTGTGGCAGGAAAGCTATGCCGCGTCGCTATTGGGCGTCGGCGTTCCCAACACGCCTGACAAGGCCTATGACGGCGGCTTCCGCCTCAGCCAGACCACAGTGACCGCCGACATCCGCAAGGAATTCGACATAGGCATGGCCACTCCGCTGACCTTCGCGTTCGGCGGCGAATATCGCAAGGACACCTATGAAATCGTCCAGGGCGATTTCTATTCGACCTACAAGACGGGGGTTCAGTCCTTCCCCGGCTACAAGTCGACCGACGCCGGGCGTTTCAAGCGCAGTTCGCGCGCGGGCTACCTGAACTTCATCGCCAACCCGGTCGAAGGCTGGAGCGTCGATCTGGCGGGCCGTTACGAAGATTATACCGATTTCGGCGATACGCTGATCGGCAAGATCACGACCCGCTATGATCTGTCCGATGCCTTTGCGGTCCGCGCCACGGCCAGCACCGGCTTCCGCGCACCGACACTGGCCGAACAGAAATATTCGACCATCAACGTGGGGCCGACCAGCGCCGTCGCCCAGCTTCCCGCTGGCACGCCCGCTGCCGCCCTGCTCGGCTTCGATTCGCTTGGCCCGGAAAAATCGAAGAACTTCTCGGCGGGCATCGTTCTGCGCCCCGTGCCCCGGCTGGCGATCACCGTCGATGCCTATCTTATCAAGATCAAGGACCGCATCGCCGCTACCGCATCGCGCAACGCCGTCCAGGGCGGCGTGATCCAGCCCGGCGCAGCAGCGATCTTCGACGCGCTGGCGGCCGCCGGCATCGTTCTCGATACCGCGCTCCAGACCGTTGGCGTGCAAAGCTTCACCAACGGCATCAACACGGAGACCAAGGGCATCGACTTCTCCGCCAGCTATCCGGTCGCGCTTGGTTTCGGCACGCTCAACCTGTCGCTGAACGGCAATTACAACAAGACCAAGATCACCAAGAACAAGGTCGGCTATCCGCTGTTCAACGCCGCGTCGGAAAGCAATATCGAAGATACGACGCCCAAATATAAGGTCGGCTTCGGTGCCCTGCTGAAGGCTGACAAGCTGACCGTCAACCTGCGCGAAACCCTCTATGCCAAGCAGAGCGTGCTGGTCCGTCCGGGCGTTGGCAGCGGCGTGATCCCCGATGGCGGCTTCCTGATCGCCGACGGCGCGCTGATCAACGGCGTCAATGCGAACCAGCTCTATTTCAACGGCGTGGTGAAACGGGCAATCATCACCGACCTGGAAGTCGGCTATGATTTCACCGACAATGTCACCTTCTCGATCGGTGCGAACAATCTGTTCGACAAGATTCCAGAAGTGCCCAAGCTGGTGACCGGCACCGGGGTGGTCGTCAATCCCGGCGTGTCGCCCTACATCAACGGCTCCGGCTCCTATAACAGCCCCTATAACCACGGCGCCTATGGCACGTCGGGCGGCTATTATTACGCCCGCATCGACTTCAAATTCTGATAGACCGTTAAATCATGTCATAAAGGAAGGGCCGGTTCGGAAACGCACCGGCCCTTTTCCGTCCGACAGGGGTCCGTCCATGCAGCCATTCGCCCTCCTCGCCGCGCTCAGCCTGACCATCGCAGCACCCGCCATGGCGCAGCAGGCGATGCCCGCGGCTCTGCCCTTCTCCCCCGCCGTCCGCGTCGGCGACACGCTCTATCTGTCCGGCCAGATCGGGCAGGTGCCGCCGGGCATGGACCCGCACGGGCAAGGGTTTGATGCTGCGGTCAGGGCGGCGATGGATTCGGTCGCCAGGATATTGGCCGACAACGGCCTCGACTTTGGCCATGTCGTCAAATGCACGGTGATGCTGGATGACATGGCCGACTGGCCCCGCTTCAACGCGGCCTATCTCCCCTATTTCAAGGGCAAGCGCCTGCCCGCGCGCAGCGCCTTTGGCGCCGATGGCCTGGCGCTGGGCGCGCCGCTGGAAGTGGAATGTATCGCCGCTTACCCGTAACCACCTCCGTATTCGGCTCAGATCGCCACCGCCTCCCGCAGCAGCAGCACCGGCACGCCATCGCGCACCGGATAGGCCAGCCCCGTCGCGTCGGAGACCAGCGCCCCGCGCGCATCGTCCCAGCGCAGCGGCGTGCGCGTCACCGGGCAGACCAGCTTGGCCATCAGCCACGGGTCGACCGGCGCGCCAGCACCTGAACCGCTCATTGCCCCGGTCATTGCCCCATTCATTGCATCGTCGCGCCGCCATCGCGCTCGATCCGGCCGAAAATCTGCATCAGCTGGATGATCCGTTCCGACCGTTCGCCCAGCGTGTCCGCCTCCAGCAGCGTCTGCTTGGCCGCCGCGTCGAATGGCGCGATCTGGGCGATGCCATTGACCAGCGCCATATCATCGAGCCGCGACACCGCCGTCCAGTCGACGACATAGCCCAGCGCATCGGCAAAGCGGCGAGATTCCTGCTCCAGCGCCGCCCGCTCTACCGCATGCAGCACCTCATCCTCCTGCGGCGCCTGCATCACATCGGCCTCGATCTGGCGGAACTGCGTCGTTACCGGCAATTCGCGCACCACCTTGAACCGCGCCAGCCCGGTCAGGATGATGTTGAACCGCCCATCGTCCAGCGCCTCGATATGGCTGACATGGCCCAGGCACCCCATGTCGAACAGGGGCGGCACCGGCCCGTCGCCACGCGGCTGGATCATGCCGATCCGCCGGTCCCGCGCCATCGTGTCCTGAATCAGCGCGCGGTATCGCGGCTCGAAAATATGCAGCGGCAAATCCATACCGGGCAGCAGCAGCGCGCCGGACAGCGGGAATATCGAGACGCGGGCGAGAGGCACCGGCCGGGCCGTCAGGCGAACAATATCTGCGACAGCTTGCGACGCTGCGCCGATACCCAGGGATCTTCCAGCCCGACCGCCTCGAACAGGGTCAGCAATTGCGTCCGCGCCGCGCTGTCATTCCACGCCCGGTCGCGCCGCACGATCTCCAGCAGCGCCTCCGCCGCGCCGTCCCGGTCGCCATTGGCCATCAGCCCGCCCGCCAGTTCGAACCGCGCGGCATGATCGTCCGGGTCGGCTGCGACCTTCGCCTCCAGCCCCGACAGGTCGGCCACCGGCTTGGCGTCACGCGCCAGGGCAATCGCCGCGCGCGCGCGATCTACCGCCTGATCCTTCGCCGCATCGGCGGGCAGCGCGTCCAGCACCGCGTCCGCCTCGTCCAGCTGCCCCATCGCCACCAGCGCCCGCGCCTGGCCCGACGCCACATCGGCATGGCCGGGCACCATGTCGGCAATCTGGGCAAAGATCGACAGAGCACGCTCGGCATCGCCCGCCGCCAGCGTTTCCTCGGCCATGGCGATCAATGGGGCGATTTCCAGTTCCTGCGCCTTTTCCTCCGATTCGATCGGCAACTGGCCCAGCAACTGGTCGAGATATTGTTTGAGCTGCCCTTCAGTCCGCGCCTGGGACAGGTCGGCGACCGGCTGCCCCTGGAACACGGCATAGACGGTCGGGATCGACTGGACCCGGAACTGGCTGGCGATAAAGCCATTTTCGTCGACATTCACCTTGACCAGCTTGACGCCCTTGGCCGCATAGTCGGCGCACACCTTCTCGATGATCGGCGTCAGCTGCTTGCACGGACCGCACCATTCGGCCCAGAAATCCACGATCACCAACTGCGTGCGCGAAGGCTCCACCACGTCGCGGCGAAACGCCTCCACGGCCAGCTTGTCGGCCTCGCTCATTCCCAGGGTCGCCACGCTTTCATCTCCTGCCACTGCGGTACGTCGCCGCCTCCATAGCCCGCAATATGGGTAGCGTCACCCTCCCCGCAAGGCAGGAGATACGCGCGCTGCAACAAACTCGCCCGCTCCCCTGCCCGGATGCCCTACGCCAGTATTCTATGGGTGGCCGGGTGGGGGAGCGGGCCGGTGCGGCAGCACAAATGCGCTCTTTCGCGCATTTTTAAAAAAACTTCTCAGAAAGTATAGCCAACCCCGAGCGCGGCGAGAAACTGGTTCTTCGACCCGGCAATCGCCACCACGGGCGAATCGGCATAGCGGCCCAGCATCCGCGAATAGCCAATCGCGCCGACGATCACCCAGCCCTTGCGGATGTCGCCGGACAGGGAATAGCCCCCCGTCAGATTGGCGTTGACGCGCCGGAACCCGGAACTGCTGCCGCCGCGCGTATAGACCGGCAGGCCGCTTGCCAGCGCGCCCGCTGCATCGACATCGAAATAATAGCGGCCAAACTTCTTGCCGACATAATCGGCCGACAGGCCGATGCCCGCAAAGCTGCGGATCGACAGCGGCGTAAAATATTCGATCGCGGGGGTGACGATATAGCTTTCATGCGCGCCCGCGACATCCTTGGTCACCGCGACCCGCGCGCTCAGATTGTCATAGGCGCTGGTGATGATCCCGGTCTTGCCGATGCCGACATAGCCGCCGACCTCGACTGCGGTATCGCGCTTGCCCAGCGCTTCGACCGCGCTGTCCTTGATCTGCTTGCGGCTGGTCCGGTCCAGCCGGACGCCCACGGCCGGCCCCGCCTGAAAGTCGATGCCGCTATCATCCCGGTTGGGAATGGCATCGAAAAACAGCATGGGGCCACGGGTGAAGAAGGCATGATCCTTCACCTTGCCGCGCAATTGCGGGCCAACGATCAATCGGGAATCGTCGGACCCTTCATAGCTGGGGACGGAAGCGACGCCCACGCCAATGGTCAGGCTGCTGTGATCCTCCGCCTCCTGCGCCAGCGCGGGCGCGGCGGCCATGAAAGGAAGGGTAAGGAGGAGGATGCGGGTAAGCTGGTTCATAAGGCCCCTGTTCAGCCAATGGCGGTCGGCCAGAGAATGTTTCACGCCGGTTACAGGTTCCGCCGGATATGCCTACAGGAAATATTTGACCCGGATATCCTGTTCCACCGGCGCGCCTGCGACCGCAAAACTGGCCGATCGGAAACTGGGCGCGCCAAAGCGCAGCACCGGATTGCGGGAAAAGCCGACCCCCTCGCGCGGGATGCCCGCGAACGTATCCAGCTTGCCATTGCCATTTTCGTCATGGACGATCGCGATGGCGTAATCGCCCGGCGTCACATTGCCGATCGTCACCGCGCCACCCCTGGCCGCTACCGCAAAATGCCGCTTGTCGGGATCGTCGCTGCAATCCGGGAAATAGCGCGGCACCCGCGTCACGCACACCAATATCTGTCCCTTGGTCGATCGCAGCCCCTCCAGCGCCATGATGAGCGGCTGCGGCTGCCCCAGCGGCGCCGCGCCCAGCAACAGCGGAACCAGCAACGTCAACCCACCGGCCCGCCCCTTCACGCGCGCGCCTTTGCCGTAAAATCGCCCAGCCCCCGGTCCGTGCCGCACAATCGGTCCCAGACCCGGAAATAGAGGCCGTAATTGCAGGCATAGAGGTCATGATGCCGCTGATGATGGGTGGCGGTGATCAGCCAGCCGCCCAGCGGCCCGCGCACCATCCAGCGCGGAAACATCTCCCACCCCATATGATTGCTGACCCCCATGATCGTCATGATCGTCAGCACCGCCGCCAGCGCGCCGACATGGATCGGGATGATGAACACCAGCGCCGGTATCACCACCGCCCCGGTCAGCGCTTCCCAGGGGTGAAAACTCATCGCCGCCCAGGCCGTCGGCGGGCGGCTGGCATGATGCACCGCATGGGCGATGCGAAAGGGCTTGGGCCGGTGCATCCAGCGATGCGTCCAGTAAAACCATGTGTCATGTGCGGCCAGGTAAAGCAGTACCGACACGGGGAGGTACCAGATCGGGAAGGCTGCGACATCGGTATAGATGCGCGTCCATCCGCGCGCCTGCCATCCCCATGCGACGATCCCGGCGGGGATGCCGTAAATCAGCGCGGACAGCAGCGACCAGCCGATCTCCCGACGCATCTGCCGCTCCAGCCCGCGATACAGGCCCGGCTGCCGCACTCGCGTCGCCAGCGCAAAACCGCCGCTCGCCAGCAGATAGCGAACGCCGACAATGGCGCTCATCGCCAAAGCGGACCAGAAAATAGCTGCGACCATCCAGCGCCTATAGCCCAAACAAATCCCGGCATCCCAACGAAAGCTGCAATCCCGTCTTTTTCTTCGCACAACTGTGACATCCTCCCCTTGCAGGGGAGGTGGCAGCACGACGTGCTGACGGAGGGGTGTTACCCTATCGAGACGGCGACACCCCTCCGTCTGGCCTGCGGCCCGACACCTGCCCTTGAAGGGAGGATGATCGGTTGCGCGCGCCTAAGTCCGTGGCCGCGCCTGCCGATAACTGCCCAGCATCCGCACCCATTTGGTGTGGAATTCCAGTTCCGCCAGCGCCCGGTCGACCGCCGGGTCGCCCGGCATGCCTTCAATATCGCAGAAAAACTCCGTCGCGGCGAAACTCGCGCCGCGTTGATAGCTTTCCAGCTTGGTCATGTTGACGCCGTTGGTCGCAAAGCCGCCCATCGCCTTGTAGAGCGCGGCGGGGACATTCTTCACCTCGAACAGGAAAGTCGTCATGACCGGCCCGACATTGGCGACCGGCATCCGCGGCGCGCGCGCCAGCACCAGGAAGCGCGTCACATTATCGTCGCTATCCTCGATATTCTCCGCAATCAGCCGCAGGCCGTAAATCTCCGCCGCCAGATAGGGCGCGATCGCCCCTTCGCCGGGCAGGCGCGTTTCCGCCACCAGCGCCGCTGCGCCCGCCGTATCGGCATAGGCGACCGGCTGGATGCCCCGTTCGCGCAGATAATGGCGGCATTGGCCCAGCGCCTGGGGATGGCTGATCGCGCTTTTGACCGGGCTGTTGTCCGGCGCCATCAGGCAATGGCGCACGCGCAGGAAATATTCGTCCACGATGGACAGGCCCGATTCGGGCAGCAGGAAATGCATGTCCGCCACCCGCCCGTGCAGGCTGTTTTCGATCGGGATGATCGCCCGTTCCGCCTGTCCGTTGCGCACGGCATCGATCGCATCCTCGAATGCGAAACAGGGCAAAGGCACGCAATCGGGCGCATAGCCAAGCGCCGCCAGATGCGAATTGGCCCCCGGCGCGCCCTGATAGGCAACGGCGCGGGCCGGGTCGGCGGCGGCTTTTTCAGCCAGTTGCGCGACAATCGCGCGCGCGGGGGCGGGATAGTTTTCCATGGATGGCTGCGCGCTTAGGCAGTTGCGCGGGGCCGCGCAAGCGTCGGCGGCGCAAGCGCGACGCTCCCCTGCGCATTTGTGGTGTCAAGCCGGGTTGCACGTTCGCGTGTCCGCCATTATGGCAACGGCCAAGAGGGGGCGCCAAGACAGCCGCCCGAACAGAAATGCAAGGGAAATCGAGCGAAATGGGCGATCGTTTCAATACCGTAGCGGGCTGGGCGCTGTTCGCTGGCATTATCGCGCTCGGCGGCGCGATCGTCAGTTCCAAATATTTCCATGACGAACGGCCCGAACCGATGGGCTATGCGATCGAAGGCGTCGAGGCTGAAGGCGAAGGCGCGGCTTCCGGCCCCGGCCTCAACACCCTGCTGGCCAGCGCGGACGTCGCAGCGGGCGAGAAGGTGTTTGCCAAGTGCGCCGCCTGCCACACCATCACGTCGGGCGGCGCCAACGGCATCGGTCCCAACCTGTATGCGACGGTCGGCGAGGAAATCGGCAAGGGCAAGGGCGGTTTCGCCTTCTCGGCGGCGCTGTCCGGCAAGGGCGGCAGCTGGACCTTCGAAAATCTCGATCACTGGCTTAAGAGCCCGCGTGAATTTGCGCCTGGCACCAAGATGACCTTTGCGGGCCTTGGCAATCCGGTCGATCGCGCCAACCTGATCGCCTGGATGAACACGCAGGGTTCCAACCTGCCGCTGCCAGCTGCCGACGCTGCGCCGGCCGCCGAAGGCGCGAACGCCGCCGAAGCCGAAGCGGGCAACGCTGCCAATGCGAGCGAAGCTCCGGCAGCGAACGCTGCCGAGTAAAGCCCGATCGGTACGCCGGTCGACATATGCGAATTGACGGGCGCGGCACTGGTTGCCGCGCTCGATTCGTTGGCGGACCTGCGCATCGCGGTGTTCAGGGACTTCCCCTATCTCTATGACGGGGACCGCGCCTATGAGCGCGATTATCTGGCCGCTTATGCCGACAGCCCCGGCGCGCTGGTCGTCGGCGCCTTTGCCAGGACCGATCAGGGCGACAGGCTGGTCGGCGCCGCCACCGCCGCGCCGATGGCCGATCATGCCGCCGCCTTCGCCGCCCCCTTCCGCGCGCGCGGCATGGATATTGGCCATGTCTATTATTTCGGCGAATCGGTCCTGCTGCCCGAATGGCGCGGCCATGGCATCGGCCACGCCTTTTTCGACCGGCGCGAAGCCAGGGCGCGCGACCTTGGCTTTTCCATCGCCGCCTTCTGCGCCGTCATCCGCCCGGCCGATCACCCTGCCCGCCCCGCCGGCTACAGCCCGCTCGACCCCTTCTGGCACAAGCGCGGCTTTGCGCCGGTCGATGGGCTGATCGGCCAGTTTGGCTGGAAGGACAGGGGCGACGCCGTCGAAAGCGACCACCCGATGCAATTCTGGGTGAAAAGGCTGGACTGATCGTCGCTCAGCGCTCCGGCACCCAGACCGCGCCCTTGATATGGCGGATCAGTCCGTCCGCATCGAGCAGGTAGAGGATCAGAAACTCCACATCTGCGCTGCCACCACGATTGACCGGCGTCATGCCCGGATAACCCTTTTCCGCCAGCACGGCCGGGGTCAGATCCTTCAGCCCTTCAAAGCGGATGACGACATGGGCGACGAAGCCGTCCTGGCCCGGATAAAAGCCGCGGAACAACACGGTTTCACGGATATAGTCATGGAAAAACGCATAGAATTCGCGGAACGCCGCCTTTCCCTGGACCTTGAACCCCGCATTTTCCAACGCGAAATCGTCGGCAAAAAACGTCTCCAGCGTCTTGTAGTCGCGCGCGTTGAACGCAGCGACATAGGCCAGATAATCCTGTTCGGTAAATCGCATGATCCTCTCCTTTGGGGAAGATCATAACGAATGTTAGTATTTCGGCAACCGATTGTCCCGCGCGCCTCAGCGCTCTGCGACCAGCACTTTGTCGATCTTGCGCCCGTCCATATCGACAATCTCGAAACGGAAACCCTGATCGTCGACGAAATCGCCGACTTCCGGCAGGCGCTTGAGCAGCCACAGCGCATGGCCCGCCACGGTCGCATAATCGCGGTCCTCCGACAGGCCGATGCCGATCCGCTCGGCCAGCTGGTCGATCGGCATCTGCCCGGATACCAGCAGGCTGCCATCCTCCCGTTCCACCACGTCAGGCTCGTCATAGGCGTCGCGATCGGACGCGAAATGGCCCGCAATCGCCGACAACAGGTCGGCCGGGGTCACGATCCCCTCGAAATGGCCATATTCGTCATGGACCATCACCATCGGCACGTCCGACCGGCGCAGCACTTCCAGCGCGTCCATCGCATCGACCTGGTCAGGCACCACCTCCGCCTTGCGCATCAGCGCGCCGACATTCAGCGTCTCGCCCCGGAACAGCGCGCTCATAATGTCGCGCGCCTGGACGATGCCGACAATATCCTCCACCGATCCGCGGCCCACCGGCAACCGGGTATGGGGCGTTTCCAGCAATCGCGCGCGAATCGTCGCGTCATCCGCCGCAATGTCGATCCAGTCGACGTCCATGCGCTGCGTCATCACCTCGCGCACCGGTCGGTCGGCCAGCCGCACCACGCCTGAAATGATCGCCCGTTCGCTTTCCTCGATCACGCCCGACCGGCTGGCTTCGGCAACGATCAGATGCAGCTCCTCGGCGGTCACATGCTGTTCCGATTCGCGGTTCATCCGCAACAGCTTGAAGATCAGCGCGCTCGACCCGTCGAGCACCCACACGACCGGCGCGGTCGCCTTGGACAGCCACAGCATTGGCCCGGCCATGATCACCGCAATCGGTTCGGGCGCGCGCAGCGCAAATTGCTTGGGCACCAGTTCGCCAATGATCAGCGATGCATAGGTGGTAAAACCGATGACCAGCGCAAAGCCCAGATTTTCCGCGGCATTGAACGACAGGCCTATGCCCAGATTCTGGCCCAGCGCATAGAGCCGTTCGCCGACCGGGCCGCCCAGGCTCGCGCCCGAATAGGCGCCAGCGACAATGCCGATCAGGGTGATGCCGATCTGCACGGTGGACAGGAATTTGCCCGGATCGCTCGCCAGCCGCAACGCCGTCGCCGCGCCCTTGCGCCCGGCCTTCTCCAGCCCCTGCAAGCGCGGCTTGCGCGCCGATACGATGGCAAGCTCCGACATCGCGAAAATACCGTTCAACGCCACCAGGGCGAGAATGATGAAAAGATCGGCCCAGGGAAAGGGCGTCGGATTGGGAAGGGGGATCGTGGCCATGGCGGTCAGCGACCTCCTATAACCGTTATTCTTTCAATTGCACAACATCCCCATCATCGCCCGTTCAGTTCGCTTGTGGAACAAACACATAGCTCGGTGATTTTGGGGTTATTCGGCTCATACGGGCGCCAAAACGAGATTCAGGAAAGACAAGGGATCAGGATCATGAAGATTTCTCACCGCATCATCGGCGCGGCAGGCCTGGCCGCGATGCTGGCCACCACCGCCTGCACGACCGATCCCAACACCGGTCAGCGCACCATTTCCAAGGCCGCGATCGGCGGCATCGGCGGCGCGCTGGGCGGCTATCTGCTGGGCGATCTGGTCGGCGGGCGCAATGACCGGACCGAAAAGATTCTGGGCGCTGGCATTGGCGCCATCGCGGGCGCGGGCGTCGGCGCTTATATGGACGCCCAGGAACGCAAGCTGCGCGAAGAAACCGCCGGCACGGGCGTCGACGTGATTCGCGACGGCGACAATCTGCTGCTGCGCATGCCCTCCGGCATCACCTTCGGCTATGACCGCGCCGATGTGCAGCCCCAGTTCCAGCCAACGCTCAACGACGTCGCGAGCGTGCTGGCGCAATATCCCAAAACCTATATCGACGTGCTCGGCCATACCGACAGCGACGGGTCGGACGCCTATAACCAGACCCTGTCGGAACGGCGCGCCCGCTCCGTCGCCGACTATCTGATCGGTCGCGGCGTCCAGTCCGCCCGCATCGGCACGCGCGGCTATGGCGAAACCCAGCCGATCGCGTCCAACGCGACCGAAGAGGGCAAGGCCGCCAACCGCCGCGTGGAAATCAAGATCGCCCCCGTCACCGAAGCCGACGTGCGGGGTTAAGTCCCAATAAACCCCTCCCTTTCAGGGGAGGATAGGGGGTGGGGGCGTGCCCCACCCCCTATCCTCAAAAACTCGCCTTCAACCCGTCGATCACGAACTGCGCCGCCAGCGCGGCCAGCAGCACGCCCAGCAGCCGGGTGATCACCGCCTCTATCCTGTGACCCAGCAGCGCCATCAGCGGCCCCGCCGCCAGCAACGCGCCCAGCATCAGCATCAGCGTCACGACGACAGCGCCCAGCACCACCATCCGTTCGCCCATGCCATCGGCGCGCGACATCAGCAGCATGACGGTAGCGATCGATCCCGGCCCGGCGATCATCGGCATTGCCATCGGGAATACCGACACATCCTCGACATGCCGCTCTTCGGCGCTGATCTTCTGCGCCCGGTCCTCGCGCCGCTGGGTGCGCTTTTCGAACACCATGTCCATCGCGATCATGAACAGCATGATGCCGCCAGCGATACGGAAACTGTCGAGCGCAATCCCCAGCACGCCCAGCAACTGCTTGCCCCATAGCGCGAACACCAGCAGGATCGCGGCGGCAATGCCGACCGCGCGGATCGCCATCGCCTTGCGCTGCGCCACCGTCGCGCCGCCGGTCAGGCTGGCATAGATGGGCGCGCAGCCGGGCGGGTCGATCACCACGAACAGGGTGACGAAGGCGGAAATGAACAATTCGGTCATGATGCCGCCCCTACCCTGTCGTCGATCACAATATCATAGTCGCTGCCATTCCACATCCGCACCGTGACGCGGCGGCCGCCATCGGGCGCAACCTGCGCCGACCAGAGCAGGCTCTCGTCGGGCGGGGGCAGCGGCGCGTCCTTTCCTGCGGCTGGCGGGCCATCCTGCGGCGGGCCTTCGCCGCGCGCGGGCCGCTTGCATGTCGCCACCTTGCCGCTCAGAAATTCCGGCGCCTCGCGCGCCTTGGCCAGCGTGTCGCCATGATCGGCGATCCACTTCCAGGCGCCCTTCTTGTCGCGCCGCCAGATGGTCGTGAAATAACCGACCGCGCCATCGGGCCGGGTCCAGTTGCCGGTGCTGGCGGCCAGATTGCCGTTGCAGGAGACATAGACGACGGATGGCGACCATTTGACCGACGCGGGCGGATCGGCCCGTCCCTTCAGCCACGCCTTCGCCGACACCTGCTGCGGCACGAACATCACTGCATCATCGTCGGCCGTGGCGCGAAAGGCGGTCCACTGCCCCTTCTCCTGCGCCAGCCGGCTAAAGGCGATTTCGGCGGCGATCACGGAACTGGGATCGGGCTGAAAGCGCATCGGCGGTTTCGCCGCGACCAGCACCGCCGCGCCCAAAACCAGCAGCGGTGCCAGCAGCGTCGGGCGCACCCTCACAGGCCGTCGGGCTTCGCCAGCCCGGCGCGGGCATGGGCCGCGACCAGCGTATTGCGCAGCAGCACCGCGATCGTCATCGGCCCGACGCCGCCCGGCACCGGCGTAATCGCGCGGACATGGGCCAGCGCCTCGGCCGTCGCGACATCGCCCACGATCCGGCTCTTGCCATCCTCGGTATCGGCCACCCGGTTGATGCCCACGTCGATCACCGTCGCGCCGGGCTTGATCCATTCGCCCTTGACCATTTCGGCCCGCCCCACGGCAGCGACGACAATGTCGGCGCGATGGACGATGCTCGCAATGTCGCGGGTGCGGCTATGGGCGATTGTCACGGTGCAGCTTTCCGCCAGCAGCAATTGCGCCATCGGCTTGCCGACAATGTTCGACCGGCCCACCACGACGGCTTCAAGGCCGCTCAGGTCGCCCAGTTCGTCCTTCAGCAGCATGATGCAGCCCAGCGGCGTGCAGGGGACCAGCGCCTCCTGCCCCGTCGCCAGCTTGCCGGCATTGACGACATGGAACCCGTCGACATCCTTGGCCGGGTCGATCGCGGCCAGAACGGCGCTCTCGTCGATATGATCGGGCAGCGGCAACTGGACCAATATGCCATCGACCCGCTCGTCATGGTTCAGCTCCTCGATCAGGTCGAGCAGATCGTCCGCGCCGATGCTCGCCGGGCGCTTGAACTCATAGCTTTCCATGCCGGTGGCGACCGTCATCTTGCCCTTGTTGCGCACATAGACTGCGCTGGCCGGGTCTTCGCCCACCAGCACCACGGCCAGGCCCGGCTTGCGCCCCGCCTGCGCGGCGAAAGCGCTCACGCCCTCCGCCACCTTGTCGCGCAGCCCCGCCGCAAAAGCCTTGCCGTCGATGATCTTGCCGATGGTCATGTCACGTCAACCTGTTCTTCTATGATGGCGATCAGGCGCGGCTGTGCGCCGCCCCGGATACGCAGCCGCTTTAGCCGGTTGCTGTCCCCCGATTCCAGCGAAATCGCCCCCTTGGTCCAGTCGAGATATTTGCTGAGCAGGGCGACAAGCGCGTCGTTGGCCCGCCCTTTTTCCGGCACGGCGGTCACGCGGGCGGACAGCCATTGCGCGCCCTTTTCATCCGTCCATATGCCGCCGATCGCGGCCTTCGATGCGCCGGGGGTCAGCCGGACGGCCAGGATCAGGTCGTCGCCCGTCTGGCTCCAGACCGTCACACCAGCCCGAACAGCGGCGGCAACACCGCCTGGCGGATGATCAGGATCGCCAGCAGCACGACCATCGGCGAAAGGTCCAGAGCGCCCAGATCGGGCATGACCTTGCGAATGGGATTGTAGATGGGCGCGGTCATCCGGTCGAGCGCGGTCATGACGGTCCGGACGAAATCACTGCCCATATTCACGATGTTGAACGCGATCAGCCAGCTCATGACGGCCTGAATGATGATGATCCACCACAGCACGTCGAGCAGGATGACGATGATCTGATAAAGCGCGTAGGCCATGAGGTCTCCGAAAAATATTGCCTCTCTCTACCCCGTCCGATGGCCGGGGGACAAGCATCGCCGCACGCTTTCCGAAAGCTTTTTCCTGGCTGGCATGGGCATCACAGGCACATAGGGTATCGGGCCGAACCGGCGCATGATCGCATCGGCGCAATGCTGACCGGGCGTGCGCCGCGCCGGGACATGCCGCGATCAGGCGGTCGGCATCGTTCCCGGCCGCAAATGGGGCAGCATGTGCGCGACATAGTCCGCCTTGCCCAGTTCCACCCCATTGGCCCGCAGGATCGCATAGGCCGTCATCAGGTGAAAATAAAATTGGGGCAGCGCCCAGTCGCGCGCATATTGCTCGGCGGACAGATCGAAAATCATGCCGTTGGGCAGCGCATGGGCAATCATCGTCCCGACTGCGGCATCCAGCGCGTCGGGCGCGAGCCCCTCCAGCAAGGTCAGGGTCTGCGCGATCCGGCCCTTGGCACCCGCGATCGAACCGGGATGCTCCGCCCCATTGCGCCCCTCATCGCGCAACGCGCCCAGCGAATCCGGAAAATCCTCTCCCTTCAGTCGACACATCGCTTCCTGCGCCTGCACGCAGGCGAAGCGGATCTGCGTCGACAGGGGGAACATGTCGGGCGCCAGACGCGCGGACAGCAGTGCATCGCCGGTGGAACCATCCGCCTTCTCCAGCCAGGTGGACAGACGATTGAGCATCTGCACGAAGGTCGGGACTAAAAGATTGGTCAGCGACATGGATCGGCTCTCCGGACAGGGTGCAGGCGACGGCTTATTTGCGGATCAGCGTGCCCGCGCCGCGCTTGGTGAAGATTTCCAGCAGCATGGCATGCGGCACCCGCCCGTCCAGAATGACCGCGGCGTCCACCCCGCCCTCGACCGCCTTGACGCAGGTTTCCAGCTTCGGGATCATGCCGCCGCTGATCGTGCCATCCTGTTGCAGCACCTCGATCGCGGCGGGATCAAGATCGGTCAGCAGATTCTTGTTCTTGTCCAGCACGCCCGCCACGTCGGTCAGCAGGAAGAAGCGCGACGCGCCCAGTTCCGCCGCGATCGCGCCCGCCATCGTGTCGGCGTTGACATTATAGGTATGGCCATCCGCGCCGATGCCAACCGGCGCGACGACGGGAATGATGCCGTCCTGCGTCAGCGTATCCAGGATACGCCGGTCGACCTTCACAGGATCGCCGACAAAGCCAAGGTCCACATTGCGCTCGATCCCCGAATTGGGGTCCGCCTCGCGCTTGCCCAGCACCTTTTCGCAGACGACCAGCCCGCCATCCTTGCCGGAAATGCCGACCGCCCGGCCACCAGCGCCCGCGATCCAGCCGACGATTTCCTTGTTGATGGAACCGGCCAGCACCATTTCGGCGATCTTGGCGGTTTCCGCGTCCGTTACGCGCAGCCCGCCGATAAATTCCGATTCGACGCCCAGCTTCTTGAGCATCGCGCCGATCTGCGGCCCACCGCCATGGACGACGACGACATTGATGCCGACCGCCTTCATCAGCACGACATCCTCGGCGAAATCGCGCGCCGCTTCCGGGTCGCCCATCGCATGGCCGCCATATTTCACGACGAAGGTCTTGCCCGCATAGCGCTGCATATAGGGCAGCGCCTCGACGAGGGTTTCAGCCTTGGCGAGCAGCGCCGGGACGGGATCATGCGAACTGGTCATGCGCGGGCGCATAGGGGCAAAGCGGGCGAGGAGCAAGAAGCGACGCGCGCCCGCTCGCTTCGCGCGCCAACCGGCATCATCCGACGCCGTCGAAGCTATCGAAGCCAAGCCTCCCAACACCGCGCAACGCCGCATTACAATTCGATTAGTTAGCTAACTAATTCATTTCCGCCATTATCGTGCATATGTTCGGCTTACTGTCGCACATTGTCGGGGCCGACTGCCGCCGCCCTCAGCGGTCCAGCCGCCGCCCCAGCGCCACCAGCAGATAAATGACCGGCGGCACCAGTAATGCGGACAGCACGACCTTGGCCAGCATCTGGCCCAGCAGCAGTTCGCCGATCGGAAAGACGCCATAAAAGGCGATGGTCACGAACAGCAGCGTGTCGGCGATCTGCGACAGGATGCTCGCCACCGCCGCGCGCAGCCACAGCAGGCGACCGCCCTCCCGCCCCTTGAGCATCGCGAACAGGGTCACGTTCAATGTCTGCGACACGCCATAGGCGATGATGCCGCCCGCCCAGATGCGCGGCGTGCCGCCCATCATCATGGCAAAGGCTTGGGCGCGGGCCGGGTCCATATCTCCCGCAGCGGGAGCCGCCAGGACTAGGACCGACAGCAGGATAGAGGCAATCAGCGGCAGGAAGCCGATCTGCACCAGCCGGTTGGCCACCGCGCGGCCATGAAGCTCGGCCACCGCGCTGGAAATCGTCACCAGCAGCAGGAAGGCGAAAATCCCCGCCTCCACCGCCAGCGGACCCAGCCCCAATGCTGGCCCGATCGCCGATACCGGCCCCAGCGTCACCTGCTTGTTGCCCAGCACGCCCGCAATGCAGACCATGCCGCCATAAAAGATCGAAAAGCCAAAGAGCGATCGGCTGAGCGGCGCGGGAGAAGATGTCATCGCCGGGGCTTAGCCAAGATTACGCGGCAGGGGAAGGTGGGCAGTGCGGGCATGTTGCTCGGTCCGTCATCCCCGCGTCCACTGGCATGACGAACCTGTTGAAGTCCCTACCCGTCACCCCGCACCAGCCGATATTTCACGCCCAGCGTCTGTGCCAGATGCCGCAACCGCCGTTCCACCACTTCGCCACCCAGCGCCACATCGTCGCTGTCCAGTTCCAGCAGCAACAGCCCGTCCCGCAACGTCAGCCGCGTATGGGTCAGCGGCCGCTCAACCCCGCCGGACAGGCGCTGCGCGAGTCGGATCGCCAGCCCCCACAGCATTGCGCGGCGCAGCGCCTCGGCACTGGCGAGCCGTTCCAGCCCCGGCGCGATCGCCGTGCCACCGCCAAAATGGCTGAACAGCGCCTGCCCCAGCATCGCCCGCTCCGCCGCGGTGATACCCACCCAATTGCTGTGCAGCGCAATCTCCATGCCCCGTTCGGCGCGGAAATCGGGATTGGCGCGCCAGCCGACATCGGCCAGCAGGCAGGCAGCGCGGCGGATACGGCGGGCGGCGGGCGCATCATCGGCGAACAGGGGCGCGATCCAGCGCTCGATCCGGTCGCCATGGCCGCGAAACCGCGATTGCGCCTCCCCCTCCGCTTCGGCTGCGACCAGCAGCGGATCATGCGCCCGAATTTCGGGCGGCAACCCTTCGAACAGCAATCCCTCGCGCAGGCCATAGGCGGACACGACCAGACGGCTCGACCGCAACTGGCGCACGACCACCGACAGCAAGGCCGCCGCATCGCCCAGCGTCGGCACGCGCGACCCGCTCATGCCCGGAATTTCCTTCAACCGCGCGCGATCGACATGGGACACGATACGGATCAGCTGCTCGGCGCGGGTCGCGGGCATTTCATATTGATGCACCACCGGCAGCGGAAACTGGGTCAGTTGCATGTCGAACCGCGCCAGCGCCCGCCACGACCCGCCGACCAGGTAGAATGGCAGGTCAGGCGCCTGATGCCACCCGGCATCGGCCAGCATCTTGGCCACCTGCCGTTCCAGCAACCTTGGCCCCTTGGCGCGGATTTGCGGCAGGCGCAGCACACCCAGCGGCAGGGATATGGTGTCATGCACCTGCCCATCCCTGATCCGCGCCAGTTCCAGACTGCCACCGCCCAGATCGCCGACGATGCCGTCCGCGTGCGGAATGCCCGACAGCACGCCCATCGCCGCGCCGACCGCTTCCTGCCGGCCCGACAGCAATTCCACCGTCAGCCCCATGGCGGCAGCGCGGGCGATGAATTCCGGCCCGTTGGTCGCGTCCCGCACCGCCGCGGTCGCCACGCAGCGAATATCGGCAACCTTCATCTGTCGGCACAGATGGGCAAAGCGTTCGGCCGCGCGCAGCCCGCGCTCCATCGGTTCCGGCTCGATCTGTCCGGTCCGCGCCAGCGCCGCGCCCAGCCCTGCCATCACCTTTTCGTTGAACAGGATGAACGGGATGCGGCGCGGCCCGTCATACACCACCAGACGCACACTGTTGGAACCAATGTCGATGATCGCGGTGCGACCCGTCGTCGGTTGCGCCGACATCGTCATCGTATGCGCCGCTTCGCGGACCCGGCTGAGCATGGAATTCATCAGGCTCAGGTCCGCCCGCGCAGGCGCAATGTCGGCACCGCTTCATTGTCCAGCGCCGCGCCGCGCCCCGACAGGGACGGGTTCGTCATGAAATAGCGGTGCAGGTTGAACGGCTTGTCGCCCGGATCGAGCCTGGTGTAATGCCCCGTGCTGTCGAGCGTCCAGCTTTGTTCGCTGTCGATCAGATTGGCGACCATCACCTGGTCCAAAATCTGGTCATGCACGGTCGGATTTTCGATCGGGGCCAGGAATTCGACGCGCCGGTCGAAGTTGCGCGGCATCCAGTCGGCCGAACTGATATAGACTTTGGCGCCGTTATTGGGCAGCGCCTTGCCATTGCCGAACACCGCAATGCGGCTATGCTCCAGAAAACGGCCGACCACCGACTTGACCCGGATATGCTCCGACATGCCCGGCACGCCGGGGCGCAGGCAACAGATGCCCCGCACGATCAGGTCGATCTGCACCCCGGCATTGCTGGCGGCATAGAGTTTTTCGATCAGCGCCGGGTCGACCAGGCTGTTCATCTTGGCCCAGATGGTGCCGGGGCGACCGGCGCGGACATGGTCGATCTCGGCATCCACCATCGCGCACAGATGATCGCGCAGGCTGCGCGGCGACATGACCAGCTTTTCCAGCCCCTGCGGCTCAACATAGCCGGTGATATAGTTGAACAACGCGGCGGCATCCCGGCTGAAGGCCGGATCGGCGGTGAAGAAGCTCAGATCGGTATAGATGCGGGCCGTGACCGGATGATAATTGCCGGTGCCAAAATGGCAGTAGCTGCGAAACTGGTCCCCCTCGCGCCGGATCACCATCGACACTTTGGCGTGGGTTTTCCAGTCGATGAAGCCGTAGACGACCTGCACGCCGGCCCGCTCCAGCGCGTCGGCCCACATCAGGTTCTGCTCTTCGTCGAACCGCGCCTTCAATTCGACCACGGCGGTCACGGACTTGCCCGCCTCCGCCGCGTCGATCAGCGCGCGGATGATCGCGGACTGTTTGCCCGCGCGATAGAGCGTCTGCTTGATCGCCACCACATCGGGATCGACCGCCGCCTGCTTCAGAAACGCGACGACGACGTCGAACGCCTCATAGGGATGGTGGACGACAATATCCTTCGCCCGGATCGCGGCGAAACAATCGCCGCCATATTCGCGGATGCGTTCGGGAAAGCGCGGCGCATAGGGTTCGAATTTCAGGTCGGGCCGATCCTCCTCGACGACGCCGGACAGGTCGCCGATGCCGATGAACCCCTCCACCTCGACCACTACGGCCTCATGGCCCTGAAGCATGTCCTGCAACATCTCCTCGACCGGTTCGGGGATGCGCTCTTCTATCTCCATGCGGATGACGCGGCCCCGGCGGCGGCGCTTGATCGCGCTGCGATAGTGGCGGACCAGATCCTCGGCCTCTTCCTCGATCTCGATGTCGCTGTCGCGGATGATGCGGAACACGCCGCTGTTGCGCACCATATATCCGGGGAACAGATCCACCGAAAAACGCCGCACCACCGCCTCCAGCGCCATGTAACGCGCCGGTTCGCCGGGAATGCGGACAAAGCGTGCAAGCGAGGCGGGGATCATCACCAGCTCGCGGATCGGCTGCTTGTCCGACAGGCGTTGCAGGTCGAAGACGATCGACAAGCCCTGATTGGGGATGAAGGGAAAGGGATGGGCCGGGTCCAGCGCCTGCGGCGTCAGGATCGGGAAAATCTGGTTCAGGAAATGGTCCCGCAGCCAGGCTTCGCTCAGCGGATCGATCGGACTGGTCGGGCCGACCACTTCGATCCCCACCTGCGCCAGCTCACTATGGACGACGCCCCACACCTTCTGCTGCGCCTGCATCAGGCGGTCGGTTTCCGCCGCAATGGCCGTCAATTGCTGCCCCGCGGTCAGCCCGTCGGCCGAACACATGTCCACGTCCTGCAACTGCTGGCCCTTGAGGCCCGCGACCCGGACGGAGAAGAATTCGTCCAGATTGGCGCCGGAAATCGACAGGAAGCGCAACCGCTCCAGCAGCGGATGGGCGCGGTTCATCGCCTCCTCCAGCACGCGCTGGTTGAACGCCAGCCAGGACAGCTCGCGGTTGAAATAGCGACCCATCGGCTGGGTCAGGCTGGTCGCGGGATCGGCTTCGGCCACTGGGATCACTCGCATGGATCGAGGGAAGGGTCAGGCGCTACTATAGGCAGATAGCCAGCGCCTTGCAGGCAGTCTTTTGCCATTGAGATGGAAATCTTACGGCCAGATGACAAAGCCGCCTGGTCGAGCAGCCGCGTAACCGCCGCGATTGCGCCATAGCTGCGCTCGATCCGGCGCAACAGCCAGTCGGGCAGGTCGGCGGCGAAGCGTGCCCCCGCCGCGCCCAACTGGCGCTCGATCAGCGCGCGCGCCAGCGCCTCGTCCGGTTCGGCGATCGCGACATGGGGCGCAGCGGCCAGCCGCGATCGCAGGTCGGGCAGCGCCACGGTCCAGCTGGCGGGGGGCGCATGGCCGATCATCAGCAATGGCTGGCGGCTCGTCTGCGCCTCGTTCCAGGCATGGAACAGCGCATGTTCGTCCTTTCCCTGCGCGTCGTCGATCACGCTGCCACCGCTCATCTGCGCGAAATGGCGCGCCAGCGTCGATCGGCCCGACAGGGGCGGCCCGGTCAGCACGCTCACCGACAGCGGCCAGTCGCGCCAGCGTTCCAGATGGGCGACCGCCTGGGCATTGGCGTCGCTGACCAGAAAATCTCCGCCGCTGGCCGCGCCTTGCCAGTCGAAAGGCAGGCTGATCTGGCTCATTGCTGTGATGGAGGCGTCGGCTGCGGCGCCTGCCTGCGCACGATGCGCAGGGTGGTGCCTGATACGCTGACGGTGTAGCCGCGCGCCTGCAACCCGTTGCGCAGCATATCCACCGTGCCGTCAAAGCTGACCTGCATGACCGACGTGCCGCCCAGCGCCAGGCTGCTGGTCGATGCCGACCGCACGCCGGGGATCGCCCGCACCGCCGATTCGCCCGCGCTGATCGACCCGACATCGGGCGTGTCGAACTGGATCGCGAAACTGCTGGTGCCGCTCGTGCTGGCCGCCGTCGGCAGATCGTCCGTCTCGATCACCGTATCCGTCGCATTCTCGATCGCCAGCGCGTCAGGATCGACCGGCTCCTCGATGATCAGCGACGGGTCGGGCCGCAGGCGGCCATCATTAAGCGCGCGGATATACATTTCGTCGATCCGCCGCGCGCCCTCGTCCAGCATCTGCGCGACGCCGCTGGCATTGGACGCGCGCAGCGTCACGCTGCCGATCAGGCTGTTGTCCGGGCCATAGCGCGCGGTGAAGGTGCCGGTCACCGGGCCGCCGGGATAGGCGCGGTCCAGCCGCGCGATCGGGATCACCACGTCGGCCGCGCCATATTGGTCGAGCAGCACCCGCCACCACAGGCGTCCGCGCCGCCCGGTCTGTCCGGCCGTCAGCAATATCGGGTCCGCGACCGACCCGGCCACGCGCACATAGTCGATCGCGCTGTCGCCGGTGCGATACCGCGCCCAGGCCTTCTGCCATTCGTTGGTCCGTTCATAGGACACCGCAGATCCGCCATCCCACAGAACCGGTATCACCAGCAGCGGCGGCGACCGCATGACATTGCCCGACACGCCCAGCAATTGCCCGGTACGCGCCCGGTCGAACAATATGCCCAATGTCGCGACATAACGGGTCGGTCCGGCCTGCTCGAAATCAATCTCTATGCCCGAAACCATCGCCTCGATCTGCGAATCGGACAGGGCCGGCGCGCCGCCGCCGCCATGGGTGCGCGTCCACAGCATCCGCCACGCCTGCCGCTGCGCCATCCGCCACCCGGCATAGCGGGCGCTGTCGGCATCCTTGGCCACGACATCGACCTTGACCCCGCGCACCTCGAAATCGCCGCCACTGGCGATCGGCGGGACGCCCCGCTCCCCCTCCATCTGCGCAAACAGCGCTGCGGCAATCAGGCCGATGGCGATGGCGAGGAGGATCTGGACCGGGCGCGACACGGCGCGCAGCAGCGCGCCGGGCTGGAACGGCAGGCGGTTAAGGGTCTGGCTCAGGCTCACGAGCGCCTTTTGGCGGGATTTGCCCAGGATGCCAAGCGCCAACCTTCAAGACCCCTCACCCCTACCGTTCGGGCTGAGCGAAGTCGAAGCCCTCTGCTGAACGCAGTGAAGCACCTCACTACGCTCGGTGGAACGCTTCGACGTCGCTCAGGGCGAACGGATGTGCAATGATGCCGCCAAGATCGAAGGTTCCGTTTTGCCCGCCTTTGCTCTAGGGCGCTCCCCATGAGTGAGAACGAATCCTACAGCTACGCCAAGGCTGGCGTCGACATCGCCGCGGGCAACGCCCTCGTCCGCGCCATCGCGCCGCTGGCCAAGGCGACCCGCCGCCCTGGCGCAGACGCCGAACTTGGCGGATTTGGCGGCTTTTTCGACCTGAAGGCCGCAGGTTATGACGATCCGCTGCTGGTCGCGGCCAATGACGGCGTCGGCACCAAATTGAAGCTTGCGATCGACCATAATCGCCATGATGGCGTGGGCATCGACCTGGTCGCCATGTGCGCCAACGACCTGATCGTCCAGGGGGCCGAGCCGCTTTTCTTCCTCGACTATTATGCCACCGGCAAGCTGGAGAGCGGCGTCGCCGAACGTGTCATCGCCGGGATAGCCGAGGGGTGCCGGATCGCCGGTTGCGCGCTGATTGGCGGCGAAACCGCCGAAATGCCCGGCATGTACGGGCCGGGCGACTATGATCTGGCGGGCTTCTGCGTCGGCGCGGTCGAACGGCAGAAGGCGCTGACCGGCAATCGGGTCAAGGTCGGCGACGTGCTGTTGGGCCTGGCATCCTCCGGCGTCCATTCCAACGGTTTCTCGCTGGTCCGCCGCCTTGCCGCCGACAAGGGCTGGAAGCTCGACCGCCCCGCCATTTTCGATCAGGATATTTTGCTGATCGACGCGCTGATGGCGCCCACCAAAATCTATGTGAAAAGCCTGCTGCCCCTGGTCCGCGCCGGGATGATCAATGCGCTGGCCCACATCACCGGCGGCGGACTGCTGGAAAATATCCCGCGCGTCCTGCCCGACGGCTGCCATGCGATGGTCGATGCCGACGCATGGGACCAGCCGCGCCTGATGGCCTTCCTCCAGGCGCAGGGTCATATCGAACCGGGCGAAATGGCGCGGACCTTCAACTGCGGCATCGGCATGGTGCTGAGCGTCGAAGAAGGCCATGTCGCAGGCGTCACCACCGCGCTCGAAGCCGCGGGCGAGACCGTCCATCGCATCGGCGAAGTGCAGGCGGGCGAGAAGGGCTGCACCGTCCGCGGCTCGGTCGAGACATGGAGCGGCAAGGCCGACTGGCGCGCCACGCATCTAGGCTAAAATCATCCCCTCCGTTCGTTTCGAGCGAAGTCGAGAAACGGTCGCGCCAGGGTTCTCGACTTCGCTCGAACCGAACGGATGTTGTTATGCAAAAGGCAAAAGTCGGCGTCCTGATCTCCGGTCGCGGGTCCAACATGGCGGCGCTGCTCTATGCGGCCAAGGCGGAAAGCTGCCCCTATGAGATCGTACTGGTCGCCGCCAACGATCCCGATGCCGCTGGCCTGACGCTGGCCGCTGCGGAGGGCATCCCCACCTTCGGCCAGAGCCATAAAGGCCATAAGCGCGCCGAATTCGACCGGATCATCGACGCAAAGCTGCGCGCGGCGGGCGCGCAATATGTTGCGCTGGCAGGCTATATGCGCCTGTTGTCGCCCGAATTCGTGTCGGGTTGGGAAGGCCGGATGCTCAACATCCACCCCAGCCTGCTGCCCAAATATAAGGGGCTGGACACCCACCAGCGCGCCATCGACGCGGGCGACAGCCATGCCGGTTGCTCGGTCCATATCGTCACCGCCGAACTGGACGATGGCCCGGTGCTGGGCCAGACCGCCGTGGCGATCCTGCCCGGCGACACCGCCGACAGCCTGGCCGCCCGCATCCTCATCGCCGAACATCAGCTCTATTCCCGCACGCTGGCCGATTTCGTCACCCGCGAGCGCCAGCCCGACTGGCTGCTCAACAAGGTCCGTGAAAGCGCGCTGGCCCTGCCGCAGGCGGACGAGATTGTTTCGCACGGCATGCCCTGCTTCGGCATCGTCAAGGGCAAGAAATTCGCCTATTTCACCCGCGACCATCATGGCGACGGCATCATTGCCCTGCTGGTCAAAACCACCGCGCCCGAAGAACAGGCCAGCCTGATCGAAGCCGATCCGGCCCGCTATTACCGCCCCGCCTATTTCGGCAATGAATGGGTCGGCATCCGGCTGGACCTGGGCGACACGGACTGGGACCATGTGGCGCAACGGCTGCGCGAAAGCTGGCGTCAGGTCGCCCCGCGCAAGTTGCTTGGCCTCATGGACATTGCGGACGAATTCTGACCCCTTCCCTTTGCCCGGCCGGATCACCATAGAGTGGAGCCATGACCGACACGCCCGCATCCGCCCCAGAGGCCGCCATCGAGATCCGCAATCTCACCAAAATCTACAAGGGCGGCAAGCGCGCGCTCGACGGCATGAACCTGTCGATCCCGCGCGGCCAGATTTACGGTCTGCTCGGCCCCAATGGCGCGGGCAAATCGACGACGATCAATATCCTGGCGGGCATGGTCAACAAGACGTCGGGCACCGCGCGCATCTGGGGCTTCGACACGGACGTCAATCCGCGCAACGCGAAAAACTCCATCGGCATCGTGCCGCAGGAAATCGTGTTCGACCCCTTCTTCACGCCCTTCGAGACGCTGGAAAATCAGGCCGGCTATTATGGCGTGCCCAAGGGTCAGCGCCGATCGATGGAATTGCTGCGTGCCGTTCATCTGGAGGACAAGGCGCACGCCTATGCCCGCACATTGTCGGGCGGCATGAAGCGTCGCCTGCTGGTGGCCAAGGCGATGGTCCATTCCCCCCCGATCCTGGTGCTCGATGAGCCGACCGCGGGCGTCGACGTGCAATTGCGCCAGCAACTCTGGGCCTATGTGCGCGAACTCAATGCGCTGGGCGTCACCATCGTCTTGACGACCCATTATCTGGAAGAGGCCGAGGAGCTGTGCGACCGCATCGGCATCATCAACCATGGCCGCCTGATCGCCGACAAGCCGACCCGTGAACTGGTCGACATGGCGCAGGAAAAGGTGGTGCAGGTGACCGTGGACCGCGACATTACAACCCCGCCCGACGCTCCCTGTTTCGAGAAGGTCGAACGATCGGGCGACCGCACGCTGACCATCACCTACCTCAAGGACCGCGCCAATGCGGGCCAGGTGCTCAGCGCCGTGCAGGCCAGCGGCCTGGCGATTGTCGACGTCGTGACGCGCGACCCGGATCTGGAGGATGTGTTCCTCAATCTGACGGCGGCGGCGTGAACGACGAAGCCCATCTTGTCCCCCTCCCGCAAGCGGGAGGGGGCTAGGGGGTGGGCAAACACGACCTTTCAAGCACCGCGCCACCCTTCGCGCCAAGGCATTGCGCCATAGCGCCACCACCCCGGAGCAATTGCTTTGGCAATGCTTGAAAGGACGAAAACTTGGCCACAAATTCAGTCGCCAAATGCCGATCGGGCCTTATTTCGCTGATTTTCTCTGTCGAGAATTGAAATTCGTCATCGAACTTGACGGCACCAGTCACGATCAAAGCGTCAATCATGACATTCGGCGTGATGCTTATTGCCATTCCCTCGGTTTCCAAATCTTGCGCATTTCTAATCGCGATGTGATGACAAACCTCGAAGGCGTGGTGTCGCATATCAAAACGACCCTTGCGCAGGCCCACCCCCACCCCCTCCCGCCTGCGGGAGGGGAGTAAATAAGAAGCAGCAAGACCATATAATGCCCACAACCACCCACGACGTCATCATCATCGGCTCCGGCGCTGCGGGGCTGACGGCCGCCATCAACCTCGCGCAGGATCGCAAGGTGCTGGTGCTGGCCAAGGGCGCGCTGGACGGCGGGTCGACCAACTGGGCGCAGGGCGGCATTGCCGCCGTACTCGACGCCGGTGACAGTTTCGAGGCGCATGTCGAAGATACGATGGTCGCGGGCGCTGGCCTCAATGATCGCGCCACGGTCGAGTTCGTCGTGTCCGAAGCGCCTGCCGCGATCGAGCGCCTTGCCAAACTCGGCGTTCCGTTCAACGCAGGTGAGGATTTCGGCGATCGCTGGCACCTGACACGCGAGGGCGGGCACAGCCATCGCCGCATCGTCCATGTCGATGATGCCACCGGCCATGCGGTGCAGGTCGCCCTGCTGAAGGCCGCCCGCGCCAATCCCAACATCACCCTGATCGACGATCTGATCGCGATCGACCTCATCACCTCCCGGCATGGCGAGCGCTATTCGGGCGATGGCCATGTCTGGGGCGTCTATGCCTTCAACAAGAAGACCAAGCATGTCGATGCGCTGCTGGGCAAGGCGACGATCCTGTGCACCGGGGGCGCGGGCCGCACTTATCTTTTCTCCACTGCCCCGCGCGGCGCAACCGGCGACGGCATCGCCATGGCCTGGCGTGCGGGTTGCCGCGTGTCGAACATGGAAATGAACCAGTTCCACCCGACCTGCCTCTATAATCTGGAGGTCAAGAATTTCCTGATCACCGAAGCGGTGCGCGGCGAAGGCGGGCATCTGAAACTGCCGCCCGGCGTACCCGGCGGCGGCGAGCGCTTCATGCCGCGATTCGACCCGCGCGAGGAACTGGCCCCGCGTGACGTGGTGGCCCGCGCCATTGACCATGAAATCAAGCGGCTGGGCCTCGATTATGTCCATCTCGACATCAGCCACAAGCCGCCGGAGTTTGTGCGGCAGCATTTCCCGACCATCTATGCCCGGCTGCTGGACCTGGACATCGACATTACCAAGGAGCCGATTCCGGTCGTCCCCGCGCAACATTATACCTGCGGCGGCGTGGTGATCGACCTGGATGGCCGCACCGACCTGCCGGGTCTCTATGCCGCCGGCGAAGTGACCGAAAGCGGCCTCCATGGCGCCAATCGCCTCGCGTCCAACTCGCTGCTCGAATGTTTCGTGTTCGGCGAAGCCGCCGCCAAACATATCCGCCATCACTGGGACGAATTGCCCGCCCCCCGCCCATCCGGCCATGGGACGAAAGCCGCGTGACCAACAGTGACGAAGAAGTCATCGTCCAGCATAACTGGAAAGAGATACGTCGTTTCATGTGGGATTATGTCGGCATCGTCCGCACCACCAAGCGGCTGGAACGCGCCCAGCACCGCGTCGCCCTGCTGGCGCAGGAGGTCGATGATTATTACGGCAATTTCCGCGTCACCCCGGACCTGATCGAATTACGCAATCTGCTGGAAGTCGCCCGGCTGGTCGTGCGCTCCGCACTTCATCGCAAGGAAAGCCGGGGATTGCATTATACCCTCGATTATCCCGACATGCTGGAAAAGGCGGTCGACACGGTGCTGACGCCGTAAAAAAAATGGCGCGGTCGCCGGGTCGGCGCCGCGCCTCAAGGTGGAGGAGGGAGACGCTGGAAGCGCATCCGATTTCCGCCCTAGCCCTGTCGCTCGCACCACGCTTTGACGCCTATCAAATATCCTTGAGGAAAGCACCGAGTGCCGCCTGAAAGCGTGCAGGCTGATCCGCCATCACCATATGACCGCTGGGGCCAATGGCGCGCAGCACGGCATCTTTCTTGGGGGCATAGGCGCTGCGGAACCGGCTGGTGATGACCGCTGCCTGCTCCCGGTCCGCGCCGACCGCATAGACTATCTCAAGCGGGATAGAGAGGCGCGCGAGTTGCGGGCCAAGATCGATATTCGCCAGATCGCGCAAGGCGTTGGCGATGACTTCGGGATCGCTGCCTCTGGCGCCGGGCGCGTGGCCCACAATCTGCGCCAGATAGCGTCGCCCCGCGACTGTCCCGGTCAGGTAGCCGCCAAGCTGGTCCGCCAGAAAGCCAAGGCCGCTGGCAGTGCCGCCGACCATCGCCGCCCCGGCTGGCAGCATGTCGACCACCATTGCCCGGCCAGCCACGCCCTTCAGCCCCACCATCATCGCCAGCGTGCCGCCCATCGAATGACCCACGATCGCCGGGCGCTTCAGGCCAGAGACCGTGATGTAGCGGGCAATTTCGTCGGCCAGCGGCTGAACCAGCGGGCCGCTGGCATTGGCATCCGCCGCCAACCCTGCAAAGCCGCGCACCTGAACCAGATGGAAGCGATAGCCCGGCATCGCGCCCAGCACCCCGTTCCAGATGCCCGGACCACTGGCAAGGCCGGGGATCAGCAGCACGTCCCGCCCCGCCCCCGTACCGTCACCGCGATCCGGCGCGAGGTAAAGGGCGCAGCTTGCGCCGTACCGCCCCACATCAGGCCGCTCGCCGCGAGCATCCCGCCGAGCAGCGCCCGCCTGTCCATGCCATTGTCCATCATGCCGCCCTATTGCCGCTGCGCCGCTTAACCGCAACTGAGCGGAAGCGGTTTCGTACCGGTTCCCCGTTAAGCCTCCTTACATCGCATTTGTGGAATCATTCGTCGCATCGGCCTTGCCCGCCAACCTGGCGGCTGACCCTAAATGGCACTTGCAGAGTGCGGGGAATGGAATGAGATCGAATGATAGCCGGGGCGGTTCTGCGCGCCTGGTCCTGTTGATGGCGGCGCTGTTCGCTTGCGTAAGCGCCCCCGAACCGCGCCCGGCGCAGGCTGCCGCCGCCGCGCCCAAGGGCGTGCAGCCCACGACCAACACCTGGCCGATCCGCAAGGTCGCCAACCCGCCGCTGCCCTACAGGGACATCGACCAGACCGAAACGCCCTCCCCCGCGCTGGTCAGCGTCGTGCGCAATCTGGGGCAAAGTTTCCGGGGCAAGGTGGGCATCGCCGTTCGCAGGATCGGCGCGGACTGGACCGTGGCATGGAATGGCAATGCGCTGTTTCCGCAACAGAGCGTGTCCAAACTTTGGGTCGCGATGACGTTCCTGGACGCTGTCGACCGGGGCAAGCTGCGCCTGGCGGACACAACGACCATCACCCGCAACGACCTGACCCTGTTTCACCAGCCGACCGCCGCGATGGTCGGGACCAAAGGCTGGACCACCAGCTATTCCGACCTGATGCGCCGGGCCATGACGCAAAGCGACAACACCGCCAACGACACGCTGCTGCGCGCGGTCGGCGGGCCGGATGCGGTGCGCGGCTTTCTGGCGCGGCGGATGATCAAGGACATCCGCTTTGGTCCGGGCGAAAGGCTGCTGCAATCGGCGACGGCGGGGCTCGACTGGCGGCAGGATTATGCGATCGGCCGCAACTTCTACACTGCCCGCGCGCGGGTACCGATGGCGGCGCGGGTGAAGGCGCTGGACAATTACCTCGCCAGCCCGCCCGATGGGGCGGCGCCCGCCGCGATCGTCCAGGCGCTGGCAAGGCTGAAACAGGGCGATATGCTATCGTCCGCATCCTCCCGCCTGCTGCTGTCGATCATGTCGGAAGCCAAGACCGGGCCGCAGCGGATCAAGGGCGGGGTGCCGCCGGGCTGGTCCTATCTGCACAAGACCGGAACCGGCCAGGATCTGCCGCCACGCTCCACCGGATATAATGATGTCGGCATCATGACTGCGCCTGATGGCACCAGCTACGCGGTCGCCGTGATGATCGGCAGCACCACCGTCTCCATCCCGGAACGCTGGGCGCTGATGCAGGCTGTGGCAAAGGCCGTCGCGGCGAACCACGAGCCGAAATGAGATAAGGGCGCGCGCCGGTGACGCGCGGTTCGATCGATCGGGTCCGGTCGCCGAGCTTTCTGTCGACCTGACGACTGGAGGGAGGATGCGTAACCCGCTATCCCCCTTCCCCATGACCCAGAATCACCTCTATCTCGTCGATGGCAGCGGCTATATTTTTCGCGCCTATCACCAGCTCCCGCCGCTCACCAACCAGCATGGCCAGCCGGTCGGCGCTGTCTATGGCTATACGACGATGCTGTGGAAACTGGCGGAGGAACTGGGCAAGGCGGAAGGACCAACGCATATGGCGGTGATCTTGGACAAGGGGTCGCACACCTTCCGCAACGATATGTACGACCAGTATAAGGCGAACCGCCCGCCCGCGCCCGAAGATCTGGTCCCGCAATTCCCGATGATTCGGGACGCGACCCGCGCCTTCTCCCTCCCCTGTATCGAGGAGGCGGGATATGAAGCGGACGACCTGATCGCCAGCTATACCAGGGCGGCGATTGCGGCGGGATGGCATGTCACCATCGTGAGTTCGGACAAGGATCTGATGCAGCTGATCCAGCCGGGCGTCGACATGTATGATACGATGAAGAATGAACGGCGCGGGGCCGATTATGTCGTCGGCAAATTCGGCGTACAGCCAGAGCAACTTGGCGACGTGCTCGCGCTGATGGGCGACAGCGTGGACAATGTGCCGGGTGTGCCGGGCATCGGCCCCAAGACGGCGGCCAAGCTGATCGTCGAATATGGCGGGCTGGAAGCGGCGCTGGAGGCAGCGCCGGCGATGAAGAAGTCCAAAATGCAGGAAAATCTGATCGCCCATGCCGACATGGCGCGCCTGTCGCGGCGGCTGGTGGCGCTGCACGACAGTATGGATCTGCCCGAACCGTTGGAGGATCTGGCGCTCAAGGGTATTCCCAAGGAGCCGTTGCAGGATTTCCTGACGCATCACGGCTTCAAGACGCTGCTCAACCGGCTGGGCGCCGCAGCCGCCGCCGTCGCGGTGGCCGCGGTTGCCTCCGGCGTGCCGGAACCCGTCGCCACCCCGGTCGCGCCGCAGGAAACGGCGATCGACCGCAGCCTGTATGAAACCGTCGTCAGCGAAGAAGCGCTCGACCGCTGGATCGCACAGGCGACGGCGGAAGGGATCGTCGCGGTCGATACCGAAACCGACATGCTCGATTGCGTGTCCTGCCAGTTGGTTGGCGTGAGCCTGGCGACCGGCCCCAACAAGGCCTGCTATATCCCGATCGGCCATGGGGGGCGCGACATGTTTGCCGAAAAGCCGGAGCAATTGCCGCTGGCGACCGTGCTGGCGAAGCTCAAACCGCTGCTGGAGGATGATGCAGTCCTGAAAGTGGGGCAAAATCTGAAATATGACATGACCGTGCTGCGGCGGCACGACATCGCCGTCACGCCGTTCGACGACACGATCGTCATGAGCTTCGACCTGGATGCCGGTCAAAGCCTGTCGGGCCACGGCATGGATGAGGCAGCACGCACGCACCTCAATCATGAGTGTATCAGCTTCAAGGAGGTGGTCGGCACCGGCAAGAGCCAGATCAGCTTTGCAGAAGTGCCGCTGGACAAGGCGACCGCCTATGCCGCCGAGGATGCGGACGTGACGCTGCGCCTGTGGAAGCTGTTCAAGACGCGGGTAGCCAATGAAGGCGCAAACCGCGTCTATGAACTGGTCGACCGTCCGCTGGTGCCGGTGATCGCGCGGATGGAGCATCGCGGGATCAAGGTGGACCGCGAGCATCTGGCGCGGCTGTCGGGCGAATTTACCGCTGGCATCGCCGCGCTGGAGACGGAGATTCACGAACTGGCCGGGCAACCCTTCGCGATCGGATCGACCCAGCAACTGGGCGCGATCCTGTTCGACAAGATGGGCTATAAGGGCGGCAAGAAGGGCAAGTCGGGTGCCTATTCCACCGACGTCACCATCCTTGAGCAACTGGCCGCGCAAGGCGCGCCGATCGCCAGCAAAATATTGGAATGGCGTCAGCTTTCCAAACTGAAATCCACCTATACCGACGCGCTGCAAGCCCAGATCAACAAGGATACAGGCCGGGTCCACACCAGTTACTCGCTGACCGGGGCGCAGACCGGACGGCTTTCCTCGACCGATCCCAACCTGCAAAATATCCCGATCCGCACCGAAGTCGGGCGGCAGATCCGCCACGCCTTTGTCGCGGAACCAAGCAATGTCATATTGGCGGCGGACTATAGCCAGATCGAATTGCGGCTGGCCGCGCATATGGCCGACGTGCCTGCGCTGAAAGAGGCGTTCGCGGCGGGCGAGGATATTCACGCGGCGACCGCCAAGGAGCTGTTTGGCGAGGTCAACCGCGACACGCGCGGGCGGGCTAAGACGATCAACTTCGCGATCCTCTACGGCATTTCCCGCTGGGGACTGGCCGGACGGCTGGAGATCAGCGCGGACGAGGCGCAGGAGATGATCGCCAAATATTATGAGCGCTTCCCCGGCATCAGCATCTATATCAACGAAACGATCGAGAAGGCGCGGGAGCGCGGCTATACCGAGACTTTATTCGGGCGAAAAACCTGGTTCCCGCGCATCCGCGCATCGATCCAGCACGAACGGCAGGGCGCCGAACGCGCCGCGATCAACGCACCGATCCAGGGGACCAGCGCCGACATCATCAAACGGGCGATGGCGCGCATGGAACCGGCGCTGGAGGCAGCGGGGCTGCCGGGCGTCAGGATGCTGCTGCAAGTGCATGACGAACTGGTGTTCGAACTGCCGGAGGACGATGTGGACGCCGCCAGCGCGGTGATCCGCCGCGTCATGGAAAGCGCCGCCGAGCCGATCGTAAAACTGAGCGTGCCGTTGGGCGTGGAAATCGGCACGGGGCCAAGTTGGGGCGCCGCGCATTGAGGTCGGGTTTCAAAGAGTAAGTGACATTCCAGCCTTCATTGGCATGACGATCATGATTTTGTCCGTCATGCCAGCGCAGGCTGGCATCTCCCTGCCTTTTGAAGCAACTTGACTTCCATGAGGGGCGGCTGGGTATACGTCATGACAAACCGTGCATACGGCGTGCTGTATGTCGGCGTTACCTCCAGCCTGCCGCACCGTGCTATGCAGCACCGCGAAGGCATCGGGTCGGATTTCTGCAGACGCTATCGGCTCGACCGGCTGGTCTATGCTGAGCGGCACGAGACAATCATGGACGCAATCGCACGGGAAAAAGCGATGAAGGCTTGGAAGAGAGAGTGGAAAGTCGAATTGATCGAGAGCATCAATCCCAAATGGGTCGATTTGTTCGATACGTTGCATCTGGACTGACGGGCAGCGAAAAGAAGTGGGATGCCAGCGTTCGCTGGCATGACGGTGGAAGAACTAGAAAAAGGCCGGCCCAGCAGGACCGGCCTTTCCATCAATCGAACAGCTCTTCCAGAAAGCTCTTCTTGCGCTTTTTCGGGTAGCCCCGCCCGTCGTCGCGATAATCGCGGTCCGGGCGGTAGCTGGGTTGCGCGAAGGGCGCTGGCCGGGCCGACGCAGCCGTGTCGGACATGGCCCGGTCGATAATCTTGTCCAGTTCACCCCGGTCCAGCCACACGCCCCGGCATTGCGGGCAATAGTCGATTTCGACCCCCTGCCGATCCGTCATCGCCAATCCGACGTGACAGACCGGGCAGAGCATGGCCGATACGGCCGCTTGGTCCCGCATCCGCTTACTCCCGCTCGCCGGTGAGGCTGAGGAGCATCTGGAACAGGTTGACGAAGTTCAGGTACAGCGACAGCGCGCCCATGACCTGCATCTTCGCCGCGATTTCATGGCCGGCATAGGCGAAATATTCCGACTTGATCCGCTGCGTATCCCAGGCGGTCAGGCCCGTGAAGATCACCACGCCCAGGATCGAGATAACCATCGCCATCGCCGACGATCCGATGAAAAGATTGATCAGGCTGGCGACGATGATGCCAATGAGGCCCATGATCAAAAAGCTGCCCATCTTCGTCAGGTCACGCTGCGTGGTATATCCCCACAGCGACATGGCCAGGAACATGACGGCGGCCGAGAAAAAGGCCTGCGCGATGCTGCCGCCGGTAAACACCAGAAAAACGCTGGCCAGCGACACGCCCATCACGGCGGAAAAGGCCCAGAAGGCCATGCGTGCGCCTGCGGTCGTCATCTTTTCGATGCGGAAGCTGAAGAAAAACACAAAGGCCAGCGGCGCGAAGATCGCCACCCATTTGAGCGGCGTACCGAAGATGGCAGCGGCCAGCACCGGCGTATTGCCGATGAACGCCGCGACCAGCCCGGTGATCACCAGACCCAGGCCCATATTGCGGAAAACGCCCAGCATATGCGCGCGCAGCCCGGCGTCGGTCTGCGCCGTGCGGCTCGCACCATAGCCCGGCATACGAACGGGATTATTCACGTAAGGTCACTCCATCCATCAAGATATGGTTCGAGTGGCCCGGTGCGGTCTCCTGCGGCATATGAGGGGGGAATTGCCGCAAAACCTGCACCGGGCGCACCCGATGCGGTCCGACATCACGGCTGGACCAGGGGGGAGAAGTCCAGCGCGTCAGAGGGGCCCGGCCCGCACCAACCATATTGGCGGAGGAACGCGCCGGTACAAGAGCCAGAGGCCGGCGCAACATTTTATTACAAATTCTCGGTTCTTCCCCCGCGCGGCGAGGATTTCTTCTTATTGACCCATGCGCCGCTTCGCGTCATCGCTCTGCGCCATGTCCGACGACCAGCATATCGCAGCGCCCTTGCGCCTGTTCAACAGCCTGACCCGCACGATCGAGCCGTTCGCGCCGATCGAGGACAATCATGCGCGCGTCTATAGCTGCGGACCGACCGTCTATAATTATGCGCATCTGGGCAATTTGCGCGCCTATGTCTTTACCGACACTTTGCGGCGGACGCTGCTGTGGAAGGGGCTGTCGGTCACCCACATCATCAACATCACCGATGTCGGCCATCTGACCAGCGACGCGGATGCGGGCGATGACAAGATGGAGGCGGCGGCCCGCGCCAGCGCCAAGAGCATCTGGGACATTGCCGCCCACTATACGCAGGCTTTCAAGCAGAATATCGCCGACCTCAACATCATCGCGCCCAGCGAATGGACGGTCGCGACCGACTATGTGCCGCAGATGATCGCATTTGCCGAGCGGATCGCGCCAGCACATTGCTATGAACTGGACAGCGGCCTCTATTTCGACAGCGCGACCGTGCCTGATTATGGCGCGCTGGCTGGCGGGCGGGACGATGCCGCCCATGCCCGGATCGATCCGGTCGCGGGCAAGCGCAACCCGTCCGACTTTGCGATCTGGCGCAAGTCGCCGTCCGGCGAACAGCGGCAGATGGAATGGGACAGTCCGTGGGGCAAGGGCGCGCCGGGTTGGCATCTGGAATGTTCGGTGATGAGCCAGGCGCGCCTTGGCCATCCGTTCGACATCCATACCGGCGGCATCGACCATCGCGAAATCCATCATCCCAATGAAATTGCCCAGAATCAGGCCTTCCACGCCTGCTGCGGCCCGGATGTCGGCGCGGCGGAAGCGGGCTTCACCGGCGCGCGCTGGTGGATGCACAATAATTTCCTGGTCGATCGCAGCGGCAAGATGAGCAAGTCGAAGGGCGGTTTCACCACGCTCTTTTCGCTGATCGACGCAGGCGTGCATCCGCTGGCCTATCGGTTGCTGTGCCTGGGCGCGCATTATCGCAGCGAACTGGAATTCAGCGCAGAGGGTGTCGGCGCGGCACTCACCCGTCTGAAGAGGCTGGTCATGGGCGTCGAGGGTCTGAAAGCCCGCGCCGAAGGGGTGACGTGGCAATCGCCCCGGCTCGACTATCTGCGCGCCAACATGCACCCCAAACTCGCGCCCCTGCTGGAGCAGTTTGACGCGGCGATCAGCGATGACCTGATGACGCCGCGCGCGCTGCCTTTGCTGGAAGAGGCTATTGCGCTCAAGAAAGTGCCGGTGGATGAGAAACTCTGCCTGATCGCGGCCTTCGACGCGGCGCTGGGTCTTAACCTCATGACCCTGACCCGCGCGGACCTGCGCCTCCAGCCCAAGGATGCGCAGATCGCGCCGGAAGAGATTGAGGCGGAACTGGAACGCCGTGCCGCCGCGCGCGCCGACAAGGATTTCGCCCTGTCGGACGAGATACGCGACGCCCTGATCGCGCGCGGGGTCGATGTCATGGATGGCGATCCGCTGCGCTGGGACTGGCGCCTGACCCTGGCATGATCGTCCGGCCCGAACGCTTGTAACTTGACGCCAAAGCCCCCGCGCCCGCAAAGGATGCCGTAGGGGCAGAGTCAGGGGACAGGCGATGGGGCTTTTGGCAGGCAGGATAGCCGTGATGCTGGCGCTGGCGACGATGCCGGTGCTGCCGGGCGTTGCCCAGACCGTGCCGGGCTTTCGCGTCGACGATCCGCGCCACGCCCAATTGCGCGCGCTCGATGAAAAAGCGACGACCCTGTTCGAAAATGACGATTTCGCCCAGTCGATGTCGCAAAAGACGCGCGACGCCTGGGCCGCGTTGCACGACAAGGCGATGAAGGTGCGCGTGGGCAACCACCCTCATCCGCTGGCGGGCGTCGGCCTGATCAAGCTGGGGTCCATGGACCAGATCGAGGGCAAGAATCCCTCCGCCCTCGCCCATGTGGACAAGGGGCTGGCGCTGATCGCGCCGTTCCGCGACGCCTATCCCATCCCCTGGCTGGAAGGCATGTCGGTCAAGGGCTATGTCCAGTCGATCATCGGCGACGTCACCGCCGGGGCAGAGACGCTGGCGCAGGCCAGCGCCTATGCCGACGGCTATTTCGCGCGCGTCGGGCCAAAGGCGCTTTCCGAAGCGGACTATATGCTCAAGTCCAACATCGCCTTTTCCCACGCGCAGGCGCTATCGCGACTGGGGCGTTATGGCGAAGCCGTCGACGCCCAGCGCGCCAGCCTGGACGCGCGCACGACCAGCCTTGGCCCCAATCATCCCGATACGGTGGCCGCGACCTACACCTATGCGCAGATGCTCTATCGCGCGGCGCGGCTGGTTGAGGCGGAACAATATGCGCGGCTGGCGGTCAATATCGCGACCGACCATGTCGATCGCAAACATCCCAGCTATCATCGGTCGCTGGAAATGCTGGGACTGCTGCTGGCGCGCACGGGGCGACGCGCGGAGAGCCTGGATTATATGGAGCGCTCCATCGCCATCAAGCGCGAGACGGTGGGGACGAAGAGCCTCTTCTATCATTTCGGCCTCTATAACATGGCTGGCGTGCTGTTGCCGATGGAACGCTATAGTGATGCCGAGCCACTGTTTCTGGAGGCGGAGCGCGGCTTTCGGGCGATCGAGGGCGACAATAGCCCGCAAGGCGCGCGCGCGCTGGCCTTTGCCGCCGTTGCCAGTGCCGCGTCGGGACGGCCGAAGGAGGTGATCGAGCGTACGCGCACGGCGATGGACCGCGTCCGCACCCCAACCGCCAGCGATCGGGACATGGGGCAGCGTGTCTATCCGCTGCTCGTCCCCGCGCTGATCGCCACCAGCCAGCAGGACGCCGCGCGGGCCGCCGCCGCCGATTATCTGCGTGAAACCCGGCAGATCGATGATGCGCCTGCCTTCGCGCTGGCCAATGCCGCCATGATGGCCGCCTGGGCACAGGGCGACGGCGCTGTCGCGGCGGCGCGGCAAATGGCCGGGCTGCTGCGCGAAAGCCAGTCGCTCGACGATGATGGTGATCTGAATGAGGAACAGCGCGCCGCGCTCGACACTATCCTCAAGATCGCGGTGCAGGCGAACGACCCGGCGCTGGCGCTGGACGCCATGGCGATTCTGGCCGGATCGCGCATTGCCCAGGCCAACAGGCTGGTGGCAGAGCGGCTGGTGGCCGATCCAGCGCTCGCCGCGCGGGTCCGCACCTTGCAGGACAAGCTGAAGGCGCTGGCCAAGGCGGACAGCGCGTTGCTCAAGGCGCTGGCAACCGACAAGGATGTCGACGCCGCGCGCGCCGCCCGTTCCGCCGTGGAGGCCATTGCCGAGGCCGAACGGGCCGCCATCGCCCGCGACTATCCCCGCTGGATCGAAGCGCGCGGCGGCATCCGGCCCGACCTTGCGACATTGCGCGCGGGATTGGCGCAGGACGAAGCCTTGCTGGCGGTGATGCCCGCCTTTGACGGGGTGTATCTGCTGGCGGTCGATGCCGACGGCGCGACCGTGGAGCGCACGGGGTTGGGCCGCGCCGCCATGGTCGCGCTGGTCGACCGGCTGCGCGGCACGATGACACCCGGCGGGTTCGACCGGACCGCTGCGCATGATCTCTATGCCCAGATCTTCACGCCCACCATCCTCGCCCGGCTGGGCAAGGCAAAGGCGTTGCGGATCGTGCCCACCGGCGCTTTCGCCTCGCTGCCCTTCGCGATGCTGCCGCAACGGCCTGTCGTTACGATCGATCGGGATACGCCTTGGCTGATCCGCCGCTTCGCGATAGAGGTACAGCCCGGCTTTGCCACCGGCCCGGCGGCGCCACAGCGGATCGCCATGCGTAACCAGAGCTTTCTGGGCGTCGGCGCGCCTGCCCCCTTTGCCGCCGGGGCGAGGCCAGCGGCACCTGCGCTGCTCGCGGCGAACCATTATTTTCGCGGCGGCACGGCCGATGCGGCTGCCTTGTCCGAACTGCCGTCCCTGCCCGGATCGCTCGCCGAATTGCGCGCCGTGGCGGATCGCTTCGGCACGGATCGCGCCACCCTGCTGGTCGGGGCGCAGGCAAGCGAAGCGGCGCTGCGCGCGCAGGATCTCGCGCCCTATTCCGTCATCCTGTTTGCGACCCACGGACTGGTCAGCGGCCAGATGGAGGGCGTGACCGAACCGGCGCTGGTCCTGTCTCCGCCCTCCCCCGGCACCGGCGATGACGGACTGCTGACCGCTTCGGAGGTCGCGGCAATGCGGATCGGCGCGGACTGGGTGATCCTGTCGGCCTGCAACACGGCGGCGGGCGACAGCGCGCAGGCACCGGCCTATTCGGGACTGGCGCAGGCGTTCCGCTATGCAGGGGCGGGATCGCTGCTGGTATCGCACTGGCCGGTGCGCGACGATGCCAGCGCTTTCGTGACGCTCGAAACAGTGAAAGCCGCCAACCGGGGGACGCCCCGTGCCGTGGCGCTCCAGAAGGCGATGCGCAAGCTGATGCGGTCAGGGCGGGCCGATGCGGCACAGCCCTATATCTGGGCGCCGTTCATCCTGATCGGGCGCTGAAGGGGTTTCAGCCCGCTTCCAGCGCCGCGCCTGCTTCCATCCAGACTTCCTCCGCTGCTTCCAGCTTCTTTTCCACCGCGGCGCGCTTCACCATCAGTTCGCTGGTCGTCATCTTCGCTTCCGCCCCGGTGGCGGCCTTGGGATCGAACAGCACGGCGTCGATCCGCTTGCGCTCGGCGATCAGCGCCGCCATTTCCTTTTCGGCGCGGGAGACGGCGTTTTTGAGCGCCTTCTGCTTTTCGCGCCATTCGGCAGCCGCCTTCTTGTCGGCCTTGCGATCGACCTTGGGCGCGTCGCCGCTGCTGTTGCCATCGGCCTTGCGCAGGACGATGTCGGTATAATCCTCCAGACTGCCATCGAACGGCTGGGCCGTCCCGCCATCGACCAGCACCAGCCGGTCGGCCACCAGTTCGATCATGTGCCGGTCATGGCTGACGATCACCACCGCGCCATTATAATCGTTGAGCGCCTGCACCAGCGCCTCGCGGCTGTCGACGTCCAGATGGTTGGTCGGTTCGTCGAGGATCAGCAAATGCGGCGCATCACGGGTGATGAGCGCCAGCGCCAGCCGCGCCCGCTCGCCACCGGACATGCTCCCGACCTTCTGGATTGCGCGTTCGCCCGAAAAGCCGAACCGCCCCAGTTGCGCGCGCACCGCGCCGGGGGTCGCACCCTTCATCACGCGGGTCATATGTTCCAGCGGCGTGTCGGTGACGTCCAGTTCCTCCACCTGATATTGGGTGAAATAGCCAACCTGCATCTTGGACGAGCTTTGCATCTGCCCTTCCATCGGCGCGAGTTGCGCCGCGATCAGGCGGGCCAGCGTCGTCTTGCCGTTGCCGTTGCGGCCCAGCAGCGCCAGCCGGTCGTCCGGGTCGATGCGCAGATTGACCCGGCGCAGGATCGGCGTGTCGCCATAGCCGACCGCCGCCATGTCCATGGTGATCAGCGGCGGGCGCAGTTCGGGCGGGCTGGGGAAGCTGAACGCCAGCGTGGGGTCTTCGATCGCCGCCGCAATCGGCTGCATCCGCGCCAGTGCCTTGGCGCGCGACTGGGCCTGCTTCGCGGTCGATGCGCGCGCGGAGTTGCGGGCGACATAATCCTGCAATTTCTCCCGCTCGGCCTGCTGCTTGACCCGCGCCGATTCAAGCTGGGCCAGGCGTTCGGCCCGTTGTCGCTCGAATGCGTCATAGCCACCGGGATAGAGGGTGACCTTGCCGCCCTCCAGATGGAGGATATAATCGACGACATTGTTGAGCAGGTCACGCTCATGACTGATGACGACCACCGTGCCCCGATAGGCTTTCAGGAAATTTTCCAGCCACATCGTTGCTTCAAGGTCGAGATGGTTCGACGGCTCGTCGAGCAGCAGCAGGTCGGGATTGGAGAAGAGCAGCGAGGCGAGCGCCACCCGCATTTTCCAGCCGCCCGAATAGCTGTCGAGCGGACGCCCCTGCATTTCCTCGTCAAAGCCAAGGCCCACCAATATGCGCGCGGCGCGGGCGGGCGCGGTATAGGCGTCGATGCTGGTCAGCCGCTCATAGATATGGCCCAGGCGATCGGGGTCTTCGGTATGCTCGGCCTCCGCCATCAATGCGGCGCGCTCCTTGTCCGCCTCCAGCACCGTCTCGAACGGGGTCGCCGTGCCGCTGGGGGCTTCCTGCGCAATATAGCCAAGGCGTGTGTCGCGCGGCATGTCGCAACTGCCATCGTCGGGATCGAGTTGGCCGATCATGACCTTCATCAGCGTCGACTTGCCCGCGCCATTGCGACCGATCAGGCCGACCCGGCTGCGTGGGGGAAGCGCCGCGCTGGCGCGGTCGAGGATGGTGCGGCCACCAAGGCGCACGGTGATACCGTTAAGATTGAGCATGGGGGCGCTTTAGCAGGAAGCCACGCACAGGGAAGGGGCTTGCGCCCCTGTCTCCATTCTCCGCCCGCAAGCGACGCTGCTTTTGTCGGGGCCAGGTCTGCGAAAGCCGGTGCGGGTCGCCGCGCGTCAGCCATAGCCGGGATAAGCCGACAGCGAACCGAACATAGGTGGCGGAAAAATGTCCCGAACAGCCTTTGGCGCGTGCAGTTCGCCTATGGCTGTTCGGGATCGCAACGTTGTACGTCTTGGAGAAGGAATGACAACGCTGTCCAGGTGCTTTAAGCAGATTTCGGCACCCAGTTCAATCGCCTTTTATCGACCCATATGTCGATCGAACGTCAGCCAGCAAATAGATGGGTCGGCAAGCCACGCCCGCCGCAATCGACTTCGAACAAGCCGCCGTCATAGGGCGTCGCGTCCAGGCCGATCGCGGCTGAACTGACGAACATGCGATCCAGGTCGGGTCCGGCGAAGCAGATGTTGGTCACCTGCCGCGCGGGCAAGGCGATGGCGCGGTCTAGCCTGCCATCGGGCGTGAACCGGCTGATCCGCCCGCCGCCCCAATGGGCGACCCAGATATGGCCGTCGGCATCCACGGTCATGCCGTCGGGATAACCGTCCGCATCCGTGAAGGAAATGAAGGGTTGCCGATCGGCAATTCCCTCTGCCGTCCGGGCGAAGCGATACATGATCCGGCGGGCCGTATCGCTATGATAGAGCCATTTGCCGCAGGGCGAAAAGGCCGGGCCGTTGGGGACGCGATAGCCGGCATCCATCTGTTGCCAGACAAGATCGGGGGTCAGGCGATAGAGCGATCCGCTGTCGCTTTCCTCCGCCATGTCCATCGTGCCGCACCAGATCTGGCCCTGCGCATCGGCCTTGCCATCATTCATGCGATTGCCCGGCAGATCAGGTTCCGGGTCACCGATCGGCGTGATGGTCAGCGGGTCGAGGCTGATCTCCGCAAAACCGCTCTTGAACCCGCCGATAAAGCCGCCGCCCGCCCGCTCGGCCACCCAGCCCAGCGGTTCGGGCACTGCCCAGCGTTCGACGGCGCCGTCCTTCAGGGACAGTCGGTTGAGCGCGGGAGCAAGGATGTCGACCCAATAGACCGCATCATCCCGCGCCGACCATATAGTCCCTTCGCCCAGCATGTCGGCGCCATCGCGCGCGATCATCCGCCACTGCGCCATGGTTCACCGCTTGACCGAGAGGCGATAGACCATCGCGTGATGATAGGGTTTGCCGGGATCGACCCGCGCCGACACGAAATTGGGCTTGTTGGGCGCATCGGGGAATTTCTGCGGCTCCAGCGCGATGCCGTCACCCATGCGATAGAGGTGACCGCCCTTGCCCACCAGCGTACCGTCGAGAAAATTGCCCGCGTAAAATTGTACGCCCGGCTCGGTCGTCAGCACCTCAACCACCCGGCCCGATACCGGATCTTCCAGCCGGGCGGCCAGTTCGGGGGTCTTGGTCAGCCCCTTGTCCAGCGCCCAATTATGGTCATAGCCACGCCCGAACACGATCTGCGGATCGCGGCCGTCGCGAATGCCGTCGGCCACGCGGCGGGGCTGGCGGAAATCGAACACGCTGCCATCCACCGGCTTGCGTTCACCAGTCGGGATCAGCGCTTCATCGACCGGGGTATAGGCTTTGGCCGGAATGGTCAGCAGATGGCCCAGCGCCCCGTCCGGCGATCCTTCGCCGCCCAGGTTGAAAATGGCATGGTTGGTCATGTTGACGATGGTGGGCTTGTCCGTCTTGGCATCGAATAGGATACCCAGATTGCCCGCCTCATCCAGCGTGTAGGTGACGCTGCTGTCCAGCTTGCCCGGATAACCCGAATCGCCATCCGCACTGGTCAATGTCAGTACCAGCGTTGCGACCGGCCCGCTCTTGACGGAGGCGACTTTCCAGACCTGCTTGTCGAAACCCTTGCCGCCGCCATGCAGGCTGTTGGTCTTGTCGTTGAGCGGCAACTGATAGGCCTTGCCGTCGATCGAGAAGGCGCCGCCCGCGATGCGATTGGCATAGCGGCCCACGGTCACGCCGAAATAATTGGGATGGTCGACATAGTCTTTGAGGTCATCATAGCCGAGCAGCACGTCCGCAGCCTTGCCATGCTTGTCCGGCATCGACAGCGACTGGAGCGTCGCGCCATAGGTCAGTATCCGGGCCGATATGCCCTGCTTGTTGGTCAGGCTGATCACCTCGACCGCGGTTCCGTCCGCCAGGGTTCCGGCGGGCGCGCGGCTGGCTTCGGCGGCGAGCGCCGCCCCGCTTGTCAGCGCCAGCGCGACTGCGTATGACAGCGTTGTTTTGATAATAGCGACGTTGCGCATGAGGCTTCCTCTTATGACCATGACCCATTGACGGGCGGTTTCGGGGAATATACTCAGACAAAATAAGCGGATGCAACCCCTCATAGCGGCTGTGCCGCATTGGAATTTACGGAGACGGATGAATGGCAGGACCAGTTTCCTCGACCGCCGCGCCATCGATGGCGCATAATCCCGGCGTTCGCTACGGCCCGGCGCTAGGGCTGCTGGCCAGCCTGTTTTTCATGTGGGGCTTCATCACGGTCATCAACAACACGCTGCTGCCGCATCTGCGCAGCGTGTTCGACCTGAGCTACACCCAGACGACGCTGATCGAATCGGTCTGGTTCATCGCCTATTTCTTCGCCTCCATTCCATCGGCCAAGCTGATCGAACGGGTCGGCTATCAGAAGTCGATGGTCATCGGGCTGCTGATCATGGCGGCGGGCGCAGCGGGCATGACGCTGGCGGCGTCCATCCCCTCCTATGGCGTGACGCTGGTCATGCTGTTCGTCATCGCCAGCGGCATCACGCTGTTGCAGGTCGCGGCCAACCCCTATGTCGCGGTCGTCGGCAAGCCGGAAACCGCCTCCTCGCGCCTCAATCTGGTGCAGGCGATGAACTCGGCGGGCACGATGCTTGCCCCCCTGTTTGGCGCCTATCTGATCCTAGGCCGGTCAAAGGGCGGCACGTCGCAGGGCGATGTCGTCCTGACCCAGGCCGAACGGCTGGCCGACGCGCAGTCGGTGATCCTGCCCTATATCATCGTCGCGGTCATATTGGTGGTTCTGGCGGTCATCATCGCCCGCTTCCCCCTGCCCGCCATGGGCAATGCGACATCGCGTCACAGCAAGGAAGAGCGCAAGAAGCACTCGCTCTGGGTGCATCGCAATCTGGTGTTCGGCATCCCGGCCATCTTCATCTATCTGATCGCGGAAATCGGCGTCGCCAACCTGTTCGTCAATTTCGTCAGCCAGCCCGATATCGCCAACCTGACCCATGAGCAGGCGGGCAATTATCTCAGCCTGCTGTGGGGCGGGATGATGGTCGGTCGCTTCGCCGGCTCCGCGATCATGCAGAAATTCGATGCAGGCCATGTGCTGGCCGCCTTCTCGATCGGGGCGTTCATCGTCATGCTGGTGACGGTATTTACCACCGGCCCGATCGCGATGTGGTCGCTGATCCTGGTCGGCCTGTTTCACTCGATCATGTTCCCCACCATCTTCACGTTGGGGATCAAGGGGCTTGGGCCATTGACCGAGGAAGGCTCCGGCCTGCTGATCATGGCGATCGCCGGTGGTGCGCTGGTCGTGGTGCAGGGCTGGCTGGCGGACGAATATGGCCTGCAATGGTCGTTCCTGCTGACCGCGGCGTGCGAACTCTACATCCTGTTCTACGCGCTATGGGGATCGAAAGTGACCCATGCGCTGCCCGACCAGCCAGTCGCGGAATAAGCCAAAAACAGCCGAGGGTCGCACTTCGGGGCAAAAAAGAGGCCGGAGCAGGACCACCCTGCTCCGGCCTTTTTCATTCCCCGTACCGGGCAGGATCATCCCCCCATCGCGCTTGCAGTATCCTCCAGCGCCAGATCGACCAGCACGCCCATCGCCTCGGCCGCCGCCGCCGCGTCTCCCGCCGCGATCGCGTCGAACACGCGGACATGGTCGGGGATCGGGTTGCGCGGCAGGGCACGGGCGCGCTGCTTATATTGGGTGGTCCAGTTGACCGCCGATCCGATGCTGGCGGACAATACCTGAAGCGCATCGTTGCGGGTCGCGTTGAGGATCGCATTGTGAAAATCGCGGTCGGCCGCGCGCCCCAGCTCGGTCGCCAGCGTATGGCGGCGCATCGCGGCCAGCGCGTCCTTCATGATCTTGATGTCATTCTTGTCGCGCCGCTGCGCCGCCAGCCGGGCGGCGGCCGGTTCGACGATGGCGCGCAGCTCGAACAGGTCGCGCACGAACTGGATGTCGGGTTCCCCAGCAAAGGCCCAGCCCAGCACTTCGGGATCAAGCAGGTTCCAGCGGGTGCGCGGCAACACCCGCGTTCCGGCCTTGGGGCGGCTTTCCACCAATCCCTTGGCGGTCAGCACCTGAATCGCTTCGCGATAGGCGCTGCGCGACACGTCCAGTTCCTCGGCAAAGGCGACCTCACCCGACAGGACATCGCCCGGCGCATATTGGCCAGACAAGATCGCCGTGCCCAGCTTGTGCGCGATCGCCCCGTGCAATCGCCTGCCAGGCCCCCGCGCCACTTTTGCCGAATCCCCGTTTTCCGCGGCATGCGCAGTTGTTGACGGCCTGTCCTTTCCCATCCCGGCTCCTCCCACCTTGCACCTATCAGGCACGGATCGATGTAGAATACAAGCATTGCCATTACCATCTTCCTGTAATATGTCGGAGTAATTGAGAGAGTCATCACGCAAGCGCTGCTGCATATTGCAGCCGCCCAGGCACATGATCGGCCATCATTCAGGATCAGCCAGCGCCGCGAATGGCGTGCGGGAGGAGAGTTTTTTCATGACATTGCGCCTGTTGCAGCATCGTGCCCCCAGCGGCGTCCGCTCCGTCATCGCGGCGCAGGGCGATGCCGCCCATATCGTGCCGGGCTATGCCAGCATCCGCGCCCTGGCGCTCGACGCGATCGCCCGTAACATCAGCCTGAGCGCCGCGGTCGATGCGGCAGGCGCGGGCGATGCGATCGACATTGCCGCGGCCTTTGCAGCGGGCGAATTGCTCGCCCCCATCGACCATGACGATGACGCGCATATCCAGTTGACCGGCACGGGCCTGACCCATCTTGGCTCCGCCGAAGGCCGCGACAAGATGCACCGCGAGGCAGCGGCGGCGGAACGCCAGACCGATTCCATGCGCATGTTCCTGGAAGGGCTGGCGGGCGGCAAGCCCGCGCCGGGCGCCGTCGGCCAGCAGCCCGAATGGTTTTACAAGGGCGACGGGTCGCAACTGGTGGGGCCGGGCGAACCGCTGACCATGCCGGCCTTTGCCAGGGATGGCGGCGAGGAGCCGGAACTGGCGGGCATCTACATCATGGGCGATGACGGCCAGCCCTATCGGCTCGGCCTGGCGCTGGCCAACGAGTTCAGCGACCATGTGACCGAGCGGCACAATTATCTGTGGCTCGCCCATTCCAAGCTGCGGCAGGCCGCGCTTGGCCCGGAATTGCTGGTCGGCACCCCGCCTGCGCATATCGAGGGTGCCAGCCGCATCCTGCGCGATGGCGTCCCGATCTGGGAAAAACCGTTCCTGTCGGGCGAAGGCAATATGTCGCACAGCTTCGCCAATCTGGAACATCATCATTTCAAATATGACCTGTTCCGCCGTCCCGGCGACGTCCATGTCCATTTCTTCGGCACGGCGACGCTGTCGTTCAGCGATGGCATCGCGACGCAGGAAGGCGATGTGTTCGAAATCGCCGCCGCGCCCTTCACCCTGCCGGTGCGCAATGCGTTGCAACGCGCCGGGCCCGTCGAAGTGGTCGTTCAGGCGCTCTGACCGCCATGGACCCGATCCGCATCGCAATCGTGGGCATGGGCAAGATCGCGCGCGACCAGCATGTCCCCGCCATCCGTGGCAATAGCGCCTTCAGCCTGGCCGCGACGGTCAGCCCGCATGATGCCGGGCTGGACGGGGTGCCGCATCTGGCCAGCCTGGACGCGCTGCTGCATGACGGCCCGGCGGTGGACGCGATAGCGCTCTGCACCCCGCCGCAGGTCCGCTATGATCTGGCGGCGCAGGCGCTGGGGCGCGGCATCCATATGTTTCTGGAAAAGCCGCCCGGCGCGACGCTGGCCGAAGTCGGCGCGTTGCAGGCGCAGGCGGACAAGGTGGGCGTTTCGCTGTTCGCGGCCTGGCACAGCCGCTTTGCCGCGGGCGTCGCTCCGGCGCGCGCCTGGCTGGCGGAGCGGAAGATCCAAAGCGTGTCGATCGTCTGGCGAGAGGATGTGCGCGTCTGGCATCCGGGGCAGGCATGGATCTGGCAACCCGGCGGCCTTGGCGTGTTTGATCCGGGGATCAACGCGCTCTCAATAGCGACCCACATCCTGCCGCGCCCCTTCTTCCTGAAGGATGCAACGCTGATCCTGCCGGACAATCGCGCCGCCCCGATCGCGGCTGATCTGCATTTTCGCGACACGGGCGGCGCGCCGATCCACATGGACCTCGACTGGCGGCAGACCGGCCCGCAAAGCTGGGACATTGCCGTCGAAACCGACGCAGGCACGCTCAAATTGTCGCAAGGGGGCGCGGTGCTGCACCTGCCCGGTTCCACCGACCATGGCGAGGATGTCGAATATCCAGGGCTCTACAGCCGCTTTGCCGCACTGATCCGGGGCGGGCTATCGGACGTCGATACCGATCCGCTGCGGCTGGTCGCCGACGCCTTCCTGCGCGGGCGGCGCGAGACCACCGACGCATTTCACGATTAAGATTACAGGAGTGGACGACATGATCAAAGCCCTGCGCCGCACGACGGCCACGCTGCTACTATGCGCTACGGCGCTTGCCACCAGCGCCCATGCCGACACGGATGGCAAGCCGACGATCGCGACGATCAACGCCGCCAGCCCCGGCCCCGTCTATGACAAGCGCATCTTCACCCAGTTTGCCGAACATCTGGGCAACGGCATTTATGGCGGCCTGTGGGTCGGCAATGACAAGACGATCCCCAATACGAACGGCTTCCGCAACGATGTGATTGCGGCGCTCAGGAACCTGTCCGTGCCTGTCGTACGCTGGCCCGGCGGCTGCTTTGCCGACGAATATCATTGGCGCGAAGGCATTGGCGGCAAATCCAAGCGCCCGGTCAAGATCAACACCCATTGGGGCGGCGTGACCGAGCCGAACACGGTCGGCACCCATGAATTTTTCGAGCTGATCCGCCAGATCGGCGCGGAGGCCTATGTCGCGGGCAATGTCGGCAATGGCACGCCGCAGGAAATGGCCGAATGGGTCGAATATATGACGTCGCCAGCGGGCACGCTGGCCGAAGAACGCGCGAAGAACGGGCACAAGGAACCATGGGCCGTCCCCTATTTCGGCGTCGGCAACGAATTGTGGGGCTGTGGCGGCAATATGCGCGCCGAATATGCCGCCGACGTCACGCGCCGCTACGCCACCTTCATCAAGGCGCCGCGCGGCACGAGGATCATGAAGATCGCGGCAGGCGCCAATTCCGACGATTATAACTGGACCGAGACGATGATGAAGATGGCGAGCGGCCAGCTCGACGCGCTGTCGCTCCATTATTACACCATCCCAGGCGCCTGGCCGCCGCGCGCTTCCTCCACTCAGTTTGACGAGACGGGCTGGGCCAACACATTGGCCGAAGCGCTGCGCATCGACGAATTGATCACCAAGCATAGCGCCATCATGGACAAATATGATCCGGCCAAGAGAATATGGCTGGCGGTCGATGAATGGGGCACCTGGTATGCCGATGACCCAGGCACCCATCCCGGTTTCCTGCGCCAGCAAAATACGCTGCGCGATGCGCTGGTCGCGTCGATCCATCTCGACATTTTTGCGCGCCATGCCGACCGGGTGAAGATGACCGCCATCGCCCAGATGGTGAATGTGTTGCAGGCCATGATTCTGACCGATGGCAGCAAGATGGCGCTGACGCCGACCTATCATGTGTTTGAAATGTACAAGCCCTGGCAGGATGCGACCGTGCTGCCGATCAGCATCGACACACCCTGGTACCATAAGGACAAATGGTCGATGCCCGCCGTCAGCGGATCGGCGGTCCGGGGCAAGGATGGCAAGGTGCATGTCGGCCTGTCCAACCTGGACCCCAACCAGCCCAATAGCGTCACGGTCAAACTGGACGGGCTGAATGCCGCGAACGTCACCGGCCGCATCCTGACCGCATCAGCGATCAACGCCCACAACACGTTCGATGCGCCCGACACCGTCAAGCCGGTCGCCTTTACCGGGGCGCAGGTCAGCGGCGGCACGCTGAGCGTGACCTTGCCGCCCAAGTCGGTCGTGGTGCTGGAGTTGCAGTAAGGCCTGAAGTGTCATGTGCCCCCGCGCAGGCGGGAGCACATGGCTTTAATTGGAGAGGTCCGCATGAGGCGACCGACGTTCATCGCTTGGCTGGCCCTCGCCCTTTTGGCGATCCCCGCCAGCGCGCAGCAGCCGTCCCCGCCGCCGCGCGACACGCTCAACAGCCGCCTGACCGGCGACCTGACGCCCACCCATGATCCGGTCATCATCCGGCAGGGCGACACCTATCACATATTCAGCACCGGCCATGGCCAGCGGCTGATCGAAACCCGCACGTCCCCTGACCTCATCCACTGGACCGCCGGCGCGCCGGTCTTTACCGCCCTGCCCGACTGGGCGAAGGAAGCGATCCCCGGCAGCGATGGCATGTGGGCGCCCGACATCAGCTATGTGAATGGCCGCTACCGCCTCTATTATTCGGTCTCCACCTTCGGGTCGAACCGATCCGCGATCGGCCTGGCGACCAGCCCGACGCTGGACCCTGACGCGCCCGATTATCATTGGCGGGACGAAGGCATGGTCGTCATGTCGGACAAGAGCGACGACTTCAACGCGATCGACCCCAATTTCATCATCGACCGCGAAGGCCGTCACTGGCTGTCGCTTGGAAGCTTCTGGACGGGCCTTAAACTGTTCGAACTGGACCCCAAAAGCGGCAAGCCCAAAAATCCCAAGGCCAGACCCGTCGCCATCGCCCGGCGTCCGGCCCCGGCGGGTGGTCCGGCCCCGGTCGAAGCGCCCTTCATCATCGACCATGGCGGCTATTATTGGCTGATGGCGTCCTACGACTATTGCTGCAAGGGCGCGGCCAGCACCTACTACACCGTCATCGGCCGGTCGAAGGCGATAACCGGCCCCTATCTGGGCAAGGATGGCAGTTCGATGCTGGAAGGGGGCGGCACCATCTTCCTGCGCGCCGACCTGCAGGAACAACAGCGCTTCCGTGGTCCTGGTCATGCGGGCTGGCTGCATGACAGGGATGGCCAGGATTATGTCGTCTACCACGCCTATGACAAGCAATCGAACGGCGCCCCGACCCTGCGGATCGCGCCGGTCCGCTGGGGCGCGGACGGCTGGCCCCAGGCCGATTATTGAATACCGACCGGAGAGAAAGACATGCATTTCACCCTGTCCCGCCGTGGCTTCATCGCCAGCAGCGCCGCCCTGTCCGCCGCGCCGATGATGGCGCGCGCCAAGGTCGCCGAAGCGCCCGTGGCCGCACCGCAAAACCCGCTCGTCCGCCAGCGCGCCGATGCGCAGATATTTCGCCATGACGATGGCCATTATTACATGACCGGGTCAGTCCCCGAATATGACCGGCTGGTGCTGCGCCGGTCAAAGACGATCGCGGGCCTGACCAGCGCAACCGAAGCCGTGCTGTGGCGGCATGAAAAGACCGGCCCCTTGTCCGGCTTCATCTGGGCCCCCGAACTGCACCGGATCGATGGACAGTGGATCATCTATTTCGCCGCCGGGCCCAGCGGCGGGGGCGAGGATGTGTTCCGCATCCGCACGTATGCCCTCGTTTGCGACGGGCCTGACCCGATGACCGGCAAATGGAGCCTGCTGGGGCAGTTTCAGGCGCCGTGGGACAGTTTCAACCTCGATTCGACCAGCTTCGTCCATAAGGGCCAGCGCCATTTCGCCTGGGCGCAGCGTGAGCCGGGGATCGAGACGAACAGTAACCTGTACATAGCCAAGCTGGAATCTCCGCTGAAGCTGGCGGGCAAGGCGACCCGCCTGACCGTGCCGACGCTCGACTGGGAAATTCGCGGCTACAAGGTCGCCGAAGCGCCTGCTGTCCTGCACCGCAATGGCCGTCTGTTCATGACCTATTCGGCCAGCGCGACCGACGCGCGCTACTGCCTGGGGATGCTGACCGCGGATGAAGATGCCGACCTGCTCGACGCGGCCAGCTGGATCAAATCGCCACAGCCGGTTTTCACGACATGCCGGGAAACCAGCGTGTTCGGCCCTGGCCATAACAGTTTCACCGTAGACGAACAGGGACGCGACATATTGGTCTATCATGGCCGGGACTATGAGGCGATCCAGGGCGATCCGCTGTTCAACCCGGACCGCCATACCCGCGTCCAGCGGCTCTATTATACCGCCGATGGCACCCCCGATTTCGGTGTGCCGGTAGGCAACGGACCACTGCCGGAGCGCTTTGCGTCAGCCACCAATGCCAAACTCCTGCTGGCGCATGACGGCCCCCGCCTGATCGCGGCCAACCCCTTGCTGGCCCAGACGCAGTTCCGCCAGACGCCCGGCCGCGCCGGTCAGCAAAGCGTCATGCTGTCGCCCATATTGATGCCAGGCCATTATCTGGTCGCGCGCAAGGACGGGTCGGTCGCGCTGGAGCCTGACAGCAACAGCGCCGATTTCGACCTGCGCAGCCAGTTCGTCCGCCTGGCCGATGCGCGGCGGGGCACCATCCGCTTTGCCGCGATCGCCGCGCCGGGCAAGGCGATCGGCGTGGCAGACGGCCAGATTCGCCTCGTGCGCAGCCGTGACGCTGCGGCACGCTGGCGTGCGGACTGACGCCAACCGATATGCTCCGACAAATAGGCAATGTCGGATCTTGCACATCGGCGGGCCGCCAACCCGTCGCCAGACCCGTTTCCGGCCGGACTATCCTTGAATATCCGGCACTTTTTGATGCAGCAATAATGTCACGCCCCGCCATCATGCGGACCCACCAGAAAATTTCGCTTGCGCTCCATTTGTCTGAGCAATAATTAGTCCGAGTAATTCAGGGCATGGCGAATGGGCCAGCCATAGGGGAGGACTTGAAATGGCACGTCTGCCGATCGCATTATGCTCCGTATCCATGTTCGCGCTGATGCTGGGCGCCACCGCCCACGCGCAAACCAGCCCCGCCCCCCAGATGGCCGCGGAGGATGACACCGCCGACATCGTGGTGACCGGCGTGCGCGCATCGATTGTCGGCGCGCTCAATGTCCGCAAGAATTCGACCCAGATCGTCGATTCGATCGTGTCGGAAGATGTCGGCAAGCTGCCCGACAATAATGTCGTCGAAGCGCTCCAGCGCGTCACCGGCATTCAGGTCACCGACCGCGCCGGGGGTGAAACCGCGGGTATCACCATCCGCGGCCTGACCGATCCGCTGACGACGCTCAACGGCCGCAACATCTTCACCGCCGCTGGCACATCCTTCGCGCTGCAGGATATTTCCGCGAACCTGGTCAGCCGGATCGACGTCTACAAGACCCGCTCGGCCGATCAGCTTGAAACCGGCCTGGCGGGCCAGATCGACGTCCAGACCCGTCGCCCGCTCGACTTTGACGGCTTCACCATTTCCGGCCTGGCGCGTGGCGTCTATTCGGAACTGGCGGACAAATATAATCCCAACGTCGCCCTGCTCGTCAGCGATCGGTGGGAAACCGGCATCGGCGACATCGGCTTGCTGGTCAATGCCAGCTATACCAGGGCGCAATATCGCAACCAGAATCTGCAGGCCGGCGCGATGGTGCCCTTTGCCACCGAAACCCCGCCCGCCGGTTCGGGCCTGACGCCGCTGCAACGCATCTTCCCCGGCGGCAGTAACGAAAATTGGACGCCCGGCCTGGACGCGGGCCTGCCGACCGCCCCCGGATCGACGCTCAACATCAATGGCGTCGCCACCCCCTATTATCTGTCGCGCGACGCCGTCATCGCGTCCGACCTGTACGGCAAGCGTGAACGACCCTCGATCAACGCGGCGCTCCAGTGGGCGCCCAATGACAGTTCGGTCTACACCGCCGAAGTCTTTTACACCGGCTTCCGGGGCGAAACCTTCAACAGCCTGCATTTCAGCTTCGCCGACTGGTGGGGCAATCTGCCCGCGGACGTCGCCAACAGCTTTGAACTCTATGAAGGCACGAACATCATCAAGTCGCGCCGGGTGGGCGCGGTCGCAGGCTTCAACAGCGGCGACATGGCAACCAACCGCACCGACAGCTATGTCTATGCGCTGAACGCCAAATGGGATGTCGGCGCCAACGGCAAGATCGTCGCCGACCTCGCCTATCAGGACAGCAAGAACGAAACCTCCTTCTTCGCCATCCGCACCGATCGCGGCCCGCTCGATCTCGACATCGATTTCAACGCAGGTGGCGGCCTGCCCGCCTACAGCTTCGGCAATCAGGACGTGCTGACCGACGCCAGCAAATGGACCGTGGGCAATCTGTTCGACAGCGGCATGAAAAATACCGGCAGTGCGCTGACCATGATGCTGGACGGCGAATATAAGTGGGACGACGGCTTTCTGCGCCGGATCAAGGCGGGCTGGCGCTATGACAGCCGCAAGGCCGACAGCTATGTGCGCGATCAGGGCGCCGGTGGCCTTGGCGTCACGCTCGACGCCTTTGGCGAGGGCAGCCCCTTCACCAATAGCGGCTTCTTCGACGGGCGCGCCGACATTCCGACCAGCTGGGTGCTGGCAGATCCGCGCAGCATGAACAAGGATGCCGTGCGCCAGTTGTACCGCGCCGTCGCGCCCGGCCTGCTGCTGTCGGACCAGATGACGTTCGGCCATGTCTTTGGCATCAACGAAACGAACCTCGCCGCCTATATATTGGCCGATGGGGAGATCGAAATTTTCGGTCGTCCGCTTCAGTTGCAGGGTGGCGTGCGCTTCGTCGCGATCGACACCGAATATGACTATTTTGATCGCGGCAATGGGTTCGCCCGGACCACCGTATCGACGGGTTCGGAAAAATTCCTGCCGTCCTTCACCGCGCGCTACAATATCACCGACAATCTGCGCATCCGCTTCAACTATGGCGAAACGCTGCGTCGTCCGGCCTTTGGCGATCTCAATCCCAATCTGGCGCTGACGGGCGACCTGTCGCGTGTTGGTTTTGGCACCGGATCGTCGGGCAACCCCAATTTGCGGGCGACCCAGTCAAAGAATATGGACCTGGCGATCGAATGGTATTTCGGACGCAACAGCGCCATCTACGCCACCGCCTTCCAGCGCAAGATCGATGGCCTGGTCGTGCCGCTGACCGTGCGGGAGTTCATTCCGAACAATTATCTGCCCCGCAACGAAACCTATACCGAATTTTTCAACATCACCCGCCCGGCCAACGCATCCAACGGCACGCTCAAGGGGCTGGAACTGGGGCTGACCTATTTCCCCTCCTACCTGCCTTCGGTCCTCGACGGCCTGGGCTTTACCGGCAGCGCGACGATCCTGGATTCGGAACAGACGATCCCGGTCGTCGACAATGCCGGGCAAATCACCGGCACCGCCAAGTCGGCCTTCTTCGGCGTGTCGAAACTGTCCTACAACGCCACGCTGGCCTATGACAAAGGCCCGGTCGGCGCGCGCCTGTCCTATATCTGGCGCAAGGGGTTCCTGAACAACAATGAAGCCCGCGCCTTCGCCAACCCGATCGGCATGTGGCGCGCGCCGGAAAAGAGCCTGGACTTCCAGCTGACGCTGAACCTGAACGAAGACATCGGCATCACCTTCGACGCTGTGAACATCACCAAGGCGAAGCAGCAAAATTATTACAAGTTCGGCGATGTCGGCAACCCGACGGAGTTTAATTCCAGCACCTTGCTGATCGACCGCACCTTCGCCTTGGGCGTCCGCTTCAAATTCGACTAAGCGCCCCGTGCAACGCGGCAGTCATCGCCGCCTTGCATGTTTGGCGGTCGTTCCGGGTTTCCCCTCCAGCCCCGGAACGACCGCCATTTTTGCGATGTGCCTGTGGCGCATCCGATTGTCGGCCGTTTACGCCCGTGCGGGCAAGACCTGCGCGCGGCATTCGCCAAAGCCGATGGGCACGAACCCATCCGCCTGCGCGACCGCTTGCAATATGATTTCGTCGCCATCGGCCAGAAAGGCGCGGGTTTCGCCGGTCGGCAGGCTCACCGGCTCCTTGCCCCCGACGGACAATTCCAGCAGACTGCCAAAACCGTCCCGCGTCGGCGCGGAAATGGTGCCTGTGCCAAGCAGATCGCCGGGCATCATGTTGCAGCCATTGGACGCTTGATGGGTCACGATCTGCTGCACCGTCCAGTAGAGATTGCTGGCCGGACCCTGGCTCAGGCGCATCGGCGCCATGCCCGCATCGCGCATCGCTGCGCTGAGGAGATGGACAGACAGCATCACGCCAAGCGCGCCATGCGCCTGATCATCGGCATCGGCAAGATAGGGCAAGGGCGCCGGATCGCCATCGGGCCGCGCGGGCTGGGCAATGCGGAACGGCGCCATCGCTTCCGCGGTCACGACCCAGGGCGAAATGGTGGAATGAAAGCTTTTGGAGAGGAAGGGGCCGAGCGGCTGATACTCCCACGCCTGCAAATCGCGCGCCGACCAGTCGTTGAGCAGGCAGAAGCCGGCGATGTGATCCGCTGCGTCATGAATGGCAATGGGCGCGCCCTGCTCATTGCCCTGGCCGATCCACACCCCCATTTCCAGCTCATAATCAAGCCGCACGCTGGGACCATAGACGGGCGCGTCGGCATCGGGCGCCTTGCGCTGGCCGCAGGGACGCAGCAGCGGCTGCCCCGACGGGCGGATCGACGAAGCCCGGCCATGATAGCCGATCGGCACATATTTATAATTGGGCAGCAACGGATTGTCGGGCCGGAACTGGCGACCGACATTGGTGGCGTGGTGGATGCCGACATAGAAGTCGCTATAGTCGCCGATCTGCGCAGGCAGATGCAGCGTGCAATCGCATGCGGGGTAAAGATGCAGTTCGACCGCTCCCTGCATCGCCGGGTCGGACAGCAACATGCTGATCGCGCGGCGCAGGCTGCGACGTGCGTCGACCGGTATCGCCATCAGCGCGTTAAGCGTCGGGAGCAGCAGCCTGTCGCCCCCCTCCCCGATCAGTCCCGCGTCCGCGCAGGCCGCCAGGTCCAATATCATGTCGCCGATCGCCGTGCCGATCCGCGCCTTCCCCCCGGCTGGCGAAAAGACGCCATAGGGCAGGTTCTGGATCGGGAAATCGGCATGACCCTGTGCGCTCGCAACCCAGCTGGTCCGGGCCGGATCATGCGTTTCGTCGGTGGTCCACCAGCCGGTCATGGCAGCCGCGCCTTTGGAAAGCCCTGCCAGCAGGCGTCATAATCAGCCTGCAACAAAGGGGTTTCCATTGCCCAGCGGGTGGGGCGAAACGCCATTCTGCTCTCGATCATGAACGCCATGCTTTCCTCTATCTTGTGGGGCGAAAGGACGGCATCCACCGCCTTGCGCCAACTGTCGACGTCCGGGCCATGGCCCGACATATTATTGTGCAGGCTGCCCCCGCCGGGTGCGAAGCCACCTGCCTTGGCATCATATTGGCCGTGGATCAGCCCCATATATTCGCTCATCACATTGCGATGGAACCAGGGCGGGCGAAACGTATCCTCCGCCACCATCCAGCGCGGCGGGAAGATCACGAAATCGACATTGGCCGTGCCTAGCGTATCGCTGGGGCTGGTCAGCACCGTGAAGATCGACGGATCGGGATGGTCGTAGCTGACCGTGCCGATCGTGTTGAAGCGCGTGAGATCATAGCGACAGGGCGTCAGATTGCCGTGCCAGGCGACCACGTCGAACGGGCTATGGTCAAGCTCGCTCTCCCACAGCGTGCCGCCATATTTCTGCACGATCCGGGTTGACCGTTCGACATCATCGAACGCTGCGACCGGCGCCTCGAAATCGCGGGCATTGGCAAGGCCGTTGGAACCGATCGGTCCCAGGTCCGGCAGCCGGAACAGCGCGCCGTGATTTTCGCAGACATAGCCGCGCGCCGCGCCATCGGGCAGTTCGACCCGAAAGCGCACCCCGCGCGGGATCAGCGCGACCTGCAACGGCGCAACCTCCAGCACGCCCATTTCGGTCACGATGCGCAGCCGCCCCTGCTGCGGCAGGATCAGCATTTCGCCATCGGCGCTGAAAAAGGCGCGATCCACCATGGACGCGCTGGCCGCATAGAGATGCACCGCGCAGCCGGTCCCCGCGCCAATATCGCCATTGGACGCGATCGTGACGAGGCCATCGACGAAATCCACCCCCGCCCCGGCGGCGGGCAGCGGATTCCAGCGCAGCCGGTTGGGCGTATCGACCTGCCCCGCTACGATCAGCGTATCGCGCCCATAGGGCCGGAACGGCGGATGCCCCGCGCTTGGCCGCATCCGATAGAGCCAACTGCGCCGGTTGTCATGGCGCGGCGCGGTGAAGGCGGTGCCGGACAATTGTTCCGCATAGAGTCCGAACGGCACAAGCTGGGGCGAATTGCGCCCCACCGGCAACGCTCCGGCCACCGCCTCGCTCGCATGATGATTGCCCCAGCCGGGGAGATAATGCATGTCGATCCTCTCCTCCCAAGCCTTGCGTCAGGCGTCGACGCTCACCACCCCGCGCCGTATCTGGTCCAATTCGATGCTTTCGAACAAGGCCTGGAAATTGCCGTTGCCAAAGCCTTCATTGCCCTTGCGCTGAATGATCTCGAAAAAGATCGGCCCGAACATCGGCTCGGTAAAGATCTGAAGCAACAGCCCCTCGGTTTCAACATCGCCATCGATCAGAATGCGGTTGCGGCGCAACCGTTCCAGATCCTCCCCATGGCCGGGGACGCGCTTGTCGACCAGTTCGTAATAGGTCTCGATCGTGTCCTGCAACCGCACGCCGCGCGCACGCAGCTTTTCGACCGTGCCGTAAATATCGTCGGTGGTCAGCGCCAGATGCTGGATACCCTCGCCATGATATTCGCGGATGAACTCCTCGATCTGGCTCTTGTCGTCCTGGCTTTCGTTCAGGGGAATGCGGATCGCCTTGTCCGGGGCGATCATCGCCTGGCTGGTGAGGCCGGTCGCCTTGCCCTTGATGTCGAAGAATTTCTGTTCCTCGAACCCGAACAGGGTGCGGTAGAATTCGCTCCACACCCGCATCTGCCCGCGCCGGACATTGTGGGTCAGATGGTCGAGCAGGTCGAGCCCGACATTGTTGCGCGCCTCCGCTTCGCGCCAGCCGGGAAATTCGGCCCAGTTGGCATAGGGATCGCCATGGTCGGGCATGAAATAGAGATAGGCGCCGCCAATCCCCATGATGACCGTGTCATCCTCCTCGGTCGGCTGCGCGCCATTGGCCAGCGCCCATTGCAGCGCGCCCTGCGGGTCGGCGACGCGAAAAGCCATGGCGCTGGCAGAGGGGCCGTGCATCCCGCGAAACGCCGCCACCCGGCCCGCATCGTCGCGGTTGAGCATCAGGTTGATCCGCCCCTGCTTGAAGCGGGTGATATTCTTGGTCGGGTGCCGGTGGGTCGCGGTAAAGCCCAGCGCCTCGAACTGCGCGGCCATCGCTTCGGGGTCGGGCGACGTGAATTCGACAAATTCAAAACCGTTAAGGCCCAGGGGGTTATCGGCGCTGGTGGTCATTTCGGCTCCTCTTGCATTTTCTTATGGGCATAGGCCTGCGTCCCGCGGGTAAAGACCCGGTCGTCTGGCAGGATGGTGTCGGTATCGAGATCGCTTTGCTGCGCCAGCGCGGCATAGAGCGGCGCGAAATCGGTCTCGACGGTCTGGCGCAACAGCTGATCGAAACTGTCGATGACGAAATAGCTCTGCTGGAAATCGTCGATTTTATAACGGGTCCGCATCAGCCGCTGAAGATCGAAGCCCAGCCGGTTGGGGGAGGCATCCTCCAGCGCGAAATGCGATTCGGCATTGGACGACACGATCCCCGCGCCATAGAGGCGCAGACCCTCGTCCGTGTCGATCAGCCCGAATTCGACGGTGTACCAGTAAAGCCGCGCCAGCTTCTCGATCGCGCCCAACCCGTCGGCGCGCAACCCGCCCTGGCCATAGGCCTGCATATAATCGGCGAACACCGGATTGGCGAGCAGGGGAACATGGCCGAACACGTCGTGAAACACGTCCGGCTCCTCCAGATAATCCTCCTGGCTTGGCGTGCGGATGAAGCGCCCGGCGGGAAAGCGGCGATTGGCCAGATGATCGAAAAACAGCCGGTCGGGCACCAGCCCCGGCACTGCCACCACCTGCCACCCGGTCGCCTGCATCAATCGGTCGGACAGCGCGTCGAAACGCGGGATGCCCGGCTGGTCCATCCGCAATATGTCCAGCCCCGCCATGAATTCCGGCACCACCCGCCCCGGCAACATGCGCGCCTGCCGCTCGAACAGCCGGTCCCACATCGCATGGTCGGCCGCGCTGTAGCGATCCCAGTCCTGCGGAACGGTCCAGTCCTCCGCGGCGTGCGCGGGACGGTCGAGCGGGGTTTCGGCGTGCGGGGTTTCAGCCATGGCCCCAGCATCGCAAATCGGGCGCGAAATTGCTTTTCAAAATGGCCGATAATCAGGGTATAACTGCAATTTCAATTCACATATCGGTGATTTCATGACGAAATTTGTTGAACTCGATGCTTTGGATCGCCGCATCGTTGCAGAGTTGCAGCGTGACGCCGCGCTCAGCAATGCCGATCTGGCCGAACGGGTCGGCAGCACCGGCCCATCCTGCTGGCGCAGGGTCAAGGCGCTGGAGGAAGCAGGCGTGCTGCGCGGCGCGGTCCGCCTGGCCGATCCACACCTGTTGGGGCAGGATGTGACCATATTCTGCCATGTGCGGATGAAGGAATTTTCGGGCGATTCGATCGCCGCGTTCGAAGCGTTCGTGCGCGACCATGATCAGGTGATGGAATGCTATTCGATGTCGGGCGAATGGGATTATCTGATGCGCGTCGTCGCCTCCAATGTCGCTGATTATGAGCATTTCCTGATGCGTACCCTGCTCAAGCACCCCTCGGTCGCGGGCGCATCATCGCAATTTGCGCTGTCGGTCACCAAATATCAGACCGCTTTGCCGGTGCGCGGCTAGGCGCGCCCGCGCCTCATCACGCCATTTTCCCCCTTGCCCCGGCGGCAATCCCATGCACAAAGAATGCCAACTGCCCCGCGGGCGGACCAATTTTTACTGGCGGTCAATCCATTGGCTGCAAGAATGGACGAACCATGCACGACGTCACCACCCAGGATCGGCCAGCCCAGGCCCACCACCCCCTTGCCCCGCAGGAACTGGGTGATGGCCTGTCGGTCATCTCGATCGCCAAAAGCTATGACAAGCGCGTCGTCCTGTCCGACGTGTCGCTGACCGTGGGCAAGGGCGAAGTGGTCGGCCTGCTTGGCCCCAATGGCGCGGGCAAGACGACCTGTTTCTATTCGGTGATGGGGCTGGTCCGCCCCGACCGCGGCCGCATCGTGCTGGATGGGCAGGATATTACCGGCCTGCCCATGTATCGCCGCGCCATATTGGGGCTGGGCTATCTGCCGCAGGAAACGTCGATCTTTCGTGGCCTGACCGTCGCGCAGAATATCAGCGCCGTACTGGAACTGGCCGAGCCGGACCGTGATGCGCGCGACGCCCGGCTGGAACAGCTGCTCGACGAATTCGGCCTGACCCGTTTGCGCGATTCGGCGGCAATGGCGCTGTCGGGGGGCGAACGCCGCCGCTGCGAAATCGCCCGCGCGCTGGCCGCCAATCCCTCGATCGTGCTGCTGGACGAACCTTTTGCGGGCATCGACCCGCTCTCCATCGCCGACATCCGCGACCTGGTCAAAGATCTGAAGAACCGGGGCATCGGCGTCCTCATCACCGACCATAATGTGCGCGAAACGCTGGAAATCGTCGATCGCGCCTGCATCATCTATGGCGGCCAGATGCTCTTTGCCGGCAGCCCGACCGAACTGGTCGCCAATGCCGACGTACGCCGCCTCTATCTGGGCGAGAATTTCTCGCTTTGACATGATGGCGGCGCGCACTCCCATTCATGACGCAGTTATGGTCTGATGGCGCTCGGTCCACGCCTCGACATCCGGCAAAGCCAGTCGCTGGTGATGACGCCGCAGCTCCAGCAGGCGATCAAGCTGCTGGCGCTTTCCAATCTGGAGATTGATGCGTTCGTCGCGGTTGAGCTGGAGAAAAATCCGCTGCTCGACAGCGGCAGCGCGCCCGACGACCTGCCCGCGCCCGATGGCATAGACCGGGATGTGGAACGCCCTGCGCTTGCCGCCGAAACCGGGTCGAGCGACGATCTGATCGGCCAGGGACTGGGCGCCAGCGATTCCCCGCTCGACGTCGATTATGGCGCCGAAACCTTTATCGACGATGGCCCCGGCGATCGCATGGCCAGCGCCCATGGCACGAGTAGCGGTTCTGGCAGCGGCATGGACGCGCTGACGGGCGGCAGCGGCGAAGCGGTAGATTTCGACAGTTTCGCCAATCCCGAACCCAGCCTTCAGGAACATCTGATGGATCAGGCCCGCGCCGCTTTGTCGGGCATGGACCTGATCGTCGCTGGCCAACTGATCGGCCAGATCGACCCGGCGGGCTATCTGGAGGCCAATCTTCTGGAAACCGCCCATGCGCTCGGCCTGCCGCTGTGCGACGTGGAACGGGTGCTGGGCGTCATCCATGGCTTCGACCCCACCGGGGTTGGCGCGCGGTCATTGTCCGAATGTCTGGCGCTGCAAGCCAAGGAGGCCGACCGTCACGATCCCTGCATGGCGCGACTGCTCGCCAATCTGGATCTGCTGGCGCGCGGCGCGCTGCCCCAGTTGCGCCGTATCTGCGGCGTGGATGAAGAGGATATGGCGGACATGATCCGCGAACTGCGCAGCTATGACCCAAAGCCCGGCCTGCGCTTTTCCAGCGATCGCGCCGCGCCCGTCACGCCGGACCTGTTCGTGCGGCCCACCGCGGACGGCTGGGCGATCGAGATTAACAGCGCGACGCTGCCCCGCGTCCTCATCAACCGTAATTATTATGTCGAACTGGCGTCGGGCAAACAGGACAAGAGCGCCAAGGCATGGCTCGCCGATTGCCTGGCCAGCGCCAACTGGCTGGTGAAGGCGCTGGACCAGCGCCAGAAAACGATCATCAAGGTCGCCAGCGAAATCGTCCGTTGTCAGGAGGATTTTTTCCGCAAGGGCGTCGCGCACCTCAAACCGCTGACGCTGCGCACCGTCGCGGATGCCATCGCGATGCACGAATCCACCGTCAGCCGGGTGACGTCGAACAAATATCTGTCCTGTCCGCGCGGCCAGTTCGAGCTCAAATATTTCTTCACCAGCGGCGTCGCCAATGCCGAAGGCGACGGTGCCGTCTCGGCTGAGGCAGTCAAAAGCCATATCAAGGCGCTGATCGCCGCCGAAGAACCCCATGCCATCCTGTCCGACGACACGCTGGTCGACCTGCTGCGCGCCAAGGGCATGGACATAGCGCGGCGCACCGTGGCGAAATATCGTGAGGCGATGGGCATAGGCTCATCGGTGCAACGGCGGCGGCAGAAGGCGTTGCAGGGCAAGGCGGCTTAATTCACCCCAACAACTCCTCCACCAGCGAAGGCCGCTTGGCGATCATCGCCAGCAGCACTTGCGCCGGGCCGGTGGGGCGGCGACGGCCCTGTTCCCAGTTGAGCAATGTGCCACGCGCGACGCCGATGCTGCGCGCGAACGCCCCTTGCGACAGGCCGGTGCTGGCCCGGATCGCCGCAACATCGACATCGCGCACCGCCACCTGATGCACCCGCGCGTCCACATCCTGTCCCTGCGCAAAGGCCAGTGCTTCGTCCAATCCCTGACGGATCGTTTCATAGGCGCTCATTGCCTGTCTCCATAAAAAGCCAGCAGAGCCTTGCCCAGCGCGACCAGTTCCGCCTGCTCGGCACGGCTCAAATTATCCTTTTCATTCTTGGCGAACAGCGTGATCAGAAAGATCGGCACATGCCCGCCGCCGAATAGATGGATAGTCCGGTATCCACCACTTTTGCCGCCGCCTGCACGGGCGACGCGAACCTTGCGCAACCCGCCGCCTAGAGAGACGCCTGCTTCCGGGTTGGCCGCGATATAGTTCACCAGCGCGGCGCGCTCCTCATCGGACAGGATCGCTTTGGCCCGTCGCAGAAATTCAGGCAATTCTACGACGGTTTGCAAACGGCTCATGGTAGCAATATATGCGCCATTGGCGCATGCGTCAATGACGCATAAAATCGGTCCGCTGTCCTACACAACCCGCCCCTGATATATTTAGACCCGGCTCCTTTACATCGTCCACCCCACCCCCTTGCCCGCACCGGCGGACGACCGACTTTGCGTCAATTTCCCATGCGCGATATGGGCGAATTTAGCGAAGTTCCGCGCCCGCCCTTCCCGCCGCAACAGCGTGATATGCGACGCCAAGCCGCTTGACCCTGCCCGCCCGACCGGCAAAAGCAGGGGCTTCATCGCCTAAGGAAATGCCCCGCTTCATGTCGATCGCCTATCTCAACGGTGCCCTTCTACCGCTTGCAGACGCGCGGATCTCACCGCTGGACCGCGGCTTCCTGTTTGCCGATGGCATTTATGAGGTCGCGGCGGTCATCGATGGCAAGCTGATCGACAGCGCCAACCATCTCGCCCGACTGCAACGTTCCGCCGCCGCGCTTGGCATCGCCCTGCCCATGAGCCTTGCCGAAATTGAGGCGGTGCAAAAGCAACTCGTCGCCTGCAACGCGCTGAATGAAGGTCTCGTCTATCTTCAGCTGACCCGTGGCGCGGACGCGACGCGCGACTTCCTGCCGTCGCCCGATACTGCGCCGACCCTGTTCCTGTTCGTGCAGGACAAACCCATTCTCCATGTCCCTGCCGTCACGACCGGCATCGCGGTTGCCACGATGCCCGACCTGCGCTGGAAACGGCGCGACATCAAAAGCACCGGCTTGCTGGCGCAGGCGATGGCCAAACAGGCCGCGCGCGACGCGAGCGCACAGGAAGCCTGGCTGGTCGAGGACGGCTTCGTGACCGAAGGCGCGTCCTCCACCGCCTTCATCGTCACCGACGAAGGCATCGTCACCCGCCCCTACAGCCAGGCGGTGCTGGCAGGCTGCACCGGCGACGCGCTGACCACGCTGGCCGTCGAAAGCGGCCTGGCCGTCATCCGCCGCCCTTTCAGCGTCGCAGAAGCGCTGGCCGCGAAAGAAGCGTTCATCACCAGCGCCTCGACCCTGTGCCAGTCGGTCGTCACCATCGATGGCCAGACCATCGGCACCGGCACCCCCGGCCCGGTCGCGATGCGACTGCGGGCACTCTACATCGCCTTCGCCCGCGCCACGGCGGTGTAATAACTGATTCCATTTTGGAGCAATCCTAACCCTTTCCTGAGGCGATAGGATATTTCCTTCATCCTCCCGCCAGATTGGCTGCAAACTGGACGGGACGAACCACCTGTCGTTCTTTTCCGATGGCCAAATGACGGCATTGCTCCAGACCCTCTCCAAAATGGCGAATATGTGGGGCTGAATTGATCTGTTCTTGCTTTAGTCTCAGGAACGAAGGTAGAACAGGATTCGGACCATGATGGAAGATTTTTCCTACGCCTCGCCTTTGACGAGCCATAGCGCACCGCTAGCGCCGCATGATGAGCGCGCGAGCCTGTTGGTCATCGCGGATCAGACGGATGCGTTAACGCTGGAGCCAGTGGTGGCGGCTGCCGGCTTCCGCCTGCTTGGGCTGACCACGCTGGACAACGCTCCGATGCGGCTCGATCTTCAGGTTCAGTGTGACGCGGTACTGGTCTTTTGCCAGTCCATGACCCCGCTTCTGGAGCGGCTGCTGGTGCAACTGGAAACCCAGGCGATCCAGACTGGCATGGCCGTGATCCTCGTTGCTGGATGGGAAACAGTGGAACTTGCTTTCGCCTGCCTGCGCAGCCCGTATACGCAATTGCTGTGTGATCCGGACCGGGTCGAACTGGCGTCTGCGCTGATCGCCGCAGGAGAGCGTCGGCCCGCGGCGGGTCAGGTCCATGAAATGGACCGCGAAAGCACCCGCCTGCAGCAATTGAGCGAAGAGGTCGGACGCCTCGCCCGCACGATCGAGGCTATGACCCAGCGCCCGCGCGGCGTCGCCGCGCCCAGTTTCGATCTTGGTCCGCGCATCGCGGACCGGGCGAGCGATTATATCGGTATGCCTGCGATCGCGCCGATCGGCAGCGAAGTCGCCAGCCCGGACGCTCCGCCGATCAGCGCCACCCAGGTCCGCGACCTGCTGCGCGCACGCCGCATTCGCGCCGATTTCCTGCCCGGCGACCTGTTTGCCGATCCGGCCTGGGACATGCTGCTCGACCTGCTGGCCGCCAGGCTGGAACATGAGCGCGTCTCCGTTTCCAGCCTGTGCATCGCCGCCGCCGTGCCGCCGACAACCGCATTACGCTGGATTCGCACGCTGACCGACAAGGGGCTGGTCGAACGGCAGGCCGATCCCCATGATGGTCGGCGCATCTTCATCGCACTGGCCAATGAGGCCGCCGAAGCGCTGACCCGCTGGTTCGGCGCCAGCCGCCGTCTGCTCACCGCCTGACTCCCGGCTTGACGCCCCGGCATTTTTCCCTAGATAGACGCTTCTCCGCAGGAGCGGGCGATTAGCTCAGTTGGTAGAGCGTCTCGTTTACACCGAGAATGTCGGCGGTTCGAGCCCGTCATCGCCCACCAGTTTTGCCCTACTGGTTTCGCGCAAGCGAGGGCACAATCAATCAAACCGCCTGCGTATCGTTCATCCTGTAGCAAGTATCGCTGCGGCACCATCGCGCCATGCCTTTCGCAGCCCTTATTGGCGGCACCATCGCGCCTGCCCTGCTGATGCTGTCCCCCTTTGCGGTGATGGTGGCGAGCGATTGCGCCGACTGGAGGCCCGCTGCCAAGGCCGTGCAGGATAGCCAAGGTCAGCCCTGCAAAAGACCCCGCCTGCCGCTGATGTAAGCGCTCACCACATATTGCAGCGCAGCGCCGCCGCTGCTAGGTCCGGGATCATGATCCAGCCGCCTGAAATCATCCGAGTCTCCAAATCCCGCGTCTCCTGCGACGGTTCAGGCGACATTCCCGCAGCGCTCGGCCATCCGCGCGTCTTTCTCGAAATCGACGAACATGGCTATGTCGATTGCGGCTATTGCGATCGGCGCTTCGTACTAATCGGCAGCATCGCTGACACTGGCGACATCGGCAGCAAGCCCGATATCGCTTCGGGCGCCAGCCTCTAACTTTTCCTTTGGGCCTGGATGCTGTCGCCCCTATATCGGGGACATGACCGATCCGACCGCCCAATTTACCGACGCCCGTGGCCTTCTCTATCGCCCCGGCCTGCTTGATCCCGATGGCGCGCGCCGCCTGACCGCCGATGCGCTCAAAAGCTGCGACGATGGCGAACTTTACCTGCAATATCGCGCGAGCGAGAGTTTCGGCTTTGACGATGGGCGGCTGAAAACCGCCGATTATTCGACCGATGCCGGGTTCGGCCTGCGCGGCGTATCGGGCGAAATGACGGGCTTTGCCCATGCCAATGACATCAGCGAAGCCGCTATCCGCAAAGCGGCCCAGACGCTGACCCTGCTCGATCCCGCAACCGCTCCTCCCGCGCCGCCGCCCCAGCGCACCAACCGCCATCTCTATACCGACGCCAATCCGCTGGAGATCGTCCCCTTTGCCGAGAAGGTGACGCTATGCGCCGCGATCGACGCGGCTGCCCGCGCGCGCGACCCGCGCGTCGCGCAGGTGTCGGTCAGTCTGGCCGGAAGCTGGTCGGTGATCGAGATCGTCCGCGCTGACGGTTTCACCGCCACCGACATCCGCCCGCTGGTGCGGCTTAACGTCTCGCTGATTCTGGAAGAGGATGGTCGCCGCGAAACCGGCAGCTTCGGCATTGGCGGGCGCTATCTCTATGATCAGGTGATGGAACCTGCCGTCTGGAATCGCGCCATCGACGAAGCTCTGGCGCAGGCGCAGGTCAATCTCCGCTCCGTCGCTGCGCCCGCTGGCGAGATGACCGTGCTGCTCGGTCCCGGCTGGCCGGGTGTCCTGGTGCATGAAGCGATCGGCCACGGGCTGGAAGGCGACTTCAACCGCAAGGGGACCAGCGCCTTTTCCGGTCGCATTGGCCAGCGCGTCGCCGCGCCCGGCGTCACCGTCGTCGATGACGGCGCGATTGCCAGCCGCCGCGGTTCGCTATCCATCGATGACGAAGGCACCCCGACGCGCGAGAATATCCTGATCGAGGATGGCATATTGCGCGGTTACATGCAGGACCGGCTCAACGCCCGATTGATGGGGGTTGAACCCACCGGCAACGGTCGCCGCGAAAGCTATGCCCATGGCCCTATGCCGCGCATGACCAACACCTTCATCAAGGGCGGCAATGACGACCCGGAAGAATTGCTGTCGCGCATGAAGTCCGGCATCTTCGCCAAAAGCTTTGGCGGCGGTCAGGTCGACATCGTGTCGGGCAAGTTCGTTTTTTCCTGCACCGAGGCGTACCGGGTCGAGAATGGCAAGCTGGGCGATCCGATCAAGGGCGCAACGCTGATCGGCGATGGCCCGACCGCGCTGACCAAGGTGGTCGGCATCGGCAACGACTGGGCGCTGGACGAAGGCATCGGCATGTGCGGCAAGGGCGGGCAGAGCGTGCCTGCCGGGGTTGGTCAGCCAACCTTGCTGTTGGAGGGGCTGACGGTCGGCGGCACGGCGACCTGACGCTTTGCCGCTACGGAAGGCGGAACCGGTCGGGAGGGTCGTGAGTATAGGCCCTATGAACATGCTGACCGACAGCCACGAAGCGGTTACTGCCGATTGGGCGGCGGCCTTGCTCGACTTCTGGTTCAACCAGGTCGGGGAAACAGGCTGGTACAGCCATGATCCTGCGCTTGATCATCAGTGCCAGGCGCGATTTCAGCCTTTATGGGCCGAAAAAAAGGCGCTGCCTGCCGACGCCTTCCTCGACCGCGCCGACGATGCGCTGGCCGCCGTGATCCTGTTCGATCAGTTGCCGCGCAACATGTTCCGCGGATCGGCGGAGGCATTTGCCACCGACGCGCTGGCGCGGGACGTGGCGCGGGGGGCGATTGCCCATGGCTATGACATCCAGATCGGCGGGGCCGGACGGCTCTTCTTCTACATGCCGTTTCAGCACAGCGAGGCGCTGGAAGATCAGGAACTGTCGTTGAGCCTGTTCGAAGGTACAGGTGACGAGCGATCGATGGATTTTGCCCGCCAGCATCATGCAATCATCGCCCGCTTCCGCCGTTTCCCCCATCGCAATGCCGCACTAGGCCGGGAAACGCGGCCGGAAGAAGCCGATGCCGCTACGGAAGGCGCGCAATGGTAGGCTGATGCTGCCTATTTTTTAAGCATCAATAGATGGCTGCCCATTTTTTTGGCGCTGCCCTTCGCATCATCGCGCCATAAGCCCGCATTAACGCGTGTTTAACAAATTGGCACGCCTCTTGCTGAGTAGTCCCCTGCACACCAGTAACAGGGGGCGACATGAAACTTGTCATGGCTATCATCAAGCCGTTCAAGCTTGACGATGTCCGCGAGGCACTCTCCTCGCTCGGCATCGCAGGTATGACGGTCAGCGAAGTAAAGGGCTTCGGCCGCCAGAAGGGGCAGACCGAAATCTATCGCGGCGCCGAATATTCCACCAACATGGTCCCGAAGATCAAGATCGAGGTCGTCTGCGACGACGACCTTGCGCCGCGCGTCGTGGAAGCGACCCAGGCGGCCGCCAATTCGGGCGCCATCGGCGATGGCAAGATCTTCGTCCTCGATGTCGGTCAGGCCGTGCGCATCCGCACCGGCGAGACCGGCGAAACCGCGCTGTAAGAAGGGGGAAATAATGACCTTTTCCAAGAAACTTTGCGGGGTTGCGGGGGCAGCCGGGCTGTCGCTCTTCACCGCTCTGCCCGCTTGGGCACAGGATGCGGCGGTACCCGCCGCGACCGTCGACAAGGGCGATACGGCCTGGATGATGATGTCGACCGTATTGGTTCTGGCGATGATCCTGCCGGGCCTGGCGCTGTTCTACGGCGGCCTCGTTCGCACGAAGAACATGCTGTCGGTCATGACGCAGATCGGCGCGGCGGCCTGCCTCGCGATGCTGATCTGGGTAATGTACGGCTATTCCATGGCATTCGGGCCGGACTATACCAGCGGCCTGTCCAACTTCATTTCGACCTTTGACAAGGCGTTCCTGAAGGGAATCACCCCGGCGTCGCAGGCCGCGACGTTCACGGCGGGTGTCGAAATCCCCGAATATGTGTTCGTCTGTTTCCAGATGACCTTTGCCGCGATCACCGTGGCGCTGGTGTTGGGTTCGGTGGTCGAGCGCATCAAATTCTCGGCCGTGATGGTCTTTGCCGCTGTCTGGCTGACGATCGTATATTTCCCGATCGCGCACATGGTCTGGGCAGCGAGCGGCTATTTTTTCAAGCTCGGCGCGCTCGACTTTGCGGGCGGCACCGTCGTCCACATCAATGCGGGCGTTTCGGCTCTGGTAGCCTGCATTATCCTCGGCAAGCGTATCGGCTTTCCCAAGGAGCCGATGGCTCCCCACTCGCTGACGCTGACTGGCGTTGGCACTGGCTTGCTGTGGGTTGGCTGGTTCGGCTTCAACGCCGGTTCGGCTCTCGAAGCCAATGGTTCGGCGGCTCTGGCCATGATCAACACCTTCGTCGCCACGGCGTCGGCTGGCCTCTTCTGGATGCTTGCTGAAAAGCTGAACGGCCACAAGGGTTCGGCTCTGGGCTTCTGTTCGGGCATCATCGCCGGCCTGGTCGCCGTTACGCCAGCCGCTGGCAACTCCGGCCCGTTCGGTGCCATCATCTTGGGCGCTGTCGCTTCGATCATCTGCTTCTATGCCGTGACCGTCATCAAGCCCAAGCTTGGCTATGACGACTCGCTGGATGCATTCGGCATCCACGGCGTTGGCGGCATGATCGGCGCCATCGGCACCGCGATCGTCTACTCGCCTGCCTTTGGTGGCCCCGGCGCGGAAGATTATGTGATCTTCGACAAGCTGCTGGTCCAGCTTTATGCGGTCGGTGTGACGATTGTCTGGGCCGCCATCGGCACCGTGGTCGCCATCTTCATCGCCAAGGCAGTCACCGGCCTGCGTGTCAGCCAGGAAGTCGAACTGGAAGGTCTCGACCTCGGCGAGCACGGCGAGCGCGCCTACAATATGTAAGACTTGGCAGGGCGGGCCGCCCGAACGCGACAAGGCCCGCCCGCCCCACACTGTTCCTCCTGCGAACATGCCTCGGGCCGATGCGAAAGCATCGGTCCTTTTTTTGGCTCGTGAGGGGCAGCGTCAGGCGGTGGGGCGGGTCCACAGGCCGGCCGGGCGCGGCGTTGTTGCGGGCCAGCGGCGCGCGCGGCCAATCACCTGCCAGCCGGACCGGGCTACCCACAGCAGCTTGTCGGATTTGGGCGTGACGACGCGATGGTCCCATGCCTGCTCGCCCCGTCTGGCGACCTCCCGCGCAATGTCGCCATAAATGCCCGCTGCTGCCAGCACAGCCCATGCCGCGCGCGGCGGCAATGCGCCGGTGCCGTGGCGCGCGCTTTGTTCATAGGCGGCGGCCATGTCGGCCATGCGCTTGCCCAACAGGGCAAGGCGCGGGCGGACCCATGGCTTCATATGCTCGCCGGGCGGAATATCCATTTCCGCGAGCCACTCCTGCGGCAGGTAGCAGCGGTCGGCGGCTTCATCCTCGCTAATGTCGCGGGCGATGTTCGCCAGTTGAAACGCCAGTCCCAGATCGCAGGCGCGGTCCAGCGTCGCCTGATCGGCCGGATCGACCCCCATCAACACCGCCATCATGCAACCGACAGCGCCCGCGACATGATAGCAGTAGCGCAGCATATCGTCCTGACTGCGCGGCCTCCAGTCACGCGCGTCGAGCGCGAACCCCTCTATCAGGTCATGGGCATAGCGGGCCGGAATGGCGCATTCGCGCATCACCACGCCAAAGCCGTCAAAGGCCGGATCGCCGGTCGCCTCACCGCGCAGCGCCATGTCGGTCATGACGCGGATGGTCGACAATCGCGCCTGCCCGTCGCTTACGCCGGTGAGCGTGCCGCCATGGTCCTGTCCGTCGGCAATGTCGTCGCACTTGCGGCACCAGGCGTAGAGCAGCCAGGCCCGTTCACGGGTTACCCGGTCGAACAGGGTAGAGGCCATGGCGAAGGATTTCGAGCCACGCGCGATGCTCGCCTGCGCATGGGCGACGAGGGCGGGACGGTCGAGATGTGGCGAACCCGTCAGAGCCGCGCCGCCTTCATCGCGAAGATCGTTTCGTGGGGCTGATAGGCGGCCATGGTATCGAGCAGGGCGTCTATGCTGTCGGCATGCAGCAGGATGCCCGCATGCTGGGCACGGATGAAGCCTGCCGCCACCATCTGCCGGTTGAAGCCGATCAGCTGGTCGTAAAAGCCGCCGACATTGAGCAGGCCGACCGGCTTTTGATGATAGCCCAGCTGCGACCAGCTGATCGCCTCCCACAATTCATCCATCGTCCCCACCCCGCCGGGCAGGGTGACGAAGCCGTCAGACAGGTCGGTGAAGAGCTGTTTGCGCTGGTGCATCGTCTGGACGACGTGCAGCTGCGTGCAGCCGCGATGGGCGACTTCCGCGCCGACAAGGGCGTCGGGAATCACGCCGATCACCTCGCCACCAGCCTCCAGCGCCGCGTCAGCCACGGCGCCCATCAGGCCGAGACGCCCACCGCCATAGACGACGCCGATTCCACGGGCGGCGAGGGTGCGTCCGACATGGCGGGCGGCTTCGATGAAGATCGGATCGGCAGGGGTGGCTGATCCGCAATATACGGCCAATCTATTCATACTCTTCCCATATTCACCATATGGCATCGTGGTAATATCGATATAATTCAGATGCTTAGCCTAAAGCAGCCAGATCCTCTATCATCAGTGCCGCTGTCGCCTTCGCGCTGCCGACGACGCCGGGGATGCCAGCGCCCGGATGCGTGCCTGCCCCTACCAGATACAGGTTGGGAATCACATCGTCGCGATTATGCGCGCGGAACCAGGCGCTCTGGGTCAGCAAGGGTTCCAGGCTGAAGGCGCTGCCCAGATGGGCGTTCAGATCGCGGCCGAAATCGGACGGCGCATAATGGAACTGGGTGACGATGCGCGACCGGATGTCGGGGATCAGGCGATGCTGGATTTCGTCCAATATCCGGTCGGCATAGGCGGGGGCGAACTGATCCCAGTCGATCGGCAGCTTGCCCATGTGCGGCACCGGGGCGAGCGCATAGAAGGTCGAATGACCGTCGGGCGCCATCGACGGATCGGTCACGGTCGGATGGTGCAGATAGAGCGAGAAATCTTCCGGCAGCACGCCATGATCGTAGATGTCCGTCAGCAATCCCTTATAGCGCGGCCCGAACAGGATCATATGATGCGGGATACCGGGCCAGCTGCCCTTGATCCCGAAATGCAGCACGAACAGGCTGGGCGACCAGCGCTTTTGCGCCAGCTTTTCCCCCTGCTTTGCACCGCGCGGATGGTGGGCCAGCAGATCGCGATAGCTGTGCATCAGGTCGGCGTTGCTGGCGACAGCGTCCGCCTCCCCGCGCCAGCCCGATGCTGTATGCACAGCGGTGATCCTGTCGCCCTGGGTTTCGATCCGGGTCACCTTGTCACCCAGCCGCAACGTGCCGCCCAGCCGCTCGAAATGGGTCGCCATGGCCTGCACCAGACGATTGGTCCCGCCCTTTGCGAACCAGACGCCGCCATCCTTTTCCAGCTTGTGGATCAGCGCATAGATGGCGCTGGTGTTCATCGGATTGCCGCCGACCAGCAGCGTATGGAAGGACAGCGCCTCGCGCAGCTTTTCATTCTTCACATAGGAAGAAACGATCGAATAGACCGACCGCCAGGCCTGATATTTGGCGAGCGCGGGTGCGGCCTTGATCATCGAGGCGAAGTCGAGAAAGGCGACCGAGCCGAGCTTGCGATACCCCTCCTCATACACCCCGGCGGCATAATCGAGGAAGCGTTCATAACCCGCGACGTCGGCGGGATCGAGCTTGGCGATCTCAGTGCGCAGCGACGCTTCGTCATTGCTGTAATCGAAATTCGTGCCGTCGCGCCAGTTGAGGCGGTAGAAGGGGCTGACCGGCATCAGCGTCACGTCCTGCGCCATGTCATGCCCCGACAGGCGCCACAGTTCCGACAGGCAATCGGGATCGGTGATGACGGTCGGCCCGGCGTCGAAGGTGAAGCCGTCCTTTTCCCACATATAGGCGCGGCCACCGGGACGGTCGCGCGCCTCCACCAAAATGGTGTCCATGCCGGCGGATTGCAGGCGGATGGCGAGCGCCAGGCCGCCAAAGCCTGCGCCGATGACGATCGCTTTTCTGGCCATCAGGCGGGCGGATTCAACAATGTTCGCATGGCATCCCTTATGGGCACGGGGGGGCGTCCGCACAAGATGCGGATGCGGTCGGTCAGGGTGGAGCGCCCGGCGTAGAAACGCTGGATCAGCGGCGCGGACAGGCGGTAGAAGCGGGCGAAGATGCGCCAGCGCTGGTCGGGCCGGGCCGCGCCGAACAGCATCTTGCCGAGCAGGCGATAATAGCCGCCAGCGCGCCAATGGGCGGCGGCGCGGGCGCGGGTGACCATGGCCAGACGATCGAGCGGCTGATCCACGAGCCAGGTCGCGAAACGGACGGCATCAGGCAGCGAATAGCCGGTCATGGGCTGAAACAGCCCCGCCCGCACACCGGCGCGGGCGACCGGATCATGCGCTGGCCAATAGCTGTAGAAATCGCCGCCATGGACAACCGGCAACACACCCTGTTCGCGATGGACGACCGTGCCGTGCCAGCCCTTTGCCTGCGCATAGGCCGCGATCCGCGTGCCGATGCTGGCGACATCCAGCGCCGGGCTGTTGCTGTAATAGGTGTCTTCGATGAAGATGGTGCGGGCGTCCCAGGGCAGCAGATAGACGAAGCGATACCCGTCAATCTGCTCCACACTCGCATCCATGATGACGGGCCGGTCGATCCCGTGCGGCGCATCGAGCCGCAGCGTATGGCCCACAAACTTCTGCCAGCCGCAGCGCAGCGCCGACAGGTCGCCCGCCCCGCGCGCATCGATCACCGCCCCTGCGGTAATTTCCAACCCGTCGGCCAGCATGACCGCATCGGGCGTCACCGACACCACATCTGCCCCGGTCAGCACGGCGTCACCCAGCACGGCGCGGATATGCGCGTCGAGCCGGGGCGAGGCGATGCTGTTATAGGGGGTGTCGAGTTGCCGATGGTGGCCGGGAAAGCGGACATCATGCCCCTGCGGCCAGCGATGGCTGATCAAGGGATCGACCAGCCAGCGGTCGCCGGGCATCACATCGCCATCGAAAAAGGACCAGATATGGTTGCCGCCAATCCCGGCGTCGCGCTCCACCAGCGCCAGCCGCACATCGGGCCGCCGGGCGGCGAAGGCAAGCGCGATCAGGCTGCCCGCCAGGCCGCCGCCAAGGATCGCCAGATCGCATTCCACCCGGTTGGTCATGCGATCCTGTTAGGGGAGGCTGTGCGGCAAGGCCATGACCCAAATGGCGCGGCGGTATGGTTTTTGGGGAAGCGGCGGGAGACGGCGGACCTGTTCAGCACAGCATGACCATAGCTTGATCCGTTGGTTTCGAGCGCAGTCGAGAAACCTGCGCGGCGTTTCTCGACTTCGCTCGAAACGAACGGGGGTTTGTGCAGGAGGCTCTGGTAAACACCCGCAAAATAGTATAGGGGGTACCCTATGCATATCATCGCCGATCGGGACAAGTTGCTGGCGCGGGTGCGCCGTATCGCGGGACAGATTGCTGCCGTGGACCGCCAGTTGACGGGGGACGCCGACTGTTCCGAAACGCTGCAACTGGTGGCTTCGGTGCGTGGCGCGGTCGGCAGCCTGATGGAGGAACTGATCGAGCAGCATATGCGCGAGCATGTCGCCCGACCGGGCCTGACCGATGCCGAGCGCAGCGCCGCCAGCGAGGAAATGCTGGCGCTGATCCGCCGCTACGGGAAATGACGATGCACGACGGCCATGATCACCGGCATGACGATCACAGTCATGATCCCGCCCCTGCCCCAACGCTCGACGCGGCGTCCATGGAGGGCGAGGACAGCCATTATTTCGACCATATCTATCTGTCCGCCGGGCATGACGAGAATGCGAAGCGCACCCTGTGGGTCGTATGGCTGACCGCCGCGACCATGGTGGTGGAGATTGTCGCGGGATGGACCACCGGATCGATGGCGCTGCTGGCCGACGGCTTTCATATGGCGACGCATGCGGGCGCTCTGGCCGTGGCGGCGGCGGCCTATGCTTATGCCCGGCGACACGCGCGCAACCCGCGCTACACGTTCGGGACGGGCAAGGTGGGCGATCTGTCCGGCTTTGCCTCTGCCCTGCTGCTGGGCGTCATGGCGCTGTTCATCGCGATCGAATCGGGGATGCGGTTCTTCCAGCCGGTCGAGGTCGCCTTTGGCGAGGCGACGCTGGTGGCCGTCGTCGGGCTGGTCATCAACATCATCAGCGCGTTTCTGCTGGGGCATGACCATAGCCATGATCATGGCCATGGCGATCATGGGCATGATCATGCCCATGGCGCCAAACACAGCCATGCCGACAATAATCTGCGCGCCGCCTATGTGCATGTGCTGACCGATGCGCTGACGTCGGTACTGGCGATCGCGGCGCTGCTGGCCGGGCGCTATCTGGGCTGGCGGTGGATGGACCCCGCGGTCGGCCTGCTGGGCGCAGTGGTGATAGCGCGCTGGGCCTGGGGGCTGATGAAGGATACCGCCGCGATCCTGCTGGATACGGCGGAACCGGCGCTGATGGCGAGAGTGCGGACGCTGGTGGAGGCCGAGGGCGCGACCATCTGTGACCTGCATGTCTGGCGCATCGGCCCGCACGCCCATGCGTCGATCATCAGCCTGGCGCCGGGCGCGGACGTTGCGCGAGTCCGGGCGCGGGTGAAGTCGCTACCGCGGATGGAGCATGTGACGGTGGAAGGCTAATATTTCCATGCTGTAGGGGGATTGCCCTGCGCACCGGCTTTGTCCGATGATGCGCCATGGATTTCATGAAATGGATCAACTCGCTCGACGAGCTTCTCTACGAAGTCATGAGCTGGCTGCTCTTCTTTCCGCTGACGCTATGGCGTTCGATCATCCATCCCTTTGCGATGATGGACTATGCCGACGATCAGCTGGCTCTGCCCGACGACCAGCAATATGGTGCAGCGCTCAGCCCGCCGCTATTCCTGGCGATTGCGCTGCTGATGGCCCATGTGGTTTCGCTGACGCTGGGGCAGGTTGATGCGATCGTTGCCGACCAGCACGGGCTGGGCGCGCTGGTCAATGACGATGCCAGCGCGCTGGTGCTGCGGCTGGTCGTCTTTGCGTCCTTTTCCCTGTTCACCGCCACAAGGATGGTGCGCCGGCGTGGCCTGCCGATTGACCGCAATACGCTAAGGGCGCCCTTTTACGCGCAATGCTATCCCACCGGCGTATTCGCGCTGGGGCTGGGCACCGGCGTCGCCCTGGTCCGCACGGCATGGCCCGCCACCCATATAGGCGGCATCGGGCTGGTCGTCGCGAGCATCCTCTATTATGTCATCATCGAGACACGCTGGTTCGCCATGAAGCTGGGCACCGGCTATATCTCCGCGATCGGTGCGGTCGCCATCACCCTGTTTGAAGCATTTACCCTGTTCCTTATCGTCGGATTTCTGTTCACGCGCTAATGTTTGCATCTGCGCCCCTTCAGGAGGATTGGTCCATGCGTTTCCTGCCTGTGATAGCCGTCCTGCTGGCGGCATCCGCGACCCCCGCCATCGCCCAGACGCCGCCCGATGTCGCCGACCTGGTCGGTGCCAGGGCCGCCGGGGGCGAAACCCAGCTGGAGGCGCGGGGCTATCGCTTCGTCACCACCAATGTGGTGCGGGACACGAAATGGTCCTTCTGGTGGAGCGAGCGGCAGCGGCAGTGCATTTCGGTGGCGACGGCCGAGGGCCGCTACAACGCGATCGGCACGGTTCCGGCGGCCAATTGCAATGCCGGCGGCGGCGGCGCGACGTCCCGGCCGACACAGCCCTTTGAGAGGATTTCGCTGGTCTGTATCGGCACGGGCAGCGGACCTGCGGCGCAAAGCTCGTCCGGCTATCGCTACAATCGCAAGTCGCGCAAATTCGAGCCGGAATTTGGCACGACCATGGGGCGGGAAGCCTTTTCGTCCGATCTGGAGATCGAGATTGCCGATGGTGTCGGCCGGGTGCATCCGTCCGGCAAGCTGGTGTCGCCGATCCATTCGGGCGGGAATGATGGCTGGTGGCCGATCGCCGACCTGCTGGTGACGCCGGACCGGATTACGGGCAGCTATCGCATGAACGGGCTGAACAAGCCGCGCATCGACTATGATCGCCGCACGCGCATCGTCCGTGTGCGCGCAGCGACCGAATTTACCGGGCGGTGCGAGGAGCAGTGATCACTCCGCCTTCAGCGCATCCATGATCTGGCGCACCGGGGCGATGTCATAGCCTGCCGCCGCCGCCTGCGCCGCCAGCACGTCGCCATTGTCGCCTGCCCGCGCGCGGGTGAGCGCCCAGAGCAAGGTGCTGCGCGTGCCTGAGCGGCAATAGGCCAGCGTCTTGCCGGTGCCGGCCTGCTCCAGCGCTGCGGCCATGCCATCGAGTTGCCAGGGGGCAAAGCCGCCATGGGCGACCGGCACGGCGACATAGGCGATGCCCGCCGCCTTGGCCGCCGCTTCGATCTCCGCGCCGTTGACCTGACCCGGCTCCTCATTGTCGGGGCGGTTGTTGACGATCATCGTCACGCCCTGCGCTTTCGCCTCTGCCACCTGATCGATCGTGATCTGGGGGGAAACGAGGATATGGTCGGTCAGCTTGCGGAACATCTGTGGGTCTCCTTTCCCCAACCCATGCGCCGGGACAGCGCCGGTTTCAAGGATGTCGCGTTACAGAAAAGGCCGGATCGCGGCCAGGAACGCGTCGCCCCAGGCATCGAGCTTCTTTTGACCCACGCCGCTGATCATGCCCAGATCGCGCAGGCTGGTGGGGCGCTGTTCGGCCATTTCGCGCAGGGTCGAATCGTGGAAGATGACATAGGGCGGCACGCCCGCCTCCTGCGCCAGTTCGCGGCGGCAGGTGCGCAGCGCGTCGAACAGCGGATCGCCGACCGGATTGGCATCCGCGCCGTTGCGGGCGTTGCGCTTGCGCCGTTCGCGCCTGGGGGGCACGAGGATGCGCACCTCCTCCTCCCCGCGCAGGATGGGCCGGGCGTTGGGGCCGAGCATCAAGCCGCCATGTTCGGTCGTTTCCAGCGCATCGCGCACCAGCAGCGCGCGCGACACCGGGCGCAATAACGCGGTCTCATCGCCCGACACGATGCCATAGACCGAAATCCTGTCATGGCCGCGTTCGCGCAATTTGTCGGTGACGCCGCCGGTCAGCACCGCCTCTATGTGGCCGGAGCCGAAGCTTTGCCCGGTGCGATAGACGGCGGAGAGATATTTGCGCGCGGTTTCGGTAGCGTCGACGCTGGCCGGAGGGGACAGGCAATTGTCGCAATTGCCGCAGGTCGCCGGCGGGTTTTCGCCGAAATGGCGCAACAGGATGGCGCGACGGCAGGTGGCGGTCTCCACCAGCGCGCCGAGCGCGGCGATGCGGGTGCGCTCGCCCTGCTGGCGGGATGGGTCGAGTTCCATAATGCGCTGACGGGCGCGGGCGAAATCTTCCGCACCCCAGAAAAGATGCGCGACCGCCGGTTCGCCATCGCGCCCTGCACGGCCCGATTCCTGATAATAGCCCTCGATCGATTTGGGCAGTCCTGCGTGCGCCACAAAGCGGACGTCGGGCTTGTCGATGCCCATGCCGAAGGCGACGGTGGCAACCATCACCATATCTTCGCTGGCGATGAAGGCGGCCTGGTTGCGGGCGCGGACGGCGGGGTCGAGCCCGGCATGATAGGCGCGCACGGGGCGGCCACCACGGCCCAGCGTCTCGGCCATTTTCTCGGTCGCGGCGCGGGTCTGGGCATAGACGATGCCGGGGCCGGGATGGGTGGCGACCAGATCTGCGAGTTGGCTCGAAACACCGTCGCGCGGATGGACGGCGTAGCGGATATTGGGCCGGTCGAAGCCGGAGATGATGAGGCCATCGCGCGGGATGCCGAGCTGGACGAGAATATCATCGCGGGTATGCGCGTCCGCCGTGGCAGTGAGCGCCAGGCGCGGGACGTCGGGAAATTCGTCGAGCAGCGGGCGCAACAGGCGATAGTCGGGGCGGAAATCATGGCCCCATTCGGACACGCAATGGGCTTCGTCGATCGCGAACAGCGCAACCCTGGCAGAGCGGAGCAGCGAACGAAACCCCTCCTGACTGGCGCGTTCGGGGGCGACATAGAGCAGGTCGAGATCGCCATTGCGCAGGCGATCCTGCGTCTCCCGCCAGTCGGCGTCCACGCTGGTCAGGCTGGCGGCGCGCAGGCCGACCGCATTGGCCGCGCGCAACTGGTCGTGCATCAGCGCGATCAGTGGCGATACGACGACGCAGCAGCCATCAAGCGCGGCCGACGGCAACTGGTAACAGAGCGACTTGCCCGCCCCGGTCGGCATGATCGCCAGCGTCGGCAACCCCGCCATGACCCGCCCGACCACCTGTTCCTGTACCCCGCGAAAGGCGGAAAAGCCGAATATATCGTGGAGAAGGGTGGGAATGTCGCGCCGCATCGCATGGCCTGTAGCGGCTGAGGCGCAGGGGGGCCAGTGGGTGTTGCGTTATGAGGGGGGTGTTGGGCGAGGATGGGTGGGGAGCGGAATGAATTTCACCGTCACCCCAGCGAAGGCTGGGGTCTCAGGCGCAGATGCGCTACAGTTGGATATGGCGCGAGGCGGCTACACCTATGTGATGACCAATAAGCCAAGGGGCGTCCTCTATATTGGCGTCACAGCCGACATCGCTACGCGCGCCCAACACCATCGAAACGGCACCGGCTCCGCCTTTTGCAAGAAATATGGGTTGACCCGCCTTGTTCTGGTCGAGCCACATGATGATATTAGGATCGCCATCGCCCGCGAAAAGGCGCTCAAAGCCTGGAAACGCGAATGGAAAATCCGCCTTGTGGAAGAAGCCAATCCAGATTGGCGCGATATGTCAGACGTTATCTTCTGACGCCTGAGACCCCAGCCTTCGCTGGGGTGACGATGAAGGAAATGGCCGATTCCAAGTCTTGGCGCAGTGTATTCCAGAGGCAATTTCTTGGTCGCTTCCAGTCATTCCCGCCCTCCCCTTCAGGGGAGGGGTCGGGGGTGGGGCTTCGCCGCAAGACCTGACCTGAGAGGCACCGCCCCACCCCAACCCCTCCCCTGAAGGGGAGGGGCTTAAAGTCGCTTCTGATCACTGCCGGACTGTCAAAAAACGTCCGCTTCAGTCCACCGGGTCGAGCAGGCAGCCCCAGCCGGGGCGGAAGCGGGCGGTGCGGGTGGCCATGAGGGGGACGCTGGCGTCCACGGCCTTGTCGTCCGGGCGGTCGGTCAGCCGGACCAGCGCCATGCCCGGTTCCTTGTCATCGGTGCAGCTGTCCATGGCGCGCCCTTCGACATAGCGGCAGGAACAGGTCAGCCGCGCGCCGTAGGCGGCGCCCAGCCGGGCCTGATCGCGCAAGGCATTCCAGTGCCAGCCCAGCGTAACGAGCAGCGCCAGGCAGAGCGCAAGGGCAAGATAAATGATCGTCCGACGACCCGGCATATTCCCGACTCGGTTGGGGATGGCTAAGGCCGCGGCTTATGAAGAGGGAATGGAACAGCGTAAAGCGGCTTGGTCTGGGTGTCGCCGTGGCTGCGCTGGTCGGCGCGGGCGGGATGTTGAGCGTGCGCGCAGCCGATCCGCAACCGCTCTATCGCGTATCATCTGACGCCGTCGTGAGCGAAACCGCGCTGCGCGCCGCGATCGACCCGCTGTTCGATGAAGCCGATATGGGCGACACGCGCGCCTTGCTGGTGATGCGCGACGGGCAGGTCATCGCGGAACGTTATGCGCCCGGCTTTGGCCCGGACACGAAATTATTGTCCTGGTCGATCGCCAAGAGCGTCACGGCGGTACTGGTCGGGCTGATGGTGTCGGACGGGCGGCTGGCGCTGGACTCGCCGGTGCCGGTCGATGCGTGGCGCCAGCCGGGCGACCCGCGCGGGCGGATTACGCTGCGCCAGTTGCTGACGATGACGTCGGGGCTGGACCATGTGGAGGATGGCGACCCGCTGCCCGCTGGCGACACGGTGCGGATGCTGTTTACCGATGGCGCGCAGGATATGAGCGGCTTTGCCGAGGCCAAGCCGCTGGCCCATGCGCCCGGATCGACCTTTTCCTACTCGACCGGCAGCACCATGATCCTGACCGACCTGATGACGCGGATGCTGACCAATAGCGACGATCCCGATGCGCGGCGGCGGGCGATGCAGATGTTCATCGACGGCAGGCTGAAAGCGCCGGGACGCCTGCCCAGCCTGACCCCGGAATATGACGCGGCGGGCACGATGATCGGCGGCAGCATCGTGCATATGACCGCGCGCGATTATGGCCGCTTTGGCGAATTGCTGCGTCGCCATGGCCGCAGCCCGACCGGCCACCAGATCTTGCCGGAAAAATGGATCGACATCATGACCACGCCATCGGCCCGCAACCCGGCCTATGGCGCGCATCTGTGGCTGAACCGGGAAAGCAGCGAAAGCGCGCTGATGCCGGGGCAGGCCCCCGCCAGCCTGTTCGGCTGCGTCGGCCATAATGGGCAATATATCCTCGTTTCCCCGTCACAGCGGTTGACCATCGTGCGGATCGGCATGTCGCCGCACAAGGAACAGCGGGTGGCGGTCAAGACGGCGCTGGCGCGGCTGATCGGGCTGTTTCCGGGCTAGAGCAGGAAGCGCCCCTCTATCACGGTGCGGCACCCGCCGGTCAGGACGACCCGGTCGCCCGCCAGCGTGCAGCCCAGGCGCCCGCCCCGCGCCGATGCCTGAAAGGCGCTGATGTCGGTCTTGCCCAGCCGCGCCGCCCAATAGGGGGTGAGCAGGCCATGGGCCGATCCGGTGACGGGATCTTCATCCACGCCGCCGCCGGGCACGAACACCCGGCTGATAATGTCGCTGTCATCGCCCGGCGCAGTCGCCATCAGCAGCAGGTCGCCCGCCGGGCGCAGCGCCGCGAAATCGGGCGTCAGCGCGCGGATCGCGGCGGCATCGCGATAGACGAAGAGCGCATAGCCGCCGTCCCGCCAGCGCGTTTCCAGCACATCGCCGCCCATGCCCGCCGCCAGATCAGGCAATGGCCTGACCTCCGTATCCCATGCGGGAAGCGACAGCGCATAGCCCGCCCCGGCCCGCGCGACCGTCAGCACGCCGGCATGGCGGGTGCGGAAACGGATGGCGTCCCGATCGCCGATCAGCACATGGCCGCTGGCCAGCGTCGCATGGCCGCACAGCTTGACCTCCACCGTCGGGGTGAACCAGCGCAGCGCATAATCCGCATCCGGATCGTCGGGGGCCGGAATCGTGAACGCGGTTTCGGACAGGTTGTTTTCCGCAGCGATCGCCTGAAGCGTCACATCGTCGAGCCACTGGTCGAGCGGCATGACGGCGGCCGGATTGCCGCTGAAGGGCGCGTCGGCAAAGGCGTCGACCTGGGTGAAGGGCAGGCTGGGCATGGCGGCTCCTCGTTGGACAGGGCGTTCTGATGCCGGGCGGGCCGGGGCGTGAACAGGGCCGCCCGCATGGCATTGGCCGCCTATCCCAGCACCACCAGCGCGCCGCACACCGCCAGCCCGACGACGATGTTGATCGGCACGCCGATCCGCACGAAATCGGCAAAGCGATAGTCGCCCGCGGCATAGACCAGCGCGTTGGTCTGATAACCGATCGGCGTTGCGAAACAGGCCGATGCGCCGATCATCAGGGCGATGATCAGCGGGCGCGGATCGACCCCCAATTGCTGCGCCAGCGCGATGGTGATCGGCGTCAGCAGCGCCGCCACCGCATTGTTGCTGAGCAGTTCGGACAATACGAGCGCGAAGAAATAGATGACGAACACCAGGGACCAGACCGGCACGATTTTCAACAGCGGCGTGATCCAGCCGACCATCAGCGCCACGCTGCCCGCCTGTTCGAGCGCCAGGCCGACGGCCAGCATCGCGAAGATCAGGATGAGGACGTCGCCGTCAATCGCCGCCCAGGCTTCTTCGGGGTCGATGCAGCGGGTGACGAGGATGATGCCGACCGCAATGAAGGCGGCCATGCCGATGCCGATTATGTTGAGCGCCGACAGCAGCACGACCGCCGACATGGCGACGATGGCGATCCACGCCTTGTTACGGCGAAAGGCGCGGGTGCGGCTGATGTCGACGCCGATCAGATGGGGATTGTCCTTGAGCGATCGGATCGCGTCGTCGCTGCCCGCGATCAGCAGCCGGTCCGCGCCGCGCACCCGCGCTTCCGCCAGCGCTGGACCGGGCAGATGGCGCGAACGGTGAATGCCGATGATGCGGACGCGCAGGGCGTGGAGGAAGGGAATGTCCAGCAGCCGTTCACCGATGGAGGGATGGCTGGGCGCGACCATCGCCTCTATCACCTTGCCTTCGCGCGCTGACGTAGCGGAATCGGCGGCAACGCCCAGATCAAATCCGCCCGATTCACGCAGCGTCATGATGGCGGTGCCGTCCGCCCGCACGATCAGCCGATCGCCCGACCGCAACTCCTCGTCCAGAATCTCGCGCCGCCTGATCTCGCTTCCGCGCTTGAGGCCGAGCAGCACGACGGAGGGGCCGAACAGGCCCAGCGAGCCAATCTCACGCCCGATCAACTCGCTATCGTGCGGCACCACCAGTTCGGTCAGATAGTCCTGCACCGTCCCGCCTGTTTCCCCGCTGATGGAGGGCGGATCGCTGGGCAACAGGAAGGACAGGCACAAAAGGGCGACGATCCCCGCCGCCGCGCCTGCCAGCGCGTAGGGCGTGATCTCGAAAATGCCAAATGACGCCATGCCCTGATCAGCGGCGATGCCCGCGACGATCAGGTTGGTCGATGTGCCGATCAGCGTCAGGCAACCGCCCAGCACCGCGATCGTGTTCATCGGGATCAGCAGCTTCTTGACCGGATAGCCGGTCGCCTGCGCCAGTTTGAACATGATCGGGATCAGCAACACGACCACGGGCGTATTGTTGAGGAAGGCCGACAGCACAGCCGCGCCAAGCGCCACTTCGGCAAGGGCCAGCCGGGGATGTATTTTCGCGCGCGCCATGATGAGGTCGGCCACGCGATTGATCACGCCGGTGCGAATCAGCGACCCGGACAGCACGAACATCGCCCCGACGGTCAGCGGTGCGCTGTTGGAAAAAACCGAAAAGAGCGATTTTTCGTTGAGCAGGCCCAACAGTGCGAATGCGCAGGCCCCCACGACCGCGATCACCGTGGGCGAATAGCGTTCGCGCACGAAGGACACGAACATCAGCGCCAGGATGAGCAGGCCGATTTCCGCGCGATACACGCCCATCAGCGCGATAATGAAATGCATTTGGCCCTACCCCCCGACGGCACAAGCGCCCCCGCTCGCACAACGAGGGAAACCGGACATCGTTGCACGCAAAGCTGGCGGACGGGTCCGCCGGGGGCAAGCGCGCATCCTATAATGATTGAACGAATTCACAACATCATAACCAATATGCGTCAATGTTAGCGCAATCATTAGGGACCACCAGCCTTTCCGGGATGCATATGCCGTCATCTTCTTTCATGGAATCCAAGCGATTCCGGCTGCTGCAGGATCAGCGCGGTACCGCAATCATTGAATTTGCAATCGTTGCCGCGCCCTTTATCGCCCTGCTGCTGGCGGTCATGCAGACCACGCTCACCATGTTCACGCAGCAGGTTCTCGAAACCGCGGTCGAAAAAAATGGCCGGACCATTCGCGTGGGGCAGGTTCAGGCGGACGGGATCAGCCAGTCCGCGTTCAAGACCCAATTGTGCAAGACATTGCCCAAATATGTCGACTGCGCCGACGTGATGATCGACATACGCACGGCAAACAGCATGGCGGATGTCGACAGCAGCACGCTGGCATTGACATATGACGGTTCGAACAATGTCACCAACAGCTGGAAATATCTGACCGGCGGGCCTGGTGACATCGTCATCATGCGCCTGATGTATCAGATGCCCGCGATCGGCGGACCGCTGGGCTTCACGCTCGCCAACATGAAAAATGGCCGGCGCCTGCTTGTCGCGACATCAGTATTCAAGAATGAGTCCTACTGAAATGCGCCGCCTCTTCTCATGGTGGCGCCGGTACGCCAGCGACTGCCGGGCGATCGCGGTGACGGAGTTCGCCCTGCTCGCCCCGTTCATGATCCTGCTCTATCTTGGCTGCTTCCAGCTTGCCGACGCCATTTCCGCGTCGCGCAAGGTGACCGTGACGACACGCACCCTTGCCGATCTGACATCCCAATATCGTTCGGTCACGCAAGTCACCACCGACAGCATATTGCACGCCGCCAGCCAGGTCATGGCCCCCTACAACGCAAAGGCCGGCGTCTACACGATCACGCATTTGTCGACCAATCCGTCCGACAAGCCGCGCGTGGACTGGAGCCGCCGCTTTGACGGATCGACCGTGAGCGAGGGGTACAGGCGGAACGAGAAAATCGATCTGCCGGACAGCGTTTCCGAGGAAGGGTCCAGCGTGCTGATGGCCGAGATCACCTACGAATATCAGCCGGTCGTGGCGTCCGCCATGCTGGGAAAGATCACCATGACCGACACCATCTACATGCTGCCGCGCCGGTCCGACTCCATTCCGATGAATTGAGATGATGATGCGCCAATCCCCTGTGCTTTCGATGATCCGCATCGTCCGGCGCCTGCTAAGGCAGGAGCGCGGCAATGTGATCATGATCTTCGCCTTTTCGCTCATCCCGCTGGTGTTTGGCGCTGGCATGGTCATCGACTATGCGCGGGCGGCGCGTTTGCAGACCAAGATGAACGCGATCACCGACGCGACGGCCCTCTACGCCGTCAGCGCGCCGATGCTCAAGAATGACCTGGATGAAACAAAAAAGCGCGCCAATGCCTTTTTCGACGATCAGGTCGTGGGATTGAACGGGCTGATCTATGGCAAGGACGTCAAGATCAACATCACTGAAACGCTGTCCCCCACCCTGCAACGCAATGTGACGGTGAGCTATGCCGCAGCGTCAGACAATATTTTCGGGGCCATCCTGTCCAGCGCCAGCATAGCGATTGGCGGTTCCGCCAGCGCCAAGAGCGTTACCGCGCCCAATATCGATTTTTACATGGTGCTCGACACGTCGCCGTCCATGGCCCTGCCGGCGACAAAGGCCGGGCTGACGGCGCTGACCGCTGCTACCGGCGGCTGTGCCTTTGCCTGCCATCAAACCAACACTTCATCGACCAATCCGGGCAGAACCCGCATGGTGAACGGTCAATATGTCGATTATTATTATATCGCCAAGACCGATCTCAAACTGGCGTTGCGAAGCGACCTGGTGACGTCGGCGGTCGAAAATCTGGTGGATGTGGCCAAGGAAACGGCCCAGGCCAACGGCGCGACCTACCGCATGGCGCTGGGGCATTTCGACTGGACCTATCATTCCATCGCGGACAAGCCGGTCGATCTGGATACGGCCAAGGGGCTGGTATCCCAGGCGCAGTTGCTGACCGTTTGCCAGAATAACCAGCGTGTGTGCGGCATCAACGACAGCGACATGCTGACCAACTTCACCACGAGCCTGACCAGCATCAATGCGATCATGCCCGTGCCGGGAGCGGGGACCAAGAAGGGCAGCGATTCGCCCCAGGGCGTCATGTTCCTGATCACCGACGGCATGCGGGACGAAAATGCAGGCGGTCGCAAGCTGGGCCCGATGCCGACCGCCATGTGCGATACGATCAAGGCCAAGGGAATCCGGATTGCGGTGCTCTACACGGAATATCTGTGGGAATCGGCGTCCGACGGCTGGTCGATCAGCAATGTACGCACGCCATTTCTCAATCCGCCGGAAAAGATCAGTCCGCCACTGGAAAGCTGCGCATCGCCGGGGCTCTATTACAAGGTGACGACCGACAGCGATATGTCGGCTGCGTTGGCCAGCCTGTTCCAGAAAGCCGTGCAGGCCGCACATCTGACCAAATAGCGAGCACATGAAAAGGGCCAGCCATGGTTGCATGGCTGGCCCGTATCGCGGCGGTATGGGGACATTTTGTCGTCATGTCCGCGCCATGCGTGGTGACGTTCCCCAGGCTTACGCTCTGCCGCTGGCCCTGTGGCGGGCTTGGGTCAGAGCCTATCCTAAATTTGCCGAGTCGTCTCGCCTTTTCGGCGCAGGATCGCTTCGCTTTGGCGCGTCAGTCGGTTTCAGGACGTTCGCCGCATTGGGCGCGGTGGAGCAATTTCTGGTCGGCCAGCACCAGCGCCATCATCGCTTCGACCACGGGCACGCCACGAATGCCGACGCAGGGGTCATGCCGCCCCTTGGTGATGATGTCCGATGCAGCACCATCGCGCGTGACCGTTTCGACCGGGATCAGGATGGAACTGGTGGGCTTGAACGCCACGCGCAGCTTGATCGGCTGACCGGTCGAGATACCGCCCGCAATGCCGCCTGCATGATTGGCGAGGAATATGGGTCCATCTTCGCCCGGCCGCATCGGATCGGCATTTTGTTCGCCGCGCAGGCTGGCGGCGGCAAAACCATCGCCAATCTCGACGCCCTTGACCGCATTGATGCTCATCATCGCACTCGCCAGTTCGCTGTCGAGCTTGGCATAAAGCGGCGCGCCCCAGCCGGCCGGCACGCCAGAGGCGACGCATTCGACCACGGCACCCAGCGAGGAGCCATCGAGGCGCGCCGCATCGACCAGCTTTTCCCACCGCACAGCGGCCTGCGCGTCCGGGCAGAAGAAGGGGTTTTGCCCGATCAGCGCCGGATCGAAATGCGCATAGTCTATCGCGTCGCCGCCAATGGCGCTGACATAGGCGAAAATATCCACTTCGGGGATGACCGCGCGCGCCACCGCGCCCGCCGCCACCCGGCTTGCGGTTTCCCGCGCCGACGAACGCCCGCCGCCGCGATAGTCGCGAAATCCATATTTGGCGTCATAGGCATAGTCGGCATGGCCGGGACGATAGGCCTTGGCGACGTCCGAATAATCTTTCGATCGCTGGTCGGTATTTTCGATCATCAGGCTGATCGGCGTGCCGGTCGTCCGCCCTTCAAACACGCCCGACAGGATGCGGACCTCGTCCGCCTCGCGCCGCTGGGTGGTGAATTTGGACGTGCCGGGCTTGCGCAGGTCGAGCCAGGGCTGGATGTCGGCCTCGCTCAGGTCCAGCCCCGGAGGACAGCCATCGACGACCGCGCCGATGGCAGGACCATGGCTCTCGCCCCAGGTGGTGAAGCGGAATACGCGACCGAAACTGTTGAAACTCATTCTGCGGCTTCACTATCCCAATCGGAGCCGAAACGCTGCGCCATATAGCGCGCGCTGCCGAAACGACCGGCGAGCAATCCTTCGACGGTCAGGTCGGCATCCAGTTCTTCCCAATGCAGGCCGAAACCTGCCCCGGCAATCTCAATCTTTCCGAGTTGTTCGGCGCTCGCCTGTTCCAGCCCCTGCGCCAAGGTGGCGGGGAAGGAAAAAGTGGCGCCGCTGACCAGATCGATCACGACATGGCCGCTATCCCGATCGTAGCGCGCGGCGCGGGCGCGTGGCTTGATCGCCAGATCATGCTCACCGCGCCTGACGGCTTCCTGAAACTGCGCCTGGGTCAATTCACCCATGAATATCGTTCCACTTTTCGATCAGATAATCGCGCTTTTCTCGCACGATTTGCAGGGCGCGTCGACTCTCGCGCAAATCAGCGCCGACAATCCGCACGACCTGCGCTTGTTCGCCCTGCCCCATCAACGCAATCTTTGTTTCGCCAGCGCCGAACACATGAACATGGGGCGGCGCGTGATCGTCTGTATAGATCATGATACGCAGATTGGCTTCGCGCCAGACCGTTGGCACCGCTCACCTGTCCAGCGCGATGTCCGGGGCGTCCTCCGCCTTCATGCCGATGACGTTATAGCCGGCATCGACATGGTGGATTTCGCCCGTCACGCCACTGGCCAGATCCGACAACAGATAGAGGCCCGCGCCGCCGACATCCTCGATCGTCACGTTGCGGCGCAGGGGCGAATTCAGTTCGTTCCACTTCAGAATGTAGCGGAAGTCGCCGATGCCGCTGGCGGCCAGCGTCTTGATGGGACCAGCCGAGATGGCGTTGACGCGGATATTTTCCGGCCCCAGGTCCATCGCCAGATATTTGACCGACGTTTCCAGCGCGGCCTTCGCCACGCCCATCACGTTATAATGGGGGATGACCTTTTCCGCGCCATAATAGCTCAAGGTCAGGATGCTGCCGCCATTGGGCATCAGCGCGCGGGCACGGCGGGTGACTGCCACAAAACTGTAAGCAGACACGTTCATGGTCAGCAGGAAATTGTCCAGGCTGGTGTCGACATAGAGGCCGCGCAGCTCATTCTTGTCGGAAAAGCCGATCGCATGCACCACGAAGTCCAGCCCGCCCCAGCGTGTCTCTATCTCCGCAAAGGCGGCGTCCAGCTTGTCCATGTCCGTGACGTCGCAGTCGATCAGAAAATCTGATCCGACCTGCTCCGCCAGGGGCCGCACCCGCTTGGCCAGCGCGTCGCCCTGATAGGAGAAAGCCAGTTCCGCACCCTGTTCATGCAACGCTTTTGCGATGCCCCAGGCCAGCGACTTGTCATTGGCCAGGCCCATGATGAGGCCACGCTTTCCTGCCATCAAGCCGTTCATATCGTTGTTCCATTCCCTCAGATGTCCGCCGCCGGGGCATCTTCCTCTTCGGGAAATTCCGCCAGCGCCGCATTCAGTTCCGCGCCAATTACCACGCCAAGCCCGACGAGAAAGAAAAAAATGAGCGTGATCATGACACCCGCCAGACTGCCATAGGTACGGTCATAACCGCCCAGCAGCGACAGGGTCGGCGGCAGCAGCAGGGTCGTGGCGTACCACCATAGGGCGGTGGCGACCGCACCGGGCCATTTGGGAAAGCGGCGATCCTTGTAAGCGGTCGGCGTCAGCGTGACGAACAATGACCAGAGCGCGACGCCCACAATCCCCATCGGCACCAGTTTGGCCGACGCGACCAGCGCGATCGCATCATCGGCCCAGGGCAATATCTGTTGCAGAAACTGGTCGATGCCGGTGATCACGACCTGAAGCGAGAAGGCGAACATCACCGCGACGACGCTGACCAGCGTGATGCCGACCGCGCCCAGACGGTAGCGCCAGAAGGGCTTGGTGCTTTTCGTGCCATAGGCGCGGCGCAGAATGTCGCGAATCGTTTCGATAAGGCTGCCGACGGTCCACAGGCCGACCAGCGCGCCCAGCCACAGCAAGGGGCCGGACCGGGCGGCCAGCACATCGTTGATCGGCTGGCGCACGACATCCGCCACCCCGCTGGGCACGGTGGTCAGGAAGGCGTTGACCGCCTGTACCCCGTCCTGCGTCCGGCCAAAGATGCTGGCCACTGCTGCCGCGACGATGAAGAAGGGGAACAGCGTCATCAGCGAGAGATAGGCGAGATTCCCGGCATGGATGAACCCGTCGCTATAGGTACCGACCGCGACCCGCTTGACAATTTCGAACGGGTGCGATCCGGGGCGGACGCGATTGATCTGGCGGTGGATATGCCCCGCCATACGGTGGCGACGGGATTCGGGCGACAGGGGCGAAGGCATCGGCATTCCCCCGATAACGCCCTAGACGCCCAGATGGGCGCGCACCGCCCGCCGGTCCTGCCATTTTTCCACCAGCGCCTGGATCGCGGGATCATCGGCGGGGACGTCCACCATCAGGGTGACCAGTTGGTCGCCGCGCGTGCCATCCTTGCCGGTAAAGCCCTTGCCCCGCAGCCGCAGCGTCTTGCCCGACGTGGTGCCGGCAGGCACGCCCAGCATCACCGGGCCATCGACGGTCGGCACCTTGACCTTGCCGCCCTTGACCGCTTCGTCCAGCGTGACGGGCAGGTCGAGCCGCACATTGTCGCCATCGCGGGTGAAGAAGGGGTGCGGCCGCACTTCGATCGTGACGATCGCGTCGCCCGCGCCGCCCGGCCCCTGCTGTCCCTTGCCCGACAGGCGCATCTGCGTGCCGCTTTCAACGCCAGCGGGCAGTTTCAGGTCGATCGTCTTGCCGTCCTGCAATGTGATGCGCTGCGGCGCCAATATGGCCGCGTCGGCAAATTGCACCGCCAGCCGATAGGCGACGTTGGCGCCCCTGGGTTGCGGTGCCTGACGGCCAAAGCCGCCGCCCGCGCGACGCCCCGCGCCGCCGAACAGCCCTTCGAAAATATCGCCGAAATCGGCGCCGCCGGTTTCAAAACCGCCCGGTTGGCCGCGAAAGCCGCCGCCGCCCCCGCCGCCAAAGCCGAAGGGCGCGGTCGGATTGCCATCCGCGTCAATTTCGCCCCGGTCGAAGCGGGCGCGCTTATCCTTGTCGGACAGCAGGTCATAGGCGTTGGTCGCAGCGGAAAATTTCTCGGCCGCCTTGGGATTGTCCCGATTCTTGTCGGGGTGCAGTTCCTTGGCCAGCTTGCGATAGGCGGATTTGATCTCCGCGTCGGTCGCGCCGCGCGCGACGCCCAATGTGGAATAGGGATCGGCCATCATCTTACCTGTTGCGAAAAAGCATCACTTGGCGACTATGTGGCGGAGGATGGCGCGACATTCAAGCAATGGATGCGCAACACCCCCGTCATACCCCGCTTGGGGTATGCGCCGCGCAACGCCAATTGCTAGCCGCCGCCTGTCTCGCGTGGGGAATGCGAGTGTTTTGGGGGTTACACCATGATCAAGAAATTTGCCTGGGGCGCCGTGGCGACCCTTTCGATGCTCGGCCCGATCACGACCAGCGCGCAGGCGCAGGTTGGCCCGCCACCGCCAACACCTCAGCAACTCGACCAGTTGCAGAGCCTGTTCCGCATTGGCGTGACGCTGGGCCTGCCGGGTGGCATCACCCGGACCGACAGCTATGGCCTGGACATTGCCAATGACGGTCAGGATTTCATGAATCCGCAGCGTTTGCGCGAACGCTATGGCGCGCAATATAATGACCTGTTCCCGGTCAGCGGCGTCATCGATTTTCGCGGCCTGCCCATCTATGGCTTTTATGACGCCAACAGCCCGGTTTTCCGCATCTCCATCCCCGCGCTCGATGCAGAAGGCGAAACCTACCAGAACCGCTTTAACGGGGTGACGCGCCAGGCGTCCTACGACCTGTTCAACGAATATCTGGACGAAGTCGACAGCGCGGAAGCCGAACGGCTGGTCCGCCTGTTGCTGAAGTCGCTGGCGCGCTATTCGCCGGTCGATCCGCTCGCGGGCAATCCCAATTCGGTGCAGAGCGGGCTGGTCCGCTCGAGCCTGGACCTGTCGTCGGGCGATTCGGCGATCGAACAGGCGGCCAATGGCGGCACCAACACGGCGGGCGATCCGTGGATCGTTGGCGCCAATTACAGCGGCGGTTCGTCAAATGGCGGGCGCTATGACTTCATGCGCGTCGATGGCCGGATCGCACGCAGCTTCCGCCTGACCGAAGGTGGCCGCGCCCTGCTGAAATTCGACCTGCCGATCAGCTATTCCGAAGTGAACGGCGCGCGTGCCGCGACCGCGCAATTCGGCGTCGGCGTCGAATTTCCGCTGATCGCGCAGCGCTGGTCGCTCGAACCGCGCATCGGCTATGGCATCACCGGGTCGGATCAGCTCGGCTCGCTCGGCCATATGATTTCGACGACGATCGCCAGCCGCTATGTGCTGAACGGTCTGGGCCGGGGTCGGCTGATCATCGGTAACATGGTCGGCTATACATCGACGATGAGCACCGGCTTCACCGGCTACAACGTCAATCCGGGCCTGAAGAACTGGGCGTTCCGTAACGGGGTGGCCTATGACCTGCCGCTCAAGTTCCGCGGGTTCGGGCGCAATACATCGGTGCGGGCCAGCTATGCGCTGACCAACTATACCGGCGACAAGCTCTATTATGACACGTTCCATGAAATGACCCTGTCACTGGGCATCCGGGGCCGCGAAGAATCGGCGCGCAACGCCCGCGACCTCATCCGCCTGAACTTCAACCTGATCAAGGCCAGCGATTATACCAGCTGGTCGGCGGGTCTGGGCTTCCGCTTCTGACGATAGGGGGGGGCCTGATCGGCACCCCCTCACCTTTCGGCTCCGTTCCTTCGGCAAGCCCGTATCGACAGCGTCGCGTCCCGCCCGTAAAGACCGGGCATGACTGATCCCTTTGCCCTGTTCGACGACTGGTACGCCCAGGCGCGCGAGACCGAAATCAACGACAGCAATGCCATGGCGCTCGCCACAGCCGATGCGCGCGGTCATCCGTCGGTACGGATGGTGCTGCTGAAAGGGCATGGCCCGGACGGCTTTGTCTTTTACACCAATTTTGAGGGGCGCAAGGCGGGCGAACTGCTGGCCAATCCCCATGCCGCATTGCTGTTCCACTGGAAATCGGCGCGACGGCAGATCAGGGTGGAAGGCCCGGTCGGCCCGGTCGATGACGCCACCGCCGACGCCTATTTCGCAACCCGCAGCCGCGACAGCCAGTTGGGCGCATGGGCATCCGACCAGTCCCGCCCCCTGCCCGACCGTCAGACCTTCATGGACAGGTATGAGGCGGAACGGGCGCGGTTCGAGGGTGGCCCGGTGCCGCGCCCGCCGCACTGGTCGGGCTTTTGCGTCAGGCCGGAACGGATCGAATTCTGGCAGGATCGCGAGCATCGCCTGCATGAGCGGCGAGTCTTCACCCGCGCGGGCGCGGGCTGGAGCGAAGGGCTGCTTTACCCCTAAAGGCTTCTGATGCCGCCATTCCGGACGAAGCGAGGCGCGGAAACCGCCCGCTGGTTCGTCTATGAAGATGCGCCCCGACGCGCGCCGATTGCCGCTGGCCCATGGGCCTGTTAGGTGTCGGCCTGACACATGTAAAAGAAGTGCGGAGCCGGTGGCTCCAGCGGCCTAGAGGGACACGGATGCGTAACAGACTGACCGCCTTCATTCTCACCGGCATGGTTTTGGGGGTGATTGTCGGCTTCGCGGCCAATCTGTGGGTTGGCAGCGACAAGACGCTGGCCAAGGATGTGGCCGGCTATTTCCACCTGCTGGCCGACATATTTCTGCATTTGATCAAGATGATCATTGCGCCGCTGGTATTTTCCACGCTGGTCGCGGGCATCGCCCATATGGGCGACAGCGCGGCGCTGGGGCGGATCGGCGGGCGGGCGCTCGCCTGGTTCGTGATCGCCAGCCTGATTTCGCTGACCCTGGGGCTGATGTTCGTCAACTTCTTCGCACCGGGCGAAGGGCTGAACCTTGTCCGGTCGGGCGTGGATTCGGGCGTGAATACCGAAGCGCTCAATTTTCGCGATTTCATCCTGCACGTCTTTCCGACCTCCATGGTCGGCGCGATGGCGGAAAATTCGATCCTTCAGATCGTCGTATTCTCGCTGTTCGTCGGCGTCGCGCTGACCGCGATCGGGGAGAAGGGCAAGCCGGTCGTCACCGTCATCGAATCGATGGTCGAACTGATGTTGCAGGTGACAGGCTATGTCATGCGCGTCGCGCCCTTCGCGGTGTTCGGGGCGCTCGCGTCGGTCGTGACGACCGAGGGGCTGGGCGTGCTCGTCACCTTTGGCGAGCTGATCGGCGAATTCTATATCGCCCTGGGCGCGCTGTGGCTTCTGCTGTTCGCGGCGGGATCGATCTTCCTGGGCAAGCGGATGTTCAAGCTGATCCGCTATGTCCGCGAACCGATATTGATCGCTTTCTCCACCGCATCGTCCGAAGCCGCCTATCCCAAGATGCTGGAGCAACTGGATCGCTTCGGCGTGCCGCGCCGCATCTACAGCTTCGTGCTGCCGCTGGGCTATAGCTTCAACCTTGACGGGTCGATGATGTATTCGACCTTCGCGACCATCTTCATCGCGCAGGCCTATGGCATCGATTTGCCGATCGCGACCCAGATCACGATCCTGCTGGTGTTGATGGTGACCAGCAAGGGCATCGCCGCCGTGCCGCGCGCCAGCCTTGTGGTGGTCGCGGCCACGCTGGGTCAGTTCGACCTGCCGGTCGAGGGCGTCGCCTTCATCCTGGCGGTCGATCATTTCATGGACATGGGCCGTACCGCGACCAACGTGCTGGGCAATGCCATCGCGACGTCGGTGATCACCAAATGGGAAGGGATGCTGGAGGTCGAGGAACCGATCGACGTGCCTCACCCCAAGGCGCCGGCGCATACCGCCGCGCATGGCCGCGCCGGGCTGGAACTGGCCCCGGACATGCTGGAGGAAGAGCGTAAGGGGTAACCGACGCTATAGTGTTCCCGCGCAGGCGGGAACCCAGTCCAAACGTCGGAACTGGGTTCCCGCCTGCGCGGGAACACGGGCGCCTCTACCACAACACCCCGCGCACAGGCTTTAGCGGTTCGGGCGCGGGATCGCCGATCGACTGGAGCAGGTCGATCTCGATCGTGCGGCACATGGCGTTGAGCGGCACGTCATGGACCGTGTTGGCGAAGGGATCGACCAGATCGTCGCCGATCCGCAGCACCGCCAGGAACATGAGACCCGCGACCGTGGAGCCGAGCGGCGTCGCCAGCCCCAGCGTTTCGACCAGCCCCAGCGGCAGGAAGAGACAGAAGAGATGGGTGAAGATGGTCGGCAGATAGCGATATTGCACCGGCAGCGGGGTATTTTTGAGCCGCTCCATCCCGCCCTGCGCGTTGGCGATGTCCACCAGCACCGCCTCCATCTGCGTCTGCTGGATTGTGTCGATCCAGCCCGTGCGCCGGGCGATGTCGATGCGCCGCCCGGTGCTGTCGAGCAGTCCGTTGGCGACATTCACGCGGGCGAGCGCCAGCCCCTGATCCTTTTCCTCCAGAAAGCGGGTGACATCGTCATCAATCGGCAGTCGCCGCAACTGGCAGCGCAGCGCATTTACATAGGCGATCTGGCGCTTGACGATCTCCCGCTTCAATTCGCGCCCGTCCGGATCAGGCAGGAAGTTGCGGGTCGCGCGCGCCAGACTGCGCGATGCGTTGATCATCGCGCCCCACAGCGTGCGCCCTTCCCACCAGCGCTGATAGGCGGAATTGGACCGGAACCCCAGGAACAGCGCCAGTCCGGTGCCGAAGATGGTCAGCGGCAGTCCGGGCGCCTTGAACGGCAGCACATAGTAGGTGATCGTGACGACGCAGTCCCACACGAACAACAGGGTCAGCGGCTTCCACACCTCGGCGGCCATCCGATGCAGGCTGGGGACGGGGTCGACGATCATGCAATTCTCCAAAGGACAGGACCGCGCCAACGCAAGAGGCGCATGAAAGCTCCCTTGATGCTATAGCGAAATGACCTGTGCGTTAGAGTGCAACTCGCAGCCGGGCCGGACCGTTGGGCAGGTGCGGCAACAGGAGGACAGGCCATTGACCGGCACGAGCCAGGAACCAAGCGCTGAAACCGGCACAAGGACGGCGGCCCTGTCGCTCCAATGGCAGATGCTGGCGGGATTCGTCATAGGACTGGTGGTCGGCCTGGCCGTCTATATGGCCGCGCCCGACGCGCGCTGGGTCGATCATGTCACGACCTATGTGACCGGGCCGATCGGCCAGATCTTCCTGCGCCTGCTATTCATGCTGGTCATTCCGTTGCTGGTGTCGGCGCTGATCGTGGGGATCGCCGAAATGGGCGAGATTCGCGCGCTGCGCCGCGTGGGGCTGCGCACATTGGTCTACACGCTGATCGTGTCGGCCATTGCGGTGGCGGTCAGCCTGCTGGTGGTCGACCTGCTCCGGCCCGGTGCGGGCATCGACCCGGCCATGGCGCGGGCGATGCTGAACGACGCGGCACCGGGCGCGAAGGCGATATTGAGCCGGGGCGATGACGCGCCGCAGGGCATGGCCGCCTTCATCGCGATGATCCCCGACAATATCGTCGCAGCCATGGCGGGCAACGACATATTGGCGGTGATGGTCTTTGCCCTGTTCTTCGGCATCGGACTGATGCTGGTGCGGACGCCGCAGACGCAATTGCTGCTGAGCGCGATGGAGGGCCTGCTGGCGGTGACGATGCGGCTGATGGGGCTGGTCATCCGCCTGGCGCCGATTGCCATCGCCTGTTTCATGTTCAACCTGGCCGCCCATTTCGGCTGGGACTTGCTGATCCGCCTGTCCGCCTATGTCGGCGTGGTGCTGCTGGCGCTGGCGATCCAGATGTTCGGCATCTATTCGCTGCTGATCACCTTCATAGCCAAACGATCACCGCTTCGCTTCTTCGCCGCCGTGCAGGAGGCGACGGTGATGGCCTTTGCCACCGCCTCTTCCAACGCGACCCTGCCGACCGCCCTGCGCGTGGCCGAAGAGGAATTGCGCCTGCCCCGCCGCATCAGCCGTTTCGTCCTGACCATCGGCGCGACCGCCAACCAGAATGGCACGGCAATGTTCGAGGGGATTACGGTCATCTTCCTCGCCCAGTTTTTCAGCATCGAACTCAGCATCGCCCAGCAGATCATGGTGATGATGATGTGCATATTGGGCGGCATCGGGACAGCGGGCGTACCGGCCGGATCGCTGCCGGTGGTGGCGATGATATTGGGCATGGTCGGCATTCCGCCCGAAGGGATCGGGCTGGTGCTGGGGGTCGACCGGCTGCTCGACATGTGCCGCACCGCGCTGAACGTAACCGGCGATCTGGTCGCGGCGACGGTGATCGCGGCGGGTGAGGAGGACCAGCCATGACGGCAAGGATCGCGGCGGCGATCGTGGCGCTTGTCGCACTGGCCGGGCTGGTCGTGCAATTCGCGGCGACGCTGGACCAGACCGGGTCGGTAGCAGGCACGCTCTGGACATTGCTGCGCTACTTCACGGTGCTGACCAATCTGCTTGTCGCGCTGGCCTTTGGCTGGGTTGCGATCGGTGGCCAGCCGCATCCGCGCAGACTGGCAGGCGTCATGCTGGCGATCCTGCTGGTCGGGATTATCTATGGCCTGCTGCTGCGCGGACTGTTGACGTTGAGCGGCGGCGCGCTGCTCGCCGATACGCTTCTGCACAAGGTGACGCCGGTACTGGTCCCCTTGTGGTGGATCGCCTTTGCGGTGCGAGGCCAGTTGCGATGGCGCGATCCATGGGGATGGACGCTGTTTCCCGCGCTCTATTTGCCCTATGCCTTGCTGCGCGGCATGGCGGAGGGGCGCTATGCCTATCCGTTCATCGACGTCGCGAAGATCGGCATCGGCACGGTGCTGGTCAATGCAGTGCTGATCGCCATGGGCTTCGTCGCGGCTGGCCATGCGCTGGTCTGGATCGACCGGCGCATGGCCCGGAGCGGCTAACGCAGCTTGGCGATATTCAGCCCGTCTTCCTTGGCGCGGGCCTTGGTCGATTCCTCGGTCCGGGTCAGCGCCTTGGCAATGGCCTTGAGGCCCATGCCCTTTTTCGCCAGCAGGTGCAGCTTCTGGATCTCGTCCTGGGTCCAGGGCTGCCGGTGCCGTTCGAATTTCTCGGCCATGTGTCGTCCTTCGGAAAGATCGCAGGCTGTGCCCGCCCCCCTATACCCTTAATCCGCGAACGGATCGCGCACCAGGATGGTATCCTCGCGTTCCGGGCTGGTGGATACGAGCGTGACCGGGCAGCCGATCAGTTCCTCGATCCGGCGGATATATTTGATCGCCTGCGCCGGAAGGTCCGCCCAGCTGCGCGCGCCGGCGGTCGTGTTGTGCCAGCCTTCGATCGCTTCGTAGATCGGCTGGGCCTTGGCCTGATCCTGCGCATGGGCGGGCAGATAATCGTATGTCTGATCGCCAATCTTGTAGCCGACGCAGATGTTGAGCGTGTCGAACCCGTCCAGCACGTCAAGCTTGGTCAGCGCGATGCCGGTGACGCCCGACACGGCGATCGACTGGCGCACCAGCACCGCGTCGAACCAGCCGCAGCGGCGCTTGCGGCCGGTGACAGTGCCAAATTCATGGCCACGCTCGCCCAGCCGCTGGCCAGTGGCGTCCTCCAGCTCGGTCGGGAACGGGCCGGAGCCGACGCGGGTGGTATAGGCCTTGACGATGCCCAGCACGAAGCCCGCCGCATTGGGACCAAGGCCGGTGCCGCTGGCCGCCGTGCCCGCGACCGTGTTGGACGAGGTGACGAAGGGATAGGTGCCATGGTCGATGTCGAGCAGCGTGCCCTGCGCGCCCTCGAACAGGATGCGCTTGCCCGCCGCCTTGGCGCGGTTGAGCGTCAGCCAGACGGGCTTGACGAAGGGCAGGATGAAATCGGCAATCTCGGTCAGTTCCGCCATCAGCGCGGCACGATCGATCGGCGGTTCGCCAAAACCGGCGCGCAGCGCGTCATGATGGGCGGTCAGCCGGTCCAGCTGCGGGCCAAGATCGTCGAGATGAGCAAGGTCGCACACGCGGATGGCGCGGCGGCCGACCTTGTCCTCATAGGCCGGGCCGATGCCGCGCCGGGTGGTGCCGATCTTGCCCGCGCCGCTCGCATCCTCGCGCAGGCCATCAAGGTCGCGGTGGAAGGGCAGGATCAGCGGGCAGGTTTCGGCGATCTGAAGATTGTCGGGCGTGATCGACACGCCCTGCGCGGTCAGCTTGGCGACTTCATCGCGGAAGTGCCAGGGATCGAGCACCACGCCATTGCCGATCACCGACAGCGTGCCGCGCACGATGCCCGACGGCAGCAGCGAGAGTTTATAGACTTTCTCGCCCACCACCAGCGTGTGGCCGGCATTATGGCCACCCTGGAAACGGGCGACGACATCGGCGCGCTCCGACAGCCAGTCGACGATCTTGCCCTTGCCCTCGTCACCCCATTGGGCGCCGATCACGGTTACATTTGCCATGGATACAGATCTCCGCCCGCCGCGCGGACCGGCCATGCCCTTCGACGGGACTCGACATGCCGGTAGGATCGATTGGGCGCCCGACAGAATATGGGGCACCCGGTGCGGGCGCGGGTTAGCGGCGCGGGGCTGGCGCGTCAAGGCGGAGGGACGATTACACTTTGATACAGCGCAACGGCTTTACGTGGTGAAGCAGGCGCGCGATCCTGATTATCCGTCGTTCGTGGAGATACGCCGTGCGGATAGCCTTGATCCTTGTCCTGTGCCTGTCGCTTCTGTCCCCCGCGCATGGAGCGCCGCGGCGCGCCCCGCCCGGCGAACAAGTGGTGGCCTATGGCGGCGATCCGGCGCAGACGCTGGATTTCTGGCCGGGCCAAACCGACAGCAAGCCGAACATAGCGCGGCCATTGGTGATCTTCGTCCATGGCGGGGGATGGAAGCGCGGTAGCAAGGACAATGCCACCGGACGCCATAAATCCGTTCATTATCAACAGCTTGGATATGCTTTCGCGTCCATCGACTATCGTCTGGTGCCCGGCGCCACGGTCGAGCAGCAGGCGCAGGACGTGGCCGATGCCGTTGCCTTCCTGCGCCGCCGCGCGGCGACATTGGGGGTCGATCCGGGCCGGATCGTGCTGATGGGCCATAGCGCGGGCGCGCATCTGGTCGCGCTGGTGGGGACGGACATGCGCTATTTCGCCAAAGCAGGGCTGTCGCCCGACGCCGTGCGCGGCATCATCCCGCTGGATGGGGCGGCCTATGACGTGGCGGCGCAGATGGCGCAATCGGGCCGGTTGATGAAGGGCACCTATGAACAGGCGTTCGGCACCGATCCCGCGCGGCAACAGGCGCTGTCGCCGACTCGCCATGCCGCCCGGCCCAACGCCCCGGCCTTCCTGATCCTGCATGTCGACCGGGACGATGGCACGGCGCAGTCGCAGGCGCTGGCCGCAGCCTTGAAGCGCGCGGGTACGCCCGTGGAGATACGGGCGCTGGAAGGGCGCGGGCTGCGCGGCCATATGCAGATCAACCGGCAGATGGGCGATCCGGCCTATCCGGGCACGGCAGTGGTCGACGACTGGCTGGCGCGAGTCGTCCGTTAGAAGGCGCGCAGTTCCGCGCCATCGAGCCAATGCGAGCAGCGCAATGTCGCGCCATCCTCATCGCCGACCAGCGCGGCGACGGTGTGCCAGCCCTCGGCCCGCAATTCGGCGGCGCGGGCCGCGTCTGCGCCCAGCGGCAGGAACAGGCGTTTGGGCGCCTTGTCGCCAAAGCCAGCGTCGATCAGCGGATCGGGATAAAGGGAAAAGCCAATGGCTGGCTCCTCCTCTCCATCGGCGCGCAGGATGGCATAGCTGCCGCCCCGGCCGATTTCGCCGATAAAGCCTTCGGCAAAGATCGAGAAGCCAAACCAGTTCTGATATTCAAAACCGTGCCGTTCGGTCGGATCGAGCGTCAGCGTGATGTCCCAGCCGATCGGCTTGGCGATGGCGCGCAGGCCCGCGATGCGGCTGTCGATCGCGCCGCCAAGGCTCGCATTGAAGGCTTCGAGCCGCTCCATCGCGGCGTGGAACGGACCCGTCGCCTCGATCAACGGCAGATAGGCCGCGGCCTGCGGCCCCAGCGCAACGAGAGCACCTGCATCCTTGGCGTCCAGTTCGGTGCGGACCGCTTCCAGTTCACCCGCCGCCAGCGGCAACGGACCGGCGGCCAGCATGTCGATCAGGTCGGGCAGGGTGAAATCGATGGTAAGGCCGCCGACGCCCGCCGCCTGCAACGCCTCGATCGCGACATTGACGATCTCGACGACGGCTGTGACGCTGTCCGACCCGATCAGTTCGGCCCCGACCTGCAACTTCTCCCGCTCCGGGCGCAGCTGATTGGCTTTGAGACGGATCACCGGCCCGGCATAGGAAAGGCGCAGCGGGCGCGGCGCGGTGGCCAGGCGAGTCGCGGCGATGCGGCCGACCTGCGCCGTCATGTCCGGGCGCAGCGCCAGGCTGCGCTGCGACACGGGATCGACGGCGCGAACCAGATCCTGCGCGCGCATGGATTTGAGGCGCTGGGTCAGCGTATCCTCAAACTCCGCGAGCGGCGGCATGACCCGTTCATAGCCGTGAGTCGCAACCGTATCCAGAACGCGGCGGGCAAGCCGGGCGGAGGCTTCGGCCTGCGGCGGCAGGCGGTCGGACAGACCCTCTGGAAGGAGGCTGGGCGGGATCATGGTCATGGCTTGCGCCTTTAGCGGAAAATTGGCGCTAGGCCATCCCCATCCACCGTTCGGGCTGAGCCTGTCGAAGCCCTGTCCTTTTAAGAAGAACAGTCCTTCGACAGGCTCAGGACGAACGGGTGAGGGGGCAGCTTAGGCGAAGCGCAGCACCTTCACCTGCTTCACGCCGGTCAGGTTGCAGATTTCCCAGCGCAGCGGTTCGGTGACGGTGCCGTCGACCGACAGCAGCAGCACCGCTTCGCCGCCCTGGTTGCGACGGCCCAGGTGGAAGGTGCCGATATTGACGTCGGCTGCGCCCAGCGTCGACCCCAGGCGGCCGATGAAACCGGGCGCGTCCTGGTTGACGATGTAGAGCATGGTGCCGTCGAGATCGGCCTCCACCTTGATGCCGAACAGTTCGACCAGGCGCGGGCTGGCATGGCCGAACAAGGTGCCCGCGACCGAACGCTCGCCGCTTTCGGTGGTGACGGTGACGCGCACCAGCGTCTGATAATCGCCTTCGCGGTCATGGCGCACTTCGCGCACGTCAAGGCCGCGTTCCTTGGCCAGGAAGGGCGCGTTGACCATGTTCACCGTGTCCGAATAGACGCGCATCAGGCCCGCCAGCACGGCGGCGGTGATGGGCTTCTGGTTCAGTTCAGCGGCATGGCCTTCCACCTCTACCGCAACGCCGGTGATCTGGTCGCCTTCGAGCTGGCCGACCAGGCTGCCCAGCTTCTCGGCGATCGCCATATAGGGCTTGAGCTTGGGCGCTTCCTCCGCCGACAGGCTGGGCACGTTAAGCGCATTGGTGATGCCGCCGTCGAGCAGATAGTCGGACAGCTGTTCGGCGACCTGCAACGCCACATTGACCTGCGCTTCATCGGTCGACGCACCCAGATGCGGGGTGCAGATGAAGTTGGGCGTGCCGAACAGGGGCGATTCCTTGGCCGGTTCGGTCTGGAACACGTCCAGCGCGGCGCCCGCGACATGGCCCGAATCGAGCGCGTCCTTGAGCGCGGCTTCGTCGATCAGCCCGCCGCGCGCGCAGTTGACGATACGCACGCCCTGCTTGGTCTTGGCCAGATTTTCGCGGCTCAATATGTTGCGGGTCTGGTCGGTCAGCGGCGTGTGCAGCGTAATAAAATCGGCCTTCGCCAGCAGCGTGTCGAGATCGGCCTTTTCCACGCCCATTTCGATGGCGCGTTCCGGCGTCAGGAACGGATCGAAGGCGACGACCTTCATTTTCAGGCCCAGCGCGCGGCTGGCGACGATCGAGCCGATATTGCCCGCGCCGATCAGGCCCAGCGTCTTGCCGGTGACTTCCACGCCCATGAAGCCGTTTTTCGGCCACAGGCCCTGCTGGGTCTGGGTGTTGGCTTCGGGAATCTGGCGCGCCAGCGCGAAGATCAGCGCGATGGCATGTTCAGCGGTGGTGATCGAGTTGCCGAACGGCGTGTTCATGACGATCACGCCCTTGGCCGAGGCATAGGGGATGTCGACATTGTCGACGCCGATGCCCGCGCGGCCAATGACCTTGAGGTTGGTGGCGGCGTCGAGAATGTCCTTGGTCACCTTGGTCGAGGACCGGATGGCGAGGCCGTCATACTGGCCGATCATGGCCTTCAACTCTTCGGGGGTCTTGCCGGTGATGACGTCGACCTCGACGCCGCGCTCACGGAAAATGGCGGCGGCGCGGGGGTCCATCTGGTCGCTGATAAGTACCTTGGGCATCTGTATTTCCTTTGGAAAATAGTCCCGTCATCCCCGCGAAGGCGGGGATCCATCTCCGACCGTTGCACCTGTCGATAGGGTGGGAGATGGGTTCCCGCCTTCGCGGGAATGACGGCTTTGTTTTAGATTAAGCAGCCTTTACGGTCGCATAGGCCCAGTCGAGCCAGGGACCGAGCGCCTCGATGTCGGCAGTATCGACGGTCGCGCCACACCAGATGCGGAGCCCGGCGGGGGCATCGCGATAGCCCGCTACGTCGAACGCGGCGCCTTCCTTTTCGAGCAATGCGGCGAAGGCCTTGATAAAGGCTTCGTCGGCACCCGCGACGGTCAGGCAGACGCTGGTTTTCGAGCGCGAGGCTTCATCGACCGCGAGATGGCCGAGCCAGTCGCGCTCCGCCACGATTTTGTCCAGAGCCGCCGCATTGGCGTCGCTGCGGGCGATCAGGCCAGCGGCGCCGCCGATCGACTTGCCCCATTCCAGCGCGAAGATCGCATCCTCGACCGCCAGCATGGACGGGGTGTTGATCGTTTCGCCCTTGAACACGCCTTCGGCCAGCTTGCCCTTCGACACCAGCCGGAACACCTTGGGCAGCGGCCAGGCGGGGGTGTAGGTTTCGAGGCGCTCAACGGCGCGGGGACCAAGGATCAGCACGCCATGGCCGCCCTCGCCGCCCAGTACCTTCTGCCAGGAGAAGGTGGCGACGTCGATCTTCGCCCAGTCGATGTCATAGGCGAACACCGCGCTGGTCGCGTCGGCGAAGGTCAGCCCTTCGCGATCCGCCGGGATGAAATCGGCATTGGGGACGCGGACGCCCGACGTGGTGCCGTTCCAGGTGAACAGCACGTCGGTGCTGAAATCGACCGCCGACAGATCAGGCAGCTGGCCATAGTCGGCGCGAATGACGGTGGGGTCGAGCTTCAACTGCTTGGCGGCATCGGTCACCCAGCCTTCGCCGAAGCTTTCCCAGGCGATGGTCGTGACCGGGCGCGCGCCCAGCATCGTCCACATCGCCATTTCAAAGGCGCCGGTGTCGGAGCCGGGGACGATGCCGATGCGGTGGGTGTCGGGCAGGTTCAGCAATTCGCGCATCAGGTCGATGCAGTAAGCGAGGCGGTTCTTGCCGATCTTGCTACGGTGCGAGCGGCCCAGCGAGTCGGTGGCGAGCGCAGCGGCGCTCCAGCCCGGAGGCTTGGCACAGGGACCGGAAGAGAAAAAGGGGCGAGCCGGCAGAGTCGTCGGCTTGGCGGCAGGCGCAATACGGGCGCCGGCTTCGGTAACTTCAGTCATGTAGCTTCTCCTTACAGAGAGCAGCGCGGCGTTGGGACCGCGTGGCCCGTCGGCCGCCCTAGAGATTTCGGCGGACCTGTCAAGCCGGTTGCGAAAATGACCCAGTGCTAAAAACGGGACGAGCCGTGCCCGCCGTTAACCATCAGCAAGATTTGTCCTGCTACCATGGGTGGCTCCTGATAGAGCGGGCGATGACGATGACGATGTTTCGCGGCGCGGCGCTGGCCGTGACGATGGCGATGATGCTGAGCGCGTGCGGCGGCGATCTGGTGCCGCGCGGCCGTGTGGCGCGCGTCTCCAAGCCCGCGCGTCCGGCAGCGCCGCAGCCGATGGCGTTTCGCCAGTGTCTGGCGAAACTCAATGCGCAGGCGATCGCCTATACCCCCCTGCCCGATCGGACGTTCGGCGGCGGGTGCAGCGCGCTGAGCAGCGTCAAGCTGATCGACTTTGGCGTGCCCGCGACCAATTTGGGCGCGATGACTTGCCAGCTGGCCGCCAATTTCGCCGCCTGGGCGCGCTATGGCGTGCAGCCCGCCGCGCGCGCCATATTGGGGACGGAGATCGTGCGGATCGAAACGTTCGGCACCTATAATTGTCGGCCCATCGCAGGCCTTGGTAAATTGTCCGAACATGCCCATAGCAACGCGATCGACGTCGCCGCCTTCGTGATGGCCGACGGGCGCAAGATCAGTGTCGAACAGGGATGGAACGGCGATCGGGAGACGCGCCAGTTCCTCAAGGTCATCCACGCCAGCGCCTGTAAGCGGTTCAATACCGTCCTCAGCCCCGATTATAACGCGGCCCATCGCGACCATTTTCATTTCGACATGGGCGGCAAGGGCGGGTTTTGCCGGTAATCCGCCTTGGCAATGTCATCTGCGCCCCTTAAGTCGTGGGGATGACAAAAAAAGACATTGAAGAACGCAAATTCCGCCCCGCCAGTCAGGAGGCGGCCGACGCCCGCAAGGCGATCGATACGCCCCAGACCAGCAGCAGCGCCTACAGGCTGGCCTTTCAGGACACCGAATTTCTGCTGCGCGAGGATCTGCGCCCGGTCCGGTTCCAGCTGGAATTGCTGAAGCCGCAATTGTTGATGGACGAAGCGCGAATCGAATCGACCTTCGTTTTCTATGGTTCCGCCCGCATTCCCGAACCCGACCAGGTGCAGGCCCGGATCGACGCTGCGACCACGCCGGAACAGAAGCGCATTGCCGAAAATCTGGGCAAGAAGGCGCATTATTATGATGAAGCCCGCAAGCTGGCGAGCATCGCAGCGCAATATCCGGTGAACGCGGCGGGATGTCGCCACTTCGTCGTCTGTTCAGGCGGCGGCCCTTCCATCATGGAAGCGGCCAATCGCGGCGCGGCCGATGTCGGCCAGACCACGATCGGCATGAACATCGTCCTGCCCCACGAACAGGCGCCCAATCGCTTCGTCACGCCGGAACTGAGTTTCCAGTTCCACTATTTCGCGCTGCGCAAGATGCATTTCCTGTTGCGGGCGCGGGCGCTGGCGGTGTTCCCCGGCGGCTTTGGCACGTTCGACGAGATGTTCGAACTGCTGACCCTCATTCAGACCGGCAAGATGAAGCCCATTCCCATCCTGCTGTTCGGCAAGGAATTCTGGAACCGGGTGGTCGATTTCGAGGCGCTGGCCGACGAAGGCGTGATTGCGCCGGCTGACCTTAACCTCATCACCTGGGTCGAAAGCGCCGACGAAGCGTGGCAGGCGGTGCAGGCCTTTTATGAGGATAGCGAACCGCTGGGATGTTGAACACTCCTCTCCGGGGGAGAGGGCAGCGAGAGTTGGCGGCTTTGCCGCCTGGTCGCAGCCGGAGAGGGGGTGCGTCGCACGCCATGCCCATCCCCCTCTTCCAACTTCTCCCCCACGGGGAGAAGGGTTAGTGGCTTGCCCTTCCCGGCGCACGGGACTAGGGCGCGGCCATGCTTGGCGATCTGGCCCATGTCGACACCTGGATCTTCGATCTGGACAACACGCTCTATCCGGCGAAGGCGGACCTGTTTGCGCTGATCGACGTGAAGATGGGCGAATTCATCCAGGGGTTGCTTGGCTGCGACCCGGTCATCGCGCGGCAGACGCAGAAGCGCTATTTCATGGAGCATGGCACGACCCTGTCGGGGCTGATGCACCATCATGGCATCGAGCCGCGCGACTTTCTCGACTATGTCCATGACATATCGATGGACCGGCTGGAGGTCGATGCGGAGCTGAATGCCCATATCGCCGCGCTGCCGGGCCGCCGCCTGATCTTCACCAATGGCGATGCGGACTATGCCGGCCGCGTGCTCGACAAGCTGGGCCTGTCCGGCCTGTTCGAGCAGATCCACGACATTCATGCCTGCCAATATGTGCCCAAGCCCGATCCGTCGGGCTATGCCGAATTGTGCCGCGTCCATGATGTCGACCCGACCCGCGCCGCCTTTTTCGAGGATATGGCGCGCAATTTGCGGCCCGCCAAGGCGATCGGCATGGTGACCATCTGGGTCAATAATGGCTCCGAAGCGGGCAATCATGACCATCATCCCGATTTTATCGATTTCGAGACTGATCATCTGAGGCCGTTTCTGGCCGGCATTTTTGGGGAAAGCGCATGACCGACCTGCAAAGCATAATCGACGCCGCCTGGGAGGACCGGGCCAATGTGAGCCTGACCACCACAGGGGCGGTGCGCGATGCCGTGAACGCGGCGCTTGCCCTGCTGGACAGCGGCAAGGCGCGCGTCGCCGAGCCGACCGCCGATGGCTGGCAGGTCAACCAGTGGCTCAAGAAAGCCGTGCTGCTTTCCTTCCGCCTGAATGACAATGTGTTGATCGAAAACGGTCCCGGTGGCGGTTTCTGGTGGGACAAGGTGCCGAGCAAATTTGCAGGCTGGGGCGAGGCGGAGTTCCGCGCCGCCGGTTTCCGCGCAGTGCCGGGCGCACTTGCCCGCGCGGGCGCACATATCGCCAAGAACGCGATCCTGATGCCCAGCTTCGTCAATATCGGCGCGTTCGTGGATGAAGGCACGATGGTCGACGCCTGGGTGACGGTGGGCAGCTGCGCGCAGATCGGCAAGAATGTCCATCTGTCCGGCGGCGTCGGCATTGGCGGCGTGCTGGAACCGTTGCAGGCCGACCCGGTCATCATCGAGGATGACTGCTTCATCGGCGCGCGGTCCGAAGTGGTCGAAGGCGTGCGCATCGGCAAGGGATCGGTCCTGTCGATGGGCGTGTTCATCGGCCAGTCGACCAAGATCATCGACCGCGCGACCGGCGAAGTGTTCATGGGCGAAGTGCCGCCCTATTCGGTGATCGTGCCAGGATCGCTGCCCGGCAAGCCGCTGCCCGACGGCACGCCCGGCCCCAGCCTCTATTGCGCCGTGATCGTCAAGCGGGTGGATGCGCAGACCCGGTCCAAAACCGGGATCAACGACCTGCTGCGGGATTGATCCAAATTCACCCGCCCCGTGCCGGGGAGGGTCGTTCCAGCGCCAGCAGCGCGAACGTCGCCAGCCAATGTTCCCCCATATAGTCGCCAGCGACATGGGGCAGGCTGGCGGCGATATGCCGTTCCGCCGCATCCAGCGCCGATACCGCGACCGGATCGCCCGGTCCCAGCGCAGCGGCAATCGCGCGCCAGCACCAGCCTCGGCTGAGGTTCAGGCCATCGAGATGGGCGATCTTGCCATCGCTGCGGTCCGACACGGTCGCGGGGGTGAATAAGGTCGCTGGTTCACCCTGCGCCAGTTGCGGCAGGAAGGCGTGGAACCAGTCGGCGAAATCGGCCCGCGCCAGCAGGCGGCTCATCAACAGCGCCTCACACAGAGCGGGCGAGAGAAATTCGTCGCCGCCCGGCTCCCATGCCTGGCAGGCGCGATCATCGCCGAACCAGTGCAGCGCCCGATCGCGGATCAGCGCCACCAGCGCGGGATCGCGCCCTTCGGCCCATTCCAGCGCCAGCGTCAGGGCAAAGGCGATGTTGAAATGGGTGCCGACGCGCAGCGGATAGGTAAGCTTTGGCAGGAAGTCGTGGAAGCGCGCGGCAAAGGCGAGCGCCAATGGTTCCAACGCCGCCGCCCAGGGCGCTTCATGCCGCGCCAGTTCGCCATGCAGGGCCAGCGCCCAGGCCCAGCCATAGGGCCGTTCAAAACCCGTGGCGGTGGGCCGCGCGAGGAAGGCGAGTTCACCCGCGACCTTTTGGGGGATCAGCATTGCGTCTGCCTGCGCCCGGATCGCGCTGGCCTGCGGCATGTCCGGGTAGAGGCGCAGCAGCCGCATCACCTGCCACCAGCCATGGACGCAGCTATGTCAGTCGAAACTGCCGTGGAAGATCGGATGATGGTCAGCCGGTTCGCGCGCATCCTGCGGCCCGGCCAGCACCAGATCCATCTTGTAAGGGTAGCGCCGTCCCAGATGGGACAGGGTCAGCGTGGCAAAGCCATTGGCCATGTCGGGGGTCAGGTGCGTCATGGGAAAGCCAGACAATAAATGAGCGCGATGTTGACGGCCAGCAGCGGCAAAGCCGTGCCGACCTGTTGCCTGATGACGCCATGCTTGTCTTTAAGTTCCAGCAGGGCGGCAGGGACGAGGTTGAAATTGGCCGCCATCGGCGTCAGCAGCGTTCCGCAGAAACCCGCCAGCATCCCGATGGCGCAGACGATCGCAGGATCGCCGTGATAGGTGCGGATCAGCAGGGGTATGCCGATGGCGGCGGTCATCACCGGGAAAGCGGCAAAGGCGTTGCCCATGACGATGGTGAAGAGCGCCATGCCAAGGCCATAGGCGATCACCGCGCCGAGCAAACTGCCCTGCGGAATCGCCTGGCTCACAAGCCCGCCGACCGCGTCACCGACCCCGGCCAGCGCAAATACCGCGCCCAGGCTGGCAAGCATCTGCGGCAGGATCGCGGCCCAGCCGACCTGATCCATCAGCCGCCGCCCCTGCTGCATCGGGACGATCGGCCCGGCGCGCAGCCACAGGCAGCCAGCGATCAGGGCGATCACCACGCCCAGCGCCAGCGCAATAAGCGTCGCCTGCTTGCCATCGACCCAGGTTGGCACGCCCTTGAAGAGCAAGGTGCCGACCAAAGCGGTGGCCGGTATGACCAGCGCAATGGCGAACAGCCCGTTGCCAAAACGCCCTGCCCGTTCCTGCCGCACCCTGTCCGGCACCATGCCGCCGCCCCGGCCCAGCCCGGACGCCGCCAGCGCCACCAGCCCCAGCACCAGCACGCCATTGCCCAGATCGCCCAGCGAATCCCCGGCCCACATCGACAGCGCCAGCAGCGCCCAGAAAGCGGCCGTCCGGCGGGCGCGCGGATTGCTGGTGTCGTTGACGCCCAGCAGCGCAAAGGCGGCAAAGATCGCGCCTGCCAGCGCATAGACCCAGTGCAGCGTGATCATGGCCGTTCCGCCCGGTTCAGGCGACGGTCGAGCCGCCACAGCCTGAACCCGTGGATTAGGAAGGCGGCGATCGCGGTCGGGATGGCCCAGACCGACAGCTGGAGCGGCTCAAGGCTGATGCCATATTGTTCCAGCAGCCCCTTGATCAGCAGGATCGACCCGATCGCCAGAAATATATCCTCGCCAAAGAACAGCCCGACATTGTCGGTCGCCGCCGCCATCGCCTTGACCTGCTCCCGCTCCGCATCGTCCAGATCGCCCGACTGGCGTTCTGCGGCGGCCTCCGCGATCGGCGCGACCAGCGGGCGCACGGTCTGCGCATGGCCCGCCACCGATGTCAGCCCCACCGCCGCCAACCCCTGCCGCGCCAGCAGATAGAAGGTCAGGAAACGCCCGACCGTCGCCCCGCGCATCCGCCCGATCAATCCGCGCGCGCGTTCCTGCAACCCATGCGCCTCCAGCAGCCCGACCACCGGCAGCACGATCCAGATGATGCTGACATAGCGCGCTTCGTTGAACGCCTTGCCAAAGGCGGCGAGGATGGCGAGCGGATCGAGCCCGGCCGCGATCCCCGTCACGACCGCCGACGCCAGGATGACGAGCAGCGGGTTGAAGCGCAGCACGAAACCCGCAACGATCACCGCGATGCCGAGCAGCACCCACATCACGGGCGCCCTAATAGCCAGCCTCTATCGCCAGCCTGATCCCTTCCGCTCCGGTCCTGACGCCCAGCGCCTTGAGCATCGCGGCGCGGTGCATCTTCACCGTGCGTTCGGTCAGGCCCAGATCCCAGGCGATCTGCTTGTTGAGCTTGCCCGCCGCCATCGCGATCAGCACGTCACGCTGGCGCGACGTCAATGCAGCGATCCGCTCACGCGCGCCCGACGATCGTTCCGCGCCCGTCGCGTCCGGGCTTTCCACCGCCATTTGCGAGCCCAGAAAATAGTCCAGTTCGCCATCGACGCCAAAAATGGGCGCGACCATCACCGCGTTGCGGAACGGCGTGCCGTCCTTGCGGTAATTCAATATCTCCACCAGCACCGGCCGCCGTTCGCGCACGCCAGCGCGGATCGTCTCGCTGAGCCAGGGTTCGGTATCCGGCCCGGACAGGAAGCGGCAATTGCGCCCGACAATTTCATCCCGCGTATAGCCGGTCAGCGCAATGAAGGCTTCATTGCATTCGACAATCGGATTGTCGGGCAGGCGGGGGTTGCTGATCACGGCGGCGATCGCGCTGTTGGCGATCATTTCAGACAGAGACATGGGCACTCACAGACTGGCGGGCGATCGGCGGATGCGGTGCCCCTTTGGGCATGTTGCCCCAAATGCCCCGCCTGCCGCAAGCAGGCTGCACCAGGCCCCTGATGAACGAAAGGGAAAGGCCATGAATTTTATCCCAACTGGCCTTGGCGGCTATGCTTTCGACGATGATGGCCGCCCGATCGTGCCTGAAGCCGTGCAGGACGCGGTGCGAACGCTGATTCGCTGGGCCGGGGACGATCCGGACCGCGAAGGTTTGCGCGATACGCCGGCACGGGTCGGGCGGGCATGGCGCGATTATTGCACCGGCTATGAGGAAGATCCCGGCCGCCATTTGGCCCGCACGTTCGAGGAAGTCGGCGGCTATGACGAGATCGTCCTGCTGAAGGACATTCCGTTCCAGTCGCATTGCGAACATCATATGGCGCCGATCACCGGCAAGGCTTCGATCGCCTATCTGCCGCGCAACCGGGTGGTGGGCATATCGAAGCTTGCCCGCGTGCTGCACGGCTTTGCCCGGCGGTTACAGGTGCAGGAACGGCTGACCGCCGAAGTGGCGCAAAGCATTCAGGATCATCTCCAGCCCCATGGCGTCGCGGTGGTGATAGAGGCGCAGCATGGCTGCATGACGGGCCGGGGCGTGCGTACGCCCGGCGTCGCGATGGTCACCAGCCGCCTGCTCGGCTGCTTCCTCGACGATCGCGCCAGCCGCCGCGAACTGCTTGCGCTGATGGGCTATTGACGGTGGGCTATTGAAACAGGACATCACAGGGTGACGCTGGCAATCATAGGCGCAGGCATGGCCGGGCTGGCCTGCGCCGACCGGCTGGCGGAGGATGGCATCGCCGTGCGCCTGTTCGACAAGGGGCGCGGGCCGGGCGGCCGCATGTCGACCCGCCGGGTGGAAACCGCGATCGGCACCGCCAGTTTCGATCATGGCGCCCAATATTTTACCGTGCGCGACCCGCTGTTCCGCCTTCAGGTCGATGGCTGGGCCGCAGCCGGGGTCGCTGTTCCCTGGCCTGAAGCCGGGGCCGACGCCTGGATCGGCAACCCGGCGATGAACGCGCCGATCCGCCATATGGCGGCCGCCCATCGGGTGGATTTCCTGCATCATGTCCATGGCCTGCAACGCGACGCGGCCGGTTGGTGGGTGCGGCTGGACGCGGGCATGGAGGGACCGTTTGACGCGGCCATCGTCGCGCTGCCTTCCGAACAGGCCGCCACCATATTGGGTCTGCACGATCTGGCGATGGCGCGGGTGGCGATGACGGCGCGATCGCAACCCTGCTGGACCGCGATGATCGCCTTTACCGGACCCGTCGACCTGCCGGTCGATCATCTGACCGGCGGCGGCATCCTGTCATGGGCGGCGCGCAACAGCGCCAAGCCGGGACGCGACGGGCCGGAAGCCTGGGTCGTGCAGGCCAATGGCGCCTGGTCGGCCACCCATCTGGAGGAAAGCCCCGACACCATCGCCCCCCTGTTGCTCGATGCGCTGGGGCAGATGACCGGCGGGGCCGCGTTGCCGCCTGTGGCGTACCTTACCGCGCACCGCTGGCGCTTCGCCATGACGCGCGGCACCGACAATGGCGCGCTGTGGAACGACCATATCCGGCTGGGCGCGTGCGGCGACTGGCTACTGGGGCCGCGCGTCGAACTGGCCTGGCTGTCTGGCCGGATGCTCGGCGCGCGGGTTGCGCAGGATTTGACGCTGCCGGTTGCCCGGTCGGGCTGACGCCTTAATCCACGAAATTTCCCGGTCGGGCGAACGTCGCGATATCCTTGCGGTCGCTTGGCACCTCGCGCGCTTGCAAGGCTTCGGGCAGGGCCGACTTGTCGCCCATCCGCCCGATCGCCACCGCAGCCTCGATACGGAAACGGTCCGGCACCGCCAGTTCGGCGCGGGCGGCATCGAAATCCACGCCGCTCATCGCATGGGTGTGATAACCCAGCCGCGTCGCCTGCAGCGCCAGCAAGGCCCAGGCTGCGCCCGCATCGAAACTGTGGCTGTGCGACGGCTTTAAATCGTCCGATCCCGGCGCGGCAGTCAGCGTGTCGGACAGGATATAGACCAGCGCGCCGGCATGCTGCACCCAGCTTTGGTTGAAGGGCAACAAAAGGCCAAGGAACCGGCTCCAGTCGGCGCTGTCGCGATGGGCATAGAGAAAACGCCATGGCTGGTAATTGAACGCCGACGGCGCCCAGCGGGCCGCATCGAACAGCGTATCAAGATCCCCCTGCGGGACGGGCGACCTGTCAAAGGCGCGGGGCGACCAGCGTTCCACAAATAACGGATCGACCGCGCGGGTCACGGTACGGGGACTGGTGGCCATGGAGGTTCCTTGCGTGCAGGTGAAAGACCGCCTCCATATAGGGTGGATATTGCAGTTGCGAAGGGGTCAGCGGATCGCTTCGCAGGGCTGGCCAGGCCGATTGCCCTGATCATGCGCCCGCATGAAGGTATCGGCATCCCGCTCCAGCAAAATCACCGTGGGTTCGCGCAAGAGCGCCCGCGCCAAACGCGCCCGCAATCGGGCAAAGCGCCCGTCCTGCCCATATCGTTCGATCATGCATCCCCCTGCCGACTCACGCAGCTTATCTATCGATCCTATAGACAAAAATCGCGCAAGCAATGCTGGGCAGCGAGACAGAAATGCTTTGGGGTGGGCGGCGGCGTGGCGCGCCGGGTTCGGCACGGCAGCCGGAATCGGGTCAGGCCGGTCTGGCAGGACCGGCCACCCTGAAGATTGGGGGGCACCCTGACGCGGGTGCCTGCAACAGTGTCAGCGCTGGGCCAGCTGGACGCTCGACTTGCGGCTGATGGTCAGGCCGTTGCGGGCCCATTCGCCCTTCGACTGGCACTGGGTGACGGGGATCAGCGAACCGGTCACGGTTTCGCGGAAGCAATAGCGGTCGGTCTTGGCGTCATAGGTCACCTTGGCTTTTCCAAAGCTGCCCCGTGCCTCGGCAAAAGCGGGGGTGCTGGCGGCCGAAACGGCGAGCGTGGCGGCAACAACGGCGGCGGCGAAAGCGATGGTCTTCATGATGAATGTCTCCCTGAATGATGGTTGGCGATCCGTATTGGATCATGCCGACAACGTTGCAGGAGGCGTGCCAGTTTGAAAAAATCGCGGAAAACCGTGAATTTTTAACTCAGCTTCTGAACATGGCGTGAATTTTTTGCCATTGGTTGGCAATATTTCCGAACTGTCCGCCATTTTTTCGCGATCGATTCAGATAATAGTTTCCTTGGCCGCTACAGGCGGAAAAATCACCGGCGCGTCACCCTCGCGCCAGGGCGGGACGCGCAGCATCGCGGCGGCAAACAGGGGACTATGCAAATGGATGTCGAGCCAGCGACGCAGATGGGGCAGCGGCTGCGCTTCGAACCAGGCCGGGTCGATTGCCGCGAACTGGCGGACGAAGGGGAAGATCGCCATGTCGGCCAATCCGCGCGCCGCGCCGCATAGCTGCGCGCTTATGTGCAATCGACGGTCGAGCACATGCAGCCAGTCCAGCGCCGCGCCGCGGTGGACCGCCGGATCGCTGCCATGGCGATCGGGATATTTGGTCCGGTCCAGATGCATCTTGAACGGGCCGTCATTGGCGGCGATCAGGCCAGCATCGTCCCGCATCAGCCATCCTTCCGGATCGGCCCGCCCCAGCGCCCAACGCATGATGTCGATACTCTGGTCGATCACCTGCCCATCGGGCAGCACCAGCACCGGCACGGTCGCCTTGGCCGATGCCTGCCGCAACGCATCCGGCTTGTCGCGCAACACCACTTCGCGCAGCGCAACCGCCTGCCCGCTCACCAGCAAAGCCAGCCGGGCGCGCATCGCATAAGGGCAGCGGCGGAAGCTGTAGAGAATGGGAAGCGACGACATGGGAAACACCGCCCTTATCGCGCAAAAGCACCACGACAGCAATGGATCGACAGAAAACTGGCGGAGAGGCAGGGATTCGAACCCTGGGTACCGTCACCGGCACGCCGCATTTCGAGTGCGGTGCATTCGACCACTCTGCCACCTCTCCGCAGAAGGCCGGGACATGCGGCTTTTCGCACAGGAAAAGCCCGTCCCAACCGGGTCGAGCGCGGCCATTAGCGAATGAATCCCGCCTTGCCAAGCAGGCTTGTCGGTATTTTTCTTGTGTGGCGGGCGAAGGCTCCTAAATTGGACATATGAGAAACACGATTCAGATTTTCGGCACGGGCGTCAGCGCGCCGCCGATTGTCCATGCCAGCTTCAGCATTGGCGACGTCGTCAAGCATCGCATGTTTGGCTTTCGCGGCGTCGTGTTCGACATTGACCCGGTGTTCGCCAATAGCGAGGAATGGTATGACGCCATCCCTGAACATGCGCGGCCAGACAAGCAGCAGCCATTCTACCATCTGCTCGCCGAAAATGGCGAATCCAGCTATGTGGCCTATGTCAGCCAGCAGAATCTGATCGCCGACGACAGTGACGAGCCGGTCGATCACCCTGCCATTACAGGTATGTTCGGTGCCTATGCGGACGGCAAATATCGCCTGCGCCACCTCCATCGCCACTAGGGCGACCGCCGCGCTGCTGCTGGCGCTCGCCGTGCCCGGCGCGGCTGGCGCGCAGGCGCAGGATCGGCCGCCCAATCCCGACCCCGCCTTTCCGTTCGCGCGGGAGATCGAGGCTTTTGCCAAGGCCAATGCCAAAAGCCCTCCGGTCGATGGCGCGACCCTGTTCCTGGGCAGTTCCAGCATCCGACTGTGGGACATAGCGGCAAGCTTTACCGACATTCCGACCGTCAATCGCGGCTTTGGCGGGGCCAGCACCCCCGACGTGTTGCGCTATTATCGTCGCCTTCTCCCGCCGATCGAACCGCGCACGATCGTCGTCTATGTCGGCGAGAATGACCTGGCTGCGGGCGCCAGCCCCGACCGGGTCACCACCGACATATTGACCCTGCTCAAGCGGCTGCGCAGCGACTATCCGCGCGCGGCGATCGCCTTCCTTTCCCTGAAACCCAGCCCGATCCGCTGGACCTTATGGTCCAAAATGGCGGCGGTGAATCAGGCGATCGCCCATCGCGCCGCGAAGGAGCGCTTCACCTTCCTAGACGTCGGCAGCCTGTTATTGGCGCGTGACGGTCTGCCCGACGCCTCGCTCTTTCGCCCGGACGGACTGCATATGAATCCGCGCGGCTACCAGCGCTGGACGCGACTGGTCGACAATTGGCTCGATCACGCCACCCAGACGCCAAATGCGACAAGAAAGGCCTCCTGAGCCACCCGATTGCACTTTCCGATTGATCCATAGCCAAGCAACATTATTACAAGTCCGGGCGACAAGCGCCGAGCCAAGGGGATAAAGGGTGACAATGGAGAAGGCACAGGCCAGCGCGATGGCCGAACTGACGCTGCGCGGGGTGATCCTCGGCGCGCTCATCACGCTCATCTTCACTGCCGCCAACGTCTATCTTGGGCTCAAGATCGGGCTGACCTTCGCCACATCGATCCCCGCCGCCGTCATCTCGATGGCGGTGCTGCGCCTGTTCGCAACCGGCACGATCCTGGAAAATAATATCGTCCAGACCATCGCGTCGGCCGCAGGCACCTTGTCCGCGATCATCTTCGTGCTGCCGGGGCTGGTCATCATCGGCTGGTGGCAGGGCTTTCCCTACTGGCTTTCAGCCTGCACCATCGCCCTGGGCGGCATATTGGGCGTCATGTATTCCGTGCCGCTGCGCCGCGCGCTCGTCACCGGATCGCCCCTCCCCTATCCCGAAGGCGTCGCCGCCGCCGAAGTGCTGAAGGTCGGCGCCGGATCGCGGCTGGGCGAGGAAGAAAACAAGCGCGGCCTGTCCGCGATCCTGCTGAGCGCGCTGGCCGCCGCTGCCTTTTCCATCGTCGCCAAGACCCGGCTGCTGGCTGAGGAAGCCGCAACCTTCTTCAAATTCGGTGCAGGTGCGACATCCATGTCGACCAGCTTTTCCATGGCGCTGATCGGCGTTGGGCATCTGGTCGGCCTGTCGGTCGGCGTTGCCATGTTCGTGGGCCTGCTGATCAGCTGGGTCGGCATCGTCCCCTACCTGACAGCGCCCTTGCCCGCCGGCGCGGACCTGGCTGATCTGGTCGGCACCACCTTCCGCATGAAGGCGCGCTTCATCGGCGCAGGGACGATCGGCGTCGCCGCGATCTGGACCCTGCTCAAAATCCTTGGCCCCATCGTCAGCGGCATCCGGTCCGCCATGGTCGCCAACGCCACGCGCAAGGCGGGCAATGCCGGCCTGCTGGAACTGACCGAGCGCGACCTGCCGATCGGCATTGTCGGCGGCACCATCATTGCGTCAATGCTGCCCATCGGCGTGCTGCTGTGGATTTTTGCCCAGGGCGGGCCGATCGCGGCCAATCCCATTCCGGTGATCGCGCTGACTTTGGCCTATGTGCTGGTCGCGGGCATCGTCATCGCATCGGTCTGCGGCTATATGGCCGGCCTGATCGGCGCGTCCAACAGCCCGATTTCGGGCGTCGGCATCCTGGCCGTGCTGGGCGCGTCGCTGATGCTGGCAGCGATCTACGGCTCCGGCGGCGATCCCGATCGCGCGCAGGCGCTGGTCGCCTATGCGCTGTTCACCACCGCGATCGTGTTCGGCATCGCTACCATTTCCAACGACAATCTGCAGGATTTGAAAACCGGCCAGCTGGTCGGCGCGACCCCGTGGAAGCAGCAGATCGCGCTGATCCTGGGCGTGCTGTTCGGCGCGCTCGTCATCCCGCCGGTGCTCGACCTGCTCAACAGCGCCTTCGGTTTCGCCGGGGCGCCGGGGGCCGGACCCAATGCCCTGCCCGCCCCGCAGGCCGCGCTCATTTCGGCCCTGGCCAAGGGCGTGCTCGGCGGCGATCTCGACTGGGGATTGATCGGCATCGGCGCGGGGATCGGTGCGGTCGTCGTGCTGGTGGATGAATTGCTGGGCAAGGCAGGCAAGCTGCGCCTGCCTCCGCTGGCGGTGGGCATGGGCATCTATCTGCCGATGGCGCTCACCCTGCTGATCCCGGTCGGCGCGGTGATCGGCCATCTCTACAATCGCTGGGCGCTGCGCCAGTCGCACCCGGAATTTGCCGAGCGGATGGGCGTGCTGATGGCCACGGGTTTCATCGTGGGCGAAAGCCTGTTCGGCGTCGCCTTCGCCGGGATCGTCGCGGCGACGGACAGCGATACGCCCCTCGCGCTGGTCGGCGAAAGCCACTTGGCCATTCCCCTGTCGATCCTGATCTTCGCATCGGTGATCGGCGGCCTGTACGCCAAGTTGAGGCGCTGGGCTTCCGCGCCCCTGGCCTGACGACATCCGTCAAGCCCTGTCCTAAAGGGAAGCGGAAACGGATCGCTATTTGTGCATTGCTGATACTTTGGGAAGACTCACTAGACGGGCGCAGCGATGATCAACGACCATAACCATGCAGGGCCGCCGGACGTAAACCAGGTCAGTCTGGATGATGCCGAGGCGGTCGACTATTGGACCCGCCGTTTCGGCGTATCGCGCGAGGAACTGGAGGAAGCGGTCGATACAGTGGGCGAAAGCGTCGACGCCGTCGCAGCCTATCTGAACGTCGCGCCCTGACGTGGGCCGGGATTAACCGCCTCTCGCACGAAATGGGCTGCCCCAGTCGGCTTGCGCGCGCCGTAACGTCATAAATGCAGCCTTCACGAATTTGTCACGGTTCTGGAATGACCCTGTAACATCAATCTCCCAATGCGCGCCCCAACGACAGGCGGGCGGACCAATACCGCATTGCCGCGCACAACAGGGAGTCCTAACGATGAACCACCGCCTTCGCGGCGTGAGCCGCTTTGCCATCATGCTTGCGCTCGCCAGCCCCGCTGCAGCAATTGCCGGCACAATCACGGGCACCGTGTCCGACGGCACCGGCACCCGCGCCCTGCAATCGACCCAATTGCGCATTGTCGAAACCGGCCACATTGCTGAAGCCGGACGCGACGGCAGCTACCGCTTCCCCGACATGGCGCCCGGCACCTATACCATCGAAGCGCGCTATACCGGTGCCGATCCGGTCCGCACCACGGTAGTCGTGCCTGCCAGCGGCGATGTCGATGCCGACATTCGCATCGGGTCGGACATCGATTCATCCATCATCGTTGTGGGTCAGCTGGCCAACCAGGCGTCCGCCCTATCGCGCCAACGTGCAGCCGACGGCGTCGAAAGCGTCCTGACCCGCGACGCCATCGGCCAGTTTCCTGACCAGAATGTCGCTGAATCGCTGCGCCGCCTGCCTGGCGTCAACATCCTGAACGACCAGGGCGAAGGCCGCTTCGTATCGGTCCGTGGCCTTGACCCCGAACTCAACGCCGCATCGGTCAATGGCGCCCGCCTGCCCGCGCCCGAAAGCGACGTTCGATCGGTCGCGCTGGATGTCGTCCCATCCGAACTGATCGAATCGATCGAGGTCAAGAAGTCGCTGACGCCCGATATGGACGCCGACACGATAGGCGCGTCGATCGAAATCAACACCACCAGCGCCTTCGACCGGAAGAAGGATCTCTATTCTGCAAAGGTGGAGGGCAGTTACAACGATTATGCCAACACCGTCACGCCAAAGGGCAGCGTCGACTTTTCGACCCGACTGACCGATCGGTTCGGCATTTCAGGTGGCCTGAGCTATTATAAGCGCCGGTTTGAAACCGATAATATCGAGGCGGCCGACTGGACCAGCAGCGACGATGGCATCGACTATGCCGAAACGCTGGAATATCGCGACTATGACGTGGCCCGCAAGCGGATCGGCGCCACGCTCAACATGGACTGGATGCCCAGCGACACCACGAAATTGTACGCGCGCGGTATCTACAATCAGTTTGACGACCATGAATATCGCCGCCGCCTGACCTTCGTTCTGGACGAGCAGCCTGCATCAGGTGGTGCCGACAGCGCAAACTTCACCGATGAGGACGGTCGCATCGAAGTGCGCCGGGATCTTAAAGACCGGTTCGAACGGCAACGCATCAAGTCGCTGGTTTTGGGCGGCACCACGGAAACCGGGCCATGGAAGCTGATCTATTCGGGCAGCTGGTCGGAATCGAGCGAAAAGGAAGCCGGATCGATCGATCCGATCCGCTGGCGCGCCCGTTTCGACGGAGATGGCGTGGACGTGAATTTCAACTATGCCGACCCGCGCATCCCGACATTCGACGTAACCAGCGGCGCTGATCTGTTCAACGACCCGTCGGAATATGCATTCAACCGCGTCGAGCAGACAATCCTGTCCGATTCTCGCGACCGCGAATATGCGATCAAGGGCGATATTGCCCGCGCCTTCGCAACGGATAGCGGCACCTTCACCGTCCAGGCAGGCATGAAGGCGCGCTGGCGCAAGAAAAGCTATGACTTCAACATGAACTATTATGACAAATCCGATCTCGATCTGGCGGATGTATTGGGTGACCAGACCTATCGTCTGGCCAATATCGGTCCGGTCCCGGCCAAGGGCGCAGCCACCGATTATTTCTATGCTAATCAGAGCGCGTTCCGGCTGGACCCCGTCGCCAGCGAATATGAGTCCGCCGCTGCCGACTATGACGCGAAGGAAGATGTGCTGGCCACATATCTGATGGGGCGTTGGGACAGTGAGACGCTGCGTCTGATCGGCGGCGTACGCATGGAACAGACCCGCAATGTCCTGCGTGGGAATCTGGTCGATACCGATGGCGATGAAAACAGCATAACGCCCAACATCTTCACCAAACATTATACCGACTGGCTGCCCAGCCTGACTGCGCGCCTGGAACCGTCGCAGGGGCTGGTTTTCCGTGCCGCGGGCTATAAGAGCCTGGTCCGTCCGAAGCTGTCGCAACTCGCGCCGCGTTTCCTGCGGGACGAGGATGGCGCGGCCGAATTCGGCAACCCGGATCTCAAGCCATTCCGCGCTTGGAACCTGGATGCGTCGGCTGAATGGTATTTCAGCCGCAATGGTGCGCTGACCGCTGGCCTGTTCTGGAAATCGATCAAAAACTATACCGCGCAGATCCGCGACTTTGACAATGGCAGCTATAACGGCGTTGCCTATAGCGAAGCGTCCTACTTCGTGAATGGCGACACCGCCAAGGTGAAGGGCGTCGAACTGTCCTTCAGCCAGGTGTTGAACTTTCTGCCTTCGCCGCTTGACGGACTGCTGGTGAACCTCAATTACAGCTATACCGACGCCAAGGCGAAGATCACCAGCTATGATGGTGACGATAATGCCTATCTGCGCACCATCGGCCTGCCCAACGCATCGAAGCACACCGCCAACGCCGTGCTGGGCTATGAAAAGGGTCCCCTCTCGCTGCGCGCAGCCGGCACCTATCGCAGCAAATATCTGGACGAGGTCGGCGACGCGCCCGACACGGACCGGATCGTCGACAATCATTTCCAGCTCGACCTGTCAGCCAAATATAAGGTTCTGCCGGGCGTGCGCCTGCTCGCAGACTGGGTGAACGTCAACAACGCCAAATATTTCGCCTATCAAAACTTCAACGGCAACAAGCGTCTGCTGCAATTTGAAGAATATAACTGGACCGTGAAGTTCGGCATGGCGGTGAATTTCTGATGAAAGCGATCGTCTCCGCCCTGCCCTTGCTCGCCCTCGCCGCCTGCGCGACGACGGGCGAACGGGAAGTCCCGGTGTCGGTTCGCATCGCCAATGCCACGCCCGCCGTCTCCGTGACTGCGCGCGGCGAGACTGCGCCGGTCGGCACGACCAATGCGGACGCGGCGGACGATCCCGCGATCTGGCGCAATGCTGCTGATCCTGCCGCCAGCCTGATCGTGGGCACGGACAAGAAGGCGGGCCTTTATGTCTATGGTCTGGACGGCAAGGTGCGCGACTTTCTGGACGCGGGCCGGGTCAATAATGTCGATCTGAAGGATGGGGTGACGATCAACGGCGAGCGCGGCATTCTGGTCGCCGCCAGCGACCGCAGCGCTGTTGCTGATGCCAAGATCGCGCTCTTCCGACTCGATCCCGCCACCGCCAAGCTGACCGCGTTGGGCAAGGTCGATGGCGGCGCTGGCGAAGCCTATGGCATCTGTATGGGGTCCGACGCTGACGGGCTTTACGCCTTCATCGTGCTGAAGGACGGGACGATCAATCAGGTCGCGCTCGACATGTCCGGCGCAGCGCCCATGGGTCGCATCGTCCGCACGCTCAAACTGGGTACGCAATCGGAAGGCTGCGCCGTCGATGACCGCACGGCACGCCTTTATGTCGCGGAGGAAGATGTCGGCCTGTGGCGTTTCGATGCGCGCGCGACCGGCCCGGCCACGCCAGTGCTGATCGCGGCGGCGGACGGCAAGAATCTGGTCATGGATGCCGAAGGCGTCGCCATCGCGCCCATGGGTGAGAAGGACGGCTATGTCCTCGTTTCCAGCCAGGGCGACAATGCCTATGTCGCCTATCGCCTGTCCGACGACGCCTATGTCGGCCGTTTCCGCGTGGTCGATGGCGCGATTGGCGGATCGGAAGAAACCGACGGCATCGAGCTGATGCTGGGCGATTTCGGCCCGCAATTCCCCGGCGGGCTGTTCGTGGCGCAGGACGGCCACAACGCGGCGGCGGCGCAGAATTTCAAGCTCGTGGCGTGGGACGATATCGTGAAGGCGCTGGGGCTGTAATGCCCCTCCCTTCAGGGAGGGGTTAGGGGAGGGGCTGTACACGCCCTCCCCGACCCCTCCCGCAAGCGGGAGGGGAGCGATCAACTTTTACTTTTGTCCGGCGAACCAGGCCGCCAGCGGCGCCTTCAGCCGATTGCGCGTTTCGATCCGCGTCTTGATCGCGGCGATGGACCGATCCACCACCTTGCGCGATTCGGGCGTCAGATATTGGGTCGCATAGGCGTCCAGCTTGGTCGCCATCGCCGGGTCCGCCGATCCGCCGCCGAGCCGTGCGAGGGCCTGGCTGCGCGCCGACACGTCGATCAGCGCCTCATATTGCGCCCGGTGCGCCAGCACATAATCGACCGCCAGCATCGGATGTTCAGCGCCGACCTGCGCGATGATCGCCGCGCTGGTCGTCTTGCCCGGCTCGTCGGTCAGCGCCAGATCGAGCGCCTGCTGACCCAGCTTCTCATCCTTCGCCGCACCCAGCAGCGCGAACAGGCTGCTCTTTTCCAGATCGGTCTTGGCACCCTTGGCCATTGCGCGCAGCTTGTCCCAGGTTGCCTGGTCCGCATTCTTCGCGATGATCGCCAGCCACACATTGCGCAGCGGCCCGTCGAGCGCGGCGGGATCGCTCGCCAGCGCGGCAAAGCGACGGTTGGCTTCGGCGACCACCGCCTTGTCACCCATATCGCCCAGCGTGGATACTAGTGCCGATCGCAGCACCGGCACCTGCGCGCCTTCGCCCGCCTTCGCATCATAGCCGATGGCCGTGAGCGCCGGGGTCAGCTTGGCCGACGTATAGGCCGCGACCCGACCCTGCGCCGCCTTGTCGCTTTCCAGCATGGCATAGGCACTGTCGAGATAGCCCGGCACCTCCGCCAGCACGGCGGGGCTGGCGGCCATCGGCACTGCGTCGATCAGGTCCAGCGCCAGCCCGATCGGCTGATAACCGGCCAGCCCCAGCTGGAAATTATCCGCCAGCAATCCGGTCTGGTCGATCGAGGCCAGCTTGGTGAAATCCTTGGCCAGCGCCTGCACATTGGCGGCGGGATAGAGCGAGCGATAATAGCCCGTCTGCCCCGCATTGACGACATAGGCACCGCAACCGGGCAGCGTCATCTGTCCCTTGCCCTGCAAAATCAACCGCTGCGGCGCGCCGCCGATCGTCTGCGCCATCACCGGCACATTCCATTTCAGCGGCGCCTTGCCCTTGGCATCGCGGCTATATTCGCCCTGGCTCAGGCTCAGCACCGTCTGCCCGCCCTGGCATTGCGCGCTTTCGACCGTCACCAGCGGGATGCCCGGCTGGCTGGTGAAATCATGGGCGATCGCGACCAGACCCTTGGCGCCCGCACCTTCGACTGCCTTCCACAGGTCATCGGTCACGGTGTTGCCATAGGCGTGTGCCTTCATATAGCTGCGGATGCCATTCTTCCACACATCCTCGCCGGCAAAGCCCTCCAGCATGGTGATGACCGCCTCACCCTTCTGGTAGGTGATGGCGTCGAACGCCTGATTGACCTGATCGACCGTGGTGATTTTCTGCACAACCGGATGGGTGGTCGCGAGCGAATCGAGGCTCATCGCCGCCTCGCGCCCGTCCACGCGGGTCAGCAGCATTTCCCAGTCGGGTTGCAGCTTGTCGGTCACCTTGGTCGCCATCCAGCTGGCGAAACCCTCGTTCAGCCAGAGATCGTCCCACCAGGCCATGGTGACCAGATCGCCGAACCATTGATGCGCCATTTCATGCGCGACGGTTTCGTAGATGCGCCGCTTGGTCGCTTCGGATGTGAAGCGCGGATCGACCAGCAGCGCGCGTTCAAAGGTGAAGATGGCGCCCCAATTTTCCATCGCGCTGAAAAACTGGCTCTGGCCCGGCCCGGCAACATTGTCGAGCTTGGGCAGCGGATAGGGCACGCCGAAATAATCGTTGAAATAGGGCAGGATATTGACTGACGCGTCCAGTGCCAGCGTCGCCTTGCCACTGTTGCCCTTGCCCGTGATCACGCCCACTTCGGTCGCGCCCGACATCTTGGTCGCGCGCTCCAGTTCGCCAAGGCCGAAGAAGAGCAGGTAGGAGGACATTTTGGGGCTGGTGCCGAACGTCACCTGGGTCTTGCCGCCGCCCAGATCCTTGGTGGTTTTCACCGGCATGTTGCCGACCGCCAGTTCGCCGGTCGGAATGATCGCGCTCAGATCGAACGTCGCTTTATAGCTTGGCTCGTCCCAGCTCGGCACGAAGCGGCGGGCATCGGGCGCCTCGAACTGGGTGAACAGCGCGCGCTTCGCCTGGCCTTCATTATTGGTATAGTCGAGCGCGAACAGCCCGTTCGCCTGCGTGTTGATGACACCGGCATAGGCGATCGCCAGCTTATACTGGCCCGGCGTCAGCGGCTTGCCGAAATCCAGCGTCACGGTCTGCGCCTCGGCATCCACCTTGGCGCTGCCCTTCATCGCCTTGCCCTTTGCCGGGGTCAGCATGACGTCGCCAATGCTGAGGTCAGCGGCGTTCAGCACCAGGGTGGGCATCGCCTTGCTGACTGTGACGTCGATCATCACCTTGCCGGTGAAGGAGAGGTTCGCCTCATCGGGCGTCACTTCAATGGCATAATGGGTCGGCGCAGCGCCACGCGGCAATTGGGTGGTGATTCCGGCAGCGGGACCGGCGGCGGTACCGGCCGAAGAAGCAGATTGCGCCAGCGCGGGCGTGGCAAGGGCGATGGGTGCGGCCGCGATCAGCAGCGGCAGGATTTTGGCAAGCGACATAGGATTTCAGACTCCGACACGTCAGACAGGCTTGGGTCCGATCGGACCGGCACCGTGATGAAACGCGGGATAGCCCGTTTCGCTGCATCGGTCACGCGATGACATGGCGTCGCGATGTCGCTGGTCGAACATTGTTGTGCGTTCGTCAAACAGTGGGAGGCGCATAGCGCCGCCCTCCGTTCGCCCTGAGCCTGTCGAAGGGCCGCAGAGCGACGAGGCTTCGACAGGTTCAGCCCGAACGGATTTGGTTCTTCATCCCCGCCCGCGATAGCCGGGCACATCCTGCGCGGGCAGCCATAAATCCTGCGGCGGCGCGCCCGATTGCCAGAACACATCGATGGGGATGCCCCCGCGCGGATACCAATATCCGCCGATACGCAGCCAGACCGGCTTCATCTCCGTAAACAGCCGTTCGCCGATGCCCACCGTGCAATCCTCGTGAAAGGCGGCATGATTGCGGAATGAGCCCAGAAACAGCTTGAGCGATTTGGATTCGACGATCGTGTCGCCGGGCGCATAATCGATCACCAGATGCGCGAAATCGGGCTGGCCCGTCACCGGGCAGAGCGATGTGAATTCCGGCGCGGCAAAGCGGACCAGATAATTGCGGCCGGGGCGCGGATTGGGGACATAATCCAGCACCGCCTCTTCCGGGCGGGCGGGAAGGGCGCTGGTCTGGCCCAGATGGAGCGGGGTCAAGGCAGGGTCGGTCATGGCGCTGCCCTACGCGATTGCACGGCTGGTGTCATCGGCTTCTCATTGTTCACTTGCGGTTCAGCCGCGCTTGTGCCTTGGCTCGGCCCATGGGGTATCATCGTTCGTTCCTGTTCGCCGCGCCGTTGCTGCTTGCGCTGCCTGTTCATGCCCAGCAGGCGGAGGACGCCGCGCCGGTCTTTACCCTGCCCCCCACCAGCGCGCCGCAACCGGCCAATCCCAACCGGCAGGGGCCGGAACTCGACGTGTTCCGCGCGCCCGCGACAACAGCGGCCCCGCCGCCGGTCATAGCGCCGACGATCACGCCGACGCCCGCGCCCGCCCAGCCCGCGCCACAAGTCCCCGCTCAACGGGCCGCGCCACCGCCTGCCCGCCCGTCGCGCGCTACCCCGGAACAGACGGCGCCCCGTGCGGCAGCGGAACGCGCAACGCCCGAAGCTGAAAGCAGCCCAGCCCCTACTCCAGCGCCGGAGCGAACCAAAGACCCAGCGCCGGCATCAACGCCCGCGCCACAGCCTGCCCCGACGCCCGCCGCCAGTGCGCCAGAAGAAGCACCGCCGCCACCCGCGAACGCGAACACCACGCCCTGGCCGTGGATCATCGGCGGTGCGCTCTTGCTGCTGGCGCTCGCCGCCATCCTCCTGCTGCGCCGCCGTCGCCCGATCGCACCGGATGCGGCAGAGGTGGAGATCGCGCCGCCCGCGCCTGTTCCGGCTCCCGCCCCGCCCAAAGCCGCGGCTGCGCCAAAGCCCGCGCCGACGCCCGAACCCGCACCCGAACCTACATCCGTCGCCGCGACACCCGACGCGCCCGATCGCCCATGGCTGGACATGGCGCTGGACCTCAGCCTCGCGCGCTATTCGCTGGTCGGCATGACCGTGGGCTATACGCTATTGCTTCACAATCGGGGCGATACGCCCGCGCAGGACGTGCTGGTGCGCGGCATCATCGGCAACGCAGGGGCGCAGCAACAGGCGCTGCTCCAGTCCTTCTTCGCCCAGCAAAGCGGCCTGCCGCTCCATTCCGCCATGGCGATCATGCCGGGCGAAACCCGGCGGCTGACCGGCGAGTTGCGGCTGATGCCCGACGAGATCGTGCCGGTGACGATGGGCCAGCGCAGCCTGCTGATCCCGCTCGCCGCCTTCGACGCCAGCTATCACTGGGGACCGGATGGGGGCGAGCCGCAAGGGCATGGCCGCACCGCCCGCGCCTTCATATTGGGCCAGGAGCAGGAGCCGCCCGCCGACCGGCTTGCCCCGTTCCGCCTTGATCAGGGACCACGGCAATATCGCCGCCCCGCCACCCGCGCCGCAGGGGAACTGGTCCCGTCCTGATCCCTCTTTCCAGCCCTGCCTGCGCGCCCTACTAATAGGGTGTAGCGCCACGAAATCAGGCCAAAGGGCATTGCATGGACATTCTCGTTTCGACCGACTGGCTTGCCGCAGAACTGGGCAAGCCGGACCTTTGCATCCTCGACGCCAGCCTGTTCCTGCCCGGCACGCCGCGCGACCCGCGCGCCGAGTTCGAGGCCGCCCATATCCCCGGCGCGGCCTTCATGGACCTGCCGACCCTCAACGACCCCGACGATCCGACCCCCGGCATGCTGCCGCCAGACACGCTGATGACGCAGCGCGCGCAGGCGCTGGGCATCAACACCGACAGCCGCGTCATCGTCTATGACAATAGCCCCACCCACAGCGCGGCGCGCGGCTGGTGGATGGTGCGGCTCTATGGCCTGGGCGCATCGGCCGCGATTCTGGACGGCGGCCTGCCCAAATGGGTGGCGGAGGGCCGCGCGACACAGAGCGGCCCCGTCACCCCCGCAACCGGCAACGCCATCGCCCGCCGCGCCCCCGGTCAGGTCCGCACCAAGGCCGACCTGATCGCCAATCTGGCAAGCCATGACGCGCAAGTGCTGGACGCGCGCGGCGCGGGTCGCTTCACGGGGGAAGAGGCCGAACCGCGCCCCGGCATGGCGTCTGGCCATATCCCCGGATCGCGCAACCTGCCCTCCGCCGCCTTGTTCAATCCCGACAACAGCATGAAGACGGGGGACGATCTGCGCCAGTTGTTGCACGACGCGGGAATCGACCTTGACCGCCCGGTCATCACCACCTGCGGCAGCGGCGTGACCGCGGCGATCCTGCTGGCGGGCCTTGAAATGCTGGGGAATCGCGACGTTACCCTTTATGACGGCAGCTGGTCCGAATGGGGCTATGATCCCGCCACGCCCAAGGCGACCGGCCCGGCATGAGCAAGGGGGGATCGGACAAGGACGCGCGCAAGCCGCTGACCAAGCTGGCGCAGGCGGGGCGCAAGCCCGAATGGACCGGCATGCCCGGCCAGCCCGGCGCGATCGTCAGCCCGCCGGTCTGGCGCGCATCGACCGTCCTTTATGATGATGTCGCCCATCTGCGCCGCGCGGCAGGCAGCAGCACGCATGAGCGGCTGTTCTACGGGCGAAAGGGGACGCCGACGGCCTGGAGCCTCGCCGACGCGCTCACCGAAATGGAACCGGGCGCGGCCGGCACGATGCTGTTTCCGTCGGGCGTCGCGGCGATTGCCTGCGCGCTGATGGCGGTGCTCAAGCCCGGCGACCGGCTGTTGATGGTTGACAGCGCCTATGACCCGACCCGCAACTTCTGCACGCAAATGCTTGATGGTTACGGTATCGAAACGATATTTTACGATCCGCTCGATCATGTTCAGCTTAGTGTCGCCTTAGCCGATGAGAGGGTCCGCGCCCTCTTCCTGGAAAGCCCCGGCAGCCTGACCTTCGAGGTGCAGGACGTGCCCGCCATCACCGCGCTCGCGCGCCAGCATGGCGTCACGACCCTGGCCGACAATACTTGGGCGACGCCGCTCTATTTCCCCGCCCTGTCCCATGGCGTCGACATCTCGATCCTGGCCTGCACCAAATATATTGTCGGCCACAGCGATGTCATGATGGGCAGCATCACCGCTAACGACCAATGGTTCGCCAAAGTCCGGCAGACCGCCTATCTGCTGGGACAGATGGTCAGCCCCGACGACGCCTGGCTCGCGTCGCGCGGGCTGCGGACGCTCGGCGTGCGCCTCAAACAGCATCAGGACAGCGCGCTTGCCGTTGCCCGCTGGCTGAAGGATCAGCCGGAGGTCGCCCGCGTCCTTCACCCCGCCCTGCCCGACTGCCCCGGTCACGCCCTGTGGCAGCGCGATTTCAGCGGATCGACCGGCCTGTTCAGCTTCATCCTGAACGGCGGCGACGATGCGGCCCGCGCCGCCCTGATCGACGGCCTGGCCCATTTCGGGATCGGCTATAGCTGGGGCGGCTTTGAAAGCCTGGCCCTGCCGATCGATCCCGCCCGCTACCGCAGCGCGACCGTCTGGCAGGCACAGGGACCGGCCATCCGCCTTCATATCGGCCTGGAAGATTCAGCCGACCTGATCGCCGACCTCGCCGCCGGCCTTGCCCGTTTCCGCGCCGTCCGCGACGGGGCGTAGGGCGATGCTATCGGGCATAGACTGGCTGTTGGCCCATGTCCCCGACGACAGCGGCATCATCCATCCGCTGATCGCATTGGCGTTCGCGCTGCTGCTCCACCTGGCCGCCGCCGGGTGCGCCCGCTTCATCGGCCCTCGCCTCCAGCCGCGCGCCCAGGTCATGGGACCAGCCTTCGCCCTGCGGCTCCGGGCGATGCTGCGCTACGCCATTTCCGCTTTGATGATCGGCATCGCCGCCGCCTTCTGGCCCCATGATTCGGTCGGCCACCTGGTCCTGGGCATCGGCCTTGGCCTCTCGGTTGCGCTGCTCGCCGTCTATGCGCTGCGGACCCTGGCCATTCCCCGCTGGGCGGTATTGCCGCTGGCGCTCCTGCTGTTCCTCAGCATCGTGTCGGGCACCAGTGGCGGCCTTGCCCCGGTTGGCGCGATGCTCGACACGGTCGGCATCAGCCTTGGCAAGCGGCGCATCACCCTGCTGGGGCTGCTTTCCATCGCCGCCACCTGCGTCGCGCTCTTCGCGCTCGTCCGCCTCGCCAACCGGCTGATCGGGCGATCGATCGACCATACGCAGGGCTTCGACCCGACCCAGAAGCTGCTGGCGCAAAAACTCGCGGCGATCGCGGTCATCGTCGCCGCCTTCTTCATCGGCGTCGACCTGCTGGGCATAGACCTCACGGCCTTTGCCGTCTTTTCCGGCGCGCTGGGCCTGGCCGTGGGCTTTGGCCTGCAAAAGACGTTCGGCAACCTGATCGCGGGGATCATCCTGTTGATGGATCGCTCGATCAAGCCGGGCGACGTCATCGTTGTCGGCGACAGTTTCGGCTGGGTGAACAAGATCGGCGTCCGCGCCGTCAGCGTCATCACCCGCGACGGCAAGGAACATCTGATCCCCAACGAAAATCTGATGACGCAGGAGGTAGAGAACTGGTCCTATTCCAACCGGAATGTGCGCGTCCGCATTCCCGTGGGGATCAGCTATGATTGCGATCTTGCGCTGGCGCAAAGCCTGATGCGGCAGGCCGCGCTCGATTGCCGGCGCGTGCTGCGCGAACCCGAACCCAATGTCTGGCTGATCGGCTTTGGCGACAGTCGCGTCGATCATGAGATTCTGGTGTGGATCAGCGACCCGGAAGGTGGCGTCAGCAATGTGAAGTCGGACGTCCTCAACCGGCTGTGGCACCTGTTCAAGGATAATGGCATCATCATCCCCTACCCCCAGCGCGTGATCCACGCCGCCCCGGTGCGCCCGGCCTCGCCCGGCCCCGACCTTTCGTCCACCTCGTAGCTTTACGGGTCGCGCCAGCGCGCCCGCCCGCCTATATGGATGCCATGTCGATCCTGCTGCCAGCCCTCGTCTTTCTAGCGACCGTTATTGCGATGGAGGGCTTTGCCTATGTCATGCACCGCTGGGTGATGCACGGGCCGGGCTGGTTCCTGCATGCCAGCCACCATCGCCCGCGTTTGGGAATGTGGGAGGCCAATGATCTCTATTTCGTGATCTTCGCCCTGCCCTCCATCATCCTGCTGCTGGGCGGGGTGCAATGGGGCTGGGGCAATCTGGCCACCGCCTGCGGTGCCGGGATCGCGGCCTATGGCGCGATTTACCTGGGCTTCCACGACATCATCGTCCACCAGCGGGTGAAGAACCGTTATGTCGCCCGTTCTCCCTATATGAAGCGCATCGTGCAGGCGCACCGGCTGCATCATGTGGTCGAGACCAAGGAAGGCACGGTCAGCTTCGGGTTTCTCGTAGCCCCGCGCCCGGAGGATCTGAAACGCGAACTTGCCAGCCGCAATCGGGCGGGCGTGCGGACAGCGAGTGGCGCGGCGAAAGGCGGCTAACACAACATCCGTTCGTTTCGAGCGTAGTAGAGAAACTTGCGCTGAACGTTTCTCGACTACGCTCGAAACGAACGGAACAATGTCTATTTACTCCGCCGCGTCCGGCAACGCCCGCAGCGCCTCGGCCGAAGCTGGATCACGCACCAGCGCATCGACCGGCGCCAGTTCCTCCAATTCCTTGCCGCCCGTCTCGATATTGAGGTCGCGCAGCTTGCGCCCGGTCACCAGCACCCGGCTTTCGAAGCTGCCGACAAAGGCGTTATAGTCGCCCACCGCGCCGTGCAGCCGGTTGCCGAGCTTCTTGAGCGATGCCGCCGCCGCCGCCAGCCGCTCATATAATTCCTTGCCCAACTGGCCGACCTGTCGCGCCTGATCCTGCAACTTGGCCTGCCGCCAATGCCCCGCCAGCGTCCGCGCGAGCGGCAGGAAGGTCGCAGGGCCGCAGATGATGACCCGGTTTTTCGCCGCCCGTTCCCACAGGTCCATGTCCGCCTCCAGCGCGGCGGTGACGAAATTATCGCCCGGCACATACATGATGACGAAATCGGGCGCCTTGTCGAACTGCTCCCAATAGGCCTTGCGTCCCAGCGCGTCGGCATGGGTCCGCATAGCACGGGCATGGTCGGCCATATGCGCGTCGCGAAGCGCGGGATCGACCTGATCGACGGCATTGAGATAGGCGACGAGCGAACATTTGACATCGACCACCATCTGCTGGTCGCCGGGCAGGCGGATGATGAAGTCGGGGCGCAAACGGCCATCCTCGACCGTCACCGAAACTTCCTCGCTGAAATCGACGAAGGGAGACAGGCCCGCCGTTTCGATCAGATTCTTGAACTGCTGTTCGCCCCAGCGACCCCGCGTCTTGGGCGCGGCGCGCAGCGCATTGACGAGCTTGGCGGTTTCTTCGCGGACCTGCCCCTGTCCCAGCTGCACCTGGTTTACCGCCTCGCGCAGTTCGGCATAGCTGCCGACGCGATCCTTCTCGACCCGCTGGAGGCCTTCCTCGTAGCGTTTGAGCGTCGTTTCGACCGGGGACAATAGCGTCTTGAGCTGCGCCTCGCTCTTCTCGTTCGCCTGGGCAAACCGCTGGTCGGCCCGATCGAGGAAGGTCTTTTGCGCTTCCCCCAGCAGCTTGCCGCCAATTTCGCTGAACTGGGCCGACAATTGCTCTTTGGCGTCGCGAAGCGCCACGATCTGCGCTTCGAAGGCTTCCGCCCGCGCCTGCGTATCCGACTGGAGCGCCGCCAGGTCGCGCAAGGCCGCCTCGCGCTCGGCCTGCGCGGTGTCGAGCCGCTGGGCAAGCGCGGTCTGCGCCGCTTCCAGCCGCTGCGCCGATGCCGCCGCCTGCGCCACCCGCTCCTTCTCCACCGCCAGTTCGCTGATCGCCGCGTTGCGCTGACTGACCGCCATCTCCAGTCGGCCTGCAAGGTCGGTTTTCTCCGCCATCAGCGGGCCAAGCGCCTTCCCGCGCAGCAGCCAGCCAACCGCCAACCCGATGAGCAATGCAACGACAATCAACAGGATCGGCAGGATTTCCATGAGCAGCCCTTTTGGAACGAAAAGGGAACTTAGCGCCCTTCGCCAGACCCTGCAACCACCCGTCGGCGAAAGTCGGCCAGTCGCGCAACCGCCTCATCCAGCACAGCGTCCGCCTTGGAAAAGCACAGACGGACCAGATGGGTGACGGGTTCATCGGGATAGAAGGCGGAGATCGGGATCGCCGCGACCCCGGCGTCGCGCACGATGCGCTCGCAAAATTCGCGATCGTCCATGGCGATGCCGCTGGCGGGCAGATCGACGCAGACGAACCATGTCGCCTGGCTGGGCAACAGGACGAACCCCGCCGCCCGCAGTCCCGTTACCAGCCGGTCACGCGACGCCTGATAGTCTGCGCGAATCGCGCCGAACCATTCGACCGGCTTGGCCAGCCCCTTGGCAACCGCCCATTGCAGGTTCGGCGGCGTGGTGAAGGTGAGGAATTGGTGCGCCCGCGCCAGCAGCGTGACAATCGGCGGCGCGGCGCACATCCATCCGACTTTCCAGCCGGTCAGGGAGAAAATCTTGCCCGCCGATCCGATCTTCACCGTCCGCTCGCCCATGCCCGGCTGCGCCATCAGCGGGCGGTGGCGCAAGCCGTCAAAGGTCAGATGCTCCCACACCTCGTCGCATATGGCGATCAGGTCGCGATCGACGCAGAAGCGCGCCAGCAGCGCCAACTCGCCGTCGCGCAGGACGATGCCGGTCGGATTGACCGGATTGTTCATCAACAGGAAGCGGGTGCGGGGTGACGCCGCCGCCAGCGCCGCTTGCGTGATCCGCCACTCCGGCGGGGTAAGCCGCACGACCTTCGCCACACCCCCAGCCCGCTCGATCAGGGGCAGATAGGCGTCATAAAGCGGGGCCAGCACCAGCACCTCGTCGCCCGGCTGCACCAGCGCCAGCAAGGTCGCGGCAATCGCCTCGGTCGCACCGGACGTCACGATGACGTCCTGCGGGGTCAGCGCCAGACCTTGATGCGCCGCATAATGGCTCGCCACCGCAGCGCGCAGTTCCGGCAGACCAGCCATGGGCGGATATTGGTTGGACCGGCTGAGCAGCGCGTCGGCCGCGACGTTCAGAATATCCGCCGGTCCCGGCGTGTCGGGAAAACCCTGTCCCAGATTGATCGCCCCGGTTTCACGCGCGAGCGCCGACATCTGTTCGAAAATGGTGGTCGGCATGTCCCGATAGACGGGATGGCCAAGAGCGGCGCCGGTCATGTCAGTCTCCACCGCTGCGGCAGCTTGCGCCAACGGGGTAATCGGTGCCGTCCGATTATTCCCACTCGATTGTTCGGGAGCATATCAAGATATTGAATTCATTGTGGAGAATATTTTTCCCCAAATGGTGCCGGCCTGGAGTCCTTGGCAATACTATGCTGTTGATATCGCTGAGTTACTTTCAAAGACATCCGCAAACCATCTATCGGCTACTATCGTCCGGTCCTGATCCATTCCAGCCCTGACGGTTGACCCCCGATTGCGGCGAAAAATATCGCGAGCGTTAGCGGGCGGGTGAAGCGACCCTGATATTTGTTCGCGCTTGATAGCACCATTTTGAGAGCATCTGACTAGCGGTCAGGACCCATTGATATGACTGGCTCGATCTGATTCAGGCTCTGCGAGGAGATTGAAGATGAGCGGCCTGTATTGGCTGACGGACGAGCAGATGGCTCGAATTGAGCCCCACTTTCCCGAAAGCCATGGCAAACTGCGTGTTGACGATCGCCGGGTGTTGAGCGGGATCAATTTCGTCAACCGGAATGGGTTGCGCTGGAGGGATGCACCGAAGGACGACCGGCCGCACAAGACGCTTTGCAATCGCTGGAAGCGGTGGGTTTCCTTCGGAGTTAGCGTCCGCGCTCGTGGTGTAATTTCTGGTGTAGATTGAGATGATCGCATGGGGTGGGGCATGCCCCACCCCATGCGATTTCGATCTCGGTGGCCACCGGGCTCATCGGTAAGGTGGAGTTACCACACTTCACACGCCCACCGAGGAGTTGATCCCGATGACCAACGACAGACTACCGCTTGCCGAGCTGATGGCGAAGACTGGAGATGGAGATTTCCTGCGCACGATCGCCGAGAGCGTATTACAGATCATCATGGAGGCCGACGTCGATGGCCTGGTCGGCGCTAGCCGACACGAGCGCTCCGGCGACCGGACGACCTGGCGGAACGGCTACCGCGACCGCAGCCTCGATACCCGGCTCGGCACGCTCAACCTGAGGATTCCCAAGCTACGGACCGGCGCCTACTTCCCTGGCTTCCTGGAACCCAGGAAGACCGTCGAGAAGGCGCTGGTCGCGGTGATCCAGGAGGCGTGGATCGCCGGCGTCAGCACCCGGCGTGTCGACGAGCTGGTGCAGGCCATGGGCATGACCGGCATCTCCAAATCCTCGGTGTCCAAGCTGTGCAAGGATATCGACGAACGTGTCCATGCCTTCCTTAAGCGGCCGCTCACCGGCGACTGGCCCTACCTCTGGCTCGATGCTACCTACCTCAAGGTGCGCGAGGGCGGGCGGATCGTCAGTGTCGCCGCGATAATAGCCGTTGCCGTCAACACCGAGGGCAAGCGCGAAATCGTTGGCCTTCACATTGGACCCTCCGAAGCCGAGCCATTCTGGTCGAGCTTCCTCAAGGACCTCGCACGCCGCGGACTGACCGGCGTGAAGCTGGTCATCTCCGATGCCCACGAGGGCCTCAAGGCAGCGATCACTCGCGTGCTCAGCGCCACCTGGCAGCGGTGCCGCGTCCACTTCATGCGCAATGCCCTGGCCTACGTGCCCAAGGGCCAGAACACCGTCGTCGCCGCTGCCATCCGCCAGGTCTTCCTCCAGCCCGACCATGCCGCCGCGACACAGGTCTGGCGCCAGGTCGCCGACCAGTTGCGTACCCGCTGGCCAAAGCTCGGCGCCTGCATGGACGATGCCGAGCACGACGTGCTGGCCTACATGACCTTCCCCGAGCAGCACCGCGTCAAATTACATTCCACCAATCCACTGGAACGCCTGAACAAGGAAGTGAAGCGCCGCGCCGATGTCGTCGGCATCTTCCCGAACGAGGATAGCATCATCCGCCTCGTCGGCGCCGTCCTGCTGGAGCAGAATGACGAATACCAGCTCCAGCACCGCTACATGCAGATCGAGGGCATGGCCGCCCTTGCTACACCAATGATCGAGGAGGCACAGCCGCTACAGATTACACCCAAGGCCGCCTGAAAATGCAGCCCGCTGGCCACACCCAATTCTACACCACATTGACGGACGCGACCTCCTTCGGATGATGGAAGGTCTGAAAGCGCCTCGGTCTTCCGAACGCAGGACGGTGATGATCAACGCGACCTATCTCAAGCCTGTCCTGAGCATGTCGGGTTCGACATAAATACGAATCAGATACCCGACGAATGGTGGAACGGTCCCGTCATCCGGATTGGGTGGAAAGTTGAGTTGCTTAGGCCTCAAGACAAGTGCGCAGACCTGTCGAACCGGATACAATGCTCATCGAATTATGACATGCTTTGCCCATCAACACGCGACTATACAAAATGGGGTGATCGCTTCGCCAGGAAGGCGGCGACGCCTTCCTGGCCTTCGACTGCGCCGGCGGACTTAGCGATCGAGGCGGCCTCGCGATCCAGTTGGTCGCGCAAACCAGCGTTCGCCGATTCCATCAGCAGGGCGCGGCATCGGGCCAGAGCGCGGACTGGCCCCTTTGCCAGCACCGTTGCGACCGCGGACGCTTCGACATGCAGTGCATCGTCAGGGACCACGCGCGTAACAAGGCCGATGGATGCCGCTTCCTGCGCCCCGATCCTTCGATTGGTGAACAGCATCTCCTGCGCCCGCCGCATGCCGATAAGCTGTGGCAGCCACCATGATGCGCCGCCGTCCGGCGTCAGTCCAACAGCGCTGTAGGCCGAAGTGAAATGGGCAGAATCGGCAGCAAGTGCGATATCCCCCATGATGGCAAGACTTAGCCCCGCGCCGGCTGCAGGCCCATTGATCGCCGTGACCAGAGGCTTTTCCATCGTGGCAAGCCGATAGATGCCGGCGTGGAAACTCCGCGCGAGAGCGCCAACCGCCGCTTCGGCATCGTCGCCAGCTGCAGAGAAGGCGTCAATGTCGCCACCGACGCAAAAAAATTTGCCGCTTCCGGTAAGGACGACACATCGTATCGCAGGGTCTGCCGCGCATCGCTCCGCCAGTTCATGGAGTCGCAATGCGAATGCGGGATCGACCGAATTGCGCTTGTCCGGCCGCGCCAGCGTCAGCCATGCGACGCTGTCCTGGATGTCGAGCGTGATGGCCGGACTGCTCATCGGGCACCTGCTTTTTCCGCCTGCTGCCACGCAAGGCGCATAAGTTCCGGCAGCACCGCAACGCGCTCACGGGCCTGCGCGGAGGAGGCATTGCCGCGGATCACCCTGCCCTTGATGCCATGGAAAATCGCCGCGAGCCGAAAGAAATTGAACGCAATGTAAAAGTCGTACCCCGGCATGTCCGCTAGTCCCCTGCGCCGACAATAGGCGGCGAGATAGGCCTCTTCATCGGCGATGCCGAGCGAGGCCGGGTCGCGCCCGCCAAGCCCGGCGACGATATGGGGCGGCATGCGATACATCATCGCATGATAGGCAAAGTCGGCGCCCGGATGCCCCAGCGTCGAAAGCTCCCAGTCGAGCACCGCCAGCACGCGCGGCTGCGTTGGGTGGAAGATCAGATTATCGATGCGAAAGTCGCCATGGACGATGCTCGTTTCTTCACCCGACGGGATATGGAGGGGGAGCCATTCCACAAGCCGGTCCATATAGGGATCACGGCCTGCCTCTGCATCTTCGGCATATTGGCGGGACCAGCGCGCGATCTGCCGTTCGAAATAGTTGCCGGGCCGGCCATAGTCCGCCAGCCCGGCTGCGACATGGTCGACACTATGAAGATCTGCGATCGTCGCGTTCATCGCATCGAACAGGGCGGATCGTTCAGCGGTTGATACGCCCGGAACTGCTGCGTCCCAGAAGATGCGCCCTTCCACCATGTCCATGACATAGAATATGGTGCCGATAATGGCTGGATCGCTGCACAGGCCATGGACGGCGGCGACCGGGAAACCGGCGTGCGCAAGGCCGGTCAGCACGCGTGCTTCCCGATCGAGCGCATGGGCGCCCTTGAGCAAGGGGCCGGGCGGCTGCTTGCGCAAGACATAGGTCTTGCCGGGCGTGATCAGCTTGTAGGTCGGATTGGACTGGCCACCCTTGAACTGCTCTATGCCGAGCGGTCCCGCATAATCGGCAACATTGGCGCGCATCCACAGGTCCAGCGCGCCCAGGTCCAGTTCATAACCAGGGCGAACGGCGGCGGTGCCGCTATTGGCATCGACCAAAGCGCTCATCGCCCGCCCTGCTCCTGCGCAATGGCCGGCGGCAACCAATGGCCGTTGAGCATTTCCGGTTTTGGTCCATAGGCGCGAATGACGACGAAAAACGGCCCGGCCGGAGCGGGAAGCCAGTTCCCGCCGGCCGGGGCTTTGTGCTGAATCCGGATGTCGATCGATCCATCCTTCTGCACCTTCAACCCCTTGGTCCGATCGCTTACCAAATAGCGGTTCAAAGGATTGGGATAGAGAGCGAATGTCTTTGCGTCGTATAGCGTGACGGACCAGAAGCTGTTGACGGGTGGCGGTGTTTGCAGCCGGAGCGTGTAGCGGGACGACGCGCCATCCAGCACTGCGCCCTTACCATCGACAAAGGTCGTGTAGGAGGCATTTTCTTCGCGCACATTCGCGCCCAGCCCCGCGATATTGATGACCGACCGGCGGACATAGTTGAAACCATAGACGCCCTTGTTGACCTTCATCCAACCAGTACCGGTGGGTTCGCCCAATTGCGACTTGGCACGGGTAAGCATGGCCAGCGCCTCTGTATAACCGCTTTCAATCGCCGCCCGCGCCGAAGGGCTCAGCGCGTCGGGATCAAACCCCTTGTCACCCAATATGCCGATCGGCCGGAAGCGCGATACCAGCGCGTCCTCACCCGGCTGCCAGCCATCGGCCCGAAGAACATAGTCGAGGACGCGAAGATAGCCGATGGCCCCCGGCGCAGGCGGCGGCGGGGTTGGAATGCCGGATTCGTTCGCCATTCCAACGCCCTGCGGAACAATAATCCTGACCGCGTCCTGAAAGGCCCGCGCCTTCTGCACATCGCCGTCGGAGTGGGCGAAGGCGCGCATGAGTATCCAGAGCTGGGGCGTGGCCGCCCGATATATGCGCACGCCTTCGGGCGGGGTTCCACTCCAGTCACGCGGGACCAGCAGAAAACGACCGCCTTCAAATCCGATCGTCCGGTTGCTCAAATTGCTGGGATTACCGAAGATGTCGAAGATGTTGAGCGTGAAATATTTGAGCTGCGTCGCCGGAATATCGATTTCGACCGGCCCCTTGCTGAGGTCGATCCATGCGGTCGAATAGAGCGTATCGGTGTTGGGAACCTTGAACGTGGCATAGTCAGGCCCGGCAAGGTTGCGATCATGGGCGAAGCGGTTGAAGCCGGTATAGTTGTCCGAACCGCGATCGAACACCTGCCGATAAAGCTGCTCATAATGCAGATAAGCCGACATGCCATAGACGGTCGCATCGAACGCGATGGTATGAAGCAGGGCGGCGCGGTCCTTCTCGTCCCTTGGCAGCAGATCCTCGCCATAGCCGGATTGCGTGTCGGGGGCTTCGGGTGCGGCAAAATTCCCAGCCTGACCATGTAGCGACGTCGATGCCAGGAGTGGCAGGAGCAACAGCAGCGATTTCGCGGCGCGCGCATATCGTCCGGCAATCATGCCTGCCCCCCTTCCAGTCCCGCTTTATCTTTTGGCGAGGCTCCATTTGTGGACCTCGGTTGGACCATCATAGATACGAAAGGCACGGATTTCCCGGAACGCCTGCTCGACAATAGTGTCGCCAGACACGCCTGTTCCGCCCATCACCTGAACGCATCGGTCAGCGACACGGAACAGCGCATCCGACACGGCGACTTTGGCCATCGAGCTTTCGGCGGTGCCGAGCGATCCGGTGTCGAGCACGCCGGCGCACCAGTCGATCATCAGTTCCGCCTGCTTCAGATCAATGAGATTGTCCGCCAACATGAAGCCGACGCCTTCATGATCGACGAGCGGCTTGCCAAAGGCATGGCGACGGCAGGCATAGTCCGTCGAGATTTCGTGCGCGCGCATCGCAAGCCCAAGCCAGCGCATGCAATGAGAAAGCCTGGCGGGGCTGAGGCGGATTTGCGCATAGGCAAAGCCTTCACCGCTCGCGCCCAGCATCTGGTCCGCCGACACGCGAAGGTCGACGATGTCGACTTCCGCATGCCCGCCGGGCATTGAACTGTCGATCGTATCGATCACGCGCACTGTTCGGATGGCAGGGTCGGGCAAGTCGACCAGGAACATGCATGCGCCATCGTCGGATCGGGCCATGACGATGCCCACGCGCGCACCATCCGCGCCGGTGATGAATTTCTTGCGGCCGTTGATCACCCAGTGATTGCCATCCAGACGGCAGGTCGTCTGCATCATCGACGGGTCGGACCCCGCCCCCCCGGATTCGGCAGGCTCCGTCATGAAGAAGGCCGATCGCGCTTCGCCGCTCACCAATGGTTCGAGAAAGCGCGACTTCTGCTCCGCGCTCCCGACCTTACCCAGCAAATACATGTTGCCCTCGTCAGGCGCGGCCGTGTTGCACGCGAGCGGGCCGAGAGGCGACAGCCCCGTCTTTATGACGACGATGGCTGTCTCCCGCTGCGTCAGGTGCGACCCGTCTTCCAGGATGTGCGGCGTGAGGACGCCCGCCATGTGCGCCTTTGCGCGCAACTCCCTGACCAGTGCGTCCTCCGGGCCATGGAAGCCCAGCCGACTGTCCTTTTCATAGGGGATTACTTCATTGCGGACGAAGGCTTCCACCTTCGTCGCGATGGCCATAGCTCGATCGGTCATTGCGCGGTGCTCCCCCATCGATCACCAGTTCGGCGCCCGTCATGTAACGGGATTCATCGCTTGCCAGGAAAAGGATCCCGTCCGCGATCTCCTCCGCCTGCCCGATCCGGCCAATCGGGACGTCCGCCAGCAGGGTCTTGGCGATCTCCGCATCGGCATAGGCCGGCGCGGTCAGGGGCGTGGCGATGTGGCCGGGATGAATGGAATTGGCGCGTACCCCATTGCCTGCCTCCGCGCATTCAATCGCAGTCGCCTTGGTGAACATACGAACGCCACCCTTCGCGGCGCTGTAGGAACCGGTGCCGGCGCCGGCCACGATACCGCGAATCGAGGACATGTTTACGATCGCGCCATGGCCGGAGGCAGCGAGCAAAGGCAGCATATATTTTGTCCCCAGGAACACGCTGTCCAGATTGACGGCCAGGATCGACCGCCACTGCGCCAAAGTCGTGTCGGCAATGGACGCGAATTTGCCGAACCCGGCGTTGTTCACCAGAATGTCTAGTTTCCCGAACCGTGCGCCGATCCTATCGGCAAGCGCCGCCCATGCCTGCTCGTCGGTTACATCCATCGTCGCCATATCATGCCCGTCACCGCACAGTGATGCGCAAGCAGTCGACAAGGCGTCACCGTTGCGGTCCGCCAACACGACTTTCGCGCCCTCCTCCGCAAAACGCCGGGCCGTAGCGAGCCCGATGCCAGAGGCGGCGCCGGTAATCAGCGCGATCCGCGAGTCCAGCCTGCTCATAATTTTTCCTTATCCAGATCAGCCTTGCCTTCGCTGAGTGAGATCAAACTGTCGAACTGGGGATTTTCCCGGTTCAAAATGGCTTGCGTCCTTTGTGCGATCGCCCCGTCGTACCGCGCTGAGGTGAAGACGTAGAACTGATCCTTGCGGATGCCGTCAAATGCCTCCGCAGCGACCTGTTCCGGAGACGGCGCGTTTTGGAACAGCTTGTCGGAAATGGACTGAAATTCGGGCGCTTCCACAGGGCGCCCAAGGGCTGATCGCAAATGGGCGGGCCGCGATCGCTCGGCCTCGTAAATGCGTGTCGCGACCAGACCAGGACATAGCATAGTGACACCAATGGGAGCATTGCGCGCACGCAGGCCAGCATAAAGGGCTTCGGTAACGCGCACGGCAGCATGTTTTGACGCGCCATAGACAGCCGAGCCTTCGCCACTCACAAACCCGGCGACGGATGCGGTATTCAAGATATGCCCCGACCGTTCCTCTGCCAGCATCCTGGGCACGAAACTGCGGATGCCGTTGATTACGCCATCCACGTTCACGCCAAAGGCCCAGCGCCAATCCTCCAGCGCATATTCCCAGACGGGCCGGTGACGCCCCCCAGGCACGACGCCGGCATTGTTGCACAGCAAGGATACCTCACCAAAACGGGACCATGCGCTGTCGGCAAGATCCTGAACCGCTTCCGGGTCGGCCACATCGGTCCTTTGGAGCATGATTGCCGAACAGTCGATGGTCGCGGCTACCGCTTCAAGGTCGGCAAGATTGATGTCGGCAAGGACCAGGTTCATGCCCTCTTGCGCGGCGACATGCGCGAGCGCCGCGCCGATGCCGCTGCCCGCGCCGGTAATGACTGCCGTCCGGCCCTTGAAGTCTTTCATCGGGAGCGTACTCCTCTCATGTCGGCCGAATTGGATCGGCCCGTTATAGGGTGCGATGTAGTCGACCGTCCGGTCGGACGTCAACCACCTATGGGACAGTTGACCCCACGCACGAAGCGGCATAGCCATGTTCAACCGACCGGACGGTCTGTATTTTATCGGAGAGACGATGTCTGATCATCTACCCACCCTCGCCAGTCTGGGCCGCCTGCGCCGCGACGCGCCGAAAACGATCGCGGGCTTCCGTCGCTGGCGCTCCATCATTGATAGCGATGGCGCCGTTCCAGCAAAGGTGAAACGATTGTTCGTGGCCTGCGCAGCCACGGTGAAGGGCTATGGGGAGCTTGCAGCGCGGGAGTTGGCGGCAGCCCAGGCGGCCGGGCTGACCGAGGCGGAAGCCGGTGCGGCGATCGCGATCCTGGCAAGCGTGCGGGGTGAGGGCGCGTCGCTGCGCTTCCATACTCTTTTTCGCGAGATATATTCCGGGGCCGCAGACCCCGACTGGCCCGACGACGACATGATCGTGGAAGAGGGCGCAGCAGAGGCCAACTTCCTTCAATATTTCGGCACGATGCCGCCATCCTTGGCCAAGCTGTTGGAGGTCAAGCCGCTGGGTGCCGACGCATATTATCTGATGCGCGAGGGCACGTTATCAGGCACCGCGCTGGGGCCGATTTACGCCGAGTTGCTGCTCGTCACCGTGCTTGTCGCCGACTATAGTTCGTGGGCGTCCGTGCACATGAAAGGCGCGCGCACCGCAGGCGCCAGCGAGGAGGCAGTAGCGGAAGCCGTGATCTGCGCTGTACCGACAGCCGGCCTCTCCGCCTGGGTGATCGGCGCGACTGCCATGGACGCCTGAAAGACGCCCCCGTTCAAAGACCGCTTACAAGATGCCCGCCATCCACGGCGATGACGGAACCTGTCATGTAATGCGACTGATCGGAACATAGCAGCAGCAGCGGCCCATCCAGATCCTGCATCTGACCCAGTCGCTTTTGCGGAATGCGCGAGATGAGTCGCTGGCCCGCTTCGGACGCGAAGAAATCCCGGTTGAGGTCAGTCTCGATATAGCCGGGCGCTAGCGCATTGACCCGGATGTCGAGCGTGGCCCATTCCAGTGCGAGCGCCTTCGTCAGCTGGATAAGGCCGGCCTTGCTGGCGGCATAGGCTGCCAGTCCCTTGGACACGCGCTCCCCAAGGATAGAGGCCACATTGACGATCGTGCCACCCCTGCTCCGCATTGCTCTCGCGGCCTGTTGGGCCACAAGGAAAGCGCCGGTCAGATTGGGCTGAAGCACCTGCGCCCATTCGGTCGCGTCAAGATCGAGCGCCGCACGGGTATGCGCGACGCCCGCATTGTTGACGACGATCGAAAGCGCGCTTGGGATGTCCCGTTCAATCTGCCCAAAGGCTGCCATGACCGCTTCCGGATCAGTCACGTCCATGGCGACAGGGATGCAATCTCCGCCCTCCTGCTCAATTTCATTGGAGAGCGCGCGAAGCGCGTCGATGCGGCGCGCCGCAGCCAAGACGGTTGCCCCCTCCCGCGCCAGCAGGCGAGCGAAATGCCGGCCCAAACCCGAACTAGCGCCGGTGACCAGCGCTGTCTTGCCTTCAAGTTGCATTGTTCGCGTCCTTATGCTTGCAATCCTGTGATCCAGCCGTCATCCCTAGAACGAACCGACCAGACGGTCGACTTACCTTTTGGAGAGGTGGGATGCATCCGCTCGGTCAACTGGGTCATCATCGATTGTGATCCGGCGACCGTTCGGGCTATCCAATGGCCAGAACGAAAGGCGTCGGCCAGGCTGACCGGCGCAGACATAGGGAACAAAGCCGACAATGGCGCGACAAGCAGCAAAGAAACGGCAGACGACTGAAGCGCATGACGAAAAACGCAATGAGATATTGAGGCATTGCGCGGCGCTGTTCGACCGGGTCGGATATCACAAGGCGTCAATGCAGATGCTCGCCGACGAGGTGGGCCTCGGCAAGCCGACCCTTTATCACTATTTCCCAAGCAAGAATGCCATTCTCTTTGCGATGCACGATGCGCACATGAGCGCGCTGCTGGCCGGACTGGATGGCGAGGGAGAATCGGACGATCCGCTCGATCGCCTGCGCGCCGCCTGTATCGACATATTGCGCCAGATAGCCGAGCATCCGGGTTATGTCCGGGCCTTCATGGATCATTATGAAGATCTCGAAGGCAAGATGCGCGACCATATCCGGACGCAACGCAACGCCTATCTTCAGCGGATGCGCGGGATTATCGAACAGGGGATCGCAAATGGCCATTTCCGGCAATGCGATCCCGGCCTTACCACGCTTGGCTTCCTGGGCATGTGCAACTGGGCCTATAAATGGTACCCTCCACTGGCGAAGCGCAGGCCGCCCGAAGATGTCGCCGACGCCATCTGCCAGCCTTTCTTCGAGGGGCTGAGCCTCAAGAACCACTGACCATGTCCGCAACCAACCATTCCTGCACGATGCCGTCCCGCGATTTGATCGACGCGGTCCGCTTTTCGGAACCTGGCGGCATAGCACCGGCGGCAGAGCGGCTGCGCGACGCCGTGACGGAGATTTGTGGGCTAAGCACGGCGGTCACGCACAATGTGGCCTCACGCGAACCGATGCGCGACGGCAATGGGGCTATCCTTGCAAGCGAGATATTCGGCTTTCGTGGCGCCGAATCGCGCTGGTGGGAGGTGCCCCAACTCGCCCTTTCCTCCCCGATCGTTCACGCATGTCGGGTGGAAGCCGAACCCTTCTGGTGTAACGCGCACGGCTTTCGAACCCGCCTGCCCAACCCGCTGCTCGACATCATCGATCTGCACGATTTCCGAATCCGGGCAATGACGGCGGCGGCGATCGTGGTTCCGATCCACCTGCCATTCGGACAGATCGGCGCGGCGAGTTTCCTGTCGCCCGATCCGGAAACCAATGACCTGTCCGATGCCTATGTCCGCGCCGCCGATGCACTTGCTGTGCTGGCCCGCGCGTTCGTGCAAAGCTATGTCAAGGTGACGGCGCGCGCGAGACCGGGTCTGGGGAGCATATCGTTGACCAAGCGCGAAGTTGAATGTCTGCGCTGGGCGGCTGCCGGAAAGACGAACGAGGAAATCGGAATCATCCTGGGCCTGCAACGCACGACGGTGCGGTTCCACATCCGTTCGGCGTCAGTAAAGCTGGACGCCGTTAACCGCGACCAGACGATGTTCAAGGCGGCGCAGCTCGGCTTTCTGGGGATGATCAACTAGCCGCTGTCGCATTGGTCAGAAGCCGACCGAACGGTCGGGCGCTATATCTTCGGAAGGAGATAAGCCGTGCCCGAAACCATGTCCATTCCGATCGCCGATGACCTGATCTGCCCCTATGGCGAGGGCATTGCCCTGCTTGCATCCCGCGATCGTGCGACCGGTCGGCTCAGCTTCCCGGCGCGGCCAGCGAATGACACGCGCTACGCCCAAGTGGTGCTGCCGCGAACCGGCCGGCTTTGGTCGTGGACGGTGCAGCGGTTTCGCCCCAAATCGCCGCCTTATGCTGGCCCGGAAGCGTTTGAGCCTTACGCTGTGGGCTATATCGAACTGGACGATGCCTTGATCGTCGAGGCCCGCCTGGTCGACGTGGCATTTGACGCTCTGGAAATCGGCATGGCAATGCGGGTCGTCCCGCTGCCGTTCATGCTGGCGGACGGTACGCCACGCACCAGCTTTGGCTTCGCTCCCGATAAGGGCGCCCAGGCATGAGCGAGGATGTCTTCATCGTGGGCGTAGGAATCCATCCCTTTGGCCGTACGCCGGGCCTCTCGGGCCTTCAGCAGGGCGTGTTCGCCGTCCGGCAGGCGCTCGACCGTGCGGGGCTCTCATGGCCCGATGTCCAGTTCGCCTTCGGTGGATCGGATGCTGCGGGGAATGCGGACACGATGGTGTCGGAACTGGGGCTGACGGGCATCCCCTTCATCAATGTTGCCAACGGATGCGCGACCGGCGGTTCGGCCATGTTCGGTGCCTACAGCACGATAAAGTCCGGCGAGTTCGACCTTGGGCTGGCCGTGGGTTTCGACAAGCATCCGCGCGGCTCCTTTTCCCCGCTGCCGGCGGATTGGGGATTGCCGGACTGGTATGGTGAGACGGGGCTTATGCTCACCACCCAGTTCTTCGCCATGAAGATCCAGCGCTATATGAGCCTGTATGGCATAACGCCGCCTATGCTGGGCGCGGTCGCCGAAAAGGCGTTTGCCAACGGGGTTCTGGCCGACCATGCCTGGCGGCGCGAAGCTGTCGACATCGACACGATCCTGAATGCGCAAATGGTCAGCGATCCGCTCACCAAATTCATGTTCTGCTCGCCGGGAGAAGGCGCTGTGGCGCTGTTGCTGGCCAGCGGCAGAAAAGCCCGCGAACTTGGCCTTCCGGCCGTGCGGCTACGCGCCGCAGCCGTTCGCACCCGGCCTCCTGGCTCGTTCGAGGTATTCTCGCCGGCGCTTGATCTGGAGCGGGGCGGATCGCCTACCAGCGTGGCGTCCCAGGCGGCCTTTGCCATGGCGGGGGTCGGGCCGGAGGATATCGATATTGCGCAGCTTCAGGACACCGAAGCGGGCGCCGAAATCATGCACATGGCCGAAAACGGCTTTTGCGCGGATGGCGATCAGGCTGCATGGATCGCAGAGGGACGCACGCGGATCGATGGCCGCTTGCCAGTCAATACTGACGGCGGGTGCCTCGCCTGCGGAGAGCCGATCGGCGCATCGGGCCTGCGCCAGGTCTATGAAAATTATGTGCAACTGACCGGACAGGCCGGCGCGCGGCAGGTGCCCGGCAAGATTCGCCTTGGCTACAGCCATGTCTATGGCGCGCCCGGTGTTTCCGCCGTTGCGATCGTGGAACGCTAAAGCGATGGATCTGGCTCTTACCGATCAGCAGTGTGCATTCCGGGACGATGTTCGCGCATTTCTGGCATCTTCCCTCTCGCCGGAGCTGCGACGCGGGGCGGCGCTGACATCGGGCGTGTTCGCTGAACCCGATATAGCGCGTGAATGGCAGGCGATCCTGGAAGCCGAGGGATGGCTCGTCTATCACTGGCCGACGGAGGCGGGCGGGCCGGGATGGACGCCAATCCAGCGCTGGATATTCGAGAAGGAATGCGCAGACGCAGGCGCGCCGGTCTTGCCCGGAATGGGCCTGAAGCTGGTGGGGCCGGTACTCTACACATTCGGCACACAGGCGCAGAAAGACCATTATCTTCCGCGCCTGCGCACAGGTGAACATATATGGGCGCAGGGTTTTTCGGAACCGGGCTCAGGCTCCGACCTTGCCAGTCTGCGGACCCGCGCTGTGCGCGACGGCGACCACTATGTCGTGTCGGGCCACAAAATCTGGACGACGCAGGCCCAATATGCAAACCGGCTGTTCGCTCTGGTCCGCACCGATACCGAGGTAAAGCCGCAGCAAGGCATCAGCTTCCTGCTGATCGACATGGCCCTGCCGGGCGTGACGGTAAAGCCGATCCTCAGCGCATCGGGCGATCATGAACTGAACGAGGTGTTCCTCGACGAAGTCCGGGTGCCGGTTTCGGAGCGCGTTGGCGAGGAAGGGCAAGGCTGGTCGATCGCCAAATTTTTGCTGGAGAACGAACGGGGCGGCTCCAGCTTCGCCCCGCTGCTTCTGGCTGATCTAGAGCGATTGCGCGCATCGGCAGGGCCGCTGACCGGCGAACTGGCCCATCGCGCCATCCGCCTTCAACTGGAGGCGGAAGCGCTCGAGATGACCGAGTTGCGGACGGCGATGGAAATCGAGCAGGGCGCAGCGCCTGACCCGCGCAGCCTGATCACCAAGCTGTTGGCGTCCGAAATCCGGCAAGGTATCGAGGCGTTGGCGGTCGACGCCTTTGGCCTGGCCGGCCTTCAACTACCCGTCCAACGCCCATTTTATGGCGAGGACGTGCCGACCCCTGTCGAGTCGGCCCAGGCTCAGATCGCGGCGGCGCGCTACCTCAACGCCCGCGCCTGGTCGATCTTTGGCGGCACCAGCGAAATTCAGCTCACACTCATCGCGAAGGCCGCGCTCGGCCTTTAGACAAAGAAGGATGCATCATGCCTGAAGCCTATATCGTTTCCGCACGCCGGACCGCCGGTGGCCGCCGCAATGGCCGCCTTGCCGGTTGTCATCCAGCCGATCTGGGCGCACTGATACTGGATGCGCTGGTGGCGGACGCGGGTGTCGATCCTGCGGCGATCGACGATGTCATCATCGGCTGCGTCAGCCAGGTGGGCGAACAGACATTCGCCTTCGGTCGCAATGTCGTGCTTGCTTCAAGCCTGCCCGACAGCGTGCCGGCCGTGACGATCGACCGGCAGTGCGGATCATCCCAGCAGGCGGTGCATTTCGCAGCGCAGGCGGTCATGTCCGGCCTTCAGGACATCGTCATTGCAGGCGGCGTCGAAAGCATGACGCGCGTGCCGATGGGATCAGCCATCACATTGGCCAAGTCTGGCGGTATCGGCGCCAATCCTTTCTCCGAAGCCATCCAGCGGCGCTATGGGGTTGCGATGTTCAGCCAGTTTGACGGTGCGCAGATGATCGCCGACAAATATGGCTTCACCCGCGACGATCATGACCGTTTCGCGCTCGAAAGCCATCAGAAGGCGACGGCGGCGATGAAGGCGGGCGCATTCGACCGGGAGATCGTGCCGGTGCCCATCGTAACTGCGGACGGCGAGCAGGCAGTGCATGATCGCGACGAAGGGGTGCGGGCCGATGCATCACTGGAGTCGATTGGCTCGGTCAAGCTGATCAGCGAGGGAGGCACGCTGTCCGCCGCCGCTGCGAGCCAGATTTGCGACGGCGCTAGCGGCGTGCTCGTCGCATCCGAAGCGGCGGTTCGGGCGCATGGCCTCAAGCCCATCGCCCGCATCGTCAATCTGGCGGTGACGGCTGGCGACCCGGTGATCATGCTGGAGGAACCGATCCCTGCAACCCGCCGCGTTCTGGATCGCGCGGGCATGACGATGAAGGACATCGACCTGTTTGAAGTGAACGAAGCCTTCGCATCCATCCCGCTGGCCTGGATGAAGGCGCTTGACGCGGACCCGTCCAAACTGAACGTCAACGGCGGCGCAATCGCGCTGGGTCATCCGCTCGGCGCGACCGGCACGAAGCTGATGGCGACGCTCATCCATGCGCTCAAGGCGCGCGGCCAACGTTACGGTCTCCAGACCATGTGCGAAGGCGGTGGTATCGCCAACGCCTCGATCATCGAGGTGCTCTGAACCATGAACCTCGCGCTCAGCGATGAGCAGGCCATGGTGCGCGACATGGTCCGCCGCTTTCTGGCGGACCGATATGACGCCACGACCATGGCGAAGGGGCCGATGCCGCTTGATGAGTGGCGCGCACTCGGCGAGCTTGGCCTGTTCGCCTTGCTGATGCCGGAACAGGCAGGTGGCCTGGGGGGCGGCGCAGCGGAAGTGATGATCGTGTCGGAGGAGATGGGACGCGCCCTCGCCATCTCCCCGCTCGCTGAATCGATCCTGCTGTGTGGCCGAGCGATCGTCGGCAGTCCGGCTGCTGAACGCTGGGGCGAACGACTCTTGCAGGGAGATGCCCTGCTGGCGTTCGCACGGGGCGGAGAATGTGCGGACGGAAAGCTCAGCGGATCGGCGGCCATCGTCCGTGACGGGATGGATGCTGACGCTTTTGTGGTGGAAGCAGCGACGGGCGGGCTATTTCTGGTCGACGCCATGGATAGCGCAGTCCGCAGAACGCCGGTTCGCCTGGTCGACGGGAGCATGGCGGCCCAAGTGCATTTCGATGCGGCGGAGGCCGTGGCGCTCACACTGCCCGCTACCCAATGGGATGAAGCGCAGGCCCTTGCCGGGCTCTCGATAGTTGCCGAACTGGTGGGTGCGATGGCGACTTTGCTGGACCTGACGGTCGATTATGTCGGGCAGCGGCGGCAGTTTGGCAAGCCGATCGCCAGCTTCCAGGTCGTCCAGCATCGCTGCGCCCGGATGTACACCTGGCTGGAGCAATCCCGCTCAATGCTTTTGAAAGCGGCGTTGGTCGAGGAGGATATGCGGGTCCGGACCGTCACGGCGGCGAAGGCCTATGTAGGGGATGCCGCCTTGAAGCTTGCGGAAGAGGCCGTGCAATTGCACGGCGGCATGGGCGTGACCGATGAACTTGCGGTCGGACGCGGACTGCGCCGTGTGCTTCTGCTATCGCGCCTGCATGGTGGCGGCGCTGCCGCGCGTGAAGCTCTGGCAGCCTGAAAGACTGGTCATGGCAGCGAAAGGCAGGGTTGAAGGCAAGGTCGTCCTTGTGACCGGAGCTGGGCACGGCCTGGGTCAGGCCGATGCCGAAGCCTTGGCGCGCGAGGGCGCGCGCGTCGTCGTCGCAGACGTCGACGAGCAGGCGGCGCGGCGGGTCGCCGATGCGCTTCCGGCGGCCATGGCCCTGCATCTGGACGTGACCTGCGAAACGCAATGGCAGGCTTCGTTGGCGAAGATCATGCAGGTCCATGGCCGTCTCGACGCCCTGGTCAATAATGCCGGCATCGCCCGCTTCGAAACCGTCGAGCAATCCTCGCTTGAGTCGTTCCGCCGCGTGACTGCGGTTTCGGCGGAAGGGACGTTCCTGGGGTGCAAGACATGCCTGCCAGCGCTCGCGGCAAGCGGGGCCGGGTCGATCGTCAACATCGCATCGGTTGCGGCCATTCGCGGCAATCCGGCAGTATTCGCCTACAGCGCGGCCAAGGGAGCCGTCCTCTCCATGACGCGCAGCCTGATCGTCCATTGCCAGCAGCAAGGCTATCCCGTTCGCGCCAACATGGTTCTGCCTGGCTCTCACGACACGGAGATGGTCCGTCAGGCTTATCATTTTGCTGCACCCGAATTGCGTGAAGCCGCCCGTCGTCATGAGGGCAAGCCGCAGCATGTCGCGGATCTGGTCCTGTTCCTGGTATCCGATGAATCGATCCGGTTGAACGGCGCGGAGATCGTCATCGACAATGGCCGGATCGTGGCCTGATGTCAGGGCGTTCCGCAGCCTTCTGAACCGGGCGTGCTGGCCATGTCGATCGGCTGGATGGCTGGTGGATGCCATTGCGCGTCCACCGCCCGATGTTGGGGTCGATAAAGGCGCATCATCAGCATGAATGGTTCGCGCGGCGCCGGAAGCCAGTTGCTCCGCTTGTCCGCGCCGGGATCTTCATTCTGGATAAGAAGGCCAAGCGAACCATCCCTTCCGTAGACAATGCCCGGCGTCCGGTCGCCTATCGAATAGCGGTTGATGGAGTTGGCCGCCAGAAATCCCTTTTCATAATAGAGCGTGATGGACCAGAAACCGTCCACTGGCGGCAGATCCTGCTTGCGAAAGCAGAGGATATATGTGTTCCGACCGTCAAGCTGTCGTCCCTGCGCATCGAGATGGGCGACCGGATACAGCGCCTCGTCCTTGTCCAGCACATAGATTTGGTCCATCGCCACGGCCGCTCGCAACAGGAAGTCATCGCCAAAGCGGGAGCCCGCATAGCTGGTCGACCATCCGCCAGACATCGTGCCCAGATGGCGTGTCTTCTCCCGAATGATCGCCAGCCCGTCGGCGACGCCATGCTCCATGGCGGCACGCACGGACGGCGACAGCTGCGCGTAGCGAAAGCCATTGTCTATCGTGAGGCCGATCGGACGTAGCGATGCAATCAGGCCAGCATCCTCTTTTGAAACGCGCCAGTCTTCAAGCACCGTGCCGAGGTCGGCGAGAAGCGCCAGTCCCTTGGGCACATCATCCGCCTCACTGGCCAGAATGCGTTGGGATGCAATGGGTGCCTGAACGAGCCGGTTCGGACCCAACCATTGCCGCAGCCTTATCTGGTCCTGCAACCGGTGGACTTTTTGCAGATCCTGCGGTCCATCAACGAGGACGCGGCCCGCCACCATCAGATAGCGCTGCGTGCTGCGAACAATCTGTGCGCCCTTTGGAACATGACCCCGATAATCCGGTCCGACGATGAAAATGGGGGGCAGCTTGCTGCCATGACTGCTCTGGCCAAAGGATGTCAGGGTCGAACTATCAGCCTCGCCGAACTGAAAGACGTAGTAACGATGCTTGAAGTTCGGCGTGTCGAGTTGGAACGGCCCATCTTTCGTGTCCAGAAAGGCGAGGCTGTACAGCGTGTCGTTATTGGGTGCGACGCCAATTCGCGTATCAGGTCCGGCAAGGTCGCGCGCCTGCCCGATCCGGTTGATCGGGGCCGTGGCGACAGTCTTGGGACGCGGCGCTAGGGGGTGGCTGGGCTGGGTTGCCTTCTCCCGCAACTGCGCCGCGCGCACCAGGGGATAGCCCCATATCGTGGCCCGAACGGCCAGCATATAGGGGGCCGTGCTCTCTCCCGCAAATAGCTGCTGCGTATTGGCCGGGCTGGACGGCTGCCCTGCGCAGACCGGCGTGACGATGATATTCATCGCGAGCGCAAGCCACACCGCGAAGGCGCGCAGGGATGGTACGGATATGCTCAAGGCTTCCGAAGATCCGCCGCGTAAAAGCGGCAGGCCCAACCAATACAACCAGCGCCCGCAAGCGAAAACAGGATGACTGTCGCCAGCGCATAACGCAGCGACGTGACCTGCATCCCGTCCGTCGCTGCCAGGTAATCGCTGAGGAATCCCGTCACCGCTGGCCCCAGGCCCAACCCGAACAGGTTGAACACGAGCAATGTCACGGCAGAGGTCAATGCCCGGATACGGGGCGGGACGATGGACTGCGGCACGCCGATGATCGGGCCATAATAGAAGAACATGAGCATCGTCGCGACGAAACCGAACGCCAAGGAAGCTGTAAGCGAGGGAATGAGAAACTGGGCCAGCGCTGCTGGCACCATCAGCAGCATCGCGACAGCGCTGACCCAGATGCGGCCAGAGGGATTGCGCGATCCCGCAGCGTCCGACAGGCGACCACCCAGATAGATGCCAACGCCGCCGCCCAGTCCGTTCATCAGGGCCAGCCAGGACGCAACATCGGCAAGCGGCATGTGATGGACACGCATGTAGAAGGGCGCGGACCAGCTCATCATCGCATATTGGGCAAAGGCGTGGAGCGTGGTGCCAATCAGCATGAAGCGATAGGTCCGCAGTCGCCACAGGAAAAGCATCGCTTCGCCCACGGGAGGCGCGCCATCCGCCTTCGCAGACGCCGCCGATCCGGTGCGCACAGGTTCCTTGACCAGCAGCAACATAAGCGGGGCCAGAGCCACACCCGCAACGCCAATCACACCGAAGGCAAGCCTCCACCCCAATGCCGAGGCGATCCAGCCGCCCGACGCATAGCCGAACATAATCCCCGCCGGAAGCGCCAGCCCCCACAGGGCTAGCGCCGTGACCCGCTTTTCGGGCGGATAATAGTCAGCGATGATGGAATGGGACGCGGGCACTGAACCCGCCTCCCCCAGCGCGACCCCGATGCGGAAGGCGACCAGAGACCCAAAGCCGGTGGCCAGGCCCGAAAGTGCTGTCATCCCGCTCCATGTTGCGAGCGAGGCGGCGATGATGTTGCGGCGATTGAATCGATCCGCCAGGCGCGCGATCGGAAGGGACAGCGTGGCGTAGAACAGCGCGAAGGCAAGGCCGGTGAGCAGTCCAAGCTGGCCGTCGCTCAGCCCAAGTTCACGCTTGATCGGTTCCTGAAGCACCGACAGCACCGTGCGGTCGATATAGTTGAACATGGACACGAGGCCCAGCATGACCAGCATCGTGCGGCGCAGCCTCGCATCGGACGTCGGCGGCGGCACGGTGAGGCCGATGGGAGGGCTGTTCATGCGACTACCTCTTGAAAGGCTTTGTGATTGAAGGGAGGCCCGCACCTGGCGCGCCTCACCGAATTATCGAACATCCCTGTCCAGTGGGCCATCAGAACTTGAAACGAACCCCCGCCGTCAGTGTGCGTCCGGCGACATTGTAGAGCGTGAACAATGTCGGGTAGAGAAGTCCCGGCGCGGCGGCGGCGGCTACCAGCGGGGGCTTGCGATCAAGCAGGTTCGTCGCCGTCACGAACAGCTCCGGCTCCCCGCGGACGTCGAATTTATAGGAAGCCGTCGCGTCGGTATAAAAGACAGGCTTGATCGCCGGCACCGCGTAGAAGGAGGTCGGATCATTCTTCAGGTTGCCGATGGTCACCTTGCCGATCATCTGCTCCTGCACGAAAAGCGTCAGACCACCATTGGTGTAATTGGCGCTGAGCGTCCCCCGGAACTTGGGATAGGCATAACCGGTCTGGCTGTTGACGCCATGGCCCGCATAATCGATCACAGGCGCAATCGAGTTGGTCTGCGTCTTGTAGCGATCCAGATAGTTGGCAAAGGCGCGCAGCGTCAGATCACCTTCGCCCAGCTTGGTGCGATACGACATGGTGATGTCGAGACCGCTGGTGCGCAGGAAACTGATATTCTGTGTAATCAGGCTCACGGAAATCGGATAGTTGGCGGCCGTCCGGTCGCTGAATGGCAGCGGCCGTTCGATCAGGGCGCAAGTGGGCGAGGTGCCGTTAGACGTTTCGCATTCATTGACCACGTCGTTCAGCCCCTGCGTGGCGATGGCGCCCTTGATCTTGAGGTCATAATAATCGACCGAAATGTCAAAGCCAGGCAGGAAACTGGGGCTGAGGACCACGCCCGCGGCGAATGTATCGCCGGTTTCCGGATCAAGGTTGGGATTGCCGCCGCTGAACTGGCGGATCGAACCCGGCGTCCCGGTGTGCGGATCGTTGAAGTTCACCGGCTGGGTCTGAACACCCGCAAACAGCTCGAACAGCGAAGGCGCGCGAATATCGCGTGAGCGCGTGACACGGAACATGATGTCGTTGATCGGCTTGTAGACAGCGCCCACCTTCCAGGTCTTGACGCTTCCGCTGGTGCTATAGTCGGTGATACGGAAGGCACCGTTGAGGCTCAGTTCCTCGGCAAAAGGCTGGCCTTTGAATACCGGAACCTGCGCTTCGGCAAATGCTTCCTTCACGTTGAGTTTGCCAAAGGCCGATCCGACATTGGTGTTGTTGAAACGGGTCTGGCGATTGGCCGGCACGCCACGCAGGCCGGTGAAATCGACAGGCACGGCGGGATCGGAATTGGACGTGAGATCAAGCTTCTGTCGGCGATATTGCGCTCCGATGGCGACCGTGACCGGCCCTGCCGGAAGCTCGAAAATATCGCCACGCGCCGAAACCACGAAATCGTCCGTGCTGTTCATGGCCCGATAGCGCGAAACGCCAAGGACCGTTTGCAGATCGGCGGCAGATGGCGTCCCCGCCCCGAACACATTGAGCGGTGTGCAATTTGGATACAGGCCGGGGTTGGTGAGCGTCACGCGGCATACGATCGAGCCGTTTGGCGCACGCACTGCGTCAAGCGCGGCTGCAAGCTTGGGAACCTCAACCTGCGTCTGTGCAAATTTGGTGACGGATTTGCCATGGGTGTAATCGGCGGTGACGTTCCATCCGCCAAGGTTCCACTCAAGCCCGCTGTTGATCAGATAGGCGTCGGTCGCTTCGCGCGTCGGGATCGGTCCCTGTTCAGCGATGAAGCGGAACATGGCGAACGAATCATTGGGGCCCATCTGGGCTTGCACCGCGGGATTGAGGAAGGCGTTGCCACTGAAGAAGCGGAAGCCGAGCACCGATTGCGCCTGCGTGTCATAGCTGGTGACGCTGCGCGAATAGCTGCCCTGGACATGGGCGGTCAGCGTATCCGTCATGTCATAGGCGATGCGGCCAAAGCCCTGCGTCGTCGTCAGGGGGGCGATCAGCTGGTTGAAGCCGGGGATATAGAGGCCATCGCCGCCGACATTGGTGCCAGGCGTGCCGGTGGGCGTGCCGCGCTGGATCGGTCGCACGGCCCCGCCAGGCAGGAAGATCGAATTCGTGAGCGAGGGGGCCGTGCTCGACGTGATGATGCCATTATTATAGTCATTTGTCGTGAAGCGCAGGTTGGGCAGGAAGGTGAACGGGTTGCCCGCCCGACCCGGCGCCACTGTCGATCCGGGAACCGACCCCACGGCTGCATAGGCGTCATCGCCATAGACGCGCGCGCTGCGATTGATGCCGTCGCTGTCAAAACGCTCGATGGAGGCAAGCACATGACCCCGGTCGCCTGCAAAACTCATGCCCCCAGCGATGCCGATGCGATAGTTGCCCAGATCTCCGCGCGTCGAAACGCCGCGCTGCGCCACGCCCTTCACGCCCGTGAATTTCTTGTCGAGAACGAAGTTGACGGCGCCGCTGACCGCGTCGGACCCATAAACGGCTGAAGCACCGCCGGTCACCACATCGACGCGCTGGATCAGCAGCTGGGGAATAGTGTTGACGTCCACCGCGCCCCGGAAGGTCGTGGGCGGCACGCGAATGCCGTCGAGCAGGATCAGCGCACGGGTCGGGCCAACGCCGCGCAGATTGAGCAGGTTGCCATGCTCGCCGCTATTGCCCTGCAACTGACTGTTGGATTGCGGGCTGACCGAATTGGCGAACTGCGGCAGCTTGTTGATGGCATCTGCCAGATTGGTGGGCGTCGCCTTCTCCAGTTCCGTGGTAGGCGCGACAGTGACGGGCGTAGGCTGGTTATAGCCGTCGCGCACCACGCGCGTTCCGGTGACGATGATGTCTTGCGCGGATGGCGCAGCGGCATCCGCCGCTGGCGTGGCGTTGGCTGCGGTCGCGGCAGATTGCGCATGCGCCGGCGCGACTATCCCGGCAAACGCGCATCCGGAAAGGAGCGCTACTCGGCCTATTTGAAACCTTTTCATCATCATCTCTCCCTCAGATTTGAGCTATTTTGTCTTGCGCCCAGATATTTCTTGTTGCCCCATCACACGGTCAGCCTGCGCCAGCCTCCTGCGCTGCCAGCCAGGCGGCCTTGGCGAGCGGCTCGATCCGCGTGACGATGTCGCTGGCATTGTTTGCGGTCTGCACGCCGTCGCGGGCACGCCCCGCAATCCCTTGCAGGATCGCCGCAACCCGGAACAGGTTGAACGCGCGGTAGAAGGGATGGGTCGGATCGCCCCGAAGACCCGTTCGCTCGCAATAGCGACGGGCATATTCGTCTGCGCTGGGGATGCCGAGCGCGGCGAGATCAGCCCCCTGCAACGTCCCGCGCACATCCACCCCCTCCGGCCTGAACCATTCCATCATATGATAGGTGAGGTCGCCGAGCGGATCGCCGAGCGTGGACAATTCCCAGTCGATGACCGCCAACACCCTGGGCTCGGTCGGATGCACCAGCAGATTATGGAAGGAATAATCTCCATGGATGATCGTGGTGCGTTCGTCGGTGTCCGGGATGGCGTCGGGCAACCATGCGAGCAGCCGGTCCATCTCTGGAATGTCGCGGGTGCGCGATGCCTCATATTGCCGCGACCAGCGGGAAATCTGCCGCGCAAAATAGTTGCCCGGCCTGCCATAGTCGGCAAGCCCAAGCGCCGCGAAATCGACGAGGTGCAGGCGGGCGAGCGTTTCATTGGCCGAATCATAAATGGCGGCGCGCTGGGCACGGTCGAGGCCGGGCATGCGCGGATCCCAGAAACTGCGCCCCGGGACATAGCGCATCACATAGAAGATGCTGCCGATGACATCCTCATCCTCACACAGCAACAGCGGCTCCGCCACCGGCAGCCCGGCTTCATGCAGGACTTTGGTTATCCGATATTCGCGATCCACGGCATGAGCCGACTTCAGCAGGATGCCGGCCGGTTTGCGGCGCAGGACATAGCTGTGATCCGGTGTCGACAGGAGGAAGGTCGGATTGGATTGCCCGCCTTCAAACTGCTGAACCCGCATCGGCCCCGAAAATCCGGCAATCCGGCCAGAAAGATAGGCGGCCAGGCGGGCCTCGTCGAAGGCGCTGTTGACGGCGACATCGACCGTCGAGCCGATCGTCGCGGCAGGCTGCGCGCCGCTCACGCCCCCTTCCCTTCGGCATATTTGGCCAGCTCCATTCGGGCAAGCTGCCGCTCGTGCACCTCGTCCGGCCCATCGGTCAGGCGCACGATGCGGGTATTGGCCCACAATTCCGCCAGACCGAAATCATCACTGACACCGCCGCCTCCATGCGCCTGAATTGCGTCGTCGACGATCTGCTGCGCCATTTTGGGCGCGGCAATCTTGATCATGGCGATCTCCGCGCGCGCGGCCTTGCTGCCGACAACATCCATCTTGTGGGCTGCCTTGAGGCAGAGAAGGCGCGCCATCTCGATCTCGCAGCGCGCTCTGGCGATCCGCTCCTCCCAGACCGAGTGTTCGGCGATCACCTTGCCAAAAGCCCTACGCGACAGGAGGCGGCGGCACATTTTTTCCAGCGCCACTTCCATCGTTGCGATGTTGCGCATCGTGTGGTGAATACGACCGGGACCAAGACGGCCCTGCGCGATTTCAAACCCGCGCCCCTCGCCCAGCAGCATATTTTCCGCCGGGACGCGAACATTGTCCAGCGCCACTTCGAAATGCCCGTGGGGCGCGTGATCATAGCCAAAAACGGGCAAATGGCGCACCAACGTCACACCGGGCGTGTGACGAGGCACGAGGATCATCGACTGCTGCCGATAAGGCGCAGCGTCAGCATCTGTCTTGCCCATGACGATGAAGAAGTCGCAACGCGGATGTCCAGCACCCGACGACCACCATTTCCGGCCATTGATGACGTAATCACTGCCATCCCGGCGAATATCGGTCTGGATATTGCGCGCGTCGGAGGAGGCGACGGCCGGCTCCGTCATCAGGAAGGCGGAGCGGGTTTCCCCATCGCGCAACGGCACCATGAAGCGCTGCTTCTGATCTGCCGTGCCGTAGCGGTGCAGCACCTCGAAATTGCCGGTATCGGGCGCCATGCAGTTGAACACTTCGCTGGCGAAGGAAATCCGCCCCATCAATTCGGCGATCGGGGCATATTCGACATTGGTGAGGCCAACACTGGTGAAAAATTCATCGTCATGCTCAGATGGCGGCATGAAGATATTCCACAGCCCCGCTTGTCGTGCCTTGCCCTTGAGTTCGTCGAAAATCGGCGGAATTTCGGTCCAGCGATCAATCGCGGCGGACTGCTGGTGATAGAGGGGAACGGCAGGAACGATGTGCTCCTCCATGAACGCTCTTACGCGCTCCATCCACTCCCTGGATTTAGGCGATTGTTCGAAATCCACGCATCCACTCCAGATATACCGCCGGATTCGAGCCGGCTCACCCCCTTCTTTAGGACTCACCCGACCGATCGGTCGAGACATAAATAGTCGACCGACTGGTCGGCTGTCAAACTGGTCAGGAGAGAAATTTTCGGTTGACGCCCGACCAGTCGGTCGATCATTTGGATGGCAGGAGAGCATGCGATGACGAATAGCCCATTGATGGATGTCGCCCTGCTGCGGGGCTATGCGCCCTACACGCTGGCTGGCTATGCCAGTTTCCGGTCGGTCATCGAGTCGGATGGCGCGGTTCCCGCGAAACTGAAAGCGCTGTTCGCGACCGTGGCTGCGGTTGATCGCCGCCACCTCACCCTTGCCCGGCAGGAAATGGAACGGGGCGTCGCACTCGGCCTGACGCCGAAGGACGCGACCGCCGGGCTGATCGTGCTCTCCAGCCTTCGCGGCGAAGCGGCGGCACTCGATTTCGCACAGATCATCAGCGACAGCTTTGACAATGTGCAGGCTCCGCAGCCGCAACCATTGCCAAAGGCAGGCCATGGAGAGGCAGAGGCGAATTTCCGCGCCTATTGGGCAGGCGCTATTCCAGCGCCATTGGGCGCCCTGATGCGGCTCGTGCCCGAAGCGGCGGACGCCTATTACCTCATGCGGCGGGGCAGCATCGACGCCAACCCATTGTCCGCCAAATATGGCGAGCTGCTTTTGCTCACCATTCTTGCGGCCGGATACAGTCCGATGGCGGCAACCCATGTGCGCGGCGCGCGCAATGCGGGCGCCAGCGACGAGGAAATTGCCGAGGCGGTGCTTTGTGCCGTCCCATCTGCGGGAATTGCTGCGTGGATGGCGGTGGGGGGGATGCTCGCCCCGCCGGAAGAGGGCGGCATAGCGCGCTGAAACAACCAGTCTTTTTTACATCTTTGCCAAGGAGAAGTTACATGGAACCGGAAAAGGACGTCATCCAATATGAAGTGGCCGATAACGGCATCTGCACGATCTGGCTCAATCGCCCCCATGTGAAGAATTGCGTGAGCCCGCAGCTTCTGCGCGACCTTGAAACGGCGGTGGACAAGGCCGCAGAGGATAATTCGGTCCTGGCCGTCGTATTCCGCGGTCGCGGCAACACCTTCTGCGCGGGTGCCGACCTCGGCCAGCTGGTCGGTCCGGTGCTGCACGAAACCAGCACGTCGCTTCAGCTCGCGATCGATTCGGCGCGCACCTACGACAAGATCTACAACATGAAGAAGCCGACCATCGCCTGCGTCGAAGGCTATGCGGTCGCCGGGGGCTTCGAGCTGTTCATCTCGTGCGATTTCGGCATCGCCGCCGACGACGCCAAGATCGGCGACTTCCACATCCGCCGCGCACTGTTCGGCGGCGCCGGCCCGATCTATCGCCTGCCGCGCTACATCGGCATGCGCAAGTCGAAGGAACTGATGCTGACGGGCAAGCTGCTTTCGGGCAAGGAATGCGTCGAATGGGGCCTGTGCAATGCGTCCGCGCCCAGCGATCAGCTTGAGCAGTTGATCCAGGATTTCTGCGCTCCGCTGATCGACAAGAGCCCCTTCTGCATGTGGATGACCAAGATGGCGGTGAACCGCGGTATGGACGCCGACACCAACTCCCTCATCACGCTGGAAACCATGACCTGCAACGTGGTGCACCATTCGGCCGATGCGAAGGAAGGCGTCGCGGCGTTCCTCGAAAAGCGCCAGCCGGTCTGGACGGGCAAATAAGCCATGGCGGTCAGCATGGTCGTCCTGGCCAGCCGGCCGCAGGACTGGACTCACGAACAGTTCACCACCTGGTGGCGTGGGCCGCACGCCGACGCCGCCAGGGTTCTGCCCGGCCTTATCGCCTATCGGCATGGAGCGGTGACAAAGGATTATGACAGTCCGGAAGCGCCGGGCTGGGACGGCCATGCCGTGCTGACCTTCGCTGACCAGGCGGCGCTGGACATCGCCTTTGCCTCGCCGGAATGGAAAGCGGCGACAGCGCAGACCAGGGGCATGGGCGGTCGGCGGATCATCCTGATCACCGACGAAATCGATCTGCTTGCCGGAGGTGATCATGACTGACTGGAAACCCGGCTTCGCCGCCGCTCAGTTCCGTCTCGACGGCAAACGTGCGCTCATAACCGGCGGACGCGGGGCGCTCGCCGAAGCGATGGCCGCGACACTGGCCGATCTGGGCTGCGCCGTCGCGCTGGCATCACGGACGGAGGCGGATTGCGCCGATCTGGCGGCAGGGATAGCGGATCGCTTCGGAGTGCCAGCCGCAGGCCTGGCTTGCAATATCGCCGACGAAGCGTCCGTCGAGGCCACAATCGCCGGAACGGTAGAGCGGTTGGGGGGGCTCGACATCCTCATCAACAATGCCGGCGCATCCTGGTGGGGTCTGCCGCAGGACATTCCGCTCAAGGGCTGGCAAAAGGTGATGGACGTCAACGTGACCGGCACCTTCCTGGCCTGCCGTCATGCTGCGCGCCACATGATCGCCCAGGGCGGCGGGGCGATCGTCAATATCGCATCGGTTGGCGCCTTCCTGTCTTATCAGCCGGACGCGGGACAGGTCGTCCCCTACACCACCAGCAAGGCGGCGATCGTTCACCTGACCAGCGACCTGGCCGCTCAATGGGCCGGGCACAATATTCGGGTGAATGCCATCGCCCCCGGATCGATCGAAACGGGCATGACGGAAACGCTGGACCCCGCCATTCAGGAAAAAACGCGGGCTGGCATATTGATGCGCCGCTTTGGCCGCCCCGACGAGGTGGCTGGCACGCTGGCGCTGCTGGCGTCCGATGCGGGCAGCTTCATCACTGGTCAAACCTTCCTCGTTGATGGAGGGCAATCCCTTGCCTGAAGAACAACGCCATCCAACGTTTCAATGGAACGCCGAGCGGCTCTGGCCGCAGTTCGCGCGCCTTGCCGACGCTGAACCGGACGCGCTCGCGCTGGCCGATTGCAACGACCGTTTATGGAGCCGGGCCGAATTGCGCGCGCAAGCGGTGGACATTGCAGCGCGGCTCAGGTCTGTGGGGGTAGAGCCGGGCGACCGCGTCCTCGTGACCGGGCACAAGAGCCCGGCGACGATTGCCACGGCGCTTGCCGTATCATCGCTGTGCGCCACATTCTGCCCGGTATCGCCAAAGCTAGGCGCGGGCGATCTTGCCGTGCTCGAACCCTTGCTCGGTCATGCTGCCAAGGTCAGCGGCGCCGACGACGCCTTGCCCGAAGTTACTGCCGGGACAGGCACACGGTCGCGTGATCCGCGCGACGCCGATGCCGCACTCATCGGCTTCACCTCCGGCAGCACCGGCGTTCCCAAGGGCGTGATGCACGGCCCGGAAGCGCTCAACTATGCGACTCGCGCCTGCGCGGCCATAGCCGGCCTTGATCCTCGCGACGCGATATTGGGCATTGTCCCGCTCGACAGCGCCCCCGGCTTCACTTTCACGGCGCATTTCGCGCTGTCATTGGGACATCCGCTCGTGCTGGTGGACCCATGGGTGCCAGCCGAAGCACTTCGGCGAGCCGAACGCTACGGATGTGGCTGGGCCATTGCCGTCCCGACCCACCTATTCACGATGGTGGAAGCAGCCCGCCTCGGCGAATGGAGCGGTCGCCTTCCCCTCCGCGCCATGGCTGTGGGGGGCAGCGCGATGACTCCGGAACTGATCGCTGACGCCGATCGGCTGCTGGGGCTCAAGGCGCTGCGCATGTTCGGCATGTCGGAATGCATGGGCCATGCCTCGACCAGCCCCACGGACCCGCTGGAGCGCCGCCAGCTTTTTGACGGCATCCCCTTTCCCGACACGCAGGAAGAGGCATTCGATCCCGACATGAAGGTGCTGCCTAGGGGCAGTCGGGGGCAGGCAGGCGTCCGCGGGCCATCCCTTTTCCTGGGCTATGCGCAGGGCTTGGGCGCCGGGCAGGAGCGTATGACGCCGGATGGCTTCTACCTGACCGGGGACGAAATCATCCGCGATGAAGAAGGCTTCGTCCGGGTGGTCGGCCGGATCAAGGACCAGATCATCCGGGGCGGCTTCAATATCGACCCTGCCGAGGTGGAGGCTGCGCTGTTGCGACACCCCGCCATTGCCGAGGTCGCGGTGGTCGCGGTGCCCGAGCGCAAGCTGGGCGAGCAGGCCTGCGCGGTCTGCCGCCTCAGGGTACAAGGCAGCGGCATGGACCTGCCTGCACTGCTGGACCATCTTTCGCAGCAAGGCCTTTCCCGCAAGAAATGGCCTGAACATCTGGTGCTGGTCGAGGAAATGGCGGTGACCGCCACCGGCAAGCTCGACAAGAAGGCAATGGCCGCCATTGCCGTGGAAGAGGTCGCCCGCCGGCGCGCCGCACCACCCGCCACACAGGACGCATGACATGAACCAGACCGCCAGCAGCGTCGTCACGGACGGCATTGCGCTCATCACGCCGGACAATCCGCCGGTGAACGCCTTGTCAGCCCCCCTGCGGCAAGCATTGCAGTCTGAACTCGATCGGGCGTTCCGCGATGATCAGGTGCATGCGATCATGCTGATATGCGCGGGGCGCACCTTCATCGCCGGCGCGGACATCACCGAATTCGGCCAACCCTGGCAGTCGCCATCCTTACCGGACCTGTGCGCCATGCTCGACGCTGCGCCCAAGCCTGTTGTTACCGCCATTCACGGCACTGCGCTGGGCGGGGGTTTTGAACTGGCGCTCGCCTGCCACTATCGCGTCGTCGCAGCAAGTGCGCGCGTAGGCCTGCCCGAAGTCAATCTTGGCCTGCTTCCCGGCGCAGGCGGAACCCAGCGCGTACCAAGGGTCGTCGGCGCTAAGGCCGCGTTGGACATCGTCACATCGGGTCGCCAGATCAAGGCGAAAGAGGCGCTGTCGCTCGGTCTGGTGGACGCGATCGCCGATGATCCATCGCTTCAATCCGAAGCGCTGGCCTTTGCCCGGCGCGTGGTGGCGGATGGCGCGGCGAAACCGCGGATCAGAGATCGGACCGATGCCATCGAAGGCGACCGGAACGCCCCGGAACTCTTCACGACTTTCGCAACGACGAACGCGCGCCGGTTCAAGGGTTTTCCCGCGCCTGGCGCGATCATAGAGGCCGTGCAGGCGGCGGTGATGCTTGATTTCGATGATGGCCTGGCAAAGGAAGCAGCCTTGTTCGAGCAGCTGGTCGCCAGCCCCGAATCCGCCGCCCAGCGCCATGTCTTCTTCGCCGAGCGTGAGGCGGCACGGGTGCCGGACATAGGGCCGGAGACGACAGCGATCGATATAGCGGCGGTTGGCGTTATCGGCGCAGGCACCATGGGCGGCGGCATCACGATGAATTTCCTGAATGCCGGCATCCCGGTGACGCTGGTCGAAACCAGCCAGGAGGCGCTGGATCGCGGGATCGCCACGATCCGCCGCAACTATGAGGCAACCGCCAGCAAGGGGCGAATGACCGGCCAGCAGGTCGAGCAGCGCATGGCGCTGATTTCGCCCAGCCTGGAGCTTGGCGCGCTTGCCCATGCCGACCTTGTCATCGAAGCCGTCTATGAGAGCATGGACGTCAAGACCGATATTTTCGCGCGGCTCGACCGGATTGCCAAACCGGGTGCGATCCTAGCGTCCAACACATCCTTCCTCAATCTTGATCGCATCGCGGCAGCGACCAGTAGGCCCGAATGGGTCGTGGGGCTCCATTTCTTCTCACCCGCCAATGTCATGCGCCTGCTGGAAGTCGTGCGCGGCGCCGCCACCGCAAAGCCCGTGGTCGCGACAGCGATGCGGCTCGCCAAGCGGATCGGCAAGGTCGCCGTTCTCAGCGGCGTGTGTGACGGCTTCATCGCAAACCGGTTGCTCGCGCCCCGCGGGACACAAGCCGAAGCGATGATGCTGGAAGGCACGCCCATTGAAGCGATCGACCGCGTGTTGGTCGATTATGGCTTCGCCATGGGGCATTTCCAGATGATGGATCTGGTGGGGCTCGATGTTATCGGCCGGAACGCGACCGAACGCACCGTCATGGGCGATCTGGTCGCCGCCGGTCGGCTGGGCCAGAAGCGCGGCGCGGGCTATTATGATTATGATGAGAAGCGGCGCCCCCATGCGTCGGACCTGACTGCAACCTTGATCAGGGACGTTGCGGCGGCAAGATCCGTTGCGCACAGTCCAACGGTGGGGGATGAGGCCATTCTGGCGCGCCTGCTCTATCCGGTCGTCAACGAGGGTGCGAGAATATTGGAAGAAGGCATCGCGCTGCGGGCATCCGACATCGATATAGCAGCGGTGCTCGGCTATAATTGGCCGGTCTATCGCGGCGGGCCGCTCTTCTGGGCCGATCAGGTCGGGCTGGGCAAGATCGTGGCGGACATGCGTCGGCTTGAGGTGCTGCATGGCGAAACCTTCCGCCCGGCTCCGCTGCTGGTGCGACTGGCGGAGGGGGACAAACGGTTCGGCGACCGGTGATGAGCCTCAATCGCTCCTGGCTATTGGCGCGCAGGCCTGAAGGTGCGGTGCAGACGGACGATTTTGCCTATCACGAGGAGGCATTTGAAGCGCCCAGGCTGGACAAGGGAGAGATTCTTGTCCGTACGCGGATCATTTCCTGCGCCCCCACGATCCGCAACTGGTTGAATCCGCCCGAACGCAGCTATCGCGGTGCGATCGGCATCGGTGAACCGATCAAGGGCATGGCAGCGGTTGAAGTGCTGGCGTCGCGTCATGCGCGGTTTGAAGCCGGACAATGGGCCACGGCCGTGGCGCCCTGGCAGGATTATGCAGTCCTGCGCCCCGATGCGGCAGTCGTCCCGGTCACGCCTATCGAGGCGTGGATGGACCCGGTCGACGCCATGACACTATATTCGCCGAACAGCCTGACCGCCTATTTCGGTCTTTTTTCGGTGGGAGAGCCAAAGCCCGGCATGACCGTCCTTGTGTCCGGTGCAGCCGGGTCGGTCGGGGCGATGGTGTGCCAGATGGCTCGCATCGCAGGCTGCCGGGTCATTGCAGTTGCCGGAGGTCCGGAGAAATGTCGCTGGCTGGAAGAGGAAGTCGGCGCAGACATCGCGATCGACTATCGCTCGACGGACTTTTCAGCGGCTTTGAAGGACGCCACGCCTGCCGGCGTAAACATCTTTTTCGATAATGTAGGCGGGGACGTGATGCATGCCGCCATCGGCAGAATGGCGCCACATGGCCGCGTCGTGCTGTGCGGACAATTGTCCGCTTATGATTCGAACAGCCCGGCTGCTGGCCCCAGGGATATGATGAAGCTGGTCTATGGACGGATCAGGATACAGGGCTTTGTCGTTGGCGACTATGCTGACGAATATGCGTCCGCGATAGCCGCCATACGCCAGTGGGAGGCAGAAGGGCGCCTACGCAATCGTTATGATATGCGGGACGGGTTCCATCATATACCCGACGCCTTCGTCGATATCTTCCAGGGACGAAATTCCGGAACACTGATCGTCCGAATCTAGGTGTTTAGACCCCTCTACAGAGCCTACAATCATTCCCACTCGATCGTGCCCGGCGGCTTCGACGTATAGTCATAGACCACGCGGTTGATGCCCTTGACCTCATTGATGATCCGGGTCGCCACGCGGCTGAGGAAAGCTGCATCGAACGGATAGATGTCCGCCGTCATGCCATCGGTCGAGGTGACGGCGCGCAGGGCGCAGACGCTGTCATAGGTGCGCAGGTCGCCCATCACGCCAACGGTGCGGACGGGCAGCAGCACGGCGAAGGCCTGCCAGATCGCGTCATAGAGCCCCGCATTGCGGATTTCCTCCAGATAGACCGCGTCCGCCTTGCGCAATATGTCGCAGCGTTCCTTGGTCACTTCGCCGGGGATGCGGATGGCAAGGCCAGGGCCGGGGAACGGATGGCGACCCACGAAAATCTCGGGCAGGCCCAGTTCCCGGCCCAGCACGCGCACTTCATCCTTGAACAGTTCGCGCAACGGCTCGACCAGCTTCATGTTCATGCGTTCGGGCAGGCCGCCGACATTATGGTGCGACTTGATCGTGACGCTGGGGCCACCGGTGAAGCTGACGCTTTCGATCACGTCGGGATAGAGCGTGCCCTGCGCCAGGAAATCCGCCCCGCCGATCTTTGCGGCCTCTTCCTCAAACACGGCGATGAATTCGCCGCCAATGAACTTGCGCTTCTTTTCAGGGTCGGTGAGGCCAGCCAGGCCGCCCAGAAAGCGATCCTCCGCATTCACATGGACCAGTTTGATGCCATAATGTTCGCGGAACAGGGTAACGACCTGCTCGGCCTCGCCCAGCCGCATCAGGCCATGGTCGACGAACACGCATGTCAGTTGGTCGCCGATCGCTTCGTGGATCAACACCGCCGCGACGGCGCTGTCGACACCGCCGGACAGGCCGCAAATCACCCGGCCAGAGCCAACCTGCGCGCGAATATCGGCGATCTTGGTCGCGCGAAACTCCGCCATGGTCCAGTCGCCCGCCAAGCCGCAGACATGACGGACGAAATTGGCGAGCAGCTTGCCGCCATCGGGGGTATGGACGACTTCGGGATGGAATTGGGTCGCATAAAAGCGCCGGGCTTCGTTGGCGGTGACGGCGAAGGGCGCACCCTCGCTGGTGGCGACGACCTCAAAGCCGTCGGCCAATTGCGTCACCTTGTCGCCATGGCTCATCCACACCTGATGCTTTTCGCCCGGCGCCCAAAGACCGTCGAACAAAGCGCAGGGCTTTTTCACCTCGATGAAGGCGCGGCCAAACTCGCCGCTCTCCCCGCCTTCGACATTGCCGCCCAGCTGCTGCATCATCGTCTGCTGACCATAGCAGATGCCCAGCACCGGAACGCCCGCGTCGAATATCGCCTGCGGTGCGCGGGGACTGTCATCCCACATGACTGAAGAAGGGCCGCCCGACAGGATGACGCCCTTGGGCTGCATCCGGGCGAAGGCTTGTTCGGCGCTGTTGAAGGGGGCGATTTCGGAATAGACCCCGGCTTCGCGCACGCGCCGAGCGATGAGCTGGGTCACCTGGCTGCCGAAGTCCACGATAAGGATGGAATCCTGAAGGGGCAGCGTCATCGAATCGCCTTTATATCGAGCGGTGGAAGGGATTCGCGCCCGGTTAGTCGCCCCGCCCCGATATGTCCAGTTTTCGCGACCTATACGGCATCGGCATCCAGCCCACGGCCCGCCGCCCAGCCCAGCAACGCCGCACTGCCCAGCACCGCCGCCGCAATCAGGAAGGCGCTGCCGATGAAGGGCAGGGTCGGATTGCCGCCAACCGACAGCGCGTAAATGCCGCCGAAGAAGAGGGGCGATACGATACCTGCAATACTGCCCACACTGTTGTTCGCGCCCTGCAACTGGCCCTGTTCGGATTCGGATACGCGCTGCGTCATCAGCGACTGGATCGTCGGCATTGCCAGCCCCCACAGCGCATTGGGCAGCATCGCGGCGACAAACAGCCAGCCGGTCGGCGCGAGCCCCATGCAGGCGATGCCGACCGCACCGAAGGCCAGGCCCGTCACCATCGTCGTCCGGTCACCCAGCCGCTTGACCACGGGACCGACCAGAAAGCCCTGCACGCCCATGTCGAGCAAACCGACCAAGGCGAGCAGGCTGCCGACCTGCCACGCGCCCCAGCCATAACGATCCCCGGCATAGAGGACGAACACGGCGGAGAAGAGATGGTGGGCGAAATAGAGCAGGAAATTGACGATCGCCAGGCTCGACAGTTCCGGGTGAGACCGCAAAAGGGTGAGCGCGCCGAATGGGTTGGCGCGGGCCCATGAAAAGGCCATCCGCTTTTCCTGCGGGAGCGATTCGGGCAGGACGACCAGACCATAAAGGAATGCCAGTCCCGACAGGCCAGCCGCCGCCCAAAAGGGCGCGCGCAGCGAAATCTCGCCCAATATGCCGCCCAGCAGTGGCCCGGCAACAAAGCCGCCGCTGAATGCCGCCCCGATCAGCCCATAGCCGCGCGCGCGATCTTCAGGTCGGGTGATGTCGGCCATATAGGCAAACACGGAGGTGAAGCTGGACGAGGTGACCCCCGCCAATATCCGCCCCAGAGCCAGCCACCATAGATTGGGCGCGACGGCCATCAGCACATAATCGAGCGCCAGACCGCACACTGATAGCAGAATCACGGGCCGCCGCCCGAAACGGTCGGACAAGGACCCGATAATCGGCGAGCAGATGAACTGCATCCCCGCCCATAGCGCTACAAACAGGCCATTCCACAGGCCGGCCGCGCTGCTGGAGCCGGACAGGGATTCGATCAGTTGCGGCAGCACCGGGATGACGATTCCCATCGACATGACATCGAGCAGCGCCGTCACCAGGATGAAGGCGATGGCCGCATTGCGGCGGGGAAGGAAAGGAGCGGGCATGGGCAACCGCCTAGAGCGGATGGACAGTCATGCCAAGCGGTCGGTGCGCGGCAACGGCCCCAGCCAGAGGCTCCACGCCAGCAACAGCAGGCACCAGCCGCAAGCCACCCACAAAGCGCCAAGGTCCATCCGCCCAAACAGCAAAGCCCCGGCCACTGCGCCTGCGACAAGACCCAGCCAGAGCAACAGATGGGGCAGCCAGCCAAACGCCGGGCCACCGGTCACGGCACTGGCCAACGCCTGTCCGAGCTTCACCAGTGCGCCGGTCATATAGGTGACGCCAATGCTCACCTCGCCATCGCGCTGGAACATATTGTTCACAGCGCCCATAGCCGCCGCCATCAGCAAGGTCAGACCATCCCCGACCGATCCGGCCAGCGATGCCGCGATGGTCAACAACGCCAGCACCAGTGCCAGTACGGCTTGCTTGCGCCACCGTCCGGCCATCCGCGCCAGGAGCGCGCCGACAAATACCCCGCCGACAAAAGCGCCGATCAGCCCGGCGGCCGTCCATGCCAGCGTCGGCTTTGTCGCGATGCCGACTGCCATTCGGGTCGAATTGCCGCTCATGAACGACACGAAGAGCCCGCCCAGTTTGAGCAGACCCAACGCATCGACCATCCCTGCAAGCGCCGCCAGGCCAAAAGCCAGGACATGGCGCGACGGAGGGTGACGACGCACGGCGGCGCCTTATCGCATCACGACATCGCGGCTCAGATAGACCTCCGCGACGCGGCCATCCTTGATCGTGCAGGTGAAGCGGCGGGTCGTGCCGGTCGGGGCGCGATAATTGGCGCGCGATTCGACTTCTCCGTCGATATTATACCCGCCTTGGGCGGCGCGCGGCTCGTCGATGCGCCGCACCTCGGCATAGCCGCCATTCTGGTCCTGCGCTTCATCGCGCGCGGCGACGGCGCAGGCGTCCGTCATCTGATCCTGATCGCCATAGGCGGCGGCGACATCGGAGAAATCATCGTCGCGCCGGACATCCGCGCCATAATCCGTACCATCGACCGGCGGGGGAGCCGCGGCGTCACTATTGCGCGCTGCCTTCTTGTCCTTCGACATGGAAGAGGCAACGATCGCCACCGCACCGATCAGCGCTGCAACCCCGACGGCATCGCCGAAGCCGAAGCCATTGCCGCGATCGCGATGGTGATGATGGCCCCAATTGCGGTCATAGCGCGGACGCGCCTGCGCCGGACCTATGCTGCCAACCAGCAGCGCCAGTCCAACCAGCGATCCTGTCATCCAGCGCGTCTTGCCCATGCCTGTGTCTCCTGCGATCAAACGGTATCTATCCGCGTCCGGCTGTCGCGCGGCTGAACGATTATTGCGGATCATCCCTGATCTGCAAACCCGTGAATGAGGCCAGAAAGGCATAGCTGTCGGCATATTCGTCGATCAGCTTGTCGATCGGCTTGCCAGCGCCATGGCCGGCGCGGCTTTCGACCCGCAGCAGTCGGGGCTTGCTGCCCACATTGGCGGCCTGCAAGGCGGCGGCATATTTGAAACTGTGGGCGGGCACGACCCGGTCGTCAGTATCGGCGGTGGTAACGAGGATCGCGGGATAATCCTTACCCGACAGGATATTGTGATAGGGCGAATAGCCGTAGAGCAGCGGAAAATCCTCCGCCCGTGCGGGCGATCCATAATCGTCCACCCAGTAACGCCCGGCGGTGAAGCGGTCAAAGCGCAGCATGTCCATCACGCCCACGGCTGGCAGGGCGGCAGCGAACAGGTCGGGACGCTGGTTGACTACCGCACCAACCAGCAGGCCGCCATTGGATCGCCCCTCGATCGCCAGTCCATCCGGCGTGGTATAGCCATTGGCCTTCAGATATTCGGCCGCAGCGATGAAATCGTCGAACACATTCTGCTTGTTGGGGCCACGGCCAGCCTCATGCCATGCCTTGCCGAATTCACCGCCGCCGCGCAGATTGGCGATGGCATAAGCCCCGCCCTGTTCCAGCCAGGCCAGCCGCGTCGCCGAATAGCCCGGCGTCAGGCTGATGTTGAAGCCGCCATAGCCATAAAGGATCGTCGGCGCCGCGATCGCCCGGTCCGCCAGCACCTTTTTGCGGATCACGGTCATGGGCACGCGGGTGCCGTCCTTTGACAGATAGCTGATCTGTTCCATCCCGAATTCATCCGGATTGAAGGGCAGGTCGGGCTGGGCGAACAACTGGCTTTGCAGGGTGGATGTGTCGAAGCGATAGATGCTGGACGGGGTGGTGAAGCCAGAAAAGCTGAAAAACGTCTCCGGGTCGCCATCGCGCCCACCAAAACCCGCCGCAGTCCCCATGCCGGGCAAGGGCACGTCGCCCACCTTGCGCCCATCCAGTTCGACCAGTTCCGCAATCGTTTCGGCCTGCGTCATATAGGCCAGGATCAGTCGGCTGCCGACCAGCGAGCCGCCCGCCAGCGTATCGGCGCGTTCGGCCACGACCTGTTGCGGCCTGCGCCGGGGCTGCGCCGCATCGAGCGTCACGACTTTCAGATGGGGCGCATGATCATCGGTGATGAAATAGAGGGTCGACCCCCGACTCCCAATCAGCCGCCAATCCTGTAGCGGCCCCTTCACCAGCCGCCGAGGCTTAACCGGCCCGCCGTCCAGCGCCGCGACATGGATTTCACGGCGCGGGTCGATCCCCTGAAACGAACTGATCACCAGCCAGCGCCCGTCGTTGGTGACCTGCGCGGTATGGCTCAGTTTCGGCCGGTCTGGCGTGGCGTAGATCAGTTGATCCTGCGCCTGCGCGGTGCCGACGCGATGATAGAAAAGCTGCTGATCTTCATTGGCGGCCCTGAAAGCCGTATCTCCCTGCGGCGCAGGGTAGCGGGAATAGAAGAAGCCCTGGCCACGTCCGTCCCAGGCCAGGGTCGAAAATTTGACCCAGTCGATCCGGTCGTCGAGCACCTTCCCCGTATCGACATCCAGCAAACGCAGGGTCCGCCAATCGCTGCCCGCTTCCTGCACCGCAAAGGCCAGAGTCCGGCCGTCCGGCGAGGGAGCCCATTCGGCCAATGCGCTCGCACCATCCTTGGCCCAATCATTGGGATCGATCAGCAACCGCTGCGGGCCGTCCAGCCCTTCACGCACGTAGAGCGGGGTCTGGTTTTGCAGCCCCTTGTTATAACCGTAGAAATAGCGCCCGCCTGCCTTGCGCGGGACGGTGTAGCGCCCGTGCGACAGCAACGCCTGCATCCGCGCTTTCAGCGCCGCCCGGCCCGGCAGGCCGTCGATATAGCGGCGGGTCAGTGCATTTTCCTGCGCCACCCAGTCGCGCACGGCCGGGTCCGCACGCAAATCATTTTCCAGCCAGCGATAGGGATCGGCGACCTTTACCCCGAAATGATCCTCGACCAGATCAAGACGCCTGGCGATGGGGTAGCGCAAGCCCTGCCCGGCCGCGTCGATGGCGACCGTCTCCGGCCCCGCAACGACCGGGCTGGCCGCCAGCAGCAGCGGCAGCAGGAACAGGCGGGCCGTTGCGCGCATCCTCTTTTTCGTCTCTTTTTAACCAGAACAGGCCGTGGCTCCTAAAGAGCCACGGCCTGTCGGTAAAGCATCCAGTCCTCCCTGGGAGGACCGCACTCAATCAGGCAGCTTCATATTCATCTTCGTCGGCGGTCTGCACCGGGCCGCTATCCTGCCCCTTGGCGCTGACGTCGCGGTCGACCAGTTCGATGATCGCAATCGGCGCGGCGTCCGACGCGCGGATGCCAGCCTTGATCACGCGGGTGTAACCGCCGTTACGATCCTTGTAGCGTTCGGCCAGAACCTCGAACAGCTTGGCCAGCTGGGCATCGTCCTTCAGGCGAGCATCGGCCAGGCGACGGTTGGACAGGCCACCCTTTTTCGCCAGCGTGATCAGCTTTTCCACATAGGGGCGCAGTTCCTTCGCCTTGGGCGTGGTGGTCAGAATCTGCTCATGCTTGATCAGCGAAGCGGCAAGGTTGCGGAGCAGCGCGACGCGGTGACCGGTAGCGCGCTGAAGACGACGTTGACCCATTCTGTGACGCATAGTTCATTCCTTCGTTCGTTAAGGGCCCGTTTCAGGTAGCCCAGACCAGGCGGTGACGTGGCCGCCATTTGTTCGTCATTCCCGCGAAGGCGGGAACCCATCTCCGACCCCATCCCCAGGCACAAGACCGGGAGATGGGTACCCGCCTTCGCGGGAATCACGGAGCTTTTTAGCCCAGCAGCTCTTGTTCGAGCTTCTTGGCCATTTCCTCGATATTTTCAGGCGGCCATCCGGGGATGTCCATGCCGAGGCGCAGACCCATGGACGACAGCACTTCCTTGATTTCGTTCAGCGACTTGCGACCGAAATTGGGCGTACGCAGCATCTCGGCTTCGGTCTTCTGGACCAGATCGCCGATATAGATGATGTTGTCGTTCTTGAGGCAGTTGGCGCTGCGGACCGACAGTTCCAGCTCGTCCACCTTCTTGAGAAGGTAGCGGTTGATCTGGTTGGTGTCGCTTTCGCCTTCCGACGCCGATGCGACCGCATGGCCACCCTGCGAAGGCGCGGCGGTGGGCAGCGCGTCCTCGAAATGGACGAACAGCTGGAGCTGGTCCTGCAGGATGCGCGCGGCAAAGGCGACCGCATCCTCCGGCGTGACGGTGCCGTCGGTTTCGACGGTCAGCGACAGCTTGTCATAGTCCAGTTCCTGGCCGACGCGGGTATTGTCCACCTTGTAGGCGACCTGACGGACCGGCGAGTAGAGCGCGTCGATTGGAATGAGGCCGATCGGCGCGTCTGCGGGACGGTTGGCGACGGCGGGGACATAGCCCTTGCCGACATCAGCGGTCAGTTCCATGTTCAGCGTCGCGCCCTGGTCGAGGTGACAGATCACCAGGTCCGGGTTCATCACTTCGATGTCGCCGACGACGCTGATGTCGCCAGCCTTGACCACGGCAGGACCGGTAGCCGACAGCTGAAGCCGCTTGGGACCATCGCCTTCCATCCGCAGGGCGACCTGCTTGATGTTGAGGACGATGTCGGTGACATCTTCACGCACGCCAGCGAGCGACGAGAATTCATGCAGGACGTTCTCGATCTTGATCGAGGTGACCGCCGCGCCCTGAAGCGAGGAAAGAAGAACCCGGCGTAGCGCGTTGCCAAGCGTCAAGCCGAAACCGCGCTCCAGCGGCTCGGCAACGAAGGTCGCCTTGCGCTTACCGTCGCTGGTTGGCTTGATTTCCAGCGCGTTGGGCTTCTTCAATTCCTGCCAGTTCTTCATGTTGACAGTCATGTACTTCCCCTGGGGATGTGGCCGAAACGCTTATGATCCTGGACCCGACAGGACGTTGCGGCCGATGCAGACGGGTAACGGGCGGCGCGTCCGCCGCCCGCCATATCGCTCAGCCGAATTTAGACGCGGCGGCGCTTGGACGGACGCACACCGTTGTGCGGGATCGGCGTTACGTCGCGGATCGAGGTGATGTGGAAACCGACGGCCTGAAGGGCGCGCAGGGCCGACTCACGACCTGAACCGGGACCCTTGACTTCGACTTCCAGCGTGCGGACGCCATGTTCGGCGGCCTTGCGACCGGCATCTTCCGCGCACACCTGAGCGGCGTAGGGGGTCGATTTGCGGCTGCCCTTGAAGCCCATCATGCCAGCCGAGGACCACGAAATCGCGTTGCCCTGGGCATCGGTGATGGTCACCATGGTGTTGTTGAAGCTGGCGTTGACATGTGCCACGCCGGCCGAGATGTTCTTGCGCTCACGGCGCTTAATGCGCTGGGGTTCGCGTGCCATTTTGCTCTATCCTACTCGAAATACTGACAAAAGAAGTCGGGAGGGCAAGGCCGCAAGGCCCGCCCTCTGGCGCTTACTTCTTCTTACCGGCGATCGCCTTGGCCTTGCCCTTGCGGGTGCGGGCATTGGTGTGCGTGCGCTGGCCGCGAACCGGCAGCCCCTTACGATGACGCAGGCCGCGATAGCAGGCCAGGTCCATCAGGCGCTTGATGTTCATCGCGGTGTTGCGGCGAAGATCGCCCTCGACGGTCAGGTCAGCGTCGATCGTTTCACGGATCTGGAGCACTTCGGCGTCCGACAGGTCCTGCACGCGACGGCTGTGGTCGATGCCCAGCTTGTCGGCGATGTCTACGGCGGTCTTACGACCGATGCCGTGAATGTAGGTGAGCGCGATGATTACGCGCTTGTTGGTCGGGATGTTAACACCCGCAATACGTGCCATGGTCAATTAATCTCCTGCTCCACGGGGCGATTGGCGTCACCCCATCTCAAAGCGTCAGGGCCGCGACCCCATGGCGTGGGACCGCAACCAATGTATAGCCCCGGACGCAAAAAAGACGGCCAGTGCGCGAAGCACTGCCGCTCACCAGCGTGTCGGGATGTGCGCGCCCTAGCGATTCGGCCGGACGGTGTCAATATCGGCGCGGCAAGCAAACGCGTCGGCCCGGCCTGCCCCCGCGGCTCTTCCGCTCATCCTTTTCCAGTTGAGCCGCCTGCGCCGGGCGGGCATGGGAGGGCGATGCGCTTTACCACCCACCTTGCCCTCGCCGCACCCTTCCTCATCCTGCTCGGCTCGTGCGTCGGCCCTGCAACGCGCCCGGCCAGTCCTGCCCCCGCGCCCGCCCCGCGACCGGCCCAGGCGTCCGCGCCGGTCCGACCCGTCGCCCCCGCCGCGCCATTGGCCAGCGACCGGCAATATCGCCCCACCGCGCCGGGGGATTGGCGCTGGCAATCCGACGCAGCCATGTCGATCGCCCGTTTCGGTCCGACCGCGGCCGACCCCCGCCTTACCATCCGCTGCGATCGGGCGGCGCGCCGAATCAGCATTATTCGCGCAGGCGCGGGGCAAGGGACGATGACGCTGCGAACCAGCTATGGTGCGACCAGCTGGCCCGCGACAGCCACCACAGCCCCCGTGCCGCAGACGATAGCGGTGCGGGCCGCTGCCGATACCGCGCTGGATCAGATGGCCTACAGCCGGGGCAAATTCGCGATCGAGGTGATGGGACTGGAACCGCTTATCGTACCGGCATGGCCGGAAGTGTCACGTGTGATCGAGGATTGCAGGGGATAGCGACGCGACGCCGGGATTGAGGACGCGAAAGTATGATTCGAAAAAAGAATAATACAAGTCTTGATCATGCCTTCCGTCTGATTCACATTCCATCCCGTGGCCGCACGAAGCGCAGTCGAAGTCGGCCATAACGGGCTTCAACATAGCGAAAGGAGGTGATCCGATGTCTCATGGTTCAGCAATGGGGTCGGTCAAGTCCATTCGGGGAACGCGCCGCTGAGCGACGCCATGCCGTCGATCTCCCTCCACATCGCGAGATAAAGCGCGCCGACATACAGGCCGTCTCCCGGTGGAGAAGATAGCGCGACCTTCGTTTCCCCTGGGCGGCACTTCCGGCCGCTGACCATGCACATGATGGGCCGTCGGGCTTTGACCCGGCGGCCCCTCTCATTTGCGTTTCTCGCCGCCGCGATTCCTTTCTTTCCTCACAATCGACTTGCCATGCTCCATATATCCATTAATCCGGATATATGGAAAACGAATCCGCCATCGCGGCTTTAGCCGCCCTCGCACAGTCCACGCGGCTCGACAGTTTCAGGTTGCTCGTCCGCCACGAGCCCGATGGCCTGCCCGCCGGGGAAATCGCCCGGCTGGTCGGGGTCCCGCAAAATACCATGTCGTCCCATCTGGCGATCCTCTCCCGCGCTGGACTGGTCCGGGCGGAGCGGCAGAGCCGGTCCATTCATTATCGCGCCGACCTGGAAGCGTTGGGCGCACTGACATTGTTCCTGCTCAAGGATTGTTGCGGCGGGAACGCGGCTTTGTGCGCCCCGATCATTGCTGAACTGACCCCTTGCTGCTGATCCAGAGGACATCCCCTTGGCCACCGACATCATCATCTATCACAACCCCGCTTGCGGCACGTCGCGCAACACGCTGGCGATGATCCGCCATGCCGGAATCGAACCGCATGTCATCGAATATCTCAAGACGCCGCCATCGCGAGCTTTGCTGGAGCAATTGATCGCCCGTTCCGGCATCGCGCCGCGCGCCCTGTTGCGGCAGAAGGGGACGCCTTTTGCCGATCTGGGGCTGGACGATCAGACGCTGCCCGACGCGGCGCTGATCGACGCGATGATGGCGCACCCCATATTGATCAACCGCCCGCTGGTCGTGTCGCCCAAAGGGGTGCGACTATGCCGCCCGTCCGAGGCGGTGCTGGAGTTGTTGCCCCATCCGCTGCCCACACCCTTCGTCAAGGAAGATGGCGACGTGGTGGGAGCCGCCTGATGTCATTGTTCGAACGCTATCTCAGCCTCTGGGTCTCGCTGTGCATCGTCCTGGGGATTGGACTGGGGCATCTGTTCCCGTCGGCCTTCGCGCTGATCGCTGGAGCCGAGATCGCCAACATCAACCTGCCGGTAGCGGCGCTGATCTGGCTGATGATCATACCCATGCTGCTGCGGATCGACTTTGCTGCGCTGGGCAGCGTAAGGCGGCACTGGCGCGGTGTCGGGGTGACGCTGTTCATCAATTGGGCGGTCAAGCCTTTCTCCATGGCGCTGCTGGGCACATTGTTCATCGGCCATCTGTTCGCGTCCTACCTGCCTGACGGACAGGGGCCGTCCTATATTGCGGGCCTGATCCTGCTGGCGGCCGCCCCCTGCGCCGCAATGGTGTTCGTCTGGTCCAACCTGCTGGATGGCGATCCTGGCTATACGCTCAGTCAGGTGGCGCTCAACGACCTGATCATGCTGTTCGCCTTTGCGCCGATCGTCGGACTGCTGCTGGGCGTCGCCTCGATCAGCGTGCCATGGGATACGCTGCTGCTGTCGGTCGGCCTCTATATCGTCGTGCCCGTGGTCGTCGCCCAATGGCTGCGCAGGGCGCAGTTGCGGGCAGGCGGACAGGCGGCTCTGGAACGGCTGCTGACAAGGCTCGGGCCATTTAGCCTGCTAAGCCTGCTCGCTACGCTCGTGCTGCTCTTCGCCTTTCAGGGGGAGCAGATCGTCGCCCAGCCGCTGGTCATCGCGCTGATCGCAGTGCCGATCCTGCTTCAGGTCTATCTGAACGCAGGCCTTGCCTATTGGCTCAGCCGCAGCATGCGCGGCGACTGGTGCGTTGCGGGACCGGCTGCATTGATCGGTGCATCCAATTTCTTCGAACTGGCGGTCGCCGCAGCGATCAGCCTGTTCGGCCTCCACTCTGGCGCGGCTCTGGCCACTGTCGTCGGCGTATTGGTGGAAGTGCCGGTGATGCTCTCTATCGTCGCTCTCGTGAAGCGTTCGCGCGGCTGGTATGAAGGGCGCGCGGCCGCCTAGGCGCTACCGCTCTGCCCCCTTCGCCTTGCCCCATGCGCGCGCGGCAGTGTAGCCCAGATAACCGGTGCCAAACAAAGCGTAGAGCGGTTCAGGCAGGGCGTTGAGATAGTCGCGCATCCCCGCCGTGATCGCCGCCGCCATAGCGGGTCGCCACCCCGCGATGACGCCCATCGGCAGCGACCAGAGCAGCAGCGCATACATGACATAGAGGAAAGTGGGCCGCGCGCGCATAGCCCAGGGATCGGGATCGATAGACTCGGAAACCATGGCTTCATATCCTGATTGAAAAGACAGTTCCGGGCGTCGTTCGCGCGATAGCTTGGCGCAAAACGCACGAGTGTTCATAAGAGCTAACCGATTCGGTTGGCCAGCCAGCCGTAGAGAAACGCCTCATTGGCGGGGCGGTTTTCCGCGAGCGCGATATAGCGTTCACCCTGCATCGCTTCGATCGCCTTCAGCAGTACCGCCTCACCCGCCTTGCCCCGCAACGCACGAAAGGCGCGCAATGCCCCCAGCGTCCTTGCGCCGATCGCCCGGTCCAGCGTCAGATCCGGATAATCGCGCTGGTTGCGATTGAGCGCGTTAAGGGCGCGCTGGAGAAAGCCGGTCGCGGTTCCCACGCCCATATTGACCGCAGTATCGAACAATTCGGCCGCGACGGAGGGCGCGGTTTCCGCGACGAAGGCGTAACCGGGCTGATCCCAGTAAATCCGCCGGTAAATCGCCACCGCCGTCGCGCGCGGCAAAGCTCGCATGTCGCCGACAAACCCATTGTCCCGCGCCACCGCCTGGGTAATCCCCCAATTGGTCGGCCCGCCCCGGTCAGCCGGATGGTTGGAATAACCGCCTTCGCGGGCGATAACATCGTCAATGAGCGTAAGGATGTCCATGCTGCGCCTCTCTGTCTTGAACGAGGCGGATCATTTATCCCATATGGTTTGTTGTAGGACAGGGGAAATTCCGGCCGAAGATCGGAAACCGAACCTGTCAGCTTTCTGCGCGCAGTTTTTCCGCCAGTTGGGCGATTTCATCCGGCTCCAGCAGCCAGGTGCGCGTCCGGCGACCTTCCCGATGAACCGGCTGGGTCAGCAACACACGCGCCTGCGCCTTGGCCTCTGCCTTGAAGATCGCGAAATGCTGCGCGCATTGGCGGATCGTGCCGATCAAGGGCGCCTTGCCATCCAGATCAATCATGGTGGCTGGCTGATCCCAGTCTATGGCGGACATGGCAGCTTCCTTTCATCTCGTCATCCGGGTCCGTCCCGCGCGCCCGCGTCAGATAGGCGGTCGAACCACACCCCTGCAAGGTCCGTGCGATCAAGCGCAATTGCCCCTGCCCTTGCGGGGCGGGGACTGTCAATTCCGGCTGATCCTGAGCATCAGGCAAGTGAATGGTGCGGCCAAGAAGACTCGAACTTCCACGGGCTTTCGCCCACAACGACCTCAACGTTGCGCGTCTACCAATTCCGCCATGGCCGCACATTCAAAGGGAAACCGGCAGGACCGGCATCTGGTAGGCGCTGGCCATTAGCAAAGGCTTTTGCGCCATGCAACAACCGATCTGCATCTGCGTTATGATTGATTGTCGTGCACGATGCGGCACGCCGAAAGGCCAGTGCCCGCCAGCAAAAGGATGGAAAGCAGGACCATGCAGCATTGGATACTGTCAGGCGTGACAGTGGCCGCCGCGACGGTCATGGGACTGGGTTTGGGCGCCTATGTCACCAGTCCGCAATCCTCTGCTCCAAGAACACAGAAAGATGTCGCCTATGCCGAGCCCAGCGATAGCAGCCTGTCCGATCAGGTCGCCGATCCGGCCGGTCGCGGTCCCGACATAATCCGCTGTACCGGTTGCGGACCAACGCTGGTGGAACGGCAAATGGCTTCGGACATGGCGGGACTGGACGCAGACGGCATGATTGACGGCACCAGCGATCCGGTCGTGCGTGACTATCTGGCACAAGGAGAGGCGGCGGAAGCGGTCGATCCCGTCCCACCGCCATCACCGATTCATCAGCTGCCACCGCCAATTGCGCGCTTCGCCGCCGGAGAGACGGCCACGCCTCCACCGACTCTGCAACCTGCCCAAGGGAAAGCCCCTCCTGCCGTCATGGCGACGGCAGCAGGCAGTTCCTTCCCTTAGAACGCCTATTCGGCAGCAACGACCTCCGCCGGCGCATCGCTCAGCGGATGGGTAAGGCGGCTGATCATCTCCTTGGGGCACACTTGCCAGATATAGCGCCGCCAACGGTCCCAATCCTCCAATATGGTGCTGGACCATTTGCTGTCGGTCGCCTTGGCGTGCTGGGCGATCAGATCCTTGACCTGCGCCTCCCAATGCGCGCTTTCCAGCCGCTGCCAGACGATCCCTTCCGGGTTGGCCCGCGACGTGAAGCTGCCATCCTCGTCCAGGATGAAGGCCATCCCGCCGGTCATGCCCGCGCCGAAATTGGCGCCGGTCTTGCCCAGGATCACGGCAATGCCGCCGGTCATATATTCGCACCCATTGGCGCCGCAGCCCTCGACCACGACCTGCGCGCCCGAATTGCGGACCGCGAAGCGTTCGCCCGCCTGCCCTGCCGCGAACAGCTTGCCACTGGTCGCGCCATAAAGGACGGTGTTGCCGATGATCGTATTATCCTTCGACGACAGGGGGCTGGAGACGGTCGTGCGCACCGTGATGATGCCGCCTGACAGGCCCTTGCCGACATAGTCATTGGCGTCGCCGAAGATTTCCAGCGTGATCCCCTTGCACAGGAACGCGCCCAGCGACTGGCCCGCGGACCCGCGCAGGCGCACGGTCAGATGTCCATCGGCCAGCGCCGACATGCCGAACTTGTCAGTCACCGCCGACGACAGGCGCGTGCCGACCGCGCGGTGCGTGTTGCGCACCGTATAGGTCAGTTGCATCTTCTCGCCCCGCTCGAACACTGCCTTGGCGTCGCGCATCATCTGCGCGTCCAGGCTGTCGGGCACGTCGTTGCGCCATTGCTTCAGGCTGAAACGGCGCTGGTCGTCGGGGGCGTCCACCTTGGCCAGGATCGGGTTGAGATCCAGATCGTCCAGATGTTCAGCGCCACGATTGACCTGCTTCAACAGTTCGGTCCGCCCGATCACCTCGTCCAGGCTGCGGAAGCCCAGCCGGGCCAGCACTTCGCGAACTTCCTCGGCGATGAAGGTCATCAGGTTGATGACCTTTTCCGGGGTGCCGGTGAATTTGGCGCGCAGCTTTTCATCCTGCACGCACACGCCCACGGGGCAGGTGTTGCTGTGGCACTGACGCACCATGATGCAGCCCATGGCGACCAGCGACAATGTGCCGATGCCATATTCCTCCGCGCCCAATATCGCGGCGATCACGATGTCGCGCCCGGTTTTGAGGCCGCCATCGGTGCGCAGCTTCACCCGATGCCGCAACCCGTTGAGGGTCAGCACCTGATTGGCTTCGGACAGACCCATTTCCCATGGCGTCCCGGCATATTTGATCGAGGTTTGCGGGGATGCCCCGGTTCCGCCGACATGGCCCGCGATCAGGATGACGTCGGCATGCGCCTTCGCCACGCCCGCTGCGACCGTGCCGATGCCCGCCTGGCTCACCAGCTTGACGCAGACGCGTGCGCGCGGATTGATCTGCTTGCAGTCGTAGATGAGCTGCGCCAGATCCTCGATCGAATAGATGTCATGATGGGGCGGCGGCGAAATCAACGTCACGCCGGGCGTCGAATGGCGCAGCCTGGCGATGAATTCGGTGACCTTGAAGCCGGGCAGCTGCCCCCCCTCGCCCGGCTTGGCCCCCTGTGCGACCTTGATCTCTATCTCTTCGGCCGACGCCAGATATTCGGCATGAACGCCAAAGCGGCCCGACGCGATCTGCTTGATCACGCTATTGGCATTGTCGCCATTTTCATAGGGTTTGAAGCGCGCCGCATCCTCGCCGCCCTCGCCCGACACCGCCTTCGCGCCGATCCGGTTCATCGCGATCGCCAGCGTCTCATGCGCCTCAGGCGAGAGCGCCCCGAGCGACATGCCCGGCGTCACGAAACGCTTGCGGATTTCCGTGGTGGCCTCCACCTCGTCGATCGGCACGGCTTCGCGCGCGAAATTAAACTCCATCAGGTCGCGCAGATAGACCGGTGGCAGATCGCGCACCCCGCGCGAGAATTGCAGATAGGTCGAATAGCTGTCGGTCGCGACCGCCGTCTGCAACAGGTGCATCAGTTGCGCGGAATAGGCATGCGCCTCCCCACCGTTGCGCTGGCGATAGAAGCCGCCGATGGGCAACCGCACGACCGATGCGTCATATGCCTGCTGATGGCGCAGGATCGCGCTATAGTGGAGCGAGGCATAGCCTTCGCCCGAAATCTTCGCCGGCATGCCGGGGAACAGATCGTTGACCAGAGCGCGCGACAGGCCGACCGCTTCGAAATTATAGCCGCCGCGATAGCTGCTGATGACCGCAATGCCCATTTTGGACATGATCTTGAGCAGGCCTTCGTTGACCGCGACGCGATAGCGCTCGAAACAGGCGTCAAGGTCGAGAGACCCGAACAGCCCGCGCGCATGGCGGTCGGCGATGCTGGCTTCGGCCAGATAGGCGTTCACCGTGGTCGCGCCCACGCCGATCAGCACCGCAAAATAGTGGGTATCGAGCGCCTCGGCGCAGCGCACGTTGATGGACGCATAGGAACGAAGCCCCTTGCGCACCAGATGCGTATGCACCGCGGCCGCCGCCAGCACGCCAGCAATGGCGATGCGCGTCTCGCTGACGCCCTCGTCGGTCAGGAAGATTTCTGTCCGCCCTTCACGTACCGCCTGCTCGGCTTCCTCCCGGATGCGTGCGATTGCCGCGCGGAGCTGCTCCTGCCCGCCATTTGCCGGGAAGGTGCAGTCGATTTCCGCGACCGCCGGACCAAAATGCGCCTTCAGCCGCGCCCATTCCGCGCTGGTCAAAACCGGCGATTCCAGCACGAGTACGTGGCTGTTCTGCGCATCCTGCTCCAGGATGTTGTGCAGGTTGGAAAAGCGCGTTTTCAGGCTCATTACATGCCGTTCGCGCAACGGGTCGATCGGCGGGTTGGTGACCTGGCTGAAATTCTGGCGGAAGAAATGGCTGATCGTCCGTGGCTTGTCGGAAATGACGGCCAGCGGCGTGTCGTCGCCCATTGATCCGATGGCTTCCTTGGCATCCTCCACCATCGGCGCCAGGATCAGTTCCAGATCCTCCAGCGTCAGGTTGGCCGCCACCTGCCGCCGCGTCAGTTCCGCCTTGTCCCAGTCGGGCAGAGCGGTCGGCGCATCGGTCAGGTCGCCGATCGCCATGAAGTCCTTGATCAGGTCGCCATAGGGGCGCTCACCCGCGATCCGATTCTTGATCGCAGCATCGTCGTAGATTTCGCCCTCGGCCAGATCGATGGCGATCATCTGGCCCGGACCCATGCGCCCCTTGCGCACGATGGTGGTTTCGGGAACCACGACCATGCCGGTTTCCGACCCGACGATCAGCAGATTGTCGCCCGTCAGCGTGTAGCGCAGCGGACGCAGCGCGTTGCGATCCACCCCGGCCACGACCCAGCGCCCGTCCGTCATCGCCAGCGCGGCAGGGCCATCCCACGGCTCCATGACGGAGGCGAGATAATCATACATGTCGCGATGCGCCTTGGGCAGTTCGCCATTGTCGGCCTGCCAGGCTTCGGGCACGAGCATCAGCTTGGCGGTGGGCGCATCGCGGCCCGACCGGCAGATCGCCTCGAACACGGCGTCCAGCGCAGCGGTATCGGACGCACCCGCCGGAATGACTGGCTTGATATCCTCCGACTGCTCGCCGAATGCGAGGCTGGCCATCTTGATCTCGTGGCTTTTCATCCAGTTCTTGTTGCCGCGGATGGTGTTGATCTCACCATTATGGGCAAGCGTGCGGAACGGCTGGGCCAGCCACCATTGCGGGAAAGTGTTGGTCGAATAGCGCTGGTGGAAGATCGCCACCCGGCTCTCGAACCGCTCATCCTGCAAATCGGGATAGAATACAGACAGCGATTCGGCGAGGAACAGCCCCTTGTAGATGATGGACCGGCACGACAGGCTACAGATATAGAAATCATTGATCTGCGCCGCGATCACCTGCTTTTCGATCCGGCGACGGATCAGATAGAGGTCCTTCTCGAACTCGGCCTGATCACGCACTTCGGGCATCGGCCCGGCGATCATGATCTGCTCGATTTCGGGACGCGTGCGCTGCGCCTTTTCGCCGATGACGGACACGTCCACCGGCACCTGGCGCCAGCCATAGATGGTATAGCCTGCGTCGATGATCTCGCTCTCAACGATGGTGCGGCAGGTTTCCTGCGCACTGAGGTCCGTGCGCGGCAGGAAGATCATGCCGACAGCCAGGCGGTTGGGCAGCGGCTTGTGACCGGAGTCCGCGATCGCATCGTCAAAGAAGCGCACCGGCAGGTCGACATGGATACCCGCGCCATCGCCAGTCTTGCCATCGGCGTCGACCGCGCCCCGATGCCACACGGCCTTCAGCGCATCGATCGCGGAGGCGACGACGCGACGCGACGGGCGGCCGTCGGTCGCGGCAACGAGGCCCACGCCACAGGCGTCGCCTTCCAGGTCAGGATGATACATGCCCTCGGCGGCGATCCGCGCGCGTTCTTCGGGGCTTGCGGTGAAGGGAGTGTCTGTCATGATGATGTTCCCTTACGTTCTTGCGTCGCGAGCCATTGATCGACGACTTCCTTGATTTTCTGCTGCATGATCGGTTTCCGATCTTCTGCAACTTTTAGTCCAATCTGCGCGAGCTTCGGCAGCATCTGTGGCATCAATTGTTGCGATTTGCGCATAACCGGGTCGGCGCTGATCACGGCCAGCCTACGGAGTTCTTCCGCCGTGAAATGATCCGCGTAGATTTGTGCGGCGCCATCTAGCGCTGTTCGCTTGAGTTCGGTCATCATTGCGCCGATCTCTTCGTTCATAGCGATACGCACTTTTTGCTTAAGATCCGCCGGCATGGCCTCGCCGCGTTGCTTTTCCGCAGCAGCCACATTTTGTTCGAAAACGCTATTGGCCATGGCGATGCCGGACAATTCCATTTGTCGCTCAAACCCAACCGATAGGAGGAGATCGCGCGCCGCCGTAAGTGCGGCCAGCCGGTCTCCGCCTTGCCCGAAAGAAGGGGTGCTTGCGAGCGTTAGAAGTAGAGCAAAGACAACCGCCTTCACGCCGCAACCCTCTCGCCCGCTGCCTTGGCTTTCGCCTTCAAATAGCGGTGCATATGCTCGGTCACGTCGCGGCCGTCGCGGATCGCCCAGACGACCAGGCTTGCGCCGCGCACGATGTCGCCGGCGGCGAACACGCCGTCCATGCTGGTCATCATCGTCTTGTGATCGACGCGCAGCGTGCCCCAGCGGGTGACGGACAGGTCGTCCGCGCCGAACATTTTCGGCAATTCTTCAGGATCATAGCCAAGCGCCTTGATGACCAGATCGGCCTCCAGCGTATGTTCGCTGCCCGGATCGGGCTCGGGCGCGCGGCGACCCGATGCATCGGGCGCACCCAACCGCATCCTGGTGACTTTGACGCCGGTGACATGCTCGGTGCCTTCAAAGGCGATCGGCGCGGTCAGCCAGACGAATTCGACGCCTTCTTCCTCGGCATTGGCGACTTCGCGCTGCGATCCCGGCATATTTTCCCGGTCGCGGCGGTAGAGGCATTTGACCGATTTCGCGCCCTGGCGGATCGCGGTGCGGACGCAGTCCATGGCGGTGTCCCCGCCGCCGATGACGACGACATTCTTGCCGGTCGCGAGCAGGCTGCCGTCCGCATGTTCGGGGACGTTATCGCCAAAACCGGCCTTGTTGGAAGCGGTGAGATAATCGAGCGCCTTGACCACGCCCGGTGCGCCAACGCCCGGCGCGCGGATGTCGCGGGGCTTGTAGACGCCGGTGGCGATCAGGATCGCGTCATGCTTCTCGCGCAGCGCTTCCAATGTCGCGTCGCGGCCAACCTCGAAATTTTCGTGAAACACGATGCCGCCATCGCGCAACCGCTGGACCCGGCGCATGACCACGTCCTTTTCCAGCTTGAAGCCGGGAATGCCATAGGTCAGCAGTCCGCCAGCGCGATCATGCCGGTCATAGACATGCACATCATGCCCCGCTGCACGCAGATATTCCGCCGTGGTAAGGCCAGCCGGCCCCGCGCCGATCACGCCGATCGACTGGCCGGTGGGCTTGCCAGGGACCAGCGGTTCGACCCAGCCTTCCTTCCAGGCGGTGTCGGTGATGAATTTTTCGACACTGCCGATCGTCACGGCGCCATGGCCGGAAAATTCGATGACGCAATTGCCCTCGCACAGCCGGTCCTGCGGGCAGATGCGGCCGCAGATTTCGGGCATGGTGCTGGTCAGGTTGGACAATTCATAGGCTTCACGCAGGCGGCCTTCGGCGGTCAGGCGCAGCCAGTCGGGGATGTGATTGTGCAACGGACAGTGAGTTGAACAATATGGCACGCCACATTGCGAGCAGCGCGACGCCTGTTCTTCCGCCTTGTCGAGAATGAAGCTGCGGCTGATTTCCAGAAAGTCGTCGGCGCGGGCATCGGCATCGCGCTTGTCGGGGTAGGCTTGTCCCTTGCCTACGAATTTCAGCATTGGATTGTCGGCCATGATACGCCCCTGACTCAAGTTACAAGGGCGCGCATAGCAGAAAAACCCGCGGAGTCACGCGGATTCTGCATTTTAGGCCAATAATGCTGTCTAAATTACACCCTGTATCCACTCTAGTTGCGAAATGATCGCAGGAACTTATCGCATAAATAGACCGTTTCGGCCCTATCTCATCCCCAGCCATATCAGAGCGGCCACGCCAGCGACGATTCGGTACCAGGCAAAGGGCGCGAAGCCATGTTTGGACACAAGCCCGACGAACCAGCGAATGACCAGCAACGCGACAATGAAGGATACGACAAAGCCCAAGGCTATACTGCCCCAGCCTACCGCTGCGCTGGTGATCTGATCGCCCTTCTTGATCAATTCCAGCGCGGTCGCGCCAAGCATGGTCGGAATGGCGAGAAAGAAGCTGAACTCCGCCGCCGTGCGCCGTTCGACCCCGAGCATCAGCGCGCCCATGATCGTCGCGCCGGACCGGCTGACCCCCGGCACCATGGCCAGACACTGGATGAAACCGATCGCCAAAACGCGCACCGTCGGAATATCGGCGATGCCATGAAATCGCTGATCCTTGACCGCCCGTTCGATCAGCAGGATCGCGATGCCACCGGCAATCAAGGCCCAGGCAACCACCTGCGGCGCGCCAAGCAGAATTTCGATATAATCGTGCAGGGCAAGGCCGATAACGGCCGAGGGCATGAAGGCGATCAACAGATTGCGCAGGAACCGCCAGCTTACCGGCTCACGCCGCAAAAGCCCCATGCCGACCGCCCAGAAAGTGCGCCAGTAGAGCACAACGACCGCCAGAATGGCGCCAAGCTGGATGACGACGTTGAACATCGCCCAGGTCGATGCATCATAGCCCAGCAATTCGCTGGCCAATATGAGGTGCCCGGTCGAGGATACCGGCAGAAATTCGGTCAGCCCTTCGACAATACCCAGCAGGATGACGGTCAGATAATGCAGGTCCATGATTGGGATCGTCCTCCGATAATCATCCCGTCACCCCGAACGTCATGCTGAACATGCTTCAGCATGACGATGAGGGAGAAGATTGTCTTACAGCTGATAGCCCCGCGTCACGGCGGAGCAATGCCCTTAGGCGCTCACCCGACCGGCGAAGCGACCATGCTTGCGGTAACGGACCATCCATTTGTCCGCGACCCCCGCCATCGGCGTGGCGACGACGCCCAGGGCATCCAGCCCCTTGGCCCCCGGCGCCACGACATTGTCGCGCCCCAGCATCGTCAGTTGATCGCTGGTGATCGGCCCACCCGGCAGCATCGCTAGCAGCTTCGCGGCCGCATGTGGCACATCGACCAGCGCCTTGTCCCGGCCAGTCGCCCTGGCGATCCACTGGTTGACGTCCTTCATGCTCAGCACCTGCGGCCCGCCCAGCTCGTAGGTCTGGCCGCCATGGATACCGGGCAGCTCCGCCGCATTGGCGATAGCCTGCGCGACATCGGCGACATAGACGGGCTGGAACCTGGTCGCGCCGCCGATCACGGGGACCACTGGCAGCATGGCGACGATCTGCGCGAAGCGGTTGAGGAACTGGTCCTCCGCGCCGAAGATGATCGACGGACGGATGATGGTGGCGTGGGGGAAAGCAGCCTTTACCGCCGCTTCGCCTGCCGCCTTCGACCGGCCATAGGCAGACGGGCTATCGGCGTCGGCACCGATCGCCGACATATGGACAAGCGCGCTGACACCGGCGTCCGCCGCCGCCGTGGCGACATTGGCAGCGCCGCGATGGTGAAAGGCGTCGAAATCGCCCTTCAATATGCCCACCAGGTTGATGACGATGTCGCTGCCTGCCACGGCCCGCGCCACGCTGGCCGGGTTGCGGATGTCGGCGGCGATGAACTGTACCTGGCCCAGCCCACCCAGGGGCTTGACCCGCAGCGCAGTGGCGGGATCACGCTGGGCAATCCGCACCCGCGCGCCCCGCGCCAGCAGCACCTGCGCCACCTGACGACCGACAAAGCCGCCGCCGCCGAATATCGTAACCAGATAGTCTTTCATCACCTGACCCACGTTCGTCCGAGAGGGAATATGCTGCCCATTCCCTTGCCCCAGCCGCGCCGCGCTGACAACCGCTTTACCCGACCCAGCCGACCAAATCGGCGATCATCCACAGGCCCAGCAGCAGGAACAGCAACGCGGCGCCAACCTGCAACGCGCGCATCGGCACTTTCCTGGCCAGCGCCTCGCCAAACAGCACGGCGGGGACATTGGCGATCATCATACCGAGCGTCGTCCCCGTCGTCACCGCGATCAGATTATCGAATCGCGCGCCCAGCGCGATGGTCGCCACCTGCGTCTTGTCGCCCATTTCCACCAGGAAGAAGGCGACCAATGTGGTCAGGAACACGCCCGCCTTCGACGGCGCCTTGAGCGGCGCATCTTCGTCAATCTTGTCGGGCACCAGCGTCCATGCGGCCATGGCGATGAAGCTCAATGCCACGGCATAGCGGAACCAGTCCTGCGTCAGCACGCCCGCGATGGAGTGGCCCAGAAGGGCGGCAAGGAAATGATTGGCGATCGTCGCGATCAAAATGCCCAAGATGATCGGCACGGGCTTGCGAAAGCGCGTCGCCAGCAACATCGCCAGCAATTGCGTCTTGTCGCCCATTTCGGCAAGGGCGACGAGTGCGGTGGAGGTAAACAGAGCTTCCATCAGACAATATCCGGGGCCGGGCGGAAGTGATAGACGCAATGCCACCGTCGCCTCCCGCCCGGCCGGACAGAAAAGCGCCGATGCCATTGGTCTCGCCTTACGCAGATTGTTCCGCGTCCCCCATGCCATGACCTCTCGGCCAAATATGTTGACATAAGGCCCGCTCCATTTGCGCTGGAACGGCTGGCTACTCCCCAGATGACAGGCTAGCCTCTACGCGTCGAAGCCGGGGATGACAAGTCATGGGTAGGGACAGCAACAAGACGATCGAGACCGATAGCGACGCGGCAGCGTTTCTCGCCGCGGTCGAACCGCCCGAACGGCGGGAAGATGGGGAAAGGCTCGCCACGCTGATGCAGGCCGTGTCCGGCGAGCCGCCGCGCCTGTGGGGATCGTCGATCATCGGTTTTGGCCGTTATCATTATCGCTATGACAGCGGGCGCGAGGGGGATGCGTCGCGTATCGCCTTTTCCCCGCGCAAGGCGGAACTGGTCCTCTATCTTTCGGGCGTATCGGACGAGGATTGCGGGCCACTGGGCAAGCATCGGCGCGGCAAGGGATGTCTCTACATCAAGCGCCTGTCGGGCATCGACATGGATGTTCTGGAGGCGCTGATCCGGCAGAGCTGGTCCTATATGGCGGACAAGCATCCGGCCTGAACGAACAGGTCAGAGCGGCAGCAGCGCTGCGACGATCCAACGTTCTTCGGCACGCAACACGCCCCAGGCGCGGGCCGCGGCGCGGCTGTCCATTGCCTCTACGCCGATCCCCAGCGCCTCGACCGCGCGGACAAAGGGCCGGGGCGGCTGGCGCAATCCCGCGCCGGTGCCCAGCAACAGAAATTCGGGGCGCGGATCCCCATCGAACAGATCACCCAGCGCGGCGAGCGTCAGCGCGTCGATCGGCGGGGCATCGTCCCACGCCATCGCGCGGACCGGGCTGAGCAGCAGCCCGGTCGGAAACACATCGTCCCGCACCCGGAAACCGCGCCCCTGGAATCCGGTGACGATCGGCCCCTGGCCGCTATCGTCGCGGCGCAGTTCGATCCCGATGCGTTTCTCGCCGCTCAGGGCTGCGCTCCGTCCCGTGGGCCGACCCGTTCGGCCTGCGCGGCGATGTTGGCCTTGCTCGCCTTCTTTTCCGACGACATCGGGGTCAGCCCCAGCGAAATCAGCAACGAAGAGGAGACATAGACCGACGAATAGGTGCCAACGACAATGCCCAGCATCATGGCCGCGGTAAAGCCACGCAGCACATGACCGCCAAACAGCAGCAGCGCGCCCAGCGCCAGCATGATCGTCACCGACGTCATCACCGTACGCGGCAAGGTTTCGTTGACGGACAGGTCAATCAGCGCCTTCATGTCCATCTTGCGATATTTGCGCATATTTTCGCGGATACGGTCGTCGATCACCATCTTGTCATTGATCGAATAGCCGACGATCGTCAGCACGGCCGCGACGATGTTGAGGTCGAATTCCAGCTGCGTCACGGCGAAAAAGCCCAGCGTCATCAACACGTCATGGACGATCGCGACGAAGGTGGAGACGCCGAACTGCCATTCGTAGCGGAACCAGCTGAACACCGCGATGCCCAGGATCGCCAGCACCACGGCCAGTACGCCATTCTGGATCAGTTCGCCCGATACCTTGCCCGATACCGTGTCATAACGGGAGAAAGTGACACCGGGGAATTGCGCGGTCATCGCCTTGCGTGTCTTTTCGACCACAGCGTTGGCCGCGCCAGCACCGCCCTGTTCAGGCAGCGGCAGGCGGATCTGCACCGTCTTGGGATCGCCAAACTGCTGGAGCGAGCTTTCGCCCACACCCAGCGATCCTATCGTCGCGCGGACCTTGTCGGTTTCCACATTCTGAGGAAATTTCGCCTCGATCATCAGCCCGCCGACAAAGTCGACGCCCATGTTGAGGCCTTTATAGGCCGTTGCGCCAAGGGCCAGCACGGTCAGCAAGGCGGTGAGCGCGAACGCCCATTTCCGCATCGCAACGAAACCGATATTGGTATTGTCAGGGACGAGTTTCAGAAGTTTCATGGCAGGCTTCCTTCGTCATCCCGGACTTGATCCGGGATCCAGTGCCCGGAGCGCTGCGCTTGGCGCTCTGGATCCTGACTTTCGTCAGGATGACGGGCAGGGAGGGGGAGTGGCGCGATCATATCGTGATGTCCGTCGGCCGGGTGCGGCGCACCCAGTTGGCGACGATCATGCGGGTGAAGGTGACGGCCGTGAACACGCTGGTCGCGATGCCGATCAGCAGCACGATGGCGAAGCCCTTGACCGGGCCGGAGCCGAGCGCGAGCATGATGCCGCCGGCGATGGCGTGAGTCACATTCGCTTCGAAAATCGTGCGGCTCGCTTCCTTGTAGCCATGTTCGATCGACTGGACGACATTGCGCCCGCGTCGCCTTTCTTCGCGGATACGTTCGTAAATCAGCACGTTGGCATCCACCGCCGTGCCGATGGTCAGCACGAAGCCCGCAATGCCCGGCAGCGTCAGCGTCGCGCCCAACATGCCCATCACGCCCAATATGACCGCCACGTTGATGGCGACCGCCAGATTGGCATACATGCCAAAGCGGCCATAGCTCACGAACATGAAGAGCGCGACCGCAACCACCGCGATGACCGACGCGATCAGCCCGGCGCGGATCGAATCAGCGCCCAGCCCCGGCCCGACGGTGCGTTCCTCCACCACCGTCAACGCCACCGGCAGCTTGCCCGACCGCAGCGCGATCGCCAGCTGGTTGGCGCTTTCGACGGTGAAATTGCCGCTGATCTGCGCGCTGCCGCCCAAAATCGGTTCGTTGATATTGGGGGCGGACAGCACCTTGCCGTCCAGGATGATGGCAAAGGGGCGGTTGACATTCTGCGACGTCACCTGCCCGAATTTGCGCCCGCCAGAGCCATTGAAGCGAATGTTGACGATCGCCTGGTTATTCTGGTCATAGCCCTGCGTCGCGTCGGTCAGATCCTCGCCCGACACCATCACCTGCCGCTTGACCGCGATCAGCGGCACGCCCGATGGATTGTCGGGATAGGGCAGCACTTCGCTGCCCACCGGCGCGCGACCTTGCGCCACTTCGGCGGGGTTGGCGGTGAAATCGACCAGCTTGAATTCCAGCTTCGCGGTCTGGCCCAGCAGATCCTTCAGCGCCTTGGGATCCTGCAGGCCGGGCACCTGTACGACAATGCGGTTGTCGCCCTGCTGCTGGATCGTGGGTTCGCGCGTGCCCATCTCGTCGATGCGCTTGCGGATCACTTCGGTCGCGACTTCCATCGCGCTCTTGACCGCATTGTTGATCCCCGCTTCGGTCGGGGTGATGACGATGGTGGAGCTGTTGACCACCTCGACATTGAAATCGCGCTGTCCGGTAAGGCCCGCGCCCTGCGTCAACGGACGAATACGCTCGACCGCGGCGTCCACCTGCGACGGATCGCGCACCATGAAGCTGAGCTTCCCGTCGCGGCTGGAGATGTCGCCGATCGCGATCCGGGGGTCGCCCCGGCGCAATTCGGTGCGAACCTGCTCCTCCATATTGGTGAGCCGCTGCTTGGCGACATCCTGCGTGCTGGCTTCTAGCAGCAAATGGCTGCCGCCCGACAGGTCGAGACCCAGATTGACCCGCGTCTGCATGAAACCGGGCAGCCGGGTGACGACCGAATCCGGCAGAAAGCTGGGTACGGCGCACAGCACGCCGATCGCCAGCGGCAGGATGATCGCAAAGACCGCCCAGCGCGAAAAGTTCAGCATCGTGGGATCAGTCGTTCGCTGGCTTGGCAGTGGTCGGGTCGAGCACGTCGGTGAGGGTGGACTTGACCGCCTTCACCTTCATGCCCGGCGCGATTTCGACTTCGGCGTAAATCTCGTCAACGCGCGTGACCTTGCCCAGCAGGCCGCCGCCGGTGATCACCTGATCGCCTTTTTTCACTGCGTCGATCTTGGCCTTGTGCGCCTTCATCCGCTTTTGCTGCGGACGGATCAGCAGGAAATAGAATACCACGAAGATCAGGACCAGCGGCGCCATCTGCACCAATATGCCGCTGCCGGATGCTGGCCCGCCCGCAGTCTGGGCAAAGGCTGTCGATATGAACATGGGTGGGACTTTCCTGAAGCAGGTCGCGCCTTGGTTTCTGTCGGCCGCAGGACGCACATAGCGCCCACGGATCAAGCCGCGGCGGCTACCACAGATGCAGGCGGGGAGGCAATATGATTAGGCCGATACGCAACAGCCGCAAAAGAGCAGCATCGAATCCCTTGCAACTTGGCGAATGTGCTTCTAAGAGCCGCCCTCCGGTCGGGACGTAGCGCAGCCTGGTAGCGCATCACACTGGGGGTGTGGGGGTCGGAGGTTCGAATCCTCTCGTCCCGACCAAAATTTTGAAAAAGTGCGGCCGTCCGGCGGAAGGGCGCACGAGAATCTCCCAGGCGCTATCGCGCGGGAGTCCATGTTCAGCAGCGATAATCGTATCGGGGAGCGGACGCTGCCCTAAATGAGAAACATGGCTGCCAGAATCAGCAGCCAGATGGTCAAGGCTGCACCAGCGACTATCGCCAGTTTTTGCGGTGGGCTGAGACTCGCTGTGTCTGCGGACAGTTCAGAACCATCCTTTTCCGCGATATTCGCGGGAGCAGCCTGATATTTGAAGTTTTCCTGGACGACGGAACTGTCGAAGCGGAGAATCGTGTCGAGCTCCGCGCGATTGAGCGGCTGCACGAAGGCGCAGCCAGCGATCGTTCCTTCGACACGGACGATCCGCACCGCCCTGATACCGACGCCCGGCACGCCGATGGTCGTCGCCTGATCGGGCAAAATCTCGAAAGGCAATTGCATGCGAAAGCCGGTGAGCGAGATATCCTCGATCTGCACGTCGAACGGCGTATCTTCACCATCGCGCAAGGTCGAAGCGCGGTCCAGCTGCATTCGCTGCGCGCCACGATTATCGCTGTACAGGGTCGCTCGAACTGACATTGGCGGGCTCCATAGCCGGGGACGGCAATTTGGACCCATTCGCCTAAGAAATCGTAAAGATACCGTTGAGGATTGAACGACAAGCGGCAGAAAGCAGGCTGGCTGTCGGTCGGCAAGCATGGTGGAATGGCGATCGACCTGGGCAGCGACGCGCAGCCCCGCCGGTGTTCACCCCATCAGAGCGCTGACGTTCCGCCCCGTGACCGCAAATGGGCAAACAGCGCCATATAATTGTCGACCGCGCGATCCAGCGTGAAATCGGCTGCGCGCGCTTTGGCCGATACCCTGTCGAGCGGCATATCCAGCGAAGCGCCTATGGCCTTGGCCAAGGCGTCGCTGTCATCGACAGGAACGAGCCGTCCGAACCTGCCGCCTTCCAGCACTTCGAGCGGGCCGCTGGGGCAATCGGTCGCAACGATATTGGCCCCGCAGGCAAGTGCTTCGATCAATACGGTCGGCAAGCCTTCCCAACGCGACGACAATATGAAGGCATCGGCAGCGCGCATCATTGCAAATGGGTTGCGGCTGAAACCTGCCAGATCGACATGATCGTCCAGGTTCAAGGATTTGAGCTGCGCCTCCAATTGCGGACGCAGCGGGCCTTCGCCCAGAATGACCAACCGGACGGGGCGTTCATCCAGCACCTTGCGCACAGCGCTGATCAGGACATCGAAGCCCTTCTGGTGATGCAGTCGCCCGCAACCCAACAGAACGGGTATGCCCGCCCCGTCGGTCAACCAGCGATGTTCCGGCGCTTCGCCCGAAAGCGCCACCAGCCCGTCAGTGACGACAGGATTGTGGATGACCTGATGATTGTGCGGGTGCCCGCGCGTAAAGGCCAGGACAGCCGATTCGACGCCCTGAGAGACGCTTACGACCCGCGAAATGCCCGGATAGACGAATCGCGCCAGACGATAGGCCGCCTTGACCGAGCGGTTGGTCAGCAGCGCGTAATTCTGCCCCATCTGATTATGTTCGACCGCCACATGCGGGATGCCCGCCCGTGCGATCCGGTTGGCCAGCGCAGCGGCGACATTAACATGGGTGAGATGGCTGACGAGAATATCCGGCCGTGCCGAACGCAGCCAGCGGGCAAGCGGGCGAATGCTGGAAATGGAACGGCGATTGCCAAGATCGACCAGTTCGATCGCCGGATCGAGATCGTCCAGATAGGGGCCTTCCCGCCGTGCCAGGATCAGCGTAACCCGTTCGCCGCGCGCCACCAGTCCGTTCATCAGCAGGACGGCCACGCGCTCGGCCCCGCCGCCGGCAAGGTCCTGAAGAAATGTCGCGACGTGCATAAGTGACTAGCCTACCAGCAGCTTTATGCCGACCAGCATCAGCACCAGCGCCAGCACCGACCGGACCAGACGGTCGGGCAGTTTGGACGACAACAGCGATCCGACGATGATGCCCGGTATCGATCCGACCAGCAGCGACCCCAGCAACGCAAAGTCGACATTGCCGATCCACAGGTGGCCAAGCCCCGCCACAGCCGTCAGCGGCACAGCGTGGATAATATCAGTGCCCACGAGGCGCGCCGCCTTCATCCGCATGGGATAGAGCGCGATCAGCATGGTCGCCCCCAGTGCGCCCGCCCCCACCGACGTCAGCGTGACGAGCACGCCCAGGATGAATCCGGCCAGCACCGTCAGCGGCAATTGCATACGCCGGAAGCGTTGCGCCGTGTCCTCCTGCATATCGCGGGCATAATCATGGATTTGCCGACGCGAAAGCGTGGCGATCGCCGTCATGATCAGCAAGACGCCGAGCGCCGAAAGGATAAGATCACTCTGGAAGGAACTGCGGGGCAGTTTGGACAATAGTGCGATCGTCAGGACGGATGCCGGAAGGCTGCCCATCAACAGGCGACGCACCACGGTCCAGTCGGGCTTCCCGAAATGATGATGGACGACGCCCCCGACGGTCTTGGTGATCGCCGCGAACCACAGGTCGGTCCCGACGGCAGTGACTGGCACGATTCCAACCAGCAGGATGAGGATGGGTGCCATCAGCGACCCACCGCCCACGCCGGTTATTCCAACGAGCAAGCCCACGAGCAGGCCAGCCAGGCTGTGCACCCAATCGATCATCAATACGCGTCCCCCTTGCCCGCTCAGTGACGGACGACTGGTCGGACATGCACGATTGGCTTGTGCTTGGGAAGGCGCAACTTGGCCTTGACGCGCTTGTAAATGGCTCTCTGCTCCCTCCGTTGGCCGATCAATTCGGCCATTATCCATTCAACATGTGACCATGAAGCGGGGCACAGGCGTCCTGCGAGGCAAATTCGTGGTTTTCCGCCAGTTAACCCTAACGAATGATTCGGGTTTAAGGGAGGCGGGCCTATGCCGTTTTTGGTACCAAGACACGGCGACAAGGTAACAGCATGTTCCCCAATCCAAAATCCCTCATCCTGGCCACGCGCTATGCGCTTGGACTGATGACGCTGGCCCTTCTGGCCGCTGGGGTCATGCTTGCGACGGACAGGGTTCATTTGTCGCCTTCCGCCATATCCTGGCTGTCGCTCACGGCGGTTGCGGTCCTGTTCCCGGCGCTGCTCGTGGCGTTTCCCCGTTCGCGTCGGTCCGATCTGCTGGCCGCGACGCTGATCCTGGTCATCGTGGCGGGTGGCGCACGGATCGCCACCGGGGACATTGCCGGATTGGGGGACATGTCCGCGATGATGATCCTCATCGTCGCGATATATCTGTCGTCGGGCATAGATATTTTGCGCCAGCGCGCACGCCGCTACCCCAACGAATTGTTCGAAGTCATCGCCATCGAGGAAAAACGGGCGCGCCGACGCGGTGACGCCAAGCGAGCCAGCCCGACCATGCGACCAGAAAATGCCAACTCAATGAACCAAATAGGATAAAATTTTTCGGCTGCCGATCCTATTTGCTGTCCTACAGCCCATGGCTCGGCATATGTGAGTCGCCTCTTCACGCAGGAGGCGCAAAATGACCGATCCCTATACCAGCTTCATCGACAATCCGATTGCATCGGCGCGGGCGCCCTACGCCGTCGTTCCCCATGACAGTGACGCTCTGCCCGTCGTGCCCAAAGCGCTGTACATCGGCACTGGCGGCACGGTCATATTGCGGGGCGTCGATGGCACCGCTGACGTCAGCTTCCTCAATGTCGCCGACGGACAGGTGCTGGATGTTCGCGCCCGTTACGTCCGCGCGACGGGCACGACAGCCGCCAATATCGTGGCGCTTGCCTGATGACCCGGCTCGGATATGGCTTTGGCCGTGGCGCGCGCGGTCCGGCAACGGCGCGCCCGGAGGCGCTATGGCGCCTTGCCACCGTCCGTGCCGGTGAAAGCGCCTATGGCATCGGCAATGTATCAACGTCCAATTCGGCGCGGACCAGCGGGCGCATAAGGGACATGCTGTCCAACGCGCACATGACCGCGTTGCGCTACGCCGATGCGGCATTCATCATCGGGTCCGACCAGGCCGAAACGGCAGTCAGCCCGCAATCGATACAAAGGGCGTTGGAAATCGGCCCGGCGGTCGGGCGGGTAACCTGGTCCGGCAGCGCTATCGGTACGATCCCCGGCGGAGCGCTGCTATGGTCCGACGATCTCCTGCCCGGCGCGCTCGGCCTGTCCGAATTCCCGCCCGGTGCCATGGTCTGGCATCGATCGATGAAGGACAATCTGGTCGGTGACACCCGCGCCAACTTTCCCATGACCGGGCCTGGTACGCCTGAGGGAGAAGATCAGAGGGGCACCACGATCGGCGTAGATCGGTTGATGCAAACTGGCGCACTTCCGGCAGATGGCGGAGCAAGGGCCCAGATCGATGGTGCACCGGGGGTACTGATCGGCCTGGCCAAAGATCATGGTCCCACTGTGCTGGTTGGCGGCGACAGTCGTTTCTATGGCGTATCGGGTAATGCCGGGCCCGGCACCGGGACGGCGGGCGGGCCGCCACGCATGGCGCTGGAACAGGCGGGCATTCCGCACGCGATGCAGGCACGGTCGGGGTCCAAGATCCAGGATTTCGTCGCGGGCGACTTCGCCAAGCCGGTTTTGCGGATCGGGATCATTGCCTATGTCAGCGACATATTATGCAACTGGTCCGTCAACGACATGAGCAACGGACGCACGGCCAGCCAGATATTGGGGGACATCGCGGCCCTTGTCGCAAAGGCGAAGGCGATCAATCCGCAGGTGCGGATATGGTGGACGACGATGGCCCCCTCCACCAACGGGTCCAATATTCCGGTCGGGCTATACGCCAACAGCGCAAATGACGGGCGTCAGGCGTTTAACAACGAGATCAGGACCAACTTTGCGGTCTATGGGCTGTCGGGGCTTGTCGATATTTCAGCGGCAGTCGAAGACCCCACACAGACCGATCGCTGGGCCGACTTTGCCAATGACAGTTCAGATGGGCTGCATTCCCGCCAGACGGGGCAGGCCAAGGAAGCGGCGGTGATCAAGGCGTGGGCGGATGCGCTGCCCGCACCCCTGGCCGCTTATTGACGCGCACCGCGATGGCGAAATGACGGCGCGCGGCGCTCGCCATTTCGCCACGCTTGCGGCCACACAGGTGAAATCGCGGCTTTACCGGGCCTTGGCAGAATCTATCTCGCATTTCAAATCTCTATTCTTTAAGTAGAGATTTAAGGAGATGAGCCATGTACATGGAGTCAATCGTCGATGTGGAGGCTGTTTTTGTCCCCTGGCGCGGTACGTCGCGTCCGCGCGCCAGGCGGCTCAAGCCATGGAAAGTGTTCCGCAACTATGCGATTTTCGCCGCTATCGTGGCGATGATCGTGGCGTTCTGGGCAGCTTTTATCGCGGGGCTGATGCTCCTGCTGCCCTGACTGGCTACAGACGAAGCAAGCTGTCGATCTGAGCCTCTCGGCGCAATTTCTCGCACTCGGCTTGCCAATGCGTTGCCTCTGCACGCAGGCGTTCAAACTTGTCCAGTGGGATCCAATGACGCGATCCGCCCAGCGAACCGTCCGCGCGGACGGTGACGCTGTCGGCGAGCCGTTCCATCATCTGCGCCAGCTTTGCAAAGTCGCTCACGCGCAGGCTCACCTGGGCACCGTCGCTGGCTCCGTCGATCGCCGCGCGCATCTTGCCCGCTTCCGCCCGAACGATGGCGGCGATCTGCCCGGCTGATGTTGCTTCCATCCCTGCCTCCTGTCGATACAGCATCATCTGCGAACGAGAATGATAGCCAAAGAGGGTTAACCGCTCGTAACCATGGCGCGCCGTGCAGCGCGCACCAATCGTCAAAAGCCGGAAAATCCGGGGATCAGTATGGTGGCTGGCTGCTGTGGCGGTGTGTCAGCCGTGCTGGAACTGATCGGCTTGGGTTGGGGCGCAAAGTCAAAATCCAGAAATTTGCCCGTGCTGCGCGCATAATTATCCCTGGGATCATAATAGGGCCGATCGATGCCCAGGTCGCGCGCTTCGGCCCGGCCCATATTGGCCAGAAGCGTGAAGGCCGACACATAGGCGTCGCGGCGCGCACTCACCAATTGGACTTGCGTGTTGAGCAATTCCTGCTCCGCGTTGAGAATGTCGAGGATGGTTCGCGACCCTGCGGAGTTTTCAACCTTCACGCCATCAAGCGCCAGTTCAGCCGACTTGACCGCCTCTTCCGCGGAGGTGATCGTTTCGAGTGCAGCGCGCCAAAGCGCATAAGAGGCGCGGGTTTGTGCGATGACGGCGCGTTCGGTCGCGGTCGCCTGCTCGATCGCGCTCGATTCGCGTGCGACGGCCTGGCGCTGCTGCGCGCCGGGGCGCCCACCCTGATACAGGGGAATGGAAATAGTCGCCCCTGCCGATGCCGCTTTGTCATTGCGGACATTCACTATGCCGCCCTGATTGACGACGGTGGACCCCAGATAGTCCGTCTGCGATCCATTGATGAAGGCGCTGACCCGCGGCATGATCTGGCCATTGGCGGATTTCACGTCATATCGCGTCGCGTCGCGAGCCTTGTTGGCCGCAAGCAAGGCAGGATTGTTTGCCAGCGCCAGCGCCACGGCCGCTTCTGCACTTTCAGGCAAGCCGGGCAGCGCGGGGGGCACTTCAAGATTTTGCGGCGGCTTGCCGACAAGGGCGATGTAATTTTCCTTCGACGCGATGAGTTGCGCCTGGGCGCTTTGCAGGCTGGAGCGCGCCAACGCCAGGCGGGAGCGGGACTGGGCCACGTCGGTCCGGGTCAGATCGCCAACCTCGAACCGTTCCTGACCAGCGCTGAGGTTGATGTCCAGCGCGCGGACATTCTGGCGGTTCAATTCGACGATCGCACTATCGCGCAACACGTTCATGTAAGTCGCGACAATGGACTGGAACAGATTCGCCTCGACGCTGCGCAGCGAAAACTGGCCGGATTCGACCCGCAATTTAGCGGCGTTCACGGCATTGCGGACGGAGCCACCATTATAGAGCGGCAAAACCACCTGCGCGTTCATGCTTAGCGCTTCACCCGCAGAAATCTGGGGAAACTGGCGATAGATATTGTTGGAATAGCTGATGCTGCTGTCCGCGAAGGGAAGGCCGCTGGACCGCTGGATGGCGACACTCTCGTCAACGGCGCGCTGGTCGGCCCGGGCCGCAGTGATGGAAGGGTTGTCCTTGTACGCCAGTGCCAATGCTTCCATCAGCGTTTCGGCCGACGCTGGCGTCCCCACCATGGCAACCGCGATTATCGCTGCCAGCGGGAAAAAATTGCTTCGCCGTCCCATCATTGCCTTGCCCCACATTCCACCCCGCAGCAGGCATGCTGCTTGCGCACAGCCCTGCCAGAATAAGGTTAATGGTTCGCAAAGCATGTTTGCGTCCGCATGCCGCCAGACGCGACCGGCCTATTTGGGCAAAAGCCCCATGCGGTTGTCAGGCAGGCACTGCCGCGGATCAGGCCGGTCGATCACGGCGCAGTCGAAAAGAACGGTTTCCTTGCGCCGATCACCATCCACCCGATAGAAGAACGACATGGTCCGTGCCGCAGCGGCGGATATGACCGAACCGGATGGCAGGTCACCGGGGTTGAGCCAGCCGATCACGGTACATTCCGGCTTGTCGCGGCACATGCGATAGGCGGTGACGGCATAGGAACCCGCAAATGCGCCGGGTTCCAGCGACAACATATACGCGCCGGCAGCGGGTGCGGCGTCATGCAGTCGGCTGCCCTTCAATATCCATGCAGGAACGTCCGCCCCGGCATCCTTGCGATCGGCGCCGTTTGCCACCGACGAACGATCGCGCCAGTCGCCCATTTTGGCAAGGTCGTAGGACAGGATGGAGGACGGGCCATCTTCCTTTTTCTGATCGCCCGACAGGCTGGCGATCGACGCTATTACGGGTTCATCCGACATGCTGACCCTGCGCAGCATCCCTGCATGGGACCAGCGGAAAAATATATGCCCGCGCACCATCACCAGCTTGTCCATCTGCGCGGACCAGTAAGGCACGACATAGTCGGTGTGATAATGGGTTGCGGTGCTGACAGCCCCGAACACATAACCGTTCAACGCGGCCTTCGCGGCGATCAACGCGCGCGACCAGGCTGATGCGCTGGGGCGGCGCCGCGCGATCGAGCCGTCGCAGGTAAAGGTGAACTGGCAACCAATGGCGCGCTCGCTGCCCTGAAACACGACGCCGCACACGCTTTTGGGAAAGGCCGGGTGGCGCACGCGGTTCACCACGACCTGTGCCACCGCGCGCTGGCCAACCGGATCGTCACCGGCTTCATAATAAGCCGCGCTCGCCAGACATTCCTGCGCCCGCCGCCAATTGTCCGCCGACCCCGAATAGATGAACGGAGGCGCGGGAGGCCGGGGCGCCGTGGAAAAGGGCTGCGCAGCGTTGATCGCACGCGCATCGGGCGCGGCCAACGGCTTGAAGATCAGGGGCGGCGGTTCCACGCCAGTCGCCGATCGGCCGGTCGCCATGTGCGATCGCGGATCATAATTGGGGGGCACGCCATAATCGGGCTGCGACGGGACCGCTGTGAGCGCGTCGACAAAATGAACCGCCAATGACAGGCCCGCGGCCAGGATCAGCCCGCATAACAGGATCGCGACCGTCTGGCGCGCCGACGGCTTGCCCCAACGACGGGTCACCGCATATTCGACCACGGCCGGATCAATGTCTGCGCTTTGATCGGCGGATGGAGGAGATGCAGTCATCTGGCGAATCCAATTTTGAAGCAGCCCCCTAACATCAAATGGTTAATGATGTGGGAAGAAAATGCGATTGGTTGTAGAAGAAGAATATTCCATGCGAGTCAAAACCTGAATGGAACGGGAGGGGCGAAATAGTCTGATGGACATGCCTACCGAACAGACCCTGCGCAGGCGGATTCTTTATCGTCCCCGTTCGTTCATTGCCACTGCGCGACTCCAGGCGCTACTGGCCGTTCGGCGCGGTGACCGCATGTCGCCCCATATCTTCATAATCGGCGCACAAAAGGCAGGCACGACATCATTGTTCCGGGATCTGACGAACCACCCGCAGATCATCGCGCCAGTCGCCAAGGAGATCCATCAGTTCGACAGGCACAAGATGCGCCCGCTCGAAAATTATCTCGCCCACTTCCCGTCGTTACAGGATGCAGAGGAGCGCATGCGCCGGGTGGACGCGCCGGTGATGACGATGGATTGTACCCCTTATTATTTCATGCATCCCCAAGCCGCCGAACGCATCAGCGCCTTTTGCCCGGACGCGAAAATCATCGTAATGCTGCGTGATCCATGCGCGCGTGCATGGTCGCATTATTGGCATGAAGTCGCGCGCGGTTTCGAAACATTGGAACCGGAGGCAGCCTTCGCCGCCGAAGCTGAACGGATCATCAAGCCGCACGACCATGTCGGCCCCGACAAGCAGGCGCGCTTCGCGCACCAACATTACAGCTATTGCGCGCGCAGCGAATATGACGTGCAGATCAGCCGGTGGCAGGCACTGTTTCGATCCGATCAACTCCTGTTCATCGCCACGGAGCGATATCAACAGAATCCGGCAGCAGAGCGCGATCGCATAGCGGCGTTTCTGGCGATCCGACCTTTCGCGCATGCGCAGGACCAAGGCAAGCTGAACGAGGGACGCTACCCCGCCCCTGCCCCTGCCATGGCCGCCTGGCTAGACCAGCGCCTGCACCGATCGCGAGAGCGGACCCGCGCCATGCTTGGCGCCGATTTCGGGTGGCCCACATGGCGCGGATAATTCAGACCCCGCCCCCCGCGCCTGCCGGCACCCAACCGGCCTGGCCTGCGCAGGACATCCCGCCAGGCGATGCAAGCCCCTGCTCCACGCATCGCGAATATGGCGCGACGGCTATCCCCTCAGCGATCGGGAAAGAAATAACCCCGATATTCGTCGTTGGCTGCCAGCGAAGCGGATCTACCCTGCTAGGGGCCATGCTGGGCAGTGGGAATCGCATGATCGCAACGCCCGAGTCGCAATTTGTCGCCGACCTGATGCCTCATGATCCTCGCCAGATCATGGAGTTGGGACGGGCGATCGACGCGATCACGGCCCATCCGCGCTTCAAGCTGTGGAATTTTTCCATCGGCGACCAGCGCCCCGCCGGATACGGCACATTCATGGACGCGGTGAATTGGCTGGTGCGGACCTATGGTGCCCGATCGGGGCGCATGGATATAGATTATTGGGTGGAGCATCAGCCGGGCAATGTGCGGCATATGCGGGCTTTGGCGGAGGCATGTCCGGACGCGCGATTCGTCCATATCGTTCGGGATGGACGAGCCGTAGCCAATTCGCTGCTCAAGGTTGACTGGGGACCAAACAGCATTTCCAGCGCGGCCCATTTCTGGTCTCAACGGGTGGCCATGGGCATGGCGCTTCGCGACTGCCTGGCGCCCAACCGTTGGGCGCGCGTGCGATATGAGGATCTGCTCGCCCAGCCGGACGAGGAATTGCGCCGCATTTGCGCAACGCTGGAATTGCCTTTTGACGAAGCGATGATTGCGGCGCGCGGCTATCATGTGCCGCCATCAACCCGCAAACAACATCACCTGGTCGGCCAGGCGCTTGCCCCCCAACGAATCGATGCCTGGCAGCAGGAATTGAGCCAGCGGCAGGTCGAGATATTCGAGGCGCATGTCGGCCCGCTCATCACCTATCTTGGCTATCAACTTTCCTTTGGTCGTTCAGCGCGCCTGCCCAGTGCCGCCGAAACCGCTCGCATGATCATGGTCCAGCTTGTTCAGGGCTATCGTAACCGGCTGAAGCTTGCGATCAACATCGGCAGGGCGCGCGCAGAGCGGACTGCTGCCGATAATGGGAGCACGGCTGCTACCGCCTATCCCTGGCGGCGTGGCGTCTTGCGCAGGATCTGCCAGATGGCGTCCAGGTTGGTGGTCAAATAGCGCCAGAACAACCGGCGCGGCTCCAACGCCATGCGATACAGCCATTCAAGGCCCGCCCGCTGCATCCACATCGGCGCGCGCGGACGACTGGCGGACAGGAAGTTGAACAGCCCACCGCATGTCTTGACCCAGGCGATACCGCCGAAGCGATGCAGGTTGCGCGCGACGAAAACATCTTCCCTGGGCATCCCAAGAGCGACCCACAAAATATCCGGTCGAGCATCGAGGATTTGCTGGACCACGGCATCTTCTTCTTCGGCGGAAAAATAACCGTTGCGCGCGCCAGCGATTACAAGGCGCGGGTAAAGCTGGCGAACCCGCGCAACGGCCCGGCCATTTTCTTCGTCCGTCGCGCCAAGGAAATACATGCTGTAGCCATGATCCTGTGCCGCTGCGGCAAGATCATGGAACAAGTCGGTCGTCGCCGCGCGATCGGGAATTTCCCGGCCGGCGATCAGCCTGGCCGCCCACAATACAGGAACGCCGTCAGCCGCCACCGCGTCAGCGTGGCGATAGGCGTCCCGAAATACGCGGTTACGCGCATATGCGGAAATGACATTGCCATTGATCGCGGCGTGGTAACGGGTTGTCGCACGTCCCTCGCGCGCCTCACGGCAGTCATCGAGCATCAGTTGCACCCATTGCCGAGTGGACAAGGGCGAAACCGGAATGTCGGCAATGATGACGGGCGCGACAGGTTCAGGCGAGTCGGATAAATGTAGTGACTTCATCGCTTCCCGTGCCCATCAGCATATGTCGATGTTGCTTGTCACACCGCCATGGCAAGGTCAATAAAGACCGTTATTCCGCTTATTTGCCTCGGCGATTCGAGGGAAAATTGTGAAATTGGGGGTTTGCTATGCGCTCTAAAGCCTGGATTGTGGCGACAATCATGATGAGTTCGGTACTGACGACCGGATGCACCACCAGTGGCCCGCTGCCCGCGGCGGCGCCCGGATCAGTGGCCGCGACGACGACATACCGGATCGGGGCTGGCGACAAGTTCCGTCTGAACGTATTTAACGAACCCGCTTTGTCCGGTCAGGAATATTCGGTGAATACCGAAGGCGAAGCATCGCTGCCGCTGATCGGGCTGGTCAAGGTCGACGGCATGACTCCCCGTGAAGCAGAAGCGGAAATCACGAAGCGCTATGCAGCCGGTTTCATCAATAATCCGCGCGTAAATATCGATATCAGCCAGTATCGGCCCTTCTATATATTGGGGGAGGTCAAGCAGCCGGGCCAATATCCCTTCGCCACGGGTCTGACCGTGCTCAGCGCCGTCGCCATCGCGCAGGGCTATACCTATCGCGCGGACCAGAAGCGGGTGTTCGTGCGGCATGGCGACAAGTCGAGCGAGGAATCCGTACCGCTTGCTGCGGATACGCCCGTGCTGCCTGGCGACACAATCCGTATTCCCGAACGCTTCTTCTGATCGCCAGGCCTATGGTCGCTTTGGGCTTTGCAGTCCCGACCAGACGCCTCGACAGGAGATATTGGCAGACCCTGTGTGCAAATGTGCACGGGGTCTTTGCCCCAGCGCCTAATCGTGACTATAATGTGCAACAACGGTCCAAGGCGTGAACGCACCCGACTGGCGCGCGCGTATTGCGTACCTGTCCCATTATTGCTTCACGGTTTCAAAATGAAACATTAGACGGCATAAACTCATTGCCTGGCATAAGGCATCCGGTAATGTTGGGGTATTAAGATGCCCGCGTCGAGCAGGTATTAAGGGGTAGCCGTGTATATAGCCGCGGGAACTAGTACTTCGGCTGAGAAGTCCCGTAGGGATGGCAGTCTAATTCGTGTCGGCATCTATGGGCTGCAATGGGCGCTCGACGTGCTGATCCTGATCGGCAGTTTTTCTTTTGCCAGCCTGATGCGTTTCGGCCACCTGCCCGTGGGGGAGAGCCGGAACTGGATTATCGTCCTGGTATCCGTATTCATGGTCATCGCCTTTTACGGTCGACTTTACACGCTCGATTCCATGCAATCGCTCACCACATCGGTAAGGCGCGCGGCCATGGCCATGATGTGGGCCCTGTCGATTGCCGTTTTGGGCTTTTTCGCGTCGAAACATGTCGATACCATGTCCCGGCTGGTACTGTTCACGGGCACGATCACGGCGTTCACGCTGCTGCTTTTGATTCGCCTTCCTTTCTTCCTCCTCATCCACCGCATCGTCGGCAATCGACTTTTACGGAAATTATTCATCGTGGACGGCGTGGAACCGCGCGAAATGGAAGGTTATGATATCGTCCTTTGCGCTGATCTCGGTTTGAAGATCGATCTGCACGATCCCGCCGTCCTGCATGCACTGAGCAGCAAGATCCGCGAATATGACCGTGTCCTTGTCGATTGTCCGGTCCACGAACGTGAAAACTGGTCCCTTTTCCTGCAAGGGGTAGGCTGCATCGGCAGCCTGCTGATCCCCGAACTGCAACCCGTCATTTCCGATCATGCCAAATTGAGGCTGGAATCGGCGTCTATCCGTGTTTCCACAGGCCCGCTCGATTTGCGAAGCCGTGCATTGAAGCGGGTTTTCGATCTGGCAGTGACCTGCTCCGTGTGCCTGTTCCTCGCTCCCTTGCTGGCCATCACCGCCATCTGCATCAAGCTGGACAGCAAGGGGCCGGTACTGTTCAAGCAGCTGCGCATGGGCAGAGGCAACCGGCTATTCTATGTCTACAAGTTCCGCAGCATGCGGGACGATCTGGCCGACGCTACCGGCAGCAAATCGGCATCGCGCGACGACAAGCGGATCACGCGCGTCGGACGGATCATTCGGGCTACGTCCATCGACGAATTGCCTCAGCTTTTTAACGTGTTGCGTGGCGACATGTCGCTGGTGGGGCCACGGCCGCATGCTCTTGGTTCGAAGGCCGGCAATGACCTGTTCTGGAAAGTCGATACGCGCTATTGGCTGCGTCATTCGACCAAACCCGGCATTACCGGACTGGCTCAAATCCGGGGGTTCCGAGGCGCGACCGAAACCCATCGCGACCTGACCGAACGCCTGCGGTACGATCTTGAATATCTGCGCAACTGGTCGATTTTTCGGGATATCAGCATCCTGCTCGCAACCTTTGGCGTGGTCGTGCACAAAAACGCCTATTGAGCGCTACCGCAGGATCAGGACTGCCGGGCTCACACCATAGAAATCAAAACGCACGCTATCGCAACTGCAATACTCAGTTGCCCCTTCGCCGCACGGCCCATTGCTGTAGCGGATATTTGGCAAAGTTTCGGGCCAGATCGCGCAGCGCAAACAGCCAGTCCGTGGCTGGACGATCGCTCAGGGAACGGATCGCTCGCCTTTGCACCTCGAAGGTGGAGAGGAAATAGCCCGGCGACCAGGCGAATTTCTGTCCGAAATGATAGCGTTTGGCAATCCGCACCGGCGCACACCGGGCAAGCCGAAAGCCCGCCGCGCCAAGACGTACCCAAAGATCATAATCGAAATGGCTCCGACGATTGAGGGCATAATTGCCCACCGCCTGCATGGCGTCGCGCCGGATGCATGAACCTGAATGGGAAAGCTGGTTCTTGCGGCCCAACCGGTGGGTCACATCGGTCAGCGCCGTTGCCTGGGGCTGAATGCGTGTCCAGTCGGCAGTCTCGCCAGGGCCTATCATCAACCGTTCAAAACTGATCGCGGCGACATCCGGCCGGTCATCCATGACAGCGCACGCCGTTTCCAGCCAGGTCGGATGCGCCAGATCATCCGCGTCGAGAATTGCCACGAGCGGCGCGCTCCCTTGCGACAATGCGAAGTTGAGCGCCTTGCCACGCCCCCGATCAGCATTAGCGAACAATGCAAACCGGCCATCCTTGTCGCAAAATGCCCGCGCGATGGCCGCGCTGTCGTCCGTGCTCCCGTCATCCACCAGAATGAAGCGGGCATCAGCCAGTGTCTGGGACGACAGGGATGCCAGAGTGGGCTCCAGCGTGGCGGCAGCATTGAAAAACGTGCAAAGCAGATCGATGCTGGCCGGCGGCAACGTCATATGGCGCATATCCTGACATGAAAACGCCACCCTAGTCGGCAGGCGAGACTCTGTACCCCACCGCGAGGCCTCTCGCAAGCAGAGGCGGAAGTCGGGCGAAAGACGCCTGACGCTTAACGGCCTGTCTCGAAATGGCTCCTTGGCACATCGATCGAAGCGATAAGCCGTCGAGATCATGCGGCAGGCAAATGCAAACTCTGAAACTGGCAAATGGTTTATGCACTGGACAAAGCCGGACGCTTCTTGGACAGACAATGCTGTCCTGCAACAAGGCGACCGACGCTGATGACGCAAATGCTTTCGGCAAACTCCGCACGACGGCCCGCCATGGCCGGCGGCACGCGTGCGCATAGCAATCTGGAACTGCGCTATGCCATCGGGATAGTCGTCTATATCCTGCTCTATCCAGCGCTGCTGTCCGCGCTCGCGGGCAATTGGGCAGGCGCGATCGAACAGCGCGAGGAAGGGTCAGCGATCATCCAGCTGCTCAGCATCGCGGTCTATGGCCCCGCCCTGTTCATCATGATCGCACGCTTTGGCGAAGTGCTGCGCTATCTTCGCCCGGCCTGGCCACTATTGCTGTTGCTCGTGTGGGCGGGCGCTTCGATTATGTGGTCCGTTCAGCCCGATGCGGCCGTCCGCCGCTTTTTCGCCCTTATCCTCTTCAGTCAGGCCGTGTTGTTCGTCGCAATGCAGCAACGGCACGAACAATGGCTGCCGATCATGGCGAAGATCTGCTTTGCAGTGCTGGTCATCAACGTGATTTCGCTCGCGATTCCCGGCGTAGGGTTCAATTTCGTCGGCAAATATGCTGAAAGCGGGTCGATCCGCGGGATCTACCCAGGCAAGAATTATTTCGGCCCGGTACTGGCCTTTTCCATGCTGGTTTTCGCGACACAGGCCTTCGCGACAAAGGGTTCCACCCGCCGTCGATGGGCGGCGGTCGTGCTGGTCAGTCTGGTGATGCTCTTTTTCTCCAACTCCCGTACGCCCTTGATCGGCTTTGTCGGCGGGCTCGGCGCCATGTGGCTTACGCGCTTTGTCGTGATGCCCGAAGGATGGCAGCGGCGCCTCACCTTGCAGTTGCGCGCAGGACTGTCGGCCTTTGCCCTGTTCGGCACCATCGTCGTGCTGCCATCGCTGATGATCGGATTGCTGACGCTGCTGGGGCGCGACCTGACTCTGTCGGGCCGTACGCGTCTGTGGGATTATGCTTATGCCATCGGCATCAATCGCCCAATGATGGGGGCCGGATACAAGACCTTCTGGGTCGACAAGCTGACGGCCAATCTGCGTGACTTCCATGCGCATTGGTCGGAAGGTTCAGCGACCATGGCGATGACGGCGAACGGCCATAACGGCTATCTCGACATGTGGCTGGAGCTGGGAATGGTGGGGCTGGTTTGTTTCCTGTTCGCCTGGTTCATCCTTCTGGCGCGCAGTCTGCGCAACATCCGGCAGACCCGTGATCCCGCCAACCTGTTCCACATCGGCGTATGGGCATATTATTCCATATATAGCATCACCGATTCCAACATTCTGACACATTCCGACCTTAGCTGGTTCTTTGTGACCTATTGCTTCCTGACGCTGGGCATTGCGTCCTATCGGACGCGCCCGCGCCAGGTGCAAAGTTGAATATGGCTGCTCTCATGACCGTTCCCAATCTTATCGTGGCTGGCTCGCAGAAATCAGGCACGACATCCTTGTGCGCAGCGCTGGAGCAGCATCCCGATTGCTATCTTTCCAATCCCAAGGAACCCAACTTCTTCTCGCGCGCCGTCAACGAACAGCGGCTTGCAAGCTTCAGTCGCTGTTTCCGCGGCGTTCCCGACGATGCGCCGGTCGTTGTGGACGGCACGACCACCTATATGGCGGACCCGGCCATAGCTGAGCGGATTTACCGCATGCTGGGCCCCGACACAAAATTCATCTTCGCCCTGCGAAGCCCGCGCAAGCGCGCCTATTCCGGCTTTCTCCACATGCTCAAGCGGGGGCATGAACGCCGCACCGCACAGGAGGCCTTCCTCTCCCTGCCCGACGATCCCGTGTCCGCGGTTCAGGCTGAACGGGCCAATGTCGAAGTTGCCGCGGCTGCCCGCCAAGTCGTCGCCGGCCCCTATGTGCGCCAATATGATGATGTGCTGTGGAATTTCCGCTATCTGACCAACAGCCTGTTTGCCGACCAGATCGAACCGTTTGAACGTCTGTTCGGTCAGGACAATATACTGATCCTGTTGTTCGAGGATATGGTGGCCGATTTCATGTCCGAACGGGCGCGGATCGCTGCATTTCTGGACATTCCAGAACAGGGTTTGCCCCAAACTCTGCCGCGCGAGAACCAGACCCGCATGCCGGACACCGGCACATTATGGGGCAGGATCGACGAGCAATTGCGCCGTATCAAACGGGGCAATTTCGTTTTTGTGCGCAAAGCGGAAGGGCAGGCGCCGTCCCGCGCGCCATCCGATGTCGATAGCAAGCTGACGCGTCTGACCGACAGCGAAGTCGCGGTTTGGGAACAGAGACTTGGTCGTGATTTACGGGCGATAGGGTGGTGACCGGCAACAGTAAGGTTACCGTTGTTGACTCACTTCTGCCGCGATGCAAGAACCCTGATTTCAGGGCATCTCATCGTGTCAGAAAGTAAATCTTTCACCACGATGACGATGGACAAATATCAGGTCGGCGCAAAGTCGGCGCAAAGGAAGCAACGATGACAACGGCTGAAGGCCAATATGTAACGCCTACAGAAGACAGCCCAATTGATCTGCGCACTTTGTGGCTGATCATGCTGCGCAGGCGGATACCCTTTCTCATCGTGGCGACGGTCGTGCTGGCAATCGGCTTGGCCGTCGCGCTGATCATCCCCAGCACATATGTCAGCTCAACCAGCGTGTTGATCGAACGTCGATCGACCAATGTTGCAGAGGGGCAGTCGATCGTATCGAGTTTGCCTGCTGATTCGGCTGCGGTCGATACCGAAGTGCAGGTTTTGCGTTCGCCCGACCTTGCCCGTCGCGTCGCCGAGAAACTCCATCTGGACCGCGATCCGGAATTCAACCCCAGACTGCGCGATCCCGGATTTGGCGAATGGCTGGGCGGGCTGTTCGGCAAATCCCCCCCGCCTGTGCGGCCGGGGTTGGATGTCGTCACCAACTCGCTGCTCAATCACATGTCGGTCGGGCGACAGGGCCTGACCTATGTCATCAACATCAGCGTTTCGTCGCGCTCGCCCCAGACCGCAGCCGACATAGCCAACGCAACAGCGCGCGAATATCTGGCGCAGCAGGCCGAATATAAGCGATCAGTCGCCGAGAAGGCGCAAAATTTCTACACAGAGCGCATGCGCGCGCTGAGCACGGATGTGCAAAGCAATGCGTCCAGTGCGTCCTCCATTCGGGCGCGCACCGGCATTACCAGCGGCTCGAACCCCTCTTCCTATGACGAGCAGACCATCGCGGACCTGCGGCGGCAACATTCCGAAGCGTCCGCCAGCCTGGCCGCCAAGCGCGCGCGTTACAATGCCGCCAGCCGTTCGCAGAACAATCCGTCGTCATTGCCCGACGTGCTCGCATCGCAAGTCATCCGCGACCTGCGCTCGCAGCGCGCCAAAATCGCGGTCGATGCGTCGCAGGCCACTACACGCTATGGTGAAAACCACCCCGAAGTGGCGCGGACCCGCAACCAGCTGGCCGAAATCGATGCTGAAATCGCGGCTGAAACGCGCCGGATCGTTTCCGGCCTGGCGGCCGAAGTCAGCACCGCGCAGCAGGAAGTCGCCAGCCTTGGCGCCGCGATCGCCCAGCAGCGATCGGCCGCAATACGCAATTCCGACGCATCGGTGACTGCCCGGAAATATGACACGGACGCCGACGCATCGCGCGCAGTCTATGAAGACCTGGCCAAGCGTCGCAAGGAAACCGTCGCCACGGACGAACTCGCCACGCCAGACGCCAGCATCGTCTCTGTCGCTTCGCCGCCCAATTCGCCCAGCTCGCCCAACCGGCCTTTGCTGATCCTGCTGACGCTTGCGGCCGCTCTCACCTTCGGGTTGCTGGCGATCATCATCGCAGAGCTGCTCGATGTGAAGATCAGCTCCGGTGAAGATGTGAAACGCCATCTGGGGCTCAATCGCATCGCATCCATCCCTGGGGTGAGCCCAAAAAACTATAACGAGCATCTGGCGCGTCTTGTCTATGAAAAGCCCCAGTCGAGCTTTTCTGAAGCAGTCCGGGCGCTCAACATGACGCTGCGCGGCGGACATGCCAAGCAGGCCCTGCCGACTGGACAGGTGATCGTCATCACATCCGCCCTGCCGCATGAAGGCAAGACGACCATCGCGACATCGCTGGCCCTGTCCATAGCCAAGGCAGGCAGCCGCGTATTGCTGATCGACGCCGACGTGCGCCGGCCGCAGGTCGCCGCATCATTGGGGATCGCGACGCCCGAACATGGCATAGCCGAAGTGGCCACCGGCAAGATTGATCTGGCGTCTGCCCTGGTGTCCACTGGCACCCCGCTTGATCTGCTGCTGGTCGCCGTGACCGCCAAGGGCATAGACATTTTCTCAAGAGGCCAGTTTTCGGACCTGATCGAGAAGGCCCGCAAGAAATATGATGTCATCGTGATCGATACGCCGCCTGTCCTGGCCGTTAGCGATGCGACGGTCATCGGTCGGGAGGCCGACCATGTGGTGTTCATCACCAGGTGGCGCCGGACATCGCGCTTTGCTGCAAAGGCGGCAGTGGAAGCGCTCAAGGCCAGCGAAGCGCCCTTGTCGGGCGTGGTCCTCAATGCCGTCGACCTCAAGAAGCAGTCGCTCTACGCGGACAGTGATCCGCTGGCCTTCTACGGGGCTTACAAGGCCTATTACGCCAACGAAGAATGATAGACCGCTTCGCTTGGCGCGGTTGAGCCAATCTTGCTGGGCGGGATGTTCTGATAATGGGCATCCCGCCCAAATAGTACGTGCCAAGAGAGTCGAGAGCATGACGCGCGGCGCGAACCAGGCTCGCTCACCGAGGGTGAGTCACCCTGTTCCCCGACACTATGGATTGATGACCTGCGCGCGCCAAGTGCATAGGCTTGGCCGCAATGGAGAAATCGTCAGGGCAGATTGACGATACGGGGCTCATGCCCCTTGTCACCCAGCCAGCCCGTCAGGGCGTCGAACGGCATCGCGATCGTCGCTGTATTGCGTAGCGGATGGACGGCGATCAGCGGCTGATCGTCGAAGCTTGCATCGAACACCACGGTCAATTCTTCGGCTGACGCATTGGGCGCAGCGAGGGGTGAAACCGCGCCAGGTGTGATGTGGAGCAGGCGCTCCATATCGTCCGGCTTTCCGAACGAAAATTTTCCCGCGCCCAGAAGTTCGGCAAAGGCTTTCAGATCGGCACGGCGATCATGCGGTAGCGTGATGAGCCAGAAATGCCCCTTTTTGTCCTTCAGAAACAGATTCTTGGTATGTGCGGCCGGCAGCGCCTCATGGATGGCAGCGCTTTCGTCGACCGTATAGACAGCCGCATGTTCGTGCTTCTGCACAGGGACGCCGCGCGCGGCGAAATCGGCATAAATGTCATCTTCGGTCATCGGCGGCAGGATGACGAGCCGGAATGGCAGCCGCGCGGACAATGGCGTCACGTTTTCCGGACATTTGCGACACATCCCCTCCCAGCCGCAGTGCGGGCATGAGCCAGCAGACCCCTATGCCAGATCGCCAAGCGCCTTCCTCAGATCGCCCAGCCAGGGTTCAAAAGGTTTCCAATTGTCCACGCCTTCCCGGTTGATGGGACGGCGAACCTGCTCGGAACTGGCGGTGCGGACCGCCCGGTCTGTCTTGTGAAAATCGAGGCAGGACTGTTCGAACGGAACCCCCACATAATCAACTATTCGTCGCACCTCCGCTTCTAGATCCGCCAGCACATCTTCATGCTGGACGCGCAGGATACGGCCGGGTGGGAGTACCCTTTCCCAATGGGCCATCAGATCGACATAGTCGCTATAATATTGCCCGATCTCGGTCAGCCCATAGGTGAATTGCTGGCCATCGGCGAAGAGTTGTTTGAAGCCCGAAAAGCAGCAATCCATCGGCGCGCGCCGGGCGTCGATGATCTTTGCGTTGGGCAGGATCAGGTGGATAAGGCCGATATGCCGGAAATTATTGGGCATCTTGTCGATAAAAAAGGGCGCGCCCTTGCGATGGATGCGGGTATTTTCAATATAGGCTTCACCCATCTGCCGCAGTTGATCGGCGGGCAGATCATGCAGGATCGCCGGATAGGCATCGCGCCCCCGCCCCCTTAACTGCTGCGCCAGCGCCAAAATATCGGGCAATTCCAGCGTGCCGTCGATTTGGCTGTGTGAGGCCAATATCTGCTCCAGCAGCGTCGAACCAGCGCGCGGAAGGCCCAGGATGAAGATCGGGTCTGGCGCAGAGCAGCCATTGCCCGCATTTTTGTCGAACAGATCGGCTGTGCACGCTTCGGCCTGCGCCCGCAGTTCCGCTGTCATCTGGTCGGCGCTGTAGCGCAATTGTTCGCGTTTCAGCCTGTTGCCTGTGTCGTAGAAGCGGAAGGAATCCGCATATTCCCCCCGGTCCTCATGCGCTTTGCCAAGTGCGAAACTCAGATGTGTCAAACGGCGTTCAAAAGGGACCCCCGATCGGCGTCGAAGAGGGACCCCCTTTTCAGATAATATGATGCTGGTTTGTTGAAGATGGCCTTGCGCTGCGTGCGGCGGAGGGCGGGCGTAGCCCGACCGGAGGCGCGCGCAGCGCAAGATAGATTTTTGAAGGCGCCGAAGGTGGCTGTCAGCTGCGGTTTTTGAAGCGCCAGCTGTCGTTGCCCGTCTCGACGATATCGCAGTGGTGGGTGACGCGGTCGAGCAGCGCCGTGGTCATCTTGGGATCGCCGAACACGGTCGGCCATTCGCCGAAGGCGAGGTTCGTGGTGATGATGACGCTGGTCCGCTCATAAAGCTTGCTGATGAGGTGGAACAGCAACTGCCCTCCCGAGCGGGCGAACGGCAGATAACCGAGCTCGTCGAGAACGATCAGGTCGAGCCGCGACAGCTGCGCCGCCAGGGTCCCGCCTTTGCCGATCCGGGTCTCCTCTTCGAGGCGTGTCACCAGCCGGGGTCTTCAGGCGCTCGCGCAGCACCTCCACCTGCGCCTGGAGCCGCAAGATTTCGTCGCCGATATCGTCCGGCTGCAGCAATTTGACCCAGGGGTCGTCCGGTGCACAGCGACATCGCAGTTGAAGGGTCAGCGACATCGTAGATGACGTGTGGGGGGAAGCGGAGGCCGGGCGTAGCCCGGACGTAGCTTCCCCCCACACGGGCGCGGGTTTCCCCGTGCCGTTGGCGGCGACAGCGGTCAGGATGGTCCGATCTTCAACGCCAAGAAGAGGATCGGATGCCTGGCCGTCCCATCACCGACCAACAGCAGAGGTACTACATGTCCCTTCGTCAAAAACACCCGCAAAAAGCGGCCGCCGCCATGGCGGGCTTTTCCACCAGCACGGGCTACCGGACAGAGAAAGATCCCCGGTCGCCATCGGAGCGTCGCCGGGAGCGACGTCATGGCGGCGGCAGGCCAGATCCGCTCGCCGAACTGTGGGATAAAGAAATCGTGCCTTTGCTCGAGAGCACGCCGGGCCTGAAGCCCATCTCTATTCTTGGGGAGCTGGAGCAACGCCACCCCGGTCTCGATCTAACACCAGCCCGCAGGACCCTGGAACGCCGGATACGGCTATGGAAGGCCGAGTATGGACCAGAGCGTGAGGTCATCTTCCGGCAGGACCATCCGCCAGGCCGACAGGGCATGTCGGATTTCTTTGACGCCCGCGATCTGAAGGTCACCATCTCCGGCAATCCGAGCCCGCACCTGATCTATCACTTCGCGCTGGTCTATTCCGGGTGGGAGCATGCCGAGGTCGTGCTGGGAGGAGAAAGCTTCACGGCGCTGGCCTGCGGCCTTCAGAATGCGCTGTGGCAGCTTGGCGGCGTGCCGCACGAGCATCGCACCGATAGCCTCTCCGCGGCGTTCGCCAACCTGGAGCAAGATGCCCAGGAAGATCTGCGGACCCGCTATGCCGCCCTGTGCGCCGATTACCAGATGGAGCCCACCCGCAACAATCGCGGGGTCGCCCATGAGAATGGGTCCATAGAAAGCCGTCATGGTCACCTTAAGGATCGGCTCGATCAGGCACTCCAGTTGCGCGGGACACGTGACTTCGCCTCCATCGAGGACTGGCGCACGTTCCTCGCCCAGATCGTGGGCCGCCACAATGCCCGGCGGCGCGATGCCTTGCGCATCGAAGCTGAGCACCTGCGCCCGTTACCTTCACGCCGCAGCTGCGATTATGATGAAGCTACGGTGCTCGTCACCTCATCGGGCGGCTTCGTGCTGCGCAAGGTCTTCTACACCGTGCCTTCCCGGCTCATCGGCCATAGCCTGCGAGCCAGGATCTTCGATGACCGGATCGACCTTTATCTGGCCGGGCAGCCCATCGAGACCCTGCCACGCGGGAGGGCGCCCGATCGCGGACGGGGCGGTCATGACCACGTAGTCAATTATCGGCACGTGATCCACAGCCTGCGTACCAAGCCCCACGCGCTGGCAAACCTTGTCTATCGCGACAAGCTCTTCCCTCGCAGCGAATATCGCCGCTGCTGGGATGCTCTGGAGGGTGCGCTTCCCAAAGCCGCCGCATGCCGCAGCATGGTGGGGCTGCTGTGGCTTGCGCATGACCAGGCCTGCGAGGCTGAGCTCGCCGCGACCCTGACCGGCATACTCGATGGCCAGGGTTTACCCGATCTGAGGGATCTGCAGGAGCGCTTCCAACGCCCCGGCAAAGAGCCGGCCGATGTGGTCGTCGATATTCCCCAGCCTGACACATACGACGATCTGCTCACCGCCAGGGAGATGGCCGCATGAGCATCACTGTCGACACCGCCCAGCTGCCCATGTTGCTTGGCACGCTGCGTCTGCCCACCATTGCCCGTCTCTGGCCGGACTTCTGTTCACGAGCGGACAAGGAGGGGTGGCCGGCTTCGCGCCTGCTGGCAGCCTTGGCCGAACTGGAACTCGCCGAACGCGAACAACGCCGGATCCAGCGCCATCTTACAGAAGCACGGCTGCCTCCCGGCAAGACCCTGGATGCCTTCGACTTCAGCCTCGTTCCCACCTTGAGCAAGGCCCAGGTCATGGCTCTGACCCAAGGAGATGCCTGGCTCAAGGCGGGCCACAATCTTCTGGCATTTGGTCCGCCCGGTGCCGGCAAGAGCCACGCCGCAGCCGCCATCGGCAACGAGCTCGTCGCGCGCGGATACCGGGTCTTCTTCACCCGAACCACCGATCTCGTCCAGCGTTTGCAGGCCGCACGTCAGTCCCTGACCTTGACCCAGGAGATCGCCAGGCTCGACCGCTTCGACCTGCTCATCCTCGATGACCTGTCCTACGTCCGCAAGGACCAGGCAGAGACCAGCGTCCTGTTCGAACTCATCTCTGCCAGATACGAAAGGCGCTCCATCATGATCACCGCCAACCAACCATTCAGCGGTTGGGATTCCATTTTTTTGGATAAGGCAATGACTGTCGCTGCCATCGACAGGCTCGTTCACCACGCCACTATCCTGGAAATGAACGTCGAGAGCTATCGCAGGCGATCCGCCCTGGCCTCAGCGACATCGCTCCGCGACAGTGCTCCTGATCCAGCGACATCGCCCAGCGACATCGAAACCATGCCAGCGACATCGCTGCGCGACAACGCCTCTTGATCCAGGCCAACCTCGTGTGACACTATCCCCAACGTCACCGCTGACACATCACCATCAATGTCGCTGACCAGTCACCGACGATGTCGCGCTACAGTCCGGCTCCCACTCCTCGGCCGGCTTGCCGATGATCTGACATTCATCATGTCCCTGACTGAGGCATTGGACTTCCTTGAAGATCACCAGCTTGCCCATGAGGGCGGTGATATAGCCTGACGCATATCCGGTCTGGCTGTAGCAGGCAGCCTCGTCGCCATGGCCATGTTCGGAAAGCTGGACCTCGTCTTCCCAACTGCTCAGCCAGTGGCTTTCCGCGAAGAAACGCCCTGTCTCCAGATCGCATTCCAGGAACGGCACCGTTCCCACGACTTGTCCCTCCAGGCCATGGATTGCCGGTCCCAATCGCATGATTTCCGTGACCGGAGCGTCGGGCAGAAGTTTGCGGACAAGCTGGGCGTCGGCCTGGCCGGAGGCGAAACCCATGCGGAAAAGGAGCCCATGCGACCGGTCGCGTCCCAGCGTGGCGAGAAGCTCGGCGCGCAGACCGCGCAGATAGTCCGCGTGGAGAAGGAGCATGCGCTGCTCTCCGAGCCAGATTTGCCCTGCTTCCTGTCGAAAACGCAGCAGTTTGCGGACTTCGGCGGGCTCGTAAATTTTGCGGATCGATGTTGCCATCCTGCTATCCTCTCCCGCCCTGAGGGCGTTTCATCTTTTGATGAAATCTATCTCATCAAAAGATGAGAGGTAATGGACGAGGACGACGAACATTGTGCACACAGGGACATGGAACCGCATTGCGCCACGCGCGGCCGGCATTGTCCGTCAGCTGAAATCGATGCGTCGGCCGAAGAGGGTCACGTCCTGCGCAAATGGCCCGGGCGCCTCCATTGCCGCAAAATGTCCCCCCCGTTCCATGGGCGTCAGGCGGCAAAGATTATAGGCCTGCTCCAGTATTGCGCGGGGCGGAGGAACGAAAACGGGATCCGGGAAGGCGGCGAAGGCTGTCGGGACGTTGATCTTGCCGTTTGGCGGCAGCCGATCCGATGCTTCGTTGCGGAACCCCTTGTACATCCAGGTCGAGGTCGCAAAACTGTCCGTGACGAGATACAGCATGACGTTGCCGATCAGCAGGTCGATCGGAAAGCGCTTGAAGAGGTCGGGTTCGCTCTGGTCCGACCAGCAGTTGAACTTGTCCAGTATCCACGCCATCATACCGACCGGACTGTCGGCCATGGCGAAGGCCAGGCTCTGCGGTCGCGTCCCCTGCTGGATCGCATATCCCCCTTCGCGCGCCCATATGGCCTGCTTGTGCGCCAGATAGTCTCGACCGTCCTCGATCTCCTGCACATGGGAGCTCAGGACGATCGCCATGTTGAGATGCAACCCGATAATTTGATCGGGGAAATCATGCGCCATCCATGCCGTCACCGCGCTTCCCCAGTCGCCCCCTTGCGCCATGTAGCGCGGATACCCCAGACATCCAGTCATCAGCCTGTTGAACAAGGCGGCGGTGGCACGAGGACCAAGGGGCGCGGGCGGCCGGGACGAATAGCCATATCCCGGTAGCGCCGGCACGATTACGTCGAAGCCATCTTCCGCCCTGCCCCGAACCGATCCGGAAACGCCAGCCGCTCGATCACTCCGGTAAATTCGAGCACCGATCCGGGCCAGCCATGACACAGCAAAATCGGGCGAGGGCGAGAACCCCTGACATGCAGGAAATGAATGTCCACGCCTTCAACTTCCGCGTGATATTGCGGGAAGCGTGCGAGGAGGGCGGCCGTCTCTTCCCAGTCGTAGCCGTTGATCCATCGATGGCAGATGCGCTGGAGGATTGCGAAGTCCATACCGGCCGACGACCCGCCGGCATCCGGCACGGCGCTCCAGCGAAACCGCCTCACATGGTTCAGGATATCTGCAACTCGCTCGGTCACATCGGGCGCTTCGAATCGGCGCGGCGGCAAATCGATGATGGTCGAACTCACCATCTCAGTGCTGGTTTCTGCGAAGCGCCGCGCGAAACTGGCTGGCCGTCACGCCGCGTCGCTTCTTGAAGAGCCGAGCAAAATGACCCTGATCCTCATAGCCGACCTCCCAGGCAATGGTGCCGATTGACATGTCCCCGTTGCGGGGATCACTCAGGAGCAGTTCGGCGCGCGAAAGTCGTATCGCATTCAGCAGCGCTCCAAAGGTCGTGCTGTTCCCGGCCAAGACCCGGTGCAGGTGCCGGCGGCTTATGCCCAGTTCGTCAGCTATGATCGACGGATCAATTGCCGTGTCGGCGTGACGTTCGCGAATGGCTGCCCTAATCCTCTTCGTAAGCCCGTCATTGCGTCCGATGTCTTCTGCCGACCCGGCCTCGGCAAGCAGAGCGCACATGGCGCCGATCTGGTCGGCCACGACCGCTCGGGGGAGCGCTGCGCTCTCCAGCCCCGCATCGGCAATGGCGGTCAGGAGACCGGCGAGCGGTCGCGCCCAGGGTTGGTCGACGCCAAGGGGACGTCCGATCACATCGTGCGGCGAGGCAATCCAGGGCGTGAGCCAGGGTTCCGGCATCCGCACCGTCAGACAGTTGCTGCCTTCGGGAAAGTCCAGACCATATTCCAACTGATCGTTCAGGATCACAAAGGCGCCTTCAGGAACGCTCGATCGGAACCGTCCGTGCGAAACATTGATCAAGCCGCTCCGGGCGTAGAGCAGCTCGAAGAAGGGAGCCCGGTCGCGCGCCACCATCTCGGGCGAGCGAGACACGGTCTGCGGCTTGCACGACAGGAAATTCAGCTCCAGCGGCCCAAGTCCGTAACGGGTCCAAGCCGCGTCGAAATTTGCGCCGAGTTCGCTCTCCACCGCCATTTCTGCAATCTGGCTGGACAGCATGCGCGACCAGGCGACGAGGGGCGAACCGCCCTCAACCTCGGCGCTCGACCATTTCCAGTCGCGCGGGTCATGCACTCTGGCCGTCATAGGAGGATCATCCCTTGCTCTCCACGCGTCGGATGTCAGGCACCCGATCTTCTCATACTCCGCTGATATAGCAGAGTTGGTCCCGTGGGGCGACGGCGGGACGCGTTGATCTGAGCCAAAAATGGGCGGTCGCAGGTGCGACCGCCCGAGGGGAGAGGCTCAATTGTGTACACGCAAGGTCAGGAACCATTCGCGCGGACGGCTGAAAACGCCCGAGTAGATGGCTTGCGCGTTCGTATAGCCCGACACCACGATCCGCTTGTCGAAGATGTTGGTAACCCCCGCCTGGATCTCCATCCGATCGTTCGGCAGCTTGTAGGTGAGCGACCCGTTGAAGAAGCTGTTGGCGGGCGAGGCGAGCACTTCGGTGTTGGCTTCGTCATTATAGGTCTTGGACGCGAAGGTCCAATCCACCCGGGGAATGAAAGTCCCTGTTCCGGTTTCGATCCGATAGGAGGTTCCAGCCTGAGCCGCCCATTTTGGTGTGTTGACGAACCGTTCGTTGCCAGTGAGCGGCACGCCGGGCAGGATTTTTTGTACTTGGCGTCCAGATATCCAAGGCTGGCGTCGATTGACCATTCATCCGTCGGTGCAAGGTTGAGTTCGGCCTCGACACCCCGGATGCGGCCGTTGCCGCCGTTGGCGGTGACCGGCGAGGAGCCGTTCTGGAAGGTGAGTTGGATATTCTTATAATCGGTATTGAACACGGCGACGTTGAGCCGTGCGCGGCGATTGAAGAATTCCGACTTGAAGCCCAGTTCGGCCGTCTGCGCTTTTTCCGGACCGAAGGTCGGGGCTGGCAGTTTGACCGGCAAGCCCGTGGCCGGATCCACTGTGAAATTGGGCGCAGTCAGGCGGGTTGTCCAGCCGCCGCCCTTGTACCCGGTCGCATAGGAGCCATAGACCATGATGCGGCGATCAAGATGATATTCCGCGCCGATCCGGTAGGACACATTGTTGAACTTCAGCCGGTTCTCGCCCAGCGGATAGAGTAGATAGGGATCGCTCGGGTCAGGCAGGACCAAGGCGCCGGGAATTTGCAGAAGACGAAGGCCAAAAGCGTTCTCGTCGCGCTGCGTGCCGGTGAAGCTCTTGTCGTCATGCGTGTAGCGGATGCCGAGCGTGATGCCGAGCTTGTCGGGGATCACTTCGATATTGTTGTGCATGAAGGCGGCATAGGATTTGGTGTCGTAGGTCTGGTTTGGCGCATAGACCTGGATCAGACCGCCGGTGAACGGAACGCCGTCGTCGTGGCTGCCATACTCGTGGAAATAGTAGCCGCCGAGCACGAAATTCCAGCGCTCGTTGAACATCTTGCCGAGCAGCTGCACTTCCTGGGAGAACTGACTTTCCCGGTCGGCAAAGGTCGGGTTAAGCGCGGAGAAGGGTGCACCGCCAATGTCCACGCCGAACTTGGAATTGAGATGGCGATATGCCGTGATCGACTTGATGTCGAGTTCATCCGTCAGGCTGTATTCGATGTGGCCACTGAGGCCATAATTGTCGATCTGGTTGTAGTTCGCGCCGCTCGCATAGCTGCGATCAGGGTCGATGCTGCCATCCGCTTTCCGAATGACGTACCGATTGTCATAGGGAAGATGCTGGCCGGCCTGGCTGGCGAGTGAGGGCTGGGTGCCGGTCGGCGAGCCGGCATTGCCGCGCACACCGTTGCACAGGTCCGGGATCCCGGGAAAGCCGGTCTGTGCCGCAACCCCGGCGATCAGCTGCTGATTGCCGGTGATGCAGGTGTTATAGATCGCGACATAGGCGTTCTGATTGACCTGGAGCAGCGAGAAGGGCGTCGCCTGCTCATCGACATGCAGATAGTCGCCGACCAGCCGGATCTTCAACCGATCAGTGGGCGTGAAGAGCAGCTTTCCCCGGAAGGCGGTCTGGTTCTGGCTGCCCGACTTCTTGGGCCGATCCAGCTTGGTAACCGGATAGAGAATGGCTTCGTCGGTGTTGGTATTGGCCGGGCCGCCGAACGCGCCGTTGGTGGCCTGGAGATAGATCGGGTTGTTGGCGGTGTCGCCGGTATAGGGAATACGCTCCTGATAGCCGTCCCGGTGCTTGGTCGAGATTGCGAGGCTCATGTGCAGCACATCGGGAATGAGGGGCGCATCGATTGCGCCACGGAAATCAACGCGGTTGAACCGTCCTGTCGTGGCCTCGGCCTTGAACTTCCATTCATTGCCCGGATCATGCGTGACGATATTGATTGCGCCACCGATCGTGTTGCGACCGAACAGCGTGCCTTGCGGACCTTTGAGCACCTCGACCCGCTCGAGGTCGAGCAGGTCGGCATTGGCGCCAATGTTGCGCGCGAGATAGACGCTGTCGACATAGACGCCAACGCCCGGCTCCAGGTTGAAAGCGAAGTCATTCTGGCCGATGCCGCGAATGTAGGAGATCAGTACCGAGCTCGATCCCCCGAACGAGCCAGAGCTTTTGAGGGTGACATTGGGCGCCTGCCCCCGATGCTCGCGATATCGGTCAGCCCTTTGGCCTGGAGCGCATCGGCCGTGACCGCGCTGATGGCGATCGGCACATCCTGCGCGCTCTCGGAGCGCTTCTGCGCCGTGACGACAATGTCGGCCAGCCCGCCGGTGGCCTCCTGCGGGGCGGTCTGCTCTGTTTCGGCGGGCGCCGTCTGCGCCATTGCGGGCGATGTCGCCAGGGTAAGCGCTACCGTCAGCGCCGAAGCGCTGCTGAAAAGTTTGAAGGTCATGGGAAGTTCTCCTCTCCTGTAGAAGTTAAGTGTCGCCCTCTGATCGCGACATCCTCGTGAAATCAGGTCAGCACGCTGAGAAAGCTTTCTCTCGGTGTGTTGTCGTGACTGAAGGTTGCCCGCCCGAGCTGGGTCGTGTCCCAGACCAGGGTAGGATTGTCGGGGTAATAGACGTAGCCGCCGGTGAAGACTTCGTTCCTGTTACCAGACGGATCGAAGAAATAGATGGTCGCGCCGCGCGTCACACCATGGCGATTGGGCGAAATGTCGACGGCTATGTCGTATTTCCCGATCAGATCGGCCGCGTGATACAAGTCGTTGACGGAATCGAGCAGGAACGAGCAGTGATGAAAGCGGTTGGGTTCGGGCTGTAGTACGAACGCTATGTCGTGCGGCTTGGTCGAGCAGGACAGGAAGATGGCGAGTTTCGTCTCGTCTTCATGACTGATCAGTTCCTCGCTGACGCCAAAGCCGAAGATCTTCGTGAAGATTTCCTTGTTCGCGACGATCTCATTGCTGCCGAGCAGCAGGTGATCGAGCCGCACGACGCGCATGCCGCGAATATAGCCCTCGTCGGGGATGGTGCCCGGATTTCGGGTCGGCATACCGTTGCCGATCTGCTCCTTATGGGCATAAAGCTGCATCGTGTGGCCGCTCGGCAGAAGAAATTGGAGGCGGCGCCCACTCTTGGGATAGACGCCCGCCTCGACATGCTCGACCGTGATGCCCCAGTCGGTCAGCTCCTTCTCGAAATGATCGAGCGTCGCATCATCATAGACCTTGAAGGCGAAATAATCGATGCCCGGCGCATCCGCGCGGCGCAGGACCAGCGAGTACCAGTCATGCTCGTCGGCTCCCTTGAAATAGAGCGTGTCCGGCTCGCCGCTATAGGTCTCGATCAGACCAATGCGTTTGCCGTAATGCTCTCTGGCCTCGTCGATATCGAAGACGCGTAGCGCGACTTCGCCGACCCGCAACAATCCCCTCATGGACATTCCTTTTCTCCGGTTCCGCTTAGGCGTCGAGTTTGGCCTGGGCAGGCGAAGCGACGCTGTTGTGACCGATGAGGCCGCGCTCACGCGCCATGGTGAGCGCGGTGTCTTCGATCATGTCTTCCTGACCGCCGATCATCTTGAGGCGGCCAAGCTCGACCAGCAGGTCGCGAGCGGGCAGACCGTATTTCCGCTGGGCGTCCTTCGCTGCGTAAAGGAAGGTCGAGTAGACGCCGGCATAGCCAAGGGTTAGCGAATCCCGGTCGGCGCGCGGCGGTTTGGGCATCATGGGAACGACGCGATCCTCGGCGACATCCATGAGCTTGAAGGTGTCGATGCCGGTCTCGATACCCATCCGCTCGCCGACGGCGGCGAACAGTTCGAGCGGCGTGTTGCCGGCGCCAGCGCCAAGGCCTGCCGCCGACCCGTCGATCCGGTCGGCTCCGGCCGCCACGGCCGCGATCGAGTTGGCTACGCCCATGCCGAGATTGTGATGGCCGTGGAAGCCGATTTCGGTCTCGGGCTGAAGAGCAGCCCGCAGCGCGCCGATGCGTGCGGTCACCTCGTCGGGCAACATGTAACCGGCGCTGTCGGTGCAATAGACCGTTTGCGCACCGTAGCTTTCCATGAGCAGGGCTTGCTCTACGAACGCGTCGACAGGCGTCATGTGCGCCATCATGAGAAATCCGACTGTGTCGAGACCAAGCTGCCGACCAAGACCGATATGCTGTTCGGAAACATCCGCTTCGGTGCAGTGGGTCGCGACATGGACGCATCCTGCGCCGCAGTCTGCCGCCATGCGCAGTTCGTCCAGCGTGCCGATACCCGGCACATGCAGCACGGAGACAGTCGCGCGCTTCATCTTGGGGGCGACGGCGCGCAGATACTGCTCATCGGTGAAAAGGCCCCGGCCGTAGTTGAGCGACGACCCGCCAAGGCCATCGCCATGGGTGACCTGGATCAGCGGTACACCCGCTTCGTCGAGCCCGGTGGCGATGTCGACCATCTGCTCGATCGTGATCTGGTGGCGCATCGAGTGCATGCCGTCGCGCAGGCACATGTCGTGGAGCTTGACCTTGCGGCCACGGACCTTGGCTTCGTCGGACATCAGGCGGCCTCCTCGACCGGAATGGGAGTGAGCGTGATCTTGCCGTCCAGTATCTCCTGGGCGAACATTTCGGCCGTGCGGGCGGCTGCCGCGGTCATGATGTCGAGGTTTCCGGCATATTTGGGCAGGAAGTCGCCAAGACCCTCGACCTCAAGGAAGATGCTGACCTTGCGTCCCTCGAACGTCGGGCCGTTCTTGAGCCGGTATCCCGGCACATATTTCTGCACCTCGGCGATCATGTCGTGGACCGACTGGGTGATGGCCTGCTGGTCGGGCTCGTCGGCGGTTTCGCAATAGACCGTGTCGCGCATCATCAGCGGCGGCTCGGCCGGGTTGATGACGTTAATCGCCTTGCCGGTCTTCGCGCCGCCGACCTTGGCGACGGCGCCGGACGTCGTGCGGGTGAACTCGTCGATATTCTTGCGCGTGCCTGGCCCAACGGATTTGGACGCGACGGTCGCGATGATCTCCGCATAGTCCACGGGCTGGACGCGGCTGACGGCATAGACCATCGGGATGGTCGCCTGTCCGCCGCATGTCACCATGTTGACGTTCATGACGTTGCGGCCGGCCAACTCCGCGAGGTTCGCAGGCGGTACGCAGTAGGGACCGATGGCGGCCGGCGTCAGGTCGATCATCAAGACGCCAAGCGCATTGAGCTTGCGGCTATTGTCCGCATGGACATAGGCGGATGTCGCGTCGAACGCGATCTGGATGCCGTCGGCGATAACATGCGGCACCAGTCCGTCGACGCCCTGGTCCGTCGTCTTGAGGCCCATGTCTTTCGCCCGAGCAAGTCCCTCCGAGGTGGGATCGACCCCGACCATCCATACCGGCTCCAGCACCTCTGACCGCAGCAGCTTGTAGAGAAGGTCGGTGCCGATATTGCCCGGCCCGATGATGGCGCATTTGATCTTGGTCATGACGACGCTTCCTTGACTGCTGTTTCGGCGCGCTCGGCGAAGGTGACGCCGGCGACGGCGTAGTGATCGAGCGGCGTTTCGTTGATGATGACGCGAACCTGCTCGGGCTTGACGCCCACGGTCGAAGTCGCGGCCTCGGTAAGGGCGCGGCACAGGTCGCGCTTTTCCTGCACTGTCCGGCCTTCGCCCAATATGACGGAAATGATCGGCATCAGCCCGTAATCTCCTTTCCAAAGATCTGGCGGGCGATGATCCATTTCTGAACCTCGTTCGCGCCTTCGTAGATTTCGGCAATCTTCACATCGCGATAGATTTCGCCGACATGGGCGTGACTGCCGTCGTGGCTGAGTTCCCGCAGGAAGCCGTAGCCTCCAAAAATCTGCACGGCCTCCCGTGCGAAATCGCCGGCGAGTTCGGTCGCATAATATTTCGCCATGCCCGCTTCGGGTTCGGGAAAGGCGATCCCGCTGTCCTTGCGAAGCGCGGCCTTGAGGTAGAGATTGCGGGCATTCTCGATGCCTGTCGCACGCTCCGCCATGCGGAACTGCCAGTGCTGAAACTGGCCAAGCGCCTTCCCGAAAGCCTTGCGGTTCTCGAGCCGCTCGACACAGTGGTCGAACAGGGATTGCGCAAGGCCCGTGCCGGCCGCCGCGATGCCGATGCGGCCATAGGTCAGCGTCTGAAGCGCCACGCGCAGGCCTTTGCCCCGTTCGCCCAGCAGGTTCTGGTCGGGCACGAAAGCGTTGTCGAAATAGATGTCGGCGGTGAGCTGGCCGTTATTCCCGATCTTGCGGTCGGGCTTTCCGACCCGCACGCCCGGCTGCGTCAGGTCGACGACAAGTTCCGTCATTCTCTCGCCGTCGCGGCAGAGCAGGACTACGAAGTTCGCCACCGGCGCATTTGTGATGAAGCGCTTATGGCCCGAAACCTGATAGCCGCCCTCAACCTTCGTTGCGTGCGTTACCATTGCGGCAACGGACAGGTCGGTCGAAGCGTCGGGTTCGGTGGTCGCGAAGGCACCGACCTTGGAGCCGTCGAGAAGGGCGGCTAGATAGGTGCGTTGCAGATAGGCCGAGCCTTGCACCAGAGCATGGCCCGCCAGGATACAGTGCACGTCGTAGATCGCACCCACCGACGACGAATAATAGGAGAGTTCCTCGATGACGGCCGCCGTCGCCGCTGCGGGGTGCGAAAGCCCTCGTCCGCCAACTTCCGCAGGGAAGGGAATACGGAAAAGGCCCGCGTCCCCCATCGCCCTGAATACGTCCCATGGGAAATGCTCGATCTTCTCTTCTGCATCGCCGATTGCCCTGGCGCGAGGCGCCACGACCCTTTCGGCAAAAGCGCGCACTTCCGCTCGTATAGCGAGAACCTCATCCGGGCTCATCAGGTCATGATAGAGTTCGGGCTCCTTGCGGCGGGGCCAGCGCTGCGCGGCTTTTGGGGGAAGGGAGATATCCGGTGCGCTCGCCATCACCCGATCCTCACCGAGAGGGCGCCCATGTCCTGATAGCGCGCGACAATCGCATCGCCAGTGGACACTGCCACCGCCTCCGTGGCCCCGCCGGTCAGCACGATAGAACCGGCCGGCAGGACGCGGCCGCGGCCATGCAGCCAGGCGACCAGCATCTGGATCGAGCGCGCCGGGTGGCCCAGAACAGCGCCGGAAGAGGCGGTGCCGACGATTTCGCCATTTTTTTCCAGCACGATGCCGACAGTGCGCAGATCGACGTCCTGCGGCCGGCGCGGCTGCCCGCCCATGACGAAGCGTGCCGACGACCCGTTGTCGGCAATGACGCTCACCAGATCGAACTTGAACTTCTCGAACCGGCTGTCGATGATCTCGATCGCGGGTTGCACGAAATCGGTTGCGGCAAGGATATCGTCGATCGAAAGGTCGGGACCGGACAGATCCGCCTTGGTGACAAAGGCAATCTCGGCCTCCACGCGCGGATGAATCAGCTTGTCGGTCGGCACGACCCCGCCGTCCGGGTCGATGGTGTCGCCCATCAACATGCCGAAGGACGGTTCCGTCACGCCCATCTGGTCCATCTTCGCCTTCGATGTGAGGCCAGCCTTGAGACCCACTAGGACGCGTCCCTGGCTTTCCCAGCGCGCCAGCAGCGCGTCCTGGACGGCATAGCCATCCTCGATGGTCATCTCGGGGTAGCTGTCGGTGAGCTTGGCGATCGTGTGCGGTGTCGCCTGCGCGTCCGCAACGATGTCGGTCAGTTTTTCGATGGCAAGAGCGTCAAGCAAGGGCGTTTCCCCGTGAGAATGAGATAGTGCAGCTTCCGATTCCGCCGATATGGGCGACGAGCGTGTCGCCCTGCGCCACCGGGATCAGCGGACAGAGCGAGCCGGACAGGATCACCTCTCCGGCGCGAAAGGGCATGCCGAGCCGGCCGAGCGTGTTGGCGAGCCAGGCGACCGAATTGAGAGGCGACCCCTGGACCGCCGCGCCGACGCCCGTCGCGACCGGTTCCCCATTCTTCTCGACCAGCAGGCCGGCAAGGGTGAGATCGATATCGCGCGGATCGGCCTTCAGGGCGCCCAGCGCGTATACGCCGCAGGAGGCGTTGTCGGCGACCGTGTCCTGGATGCGGATGTCCCAGCCGGTGACCCGGCTGTCGACGATCTCGAAGCAGGCGCGCACATGGTCGGTGGCCCTGAGCACATCGACCGCGCTGATGCCGGGTCCGATCAGGTCGTGCTTGAGGACGAAGGCAATCTCCGCCTCGGCTTTGGGCTGGATGAGATCGTCGAGATTGATCGTCGCCTCGTCATCAAAAGCCATGCCCGATGTGAGCTGGCCGAAATCAGGCTCGAAGACGCCGATCGCATCCTGAATGGCCTTCGACGTCACGCCGATCTTCTTACCGACGATCGTCTCGCCTGCCGCGATGCGCCGCGCGACCATGCGCGCCTGGATATGATAGGCATCCACTATGGAGATGCCGGCGACCCGGTCCCGCAGATTGGGCACGGTGTCCTTCGCCACCAGCGCCTCGTACAACTCGTCGCCAAGCCGCTCGATGAGGGAAATGTCCAGCGTCATGGTCACAGCTTCACGCAGATGTTGCGCAGTTCGGTGTAGAATTCGAGGCTGTGGACACCGCCCTCGCGACCGATGCCGGACTGTTTGGAGCCACCGAACGGTGTCCGCAGGTCGCGCAGGAACCAGCTGTTCACCCAGGTGATGCCGACATCGACATTGGCGGCGACCCGGTGGGCGCGCGACAGGTCACGGGTCCAGATCGTGGTCGCGAGGCCATATTGGGTGTTGTTGGCGATGGCGACGGCTTCGGCTTCCGTGTCGAACGGCCGGATATGACAGCAGGGGCCGAAAATCTCTTCGTGGATCACGACGCTGTCGTCGGGAAGGCCTGTCCAGATCGTCGGCTCAACCCAGGCGCCTGCTGCCATTTCGGCGGGCATATCGGGAACGCCGCCGCCTGTGACGATGGTCGCGCCATCCCTGCGGGCACGCTCATAATAGGACAGTACCTTCTTCTGATGCTCGCGGGAGATGAGCGGGCCAAAGCTGGTGGCCTTGTCTTCGGGATGACCTGGGCGCAGGGTTTCGGCCTTGGCCTTGAGGGTGGCGACAAAGCGATCGAAGAGCGGCCGTTCGACCAGAACGCGCTCGGTGCCGAGGCAGACCTGTCCGCAGTTGAGGAAGACCGAGCGCATGATACCTTCGATCGCAGCGTCGAGATCGGCATCGGCGAAGACGATGGCGCTGTTTTTGCCCCCCAGTTCGAAAGACACGTCGCGCAGGCCTTCGGCGGCAGCCTTCATGATTGCCGTGCCGGTGCGGGTCTCGCCGGTGAAGGTAATGGCATCGACGCCGGGATGCTCGGTCAGGAATGCACCGGCCGAATCCGGTCCGAAGCCGTGGACGACATTGTAGACGCCCTTGGGCACGCCGACCGCGTTCATCACCTCGCCTAGTAACGTCGCTGTGCCTGGGGTTTCCTCCGATGGCTTGACGATCACGCTGTTGCCGCAGGCCAGCGCCGGCGCGACCTTCCACGTCATCAGCAGCAGAGGGGAGTTCCAGGGGCTGATCACACCGATCACGCCCTTTGGCTTGCGGATGGAATAGTTGATGGCGCCGGTGCCGTCCGGCGTCGGGGACTGAAAGCTTTCGGTCGCGACATTCTTCACGACGTCGGCGAACACCTTGAAGTTGGCTGCCCCACGCGGAATGAAGGCGTGTGCCATCATCGACTTGGGTTGTCCCGTATCGGCCATTTCCGCGGCAACGAAGTCATCGAAGCGTGCGGTGATGCCGTCGGCGACGGCACGCATCAGATCGGAACGATCGTCTACGGTCAGTTTGCCCCAAGGGCCGTCGAGCGCGGCACGGGCCGCATTCACGGCGGCATCGATCTCCTCTCGGCCACCTTCCGCAACATGCCCTATCAGCCCGTTGTCAAATGGCCGCCGGTTCTCGAACGTCCGGCCAGAGATGCTTTCCACATAGGCACCATCGATGAAGTGCCGGAAGGATGTTGCAGGACCTTGCCGGGTCGGTGCATCCCGTTGGGCGAGTTCAGTGTCGGTCATGCAGTCAGTCCTTCGAGCGCCGTCAGTGCGGCGGTTGCGATATCTTCATCCTGTTCGTCGCTGGCGCCCGATACGCCGATCGCGCCGAGCATCTGGTCGTCCACCATGATCGGCGCGCCGCCGGGGACTTCGCTCAGGCGAGGACGACGCAGCATTCCGTCGCGCACCGGGCGCGATGCCGTTTCGAGCAGGTCGCCAAAGCCGCGTGTAGACATGCCGAAGCTGGCGGCCGTGTAAGCCTTGTCGATCGCCATCTCGATCGAGCTGAGGAAAGAGCCGGGCATGCGGATGAAGCCGGCAAGATTCCCACCGCCATCGACGACAGCGATGTTCACCCTGACGCCCAGTTGCTCGGCGCGCCGAACGGCTGCGGCCAGCATCGCTTGGGATGCCGAAGCAGCGGGCAGCGCCTGAATGTAGGTCACCGGGTTCACGCGGCGCGACATTGCGACTTGCCAAGGGAAAGGCTGGTAAGCGGCATCGGTTCGATGAGCAGATCAGACGCGGGATAGACACGGCAGGCCAGGCGGATGCCTGCCGCCTCGTCGGCCGTGGACACGCGGCTTCGGCTCATCGGCAGGCTGTGATGATCGCCCGACTGGATGCGGATGCGACAGACGCCGCAGCCGCCGTTGCGACAGCCTATCGCCAAAGGCTTCAACCCTTGGCCGATCATAGCTTTCAAAATGGTCTGGTCGGACCGGCAGGTGAAACGCGCGTCCAGGCTGGGGATGGAGATGATAAACTCCTCGACCACAGCCGACACGATGAAGTGCGTCCGGCCTGGGGCGGTGTTTGATTGAAGGTCGGTCACGTCGGTCGCCTCTCCCTGCACGGTACGCCGCGTCAGTGTCTGCTGCTTGCACGACCATACTCAGCAACCATCGTGCCAACCGGCGAAAGACGCCAGAAAACAGGGGTTTCCAATCGATTTTGTGACGCCCCTCTGTGAAGATGCATCAGCTTTTCATGAAGGCGGAAATCTCGACTTCACCAATTCATGAAATCACGCCGGCTTTCTGCTTTCTCAAAAGGCTGATTTCCTGCCGGGCAGCAGTGGCATGAATCTTGATTGCATGCCGCCTTGAAAAGGAGAGGCGATGCAGGTTCACATTATCCACGCGCAATCGGAGGCGGACTCCTTCGTGACGGCCATGCGCAACGTCATTGCTGAGCGCTTCGAAGCGGGCGGCGCAACGGTCAGCCATTCCGATCTCTACGCGATGGGATTCAACCCCGTGCTGTCTCCGGCAGATTTTGGTGAACGGAAGGACAGTGCGCACCTCACCTATGCGCTGGAACAGCGCCATGGCTTCGAGACGGGCTCGCTCGCGCCCGACATCCTGCGCGAGATTGAGCATGTGCTGGCGGCGGACATCCTGGTGTTCACCTTTCCGCTTTTCTGGTTCAGCGTACCGGCGATCCTCAAGGGGTGGATCGACCGGGTCTTCATCTCCGGCCCCTTTTACGGCGGCCGCCGGATCTATGGTCAGGGTGGACTAGCCGGAAAACGCGCGATGGCTGCTTTTAGCCTTGGCGGGAGAGAGGCCATGTTCGGCCCCCATCATCTCCATGGGCAGCTGGAACGTGGCATGCTGCGGCATTTCCTGCAGGGCGCTCTGGGCTATGTAGGCCTTGCCGTTCTGGAGCCGTTCGTCGCCTATCATGTCCCCTATCTCGACATCTCGGCGCGAGCAGACCTGCTTGAAAGGCTGGCAGACTATGTGGATCGCCTGGACGACATGCCCGTCATGGCGATGCCCGATCTGGCACAGTTCGGTCCGGATTTTTCGCCGCTCGCACGCTAACCGCCGCCCTCCCTCATGATCCGGAAAAACGATGTCCGACTATTCTCCCGAATTGCTGCTTCTGGTCCGTCTGGTCGAACCCGGGAAATTGCTGCCGCCTCTCCCCGGAGCGGGGCACGTCCTGGCAACGCTCCTCGGGATGTCGCCGCAGGATTTGGCGCAAATCGACAAGCATATCGATCAGCTGTTGGATGCCGCCGCGGCCGCCCTTCTCGCACAAGACGGCATCCAGAACGCGGTAAACCGTTTGTCGTCCTACGGTCCCTCAAGCATGGCGGCGATTGGCGACAGCCTGACAGCGGACCGCTTGGGATGGTTTGCCTTGCTTGCGCGGGTCTGCTCACTCGGTGGCGGTATGGCAACATTCGTCAATGCCGCCTGCGCGGGCGAAACCAGCGTCCAGTTGATCCCGCGCGTTCCGGCGCTCCTCGCGACGCCAGTTCCGCTTATCCTGTGCATGGCGCCCGGCAATGATGCGCGGCGCTTCGGTCGCCCGGATGCGTCGCCGCAGATTTCCGGTGAAGAAACGTCGCGCGCACTCGCGATGGTGCGCGAGGAATGCCTCACCGCGGGCCGCGACGTCCTGCTTATAACACCGCCCGGCATCGATTCGGTGCGAGCCGCCGCCAGTCCCTTCTGGGCATCCATGGCGACTTTCTGGGACCAGGGGAATCTGGACCATGTTTGCCAGGCAACTTTGTCCCTGGATGCAGATGCAATCGACCTGCGTACAATATTGGTTGGGGAGCCGGCCTACCGGGAAGCCGATGGCCTGCACACGACTTTGGCGGGCGCTTCGCAAATCGTGCGGTCCGTACTGCCCCGGCTGGCCGCACGCTATTCGTAGCGGAGTGGCAGCGCCGTGTCAGGGCTCCTGGGCAGGACCGATCATCGCGGGCAGACGATCCTCGATCCAGTCCGCCAGAGCCTCCACGCGGGCAGCCGCTTCCTCGCCCAGAGCGGTCAGCGTATATTCGACATGGGGCGGAACCACGGGGAAGCTCTCCCGCAGGACGAGACCATGGCTTTCGAGTTGCTGGAGGGTCTGGGCCAGCATCCTTTCGCTGACCCCGTTTACCTTGCGCCGCAAAGCGCTGAACCGCAACGTGCCGGGCCGCAGGGCGATAAGCGTCAGCACCCCCCAACTGCTGGTCACATGTTTGAGGACCGTGCGCGACGGGCAGCGGGGCTCGAACAGGTCCCCGCGCTCCATACGGTCGGCCAGCCTGCCCGACGTGCGCTCCAGCAACATACTTACCTCTTTGTGCGTACTTACTAAGCGTAAGTTAGGGTCCTATCTAAGGCTCCGCAATGATTGACGGAGATATTCCATGTACGCAGTCACCGGAGCATCGGGCCAACTTGGCCGCCTCGTTATCGACGCGCTTCTCGCGACGGTCGAACCCGGTGCGATTGTCGCCCTGGTCCGCGACCCGGCGAAACTCGCCGATCTGGAGAGCCGCGGCGTTCATGTTCGCGCGTTTGATTATGGCAAAGCCGACACGCTCGTGCCGGCTCTCGATGGGGTGAAGCGGCTGCTGCTGATCTCTTCGAGCGAAGTCGGCCAGCGCGAGGCGCAACACCGCGCCGTGATCGCGGCGGCCAAGGCGGCCGGCGTGGGCTTCCTCGCCTACACCAGCATCCTCCATGCCGACAGCAACTCGCTGGACTTGGCCGTCGAGCATCGCGCGACGGAAGCAGCCATCACCCAGAGCGGGCTTCCTCATGCCCTTCTACGCAACGGCTGGTATATCGAAAATTTCACGATGAATGCCGGTGCTGAGGTCGAACATGGCGCTGTGATGGGCAGCGCAGGGGCCGGCCGCATTTCGGCAGCGACACGGGCTGACTATGCCGCTGCGGCGGCGGCCGTTTTGACGGGGCCGATCAGCGGCAGCCAAATCTATGAACTGGCTGGCGATGAGAGCTTCACCTTGTCCGACTATGCTGCCGCGCTTGCAGCCGCAAGCGGGAAGCCGGTCGTCTATATGGACATGCCGCAAGCCGACTTCTGCGGGGCTCTGGAAGGGATAGGCGTTCCCGCGCCTTGGCCAGCCATTCTTTCGGAAACAAGCGCGAAGATAGCGCTGGACGTTCTGTACGATGACGGGCGAGCACTGAATACCCTTATCGGCCGGCCAACGACGTCGCTTGCCGAGGGGGTGAAGTCCGCCCTCGCGGAATAAGGCGGTACGTGTGCCTAAGGGCTGATCGCATCGATCAGTTTCTTGGCTGGACCGAATGTGTCGCCGACCCTGCTCACGACAAGAAGGTCCGATGCGGGCAGGGGATCGGCGATCGGCACGTAGCGAACGCCGGGATGTCGCAACAAGGACAGTATCTGCGGCAAAGGGGCGATGCCCAGTCCGATCGCCACCATCGCCAGTACTGTCATGGTATTGTCGGACGCGAAGGCGATGCGGGGAGAATGGCCGGCAAGATCGCGCAGCACCGAAGATGCGTTGCGCCCCCCCTGATCGGCCGCGTACATGATGAAATTCTCGCCATCCAGATCGGCGAAGCGAATGGTCGCCTGATCCGCGAGACGATGCTGTGATCCCATGGCCATTACCCATGGCCAGCTATCCACCTTCCGCGTCTGGAGTCTGCTGTCGACCTCAAAGCCGAGGGCGGGTTGCAGGCCGACGTCCAGTTCCCGACCCAGAATCGCTTCGATCTGCTTCGATGCGATCTGTTCCGTCATTTCGAGAACGGCATTGGGATGGTGCGCGCGGAAGTGCTGCAATGCGCTTGTCACCTTTTCCGAAAGCATAGCATTGCCGGTCATGCCGATGCGCACAGTGCCGCTACGCCCGGCAACATAGTCGCCGGCGATTATGCGGGCGTGGCTGAACTGGGCAAGCGTCTGCTGCACCTGGGGGAGCAGCATGCGCCCGAACGGTGTCAGTTCCACGCGTCGGGTCGTGCGATCGAACAGTTTGCCACCCAGGTCAATTTCGAGGTCGCGGATCTGCTTGCTCAAGGCAGGCTGAGCGATCCGCAGCCTTTCTGCTGCACGGCTGAAACTGCCTTCACGCGCGAGAGTGTCGAAATAGCGAAAGTGGCGGATATCCATACCTCCGCTTATTCCACATGAGTATAAATCTAGGCAATTTATATCTTGGACACGCCCTAAATTTCCGCCCTATGCGGCGCGCAAGCGCGACATCCGCGCATCGAACAGCGCCGACCCGACGGCACGCAGACGGACTTGAAAAAGCAGCAGTTCGCCAGCTGCCGGACCGTCTGCGCGCATCAAGGAGGTCTCGGTGGGTTCCATCGGCAAGTCATGGCCCGCTCCGCGCATCGCGAGCGTCACTCTCGGGCTCATAGTCGGTCTTTTCGGCGCAGCGCTTGCGCTTGGAGGCGGCTATCTTCTGACATTGGGGGGCAGCGCTTACTTCCTGCTCATGGGCCTTGCCCTGCTGGCTTCGAGTCTTTTGCTTATCCGGCGTCGTCGCGCTGGCGCCTGGGTCTATGGCGCCGCCTTTCTCGCAACGATCGTCTGGTCCATTTTCGAGGCCGGTTTCGCCTTCTGGCCGCTCGTATCGCGACTATTTGCTTTCGCTGTCCTGGGCATCCTGATCGGCCTGCTCTATCCTTGGCTGGGCGAGACTGTTGCCGGGAGAAGAAAGAAGCGTTCGGCCTGGGCGGTTGCGGGCATGCTCGCCCTCTGCGTCACGGCTGCCGCGGCTTACAGCTTTGTCCCTGTTTCGATCGTCGAAGCGACGGACAATCCCCCAATCATCCCTGCGGCAAACAGCATGCAGAAGGACTGGCGCTTCTGGGGCAATGATGCCGCCGGCACACGCTTTGCGGCGCTTGATCAGATCGATCGGACCAATGTCGGGCAACTGGATGTGGCCTGGACCTTCCACACCGGCGACATCGCGAAAAGCGACGGCTTTGGCGCCGAGGATCAAAACACCCCGCTTCAGATTGGCGATACGCTCTATGTCTGCACGCCTTATAACAAGGTGATCGCAGTAGATGGAGATAGCGGGCGCGAACTTTGGCGCTACGACTCGCAAACGGCAGTCCACGAGTGGCAGCGTTGCCGGGGACTAGGCTATTTCGATGCTACAGCCGACGGTCTGACGAATCAGGCTGATCCCGCGCGGCAGATGTCATCGCCGGGCGATTGCTCACGCCGACTGTTCATGACCACCATGGACGGCCGGTTAATCGCGCTGGACAAGGACAGCGGCAAGCTGTGCGCGGGCTTTGGCAAGAATGGCATTGTCGATTTGCGCGTGGACATGGGTCAGCCCAAGATCGGATTCTACACCCCCACTTCCGCGCCACTGGTCGCTGGCAACAAGGTCATCGTCGCCGGCCGTATCACCGATAATCATTCAACCGGCGAGCCGGGCGGCGTGATCCGGGCATTTGACGTTCGAACCGGCACGTTGGTCTGGGCTATGGATCCAGATAACGCCAAGACCACCAAGCGACCAGAGCCCGGCGCGGTCTATACGCGTGGGACGCCCAACGTCTGGTCGACGATGGCCTATGATCCGCAGCTTGACATGATCTACATGCCGACCGGGAATGCGACACCAGATTTCTTCGGCGGACATCGCACCGCGCAGGACGAAGCCTACGCCTCGTCGATTGTGGCGCTGAGCGGCGCAACCGGGCGTGTCCAGTGGACATTTCAGACAGTACATCACGATGTCTGGGATTATGATGTTCCGGCGCAGCCGACCCTGACGGACGTCCCTGACGGAAAGGGCAGAAAGGTTCCGGCACTGGTTCAAGTCACGAAGACGGGGCAGATTTTCCTTCTGAACCGCGTTACCGGCAAGCCTATCGCTGACGTGGTTGAGAAAGCCGTCCCCCGCGGCGATGTGCCGGGCGAGCGCTATGCGCCGACCCAGCCCTTCTCGGTCGGTATGCCCTCGATCGGAACGGCCGATCTGCGCGAATCGGACATGTGGGGGGCGACTCCGGTGGACCAAATGCTGTGCCGGATTATGTTCAAGAAGATGATCTATCACGGCAAATTCACCGCACCTTCGCTCAAAGGGCCCGCGCTGCAATGGCCGGGCGCGCTTGGAGGGATGAACTGGGGCAGCGCTTCGGTCGATCCGACCAGTGGCTATCTCTTCGTGAACGACATGCGGCTGGGTTATTGGACTCAGTTGATCCCGCGCAACAAGGTGCCCGCAGATGCTGGTGGTGTGGAGACTGGCGTAATGTCGCAGTTCGGCACGCCCTATGGCGCTTCGCACGGAATGCTGATGACGGCCCTTGGCGTGCCCTGCCAAAAGCCACCCTACGGGACCATGACGGCAATCAATCTCGCAACCCGGAAGATCGCCTGGCAAGTGCCGATGGGAACGCTCAAGGATACCGGACCAATGGGTGTGGCAATGCATCTGCCGATTCCTGTCGGCATGCCCACGCTAGGTGGCTCTATCGCTACCCAGTCGGGTCTGCTTTTCTTCGCAGGGACCCAGGACAATTATCTGCGGGCTATGGATAGCCGTACCGGGAAGACTATCTGGAAAGGACGACTGCCCATTGGGAGTCAAGCCACGCCAATGACCTATATCTCTCCAAAAACGGGGCGTCAGTATGTCGTCATCGTAGCGGGTGGCGCACGGCAATCGCCAAAGAGGGGCGATCAAGTCATAGCCTACGCGCTTCCGAAAGCAGCCGCCGAACCGGCGAAATAGGGAGCGTCTCGTGTCGATGCATTGTTTGGACGGAAGACCTCCCTGCCGCTCCGCCGGCGCTTCGTTGCGATGCTGTCCGTCCGCGCTGATCGACGATATCCACTCTTGTCTTATCTTTCTTGAGGCCAGCCGATGAACAGACCGCGTGGAACCGAAGACTTTGTTCTCAATCAAACCATGTTGAGAATCCGGAGGCCCGAAGCGTCCATACCATTCTATTGTGACGTGCTGGGAATGTCCCTTCTCCAGCGGATCGACTTTGAGGAAATGCGCTTCTCGCTCTATTTTCTGGCCTATCTGGCAGAGGGAGAATGTGTTCCGGCTGATCCGGCGGAGCGAGCCCGATATATATTCCGGCGCGAGACGACGCTTGAACTCACCCACAATTGGGGAACCGAAGACGACGAAAGTTTTGCAGGCTATCATAACGGGAATCATGAGCCACGCGGCTTTGGTCATCTGGGTATCAGCGTACCCGACGTAAACGAAGCTTGCGCACGATTCGAAGCACTGGGGGTGACATTTGTAAAGAAGCCGCAGGATGGCCGGATGAAGGATCTGGCGTTCATTGCGGATCCGGATGGCTATTGGATCGAAATCTTATCACCCGAGCCGATGGTGCGGATCATTGAAAGTCAGAATGAGATTGTCGGCTAATCTAACCTACGGCTGACGATTCCGCTTCGACAGTACGAGAGATCGAAGGTCGCGATCTGCATGTCTTCACCCTATCTGCAGGCTGTTGTCGGGCATATGGAGTGCCAGACTAGATCGGCCGCTTTGTTTCGCGCCCGTTCGATGCAGCCCTACCCTTCGGGTGAGCGTTGCTACCTTCCGATCAGCAGCATGGTGACGCTGTCGATCAGTGTCAGCTTCGCGAGTGGGATCAGAGCCATCTGGAAGCTGCCAGTCTGATTTTCGATATAGCCCAGCACAGATGTAGCGCTGCCCGTGCCGAGATGGGCGATGGTGTTGATCGCCGCAACGCCGACGGTGGACCATGCTAGGCGGCAGGGTTTTGGTTGACAGCGCCCAGATCGACTCTTGATCGTGTCATTGCCGAGCAGCTCCAGTGTCAACAGCATCATGGTGACGACCAACGACCCGGCCAGCAGCGTTGCGAACAGGCTGGCGGAGGTGAGAGCGAGGGGATGGCCGTCGACAATATGCGCTCACCGATCTTGTCGGCGATCCGGCCCCACAAGATTATGAAGGCGGCCACGATGCCGAACGCGATCATGGCGAGAAAACTCGTTTTCTCAGGTAGTGAGTCCGAAGGATCTAAGAATCTGCGCCCGCCAGATCGACAGGGCGTTGCCGAGGCTGCGCTCCGGCGGAGCCCGGCGATACAGATAACTTGCTAAGACAGAAAAGCCGCGAGTACCCCAAGAGATACACGCGGCTTTTCTCGATACGCTAAAATTCAGGGAAATCGCGCGGTCAACTTTTCCGGCGAAGGTTGACGTTCAGTCCTGAAGACTGGATCTCCACGACCGGCATTGTGGCCACGGTCATCAGCTTGCGCACCTGCTCCAGTTCGGGCGACGAGAGCAGCGGATAGTCACGCCGTACCGGTCCTGCCGCACGCATCTTGTCGATGTCCGCTTGCGGCACGGTCGCGCGCATGATGAGCTCATCCTCGTCCTGCGTCTCATACTGCTTTTTAAGATCTTCCAGGCTGGGATCGGCCGGAGGATTGTCGAGAACCTCCTTTGCCCGAGCGCTTGCCATGATGCGATCCATCACGTCAGGGTCGACCGGGGCGACCGTTTCGCCGTAGAAGCCGGCAGCATATTGAACAACCTCGTCCGGGACCGTGCCATAGCGCTCGCCGGTGACAATGTTGAGAACCGCCTGAATGCCGACCAACTGGCTGAATGGCGTGGCCATGCCGGGATAACCCAGATCCTTGCGCACCGCAGCCACCTCCGCGAGCACGTCGGGCAGACGATCCATCATGCGGTGCTGAGGATCAGCGTGCAATAGGCACCCCCTTCGTGGGGTGATCGGCGTGCAAAAAGGACCCCTTCATCCCGGGGATTTAGTCGGCCGACTGGTTTTGATCAGTTGGCGAGAACGGGATGTTGATCGTGGAGACAGTGGTTCGGATTCGGCGTGAGCATGCAGCGGGTAAGGCGATCAAGGCGATCGCTCGTGACCTTCGTTTGTCGCGGAAGGTCGTCCGCAAAGCGATCCGGTCGCCGGAGGCGGCGTTCAACTATCAGCGCAAAGTCCAGCCGCTGCCGCGGATCGGTCCTTATCAGGATCGTCTCGATGCGCTGCTTGAGGAGAACGAAGGTCGCGGCCGCCGCGATCGGCTACGGATGACGCGTATCCATGACCTGCTGGTGCGCGAGGGGTTCGATGGATCCTATGATGCGGTGCGCCGCTATGCGGCGCGCTGGCGTGCTGCGCGGCGGAAGGATGCTGGCGAAGGCGCACCGGCGTTCATCCCGATGACCTTCCAGCCGGGTGAGGCCTACCAGTTCGACTGGAGCCACGAGGATGTGGAGATCGCCGGCAAGCCGATGCGGGTGAAGGTGGCGCATATGCGTCTCTGCGACTCGCGCGCACCCTATGTCCGGGCCTATCCGCGCGAGGGCCAGGAGATGCTGTTCGATGCCCATGCCCGGGCGTTCGCGTTCTTCGGCGGTGTGCCGCGACGCGGTATCTACGATAATATGAAGACGGCGGTGACGGCCGTGTTCACCGGCAAGGAGCGTGTGTTCAACCGCCGCTTCCTGATCATGACCGATCATTACATGGTCGAGCCGACCGCCTGCTCGCCGGCGGCGGGATGGGAGAAGGGCCAGGTCGAGCAGCAGGTCCAGACAATCCGAGGCCGCTTCTTCCAGCCGCGGCTCCGGTTCGCCAGCCTGGCCGAGCTCAACGGGTGGCTGGAGGCCGAGTGCCGGCGCTGGGCCGAGCATCATGCCCATCCCGAACGCGGGGATATTACCGTCGCCGAGGCGCTGGATATGGAGCGACCGGCCCTGCAGCCGATCCTGGCACCGTTCGACGGCTTCCATGAGAGCGAGCATGCCGTCACCGGCACCTGCCTCATCAGCTTCGATCGCAACCGCTACTCGGTCATGTCGACGGCCGCACGCCGGACCGTTCAGGTGCGCTCCTATGCCGATCGCATCGTCATACGCTGCGGCGATGCGATCGTCGGGGAGCATGAGCGCCACTTCGGTCGGAACCGCACGATATACGATCCCTGGCATTATCTGCCGGTCCTCGCGCACAAGCCCGGCGCGCTGCGTAACGGCGCACCGTTCCAGGACTGGGATCTGCCGCCCGCCCTGCACCGATTACGGCGAAGGCTCGGCACCGGGGACGAGGCCGATCGCAGGTTCGTGCGGGTCCTCTCGGCGGTGCTCACCGATGGCCTGGAGCCGGTAGAGGCTGCCGTGCGCGAAGCGTTGGCGAACGGAACGGCCAGCGACGAGCTGATCCTCAACATCCTCTCCCGGCGCCGCGAGCCGGCGACACCCCACAGCATCGTCACTTCGGAAGACCGGATGCTGCAGCATCCTCCGCTCGCCGACTGTGCCCGCTATGATCTGCTGCGAGGCTATGATGCAGCGGCATGATATGATCGACACGATGCGCGGCCTCGGACTCAAGGGCATGGCGGCGGCGTTCGACGAGGCGGTCACCACCGGCCTCCAGCGCAAGCGCACCACCATGGAGATACTGACCGACCTGCTCCGTGCTGAGGCGACCCACCGGGATGCAGCCTCCATCCGCTATCGGATGACGGCTGCGAGGCTGCCCGTGGTGAAGGACCTGGAGCGGTTCAGCTTCGAGGGCACACCGATCAATGAGGAGATGATCCGCTCCCTTCACGATGGCTCCTTCCTCCCGCCTCGCCGCAATATCGTGCTGGTCGGCGGCACGGGGACAGGCAAGACCCACCTCGCCATCGCGATCACCGCCAATGTCGTGCGAAGGGGCGCTCGCGCCCGCTACTTCAACACCGTCGATCTGGTGACACGCCTCGAAGAGGAGACCCGGATCGGCAAAGGCGGGACCCTGGCGGCGCAGCTGTCGCGGCTCGACCTGATCGTTCTCGACGAGCTCGGTTATCTGCCGTTCGCCCGCTCGGGAGGGCAGTTGCTGTTCCACCTCATCAGCAAGCTTTATGAGCGGACCAGCGTCATCATCACCACGAACCTCGCCTTCGGCGAATGGCCGACCGTGTTCGGCGATCCCAAGATGACCACGGCGCTGCTCGACCGCGTCACCCACCACTGCGATATCGTCGAGACGGGCAACGACAGCTGGCGCTTCAAAAACCGCAGCTGACAGCCACCTTCGGCGCCTTCAAAAATCTATCTTGCGCTGCGCGCGCCTCCGGTCGGGCTACGCCCGCCCTCCGCCGCACGCAGCGCAAGGCCATCTTCAACAAACCAGCATCATATTATCTGAAAAGGGGGTCCCTCTTCGACGCCGATCGGGGTCCCTTTTGAACGCCGTTTGACAATGCGGTGCATTTCGAGCTGCGCCTTGAACGTGCCCATCATGCCGCCCGGAATCTGATGCTCGATCGAAAAGACATCATACTCGGCATATTGATCGACCAGGAAGCCTGCTGCCTTCCCAACGCTGCGGAAATGATCGGCCACCGGCTGGAACAGGCTGGTGTCGAGCGAATGGCTGTGCCCTTTCAACTCGATGTTGCGCACCATCGTTTCCGTCGCCGGTACGGAGGGACCGTTCGCCATCGGTTTGCTGGCAGTGTGCAGCACGGACACGCCCAGATCGACCGCATCCAGATAGGCTTTGGCAGTCTGGCCAAGCAGATTGTTCGCATGGAATTCTATCGGCTTTCCGTTCGCCGCTGCGACGATGCCGGGCAGCAACGTTTGCAGCCGCTCCTTTTCCAGCACGCCGGCAGTGTCGTAGAGCAGGATGGAATCGACGTCCGGACTGGCCGCCAATATCCGCACCTTCTCCGCATAATAAGCGTCGGTATGCACCGGCGAGAGGGCGAACATGATCGCTGCCGCGACCTTGGCGTCGGCCTCCTTCGCCACTTTTGCGAGGCGAAGCATATTCTCGAAACCGAAGAGGACGTCATAAATCCAGAAGGATCGAACACCATGCGCGCACAGGCGGCGGACCCACAGGTCCATCAGCGCACGCGGACTGACGCTGAAGGTCACGTTCGCGTTGGCTCGCAAGCCCGCCCGAAGGGGCGTTTGGGGCATAGACTTGACTAGCAGATCAAGCCCTTCCCAGTAATTCTCCTGGCAGTAACGGGTCAGCACGTCGAGCATGCCGCCGCCTGTGAGATCAATCGTCGTGAAGCCGGTCCGATCGAGCAGGGGCGATACGGGCAGCGCCATGCCGGCGCGCATGCGCAGACCCCACAGGCTCTGCTGGCCGTCACGCATGGTTTCGTCGAGAAATTCAATATGAGCCATTTGCCATCCACTCCCAGCCGCGCCCGCCAAATGGCGAGCTTCCGGCTTCATCAATCCTGTTGAATATACAGCAGCACCTGACCGCCCTCGACGAGCGCCGCATCGGCCGCCGCGATGCTCTTGACCGTTCCGGCTACGCCGGCCTTGACCGAGGTGAACAGCTTCATGACTTCGATCAGGCACACTTCCGTGTCCGCTTCGACATGTTGCCCCACCTCGACGAAAGCCGGCGAACCGGGCTTTGGCGAGCGATAAAAAGTGCCGAGATTGGGTGCCGTGACCGCCTTCCAGGAAGGGTCAATGGCGCTCGGCGTATCCACCGCAGCCGGAGAAGCTGGGGCGGTAACTGCAGCAGCAGGCACGGCGCTTGGCGAAGGAGCAAGCGGGACGGGCCCCACTGACTGCCCACCTATCGGTGCCGTCGCGGGATCATTCGAAAGCAAGAGGCTTATGCCCTGACTTTCAATCCGTACTTCCTGCCAGCCCCCCGTTTTGAAGAGTTCAGCCAGTAGTTCGATATCTCGTGCAAGCTGGTCGCTCATGTCCGTGTCACACCATTTCCTTTGCCGTCATCCTAGACCCTCTTGCGGTCGCCGACTGTCAGGCAGCGTCCCGACGCTGTTCGGTCGTAGCGGTACGGGCAGAGAGGGTATCGCTGATGACGCGCTCATAATGCCACGTCTGGCTGCCGAAACCATGTTCGAGAACCTTGTTGCGACGCAGAAACCGGTGCAAACCTAGCTCCCATGTGAAGCCCATCCCTCCATGGAGCTGGATGGTCTCATTACAGACCTGACGCGCGACGTCCCCACAATAGGCTTTGGCCATCGAACTCGCCTTGGACCGATCCGGCGCGTTTTCTGCAACCGCCCAAAATGCGTAATAGACCGCGGAACGACCGGCCTCGATCGCGACCGCCATGTCGGCGCAGCGATGCTTTATCGACTGAAATGCGCCGATCGGCTGTCCGAACTGCACACGCGTCTTGGCATAGTCGACGGCAGTATCGAGCATACGCCCCGCGATACCCATCATCATGCCGGCATTGAGCGTAGCGCCCACATCCATGAGCCGGGCAACTGCCTGTGCGGCATCCTTGTGGCCGATGATGGCGATGTCTGCCAAAGGCGCTCCTTCGAGGATCAACTCGCAATGGCCGTTGGACGGGTCGATATCCTGATGAGGCCGCAGCGCGACGCCGCCCGCATTGTGATCGACGATGACCAATCCCGGCTTGCCGTCCACAAGCGCCAACACAAGGAACATGTCGGCTTCGGCACCGTCAGCCACCAATATCTTGCGACCGGTTACGCCATTTCCGCCAACTACCGTGGTGATATCTGCAGGATCATACCCTACGCCCGCTTCCTGGATCGCCAAGGCAATCCGGGCCGTCCCGGCAGCAATTCTCGGAAGCCAGCTTTCCTTCTGGGCGGAAGTCCCGAAACGCACGATCAGGTCCGTCGCGACCAGCGTCGATGCGACGGAGGTCGGGGCGAGGCTTGCCCCCAGCGCCTCGATCGCAAGGGCGATATCAACAAGCGACAGCCCGACGCCGCCGTCAGCCTCCGGCACCAGCAGCGAAAAAAGTCCCAACTCAGCCAGAGCAGTCCAAGCGGAGGGGTCGCGCGCCTCGGCCGGATCCGGAGCGGTCAGTGCAGGGAAGTCACCCAGCATTTGAGCGACTGTGTCACCCAGGCTCTTCTGTTCTTCGTCGAAACCGAAATTCATGGCCGTGGCCCCTTACCGTGGCAAGCCGAGCATGCGCTCGCCGATGATGTTGCGTTGGATTTCGGACGAACCCGAGTAGATGGTGAAAGCCTTGGATTGCAGATAACTCAGCTGGAACCGACCCCCGGCGGCCGAAAGGGGATCGCCGCCGGAAATGGGAGCAGCCGGCCCCAACGCATCCATTGCGTTTTCGTACATCCTCTGAGCGGCATGGCTCCAGTAGAGCTTGATGATCGAGGCATCCGGACCGCGATCTTCACCGTTCAGATATTTGCTGAAAGTACGCAGCGCATTGAGGCGCATGACCTCCACTTCGGTAATCGACTGGGCCAGTTTCTGGCGCGTCGCCGGATCATCGAGACTGCGGCCACGGCCCTCGTCCTCGCCGTCCAGCGTTTCAAGAAGCTTGTCGAGTTCCTGCTTGAAACGTACCTGACGCGCCAGGCCATCCTCTGGACCGCGCTCATAGGCCAGCGTGGTCATCGCGATGCGCCAGCCGTCGTTGATGTCGCCAACAATATTCTCGGCCGGCACCTCGACATCGTCGAAGAACGTCTCGTTAAACTCGCATTCGCCCGAAATCTGCCGCAGGGGACGGATCGATATGCCCGGCGACTTCATATCGATCAGGAGGAAGCTGAGGCCTTTATGCTTCGGCGCGTCCGGGTCGGTTCGCACCAGCGCAAAACACCAGTGCGAATATTGGGCATAGCTGGTCCAGATTTTCTGACCGTTGACGATGAACTTGTCGCCGCGACGCTCGGCCTTTGTCCGCACGGACGCAAGGTCGGACCCGGCGTTCGGCTCGGAAAAGCCCTGGCACCATACTTCCTCGGAAGACATGATGGATGGCAGAAAGCGTTTCTTCTGTTCTTCGGTGCCGTGATGCAGGATCGTCGGCCCGGCGAGGTTGTGCCCGATGATGTTGATGCCCTCAGGCGCGCGGGCGCGGGCCATTTCCTCGGCGAAAATGGCTCGCTCGACCAGAGTTGCGCCACGGCCACCATATTCGGTCGGCCAATTGATGCCGCTCCAGCCTCCCGAATGCAGCTTCTTTTCCCAATCAAGGCGAAACATCGCCCTTTCATCTTCATCTTCGGGCTCGAATACCGTCTCCCCCCAGCCCTCGGGCAAAGCATCTGCAAGCCAATCCCGCAGGTCGGCGCGAAACTGGGTCTCGGCGGGGGTATAGGTGAAGTCCATCTCAGCCTCGGGCAGCAGCGGCTGCGAAATCGGGGGTGCGCTTCTCGCGAAACGCCTTCACGCCCTCTTCATATTCGGGCGTCAGATAGGCCACGGTCTGTGCATAGCTTTCATATTCCAGCATCTGATCGATCGTGGAATTGCTCGCCTTGTTCAGAAGCGTTTTCGTCATGCCAATGGCCGTAGGCGAGCCTGCCGTTATCTTCGCGGCGATGGCACGCGCCTCGGCCAGCAACTGATCGTGCGGCACGACATGATTGACGATGCCGAGCGTGTGGGCTTCCTGCGCCGAAACCTTGCGCGCGGTGAAGCAGAGTTCCTTGGCCTTGTTGATACCGATCACCCGGCCAAGAAGGTAAAGGCCGCCCAGGTCGGGCACCAGGCCGACACGGGCGAACGCCTGAATGAAACTGGCATTTTCGCTGGCCACGATGAAATCGCAGGCAAGTGCGATGTTGAAGCCCGCTCCCGCAGCGGCGCCGTTCACCGCAGCGATCACCGGCTTCTCGATGCGAAAAAGCGGTTCCAAGATGTCCTTGAGAATCCAACGGTGCCGCGCACGCCGCTGAAGCGGCGTCATATCGTCCTTGCGCGCTTTCAAATCCGCGCCTGCGCAAAAACCGCGCCCCGCGCCCGTGAGGATGATGCAGCCGACACCCGGATCGGCCGAGACCTTCCCGAGAAGATCCTGCAGTTCCTGATAGAGTTCGTCCGTCGTCGCATTCATCGCGTCGGGCCGATTGAGCGTGATGGTCGCGATCCTGTCGCTGACATCGTAAAGCAGGGTCTGGTACGTCATGGTCACCTCTCAGGGCGTTTCTGTTTCGAACGGGTGATGGGCGATGTCGCCCTCGGTAGATTCAGGAATGGCGAACCACTGCTCCGGAACCTGGACAGGTATGCGGAAGTCATGCGCAGGGATGACGATGTCGCTGTTGTCCAGCACGCGTCGCATCGCAGCCTGCCACACGCGTTCGCTTTCGCTGCGGATATTCCCCGTGAGGAACGCGCCCGCGAGCGACCGCTGCGGACGGTCGGTAGCGCGCGGGTCGTCAGGGAACCAATAGCGATAGTGATCGCCCAGATCCGACGCGATGGCGGCCAACCCCTTCTCGGTGGATATGACCGGAACCTGCATGCCTTCGGTATGACTGGGCACGCTCAGAAGTCGGAAGCCGGGAAGGAGGTCGGCGTCGCCCTCCAGCAGCCGCAGCTGGAGCGGCTTCTTGCGCGCCATCAGATTGTCGATGGTCGACCGCCAGTAATAGATGCGTTGCGAAGGCACCGGATCGATCGCCGCCAGCAGCTCAGCGCGTTGCACAACGACGCAGGCATCTGGGAAAAGATCGAGATTATCAGCGTGGTCGAAATGCATGTGCGTGAGGACAACATAATGGATGTCCTCGGGAGCGAGCCCTTCCTTGGCCAGTTCTTCGCGCAGGGCTTGATGTCCACCCCGAGCGCCTTTCACCTTCAACCTCTTCGTGATCGTGGCGACTTCGGCCATCCCGCTGTCGACCAGGATGTTCACGCCGTCGCCACGCACCAGCCAGCAATGGATAGGATCACGCATGATGCCAGCGCCATGCGGCAGATGCAGTTCGCCGATCCGCAGGGATGTGATCCGATAGTGGGTCACTCGTCGATGACCTCGAAGCGCTCGATGTCGGACACGCGACCCTTGCGTTCGCCCTGGGTCCACACAGCGCGGACGCGGGTGCCCGGCTTGATCTTCTCCTTGGCTTCTTCCAAGCTGTCGATCTCGATCACATGGATCATGCGCGTCGATGCGCCGTCCAGCACGATCTCCGCATAGACATAGGGGACCTTGCGGGTCTGGCCGTAGACTTCCATGTTGATGATGGAACAGCCACGGATGGTCCCGGTATCGGCGCACGCCTTCCAGGTGCCGGTCCGTGTGTGGGCGACATCGTCTATCTCGCGCGGGGGAAGCAGCGCGACGTCGCTGCCGGGCGAACGCACGCCCATGAAGCGGCCATTTTCCCGGATCTCGTCGAACATGCGACCGTAATAGGGGCCATATGCATGTTCATAATCGAGCTTCATCGCATAGGGGATCACGCCCAGAGGCTCTTCTGTCGCCGCCAGCGGCTTGACCGTGCCGACCGGTGCATCTGGCGCAACCCGGAAGCCCTTGATCGCCAGCACCGACTGTTCGACGCCGTCGTCCCATTCCGCTTCGACCCGCTGGCCGATGGACAGGTCGTCCAGTTCGGCCAGAACCCGGTGCGGAAAGTCATTGTCGCAGCCGTCGAGGCGGATGAAGCCGATGACCTGGCCATCGACGCGGGTAAAAGCCGTCAGAACGCCGGTATGCGGCGCCTCGACAAAGGCTTCGGGTTCCTCCCCGCCGACGGAGGAGAAATCCTGCGCAGGCGCGACGACCTGGCCCGAAGCGAAGCGCGAGGCGATGATCCGGCGGTTCTTGACCTCCGCCAGAAAAGTGCCCGCCGCCCGGCCGGGCGTCAGCGTATAGGGCAGGTTGATCTCGCTGTGGAAGGTCGGCAGGTCGATCGGATAGCTGTCCGGTGCGGAAAACATTATGTCTCTCCTTATGCGCTCAGAACGGCGCAACCGCGCAGATTGGCCCAGCCACCGCCCGATTGAACGAGGGCGGTCTTGGCGTCCTTGATCTGGTGACTTTCATTCTTGCCCATGACCTGCGTCGCCGCCTCGATCAGACGAATGACGCCGACTGCACCGATGGGATTTGCCCCCATGCAGCCGCCCGACGGGTTCACCGGAATGTCACCGTCGAGCTGCGTTGCGCCTGACGCCATCAGATCGGCTGCCTGTCCGGGAGGACACAGCCCAAGGCTCTCATAATAGTTGAGTTCAAAGCAGCTATAGGGCTCCTGCACCTCCACGACGTCGAACTGGCGGCGCGGGTTGGTGATGCCGGCGGCGCGATAGACCTGGCGGCTGGCGATCGCCAGCGGCTCGGACAGCATCAGCGATCTTTCGGGCGCATTGTCCGCCTCGCAGCAATAGGCCATGCCACGGATCCAGGCCGGACGGCTGGTCGAATGATGCGCCATCTTTTCCGAGGACAGAACGATCGCGGCGGCGCCATCGGAAATGGGCGGCACGTCGAGCAGCTTGATTGGCCAGCAAAGCGGTTTGGAATTGAGGACGTCCTCGACCGTGACTTCCTTCTTCACATGCGCATAGGGATTGGCGATCGCATTTTTGCGGTTCTTCGCAGCGACCATTGCCGCCGCTTCCTCGGTATGACCGAGAACATCCATGCGCGCGCGCCAGTAGGCTGCCGAAAAGCCCATGATGCCGACCGCAAACTCCCGGCCCCAGAAGGGATCGTAAAGCGTGGAGATCGAATATTGCAGCTGCCCTTCGGACAGCTTGTCATAAGCGACTACCAGGGTACGCTCGGAAAATCCGCCCGCGACCTGATAGTAGCCGGCCAGCGCGCCTGCGAAGCCGGCGCCGCCGCCGCTGGTCAGACGGACTACGGATTTGCCCTGTGCGCCGATCGCATCGACCACCCACTTTTCCGGCTGGTTCACTGCGGCAAACAGCACCGGGCCGGTAGCAACGACGACGGTGTCGATATCCTCCATGCTCAGCTTGGCATCAGCGAGCGCGCGATCCACTGCTTCGCGGACAAGACCTGCCTGGCTGACATCGGTCCGACGGCGCGAATGATGGGTCTGCCCGACCCCTACAATTCCAACATGACGACCCATGATCAAACCTCGAGAGTGAAGACGCAGTTGTTCTGCATGCCGACGCCGCCGGCGCCGTGGACGATTGCGCGGCTCGGCGTGCCGCCGCCGAACAATTCAGGCTGGCTCAGCTGACGGCTCGCTTCCGCGAGCCGAACAAGCCCCGTTGCCATAATCGGATCGGCCGGCAGCGCACCGCCCGAACGGTTGATCGCAACCTTGCCATCACGTGCCGCTGCCAGGCCCTTGCCTGCTTGCGCGAGGCCCAGCGCCTCGATCGCCAACAGTTCGCCAACGACCGACGACCCGCTGACTTCGGCCAGATCCACATCCGGAGACGTCCAACCCGCGTTGCGATATGCCATCGCCGCGGCCTTCGCTGCGGAAGACAGCGTGCCGGCTTCGCGCACGGCGACGCTATGGGTGTCCATCGACGTGCCCATGCCCGTAATGAAGGCCGGGTTGCGGCTGGTGCGGCGGGCGATATCCTCGCGAGCGATCAGGATGGCGACAGCACCATCCACCGGTCGCGCGAACATCAGGTCGGTGAGCGGTGCAGCGCCTTCCCGGGCGCTCAGGATCGCGTCGGCATCGGGCAGATCGTCGATCAACACCTTGCCGGAAGCCGCCGCAGCGGCCCAGCGATCGGCAACCAAGTCAGCGAGATCGCGCGTCGAAACGCCGCTATCGGCGAGGTAGCGTTGCGCCTGAATGCCGTTGGCCGCGCGCTGCCCGAAACCGACCGGGCGCTGATAAAAGGGCTCCGCCTGGGCGTTCCAGTAGAGATCCACATTGGATTCCGAAGGCTTGGAATAGGCGACGATCAGACCGACCGAAGCGGAGCCCGAGCGGATCTTGTTTACGCCATAGAGTGCGGCCCACAGGCCATCCTCTTCGACCCGGGCCTCTTCCTTGTGATGGGCGCCGAGCGCACCCAGGAATCCGCAGTTGGAGATGGAGCGACCGTCGAGCACGTCGCTACCGGAGTCGATGATGAAATCCACATCATCGATGGTCAGTCCGGACCCTTTGAACACCGACGTGACCACCGAAGAGATCAGATCGATATGCTGCGCGTTATTCCAGGCAGGTCGAAATTCCGTTTGGGCGGTCGCAACGACGCCCACCTTGCTCAAGCCCATCAGTGCTTCCTCATCCTTGTGCAGTTTGCGCAACCGCTCGGTTGGGGAACCTCCCCTCCCGATGGAACCGGTTCATCCACCGCCCTCGTTGGCACTTACTTATTGGCAGCCGAAACATGTTGTCAAAGGAAATCGACGAACCATCGGATTTTTGTTGGACGCTGAAGTTCGCGTTTTTCCCGGAATGCACCGAAATCAGGAGTTGAAAATCCAAGCTTGCATTTTCTCTTTATCCGAAACATTCTCGGATCAACGAAACAGGAGAGGTTGTCGTGGGACTCGATGTGAGCGGTCGCTATCGCTATCCACCCCCAGCGCCGGCTTGGCTGGCGCAGCGCGTGGAAGAGGTTATCGATCCGGCCCTGCCGATCGTGGACGCGCACCATCATCTTTGGGATGAAGGTGGCCACCCCTATCTGCTTGAAGAGATGCTCGAGGACGCTGGCGATGGACACCATATCGTTGCGACCGTCTTCGTGCAGGCGCATTATGGCTATCATACCTCCGGCCCGGTGCAGTTGGCACCGGTTGGCGAAACAGAAAAAGTCGCCGCAATCAGTGACGCGGCGCGCCGCCTTGGTGCATCGACCGAAATTGCCGCGGGTATCGTCGCTCATGCCGATCTGACGCTGGGTGATCGGGTTGACGAAGTTCTGGAAGCACATGCCGCCGCCGCCGGTGGGCGCTTACGGGGGATACGCCATAGTGTGTCGAGAGACCCCAATTTTCCCGATGGGATCGTCATCAGACCGGCTCCGGCCCAGTTGCTCGCTGACCCGAGCTACCGCGCTGGCCTAGCTCGAATTGAGGCATTCGGCTTGTCCTATGACGCGATGCTTTATCATCGTCAGATACCCGAACTGACCGTACTCGCCTACGCGATGCCGCATCTCCCGATAGTCCTAGATCACATCGGCTGCATCATCGGCGTCGGGCCATATGCAGGCCGGGAGGACGAAACTTATCGGATGTGGATCGGCGATATGACCGAGTTGGCGCGTTGTCCGAATGTTTCGGTCAAGCTGGGTGGACTCGGCATGATCGTATGCGGTGCGCAGTGGCATGAACAGGCTTTGCCGCCGACGTCCACGGATCTGGCCGAGTCCTGGCGGCCATATATCGAGGCGTGCATCGACCTTTTCGGAGCGGATCGATGCATGTTCGAAAGCAATTTCCCTGTCGATAAGGGCATGTACTCGTACCGCACGGGCTGGAATGCCTTCAAGCGGCTGACGAGCGGTGCCAGCACCGACGAGAAGGAAGCGCTCTTTTCGCGTACGGCGGCGCGAGTCTATGGGCTGGACATCGCTACGATGGCCGCTGTTGCGGTGCAGGCGCATGGCTAATCGTGCGAACCATGTTTTCGACCGCGCACGGGAATGCCCCGACAAAACCGCGATCATATTCGGCGATCAGCAGATCAGCTTTGGCGATCTGGCGCGGCAAACCAAGGCGTTGGCGGGCGGACTCATCTCGGCCGGTATCGAACGCGGAATGCACGTCGGCATCCTGATACCGAGTTGCCCGGATTTCATCCTCGTCGAGCAGGCGCTGTTCGCCATTGGCGCTGTCATCACGCCTCTGAACATCTCCTATCGACCCGGCGAGATCGCTCATGCGGTCGAGACCTGCAATCTCGCCTTCGTGATTTCGACATCGATGCTATTGGCGCCTCTTGATGGCAGCGCGATGCCCAGTTCGCTTATATCGTTCATATCGATCGACTCAGGCGGAACTGACGGGACGATCCTGTCGCTCCCCGCTCTGACAACCGCATCCCAACCAGTAGTGGAGCCGGTCGAGGTCGTGGCAACCGATCTCGCGATGCTGTTGCTCACCAGCGCGACTACAGGCAAGGCAAAAGGTGTCATGCTTTCTGCCGGAAATCTGGCGGATAATTACGACCGCACGCCGCAATGGCTGGGTCTTGACGGCACGTCCACGATCCTCTGCGCCTTGCCCCTCTACAACACTTTCGGGCTGAACCAGTGTATCAACGCCATGTTGGTGACCGGAGCGACCATGGTGCTCCTGCCGCGGTTCGATGCAGGAACGTGCATCGCCGCCATCAATGCGCATCGTTGCACGTTCCTGCCTGGCGTCCCCACGATGTTGCAAAAGATTATCGATCACCCCGATGCATGCAGCGAAACGCTATCGTCCATCACGCGAATCATGACGGGGGGTGCGCCGGTGCCGGCTCCACTCCTTCGCCACGTTCTCGACATCGCGCCTAGCGCAGAAGTCCTGACCGGCTATGGACTGACGGAAGGCACTGCGTTGGTCACCTTGACTACTGTTCGATTGGGTGACGACGGCGAGGTCGAACATGGCCGCACAATCGGCCGCGTCTTGGACGGCATGACGCTGAAGGTCATGGATGAAACCGGGCAGTTGCTTCCAGCCGGGACTGTTGGGGAATTCGTCATTCGCGGCCCGAACGTCATGCAAGGCTATTATCAGGCAGCGGAGGACACAGCCACGGCTCTTGCTGACGGCTGGTTACACAGTGGCGACGTTGGTTATCTGGATTACGATGGCCGCGCCTATATTGTCGATCGGCTCAAAGACGTCATCATCAGGGGAGGGCAGAACATATATCCTGCCGACATAGAGGAAGTCCTCTACGCAGTTGCAGGTGTCGCCGAAGTCGCGGTGGTCGGCGCCCATGACGATCTGATGGGAGAAGTGCCGATCGCTTTCGTGGCTTTTCGGCCAGGATGTGAGGTCGAAATTTCAGTGCTCGCCGACCGATGCACAACCCAATTGGCATCTTATAAGCGCCCGTCACATATTTATGTTCTCAACGAGTTGCCCAAGGGGCCGACCGGCAAGATCCTTCGGCGCGCGCTCAAGCAGACGGCTCTGGCAGACGCATGATCGAGCCTCGATCGGAAACTTTGGCCATCCAGGGCAGTCGCCGCCATGTCTGCATCTGGGGTAATCCCGATGCACCAACAGTGCTGCTCGTTCACGGCTTGCTCGACCACGCCCGCAACTGGGACTGGGTTGCCAGCGTGCTGAGTGACCGATTTCATGTGGTTGCGCCGGACTTGCGAGGACATGGCGATAGCGACTGGACCGGTCCCGCCAGCTACACGCTCGCCAACCACGTCATGGACCTTGCAGACATTGTCACGGCACTAGATCTCTCCGACATCAGCTTGATAGGCCATTCCCTCGGCGGGCAACTCGCCCTCCGGCTGGCTGCCTGCTACCCTGAACGGATCGCGGCACTGTGCGTGATCGAAGGCATTGAGCTTCCGATTGTTCGAGAACATCGCAAGGTCGCTGAAGCCTACCCCGTCAGGCTTCGCCGATGGATCGAAGGCCAGCAACAAAACCGGCAGCGATCGCCGCGCACATACGCATCGCTCGACGAGGCCGAATTGCGCATGAAAGAGCTTAATCCCGGCATCGACACGGAGACGATCGCGCATCTGGTCCGCTACGGCGTGATCCACCGCGCAGAAGGCGGCTTCAGTTGGAAATATGACGACGCCTGTCGGCAGCGGGCGCCCGAAGATGCGCATGGATTGGATCTGGACGACATATTGTCCGCGATCCGCTGTCCGACACTGCTCGCTTATGGGGAAGCGAGTTGGATTCCGCTACCGCCGGCCGAACGGCTCGCGCGCATAGCCAATCACAGCCTCATCACCTTTCCGGAGGCGAGCCACTGGCTGCACCATCAAAAGCGCGACGCCTTCCTCGCCGCGCTGACCACTTTTCTGCAAACCTCTTTTGAAAGATCTAGCCATGCGTGAAGCCGCAATTGTCGCAACCGCCCGAACGCCTGTCGCCAAAGCCGGCCGCGGCGCATTCAATGACACAGATGCGCCCGCGCTCGCCGCGCATGCGGTCAATGCGGCGATCGAACGTGCCGGGATCGATCCTGACCGCATCGAAGACGTCATCTTCGGCGCGGGATCACAATGGGGTGACCAGGGGTTCAACATCGGGCGCACCACTGTCTTCGCTGCCGGTCTGTCCGACTCGATACCAGGCGCCTCGGTGGACCGCAAATGCGCCGGCGGTTTGACCGCCCTCGCGTTCGCCGCGCGCGGCATTATCGCGGGAGACATGGACGTGGCGGTTGCGGGTGGTGTCGAATCGATTACCCACACGCGAGACTACGCGCCTACCCACCGTGCGCGCCCCGCAGCCGTTCTCGACCGCAAGCCGCACGCCTATATGGCGATGATCGAAACCGCGGAGATCGTGGCCGATCGCTACGGCATCAGCCGCGAAGCTCAGGACGAGATCGCAGCCATCAGCCACCAGCGTGCCGCCGCTGCCGTTGCGGCGGGGCGCTTTTCGGCAGAAATCGCGCCGATCACGGTCACTAAAAACGTCATCGAGAAGGATGGCAGCATCTCCGGGACGGAGACCCTTACCCTCTCCGTCGATGAAGGCATTCGCGCCGATACGACGGCCGAAGGTCTCGCCCGCCTCAAGCCGGTCTGGCGCGATGGGCAGATCGTCAAGGAAGGCCGATTCGTCACGGCTGGCAACGCCAGCCAGCTCTCTGACGGTGCGTCTGCTCAGATTGTCATGGACCGGGCTACGGCGCAGGCAGAAGGTCGCGATATTTTGGGGATCTATCGTGGTTTCCAGTCGGCCGGCTGTCCGCCCGAGGAAATGGGGATCGGCCCCATCTTCGCCATTCCCAAGCTTCTCGACCGGGCTGGCCTCAAGGTCGAGGATATTGGCCTGTGGGAGATCAACGAGGCGTTCGCGAGCCAATATCTCTATTGTCGCGATTTCCTGGGGATCGACCCGGAGAAGATCAACGTCAATGGCGGCGGCATAGCCCTTGGCCATCCCTTCGGCATGACGGGCAGCCGTATTGCCGGGCATGCCCTGATCGAGGCCCGACGGCGCGGCGTTCGGTGGGCAGTGGTCTCCATGTGCGTCGCGGGCGGCATGGGATCGGCGGGTCTGTTCGAGATACCGGCATGAGGATATCGGCATGACGGAAATGCGCTTCGACGACGACGTCGCAATCGTCACCGGTGCCGGGCGCGGCCTTGGCCGGGAGCATGCCTTGGCATTTGCAGCGCGCGGCGCAGCGGTGGTGGTCAATGATATCGGGTTAGATTCCGACGGTGAAGGCGGGTCGGTCGGTGTGGCGCAGGCCGTCGTGGACGAGATCGTCGCGGCAGGCGGGCGGGCCGTTGCCGACTGTCATTCCGTCGATACGGCAGAAGGCGCTTCGGCGCTTGTACGCACTGCGCTCAGCACCTTCGGCAAAGTCACGATCCTGGTCAACAATGCCGGTATCATCGACTTCGCGAGGCTGGAGGACATCAGCCAGGAAAGCTGGCGCCGGATGATCGCGGTGACCCTCGATGGTGCCTTCCAGATGTCGAAGGCAGTCTGGCCGCACTTCGTCGCCCAAGGGCATGGCCGTATCGTCAACACCACATCCAATGCCGGCTTCGCGGGCAATGAGCAGCTCGTTCATTATGGCGCTGCCAAGCTCGGGGTGGCGGGCTTCACCAGGAGCCTGTCGCATGAGACGGACGGAACCGGCATAACCGTAAACGCGATAGCGCCTATGGCCATCACGCGCATGAACCGCGACGCCTTCTTCGGCGGCAAGGAAGCCCAAGGAAACGACTGGCAAGCGGAAATCCGGCTTGGCCAAGTTCCCATGGGCCCCCCATCCATCGTTTCACCGACCGTACTCTGGCTTGCTCATCGCTCGACGCAGGTGAATGGCGAAATATTCAGTGTGTCCTCTGGCAAAGTTGCTCGCGTCGCCTTCATCGTGGGTGACGGCTACTTCAATCCGGACCACGGGCCCGAGGATCTGCGTGATAATATCGGCACCATCCGCTCGCTCGACAACTTCATCGACCCACGCGGCACGGCCGACGAGTTGGCGCTGATCCCGCCATTGTTCGCGGCCTCGGCTGGAAAGGATTAGGCCATGGCCACCACCAACCAAGATGACATCGATCTCATTCCCGGCTGGGCGCATCGGACCGGGTTGTTGTCGCTTGGTGAAGGCATCTGCCCTCAAACCGCCGAAGGCGTTGCGGGTCATTCCTTTCTGTCGGAGCGGATCAAGCGCTATTGCTGGGCCTATGACGAACGGCAGATCGAGCGACTGGCTGCTTGCTTTACCGACGACGCGGTTTGGGAGGGGGACGTTCTCGGCCAGATCCGGATCGGTCCTTTCACCGGCCGCAGCGCCATCATCAAATGGCTTTCGGAGTTCTGGCCGCATCAGCATGACCAGCGACGTCACATGATCCTGAATACGATCGTGGAGACGCAAACTGCGGATAGTGCAACGACGATGAGTTACCTGCTGTTGATGTCCGCAGATGGCAAGGCAGCCAAGCTTGAAACGACCGGCTTTTATCGCGTCAATCTGCGCCGGGACGGCGAAATATGGCGAATAGCAAGGCTGACAGCTGGCTTTGATGCCCCGTTCTGGCCGGTTGATCTCACGCGAATGAGTGCGTCGGGGCGAGCCCGCCACGGGATTGGCGTGGAGGCCACTGCGCCAGAAAATCAATGATTGTCGCATCAACCCATTTTCGCCCTCCGTGCGAGGGCAATTACTCGTTTCTCCAGCCCTCATGAAAGAGCCAGCATGAAGAAGATCTACGACAGCGCCGCGTCGGCGCTTGATGGACTGTTGTTCGATGGCATGCACCTTTGCGCCGGCGGCTTCGGCCTGTGCGGTATTCCGGAGCGACTCATCGACGCGATCGTCGATAGCGGCGTCAAGGATCTGACCATCGCGTCCAACAATGCCGGTATCGACGGCGAAGGTTTGGGCAAACTGCTTCGCACCCGCCAGGTCAAGAAGATGATCTCCAGCTATGTGGGCGAGAACAAGGAATTTGAGCGGCAGTATCTGAGCGGCGAGCTGGAGGTCGAATTCTGTCCGCAGGGCACTTTGGCGGAACGATGTCGTGCGGGTGGAGCCGGCATCCCGGGCTTCTACACAAAGACCGGCGTAGGAACGGCCGTGGCTGAGGGCAAGGAAATCAAAAGATTCGACGGTCAGGATTATATCCTTGAACGCGGGATTTTCGCGGATCTCGCGATCATCAAAGGCTGGAAGGCAGACGAGAGCGGCAACTTGATATTCCGCAAGACGGCCCGCAATTTCAACCAGCCGATGGCGTCCGCGGCAAAAATCTGCGTTGCGGAAGTCGAAGAGATTGTACCTACCGGCAGTCTCGATCCGGATGCGATCCATCTCCCGGGCATCTATGTGAAACGCCTGATCCTGGGGGCGCCCTACTCCAAAAAAATCGAGTTCCGCACAGTACGCCAGAAGGAGGCCGCATGATGTCTCAGGAAATCAAGGGCTGGACACGCGACGAAATGGCGGCGCGTGCAGCCAGGGAGCTGCAGGACGGCTTTTATGTGAACCTTGGGATCGGCATTCCGACGCTCGTTGCCAATCATATTCCCGAGGGCGTTACGGTGACGCTCCAGTCGGAAAACGGCATGCTGGGTATCGGTCCTTTCCCTTATGAGGGCGAGGAGGATGCCGACCTCATCAATGCCGGCAAGCAGACGATCAGCGAATTGCCGCAGACCGCCTATTTCTCAAGCGCCGACAGCTTCGCGATGATCCGCGGCGGCCACATTGACCTCACCGTGCTGGGCGCGATGGAGATTGCCGAGAATGGCGACATCGCCAACTGGATGATTCCGGGCAAGATGATCAAGGGCATGGGCGGCGCGATGGACCTGGTCGCGGGTGTCAAGAAGATCATCGTCGTCATGGAGCACAACGCGAAGAACGGCGATCCCAAGTTCATCCCCGAATGCACCCTGCCGCTGACCGGCAAGAATGTCGTCGACATGATCATCACCGACCTGTGCGTCTTTCAGCGGGCTGATCATGACAGCCCGTTCAAGCTTGTCGAGCTGGCCCCCGGTGTCACTGCAGAAGAGGTCGCCGCGAAAACGAGTGCAAAATACTCAACCTGAGCTCTCAGGCTTGAAAGTCGGGTCATCATCGGCGGACCGCAAAGATTCGGGGATGATGACTCGATGAAAGCCGTTGAACGCCGTAGCGCGGTCATGCGCGATCAATGTACCAGTGCTACGCGCATTCGGCGCGCCACCATCCACACGCAGGCACGATCCTGTGATGAAGGCTGCCCCTGGCGATAACAGGAAGCTGATCGCCGCAGAAACTTCCGCTTCCGTTCCGAAACGCTGCATAGGAATGGTGGAGGCATAGGCCTGCATCTTCGGCCGCAATTCTTTCGGATAGCTGTCAAATCCGCTTGAAGCCACAGCACCTGGCGCGACGGCGTTGACCCGGACTCCAGATGCAGACCATTCTGATGCTGCGGTTTCGGTGAGGCTCAACATTCCGCTGCGCGCTGCACCCGAATGGCCGAATTCCGGCCATCCATTGCGTATAGACCTCACGCATGAATATGAAGCCGCCGGTCAGATTGTTTCGAACAACCGCCTCGAAGCCCTTCGTCGATATGTCTCTTAGAGACGCTCTAAATTGCCCACCGGCATTGTTTACAAGGCCGTCTATCCGGCCGTTATCGCACAGAACCCTTTGCACCGCGTCTTTGACATTTTCCTCTTTCCTTATGTCGCATACGACATAGGTCGCCATTCCTCCGTCGCTGACTATCTCGTCGCGCACCGTCGATAGCTTTTCCTCATCGCGCCCCATGATCACAACATGTGCACCAAGGCCAGAGAGTTCGTGCGCGTTACACCGTCCGATGCCGCTACCGCCACCGGTCACTATGATCGTGCTTCCTTTGAAAAGATCTGGCGAGAATATGCTGTCATAAGGCATGATCGGTTTCCATTCCGAAGTGCGCGAGCAAACCATGCCACGCTGAGGAGCTTAGTCACTTGTTCAAACAGTGAGGCGTTAAAAGCTCAGAGCGATTGTTCGGCACACTCGCCACAGCACCACCTCGATCCAGATGCCGCAGCGAAAAACGCGATCTGCCAACCCGTGCTGCATCTCGCCTTTGCTCTGCAAAACTCCAGGTCCTGCCGCTCTGACCGTTCCAGATTCCCTCAACCAGAAAAGAATACTCTCGGGAACAGGGCAGGGTCCAGAAACTAGCGTCGATCGTTGCATTGCTGATGGTCGGGATATCGTCCCAGGCTCAGGAGGCCCACTGCGCCTGCAGCTAACAAGACAGCCGAGATGACGAATGGCAAATGGTAGCTGCGAGAGAGATCGTAAACATGGCCGAAAGCAAGAGGTGCGGTACCTGCAGCTGCCGCGACGAAGATATAGGCGCGGGCATAGATGCGTGCGAAATCCTTGAGGCCGAAATATCGCGCGGTGAGGAATCCGAGAACATCGAGTTCCATGCCAGCTGCCGCGCCGAGCATGGCAGCGGCCATTATCGAGAACAGGACAGCCGAAGACTCATCCAGCACAAGGCACGCGCAGCTGGCGGGTACAAGGGCGCACGCAGCGACGCCCGGAGCCCAATAGCGGTCGACCAATGCGCCGATGCCGATGCGCCCCGCGACGATCGCTATCCCAAAGGCCGCCAGAACGCTGGAGATGTCGCCGCCAGACATGCCCTTGTCGGCCAGCGCGGGCACCAGATTGGGAATGATTCCACCGATCGCCAGGTAAATGCAGGCTGTAGAGGCGCCCAACAGCCAGAAGCGCCGTGACCGTGTTGCAGCATGCAGCGATTGCCCTGGTACGACTTCGCCGCTTTGGGTCGAGTGCGTTAGCCCATTGTCCTCCCGCCGTGGGAGAAGCGCTAAACATAGCGGGAAAACGCATAAGAGTATGAAGGCCGCAAGCGCCAAATAGGCACTGCGCCATCCCCATGATGCCATGGCCTGGCTGGCGATCTGGGGCATCAGCACTGCACATAGTCCGGTGCCAGACAGGCCAAGGCCCAAAGCCAGCCCTCGCGCCTGAAAGAAGCGTTCGGCGAGCAGGCTCGTCCAGCCGACGGCGCCTGCTCCCGCCCCCAGCAGTGACATAAGAGCGTAAACCGCGTAAAGTTGCCACAGTGCGCCGGTCATCGCACTTGCCAGCGCCAGGGAGGCCGCAAGGCCGCATAGGCCGGGAAGAATCGTCATGCGCACGCCAAAACGGCGGACCATCCAGCCGGCCAGGGGCGCACAAACCACTCCAAGGCCCGTGCTGAAGAGGATGGCCGTCTGGATCTCGCCACGGCCCCAGCCGAACGTCTGCTGGAAAGGGGCGACGAAAACCCCAATGGAATAGACGGGAAGGGTGGTTGGGGCGCAGGTAATACCCAATGCGGTGAGGCCGACCAAGTGCCAGCCCCTCCGCCATTCCGCTGTCGCCCCCATCACCGGATCCCGAACCGCTGCGGTTGCGTGCATCAGAGCGCGGTCAGGCCGCCATCAATGATATGTTCGGTTCCGGTAATGAAGCTTGCTTCGTCCGACGCCAGAAAGACGACCAGGTTCGATACATCTTCGACCTCTCCGACCCTTTTGATAGGGACGGATGCACTCGCGATCTTGATCTGCTCGTCATCCAGCGCCTCGGTCATCATCGGCGTGCGAATGTAGCCGGGATGGATCGAATTGGCCCGGATATTATGGCCGCCGAATTCGATTGCGACCTGCTTCGTTATGCCGCGGACGGCGAACTTGCTTGCGGCGTAGGCAACATTCGGCGTGCCGTAGATCGCAACGATGCCCGATATCGAAGAGATATTCACGATAGAGCCGCCGCCAGCCTTTATCATGGAAGGTATGACGAATTTCGTTCCCAGAAAGACGGACGTCTGATTGATCGCGCAGACCTTTTCGAAATCTTTTTCCGCAAGGTCGGTTACCAGTGCGCCGGGGCCAATAATACCAGCATTGTTGACGAGGACGTTAACCGGCCCGAATCGTTCTTCTGCCTGTGCGACAACGGAGACCCAGTCTGCTTCACGTGCTACGTCATGAGCGATGAAATGGGCGTCAGCGCCCAGCTCCTTTGCCAGCGCTTCCCCCGCATCCTTGTTGATGTCTGTTATGACAGCTCGCGCACCTTCTCGAATGAAGCGTCGGGCGTGGGCGGCGCCCATCCCCTGACCGGCTCCAGTGATGATCGCTACTTTGCCTTCGAGTCGACGCATGAAACTCTCCTGATTTTGATTTTAAGTCGGAATATACACGCATGTGCCGCAATAGCGGCAGGGTTTTCAAGCATTATCGATAAAAAATCCGACGAAAATTCTTTTATTGAAAGCGGCTTTCGGATAGGGTCCGATCAAACAATCGGAGCGTGGCTCGCCCGCAGTGAGAGGTAGTATATGGAAATCGGAACGATTGAACCTGTAGGTCACGATGTCCCTCGGCCGGACAATGTGCCTGCCGACAGGGTTTTCGACTTCGACATCTATCGCGACGTGCCTGAAGGTTCGACCCTGCATCATAGCTGGCGCGCCTTGATGGACCAGGTTGCCTATCCGGTCATGTGGACGCCGCATAATGGAGGGCACTGGGTGGTCTTGCGCGGCGACATTTCCGACGTGGTCATGTCCGATTCGGAGCGTTTTTCCAATCACACCGTACTGGTACCCAAGGAGACGGCGGGCGAGGCCTATCGCCTCATCCCTTTGTCGCTCGATCCGCCGGCGCATCAGCCGTTTCGCAAGTTGCTGAACGACAATCTGGGGCCAAAGCCGCTCAAGCCAGTAGAATCCAAGATCGTCGATCTGACCGTCAGCCTGATCGAAGGATTCAGGCCGAACGGCCAGTGCGACTTCATGCATGAATTCGCCGAAAAGCTGCCTGTCCAGATCTTCATGCAGATCGTCGATCTGCCGATCGAGGATCTGCCCAAGCTCAAGCATCTTGCCGATCAGTTTACCCGTCCCGACGGGTCGCTGACCTACCCCGAGGTCGCTCAACTGTTTCGCGACTATCTGATGCCCGTGATTGCCGAACGCCGCGGCGGCACGGGGGAGGACATGATCAGCCGGATGGTCAACGGTCAGGTCGGCGGTCGGGAACTGACCGATGTGGAGGCCCAGAATATCTGTATGCAGGTACTGGTCGGCGGCCTGGACACGGTTGTCAACCTGCTCAGTTTCACTCTCTCCTGGCTCGCGCAAGACCATGACCTGCGTCGTGCGTTGGTGGCTGATCCCGCGCTGATCGACGACGCGTTGATGGAATTCCTGCGGCGCTTCCCTGTCGTCTCGTCTTCCCGCGAAGTGCGCGACGATATCGAGTTCGAGGGCGTTCATCTCAAGTCGGGCGACATGGTGATGGCTCCGACCATCGTCGTTACCTTGGACGAAGCCAATAATGACGATCCGCTCGATTTCCGGCTCGGTCGCAAAGCGCGTAAGCATTCCACCTTTGGTCGAGGTTCGCACACCTGCCCCGGCGCCCATCTCGCCCGCATGGAAATGAAGATCGTGCTGCGCGAATGGCTGGCGCGTATCCCCGAATTCAGACTGGCCGAAGGCGCGGAATTGCGCTTCACCAATGGTATCGTGGGTAGTGTGAAGCCATTCATACTTGAATGGGATGTCTGAGCCTGAAGGCGAAAGGCTGGCATCTCAGGTCATAGGGTCGTTCACGCTGGGAACGGATTCCGACGGCGTCTGCGTGGCGACGTTCGATCGCAGACCCGTCAATGCGGTCTCTTTGTCAGTCTATCAGGATATCGGCGCCATCGTCGATCACGTCGAAGGCGATCCCACCATCCGCGCTATCGTCCTGACGGCGCCGGACGACGCTCGCGCATGGTGCGGGGGCGCGGACCTGAATGATTTTGTCGGCATCGACGTGGAGGGACGTAAGGCGCGCTACGACTTCATCAACGCTCAACTGCCGCGCTTTTACCGCATGGATCGGCCGGTGATCGCGGCGATCAACGGCCATGCCATCGGCATCGGCATGATCCTGGCTGCCCTGTGCGACATGCGCATTGCTGCGGAAAATGCCTGTTTCGCCTGCCCCGAAATTGACTACGGCCTGGTGGCGGGTGGTGCTGGCCTGTTTGCGCATGTGAACATGCCTGAGGCCAAGGTGCGCGAGATGCTGTTCAGCGGTGCGCGCTTCACATCCAGGGAACTGGAGCCGACGGGCTTCTTCAACTATGTGCTACCGCGCGAGGAAGTCATGCCGCGGGCGCTGAAGTTGGCGCGGAACATCGCGGCCAAGAGCCTGCCATCGATTCGTGCGCGGAAGATCGCTTCGTCCGGCATTGAAGGGCGGGGATGGGAGCAAGCCTATTTGGATGCTCAAGCCCTTTCGGCGCGACTGACGGCAGGCGACGACGGTGCAGAGGGCGTGCGCGCCTTCCTGGACCACCGGGCGCCATCCTACCGCGACGCGTGAGGAGTAGGCGCCGCAGGAATGGCGAAAGTAACCGGCGTGCCAGCAGCATTCCGATTTAGAATCGGATATGTTGCGGTAGCGCGACTTTGCAGGCTCTTTTGCTCAGCCGACCTTCTTTGACGATACACATTAGGGAACATCGAATTCCGGTCATTCTTTTGGTGCTGCCAATTTCTCAACGCTGATATGTTTCGCTTGTGCGCAGCAGCGTCAGGCGATAAAGTTTCCGACGTTTTATCGGATAATGACATCGTCAGCGAGAGGATTTGAAATGTCCACCGAAAACACAGAGGCAGTGAACGCTGCTTCGGCGAAGCGAGCTCGGTTTACGGGACAGATGCGGCGCGTTCCCGGATCAGTTGCCATTATTGCCGCTCGGTCAGATGATGCGCGCACTGGCCTGGCGGCGACCGCCTGGACGTCGCTCTCCGCTGATCCGCCCATGCTTCTCGTCTGCGTCAACAGATCGGCGAGCGCGTATAGCGTCATCAAGCGCGCCGGAGCGTTCAGCGTAAACTTGCTGGCTGACGATGAACTCGAAACCGTGGCAATCTTCTCGGCTCAACGGGGATTAGATGGCGACGCGCGATTTCTGGACGGACTATGGTCAACTGGACCACGTGGGCAACCCATGCTCGAAAATGCTCTCGTAACGTTCGAGTGTGTCGTCGCCGACAGCCATGATTATGGAACGCATACGATATTTATCGGCGAGGTGGATGCAATGGGAGGGACGGGCGAAAGCAACCCGCTCATTTATTTCGATGGCGGTTATGCGGCTTTGAAGACTGCTGCCAACGATCAATGAGAATGCGTTCAATCTGACATTTTACATCCGCATTATAGCAGTCCAGTGCGCACGAGGGGCGACCGATGATAAACAAGATTTCCGAAACTATGCGTGAGGCCGTCAGCGGTCTGCATGATGGCGCTGCCATCATGATCAGCGGATTTGGCGATGCCGGCATGCCGCATCAGTTAGTTGAAGCAGTGATCGATCATGGAGCATCGGATCTAACCGTTATCAGCAATAATGCGGGGGCCGGCGAGATCGGGATCGCGGCGTTGATGAAAGCCAACCGCGTGCGGAAGGTCATCTGTTCTTTTCCTCGCCAAGCCGGTGCACATCACTTCGAATCTAGGTTTCGAGCTGGCGAAGTGGAACTGGAACTGGTGCCGCAAGGTAATCTGGCGGCACGGATCGAAGCGGCTGGAGCAGGTCTGGGCGCGATTTATACGCCGACGGGTTACGGGACTATGCTGGCTGAAGGCAAGGAAACCCGGGAAATCGACGGGCGCAACTATGTGCTGGAATATCCCATCCATGCGGACTTCGCGTTGATCCGGGCACAGGCTGCGGACCGATGGGGTAACCTTGTGTATCGCAAGGTCGCCCGCAACTTCGGACCTATCATGGCGATGGCGGCCAAATGCACGATAGCTCAAGTGGCCGAGATCGTACCGCTTGGCGGCCTTGATCCCGAGGTGATCGTTACACCGGGCATTTTCGTTCAGAAGATCGTTCTCAACGCCCCTTCCAGCGCTGCACAAGCAGCCTGAACCGGAGAAATAACATGCAGCCGATGAGCCGCACTGCCATGGCCGCCCGAGTTGCCCAGGACATTCCTGAAGGCGCCTACGTCAATCTGGGAATAGGGCTGCCAACCAAGGTCGCCGACTATCTTCCGCAGGAGAAGGACATTTTCCTGCAAAGTGAGAATGGCCTGCTCGGTATGGGACCAGCGCCCGCCGAGGCGGATATCGATTGGGATCTTATCAATGCGGGCAAGCAGCCCGTCACCCTTCTGTCAGGGGGCGCCTATTTCCATCATGGCGACAGTTTCGCGATGATGCGCGGCGGTCATATCGATATCTGCGTTCTGGGCGCGTTTCAGGTTTCCGTGACAGGCGATCTGGCGAACTGGCACACGGGTGCTCCCGATGCCATTCCTGCCGTGGGCGGCGCTATGGACCTGGCAGTAGGCGCAAAGCAGGTCTTCGTGATGATGGACCTGCTGACAAAGGCCGGAGACAGCAAGCTGGTGGCGCAATGCAGCTACCCGCTGACAGGCATAGGCTGTGTCTCTCGCGTCTACAGTGATATCGCAATATTCGAGGTTGGCGCCAATGGCGCCCGGGTTATCGAGATGGTGGACGGACTGACGATCGAACGGCTGCGCGAATTGACCGGCCTCGACCTGCAATTGGCGGCATAAGGCATTCCTCAATGAGCATATTGCGCAGTTTCGGTTCTTTCGCACTGGAGGTGCGGGATGATGGCGTCGCGATCGTCACCTTCTCCCGCCCACCGGTCAATGCGGTGTCACTGTCCGTTTATGAGGATATCGGCCGTTTTGCCGATCATGTCGCCGGGGATGACACGATACGGTCCATCGTCATTACAGCGCCCGAATCGGCCCGGGCCTGGTGTGGCGGCGCTGACCTGCACGAGTTCAAGGACATGACGATAGAGAAGCGAAAAGAGCGCTATCGCTTCATCAACGAACAGTTGCCGCGCTTTCACAAGATTGATCGTCCGATGATTGCAGCGATCAGGGGGGCGACGATCGGCGTCGGCGTGATGCTGGCTGGCATGTGCGACTTACGGGTTGCCAGTGAGAGGGCAAAATTTGCCTGCCCCGAAGTGGATTATGGCCTGGTGGGTGGAAGCGCGGGCATGTTCGCGATGCTCAAGATGCCTGAAGCGAAAGTGCGAGAGATGGTCTACACGGGGCGGACCTTCACGGCACGCGAACTCGAATCGACGGGCTTTTTCAATTACGTGGTTCCCGACGCAGCTGTGCTGCCCCTGGCGCTTGATCTCGCCGGCGAAATAGCGCGCAAAAGCCTTCCGGCCCTCCGCGCGCGCAAGTTGGCCTCACTAATGCAGGAAGGACCAGAGTGGATGGAGGCCTATTTGGAAGCGCAGGAAATGTCATCTGCACTGGTGGAACGCCCGGAGAGCGGCGCTGCGGTGCTTGCTGCCCTGGAACGTGGGAAGCTGCGCAAGAAACGTTGATCAGTCTCCAGCCGTCATCATTCCGGTCAGCCGCTCAGTGACTATCTCACTGGCCTCGGCCATAATCCGGGTGATCAATTCATCACAGCTAGGGAGATCGTGGATCAGCCCCTGCGCCATGCTGGCCCAATAGATGCCAGAGTCCAGATCTCCCGAAGCCAGTAGTTCCTTGCCACGCTGGCCGCTGACCAGTTCAGCAACATCGGCGAAGGTTGAACCAGGCTGCTCGATTCGGCGCAGGGCTTCTTGAGCAACGCTATTGCGCCCGACGCGCGCACTGTTCCGGAATGGTCGGAACAGCAACGTCGTGTCCCGTTCGTCTCCATCAATATAGGCCTGCTTGACCCGGTCGTGAATCGGCGCTTCGCGGGTGGCGCAGAAGCGGGTGCCCATATTGACACCGTCGGCTCCCAGAGACAGCGCTGCGACCAGCCCGCGACCATCGGCGATGCCGCCGCTTGCAATCACCGGGATGGAGAGCTGATCGACCGCCGCCGGGATCAGCACCAGCCCAGGCACATCGTCTTCGCCCGGATGCCCGGCACATTCGAAGCCGTCGATCGAAATGGCATGGACGCCGTAGCGCTCCGACGACACGGCGTGACGCACAGACGTACATTTGTGGATGACGCGGATGCCCTTGGCGAAGAGCATGTCCCAGACCTCGCGCACCGCAGGCGTTCCGGCCGTTTCGACGACGCTGATCCCCGCCTGCGCGATCACATCGACGATGGCGGCGTAATCAGGTGGCCGCATCGTCGGAAAAACCGAGATATTGACCCCGAAAGGCGCGCTCGTGAGGGCCTTGCAGCGTGCGATCTCGTCAGCCAAAGCTTCAGCGGTAGGGAACGTCAGGGCAGTGATCAGGCCCAGCCCACCAGCGTTCGAAACTGCCGCTGCAAGCTGGGCATAGCCGACATTCTGCATGCCCCCCTGGATGATGGGGTGGCGGATGCCGCACAGGTCGGTAAGGCGCGTGCGAAAGGCCATCAAAGGTCGGTGCTGATGCCAAGCTTGGCGAACAGTCCCGCGTCAGCATCCGATCCGTTATTGCCCGTGGTCAGCAACCGATCGCCGGTGAATATCGAATTGGCGCCAGCCATGAAGCAGAGCGCCTGCATGCTCTCACTCATGCTTTCCCGGCCAGCGGACAGCCGCACCATGCTCTGGGGCATCAGGATTCGGGCGACCGCTACCGTCCGCACGAATTCGATCTCGTCAATCCTGGCCATTGGCGTGCCGGCCAGCATATCGCCAAGCGGTGTGCCCGCGATCGGCACCAGCGCGTTCAGCGGCACGCTCTCAGGCGGCGTTGGCAGGCTCGCCAGCGCATGCAGGAAGCCGATCCTGTCGGCCCGACTTTCGCCCATGCCCAATATGCCGCCACAACAGACCGACATGCCGGCGGCTCTGACGCGATCAAGCGTGTCGAGACGATCCTGGAACGTACGCGTAGTGATGACGCTGCCGTAATTCTCCGGACTCGTGTCGATATTGTGGTTGTAATAGTCCAGCCCGGCATCGGCGAGCCGCTCCGCCTGGTCATCGGTCAGCATGCCCAGTGTCATGCAGGTTTCTAGGCCCAGCGCCTTCACACGCCGAACCATGTCCAGCAGGGCCGGCATGTCCCGTTCTTTGGGCTCGCGCCACGCCGCACCCATGCAGAAACGCCCGGACCCGCCGTCCCTGGCGGCTTGCGCCGCAGCTACGACGGCATCGGCGGCCATCAGCTTTTCCGCTTTGAGTCCGCTCTTGTGATGCGCAGACTGGCTGCAATAGCCGCAGTCCTCGACACACCCGCCGGTCTTGATCGACAATAGTGTCGACAGTTGCACCGCGTTACGCGGATGATGGCGCAGATGTACGGCGTGCGCCCGCGCGACCAGGTCGAGAAAGGGGATATCGAACAGAGCGGCGATCGCATCTCTGTCGTGTGCGGTCGCAGCCCATTCGGCCCGTTCAGCCAGTGCGGTCATCTCGTTCATTTGCCGCTCCATACTGGCGAGCGCTTCTCGAAGAAGGACGCAATGCCCTCCTTCTTGTCGGCGGAACCGAACAGCGCCGAAAAGCCCTGTCGTTCCAGCAGGAGATGGGCAGCTTGTGTGGTTTCAAGACTGGCGCGCACCAGAGCCTTGCCCTGCTGCATCGCCAATGGCGCACGTGCTGCAATGCGTCCGGCCAAGTCCAGCGCTGCAGACAGCGCGCTGCCGTCGTCCACGACATCGTTCACAAGGCCGCTTGCCTGTGCTTCGTCCGCTGTCATCGGCTCGCCGAGCAGAACAAGCTTCATGGCGCGCGCGCGGCCAACCAGACGCGGCAGCGTAGCCGTACCGCCGGCGCCCGGCACAATGCCAAGATTAGTCTCCGGTTGGCCGAACTTGGCGCTACGACCGGCGACGACAAGGTCGCAGCACATCACCAGTTCATTTCCCGCACCGAGCGACCAGCCCTCTACAGCCGCGATGACGGGTTTGGGGAAGGCGCGGATGCGTGCCCAAATCGAGGGGCGAATATCAAGGAGGGCGCCGCCGACATCCTTTGAGGCGATCTCGTTGATATCGGCCCCGGCGGCGAAGAACTTCTCAGCCCCGGTTATGACGACGGCTCGAACGGCTTCATCGCCGATTGCCGCATCCAGCGCATCGGCCACAGCGCCGAGCAAATCGGTGGCGAGCGCATTGCGCTTCTCGGGCCGGTTGAGCCGCAGCAGCAGGACGCCATCGGCGCTGGCCTCAACGTGGAGTATGTCACCCGAACCGGTCATGCGAATTTCCTGAGATAGGGGGAGGGGCGATACATGGCCTCGCCGGTCTCATCGGCTATGGCGTCGAGCGTAGCGACGACGCGGCCCCGGTCGAAACCGTCGGCCCAGGCGAAAGGTCCGAACGGATAATTGGCGCCATAGCGGAGCGCCGCATCGATCCCGTTTTCGTCCGACACCTGTTCCAGCACAGCATCGGCGGCCGCATTGGCGAGTTGCGCGAGGGTTCGGCACACGATCAGTCCGGGCCTGTCTGCGACCTGCCGACCGTTTCTGGAACAGGCGGTGAGCACTTCTGCCAGAACCGCCGCTGCTGCGGCACTACTGCCCGCGAAGGCAACTTCCTTGCCGCCGTCAGCGGGAAACCAGTCGAACAGGGCCACAGGTTTGCCTTGAACGGCCGCCTCGGCATGCGCCGACCGTCCGCGCGTCATTCCCAGCAGCACCCCTGCGCATTCTATGAACGCCCCCGGCACGGCGGCTTTCAGGGCGTCTGCGGCCCGCGCGCGATCTGGCAGGACCACATCATTGATGGCAGCCGGCGGTACAGGCTTTGGAGCATCTTCGTCGTAGCGATAGACCCCACGGCCTGATTTTCGGCCCAGCCACCCGGCATCGACCAGCGCTGCCTGCTTCAACTGCGGTACGAAGCGCGTCCGCCCGAAATAAGAATCGTAGACCGACCGGCCGACCGCGAAATTGACGTCTTGCCCGATAAGGTCGGTCAGTTCCAATGGCCCCATGCGGAAGCCCACGGCCCGAAACAGGGCGTCGATGGTCGCCGCGTCCGCCGCCGCCTCATTGAGCGCGGTAAAGGCCTCGGCGTAGAAGGGGCGCGCCACACGGTTGACGATGAAACCGGGAACATCGGTGACAGGGATTGCAACCTTGCCCCAGCTTTCTGCCGTCTGCCGTACCGCCTCGGCAACGGATTGCGCCGTCGCAGGTCCAGCCACGACCTCGACCAGCTTCATGACTGTCGCGGGATTGAAAAAGTGCATACCAACAAAGCGCTCGGGCGTCTTGAGCGAGCGGGCGAGGCGTGCAATCGGCAGCGAAGAGGTGTTACTCGCCAGGATGGCGTCCGGACCGACGATCGATTCCAACTGTTCGAACAGCTTGCCCTTGATATCGGCATTCTCGACGATCGCCTCGATCACCAGTTCGGCATCGGACAACTGCTGAAGATCGGACGTCCAGCGCATGCGTCCGCGAATGTCTGCGGCAGCTTCGGCTGTCATCTTGCCCTTGGCGACCAGGCCGTCGATGGATGCCAGGATGCGCTTCTCGCTGCCCGCGATCGCTTCGGCCTGAATGTCGAAGACGATGACCTGTGCACCGGATTGCGCAGCGACCTGTGCGATGCCTGACCCCATAGCGCCCGCGCCGCATACGGCGATTCTGGTCAATGCCTGTCCCATCAGGCGGCCTGCGCGATGCTGAGGATGGGCATGCCATACTCGACCAGTGAGCCGACATCGGCCGAGAGGCTGGCAATGCGACCGGCAACCGGGGCAGGGATGGCCTCTTCTGTATCCAGAACCCGTATGGTGGCAAGAATATCGCCTTCCTTCAGGTCCGTGCCCACGGGAAGGACCTGAACCAGGGTGGCGACATGCTGCGCCGTAACACTCGTCTCCGGCCCGGCGGCAGGAGCCGCGGTCAACTCGGCGTCGGCAACAGCAGCACCCAGGCGCATGGGATTGAAGCCGCCACCTGCGCGGGCGATGAAGATCTCGGTCTCGCCGGACACGACGTGAAGCTCCTGCCAGTCGCTCGAAACGAGCGTATCCAGCAGCGCGCGCGCATCGGTTATGGCGCGATCCATGTTATTGTCGCTGCTCATCAGGCGGCCCTTTTTGCGCGTTCGGGGAGCAGCACCTGCTCCAGCCAGCGCGTATGAATGCGGTTTTCAATAAAGTCGGGATGTGCCACGATCTCGCGATGCAGATCGATGGTAGTGGGCACGCCTTCGACAACAAAGGCATCCAGAGCCGCCGACAAGCGCGTGATCGCATCGGCCCGATCGGAGCCATGAACGATCAGCTTGCCAACCATGCTGTCATAGAAGGGCGGAATCATCGCTCCTTGCGCCATATGCGAATCCAGTCTGATGCCGTCGCCCTCTGGCGGCTGCCAGCGGGTGATCCGGCCCGGACTTGGCAGGAAGTCGCGGGAAACGTCTTCCGCATTGATCCGGCATTCGATCGCATGGCCGCTCAGCTTGACCTGATCCTGCGTCACAGACAGGCCAGCACCGCCTGCGATACGGATTTGCTCCTGCACAAGATCGAAGCCCGAGATCATCTCGCTGACCGGATGCTCGACCTGGATACGGGCATTCACTTCGATGAAGTAGAATTCCTGGCGCTTCACGTCGAACAGGAACTCGCATGTGCCGGCATTGCGATAGTTGACGCTGGCAGCCAGCGCGACGGCAGATTCATGCAGCTGCTTGCGCAGATGATCGGGCATCGCCGCGCAGGGCGCTTCTTCGACCAGTTTCTGATAGCGCCTCTGCACCGAACAGTCGCGCTCGCCGAAATGCAGGACATTGCCTTTGCCATCGCCCATGAGCTGAACTTCGACATGCCGCGCCTCGGGTACGAACCGCTCCATAAACAACGTGCCATCGCCGAAAGCGGCGACCGCTTCGGCCGATGCACGATGGAAACCCGCTTCTGCTTCGTCGGCATTATTGGCGATCACCATGCCTCGGCCGCCACCGCCGGCCGAGGCCTTGAGCAACACCGGATAGCCTATGCGATCGCCCTCCCGCCGTGCATCGGCGGCGGTGGCGACGCAATCGCTGCCTGGTACGAGCGGAACGCCGGCTGCGCCTGCCATTGCACGCGCACGCAATTTGTCGCCCAGAGCGTCAATCACGTCGGGTTCGGGACCCACGAAAGCGATGCCGTGCTCTTGGCAAAGGGTCGGGAGTATCGCGCGCTCAGACAGGAACCCGTAGCCCGGGTGAAGCCCATCACAGCCGCTCTCTTTCGCGGCATGAACGATCAGGCGTGGGTCGAGATAGGATTTTGCAGCCGAAGCCGGGCCGATCACGATCTTCCGGTCGGCAAGTCGGGCAGCCGCACTGTCGCGATCCGGGTCGGATACCGCCAGCACTGTTTCGATGTTGAGCGCCTGCGCCGCGCGCACGATCCGGAGGGCGATTTCGCCCCGGTTGGCAATGAACAGTCGCTTGATCGCCATTAATTCCTCACCAATGCAAACAGGGGTTGTCCCGCTTCCACCATTGCGCCGTCGACTGCGAGCACGGCGTGAACCTTGCCGCTCGCGTCAGAACGAACAGCAGTGAAAAGCTTCATGACTTCGATCAGGCACACTTCATCGCCGGCCGAGACGATTGAACCGACTTCCACATAATTCGCGGCACCCGGCTTGGGCGCACGATAGAATGTGCCGAGATTGGGTGCCCGAACGATGATGGCATCTGTTGGCAAGGCATCCGTCGAAGACGCTGCCGGCAGGATAGGTTGTGCCGTCGACGTCGGCGTGCTGCGTGCTGGGGAAGGAGCCGGTCGGGGCGCGGCTGCCGCAACCGGACCAGAGACCGAGCGGCTCCCTGCCGGATCGCTCGAAAGATACACTTCAAAATCACCACTGCGAACATGGAGTTCGCGAACGCCCGACCGGGAGAACTCCTCCATGAGGGTTTGCAGCGCAGAGGAGAAGACTGGTTCGGTCATCGTGTCATCCAAGAATGGCGCGATGGCAGGTCATGCCATCGCGCCCAGTTGGGAGAGTCAATATTTGTACGAGAGAGACAGCCCATACACCGTCGGCTTGCCGCGGTAGCGGATGAGCGTGTCGAGATAGGTCGAAATGGCCGTTACGTAAGATTTGTTGGTGATGTTCCTGCCATAGAGGCTGGCACGCCACCGGCCATCGGAGCTGCTGACACCCGCCCGGACATCGAGCAGGGCATAGCCATCGATGAAGAAGTCGTCGGCCGGCAGGCTGCTGTTGTGGAAAGTTGTGTTCTGCTTGCTCTGATAGGTCAGGCCACCACCCAGGAACGCCTCGACGCTGTCGGACACCGGAACGCTATATTGCGCATCGATGTTTGCACTGAACTTGGGCGTGTAGGGCAATTCGGAGCCCTTGAAGTTGCCCGTATAGCCCGCCGCGTTGTAGATAGCGAAACCGTCCGGCGTCGCGGAGTAGTCAGACTTGACCTTGCCCTTGAGATAGGTTGCGCCGGCGCTGATGCGGAGCCCCTCTGCCGGCCTCGCGACCAGCTCTCCTTCCAGGCCAAACACGTAGGATTTGGGCACGTTCAGCATCTTTTCCAGAAGGCCGAAGACGGTGTCCTGAACGCGACCACGAACCTGCTTGTCGGAATAGTCGTAGTAGAAGACGGCGCCGTTGAATTGCAGCGCGTTGCCGGCGAGCGGAGCCTTGAAACCGCCTTCATAGGCGATCACCTTTTCCTGAGTTGCCGGGCTATACTGGTTCGCGCGGGACGCGCCGATCGCTGAGAAGATGCCAGCCTTGTATCCTTGGCTGACGGTCGCATAGATCAGCGCGCCGCCATCGAACTTGTAGTTCGCACCGACGCGGAAGGAGACATTGTCCTCGGTCAGATGCTCGTTGACGGGGGTCAATGTGGATTGTGCGGTACCAAGCAGCAGATCGCCAGTCGTCGGGAAACATTGTCCAGCGCCGATGGTGATCGGCACACTGTTGAGCGCGCTACCGAACAGGACAGCGGCACCCGTGCCCGTCGGATCGCTGTAGCAGTAGGTCGCTTCCTGCTTGTTCTTGGTATAGCGGACGCCGCCCTGGATGGTCAGCTGTGGGGTCAGCTTATATTCGCCGTTGGCGAAGATGCCGTAGCTGCGCATCCGCGAGTCGAACTCGTTCTCCGTGATCGAGATCAGGTCTGCATTGGCCGAATAGTCGCCCAAGCGGAAGAAATTGTTCTGTGACGTGCGCAGATTATCATAGCTGGCACCGACGATCCCGTTGAAGCTGTCGGTGTCCAGGGCCAGTCGCAGTTCCTGGTTGAAGGAGCGGACGTTGCCGAACAGCGGCACGTCGGCAACCTGCGCGGTAGTGCCGTCGAGATCCTGATTGTAGCTCAGCTTCTGCTTCGCCAGCGCCGCAACATAGGTGAGCTTCAGCGTATCGCTGAGGTCGAGATCGGCACGACCCGCGAACTGATAATAGCTGTTGTCGGACCGACCCAGGAAACCCGGCGTCCACTCGGCATCGCGCGCCCGACTGCTGATCGGCGTGCCCAGCAGGGCAGCGGCGCCAGCGGCCTTGGCAGGATCGGATCCGTTCAAGCGGCCAACCACGACCGACTGGCGGCCGATGAACGATGCGTCATAGCCCGGTGAAGTGGGTGTGGTGATGTCGGCATATCGCTGAGCATCCACTTGGGCATAGGGATTGCCGGATGCGGCGGCCGAGGCCTGATCAGGGTAGAGGTTAAGCGTGGTTCCAGCATATTGCGGGGCCAGCGGATCGGACCGGTCGCGCGAACCCGTCGCCATCAATTCGATCTTGAGGCTCTCGGTCGGCTCGATATCGAGCGTGAATCGCCCCATGAACTTGCGTTGGTCACCATTCTCATCGTCCGGCCGCGAAAGGCTACGCTGCCAGGCGCCTCCCGAAACACCTTTCACCGCGAGGCGAGCCGCCACACCTTCCGTAAGGGGGCCGCTTACGAAGCCCGAAAGCTCCGCGCGATTGAACCGTTCGTAGGAAGCGTCGAAACCTGCAGAGAAGTCCTTCGTCGGTTTGCCGACGATGTAGTTGATGGCGCCACCTGTCGAACTCTGACCGAACAGTGTGCCCTGCGGGCCCTTCAGCACTTCCACGCGTTCGATGTCGAGATCGAGCGCGTCCGACATGACGGGTACGTTGCGCGGGATCTGGTCGGTGTACACCGACACGGAAGGCGCGGCGCCAAAGGTGGCGTCGTACAGACCGATGCCACGCAGTGTGAACACGGGCGTCGAATAGATGGACTGCGTGAAGGTGAAACCGGGAACCAGTTTCGCCAGATCCGCCGGCCCTGAGATACCTCGGTTGGAGAGTTCCTCCGTTGATGCCGCAGTAATGGTCAAACCAACGCTGTTAAGCGACTGCTCGCGCTTGTTGGCGGTCACGATGATATCTGCTGATGCATCGTTGCTGCGAGCCGTCTGTGCGGGAGCAGCGGCTGCGGGTTCCGTCTGGGCCTGTGCCAATGCAGGAATTGCGCTCACTAGTGCCAAGATGGACGCTTGTGCTTTGAAGACTTTACCGTTCATGAGATCCTCACCTCCCGTTATACTTATGCAGGAATGTCTTTTCGCGTCCGGCTCTGCGGGCCGATGCGCTTGCTAACCCGTCAACCAGCGATCATTGCGCCGTCCACGACATGCTCCGCGCCGGACACGAAGCTCGCCTCATCGGATGCGAGAAAGAGTACGACGTTGGAGACTTCTTCAGGCTGCGCCATCCGGCCCAAGGGAATAGCTTCGGCCGCGCCGCCGCCCTCGGCATCGGTCGCAGCCACCATCATTGGCGTCAGAATATATCCAGGATGGACGGAATTCACCCGAATGCCGTCTTTCCCATGCTGTGCAGCAATGAGCTTGCTCATACCCCGTACAGCCCATTTGCTCGCGCAGTAGGCAGCGTTGGATGACTCTCGCGTTCCCAGCATGCCAGCGATCGACGAGATGTTAACGATCGATCCGCCGCCCGATGCGATCATCGAGGGCAGAACAGCTTTCATGCCAAGGAACACGCCCAACTGGTTGATGGCACAGACCTTGAGAAAATCGTCCTCACTGAACGAAAGCAGGTCTTGGACCGGGCCAATCACGCCTGCGTTGTTGACAAGGACAGTAACCCTTCCGAACTGTGCCTCGCCGAGCGCAATTACTGTTGCCCAGTCGGCTGCGGAGGCGACGTCATGAGTGACGAACATCGCTTTGTCGCCGAGTTTGCGGGCTAGCGCTTCACCCTTGGCTTGATTGACATCCGTCAGGATGACGGATGCTCCTTCACGGATGAACACTCGAGCATGAGCTTCGCCCATGCCCTGTGCTGCGCCCGTGATAACAGCGACCTTGCCGGACAAACGGCACATGGTTCAGGCCGCCACGCTCTGGGAGACTTGTCCGATCTTGGGTGCCACTTCCTTGACGAGCAGTTCCATCGAACGCTCCCAGGCTTCCGGAGCATCTATATAGTCATGGCTATAGATCAGAAGCGTTCCGAACGGACCGCCGAGTTCACCGCACCACGCTTCGAGCTTCTGCCGAACCGTCTCAGGCGATCCCGTGATCCATACATGTTCTGCCAGATATTCGGCATCGACGTCAGCGGGATCCATTGATGCGTCGTGAAGGAGGCCGGGAAGGACGCCAAAGCGTTCATAGGTCGGCTTGATATACTCCTTCCATGCCAAGCCGATGCCACCGTCAACGGCCAGCTTGCGCGCTTCGGCGTCGGTGTCTGCGACAATCACGTCACGCACCACGCGATGCATGGAGCGGTCGGACTCACGCCCAGCTTCCTGCATCTTTTCACGATAGGTCTCGAAATGGCTGCGAAGGAAGTCGTTACCCGCATAGACGGACGCCGGAATGAAGCCGTGCGTGCCGGCGAAGGCGATCGACGGGGACGGTGCACTCAGGCCGGTCATGGCCATCTGCATCTTGCCACCCCAAGGGCGAACGTCACGCAGAGGCTTCTTGGGATTGTTCTCTGGGAAACCGGCGTTCCAGAACTCGCCTTCGAGCTGGAACGGTTCGGCCTTCCAGACCTTTTCCATGATGTCGATTGCTTCGAGCATCATCGCATGATTCTTGGACATGTCAGTGATGCCGCGCAGCGCGGCATCGGTCGGATAGGCACCGGTCGCCACGCCAAGCATGTAGCGACCTTCCAGCACCTGACTCAGCCATGCCGTCTGCACGGCAAGCGTGGCGGGATGGTGGTACGGAAGGAGATGGGCCAGCGGCCCGAACTTGATATTTTCCGTTTGCGCCGCAGCCGCCGCGATCACCAACTCGGGGCTGGGAATACCCTCCCAGTTCAGCGTCCCGTGTTCGCCGATCCAATATTCGCTGAAGCCGATCTTATCGGCATGGACCGCTTGGCGCACTGCCCACTCGAACACCTGCTTTGGCGTCCGCTCCGGGCGCAAGAAAGGCGTCTGAAACATCCCGATCTGCATTTTCACTCTCCTGTGACGCACTTGATGGCTTGCCCGCCGATCAACCGTGGTCTTTCCATTCAACCAATTGGCCGTTGTCGTTGAAGCGCATCACGCTGCAAAACTTGAAGCGGAATGCCTCACCCGCCGCGCCAAAGCCTGGCAGATCGATGGCTGCAGTACCGGCATACCAAGCCTCTCGGACGACGATGTTGCCGGCGACAGTAACGCGTTCGGCTGGTTCAAATCGACGGTCAGGGGCGTAAGTCGTAGCGAAGCCACGCAATACTTCGATCAGCGCTTCACGGCTGGTCAAAACAAAATCGCGATTGAAATGCGCGAAATCGAGCTCTGGCACGATCAGCGCTGAGAGAGCATCGAAGTCCTTTGCATTATATGCATCAATCAGCCGCTCGGAAGTGGCAGCAAAGTCAACCACACGTCACCCCCTGTTCAGCGTACGCATTGCGGGATGCACCGATGCTGTCGGACATAAATTCGTAAATGTGGCAGGCGTAAGCCATCACACTCTCCAGAGCCAAGCGTCGCATTCGCCCTGCGACCGTCGTTTCTTGTGATCTTGAGCTACTCGCTGCCCACTCACCCGTCAATAATTATTCGATGTTTTGTCGGAAAAATTTCGCACGCCGGGCCTGCGGCTCCCAATTTATCGGCATTTTCAGCCATTTTACCTCTTATCGGGCGGCCAAAATCGATACTTGGTCGGGCGCGATGCCGCTGCTAAATTGCTTGCCCTGCATCGAAAGGCGCTGCAGCATGCAATTTTGCATCCGAAAGTGAAACATGGGCGTGAAGAGCAAAATCAAGGTTTCGTCGGATTCGGCGCAGGAGGTGGGCATTGAAGCGATAATTGCCTCTGACGCTGGTCCATCGACTGAATGGGATGCATTGCTCGATCAGATTTCACATCGACCGAAGCGGGTCACAGAAAGAAAGCAGGATCGCAGCAAGCGCACCGAGCAGCAGATCATGGGGGCAGCGCTTCGCGTATTTGCTCGTGATGGCATATCTCGGGTCCGCATTGCGGATATCGCTGCAGAGGCCGGCATCTCCACTTCCACGCTCTACGAATATTATAAGAGCAAGGAAGACCTAGCCTATGACGTGCCACTCTCGCATCTCGCAGAGTTTTTCGAGAGCTACCGTGTCGCTGTCGCCGACAAGGTTACGGCCAGAGAAAAAATTCTGCTCTATCTGTCGATGTCCGCTGATTATGCGCGCGAACACGCCGAATGGGCGCGCATCCTCTATTTGGAAATCTGGCCCAGTGTCTTCGTCAACGAGACGGAGTTGCGCCACAGCATGAACGACTTTTCTCGCGTGATCGTGTTCCTCGTTCGACAAGCGATGGCCGAGGGAAGCATGTCGTCGGATCGCGACGCGTATGAGACGGCCGCTATGCTGGTGGGTAGCGTCAACCAAGTCATTATAACATGGCTGCTGTATCGCAGGCCGCGTAACCTGACCAAGGCGGGGACAGAGATGGCGGAGCGATTGCTGTCGATGCTCGCAAATGAGGCCCGGGAAAAATCGTAGCAGTTCACCTCGACACGAGGCTGTGCCCATCAACGGGGCAAACTCGAGGATTGGGATTGGCGGCTGACGCACTTTTACATCGAACTACGATGATATCGCCAGGCTGGCTTGACACAGCTTGGCGGCGGTCGGCGATTCGTGGCTAGGCTATTGTATTTGCCTTTTGGAAGGGCGCTGCGCCTGTGTTCATGCTCCTGTACGTCGAGGTGCCGTACGCTGCAGGGCTCATATCTACGATAACCCACCCGCAAACGGTGGACGCCCGGTGGACGCCCGACCAAAAATGCAGTTAGCCGGCCCCTCTCGGGACCGCCTAATGCATTGATAAATATGGAAATTCTGGAGCGGGCGAAGGGATTCGAACCCTCGACCCCAACCTTGGCAAGGTTGTGCTCTACCCCTGAGCTACGCCCGCTCGACGCTTGATGGAGACGCTGTCCCCGTCGGGTGAGGCGGGCAACTAGCAGCGCTTTTCGGGATGGGCAAGGGGAGAATTGCCAAGATCGTGAAATTCCTGCTCCGACTGGCAAAGTGGGCGACTTTGCAGGGCTTTGCGCCCGTGTCACCCGAAGCGAAAGGCGTGCGCGGCAATGCCAGGGCCGCCGCTGCTGCCCATGATTGATTCGCTCTGTCCGAAAAATCAACGTGGGTGGCATTTCGCAACTTTGCCTGGGTGGTCATTCTGTTAATCTGGGGATCAAACTCCATATTTATGTCCAGCGGCGGATCATTTGTCGCGTCCCTTCGTATGACAGTCCAAGCAAGAGGAAGCACCCGCGATGCCATCCGATCATCTCACGCGCCGTTCCCTGTTGCAGGGAAGTGCGGCGGTTGCCGCAGCGGCCCCCACGCTGGCGTCTGCCGGTGCGGCCACTGCACGACCCACAGCCAAGGGAGAAACCGGGATGATTCCCGTGGAATTGACCGTGAACGGGCGCGAGGTGCATCTGCAAGTCGATCCGCGCACCACCCTGCTCGACGCGCTGCGTGAGCATCTGCATCTGACCGGGACGAAGAAGGGTTGCGATCAGGGGCAGTGCGGTGCGTGCACCGTCATCGTCGAAGGCAGGCGTATCAACAGCTGCCTGACGCTGGCGGTCATGCATGATGGCGACACGGTGACGACGATCGAGGGGTTGGGAACTCCCGACAAGCTCCATCCGATGCAGCGCGCCTTCATCACGCATGACGGTTATCAATGCGGCTATTGCACACCGGGACAGATATGCTCGGCTGTCGCGGTGCTGGAAGAAATTGCGGCGGGCGTCCCCAGCCATGTGACCGATGATCTGGACCGGGTTGCGCTATCCGACCGAGAATTGCGCGAAAGGATGAGCGGCAATATCTGCCGCTGCGCCGCCTATCCCAACATCATAGCCGCCATGAATGAAGTGGCCGGGGAGAAGAAGGCATGAAGCCTTTTACCTATAGCCGCGCGACCAGCGTTGCGGATGCCGCCAAGACCGCAGCCGCAATGCAGGGCGCGCGCTTCATTGCCGGCGGCACCAATCTGCTCGACCTGATGAAGCTCCAGATCGAAACGCCGACCCACCTGATCGACGTCAATCATCTGGGCCTCGACCGGATCGAACCGACGCCAGAGGGTGGATTGCGCATCGGCGCGCTGGTCCGCAATACCGACCTGGCGGCCGACAAGACGGTGCGCCGCGACTATGGCGTGCTGAGCCGCGCGCTGCTGGCGGGCGCTTCGGGACAATTGCGCAACAAGGCGACAACGGCAGGCAACCTGCTTCAGCGGACCCGATGCCCTTATTTTTACGACACCAACATGCCTTGCAACAAGCGCAAGCCCGGCAGCGGTTGCGGCGCGATCGGCGGGATCAGCCGTAGCCTTGCCATATTGGGAGTAAGCGACGCCTGTATCGCCCAGCATCCCAGCGACATGGCAGTGGCGATGCGATTGCTCGACGCGCAGGTCGAGACGGTCGGGGCGGACGGCGCGGCGCGCGCCATACCCATAGCCGATTTCCACACGCTGCCCGGTGACACGCCCCATATCGAATCCGCGCTCAAGAATGGCGAGATCATCACATCGGTGACCTTGCCCAAGCCAATCGGCGGCACCCATGTCTATCGCAAGGTGCGCGACCGGGCGTCCTACGCCTTTGCACTGGTGTCGGTCGCCGCTGTGTTCGGCAAGGACGGCGCAGGCCGCTTCGCCTTTGGCGGCATCGGCGCAAAACCATGGCGAACGCCAGCGGCAGACGCTGCCGCCTCAGCCGGGGCGAAGGCGGTGGCGGAAGCAGCACTGAGCGGCGCGCGCACGACCCATCACAATGCATTCAAGAAAACGCTGGTCGAACGGACGCTGGCGTCGCTCTATCGGCAGAAGGAGGCCCGGTCGTGAAATTCGATACGCCCGCCACCACCAACCCCATCGACAAGGGCCGCGTCGTCGGCGTCGCACAGGACCGTATCGACGGCCCTGCCAAGGTTACCGGCAGTGCGCCCTATGCCTATGAACGGCATGATGCTGCGCCCAACGCCGTCTATGGCTGGATCGTCGGGTCCGCGATCGCCAAGGGAAGGATCGCGGCCATGGACCTGCGCGCGGCTGAAGCAGCGCCCGGCGTGCTGGGGATAGTGACCCACGCCAATGCCGGTAAGCTGGGCAAGGGAAATTATAATACCGCTCCGCTGCTGGGCGGCCCGGCGATCATGCATTATGATCAGGCGGTGGCGCTGGTGATCGCCGACACATTTGAAAATGCGCGCGCAGCCGCCAAGCTGGTGCGGATCGATTATACGCCGCAGGATGGCAAGTTCGATCTGAACACCGAACTGGACAATGCCGTCAAACCGCCAGACAGCGGCTTTGGCGGGGCCGCCGATACCGCCGTTGGCGATTTTGAGGGAGCCTTTGCCAAGGCAGCGGTCAGGATCGACCAGCGCTACACCACCCCAGATCATAGCCATGCCATGATGGAACCCCATGCGACCACCGCCGCGTGGAACGGCGACAAGCTGACGCTGTGGACGGCAAATCAGATGATTGCCTGGAGCGTGGGGGAAGTCGCCAAGACGCTGGGCATTCCCAAAGACAATGTCCGTCTCGTTTCGCCCTATATTGGCGGAGGTTTTGGCGCCAAGCTGTTCCTGCGCGCCGACGCTTTGCTCGCGGCATTGGGGGCCAGGGAAGTCGGACGTCCGGTCAAGGTCATGATCGCCCGCAACCAGATACCCAACAATACCACCCATCGTCCCGCGACGGTCCAGCGCATCCGCATAGGCGCCGACAAGAATGGGGTGATCGATGCCATCGGCCATGAAGTATGGTCGGGTGACCTGCCCGGCGGCGGCCCGGAGACGGCGGCGATGCAGACGCGGCTGCTGTATGGTGGCGCGAACCGCCTGACCGCGCATCGCCTCGCCACGCTCGACCTGCCCGAAGGCAATGCGATGCGCGCGCCCGGCGAAGCCGTCGGTTTGCTGGCGCTGGAAATCGCGATGGACGAATTGGCGGAAGCATGTGGCGTCGATCCGGTCGAACTGCGCATCCGTAACGATGTGCAATATGATCCCGAAGCGGGGCCGCAACGCCCCTTTTCCAGCCGCAAGCTGGTCGAATGTTTGCGCGCCGGGGCTGACCGGTTTGGATGGAGCAAGCGCAATCCCACACCTGGCAAGGTGCGCGATGGCCGCTGGCTGGTCGGCATGGGGGTGGCCGCCGCATTCCGTAACAATATGGTCGGCAAATCGGGTGCGCGGATCGGCGTGGATGGCACCGGCAAGGTCATAGTCGAAACCGACATGACGGACATCGGCACCGGCAGCTATACCATTATCGGCCAGACCGCGGCGGAGATGCTGGGCGTATCGCTGGATGACGTCATTGTGCGGCTGGGCGACAGCCGCTTCCCCGCATCCGCCGGGTCTGGCGGTCAATGGGGGGCGAACAGTTCTACAGCCGGCGTCTATGCCGCCGCCATGGCGCTGCGGGCAAAGCTTGCGGAAAAGGCGGGCTATCCGGCCGACCAGGCGCAGTTTGAAGATGGTCTGGTGAAATTGGGCAATCAGTCGCAAACGCTGGCTGCGCTCGCCGGTCGCGAGGGTCTATGGGCGCAGGACAGTATCGAATTTGGCGATCTGGACAAACGCTATGCCCAGGCCACGTTCGGCGCGCATTTCTGCGAAGTCGGGGTGGACATCGACACCGCCGAAGTGCGCATCCGCCGCATGGGCGGGGCGTTTGCGGCCGGGCGCATTCTCAATCCCAAATCCGCGCGCAGCCAGGTGATCGGCGCGATGACCATGGGCGCCGGTGCGGCATTGATGGAGGCGTTGGAGGTCGACACCCGCTTTGGCCTGTTCATCAATCATGACATGGCCGAATATGCCGTGCCGGTCCATGCCGACATACCCGAACAAGATGTGCTGTTCATCGACGAACTGGACGACAAAAGTTCACCGATGAAAGCCAAGGGCGTGGGCGAGCTGGGCATTTGCGGCGCGGGCGCAGCGGTTGCCAATGCAGTCTACAACGCTACTGGCCTGCGGCTGCGCGACTATCCGCTTACCATCGACAAGCTGTTGAAAGCGCAGATGATCTGAGGATGGACCGACCCAAGGTCTAATGGAGCGCCGTCACCTGCCCCCCTAGCCTTCCTCCCATAGACATAATGGAGGATGGCATGAGGGGTGTGACGGCGCTGTTGGCAACAAGCGCGATGGTGCTGTGCGGCGGCATCGCGCGGGCGGATGAGGCAGATGCCGGTCGCCAGCCCATCATCGTGACGGCGCCGGGCGGCGGCATCGACAGCGACGACGGCCTGTCGCTGTCCGCGGCCGACATCGCCAAAGGCGGCAGTCCCGATCTGCTGGGCGCGCTGGTCCGTAACTTCGCCGGTGTCACCTTGCAGGACGCGCAAAACAACCCGTGGCAGCCCAATCTGGTCTATCGCGGCTTTGTCGCTTCGCCGCTTCAGGGACAGGCGCAGGGGATCGCCACCTATCTGGACGGCGCGCGCTTCAACCAGCCGTTCGGCGACACCATGCAGTTCGACCTGTTGCCCGAAGCCGCCATTGCGCGGATTAGCCTGCTCGACAAAAGCGCGGTTTATGGCCTCAACGCTCTGGGCGGGGCGTTGCTGATCGACACCAAGACCGGGCTGAGCGATCCCGGACTGGAGGCCAGCGTTTCACAGGGCCGGTTCGGCATGACCGAAGCGAGCATCGCGGCGGGCGGGGCACGGGGCGATTTCAGCGCCTTCGCGGCGTTTCAATACACACGGGACGATGGCTGGCGCGCCTTTTCGCCCTCGACATTATACAATGGCTATCTCGACCTTGGCTTCGACGCGCCTGGTGGTGGCCTGCACATCAAGCTGGTCGGGGCGGACACCGACCTGACCGGCAATGGCGTTTCGCCGGTCGAACTGCTCGCGGTCGATCGGCGTGCGGTATTCACCTGGCCCGACAATAGCGCCAGCCGCTATGGCCGGGTCAGCCTGCATCCCTGGGTCGCGCTATCGGATACGACCCGGATCGAAGGGACGCTCTACGCGCAAAAACTGACGCTGCGCAGCGTCAATGGCGACGCTGCCGATATCGAGGGTTGCGAGGAAGAGGATGAGGCTGGCCTGCTATGCCTGGAAACGGTGGGGGATACCGAAGATGAGGAGGAACAGGCGGTCCTGACGGACGCCAATGGCGATCCGATCGCCGATAGCCTGGGGGGTGAAGGCTATGGCGTCCTCAATCGCGGGCGCACCGCGACGCGGGCGATGGGGGCGCTGGTGCAACTGATCGACCAGCGGGCTTTGGGCGCGGGGGACAATCATCTGGCGCTGGGGCTGAGTTACGACACAAGCCGCACCCGGTTCGACACATCGACCGAACTCGGCGCGATGACCGAGGAGCGAAGCGTCGAAGGGCTGGGACCGATCATCATCCAGCCAGACGGCGCCATCGCGCCGGTGGGATTGGTCGCCCATACCGATTATTGGGGGGTATTCGCCCAGGATCGGTTGCCTATCACCCCGCGCCTGTCAGCCGAAATCGCACTGCGATATAATTGGGCGCGGGTGGTGTTGCAGGACCAGATCGGCACCGCGCTCAATGGTCGGCATCATTTTTCCCGGCTGAATCCCGGCATCGAGTTCGACTATGAGTTGTCCGACGCTTTGGCGCTGCGCGCGGGCTATGCGGAAAGCAACCGCGTGCCGACTCCGGCCGAACTGTCCTGCGCCGATGAAAATGCGCCATGCAGCCTGACCAATTTCTTCATCGCCGATCCGCCGTTGAAGCAGGTGGTCGCCAAAAGCTGGGAAGCGGGTGCGAAGGGCAAGGCGCAGCTTGGCGGCTTTGCGGTTGATTGGCTGTTGTCGGCCTGGCGGACAGACAATCGCAACGACATTCAATATGTCGCATCGGAAATTCGGGGCCGCGCCTATTTCCGCAATATCGGCAGCACCAGGCGGCAGGGCGTGGAAGCGACGATCCGCGCACAGCGGGGCGGGCTGCAAGCGGGCCTCAGCTATGCCTTTACCGACGCCACCTATCGCGCGCCGCTCAGCCTATCCAGCCCGGCCAATCCGACAGCGGACGAGGACGGCCTGATCGCCGTCGAGCGCGGGGATCGCCTGCCCGGTATAGCCCGGCATAGCGCGACGCTGAACCTGGACTATGCCGGTCAGGGCTGGAGCATTGGCGGCGATGTGATCGCGCGATCGGGCCAATATCTGGTCGGCGACGAAGGGAATGATACGCCCAGGCTGGGCGGCTACGCCATCGTCAATCTGCGCGCGAGCGTGGATGTGGTGCGCGGCGTCAGCCTGTTTGGCGAGGTGCGCAATGCGCTGGGCAGGCGCTACGCGACCTTTGGCACGTTCAGCGAGGTCGATGAGATCGAACTGGAGGAAGCGCCGGGCGCATCCAATCCCCGTGCCTATGGACCGGGCGCGCCGCGCCGCTGGCAGGTGGGGATCAGGGCGCGCTTTTGACGTCGATACGCGGCAGCAATGCCGCTTCGATGCCAGGATAGAGATGCGACACGCTGCGCTGCACTTCGTAGCGGGCGGCGGCCATCCGGGCAAAGCGGGCGGGGATAGGCAGGTCGCCCGCCTCCACCATGTCGAGACCATCGCGCACCGCCTGCGTCAGTGCGCCTTCCAGCCAGTCGATCCAGTCGCGCGTCTGGGCAATGGCCGCCGTTCCTGTCGGGTCGAGCGGCCCATGGCCAGGCAGGACGCCGCCATGGGGCAAGGCCTTCAGCTGCTCCAGACTGGCGCGCCAGGCCGCAAGATCGGCGGTCGGGGTGCTGGGCGCGCGATCATGAAAAACCAGATCACCCGCCAACAGCAGGCCGCTTCTTTCGTCCAGCAGCGCCAGATCCGCACTGCTATGGCCGGAAAGCGCAAGCAGGCGCAGCACCCGCCCGCCAAAATCCTCCTGCGCCGCCATGATGGTCCGGCCCGGCAGGATCAGGTCCGTGCCGCGCATCCAGTCGCCCAGCAGCCTGTACATGCCATCGGCATAGCCCTGCCCCTGCGCCGTCAACGCCGCGATCGTGCCCGGCAGCGCGGCGACGATGGCAGGATCGAAGGCGGCCAGCCCCAGGCCATGATCGGGATGGAGATGGCTGACATAGACCCGTATTATGCGCTGGCCCGTCAATTGCTCGGCCACCTGGCGCAGGGCGCGGCCATAGCGAAGCGAAGGGCCGCATTCCCATAGCACCGTCCCGGCGGGCGTCGCGATGATGGCGATATTGGCGATGGCCCCGCCATTATGCTCTTCGATCGGCTCGTCCGCGCCGCGCACCATCCAGATGCCATCGCCGACCGGCACCGCCGTGATGCTATAGTCGGCCGCACGAGCCGGCATCGTCGCCAGGCCCGCTATCCCGCCCAGCATGGCGCGTCGCGACAGCTTCATCGTCCGCCCGGCATCGGCGACTGACGCGCCAAAATGAGGTTGGCCCGATAGTCGCGCCCGTTGGTATCACGCGCCGCGACCCGCAGCGCCGCATCCGGGCTGCCGTCCACCATCAGCGTGATCGCCGGGTCTTCCGCCACCGATGCCCAGATATCCATGTCACCCAGCACACGCCCCTCCCCGTCGGTCACCGCCAGCGCCTCCAGATGATAAGTGGCGATATTTTCGACAAGGCCGGTGTCCATCGGATGCCGGAAGCTCAGCCGCACTCGATTATAGCCCTGCGCCATCGGCCAGACTTCGCCACGTATCTCGCCCAGATGGTCAGCCCAGTCGCCCTTGACCCGGCTGACGGGTGGCGCGGAACAGCCGCCGCCCGCGGCATCGATCCAGCCGCCCGACACCAGCCATTGCCCGCTGTCCAGTTGCACCGCGCCGCGTATCGGAGTGCGCTGATCCAGTTTGATCCGAGTCGCGACATAGGGCGCGGCATGCAGGGGGCGATAGTCGATCGCGACCGGAATGGGATTAAGGTCCGCGAGCAGGATCATGCGCCTGACCCCCGCTATTCCGCGCGCATCGATAACCACCGGAAAGGCGCGCTGGTTTTCCGCAATCATCGGGAAGGACACATGGACTCGGGGGTCGAACCGCACCGGATCATCACCGAACAATGTGCGCGCATGGGCTATCCACATCGGTGAGCCGAGCGGATCGGCAGGCGGAGCGGCCCCGGCACCGGCCGGCGCCAGCGTCAGCATGATCGCGACCCATAGGCTCTTTGCCCTGCGCATATCCTTCTCCCTTATGACAGGGTCTAATAGAGGGCGCGACGCGCTACCATTGGCCCTTGGGTCATAAGCCGGGGAGAGGATCATGCGGCGCTTCATCATGGCGGCGATGCTGGTTGCGTCGTCCGCGCTGGCGCATGAGCCATTGTTCGACGCCGATGGCTATCGCGTCGCGCATTATCGCGCGCCAGTGCGCCAGCCGCCCGCCGGCGTCGGCCGAATCGCCTTGGCAGCAGCGGCGCAGCTTGTGCCGGACAGGGATGCCATCTTCATCGATGTCCTGCCGGCCGAAGGTGGTCATCGTGAACCGGACGGGCGCTGGCGGCTGGCGTCATCGCATGACTCCATCCCTGGCGCGCACTGGTTTCCCGATGCCGGGCGTGGCCAGCCCGATCCCGCCATTGCCGGGGATTTTGCCACGGGCGTTGTCCGGTTGACGGGGCGCGCGCGCGGCAGGATGCTGATCCTGTTCTGCCGCTCCGACTGCTGGATGGGCTGGAACGCTGCCAAAAGGTTGCGATCGATGGGCTTTGCCAATGTCTGGTGGCTGGCGGAGGGGACGGATGGCTGGCGCGACCTTGGCCTGCCACTCGCGCCGGTCCAACCCGAAGGCGGCACGGCCACATAGGACCAAAGACCCATTGTGCGCAGGCGCGCTCCGGTCGCACTCTTGGCGCAATCTGGCGGCCATTAGCCGCGTGCATCTTTGGAGAGTGATGTGATCCATCTGCGCCTGTCAGCTGGCCTTGCCGCTGCCCTGCTCCTTTCGCCGCTGCCCGCTGCGGCAAAGGACATTGTGGTCCATATGAAAAATCAGGGCGCGGACGGGGCGATGGTGTTTGAACCATCCTTCGTGAAGGTTGCGCCGGGCGATACCATCCATTTCAAGCCGACCGACGCCAGCCACAATGCCGAAACGATGGCGAACATGCTGCCCGCGGGCGCAACGCCGGTGAAGGGCGCGATGAACAAGGAGATGGTGCTGACCGTCGCCAAGCCTGGCCTCTACGGCATAAAATGCATGCCCCATTATTCGATGGGCATGGTCGCGCTGGTCCAGGTGGGCAAGGTGTCCGCCGCCGACCTGGCAGCGGCCAAGGCGGTCAAGCTGCCCCCCTTTGCCGCCAAGCGCATGACGGCGGCGCTCGCAAAAGTGAAATAGACCCAAGGTGCAATGGCCCGGCACAGGTCGCCGCGCCATGTTTTCAGCCAATTTCGACAGGACAGGAGTAGGACGATGCTGCAGCAGGCGATGGAGCGGTTCACCGGCAAGACGCTGATCCGCAACCAGTATGACAATTATATCGACGGCCAGTGGGTCGCCCCGGTCAAGGGCGGCTATTTCGAAAATATTTCCCCCGTGACGGGCCAGGTCGTCGGGACCATAGCACGCGGAACGGCCGAGGATATCGAGCTGGCGCTCGACGCGGCGCACAAGGCGAAGGATGCCTGGGGCAAGACCTCCACGACGGAACGCTCGAACATCCTGCTCAAGATTGCCGACCGGATGGAAGCCAATCTGGACCTGATCGCGATGGCCGAGACGATCGACAATGGCAAGCCGATCCGCGAAACGACCCATGCCGACATTCCGCTGGCCATCGACCATTTCCGCTACTTTGCAGGCTGCGTTCGCGCCCAGGAAGGGTCGATCAGCGAGATCGATCATGACACTATCGCCTACCATTTCCACGAACCGCTGGGCGTGGTCGGCCATATCATTCCCTGGAACTTCCCGATCCTGATGGCGGTGTGGAAGCTGGCCCCGGCACTGGCGGCTGGCAATTGCATCGTGCTGAAGCCCGCCGAACAGACGCCCATGTCGGTTCTGGTGCTGTTGGACATTATCGGCGACCTGCTGCCGCCCGGCGTGCTGAACGTCGTCAACGGCTTTGGCGTCGAAGCGGGCAAGCCGCTGGCCAGCAACAAGCGGATCAGCAAGATCGCCTTCACCGGCGAAACGACGACCGGCCGCCTGATCATGCAATATGCGTCGGAAAATCTGATTCCCGTCACGCTGGAACTGGGCGGCAAGTCGCCCAACATCTTCTTTGCTGACGTGATGGATGCAGACGACGATTATTTCGACAAGTGCCTGGAAGGCTTTGCGATGTTCGCCCTCAATCAGGGCGAAGTGTGCACCTGCCCCAGCCGGGCGCTGATCCAGGAATCGATCTACGAAAAGTTCATCGAACGCGCGATTGCGCGCGTGAAGGCGATCAAGCAGGGTAGCCCGCTCGACCCGGCGACCATGATCGGCGCGCAGGCGTCGAATGACCAGCTGGAAAAGATCCTCTCCTATATCGAGATTGGTCTGGCCGAAGGCGCGGAACTGCTGACCGGCGGCGCGCGCGCGCAGCTGGATGGCGAACTGAGCGAAGGCTATTATGTCACCCCGACGGTGTTGAAGGGGCATAACAGGATGCGGATATTCCAGGAGGAGATTTTCGGTCCGGTTCTGGCCGTCACCACCTTCAAGGATGAGGCCGAAGCGCTCGCCATCGCCAACGACACGCTCTATGGTCTGGGCGCAGGCGTGTGGACGCGCGATGGAAGCCGCGCCTATCGCATGGGCCGTGGCATCCAGGCCGGTCGGGTGTGGACCAACTGCTATCATGCCTATCCGGCCCATGCCGCCTTTGGTGGTTTCAAACAGTCGGGCATCGGCCGCGAAAACCACAAGATGATGCTGGACCATTATCAGCAGACGAAGAATTTGCTGGTCAGCTACAGCCCCAAGGCGCTGGGCTTCTTCTAAAGGGTCGCAACGAAGGCGCTTGCCTTTCCCCTGTAAGCGCCTTCGTCCCAGGCGGGCGTCCCTAACGGACGTCCGCCCCTTTTTGTAAAGGAAAGCCTGGCTGTGACGAACCCGCTTCCGCCCCGCATATTGGCGACAGATGCAGCGCTGGCGCTGATCGCGCAGCTGACCGACAGGCATGGGCCGCTGATGTTTCACCAGTCGGGCGGCTGTTGCGACGGGTCCGCGCCAATGTGCTTTCCGCGCGGCGAATTCAAGGTGGGCGCGCAGGACGTGCTGCTGGGCCATGTCGGGGGCGAAGTGCCGGTATGGATCGGCGCGGCCCAGTTCGAATATTGGCGCCATACCCAGATGACGATCGATATTGTGCCAGGGCGCGGCGCGGGCATGTCGCTGGAAAGCCCGGAAGGGATGCGCTTCATCGTCCGGTCGCGCATTTTTACCGACGACGAAAACGCCCTGCTGGAAGCGGCCGGCGATCCACCAAGAGGCAACGCCATCGCCTGACGTGACAAATGCGCAGCACAGTGCATAACCCCTAAGAAAAAGGGGAATGCGATGGGAGAGAGCGAAATGAGTGTGGAGGCGGCGGATATTGTCTTTGCGTCGAGCCACATGCCCGATCCGGCCGATGCGATGGCGCAAGTCGCCCATGCCATGGGTGATTCACCATTGGCCGGCATGCTGCTATTTTGTTCGCATCGTTTCGATCGCGATGCGCTGGCCCGTGCGGTGAACCGCCATGGCGAACATCGGGTCGCGATCGGCTGTACCAGTTCGGGCGAACTGACCGAGCAGGGCTATGACGAGGATAGTCTGAGCGTCATCGGCTTTCCGGCCGCCAGCTTTCATATGGTGTCCCATTGTTTCGACGATATTGATGCGTTCGATCCGGTCGCAGCGCGGGAAGCCATCCGATCGCTCGCAGCGGTGGCGGAGCGCGACAGCCGCCATCTGGGTGACCGGGTCAATCATGTCGCGCTGTTTCTGGTCGATGGCTTGTCCCATCGCGAGGAACTGCTGACGATGACGATCCAGGATGCGCTGGGCGATGTACCGCTGATCGGCGGATCGTCAGGCGACGGGCTCGATTTCCGCGAAACAGCGATCTTCCACGGCGGCCGTTTCCACCATCGCGCCGCCGTGATCGCCATCCTGTCCACCCCCCGGCCGATCCATGTGTTCAAAGGGCAGCATTATCGCCCTGGCGCGGCCAAGATGGTGGTGACGGGCGCTGTCCCGCAGGACCGGATCGTCACCGAAATCAATGCCGAGCCTGCTGCGCAGGAATATCTGCGGCTGGCGGGCCATGCCGGGGAAGCGCTGGGCCTGGCCTTCTACGCCGCCCATCCGCCGATGGTGCGGGCGGGCGGGGACTATCATGTCCGCTCGATCCAGAGCGCCAACCCGGACGGCAGCCTGACCTTCTACTGCGCGATCGACGAAGGCATCGTGCTGACCGTGGGTGAGCCGGTGGACCGGATCGCGGGGATGGAGGCGATGTTCACCGACATTGCCGCCCATGTCGGCACGGTCGACCGGATCATAGCGTTCGATTGCGTGCTGAACCGGATCGACGCCGAACAGCGGCAGATCAGCCGGGCCGTATCCGAACTCTATGGCCGTCATCGCGTCATCGGCTTCAATACCTATGGCGAACAATATCATGCGCTGCACGTCAACCAGACCTTTAGCGGACTTGCGATCGGGAAATGAGCAAGCGGGCGGAAACCGACACTGAGCTGGACAGGTTGCGGGAAGACAATCGCAAGCTGCGCAAGATCAATGCCGCGCTGATCGACCGGGTCGAACGGTCGAGCGATATGGTCGGCAATGCCTTTTCGATGTTCGAGACCGCGATCACGCTGGAAGCCATGGTGCGAGAGCGGACGGGCGAACTGGAGGATGCGCTGGGCCGTCTGGCCACCGCCAATGCGGAGCTGGCCCAGGCCCATGCGACCGCCGAGGAAGCCCAGACCCGGCTGCGCGACGCGATCGATTCGATCAATGAGGGCTTTGTCCTGTTCGATGCAGAGGACAGGCTGGTCCTGTTCAACGAGGCCTATCTGAGTTTCTGGCCCGAAATTGCCGACCAGATTCGCCAAGGTCAGTCTTTCGACGAGATTGTCCGGCTCGCCGCCGCGCATCATCACGCGCTCGGATCGCTGGTCGCGCCCGACCGCTGGGTATCGGACCGGCTGGCGCGCCACAGCATTGCGGACGGCGGGCATGTGCAGGCGCTGTCGGATGGCCGCTGGGTCCAGATCAACGAGTTGCGCACGAGCGAAGGCGGTATTGTCGGCATTTATACCGACATTACCGAGGTGAAGGCGCAGGACGCCCGCAACCGGGCGCTGGAACTGGCCGAGCGTAACCTGATCCTGCAATCCACGCTCGACAATCTGTCCGAAGGCGTCTGCCTGTTCGACGCGCAGGGGCGCGTGGCGGCGTGGAACGACGCGCTCCAGCATCTGCTCGACCTGCCCGGCGGCTGGGCGCAGGAGAGCGGCAGCCATGGCGCGCTGGTCGCCTGGTGCCGCGAGCATCTGGGCATGGCGGATGAAGGGTGCCTGGACTGGCGGGGCGACCAGCCCGGCGGCGATCCGCGCCACGCGCTGGTCCATGCAGGGACGCGCAGCTTCGAGCTTCGCAGCACTGCGCTGGAACGGGGTGGGCAGGTAATCGGCTTTACCGACGTCACCGCGATGTTGCGGGCGCAGGCGGGCTTGCAGGAAACGGCCGAGACGCTGGAACGCCGGGTGGCCGAGCGGACCGCCGAACTGGAGACAGAGATCGCCGAACGCCGCGCGATCGAGGCACAGTTGCGCGACGCCAAGACAGCGGCGGAAAAGGCCAACCTGTCCAAGACCAGCTTTCTGGCCGCCGCCAGCCACGACCTGCTCCAGCCATTGAACGCCGCGCGGCTGTTTGTCGCCGCGCTGGGCGACCGGCGACTGGCGCTGCCGACCCGCGCGCTGGTCAACCAGACGTCGACGGCGCTGGATTCGGTCGAGGATCTGCTGGAGGCTCTGTTGGAAATCAGCCGTCTGGACGCAGGCGCAATCCAGCCTGAGGTTGGCGATTTCCGGCTAGACCGACTGCTCGACACGCTGCGCGTCGAATTTGCCCCGATGGCCCGCGCTGGCGGGCTGGAACTGGTGATCGCCAGCGAACCGGCATGGGTGCAATCCGACATCCGGCTGTTGCGACGCATCCTGCAGAATTTCCTGTCCAACGCGCTGCGCTATACCCAGCAGGGATCGGTTCGGGTGGATTGCAAAAGCGGGCCGGACGGCGTGCGCATCAGTGTGACCGACAGCGGCCCCGGCATTCCGCTCGACAAGCAGGCATTGGTGTTCGAGGAGTTTCGTCGGCTGGACACCCGCACCAGCGGCAAGGGGCTGGGCCTGGCTATCGTCAAGCGGGCGAGCGACATGCTGGGCCATCCGATCACGCTCGAATCGACGCCCGGTCGTGGATCGACCTTTGCGATTTGCCTGCCGGCGGGTGAGCCGGTGACCGATCCCGACAGCGAGCCGAACATATCCGGACGCGATCGCACGATGCGGGGTCTCAACGTGCTGGTGATCGACAATGAGCGGGCAATCCAGACCGGCATGTCGACCCTGCTCGGCGGCTGGGGATGCAGTGTGCGGACGGCGGGCGGCTTTGCCGATGCGACCGCCCTGTTCACAGATGACGCCAAGCCTGACATCATCCTGATCGACTATCATCTGAATGACGGGGAGACGGGCGACCATGTGATCGACCGGCTGCGCGCCCATTTCGGCGGGCCGGTGCCTGCGGTGATGATTTCGGCCGATCGCGGCAAGGATCTGAAGGTCCGCCTGGATGCCTGCGGCATCCCGCTGCTGAGCAAGCCGGTCAAGCCTGCACAGTTGCGCGCGCTGTTGCGGACGATGCTGAAATAGATGGAAGGTCGTGCCGGGTCAGTCGGCGCGGAAATGTACCCGGTTCGCCTTGATCACTGCCTGGGTGCGGCTGAGCACCCCCAGCTTTTGCAGGATCGCCGATACATGCGCCTTGATCGTCGTCATCGACACATTGAGGTCGTGGGCGATCTGCTTGTTGAGGCGACCGTTGACCAGATGGCCAAGGACCGTCTTCTGCTGCGGCGTCAGGCTGTCGATGCGACGGGTGATGTCATCTTCGTCAGCGGACGGCGCTGCCCCTTCCCCCATGGTTTCGGGCAGATAGATTTCGCCCGACACGACCCGGTGCAAGGCGTCGACGATGGCGCTGCGCTTGAGCGATTTGGGGATGAACCCGGCCGCGCCGGCGGCCAGCGCCTCCTGCACGATCGCGCGGTCGAACGCCCCCGACACCATCACCACCGGCAGGATCGGGAAGCGATCGCGCAGCAGTTTGAGGCCATCCAGCCGCCGTACGTCGGGAATGTGGAGATCGAGCAGGATGAGATCGAAATTATCCTGCTTTTCCAGCGTGGCGATCGCCTCGTCCAGGGTCGCAGCTTCGAAAATCTCGATATTGTCGAAGCTGATCGCGATGACGCTGCGCAAACCGTCGCGCACCAGCGGATGGTCATCGACGATCAGCACGCGTTCCATGATCGCTTCGCCGCCCATATATTGGCCCATATCCTGCCCCTGGCCCGAATGATCGACCAAGTCATGGGATGTGGCAAGCCGCAAAGCGCAAGGCGGCAGTACCGGAGCCTGCATTGCATAGCTGCCACGTCCCATGACGATCATGACATTCTCTTCCTTATGACTTTGGCAGTTTGAACACCCAGAGCGCGCCGCCCTGATTGATGTCCTTGAACGATTTGGCGACTTCGCCGCCCCACAGAGGCACAGCGCCGCCCCAGCCGGACATGACGGCGACATATTGTTCGCCATCCTGTTCCCAGGTGACAGGCGAACCGACCACGCCGGACCCGGTCTGGAATTTCCACAATTCCTGGCCAGTCTTGGCATCGAAGGCCTTTAGATAGCCTTCGGGCGTGCCGGTAAACACCAGATTGCCCCCGGTCGTCAGCACCCCGCCCCACAACGGCGCCTTGTTCTTATATTCCCACACGATCTTGCCGGTCTTGGGGTCCATGGCCCGCAGCACGCCGATATGATCTTCGGCAATCGGCTTGATGGTGAAGCCCGCGCCCAGATAGGCAGCGCCCTTCTTGTAGGCGATAGGCTCGTTCCAGATGTCCATGCCCCAGTCGTTGGACGGGATATAGAAAAGCCCGGTGTCATGGCTGTAGGCCATCGGCATCCAGTTCTTGCCGCCCAGGAAAGACGGCGAGGCGAAGACCGGCTTGCCCTTTGCATCGCCCGGTGCCGGCGGACGGCCTTCCACGATGTAATTCGGCTTGCCATTCTTGTTGAAGCCATCGGCCCAGGTCGTCTGCATCACGAACTTGCTGGCGCTGACAAACTTGCCGTTGGTCCGGTCGAGCACGAAGAAATAGCCGTTGCGGTCCGCCTTCGCGCCAAGCTTCATCGGCTTGCCGTTGATGGTGGCGTCGAAGGGAATGAATTCGTTGACGCCGTCGAAATCCCAGCCGTCGTGCGGCGTGGTCTGGAAATGCCATTTGATGACGCCGGTGGCCGGGTCGATCGCGATGGTGGATGCGGAGTAGAGATTGTCGCCGGGACGCAGATGGCTGTTCCACGGCGCAGGGTTGCCGGTGCCGAAGAAGAGCAGATTGGTTTCAGGATCATAGGTGCCACCCAGCCAGGTCGCGCCGCCACCGGTTTTCCACTGGTCGCCCTGCCAGCTGGCGTTCAGCTTGCCGGTGATGCCATTATCCTTGCCATTGAGCGTGCCCATATGGCCTTCAATCACCGGGCGGTGCCAGATCAGCTCGCCGGTGTTGACGTCGCGCGCATCGACCGCGCCGACTACGCCGAATTCGCCACCCGAATTGCCGGTGATGACCATGCCGTTGACGATCAGCGGCGCGGCGGTGGCGCTATAGCCTTCCTTATAGTCGGCGATCTGCTTGTTCCAGATCACCTTGCCGGTCAGGCGGTTGAGCGCCACGAGGCGCGCGTCGAGCGTGGCGAAGATGATCTTGTCGCCATAGATCGCCGCGCCCCGGTTCACCACGTCGCAGCAGGGCATGATGCCGTCGGGCAGGCGGGCGTCATATTGCCATTTTTCCTCGCCAGTGCGCGCGTCGAAGGCGAACAGGCGCGAATAGCTGCCGGTCACATAGATGGTGCCGTCGTAGACGATCGGCTGCGCTTCCTGGCCGCGCTGCTTTTCACCACCCAGCGAGGCGGAGAAGACAGGCACCATTTTCGACACATTGCCGCTGTTGATCGCATTGAGCGCACTGAAGCGATGCGCCTGCGGTCCCATGCCATATGTCAGCACGTCGCCCGTCGATTTGGCGTCGTTCATCAGATCGGCATCGGTCGGCCCGCTTTGCGCCACCAGCGGCGCGGCCCCCATCGCCATTGCCATCGCAGCGACGCCCGACAGCGCCCGCATGATCGGTCCTTTCATAACCATCCTCCCTGTGTAATCGGGCGCATTGGGCGCCCACGATTTCTGTGCAGACTATGCCGCTCCCGATCAGCGACAATTAGACCTTGGGTCGGGATACTGGCGGTCCGCGCTCAGCCTGCGGCGTTGGCCGCGGTCCAGTTGACCCCGTAGCGCGCGAACAACGCCTTCATCTCGCCGCTTGCCGCCATGGCGGTAACGATCTCCTCCACCGCGTCGCCCAGCGTGCGGCTATTTTCCTTGACCGCCATGCCGATATCCCAACCGGGCGAGGTGAAAGCGGGCAGCGGCCCCTTGCGCAGCGTGACGCGGCCAGCGCCCGCACCGTGCAGTCCGTGTTCGATCTGCGCCCGGCTCGCCAGCACGGCGTCCGCCTGCCCGGCCAATACTGCCGCCACCGCCGCCGATCCGGTCGGATAATGGACGACATCCTTGGCCAACACGCCGCCAAAAGAGCCTGTCAGATAGAAGTCGGGGATGGAGTCGAGTTCAGCGGCCAGCTTGCGGCCGCGCCACTCGGTCGGCATCCCTTCCAGCGCGACCGCGCCACCGGAACCGGCCAGCGCAAAACTCTCGCGATAATAGGGCGCGATGATCGCAACCTGATCATTGCGCGCCGCGAAGGTCCGGTCGAAGGGGACATGCAGCATCAGGTCGCCGGGCATGAAGCCCAGCAAACCGCCCTTCCACACGCCGTTGCGCAGATCGTCATCGGCGCTTTCGTCCGCGACCAGTTGGGCCACGTCGGCGCGCACGCCCAGCCTGCCCGCGATCGCCTGCGCCAGGTCAGCGTCCAGACCGACGATCTTGCCGCCCTCCTCCCACGACCAGGGCCGGTTGTCCTGATAGACGATCACGCGCAACGTACCGAGCGCCTTGACCTTGGCCAACGGGGCCGCGCTGCCGCGGCCCGCGGCCAGCGCGAGCGCCACACCCGCCCCGCCAATCAAGGCGCGACGGGTGAGCATCGCCCTATCCCTCATGTTTGGTTTCAAGCCAGGCGCGGATGGCCCAGCCGGCCTTTTGCCCCAATACGTCGCCAAAGGGCGGCATATAGACCTTGCCGTCATGGCTGGAGCCGTGGCGGAAGCGTTCGGCGAACCATTGATCGCCGGATTCGCCTTCCTCCAGATAACGCAGGTCCGGCGCGATGCCGCCGGATTCCGCATCCAGCCCATGGCAGCGCGCGCAATTTTGACCATAAGCCGACTGGCCGATCTCGATCGCCTTGGCGTTGCCGCTATAGGGGTTTTTTTCGAGCCAGGCTTCGCCAATCTCCGGCAGCGCGCTCGTGTCGACTGCTTGCGGCGTGACATCGCCATGCGCCAGCAGCGCGCTCGCCCCGGTCATGCCCAGCGTGGCAATGGCGCCCAGCAGCGCGATCCGTCCCAGTTTCATATGCGTCATCCTCTCACGCGGATTCTCGTTGACCGGAATATCGGCTAAGGCAGGCGCGCGGCCCATTGGCCATTGGTACAATCCCGTCGATCGTTACCAGCCGATAGGATGGCGGCCAAAGCGGTGAGAGGATCAGGATATGAAGCGCATCGGCATTGCCGTCGGGGCCGTCTGGCTGGCGCTGCCCACCGCCGCGCAGGGGGAAACCCTCTATGTCTCCAACGAGCGCGGGGACAGCGTGTCTGTGGTCGATACCGCGTCGGGGCAGGTGACGGCGACCTGGGCCGTGGGCGGCCGCCCGCGTGGCATCACCCTGTCGAAGGATGGCCGCTACCTCTATCTGTGCGCCAGCACCGACCATGCGGTCCAGGTGATCGACCGCGCAACCGGCAAACTGGTCGCGGAATTGCCATCTGGGCAAGACCCGGAGCAATTTGCCCTCTCCCGCGACGGCAAGACGCTCTTCGTCGCCAATGAGGATAATGCCGCGCTGACGGCGATAGACCTGGCCAGCCGCACCGTCGCCTTTCAGGTCGATGTCGGCGGCGAGCCGGAAGGGGTGGCGCAAAGCCCGGACGGCCAGTGGGTGGCAGTGACGTCCGAAGAGGATAATGTCGTCAACTGGATCGACCTTGGCACGCGCCAGATGGTCGCCGAAACCCCGACCGACCAGCGCCCGCGCCATGTCGAATTCACCGCCGACGGCGCGCAATTATGGGTCGCGGCAGAAATTGGCGGCACTGTCCAGATCATCGACACGACAAGCCGTGCGGTGCGCGAGACGCTGCGGTTCGAGATACCGGGCGTCCCGGCGCATCGCATCCTGCCGTGCGGCATCCGTTTCACCCCCGATGGCAGGACCGCCATCGTTGCGCTGGGCCGGGCCGATCATGTCGCGCTGGTCGATGTCGCGACCCGCAAAGTCCGCGCCTATGTGCCCGTGGGCAGGCGGGTCTGGCATGTCGCGGTCAGCGCCGATGGCACCCAAGCCTATACAGCCAATGGCCTGTCCGATTCGGTATCGGTGATCGATCTGGCCAAGGCGCAGGTGAGCGCGACGATCGCCGTCGGGAGCGCGCCCTGGGGGATCGTCGCCGCACCCTGACCGGGCAGCAGCGCGATTGCAGCGACCCGCGCCAGATGGCATGGCGGGGCTATGACACGCATCGGCCTGCTCGGCGGCTCCTTCAACCCGGCCCATGGCGGGCATCGCGCGATTTCGCTGTTCGCGGCAAAGGCGCTGGGGCTAGACGAGATTTGGTGGCTGGTGTCGCCGGGCAACCCGCTGAAGCCCCGCGCAGGCATGACGCCCCTGCCCGCCCGGCTGGCCCATGCGCGCAAGGTCGCGCGGCGCGCCCCGATTCGCGCCACCGCGATCGAGACGCAACTGGGCACGCGCTACACGGCAGACACGCTGCGCGCGCTGACCCGCCGCTACCCGCGCAACCGCTTCATCTGGCTGATGGGGGCCGATAATCTGGCGCAGTTCAGCCAGTGGAGGGACTGGCGCGGCATAGCGCGTCAAATGCCCATTGCCGTGATCGCCCGTCCGGGCTATGATGGTGCTGCTCGTGGCTCTGTGGCCATGAACTGGCTGCGGCGCTTCGTCCTGCCCGCTTGCCAGAAAGCAGGCTGGACGAATTGGAGACCGCCGGCGCTCGTGCTATTGCGCTTTCGCCCTGATCCAAGATCGGCGACCCTGTTTCGGCAGGTGAACCCCCTCTGGCATCGCGAATATGAACATGCACGTGTGCGGGACCCGCTCACGCGTCGGCTGATCGTCTAGAATGGAGCTTTTTTGACCAGACCCCTTATTGCCAACGATACGGCCGCAGCGGCCGATAGCGTGGCCGCCCTGCACGCCCTCGTCATGCAGTCGCTCGACGACGACCAGGCCCAGGAAACCATTTCCATCCCCCTCGAAGGCAAGAGCAGCATCGCCGATTATATGGTGATTGCGAGCGGTCGTTCGTCGCGCCAGGTCGCGGCGATCGCCGAGCATCTGGCCGAGCGGGTCAAGAAAGGCACGGGCCGTTCGTGCCGCATCGAAGGGCTGCCGGTCGCCGACTGGGTGCTGATCGACGCGGGCGACGTGATCGTCCACCTGTTCCGGCCCGAAGTGCGCAGCTTCTACAATCTGGAACGGATGTGGGGCTTCGTCGACGCGCCAGTGGCGGGGACAGCGTAACCCAACGCCGTTCGGGCTGAGCGAAGTCGAAGCCTTCCACTGAGCGTAGCGAAGTGGCTTCGCCTGCGGCTCAGCCGAACCCTTCGACTTCGCTCAGGGTGAACGGATTAAGGCTGAATGCTCCTCCATATCATCGCGCGCGGGAAGATCGGGCGGTCGCCCGAAGCCGAACTGGTCGACCGCTATGTCAAGCGGCTGACCATGCCGCACAAGATCACCGAAATGCCTGATCGGGGCGGCAAGCTGCCCCCGCAGGCGCCCGGCACCGTCACGGTGATGCTGGACGAAAAGGGCAAGCAGCTATCCTCCATGGACTTTGCCCGGCGGATCGAAGGCTGGCGCGACGCGGGAACGCGCGAATGCCGCTTCCTGATCGGCGCGGCGGACGGGTTTGACGACGCCGAACGGGCGAATGCGGACCTGCTGATCGCCTTTGGCAATATGACCTGGCCGCACATGATGGCCCGCGCGATGCTGGCCGAACAATTGTGGCGGGCCTGCTCCATCCTTGCCAACCACCCCTATCATCGCGAAGGATAGGCGGGTGACACGGGGCGGGATCATGATCGCGATGATGGCGGGCCTTGGCGTCCTGGCCGCGTCGCGCCTGCCCGCCGCCGATGACGACGCTATCATCCTGCCCGGCACCGCCGGCACCACATTGCAACAGGAACAGGCCGCGCTGAAGGCCGCGCGCCGCCAGTCGGACGAGGCGCGCGATCGGTCCGCCCGGCTCGACCAGCAGGCGAGCGCAGCGCGCGACGAGGCCGAGCAGGCGCGCCGCCGCGCCGCCGCGATCGCCGCGCGCATCCAGCAGGCCGAAGCCGACATAGCGGGCGCGCAGGCGCGCATCGCCATCGTCGCGCGGATGCAGCGCGCGCAGGCGGCCCGGCTGGCGGCCAAGCAGGAACCGGTCGTGCGCCTGACCGCCGCGCTCCAGATGATGGCGCGCCGCCCGCTGGCGCTGGCGCTGGTCCAGCCCGGCTCGATCACCGATGCCGTGCATATGCGCGCGGTGCTGGGGCAGATACTCCCGGTGATCCGCCAGCGTACCGCGGGGCTGCGCGCCGAGCTGGAACGCAGCCGGGCGCTGCGCGCGACGGCGCAGCAGGCGGCCGATGCGCTGGCCAGCAGCCAGCAACAGCGCAAGGAAAGACAGGCCCAACTCGCCGCGCTGGAGGCGCAGAAGCGGGTGGCCGCGCGCGACTATCGCACCAATGCGGGGATGGAGAGCGAGCGGGCGCTGGCGCTGGGCGAGCGGGCGCGCGACATTGTCGACCTGATGGACCGGCTGGAGGAAGCGGGCGACCTGCGCGACAAGCTGGCTGCGCTGCCTGGTCCGCTGCTGCGCCCGGCTCGCCCCGACGAGACCGACGCCCCTGCCCCTGACCGGGCCGTGGCGATGCGCGGCCCGCCGCCCTATCGCCTGCCGGTCGTGGGCCAGCTGGTCACGGGCATGGGCGAGGTGAATGATGGCGGCGTCCGCTCACGCGGGCTGACGCTGGTGACGCAGCCGGGGGCGCAGGCGGTCGCGCCGACCGCCGGACGCATCGCCTTTGCCGGGCCCTATCGCGGCTATGGCCAGATATTGATCATCGACCATGGCCAGGGCTGGACCACGCTGATCACCGGCCTGCATCGCATTACCGCGCAAGTGGGCGACAGCGTGCGGCAGGGCGAGCCGGTCGCCATCACCGGCCCTGGCCGTCCCACCATCACCATAGAACTGCGCCGCAACGGCCGTCCGGTCGACATCGTGCCGCTGGTGGGGCTGGGATGAGGATCGCGCGCTCATTAACCTGACGCTCATCGACCCTACGCAACATTCGTCGAAGCGCGCTTTTGCGTCGGGACGCGAATCGGCTTATGATGGAACGCAGATGCCGGAATCAAGGACAACCATGAAATCCACCTTCCTCCAGGGCACACTTGCGCTCGGGGCGCTTGCGCTCATTCCCGCCACCACCGCGGCGCTCGCCGATGGGGAGGCGTCGAGCTACAAGGCGCTCGACGAATTCATGGACGTGTTCCAGAAGGTCCGCAGCGATTATGTCGAGAAAGTCGACGATGAAAAGCTGATCAAGGGCGCGATCGACGGGATGCTGGCCAGCCTGGACCCGCACAGCAGCTTCCTGGACGCGCGCGATTTCCAGAATCTGCGGACCCAGACCGAGGGCAGCTATGGCGGCCTGGGCCTGTCGGTCACGCAGGAGGATGGCGCGGTCAAGGTGATCGCGCCGACGCAGGATACCCCGGCCTGGCGCGCGGGGATCAAGGCGGGCGACTATATCACCCATATCGACGGGCAGCTGATCTATGGCGGCACGCTGGACGAAGCGGTCGACAAGATGCGCGGCGCACCGGGCACCAGCCTGAAGCTGACGATCGTGCGGGCCGGACGCGACAAGCCGATCGACCTGACACTGACGCGCGAGATCATTCAGTTGAAGCCAGTGAAATGGGAAGTGAAGAACGGCATCGGCGTCATCAACATCGTCAGCTTTTCTGCCAATACCGGTGCCGATGTACGGCAGGCGATCCGCAGCATCGACAAGTCGCTGGGCCACAAGCCGACCGGCTATGTGCTGGACCTGCGGTCCAATCCCGGCGGTCTGCTGGATGAAGCCGTATCGGTCAGCGACGCTTTCCTAGAACGCGGCGAGATCGTGTCGCAGCGCGGCCGGGCCAAGGGCGATGTCGAACGCTATTATGCCAAGCCTGGTGACGATGCGAAGGGTCTGCCGGTGATCGTGCTGGTCGATGCAGGATCGGCGTCCGCATCCGAAATCGTCGCCGGTGCGTTGCAGGACCAGCATCGCGCGCTGGTGATGGGCGAACGCAGCTTTGGCAAGGGCAGCGTGCAGACGATGTTGCCGCTGTCGAACACCACCGCGCTCAAGCTGACCACGGCGCGTTACTATACGCCTTCGGGCCGCAGCGTGCAGGAAGGGGGCATCCAGCCCGACATCCGCGTCCCGCAGCTGTCCGACCCCGATTACAAGAACCGCCCCAAATATCGCGAAAGCGACTTGCGCCGCCATTTGATCAACGAGATCAAGACCGACGACAAGACGCTGGAGGAAGATGCCAAGGACGATCCGCGCTTTGCCATGTCGGCCGAGGAATTGAAGAAGAAGGGCGTCGAGGATTTCCAGCTCGACTATGCGCTCAAGACGATTGGTCGCCTGGCCAGCACGCCGGGCGCAACCATCGCGCAGGCTGCGGCCAGGAAGCCGGGGGCGAAGTAAGGGGGTCCCTATCATTCCCGTTCGCCCTGAGCGGATGGTGTGGGAATCCCGCAAGTTCAGCATGACGAAAGGTGCCTGGGGGTTTAAGCGGGGATGATGAGCAAACTTCCCCTCGCTCGCGCCCTGGCGCTGCTGATCCCCGTGGCGCTGCTGGGCGGTGCCTATGCGTCGCAATATGTGGGCGGATTGCATCCGTGCGAAATGTGCTGGTGGCAGCGTTATCCGCATATGGCCGCGATCGCGCTGGCGCTGCTGGCCTTTGCGGCAAAGGGCAATCCGAGGACCAGCGCGATGTTCACGACGCTGGCCGCCATCGCCATCGCCATAAGCGGCGCCATCGGCCTGTTCCATGCCGGGGTCGAATATGGCTGGTGGGAAGGGCTGACCGCCTGCTCCACATCGCCGACCGGCGGCAATGCGGCCGATATATTGACCCAGATCATGGCGACGCCCATCACCCGCTGCGATGTTGCGCCATGGAGCCTGCTGGGCATATCGCTGGCGGGCTATAACGGCCTCTTGTCGGTCGGTGGCGCACTCGCCATCTTGGCGTTGTTGGGACGCAAAGGACGCAATGCATGAGCGCGAAGCAGGATTTTCCCCGACCCGGTCGCCGTCCCAAGCCCGCCGATCGCGCGTCGATGCTGCGGGTCGATCAGGCCGGTGAGTTCGGCGCGACGCGCATCTATGCAGGGCAGCTTGCCGTGATGGGCGATCGGCATCCCGATGCCCGCATCATTGCGGGCATGGCCGCGCAGGAAGAGCGCCACCGCCAGACGTTCGACGCCATGATCGCCCGGCGCGGCGTGCGACCGACCGCGCTGGCACCGATCTGGAACGTGGCGGGCTTTGCGCTGGGTGCGGTGACGGCGGCGATCGGTCCCAAGGCCGCCATGGCCTGTACCGCCGCGATCGAGACGGAGATCGACCGCCATTATGGCGAACAATTAGTGCAATTAGGCAGCGACGATCCGGAACTCTCCACCGCCATCGCGGATTTTCAGGCAGAGGAAGTCGAGCATCGCGATGCCGCGCTGGCGCATGGAGCGCAGCAGGCCCCTGCCTACCCCCTCTTGTCGGGCGCCATTCGTTTGGGATGCCGGGCCGCCATCGCGCTATCAAAGCGCATCTGAAAAGGACCGACGGATGACCAGGATACCGATGATCGCCGCGCTGTTGCTGATGAGCGCTGCCGGCCCCGCACTGGCCCAGCCGTCAAGCGCGCCCACCGCGGCGGCCGCGCCGACGACGGAGAAGGTCAACCTTGTCATCGTTTATGGCGACGATGCCTGTCCGCAAAGCCAGGGCGACGACATTGTCGTGTGCGCGCGCAAGGGGGAGGAAGAGCGCTATCGCATCCCCGAACCGCTGCGCGGCGATCCCAATGAACCCAGCAAACAGGCCTGGGGCGAGCGGGTGCGGTCGATGGAATATGTCGGGCGGTCCGGCACCGAAAGCTGCTCGCCGGTCGGCGGTGGCGGCGCAACCGGCTGCTTCGCGCAGCTGGCGCGGCTGGCCAAGGCGGAACGGCAGGCGCTCGACAATGCCAGCTGGAAGGATCTGGTAGAAGCCGAGCGCGCCAAGCGCCTGTCCACCATCGACGCCGACAGCGAAGCGATCGAAGCGCGGGTCGTGGCGGAGGAAAAGGCCAAGGATACGGCGCCCGCATCGCAACCCTGACGGGTCCGGGCGCCGAACGGCGTCTGGACAAGGAGTCTCCGCTTTCGGGCAAGGCGGGCAATGACAGGGGCGAATGAAGGATTTTCCGATGATGCGTCTGTCTATGTCCCTGGCCCTGATAGGGGCGGCTTTGATCCCGGCGACGCCCGTGCTGGCGCAGCCTGAACCGCCGCCCGACCGCATATTCAACCTGATCGTCTATGGCGATGATCCCTGCCCCAAGGGCAAGGATGACAGCGAAATCGTGGTGTGCGCGCGCAGGCCCGAAGCCGAGCGCTACCGCATCCCCAAGAAGTTGCGCGAAAAACCGGCGGTGGCGGGTGGCCCCGGCTGGGGCAGCCAGGTGGCGACGATGGAACAGGTCCAGCGCCAGACCCTGCCGGGCAGTTGTTCGGTGATCGGCAGCAACGGCTTCACCGGCTGTGCGGCCCAGAGGCTGCAACAATGGTTCGCCGAGCGACGGATGCTGGAATCGAAGGGCGAACCCTGAGCTTTTAACGACCCATGCCGGGCTGATAGCGCTGCTTGGCCGCGTTGACCTTGTCGATCAGGCTGGAAAGCGGTTCGGATGCTGGCATCGCACGGCAGGGTTGCTTCATGCTGCTCATCCGCTGGCTGAGCGTGCCGAAAATATGGTCGATGCGATCCATCAGTCTGTCCCGACAAGTGATAACCCGCTATCGCGCCGCTGTGGTTAACAAGTGGTAATCGGCGGCCAGTCTTTGCGCCGAACCGAATCACGCACCCGTCGAGTCGCAGGCAGCAAGCCCCTGCACATAGGTCGGGTAACGTGGCGACCAGCCAAGCAGGCGTTTTGCGCGTCCATTGGCGACGCGGCGGTTCTCTGCATAAAAGGCCAGCGCCATGGGCGACAGCGCGGCCTGTTCCAGCGTCAGCAGGGGCGGATGGGCCATCCCCAGCATGTCGCAGGCGGCCTCTATCACCCGGTTTTGCGCGCAGGGCAGGTCGTCGGCCAGATTATAGATGCCCGGCGGCCCATCGAACGAAGCCATGATCCCTGCGACAATGTCATCGACATGGACGCGGCTGAAAATCTGGTCGGGCAGGTCGATGCGATGCGCTTTCCCCGCCCGCACCCGGTCCAGCGCCGAACGGCCCGGACCGTAGATGCCCGGCAGGCGGAAACGGCGCATATCAGGCCGCAACGCGCCCCAGGACTGGTCGGCCTCCGCCCTGGCGGTACGGCGGCCGGTGCCGACCGGGCTGGCTTCATCGACCCACGCTCCGCGCGTATCGCCATAGACGCCGGTGGAGGAGAGATAACCGATCCAGCGCGCCGGTGCGGCGGCTATCGCGGTACCGTAGCGGGCCAGCACCGGGTCGACATCACCTGCGGGCGGGACGGAGGAGAGGATATGGGTGGCGCTGGCGATGGCCGCGCGGACAGAGGGATCGTCATCGAAGGCCAGCGTGTCTGCGTCGGCATGACGGCGGGTGGCGGTGATGCGCCAGCCATCCGATCGCAGGCGGTCGGCCAGCCGTGACGCGGTATAGCCAAGGCCAAAGATCAATAGATGAGGCAATATACTCCTCCGTCCGTTTCGAGCCCTTCGACTGCTTGCCAAGGCAGGCGCTCAGGACAGGCAAGGTCGAGAAACCTGTGCGTACCGTTTCTCGGCTTCGCTCGAAACGAACGGAGACAGAGACTAGACCGTGAAGCTCTCGCCGCAGCCACAGGCGCCCTTGGCATTGGGATTGGCGAAGGTGAAGCCGGCGGTGAAGTCATCCTCCACCCAGTCCATCGTCGATCCGACCAGATAAAGCACCGACGCGCCGTCAATGTAGAAGGTGCCGCCGGGCGTCACGATCTTCTCATCGAATTTGGCTTCCTCGCTCACATAATCGACCGAATAGGCCAGGCCCGAACAGCCGCGCCGGGGCGTGGAAAGCTTGACGCCGATCGTCCCCTCCGGCGCGTTGGCCATCAGGTCGGCGATGCGCTGTTCGGCGCTGGGCGTCAGCGTGACGGCGGCGGGGCGGGCGCGGGTCTTGGTCTCGGTCGTCATCACAGCATCCCCAGTTCCAGCTTGGCCTCATCGCTCATCTTGGCCGGATCCCATGGCGGATCCCAGACCAGATTGACCTGTGCATCGCCGACGCCGGGGACGGCGCCGACACGCAGTTCGACTTCGCCGGGCATGGATTCGGCCACGGGGCAATGCGGCGTGGTCAGCGTCATGGTGACGACGACATGATTGTCGGGCGACACATCGACGCCATAGATCAGCCCCAGATCATAGATGTTGACCGGGATTTCCGGGTCGAAAATATCCTTGAGCGCGTCGATGACGCCATCATAGACATCGCCGCCCGGTTCACCCGCCGGGGCTTCAGCAGGCTTGGCGGCGAGGAAGCCGTCGAGATAGTCGCGCTGGCGCGGCGCTTCTTCCACCCGTGCCTTGGGCGGGGCGTCAACGGCCTCTACCTCTTCCACCACGATCTTGTTCGCCTCGGTCATCCGAAGATCTTCCTTACCCGTTCCAAACCCGCGACCAGCGCATCGACGTCGCCCTGATCGCTATAAATGCCAAAGCTGGCCCGTGCGGTCGCTTCCACGCCCAGATGGCGCATCAACGGCTGGGCGCAATGATGCCCGGCGCGGATCGCGACGCCCGCTTCGTCCAATATGGTGCCGACATCGTGCGGATGCACCCCCTCGACTTCAAACGAGAGGATGCCCGCACTGTCGTCCGGCCCGAAAAGCCGCACGCTGTTGAGATTGTCGAGCGCCGCGCGTGCCTGCGCCACCAGTGCACATTCATGCGCGTGGATCGCGTCCAGCCCGATCGCCTGCACATAGTCGATCGCCGCCGACAGGCCGATTACGCCGCTGATATGCGGCGTTCCCGCTTCGAACCGGGTCGGCGCGGGGGCGTAGGTCGTTTTTTCAAACGTCACCTTGTCGATCATCGATCCGCCGCCCTGATAGGGAGGCATGGCGTCGAGCAGTTCCTGCCGCGCCCACAGCACGCCGATGCCGGTCGGGCCGTAGAGTTTATGCGCGGAAAAGACGTAGAAATCGCAATCGAGCGCCTGCACGTCGACGGCGAGGCGCGGCACGGCCTGACAACCGTCGATCAATATCCGCGCGCCGACCATATGCGCGATGTCGGCGGCGCGGCGGCAATCCAGCACGCTGCCCAGCACGTTGGACACATGGGCGAGCGCGACCATGCGATGCCGGGGCGTGATCATGGCGCGCATCGCGTCAAGATCGATCCGGCCATCATCGGTCAGCGGCACGACGTCGATATGGGCGCCGACCTTTTCCGCCACCATCTGCCACGGCACGATATTGCTGTGATGTTCCAGCGTGGACAGGAGGATGCGGTCGCCCGCCTTCAGCTGTTCGCCCGCCCAGCATTGCGCGACCAGGTTGATCCCTTCGGTCGCGCCGCGGACATAGACGATTTCGCTGTCCGACTTCGCGCCGATGAAACCGGCCACCTTGCGCCGGGCCGATTCATAGGCGAGCGTCATGTTGGCGGACCGCGCATAAACGCCGCGATGAACGGTGGCATAGTCGGGGCCATAGGCGCGGGCGATGGCGTCGATCACCGCCTGCGGCTTTTGTGCGGTGGCGGCACTGTCGAGATAATGCCAGTCGAGCACGCCGGGGAAATCGGCGCGGAGCGACAGGCGTTCGGGGGCGATGACGCTCACAGGATTTTACCTTCCTCGTCATGCCGGACGTGATCCGGCATCCAGAGTCTCCCGCACCACGCGTGCCGCCCTGGATCCCGGATCAAGTCCGGGATGACGGAGTGGGATGGAACAGCGTTCATACCATTGCCTCCAGCTTGGCGATCGCCGCCGCTTCGAGCCTGTCCTTCACCGCCTCATCCGCCACGCTGTCGAACACGCCCGCCACGAAGGAGCGCAGCAGCAGCGTCTTGGCGGTCGCCGGGTCCATCCCGCGCGAGGCCATGTAGAAAAGCGCTGCCTTGTCCAGTTCGCCCACGGTCGCGCCATGGGCGCATTTCACGTCGTCGGCATAGATTTCCAGTTCCGGCTTGGCATTGGCGGTCGCGGTACGATCCAGCAACATGGCCTTGACCGACTGGAAGGCGTCAGTGCGCTGCGCGTCGCGGGCGACCGCGATCCTGCCGAGATAGCTGCCGGTGGCGCGCTCGCTCAGGATCGAGCGGATCGTCTGGCCGCTGGTCGCGTCGGGCTGCGCATGGGTGACGCTGGTGACGATTTCCAACGTCTGATCACCGCTGCCCAGAATGGCGCCGCCCAGCTCGAAATGGCTGCCCCGGCCCAGCGTCACGTCGATTGTCACTCGCCCCAGCTGGCCGCCAATGTTGAGGACATGAAAATCGCAGCGCGCGCCATCGGCCACGGTCACGACATAATCATGCACCGCCGTCGCGCCATCGGCTGCGTCCTGCAACAGATGGTGATGCGCCGCTTCGCCCGCCGCAACGTCGATTCGCACCGGCGCGGGCAGCGGCCAGACGCTCTGGAGCGCCGAAAGGTCGCTATAACGCCAGCTTTCGTCGCGGCGGGTGGGAAGGTCCAACATGTTCATCGCTTTGTTTTCAATGCCTTGCGGTTCAAACTCGTCCAACTTCGTCCATATGCACGGTGTTTTCGGTATAAGCCTTTGTAATTTAAGTATATTATCCCGCATTTCACCGCGATAGGACAGATATTCCGTTATCCGACCACCTCGGCCCCAACCACATCAGAATAGCCTTCACGTTCCAGTTCGAGCGCCAGTTCCGGGCCGCCCGACTTCACGATCCGCCCGCCAGCCAGCACATGGACATAGTCCGGCTTCACATAGTCGAGCAGGCGCTGATAATGGGTGATGAGCAGCACTGCCTTTTCTGGCTTGCGCATGATCGCGTTGATGCCAGCGCCCACAATCTTGAGCGCGTCGATGTCCAGCCCGGAGTCTGTTTCGTCGAGGATCGCCAGCTTGGGATCGAGGATGCCCATCTGCACCATTTCGGCGCGCTTCTTTTCGCCGCCCGAAAAGCCGACATTCACCGGGCGCTTGAGCATATCCATGTCGAGGCCGAGCAAAGCGGCCTTTTCCTTGGCGAGGCGGATGAATTCGCCGCCATTCAGTTCCTTTTCCCCGCGCGCGCGCTTCTGACTGTTGAGGCTTTCGCGCAGGAACTGGAGGTTGGAGACGCCGGGGATTTCGACCGGATATTGAAAGCCCAGGAACAGGCCGGCAGCGGCGCGTTCATGCGGGTCGAGATCGAACAGGTCGGCACCATCGAACGTCGCGGTGCCGCCGGTCACTTCATAACCCGGCCGCCCGCCCAGCGTGTAGGCCAGCGTCGATTTGCCCGCGCCGTTCGGCCCCATGATCGCGTGGATTTCCCCCGCGTTGATCTGGAGCGACAGGCCTTTCAGGATCGCCTTGCCGTCAATTTCGTTGGTCAGTTGGTCGATCGTCAGCATCATTTATCCTTCGTGCGCGCGCTGGAGCGTGCGGGCGGTCCAGAAGGCCATGTCCCGCACGTCACCGGGCGCCGGAAACAGCGTGTCGATATGCCGCTTGATCGGCATATAGGGCCACCAGTCGACATTCTCTTCCGGCGGCCCTTTTTCGAGCAGCGCCACGACGAATTCGCTGACCGGACCCATGCGGGCCAGGTTGGGGGCCTTCGCCTTGTGGAACGCCTTGTCCTTGCGCAGCTTCTCGGTCATCGCGGCGTCCGCCTTGTCCAGCGCGGCGCGGCTGTCGGCCTCGAATGTGTCGAGATCGCCGAAATCGGCGCGGGCGCGCTGTTCCAGCTCGCCGTCCTCCAGCTCATAATCCTCGGTCAGGATGCGGATCGCGGCGGTCCATGACTGGCCATTGCCAACATCCTCCGCAAAATCCGCGAGGGCATCCTGAATATCGTCTTCGTCGCTCAAAATTCTGTTCCTTGAGAGGGAGAAAGCCCCTCCCCTTCAGGGGAGGGGTTGGGGTGGGGCGTTCGCCGATCGGGGAGGCTTTCGAGACAATCGAGCAGCGCTCGTCCCACGCCTTCCAGATTGCACATCACGTCATCATTCGTGATCCGAAAGACATGATAGCCAAGCCTTTCCAACTGGTCAGTGCGCCGCGCATCAGCGCTATGATCGACATGCGTGTGCCCATCTATTTCCACGACTAGCGCTTTGCGCGGGCACAAGAAATCAGCGATGGCGTTGCCGATCACGGCTTGGCGACGGAATTTATAGCCTCCAAGCTGCGAATGAGCGAGAATGCTCCATAGCCGCACTTCCGGCTCGGTCGGATTGCGACGATTGGTGCGGGCGTAAGTTGCCATCGAATCGAGCTGCCCGGCCGAGACGCCCCACCCCCGGCCCCTCCCCTGAAGGGGAGGGGAGTCTATCTGGATTGCCCAGTCGTTCAGGTCAGTCTGCTTGCCCACTAGCCGACCGACCCTTCCAGCGAGATCCCCAGCAATTTCTGCGCCTCGACCGCGAACTCCATCGGTAGTTGTTGCAGCACTTCGCGGGCGAAGCCGTTGACGATCAGGCCGACGGCGCTTTCCTGGTCCAGGCCGCGCTGCATGGCGTAGAAGAGCTGATCATCGCTGATCTTGCTGGTGGTCGCTTCATGTTCGATCTGGGCGCTAGGGTTCCGCACCTCGATATAGGGGACGGTGTGCGCGCCGCACTGGTCGCCGAGCAGCAGGCTGTCGCACTGGGTGAAGTTGCGCACGCCTTCTGCGCCGGGCGCGACGCGGACGAGGCCGCGATAGGTGTTGTTGCTGCGTCCCGCGCTGATCCCCTTCGACACGATGGTCGATCGGGTGTTTTTCCCGTTGTGGATCATCTTGGTGCCGGTGTCGGCCTGCTGCCTGTTGTTGGTGAGCGCGACCGAGTAGAATTCGCCTACGCTGTTTTCGCCGTTCAGCACGCAACTGGGATATTTCCAGGTGATGGCGCTGCCGGTTTCCACCTGCGTCCAGCTGACCTTGGAATTGCGCCCCTGGCAGAGCGCACGCTTGGTCACGAAATTATAGATGCCGCCCTTGCCGTCCGCGTCGCCGGGATACCAGTTCTGGACGGTCGAATATTTGATCTCCGCATCGTCGAGCGCCACCAGTTCGACGACGGCGGCATGAAGCTGGTTCTCGTCGCGCATCGGTGCGGTGCAGCCTTCGAGATAGGAGACATAGCTGCCTTCGTCGGCGACGATCAGGGTGCGTTCGAACTGGCCGGTATTTTCCGCATTGATGCGGAAATAGGTGCTGAGTTCCATCGGGCAGCGGACGCCCTTGGGGATGTAGACGAAGGTGCCGTCAGAAAAGACCGCGCAGTTCAACGTCGCGAAATAATTGTCGTGCATCGGCACGACCTTGCCCATCCACTTCTTCACCAGATCGGGATATTCGCGCACCGCTTCGCTGATCGAGCGGAAGATGACGCCCGCTTCCTCCAGTTCCTTGCGGAACGTGGTGGCGACCGACACCGAGTCGAACACGGCGTCGACCGCGACGCGGCGGCTGCCCTTTACCCCGGCGAGCATTTCCTGCTCGGCAATCGGGATACCCAGTTTCTGGTAGGTGGCGAGGATTTCGGGATCGACCTGGTCCAGCGAATCCAGTTCCACCTTCTTCTTGGGCTCGGCGTAATAATAGGCGTCCTGATAGTCGATCGGCGGGACGTTGAGCTTTGCCCAGTCGGGTGGCGTCATCGTCTGCCACATCGCAAAAGCCTTCAGCCGCCAGTCGAGCAGCCATTGCGGCTCATTTTTCTTGGCGGAGATGAAGCGGACCGTGTCTTCGTTCAGCCCCTTTGGCGCGAAGTCCTGTTCGATGTTCGACGCCCAGCCATGTTCGTAGGTGGACGCACGATCGGCGGCCTCCTGCGCCTGGGCATTGCGCGCTTCTCTGGTCGTCACTTCGGTCATGCCAATTCTCTCGTCAAACTCGCGATCGTAACCCCGGCCAGCGCCGAACGGATCGCCATGTTCGCCACATTCATATGCGGGCGGATGCGGCAGTCCTGCTCCAGCGTGCAGTCATGCGCGCCGGTGTCGGCACAGGCGGTCATGGCGATCGGTCCTTCGACCGCCTCCACCACGTCGGCCAGCGTGATCGTGGCGGGGGGACGCGACAGGCGCACGCCGCCCCCGGTGCCACGACTTGATTCGAGCAGGCCCGCAGCGGACAGGCGGCTCACCAGCTTCTGCGCGGTAGGCAGCGGAATGCCGGTTTCCGCGCTCAGCGTCGTCGCGTTCATCTTGGCCGCGCCGCAATGGCGCGCGGCGGCCGACATCAGGACCACGGCATAGTCAGCGAAGCTGGACAATTTCATGCGCGTTGCGAACCATTCTCAAATCAGACTAAATTCGTCTGATTGGGCATTTGGTCCCGCCCGCATCAATTATCAAGGCTTTTTTGGCTTTGCCCTTGCTTCAGCTCAGCCGGTTGAGCGTCGCCACATCCCCACCCAGCGACCGGCGCAGCAGGGTCAGTTGCGCGACGGCGGACGGTTCGGTCTGCAACTGGTGCGGGGTCAGGCCGATGAAATGCTTGATTTCCCGGATGAAGTGGGACTGGTCGTAAAAGCCCGCTTCCTCGCACATGAGTTGCCAGCTTTCCCGATCGAGCGCGATCTTGGCCGAACAGCGCAAAGCGCGATATTTGCGGGCCAGCAATTTGGGCGGCGCGCCATAATATTTGTTGGTCAACCGGGCGAGCTGGCGCGGGGACAGGCCAGTGGTTTCGGCCAATATCTCGATCCGCGGCGACCCTTCGTCCATCAGCCAGGCGTCGACCGCATGGAGCAGCGTCCAGATGGCCCGGCGCGGCGGTTTGATCTTTGCGCCCAGTCGCGCCCAGCACAGCGCCGCCATAACGTCCGCCTGATCATCGTCCAGCGCGCGCAGATCATCGAGCAGGCGTGTATAGGCATCGCCCTTTTCCGCCGCCATGTCGCACAAGCGGTCCGCCAGCAGGCTGGCATCCTTGCCATATAGAGCCAGCCAGCCGGCGGGCAGCAGCGAAATGCCCACGACGCGTGCGGGCCGGTCCAGTTCGAACCGGGTCGCGCCCATGGTGGGGCCAAGCAGGCAGACGTCGGGCGTCGCCATCGCTACGCCGTCCTGAAAATGATAATGGCCCCCGCCGCTCAGCATGAAGCGCAATTGTGGCACATCGGCACGGGTTGCGTCGGCATATTGCTCCGCCGACACAGTGAACAGATAGAGCGAGCCGAAATAGGCGCGTAAATGTTCCGGTGGGGCAAAGTAACGCAACCGCACCGGCCCCTGCGCAGCCGCCACGGTATAGGATAGTGGCCCCCGGTCGTCCGGCAGAGCGACACCGCCCCCGGTCCTGTCGATGTTATGCGACCCCATATTCTTACCCCAGTTGGGATTTACTATGCGCCAACATCGCCGCCGCGCAAGCAGGATGGATAATGAATCGTAACTTTTGTTGTTTTCTGTTGCGCCGCACAAAAAAATGACCCGGCAATTTGCATTGCCGGGTCAGGAAAAGGTCTCATCGGCTGGAAGCCTAAGAGCCTTCGGGTCGCAGGGACGCTTTACCCCCGAATCGCGGCAATATTATTGGACGGATCAGACATTTTTTCGCCGAAAACGATCCCAAACATGACGTTTCCTGTTATGAAATGACGTGGGGCGAGTCTGTTGCCATGCTGCAACAGCGACTCGACGGGCCGCCCCGCCGCTGGCATAGCGCGGCCATGCCCTACCGTCTGATCCGCCCGCTTTTGTTCGCTCTGGATGCCGAGCGCGCCCATAATCTGTCGATCGCCGCGCTGCGCCTGATGCCGACTCCGGCCCCGCTGGCGCCCGATCCGGCGCTCGCCAGCACGGTCGCGGGACTCCATTTCCCCAACCCGGTCGGCCTGGCGGCTGGTTATGACAAGGAAGGGCGAGTCGCGCACAAGATGCACGGGCTGGGCTTTGGCTTTGCCGAACTGGGGACGCTGACCCCCCTGGCCCAGCCGGGCAATCCCCGCCCGCGGCTGTTCCGGCTGGTCGAGGACAGGGCGGTGATCAACCGTTTCGGCTTCAACAATGGCGGACAGGGCGCGGCGGCGGACCGGATCGCGCGCTATCGCCGTCCGGTGGGGGAAGGGCCGGTGATCGGCATCAACATCGGCGCGAACAAGGATGCGACCGACCGGATCGCCGACTATGTCACCGGGGTTCAGGTCATGGCCCCGCTGGCGGACTATCTGACGGTCAACATCTCCTCCCCCAACACGCCGGGCCTGCGCGCCTTGCAGGATCGCGCTGCGCTCGACGAGTTGCTGGGCGCGGTGATGGCGGCGCGGGGTAGCCGCGCGACGCCGATTTTCCTGAAGGTCGCACCCGATCTGGAACCGGCGGATGTGGAAGATATTGCCGCCGCCTGCCTCGACCACCGGGTCGACGCGCTGATCGTGTCCAACACCACGATCACGCGCCCGGCGCTGCGGTCGGCCCATGCAGGGGAAACAGGCGGGCTGTCGGGCGCGCCGCTGACTGACCTGTCGTTACAAAAATTACGCGATTTCCGTCGCTTGCTGGGCGATCGACTGCCGCTGATCGGCGTTGGCGGGATTGGCAATGCGGAGCAGGCCTATGCCCGCATCCGCGCAGGCGCGTCGCTGGTCCAGCTCTACAGCGCGCTGGTCTATGAAGGGCCGTATCTGGCGAAGCGGATCAATCAGGGTCTCAAGACGCTGATGGCGCGCGACGGCTTTGCCACCATCGACCAGATTGTCGGCATCGACGCCTGACGGGCGCCACCTGTCAGATTAATCGGTCCGCCTCCAGCGCGAGCGCCAGCGAATCGCGACCCCTGGGGGTCCGTGCGTGAAGATGGGCGTCCGCCTGGACCAGCCGTTCCACGCCGATCGCAAGCTGGGCTTCGGGCAGGGTGAAGGGCAGGCGCAGGAAGCGTTCGAACGCGCCGCTGACGCCGAATCGCGGCCCGGCGGCGACCCGCACGCCCAGGCTTTCGGCCAGCGCGGCGAGCGCGGTCGCCTCCGCACGGGGCAGTTCGGCCCAGAGCGACAGGCCGCCCGCCGGCGATTCGACCCGCCAATGGGGCAGATGCTGTTCGAGCAGCGCCAGCAGATGGTCGCGCCGCCCGCGCAGCATGTCGGCGCGCGCACCCAGCCCTTCGTCGGCGTCGATCAGGTGCGCCACGGCAAGCTGTTCGACCACGGGACTGGCCATATCCGTCGTCGTGCGCAGGCGGCCAAGGGCCGCGACCGTCTGCGGATCGGCGCGAATCCAGCCGACCCGAAGCCCGCCCCAGAAAATCTTGCTGGCCGACCCCATGGTGATGACCTGCCGCCCGGACGGATCATGGATCGCGACCGGCGGGGGCGGGGCGAAGTCCAGCCCCATCGCCACCATCGTTTCGTCGATCACCAGCGGCGTGTGGCTGCGCGTGGCGGCGGCGACCAGCGCGCGACGAGTCGCCGGGTCCATGCTGCGCCCGGTGGGATTGTGGAAATCGGCGATCAGATAGGCAAAGCGCGGCGCGGTCTGGCGAAAAGCCGCGTCCATGGCGTCAATATCCCAGCCATGAGCCGGCAGGCCGACCGGCACCGGCACGACATGCGCGCGCTGCAACGCCTGGATCGCGTTGTGATAGGTCGGGTGGTCGATCACGACGCGATCGCCCGGCCCGGCAAGCCAGTGGAGCAGCAGCGAAAAGCCCTGCTGCGCGCCATTGGTGATGATGATCTGATCCGCATCCGTCGGGCAACCGCGCCGATCGAAATGGGCGGCGACCGCGCGCCGCAAGACGGGCAGGCCGAGCGGATCATAGCCCAGATCCCCCAGATAGGCGGGCAGCGCCTCGACCGCCGCCTGCATCGCGCGACCGACGCCCGGCGCAGCGGGCAGCGCGGCATGGGTCCAGTTGAGCAGATTGCCGCCGGTGATCATGTCAATGTCCGCCTGGGGTGGTTCGACCCGGCCCGGCGGCAGGCGGGTGACGCTGCCCGATCCCTGCCGACTTTCCAGATAGCCTTCGTCCCGCAGCCGGTCGAACGCCGCCGCGATCGTGGTGCGCGACAGGCCAAGCGCAGCGGCCAGTTCCCGCTCGCCCGGCAGGCGGACGTTCAGCCCCACGCGCCCGTCGAGCACCAGCATCCGCAACGCCTGCGCCAGTTGGCGATAGGCGGGCTGGGCGCTGTCCTGCGCGCGCCATGCACCCAGCAGGCGGAGCAGGGAAGGCGGGCGAAGGAAAGAAGTGGACATGATGATCTGATCCAATTGGCGGATGGTCAGGGCCATTTATGTCGAAATGGTCCTTTTGGAAAAGGCCAATTGTGAAGAAGAAGCCTGCCCATGATGATGCACCGCCGCCTTTTCCAGCTATTCTGGGGCCTTGGCCTTTATGGTTTTTCGATGGCGCTGATGCTGCGCGCCAATCTGGGCCTCGATCCCTGGGACGTGCTGCATCAGGGGATTGCGCCCCGGCTTGGCTTAAGTTTCGGCATGACGGTCAATCTGGTCGGCGCCATCGTGCTGTTGCTGTGGTGGCCGCTGCGCCAGCGGCCGGGCATCGGCACGGTGACCAATATCATCCTGATCGGCATGGCGGTGGACCTGTCGCTGATGCTGCTGCCGGTGCCGGAAGGCTATATGATGCGCGCGACCTGGCTGGCTGCGGGCATCGTGCTGAACGGCATTGCCGGGGGCGCCTATATCGGCGCGGGGTTGGGGCCGGGGCCACGCGACGGGTTGATGACCGGATTTTGCCGCCGCAGCGGGTGGCCGGTCAAATGGGTCCGTACCGGCATAGAGATCAGCGTGCTGGCGATCGGCTGGTTGTTGGGCGGGACCGTGGGCGTCGGGACCATCCTCTATGCCATGAGCATCGGCTGGATCGTCCATCACGCCCTGCCCTGGTTCCGCATAGACGCGTCGGCGCGTGCAGCGATCGCCTGAACAGTGATTGACCGGGGCGGCTATCCGGGCATGATCCGCCTGCCCCATCCTGATAGCGGAGCCGACCGATGCGCCCCCTCCTCGCCGCCGCCCTGTTACTGACCCTGACCGCAGCAACGCCCGATGAGCGCGCGCTCGCCCCGCTGGCCTTTGAACAGGTCGCGCCGGCGGGCACCAAAATGCCGCGGTTCAAGGTCGATGCGGCATGGCCGACCATGCCCGCCGACCTGCTGCTGGGCCAGGTGAGCGGTGTGGCGGTCGCGCCCGACGATTCGGTCTGGGTCGTTCATCGCCCGCACAGCCTGACCGCGACCGACACGGGCCTGGCGCAAAGCCCGCCGATCGCGGTCTGTTGCAAGCCAGCCCCGCCCGTGGTCCATTTTGCCAGCGACGGGCGCTATCTGGGCGGTTGGGGCGGGCCGGACAGCGCGCCAAGCGTTGGCGGCGTCAACCAGTGGCCAGCCAGCCTGCATGGCATCTTCGTCGATGCAGCGGGAACAGTCTGGTTCGGCGGCAATGGCAAGGACGATCATGTCGTGCTGAATTACCGTGCCGACGGCACCTTCATCCGCGCGTTCGGCCAGCGCGGCAAAACCGGCGGCAATGATGCGACGGACCAGTTGGGCAACCCGTCCGATGTCAATCATTCCGACGGCATGGTGCTGATTTCCGACGGCTATGTGAACCGGCGGGTGATCGGATATGACGCGCGCACCAATGGCTATAAGGGACGTTGGGGCGCCTATGCCAGGCCGCCGATCGCGCCGACGCGACAGGGCGCGTTCGACCAGAGCCATGCGGTCGACCCGAGCAAGATCGCCGATCCCAAGGCGCAGACCTTCGCCGACATCGTCCATTGCGTCGTGCCGACCAGGGACGGGCATGTCTATGTCTGCGATCGCAACAATAATCGCGCGCAGCTCTTCAAGCGGGGCAAGGATGGCGACCTGACGTTCGTGCGCGACCTGGTGATCGCGGGCGAGACGGGCGGCACCCATACAGTCACCGACATCGCCTTTTCGCCCGATCCCGACCAGACCTATCTTTATGTCGCGGACATGATGAACGGGCGCATCTGGATATTGGAGCGCAAGACGCATGCCGTGCTGGGCGCGATCGGCCGGGTCGGACGGCAGGCGGGACAATTTACCTGGCTGCACAGCATTGATACCGACAGCGAGGGCAATATCTATGCGACCGAGGTCAATACCGGCCGGCGCGTGCAGAAGCTGGTATTCACCGGCATCCAGTGAGAGGGGGACGCTTCATGGCGACCGCATTATATGATCTGACCGTGCCCGTCTTCATCCGCGGGCTGAACGCGCTGTCGGGGCTGCTCGACAAAGGCTCTGCCTTTGCCGCCGAAAAGGGGATCGACCCGGCGACGCTGACCGGCGCGCAATTGATCGCCGACATGAAGCCGCTGACCGCGCAGGTGCAGTTCGCCTGCGATACCGCCAAGGGTACGGTGACGCGACTGGGCGAGCTGGAGCCGGTGGCGATGGCCGACACCGAACAGACATTTGCCGAGTTGCAGGCGCGGATCGCCAAGACGATCGCACTGCTGGAAGCGGTGCCGCGCGACCGGATCGACGGGCGCGAGGATGCCGATGTGGTGTTGAAGGTGCCGGGCGCCGACATTCCCTTCACTGGCCGGTCCCATGTGCTGACCTTTTCCCTGCCCAATTTCTATTTCCACCTGACCATGGCCTATGCGCTGCTGCGTCAGGCGGGTGTGCCGATCGGGAAAATGGACTTTCTGGGCGGGGTCTAGTGGTCCACTAGCGCTTAACCGGCGATCAGCCGGACATAGGCGCTGGCGACCCAGCCGCTGACGCAGGGGCCGTCATAGGGCTGTTTGCGATCGACGGGGGAGGAGACGCCGCAATCGGGGGCTTGCGCGCCATTGTCGGCGGCAGGCGGCGGTGCCAGCACGACGCCCAGCCATTTCTGGTCGAGGCTGCGGGTGCAGATATAGGCGCGATCGCCTTCGTTGAGGGTCGCCAGCACCTTCGCATCGCCAAAGGGGGCGGCGCGCAGCGGCTGCCCCCCTGCCCCGGTGCGCAGCACCTGTCCCATGCCGCCGCAGGCGTCGAGGCGCGGGCCATCCTCCCCAATCGTCACGGCGCGCGCGACCGGCGCGTCCATGCGGCTTTCCGACACGTCGGCGCGCGGTGCGCCCGCCAGCGAACTGTTGGGCAATTCATCCAGCACCTCGCGGCTGTCGGAACAGGCGGCGAGCAGAAAAATCAGGGCGATGGCGCGCGTCATGGCACAGGGGATAGACTGGTCTGGCGTGCGGGGAAAGGCACCATGTTTCGCTTTAGTTTCAGCAAGGCTTTCCCTATATGCTCGGCATGAGCGACGAACCCCAGAATAGCCCGAACAGCAACGCATATGGCGCCGACAGCATCAAGGTGCTGAAAGGGCTGGACGCCGTGCGCAAGCGGCCCGGCATGTATATTGGCGACACGGACGACGGATCGGGCCTGCACCATATGGTGTTCGAGGTCAGCGACAATGCGATCGACGAGGCGCTGGCCGGCCATTGCGACCGGATCGACATCACCCTGAACCCCGATGGATCGGTCAGCGTCATGGACAATGGCCGGGGCATCCCGACCGGCATCCACAGCGAAGAAGGCGTGTCGGCGGCGGAGGTCATCATGACCCAGCTGCACGCGGGCGGTAAGTTCGAGAATACGTCGGACGACAATGCCTACAAGGTGTCGGGCGGCCTGCATGGCGTGGGCGTGTCCGTGGTGAACGCCCTGTCCGACTGGCTGGAACTGAACATCTGGCGCGACGGGCAGGAACATTGGATGCGGTTCCGCAACGGCGACGCCGAAGCGCCGCTCAAGGTTCTGGGTCCGGCGGCGCCGGGGCAGAAGGGCACCAAGGTCACCTTCCTGTTTTCCGCCGAGACGTTCAAGAATGTCACCGAATATGATTTCGACAAGCTGGAGCATCGCTATCGCGAACTGGCGTTCCTCAACAGCGGCGTGCGCCTGTTCCTGACCGATGCGCGGCATGAGGAAAGCAAGACGGTCGAGCTTTATTATGAAGGCGGCATCGCGGCCTTCGTCAAATATCTCGATCGCAACAAGGTCGCTATGATGCCGGAGCCGATCGCCATTTCCGGCACCCGCGACGATGTGACCATCGACGTCGCGCTGGAATGGAATGACAGCTATTATGAAAATGTGCTGTGTTTCACGAACAACATCCCGCAGCGCGACGGCGGCACCCATCTGGCCGCATTCCGCGCGGCGCTGACCCGCACCCTCAACAATTATGCCGATAAGTCGGGCATGTTGAAGAAGGAGAAGGTGTCGCTGACCGGCGAGGATATGCGCGAAGGGTTGACCGCGATCGTGTCGGTCAAGCTGCCCGATCCCAAATTTTCGTCGCAGACCAAGGACAAGCTGGTCAGTTCCGAAGTGCGCCAGCCGCTGGAAAGCCTGATGGCCGACAAGATGGCCGAATGGCTGGAAGAAAATCCCACCCATGGCAAGATGATCGTCCAGAAGGTGATCGACGCCGCCGCCGCACGCGAAGCGGCCAAGAAGGCGCGCGAACTGACCCGGCGCAAGGGGGTGCTGGACATTGCCAGCCTGCCCGGCAAGCTGGCCGACTGTCAGGAACGCGATCCGGCCAAGTCCGAACTGTTCCTGGTCGAAGGCGATTCGGCAGGCGGGTCGGCCAAGCAGGGCCGCAACCGGCACAATCAGGCGATCCTGCCGCTCAAGGGCAAGATATTGAATGTCGAGCGCGCGCGGTTCGACCGGATGATTTCGTCCAAGGAAGTCGGCACGCTGATTCAGGCGATGGGCACCGGCATTCGCGACGATTTCAACATCGAAAAGCTGCGTTACCACAAGATCGTCATCATGACCGACGCCGATGTCGATGGCGCGCATATCCGTACGCTGCTGTTGACCTTCTTCTACCGCCAGATGCCGCAGATCATCGAGGCCGGGCATCTCTTCATCGCCCAGCCGCCGCTGTACAAGGCGACGCGGGGGCGCAGCGAACTATATCTGAAGGACGACGCCGCGCTGGAGCAATATCTGGTCGACAATGGCGTCGAATCGATGGTGCTGGACGGACCGGGCGGCAGCCGGACCGGCCATGACCTTAAAAATCTGGTCGATCATGCGCGACGGATGCGGTCGGTGATGCGCTATGTCCCGCGCCGCTATGATCCCGCGATCATCGAGGCGCTGAGCCTGACCGGCGCGCTGGACCCGGAATTGTCGCAAGATGCGCAGGCAGAGCGACTGGCGGCTGCGGTTGCATGGATGGGCGCGCAGGATGCGGAGGGCAAATGGACCGGCCGGATCGCGGAGGAAGGCGGCTTCCATTTCGAGCGGCTGTGGCGCGGCGTGACCGACCATCATGTCATCGAGCATGGCTTTGTCGGTTCGGCCGAAGCGCGCAAGCTGCACACGCTGGCGAGCGAGGAATCGCAAAGCTATGTGACGCCATCGCGGCTGGTGAGTGCGAAGGCCGCGCAGGCGGCCGAGGATGCGGGCGAGGATGATCTGCCAGCGGTCGCGGCGAAGGGTTCGACATTGGTGACCCGGCCAAGCGAATTGCTGGCCGCGATCCTGGCCGCCGGGCGCAAGGGTCTGGCGATCCAGCGTTACAAGGGGCTGGGCGAGATGAATGCGGAACAGCTGTGGGAAACCACGCTGGACCCCGACAATCGATCGATGCTGCGGGTGGAGGTCGAGCAGGCGGATGTCGCCGACGAGATTTTCAGCCGCCTGATGGGCGAAGTGGTCGAACCGCGCCGCGAGTTCATTCAGGACAATGCGCTGAACGTCGCCAATCTGGACGTCTAGACATGATCGGGCTGCGGCTGGCTGGCCTCGTGGCGATGGGCGCGGGGCTGGCTGGCTGCGACAGTAAGCCGAACAATGATGCAGCGTCGGTCATGCAGACGGTGCCGGTGGTGGTGAACAGCGCGCCGCCAGAGAATGTCGCTGCGCCTGTTTCGCAGCCCAAGAATCTGAAAAATAATCGCTTTCCTGTTTCACGTGAAACGCTGGCACCCCCGAAAGCACCCCCGGTGAAAGCGCAGCCGCAGCCCGATTATCGCGCCATCGGCACCGAGCCGTTCTGGGCCGTGACGGTGCGCGGAACGGTCGCGACGCTTGAACGACCCGACCAAGGCCCCATGCAATTTGCGGTGGCGCGCGCGAGCGAGAAACGCACGATCCGCTACATCGGCGACGGCTTCGCCATGACGATCAGCCAGGGGCCGTGCAGCGACGGCATGAGCGACGCGCTATGGTCAGACCGGGTGGCGGTGGCCTTTGCCGATGGTGTGCTGAAGGGCTGCGGGGGTGAGCGGGACACAGGCGACAGCCCGCCTGTCTAATCCGCGCGCATGGCTGTATTGACCAGCGCCTCCGCCTCCATCAGCAGCGCGTCCTCCGCCGCGCTTTGCGCGACCTGCTCGCGACCGATGAGGATCAGCACCGGGACGGCGAGCGGACTGACCCGGTCAAGGCTGACATGCAACATGGTCGTGGCCGCACGATCGATCAGGTCGCCCAGCCGCCCCACATCGGTCATGCGCGCACGCGCATCGGCCCAAGCGGCCTTCAGCAGCAGGTGGTCGGGCTGATATTTGCGCAGCACGTCGTAGATGAGATCGGTCGAAAAGGTGACTTGCCGCCCGGTCTTGCGCTTGCCCGGATGCTGCCGCTCGATCAGGCCGGATATGACGGCGACGTCGCGGAAAGCGCGCTTGAGCAGGCTCGACTGTTCGACCCAGTCGATAAATTCATGGTCGAGAATGTCGGCGGAAAACAGGCTTTTGGGATCAGTGACAGGCTTCAGGCCATAGATGGCCAGCGCATAGTCATTGGAAACGAAGCCCAGCGGCATCAACCCCTGGGCATCCATCCGCCGGGTCAGCAACATGCCCAGCGACTGATGGGCATTCCAGCCTTCGAAACTATAGCAGAGCAGATAATGACGCCCTTCGTGCGGGAAGGTTTCGATGAGCAGCTGACCCGGTTGCGGCAGGACGGAGCGCAGTTTCTGCATGTCGAGCCATTCGCGCACGTCCGGCGGGACGCGGTGCCATTGATCGGGCTGTGCCAGAAACGTGCGGACCCTTTCGGCAAGGCGCGTGGACATGGCCATGCGGGTGCCGCCCCAGCTGGGGATGCGGGCCTGTTTGGAGGTCGCCCGCACGATCAGGTCGCTGGTGTCCATCCTGACGACTTCCAGCGCCATGCCGGAAAAGAAGAAGCTGTCGCCGGGGGTAAGCTGGGCGGCGAACCCCTCCTCCACCGTGCCGAGCTTGCGGCCATTGGCGAAGCGGACGGCGAGCGCTGGCTGATCGACGATGATGCCCGCATTCAGGCGATGCTGCTGAATGAAACGCGGGTGGGACACGCGCCAGTTGCCATCAGGATCGTGCGTCAGCCGCTTGAACCGGTCATAGGCGCGCAGGGCGTAGCCGCCGCCTTCGATGAAATGGAGGACGGAGGCGAAGGCGTCGGGCGTCAATGCGCTATAGGGCGTTGCGGACTGGATTTCGGCCAGCATGTCCTCTTCACGGAACGGCCCGGCGCAGGCGAGGCCCATGACATGCTGGGCCAGCACGTCGAGGCTGCCCGCGCGAAAATCATCGGCGTCGCGTTCGCCCGCTTCAACAGCGTCGAGCGCCGCGCGGGCTTCGAGATATTCAAAGCGGTTGCCGGGGATCAGGATGGCCTCGCTCGCCTGATCGAGCCGGTGGTTGGCGCGGCCTATGCGTTGCAGCAGGCGGGACGATCCCTTGGGCGCGCCCATCTGGATCACGCAATCGACATTGCCCCAGTCGACGCCAAGGTCGAGCGAGGCGGTGGCGACAAGCGCGCGCAGCTTGCCGTCGGCCATGGCGCTTTCCACCTTGCGCCGCGCCTCGATCGACAGGCTGCCATGGTGGATGGCGATGGGCAGATTGGCGTCGTTCGCCGACCATAATTCCTGAAAGATGAGTTCGGCCAAGCCGCGCGTGTTGCAGAATACCAAGGTCGTCTGGTGCGCGGCGATTTCCGCCATGACCTGATTGGCCGCATATTTGCCCGAATGGCCCGACCAGGGGACGCGCCCTTGCGGGATGAGGATGGTGACGTTCGGCTCCGCGCCGGCTTCGCCCAGCACCGTGGCAACCGTGTCGATATCGCCATCGGGCGCGAGCCAGGCCCGGTAGGCGTCGACATCCGCGACGGTCGCGGACAGGGCGACGCGGCGCAGGCCGGGATTGATCCTCTGGAGCCGCGCCATCGACAGGCTGAGCAGGTCGCCGCGCTTTTGCGTGGCAAAGGCATGGACTTCGTCGACGATGACCGTTTGCAGATCCGCGAACATCAGCGCCGCATCGGGATAGCTGAGCAGCAGCGAGAGCGATTCGGGCGTGGTCAGCAATATGTGCGGCGGCTTGATCCGCTGGCGCGCCTTGCGGTCCGATGGCGTGTCGCCGGTGCGGGTTTCGACGCGGATCGGCAGCGCCATCTCCTCGATCGGGGTCAGGAGATTGCGGCGGACATCGACCGCCAGCGCCTTGAGCGGGGAGACATAGAGGGTGTGCAGCCGATCGGTCGGCTGTTCGATGAGGTCAGTGAGCGTCGGCAGAAACCCGGCCAGCGTCTTGCCCGCGCCGGTGGGGGCGACCAGCAGCGCATGATCGCCCCGGCGCGCGGCGGCGAGCATGGCGCGCTGATGGACGCGCGGCGTCCAGTCGCGCGCGGCAAACCATTGCTCCAGCACCGGGGGGAGGATGTCCATGACAGCGATGTAGGGAGGCGCTGGCCCGGTGTCACCGCCTTCGTCCAAGTCGCGCAACCCTGGTAACTAAAATACCATCGGGCGAAATATTCTTACGCACACCTCTGGCCCTCCGCCCCATCCCTGCGTTATCATCATGCCATCAGGAACGGCGCAACAGACGCCGTATCGAGCAGGAGATATATATGCCGGGCGAAACCGAAGCCGACCTTAGCGGGGTCGAACCCAACCGCCGCCGTCCCAAGCCGCCGATCATGGAGATTGACGGGCGTCCGCTGAAACCCGCGACGCTGATGATGGGCCATGGTTATGACCCCACTTTGTCGGAAGGGTCGCTCAAGCCACCGATTTTCCTTACTTCCACTTTCGCGTTCGAGAGCGCGGCGGCGGGCAAGCGGCATTTCGAGGGCGTGACGGGCATCCGGCCGGGCGGATCGGACGGCCTTGTCTATTCGCGCTTCAATGGCCCCAATCAGGAAATCGCCGAAGACCGCCTGTCGGTGTGGGAGGAAGCGGAGGACGCCCTGCTCTTTTCCAGCGGCATGTCGGCCATCGCCACCACCCTGCTGGCGATGGTGCAACCCGGCGACGTGATCGTCCATTCAGCGCCGCTCTATGCCGCGACCGAATCGCTGATCGGGCGGATATTGGGCAAGTTTGGCGTACAGTGGCTCGATTTTCCCGCTGGCGCGACCGAGGAAGAGATTGGCGCAGTGATCGAAAAGGCCAAGGGGCTTGGCCGCGTCGCGCTTATCTATCTGGAAAGCCCGGCGAATCCGACCAACGTACTGGTCGACATCGAAGCGGTTGTCGCGCGGCGCAACTTCCTGTTCGACGGCGAAGCGCATGTGCCGCCGATCGCGATCGACAATACGTTTCTGGGGCCGCTATGGCTGAAACCGCTGGCCCATGGCGCGGATCTGGTGATTTACAGCCTGACCAAATATGCCGGCGGGCATAGTGACCTGGTCGCAGGCGGGGTGCTGGGGTCCAATGCGCTGATCACCACCATCCGGCTGATGCGCAATACGATCGGCACCATATTGGACCCGCATAGCGCCTGGATGCTGTTGCGGTCGCTGGAGACGCTGGAATTGCGGATGAGCAGGGCGGGCGAAAATGCCGCCAAGGTGTGCGCCTGGCTGAAGGACCAGCCGCAGGTGGAGAAGATCGTCTATCTGGGCTTTCCCGAAAGCGAACGGCAGCGCGATATTTATGCGCGCCATTGCAGCGGGGCGGGATCGACCTTTTCGCTCTACCTGAAAGGTGGCGAAGCGGAGGCGTTCGCCTTTCTCGACGCGCTCAAGATTGCCAAGCTGGCCGTGAGCCTGGGCGGGACCGAGACGCTGGCGAGCCATCCCGCCGCGATGACCCATTTGTCGGTGCCGGCCGCGCGCAAGGCGGCTTTGGAGATTGGCGACAATATGGTCCGTATCTCGATCGGCTGCGAGGATGCCGATGATCTGATCGCCGATTTTGCCCAGGCGTTGCGGGCGATCGGCTGAGATGGGCGACAAGGTGGATCGACCGCTTCTGTTGGTGGGCCAGCCCTTGCTGGCCCCCTTGCTGCCGCTGCTGGCAAGCGATCATGACGTCATCGCCCTTTGGGAAAAGCCCGACGCCGCGCAACTGGCGCGCGTCGATGCGGTGATATGGGCAGGCGAATTCGCGCTGGACCGATCGCTGATCGACGCAATGCCGCGCCTGTCGCTGATCGCCTGCTTCACCGTGGGCTATGACGGGGTGGACCTGGCGCTGGCCAAGGCGCGCGGCATTGCGGTCACCCACGCGGGCGATGCCAATGCGCAGGATGTGGCGGACCATGCGATCGGGCTGATGATCGCCCATCGCCGCTGGATCGTGGGTGGCGACCGGCATTTGCGGGCGGGATTGTGGACGATCGAGGCCAAGACGCGCACCCGGTCGATGGGCGGGGCGCGGCTGGGGATTATCGGCATGGGGTCGATCGGCATTGCAGTGGCGGAGCGGGCGCAGGCGATGCGGATGCAGGTGAACTGGTGGGGGCCGCGCGACAAGCCTGCCCTCCCTTGGCCCCGCACCGACAGTCTGGAGGCGCTGGCGCGGCAGAGCGACATATTGCTGGTCGCGGCGCGCGCGGACGAAAGCAATCGGGGCATGATTTCCAGGGCGATCATGGATGCGCTGGGGCCGGACGGGCTGCTGGTCAATGTCGCGCGCGGGCAGTTGGTGGATGAAACAGCGCTGATCGCTGCGCTGAAATCCGGGGATCTGGGGGGAGCCGCGATCGACGTGTTCGACCCCGAACCGACCGACCCCGCGCGCTGGGTGGATGTGCCCAATGTGGTGCTGACCCCGCACACCGGCGGGGCGACGCACGAGGCGGTAGGGCGAATGGCGCAGATGCTGATCGCCAATCTGTTCGCCCATTTCGCAGGCGAGCCGCTCCCCTCCCCCGTTCGCCTCTGAACCCTGCGGCGAGTCGTGCGTTGAGCGCGGCACGGCGATGAGGCCGTTGCAGGAGGGGGTGCGCCGTGGGGATGACAGCAGGATCGCGATGGGCTGTCCGCATTGGCGTCGGGCTGCTTGTCCTGATCGGGCTGCTGATCCTGCTGCTGGCGGCATTTCCATGGGGCATGTTCAAGGGCCGGATCGAGGATCGCCTGTCGGACCGGATCGGCAAGCGGGTCACGATCGGCTCCATGGTGCGCGAGGATAGCCTGTCCTTTCACCCGGTCGTGCGCCTGACCGACATAAAGGTGCCGCAGCCCGACTGGGCGCCGGGCAACGCCGATCTGGCGCGGGTTGGCGAGGCGCGGGTCGGCTTTTCCGCGCTGGCGCTGCTGACCGGCGGGCCGGTGCTGGAACGGCTGGACCTGGCGCATGCGCGCCTGTCCTTCTATCGCGCCGCCGACGGACGCGAAAGCTGGAGCGGCGAGCGCAGCCGCGCGAGTGACGACAAGGGGCAGCGCCCGGCCCTGCGCAGCCTGACGGTCAGCGACAGCCGGATCGCCTATCGCGACGACAAGCGCGGTCGATCGGTCGACGCGGCGCTGACGGTCGACGCCAGGGGATTACGCCTGTCGGGCACGGGCGATGTCCGCGGCCATCCGGTTCGGGTGACCGCCAGCGGCGCGCCGATCGTGGGGCACAAGACGGGTGCGCGCTGGCCGTTCAAGGCGGAGATTGCCGGCGAGGCCGTGGGCATGACCATCGACGGCACGATGGATGGGCCGCTCGACATCGGCCATTTGCGCGGCAAGGTGACTGGCCATGCGATCGACCTGCGCGTGCTGGATGCGATCATAGAGGCGGGCCTGCCCGGCACCCAGCCCGTGCGACTGGCGGCGCAGGTCGTGCGCAACCGGCCCGACTGGACCATCGAGAATCTGAAAGGCACGATCGGCCGGTCCGACATTGCAGGGCACGCCACCATCCGCAAACGCGATGGCCGCACGCGCATCGACGGCGCGATCGCGTCGGCACGGTTCGATTTCGACGATCTGTCGTCCAACGAGGGCAAGCGCAGGGCGGCGGCCAAGCGCGCGAAGCTGGGCGAACGGCTGATTCCCGATACGGCGATCGACCTGACGCACATGGCGCGGACCGATGGACGCCTGGAGGTGCGGGCCGACAGGCTGTTATGGCCCGGTTCCAGCCCGTTCCGTTCCTTGCGCGGCACATTGAGTCTGGAACGCAGCCGACTGGTGGTCGAACCGCTGCGGCTCGGCCTGACGCGCGGGATATTGACGGGCCGCCTGGCGGTCGATCAGCGGCAGGGTGGGCCACGTTTGGAACTGGCGCTCAATCTGCGGTCGGCGCGGTTGCTGGATTTCTTCCCCGAAGCGCGGATCGATGGCGGGCTGGCCGGGCGGGTTGTCCTGAATGGACCGGGCCGCACGATCCGGCAGGCGGTGGGGCGATCGTCCGGCACCATCGCGCTGGTCGGGCGCGACGGATCGATCCCGGCGCGCACGGCGGCGCTGATGGGACAGGATGTCGGCAAGGGGCTGACTGTGGACAAGGACAAGATGGCGGTGCTGCGCTGCGTGGTGGCGCGCTTCGACGTCAGCAACGGCGTGGCGCGCGCGAACCCGGTGCTGATCGACACGTCACGCGCCCAGACGCGCATTGCCGGGACGATCCGCCTGACGGACGAGGTGATGGCGCTGAAAGCGAGCGGTCAGCCCAAGCAGGGCAGCCTGTTGCGGCTGAACGGCACGGTGCCGATTGGCGGGACGATCAAGCAGCCCGATATTCGCGTGCCGACCGAGGCGCGATCGGCCAAGGGCATATTGAAGATGATCGGCAAGGCGATTGCCGGCGACAAGGTGCCGCGGGCGCGCGACGCGGACTGCGAGGGGCTGGCCAAAACGGCTATGCGCTAGACACATTTCCGTTCGTTTCGAACGGATGTGGGGATATTAAACCCAGTCCACCCGCGTCCAGCCGCGGGCGGCCGCCAGTTTCGCCAGCTTCCTGTGCGGGTTTGATGCGAAGGGGATGTCGGCGAATTCCAGCATCGGCGCGTCCGAGACATGGTCGGAATAGGCGCGGATATGCGCCTGGCCACGATCGATCGCCTCGGCCGCCATCCACGCCTTGATCATCCGCAGCTTGCCCGTGTCATAGCAATTTTCACCGGCAATCTTGGCACGGACATAGCGCAAGTCCTGCGAAAGATGATCGGTGGCGATCACGGCGTCGAAACCCAGTCGCCGGGCGATCGGCTCGACATACAGGCGGTAGGATGCGGTGGCGAGGACGAGGCGATAGCCATCGGCGCGGTCCTGCGCGATCTGGGCCACCGCGCCCTGCCGCAAATTGGTCGCCACCACCTTGTCGGCATAGGTTTCGACATGCGGCATGAGCCGCGCACGCTCGACATTGAAGCCGATCATCAGCGCCTGATTAAGCTCCTTCAGCCGCTGGCGCGTGATCAGCTTGACCACATAAGCGAGCATCAGCAATCCGACGCAGGGGAGCAGCGCCAGCCGCCACGGGGCCATGGCGCGCGCCATGTGAATGAGGAAGCCGGTATAGGTGCCGCTGAACGTCACCGTGCGGTCCATGTCGTAAATTGCCAGACGGTGCGTCATGCCGTGTCCGAAACTTTTGCCCTTGTCCTTCGTTCTGACTTGCAGTTGGGCCGTTTCGGCTTGCCGCGCAACCGATATTGGACCAGTAATCCCATCGCATGAACAAAGCCGCCGATCTTGCCGAAGAAATGCGTGACGACGGCACAGTGATCCGACTTTCCGGATCGCTGGCCGTTGCCTGCCTGCATGACCTGCCCGGTCGGCTGGATGCGGTGCAGGGCCCTGTCAGCGCGATCGACCTGTCGGAGGTCGACCATATCGACACGATCGGCGCATGGACCGTGCATCGCACGGCCAGGCGGCTGAGCGCCCCGATCACCGGCGGGCAGGGCGATACGATGCGGCTGATCGACGCGGTCGGGGCGCTGGACGAACCCGTGTCGATCCGGCCCGATCATGTCCCGGCGATCCGCCGCGTCGTCGGCCAGATCGGCGAGGCGGTCAGCATGGCGGGATCGACCATGCTGGGCCTGCTGGGCTTTTTCGGCGGCACGCTGGTCGCGACGTGGAACATCATCCGCCACCCCAGCCGGTTCCGCGTCAATGCCGTGGTCCAGCGGTTCGAGGTTGTCGGCGTGTCGGCGCTGGGCATTATCGGCCTGATGAGTTTCCTGATCGGCATCGTCATCGCGCAGCAGGGATCGGTGCAGTTGCGCCAGTTCGGCATGGAGATGCTGACGATCAATCTGGTGGGTCGGCTGACCTTCCGCGAACTGGGCGTGCTGATGACCGCGATCATGGTCGCGGGCCGGTCCGGATCCGCGTTCGCCGCGCAACTTGGCACGATGAAGCTGACCGAGGAAGTCGATGCGATGCGCACGATCGGCGTATCGCCGATGGAGGCGCTGGTGCTGCCGCGCACGCTGGCGGTCGTCGTCATGATGCCGCTGCTGGGCTTTTACGCGTCGATCATGGCGGTCATCGGCGGCGGTTTCCTCTGCGCCATCGCGCTCGACATACCCCCGATCACCTTCGTCCAGCGCCTGCGCGAAGTCGTGCCGATCACCGACCTGTGGGTGGGGCTGATCAAGGCCCCGGTATTCGGCCTGATCATCGCCATTTCCGGCTGTTTCCAGGGGATGCAGGTCAAGGGCAATGCGGAGGAAGTGGGGCTGCGCACCACGGCTGCGGTCGTGCAGGCCATCTTCCTGGTCATCGTTCTGGACGCGATATTCGCCGTGTTCTTTACCTGGGTGGGGTGGAACTGATGGCCGAGCATGAGGACATCGTCGCCGAGGAAGAGCGGATCGAAACCGTGATGGAGCAAAGCGACATCGCGATTTCGGTGCGCGGCATCCGCAACAGTTTTGGCGATCAGGTGGTGCATGACGGGCTGGACCTGGACGTGCGCAAGGGCGAGATCATGGGCGTTGTCGGCGGGTCCGGCACCGGCAAATCGGTGCTGATGCGGGCGATCATCGGCCTTCAGACCCCGGACGAGGGGGAAATCCACGTCTTTGGCGAATCGATGATCGGCCGTTCCGACGATGAGGCGCTGGCGATCCGCAAGCGTTGGGGTGTGCTGTTTCAGGGCGGCGCGCTGTTTTCGACGCTGACCGTCGCGGAAAATGTCGAAGTGCCGATCCGCGAATATTATCCCAATATCGGCGCGGAACTGCGCGACGAAATCGCCGCCTACAAGATCCGGATGACCGGGCTTCCTGCCGAGGCTGGTCCCAAATATCCGTCGGAACTGTCGGGCGGGATGAAGAAGCGGGCGGGGCTGGCGCGCGCGCTGGCGCTGGACCCGGACCTGTTGTTTCTGGACGAGCCGACGGCCGGGCTGGACCCGATCGGCGCGGCTGCGTTCGACGAACAGACCCGCCAGTTGCAACAGACGCTGGGGTTGACGGTGTTCCTGATCACCCATGACCTTGATACGCTCTATTCGATCTGCGACCGGGTCGCCGTTCTGGCCGACAAGAAGGTGATTGCCGTCGGCACGATCGACGAATTGCTGGCCACCGATCATCCGTGGATTCAGGAATATTTCAACGGCCCGCGCGGCCGCGCCGCGACGGCGGCGGTTACCCGTCAACATGACCGCGAACAGGATAGGGTGGCCCAGACGTCGCCCGATGGAAGGCAATAGGATATGGAAACCCGGTCCAACCATGTGCTTGTGGGCACGGTCACGCTGCTGCTGCTGGCGGCGATCATCGGTGCCGCCTTCTGGTTTTCGCGCCTGTCCGATGGCGAGAATAAGGAATATGACATCTTCTTCAAACAGTCGGTCAACGGCCTGGCGAAGGGATCGAGCGTCAATTATTCGGGCGTGCCGTCCGGCCAGGTCGAAAAGATCGAACTGTGGAAGCGCGATCCCGGATTTGTGAAGGTCCGCATTTCGGTGAAGGACGGCACGCCCGTCCTGCAGGGCACGACCGCGACGATCGCGGGCGTGGGCTTTACCGGCGTCAGCGAAATCGTGCTGGATGGCGCGGTCAAGGGCGCGCCGCCGATCATTTGCCCGGCCAACAATCCGTTGACGGTTTGCCCCGATGGCGTGCCGGTCATCCCGACCAAGCCGGGCGCGCTGGGCGAATTGCTTAACAATGCGCCGCAACTGCTGGAACGCCTGTCGACCCTGACCGAGCGGCTGACCGAATTGCTGAACGACAAGAATCAGCAGTCGATCGCCGGCATCCTGGCCAATGTCGAGCGTATTTCGAGTTCGCTGGCGGATCGCAGCCCGGAAATCTCCGCCACGCTGGCCGAAGCGCGCATCGCGGTGCAGCGCACCGGGGTTGCGGCCGAACAGATTGGCAAGCTGGCCGCGACGACCGATTCGCTGCTGACCGACGAGGGCAAGCCGCTGATGGCCGACCTGCGCAAGAGCGTTCAGTCGGCGACGCGCAGCATCGACACGCTGGATAAGACAATTGCCGAAGCCCAGCCGGGCGTGCGCGCCTTCAGCAACCAGACCATGCCGGAGGTCAACCAGCTGGTCCGCGACCTGCGCGAAATGTCGCGCGCCTTCCGCGGCGTGGCCGAAAAGCTGGACCAGCAAGGCGCTGGTTCGCTGGTAGGATCGCCCAAATTGCCGGATTACAAGCCATGATGAGAGGGACAAGGCGTATGTTCAACCGCCAAACGCGCAGCGCCACGGTTGCGCTCACCGCAGCCTTCCTGTTGGCTGGCTGCGTCTCCTTCGGCGCCAAGCCGCCAGAACAATTGCTGGCGCTGAGCGCCACGCAGACCGTCGCGCCGGGACGCCTGCTGACCGGCGCGCAGGGACCAAGCCTGACCGTGGCCGATCCCGAAGCGCCCAAGACGCTCGATACGGTGCGGGTGCCGGTAAAGCTGTCGCCCACCTCGATCGCGTATGTGACCAAGGTGCAATGGGCCGACACGCCCCGCCACCTGTTCCAGAAACTGCTGGCGGAGACGATTGCCGCGACCAGCAACCGCATCGTGCTGGACCCAGGCCAATATGCGGGCGACGCTGGCCAGCGGCTGATGGGCGAACTCGTCGCTTTTGGCCTGGATGCGCCAGGCAACAGCGCGGTCGTGACCTATGATGCGATATTGACCAAGGGCAGCGGCACCGTGATCGCGCGGCAGCGCTTTACCGCCACCGTACCGGTCGGCGCCAAGATCGAGGCAGGCACGATCGGCGTGCCGCTCAATGCCGCAGCGAACAAGGTCGCGGCGGATGTGGCGGCCTGGCTGGCAACGCAGCCGGGTTAAGCCCGCTCCAGCGCTTCACTCACCTCGCCGCCTGCCGCTTCGAGCAGGCGGCGCTCAAGCGTTTGCAACCGCGCCTTGCTCTCGATCTTGCCGCCGAGCAGGTCGGTGACATAGAATGTGTCGACCGCGCGTTCGCCATAGGTAGCGACATGGGCGCTATGGACGGTGACCTTCGACTGGAACAGCGCATTGGCCAGGCTGAACAGCAGGGCTGGCCGGTCGGCAGCGTTGATTTCCACCACGGTGAAGCGATTAGACGCCTTGTTGTCGATCAGCACGTTGGGGACGATGCGGAACGCTTCGGCGCGGGTCCGGGTCAGCGGGCGCGCCGACAATTTGGTGATCATCCGGTGGCGATTGGACAGCGAATCCTCGATCGCGTTGCGGATGCGGGTCAGCTGGTCGGGATCATGAAAGGCGCCGCCGAACGGGTCCTGCACCAGGAAATTGTCGATCGCCACGCCGTCGCGCGTCGTGTGGATGCGCGCGTCGATGATGTTCCCGCCCGCCAGATGGATGGCGCCCGCGATGCGATAGAACAGCCCCGGATGGTCGGTCGCATAGACCGTTACCAGCGTCGCGCCGCGCTGCGGATAATAATGGGCGGCGATCGACAGGGGCGCATCGGCAGACGCCAGGATGTGCTGCGCATTGTGGATCAGAATATCCTCTGGCTCGGCGATCCAGTAGGATTCGGGCAGCCGACGACGCAGCCGTTCAAATTCCGCATCAGGCAGACCCAACGCCTGCCGCGTCGCTTCCTGCTTGGCCGCGACCCGTTCGCTGCGGCCCTTCTGCTTGTGACCCAGCCGCAGCAATTCTTCGGCGGCCTCGTACAGGTCGCCCAGCAACTGCCGTTTCCAGCTGTTCCACACCCCCGGCCCGACTGCGCGAATATCCACCACGGTCAGGCAGAGCAGCAGGCGCAGCCGCTCCGGGCTTTGCACGACATCGACGAAATCGAGGATCGTCTTGTAGTCGGCCAGGTCGCGCTTGAAGGCGGTGGCCGACATCAGCAGATGATAGCGCACCAGCCAGGCGACCGTTTCCGTCTCCGCCGGGGTCAGGCCCAGCCGCGGGCACAGCTGTTTGGCGACGTCTGCGCCCAGGATACTATGGTCCCCGCCCCGTCCCTTCGCAATGTCATGCAGCAGCACCGCGACGTACAGGACGCGGCGCGACAGCAGCTTGCCCATCAGTTCGGTCGCCAGCGGATGATCGCCGGGCAGGTCGCCCTTTTCGATCCGGGCCAGCAGGCCAACGGCGCGGATCGTATGTTCGTCCACCGTATAATGGTGGTACATGTCGAACTGCATCTGCGCCACGACGCGGCGGAAATCGGGGATGAAGCGCCCGAAAACAGTGGATTCGTTCATCCAGCGCAACACGGTTTCGGGATCGCGCGGGGATGTGAGCACATCCATGAAGGCCGCATTGGCGCGCGGATCCTTGCGCACCTTGGCGGTGATCAGCCCGGCGTCGCGGCTGGCCGCGCGGATCGCGCCGGGGTGGATGGCCAGGCCATGGCGGTCGGCGACGGCGAAGATTTCCAAAAGCCGGACCGGATCGACCTGAAAAAAATCATCGCTGGGCAGCGACAGCCGACCGCGTTCGAGGACGAAGCCGTCCAGCTTTTTGGGCCGGCGAAACAGGGCGGGGATGTAGCGCCGCCCCCTGGCCCCCAACTGATCGTCCAGATGGGCCAGGAACATGGCCGTCAGGTCGCCCACGATCTTGGCGTTCAGGAAATAATAGCGCATGAAGCGCTCCACCCCCGACCGGCCATGCCGCCCGGTAAAGCGCATCCGCGTCGCGGTTTCCAGCTGGAGGTCGAAGGTCAGTCGATCCTCCGCCCGGCCAGTGATGGTGTGCAGGTGGCAACGCACCGCCCACAGAAAATCCTCCGCCTTCTGAAACTGGCGCAGTTCCAGCTGGGTCAGCAGCCCGACATCGACCAGTTCGGCCACCGACCGCACCCGGTTCACATATTTGCCGATCCAGAACAATGTGTGCAGGTCGCGCAGGCCGCCCTTGCCCTCCTTCACATTGGGTTCGACGACATAGCGGCTGTCGCCCATCCTTTTGTGGCGCTCGTCACGCTCGGCCAGCTTGTCGGTGACAAAGGCGCGGGCAGTGCCCTGCATCACTTCCGCGTCGAAGCGGGTTGATGTTTCCTCATATAGCGCGCGATCGCCCCAGACATAGCGCGCCTCAAGCAGGGCAGTGCGGACCGTGAGGTCGGCCTTGGCCATCCGCATCGTCTCGTCAATCGAGCGGCTGGAATGCCCGACTTTCAGACCGAGATCCCAGAGCGAATAGAGCATGGATTCGATGACCTGCTCGGTCCAGCCGGTCGGTTTCCACGGGGTGATGAAGCCGATGTCGACATCGCTATGCGGCGCCATTTCGCCCCGGCCATAGCCGCCGACCGCGATCAGGGCGATCCGCTCCCCCGTGCTGCGATTGCCCGACGGGTAGAGATGATGCGTCGTCGCGTCATAGAGCAGGCGCAAAATCTGGTCGATCAGGAAGGCAAAGGCCGTCACCGACTCCCGCCCGCGCGTGGGCTTGGCATGCAGCCGCCGGGCGATTTCGGCCCGGCCGTCGTCCAGTGCCGCCTTCAATTCCTTGACGATCACGCCGCGCAGCAGCATCGGATCGCTCCGGTGCAGTTGCGCCTGTGCGGTAATATTGTCGGAAATCGCACGCCGATCGATGATCGCGCGGCGCGATCCCAGCGCGGGAAATTGCATGACCATGATGGCTATCTAGTCTTGCTCGCTGGTCGCGGCCAGTTGTTTCAGCCGATATATGTGATCGAGCGCTTCGCGCGGCGACAATGCGTCGGCATCAATGCCATCAAGCGCGGCGCGCAGCGGATCGACCAGCGGTTCGGGCTGGGCGGCGACAGCGGCAAACAGCGGCAGGTCGTCCAGTCCCGCCGCGATGCCACCCGTCCTGGCCTTGCCCGCCTCCAGCCGGGCCAGCACATCCTTGGCACGCTTGAGGACCGCAGCCGGGAGGCCCGCCAGCCGCGCGACGGCCAGGCCATAGCTGCGATCGGCCGGCCCGTCGGCCAGTTCATGCAGCAGCACCAGATCCCCCTTCCACTCGCGCGCGCGCACATGATGGAGCGAGAGCGAGGACAGGCTTTCCGCCAGCCGGGTCAGTTCATGATAATGGGTGGCAAACAGGCAGCGGCAGCGATTGACCTCATGCACCGCCTCCACCACCGCCCATGCGAGCGCAAGCCCGTCATAGGTGGATGTGCCGCGCCCGACCTCGTCCAGAATGACGAAGCTGTCGGCGGTCGCCTGCGCCAGGATCGCGGCGGTCTCCACCATCTCGACCATGAAGGTGGAACGGCCCCGCGCCAGATTGTCCGACGCGCCGACCCGGCTGAACAGCCGGTCGACCAGACTGAGCGTCGCGGCCTGCGCCGGGACATAGGCGCCCGCCTGCGCCAATATGACGATCAGCGCATTTTGCCGCAGGAAAGTGGATTTGCCGCCCATGTTGGGGCCAGTGACCAGCCATAGCCGGTCGTCCTGCACCAGACGGCAATCATTGGCGACGAAGGGTTGCCCTTCGCGCCGCAGCGCGTCCTCCACCACCGGATGCCGGCCGCCGACAATGTCCAGGCATGGCCCGGCCCCGTCCGCCACCACGAAATGGGGCCGCTGCCAGCCGCCCTCCGCCGCCCGTTCGGCGAGCGCCGCGGCGACATCCAGCCGGGCCAGGGCCTGCGCGGCGCGCGCAATGTCCGCCTTGCGATCCAGGACGGCGGCGATCAGGTCTTCCAGATGGGCCGCTTCGGCGACCAGCGCATGCCCCCCCGCCTGCGCGACGCGCCCGGCTTCCTCATGCAGATCGACCGAGTTGAAGCGCACGACGCCCGCCAGCGTCTGGCGATGGGTAAAGCCGCTGTCGGGTTGCATCAGCGTGTCGGCGGCGCGGGCGGGGACTTCGACATGATAGCCGAGCACGCCATTATGGCGGATCTTGAGGGCGGAGATGCCGGTTTGCGCGCGATATTTCGCCTCTAGCGCGGCGATCGCCCGGCGGCCATCGCCCGCCATGCGGCGCAATTCGTCCAGCGCCGGATCATAGCCATCGGCAATATAGCCGCCACTCGCCGTTTCGGTCGGCGGTGCAGGCACCAGCGCGCGCGCCAGATTGTCGACCAGCGCGCCATGGCCATCGAGCGCGGGCAGCAAGCGGGCGAGGAGCAGCGGCTGGTCGGGCTGACGCCCCAGCCGCTCCCGCAAGAGGCGCGCTTCGCCAAGTCCGTCGCGCAACTGGCCAAGGTCGCGCGGGCTGCCCCGGCCCACCGCGACCCGGCCCAGCGCCCGGCCAATGTCCGGCAGTGCGCGCAAAGCGCCACGCAACTGGTCGCGCAGCCCCGCATCGTCATGGAACAATTGCACCAGCCCCAGCCGCGCGTCGATCAGGCCCATATCCATCAGCGGCGCAGACAGATCCTGCGCCAACAGCCGCGCCCCCGCCCCCGTCACGGTGCGATCGACCGCGCCCAGCAGGCTGCCCGCCCGCGCGCCATTCATCGTCGCGACAATTTCCAGGCTCTCGCGCGTCGCCGCATCGATGGCGACATGGCCACCGCTCGTCTGGCGCAGGGGTGGCGCAAGGAAGGGCAATGTCCCCTTGCCCGCATGGTCGAGATAGCCGATCAACCCGCCCATCGCCGCCAGTTCGGCGCGGCTGAACTGACCAAACCCGTCCAGCGTCGCGACCCCGAACAGCCGTTTGAGCGCGGTTTCGGCGCGGCTGCTGGAAAAGGCGGCGCGATCAAACATATGCGCGTCGGCTATGTCGAGCGTCGCCCCTTCCGCCACCACCGTCTCGCTGGGGCGCAGGCGGGCGAGTTCGGCGGGCAGATCGGCGGGCCGGCAGGTCATCGTTTCGAACCGGCCAGTCGAGATGTCGGCGGCGGCCAGGCCGACCTCGCCCTCTCCGCCCACCTGCGCCAGCGCGACAAGCATGTTGTCGCGACGGGAATCGAGCAATGTTTCCTCGGTCAGCGTGCCCGCCGTCACATAGCGGACAATGTCGCGCGCCACGAGCGTCTTGCCGCCGCGCGCCTTGGCCTGCGCCGGCGTTTCGGTCTGTTCGGCGATGGCGACCCGGTGGCCCGCCTTGATCAACCGGGCCAGATAGCCTTCCGCGCTGTGCACCGGCACGCCGCACATCGGGATCGGCACCCCGCCATGTTCGCCCCGACTGGTCAGCGCAATGTCGAGCGTCGCGGCCGCTGCCTTCGCATCGTCGAAGAAAAGTTCGAAGAAATCCCCCATGCGGTAGAAGAGCAGGCAGTCATTCGCCTGAGCCTTGAGCGCCAGATATTGCGCCATCATGGGCGTAGGGGCGGGCTGGATCGCGATGTCGTTCGGGGCGCTGGGCATGAAGCCCGGATAGCGCCAAGCTGCACAGCAGGAAAGAAGCCTTCTCGCACTTGCCCACAAGGCGCGCTTGCCGCTAGGGCCGACGCAACGGACAGCAAAGGGCGGATGAGTGATGACCGACAAGTCGAATGTGGAATTTTCCGAGCGCGAGGCGCTGTTTTTCCATTCGACCGGACGCCCCGGCAAGATCGAGATCATCGCGTCCAAACCCATGGCGACCCAGCGCGACCTGTCGCTGGCCTATTCCCCCGGCGTTGCGGTGCCCGTGCTGGCCATCGCAGCGGACGCCGCCACCGCCTATGATTATACCGCAAAGGGCAATCTGGTCGCCGTCATCACCAACGGCACGGCGATTCTGGGCCTTGGCAACCTCGGCGCGCTCGCATCCAAGCCGGTGATGGAGGGCAAGGCGGTGCTCTTCAAGCGCTTTGCCGACGTGGACAGCATCGACATTGAACTCAAGACCGAGGATGTCGACCGCTTCATCGAGGCGGTGGAACTGATGGAACCGACATTCGGCGGCATCAACCTTGAGGATATCAAGGCGCCTGAATGTTTCATCATCGAACAGGCGCTCAAGGAGCGGATGAACATTCCGGTATTTCATGACGACCAGCATGGCACCGCGATCATCGCGGCCGCAGGCGTCATCAACGCCGCGATGCTGACCGGGCGCGAATTGAAAGACCTGAAAGTCGTGGTCAATGGCGCGGGCGCGGCATCGATCGCCTGCACCGAGCTGATCAAGGCGCTGGGCGTGGCGGGTGACAATGTCATCATGTGCGACAGCAAGGGCGTGATCTACCAGGGTCGCACCGAAGGCATGAACCAGTGGAAATCGGCCCATGCGGTCAGGACCGACGCGCGCACGCTGAAGGAAGCGATGAAGGGCGCGGACGTGTTCCTTGGTCTGTCGGTCAAGGGCGCGGTGACGCCGGACATGGTCAAGGATATGGGCGAAAAGCCGATCATCTTTGCGATGGCCAATCCCGACCCGGAAATCACCCCGCCCGATGCGAAGGCGGTGCGCCCCGAAGCGATCGTAGCGACGGGCCGGTCGGACTATCCCAATCAGGTCAACAATGTCATCGGCTTCCCCTTCATTTTCCGCGGCGCGCTGGACGTGCGGGCGACGACGATCAACGAAGCGATGAAGGTCGCCGCCGCCCATGCCATCGCCGAACTGGCACGCGAACAGGTGCCGGAGGAAGTGGCCAAGGCCTATGGCCGTTCGCACAGTTTCGGGCCTGACTATATCATCCCCGCCCCGTTCGACCCGCGCCTGATGGAAGTGGTGCCGTCCGCCGTCGCGCAGGCGGCGATGGACAGCGGCGTGGCGCAAAAGCCAATCGCGGACATGGCCGCCTATCGCCAGTCGTTGAAGGGCCGGCTGAACCCGACCACATCGGTCCTGACCACGGCCTATGAAGTGGCCAAGGCCAATCCCAAGCGCGTCGTCTTTGCCGAAGCGGAAGAGGAAGTGGTGTTGCGCGCGGCGATCCAGTTCCGCGACCTGGGCTATGGCATCCCGGTGCTGGTCGGTCGCGGCGATGTGGTCGACAAGCTCAAGGCGCTGGGCGTGCGCGATCCCGACAGTTTCGAACTGCACAACAGCGTCAACTCGCCGCTGGTCCCGCAAATGGTCGACCTGCTCTACGCGCGCCTGCAACGGCGCGGCTATCTGCGCCGCGATTGCGAGCGGATGGTGAACCGCGATCGCAATATTTTCGGCACATTGCTGGTCAGGATGGGCGTGGCCGATGCGATGATCACCGGCATGACCCGCCCCTATGCGCAGACATTGCGCGAGGTGAAACGGGTGATGGACCCGGCGGCAGGACGCACCCCGTTTGGCATCCATGTCATGGTGGCCAAGGACAAGACCGTGTTCCTGGCCGACACCACCGTCAACGAGCGCCCGACGGCAAACGAACTGGCCGATATAGCAGAAGGCACCGTCGCCGTGGCCCGCCGCATGGGCCATGACCCGCGCGTCGCCTTCCTCTCCTACTCCAATTTCGGCAACCCGCCCGGCGCGTTTCTGGAAAATGTGCGCGGCGCGGTGAAGTTGCTCGACGAACGCGGCGTCGATTTCGAATATGAAGGCGAAATGACCGCCGATGTGGCGCTCAACCCGGCGGTCATGAAAAGCTATCCGTTCAGCCGCCTGTCCGGCCCCGCCAATGTGCTGGTGATGCCCGGCCTGCAATCGGCCAATATCTCGGCCAAGCTGCTGCGCGAACTGGGCGGCACGTCGATGATCGGCCCGGTGCTGGTGGGCATGGAAAAATCGGTACAGATTGCGACGATGGCGTCCAACGCATCGGAACTGCTGACGCTGGCAGTGCTGGCGGCGGGCGGGATTGCGCTTTGATCGACATAAAATCGCACCCCATCCTGTGGCAGCAAGGAAACATGATGGGGTGCAGGGGAGAGTCCGCATGAATGACGTGATCAGTTTCGACAGCGCAACCTTTCGCCGGGTGCTGGGCCATTATCCCACCGGCGTATGCGTCGTCACCGCCGTAGAGGCGGACGGCGCGCCCGTCGGCATGGTGGTAGGCTCCTTCACCTCGGTCTCGCTTGATCCGCCGCTGGTCGCCTTCTTCCCGGCCAAAACGTCGCAAAGCTGGCCACGTCTGGCTGCGGTCGGCAAATTCTGCGTCAATGTGCTGGCCAGTGACCAGCAGGCGCTGTGCCGCCAGTTGTCCGGGCGCGGCGAGGACAAGTTTGCCGGCGTCTCGCACCGTGTATCGGCCAATGGATCACCGATATTGGACAATGTCGTCGCCTGGATCGACTGCACGCTGGACGCGGTGCATGAGGCGGGCGACCATTATATCGTGCTGGGCAAGGTCATCGCGCTGGAAGTCGACCGGCCTGAAAGCCCCTTGCTGTTCTTTCAGGGCAATTACGGGGAATTTTCGCTGCTCGCGTGACGGAGTGGGCATTGTCGCAGCGTCGGATAGGGATGGCAGCGGATTGACGGCCCGATGCTATCTTTCCAATATGTGGACCAGAGGACATATTGGGGACATATCACCGGTCCTTAACTCCTGATCCCTATTGCTGTCCAATTGCCTCCCCCCGACCGGATCGCCCATGACCGCGCTGCTCATCACCGTCGATACGGAACTGTCCGCCTCGCTCCAGCAGCGCGGCGTCGACCTGGATGACAATATCCGCCGTTCGATCTGGGCCGAAGCGCAGGGGCAGGCGCATGGCATAGGCTGGCAGATGGACATGCTCGACCGCCATGGCCTGAAAGGCGTGTTCTTCCTCGATCCCCTGCCCGCGCTGGTCCACGGCGCCGATTTCCTGACCCCGATCGTCACCGCAATCGTGGAGCGCGGCCATGAAGTGCAGATGCACATCCACACCGAATGGCTCGCCTGGGCGAAGGAATCGCCGGTCGGTGGACGACAGGGCCGCAATATCGGCGATTTCACGCTGGCGGACCAGATCGTTCTGCTGGGCCTGGCCAGGCAGCTGCTGGAACAGGCCGGGGCGCCCGCCATCACCGCCTTTCGCGCGGGTAATTTCGGGGCCAATGACGACACGCTGCGCGCCCTTGCGGCAATCGGCCTGTCGTGGGACAGCAGCGTCAATCCCGCCTATCTGGGCCTTGACTGCCATATCGATGCCGATCCGGGCGAGATAGGCGCAAGCCGCCTGCACGGTATCAGTGAATTGCCGGTATCGGGCATATCCGACCGGCCCGGCCGCTTTCGTCCGGCGCAAATCTGCGCCATGTCCGCCGCCGAAATGCGCGCGGGGCTGCGCCATGCCGCGCAGGAAGGCCATGATGCCTTCGTCATTGTCACCCATAGTTTCGAAATGCTGTCCCGCGACCGGCAACGCCCCAATGGCGCGGTCAAGGCGCGGTTCGTCGCGCTCTGCCGGGAGGCGGCCCGCCTGCCGCAGATCCGTGGCGCAGGCTTCCACGACCTGCCCGACGATCTGGCCGATCGCGCTGGCCGCAGCCTGACCCGCGTGCCGCCCAGTCGTCTGCGCACCGGGTTGCGGATCGCCCAGCAGGCCTGGTCGACATGGCGCTACGAACATCGGCTGGTGCCTGCGTGACAGCCCTGCCCGGCGCCATCGTCCTGGGTCTGGAGAACGCCATCGGCCTGACGGTCGTGCGTGAACTGGGGGAGCATGGCGTGCCCGTGCACGGCGTTGCGGGCGATGCGGACAGCGTGGGTGCGGCCTCTCGCCACTGCACCCGGTCGCATTTGCGCCCCGACGGTCCTGCCGCGCTCTGGCTGCCGGACCTGATCGCCCGCACCGGCGCGGGCGCGGTGCTGGCCGTGTCCGAATCGGACCTGCTGGAACTGGCGGAGCTGCCACCCACGATCGGCGATTGCCACATATTGGTGCCCCGACCCGACCGGCTGGCCAAGGTCATCGACAAATTCCGAACGCTGGACATTGCCGAAAAGGCTGGCCTGCGCGTGCCGCAAACCTGGCAACCACAGATCGGCGAGGATTTTGCCGCCCGTGTCGCGACGATGCAGTATCCGCTGGTCGCCAAATGGGCCAATCCGCCCGCGATCATGCCAATCTTGGAGCAGGCCGGGCTTGAATGGCTCAAGACCGAATATGTCCACACGCCGCAAGAACTGGTCGCACTGCTGGACCGCTACGCGCCTGTAGGCCTTTGGCCGTTGATCCAGCAATATTGCCGCGGCGTCGGCCTGGGGCAGATGCTCTACATGGAACAGGGACAGGCGACGCTGCGCTTCCAGCATCGCCGCCTGCACGAATGGCCCCCGAAGGAGGCGTATCCACGCTGTGCCGGGCCGAACCGGCGGACCTGCATGGCGATCAGATGGCGCTGTCCGAACAATTGTTGCGCGCGCTCGACTGGGACGGGCAGGCGATGGTCGAATATCGCTATGAGCCGGACAGCGGACGCTATTGGCTGATGGAGGTCAATGGCCGTTTCTGGGGCAGCCTGCCGCTGGCCCGCCATTGTGGCGCGCATTTCGCCTGGGAAGCCTATCGCCGCACCGTGCTGGGCCAGCGTGACCCGGCGCCGCCGCCGCGCGATGATCTGCGCGCGCGCTATATGGTGCCGGAAACCAAGCGTCTCATACGCCTGTGGATTGCGCCGGGACGCATCAGCGATCCGTTCTTCAAACGGCGGCCAGTCAGGGATCTGATCGGCTATGTGCTGGGCTTTTTCGACCCGGCAACCCGCTATTATGTGCTGACGCTATCCGATCCCCGTCCCTGGATGCGGGATATGGCGCAGATGTTCAGGAAAGCCGTGCGCGGGGGAAAGCGCTGACCAGCCGCTCGACCGCCTGCTCGATTCGGGCAAGGCAGGTCGCCATATAAGGGTCGTCCAACCCATAGGGATCGTGCAGATGCGGCAGCACCGGCACCGTCCACCGCCCAAGCAATGTCCGCGGCAGATGGTTGAGGCGCGGATCGGCAGCCAGCCGGTGCAATTGCCGCACCTCCATCGCCAGCAGCAGGTCGCCCGCCTGCGGCACATAATCCGCCATGTCGACCGCACGATGCTGCGCCAGATCATGGCCCAAGGCGCGGGCGGCGGCGATGGCGGGATCATGCGCGGCCCGCCCCGTGGTGGTCGACAGCCCGAAAGACGCCGACCGCAGCCCCGCCCTGCGCGCCACGACATCGGCAAAGGCGCTGCGGCAGATATTGCCCTGACACACGAACACCAGCCGCCGCACCTGCGCAGGATCAGCCGGGCGACTGGCGGATAGGCCCAGCGCCAGTTGCGGATAGGACAGGATCAGGCGGACCAGGCCGCGCAAAGTGCCGAAACGGGCGCGGATCATCGGTTCAGTCCGAAAAAGGGTGGCGGAGACGGAGGGATTCGAACCCTCGGTAAGGAGTTATCCCTACGACGGTTTAGCAAACCGTTGGTTTCAGCCACTCACCCACGTCTCCAAACATGGCCTGAACGCCCGCTTGGGGCGGGGCTGCGGCTAGGCGACGTGTCCTATAGCGACGGCTTTGGCGCATGGCAACGGTCCTGTTCGGGGATTTTTTGCGCTAATGTCATGCTTGTAAATCGTTCCGGCCCGGAATCGACTCAGGTGGACGTTCGTTCATTGTCGTTTCAGGTTGAAAGCCGATAGTCTGGGGGATGGTTAGAATGGAAATTTGCGGGGAGCATCGGGCATGATCGGGATTATGGGACGGAAAGGCGCCCGCCTGGCACGCGCAGGCGCGCTGGTCGTGGCGCTGGCGGGGCTGGCGCTCAGCCCGGTGGCGTCTGCCCAGGTGCGCACGATCGATCCCAACACCGCGATCGACGCCGATCTCGCGCCGCCGCCACCCGCGCGCCCCGCCCCTACGGAGCCGGGCGTCGATCCCAGCGTCTATAATGACAGCCCGGCCAACAGCGCCGTCACGTCCGGCACCACCGCAACCGGCGCACCCGTTACGGAATCATCCCCGCCTGCCGCCATCGCGCCCAGCGATTCTTATCAGCAGGACGATCTGATCGGCGCGGCGGAAGGCGTGTTCGGCAAGGGCGCGGAAGGGCTGGCGGGCCTTATCGAAAAGATATTGAAGGATCAGGGTCGCCCCAACGCCTATATCGCCGGGCGTGAGGCGTCGGGCGCCTTCGTTGTCGGCCTGCGCTATGGGTCCGGCACGCTCAATCACAAGGTCGAGGGCAAGCGCGAAGTCTATTGGACAGGGCCATCGATCGGCTTCGATGTCGGCGGCAACGCGGCCAACACCTTCGTGCTGGTCTACAATCTCTACGACACGCAGGATCTCTATCACCGCTTCCCGGCGGCCGAAGGCACCGCCTATTTGGTCGGCGGCTTCACCGCCAGCTATCTGCGCTGGGGCAATGTCGTGCTGATCCCGATCCGTCTTGGCGTCGGCTATCGGCTGGGCGTCAATGCCGGTTACATGAAGTTCAGCGAAAAGCGGACCTGGCTGCCATTTTAAGGGGCGATCATCGGCGGGCGGACTGACGGCTGGGGCTTATAACCCCAGCGCCAGTTGATCGCCCTGCCCCGCTTCTTCCTCCACTTCCAGATTATGCACCCCCAGTCCCAACAACCGCGCGCCCATGCGCAGCGGTAGCTGGGCCAGCAGCAAGTCCCGCGCCGCTTGCGCCAGCAAGTCGGGCGAACGCACCGGCGTAGCAAAGCTGCGTGAGCGGGTGATGATACGGAAGTCGGCGAATTTGATCTTGAGCGTCACCGTCCGGCCCCAGGCCTGCGCCTTTTCGATCCGGCCCCACAGACTGGCGGCGATTCGCTCTATCTCCGCCACCAGCCGATCCCGATCGGTCAGATCGTCGAAAAATGTATCCTCGACACTCACCGACTTGCGCTGCTCGCGTTCGCGCACTGGCCGGTCGTCCTGCCCGCGGGCGGCCCGGTAATAATATTGGGCGGCGTTACCGAAATGCGCCTGAAGGAAGGGCAGGTCGCGCGCGCGCAGGTCTGCCCCCGTCTCGATCCCCAGCGCGTGCATCCGCGCCGCCGTCACTGGACCCACGCCATGAATGCGCCGCACCGGCATGGCGGCGATAAAGGCCGGGCCTTCGCTTGGCCGCACGACACATAGGCCGTCGGGCTTGTTCTGGTCCGATGCCAGCTTGGCGATCAGCTTGTTATAGGACACGCCGGCCGAGGCGGTGAGCCCGGTTTCCGCGCGAATCAGCGCGCGAATCTCCGCCGCCACCTGCGTCGCGGACGCGATGCCTGGCTTGTTCACGGTGACGTCCAGATAGGCTTCGTCGAGCGATAGCGGCTGGATCATGTCGGTAAAGCGCGCGAAGATCGCCCGGATCTGCCCGGACACCGCACGATAGGCTTCGAATCGCGGCGGCACGAAGATGAGGTCGGGGCAGAGCCGCCGCGCCCGTGCGCCGGGCATGGCGGACTTCACCCCGAACGCCCGCGCCTCATAGCTGGCCGTGGCGACCACCCCGCGCGGGCCGCCCCCGCCCACCGCGATCGGCTGGCCGCGCAGCGCGGGATTGTCCCGCTGTTCCACCGACGCATAGAAAGCGTCCATGTCGATATGGATGATCTTGCGCGGCGATGGCGGCGGGGCGTCCATGGCCCGATCTTATGCCATGACAGGAACGAAAGGGAAACAGCGCAGCCGCGACCGCGACTTATTCCTTGCCCTTGAGTGCCAGCAAGGCGGCAAAGGGACCGGCCTGATCCTCCTGCAACACGCCTGCTTCGCGCAAAATGGCGTCGGCATCGGGCGCGCGGGGATAGGGCGCCATCGCCAGCGCCACTGTCTCGGCGACGGCTTCGCCCATGTCGATGCTGTTGCCGCTATAGCCGATCGTGTCGCAATCTTCGGCGTCCAGCTCCATTTCGGCGCCTTCGACGACATCCTCATCGTCAGGAACGAAACGGAGCAGGAATTCTGTGTCGATGGTTTCTGCCACCGGCTGGCCAGTTGCGACACAGGCCTGCGCCAGGCTGGCCCGCACCCGACCGCGCGCGAAGATGCTGCCATTCTCCTCACTGATTCGATAGTCCGCCTCCAGCGCATCGAGCGCCAGCAGGCCGAACCGGCGCATCAGCGCTTCCCGCTCGGCCGCGTCGGCGACGATGCTGGTGCTGCCGCTGATATGGCCGATCTGGTCCAGCCGGACGGGGCGCGAAAATTCGGGCGTCGGCAGCGCGCTCATCCCAAGTCCCCCGCCAGCATCGCATCGCGGGTCAGGCAGCCCAGCCGCGTCCAGCGTTCCCGCAACGCGCCTTCGACATGGGCGAGCGCGGCGTCGCTCACCGGTGCGCCGCGATAGAGGTTGCGGCGCAGTGCGTCGGCCATGTCGGCTTCCCCGGCCAGCGCGGCACGATAGGCGCTGATCCGGCCACCCAGCGCGCTCACCATCCGGCCGATATGCTTGCCGACCACGACATCGCCTATGCCTTCCTGGCGCAACTGGCCGTCCATGTCATCGACGAACAATTCGGTCAGCCAGACGCTTTCCTGCGTTGCCCCCTGCTGCTCCAGCCGCATTAGCACCTGCGCCAGGACCGCGACGATCATGTCGAACCGTCCGTCCAGCGTGTCGGGCACCGCGCCGTCGATATACCAGTGCGGCTGCCGCCCCTGCGCGACGATGACATTGTAGAGCGGCAGCAGTCCATCCTTGGGATCGGTGCGGCCAAACAGGCGCTGGAGGAAGGAAGGGGAGGCTGTGGACATGGGGACTATGCTTTTTTAAGATGGATCGTTCGACGGAGCACCGTCTTGCCAAGTGTCGCCCCTTGCCGGGAGCGACGCATTTCCATATTGATCGAGCCGCTGCCCAATGCAATGGCGGCGTCATGTTTATTGGGTTCGCGGGAGCGTTCCGCCAGGAGAAGTCCATGCGTCAGTTCAGCCGTCATTCCACACGCGGGCGTGTCCTGTTGGCTCTTGGCCTGGGCGCGCTGGTGCTGGGAGCATCGGGCTGCACCCGCATCCGCACCCATCAGGGCTATCAGGTCGACAAGCTGCTGGTTGATTCGGTTCAGCCGGGCATCGACAATCGCGCATCGGTGGAAGGCACGCTGGGTCGTCCCAGCTTCGTCTCGCAATTTGGCGAGCAGGACTGGTATTATGTGTCGCGTGACATGCGCGCGCTGGCCTTCTCCAACCCCAAGCCCGTTGCCCAGACGGTACTGCGCGTCCATTTCGACGCGGCGGGCAATGTCGCAGCGGTGGACCGCATGGGGCTGGAACAGGTCGCCCATATTTCGCCCATGGGCGACAAGACGCCGACGCTGGGTCGCAATCGCAGCCTGTTTGACGAGATATTCGGCAATATCGGTGCGGTCGGCGCTGGCGGCATGGGCGGCAATGCCGGCGGCAGCGGTCCGGGCGGCGGCCCGAACGGCAGCTAAGCCAGCCTGCCCCTCACTCCAGGCTTTTGCTGGCCTGTTCGGTGACATCCTTCGACAGGCCCGGCTGCGCCAGGATGCGTGACAATTGCGCACGCATCAGCCCGGCCCGATCAGCATCGAAACGCTTCCAACGCCCCAGGGGCGGGACCAGCCGTGCCGCAGTCTGCGGATTGCGCTTGTCGAGCGCGATGATGCAGTCGGCCACCAGTTGATACCCTTTGCCCGACCGATGGTGGAACGCCCATTGGTTGCCCGAAAATGCGCCATAAAGGGACCGCACCCGGTTTGGATTGGACAGAGTGAAGGCCTTGTGCCGTCCCAGTTCCTCGACCTGACCGACCGTATCGGGATGCAGCGCGAACGCCTGGGTCTGGAACCATTTGTCGAGCGTCAGCGCGTCATGGCCGTAGCGGTTGTAGAATATGTCGATCGCCGCGTCGCGTTCCATGCTGGTCCTATTGGCCAGCGTGGCGAGCGCTGCCTGCCGCTCGGTCATATTGTCCGCCTCGTGGAACTGGGCGAAGGCAATGGCGGGGCCATCCTCCGCGCCCGACGCCACCAGATAATGCAGCGCTGCGTTGCGCAGCTTGCGCGCACCTTTGGCCGCCGGTGACAGCGAAAAGCCGTTCGCCTTGGTGCGGCTGTGCATGTCGCGCCATAGCGGCGCCAGATCCGCGCCGATCCGCCGTTGCAGCGATTCCCGCGCTGCATGGATGGCATCGGGGTCGACGACCGCCATCTGGTCGCCCAGATAGGCTTCGCTGGGCAGACGGATGGCTTCGGCAACGAAGGCAGGGTCCAGCAGCGGATCGTTGATCGTATTGCGCACTGCTGCGACGACGGCGGCGTCATCGACTGGCTGCCCCGCGATCGCGCCGACGAGCACGTTGACCATCAGTTGCTGCATCGCTTCATAGCGCGCGAACGGATCGTCATCCCGCGCCGACAGGAACGCGAGGTCATCCTGGCTGCGGTTGGTTTCCACGATCACCGGGGCCGAAAAGCCGCGGTTGATCGACAGGATCGGCGGGGCAGCGAAGCCTTCGAAACGAACATTTTGCTGCGCCTCCGTCAGCATCAGCAATTCATCGCCATGATGCGTGCCGGTAGCGGGATCGAACAAGGCGACCCGGAGCGGAATGGCCATGGGCTGCTTGTCGGGCTGGCCGGGGGTTGGCGGTATGCTCTGTTGCAGATCGAGGTCAACCGTGCCGGTCGCCGCGTCATGGCGCAGCAGCGCGCGGACATGCGGTGTGCCCGCCTGCTCATACCAGCGGCGGAACTGGGTCAGGTCTATGCCTCCGCCCTCTTCCATCGCGACCACGAAATCCTCGCAGGTCGCGGCCTGCCCGTCATGCCGGTCGAAATAGAGATCGCTGCCGGCGCGGAAGCGTTCAGCACCCAGCATCAGCGCCATCATGCGGATGATCTCCGCCCCCTTATTATAGATGGTCGCGGTGTAGAAGTTGCTGATTTCCATATAGGATTCAGGACGGATCGGATGCGCGAGCGGGCCGCTATCCTCCTGGAACTGGGCGGCGCGCAAGATGCGGACATCCTCGATCCGCTTGACCGCATGACTACCCATGTCGGCGGAAAAATTCTGGTCGCGAAAGACCGTGAATCCTTCCTTCAGGCTCAATTGGAACCAGTCGCGGCAGGTGACGCGATTGCCCGACCAGTTGTGGAAATATTCGTGCGCGACGACGCCTTCGACCCCGTCATAATCAATGTCGGTCGCGGTTTCGGGATCGGCCAATATGTAGCGCGAATTGAAGATGTTGAGACCCTTATTCTCCATCGCACCAAAATTGAAATCGGCCACGGCGACGATGTTGAACACGTCCAGATCATATTCGCGGCCATAGACGCGCTCGTCCCACGCCATGCTGTTCTTGAGCGCCTGCATGGCGTGCGCGGTGCGGGGCAGATCGGCTTCGCGCACCCATATGCCCAACTGCACCTCCCGTCCGCTCATCGTCACGAAGCGATCGGCGTTGCAGGCCAGGTCGCCGGCAACCAGCGCGAACAGATAGCAGGGCTTGGGAAAGGGATCGTTCCAGAGCGCCCAATGGCGGCCATCGTCCAGCACGCCCTGCTCGACCGGATCGCCATTGGCCAGCAGGATGGGATAGCGCGCCTTGTCGGCGGTCAGCCGAACGCTGTAGCGCGACAGGACATCGGGCCGATCGGGGAAGAAGGTGATGCGCCGGAACCCTTCCGCCTCGCACTGGGTGCAGAGCAGGCCGCCGCTGGCGTAGAGGCCCATCAGCTTGCTGTTGCTTTCCGGGGCCAGTTCGACGAGCGTTTCAATGCTGTGCGCCGCGCCGGACAGCGCGATGATCAGCGACCCGGCCTCCATATGCCAGTCATCCGCAGCCAGCGCCGTGCCGTCGACCTTTACCTCCAGCGGCACCAACCCGTCGCCATCGAGGCGCAGTGGCCTGTCATGATCGCCATTGCGCGTGACCGACAGCGTTGCGCGAACGATGGTCAGCGCCGGGTCGAGATCGAAATCCAGCGCGATGGCGGGGACCAGCCAGTCGGGCGGGCGATAATCCGAGCGGCGGATGATCGTGGGAGCGGCGGTAGAGCTTTGCATGTCGGCCATGCCCGCAACCTAGGGAGCGGGTGGGTAAAAGACCAGTCTGCTTTGGTTCAAACTCTTCAAACTTCGCCCATGTCGCATATGGCGATTCACGGTCGGCAGCGCGCTACCCATGGTCGCCTAAATGCGTTCGCCCGACAGGCGCTGGCACAGCATGTCGAGCTGGTCGAGCGTCGAATAGCGCAGCGACAGCGTGCCGCCCGCGCCGCTGGCATGATCAATATCGACCTTCAGCCCCAATATGTCGGCCAGATGCTGCTCCAGCGCGGCAATATCCGCATCCTTGTCGCCCGAACCGCCGCCGCGCCGTGCGGCCGGTGCGTCCTCGCCCTTCTTGACCCGGCGAACCAGCTGTTCGGTATCACGGACGGACAGCCCCTTCTGTTCGACCTGCCGCGCCAGCGCCTCGCAATCGGGTGCGCCGATCAGCGCGCGGGCATGGCCCATGCTGATTTTCTGTTCGACCACCTGCTGCTGCACCGTTGCTGGCAGATCGAGCAGGCGCATGAGATTGGCGACATGGCTGCGCGATTTGCCGACCAGGCGGCCAAGCGCTTCCTGGCTATGGCTGAATTCGGCGATCAGCTTGCGATAGGCTTCCGCCTCTTCGATCGGGTTGAGATCTTCACGCTGGATATTCTCGATCAGCGCGATTTCAAGCGTTTCGGCCTCATCGAAATCGCGCACGATCGCGGGGATGCGGTGCAGATGGGCGCGCTGGGCCGCGCGCCAGCGGCGTTCGCCCGCAACGATCTGGAAGCCGCCACCATGGGGCCGGACGATGATCGGCTGAATCACGCCGCGTTTGCCGATGCTTTCGGCCAGTTCCTGCAACGCGCCTTCGTCGAAATGGCGACGCGGCTGTTCCGGGTGCGGCTGGATCAGCGCGACCTCGATGGACTGGATTGCCTTGCCCGATGGCGATGGAGCGACCGCCGCGACAGGTTCTTCGCGCGCGACGTCGCCGAGCAGCGCGGACAGGCCACGGCCCAGCCCGTGCGGGCGCTTGGCCATTTTGGGCTTTTCGCTGGTTTCGTCGCTCAAGCCGCCACCTCCTGCCGGGGCAGGCGCGCGATCAGTTCGCGTGCCAGTCGCATATAGGCTTCCGACCCCGAACAGCGGAAGTCGTAGATCAACGCCGGGACGCCATGGCTGGGCGCTTCGGACAGGCGCACATTGCGCGGGATGACAGTGGAGAATACCAGATCGCCCAGGCAGGCGCGCACATCGTCGGCAACCTGATCGGTCAGCCGGTTGCGCCGGTCATACATGGTCAGCGCCACACCCATGATCGACAGGCTGGGATTGAATCGGCCCCGGATGCGCTCGACCGTCTGGAGCAGTTGCGACAGACCTTCCAGCGCGAAAAATTCGCACTGCAACGGCACCAGCAGCGATTGCGCCGCCACCATCGCGTTGATCGTCAGCAGGCCGAGCGACGGCGGACAATCGATCAGGCAGATGTCCCATCGACCTGCCGGGGCTTCGGACAAGACCCGTTCCAGTCGGTGCGTACGCTCTTCATATTCGATCAGCTCAATCTCGCAGCCAGACAGATCCTGCGTCGCGGGAACGATGTCCAGCTTGGGCACGCGGGTCGCGACAATGGCGTCCTCCAGCGCGCAGTTACCGACCAGAAGATCATAGCTGGACTGCGCCCGATCCGCCTGCATGACGCCCAAACCAGTCGACGCATTACCCTGCGGATCGAGATCGACCAGCAACACGCGCAACCCCGTGGCCGCCAATCCCGTGGCCAGATTGATGGCGGTGGTGGTTTTGCCCACGCCGCCCTTCTGATTGGCGATGGCGATGCAGATCATGCGCGGCCTTTCCTCCTGGCGACGGGTTTGACGGATCGGGCGATCAGGATGGCGCTATCCGCATCCGTTACGCTGGCTTCCATGTGAAAGTCACCTTGCCACGATGGGCGCACGGCCTCCAGTTCATTTTGCGCATTTCGTCCCTTCGGCAGCACCCATAGCGTTTTTTCATTCGCCAGATGCGCCGCGGACGACAGAAGTTTGGGCAAGGGCGCATAGGCACGCGCGCTGATGACCGCCGCTGCCGTTGGCGGAACCGCTTCGACCCGACCACCGAACACATGCGCGCGCTTGAGACCCAGTTCGTCGATCACGCCGTCCAGAAATTCGATCCGCTTGCGCCGCGATTCCACCATCATAACTGGCCGCGTAGAAAGGCAGGCGATGACGATGCCGGGCAGCCCCGCACCAGAACCGAGATCATACCAATCCCCCTCCTCTGCATCCTCCGCATGGCGCAGCAACTGCGCGGAATCCACGATATGCCGCGCCCAGACATGGGGGCGGGTCGATCGGGCGATCAGATTCTGCTCGTCCATCGCGGCCAGCAGGATCGCGACATAGCGCTCCAGCCGGTCCCATGTTTCACGTGAAACATCGAATTGTGAATCGAGCCAGGCCCGCGCTTCATCCTCCGTCACGCGGCCACCCGGCGGACGTGAACAAGGATTGCTGCCAGTGCCGCCGGGGTGATACCCCTGATCCGGCCAGCCGCCGCGAGCGTATCGGGTCGCGCCGCATCGAGCCGTTCGATCATCTCCGTCGACAGACCGCCGATCCGTGCAAAGTCGAAATCGGCGGGAATCATCACCCTCTCGTTGCGGCGCATGTCGGCAATCTCGGCATCCTGCCGTTCGAGATAAGGGGCGTAATGCGCGTCTTCCAAAATCTCGGCGCGCAGATCATCCGGCGCATCACGCAGACCGGGCACCAATTCGAGCAACAGCGCCTCGTTCACTTCGGGGAAACGCGCCCATTCGAACAGGCTGCGCCGCGCGCCATCCTGCCGAACCGATGCGCCCGCACGGGCCATTTCCGTGGCGGTCATCATGCGCGCCAGTTCTGTTTCGATCGCCAGACGTTGCGCCGCGCGACTCCCCAACCGCGCCTGCCGCACCGCGCCGATCAGTCCATGCGCCAGGCCGATCGCGCCCAACCGCGTTTCGGCATTATCGGCGCGGAGCCGTAGTCGATATTCGGCGCGCGCCGTCAGCATGCGATAGGGTTCTGTCACACCCTGCAAAACCAGATCGTCGATCATCACGCCAATATAGCTGCTGGCGCGATCAAGGACCAAAGCCGCCTCCCCCCGCGCTCGTGCCGCGGCGTTGGCGCCGGCGATCAGACCCTGCGCCGCCGCCTCCTCATAGCCGGTGGTGCCGTTAATCTGTCCGGCGCAGAACAGGCCGGGGATAGCGCGTACTTCCAGCGAGGAATCCAGTGCGCGCGGATCGACATGATCATATTCGACGGCATAGCCCGGCACGACTATCTCGGCCTGCTCCAGCCCGCACATGGAGCGGACCATCGCAACCTGCACATCGGTCGGCAGCGACGTGCTGATGCCATTGGGATAGACCAGCGGATCGTCCAGCCCTTCTGGCTCCAGAAAAATCTGGTGCCCGTCACGATCGCCGAAGCGCTGAATCTTGTCCTCGATCGACGGGCAATAGCGTGGCCCCCGCCCCTCTATCGCACCGCTGAACAGAGGCGAGCGCCCCAGCCCGTCGCGGATGATGTGATGGGTGCGTTCATTGGTGCGGGTGATGGCGCAGGCGAGTTGCGGCAGGACGCGGCCATCCGATAGCGGGGACATGGTCCAGTTCGCGCCGTCGGAAGGCTGCGCCTCCAGTCGCGCCCAATCGATCGTGCGACCATCGATGCGTGGCGGCGTGCCGGTCTTGAGCCGCCCGATCGGCAAGCCGATCTCGCGCAACTGAAGGCCAAGCGTCGTGGCCGCGCGCTCCCCTACGCGACCGCCGGCCTCGCGCTCGTCACCCCGGAACAGCTTGCCGCCCAGAAACGTCCCGGTCGCCAGCACGATGGCGGGGGCTGACAAGAGACGCCCATCCGCTAGCTTCAGCCCGGCAACAGCCTCCCCGGCGAGCAGCAACGCATCGGCCTCACCCTCCACGATCGTCAGCCCCGGCTGCGCGTCGAGCATCTGATGGATCGCCGCGCGATACCGCTTGCGGTCCGCCTGAACGCGCGGCCCCTGTACCGCAGCGCCCTTGCTGCTGTTCAGCATGCGATAATGGATTGCAGCGGCATCGGCGGCGCGGGCGATCAGTCCGTCCAGCGCGTCGACTTCGCGCACCAGATGGCCCTTGCCCAGACCACCGATGGCCGGGTTGCAGGACATCGCGCCCACGGTCGCCCGTTCAAAGGTGAGCAGCGCCACCGTCGCGCCTTTGCGCGCTGCGGCAGCGGCCGCCTCACACCCGGCATGGCCGCCGCCGACCACGATCACATCATAGCTTGTTCGCATGGTGCCGCCCTTATCAGAAAGGCGCGCGCGGAGCAAAAGCGTTCCACGTGGAACATGCCGCTCATTTGCCGATACAGAAGCCCGCAAACAGCCGGTCTAGCATATCCTCGGTTCCGGCTTGGCCGGTCAGCGCGTCGATCTCTCGCCGCGCCTGTCGCAACTCCTCGGCCAAGATCAACAGGTCATGCGCGCCAGCAGCGGAATCGAGAAATGCCGCAATCTGTCCAACGCGCTGGCGCTGTCGCGCGTGCAGTGCATAGTCGCCTTCGCCCGGCAGCATGTGCGCGGCGCGCTCCAGCAGCATCGCCACCAATGCGTCCATCCCTTCCCCCGTGCGCGCGGACAGGCGCAGGCCCGGACGCTCTGCCGCGCCGTCGCGGTCGCACTGCGCCGCGATCAATATCGCATCGTCGCGCGGTGCCTCTGCCTCATCGCCCAGCCACAGGATGATGTCCGCCGCCGCCAGCGCCGATCGCGCCCGGTCGATGCCGATCGCCTCGATCGCGTCGCCTGTCTCGTCCCGCAGTCCCGCCGTGTCGGTGAACAGGAAGGCGACGCCGCCGATCGCCGCAGGCACCTCGATCCGGTCACGCGTCGTCCCGGCGATGTCGGATACGATCGCTGCATCCCGTCCGACCAGCGCATTGAGAAGGGTCGACTTGCCCGCATTGGGCGGCCCGGCCAGCACCACTCGCACGCCGTCCCGCAACCGCTCGGCAGACGGCGCGGCGAGCATGGCGGCGACATCCTGCGCCAGCGCCGTGATGCCCGCGCCGATCCGCGCCTCGATCGCGGCGTCGGGCACATCATCCTCATCGGAGAAATCGAGCGCGGCTTCGGCCATCGCCGACAGGTCGAGCAGGGTCGCGCGCCAGCCCTCTATCCGTCGGGAGAAATGCCCTTCCGCCATCATCAGCGCGGCGCGGCGCTGTTGCTGGGTTTCGGCGGCCAGCAGGTCCGCCAGCCCTTCCACCGCGTTCAGGTCCATCCGGCCATTGGCGAAGGCGCGACGGGTAAACTCGCCCGCTTCGGCGCGGCGCAGCCCCGGCATCGCCGCGAGCGTTGCCTCTACTGCCGCCACGACCGCGCGGCCGCCATGGCAGTGCAACTCGACCAGATCTTCGCCGGTGACGGTTGCCGGACCGGGGAGCCACAGGGTCAAGGCCCGGTCGAGCGGCGCATCGTCCTGCGGGTCGACCAGCAGCGCAAGACTGGCGGTGCGCGGTGGCGGGACGCGGCGGGCCAATCGTTCCAGCGCGGCGCGGGCGGCGGGACCACTGACGCGGATCACCGCAATCCCCGCGGGCGGCGCGCCGCTCGACAGGGCGAAAATCGTGTCGGTCACGGTCGGTGGCGTGGCTTATTTCTTCTCGGTGCCGGACATGCCCGACAGGCCGATATTCATCATCTGCTGGAACAGGCGCACGCCCGCATCGCCCATGGGGGAGAAGCTTTTGAACAATGTTTCCATCTGTTCGGCGCTGCCGACGCCCTCAAACCCTTCCAGCATCGTCTTGATATATTTGTCGTGAATCGGGGTCACGTCCGGCAGGCCCAGGAAAGCGCGCGCTTCGGCCGGGCTGCAATCGACATCGACGGTCACTTTCATGTTCAAAGCCCTTCCAGCGCGGAAAATTCCGTTGCGCCCGTCATGCCGCAAGTGGGGCGGTCATGGCAAATATTTTGGGCGATACGCCCGTTGCGCTGCCTGTCGATCAGGCCAATATGGGCCGGACACAACAGTTGGAAGGGATTCCCATGGCAGGCTTTATTTCCGTCCCCACGCTGGAAGAGGAGGGCGCATTCGACGCCTATGTCGCCAAGCCGGCAGAGGACGCCACCGCCGCGATCGTCGTCATTCAGGAAATTTTCGGCGTGAATGAGGGCATCCGCCGCAAGTGCGACAGTTGGGCCAAGGCAGGCTATGTCGCCTATGCCCCCGACCTGTTCTGGCGCGAAAAGCCGCATGTCGAACTGGACGCCGACGTGCCGGAGGATTTCCAGGCGGCGCTGGGCCATATGCAAAAGTTGAATCAAGACCAGGCGATCCGCGACATCGAAGCGACGATCCGGGCGGCGCGGGCGGCTGTCGGCGGTGGCAAGGTCGGGCTGGTCGGTTATTGCCTGGGCGGGCGGCTGGCTTTCATGGCCGCGTGCCGGACCGATGGCGATGCGTTCGTCGCTTATTATGGCGTGGGCATCGACGGCTTGCTGGGTGAGCAACATGCGATCGGCAAGCCGACCATGCTGCATATTCCGACCGCGGACGGCTTCGTCCCCGCCGAGGCGCAGGCCGCGATGCATGCCGGGCTGGACGATAATCGCCATGTTACGCTGCACGACTATGACGGTCTGGACCACGGCTTTGCCGCTGAAATGGGCAATCGCCGGGACGAGGATGCGGCCCAACTGGCGGACAAGCGTACGGCGGATTTCTTTGCCGAGCATCTCGCCTGATGGCGGACGCGTGGCGCATGGTCGCCCGCAGCCATGGCGGGCCGGAAGTGATCGTACGCGAGGATTTCGATCCCGGCGCACCGGGTGAAGGCGAGCTGCTGGTTGCGCAGGACGCCGTCGGCCTCAACTTCATCGACACCTATTATCGCACCGGCCTCTATCCCGCGCCCCTCCCCACCCCCCTGGGGTCGGAAGGCGCGGGCCGCGTCGTGGCTGTTGGCGCGGGCGTCACCGGCTTTGCCGTTGGCGATCGGGTCGGCTGCGTCAGCGGGCTGGGCGCCTATGCCAGTCACCGCATCATCGCCGCCGACAAGGCTGTCAGGATTCCCGATGGCGTGTCGAACGAAGATGCGGCCGCGATGATGCTCAAGGGCATGACCGCCTGCTACCTTGCCGAGGACAGTATCGACCTGCACGCCGGGCAGGTGGCGCTGGTCCATGCGGCGGCTGGCGGTGTCGGATCGGTGCTGGTCCCCTGGCTGCGCGACAAGGGCGTGACCGTCATCGCCCATTGCGGGTCCGCCGAAAAGGCGGCGCAGGTCGATGCCGATCATAGCCTGCACGCTCCCTTTGACGAGTTGGCCGCGACGGTGCGCGACTTGACGGGCGGCAAGGGCGTTGATGTCGTCTATGATGGCGTGGGCAAGGATAGCTGGGCCGCATCGCTCGCCAGCCTCAAGCGGCGCGGACTGACGGTCAGCTATGGCAATGCGTCAGGCGCGGTGCCGCCGGTCAGCCTTCTGGAACTGAGCCGTGGCGGATCGCTCTATGTCACCCGCCCTACCCTGTTCGATTATATCGCGACGCCACAGGAACTGGCCCATACTGCCGAGCGATTGTTCGACCGGATGCAGCGCGGCGTCGTGAAGGCGGTGATCGGCCAGCGTTTCGCGCTGAGCGATGCGGCGCAGGCGCACCGCGCGCTGGAGGCGCGGCAGACGATCGGTGCGACGGTGCTGGTGGTGTGATCCTCCCCCGATGGGGAAGCACCGCTATCGCGTACGGAACGGACCTCATTTTACTTCGTCATGCTGAATTTATTTCAGCATCCATTGTGCCCCAAGAGCCACCGCTTGGGGCGAGAAATGGACCCTGAAACAAGTTCAGGGTGACGAGTATAGTGGGGATGGCTCCATATGCGACAGCCTCATTGGGGCCATAAACGCCACAAAAAGGGGGGGCGGAACCTGTGTGGTTCCGCCCCCCTTTTTGTTGCGTCGCTGCGTTCAGCCTCAGGCGAACAGCGTCAAAATCCCGACCTGATGATCGACAAAGCCTTCGTAGATCATCTTGACCGCGACATAGACGATTACCGCCAGGCCGAGATAGGCGATCCAGCGGAAACGCTCGATATATTTGGCGATGATGTTCGCCGCGATGCCCATCAGCGCCACCGACAGGATCAGCCCGATGATCAGGATGCCCGGATGGTCCTTGGCCGCGCCAGCGACCGCCAGCACATTGTCCAGGCTCATGCTGACATCGGCGACGGCAACGGCCCAGGCGGCGGCGGCGAAGCTCTTGGCCGGGCGCAGGCCCGATATATCATCGTCGCTTGTGTCGCCGGGCGTTTCGCCACCCCGCTTGGGATGCAGTTCACGCCACATTTTGAAGCTGACCCACAGCAGCAGCAGGCCGCCAGCCAGGATCAGGCCGACAATCTGCATCAACTGGCTGACCACCAGCGCAAAGGCGATGCGCAGCACCAGCGCGGCGATGATGCCGATCAGGATGACCTTCTTGCGCTGGGCGGCGGGCAGTCCAGCCGCCAGCGCGCCGACGACGATCGCATTGTCGCCCGCCAGCAAAATGTCGATCATCAGCACCTGACCAAAGGCGGCCAATGCGCTGGGCGATGTTATATTGCTGAAATCATTGACGATATGCGCCCAAATGTCAGCGGGCGAACCCAGCCCCTGAGCGGCGGCGGCTGCGGTGGTGAGAAGGTCGAACATGTCGGCGCAATCCCGCTTACTGGTTCATCGAATCGAAGAAATCTTCGTTGGTCTTGCTGTCCTTCATCTTGTCCAGCAGGAACTCCATCGCGTCGATCGTACCCATCTGCATCAGGATGCGGCGCAGCACCCACATTTTGGAAAGCTTGGCCTTGTCGACCAGCAATTCTTCCTTGCGGGTGCCCGACTTGCCGACGTCCAGCGCCGGGAAGATGCGCTTGTCGGCAACCTTGCGGTCCAGCACGATTTCGGAATTGCCGGTGCCCTTGAATTCTTCAAAGATGACTTCGTCCATCCGGCTGCCGGTGTCGATCAGGGCCGTGGCGATGATCGAGAGCGAACCGCCCTCCTCGATATTGCGGGCCGCGCCGAAGAAGCGCTTGGGCCGCTGGAGCGCGTTGGCGTCCACACCGCCGGTCAGCACCTTGCCGGACGAGGGAACGACCGTGTTGTAGGCGCGGCCCAGGCGGGTAATCGAATCGAGCAGGATCACCACATCCTTCTTGTGCTCCACGAGCCGCTTGGCCTTCTCGATCACCATTTCGGCGACCTGGACGTGGCGGGTGGCGGGTTCGTCGAAGGTGGAAGACACGACCTCGCCCTTCACGCTGCGCTGCATGTCGGTCACTTCTTCCGGGCGCTCGTCGATCAGCAGGACGATCAGGAACACTTCGGGATGATTGTCGGTAATGGCCTTGGCGATGTTCTGGAGCATCACCGTCTTGCCGACGCGCGGCGGCGCGACGATCAGCGTCCGCTGGCCCTTGCCCTGCGGCGACACGATGTCGATGACGCGCGCCGACTTGTCCTTCTGGGTCGGGTCGCCCGGATCGAGCGTCAGCTTCTGTTCGGGATAGAGCGGCGTCAGATTGTCGAAATTGACGCGGTGGCGGACCACATCGGGATCGTCGAAATTGACGGTGTTGAGCTTCACCAGCGCGAAATAGCGTTCGCCGTCCTTGGGTGCGCGGATTTCGCCGTCCACCGTGTCGCCGGTGCGCAGGCCAAAGCGGCGCACTTGATTGGGCGAGACATAGATGTCGTCGGGACCGGCCAGGAAATTGGCTTCCGGGCTGCGCAGGAAGCCAAAGCCATCGGGCAGCACCTCGATCGTGCCCTCGCCCATGATCTGCTCGCCATTTTCGGCCTCGGCCTTCAGGATCGCGAACATCAGATCCTGCTTACGCAGGGTCGACGCGCCCTCGACGCCCAGTTCCTCTGCAAGTTGCACGAGGTCGGCTGGCGCGGTTTTCTTGAGGTCCTTGAGATGCATTGCGAGTCGATCCGATGACGAGAGGAGAATTGTGCCGGAAACGGCGAGATACAGGCAAGCAGGACGCCGCCAGACGCCTGCCCAGGACGGACAGGGTCGATAATGCGCGCATTTAGCGAAGCGGGCCGGCCCAAGTCAAGGCGGGACTATGGGCAGGGACCAGAGAAAATGGCTTTTCAGCGCGGTTTCGGGCCAAAGAGTGTCGCTGGTGCGACCACGCGGCTTCATGCTATAACGGGCCGATAAAATCGGGAAAGGATGCGGCAATGGGACGGCACCGGCTCACAGGGTCAGGGGCCATGGGGCTGGGGGCGCTGGCCATCGGCCTGGCGATGGTCGGCCTGATGACCGCCGGAGCGCCGCTGGCCGCGCAGGACGCGCCGGCGCTCGATCCCGCCGTGCCGCCAGCCATCGTCCGTACCGGCCCGTCGCCTGACGAACGGGTGACCATCCCCATTCATATCGACGGCAAGGGGCCGTGGAACTTCATCATCGACACCGGATCGCAGCGCACCGTCATTGCCCGCGATCTGGCCGAGCAGCTGGCGCTGCCGCCCCGCGCCAATGTGACGATCCTGAGCATGACCGGCCGGACGGAAGCGGAGACGGTCGCGGTGCCCAAGCTGGGCTTTGGCGGCGGGACGATCGACGATATCGAGGCGCCGGTGCTGGAGGGCGAGAATCTCGGCGCGCCGGGCCTGCTGGGGCTGGACAGTCTGCACGCCAAGCGGCTGCTGCTCAATTTCCGCACCGGGCGGATGGAAATCAGCGCCAGCGGCGGATCACGCCGCCGCATCGCCATAGACCCCGACGCCATCGTGGTGGAGGCGCGGCGGCGGCGCGGCCAGCTGATCCTGCTCGATTCCGAAGTCAACGGCATGACGGTCGCCGTCATGCTGGACACAGGCAGTCATTTCAGCATCGGCAATCTGGCGCTGCGCGACCGGCTGATCGCCAAGAAGCGCGCGCCGGACATGGCGGAGGCCGTGCTGACCAGCGTTACCGGCGGGCAATTGACGGGCCAGGTGGGGCGGATCAAATCGGTGCGGATGGGCCGGGTCAACCTGATCCAGGTGCCCGTGCTGTTCGCCGACGCCAGCCCCTTTGCCGAACTGGGCATGAAGGACAAGCCCGCCTTGCTGCTGGGGATCAGCGCGCTGCGGATATTCGACCGGGTCGCAATCGACTTTGGCCGGGGCAAGGTGGATTTCCTTCTGCCCGACGCCAGCGCGATCAGCCAGACGCAGCTGGCGGCAGCAGTGCCGCCGGATAAACTGCCCGTCCAGTAATCGAGCGAGCGGGGCAAAAACCTCCGTTCGCTTCGAATGGATCAGGGTGACGTGATCAAACCCTACGGACCAGGCGCTGGCCGCGGAGGCGGCTGGCGCTGACGGTCGCGGCCCAGCACATTGTCGATCCATTGCTGGTCGATCCGCTGCGACGACAGACGGTCCTGCGGATCGACCTCCATGTCCTGATCGTCGCGCGGATCAGGCTGCGCGGGACGGGCGCGCTCGATCGGCAAGCCATTCTCGTCCACCATCATGCCGTCATCGACGCCATTGTCGGGGCTGCCATAATAAGCTTCGGCGTCCGGCTCCAATTGCCATTCGGGCAAGGTCACTTCGGTTTCGAACGGTTCGACCGGGCGTTTGGCGACCGCGACCTTCATATAGTCGGCAAAGGCGCGGGCCGGCGCGCGTCCCCCCTGCAACCCGCCGACCGCGCGGGCATCGTCGCGGCCCATCCATACGCCGGTGGTGACGCCGCTGGAAAAGCCCAGGAACCAGCCATCCTTGTTGCTGGTGGTCGTGCCGGTCTTGCCCGCCACGGGCCGTCCGATCTGCGCCGCCTTGCCGGTGCCGGTGCTGACGGCGGTCTGCATCAGGTCCGTCATCCCCGCCGCGACCCAGGGCGCGACCAGCACGCGGCTGGTATCGTCCTGATGCTCGTACAACAGCCGCCCGTCGGCGGTCGTCACCTTGGTGATGCCATAGGGCGTCACTGCAATCCCCTTGCGCGCGATCGAGGCGAAGGCGCGGGTCATGTCGATCAGGCGCACGTCCGACGTGCCCAGCACCATGGACGGATGGGTGTTGATCGGCGTGGTGATGCCAAAACGACGCGCCATGTCGGCGACGGTCGGAAAGCCGACTTCGACGCCCAGCTTCGCCGCGACCGTGTTGATCGAATAGGCAAAGGCGGTGCGGATATCGATATCGCCGGAAAAACGCCCCGAACTGTTGCGCGGCTTCCACCCGTTAATGTCGACGGGTTCGTCCGTGATCCCGGTGTCGGGGGTATAGCCCGCCTCCAGCGCAGCCATGTAGACAAAGATTTTCCATGCCGATCCGGGCTGGCGCGTCGCGGTGGTCGCGCGGTTGTAATTGGACGTCACATAATCGAGGCCGCCGACCATCGCCCGCACCGCCCCGTCACGGTCGAGCGACACGAGCGCACCCTGCGTGCCCGCGGGCACATTGGCCTGGATCGCGGCGGTCGCCGCCTTCTGCATGTTAAGGTCGATGGTGGTATAGACTTCCAGCGGTTCGTTCGGCTCGTCGATCAGCACGTCGAGCTGGGGCAGCGCCCAGTCGGTAAAGTAGCGCACGCTGTTCTGAGGCGGTTCGGGGGCCAGCTTCACCCCCTGCATGTCGACCGCCGCCCGTTCCGATGCGCTGATCACGCCATTGTCGCGCATCAGGTCCAGCACCACGCCCGCACGGCCAATCGCGGCTTCGGCGTCGGCGGTGGGCGAATAGCTGGACGGCGCCTTGACCAGCCCCGCGATGATCGCGGCTTCGGGCAGATCGAGCGTCGTGGCGGAGTGACCGAAAAATTTGCGGCTGGCCGCGTCGATGCCATAGGCGCCGCCACCGAAATAGACCTTGTTCAGATAGAGTTCCAGGATCTGGCGCTTGGAAAATTTGCGCTCCAGCGCCATCGCCAGCACCATTTCCCGCACCTTGCGGCCCCAGCTATAGCTGTTGTTCAGGAAGATGTTGCGCGTCACCTGCTGGGTGATGGTCGATGCGCCCTGCCAGCGGCGGCCCTTGCCGCGATTTTCCACCGCAACCCAGGCCGCGCGCGCCATGCCGATCGGGTCGACGCCGGGATGAAGGTAGAAACGCCTGTCCTCGGTAGAGATCATCGCGTCGACCATGACCTTGGGGATCTGGTCATAATCCATCCAGCGCCCGAAACTTGGCCCCAGCGATACGATGACGCTGCCGTCGGCGGCATGCACGCGGATCATCTGGCCATTGGGGGAGGATTTCAGACTATTGTAGTCCGGCAGCGACTGCATTGCGATGACGACGGCGATCACCACCGCCAGCAGCCCGGCGACACCCGCCGCGACGCTGATCTTGAGGCCGCGAACCAGCCATCGCTTCGCCTTGCCCGGCGTGCCCTTGCTCTTGCCTGATCCTGCCATCTGTGCGCCCCGGATACCCGCTAATCCCGGCCCCGGCCAGCATGTTTCATGCGTCCCGCCCGGAAAATTGCCTAGATCGTCTCCATGACGATGGCCGCTTTACGGGCGATGAACGATCCATCCATGAAATTGCGCCCAAAAGCGCATCTCGTGCGGAACGGCTACGCGTCGCCGTCGCGCGGCTTGAAGTCCAGCGAAGCGCTGTTCATGCAGTAGCGCAGGCCGTTGACGCCCGGACCATCGGGAAACACATGGCCCAGATGCCCCTCGCACTTCGCGCAGCGCACCTCGGTACGGATCATGCCATGGCTGGTGTCACGGATTTCCTCGACCGCGTCGATATCCACGGGCGCTGTAAAGCTGGGCCAGCCCGACCCGCTGTCATATTTTTCTTCCGCGTCGAACAGTTCCGCGCCGCAGCCAGCGCAATAATAGACGCCGTCGGCCTTGTTGCTGTTGAGCTTGCCGGTAAAGGCCCGCTCCGTCCCGCCCTCACGCAACACATGATAACGGTCGGGGGAAAGGCGCTCGCGCCATTCGGCATCGGTCAGATTGATCTTGTCCATGGCCGCAATATGGGCGCTGGCAGCGCGCCGATCAAGCATCCGCGATCCGGGTGAGCCGCATCGCCAGGCGTGCCGCCCCCGGCGTCGCGGTCAGCAGCCGCAGCAGCCCCGGCGAGCGTCCCAGCGCGCGAAACCCGGCCGCCGCGCGCAGCGGCAGCATCGCGCGACGGGAAAAATCCCTCTGATAGCGGACCGCGCCATCGCGCCCCTCCCCCTGCCAGCGCGCCACCGCCGCCGCCGCGCTGGCCAGCGCGATGCCGATCCCCTCCCCCGCCAGCGACGGGATCACCGCCGCCTGATCGCCCAGCCGGTAAAGACCCGGCCAGCTTGTCGTCGCGCGCCAGCCATAGGGCACATCGCCAATAGCATCGACCTGCGCATCGTCCGGCACTTCGCCCAGCCGGTCGGCCAATGCGGGCGAGAGGTCGGCCAGCCGCGCAATCAGGGCAATCGGACGCCCGCCCGCCGCTGCCAGCGCGCTCTTGCGCACCGCCATGCACAGATTGGCGCTGCCATCCTCCTGCAACAACAGCCCGACATAGCCACCATCGATCCAATGAAGTTCGATCCGGCTGCCGATCAGCCGGCGCCGCGCAGGACTGGACGGCAGGCGCAGACGCAGGCCGAGTTCCGGGTCCGCGCCGCCATGGGGCCGCGCCGCGCCGCGCAGGTCATGCTTGCCCGTCGCCAGAAAGAGGCTGTGCCAGTCGATCGCGTCGCCATCGTCCAGCGTGATCGTGGTGGGCGTCAGCGTCCGCACCGCGCGCCCCAGGCGTAACGTGACGCCCGCTTCCTGCGCCGCAGCCCGCAACATCGTGTCGAGCCGATGACGCGACAGGCCCATGCCCGCCGCCGGGAGCGGCAGGACGATTTCCTGTCCGCCCGCAAACAGCGCCAGCCTATCGACCCTGTGGCCGCCCAGCGCCGCCGCCTCTATCCCCAGCGCCTCGATCTGCGCGATCGTCGCCCAACTCAGGAACCCGCCGCACAGCGCATCGCCCGGCACAGTGTGCCGGTCGATCAGCAGCGGTGCCGCCCCTGCCCGCGCCAGCCGCATGGCCGCCGCCGCGCCTGCCGGCCCCGCGCCGACGATTATCGGCGCCGGGATACGCACAGCCGGAACGGAAAAACGCGCGCGATCCGCGCGTCGCTGATATACGCCGCGTCCAGCATCGCCCGCCATTCGGCGGCGACGAAGCTCCGCGCGATGGAAAGTTGGCCGTCCGCCCGCACGATCGGATGCACCCGCAGCAGCCGGGCCAGCCAGGGATAGCCATGATAGGCAAAGCCATGGCGGTGCAGGTCGTTGACGAACCAGCCCATGCGCGCCTGATCCTCCATGAAGCGCAGGAACGCCAGCCGCTCCGCATCGTCCATATGGTGCGTCACCAGGCTGGAAATCAGTATGTCCCATGGTTCATGCGCCAGCGCGGCATAGTCCCCGGTGCGATAGTCGATCGCCATGGCCGGATCGGTCCGCGCCTGCGCCACGGCCTGACTGCGCGGATTAAGGTCTATGCCCACCAGTTCGCAGGCCATGCCGCGCCGCTTTGCCCAACGCGCGACCTGCCGCAGCATACCGCCATCGCCATAGCCGACGTCCAGCAGGCGGAACGGCCCGGTCACAGCGCGATCCAGAAAGGCCAGCGTCGGCCGCGCCGCCATCGTCACCCGGTTCACCCGGTCGAGATCGGCCAGCACCTGCGCATAGACATTGGCGGGCAGGTCGGCTGCGTCCATCTGCTCGTCGGCAAGCGACCGTTTCATGGTGCTTCGCGGCGAAAGGTCAGCCCCTCCGCCGCCAGGCCCGGCCCGAAGGCAAGCGCAACGCCCTGCCCCGTCGCCTGCCCGGCCAATATCCGCGCCAGCACGAACATCAGCGTCGCCGACGACATGTTGCCGAACGCGCGCAGCACCGCGCGGCTATGGTCCAGCGCGTCCGGGGCAAGGTCCAGCGCGCGCGCCACCGCGTCCAGAATGGATCGTCCCCCGGCATGGACGGCCCACATATCGACGCTGTCGGCCGGAACCGGCAGCGTCACCGTTCCCGCCAGCGCCTGCGCGATCGCGCCCGGCACTTCGCCCGACAAATGCATCGCAAAGCCATGGTCGCCCAGATCCCAGCGAATAAGGCCCGCCGTATCCGGCACGGTCATGGCAAAGGGCTGGTCCAGCGCAATGCCGCCCGGCGCGGCGCTCACCAGCGCCGCCGCCGCGCCATCGCCAAATTGCAGCATCGCCAGCAACGGCTCGACCTCCGCATTCGCCTGCAAATGCAGGCTGCTCAGTTCCACGCACACCACCAGCACCCGCGCGCCCGGTTCGGACCGGACGATATGCCGCGCGGATCGCAATGCGACGATCGCGGCATAGCACCCCATATAGCCGACCATCAGCCGCTCGACCGAAGGATCGAGCCCCAACAGCCTGATCAACTGCTGGTCGATGCCCGGCGCGGTAAAGCCAGTGCAACTGGCGACCACCAGATGGGTGATGCCGTCGATCGCGACCTGATCCCCCAGCGCCGCCACAGCCCGCGCGGCCAAGGCCGGCGCTTCATCGGCATAGATGGCCATGCGCTGCGCCGTCGTCGGCCAGGCGTCGCCGTAAAAGCCGCCCTGCGCGGTCGGCGATCCGCCGCCGCCGTCCAGCACCGACCAGCGATGATGGATGCCGCTGCGCTGCGCCATCCGCATGAACAGCGCCCGCTCCCGCGGGTCGGTTATGCGCGCGCCTGCCCAGTCGATAAAGGCCGGGTGGACATCAGTGGCGGGGACGGCTGTGCCGATGGCTTGGATGGTGGCGGTGGACGAAATGATGCGCTGCCTTTGTTGCGCGCTGGCACATGGCCACGCTCTACCCTGTCTTATTCGTCAAAGCGCACGTCGGCGTCTATCGTTCCCGTGCCGCCTGCCGCGCGATCGTCAACAATTCGTGCCGTACCAGCAGGTCGCCCGTGCCCCGGCCGGACCGGGTCGCGCGCTCGGCCTGCGCCAGCCTCTGGATGACACGGGCGATGCCGGTTGCGTCCCACAGCCGTACCTGCCGCGTGACCACGCCCTTTTCCTTCCAGAACACCGCTTTGCCCGCCGCCTCGACCGCGCCTTCCAGCCGTCCGCTACTGTCGAAATCGGCGCGGATATTGGCCAGCAGCATGGCGCGGGTCAGCAGCGGGCGAATGACCGACGCCATGCTTGCGCCAACCTCCGACAGGCTGGTCAGTTCGCGGTGCATGGCTTTCAGGTCGCCGCCCAGCACGGCATTGACCAGGGGCGCGACCTCCGTATCGGGATTGTCGGCCGACAATGCGTCCAGCGCTTCCGCCGTCGCCTCGCGCGGGCGGTCGGGCGCGGCATCCAGATAGAGGATCAGCTTTTCGACCTCGCCGCTCATCAGCGCCCGGTCGCCATTGGCCAGATCGACGATCCGCCGCGCCAGTTCGGTCGACAGCCGCAGCCCGCCTTCGCGCGCGATGCCGATCGCGATCTGCTCCGATTCGCGCGCGTCGGGCTGGTAGGACACGAAAGCCAGTGCCCCCTTGTGATCGAGCGTCAGCTTGAGCAGCTTGGACGTCGCTTTCAGCGCGCCCGCCACCGCGATGACCGGATTGCCCGCCGCCTCCGCCTCCAGCAGCGCGGTCAGCGCAGGCAGCGATTCCTCGCCCATGCCATGCACGCGAATCCAGCGCTTGTCACCGAACATGGAAAAGGATGCGGCCTCGTCCGCCAGCCGGGCCGGATCGTCGCGCAGCGTCGACCCGTCCAGGTCCACCCGCTCCGCCCCCGGCCCCATCGCCCGTTCCAGCCGCCGGACCAGCGCCTGACTGGCGGCTTCGTCCGGGCCGTAGAGCAGGATGAAGCGCAGCGCCGCCGATGGCGCGTCGAGCGCCTTTTCAATCTGGCCGCGATTGGCCTTCAAGGGGCGGCGTCCCGGCTGGCATAGAGCGCCAGCCGCGCGATGATCTGGTCCGCCACGGTCTGCGACAGGCGTTCCAGCGCTGTATCCTCCGCTGCGATCGTCGCATATTCGCTTGACGTGACGTCGATGCCCGCGTCCGATCCGGCGCTGTCGTCCAGCAACTGCGCGCCGGTCGCTTCGTCCACCAGCTGATAGCGCGCGCGCAACGTGCGGCGTTCGCGGGTGACGGCGGCGTCGGACCGCAGACCGAAACCGCTGATCTGGTCGTCCAGCTTGACCACCAGCTTGTAGCGCGGCCCGGACCCGCCCTGCTGCATCGCGGCCAGCCGGTCATTGAGCGCATTGCGCATCAGCCAGCCATTCTTGCCCGCGATCGGCTGAACATCGACATGGCCCAACGTCTGCGCTACGGCCCCGTTAGCGCCCCCGCCATAGACCGGCCGCAAACCGCAGGCGGTGAGGAGGAGCGGAAGGCTCAGGAGCAGGGGCCAAGATTTCATGCCAACCTCCATAACCGTTCGCCCTGAGCTTGTCGAAGGGCCGTTCTTCTATTCGCAGAAGGGCGGGGCTTCGACAGGCTCAGCCCGAACGGACATTGTTAGATAACCAGATTCACCAGACGATCCGGCACGACGATGACCTTCTTGGGCGTCGCCCCGTCCAGGATGCGCATGACATTGGGCGCGGCCAGCGCCAGACGCTCCAATTCGTCTTTCGCCGTCCCCTTGGGCACGGTGATGGTGTCGCGCAGCTTGCCCATCACCTGGCAGGCGATGGTCACTTCGTCATCCACCAGCAAAGCCGGATCGACTTCGGGCCAGGCAGCGTCGGCGATCAGGCCGGTTTCGCCCATATCGGCCCAGGCTTCCTCCGCCAGATGCGGGGTCATCGGCGCGACCAGCAGCGCCAGCGCACGAATGGCGGCGTTGCGCGACGCGGACGGTGCCGCTTTCTCCACCGCATTGGCCAGTTCGTAAATCTTGGCGACCGCCTTGTTGAAGGACAGCGCCTCTATGTCCTTCGCGATCCCGTCGATCGTCTGGTGCAGCTTGCGGTCGAGCTGCTTGTCCTGCCCTTCCGCTCCCGTCTCGACCTGACCGAACAACCGCCACAAGCGGTTGATGAAGCGCCACGATCCCTCGATCCCGCTTTCGGTCCAGGGCAGGTCGCGCTCTGGCGGGCTGTCCGACAGCATGAACCACCGCACCGCGTCCGCGCCATATTGGGCGATGATGTCATCGGGATCGACGACATTCTTCTTGGACTTGGACATTTTGACGACCCGGCCAATCTCGACCGGCGCCTTGTCGGCGATCAGGGTCGCGCCATCGGCGGCGCGTTCGATCTCGCCCGGCGCGAAATAGACCGGCGGCAGGCCATCGCCCTGTTCGCGGCTATACGTCTCATGCGTCACCATCCCTTGCGTGAACAGGCCGGTAAAGGGTTCGGCAAAACCCAATTGCCCCATATGCTGGAGCGCGCGCGTCCAGAAACGGGCATAGAGCAAATGCAGGATCGCATGTTCGACCCCGCCAATATATTGGCCGACCGGCAACCATTGCTCCACCGTCGCACGTTCGAACGGCTTGTCCTTGGGCTGGCTGGCGAAGCGGATGAAGTACCAGCTTGAATCGGCGAACGTATCCAGCGTGTCGGTTTCCCGCACCGCCGGCTTGCCGCACGATGGGCATGCCACATGCTTCCAGGTCGGGTGGCGATCGAGCGGATTGCCGGGGATGTCGAACGTCACATCGTCGGGCAGCACCACCGGCAATTGCGCCTTGGGCACCGGCACCACGCCGCAATCGGCACAATGGATCACCGGGATCGGCGTGCCCCAATAACGCTGGCGCGACACGCCCCAGTCGCGCAGGCGGAACACCGTCTTGCCCGCGCCCCATCCTTCGGATTCGGCCCGCGCGATGACTGCGGCCTTGGCCTCCTCGACCGCCATGCCGTCGAGGAAGCGGCTGTTCACCAGCCTGCCCAGCCCGACATAGGCTTCGTCATGGATCGGCGCTGCTTCGTCCCCCTCGGCCGCGACCACGCGCTCGACCGGCAGCATATATTTGTGCGCGAAGTCGAGGTCGCGCTGGTCATGCGCGGGAACGCCCATCACCGCGCCGGTGCCATAGTCCATCAGCACGAAATTGGCGATAAACACCGGCAGTTGCCATGCGGGATCGAACGGATGGGTGACGGTCAGGCCGGTGTCGAAACCCAGCTTCTCCGCTGTTTCCAGCTCCGCCGCCGTGGTGCCGCCTGCCTTGCACAGATCGATAAAGGCCTGCGCCTGCGCATTGTCCGCCGCCAGCTGCTGCGCGACCGGATGGTCCGCCGCGATCGCAACGAAGCTCGCCCCGAAAATCGTGTCGGGGCGGGTGGAATACACCTCTATTTCGCTCTCGAACGGCGCGACCGGCTGAAAGCGGAATTGCAGCCCGACCGACTTGCCGATCCAGTTTTCCTGCATCGTGCGGACCTTGTCGGGCCACTGGTCCAGACCTTTAAGGCCCTCCAGCAGATCATCGGCAAATTGCGTGATTTTCAGGAACCATTGGCTGAGCTTGCGCTTCTCGACCGTCGCGCCCGATCGCCAGCCCTTGCCGTCGATCACTTGCTCATTGGCCAGCACGGTCATGTCGACCGGGTCCCAATTGACCGCCGATTCCTTGCGATAGACCAGCCCTGCGTCCAGCATGTCCAGGAACAGCGCCTGTTCATGGCCATAATAATCGGGGTGGCAGGTGGCCAGTTCCCGGCTCCAGTCCAGCGCAAAGCCCAGTTTCTTGAGCTGCGCCTTCATATTGGCGATATTCTCATAGGTCCATTTGCCCGGATGAACCTTTTTCTCCATCGCGGCATTTTCGGCCGGCATGCCGAACGCGTCCCAGCCCATCGGGTGCAGTACCTCATGCCCCGTCATCCGGCGGAAGCGCGCCAGCACGTCCCCCATCGAATAGTTGCGGACATGGCCGATATGGATGCGCCCGGACGGATAGGGGAACATCTCCAGCACATAGGATCGCGGCTTGGGCGAAGCATCGTCCGCCCGAAAACTCTGCTTCTCGTCCCAGATCGCCTGCCAGCGGGCGTCGGCCTCCAGCGGATTGAAGCGCCTTTGCATGTCCTGTCCTACCAAATGCGAGGGGCTGGGCCTTTGCAAGCCCAGCCCCGAACCGTCGAAAAACCGGGGCTTCGCGCACGCAAAACCCAGGCGAAGAAATATCAGCCGGAAATCGCGGTGCGGCGCAGGTCGCGGGCCTTGGTCAGGATGACCTCTTCCAGCTTCTGCACCGTCGCCGCCTTCACCGGGGCGTCGATCCACTGGCCATTCTGGTTCACCTGACGGCTGGCCGCGACACGCAGCGCGTCCGCGCGCAGATCCTGATCCAGGATCGACACGGTCAGCTTCATCCGCTCATTGGGGCTGTTGGGATTGGCATACCAGTCCGTGACGATGACGCCGCCGTTGGAATCGGTCTGCACCATCGGCATGAAGGACAGCGTGTCCAGGCTGGCGCGCCACAGATAGGCGTTGACGCCGATCGTGGTGACCCTGGACGCGGCCAGATCCGCCTTGGGCCGGTCCTTGGCCCCGCCACCGCAGGCGGCCAGCGGCAACAGGGCGGTCAGCAGCAGACCTGCGGAAACGGAACGAAAAAAGCGGCTGGCCATCAGGCATGTCCTAGCTGAAAAGACGAAAAATGCTCGCGCCTTCTATAGTGGTCCCGCGCCAAGGAGCAAGGGGCGGCGGGCGACGGCGCATGCGATCCGGCACGGATCATTCTGCGCGCCTGTGTGTTCCGTGCAACATCTCTGACAAAAAGGGGTGCAAGAAGGGGGTGGCACTAGCCAGTGGCGGCTTTGTACGTGTAGAGCGTTGTGCAATATAAGTGGCGGGGAAAGAATCGAATCATGCGCGTGAATAGGGGACATTTGGCATTGGCGGGCGCGGCGGTTGCCGTGGCTGGCTTCATGCTGTCTCCTGCCATCGGCGCAGCGACCGATCTGGTGCGCACGCAATCGCCGGTTTCGCTCGGCGCGCTGGGCAGCATCTCTTCCTTCACGCCCACGACCAAGGACCCGCGCCTTGCCGCCGCCTATGCGAAGATCGCAGCGTCGGCCAGCCGTCAGGGCTTCCGCTTCACGCCGACCAGCGGCTCGCTCAGCGGCCAGCGGGCGATCACCGTGATGGTCCGCGCGGGCGACAATGATCGCGTTGCGGTCAACACCACCCTCACCCCGGTCAATATCGCGCCCGTCGCCTTCAGCCTGAACGGCGCGCATGGCTGGCGCAAATTCGCCCTGCCCGAAGCGATCGGCCGCAAGGCGCTCGATCCGGTGCCGGTCGAAACCATGGTCGATGCCAAGAATTTCTCGCTGGATAGCGGCAAGAAGGATCGGTTCAGCACCAAGATGCTGATCGAAACCCGCCGCGACGCGGTTGCCGCGACACGCAATCCGGCCGCCGACAAGGATTATTCGCTGGATCTCGCCAGCTCCTATTCGCTGACGCGCAACCTGAACGTCACCGCAGGCGTGCGCTACAACAACAGCGTCGCAGGCCGCCTGACCCCGATGACCGACGATCGCCAGGACAGCCAGGCCGTCTATCTGGGCACCGTGTTCAAATTCTGATCGGCTGAAAGGCTGGCGGGAAAGAGCGACGGGCGTATCGCCTGATCGCGTCTCCCTCCGTCATCCCGGCCCCTTCGACAGGCTCAGGACAGGCTTGATCCGGGATCCATTCACGCAAGCGTTGCGATTATGCGTGAAGATCGCGCCAATGGATCCTGACGTCAGCTACGCTGCCGTTCAGGTCGTCAGTCGGCCATTTCCTTCATCGTCACCCCAGCGAAGGCTGGGGTCTCAAGCGTCAGAAGATAACGTCTGACATATCGCGCCAATCTGGATTGGCTTCTTCCACAAGGCGGATTTTCCATTCGCGTTTCCAGGCTTTAAGCGCCTTCTCGCGGGCGATGGCGAGCCTAATGTCATCATGTGGCTCGACCAGAACAAGGCGGGTCAACCCATATTTCTTGCAAAAGGCGGAGCCGGTGCCTTTTCGATGGTGTTGGGCGCGCGTAGCTATGTCGGCTGTGACGCCAATATAGAGCACGCCCCTTGGCTTATTGGTCATGACATAGGTGTAGCCGCCTCGCGCCATATCCAACTGTAGCGCATCTGCGCCAGAGACCCCAGCCTTCGCTGGGGTGACGGTGAAAGGCATCTGCCCTCTACGGTTCTTGCACCCACAAACCCTCCATTCCGCAATCCATCCAAGACCAACAAAGTCCCCCCTACTCGCTCACTAGCCCATCAATCGCCGCCCATCCCGCAGCGCCGATAGTGCGCAACATCCGGCCATGCTTTCGCTTCACGCCGCCCAGCGCGATGACGGGCATGTCTGCCCCCCTCGCGAGCTTCGCAAACCTTACCCGCCCCAGACTCGCCCCTCCCGGATGCGAGCGTGTCGGAAATAGGGGCGACAGCAGCACCATGTCCGCCCCGCCCCGCCGCGCCGCCACCATCTCCCGCGCGTCATGCACCGGCGCGCTGTGCCGCATCGGTCGTGCTGCCCGGCGTACGTCGCGCCCGTGCCAGCCATCCGCTGCCCAGGCCGCGGCCTGCCGCGCCGTCCCCGCCAGCAGCAACGTCAGCCGCCGCCGCCGCGCGATCGCCCGTACCGCATCGAACAGCGCCCGCCGCGCGCCCGGCGCCGTCCTGTAATGGCGAAAGATGATTCCCGCCCGCCCCCTGGGCAATCGCGCCACCGCCGCCAGCAAGGCCGCCTCCCCGATCCGCTCGTCGGTCATCAGCCAGATCAGCGGCATATTTTTGCGGTGGCGACAGGTCATGACCCTGCCCTATAGCAGCGCGCATGACGACAGACAGCAGCATTGCCACCCAGGACGCCGCCAGCCGCCTGGCCACCATTCAGGATGAGATCGCCAAGGCCGCCCGCCTGACTGGCCGGACCGCGGACGCCATCACCCTGATCGCCATATCCAAGACCAAGGATGCCGCCGCCATCCAGCCGCTGATCGATGCGGGGCAGCGCGTGTTCGGCGAAAACCGGGTGCAGGAAGCGCAGGAGAAATGGCCCGCGCTGCGACAGGCGCATCCCGACATCCGCCTGCATCTCGTCGGCCAGCTGCAATCCAACAAGGCCGCCGATGCCGTCGCCCTGTTCGATGTTATCCACAGCCTTGATCGCCCTTCGCTGCTGACCGCGCTGGCCAAGGCGATGGACGCGCAGGGCAAGCGCGTCCCCTGCTATGTTCAGGTCAATATCGGTGCGGAGCCGCAAAAGGGGGGCTGCGCGATCGCCGACACGCCCGCGCTGATCGCCGCCGCCCGCGCCGCCGACATTCCCCTGCTCGGCCTGATGGCCGTCCCGCCCGCCGATGTGGAGCCAGCCCCCTATTTCGCGCTGCTTGCAAAAATGGCGCGGGAAGAAAGCCTCCCGCGCCTGTCGATGGGCATGTCCAGCGATTATGAAACCACGATCATGCTGGGGGCGACCGATATTCGCGTCGGCACCGCCCTGTTCGGCGATCGTCCCCCGCCAGCCCGCCCCGTTCCCCGGAGCGGGCTGGGGATGCTTAGAAACTCCCCCGGAGCGTGATGCCGTAGGTGCGCGGCTCGGCGAGGTAGGAGGAGATCAGCTGGTTCGCCATCGGCGCGCCCGCTGCGAACTGGCCGGTGGTGGAGGTTGCCGGGCTGCTCGACTGGAGCGGGCTGCTGAACGACACCTGGGTATAGTCCTGGTTGAAGATATTCTGACCCCAGAACTCTACCGCCCAGCGCTGGTTGGGACCGCGAATGCCGACGCGCGCGTTGACGATGGCAAAGCCATCCTGCCGCTTTTCGGGGAACAGGTCCGACCCGGTATTATAGTCGCTGGTCAAGCGGCCATCGACATAGAAGAGCGCTGACAGGCCGCTCGTCCCGATGTCGGGTGTCCAGGCCATGCTGGCGGTCGTCACCATCTTGGGCGCGTTGCTGTTGATGGAGCCGGGCAGCAGGAACAGGGCAGGGTCCAGCGGGACCGCGCCATTGCCGCTGCCCACCAGCCGGTTGGCGAATTTCGCCTCGGCATAGGTTGCGCCGCCCGCCACGCGGAAATTGCGCGCCGGGGTCACCGACCATTCCAGTTCGACACCCTGGCTGATCAGGCCCGGCCCGACATCCCCCGCCGCGCAGGTCCGCGCCGCGCTCAGCGCACTGTCGCAGCCATTGATATTCTGGACGACGAAGCTGGTGCCGTTGAAGGTGTTGAGCTGGAAATTCTTGAACTCCTGCCGGAAGCCGGCCAGGTTCACGCTCCATTTGGGCGCGCTATATTTGAGGCCCACCTCGAACGAATCCACCTTTTCCGCGGCAAAGCGCAGGCTGGTCACGTCGGCGTTGGTGCGCGGCGCGAACACGGCGGGGATGACATTCAGCCCGGTCGATCCCAGCTGGAAGCGATCGAGGTTGAAGCCGCCCGCCTTATAGCCCTTGGAATAGCTGCCATAGACCATCAGGTCGTCAGTCGCCTTCCAGGACAGGACCGCCGTGCCGGAAAATTCGCCGTCGCTGATCTTGTCGTTCAGGTCGAGCGCATTGAGCGTGGTCGATCCGTTGCCCAGGCATCCCAGCGTCAATATGCCGCCCGCCAACGCCGCAGCGCTGCCCAGCGACGGGTTGGTCGCGATCGGCGCCAGTCCGGGCTGCAATGCAGCGCAGGTCGCGTTGTTATTGTTGAAATCGGCGGAGAATGTCTTGCTCTCATGCGTGTAGCGCAGGCCCAGCGTCAGATCGAGCCGATTGGTGATGTGCACGATATTGTGGGTGAACAGCGCCCAATTCTCGCTCTTCTGGCGATAGATGGACGCGATGTCGCCCGTGCCCGACGGGATCGCCGCCAGCGCGCGCAGACCGTTGCCCAGACCCGTCGAGATGGCGGCCGCCTGGCCCGCAGCGACTGGCGCTGGCAGGCCGGCGTTGAGGAAGGCGGCGTTCAGCCCGGCGTTCAGGTTCGCCTGCGTGCCCGTGATCAACGCGCCGGTCGCCAGCCCGCTGCCACAGGCAGCCAGCGTCGACGCCGGGAAGTTGCTCGTCGCGCCAGCCCCTGCCATCAGGCGGCAGGCGGCAAAGCGGCCATAATCCGCGCCAAAGCGGATATTATCCTGCAAGGTCAGCCGTTCATTGGCATAATAGCCACCGACCAGCCAGTCGAGCATGTCGCCAAAGGCCGAACCCTGCGCCCGCAATTCCTGGGTGAAGGTCTTGAACTGGCGATAGGTATTGGGATCGCGATAGAGCAGGTCGGCGCGATTATAGTCATAATCGCCATAGTCGCTCGACTTGTAATCGCGATAGGCGGTGATGCTGGTCAGCTTCACGTCGCCCAGGTCGTAATTGACCTCGCCCGACACGCCCCAGTCCTTCAATTTGCTCACATAGTCGCGACCCGGCGTGATCGTCAGTTCGCGATCATAGGGGTCGGCCGCGATCACGCTGCCCTGCCCTGCCAGAATCGCGGCGATGCGGTTGAACGGCGCGGTGTTATATCCGCCACCTGCCGCCGGGGTCCGTTCGCGCGCCTCGGTATAGGCGGCGCCGCAACAGCTTTCGTCGCGATTGGTATAATCGCCGATCAGACGGATCGACAGATCGTCGTTCGGCTCGATCAGCGCCTCTCCACGCAGGAAATAACGGTCGCGGTCATTGGTGTCGCCTACCTTGTTCCCGGCCGTATCGACCAGCTTGTAGAAACCGTCACGCTTGGACCATACCCCGTCCAGGCTGAGCGCGATGCCATCGGCCACCGGCCCGGTGACGCGGCCCGACAGCCGCCAATAATCATAATTGCCGTAGGTGATCTCACCCTTGGCGCTGAACGTGTTTTCCGGCGCCTTGCTGATTATGTTGATCAGGCCCGCCGACGCATTGCGGCCAAACAGCGTCCCCTGCGGCCCGCGCAGCACCTCGACCCGTTCGATCTCGCCCAGTTCGTTGAGGCCCGCGCCGGTGCGCGAGCGATACACGCCGTCGATGAACACCGCGACCGAGCTTTCCAGGCCGGGATTGTCGCCGACCGTGCCGATGCCGCGAATACGCGCCGACGCATTGGCTTCCGATCCGGTCGATGACACCAGCAGCGACGGGGCCAGCTGGTTCAATGTGCGGATGTCGCTGGCGCCGCTATTCTGCATCGCCTGCGCGCTGACGGCGGACACCGCGATCGGCACGTCGGACAGGGGACTCGCGCGCCGGGTGGCGGTCACGATGATTTCCGCACTGTCCTGATCGACGGCGGCTTGCGGCGCGGTCGTGTCTTGTGCGGCGGCGGGCATCGCCATCGTCAATGCGATCATGCCGGCGGTCGTCAGCCAAAGGCTCTTGTCTGTCATCATGGTCGTTCCTCTCCTGCCCGCACGCCTTTTCGACGTATCGGGTGCTGCCCTAGTTTATGATGCCACAGCAGGGCGAAGGCAAGAGAGCCTAGCTTTTCTGCGCCTTTTGCGATGTCTGGTGGCGTGATATTCACACCCTGTTGCCTATCAGCAACAGCTTAAAATCCGGTTTCCGTAGCGTTTCTTTACGATAACGGAAAGCGTAACAATCGGTCGGAAACAGGGACCAAAGCGCTCGCACCCGGTCCCACCACCCGCCGAATCTCTCCATGACCCGCATCCAGCCCTCCCGTCAGCGCGCCCAGCGCGGGTAGAATCAGCTTTGTCGACGACTCCACGAAGCAGCGGCGCGCGACATGGCGTCCGCGCACCGACAGGCGGAATTTGGGGTGGAAATGGCCGGAGATTTCAGGCCGTGGATCGTCCGGTTGCGCTTCATGCCGCAGGATGATCCCGCCCAGTTCCGTCTCGACCAGCCTGCGTCCTCCCGGCATGTCCGCCACGCCGACGTCATGATTACCCGTAATCCAGGTCCAGTCCAGCCTTTCCGTAAGGGAAACCAGCCGCTCTCTCGCGCGCGGGTCCAGCCGCGCGGCGCCATCGGCATCGTGAAAACTGTCGCCCAGCGACCAGACCGACCGTGCGCCCGTCTGCGCCACCAGCCCCTCGATCAGGTCCAGCGTCGCCTCGCTGTCATGGGGCGGCAGGAACTGGCCAAAGCGCGCATACCAGCTCGCTTTCTCGAAATGCAGGTCGGCGACCAGCAAGGCCGCGCGAGCGGGCCAGAAGAGCGCAGCCTGCGGCAGCGCCAGAAACGCCTCACCAGCGAACGAAAGGGGAACCATGGCCCGGCTATGCGCCGATGCGGTCCCGCTTTCAAGAGGGCCGATGAACGCCTATAGCGCCGCCATGTCCGATACCGCGCCTTGCCCCGACCCTTTCACCGTCGCCGCCCTCTATCGCTTCGCCACCTTCGATGATCCCCAGGGCATCGCGGCGGATCTGCGCACGCTCTGTACGGCGCTCGACATGCGCGGCACGCTGATCGTCGCGGGCGAAGGGATTAACGGCACGGTCGCTGGCCGTGCGGACGCGATTACGGCCTTGATCGATCATCTGCGCCAGTTGCCTGGTTGCGCCGATCTGGACGTCAAATATGCGACCGCGCAGGCCGCGCCGTTCGCCCGGATGAAGGTGAAGGTAAAGCGGGAGATCGTGACGCTGGGCGTGGGCGATCTTGATCCGGCAAATCAGGCCGGCACCCATCTCGACCCGGTCGACTGGAACGCGCTGATCGCTGATCCCGACACGATCGTCATCGACACACGCAACGCCTATGAAGTCGCGGTCGGCACCTTCGATCGCGCCATAGACCCCGGCACCCGCGCCTTTCGCGACTTTCCCGGCTGGTTCGACGCGTTCGCCGCCGACCTGAAGGCGCAGGGGCGCAGCCCGAAGATCGCGATGTTCTGCACCGGCGGCATACGCTGCGAAAAATCCACCGCCCTGGTCAAGGCGCGCGGTTTCGACGATGTCTTCCACCTGAAAGGCGGAATCCTGCGCTATCTGGAGGAAATGCCCGAAGGCGATAGCCGCTGGCAGGGGGATTGCTACGTGTTCGATGAACGGGTGGCGGTGGGCCATGGCCTCAAGGTTGGCGACTATGTGACCTGCCGTGCCTGCGGCCTGCCCTATCCCCGCGATGCGGCCCATGCATGCGCCGCCGACGGATCAGGCGTGTGGCCGCATCGGGGATAGAAACACCCAACTCCGTTCGTTTCGAGCGAAGTCGAGAAACCTGTGCGCTACGTTTCTCGACTTCGCTCGAAACGAACGGCTTTAGGCGCTGTCTCCGTCTCCACCAGTTCCGCAATCTCGAACGCATAGCTTTTCCAGCCCCGCATCCGCGCGCCGTCCTCCGCTGCCCCACGCTTCTTCTTCGCCTCGGCCAGGGAACGGCTATGGCCCCAGAACACTTCCGTCTTGCCATTTTCCAGCACCGCGACGATCCGCCAATAATGGGTGAGGGGGTCCGCCGTCGGCCCGATCGTCTTGACATAGCCGTCCGCCATGGTGGCGGTCAGATAGCGTTTCCGGCGCGCCATCGGCTCAGGCCCGATAGCGGTGCAGCCCCGCCCCGTTGGCGCGCAACCACGCCCGCGCAGGCCGGGGGTCTGCCCCAAGGATTCGCGCATGTGCCGCATGAAAGGCCGCGCTATGATCCATATGCAGCAGATGCGCCAGTTCATGCGCCACGGTCGACCGGCGCACGTCGGGCGGGCAGAGGATCAGCCGCCAGCTATAGCGGATCGCACCGGACGAAGTGCAACTGCCCCAGCGGCTGCGCGGATCGCCCACGCCCACCGACGCGACGATCAGGCCATGTTCGCGCGCCAGTTCCGTCGTTTCGGTCTCCAGCACCGCCCGCGCCCGCGCCACCAGCCAGCGCTGCACCCGCGCGCTGACAGACTCCGCCGCCCCACCGAGCATCAGCCGGTCGTCCGCCAGCCGGATCGTACGCGACGCACCCTCGACCCAGCAGATGCGGACGGCCCGTCCCTCCAGCGGAAATGTCGCGCCATCGTCCAGCAGGGTCATCGCCGGTTGCGCCGCCATTTGCGTACGCACCCAGCCTTCATGCTGCTGCGCCCAGCCCAGTGCGCGCTTCAGGTTCGCCCGCACCGGCATCGACAGGCGCAATTCGCCGCGCGCGCCGTCGATCGTCAGCCGGTAGGCGCGCGCCCGTGCGGACCGGCGCACCCGCACCGGCATCGCCACGCCGTCGATCAGGATCGCGACGTCGGGATCAGATGTCCCGGTCGACAAGATGATTCTCCAGGTCGCCCGCTTCCGCCTCCGCCACGGTCCAGCCGCGCACCGATTCCTGCGCGCGATGCACCGCTTCCCGGTCGCCGCAGACCAGATAATGCCAGTCGGGCAACGGCTCGCCCGCTTCACGCAGGCGATAGGCGCAGGTGCGCGGCAGCCAGCTGATCTGCTTCACCTTGGCCGGGGTCAGCCGCACGCAATCGGGCACGAATTTGCGGCGGTTCCTGTAGCTGGTGCACTGGCCGCTATGGCGGTCGAGCAGGCGGCAGGCGACATTGGTGGGGTAGATATGCCCCGTATCCTCATCCTCCGCCTTGTGCAGGCAGCATTTTCCGCACCCGTCGCACAATGCCTCCCACTGGGCGGCATCCAGCGTGTGGAGAGGCTTTTCCCAGAAGTCCAAGCCCTATTTCACCCATTTCCTGAGGGCAGCCAGCACCTTGTCCGGCGCGCCTTCGTCCACGTTCGGCGTGCCCGGATCATCGACCGGGACCAGCGCAACCGGCTTGCCGTCGGGATCGAACAGATATGGCGTGCGGCTGTGGCTGACCAGATAATCCTTGTCCCCCGGCTTACCGTCCACATTGTAGAGGACGACGAAATCCTTGGCGACCCTGGCGATCTGCTCCGGCGTGCCGGTCAGGCCGATGAGGCGCGGGTGGAAAGCCGCGACATAGGGTTTGAGGACCGCGGGGGTATCGCGCGCCGGATCGACGCTGATGAAGATCGGCTGGACCTTCGCCGCCAGCGCGGGCTGCGCCTTTTCGAACTGGCTGAACGCCTGCATGATGCGTTGCAGGTCGACCGGGCAGACATCCGGGCAATAGGTGTAACCGAAATAGACCAGGCGATACTGGCCCTTGAAATCGTCCCAGCTTCTGGGCTTGCCATCCTGATCGGTCAGGGTGAAAGGCGCGCCGATCCGCGCGCCCGCCAGTTCGCCCTGCGCGCTATCGCCGCTTGATGCGTTCCCGTCCGTCCCCATATTGCACGCAGCCAGCAGGGCCAGCAGCGGCAGGGCGATCGCAATCTTTGCTTTGTTCATGGTGCCGCCAGCCATGCCTTGCTATGGGCCGATTTGCAAATGATACGGGGCAGATGATGAGCAAGACCGGGTTGAGCGCATGGATGGGTCTGGGGCGCGCCGCCGCATTGACGCTGGCGCTGCTGTCCCCGGTCGCCGCGCAGGCGCAATTTTCCGACAATTATAATTTCCTGAAGGCCGTGAAGGATGCCGACGGGCAGAAGGTCACCGACCTGCTGCAAAAGCCCGGCTCCACCGTGGTCAACAGCCGTGACGTCACATCGGGTGAGACCGCGCTGCACATCATCATCGCCCGGCGCGACGCCACCTGGCTCGCCTTCATGCTGGCCAAGGGGGCGAACCCCAATCTGGCCGACAATGAAGGCAACACCCCGCTGATGAAGGCGGTGCAGGGCCGTTTCGAAGAGGGGGCACGCACGCTGATCGCGCGCGGCGCGCAGGTGGACAAAACCAATGGCAGCGGCGAAACCCCGCTGATCCGCGCGGTGCAACTGCGCGATCTGGGGCTGGTCCGGCTGCTCGTGGCGCAGGGCGCCGATCCCGACAAGCGCGATTCCATCGCCGGCATGTCCGCCCGCGACTATGCCAACCGGGACAACCGCACGCCCGGCCTTGCCGAAGCGCTCGCCGCCGCCAAGACCAGCACCACGCCCAAAGGCCCGGTGCAGGGTCCGGTATTCTGAGCTAAAGCCCGGCCTACCAGCCGATCTCGGCCGCATGATCGGGATCGTTGATCGCCGTCAGCCGCCGCGCCGCCCGCCGGGCAAAGCGTAATGTCTCCGCCTTGCGCCGGGCCGCGGCCAATGGCTCGATCGGCGCGGGACGGACCAGTTCGGCGTCATATTGATCCGCGACGATCAGGCCGGTGCGCGCGGGCCACAGCGATTCACTGTCGAACAGCGACAGGTCGAACCCCATCGGCACTGCCCAATAATAGCGGTCGCAATAGTCGAAATAATCGGGCCATTTCATGTCGCCCAGCAAGTCCGCCCGGCTGCACTTGATCTCCACGATCGTCAGCCGCCCCGCCCCGTCGATCGCCATGATGTCGGCGCGCCGCCCGTTGGGCAGCGGCACTTCCATTATGCCGCTCATGTCGTGGCGGAAAAACAGCCGCAACGTCCCCCGCGCCACCGCCAGCGCAGTGCCGTCGGTCAATGGGGAACAGCTTTCGATCGGGGCGCTACTCATGGCGCGACTTTAGAACAAGTCAGGAACAAAAGAAAAGGCCGATTCGGTAGAACCCGAACCGGCCTTTTCATGATCCACCCCAAAGGAAGCGCGCCAATCGCGCGCCGTCGCTCAACGATAGAAGATATGATTGTCGATCATCGCCAGCTTGGCCTTGTCCCAGCCCGGCGAAACGCGGCGGGCGTGGAAGAAAAGGGCGCCTTCGGCCCGGCTGTTCCAGCTGTCGTCCATGGCGATCTGGGCGATGGCGACGGCCTCGCGCCAGGCGTTGCTTTCGATGCGGATCGGCGGCATCCCGTGCCCGCGCACGAAGCTGAACTGGCTGGGCTGATAGACGACGCCGCACAGGCTGTCGGCAAAGCGGCCCGATTTGGCGCGGTTGATGATCACCCGTGCCACGGCCAGCTGGCCTTCCAGGCTTTCGCCCTTGGATTCGAAATAGACCGCTCCGGCCAGGCATTTCATGTCGCCGTCCACGGCTTCGGCGTCGCCATGGGCGTCGACCAGCGCGGCCAGGCTGCTCGCCTGCATGTCGGATTCGGTGGAATAGGTCAGATCGGCCTTGGAGGCCGAAGCCAGCGGCTGCACGATTTCGCGCGGCGCGGCAAAAGTGATTGCGGGCTTCTGTGCGGCCGCAGGCGCTGTCGTCAGCGCGTCGCCGCTGGACAGGGACGCTACCGAATGGATCGACTCACCGGCGATCGACATGTCGGAAGCGGTCACGGCCGCTGTAGCGGACAGCGCAAATGCCACGATGATCGCGGCCCTCAATCGAAAACTCATTATGACTCAAAAACGTGCGGTTCTTGGCCTTGGACGTCGTCTTATACCCATATTCCTTGACGTCTGGCCGCCCCCCGTCTGCGTGTTTACCAAATCCGCCCCCCTTGGACGAATGCAGCAACCTGCGCGTTCAGCGTTGGCGGGGCCTCTGCACGGACCATTGCACTAAGTCAACGATCAGCAGATCGTTTCAGCGGCGAACCGTTCTGCTTCCGGGATATCGAGTTCGATTATCCACAGGTCGGGGTCCGACCTGCGCCGACGCGCCACATAGGTGGCGAGCGCCTCCGGGCCATCCTCCAGGGACGGTCCACAGCGCATCAACGCATAGCCGCCGGCAAAGTTCGATACACGCTCGAACAAACCAGTTTCTTTGCCCTTTTCAAGGACTTGTACCAATATGACGCCGCTCGTTTCGTCGCCCTTGACGATGATCGTGGCAAAGCCGCCAGCCGCATTGGTGCGCCGCACCAGCGCATTGACCAGGATAGCGCTGGTCAGCCGCGCGCCGTCCTGCGACTCAGCCACCATATCCCGGCAGCGATGACAGCGGGAATTGCGACCGCATGAAGGTGCCGGTGCCGCGCCCGACCTCCTCGCCATCGGAATCGATCAGGCTGGCCTCGGCCACATAGACGCGGCGCTTGCCACTGATCCAGCGTCCCTCGGCCCGAATCCGGCCCGGCGCAATTGGCCTGGTGAACAGCAGGTTGAACGCGGTGGTCAGCAGGAATCGGTCACTGACCAGGCTGTTGGCCGCGTAAAAGGCCGCATCGTCCAGCATCTTGAAATAGACGGTGCCGTGGACCGCGCCGGCGGCATGAAACTGGCTTTCATCGACATCGAAATCGATGATGCAACGCCCCGGTTCCTGAATCGCGATATCCGACCGGAACAGCCGGTTGATCGGCGCGGAGCGATAGAGATTTTCCAGCGCACGGAAATGCGCGGTCTCGCCGCTTGCGGGCGTGCCTGCCTCAGGCAGCGTCACGCGCCCCGCCACCGGCCAGCAGCGCGTGCAGCGCCGCGTCCGACTTGGCCCCGCGCAACCGCGCGACCTGATTATCGTCACGCAGATAGCGCGACACCCGCGCCAGCGTCTTGAGATGTTCCGCTCCGCTATCGACCGGCGACAGCAGTGCAAAGACGATGTCGACCGGCGCATCGTCGACCGCATCGAACGGCACTGGCGGATCGAGCAGCACGACCAGCCCGCACATTCGGTCCAGCCCGGCAATCTTGGCATGGGGAATGGCGACACCGCCGCCAAATCCGGTCGAACCCAGCCGTTCCCGCTCGAACAGCGCGTCGCCAACCTCGTCGGCGTCCAGCCCATAGGCGCAGGCCGCGAGCGTCGCGATCTTCTGGAACAACTGCTTCTTGCCGTTTACCGTCAGGCCGGTGGCGAGCGCGTCCGCTGAAACGATGTCGTGGAAATCAACCATGGTCTGTCCGAACCAGCCGAGCCGCGCTCAGCCTGGGGTCTAGATGCGCGGTGATCGGGGAATAGAAAGCCCGGCCCCATAAGCCGCCTGCACCATCAGGTCAACAGGCGGCCCATGGCGACTGGCTGGTTCAGCGCGCCGTCATGCGCGGTTCGACCCAACCGATGGTCCCGTCATGGCGACGATAGACCATGTTGTAGGCCGCGGTGCCGGCATTGACGAACAGCAGCGCATTGGTGTTGCGCAGGTCCAGCATCATCACCGCGTCGGACACGCTGGCTTCGGGAATATCGACGCGCGTTTCCGCAACGATCAGCGGGGAATCCTCGACCTCCTCCTGCTCGTCCGCGGGCGAGGCGAAGATGGTGTAGCCCGCCCCGTCAATATCATCGACGCTCAAGCTGCTGACCCGCTGCGCTTCGGCCGCACTGGCTTGGCTGTGCCGGTCCTTCAGGCGGCGCATATAGCGGCGCAGCTGCTTTTCGATCCGGTCCGCCGCCTGGTCAAAGGACGGATGCGCCTCCTGCGCCTCGCCTGCTCCCTTCAGGATCAGGCCGGTCATCACATGACAGATGATGTCGCAGTGGAAGGCGCCGTGCGGCGCGGGTCGAAAGGTCACATGGGCCGAAATCGTGCGGGAAAAATATTTCTCGGCCATCGCCTCCATGCGGTCTGCGACATGCTGCTTGAGCGCATCGCCCGTGTCGACCTGATGCCCGGAAACACGAATATCCATATGCCTTCTCCTTATTCTTGCCGGGTCGCAGGAAGCGGCCCGGATAAACTGGAGGCACGGACACGGGCCTTTGTGTCAGCCCGCCAGCGCCTCCTCCAGCCAGATCGGCTTGTCCAGGGTCGCGATGAACCTGCCATGCCGTTCCAGCTCCACCGCGCTCGCTGCAAAAACGCGCGCGGGACGAACAGGGCGAACCATGGCGCCAGCGCCAAGTTCCCCGTCGATGGCTGCTTTTTCCTCCTCCTGTGCAAGACCCAGGCCGATCTGACGGCCGCCGGTCAGTTCGATGTAAAGCTGCGCCAGCAATTCGGCGTCCAGCAGCGCGCCATGCTTGATGCGATGGCTGCGATCGATGCCGTATCGGGTGCAGAGCGCGTCCAGGCTGTGCTTAGCGCCCGGATGCAGCGTCCGGGCGATCGCCACCGTGTCGATCATCCGCGTCATCGACACGTCGGGCCGCCCGCACAGCCGCAATTCATGGTTCAGGAAGCCGAAATCGAAGCGCGCATTATGCGCGACCAGCGGGCTATCCTCCAGAAAGGCGAGCAGTTCGTCCACGCCGCTGGCGAACAGCGGCTTGTCCTTCAGGAAAATCGACGACAGGCCATGCACCGCCTCGGCCGCCGCAGGCATGTCGCGCTGCGGGTTGTAATAGGCATGGAAGGTCCGCCCGCTTGGCACGCGATTGATCAGTTCGATGCAGCCGATCTCGACCAGTCGGTCGCCGGAGGCCGGATCGAATCCGGTCGTTTCGGTATCGAAAATAATCTCGCGCATCGCCCTCTTCATATCGACTCTTGGGCAAACCCTTATCGGCCTATCTTTGCCCCAAGGCAAGCGACCAGACGCCGCACCTGCGCGCGAGTCTGGGTAAAGGTCGTGCCGGTGTGGATGATATGATCGGCCCGCCGCCGTTTTTCCGCGTCGGGGGTCTGGAGATGGACGATCCGGCGGAATTTGGCGGGCGTCATGCCCGGCCGCGCCAGCACCCGCTTGCGCTGTTTCCACGCCGGCGCGGTGACGACGATGACGCCGGCCAGCCGCTTGTGCCCATGGGTCTCGAACAGCAGCGGTACATCGAGAATCACGAAACGGCGCGAACGGTGCCGTTGCAGGAACGTGCGCCGCGCCGCCTGCACCGCCGGATGGACGATCGCTTCCAGCGCCCTGAGTTCATGGGGATGGCCAAAGACAGCCGCGCCCAGTTTCGCCCGGTCCACGCCATCGGGTCCGGTCGTGCCGGGAAAGCGCGCCTCGATCGCGGGAATCAGCGCGCCGCCCGGCCCTTGCAGCCGATGGACTTGCGCATCGGCATCGAACAGGGGCACGCCCTCCCGCCGGAACATCGCCGCGACCGCGGACTTGCCCATGCCGATCGATCCGGTCAGGCCGTAAATCTTCATGACGCTATCCGTCAGTCCGCCGCCAGCAGCAACGCGCGCAATTGCTCGTCCAGCTCGCGCGGTGCCTGCGCATCGAAGAAGATGTCAAAGGCCAGCGCCGCCTGCCCGATCAGCATCTCCAGCCCGTCGAGCGTCTTGAGACCCCGCGCCCGCGCCGCCTTCAGCAAGTCCGTTTCCAGCGGCGCATAGACAATGTCGTAAACGGTCGCGCTGGCGGGCAGGGGGGTAAGGTCCAGGTCCAGCACCGGCTGGCCGACCATCCCCAGCGACGTGCTGTTGACCAGCAGGTCGCAGGCCGGCAGCGGATCGGTCATGCCGATGACACGACCTTTCAGCCCCGCCCGGTCGAACAAGGCCTGCCCCTTGGCGACATCGCGCACCATGACGGTCAGGTCGGCCACGCCCAGGCTCGACAGCGCAAACAGGATCGCCCGCGCCGCGCCGCCCGCGCCGATCAGCACGGCGCTCTGCCCTTTCCATTTGTCGCGCAGCAGGGGCTGGAGGAAGCCGCCCGCATCGGTATTGGTGCCGATCAGCGGCCCGCCGGTTTCGCTGGCGATCGTATTCATCGCCCCGATCCGCGCGCGCACCCCGCCCGGATCGTCGGTATAGTCCATCACCGCAATCTTGTGCGGAAGGGTGACATTGCAGCCCAGCCAGTCGGGATCGGCGCGCCGTTGCAGGAAATAGGCGGCCAGCCCGTCGGGCGTCACATGCGTCTTGCGATACTCCGCCTCTATATCCAGCGCTTTCAGCCAGAAATTATGGATCAGCGGCGATTTGCTGTGCGTGATCGGGTCGCCAATCACTTCGGCATAGGGGAGCGTGTCGGTCATGCCGCCAGAACGCCGCGCACGCGCAGAAAGTCAAGCAGGGGCAGCAACGGCAAGCCCTGAATCGCAAACTGGCTGCCCTCCACCTTGCTGAACAGCTGCGCCCCCGGCCCCTCGATCCGGTAACAACCCACGCACCAGCGGCATTCCTCCCAATCGCTCTCCAGATAGGCGTCGATGAAGGCGTCGGACAATGGCCGCACCGTCATCCGCACTCGCTCGACATGCCGCCAGATCGGTTCGCCGTTCAGCACGATCACCGCTGCGCTGTGCAGATGATGCACCCGCCCGGACAGCAGGCGCAGTATCCGCGCTGCGTCCGCCCGGTCGACCGCCTTGTCGATCATGCTGCCATCATCCAGGCTTAGCGTCTGGTCGCACCCCAGCACCAGCCCGCCCGGCACCCGGCGCGAAACCTTGAGCGCCTTCAATTCCGCCAGCGCATCGGCCAGCGCCCGCGCGTCCAGCCCGTCGGCGCGCAACGCCTCCTTGGCCGCCTCCTCGTCCACGCCGGGCGAAAGCGCTTCAAACTCTATCTTCGCCGCCTCCAGCAGCGCCCGGCGACTTGCGCTTTGCGACGCGAGCACGATCATGATGCCGCCCCTTCATCCAGAACATGGTCGTTGAACAGGTTGATGATCGCCGCGGCCGCTTCCTCGATCGACCGGCGCGTCATGTCGATCACCGGCCAGCCATTGTCGGCGAACATGCGCCGGGCAAAGGCCAGTTCCTCCTGCACCTTCTCATTGTCGACATAGGCGGTTTCCGGCGCCTGATTGAGCGAGAGCAGCCGGTTGCGCCGGATCTGGATCAGCCGATCCGGGCTGACCGTCAAGCCGACGATCATCGGATGCTTCAGGCTATAGAGGCTTTTGGGCGGCGGGGATTCCGGCACCAGCGGGATGTTGGCGGTCTTGTAACCGCGATTGGCAAGATAGATCGACGTCGGCGTCTTGGACGCGCGCGACACGCCCGCCAGCACGATGTCGGCCTCCTCCCAATTTTCATGGCCCACGCCGTCATCATGGGCGATGGTAAACTGGATCGCCTCGATCCGGGCGAAATAGGCTTCGTCCAATATATGTTTGCGCCCCGGCCGGGTCCGCGTTTCCTGCCCCAATATGTTGGACAGCGCGTCTGCCACGCTGTCCAATGCGGCGACATGGGGCAGGCCCAGCGCCCTGCAGCGCGTTTCCAGCCGCCGCCGCAACATATGGTTGGTCAGCGTGAACAGCACCAGCCCCGGATTGGCCGCGATTTCCTGCATGATCCGGTCGAGATGGACTTCGGAGCGCACCATCGGCCAGAAGTGCCGGATCGCTTCCACATTTTCGAACAGGCCGATCGCGGCCTTGGCTATATTCTCCAGCGTTTCACCGGTGGAGTCCGACAGAAGGTGCAGGTGGATGCGCGACATGGCCCATATCTGTGTGGGCAGGCTGTGGATAAAGCAAGGGAGGAGTTGGGGACAAAATCCCGCCTTTCGCTTCGTCCACGAAGCCCGGAATCTTATCCACAGACCCCCAACAGACCGATAATTTCATCCACAGGCTGTGGATAACGGGGATAGAGCGGCTGACTCGGACGGCAAAGCGTCAGGCAGGGGAGTCAAGCTGTTGGCAAATCCGGGCACAGCGCATAAACCCCGCTGCCAACGTCCCTACTATCTCCATCATCCTTCTGAATCCTATATTAAGAGAGAATAGATGAGCCTCGACGCGCCGCCGGTCCTTGCTACCAAGCCTCTGCTTGGCGTCCTCTCTGGCGACCGTCCGGCCGTGCCGCCCATGTGGCTCATGCGCCAGGCCGGGCGCTACCTGCCCGAATATCGCGCGCTGCGGGCTGACAAGGGCGGATTCCTCGAACTCGTCTATGACAGCGCCGCCGCTGCCGAAGTGACTCTGCAACCCCTGCGCCGGTTCGGCTTTGACGGGGCGATCCTCTTTTCCGACATTCTGATCGTCCCCTACGCCATGGGACAGGATCTGTGGTTCGAGGCTGGCGAAGGCCCGCGTCTCGCGCCCATCCTCGCTGAAACCGACCTTGCCGCCCTCAAACCCGATTTCAGCCGCTTCGACGCGGTCTATGAGACGGTCCGGCAGGTCAAGGCAGCGCTCGACCCTTCCGTCACCTTCCTGGGCTTTGCAGGCAGCCCCTGGACCATCGCCACCTATATGGTCGCAGGGCAGGGCAGCAAGGATCAGGGCGCGGCCCGTCGCCTCGCCTATGGCGATCCTGTCCGCTTTGGCGCGCTGATCGATGCCATTGTCGATGCGACGGTCACCTATCTGTCGGGCCAGATCGATGCCGGGGTCGAAGCGGTGCAATTGTTCGACAGCTGGGCCGGCAGCCTGGCCCCGCTTCAGTTCGACCGCTGGGTGATCCAGCCCAACGCCGCGATCGTGCGCAAGTTGAAGGCGCTGCATCCTGCTATCCCGATCATTGGCTTCCCCAAGGGCGCAGGCGCGAAGCTCGCCGATTATGCCGCTGGCACCGGGGTCGATGCGATCGGCGTGGATGAAACGGTCGATCCCCACTGGGCCAACCGCGTCCTGCCAAAGGGGCTGGCCGTACAGGGCAATCTCGATCCGCTGGCGCTGATCGCGGGCGGGCAGGCCGTCGAACAGGCGGTGGACAATATCCGCGCGGCCTTCGCCGACCGGCCGCACATCATGAATCTGGGCCATGGCATCCTCCCCGACACGCCGATCGCGCATGTCGAGGCGCTGATCGCCTATGTCCGCAACGGAAAGGGCGTCTGATGGCTTATCTTGGTGCCGCTTATCTCTGGGTGAAGGCTGCCCATGTGATTTTCGTCATCTTCCTGATGGCGGGATTGTTCATGATGCCGCGCTTCTTCGTCTATCATCAGGAAAGCGCGCCGGGATCGGACGAGGATCGCAAATGGATCGATCGGGAAAAGCGGCTGCTCAAGATCATCCTCAACCCCTCGCTTGCGCTGACCTGGATTTTCGGGCTGATGCTGATGGTGGAGATTGGCGCGTGGAGCTTTGGCTGGTTCCACCTCAAACTGCTCTTCGTGCTGGGCCTGTCGGCCTATCATGGCTGTATCGCTGGCTATGCCAGGAAACTGGCCAAGGGACAGCGCACCCTGACCGACAGGCAGTTGCGCCTGTTCAACGAAGTCCCCGGCATCGCCGCCGCAGTCATCGTCATCGCCGTGATCGTGAAGCCTTTTTGAGTAGGGGAGGGGTCGTCTGTCCTACACCGGTCTGTGCTGCTATTATCCCCTGGTCACTTTCCGATAGGATCAGCCCGGCGCAATAAAATGTCCGATTCACCGGGAAAAGTGCGAAGTTAAGCGGAATGACTTCACTTTGATCCGGTTGAGATAGTATCTAGGCTGGATCGACGGCGATATTGTCGATGAGCCGCGTCCTGCCCAGCTTGGCGGCGCCCAGCAGCCGGGCCGGGCGGTCCAGCACATGCATCGGCTCCAGCGTCACCGCATCGCACAACATCACATAGTCGACCGGATCAAAGCCCTGGGCGATCAGCGTCGCGCCCGCTCGCGTCAGAGCCTCCTCGACCGATCCGCCCTTTTCCATCTGCCGCTTCGCCTCGCCCAGCGCCCGCGGCAAGGCCAGCGCCGCCTTGCGCTCCTCATCGTTCAGATAGGCGTTGCGCGATGACAGGGCCAGGCCGTCCTGCGCCCGCTGGGTTGGCAGCCCGATAATCTCTATGCCCAGATCCAGATCGGCCACCATCTGCCGGATGACCGCCAGTTGCTGATAATCCTTCTCGCCGAATATCGCGACGTCGGGCCGGACCTGGTTGAACAATTTGGTCACCACCGTCGCCACGCCATCGAAATGACCCGGCCGCGCCGCGCCGTCCAATCCTTCGCTGACGCCGCTGACGCTGATATTGGTGGCAAAGCCTGCCGGATACATGACGTCGACAGTGGGCGCCCATAAAATGTCCACCCCGGCGGCGGACAGCATCTGCGCGTCCTTCGCCTCGCGCCGCGGATAGGCGGCCAGATCCTCGTTCGGGCCGAACTGCTTGGGATTGACGAAGATCGACACGACGACATGCCGCCCGTGCCGCCGCGCTTCCTCGACCAATGCCATATGCCCGTCATGCAATGCGCCCATGGTCGGCACCAGCGCCAGCGGCTTCCCGTCGCTTTTCAGCGCGGCGATGGCAGCGCGCAGCGCTGGCAGGTCAGACAGAGTTTGCACGGGAGGAACGGCTCCGATAAGGGCAGGGGTGACAAGGACGTCCTGCTAGGCGCGCAGTCGCTGGACGGTCAAGAATCATTGCGACAATAACGGGGTTATCAGGGGTCCAATGGCCAATTCGCAGCCACATCTCATCGTGTTCGCCAATGAAAAGGGCGGAACCGGCAAATCGACCACGGCCGTTCACACCGCGATCGCGCTGACGGCGCTGGGCCACCGCGTCAGCATGATCGACCTCGATCCGCGCCAGCGCACCGTCACGCGCTATCTGGAAAACCGCGCAGAAACCGCGCGCCGTCGCGGCATCGAACTGGTCGCGCCCAGCTTTACGGTGTTGAAGGGCGACAGTATCGACGCGCTGGAATCCGAAGCCGCCGCCGTGTCGCAGGACGCAGATTTCCTGATCGTCGACACGCCGGGCCGCGACGATCTGTTCGCCCGCCACATGGCCGCCCGCGCCAACACGCTGGTCACGCCGATGAACGACAGTTTCGTCGATTTCGACCTGATCGGGCAGGTCGATGCGGAAAGTTTCAAGGTCAAGCGCCTGTCCTTCTATTCCGAACTCATCTTTGAAGCGCGCAAGACCAGGGCCAAGGCCGATGGCGTGTCGATCGACTGGGTCGTGCTGCGCAACCGCGTCCAGCATCAGGATGCCCGCAACAAGAAACGGGTCGGCGACGCGCTGATGGAATTGTCCCGCCGCGTCGGTTTCCGCGTCATTCCGGGCCTGTCGGAACGCGTGATCTTCCGCGAACTGTTCCCGTCCGGCCTGACCTTGCTGGACAAGGGGCATCTGGGCGAACTGGGCGTCAGCCACATCGCCGCGCGGCAGGAGTTGCGCGAAATGGTGGCGGGCCTGGCGCTTCCCGAACGCAGCGGCGTCGGCTCCATGGACTTGATCGGCGCGGCTTGATGGGCTGGCTTGCGCTGTTGCTGGCGGGCCTTGCGGGCTGGCTGATCTGGACAGGAAGGCTGCAACGCATGAGCGCAAAGGACGGAATGGCGCTGGGGGCGGCGCTGGTGGGCGCCGTGCTGTCGGCCAAGGGCAAGCCGGTGATCGGCGCGCCCATGCTGATCGGCGCGGCGCTGTTTTTCGCAGGGCAGGGCAAGCTGCTCCGCAAGGGCAGGACCGCCACGCCCAAGCCCCTGCCGCCGCAGGATATTGCCCAGGCCCGCGCCCTGCTGGGCGTCGCGCCCGATGCCGATGCGGACATGATCCGCGCCGCCCATCGCCGCCTGATCGCCTCGGTCCATCCCGACAAGGGTGGGACGGAGGCATTGGCGGCCCAGATCAACGCTGCCCGCGACCTGTTGCTTCGTCATCAGGCGGAGCGTTGACCCACTGGTTCGATCCGACGCTGCTGCGCGACTATGACATGCGCGGCACGGTGGGCGAAACGCTGGACGCTGCCGACGCCTGGGCGCTGGGGCGCAGCTTCGGCACGGTCATCGCGCGGGCAGGGGGATCGCGCATCGCCGTGGGCTATGACGGGCGGCTGAGTTCACCCATGCTGGAAGAGGCGCTGGTCGACGGGCTGTGCGCCAGCGGCATCGACGTGCTGTGCATCGGGGTGGGACCGACCCCGATGCTCTATTATGCCGAAATGGTCGGCCAGGTGGACGGCGCCATTCAGATAACCGGCAGCCATAATCCCGGCGATCAAAATGGCTTCAAGCTGGTGCAGGGCCATGCGCCCTTTTTCGGCGAAGCCATCCGGCAACTGGGCGTCATGGCGGCGGCGGGCGACTGGGACGACGGCTTTGGCCAGAGCCGGAGCGTCTCGATCATCGACCGCTATGTCGATCGGCTGATCGAGGGTTTTGACGGCTGCGGCTGGCGCATCGGCTGGGACGCGGGCAATGGCGCGGCCGGGCAAGTGGTCGAGCAGCTGGTGCAGCGCCTGCCCGGTGAGCATCATCTGCTCTTCACCCACATAGACGGCCATTTTCCCAACCATCATCCCGATCCTTCCGAGGAACGGAATCTGGCCGACCTGCGCGCCCTTGTCTTTGCCAAGCAACTCGATTTCGGTGTGGCTTTCGATGGCGATGGCGACCGGCTTGGCGTGATAGACGGGCAGGGCAGGGTGATTGCGGGCGATCAGCTATTGGGCCTGTTCGTTCCGGCGGTCCTGGAAAAGCGGCCCGGTGCCGCGATTGTCGCTGATGTGAAGGCGAGTCAGGCGCTGTTCGACAGCATCGCCGCGCTGGGTGGTCGACCCGATATGTGGAAAACCGGCCACAGCCATATCAAGTCCAGAATGAAGCAGATTGGCAGCCCGCTGGGCGGCGAGATGACCGGGCATCTCTTCTTCGCCGACGATTATTATGGCTATGACGACGGTCTCTATGCCGCTGTCCGCCTGATCCGGGCCGCCCGCCCCGGTCGCAGCGTCACTGACCTGCGCGGCGCGATGCCCGACCTTGCCAATACGCCGGAGCTGCGCTTTCCCGTGGCGGAGGATCGCAAATTCGCCGTGATCGACGAGATACTGGCCCGGCTGCGCGGGGCGGGCGCCGATGTGAACGCCATTGATGGTGCCCGCGTCCGTACGGCCGATGGCTGGTGGTTGCTGCGGGCCTCCAATACGCAGGCGGCGTTGGTCGCCCGCGCCGAATCGCATGATCAGGCGGGGCTGGTGCGGCTTGTCACCCAGATCGACGCCCAGTTGCACGAATCGGGGATCAGCCGACCTTACGTCGGCTTGGGGGCATGAGCCGACACCGAAAAATTCGATATCGCTATCATCTCATCCTGCGCCTTTCCCTTACGGAAAGCTGACAACGCAATCATCGTTGCATTTTATGCAATCACTCCATCATATTTCGCATTTGCAACAATCGTCGCTGCGCCGCAAAAGAAACTCGCCTTTCAGGCATCCTCTCCTAAAACTTATACAGCCGTCCTTCGGGGCGGCTTTTTTTTGTCCAGTCGCCGCGCGGGCCTGCCGTAGCGTCCGGCCGTCCCCGACCCACGCAACCACCTGTAAATGCGATGAATCGGACACGCCCGATACTGGAAATTAACCATGATGCTGCTATCCGCGCTGCGCAAAGTCGACCTGTGCGCGCATCAGCGTGACGGCGTCGGCACGATAGTCAAAAGAGGATCGCCCATGTCGTTTAGCCGTCGCCTTCTTCCCTTCCTCCTGTCAGGCATGCTGGCAGCCCCGGTCCCGGCGCTGGCGGGCGGCTTCTATCTTCAGGAACAATCGCCCAAGGAAACCGGGCGTGCCCTGTCGGGTGGTGCGGCGGCGGGCGATGATCCATCGACCATCTATTTCAACCCATCGGCCATGACTCAATTGCCGGGCATCCAGACGTCGGTTGGCGGCGTCATCCTGTCGGCGACCGCCCAGCAGAGCAATCGCGGGTCGAGCCGTTCCGTGCCGGGCCTGCCTGTATCGGTGCCGGTCACCGGCAATGATGGCGGCAACCCGTTTGCCAAAGTCATTCCCATTCCCAGCTTCTATGCCACCGCACAGGTCAGCGACCGGCTCTGGCTTGGCCTGGGCGTCAACGCCCCCTTCGGTCTGAAGCTGGATTATGACGAAAGCTATTTCGGCCGGTATGATTCTCTGCACACCGACCTGAAAACCTATAATATACAGCCCTCTGCCGCCTATAAGCTGAGCGACAACCTCTCCATCGGCGGCGGCGTCGACGTGCAATATGTCAAGGTGAAGCTCACCAACGCGCTGCCCCAGCTGTCCCCGCTGCTCGCCGACGGCCATGCCTCGGTCGAGGGGGACGACCTGTCGGTCGGCTGGAATGCGGGCTTGTTCTACACGACCGGCGATACCAATTTCGGCGTCCATTATCGTTCGCGCATGACCCACAATCTGAAGGGAGACCAGACGATTTCGGGACTGGTGGGGCCGCTTGCCGCCGCCAACGGCACGTTCGACGCCAATGCCCCGCTGGAACTGCCCGACATCGTGACCGTCAGCATGATGCACCGGCTGACCCCGAAATTGCGGGCGATGCTGACCGCGCGCTGGTATAACTGGTCGGTGTTCAGGGCGATCACCATCAACACCGCCACCGGCGCTTCGGTCAAGGAAATGCATTATCATGACAGCTACAGTGTCAGCGCTGGCGGCGAATATGATGTCAGCGACCGCCTGACCCTGCGTGCGGGGACAATGTTCGACCGCACGCCGACCAATCCGCAATTTCTCACCACCCGCGTTCCCGATGGCGACCGCGTCTGGCTGAGCGGTGGCGCGACCTGGAACATGTCGTCCGCAATGGCGCTGAACCTGAGCTACGCGCATACCTTCGTGGAAAAGGCGAATATCATTCGCCCGGATCATTATTATCCCGCACCCGCCACGGTGACGACCACGACCCTGTCGAGCGCCAGCGGCAATGCGGACCAGTTGGCCGCGTCCCTGACGGTCCGTTTTTGACGGGCCGCGCCAGCGACTCAGCGCTGCGCGTTTCGGCTTGGCAGAAACAAAAAACAGCAACGGTTTTAACCGTCACCAAACATCCCTATAGCGGCTCCATATTGATGGAGCCGCTTACAGATGTCCGACCATAATCCCGGCCTGCGCCCCTGGCGCGACATTGCGCGGCGCAACAGCCGCCAGATCATGGTCGGCAATGTGCCCGTCGGAGGCGGCGCGCCGGTCACGGTCCAGACCATGACCAACACGCTGACCCACGACATCAAGGGCACGATCGACCAGATCCGCCGTTGCGAGGAGGCGGGCGTCGACATCATCCGCGTGTCCTGCCCCGATGAGGAATCGACCGCAGCGCTTAAGCAGATCGTCCGCGCCGCGCGCGTGCCGATCGTGGCCGACATTCATTTCCACTATAAGCGCGCGCTTGAAGCCGCCGATGCGGGCGCGGCCTGCCTGCGCATCAACCCCGGCAACATCGGTTCGTCCGCGCGGGTCAAGGAAGTGGTGGACGCGGCAAAGGCGAACAATTGCGCCATTCGCATCGGCGTCAACGCAGGAAGCCTGGAGCGCGACCTCCTCGAAAAATATGGCGAACCCTGCCCCGAAGCGCTGGTCGAAAGCGCGCTCGACCATATCAAGCTGCTGCAGGACCAGGATTTTCATGAATATAAGGTCGCGGTGAAGGCCAGCGACGTGTTCCTGGCGGTCGCTGCCTATATGCAACTGGCCGATGCGGTCGATTGTCCGCTGCACCTTGGCATCACCGAAGCCGGCGGGCTGATCGGCGGTACGGTCAAGAGCGCGATCGGCATCGGCAACCTGCTCTGGGCCGGGGTCGGCGACACGATCCGCGTTTCGCTGTCCGCCGAACCGGAAGAGGAAGTGCGGGTCGGCTATGAGATTCTCAAATCGCTCGGCATCCGCACCCGTGGGGTCAAGGTGATCTCCTGCCCCTCCTGCGCGCGACAGGGATTCGACGTCATCCGCACGGTCCAGGCGCTTGAGGAACGGCTCCAGCATATTCACACGCCGCTCTCGCTTTCGGTCCTGGGCTGCGTCGTCAACGGTCCCGGCGAAGCCCGCGAGACCGACATCGGCCTGACCGGCGGCGGCAATGGCAAGCATATGGTCTATCTGTCGGGCGTCACCGACCACACCATCCAGGACGAAAATATGATCGACCACATCGTCCGACTGGTCGAGACCAAGGCCGCCGAGATCGAGGCGGCCAGCGCCGAATCCGACATGACCGACGCAGGCAAGGCCGAGGCGGCGGAATAGCGCCGGGCATCACAGCCGCCATGTCGTCATCGCGCGCATTTCTCATTCCCTTTGCCGTCTGCTGCATGGGCGTCGCGTTGTTTTCCGTGATGGATGCGGCGATGAAGGGCCTCAGCCTCGCCATCGGCCTCTACAACGCCCTGTTCTGGCGGGCGCTGACCGGGACGCTGCTGGGGCTTGGCCTGATGCTGATGACCCGCCAGCGCTGGCCCGACGCCATGGTATTGCGCCTGCACCTGCTGCGCGGATCGGTCGTGGCGCTGATGGCCGGCTTGTTCTTCTGGGCGCTCATGCGGATGCCGCTGGCCGAAGCGATCGCTCTATCCTTCATCGCGCCGCTGATCGCGCTGTATCTCGCTGCCCTGCTGCTGGGCGAAACCATCGGACGACAGGCGATCTTCGCGTCGCTGCTGGGGCTTTTGGGGGTCGGGGTGATCCTGTCGGGGCGTTTGCAGGGCAGCTATGATCGCGGCGCCCTGCTTGGCGCGCTGGCGGTGCTGGCGTCGGCGGTGCTCTTCGCCTGGAACCTCATCCTGCAACGTCAGCAGGCGCAGCGCGCCTCGCCGATCGAGGTCGCCTTCTTCCAGCATCTTGTGATGCTGGGCGTGTTCGCCATCGGCGCGCCTTTTTACGCGCGACTGCCAGTTCCGTCAGCCATACCGCTGATCCTGCTGGCGGCGGGTCTTGCCTTCACCTCGCTTGCCGCACTGGCCTGGGCCTATGCGCGCGCGGAGGCGCAGCGGCTGATCCCGGTCGAATATAGCGCCTTTCTCTGGGCAGCCGTTGTCGGCTGGCTGGCCTTTGGCGAGCGGCTGACGCTGACCACCGTGGCGGGCGCGGCCCTTATCATCGCCGCCTGCCTGATCACCGCGCGCGGCAAGCGGGCCGCCATTGCCCATGTCGAACCGGGAACTGCCTGAATGACCCTGACCATCCGCCCCGCTATGCCGGACGACATCGACATGATCATCGGCTTCATCCGCGCGCTGGCGGACTATGAAAAGCTGTCCCATGCGGTGAAGGCGGACCCGGCGACGCTCACGCATTATCTGTTCGGCCCGCGTCCCATGGCTGAAGTGCTGATGGCGGAATCGGGCGGCGCAGCCATCGGCTTCGCGCTTTTCTTCCACAATTTTTCGACCTTTGAAGGGCGACCGGGACTTTATCTGGAGGATTTGTTCGTCCAGCCCGAATCGCGCGGCGTCGGCGCGGGCAGGGCGTTGCTTGCGCGGTTGGCGCAGATCGCGCTGGAACGCGACTGCGCCCGGCTGGAATGGTCAGTGCTGGACTGGAACGCGCCAGCCATCGCGGTCTACCGCGCGATCGGCGCGCAGCCGATGGATGAATGGACGGTCCAGCGGCTCGATGGGGAAGCCCTGCGCGCGCTTGCCGCCACGGCAGCGATCAGCGTTTGATCGCGTCCTCGACGCTGACGAAAATCAGCATGGCGGCAAAGGCGCCCAGCGACAGGGCAACCACGGTGGGGAAATATTCGGCGATCATGGCACATTCCTTTCGGGTCTGTTCCTGCCCTGCCGCCAACCCCGTTCGCCATACGGAATGTTACGGATCGGGCGGGACGAGCCGTGGGCGCGCACCCTTGACGCCGACTCCCCGCTCGGCGCAATGTGCGCAAACGGAACATTTGGGGGACATGGGGTTAAGATGGCTGTCAGCCGCACAGTGAAGCGCACGCCCGAATGGCGCGAAATGCTCAAGCGCAGCCTGCTTCGCAGCGGTGCGCTGATCGGGGCGATCGCGCTGATGCTGGCGACCCTGTTCCTGGCGCTGGCACTGCTCAGCTATACGCCCAGCGACCCGTCGATGAACACCGTGGCGGGCGATCATGTCGCCAATGTCATGCAGGCGCCTGGTGCCTGGACCGCAGATTTCCTGCTCTGGCTGCTGGGCGTGCCCATAGCGCTGATCCTGCCGCTGATGGCGATTACCGCGCGCCGCCTTTGGGGCGATCAGGATATGAGCGCGTGGAAGGGCCAGTTTGGCCAGTGCCTGTTTGGCATCATCCTGATCGGGATCGCGCTGGCCCTGTTTCAGAGCAATCCGCTGGTTGGCCTGCCCGCTGGCTGGGGCGGGGTGATCGCGCTCGTCACGGCCAAGGGGATCATCAGCCTGACTACGCAGGTGCCGGTGGCGCAGCCGTGGATCATCGGCGCTATCGTCATCCTCGCCATGATCGGCGGCCTGTTCGCCTGCTATCGCAGCCTGGCGCTGGAAAAGCCGATCCTTGCGCTCCGTCGCCCGACCCTGCCCAGGCTCAGCCTGCCCCGGCCCAGCCTCGGCCTTGCCGGCAGCAGCGCTGAGGATGACGATGAGGACGAAGTGATCGGCGAACGGGTCATCGCCCCGCGCAAGACCGTGTCGAACGAACCCAAGCCGCCCATCACCATCCAGACGCCCAAGCCCGCACCGGCCCAGCGGCCCATGGCCCCGGTCAGCCAGGACGACCTGTTCGGCCACAGCTCGCTGCCGTCGCCCGACCTGCTCAACCCGGTTCCCGTCAGCCAGGGCGGCAAGATCGACAAGGCGGCGCTGGAGCGCAATGCCCGGTTGCTCGAATCCGTGCTCGACGACTTCCATGTGAAGGGCAATATCGTCGAGGTTCGCCCCGGCCCCGTCGTCACCATGTATGAACTGGAACCAGCCCCCGGTATCAAGGCCAGCCGGGTGATCGCGCTGGCCGACGACATCGCCCGCAATATGTCGGCGCTCTCCGCCCGCGTCGCGACGATTCCGGGCCGCACCGTCATCGGCATCGAACTGCCCAACGCCCATCGCGAAGGCGTGTCCTTCCGCGAACTGATCACCAGCGAACAATTTGGCGGCGAAGGCACGCTGCCGATCATATTGGGCAAGAATATCTCCGGCGAACCGATCATCGCCGACCTTGCCCCCATGCCCCATCTGCTGATCGCGGGCACCACCGGATCGGGCAAGTCGGTCGGCCTCAACGCCATGATCCTGTCGCTGCTTTACCGCATGACCCCGGATCAGCTGCGCCTGATCATGATCGACCCCAAGATGCTGGAACTGTCGACTTATGACGATATTCCGCATCTCCTCTCCCCGGTCGTGACGGAACCGCAAAAGGCGATCCGCGCGCTCAAATGGGCGGTCGAGCAGATGGAGGACCGCTATCGCATGATGGCGTCCATCTCCGTCCGCAACCTGGCCAATTACAACGAAAAGGTCCGCGCGGCGAAGGCCAAGGGCAAGCCGCTCGGCCGACGGGTCCAGACCGGCTATGACCCCGAAACCGGCAAGCCGATCTATGAGGAAGAACAGCTCGATTTCCAGCCATTGCCCCAGATCGTGGTCGTGGTGGACGAACTGGCGGACCTCATGATGACCGCTGGCAAGGAAGTCGAATTCCTGATCCAGCGTCTGGCGCAGAAAGCGCGCGCGGCCGGTATCCACCTGATCCTTGCGACCCAGCGCCCTTCGGTCGACGTCATTACCGGCGTCATCAAGGCCAACCTGCCGACCCGGATCAGCTTCTTTGTAACGTCGAAGATCGACAGCCGCACGATTCTGGGCGAACAGGGCGCCGAACAATTGCTGGGCAAGGGCGACATGCTCTATATGCACGGCGGCAAGGGGTTGATGCGCGTCCACGGCCCGTTCGTGTCCGACGATGAAGTCCGCGTCGTCGCCGATCACTGGCGCGCGCAGGGCCAGCCCGACTATATCCAGGCCGTTACCGAGGAACCGGAAGAAGGCAGCTTCGCACTCGATGGCGTGGACCTGGGCGACGACAGCCCCGACGCGCAACTCTTCCGCAAGGCGTGCCAGCTGGTGTTCGAAAACCAGAAAGCCTCGACCAGCTGGCTGCAACGCCAGCTTCGCGTCGGCTATAACAGCGCCGCGCGCCTGATCGAGAAGATGGAGGAAGAAGGGCTGGTCGGTCCCCCCAACCATGTCGGCCGCCGCGAAGTTCTCCGCGATGAAAATGGCAATCCGCTATAACGGTTCGACTCAGGAAAGACTCGCTTCGGCGTATTTTTCGCGCCCGACAGCGCCGATTGCCGCGAAACAATGATAGCCTCTTGCCTAAAGGGGACAAGGAATGAGCCATAGCCAAGCCGCCGAAGTCGATGCGAATTACGACTATTTCCTTCGCCATCTTGGCGAATTTTTGACTAACCATGCGGGCCGTTATGCGGTACTGAAAGATCGGAAAGTCGTAGATTTTTTCGACCAGCCCGGAGAGGCGTATCGATTTGCGCGTGACAGCATCCCAGATGGTGTTTTCTCGATTCAGGAAGTGACCGACGAACCCATTGATCTGGGTTTCTTCTCGCATGTCGGAAATTAATTGGTCACATGACGGGCGCAGGATTACATTGCCCGTTCGCATCCTGCGCGCCGATAATCCGTTCGATCTGACATTTTTGGATGCAGTTGCACTCGTCGATATCGGTGCAACGGTCAGCGGGATCGACCAAAGCATTGCTGAAAAGCTCGGATTGGAATCGCTGGGTAAGCGGCCACTCCAATCTGCTCAAGGGCTGGGTCATACCGAACGTTATATGTTTCGGATTGGATTGATGCCGGATGGGTCTGATCAGGCCAGTTTGCCGTTCATCTTTGATGCCTGCTACGGATTTAGCCTGACTGGCAGCGAACATTTTACAGCATTGATTGGCATGGACATATTGCGCCAATGCGATTTCGCGATCGATCGTCAAAGCCGTTGCCGCCTTGTCTTTGGCTGAACGGCAGGGAACGGGGGAGTTCACAGGTCGTTCAATCGCTTCGTTCTACACGGCATCCGTAACAACCGGAGAATATTCCATGAAGCGCATCAGTCTCGCGCTGGCCGCCGCGCCTGTCCTGCTTGCCGTCCCGCTCGCCGCGCCGCTGCTCGCGCAGCAGGACCAGTCCGAATTGAACCGGGTCAACGCCTATATCCGCGCGGTCACCAGCATGACTGCCGATTTCAGCCAGACCGATCGCAACGGCCAGACGCTGACCGGCCAGCTGACGCTCAAGCAACCGGGGAAGATCCGTTTTCAATATCAGAAGGGCGTGCCGCTGCTGATCGTTGGCGATGGCAAGGCGCTGACCATGATCGATTATGAAGTGCGGCAGGTGCAGCGCTGGCCGATCGGCAATTCTCCGCTGGGCGCGCTGCTCGATCCGAACAAGGACCTGTCCAAATATGGCAAGGTCGTGCCGACCGGCGACCCGTCGATCCTGAGCGTGGAGGCGCGCGATCCCAAGCGGCCCGAATATGGCACGATCACCATGATTTTCCGGCGGGACGCGGCCAGCCCGGCTGGCCTGCAACTTTATGGCTGGGTAGCGCTCGATTCGCAGAATAATCGCACGGCCATCCGACTTTCCAACCAGCGCTATGGCGTGCCGGTCGCCGATTCCGCGTTCCGCTGGACCGATCCCCGGCCAAAGGGCCGCTCCGCAGGCGGCTGAAACGAGCGCCCTGCACGATGGACGGAAAAACTTGGCTTTCCGTTCATCTGCCGCTCATATCCAGAGCGCTATCTAGAACTCCACGGCGAGAGGCCAACCGGGATTTCCCCCCTGTTACCCGGCACACTCCTCCCGTCGCATAGCGCTTCAAGGGCGCGATCGAGACCCCCGTTCCATGCCCCCGGAGCGGGGGTCTTACTTTGTCCGCGATCCATGCAGCCCCATGGCCGAGCAGCGATCTTGCAAGCCGCGGATTACGCCCCTAGTGCCGGACCATGGCCGACACTCTTTCCATCGCATCCTGGAACATCAATAGCGTTCGCGCGCGTATCGACATTGTCGAACAATTCCTGACCCAGGAAGCGCCCGACATATTGTGCCTTCAGGAAACCAAGGTGGTGAACGAGACTTTTCCGGCCGATATGTTCCGCCGGCTGGGCTATGTCCATCAGGTGCTGAACGGGCAGAAAATGCACCATGGCGTCGCAATCATGAGCCGGGTGCCGATTTACGAGGATGACCGGCTCGACTGGCAGGCCAATGGCGAAGCCCGTCATGTCGGCGTCCGGCTCGACAATGGGGTGCGGATCGAAAATGTCTATGTTCCCGCTGGCGGCGACATTGCCGACCGGGATCAGAACCCCAAATTCGGCCAGAAGCTCGATTTTCTCGAACGCATGATCCAATGGTCGTCGACGCTGGCTGACAAGCCCACCATCCTGACCGGCGATTTCAACATCGCGCCGCTGGAATGCGACGTGTGGAGCCACAAGCAACTCATCAACGTCGTCAGCCACACGCCGATCGAATGCGAAACGCTCGCCCGCCTTCAGGCATCGAACGACTGGGTCGACATAGGCCGCCATTTCCATCCTGCGCCGGCGCGGCTCTATACGTGGTGGAGCTATCGCGCGAAGGACTGGGCCGAATCCGATCGCGGTCGGCGGCTGGACCATATGTGGATGACCCGCGACGTCGCCGACAAGGCGGTCGCCCACCGCGTCGTCGAACCCGCGCGCAACTGGGGCAAGCCGTCCGATCATATCCCCATCATCACCGACTTCGCCTTCTGATGGGCGGGCGGGCGACAGGGCGTGACGCAGCGCGCGCTATCGACGCGCTGCGCCGTGGCTGGGCGGTGCGGGTGTCGGCCGCCGACGGTGCGCTGCGGCTGATGGCAGTGGAGGGCGCTGACGCGGTAACGCTGGCCGATTTCGATCCTGCGGGCAAAGCCGACATTTTGATTTCCGCCGCGCGTGGCCAGACGCTCAAACTCGCCAACCAGATCGCGGCGGCCGATCCCGACATGCCTGTGATGATCGCCCGCGCGCCATGGATCGACGCCGATGTCGCGACCGCCATATCCGATCCCGTGCTGGACCTTGCGTCGCCGCTAAAGGGACCGTTTCAGGCCCGCGCCCTCGCCGCACCCCTGGCTGCCAAGGCGGCGCTGCGCCTCGCCCGGCTTGCCGGTATCCTTCCTGCCTATTTCGCGCTGGATGGCGACGGCGACCGGGACATCGACGTCAGCGTCGACGCGATCGACGCCTATGACGATGCCATCCACCTTGCCATCGCCACCCGTGCCAGACTGCCGGTATCGGCTAGCGAAAGCGCGGAAATCATTGCCTTTCGCAGTCCCGATGAACCGCGCGAACATGTCGCACTGATTGTCGGCAAACGGGACTCGTCGCCCCCCGTCGTTCGCCTGCACAGCGAATGTCTGACCGGCGATGTGCTTGGCAGCCTGAAATGCGATTGCGGCCCGCAACTGCAAGAGGCGCTTCACCAGATCGCCGACGCGCCCTGGGGCGTGCTGCTCTATCTGCGGCAGGAAGGGCGCGGCATTGGCCTCGTCAACAAATTGCGCGCCTATGCGATGCAGGATCAGGGCTTTGACACTGTGGATGCCAATGTCCGCCTGGGCTTTGCCATCGATGCGCGCGATTTTTCGGTCGCGGCGCGCATGCTGGACCTGATCGGAGTTCATACCGTCCGCCTGCTCACCAACAATCCGCAAAAGGTAGCGGGGCTGGAGGCGGCGGGGATCAGCGTGGCCGAACGACTGTCGATCATCCTGCCGACCAACCCGCATAATGAACGCTATCTTGCCACCAAGCGCGACCGGACCGGCCACCAGCTATGAGGCTGATCCGCGTCGATAGTGGCGCGGGCCGCCTGAGCTTCGGCACGATCGCCATGCCCTGCGCCATCGGCCGGAGCGGTGTTTGTGCCGCGAGTGACAAGCGGGAGGGCGATGGTTGCACCCCGCTCGGCGTCTGGCCGATCCGGGGCGTATTGCTGCGACCCGGCAGGATCGATCCGGCGGGCATCCGCTTGCCATGGCGCTGGGTGCGGGCAGGCGATGGCTGGTCGGATGACCCGGCCGATCCCGCCTATAACCGCCCGGTTCGCTTGCCGCGCGGCTTTTCGGCCGAAAATCTGATCCGCGCCGACGACGCCTATGATGTGATCGTCATTCTGGGCCATAATGACCGGCCGCCGGTGCCGGGGCAGGGCAGTGCGATCTTCTTCCATTTGTCGGAAGGACGGCCGACCGCGGGCTGTGTCGCGGTGGAACGCGGTGACATGGTGCAATTGCTGCCGCTGCTAGAACCTGGCGATGCCATGGAGATTGTTTGACGCCCAGGCGGCGTGTTCGATCGTCCGTCGACTCGCGGGTGGTCGTGAAGTTGATAGCGATATTGCCGGACATCGTTGAGATTCGAGGCGGCGGGCATCCCAACAGCATGATATTTGCGTGTGGCAGCGCATGGCTTGCACGCTGTGAATGGAGCGACGCTCTCACTTTGCGCCGCGATCCCGACTTGAAATATCAAACGGATGGTGGCCCCGGTTCAGCCAATGTTCGCCTGATCCTACACCCGACTCAGCCGAGGCATATTCGCTGATCAAAGTGCTTTTGGCTGGATATTGTGCAGCGCAGTAACGCTTGCGTATTTTTTTTGATGTAAAATGCCTATGCAGGACATGAATCATTATTTGGGTGACGACGTAGGTTTCACCGGGTTTGAGCAATGCGAGGAAGCGACGACAGATGAAAATCGCGGTTTTTGGGCTTGGATATGTGGGTCTCTCCAACGCAGTGTTGCTGGCGCAGCATAATGAGGTGGTCGCCGTCGATATCACGCCTGAACGGGTCGACATGCTCAATGCGCGCAAATCGCCGATCATCGACGCTGAACTCGAAGAATTTCTTGCCACGCGTCCGCTCAACCTTACCGCGACGCTCAATCCGCAGGAGGCTCTGGACGGTGCCGACTATGTGATCGTCGCTACGCCCACCAATTATGATGTGAGCAGCGACAAATTCGATACATCCTCGGTCGAAGCCGTGATCGAGATAGCCAAGGTTGGCAGCCCCGCTGCCACGGTCGTCATAAAATCGACGATCCCGGTCGGTTTCGTGGAAGATGTGCGCAAGCGCCTGGCGACCGAACAAGTCATCTTCAGCCCGGAATTCCTGCGTGAAGGCCGGGCGTTGCATGATAATCTTCATCCTTCGCGCATTATCGTGGGCGAACGGTCAGAACGGGCGCGCATCTTTGCCGATATGCTGTTGCAGGGCGCGGAAAAAACCGACGTCGAAATCCTGTTCACTGATCCCCGCGAGGCCGAGGCGATCAAGCTGTTTGCCAACACTTATCTTGCCATGCGCGTCGCCTTCTTCAACGAACTGGACAGCTATGCCATCGCGCACGGCATGGATTCGCGCCAGATCATTCAGGGCGTTGGACTCGATCCGCGCATAGGGTCGCACTATAACAATCCCAGCTTCGGTTATGGCGGCTATTGCCTGCCCAAGGATACCAAGCAGTTGCTCGCCAATTATTCCGAAGTGCCGCAGAATCTGATCCGCGCGATCGTTGACGCCAACCGGACCCGCAAGGATTTCCTGGCCGACCAGATCATCGCCAAGGGGCCGAGGAAAGTCGGTGTTTTCCGTCTCGTCATGAAGGCGGGTTCGGACAATTTCCGCCAGTCTTCGATCCAGGGCATCATGAAGCGGATCAAGGCAAAGGGTATCGAAGTGGTGATTTTCGAACCCGCGATGACAGACGATCAATTTTTCGGTTCAAAGGTCGTGCGTGATCTGGCTGCTTTCAAGGAAGATTGCGACATCATCATTGCCAACCGCATGACGCCGGACGTTGCCGATGTGGCGGACAAGATCTTCACCCGGGACCTGTTCGGATCGGATTGATCTCCTGTCCCGGCGATTGCTTTACACCGTCTGAGTTGGTGCACGACAGGCCGCAGGGCCTGTCGTGCATCATGCCGTTTGGTTGAGAAAAGACGACGCCCAGTGCGCAACGGGTTTAATCCCGTCATTTGTTGATAGCGGAACGGGCATCTCCTATTGCTGGCACCATGTTGGAAATCGGGAATAAAGCCCGACAGGATATTGATGCTGAAGCTTCGCCCACATTATGTTGAAAAGCCGTGGGGCCGGACTGACCTCCCGTCCATTTTCTCGGCGACCGAAAGCCGCCAGATCGGGGAAGTGTGGTTTGAAGGCCCAGATGGACAGGATTGGCCGCTGCTGGTGAAATATATCTTCACCAGCGAAAGATTGTCGATCCAGGTTCACCCCAATGATGCGCAGGCAATGGCCAAGGGCTTGCGTCGGGGGAAGGCGGAAATCTGGTATATATTGGATTGCGAGCCTGGCGCAGCATTGGGGATCGGTCTGATCCGCCCCATGACGGCCGAGGCGTTTCGCGCGGCCGCGACGGATGGATCGATCGAACAGCTTGTCGATTGGAAGCCGGTGAAACCGGGAGATTGCTATTTCATTCCTGCAGGGACGGTTCATGCGATCGGGGCAGGCATTACCTTGGTTGAAATTCAACAAAATGCGGACATCACCTACCGGCTTTATGATTATGGCAGGCCGCGTGCATTGCATCTGGAGGATGGTGCTGCTGTCAGCCACCTTGCGCCATATGCGTGCGACCTAATCGAAGCGCCGTTAGGCACTGAACGCCAAATTATCGCCGATACGGAGGCGCCGTTTACGCTCGACCTGGTGCATTGGCACGGCGAAAAATCGGTAAGCCTGCCTGATTACAAGCAGATGTGGTTTACGCCGCTAAGCGGGGCAGGGACGGTCAATGGGGAGGTATGGGCGAAGGGCGATTGCCTGCTGCTGACTGGCGACTGCACAATCGACGTCGCGACGCCTGCCTCGATCCTGCTGGCTACCCCGCGATAGAGGCGCTGCGCCAGGCGACCTGATTGACCTGCCAATATTGTCGATCGCATGGAGCCTCAATTGAGGCTCCATGCGTCCCAAGACGACGAACCCTATCCTGCTACAATCTCTTACGGCAGTTGCGATGAGCTGCAGGTTATTTGGGGCACATTTTGCTTATCGGATTGGGGCCCTTGGCAGTGATCACGCCGAGCCTGTAGGGCAACTGGATATATTCATATGTCTTGCCCTTCTCCATATCGAGCCCCTGGTAGAGAAACTGAAGAGGCTTGCAGGGATCGATCGCCATGGTCTGATCGCTCGTCGAGCGGATCATTTCACCGTGGGAAACGCCTTCTGACCAGACCCGGCCCTTGAAGCGCACATTGTCGGCACTGGCGAATATATTCATCGGGTCCGGGGTTAGCGGCTTCCATTCGCCGGCCAGACTGTCGCTGGTCCACGCGCGGAAATAGCGGCCCTTGGGACCAATTGCTTCGATCAGCGTCAGATAGTTGTTCGTGCCGGCGATCTTATAGGTATTGCTGGCTTCGAATATATCTTCCTTCCGGCCTTCCATGACGCGGGTGGTGTTGTGGAATCCCTTGGGAAATTCCGCCAGCGATGTTTCGGCGCGGTAGAAGCTGCCATTGTCGTTCGTGAAGAAGAGATAGCAGTTCTGGTCGTCGCAGATCGTCCAGAAATCAAGCCATCCCGGCTTGCCGTTCGGCTGCTTCACGATTTCGGGTACCGTATCGTAAAAGGGCTTGGGCGCGCTCCACGAAGTGGGGTCGCTGATGTCGCTGCTGGTCGAATAGAGCGGATCCCCACCCTGATAGCCCAGATACCATAGCTTTTGCGGCGCGAAGTAGAAGACCTGCGGCGCGGCGCGATAGCCCGGCCCCATCGGTGCCTTTTCCAGCCCGACGATCGGCGCTTTCGGTGCGTCTTTCCAGTCTGCGAACGAGGTATAGGCGACGCCCCAGCCGTTGCTTGTCGCTGTCGTCAGAAAGACATGATATTTGCCGTCATGATAGACGATCGACGGGTCTTTCACGCCGTGAAAGCCCGGCGCGCCGTCCGCCGGGGGCGTAATCAGCGGAAGAGAGGATTCCCAGCGAAACCCGGCCGGTTGCGACGAACCGGCCCATGCGCTTGCCGATGCCATTACGCCCAGTGCGGCAATGGCTGTCAGTATCGATCCGGAATAACGCCTGTTTCTCAATGTCCTAAATCCTCTCATGATGGTTTCCGGCTTTGCGGCCGATGGCTTGGCAATCGCTTCAGACGGCCGTGGCATGTCAGGTTGATGGCGCTTTCCCGCCGGCAACGGTCCTGCATTCATAGACGGTCACCCACTGGTCGCTGTTCGCCTCGAAACGGACGGTGATGTCGCGGCCGCTCAGCAGATGATCGGGCAGGGGATAGCTCACGATGTTTCGCTGAACGGTCGGCTCCCCGGCCAGCCTCTCCCTGACGAGCGGCTCGCCGTTGACGAGGATGGCGAAGTCTCTGTGGCGATCCGGCCCGGCATAGACGACGCGCAGTTCGACCGGCCCAGGCCGGATCGCCAGCTTGAACTGGAAAAAGCCTTTCATGACGACGCGGCCGCGCTCGGCGAGATGCTCGACCGTCCCTGTGTTGGCCGTGCCGGAAAAGGCGTGGTCGCGCTCGGGCTGCATTTCCCCTAAGCGGATCGTGTCGATGGTTCGCGCCAGCGCTTCGGCCTGCTCTCGCGCGTTCGCCAGATAGCCGACCTCCGCCGTCGTCCATTGCGTCGGGGTGAAGTGGCGGAAATAGACGGCAGTGCGGTTGTCGTGCTGATTGAAAAAGGGCTTGAGCATCAGCTGTTCCGGCCTGCTCTGGCCGCCAAGCGCAAATACGGGCTCCCCGCCGACCTGGCGCACACCGTCTTTGGCGCTACCGGAAACGACCACGGGATGAGGATCAGCGTGCAATAGGCACCCCCTTCGTGGGGTGATCGGCGTGCAAAAAGGACCCCTTCATCCCGGGGATTTAGTCGGCCGACTGGTTTTGATCAGTTGGCGAGAACGGGATGTTGATCGTGGAGACAGTGGTTCGGATTCGGCGTGAGCATGCAGCGGGTAAGGCGATCAAGGCGATCGCTCGTGACCTTCGTTTGTCGCGGAAGGTCGTCCGCAAAGCGATCCGGTCGCCGGAGGCGGCGTTCAACTATCAGCGCAAAGTCCAGCCGCTGCCGCGGATCGGTCCTTATCAGGATCGTCTCGATGCGCTGCTTGAGGAGAACGAAGGTCGCGGCCGCCGCGATCGGCTACGGATGACGCGTATCCATGACCTGCTGGTGCGCGAGGGGTTCGATGGATCCTATGATGCGGTGCGCCGCTATGCGGCGCGCTGGCGTGCTGCGCGGCGGAAGGATGCTGGCGAAGGCGCACCGGCGTTCATCCCGATGACCTTCCAGCCGGGTGAGGCCTACCAGTTCGACTGGAGCCACGAGGATGTGGAGATCGCCGGCAAGCCGATGCGGGTGAAGGTGGCGCATATGCGTCTCTGCGACTCGCGCGCACCCTATGTCCGGGCCTATCCGCGCGAGGGCCAGGAGATGCTGTTCGATGCCCATGCCCGGGCGTTCGCGTTCTTCGGCGGTGTGCCGCGACGCGGTATCTACGATAATATGAAGACGGCGGTGACGGCCGTGTTCACCGGCAAGGAGCGTGTGTTCAACCGCCGCTTCCTGATCATGACCGATCATTACATGGTCGAGCCGACCGCCTGCTCGCCGGCGGCGGGATGGGAGAAGGGCCAGGTCGAGCAGCAGGTCCAGACAATCCGAGGCCGCTTCTTCCAGCCGCGGCTCCGGTTCGCCAGCCTGGCCGAGCTCAACGGGTGGCTGGAGGCCGAGTGCCGGCGCTGGGCCGAGCATCATGCCCATCCCGAACGCGGGGATATTACCGTCGCCGAGGCGCTGGATATGGAGCGACCGGCCCTGCAGCCGATCCTGGCACCGTTCGACGGCTTCCATGAGAGCGAGCATGCCGTCACCGGCACCTGCCTCATCAGCTTCGATCGCAACCGCTACTCGGTCATGTCGACGGCCGCACGCCGGACCGTTCAGGTGCGCTCCTATGCCGATCGCATCGTCATACGCTGCGGCGATGCGATCGTCGGGGAGCATGAGCGCCACTTCGGTCGGAACCGCACGATATACGATCCCTGGCATTATCTGCCGGTCCTCGCGCACAAGCCCGGCGCGCTGCGTAACGGCGCACCGTTCCAGGACTGGGATCTGCCGCCCGCCCTGCACCGATTACGGCGAAGGCTCGGCACCGGGGACGAGGCCGATCGCAGGTTCGTGCGGGTCCTCTCGGCGGTGCTCACCGATGGCCTGGAGCCGGTAGAGGCTGCCGTGCGCGAAGCGTTGGCGAACGGAACGGCCAGCGACGAGCTGATCCTCAACATCCTCTCCCGGCGCCGCGAGCCGGCGACACCCCACAGCATCGTCACTTCGGAAGACCGGATGCTGCAGCATCCTCCGCTCGCCGACTGTGCCCGCTATGATCTGCTGCGAGGCTATGATGCAGCGGCATGATATGATCGACACGATGCGCGGCCTCGGACTCAAGGGCATGGCGGCGGCGTTCGACGAGGCGGTCACCACCGGCCTCCAGCGCAAGCGCACCACCATGGAGATACTGACCGACCTGCTCCGTGCTGAGGCGACCCACCGGGATGCAGCCTCCATCCGCTATCGGATGACGGCTGCGAGGCTGCCCGTGGTGAAGGACCTGGAGCGGTTCAGCTTCGAGGGCACACCGATCAATGAGGAGATGATCCGCTCCCTTCACGATGGCTCCTTCCTCCCGCCTCGCCGCAATATCGTGCTGGTCGGCGGCACGGGGACAGGCAAGACCCACCTCGCCATCGCGATCACCGCCAATGTCGTGCGAAGGGGCGCTCGCGCCCGCTACTTCAACACCGTCGATCTGGTGACACGCCTCGAAGAGGAGACCCGGATCGGCAAAGGCGGGACCCTGGCGGCGCAGCTGTCGCGGCTCGACCTGATCGTTCTCGACGAGCTCGGTTATCTGCCGTTCGCCCGCTCGGGAGGGCAGTTGCTGTTCCACCTCATCAGCAAGCTTTATGAGCGGACCAGCGTCATCATCACCACGAACCTCGCCTTCGGCGAATGGCCGACCGTGTTCGGCGATCCCAAGATGACCACGGCGCTGCTCGACCGCGTCACCCACCACTGCGATATCGTCGAGACGGGCAACGACAGCTGGCGCTTCAAAAACCGCAGCTGACAGCCACCTTCGGCGCCTTCAAAAATCTATCTTGCGCTGCGCGCGCCTCCGGTCGGGCTACGCCCGCCCTCCGCCGCACGCAGCGCAAGGCCATCTTCAACAAACCAGCATCATATTATCTGAAAAGGGGGTCCCTCTTCGACGCCGATCGGGGGTCCCTTTTGAACGCCGTTTGACAAAAATGCCAGCGAAGCAGCAGAGCAGAAGATGCGGCGGATGGCTCCCCCGATTGCGCCGATCACGGTACGCATTCCCGATGCCTGCCGGATGATCGGGATCGGTCGATCCAAGATGTATGAACTGATCCAGGAGGGGCGGATCGAGACCGTGAAGCTGGGCACCAGCACGCTGGTTGTGGTCGAGAGCCTCACGACGCTGATCGAGGGGATCAGGCAAGACCAGCTTAAAAGCAGAGTTCAATTCTGACCAAAGCTTCTACCTTGCTCCGTCGAATGTGGCCGACGTTAGGGCAACCGGCCACGCCTGACCAGCACCTCTGCCTTGAAGTCACCCAGCGCGAGCTTCGCCGGGTTTGTGTGGCCTTCATTCTTTTCGATCCATCTGATCGCGTTGTGTCTGCTCTGAAGAGATAGGTACGACTGGTCGCGCTATCACCGTCCCTTCGATAACGGCACGATCCGGCGCGACACATTTGCCATAATCCAGTCATCTGAACCGCTCCGAGCTTGCTCGAAGGTTATAAGTCGCGGAAGATATCGTCCGCTTGTGGGGCATGCGGATCTACGGCTGAATGAACGGATAGGGTCGATGGCCGTAGGCGACACCTGGTACGAAGCCGTCATTCCGAATCGACTCGCTAAACGGCGGTTGCTGACAATAGCCGACGTTCGCACACTGGACCATTGAGAGCCCTCGAATGCCGCCGCCTCAGCTCACGATTGGGCGTGATAGCCGCTCGCGGTGACGTGCTAGTCGGTGGCGATGGCTGTCGGTCAATTTGATGGGAGAATGCCAGTGCAGTTCAGCACGCGCTTGATCGCTAAGCGCCGGCGAGAACTCCGGTTCTCCAACATCGTTGAAGGTGATGAGTGCCCTGTCGAACGCGGCGTCCCACAACGCGGAAAGCAGTAGGCCGTTATGCACATCGAGCCGCTCCGCGTCGCTTTCGCATTCCGCCCAAGGAATGATGTGCGACGCGCGCAGCAAGGGAGGGTCGGAGATGCCTGTCAGGGGGCAGCGGCCTTGCCAGTAATCCAATAGTCGGCTTCGGAAGATATCCTGGCCGATCCGCTGCACGACCAGGCGCTCGACCTCAGTGGTCGTCGGTAGATTCCCCGCACGCTGCTCGAAGTCCCGCAAGGGCGCATCTGGGAGACTGATCGCCAAGGAGTAAACACGATTCAGCGCCGCATAGAGTTCGCTCAGCGTGGCGAAAGCGTAGCGGCTTGTGCCGGGACCGGGCGTGGTGCTGGTAGGCCAACCCAATTCAGCAACAACGCCGGCATGGTCGGTGGCGAGAAACCATGGCCCGTGGCTGCCTTCGGCGGCCAAATAGATAGCGCCGTGGGCGGTCGTGGACGCGAAAGATCGCCACCCTGCCTCTTCGCCCAAAACGCGGCGGAAGCCGTTTTGCGAGGCTGCTTTCTCGCATTCTTCCCGGACGATGAAGGATTGGGGAGCCTCAAGAGCCATGTCGAAACTCAAATATCCATCGCAAACAACCGCATTTCTGCCGGTGTCGAACTCATCTGAAGCCGGACGTAGCGTTCGTCCTGCAATTCAGGCGGCGGGGCGGTGGTCGTCGTTACGATGTATTGAAAACACGGAGTTCCTGTTTCCTCCCACTGATGTACGAGGTTGAACAGGCCGGCATAGAGCTGCCCATCCAGGTCGGCTTCGCGCGGGCTGTCGTGGATAAGGAAGGCCGGCAGATCGGCCTGTTCCTCAATGGCCATATGCAGTGCCGCGAGGTCGAAGGCGACGATCTTGAGCGAGTCCAGAGCCGCGGTGGATACCTCGCCTCGTCCTGCGAACTCAGCATCGACTTTCAGGCCGTGGCCATCTAACTTAATTGCGCTGGTAATTCCCTCGGGTAGCCAGGCAGCCATGACGCCTTGATAGCGCTCCTCCAGCGTCCTGATGGCGACACGCGCCCGCGTACGCCCGGCATCCAACTGCGCGCGAACGGCATCCAAAGCCGCAGTTCCGGAAGGAGCAGGTCTTTCATTCTTCGCGCTCTCGCGGAGCGATCGCACATCGTCGAGCATGCGTCTCGCACGATATATTCTGTCCTGAATCTCCTTCGTCACGGCGTGCGCGGCGCGGGTGGCGTCATCTGCGGTTTTGACCTCAGCCTCCAGCGCGAGCCGCTTCGGTTCCAACTGCTGAATCTGTGCCCCAACGAGCTTACTCTCCTGCTCCGCACCGCCGGCTTCAGCATCCAGATCGGCGGCCTTCTTTTGCTTGTCTGCTATGGCTGACTTCAGTGCGGCCATATCACATGGTTCGAGCGAAATGCCGCATCCGTTCGCCTTGATCTCGTCGATGCTGACTCGGCACACGGGGCACACCCTGATCCGGCCTTGCGTGATGTCGATCTCACCCAGGTTGGCTTCGGAGCGGTAGCGTTCGGCCTCGCCTCGCTTGAAACGCGCGTCGTTGTCCAACTGCTGCTGTTTCATCGTCAGCGTTTCCCGCTCGGCATTGAGGGCCTTTTGGCGAGTAAAGATGGCTCCAACATCGGGAGACTTTGGGACGGCTGTCCGCATGGCTTCGGCCAGCGCGGCCTCTGCCAACGAAACCAACCCCTTCTGGTCTATCGTGTCTTCGAACCCGACCTCATCGCTGGACCCCAATGCCAGCCTTACCGCCTTTAAGCCGTCAGCATATCGTTGTTGCTGATAGGCATGGCGGCGGCGCTCGTCCTCGACCGTGGCCACCAGCTTCCGCTCACGGGCGGCGGCCGCACGCTCTTCCGCATCGAGGGCGCGCAAGGCAAGGCGAACCATGGTCAACTTTGCGGTTTCGCCCAGAACCTGTGCGCGGGAACGGGTCTGGGTCTGAGACGAACGCCAGGCAAGGATGTCGGCGAGACGGCATTCCTGATCGCGCGTCAGCCAGGCCCGAAGCACATCCCAGACCTGTTCGCGGCCGATCTCCGGCGGCGTCGCTCCCGTCAACGTCGGGAAGAACGTGCCGATGATGACAGGATCGATAGCTCCTTGGTCGCCATCGCTACGTCCCCGCGCTATCGCGTCTTCGATGGTGTCAGCCTGAACGACAAATTCTCCGCCCGGCAGCCCCAGCGGGCGGATGGCGACCCAGCATACACCGTCGATCAGAATCTCGGCCGCGAACAGACCATCGGGAAGTCGCGTCATGAGGCGCAACCGATGGGCGTCGGTTGCATAGCTTGGTTCTCCGAGACAGGCCCGCACCAGGCGACAGAAGGTGGTCTTGCCGCTGCCATGCGCCAGGGCTCGGCGACCGCTGCTCGTCATGTCCGGCGTCCAGACGATGTTGAGGCCGGGTTTCAGCGGCACATCGCGTATGAGGGTCTGGCAGTTTTCGAAAATCGCTAGGCGGCGAATCCAAAGGCGAGGGCCGGCCCGGCCTTCTGGCGCCTTCGGCGGTGTCATAACAGGGGCGAACAGGTCGGCCTGACTAGCCATGGTCGAACCTCGCCCAGATCACATTGTCTTCCTGCGCGACGGCGGCGGTGAGCTTGCCGATTTCCATGCCCCGCACCGCACGCATTGCGAAGAGGACTCGCTGGGCATGGATAGAATTAGCTTCCAATCCTGCCGAGCTGAAATGCTGTCCTCGCGTCCAAGTCCCATCGGCGCTTTCTGCCAACTGGCCTGATGTAATCAGCGTCTCGAACATGGACCGCCATGCCGCATTAAGATCAGGGCGCAGCCGAACGGCGCCCTGAGGCGGCTGCGCCTCGGAACCGACGAGCCTGACCCATTGATCTCGGTCGCTTGCGGTGAGCAAGGGTGTGAGCAACGCGGGTTCCGCGAGGCTAGCGATGGCGAAGCGGATGTGCGTGCCATCGGTCGCCGGGTCCATCTGCCAAAGCGCATATTGTGCCGCGTAGCGGAGCCGGTCGCGGGGTTGAACGGTGGCCGGCCAATTCCATGCGCTGTTGGGGAGGCTGTCGAGTACCGGCAGTCCGATAAGCGGAGTATCTTCGACACTGGAGGGGTGACAAAGACTCAGGTCCGCTGGTGGCGGAGAAAGCGGGGAAATGTATGCGGTTCGCGCAGCCTTTGCTTCGGTCATGGCGTCGTAAGCGGCTAAGACGAGCCGTTTGGTGCGGAATTCGTCATGGTCGCGTTCTTCATACTTTCTAAGCACCGTGAAGGAGTTGAGAACCCATTCCGACTGTTCTTTGGTTAGGCCGTAAAGGTGCAGCATGGCTGCGTTGATCTCAGCATGGATGGCCTGACGGCGACCCTCGTTCCAAATGAATGGAGCGCCCTCAAACCCTAGGTCGCATGCAAATGCCTCTAGCTCAATGTTCGTATAGCAGAGTTCAAGAACGCGCGGTAACAACCAAGAAGCCGGTGTGGCACCAAGCCATAATAATTCATGATCAAGATGGTCAGGAGTCAAAACCGGGGCCTGCTCCAATACAAAAAACTTGATATTCATCGCGCGTTGGCGAACAGCATAATCGACGACAAGAGAACCCAGCACTGCCGACAGTGCCGCAAACAGATTTGGTGGCTGGTCTACGAAAAGGATTGGAGCTTTATCGCCGGTTGCGGTCTTAGGAATTACGGTTCCAATCAAGGTTCGTTCTGATATCCCGACGTCTCTCCAAGAGAAGAACCAGGTTCGGTCTGCCTGATCGCCTAGGACCCTGTCCGTCAATTCCGCATCGACCCAATATCTCGGCTCTACCCTGTATTCAGGGTTGCTATGCTGATCATTTGTTACTCTTGGAAGAACACCTTTATTTGCTTGCTTTTCGGTTTGCGCCTCGTAGGTTCCATAACGATGATCGAAATGCCAGTACATTTTACCCTCGTAGAGAGGGTATACGCGACGATCGTCGCTGAGAATGGCAAGCGCGCCATCGCGTTTTAGGATTTGGCTTTCGATGTCTGTGTGATCGAGGAAGTGCTCTGACGCACCAGACATGTGGAATAGCGTTGCCATGGAAGCTTTCCATGGGTTCGCCGTGACGGTGTTTCCATCTTTCTCGATCAAGATCGGTGCTGCCATATGTATCGACGCCGTAACCTTAGCGTCTTTAGACCAACGGAAGGCCGGGAGATTTAAGGTGTTCGGATTGATGGCCTTGATCTCATCAATGGTCAGGGCATATCGCCTCTCAGGATCGGCAATCTCGGACGGCTGCCGGATGTGCGCCGTGAACCATGGCTGATCAATATTGACTCGCGTCCCACCGATCGTGAGGAGGCCGAACTTCGTTTCATTATGAACGTCCTTGAATATCTTGTCTTCGTTCTCGAAGCCGTAGAATGAGATCAAAGACTTCTCAGACAATAGGCGGCGCAGGAATTCTCTGTAGGTGAAGCCGACCACCAGGCCATTGGGGATGATCAGACCGGCTCGTCCGTTGGGGTGAAGCGCGGCCCATGCGAGATCAGTGAACACGGCATAGGTGTTTACGTCGCCCACGCCTCCGAGCGGGAAGCGGCCGGACTCTCGCATGAAGTGGCTTTCGTTGGCGGCCGATCTCAATGCGTCCCGCCATTCTTTGGCGAGGCGCGGGTTGGTTTCGTGCAGCTTTTCGATCAACCTCTTGCGTGCTGCTGCATTTTTCGCAGTCGCGATTTCAGCATCCTTGAGGGCGAAGAACTCTTCTTCCTGCAGCTTCACTCGTTCCCATGGCGGGTTGCCAAGGACCACATCGAACCCGCCGCGCTGCATTACGTCCGGGAATTCCAGCGGCCAATGAAAGGCGCGAGCTCGGCCTGCAACAGTCGCCTGCCCAATGATCGGCCCCCAGACCTGCCCGTCATCCAGCGCTTGCCAGACGTCCGAGGTGGTTGGAACCAATCGCGTGCCCCGCGAAGTTGGGGCGCCACCGGTCTTCGGCAAAAGGAAGGCTGCGATATAGAGGTCGCAAGCCATTTGCGCCTTGTGGAAGGCCTCGCTTTCACGGATCGACCGGAAGCGACGATCCTTGTTGATAATATCGTCGAGCGTGTCTTCGCCCAGCGCCCGAAAGCCGGTGTATTCCGTGGCAATCGGTCGGATGGCCGGCAAACGGGATCGACCACCTGTGAAATCCAGGCTTCCCTGACCAGCTTTCTCGTCCCGGTTGGCGCGGGTATAAAATTTCGTGGTGGCCTTATCGTCGCCTGTCAGCGGTTTGTAGGCAGCATCGGGGATGCCATGCTCCAGTACCTTAAGATCAAAAACCCCCAGCAGCGCATCACCACAACGGATCTGTGCGTCGAAAAAGCCGAGGGGAAGGCCGGGATCCACAGTTTCGATCCAGAGCGCGACCTTGGTCAGCTCCACCGCCATCGGATTGCGGTCCACGCCGTGCAGGCAGGACCGCGCGACATCGCGCAGGGCATGACGGAAATCGGAAAGCGACGGCGTGCCATCAGCTCGAATGCGGGCCACCCGCGTGGCAATGCGGCGGGCAGCAGCCAGCAAGAAGTGGCCCGAGCCGCAGGCGGGGTCGATGACAGAGAGTTTCAGGAGCGCTGCGGCGGGGTCGTCCGCCTCGGCCTCGGTCATGTCCAGCACGGGGTCGAGTGCCGTGTCGAGCAGCGCCTGAACGAGGCTGTCCGGCGTGTAATAGGAGCCGGTTGTCTTACGCTGGTTGCCCTTCTGCTCTGCCGCCTCCGAGGCGAAGTGCAGGGTCTTGCCGTCCTCGCCAAGCTGCGGCTGGAGTTCGAGCAGGGATTCATAGACCGAGCCAAGCTCCTCGGTCTCCATCGCGCGCCAGTTCACCGGCGTCATGCCGGCTTTGTCGGAGAGCCAGGAGAGGCGATAGAGCGCCTCCATGAAGGCGCGATTGCGCAGGCGCGCCGTTTCGAGATGCGGCAGCTTGTCGTCGGTGAAAAGGCCGCCGAGCGCCGGAAGGCCGAGTGCGCTCTGGCCATGAGCCAGCGCGCGGAAGACGATTTTCACGCCTTCATAGCGGTCGTGATGCTTGTCCCATGTGGCCGCGCGGACGCATGAGGCGCGCAGTGCCGCGAGGCTGTAGCCTTCGCGGTAGAGCTTGCGCGCATCCTGTGTCGCCGTTTCGGGATGGAGCAGGTTCCGGTCCTCGGCCACCATCAGAAAGATCAGGCGATAGACGAGGCGCAAAAGCTCGTTGAACCACTCGGTGAGATCAATCTCGCCCGATTTCAGGCGCGTCGCGAGATCGGGATTGGCTTCGAGGAAACCCGAGCCGAGCATCTGGAGCGCGATCTCCACCTGCGCGGCCAGCCGGTCACGTGCGGCTTCGCCTTCTCGGGAGCCGGCCTCACGCCAGCGCTCCAGCGCGCAATCCGTGGCCGGGGCGCTAGCAGTACCGAACCGTGTGCGGTGGATCAGGGACCAGAGGACCGCGAAGGAGGCAGCGTCCTCGTTGGTGAATATCTGGGCGAGATCGGCTTCCACATAGGCTGGCCGCGTCAGCGAGGCATTGTCGCGCATGAGACGCAGGACGGTCCCGTTCGTGACCAGTCCCCAAAGTGCGTCGTCATGGTCGTTGAGATAGTCCTGAAGCGCGAAGGCCGGAGAGCGCGAACGGTCGGTCGAAAGTGTTGGGCTGCGACGATCGAGCTTTTCCTCGGATGGCGGCACGACGACAATCGGCACACGGCTGCCGGCGAAGAAAGAGAGCGTGCCATCGGCCGGGACGAGATCGTCGAAGCCGAAGGTCTCCGCGAGAAAGGCACGGACAAAGCGACGGGTCGCCTCAACCGAGGGATTTTGGAGATTCGCGAAGGCATCGAAATGGGACTGGCCAACGCGGAAGGAAGTTGAAATCTCCTCGCGGATCGTCAGTCCCTTGCGGATGCGATAATCCTCTTCCGCCTGCTCGGAGGCCTGCCGGCGGTCGATGCTGGCAACCATGGCCGGGGCAATGAGGTTGCCTTCCAGCGTGAGGGAAGGCCATGCCGACATATCGGTGACGGGTTTACGCGCCATGGCTCAGGCCTCCCCCGGCATCAGTGTGAAAAGACCAATGACGTCAGGAGGCAGCACGGCCTCCACGGTGACGCGGGATGCAGATCCAGAGGCGATGCGGAGGCGAGCGTGATCCTGCATAAGCTCTTCAGCACGAGACCGAACGAATTCGGCGATCGATCCTTCGAGCAGGCTGGGCAGCTCCTCCTTGGCTTTGGCGATGAATCTGTCCCGCGCGACAGGCGCAAGATCGGCCGTCGCGGGGGTATTGAGCAGCTCTCGCGCCTCTTCGCCGACCGCCACGATCCGCGTCCCCTGAACCGCCACCAGAGCCGCTTCCTCCGCCAGCAGCAGCCGCTCCTTGCGGGCATGAACGGTCAGCTTGAAACGGATACGCAGGAGCGCCAGGCGGGTCACTTGCTGGACGGCGGCGGTCGGCCAAGCGCCCACACGACCGATGCCCAGCCCGGACAAGGACTCAGGATCGAGCGATGCCTCCACCAGCGCCTCGGCAAGCGTCGCTGTCAGCGGATGTGTTCTGGTGAGTAACGCTGTGCCTGATGGCGCCGGCTCCATCGTCGCCAGGCGTACCGATCCTTTCAAATCGTGTTCGGCCAAACGCTCGCGCAGCCCGGCATCGAGGGCGTCAACATGGGCCAGAAGCATGGCTTTCCTGGGTTCTAGCGGTATGCCGAAACGCGCCATCGCTCGTTCGACGAAAACGCGCGCATCAGCAGGGGAGCCGAGCAGCGCACGGACCTTTTCCCATTCCGGCGCGACTTCCTGCGGTTTCATGGCGTTCTGTGCGAAACGCGCCCGAGATTTCCGCTCGTTTTCAGAAGCGTCACGCCACCGCGCTTCCACGGCTTTCACGCTGTCCTCGAAGCGAAGATCGAGCGTAAGCTGGGGGCTTCCACGACGCCGCAGCATCATCGATGCCATAAGTGCGTCCGTCACAGGTCCGCGCTCTTCCGGGAGTGGTACGGTCACGCCCGTTGCCTTGCGGATTTCTTCGGCCTTCCGAAGGATGACCTCAAGCACGGCACCGTCGATGGCGCTGTCCGGCGAGAACATCATGATCGACCGGACAAGGTCCGCCGGCTGGCCGAAACGATCGACACGCCCTTCGCGCTGCTGGTGCCGGGTCGGATTCCACGACAGGTCGTAGTGGACGACTGTATCGAATAGCTGTTGCAGGTTGATCCCTTCCGAGAGGCAATCGGTGGCGACGAGAAGGCGCTGGGTCGGCTTTTCCTCGTCCAATGGGGCCATGTCGGCCACACGATCGCGGCGTTCATCCGGCGTAAGAACACCCGTCACAGATTCGATGGTCAGCCTCGGGAAGGCTTTGCGCAGACCATCGCGAACATGTTCGGCCGTTGCCAGATAGCGGCAGAAGACGACGGGATTTGCACCCTTTTTGATAATCGGTGTTAGCGTCTCGATCAAAGCGGCCAGCTTCGGATCGCGCTTGCCGACCAATTCCTCGGTGCGCTTCACCAGTGCGAGGAGCGCCGGATCGACATCGAATGCCGTGCCGGGCTCGAGATCGACAGCGTCCTCTTCGTCTCCATCGTCATCGTAAATTTGGGGCTCGAGGCGTTCGCTCTCGCTCGACAAGCGGTTCCGCAATGCGCTCAGGGCGGCGGCCGGCGAAGAGCCGACGCAGCGCATCAATGCCAGCGTGCCCCAAAAGGCGAGACGTTGTTCCCGCTGCCCTGATCCCGCCTGGGAGACAATACCGAAGCAGTAGTCGAGAACGGCTTCCTGAAAATCTCGATGGGCGTCGGACAAATGATAGGCAAATTCGGTGGTTTCATGTTTCGGGAAGGCGCGCTCCTCGTCCCAATCTCCGGTGACGAGATCGATTCTGCGCCGTTGCACGAAATGCCGGGCCAGACGTTCACGATACCGCGTGTCTTCGAAGTCCATCGAGGCGAATGACGGATCGATCAGCGAGAGGAGGCGCGCGAAAGCCTCCTCATCACCGGAATGCGGCGTAGCGGTCAGAAAGATCATCGGGCGATCCGGATTCCGAGCCAGGCCTTGCAGAAGATCGAAGCGCTGCTGCTTGCCCTTATGTGTTCCCACGCAGGCATGGGCTTCATCGACAATGATGAAGTCCGGGCAAGCGCGCGCGAAACCCTCGCGGCGTTTCTCAGCCTTGATGTAGTCAAGGCTGACGACCGTGAAGGGATAGGCCTCAAACAGAGTCTGGCCGAGTGGCAGACCGCGTTCCAACCGGCTCGCAGTGCTGGAAGTGACCGGAACAGCGTCAATCCCGAAGCGGGCCTTCAGTTCTCCGAGCCATTGTTCGACGAGATGCGGTGGGCAAAGCACCGAAAATGCATCTACTTCGCCCCGGTCCATCAGCTCGCGCAAGATGAGGCCGGCTTCGATCGTCTTTCCGATGCCGACGTCATCCGCGATCAGAAGGCGCGGCGCCGCCATACGAAGCGCCATCAGTAGAGGAACAAGCTGATAGGTTCGTGGTTCAAAGGCGAGCTGGGCAGCAGACCTGAAGGGGCCTGCGCCACGGCGAAGCGTCAGGCGCATCGCATCAGCCAGCAATGCCGCTTTGGCTTGAACCGTCGCCGCCGCATCGACCGGGAGATCGAAACGGGCGGGCTCAACCGGCAAGAGTTCGAACGCTGGGTCGAGGACGACGGTATCGTTCCCGCCGCCTGAGAGGGGGCGGAGCGCCAGTATCCCATCTCGGGGCGACGGTAACGCAACCCACTCACGTCCGCGTGCTCGCACCAGGTCTCCCGGAGCAAAATTCATCGTCATCAGCTTATTCCCCGAACATCGAGCGCATCGCGTCGGGTACACCCGCGGCGACAGCTTCTGGTAACTCGAACAGCGTCCAGCCTTTGGCTTCCGCTTCTTGGCGAGTTGTCTCCGTCAGGGGAGAGATGCACGCGGCTACGAAATGACTGCGCCATGCGAAACTCATTTCCTGATCGGAGAATTTGATGGCGGATCCATCCGAGGCAGGAAGCCCTGCTTCCTTAAAGGCGTTCACCCATTCTCCGGCCTCTGCAGCCTGATCCGCGGTTGCGAGCACCACCTGGCCTCGTGCCAGGTCGACCAGCATCTGTTTGGTTTCATCGCGGGTGCGGTCGATCAACTCGTGATCGGGTTGGTTGAAATAGGAAAGCAGGCAACGATAGCAGCCACGGACACACGACTCCTCGCCGTGGCTGACGAGCAGCTTGGCATCGCCAGCGGCGATAGCATCATCGACCCGGTGGAAGTGCATCAGGATCAGCGCCTCTCGGGCAACCCTCCCGAGGGCCTGAGGATCCTCGATCAGACGGCTCAAAACCCCCGCGCCACCTTCTGTGGCTTCGTAAGCTAGGACAGCTCGACGATTGTCGCGGGCCGGGAGCGGTTCGCCGAGGATTTCGCCTTCTTCCAATTGGAAGACGACCTCTATGCCCCTCATGAAAGCATGTTGAACCGTCGCGATGGTCTCTGGCGCATAGGCCGTGGGATCATTGAAACGGAAGAGAAGCGCGTTCTTGTGATCGCGAACGATGGGAACGATCCGAACCGGCTTCACGACATCGGGCGGGACATCGACATCGGGGTCTTCATCATTTGACTTCGCCCAATACCCGCTCCGTGGATCGATGTGAAAGCCGAAAACGGTCTGATTTGCGCGCCGCTTTAGTCCTTTGTTGATGCGACTGATCTCGGCACTGTTTGCGTATTGCAGATTGAAGATCGAGACGTCGTCGCAGCGGAAATGAGCTTCAGTGATTTGTGCGCGACCATCTCGTTTCGGCCAGGAGAATACGGTCTGGATGTCAAAGCCCTGCCGGACACGTTCTTCATCGTTCGCCGTGATCCGTTCAGCCGGAGCAGCTTCCACATTGTCGATCCGGAGCGTCCGCTGTACCGGCACCTCACCCGCCATCGGGGCATTGCAGGCGTGGCAGCGCTCGACCTCGCCGTCGTGACAGGCGCCGCAGTTCGAGCAGATGAAGATGTCTTTCGTCGCCAGTTCCGATCCATCTCCCGTTCGGACTTCTGGCGGCAACTTCGCCTTCATGACCCGGTAGGCGCGCCCTTCGTGATAAATCAGGCTGCGTGGTCCAAATTCCGAAATGGCGAGGAAGCGGGCGCGCTGGAGGAATGAGCCAGCGTTGCCCTCTCCAGGGATAAAGGCGTAGAGAGGCAGGCGCGGGAAATTGTAGCCCGGCAAAAAGCCTTCCGTCGCAAGATAGCGATAGGAATAGAAGTCAGAGCCGTTCGAGGCTTTGCCCTGTTCAAGAATGGTGATCTGGTCGCTTGCCTGCATCTGTGCCGCTTTGATGCGACGGCGATCCGCGCCCGAAAGGCCCGTGATCTCGGAGCGTGCGTTGGCCTCCATCAACTGTGTTCGGGCTGAGTTGTAGAGTTCCCGCCAGCGATCGAAGGCGAGGTCGAAATCCTGCGGCGCTCGTTGGGCCACCGCAGATACGAAATCGTCGGGATCGCTCATCCAAACCGGCTTACGGCCATCCACGGATGCAAGAATCTGATCGAGAACGCGCTTCATCGGGGCGTGTGCCGCGGTGGCCAGTGCTGGCCGATCGATGATGTCTTGAATCTCTTGCTTCAGTGGGTAGCCTGTCTCCATCAGATTGAGAATTTCCGGGATGTCCGGCGACAGGGCGAGTTTCGCTTCGGCTAACCAGATGGCATGAAGGTGTGAACGAATTAGCTCTTCGTTGGTGATGTCGAGAGCCGGCGGGCGGACAACACCGGAGACCATTTCGTTGCGCCGCTCGAAAAAATACTGGTCGTGCGGCGATTGGGCGGCGCAATAGGTCACAATGACGGCGGCCTGTCCGGAGCGCCCGGCGCGGCCAGCGCGCTGCGCGTAATTCGCCGGCGTCGGTGGCACGTTGCGCAGATAGACAGCATTGAGCGCCGAGATATCAACGCCTAGCTCCATCGTCGGAGAGCAAAAGAGGGCAGGTAGGAACTGTTCCGACTCTCCCACAGCATTGAGTTCGGCAGCGTTTGCGGAAAGGTTCTCCCGGTCTTCCTTTTCGTACCTGAAACGCCACTCGCGCCATTCGCGCTGCCTCTGCGATACTTGGGCCGTATGTTCACGGCCTTCGAGTCCCCAAAAACTGCTCCCGCCCGCTTTCAGATCGGCGGCAATGTCATGGTAGAGATCGTGGAAGTAGCGATTTCCTTGCGCCATGCCTGCTTGGATGGCTTCGCCCGGTATGATCCGAACGGCTGACGGCGATAAACGCCAACCTTGCAAATCCGCCTCTATATCGACGCGGGATACCAGACCCTCGCGGGCCAGCAGTTCCATCAAGCCCGTCAAGACGGTCAGGTAGTCATCCTTGCCGAGCTTGTTTCCTAGGACGGTCTTGCGATTGATGAGGCGGCCGATACGGGAATTATGTCCTGCGCGGACAATCGTCTGCTCTTCCCGGAGCCCAACCCGGTCTTTGCCTGGAGCTTGCAGGAAGAGTGTCGTGCGGCTTCTGGGCGTCTCCTTCGCGTCGATGGACCAAGGCGCGCGCAGGAGATTCCGGGATTTCTGGGCAACGGTGTCGAGGACGGTCAGATCAAGCGCCTCGGTTCCGACGGCGAGACCATCGAGCATGGCGCCGAGGATCGTTTTCAGCATCTCCTTGCGCTTCGAAACGTCCAGCGTGGCAATATCCGGCAGGATGGCCGCAAGGCGCTCCGTATCCTCTGCGACCTCGTCGAGACCGATGAACGCAACATCAATAAGCTTGAGGACGGAGAGGCTCGGGTTTGTGTAACGCCATCCCCGGCGCAGGTCTGTCCAGAGCCTGTGGGCAAGGACCTTGGCGAGGGACCGCTGAGCGTCTTCCCGAACCACGGCTCCTGCGTCGGGATCCAACATCCAATGGATGCGAGCCTCCTTGTTGCTCGCGGTGAAACCGAGAGCCTTTACGACCCTCAAACCGAATTCGTCTTCGGTAATGCCGTCGTCACCGGCGTCCAGGACGGCGCGCAAGATCGCGCCACGCAGGAGGCTAACGAAAAGGAAGTCGTTGAAGTGACCCGCCTGAAGCGCAGCGTCCTGGCGATTATCCGTGAAGCCGAGGAGTTTGCGTTTCTCTTTTGGGACACCGCTGTTGTGGCCGTTCATCCATTCCAGCGCTGTCGAAACCAGAAGCGTCGTGGCAGAGCTTCGCCCTTCGCCTGAGAGGCCAGCGAGTTTAGATCGCTCCCGCATGCTGGGATGCGGTTGATCAAGGCAGCAAGGGCAAAAGCCGAACTTGCCAGGTATGAACCAGAAGGCTTCGCCGGTTGATGCAGGGCGACCATCGGGGGCGACGGATACCATCTGCGGCACTCGGCCCTTTCTATTCACCCGCAGTCGCTCGACACCCTTGCGCTCCTCGCGCCAGTCTTCGGGAAAGGTTTCGATTTCGCCCGTGAAGGCATAGTCGGGATCGCCATCGCCGGTGGGGTTAGATAACCCGCAGCGTCACTCTCCTGGCCATCGAGGGGCGCGTCGTCGATATTCCTCGGAACGAACAAAGTGCCCAAGGCATCGTCGGTTCTGGTGACGACGTGAACCTCATGCCCACACGCTCGGCAAAAGCGAGTGGGATAGAGGCGATGGCCCGGCGTGCTAGGATCTTCGAGTTGACCCTCGAAGAGCACGCTTCTGGGCTTTTCGGTCAGTGTGGTAAAAACCTCGCCCGCACCCGAGATAAACTGATGGAGCTTGAATGCCAAGAATGCACCGGCTCCCTGGCCCCCTCGATCCGCCTCCGGCAGGCTGATCCGAGTGAGGAACGACTCAAAATGGCTTCGGCAAGTTTCGATTTCTACGCCGCTATCCTTTGACAGGAGCGCGACGGCTTCCCCGAACGGAATTGGCTTCTTGCGCTTGAGCTCCTGCGCGTCATCCAGGCCGATCGCCAGCTCAGTCCAAACCGCGAGAGGGTGTTCCTTCAGCACCTCATCAGTCAGCACGTCTGGCGGAGGAGACGAGAGTGCCGATGTGAGTTTCGAACGCACATCGTCCAGCTTCAGTCGATCATCTGTGGCGCGTTCCAGCGACTCGTCGATGACCGACGCCGGCCCGATGGCCGTCCCGAAAAGGCGGGATGCAACATTTGCTACGGCTTGCGCACGATTGGTATCGGACCCTTCGCTTGCCATGGTCGCCGACGTGCCGATGCAGATCGGTGCTTTGTCTGGCGTGCAGCGATTGCGAAGCCGACGGACGAGAATAGCCACGTCGGCGCCTTGGCGGCCGCGATAGGTATGCAGCTCATCGAGGACGATGAACTCCAGACCGCTTGCGTTCTCTATGACCTTGGTGTCGAGGCTGTCTTGCCGCGTCAGAAGCAATTCGGCCATCATGAAGTTGGTGAGCAGAATGTCCGGCGGATTGTCGGCGATCCGCTGCCGTTCTTCCGGGCTTTCCTGTCCGGTGTAGCGTCGCACTACCGGCCTTAGTTCAGCGGGTAGCCCGGATTGGGAGATGAACTTCTCGATCTCATTCATCTGGCTGTTGGCCAGCGCGTTCATCGGATAAACGATGATCGCAATGGTTTTGCGTGGTTTTCCTGCTTTCCTGGCGCGAATAATCGCGTCGACCACCGGCACGAAAAAGCAGAGCGACTTTCCCGACCCTGTTCCGGTGGTGACTACATAGCTTTGACCCGCCCGAGCTTTGGCGATTGCTTGGGCCTGATGGCGGTGAAAGCGCAGCGGCGTTGGCCCAAACCGGAATACCCTGCCGGTTGCTTCATCGAGATCGCCTGAGGTGACGAGCTCATCTGCTGTTGGCCCCTGCAGGAAGCGCGGGTTGATGGACAGCAAGGCATCCGGCCAAAAGCGACCTTCGTCATATTGCCGATCAATCTCGGACCTCAGATCATCGGATCGAACGACACTAAAAGATCGCGAGAAACGGGCGTAGGACTCAATAAGTCGATGGTCGAATTCGAACGCCTTCATTGTCAGAAGATCCCCCCGGATACTTTTTCTATACGCAAAATTCTATTCTGAATCATTAGGCTGTGCCCCACAGAGATGAGAGGGGCGCCGCTGCCAGCCTGTCGCCGAACGGCACGAAATCGGTACTGTCATACAGCACCACGCCATAGGCGAACCGTTCCTTGCAGGCTTCGGCAAGGGTGCGTAGTCCGGCGAAGTCGCTGGACTTTACCGTGGCTGACGCCTTCACCTCGATGCCCACGATCATACCGTCATCGCGCTCCAATACGATGTCGACCTCGTGCATCTGCTGGTCGCGGAAGTGATAAGGGGTAACCCGCAGGTCAGATGCTGCCGTCAGCTTCAGAACTTCGGAAAAGACGAAGCTTTCCAGCAGCGCGCCAAAGACGCCCCGATCCGCCTTCACTCGCTCGAAGCTCAGACCACGTGTCGTAGCGAGCAGCCCAGAGTCTAGGAAGTGGAGCTTCGGCGTCTTGGCGATCCGCTTCAGTGCATTGGTGAACCAGGGCTGCAGGGTCGCGACAAGGAATACCTGTTCAAGCAGCCCGATGTAGCGTTGTGCGGTCTTATGGCTGACGTCGATGCTCGCACCAAATTGCGAGTAGTTGACCAGTTGCCCCGAGTGCTCCGCCACGAGCCGCACGAATTTCGGCAACTCGGTCAGCTTCTCGATGTCCGCGATATCCCTGAGGTCGCGGGTCAGCACAGAGGTCAGATAGGACCGTGCCCAATCCTGCCGCCGTCGCTCGGTTTCACGGCTGATCGCCTCAGGGAAGCCGCCTCTCAGCACCAGTTCGACAAGGTCGTCACCGAGGATCGCCTGCTTGTCGGCTTTAAGCTTACCATCGAAAAGGCGGTCCAGGAAGGTTGGCGTCCGACCGGTGATCTCAGCCTGTGCCAGTGGCAACATGTGGATCGTTTCCATTCGGCCAGCCAGGCTGTCGGCGACACGCGGCAATGTGAGCACATTGGCGGAGCCGGTGAGGAGGAAGCGTCCGGGACGATAATCCTCGTCCACCGTCTTCTTGATGGCCAGCAGCAGGTCAGGTGCGCGTTGAATCTCGTCGATGACAGCTTGGTCAAGACCGCGAATGAAGCCTACGGGATCGGACTGGGCGGCAGCGAGAACCGTCTGATCGTCGAGCGTGATATAGGTCCGGTCGACTTCCCCCATCTTGCGTACGAGCGTGGTCTTACCCGCCCGACGTGGCCCTACGATAAGGACTACCGGACTGTCCGAAAGGGCCTCTTCTGCCCGGCGCTCGACGAACCGTTCGTACATGCGAATCCAGTGCTTGGACGATTGGAATTTGATGTCATGATATTTGGAAGTTTATGGGCAGGCAATTGGAAATTAAAGACTCGCATTGCCGGTTGAGGATAGGCGCTCGGCTAAGGGGCCAGCGAACAAATCGGAAGCATAACACTGGCTCTCGGTTGCGTTCACCCTTGCGCGACGCGCGCTGCGCAGGCGAAGGTCGGCCTCAGCTAATCAGCGGCGGGCCTATCGGCGGGATCGGACATTCACGGGATTGAGTTAGAACGGCTGCCATTGGTCGGAAACTGCCGCGATATGAGCATCGGCCATTCCTCCATCTCAGCACTGAGCCGGACATTCTCTACCAGCAGGATCACGCCGACCTTACCTTCATATTCCCTCAATGTCCGGTGAGCGGCGCCCCTGCTAACTCCTCCAGATAATCGGACCATGCTTGCATCATCGTGACGCGCTCGTCCCAATATTCTCCACGGGCGTAGGCGCGCCGGACCGCGTCTGCTTCCGCATGTGCTAGTTGCCTTTCAATCGCATCTGGGTGCCACTTGCCCATCTCATTGAGCAACGTGCTCGCCATGGCGCGAAAGCCGTGGCTGGTCATCTCGTCACCGGAGTAACCTAATCGACGCAGTGCGCCGTTTAGCGCATTCTCGGACATCGGGCGTTTGATGGATTGGAAGCCGGGAAAGACGAACTTGCCCGTGCCGGTGACACCATGGATCGACGCCAGGATTTCCAGAGACTGCCGGGATAGCGGCACACGATGCGGACGCCGCATCTTCATTTTTTCGGCCGGGATCGACCACAGCGCCTTGTCGAAATCGATTTCTGTCCATTCCGCATGGCGCAATTCACCCGGCCGAACAAAAACATGGGGGGCGAGCCGCAGAGCCGCCCTTGTGACCGCGTGTCCGTCAAAAGCCTCGATCGCACGCATCAGCGGCCCGACCTGCTGACTGTTGGTTATGGCAGCGAGATGCTTCACCTTAGGGGTGGTCAGGGCGTCGCGCAGATTGGCGGATAGATCATGCTCCGCCCTTCCAGTGGCTATCGCATAGCGAAAAACCCTGCCGCAGACGCTTCTCAGCCGTCTGGCGGTTTCGTGTCGGCCGCGCCCCTCCACCTGACGCAGTACTGCGAGCAGTTCCATGCTTGTGATTTCGCTGATCTTGCGATCGCCCAACGAAGGGTATGCGAACTCGAGCAGCCATTTCACCTTCCCCAAGGTGATGTCGGCAAGCCCTTCGCGCTCCCGCTTCGCCAGCCATTCTTCTGCTACGGTCCGAAAGCCAGTGGTTGCTTCGAATGCCTCGCGTGCCTCGGCCTCCTTGCGCGTTGCTGTCGGGTCCGATCCGGACGCCAGCAGCTTGCGGGCGGCCTCTCGCTTCTCTCGCGCTTCCGCCAGGGTGATCAACGGGAACACTCCCATCGCCATGGTCTTGGCCTTGCCGCCGAAGCGATAGTTCATGCGCCAGTAGCGGCCGCCCTGAGGCGTGATCAGAAGGTAGAGTCCATGCCCGTCCGCCAGCTTGTAGGGCTTTTCGCGGGGCTTCGCTTTGGACAGCGCGAGGGATGAAAGAGCCATGAGGGTATCTCCTTTGGCCATGTTGGCCGATACCCTCGAAGATACCTTCATGTACCCCGAATTCACAAATCCACCGGCGGAAACCAGTGGACGCCAGACACAAAAAAACCGCTGTTTCCAGCGGTTTTTTCGATCTATCCGGATTTCTACGGAAGAACAAATGGTGCCAGAAGAGGACTCGCATCGTATTATATTTGGTGTGCTATATCAGCAACATAGACGATGTGGTTTTTACGAAGGCCCGCAGAAAAGCCCGCATTTCAATGTGGTCTAGAGGTTCGAGTCTTTTCATGGGACTCGAATCTTCAGAAAATGGCAGATTTCCGCCATTTCTGCATCAAGAACAAAAGCGGAAAATTGGACACCTCGGGGACCGAAAGGCCCGCAAAAATTCGTTCCTGCATCGTTCCAACTCGACCCGCCTCATCTCATAGATCACATATGCCATGGCCTTTGGAGCGCCTATTGGTGGGCGGCTGCTCGACTGAGCGTCAAAAGGGCGGCGAGATCGCGCGCGGTCCTGGCCGCGCCCATCAGAGTTGCAGATCCTGGGCCGCACCAGTCGCCATAGCCCGCCAGCCATAGACGCGGCTCCTTGATCGATTGCTGACCGTCCACCAAGACACGTCCATCGGCCTCGACAACTTCCATAGAACGCAGATGGTCGAGCGCCGGTCGAAAGCCAGTGCACCAGACGATCGTGTCGACTGCCATCTCCGACCCATCGGGCCAGACGACACCCGTTTCCGTCATGCGCTCGAACGGACGGACGGAGCCAAGGTCTCCCCGTTCGCGCGCCTCCTTTACCGGCGGCACCATCACGATATCGCCGATACCGCCGACCGGCTCGTCGCCGGGTCCGGCCTTCATCCGGGCGACCGCGCGCTCGAACAGCACGCGCCCGTCGACATCGTCCGGGAGGAAGAGCGGATCGTGGGTGGTGACCCACAGCGCGCGAGTCACGGGCGCTACTTCGGCCATGATCTGGGCTCCGCTGTTGCCGCCGCCGACCACAAGCACGGTTTGCCCGGCATATTCTTCCGGCCGTGCATAATACGCCGAGTGGACCTGCTGGCCGACGAACAGATCACGTCCGGGAATGTCGGGGATGTAGGGCTTGGACCAGGTTCCGGTCGCAGTGACGACCTGGCGCGCGCCGATACGGCCCTGACTGGTCACCAGTTCGAAGCGGTCCGCTGCCCGTTCGATCGTCTCGACGCGAACCGGCCTGCGGATCGGGAACTGGTAGCGTTCTTCGTAGCGTGCGAGATAATCGAGCACATCGTCGCGTGTCGGGTAGCCTGCATGCGGCGGCGGAGGCATCAGCCACCCCGGCAGGGAACTATAGCCCGCCGGCGAGAACAGCCTCAGCGAATCCCAGCCATGCCGCCATGCGCCGCCGGGCCCGTCCTCGGCGTCGAGGATCAGGAAATCGGCGCCTGCACGGCGCAGGTAATAGCCTAGCGACAGGCCCATCTGGCCGCCGCCGATGATGACGATGTCATGCGTCTCCATTGCGTCAGGCTTGCAACCAGCGCTTGAGGTCGTCCTCCTTGGGCAGTCCGCCCGAATGGACGACCTTGCCATCGATCACGATGCCCGGCGTCGAAGCGATCCCGAACTTGGCCATCTCGGCATAATCGGTCACCTTTTCGACAATCACATCGAGCCCAAGATCCTTCGCGGCGGCCTCGACCATGTCCTGCGTCGTCTGGCATCGCTTGCAGCCGGGGCCGAGAACCTTGATGTCCTTCATGGCAATGATCCTTTCATGAAAAGAGGGCGTTGAACAGGAAGCCGACCGTGAGGATTCCGGTGCCGACGACCGCGATGAATACGGCGATCAGCCGGATGCTGAGCACCTTGCGCAAGATGATCATCTCGGGGAGCGAAAGCGCGATCACCGACATCATGAAAGCCAGCACCGTGCCAAGCGCGGCACCCTTGCCGAGCAGAGCCTCAATCACCGGAATGATCCCGGCAGCATTCGAATACATGGGGATGCCGAGCAGGACGGCGGCAGGGACCGACCACCAGGCATCTGCCCCCATGATACGCGACAGCAACTCTGCCGGGACATAGCCATGAATGAAGGCACCCGCCGCGATACCAGCGATGATCCAATACCAGACCTTGCTGACGATCTCCTTGACCGCTTCCCAACCAGCCTCGAACCGGTCGACCCAGGCCACGTGTTCGTCTTCAAGCTCGACCTCACCGGCACGCACTTCGCGCACCCAGGGTTCGAGCCAATTCTCAAGGTGCAGTCGGCCAATTATCCAGCCGGAGACAATCGCAACCCCGAGGCCAAAGGCAAGATAGGTCAGGGCGACCTTCCAGCCGACGAGCGCGAAGAGCAGGCCAAGCGCCACCTCGTTGATCATGGGCGCGGCAATCAGGAATGAGAAGGTCACACCGAGCGGAACGCCTGCGGAGACAAAGCCGACAAACAGCGGCACCGCCGAGCACGAGCAGAACGGCGTGACGATACCGAGATGGGCCGCTGCGATATTGCCCAGGCCTTCACGCTTGCCGGCGAGCAGCGCGCGGGTGCGTTCGGGTGAGAAAAATGTGCGCACGACACCCATGGCGAAGACCACGAGTGTCAGCAGCATCAGCACCTTGGGCGTATCGTAGAAGAAGAACTCGACCGAGGATGCGAGAGCGCTGCCCGGTTCGATCGGCATCTGCGCGACCAGCCACCGCGCGAATGGCAGCAGGCGGTTGTAGACCGCGAACCAGGCGATCACGAAGATAGCGATTCCGGCAAACCAGGCAGTCTGCGACCTGCGGGCCTGACCCAGCGATGCTGCCAGCGTGGTCATGTCAGGCAGCCCTTTTCTGACAGGCCGATTGCGGCAGCGGCGGTAAGGCCTGCAGGATGGCGTCGATGATCGCCATCCAAGCGGTCGACAGATCGGCACGCCTGCGATAGCGCACCCACTGCGCATCGCGCCGGTCGGTCAGGAGACCTACCAGTTTCAACCGCTGCATGTGCCTCGACATGCGCGATTGGGTCACGTCGAGACGGTCCATCAGCTCGCACACGCAGTGCTCTTCGCCGTCCCAAATGATTTGCAGGGCGCGGAGCCGCGTCGGCTCGGCAAGCGCGTTTAACAGGTCATCGATTCGCATTTCCATGCACCTTGCGTATGCGCCTGCCCGCATATGCGCTTTGACGCAGGTCAACCGAAAGTCATTAGTTCGATAATTCTCGAATCATCGATTGACGCGAAGTCCCGGGATCCATAATTCGACGAAACTGGAAGGATCGACGAATCATGGATGAACTGACCACACAGGTCTGGGCGGTCGATGCACTTGGCGCGCTTGCGCATGAGACGCGGCTCAGCGTGTTTCGGATGCTGGTGATAGCCGGTCCCGAAGGTCATGTCGCGGGCGCCATTGCCGAACGCGCTGGCGTGCCGCCTTCGACCATGTCGCACCATCTGGCGACGCTAGAGCGGGCTGGCCTCGTTCAGTCCGAGCGCGAGAGCCGCCTGATCCATTACCGCGTCGACTATGCCGCAATGCGCCGCCTGCTCACCTTCCTGATGCAGGATTGCTGCCAGGGCGCGCCGGAAATGTGCTCCGACCTCATGGCGGGGCTTCGCTGTGAAACCGCAAGCTGAAGGGTTCGGTATGTCCGACAAGGTCTACAATGTCCTGTTTCTCTGCACCGGCAATAGCGCCCGCTCGATCCTGGGTGAGGCGGTGATGAATAAGCTCGGTGATGGGCGATTTCGCGCTTACAGCGCTGGGAGCCAGCCCAAGGGTGAAGTCCACCCCATGGCGCTCTCGGTGCTCAACGGCATGGGCTACGACACGAGCGGCATGCGCTCGAAGAGCTGGGACGAGTTCTCCAAGCCCGGCGCGCCCGAATTCGATTTCATCTTCACGGTCTGCGACAATGCGGCCGGCGAGACCTGTCCCGTCTGGATCGGTCATCCGATGACTGCGCACTGGGGCATCGAGGATCCGGCCGCCGTCGAAGGCGATGGTCAGCGCGATGCCTTCATGCAGGCGCTGCGCTATCTCACCAATCGTATCTCGCTGTTCCTCACGCTGCCGCTCGCCAGCATCGATGCGATGGCAATGAAGCAGAAACTCAAGGAAATCGGCCGCAGCGAGGGCGCGAGCCCGCAGGCAGGAGCAGACAAGTGACCACTGACATCATCATCTACCACAATCCCGAATGCGGCACCTCGCGCAATGCGCTGGCCATGATCCGCAACGCCGGGATCGAACCGCATGTCGTTGAATATCTCAAGACGCCCCCAACGCGTGCCTTGCTCGAAAGCCTGATTGATCGTGCCGGGATCGGTGCGCGGGCCTTGCTGCGTGAAAAGGGCACGCCCTATGCCGAGCTTGGCCTCGGCAATCCCGATCTGACGGATGAGCAACTGATCGATGCGATGATGGAGCATCCGATCCTCATCAACCGTCCGCTGGTGGTCTCGCCACTGGGCGTGAAGCTGTGTCGTCCCTCCGAGGAAGTGCTCGACCTTATGCCCGCCGCCCAGCGCGGCGCTTTCGCCAAGGAAGACGGTGAACACGTGGTCGATGCCGCCGGCAATCGCGTGACCGGCTGAGTCTAAGGAAAGCCAATGACCGCACCAGCTAAGCGCGAACGCCTGTCGTTCCTCGACCGCTACCTCACCCTCTGGATTTTCCTCGCTATGGCGATCGGGGTCGGCCTTGGATCGAGCTTTGCCGGGCTGCCCAAGGCCATCGACAGCCTGTCGTGGGGCTCAACCAATATTCCCATCGCCATCGGCCTGGTGCTGATGATGTATCCGCCGCTGGCGCGGGTGCGCTACGAGGAACTGCCGGGCGTGTTCGAGGACAAGCGGGTGCTGGCGATCTCGCTGATCCAGAACTGGCTCATCGGTCCGACCCTGATGTTCGCGCTGGCGGTCATTTTCCTGAGCGACAAGCCGGAATACATGACCGGGCTGATCCTGATCGGTCTGGCCCGCTGCATCGCCATGGTCATCGTCTGGAACCAGCTCGCCAAGGGCGACAACCAGTATGTCGCAGCGCTGGTCGCGTTCAACTCGATCTTTCAAATCCTGTTCTTCTCGGTCTACGCTTGGTTCTTCCTCGCCTTCCTGCCGCCGCTGTTCGGGCTTGAAGGCAGCGTGATCCATGTGAGCTTCTGGACCATCGCCCAGGCCGTGCTGATCTATCTTGGCATTCCCTTCCTCGCGGGCTTCCTCACCCGCAAGTGGCTGGCCGCAGCCAAGGGGCAGGAATGGTACGAAGGCACCTTCTTGCCAAAGATCGGGCCGATCACGCTGGTGGCGCTGCTGTTCACGATCGTCGCCATGTTCAGCCTCAAGGGTAACGAGATCGTGACGCTCCCCGGCGACACGCTGCGCATCGCCATCCCGCTGACGATCTACTTCGTCGTCCAGTTCACCATCAGCTTCTTCATGGGCAAGCTGATCGAGAGCGACTATCCGCGCACGACGGCCGTGGCCTTCACTGCGGCGGGCAACAATTTCGAGCTGGCCATTGCGGTAGCTATCGCCGCCTTCGGCCTTGCCTCGCCGGTCGCCCTTGCCGCCGTCATTGGCCCGCTGGTCGAAGTCCCGGTGCTGATTCTGCTGGTCAATGTCGCCTTCTGGTTCGGACGGCGCTGGTTCCCTTCAACCGTTCCGGCAGGGGTGTGAGCATGAGCGAGACCCACTACTCCCGCCTGCGCCCGCTCAGCGACCCCGGCCACCTGCCCGCGCTCAAGCCCGAGTATGTCCATCGCCAACCGGCGCTGGGCCTCGGCAAGCTCGACCCGCCGCCGCGCGTGCTGCTGCTCTACGGGTCTTTGCGCGAACGCTCGTACTCGCGCCTTGTTGTCGAGGAAGCGGCACGGCTCCTCCAGTTCTTCGGCTGCGAGACGCGCATCTTCGATCCCTCGGATATGCCGCTGCCCGACCAGTTTACCGGCGACGATCATCCGGCGGTTCACGAGCTGCGCCAGCACTCGCTGTGGTCCGAGGCGCAGGTCTGGTGCAGCCCCGAGCGCCACGGACAGATCACCGGGATCATGAAAACCCAGATCGACCACCTGCCGCTCGCGATGAAGGGATTGCGCCCGACCCAGGGCCGCACGCTCGCGGTTATGCAGGTCAGCGCCGGATCGCAAAGCTTCAATAGCGTCAACACGCTGCGCATTCTCGGCCGCTGGATGCGGATGTTCACGATCCCCAACCAGTCGAGCGTCGCTAAGGCCTATGAGGAGTTTGACGAGGCAGGCCGGATGAAGCCATCCAGCTACTACGACCGGATCGTCGATGTGATGGAAGAACTGGTGCGCTTCACGGTGCTCTTGCGCCCTTACGCAGATCAACTTGTTGACCGCTATTCTGAACGCAAGGAACGGAATGAACCTGTCGACACGCATGTCGAAGCGGCGGGGCTCATTTCGAGATCGCCTTAAGATACTTCCTTCCAGTTCGCTGATTTTCGCTGCTTGACCCTCTGGTCACAACGGGCTGCATAGGGGCATCGACGCGAAAATCGCACAAGGAGTTCCCGGTGGCCGACAACTGTTGCGCGAGCGCCTGCGGTTCCAAGCAAACCCTCAATGACCCGCGCTGGCGGCGTGTGCTTTGGATCGCGCTTGGCCTCAATGCCCTGATGTTCGTGATCGAGATCGTTGCCGGATTCATGGCGCATTCGCGCTCGCTTCAGGCTGACGCACTCGATTTTCTGGGCGATGCCGCCAACTACGCAATCAGCCTCGGCGTGGCGGGGATGGCTCTTCAATGGCGCGCTCGCGCAGCCTTGATAAAGGGCATCACAATCCTGTTGTTCGGCATCGGGGTGCTGGCGTCCGCCGTATGGGGCCTATTGCACGGTGCAACGCCTGATCCGTTCGCCATGGGGATCGTCGGGTTCTTAGCATTACTCGTCAATATCTCGGTGGCGCTGATGCTTTATCGCTATCGAGCGGGCGATGCGAACATGCGCTCGGTCTGGATCTGCTCGCGCAATGATGCAATCAACAATGTGCTTGTGATCGCGGCTGGATTAGCCGTTCTATGGTTGGGTAGCGGCCTGCCTGATTTGTTGGTCGCCTTCGCGATGGCCGCTCTAGGCATCAGCGGAGGATGGCAAATCGTGCGCCAGTCCGTGCATGAGCTCCGGGAAAATCAGGCGCCAGCTGTATGACCGGTACCAGCTTGGATGCAGCGAGGCTTTAGCATGCCCGCTATTGTCCAGGGGCTGCTTTCAGCCACGAAAAACCCCGTCCTGCGACGGCTCGCACACAGCCGTCGCGACGCACTCGGGCAAAGTAGCTGCACCCGGCTCAGCTTCTGTGTACCACCTTGCGATGACGCACGATACGGACGGATCCGCGCCCGCACGAAACCTTCCGATGGCATTCGGCGGGGGGCGGTGATTGGCGCCCTTGGAGGGCTCATTGGCCTGGGCGGTGCTGAGTTCCGCCTGCCGCTGCTTATCGGCCCCTTCCGTTTCGGAGCCCTTGAAGCGGTCGTCCTCAACAAGGCAATGAGCCTCGTCGTTGTCGCCACGGCGCTCATCTTCCGAACCAGGACCGTCCCGCTCGACGCCGTCGCGACGCACTGGCCGATCATCCTCAATTTGCTCGCGGGCAGTCTCATCGGCGCCTGGTTCGGCGCCGGATGGGCCGTGCGGGCAAAGTCCGAGACGCTTTACAGGGTCATTGCCGTGCTGCTGACGATCATCGCGGTTGTGCTGCTGGTTGGCCACGGTTTCGCGGAGAGCCAACCGTTGCTGACAGGGATCTGGCAACTCGTCGCCGGCATTGTCTCAGGCCTTGCCATTGGCGTCGTCGCATCGCTGCTGGGTGTCGCGGGCGGAGAACTGCTGATCCCGACGCTCGTTCTATTGTTCGGCGCCGATATCAAGCTCGCCGGAAGCCTGTCGCTTGCGGTAAGCCTGCCGACAATGCTGGTTGGCTTCACTCGCTATAGCCGCGACCAGAGTTTTGCCGTGCTCGGCCACAACCGGACATTTCTGCTCGTTATGGCCCTTGGCTCGATCTGCGGAACTTTCATCGGCGGCCTGCTGCTGGGGCTCGTTCCTGCGTTTGTACTCTTACCCGCCCTGTCCGCGATCCTCTTCATCTCGGCTGCCAAAGTTTGGCGGCATCAGTGAAAGAAGCTTGATGACAACCCTCGTTCGCGCGGCAGGGTTGGCCAAGTGTCCTACGGAAAGCAGATCGTCGGGCGGGTGATATGGGCTGGTTTGCACGTCATCTGTTCGTTTTCCCATCTTAAGGCGTGAATAGGCCTGCCGGCTCCGCATAGCTCTTGATCGTGCGCTCGGGCCGCTCATGCCAGCCGATGTTGAACGCCCAGTATGTCGGAAAGAAATACAGCGTCGAAAAAGGCAGCTTCTCGTGCACCCAACGGGCCAGGATCCGCCAATCACCTGGCTCCTGATGCTTCGCCCAGAAACTGGGTACGACAACGCAAGCCATCGCCCCCATGCAGCCGTCAGCGTCGAGGCGATCCCAGATGTGCCCTGCGTAGTTGCTCTCATTCGAAGCGCAGGTGTAGCCGGCTTTCTTCTTGCGCTGCATGTCGTTGCAGAACCCGTTCACCTCGCACGAGCGGTAGGCGGAGCGGATGGCGATCCGTCCCCAGTGATCCTGCAGCGGTTCGAGCAGTTCCTCGCAGAGCCGCTTTCCGGCTTTGATGGCCAGCTCTGGGTCATCTGGCGCGTTGTTCAGCCCGTGGATCATGGCGACTTCCGAATAGAGCATGTCGCGCATGAAGAAGGATTTCGACAGCTGTACCCGGCCCAATTCCGTGAGCGAAGGAACGGTGCGTGCCGTCCCGAGCCGCTTGACCGGGTCCCCACTCGGCTCCGCTACCCATCCGATCCGCAGTTCAACACCATCGCAGACTTTTGTCGGACTCATTGTGCCCACTGGCGCCTCTGGAAAACCCATGGCCTCTGCAAAGGCCCGGTAATCGTCAAACCAGGAGCGTTTGGGGCAAAAGCTCTGAACGATCATCGCTGCATCGCGCGCGCAATAGCGTTGGGCTTCAATGACTGCGGAGGCCGTGCGGTGGATGAGCTGGTATCGGATTGTTCCGACCGTCGTCGGATCGAGATCGAGAATCCGGCATAGACGCTCCAGACGTGCCGGGCGTGCGGTCCCATCCCCTTTTGCCTCTGAAAGCCACTCCTGGACTGTCGGGCCGAAAGTCTCGTCCACTTTCGCCTCGACGGCCAGAACGCCAAGACGCCCATCAAGACGAAGGATTGCCATGAGGTCGGTCTGGCTCGGTCGCTGACCATCACCAAGGTCGACCGGGCGCTCAAAAAATGCATCGACCAACGTGGCTCCCTTGAACGCGGGGTCATGATCGAGAGCCAATTTCACTGAAGGCGGAAGCCCGTTCGCAGAAAACCAGAGGTCGGCCACCGATTTGGCAGAACGCCCTGGCTGCCAATGCGTTGGAGATCCGAGGTGATGGATCACGTCTTCGGGTCGCAATACCGGGACGTGCAGGCGGCGGATGGTCGATTCACTTTGCATGACGCCGAGCTTCTTGCCTTCCAGCATCATGTCAACATTAGATAATAGGCCCCGCGGTCATACGACGAGCTCACCTTGAGATGTTAAGAGATCCAAAAGGCCAGCGTGCCACATAGAAAGTCGCACGATATCGGAATTGAAGATATCTTAGGCGCGCAGGACCACGAACGCAAAATAGGGCCATGACACGATCTCTGCACGCCGATTTGGCGAAACGCTATTTTCTTGAGGACCTGCCCGGCGCGACTCAACTGGGCGCCCGGTTGAATGGGATTCTCTTGAAGATTGATGCAGGCGAACAAGTGACCGCGCTACAGCGGCAGTTTCTCGCCACGACCGGCCTGCATGCACTCGTCACCTTGGCCGAAGGTAAGACAACCCTGGGAGAGTTTCGGGCCGCGGCCGAGCAGGAGCAGAAAGTGCGCATTGAGGAGGCTGCGGTTAAGGCCCTGAAGGATGCGGCAGAATTAGCGGAACGCACTGAGGCCAGGGCGGCTGCAGTCCAGGCGACCTTTGCCGCCATGGCGAACGACCCGGCACTCCGTCGAAAGCGAGAGGCCAAGGAGCTACGACAGCGCTTCGGCGTGGGATATATCGAAAGCGAAGATTATCCGCGTGCAATGGGGCTTCTCAGGCAAGTCGCCAATGGCCAACGCCTCAAAGTCGATGACCTCGCATGGCTCAAGACCGAGGCCGATTACTGCTTTACCGACGAGCTGCAGAGAGCCTGGCATGCATTGGAAGCCGCAGCCCTGACCAAAGCTTGGGAAAGCAGTGGTGATACGTGGAATGCCGTGAATGCGAGCGGGCATTGGCGTAAGGCTGGTGAACCGGAGCGAGCCTTACGCCTGACCGATGCGGCATTGGCAAAGGTTGGGTCAAATCCCAAAATCAGGTCAGCCTTGGCAACGACGCGCGGCGGAGCAATGCGTGACCTACGCCGCCTCGACGAGGCGAAGGCACTGGCAAGCGAAGCGCATCAACTGACCTCAAGCGACTATAGACCATGCACTTTGTTGGGCGCTGTCCACATCGAGCTTGGGGACCTCCCTACAGGGCACGAATGGTATGCAAAGGCCGAGAGCCTGGGAGCGCCGCGCCAAGCGATCGACCATGAATTGCGAGGGTTGCTGATGCGCTCTTCCATTCAGGAACAGCAGCGCATTCGTGAATTTCTGCTTCGCCAGGATCCCGAACGCTTTTCTTGGCTCCGGCGTTGGCCCGGCAAAGTTCCAACCGCCACCCATTCGAAGTCCGCGCAAACGCTAAACAGTAAGGATCATACCGCATTAGCCGAGGCAGGTAGGCATGATCATCGTTCCCGATGATCCAGGCCCTGCAGGTCCCCACGAGGTATTGAAGGCGGCTGTCCGAAAGGTCTTCGACGGCGACGGCTTCCTGGCAGACGTCTGGCATCCCTATCGTGAGACTTGGGTCGAACGCGTCCCCTTCCGCTTTGCGTTCATCGACGCGCCTGAAATGGAGCAACCGTTCGGACCGGAAGCCAGAGACTTTTTGGTAGGTCTCATCGCGGACAAGGAGCTTCGCCTCGACCCGGTCGGCAAGGAGTCGACTGGCTACATGCCCATCGACCCGTACAAGCGGGTTCTGTGCATGGCATTCCTGACCGAGCAAATGGAGGTCGGCACGGTCGACTATTATCACGAAGGCAAGCGGGGCGCGGGTTCAGTCAAGCAAGCCCGCCCTGTCACGCGAAACATCGAGCTCGAGATGATCGTGAACGGGTGGGCTTGGGTGACCGAGCAATATGCGTTCGATCGCGAGACGGAATACTTCGAGGCTCAGGACGATGCCCGCAACAACCGGCGTGGGTTATGGGCAATGGACAATCCGGAGCCGCCATGGAACTTCAAGCGTCGTCAAAGGCGCAGGAGCCGCGCATCGGAGGGACAAGGCCGATTGCTTTAGGCCGACAGTGAAGGATCAGGCTGCCTCAGTAATCGCCGAAACGCGTAGCGACTGGCGCACTTACCGCACGCTTGACGACAGGCTCGCTCAATCGGTCGGCACGGCAAAGAATGGCAATCAGGCCTGATCCTCCAATCGATAATTCACTGTCTCGAAGAAGGGACCAATCCCGTCGGCTACGACGGCAACGTAGCCTTCGCGCTGTTCTTGGGTACGCCAGCGATTTTCCCACACGACGGCATAGGACCAGAGCTGGGTTCCGGCAGGCAATTCCGTGAGGAATTTCTCCCACGCCTCGTGAAGGTGACCAAAGGGCAATCGCGGGGCCCCGCCCAGGGGATCGTTGACGATTTCGTGCGCCTCGATTTCCTCGACCGTGAAAGAGCTGACGAGATCCTCCTTGCCCGGAGCAAAGATGCGCTCTTCGCTCTTTCGTTGCTTCTCATCTCGCCGCGAAGTCCACTTTTCATAGAGGATGAAGGGAACGAAAAGCGGCCAAAGGATCGTGGTTACGAGTACGACCAGGACGTAGGATCGGAGCGCCTGAGCCGGCGCGGGTCGCTTGGCCCGCTCGGAGAGACTGACCCAGATTTCCTTCGCCAGAATGGCGACCATGGGCACTGCCAGGACCAGCCCGATCACAAGATACCATTGCCAGTAGGGCATCGTGTCAGCTCTCACCCGAGCGATTGCCAAGGGTTGTCAGGGCGGCGATGCCATAGCCCTCTGGCGCATCTGGTTCTCCCGTTCCGTTCTCCCGAACCGAGCGCTCGATCAATTCGCCCTTGCTAAAGCGCAAGAGAAGGTCCCGCTCATAGGTGCTGCCATAGCCCATATGGACGTATTTGAGCTGCTTTCCCTGAGGAAGCCGAACCGTATCGGTGAACCAATGGGCAAAAACTCGCTCGCCATATCCCGGGAACACGGTTTCAAGCGTCGCTTCTTCACCGCTCTTCAGCCAGCCCTTCAACTGCGTGAGGTACAGCCGTCCGTCAATAACCTCCCAGGTGCCGACGTACCCTCTCCAGCAAGCCGTGTGCGGCGAACGAAATTCTGGTCGCTTGCCGCCTAAGCCGAAGAAATCGCCCAATGGCTCCGAGCACATTGAGTGTTCACGCCCCTCAAAAATCAACCGCTCAGGCGTTTGCGCGGTCATGGCTCACCTCCCGGTTGATCAGGCAATTAGACCCGACAGAACGGCAACCTTCTTGGCCCCGACTTGGTTGGGCATGCGGTTGTTGAGCATGTCGCGGACTGCCGCCCGGACACCATCGATATCGCCGTCTTCAGCACAGGCCATGCCCCGCTCTACAATGCTGTCGTGTAGGGGCTTGTCGAGCGCGGCGTAGCGTTCTCCGGCAAGATCCGCGAACATCCCCAGAATGAACTCCGGCTGCTCGTAAAGCGCATTGTAGAACGTCGCGTACAGCTGGTCGATGATCTGGCGAGCCTTGGCCCAGTCCTCGCGGCCGATAGCCTCGCGAGCGCTATGCCCGAGCTGATTCAGGCGCTCCACAGTGCCGCGATCGAGCTTTTCGACCAGTTCGGAAACAGCATCTTCAAAGGCCGCCAGGTCCCTGAGCATGACAGCGTGGCGATTGTCCGGAGCGTCACGCAACCGGGCCAATTCCTGCTGGATGTGCAGTGCCTCCTCGGTTGCCGCGCGGCGGGCCTCGGCGTCGGCAGAGTTCTCGAGGAGTTCTTCCATCCGGGTAAGGCGCCGCGTCAGCGTGGAGATTTCCGGGGCGTTCTTTTGGCGCAGAGCATCCTGGGTTTCGGTGAGGGCTTGCCGGGCGCTATCGAGCTGTGCCCGCGCGAGCTCAGCTCCTTCCTCGCCGTCAAAGTTGCGGTGCCCCACTTCCGGGACATAGAAGTTCTTCTGCTGAATGCTGAGCCCGAGGTCCGGGATCTCGACTTCGCAGGCAATCAGGCCGTTGTCGTCCATCTGCCAATGGATGTTGATCGGCGAGCCCGCTTGCAAGCGTTGCCCGGGATCGAGCACTTCCTCGGCTGCAATGCGGAACACGCCGATCGGCAGGTTGAGCACGGGATCATCGACGCCCTCAGCCTGATTGTAGATCTCAACGTCAAATCTGCCTTCTTCTCCACCGATCAAGGTCTCGCGGAGACGGAAGTTCTCCGTGCCCTGCGCGGGAAGAGGAGTGCCCTTGGTGATGAGTGGAACCAGAACATTCCGTCGTTCGGCGGCCGGGCCTTTGGCGACTTTCACCGATACGGTCTGGGTTGCCGGAATCGCCGTGGCGGTCGCTTCTGTGCGAACAATGACGATGTGCTGTACGTCGCAAAGCCTGCGGCCATCCTCACCGACAACTTCAATCGAGAATGCGTTTTCGCCCATGAGGGCGAGAGGGAGGGGAAGCGTCTCGTCGCCGTCGAAAGGCGCGAACCCCGAATCATATCCTTCCGGGCCGGTGACTCTCACCTTGCAGCCGCCACCGGGCAGGTTCGCGCGCAGCTTTAGCCTGGCCCGTTGATCGGAGGCACGTGCAGTAAAGTCGAGGCGAAGGTCGATTTCACCCTTCACGGCCTTTGACCCACGCGCGCTCTTACGGCGTCCCTTGGCCTCGTCCCATTCACGGCTTTCGGCAAAGATCGCAGCGCCTCGCGCGACTGCAGTCATCGGATCGCATTTCAGATCGGCAGGGATGCCGAGGGAGGTGCTCACATGTTCGCGCACGATTGGCATCTTCGACGGTCCGCCAATGAAGACGATCCGGTCGATGTCTTCATGACTGAGGCTGTTGTCCTTTAGGATCTTTCGGCACAGATCGATGCTGTCGTCGATCCGGTCGGTAATCAGTCCCTCTAGGGTCTTACGGTCCAACGGGCACTCTACGTAAATCGGCTCTCCGTCGCTGTCCTCGGCACGAACGTCCTCGTCGCTGAGAAAGATCACCGTGTCCTGCTTGGTGGAAAGCTCAACCTTGGCCTGCTCGGCCTTGAGGCGAGCCACCGCAAAGAGGCGTTTATATGCCGGCAGGGTTGTGACATTTGCGGGCAGCGCAAAATGGGCATCCAGCCACGGCCGGATAACGGAGTCCACGATAACCCGGTCGAAGTCACGACCGCCCAGCATGTTGATGCCTTCGTGGGCTATGACTGTGACAGAGCCCGACGTCGCCTCGACCAGGGCCACGTCGAAGGTGCCGCCACCTAGGTCGTAGACCAGGAACCGGCCATCCCGCCTCGTTGCACCTTCGAGGGCTGCCATGGCTGCTGCGATTGGCTCCTGGAGCAATCCGACTTGCTCGAGGCCGGCCATATGGGCCGCCTTGATTGTAGCCTCTGACTGCATCTGGTTAAAGGCTGCCGGAATCGTGATGATGGCGCCGGTTACGTCGATCCCGCCCAGTTCGGCCTCAACCTGCCGCAGCAGTGTTTTGACGATCTCGGCGCTCGCTTCCTCGGGCGTAATGCTCTTACCAGCGGCGGCCAGATCGAGATGGCTCGAAGTGCCCATAAGGCGCTTGAAGCCTTGGGCAACGTTGCCCGGAGCAAGCTCCGCCTGCGCATGGGCCCGGCTACCTACCAGCATGTGGCCGCGTCGATCGAAGTAGATCATGCTTGGCAGGACATCCCGCCCGTCATCAGTCTTGAACAGGCGGAGACCCTCACTGTCGCGACCGACGATAGCCGAGTTCGAAGTCCCAAGATCAATCCCAATGTACATTACACGCCCCCTGCGGCCGCTACGACGCGACCTACTGAAACAATCCGTGACCCGGCAACAACCGCGGGCTCAATAGTGCTTTCCACGATAACCCCGGGTTGTCCCTCGAACTCATCGGCATTGATGGCAACGATCGGCATCTCCGCGGCGATCGCCTGCCCTTCAAAAGTCGCAAGCTGCAGCCCGTAAGCTTCCAGATGGGTCGAGAGGCGACCTGCCGAAAAGCGCGCCTGAGCCTGCAGACGTGCAGATTTCTCTGCAGGCGCTTCGGATGCGAGGCGTTCAAAGGATCGCAGAAGCTTCCAGTAGTCGACGGCCAGAGCCCCGAGGATTGTCTCCGCATCCGCACTCATTACTCGCTCCCGATAATGTCTTGCGCCTCAGCGCGAATATTCGTCTGATCGTTCGCCATTTCCCTGTTGACGGTGTCCATATCAGAATCGCGGTAACGGAAGCTCCCGCACCGCGAGTTATAGTCTTCAATGGCGGAGTTGAAGCGATCGATCTGTGGGTTGGACATCTGCTCATTCTGCACTGCTTCCAGCCGTGCCTTTTGCCGCTTGCAGTAACGCAATTCAGAGACCGAGACCGTCCGATAGGTCTGATAGGGCGCGGGCGGGGTCTCGATCTGAGAGCTGCCTGCATCATCCGCGTAGGGCGCTGCGGCTGCAGCTTCGGATGCGGCAGCGGCCGCGTCAGATGCCGCCGCAGCGGCAGCAGCAGCAGCAGCTGTGTTGCCCGTAACATTGGCCGGAGCCGTAACTTCGATCGGGTCGCTCGGATAGTCGTAGGACGTGCTGGCCGATGTGTCGTAGCTCGAGCCGGAATTCGAGTTATCGTTGGCGACAATGATCGCGAGGATAATGGCGGCAAAAACGCCCCATCCGATGAATTTCCGCGTCCGGGCCTTCTTGCGCTCAACGATAGCCGAACGGACACCAAGTAGGATCCCGCGGGTCTCTGTGTCAGCGCCATCAAGCATGCCTTCGGCAAGGCGATCGGCCTCGTCCAACTGGCCGAGCTTCATCGCCTCGGTCATCGCGTTGAAATCGATATTGCGCTGCAACGTCTTCAGGTCGCCTTCCAGCGCCTTGATCACATCAACCGGCAATGAGGAGCGGTGCTTGAGTAGCCCCTTCACGATCGCCAGTGCCGCATGGTTGTCGTTGGACTCGTTGCACAGATCAATGCCGAGATTACGAACCAGGCGGGCACCCATGCCGTTGAGTTCGATATCGCTCGACATGCGGATCAGGGAAGCAAATGCACCATGCATTTCCCGAACCGGCGTTCGCGCCTCAGCGCTGAAGCCAGACTTTCTGAGGCCCGCGCAGGTCTCGGAATGGCGACCGTCGGCATCCGATACGGCCTTGCCGAGTGGCGCGAGTAATTCTGTTTTGGCCTTCTGGGAGGACAAGTCAGAAAGCGTCTCGATATCCTCCTCGAGCTTCCCTGCCGCATCAGGGAGCTCCGAGAAGACTTCGGCGGCAAGTTCGCTGATGGCCAAGGCTTGCGAATATAGCCCTCGCTCATTGGCGAATGAGAGGCAGACGTCCCGGATCTCTCCAAACAGTTCTCGGGAATGATGCTCATCGATCCCTCTTGCGCGGTCCGCATTCTGAAGGGGCTGCGCCAGCCTGTCCCAAGCACGAAGATCGGTCGCCAAAGCCGTGATTAGGCGCCGGTCTTCAGGATCGGCATCAACGGCAGCCAGACTATCACGCACCTTGGCGGCGGCGTGGCCAAGTTCGGGAGCGATCCGAGACTCATACTCCTGAAGCAATGCCTCCAGGAAAGCACGTCCACTCGGGCCAGCGCAGGACAGTTCATCGGCCCAAGTGGCGAGATGGTCTACGCCCTCATCGTTTGCGAGGATCGCATCCAAGGCGGCGCGGGCATGAACCAACCTGAGCCGATTGAGCGCAGTTTTGACTTGCGCGGGCTCGACCGGACCGAAACCAGAGACTGAGCGCAAGGCATTCAGAGCTTGGGATATTTCGTCGAAATCCAATGCCTCGTAGGCCGCCACCAGCTGATCCGCGTGTTCGAACCGCTCGCTCGGGTTGCCAATGCCGCACAGGTGCGCAGAAAGGTTAATGAGGTCCAGGCCAGCGACTTCGCGGAAAGGAAGGCCGCGAGCTCCGTTTCTCAGGGACGAAAGGATGGTCTTGGCAGTCGAAGGCTTCGTATCAATGAAGTACCCTAACTCGCTTTCGAGCCGGTCACGCGGTGATATCAGAGACTGCTGGGCACGATTGAGAACGGCTTCAGCTTTATGATTATCTGCCTCCAGAAGCGCATCTTGGTAGGCATCTTCGAGTTGCGCCCGATTTGCTCGGGGCGTCACATCCAATAGTGCGAAGGCATTTTTCGTTAAGTCAAACGCCGCCACCCCATTGCACTCCATACTTCATGTTGGAAAATTAGACCAAAGAAAGCCGAATAAGCAGTTCCTGTGGTTAAGAAAAGTTTAGCCGACTGTCCCCCAAAGCGCTACTTGGCATAAAGCATGGCGGCGGCCAGGAGGCAACGTTGAGAGTAAACTTACCAGCGCCGGATTTACATCCCGTTGCGAGCCCGAGTGCGCAGTCAAATTTCCAACCGCGCCCGTGACGCGCATTGGCGAATGTGGCAGCAAAACCCCTAATGCTTGGACGATCCCGCACATACCGGCCCAGCCTTTGGGCACGCCTTTTCTTGTCGGAGAATTGGAAGCTGGTCCTCAGCCCCGCTTTCCAGGATCGGCTTAGCCTGAAATCGACTGGCCAGGACGAAATCCCGTGCCTTGGGGTCACCTCTGTTTCGTCAACCAAGGCCCTGCTTTGGCACACCGTCGAAATCCGGTCGAAGGGCCGTATCGATGCCCTGTCCGGCCTGACCGCCAAGGCAACTCAGACTTTACGCGACGACTTGCTGGCTTTCGTGAACCAGCACCTCGCGGATCTCATCGATTCCGACAAGGAACGCCTGCGCGAGGTCGATAGCAAAATTCGCGCGATCACCGACAGCAACAGGCAATATCTTGCTCATGCCGACGTCAGCCGGGCGATTGCAAGCGTCCCAGGGAATGCGTCACTGGCATTGGCGCACCCCTTGTTCGATGCAGCTCTTATCCCGGATGCGCTCAGGGCCTATCTGCCAACCTCATTTGAGATGCTCACCGATCCGGGCGTTCGTAGCCGTTACAACGAAAACTTCGTTGTGCACGAGATGCGAAAATTCGAGGAATTCTTCGCCGACCTTGGCGGATTTTCACTCTCTCAGGAGCAGCGCGAGGCGTGCATCCGCCTGGAAGACAACAACCTGCTCGTCGCATCGGCCGGATCAGGCAAGTCTGCGACCATGGTCGGGAAAGTGGCCTATGTCCTCGAGAAGGGGCTCTACGATCCGAGCGAGATCCTCGTTCTCGCTTTCAACAAGAGCGCCGCTGACGAACTGAAGGAACGGATCGCCAGGCAGCTAAATGTCGAAGAGGAAACGCTGGAATGCCGGGTGACGACGTTTCATGCGCTCGGCCGGGGCATCATCGAAGAGACGGAAGGCCGACCACCGCAGCTGGCCAACTGGGTCGAGCATCCGGCCGGCGAAGCCCGTGTGATCGACAAGATCATACGCGAGCTGATGGAGGCAAATGAAGAGTTTCGCCGGCTATGGATCGATCTCCTATCCATTTTGCCGAAGGCTGACATCCCGGCGGAGGTCTTTGACTCGGAAGCGGACTACAATCGCTACATAGCCGATCGCAACGACAAGGGTGGCAGCACCATCGGCACGCTTGCCGACGTGTATGTGAAATCCCTTCAGGAGCAGCGGATCGCGAATTGGTTGTGGGTTCATTCGGTCGAGTTCGAGTATGAGAAGCAGATCTCGTTCAAGGAAGAGGACGGGAATGAACGCTTTGTCCAGCCTGACTTCCACTACCCCTGACCGACACGTTCCACGAGCATTTCGCGATCAACGCGGATGGTTCCTCGCCCTTTGCGAACTACGCCGAGCACACAAAGGGCAAACGCGCCGGGTACAAGCGCGAAGAGTTGGATTTCTTCGAGACAACCTCAGCGCAGGCGCGCGATGGAACGCTGTTGCCGCATCTCGAGGCAGAGCTGACCAGACGCGAAATTCCGCTGACCGAGAAAAGTGTCGATGAGATCCTCAAGGCGATCGAGCCGGTGGTGATCACGCACTACCAGAAGCTGATTGGGGTTTGCATCAAGCATATCCGGGCTAGCCAGCTTACGCTGGAGATGCTGCTCGAGCGGGCCAAGTCCCTCCATGACAAACCCCGCGCGCAACATTTCGCGCGTGCGGTCTGGCTGATCACCGAAGCCTATTCACGCAAGCTCGACGAGGCGAAGCGTATCGACTTCGATTCGATGATCGGCGACGCAGTACGGCTCGTCGAGACTGGGCGCTATCAGAGCCCATATTCGCTGATCCTGGTGGACGAGTTTCAGGACATCTCGGACCCGAGGGCCAATCTGATCAAGGCGCTCAAGCACCAGAAACCGTTCACGAAGGTTTTTGCTGTCGGCGACGATTGGCAGTCGATCTACCGCTTTGCCGGTTCGGACATTACGATCTTCACCCAGTTCGAGGCGAACTTTGGCGCTTGCTGGCAAGGTCGGCTCGAACAGACCTACCGCTGCAACCAGCTGCTCGCCGACACCGCCGCAGGCTTCGTCCAGCGCAATCCAGAGCAGATCAGGAAGACAGTACGGTCGACGCGCGCCGCCATAACGCGATCAATCCGGGTCATTCCTGTAAGCGTCGAGTGGCGCAAACCGAGCTTTCCGAAAGCCTGTTTCCAGCTGCTCGATCGCCTGAACACATTCCTTGAAGGCATTGCGGGCCAGTGGCGGCGTGAGGCGGGGCAAAAGCTGAAGGTGCTGGTCTTGTGGCGTTACAACCTGTTGGATCCATTCCACGGTCGGCACCCGGAATTTTCGGCGATCGAGGTCACCGGCTTGTCGTTTCATCGCTCCAAGGGCCTGGAAGCCGACTACACGATCCTGCTCGACGTTAGCGAAGGCGATTATGGCGTTCCAAGCCGGATCGAAGACGACGAGCTGCTCAATCTCGTTATCCCGCGTCCGGAGACGTTTGCCTATGCGGAAGAGCGCCGGCTCTTCTATGTCGCTCTCACCCGCGCAAGCAGAGGGGCGTTTATCCTCTGCAATAGACGCAAGCCCTCACGCTACATTCGCGAGCTTTGCGAGATCGCCGGCAACGAAGTCCGGTTTGAAACCATCGATGGGAAGGAACTCGATCAGTGTCCCAGTTGCCTGGTCGGCGAGTTGGTTGAACGCAAAGGGCGGAACGACACGACTTTCTATGGCTGCAATCAGTTCCCCGAGTGCCGCCACACGCAGCAGACAGCTCCGGCCTTGGCAAAGATCGCTTGATCGACTGCCTGCCCGCAGAAATCTTTTATCTCAGTCGACCGGGCGACTGCACTACATACGAGGAAAAATCGTAAGGAAATAGTGCGCCTAAGACCATGATTTTTATTATTTCCACAGATGTCTTTGCCGGGTGACAGGCCTCGACGTCAGCCGTAGGTTGTCACGCAGCCAGCAACAAAGCTCAGGGTGGATTGTGTTCGGGAAATTGTTCGGAGGCGGGTCGAAGGCGTCGGCGTATCAAGCTGGGCAAGAGCTTTTTCAGCGGGGCATGGAAGCCGCCAGTCAGTATCGTACTGCCGAGGCCATCCGGCTTTATTCCAGTTCCTTTGAAGCGAACCCCAACCCTGCGCCGCTGATCAATCGCGCGAAGCTCTATCGCTGGAGGCTTCTGTTTGCTGAAGCGATACGGGATCTCGAGCTGGCGCAGCGTCTCGACAAACAGCAAGGCAACGAATTCTCCATCCCGATCGGAATCGAACTCGAGGAGTGCAGGTTTCTCGCGCAGAACCGCTTTAACGGTCAGCGCGACCTCTTCGTAGCCGATCTGAAAGACAAGGGGTTCGATTACGTAGCCGAAAGGCTGGCCGACACGATTTTCAAGGGCGAAGGATTTCTGCTCGGCTATCACGTCATGAACGAGGTCGATAACGTCAAGAAATTTGAAAACATTGCAGATTTTCCGTTCGTCAAAAATCTGATCGAGAACGATCTGCGGGATCACAGCATAATCGATAAGATTTTGGCCGAGCGAGATGGGCAAGAGGCCTTTGAGGCCAGCGGAAAGCTCTTTCAGATGATGCTCTGTGTCTATGACTATCCGGACATGGCGAAGCTTCGCGACCTGATGGTCCAGAAAATCTGGACACTCATGAACAGCCCGCACTGATTTCCAAGACGTTCCTCGTTCGCAGCTCGTCGAGGCAGGAAGCATCCGCACTTCCTCGCTAACCATGTTCCCGGTTGCAGATCCAGGCGTCGATGTCCTCCTGGGCCCAGGCAACTGCATAACCACCTAGCTGGACCGGCTTGGGGAACTTTCCTTCAGCCATCCAACGGTAGATTGTCGAGCGGCCGAGACCGACCCGGTATTGCACTTCCTTGAGTCGGATGAGGCGCGTCACGCGCCTCGGCTCTGGCGCCGCCTGCATTTCGGTTTCAGTCATGGCGACCTCCCAATGAGGCAGCATAGATGTCGCCCAGCAGCGCATCCTTGCGTTCCAATTCGTCGATGTGATCGGCAAGAAGCCGCGCCACGCGGTGCGCAGTACCCTTGCCCCACCGCGGCTTCACGTCGTGCACCTGGTTCCCGAGAACGCGTTCGAGCGCCGCTGGCAGCTCGCAGATGAGTTCTGTCAAACGGCGTTCAAAAGGGACCCCCGATCGGCGTCGAAGAGGGACCCCCTTTTCAGATAATATGATGCTGGTTTGTTGAAGATGGCCTTGCGCTGCGTGCGGCGGAGGGCGGGCGTAGCCCGACCGGAGGCGCGCGCAGCGCAAGATAGATTTTTGAAGGCGCCGAAGGTGGCTGTCAGCTGCGGTTTTTGAAGCGCCAGCTGTCGTTGCCCGTCTCGACGATATCGCAGTGGTGGGTGACGCGGTCGAGCAGCGCCGTGGTCATCTTGGGATCGCCGAACACGGTCGGCCATTCGCCGAAGGCGAGGTTCGTGGTGATGATGACGCTGGTCCGCTCATAAAGCTTGCTGATGAGGTGGAACAGCAACTGCCCTCCCGAGCGGGCGAACGGCAGATAACCGAGCTCGTCGAGAACGATCAGGTCGAGCCGCGACAGCTGCGCCGCCAGGGTCCCGCCTTTGCCGATCCGGGTCTCCTCTTCGAGGCGTGTCACCAGATCGACGGTGTTGAAGTAGCGGGCGCGAGCGCCCCTTCGCACGACATTGGCGGTGATCGCGATGGCGAGGTGGGTCTTGCCTGTCCCCGTGCCGCCGACCAGCACGATATTGCGGCGAGGCGGGAGGAAGGAGCCATCGTGAAGGGAGCGGATCATCTCCTCATTGATCGGTGTGCCCTCGAAGCTGAACCGCTCCAGGTCCTTCACCACGGGCAGCCTCGCAGCCGTCATCCGATAGCGGATGGAGGCTGCATCCCGGTGGGTCGCCTCAGCACGGAGCAGGTCGGTCAGTATCTCCATGGTGGTGCGCTTGCGCTGGAGGCCGGTGGTGACCGCCTCGTCGAACGCCGCCGCCATGCCCTTGAGTCCGAGGCCGCGCATCGTGTCGATCATATCATGCCGCTGCATCATAGCCTCGCAGCAGATCATAGCGGGCACAGTCGGCGAGCGGAGGATGCTGCAGCATCCGGTCTTCCGAAGTGACGATGCTGTGGGGTGTCGCCGGCTCGCGGCGCCGGGAGAGGATGTTGAGGATCAGCTCGTCGCTGGCCGTTCCGTTCGCCAACGCTTCGCGCACGGCAGCCTCTACCGGCTCCAGGCCATCGGTGAGCACCGCCGAGAGGACCCGCACGAACCTGCGATCGGCCTCGTCCCCGGTGCCGAGCCTTCGCCGTAATCGGTGCAGGGCGGGCGGCAGATCCCAGTCCTGGAACGGTGCGCCGTTACGCAGCGCGCCGGGCTTGTGCGCGAGGACCGGCAGATAATGCCAGGGATCGTATATCGTGCGGTTCCGACCGAAGTGGCGCTCATGCTCCCCGACGATCGCATCGCCGCAGCGTATGACGATGCGATCGGCATAGGAGCGCACCTGAACGGTCCGGCGTGCGGCCGTCGACATGACCGAGTAGCGGTTGCGATCGAAGCTGATGAGGCAGGTGCCGGTGACGGCATGCTCGCTCTCATGGAAGCCGTCGAACGGTGCCAGGATCGGCTGCAGGGCCGGTCGCTCCATATCCAGCGCCTCGGCGACGGTAATATCCCCGCGTTCGGGATGGGCATGATGCTCGGCCCAGCGCCGGCACTCGGCCTCCAGCCACCCGTTGAGCTCGGCCAGGCTGGCGAACCGGAGCCGCGGCTGGAAGAAGCGGCCTCGGATTGTCTGGACCTGCTGCTCGACCTGGCCCTTCTCCCATCCCGCCGCCGGCGAGCAGGCGGTCGGCTCGACCATGTAATGATCGGTCATGATCAGGAAGCGGCGGTTGAACACACGCTCCTTGCCGGTGAACACGGCCGTCACCGCCGTCTTCATATTATCGTAGATACCGCGTCGCGGCACACCGCCGAAGAACGCGAACGCCCGGGCATGGGCATCGAACAGCATCTCCTGGCCCTCGCGCGGATAGGCCCGGACATAGGGTGCGCGCGAGTCGCAGAGACGCATATGCGCCACCTTCACCCGCATCGGCTTGCCGGCGATCTCCACATCCTCGTGGCTCCAGTCGAACTGGTAGGCCTCACCCGGCTGGAAGGTCATCGGGATGAACGCCGGTGCGCCTTCGCCAGCATCCTTCCGCCGCGCAGCACGCCAGCGCGCCGCATAGCGGCGCACCGCATCATAGGATCCATCGAACCCCTCGCGCACCAGCAGGTCATGGATACGCGTCATCCGTAGCCGATCGCGGCGGCCGCGACCTTCGTTCTCCTCAAGCAGCGCATCGAGACGATCCTGATAAGGACCGATCCGCGGCAGCGGCTGGACTTTGCGCTGATAGTTGAACGCCGCCTCCGGCGACCGGATCGCTTTGCGGACGACCTTCCGCGACAAACGAAGGTCACGAGCGATCGCCTTGATCGCCTTACCCGCTGCATGCTCACGCCGAATCCGAACCACTGTCTCCACGATCAACATCCCGTTCTCGCCAACTGATCAAAACCAGTCGGCCGACTAAATCCCCGGGATGAAGGGGTCCTTTTTGCACGCCGATCACCCCACGAAGGGGGTGCCTATTGCACGCTGATCCTCAGCCGCGAACGGCATTGCTGTCGCCGTGGGCCAAGCCGCGTTCAATCGCGTCCGGATTCCAGAGGCCGCTTTCATTCAGCATGGTGGAGGCCGTAGCCCGAAGACCATGGGCGGTGACTTCGTCCTTCGTGAAGCCCATTCGTCGGAAAGCAGCATTCAAAGTGTTCTCACTCATCGGGCGGACGGAGGCGCGTGCTGACGGAAACACATATCCTTCGGTGCCGACCATCTCGGCAAGTTCCTTGAGATATCCGACTACCTGTTTGGACAACGGCACGGCATGAGGGCGGCGCGCCTTCATCTTTCCCTCTGGGATGCGCCAGACGCCTTCTTCTAGGTCGATCTCTTTCCAATCGGCATGCCGCAGTTCGCCAGGACGTACAAAGACATGGGGTGCGATGAGCAGGGCGTACCGGGTGATGAAGTTGCCAGTGTAGTCCTGGATTGCGCGCAGCAGTCCACCGAGATCCTTCGGCTCAAGGATCGCTGCATAGTGCTTTGCCTTGGGCGTTATCAGCGCCCCACGAAGCATGCTCGTTGGGTCGCCTTTGCAGCGCGTCGTAGCGACCCCATAGCGGAACACGCGGCTCGCAAAGGACCGGGTCTTTTTGGCGGTCTCGTGCTTCCCCTTCGCCTCGAGGCGCTTGAGGGGAGCCAGCACTTCGAACGGCTCAATCTCGTCGATCGGACGGCTGCCGATGGCGGCCGTCAGCTGGTCGAGGAAGAAGTTGGCCTTGATGATGGTCGCATCCGCGCGACCATTCTGCACCATCATCTCATCGATGTACTCGCGTGCCACCGCTTCGAATGTCTGGGCGGAAAGGAATTCCGAACGGATCTTCTGCTTGCGCTTCTCCATCGCCGGGTCACCGCCCGCCGCGACTTTGACCCGCGCCTCATAGGCCGCTTGGCGTGCGTCCTTGATATTGATTTCGGGATAGGAGCCGATCGAGAGCTTCTTTTCAATGGTGCCGATTCGATAGCGGAATCGCCAGAGTTTTCCGCCCGATGGGGACACCTCGATGTACAATCCGCGGTCGTCGGCGACCTTGTACGGTTTGTCCTTTGGCTTGAGTGCGCGAAGCCGGGTTTCGGTCAGAGGCATGTGTGGGCCTTTTCCCAATGTGGTTTTCGCAAAGGCCCGTAAAAGGCCCGCAAAAATGTGCGGAACCCCCGAGAAAAGGCGGGACGATCCGGCACGATCCAAGGGCCAATTCCCTTGGATTTCTGCGGGTTTAATACACTTGCTGGGTTCTTCTGAGAAGAACAAATGGTGCCCAGAAGAGGACTCAAAAGCGGCCTATTCCGGCGCAGAAAACCGCCATTTCTTGAGAGTCGTCACAGGACGATACCATGCTCGATACCTTGGGACTTTTTGTCGGGATGGTGTGAGTCCCCAAGCCTCCAAAATCATGTGCGTCGGTATGTGATTCGACGAGGCTATGTTGGACAGGCGGATACCGCTTACGCCGTTTCAGGAAATTCTTGAAACTTTCACTATTTGAAAGTATCTGGAATTTTATGAGCACGCTTGCTGATCAGGTTACACAATCAAGACTTGCTGATCGTATCTTCGACGAGGACCAGCTTCGTGAGCTTTTGGGCGGCAGCGATGCCCGTCGCTATGCCCTGGTTCATAGGGCGCTGAAGGACGGTTCGTTGATCCGTCTCAAACGGGCTACCTATATGCTCGGTCGGCGCACCAGCAACGACGCCGTCCATCCCTTTGCCGTGGCGCAGGCGCTCCTGCCGGGCAGCTATATCTCCTTTGAAACAGCCCTTGCCTATCATGGCTGGATTCCAGAGGCCGTCTTCACCACGGCAAGCGTTTCACCGGGCCGCAAGACGATCAGCCATAATACGCCGTCCTTCGGGCAATTCAGCTTTCATCCGCTGGCGCTCCAAGAATACCAATTCCTAACAAGCGTCGAACGTGAAAAATTCGGCAAGCTCACGGCATTTGTCGCACAGCCTTTACGGGCACTGATCGATCTTGTCGCTTTGCGCAAAGAGCAATGGTCTGGCCTGGACTGGCTCACCCAGGGTATGCGTATCGACGAGGACCGGCTGCGTTCGCTCAGGCGCAAGGATTTCTCCGCGCTCCGGCCCGTTTACAGACACAAGGCCGCCAACGCGTTCCTCCATTCACTCGAAGAGGCCATTCTGACGATCGAAGGTCCGGCCAAAGGACGTCCTGCGGATGATTGAAATTATTCAGGAGAAGCTCCGCCAATATGGAGCGACCAACGCGGTCGAGGAAGAGAATGCGACCAAGGAGATCGTGCAGGAGATCGCCCTGTACGGGCTCTGGCGTGGCGATTTTTTCGACGTCGCTCTTTTTCAGGGTGGCACCAGCCTGCGCATTCTGCACCGCCTGCCAAGATTTTCTGAAGACCTCGATTTCATGCTCCGGTCACCGAACCCCGAGTTCGACTGGGCTCCCTATCTCAAAATTCTGGTCGAGGTATTCGCCCAGTTCGGGTTGAAGCTCGATGCCCAGCCCAAGGAGAGGATGGACAGGGCGGTTCGGGAAGCCGTGCTCAAGGATGAGTCCATCGCGAGTCAGCTCGATCTGACCTTCGCGGGCACCGGACGTCGCCGGACGATCAAGATCAAGCTCGAGATCGACACCAATCCGCCGCCCGGATCCGGCGAAGCCAGCACCTTTCTCGATTTCCCCGCCGACTACGAGGTGCGGCATCAGGATCTGTCATCCAACTTCGCGCTGAAAATCCACGCACTTCTTTGCCGAGGCTATCTGAAGGGCAGGGATTGGTATGATTTTTCTTGGTATGTCGCGAACGGGGTGTCTCCCAATCTGATGCATCTCGAGGCCGCCCTCTTCCAGGCAGGCCCATGGGCGGGGCAGGAAGATCTCCAGATCGACATGACATGGCTGGAGGACACGCTTCGGCACAACATAGCTGCTGTCGACTGGAAGGCCGCTGCAGACGATGTCAGGCGCTTTCTGCGCCCAGCGGAGGCGAAATCGCTGGAATTATGGAGCGACCGCTTCTTCCTCGCTAAGCTTGGGAAGATGGCGGCGGCGTGACTTGTCCATTCAGAACTGTGGATCAGCGTTGGTTTGATATCCTTGTGTTGACTGTTTCCATGCCGCCTTCGTGAGAGAACTGTCGTTTTCTCAGTCAAACCGCAACCGACCATAGCCGGTCGTCGCCCACCTACGCTTGAATGACTGGTGATGCGCTGAAACCCGCCCTTCGTTGGCGATCAAGCAGCTAGGCTGCTACGCGCCATGCCGGACGTTAAGTTTCGCGCGCCAGCCCTGAAAGCGGACGCTACTGCATGAAGCAACGACAGCTCACCCATGCCCGTGTCGATGATGCAAATCGGGATAATGCGGATGGCCGTGGACGAGACGGTTGTGGGCATGGCCATGAACATGCGGCTCGCCGCGCGGCTCGCCAGGACCGTGGGCATGCTGATGATGCTCGTCGTGGACATGGGCATGGGTATGCGCCAGCGGCTCATGGAGATGTTCGTGATCATGGCGTTCGACCAGATGGAGCCATAGCCCGATACCCATCAGCACTGCGGCCACGCCGAGTTGGATCGTCACCGCCTCGCCGAACAACAGCAGCGCCAGCAAAGCGCCGATGAACGGCGCGGTCGAGAAATACGCCCCTGTACGCGCGGTGCCAAGGAAGCGGAGCGCCAGCACGAACAACACGAGGCTGACGCCGTAACCCAGGAATCCGACGACCCCGGCGGCGAGCGTCAGCGAGAGCTCCGGCAGACGCGCACCGAGCGCGACTGCAAGGATCAGATTGACCGCGCCCGCCGCCAGACCCTTAACCATCGCGATCTGGACGGGATCGGAGCCGCTGACCTTGCGGGTGAGGTTGTTGTCGACCCCCCAGGCGAGACAGGCACCGGCAATCGCGAGCGCGCCAAGACCCAGGCCACTGAATCCCGCCCCCGCACCGGAGCCACCCTGCCACGATAGGATGACCGCGCCGGCAAGGATCGTCAGCGCTCCGAGCATCAATCGACGATCGACATTCTCGCGGAACACGGCCCAGGCGATCGCCATCGTCGCTAGCCCTTCGAGATTGAGGAGCAGCGCAGCCGAGGATGCGGGCGTGGTGGTCAAGCCGATCATGAGCAGCAGCGGTCCCGCGACGCCGCCAAACAGGATGACCAAGGCCATCCAGCCCCAATCGCGTCTGGCCAGCGGCGCTTCGCTTGTCGGCCGCCCGATCGCGCGCCGGCCCAGCGTGACGATGGCGAGACCGATGCCCGAGCCCAGATAGAGCAGCCCCGCCAGCAGCCACGGGCTGACCCCGCCGCCAAGCAGTGCCTTGGCGAGCGGCGTGCTCGCCCCGAACAGCGCCGCCGAACCGATGGCAAGCGGGGCGCCCGGCCAGGCGACCCAGGATCGAACGGACATCATCACACTCCCGCCGGGGCCGGCGCCGACTCGGATGGTCGGGCGACGCGCCAATGCACCAGCCGGTATAGCGCAGGCAGCACCAGCAACGTCAGCAGCGTCGAGGAGACGATGCCGCCGATAACCACGGTGGCGAGCGGCCGCTGCACCTCCGCACCCGCGCCGACATTGAACGCCATCGGCACGAACCCGAGGCTTGCGACCAGCGCGGTCATCAGCACCGGCCGCAACCGAGTCAGCGCGCCTTCGCGGATCGCGTTGTCGAGCGGACGGCCCTCGGCGATCAACGAGCGGATGAAGCTGAGCATCACGACGCCGTTGAGCACCGCTACGCCCGAGAGCGCGATGAACCCGACCCCGGCCGAGATCGACAACGGCAGCCCGCGGATCAGCAATGCCGCGACCCCGCCGGTCAGCGCCAGCGGCACGCCCGAGAACACGATCGCCGCGTCCTTGACCGAACGGAACAGCCAAAACAGCAGCCCGAAGATCAGCAGCAGCGCCGCGGGCACCACCAGCCGCAGCCGCTCCGCCGCCGAAATGAGCTGCTCGAATGTGCCGCCATAGCTGACCCAATAGCCGGCGGGCAGTTCGACCTCGGCATCCACTTTCTCGCGCAGTTCGGTGACGAACGAGCCGAGATCGCGGCCGCGGACATTTGCGGTGACGACCACACGGCGCTTGCCATCCTCGCGGCTGATCTGGTTGGGGCCGGTGACGACCTCGACCTTGGCCACATCCTCCAGCGGCACGAACCCGCGTGGACCCGTGCCGCCGGCCGGGAGCGGTATCCGCAACCGGCCGATCTCATCGACATTGCGCCGGATATCTTCGGGCAGCCGCACGATGACGGCGAACCGGCGGTCGCCCTCGAAGATCTGGCCTGCCTGCCTGCCACCGATCGAGACGGCGACGACATCCTGCACGTCACCGACATTGAGTCCGAGGCGAGCGAGCGCCGCGCGATCAGGTGTGATCTGGAGCACTGGAAGCCCTGTCACCTGCTCGACGCTCACATCCGCTGCGCCGGGGATGCCCCCCACGACGCCTTCGATTGCCTGGCCCGCGGCAAGCAGTTCGTCGAGATCATCGCCGAACACCTTGACCGCGACATCGGCGCGCACGCCCGACAGCAACTCGTTGAACCGCATCTGGATCGGCTGGGTGAACTCGTAATTATTGCCGGGGATCGTGAGTGCTGCCGCGTGCATCTCGGCGACGAGCTGCGCGCGTGGCTTCCTCGGGTCGGGCCAGTCCTTGCGATCCTTGAGCATGACAAAGGTGTCGGCGACCGAGGGCGGCATCGGATCGGTCGCGACCTCGGCGGTGCCGATCTTGGCGACGATCCGCTCGACCTCGGGGAAGCGTTTGAGTCTGGCTTCCAGCGCGCGCTGCATCTGCACCGCTTGGCTCAGACTTGTGCCGGGGATGCGCAGCGCGTGAAGCGCGATGTCGCCTTCGTCGAGATTGGGCACGAACTCAGACCCCATCCGGCTTGCCCCGAACCCGGCGAGCGCGACCAGCGCGACCGCGCCGATGACGAGCATTGTGCGCAGGCGCAGCGCCGTATCGAGCGCGGGCGCGTAAAGCCAGCGGGCGCCGCGCATCAGCCGGCTGTCCTTCTCCTCGATCCGGCCGGTGACGAACATCGCCACCGCTGCCGGCACGAAGGTCAGCGACAGGACCAGCGCCGCGGTGAGGGCGATGACCACGGTGATCGCCATCGGATGGAACATCTTCCCCTCGACGCCGGTGAGCGCGAAGATCGGCACATAGACCAGGGTGATGATGAGCACGCCGAACAGCGACGGCCGGATCACCTCGCTCGCCGCCGTGGCGGTCAGTGCGAACCGCTCCTCGCGGTCAAGCAGACGCCCGAGCCGATGCTGCGCCTCACCGAACCGGCGCAGGCAGTTCTCGACGATGATCACCGCACCATCGACGATCAGGCCGAAGTCCAGGGCGCCAAGGCTCATCAGATTGCCCGATACCCGGGTCTGCACCATGCCGGTGATGGTCAGTAGCATCGAGAAGGGAATGATCGCGGCGGTGATCAGCGCGGCGCGGATATTGCCGAGCAGCAGGAACAGCACGACAATCACCAGCAGGGCGCCTTCGAGCAGGTTCTTCTCGACCGTCGAGATCGCCCGCTCGACCAGTTCGGTGCGGTCGTAGATCGGGGACGCGATCACCCCCGCCGGCAGTGCTCTGGCGGCCACTTGGAGCCGTTCGGCTGCTGCGCGGGCGACGATCCGGCTGTTCTCGCCGGCAAGCATGAACACGGTGCCCAGCACGACCTCCTGGCCGTCCTCCGTCGCCGCGCCCGTGCGCAGTTCCTCGCCCATGCCGACATCGGCGATATCGGCGATGCGGATCGGCACGCCGCCACGATTGGTGACGATGATCGATTTGAGATCGTCGATATCGGCGGCCTGGCCCGGCACGCGGATCAGATATTGCTCGCCATAGCGTTCGACATAGCCGGCACCGACATTGGCGTTGTTCTTGCCCAGCGCCTCGACCACGTCGTTCATGGTAAGGCCGTAGGACGACAGCCGATCGGGCAGCGGCGTCACATGATATTGCCGCTCGAACCCGCCGATCGAGTTGACCTCGGTGACGCCGGGCGTGTTACGGAGCTGGGGGCGGATCACCCAGTCCTGCAGGGTGCGGAGATCTTCGGGCGTGTAGGCGGTGCCGTCGGGCTTGCGTGCGTTCGGCCTGGCCTCCAGCGTATACATGAAGATCTCGCCGAGGCCGGTGGCGATCGGACCCATTTCGGGCGTGGCGCCTTCGGGCAATTGATTGCGCGCGGTCTGGAGCCGTTCGTTGACGAGCTGGCGCGCGAAATAGATGTCGGTGCCGTCGGCGAACACCGCCGTCACCTGGCTCAGCCCATAGCGCGAGACCGAGCGGGTATATTGCAGCCCCGGCAGGCCGGCGATCGCCGTCTCGACCGGGAAGGTGACGCGCTGCTCGGCTTCCAGCGGCGAAAAGCCGGCGGCTTCGGTGTTGATCTGGACCTGGACGTTGGTGATGTCGGGGGTGGCGTCGATCGGCAGGCGCTGGAAGCTCCAGATGCCGAGCGCGGCCGAGGCGAGGACGAACGTCAGCACCAGCCAGCGCAGCCGGATCGAGCTCGCGATGACGCGCTCGAGAATGCCAGGACGCTCGGTGGGTCGATCAATGGTCATGGCTGGCCCCCGACTTCTCGATGTCGGCGCGGATCAGGAAGGCGCCGTCGACGACATATTCGGTGCCCGGTTCGAGACCGCCCAGCACCTCGGTCCATTCGGGCGTGCGCCGCCCAAGCTCCAGCATCCGCACTTCATAGGTGTTACCGACCTTGGCGAAGACCACGGTGAAGTCGCGGAAACGCTGGAGCGCCTTGGTGCGGACCGCGAGGGCGACCGGCGCCTGAGCGACGGCGAACGAACCCTCGACCCCCATGCCCGGCCGGAAATCGCGAGCGGCGGAGGGCGGCAGATGGACATGCGCCATCAGCGTCTGACTGGCGAGATCGGCGGTCGGCAGGATCGCCTCGACCTTGCCCGACAACCGCGCCTCGCCGGAGAGGCTGCGCAATGCGACGGACTGGCCGACCCGCACGCGCTCGGCGTCGCGGGGATAGACGAAGAACTCGGCATGGAGCTGGGTCGGATCGGCGATCACGAACAGCGCACGATCGCCGGTGACGTCGCCGACATTGGCGTTCTTCTCGACGATGATCCCGCTGATCGGCGCCGGAATTGCGTAAGTCTGCAGGGAGTGGCTCGATTCGACGCGGAGCAGGGTCTGTCCCTTGCGCACCGCCTGGCCGAGCTGACCCGACATCCAGACGATCTGTCCGGGCAGGCGGGCGCGGACATCGGCCTTGCCCTCGGGCGTGATTTCGACCCGGCCGGCCATATCGATCAGCTCGCTTACGGTCGCCGGACCCGCAACCTCGGTCTTGACCCCGCCCGCCTGGGCAGCGGCGACCGAGATGGTCGTGCGCCCCTCATAGGAGGCATAGGACCAGTTGTGGGTCCGCCCCCCTTCGACCGCGTGAACCTTCACGTCGAACGAGTGCGGTTCATGCACGACGCCGTTGCCCAGCAGATAATCCTCGCGGGGAGCGAAGGCGAAGCGATCGGCTTTGCCGCCGAGCCGGCCCAGCTCGACGCTGAGCTGGACTTCGCCGGGCGGCACGGGCTTGTCCTTGCGATAGGCATAGACGTGGAACTCGGGTTCGACGCCGTCCTCGAAGATGGTCATCTCGACCGCGAAATCGCCGTCGCGCAGCATCCGGCCACGATGCGGGCCGCGCTCATACTCGGCGGCCGCTGCGGCGGGCTCGCCGGAGGCTTCGGGAGGCGCTTCGCCACAGGCGGTAAGCAGGGTGCAGGCAAGGATTGCCGCGGTCAGGCGGCGCTTGGGCAATCGGAACATCAGCGGTTCTCCACGCTGGCGATGAGGGAAGCGTGGCGACCACCGAGACGGTCGAGGCGCACGCCGTCGAGATGGAAGCGGCGGAGGAGGTCGATCCGGCGCGTGCGCGCGTCGATCACGGCGCGCTGGGCTTCGGCGACTTCGAAGTAGGTGAAGGCGGTGCCGCCGCGGTTGAAGCCGTCGCGGACCATCACCACCGCCCGCTCGGCGCTCGGCAGCACCTCGGCATCGATGCGGGCAATCTCGGCGGCGATCGACGCGCGCGATGCGGTCAGCCGGTCGGCCTCGCGCTTCTGGTCGATCCGGGCCACGGCGATCTCGGCCTCGGCGGCGAGCCGGTCGGCCTGGGCGCGTTCGACATTGGCGCGATTGGCTTGCCGCCCGCCGAGCGGGATCGACCCGCCGACGACCAGCGCCACCTCATTGCCCTGCCCGAAATGCCGCACCCCGGCGCGAACGGTCGGATCGGTGACCCCGCGCGCTTCCTCCAGCCGGATGCGCGCCTCGGCGGTGTCGCGCTCCGCCGTCAGCAGCGCGAGGTCGGGCATGGTGTCACCGGGGGGAGCGCCGGGATCGAGACGCCCGAATGCCGCGGTATCGAGCGCGAAATCATCGCCACCACCCCAGTAGGATGCGAGGTTCGCGCGGGCGATACGGGCAGCCTCGATGGCCTGGTCGCTGGCGATCCGCGCCTGTGCCACCGCCGTTCGCGCACGCTCGCCGGCGAACAGCGGATCGAGCGCGCGTCCGACGCGCCTGCCGACATCGCGCTCCACACGCTCGGCGAGTGCGAGCCGGTCTTCGGCGACCATGATAGCCGCCTGCGTCGCCTGTGCCTCGACCCAGGCAGCCTGAACCTGCGCGAGCAGATCGAGCGTGCGCAGCCGTCCACGCTGCTGCGCGAGGCTCAGTTCGGACTGCGCGACGCCGGTCCGCGCCTCGCGCTTGCCGCCGCGCTCCCAGGTTCGCTCATAATAAAGCGTGGCCTGCGAGCGATCGACCGGCGAATAGGGACCGGTGCCGGCGAAGTCCTCGAGATCTACCCCGATCACGGGACGCGGCCCCACATCGGCCTGGCGGACGCCGGCCTCCGCGGCGGTTACGCGGGCGGCGCTTGCCGGACCGGTCGGATCGCGGGCAGCCGCGCGTGCCAGTGCGTCCGAAAGGGTCAAGTCCTGCGCGCTGGCAATATCGCCGGCGAACAGAGCGATCAGCGCCGCGCCGATCGCCAGCGCGCGCCGGGAGCGCGCCGGAAGGCGCGCGTCGATAGATTGAAACATGGCAAAGGGGTCTCACGAGCAGGCGTGGCACGATAACCGCGCCCGGCAAGCGGACGCGGCGGCTTAGACGCTGATCGTGTTGTGTTTGGGAGGTCGCTCGGGACCGTAGGTCGAAAGGCCGGGCGGTGCCCGGTCGCGCCTTAGGTCATGCCGGTCTGCGCCGAGATCGGATTTCGCCGTCTCGGCCGCGGCCAATGCCGGCAGGCCCGAACCGCTGTCGCCATGATGATGGTGGCTCGGTCCCGGCTGATGATCGGGGTTCGCGCCATTGTCCTGATCATCCGTGCCAGCATGATCATCATGATGGTCGTCGGCATCATAAGCGATGTCGCTGAACGGCAGGTGCGTGTGGTCCGCCGGACCGCCCGGCTGGTGCTGGATACGATCGACGATGCGGGTTGCCGACGCGCCGGCGAACGCAAGCGCGAGCGCGACGCAGAGCATTGCGCACATCCGCTTCAGCGAGAATCGGGCAGACCTATCCACGACGAGCAGTCCTATCGACAGCCTTCCAGTGAGGCAAGGAAGGGTTCCGAACCGGCGCGCCGCAGGTTGGGCGCCCCATGACGCCGAAGGATCGCCATGTCAGCCGGCCGTCAGCGCAGGGAAGCGGCGGCTCGCCGCGCTCCAGTCGACCGCCTTCATATAGGCATCGACATAGGCTGCGGCCTTGGCGCCATAATCCATCGCATAGGCGTGCTCATACATGTCGAGCGCGAGGATCGGCGTGCCACCGGCGAGCGTCATCGTGTGGTCGGCCGCCCATTGATTGACCAGGCACTTGTCGCGATGGCTCCAGGTCAGCAGCACCCAGCCCGAGCCGCCGCCGAGCGCCTTCCCAATGCCGGCGAATTCGGCCGCCCAGCGATCGAAGCTGCCGAAACTCTGTTCGATCGTCTGCGCCAGCGGTGCGCTCGGCGCGGACGGATTGCCGAACCCGGAGAAATACAGCTCGTGCAGGATCATCGAATTCCACGCGATCAACTCTTCGCGCTTGAGCCCGTTGATCGTGAACACCGGCGCCGTCGCCGGATCGAGCGCCGCGAACTGCGTCGTGATCGCGCCGAGCCGCTTCACCGCGCCGACATAATTGTTGTCGTGGTGGCTCACGAGCAGCTTCTCGGACAGGCCTGTGATCAATGCCGGATTGAACGGCAGCGGCTGCGGCGTGAAGCTGCGCGCAGCAACAGGCGTCGCTGCGGCGGCGGCGTCACCGGCGAGGCCGGTCATTGCCCCGACTCCAAGGGTTGCGCCGACGGCAAGCAGGCTGCGGCGATCGATGCTGGGCTCGGACATGGTTTACTCCTGTGGGATCATTGAGTGAGGCCTGTAAGATAGAGCAGCACGCCTGCCGCCGAAGTCGCGGCGAGCGTCGGGATGGCACCCACCTTAAAGCGGAGCATCGCCAGAATCGCCGCCGCCGAGAGCAGCAGTGCCCAGAGATCGACGCTCGCGAGCACCGGCATTTCGAACCGGACCGGTCCTGCCGCGAATGGCTGTACCTGGCGAAAGATGGTGTGGATCGCGAACCAGATCGCGAGGTTGAGGATCACGCCGACCACCGCCGCCGTGATCGCCGATAGCGCGCCCGCGACCGCGGCATTGCCGCGCAGCCGCTCGACGAACGGCGCACCAAGGAAGATCCAAAGGAAGCAGGGGATGAAGGTGACCCAGGTCGCGAGCAGCCCGCCGAGCGTGCCCGCAAGCAGCGGATGCAGCATGCCGGGATCGCGATAGGCGCCCATAAATCCGACGAACTGGAGCACCATGATCAACGGCCCGGGCGTCGTCTCGGCCATGCCGAGGCCGTCGAGCATCTCACCGGGCTGGAGCCAGTGATAGGATTGCACCGCTTCCAGCGCGACATAGGCGAGCACCGCATAGGCCCCGCCGAAGGTCACCAGCGCCATCGTCGAGAAGAACGTCGCGATCTGGCTGAACACATCGTCCGGCCCCAGCCAGGCGATCAGCACCGCAACCGGGATCAACCACAGCGCCAGCCAGACCGCCGCTGTCCGGAACGCCTCGCGCGGCGTCACCTGGGCGTGAGCAGGCAATTCCCCACCAAGCAGGGTCTCGCCATCCTCGACGATCACGCCCTTGGATGTGCCGTGGCCTCCGCCGACCTTGAACACCGCAAGGTCCGCACGTCCTCCGAAATAGCCGATCAGCCCCGCCGCCAACACGATGATCGGGAACGGCACGCCGACGAAGAAGATCAGCACGAAAGCGGCGGCGGCCACCACCAGCATGACGTTGTTCTTGAGCGCCCGCGAGCTGATCCGCACCACGGCCTGGAGCACGATCGCCAGCACTGCCGCCTTCAGCCCGAAGAACAATGCCGAGACGATGCCGAGCTTGCCGTAGATCGCGTAGATCCAGCTTAGCGCCATGATCGAGACGACGCCGGGCAGGATGAACAGTCCGCCCGCGATGATCCCGCCGCGGGTCTTGTGCAGGAGCCAGCCGATATAGGTGGCGAGCTGCTGCGCCTCGGGACCGGGGAGCAGCATGCAATAGTTGAGCGCGTGCAGGAACCGGTGCTCGCCGATCCAGCGCTTCTCCTCGACCAGCACGCGGTGCATCATCGCGATCTGGCCGGCGGGGCCGCCGAACGACAGCGCCGCGATCCGCAGCCACACCCAGAAGGCCTCGCCGATCGAGACCTCGGCGGGACGCGACCGTGCGGGCGCCAATTCCGGGGCCAGCGCTTCCGCGCCACTCATGCCCGCACCCGCGACTTGGCGGGCTTGTGCGATGTCCAGTCGTGTGTCTCGTCGGTCGCATCGCGACACCAGCGATAGAGCGCGTCATAGACCGCTATGCCGGCATCAAGCTGTTCGAGATCGTCCGGATACATGCGCGATAGACCCAGCGAGATGGCGAGCAGGCCAGCCGCCTCGGGCACGAGATTGGGGCGTCCGGTGTCGGCGCCGCGGACGATAGCCGCCAGCCGCGCGAGCCCGTCGACGGCGCCCAGCCCGAACCCTTCGACCATAACGTCGAAGGTGCAAAGCTCCCCGTCATGCGTCCAGCGCACCGCCGCATCCTCGATATCGAACGGTGTCGCGCCCATCCGCGCGGCAACGCCCGCCACCTCCGGCGCGGGTACGAACAGGAACATCGCGTGCGGATCGACGAACCGGCGGATCAGCCAGGGGCAGGCGATCCGATCGACCTTGGGCCGCGCGCGGGTCACCCACAACGTGCGGCCTGCGGCATCGCGCGGCGGCACCGCGGCAGTGTCCAATAGCGGGTGGCCGGAGCCGACCCAGCCGATCACGCCACCGTCGAGCACATCGGCGTCGGCGCCAGCCTGACGCAGCCAGGCGGCCGCTCCGTGACCGGCCGCGCCGCCATCGTTGCACACGACGATGACCGACGCGTCGCCAAAATCTGGCGCCCAATCAGGGATGCTGGTGAAGGCGCGGCGAACCGCGCCGGGGATCAGCCGCGGCTCGGCGTCGAACTCGGCATCGTTGCGGATGTCGATCATCGCGGGGGACCGGGGTGTACCGAGCAGGCGGACAAGCTTATCGGCGGCAATCGCATTTATTGCAGGCATAATGCGTCCTCAAATGGTTGGGACGCGATGCTTCAGCCTGTCGCCTCATGGGGAGATCGCAAACCCCCATACGCCGCACAAGCCAGATTGCGCGCGAGTCTGTCAAGTATTGAAGGTGACGCAGCCTCGCATCACACGCTGCCTCCAACGCTACGACCTCAAATAAGCCGCCCCCGGCTGGCACCCACCTTCGCCCGTCATGAAACAGCGGCGAAGGAATCGGGATTTGGATGAGCTTGAGCGGCAGCTTTCCGACGCTCCCCATGATGGCGGCGGGGGCGGCTCGGCCCGGTGCTGGGTCCCGGCATATATCGAGTGTCCGCTCTTGCCGAAAACCGGCAGTGCCCGACGGACTTGTGAACGGCAGATTTGTCTCAATGTCGACCGTTTGACCGGCTGACTGGACAAGCTGAAAGGATGTCAGCCTTGGATTAGCCGCTGCGGGAATGGAACGGCGTGGGTTGAGCGCGAAGCTGCCTCAAGCTTTGCCTGGCCGGATGACCTCGGACGTCGGCGCACATCCTCGGATTTCATGCAGAAGAGGACTCGAAAAGATGATATTATCATTTGTAAATCAATTAGTTATGCATGAATATGCAAGACCGTACCATAACCGATACCCTGGGACTTTTTCATACGGTAGTTCGAGTCCCAAAGGAGCCGATAATTGGCTTTTTCCGTTGTGATTCGCGGGGTCCAAAGGGCCGCTCGATCTCCCCGATCAAAGCCGGTCTGCATGCAGTTTTGAGCGGGTCGGAATTCGTGACGGTGCCTGGGCGCCTTCGCAATATCTAATCGCGCAGACATACCACTGGTGATGCACGGCAGATTGGAACTGCCCTATCCAGCCAATTGGAAGTCAACGCGGCATCGATTGGAAATGAGTGACGCAGGCTCGAAGGCTGGTGCGGTCATTTTGCCGGTTCTGGCGTTCGAGAGCGGCTAGCGCTCGACCAGTCGCTTGATGCATCGGTAGGGGATGAATGTGGATCGTCCGATCTTGATGGTTTCGATCTCACCGGATTGGATAAGCTCATAGAGAGTCGAACGGCCGATACCGGTCAACTTGACCGCCGTTTTGATCCGCACGGTGAGCGGTTCCATCGGCAGCGCGTCCTGCTCGGCTATCGCCTCGAGCGCTCGCTTTCGACGCTCGTCCTCGCTCAGCCCGCGGGTCATGACCTGACCCGCGAACGAGCGAAGCTGCGGTCGCTTTCGAGAAAAGCCGTCAGCATCGCGGGGATAAGTTCTGCGACCGGTTCTTCCCGCCCATAAGCCGCGGCGTAAAGTGCGGCATAATCCTGCAACATCTGATGCAGGTCAGGCGTGATGGTGATCGGCAGCTTGATCGGTGTCCTGTCCGGCAGCTTGGGAAGTTTGAGTTCCGGCATGGTCTTTTCCTAATCGCGCCACGGCGCGAGTATGAGGTCGCGGTGCACGATGAGCCGTACCGGCGCGCCCGGCCGGATGGTGATCGTCGGCTGGATCTGGAGATTGCGGGAGGTGATCTGGTCGCCAGCGCGCGAGACGTTCTGCTGCGTCGATTCCCGGATTGCCCGGACGAGATCGCTCTCGCCCGAGAAGGTGAGATTGGCGCCCACGCCGAGCAGGGTTGAGATCGCGACCCCCTTGAGCAGCGTCCAGGTGTGAAAGTCGACCTTATCGGCAAGGCCCGCGTAGCCGGACGGATCGGCGGCCGACACATTGTCGAGCCGGATCGAACTGCCGTCGGGCATAATGATCCGCTGCCAGACGATCAGTGCCCGCTTCTGCCCGAAGGCCACCACGCTGTCATAACTGCCGATCAGCCGCGCACCCTGCGGGATGAGCAGAATCCTTCCGGTCGCGCTGTCGAATACGCGCTCGGTCACCTGGGCGATGACAAGACCCGGCAGGTCGGATCGCAGGCCTGTGATCAGGCTCGCGGCGATGACGCTGCCGGCCGACAGCATGTCGGGCGACGCGGGCGGGCTGAGACGGCCGGCGTTGACGTCGCTGCCGTTGTCGCGCGCAGCGACGAAGTCGGCTTTACGCTGCTGCGCATTGGGATCGCGATCGGGATCGATGGCGAGCTTTGCGGCGTCGGCTGCGGCCGGGGGCGAGGTTTGAGGCGCTTCCGCATTGACCGCCGGACTGTCACGATTGCCGGCCTGCACGAGCAGACCTGATTCCCGCGCCGCCCTCAACTCCGCGGCCCGTCGATCGCGTTCGGTAGCCGCTGCCTGATTGGCGCGAGCAGCTTCCCCTCCGTTAGTGTCCGTCGCCATTGCCCGCTGGTGGTCGAGGATCGGTCGACCCAGATCGCCCGGCAGGGCGGGACCGAGTTTCGGCACGTCAGCGTAGCTGCCGGGAAGCGCGCCGAGCGTATCGGCGGGCGGCTTGGCTGCAATCGTCTGGTCGTCGGCCTGACCTGCCAGATGCAACGCGGCGGGCCGCAACGCGATCCAGGCAGTCGCGACCAGACCGGCAGACCCGAGCGCCGCGATCCCGACGATGGCTCCGCGCTTGAACCTGATCGCCCGGACTGGTTGGGCACGCAGTGCGAGCGTTTCCGGGTCCACCTTGACCTGTGCGGCGCGGACGTCAGTCTCCGGCCGACCCTCCTCGCCACTCATGATCCCCTCCGCACCCGTGCGCCGTCCGCTACCCGGCTGATGCGGACGATCTGCTGATGCTTCGTACCGAGGCGAAGTTCGGCTACGTCGAAGATGCGGTCGACCACATAGAAGCGGCCCTTCACCCGATAGTTGACGAGTTGGGCCTCACCTTTGCGGTCCAGCAGGAAGATCGGCGGCGCCTCGCCCACGCCGAGCGTCGCGGGGAACTCGATGAAGGTCTGCCGCCCGTCATCGAATGCGCGCAGCGGTCGCCAGGCGGGCTTGTCGCCCGACACGGCGTAATTGAAATGAAGCTGATCGACGTCGATGCCGGCCGCGACCGGCTGCGCCGCCTGCGCCTCCGCGGCGGCGCGCTTCAAAGCGATCAGGGCATCCTGCGGATAGGTCCATGACAGCGCGGCCATCGCCGTCTTGGAGACGCTGGTCAGCGCGATGTGATAGCTGCGCCGGTCGGTGGTGATCACGAGATTGGTGGCGAGGCCGGCGCTGAACGGCTTGACCAGCACATGCGTCCGCTTCTCGGTGCCCGATCCGCTGGTGGTATCGCCGATCACCCAGCGTACCGTGTCGCCGCTCGCCACGGCCACGAGCGTCTCGCCGGCCTGGAGCGCGATGTCCGTCACCCGCTCGGGCGCGGTGATGACATGGTAGATCGCGCCGTCCGCGAACGGATATACCTGCACGGCATTCAGGAACCCCTGCGCGGCCGGCTCCATCGTCGCGAGACGGTTAGCGGTCGCGACGGTCGCCTGGCGCGCCGTGCCGCTGGACTGGAGCGACGCCCAGGCAGGTTGTGCGGCGAGGGAAAGGCAGGGCGCAAGCAGCATTGGTGCCGTAAGGGAGCGGATCATGGCTGTGTCTCCGTTTTGACGGGGGGTTGGGCAGCGAGGTTCGGATCGAGCGGTGAACCGAGCGGGAGATTGCTCGGCGGTGATGGCGTCCGCGGCACGGCGGTCGTCGCTGGGGCCTCGAGTTCGCGGCTCCAGTCGATGGCATCGACGTAGATCCCAAGGGGGTTTTTGCGGAGCGTGTCGGCCGAAACTGGGGGTTTCGTGACGATGGTCAGAATGCCGGTCCAGTGCGATGATCCCGCCTCGCTGCCACGCTCGTAGGCGGTTTCGGTCCACTTCACCTGGAACGACCGGTCGGATGCGCGGACCACGCTGGTCACCTGGACCGAGACCGTCCGTTCGCCGATCCCGGCGAAGGGATCGGCCGCGCGGGCATAGTCGTCCAGAAAGCGAGCGCCGCGATCAGTCACGAAGCCATAGGCTGACAGCCAGTCGCGGCGCATCAGCACCGGATCGAGCGAGATACCGCGAACATTTTCGATGAACTTCGCGAGATGCCACGCGACCTGCGGATCGGTGGGTTTGTATCCCGCTTCCGCTTCGGTCACTGCCCGGGCTTCCCCGAGGCGATCGACCTCGACGACATAGGGCGTGACCCGGCTCTGGAGCGACTGCCAGATGAGCGCGCCCGACATGGCGCAGGTAAGCGTCAGCGTGCCGAACGCCATCAACCGCCAGTTGCGGGCCTGAACGCGGGCCGACCCGATGCGCTCGTCCCAGAGCTGGCCGGCGCGTTGATAGGGCGTTTCGGGCTGGGGTGTCCGTCCATAGCGCTGAACGGCGCGCTTGAAGATCATCAGTCGTCCCTTTCCTTGATGTCGGGAGTGGCGGAGGCGCCACCGCGGTCGCCCTGCTGGAGCGTGTGCAATGCGATTTGGCGGTGGTGGCGAGCGTTCTGCTGGGCGCGCATCGACCGCGCCCACCCGGGCGCTCCGTCGGCAGCTTCGCCGGCGCTATTGGACGACGAGCCCGGCGTTCGATTGAGTGCGGACCATGCCGCGTTGCGGCCTCGCTCGGCGGCGGCACCCAAGCCGAAGGTGCTTTCCATCTTCTGTGCGGCGGCGCCCTTGGCTGCGGCAGCCATGCCGCCGATGCTCGAGCCGCCGGTCTCGCGGCCGAGCTGCGCCGCGGTCGAGGCGGCTGAGCCCATCGATGTTCCGGCGCGGATCGCGCCGAGCCCGGCGCCGCCGATCGCACGCGCCGCACCGACCGTGGCGCCGCCCGCGAGCATGGTGACGCCCGCCGCGCCAACGGCCGTACCGAGCGCGGCGCCGGCGCCGAGCTGGGGAGCGCCTGCAACCAAACCCGATGCGATGCCAGGACCGAAAATCCCGAGGCCGAACAGCGAGAGCGCGCCGAGCGCCAGGCTCATCGCTGCGCCGAGATCGGGCTCCTGCCCCTGCATGGAGGTCGTGAACTCGGCGAAGAAATTGGAGCCGATGCCGACGATGACCGCGAGCACCATCACCTTGATGCCCGACGAGACGACATTGCCGAGTACGCGCTCCGCCAGGAAGCTCGTCCGGTTCCACAGCGCGAAGGGCACGAGGATGAACCCGGCCAGCGAGGTCAATTTGAACTCGATGATCGTGACGAACATCTGCACGGCGAGGATGAAGAAGGCGAGGATGACGATCGCCCAGGCGAACAGGAGCACCATGATCGTCAGGAAATTCTCGAAGAAGCTGACGAACCCCATCATGCTCGATGCCTGCTCAAGCAGCGGCCAAGCAGCCGAAAAGCCGGTCGAGGCGACGCGGCCGGGCCTCAGCAGGTCATCCGCCGACAGGGTGCCGCCACCGGCGGTGAGCCCAGCCTGCGCGAACGATTTGAAGATAATGTCGGCGAGCGTCGAGAAGCTGTTCAGGATGAACGCGAAGGCGCCGATATAGAGGATCTTCTTGAGGAAGCGGCCGATGACATTGTCGTCGCCGCCCATCGCCCAGAAAAGTCCGGCAAGCGTGATGTCGATGCCGATCAGCGTGACGGTCAAGAAGTGGACGTCGCCGCCCAGGAGGCCGAACCCGCTGTCGATATAGCGGATGAAGGCCTGCATGAACCGGTCGATGACGCTGAGATCGTTCACATGACTCTTCCGACTGGAGGGGGTGCCGCGGGGCGCGCTGGGGGAGCATGGCGCGCCCCGCGGCGACGGCGGCGATGAGGCGTAACCGCCGCCGCCGGGCCGGCATCCGACTACTGGGGCGTGTAGGCGCTGCCGGTACCGAGGAACTTCTTCGTGGCCGCGCGTCCCTCGGCCTCGGCCTGCGCGCGGCGGGCCGCTTCCGTGGCCTCGGCGCGATATTGGGCGGCCATCAGGTTCTGGATCTGGAACTGCTGTTTGGCCGTGAGCGCGAGCAACTGGTTGGTCGCCTGCTGTGCCTGGAGCGACCCTTCCGCGCCCTGGCTCTTCGCAACGATTTCGCTCAACGTGCCGGCGTCGGCCTGCACGTTGGCGACGACCTGCGACTGGACGCCCATGGTCTGCCGGAAGGCTGCCTTTGCGGCATCGAGCCGGGTCGCCGCGTCGATCACCCGTTGGTTGGTGGTCAGCGCCTGGCTGAAATCGTTGGGGAACAGCCGGCTGTACTGTTGATCGAGACCGTCGATCCGGAAGTCGATGCCCTGGGCCTGCGCCATCAGCCGGTCGATCGCCTGCAGGTTCTGGGTGAGTTGCTGGAGCTGCGGGAAATCGATGCGGGTCAGGTTTTTCGCCTGATTGATCAGCATCTGCGCTTCGTTCTGCAGCGACTGGATCTGGTTGTTGATCTGGGTGAGCGTCCGCGCGGCGGTGAGCAGGTTCTGGCTGTAGTTGCTCGGATCGAACACGGTGAACTGCGCGTGGGCAGGCGTGCTCGGTGCGACCAGCGTGACCGCGAGCGAACCGAGGGTGCCAAGGCCCAGCGCGGACGCGACCAGATGTTTGCGAGTAGGTATAGGCATGGGACTTCACTCCTTGGCTTGGGGAACAGGAAAATCGGCGAGGAGGCCGGCGGCCCAGTCGAGGCCGGCTCCTTCGAGGTAGCGGGCCGCGAAATTCTCGAGGCCGTGCTTGGCCAGCAGCGCGTCGATGCGCGCCTGCGTCGCGGGATCGGAGGCTCCGCACAGCGCCAGCGCAACCGGACCCAGGCCCAGTTCGAACAGGCGGTTGCCTCGTGCCGATTGCAGATAATAGTGCCGCTTGGGGGTGGCGCGGCTGACCAGCTCGATCTGCCGGTCATTGAGGCCGAACCGCTCATAGGCGGCGCGCGACTGCGGCTCGATCGCGCGGTCGTTCGGCAGCAATATGCGCTGCGGACAGCTTTCGATGATGGCCGGCGCAATGCTGCTGTCGGCGATGTCGGCGAGGCTCTGCGTCGCGAAGAGCACCGCGACGTTCTTCTTGCGGAGCGTCTTCAGCCACTCGCGGATACGCGCGGCGAAGAGCGGATGGTCGAGGAATATCCAGGCCTCATCAAGCACCAGCAGCGTCGGCCGCCCGTCGAAGCGTTCCTCAAGGCGGTGGAAGAGATAGGTCAGCACCGGGGCGACCACCCCGGATTGCCCCATCAGCGCCTCGGTCTCGAAGCACTGGACGTCGGCCAGCGCGAGATTCTGTTCGGCCGCGTCGAGGAGGCGGCCATAGGGTCCGTCGAGCGTATAGGCGGTGAGCGCGGTGCGAAGCGCGTTCGACTGGAGCAGCATGGCGAGCCCGGTCAGCGTGCGCTCCGGGGGAGGCGCCGAGGCGAGGCTGCCGAGCGCGGACCAGACCGAATCCTTGACCTCGGGCGTGACCGCGACCTTCTCGTGCGTCAGCAGCGCCGCGATCCATTCCGCCGCCCAACTGCGTTCGCTGGCATCGTCGATCCGGCGCAACGGCTGGAAAGCCAGGGTCTCGCCGCTGTCGGCGCCGAGACCGAGGGCATGGTGCGCGCCGCCCATCGCCAGCACCGCCGCGCGCGCGGAGAAGCCCTTGTCGAAGACATAGACTTGGGCGTCCGCGTAGCGCCTGAACTGCAGCGCGATCAGGGCCAGCAGCACCGACTTGCCCGCGCCGGTCGGCCCGATGACGAGCATGTGCCCGACATCGCCGACATGGGTTGAGAAGCGGAACGGCGTCGATCCGCTGGTCTGGGCATGGAACAGCGGCGGTCCGGCCAGATGGCGGTTGCCCGCCGGCCCCGCCCAGACCGATGACAGCGGCATGAGATGGGCAAGATTGAGCGTGTGGACCAGCGGCTGGCGGACATTGGCGTAGGCTTGGCCGGGCAGCGAGGACAGCCAGCCCTCGACCGCGTTGAGGCTCTCGCGGACGCAGGTGAAACCGAGGCCGTTGACGATGCGCTCGACCGCGCGGACCTTGTCTTCCACCCGCGCCCGGTCGGGATCGGCGACGGTGATCGTGGTGGTCAGGTAGCCGAACGCGACATGATCGCCGCCGAGCGCCTGCAGCGCGAGATCGGCATCGACCACCTTGTTGTCGGCATCGGTGTCGAGGAGTTGGACCGGCTGGTTGTACATCACCTCGCGCAACAGTGCGGTGATGGACTTCCGCTTGTTGAACCATTGCCGCCGGATCCTGGTCAGCGCCTTGGTCGCATCGGTCTTGTCGAGCGCGATGAAGCGGGTCACCCAGCGATAGCCGAAGTCCTGGTGGTTGAGCGCATCGAGGATTCCGGGCCGGCTCAGGTTGGGGAATCCCAGCACCGTCAGCGTGCGGAGATGGACGTGCCCGAGCCGGGGTTCGAGGCCGCCGACCAGCGGTGTGTCGGCGAGCAGCGCGTCCAGATAGATCGGCGTCTCGGACACGGCGACCGGGTGGTGGCGGTCGGAAACCGTTGCGTGAAGATAGGTCAGCGTTTCCGCGTCGCCCAGCGCGCGCACTTCCGGCATGAAGCCTGAGAGAAGATCGAGCACACGATCGGTTTCGGCGATGAAGCCGGCGAGACTCGCATGCCAGTCGCGGCCCTGCGCATCGTCGGGCCGTTCGACCAGTGTTCGTCTGGCAGCGTCGCTGCTGTCGGCGGGCGGCAGCCACGTCAGCGTGCCGTGATAGACACTCTCGAAATGCTGGCCCTCGGCTTCGAATCCGGCGCGCCGTTCCTGATCGACCAGCCAGGACGCGGCGTCGGGAAAGACGCTTTCCGGATAGCCCAATGCCTCGCGGCGCTCGGCTTCGAAGAACAGTGCCCAGCCCGTGCCGAGGCGCTTCAGCACATTGTTGGCGCGCGCGCAGGCCGAGACGAGTTCGGCCTCGGTCGCGCTTTCCAGGTCGGGACCACGGAAGACGAAGCTGCGCTGGAAGCTGCCGTCCTTGTTGAGGACGATGCCGGGCGCAACCAGCGCCGCCCAGGGCAGATGATCGGCGAGACGGTCGGCCCGCGACCGGTATTCGGCGAGGTTCAGCATGCGAAATGCCCCTTCTGGCGAAGGTGGCGGAGCAGCACTGGCGCGAAGTCGGGATCGCGGCGCGCGGCGAACACGGCGATGCTGTGGCCGACAGCCCAGAGCCCGATGCCAACCAGCCATTGCTGGAGGCCGAGGCCGACTGCGGCCGCGATCGTGCCGTTGACGATCGCGATCCCGCGCGGCGCGCCGCCAAGCAGGATCGGCGACCCCAGGCTGGCGTGAATCGGCGCCTCGAAGCCTTCGATGTGGCTCATGCGACGAGCGCTCCGCCGCCGAAGCTGAAGAAAGACAGGAAGAAGGACGAGGCGGCGAAGGCGATCGAGAGGCCGAAGATGATCTGGATCAGCCGGCGAAAGCCGCCTGCCGTCTCGCCGAAGGCCAGCGTCAGCCCGGTCACGATGATGATGATCACCGCGACGATCTTCGCGACCGGTCCCTGCACCGATTCCAGAACCTGCTGGAGCGGCTGTTCCCAGGGCATGCCGGAACCGCTGGCCTGGGCGGGGCCGGCCAGGGCCAGCGAAACGCCGAGCACCAGGCCAGTCAAAAAGTAGCGGTTGCGGTCGGGAATACGGAAGATGCACATGTCAGTCTCCTTCGAAGTCGGGGGTCGGGGTTGGGGAGAGATCGACGACGGCGTAGCCGCCATCCGGGTCGAGCCCGGCGACGCGGGCAATCGTCTCGATGCGCCGCGCGGTGCCGCGGCCGGCGATGAAGACGATCATGTCGATCGCCTCGGCGACCAGGCGGCGCGGCACGGTGACCACGGCTTCCTGGATCAGTTGCTCGATCCGGTAGAGCGCGGAAGACGCGCTGTTGGCGTGGACGGTCGCGATCCCGCCGGAATGGCCGGTGTTCCAGGCCTTGAGCATGTCGAGGGCCTCGCCGCCCCGGACCTCGCCGACGATGATGCGGTCGGGCCGGAGCCGAAGCGTCGAGCGAACCAGATCGCCCATGGTGACGGCGCCGGTTCGAGTCCTCAGCGCAACCGTGTCGCGGGCGGGCGACTGCAGTTCGCGCGTATCCTCGATCAGGATCACGCGCTCATCGAGATGCGCCATCTCCGCGAGGAGTGCGTTGGCGAGCGTGGTTTTGCCCGAACTGGTCCCGCCGGCGATCAATATGTTCCGGCGATCGACGACCGCGAGGGAAAGCAGGCGCGCGGCCTCGGCGGACATGATGCCGTCGGCCACATAGTCCATCAGCGTGTAGACTCGCGCGGCCGGCTTGCGGATCGAGAAGCACGGGGCGGTCGAGACCGGTGGGAGGATGCCTTCGAAGCGCTCCCCCGCGCCTTGCCCATGCGGCGGTAGCTCGGCCGAGACGATCGGGCGTTCGCCATGGACCTCGGCACGGGCGTGCGACGCCACCAGCCGAATGATGCGCTCGACCTGGGGCGCATCGAGCTTCACGTCGGTATCGACCCGACCCTCGCCGAGGATGTCGACGCGCAGCGCGCCGTCGGGATTGACCATGATTTCGATGACGCGCGGATCGCTGAGCGCGGCGGCGATCGCCGGCCCCATCGCGGTGCGCAGCATGGCGCGGCGGCGGCCTTCGGAAATATTGGCCGCGGATACGGTGTCCGATCCGGCGGGCATCACGGCCTACCTCCCTGGAGTTCGGGTGGCGTCAGCGTGCGTGTGCCCGCGGCGATCTGCCGGCCGACCTGGGCGACGAAGGATTCGAACCGGTCGCGGCCGATGGCTCGGCCTGCGGCATCGGCTTCCGGCAGCGGTGCCGTCACCATCAGCTGGTAGCGGACGAACAGCGACAGGCTTTCCAGCAGGACATCGATGTCGCGCCGCGCGCCGTCGAGTTCGCGCGACAGCCGGTCGAGGCGGACTTTCAGGAGATCGTCGACTTCCTTGGTGCCTCGACGCGCCAGCCAGTCCCGAAGCGCATCGTTGACGAGGTGGCTCTTGTTGCCGCGCGCACCGGCCGCGAGCGCTTCCAGCGCATCGCTGAGTTCGCGGTCGATATAGAGATTCTGGCGGATCTTCATCGCCGCCTCACAGCCCGGGCACGAGGTCGCGGTGAGCGCCCTCGTTGATCGCATAGCCGCGGGCGACTGCGCTCAGGCCCTGCGCCTGGTCCATGGCGCGCTTGTCGGCGGCAATATCATCGTCGTCCGGCGCCGTCTGGGGATCGCGCGTTTCGGCAGCGTCGATCGACTTGGAAGTCTGCTCGGCAAGGCCAGGGTGGCGCTGCTGCTGCATGCCGCCGTCGTCCTCGCCGCCCGCGGCATCCTCGGTCTGGTGCAGCCGGGCATCGATACCGCGCACCCGGCCGGACCAGTCATCGCCGCGTTGTTTGGGGCAATCGGCATAGCGGCCCTGTGCCAGCAATGGTGCCGGTGCCACGCGCGCGATGAAGTTGCGATCGCGGAAGTAGCGCAACTTGCGCGCCCGGATCGGCGCGAGTCCGGAGACGAGCACGAGTTCGTCATCGGGCGAGAGCTGCATCACCTCGCCGGGCGTCAGGAGTTGGCGGGCGGTTTCCTGACGGCTGACCATGACATGCGCGAGCCAGGGCGCGAGCCGGTGCCCGGCGTAGTTGCGCATCGCACGCTGCTCGGTCGCGGTGCCGAGCGCATCGGAGATGCGCTTGGCGGTGCGCTCATCATTGGTCGCGAAGGCGACGCGGACATGGCAATTGTCGAGAATGGCGTTGTGCTCGCCATAGGCCTTCTCGATCTGGTTGAGGCTCTGCGCGATCAGGAAAGCGCGGATGCCGTAGCCGGCCATGAAGGCGAGGCTGGTCTCGAAGAAGTCGAGGCGGCCGAGTGCCGGAAATTCGTCCAGCATCATCAGGAGCTGATGCCGCCGCGCGGACGTGCCGGGCTGGCCGAGCCGCTCGGTCAGGCGGCGGCCGATCTGGTTGAGCACGAGACGGACGAGCGGCTTGGTGCGGCTGATGTCCGATGGCGGAATGACAAGATAGAGCGACAATGGGCGCTCGGCCTCGATGAGGTCGGCGATCCGCCAGTCGCAGCGCGAGGTGACTTCGGCGACGGTCGGATCGCGATAGAGGCCGAGGAACGACATCGCCGTCGACAGCACGCCTGACCGCTCGTTTTCGCTCTTGTTGAGCAGTTCGCGCGCAGCGGAGGCGACGACGGGATGGACCTTGGGATTCTTGTCGTCGCCGAGGTGATTGGTGGTCATCATTCGGCGGAGCGTGGCGACGAAGCTGCGCTGGGGATCGGAGAGGAAGGTCGCGACCCGCGCGAGCGTCTTCTCCTCCTCGGCATAGAGGATGTGGAGGATCGCCCCGACCAACAGCGAATGGCTGGTCTTTTCCCAATGGTTGCGGCGTTCGAGCGCACCTTCCGGATCGACCAGAATGTCGGCGATGTTCTGGACGTCGCGCACCTCGTCCACGCCGCGCCGAACCTCGACCAGCGGATTGTAGTGCGCGGACGCTGCGTCGGTCGGATTGAACAGCAGGCAGTGAGAGAAGCGCGCGCGCCATCCGGCTGTCAGCGTCCAGTTCTCGCCCTTGATGTCGTGGACGACGGCCGATCCGGTCCAGGAGAGTAAGGTCGGAACGACGAGGCCTACGCCCTTGCCCGAGCGGGTCGGCGCGAACGCCATGACGTGTTCGGGGCCGTCATGGCGCAGATAGCGGCCGCCAAGCGTGCCGAGCATGACGCCGGCGTCGCGATGCAGGCCGGCGCGCTCGATCTCACGGGCCTTCGCCCAGCGGGCGGAACCATAGGTGGTGACGTTGCTCGACTGGCGCGCGCGCCACAGCGAGCCGAAGATCGCCGCCGCGCAACCGACGAAGCCGCTGGCGCCTGCGAACGTGCCCGCCCGGTCGAAAACATGCGGGGCATAGGCATCGTAATGATACCACCAGGGGAACAGCGCCCAGGGATGATAGATCGGCACGCCAGCGAGCCGGAACCACGGCGTTCCCAGCTCGGGTTGATAGGCCAGCATCGCCGCTGCCCATTGCGTCGCGGCCCAGACCCCCGCGATCACGATCGCGAAGACGACAAGGATCTGGCCGATGAGTAATTTGGACACCTCGAAGAACCGCTGGATTTGCGTGTAGGGTCGACGGTGCGGATTGAGGCGGCGTGGAAGGAGTGATGTTGCAGCGTATTTGTCGGTGATTTCGATATTGCCGGTGCCGCAGTGGCCGGATTTACCGTCGGTAGCGCTTGGTTCATATCAAGCAGGCGCAGTTCGCCCTTCGAGCCAGGCCAAGCGCTGGAAGTTATAGGCCAAGTTGGCCATGCCGATCTTGATGGTAGCGCGGGCGATGCCGATGGTGCGCACGACCAGCCCCATGCGGTTCTTTTGCCCGGCGAACACATGCTCGACCTGGGCGCGGATCTTGGAACGCCGGGTATTGGCCTTGGCGATCCGCTCAGGCAACGCTCGCCGCGGTTTACGCCGCTGGTGAATGTGGCTGGTGAACATGCCACTGGCCAGGAACGCCTCGTTCTTCTTGGATCGATAGGCGGTATCAGCCCAGACGCCGGAGGCAGTGTTGTCCTTACTGATCAGAACCGGCAGCCGTGCGCCGTCATGGGCATTGGCGGCGCTGGCATCCCAGGTGCGGATCAGCCCATGGGTTTTGTCGATGCCGATATGATTCTTGTACCCGAACATCGGGATGGCCAGATCGACCGGCCTAGCCGCCTTGGGATCGGCGCCCTCTTTGATCTTGGCCTTGCTGTACTTGATCGACCAGCGCGCATCACGGTCCTTTTGCCGGGTCTTGGCCGGCTTCCAGCCCTCGGGCACGCCGCCTTCCTTGATCGCTGCTTTCTCCGCTTCGGTATTGCGCTGTTTGGGTGCCTGCACGACCGTAGCGTCGATGATTTGCCCGCCCATGGCGAGATAGCCCCGATCCTTGAGGGCAGCGTCGAAGCGAGCGAAAAGTTTGTCTATGGCCTTGGCATTTACCAGGCGTTCCCGAAACAGCCACACCGTGGTCGCATCCGGCACGGTGCCATCGAGCCCAAGGCCCAGGAACCGTTGGAATGACAACCGGTCTTTGATCTGAAACTCGGCGGCCTCGTCCGACAGCGAATAGAGCGCCTGTAGAACCAGAATCTTGAACATCAGCACCGGATCAAAGGGCGGTCGCCCACCCTTGCCGCGAACGCAGCGACGAAGCGCTGCCACCAGCGGACCACGGAAAACCTCGAAATCCACAACTGCCGCTAATCGCTCCAGCGGATCGCCCGCCGCGCTCAGCGCATCGTACCGGTCCGAAAGATCGAAGAAACCAGGCTGACTTGCCATCATCGCCTCCTACGCATCGCCGACGAAGTGAATCAAATCCGCCGATCAAACGCCAGAGTTTTTCGAGGTGTCCATTTGGTGGGTGTCACGTCGAGGCTCCCGCCCGCCGGACAGGTTCGGCTCGGGCGGTTTCAGACTCGGTGACGACCGGCGAAAATTAAACGGGGCTGATGGGCGCAGATGGGCTCGCGCCGGCTCAGGTGAACTATGGCAGTAATCGGAAGCTGTTCGGGCCAAGCGTTCGTCGGCTGTGCTCAGAGACCGGCGTCGTTCATCAGTGTTTCAAGACGTTCACGCGAGATGGTTTCGACGACATCGCGAAGGGACCGGACTGATCGTGACAGTGCGTCGAGATCGGTATTGCCGATTTCGTAGCTCGCCGAATAGCGGGCCTCGACATAGGCGCGCTTGAGAAGTTCGAACCGGCGGCGCTCGATCCTGGTGGTGCGGGGCCAAGCCTCGATCAGCCGTGGTTCACTGTCCTCCGCAAGCGAACGCAGGAACTTGATGTTGTGCGAGCGAGGAAAATAGAGGGTGCGCACCAGCAGGAAGCAGATGTAGGCACGTTCGGTCGCCTGATGCAGAAGGAAAGCTGCATCTTTGGTTTCGCCTTCTTGGATCGCAAAGGACGCCAGTTTGATACCGCTGTCGACCTTAGCCAGCCAATCATGGAAATAGGCTGATGCCATCTCATAGGCGTCGGCGGCCGTCAGCGGTTTAGGCATTGCGAGCGCGTTGCCCGGCAACTCGTAGAGCACGATCCCGTCGCGGGCGATGTCGGTCCAGAAATACTCGCCCCGGCTCAGCGCCTGGTTCACCTCGTCCAGCGTATGGACGATGATATTCACCGGCCGCGCGATCGCGCTGTCGTGCAGGATCTTGTCCTCGGCGACATACCAGTAATCGGCAATGTCGGTGAGGTCCGCGTGGCTGACGATGACGAGCAAGTCGAAATCCGACTGGTAGCCATTCTCCGGCTCGTCCACCCAGTCGGTCCGGGCATAGCTGCCGAACAGAATGATCTTGAGTATCTTGCCGTTCTTCTTCCACGGCTGGTTCGCGCGCGCGATCGCATCGGCAAATTCGCCCATGAGCGTTTGCTTCACGCGGTCCAGTTCGCTTTGCTGGACCGGGGGCAGATGGTCGATATCACTTCGCACGAAGGGGATTCTCGCGGCAGACCATGAAGTTGGCAAGGCTTGACCACATCGACGGGTGGGCCGATGATCGCACGTCACGCACGAACGCTATCCCGCGTGTGTTCCAGATGATCGCGCACCTTGCCGCCTCCCTTATTTAAACCCGCTTATCTTAGCTCATTTGCTAATTAAGTGAAGTGGCGATTGCTTAAATAAGGCGTGCCGTGCATATTGGCGCGCATGGCCGATCCAGAACCGAATCTGCGGCTGGGCCGTTTCGTGGAGACTCCCGTCGCCGGGGAAATGGTCCGGGCATTTGTACCGCCGCCGCTCCCGCCCGCGCCACCGATCGACGTGCTAGCGCTGCTCGACCGGCTTAGCCTAGCGGAGCGTGCCCTGGGTCGCCTCGACGGCATCACCATGCTGCTGCCGCGCCAGGAACTCTTCCTCTACATGTACGTGAGAAAGGAAGCGGTGCTTTCATCCCAGATCGAAGGCACGCAATCGACGCTCTCCGACTTGCTTCGCTTCGAAACCGAGGCACAGGCCGGCCAGCCGATCGACGATATTCGCGAGGTCTCCAACTACGTCGATGCCATGATGCACGGCCTCGAACGGCTGGAGGAAATGCCGCTCTCGCTTCGCCTCATCCGCGAGATGCACGAGCGCCTGCTGCAAAGCGGCCGGGGCGGCACGAAGAGCCCCGGCGAATTCAGAAGATCGCAGAACTGGATTGGCGGCACCCGTCCCGGCAATGCGCTGTTCGTCCCGCCCCCGACCACGGAACTCGAAGGCTGTCTCGATGCCCTTGAGCGGTTTATGCACGAGGATAAATCCCGTCTGCCGGCGCTTATCAAGGCAGGCCTGCTCCACGTCCAATTCGAGACGATCCACCCCTTCCTCGACGGCAACGGGCGTATCGGCCGGCTGCTGGTGACGTTGTACCTGTGCGTCAACGGCGTGCTGCGCAAGCCTCTGCTCTACCTCAGCCTGTATCTGAAGACGCACCGGAACGACTATTACCGGCTGCTGCAGGAGGTTCGAGAACAGGGCACATGGGAGGCTTGGCTCGACTTTTTCCTCGCCGGCGTGGCCGATACCGCCAATCAGGCCTTTGACGCTGCCACCCGCATCGTCGATCTGTTCAAGGACGATCGCGACCGCATAACGACCGAGAGTGATCGTGCCGGCTCGGCCCTGAGAGTTCATGACCTTTTCCAGCAGAACCCGTTCCTCAATGCGAACCAACTGGTCGAACGGACTGGCTTATCGGCGCCGACCGTGAATGCGGCACTCGCAGACCTCGAACGTCTTGGTGTAGTTGAAGAAATTACCGGCAGGCGACGTGGTCGCGTTTTCGGCTACCGCCGATATCTTGCAATCCTCAGCGAGGGTACGGAGCCGTTGCCCTCACGAACAATCTGACGACAGCTTGGTCGGACGATCCGGAGCGTCTTCCTTGCAGAATGCAAAGGCCAGAAGCCGCTATTCCGACCGTTCGATGGTATCGCAGGAACGTCGCCGAGTTTGCACACGATCAACGAAGCTAGGTCGCGCGCCACGTTTTTGATGCGTCAATCGCCTTAATGCAGGATGGATTGACAAACTTTGCCGACCAAATCATTATCTAACGCATGAAGCGCTTTGATGCATATGATTCTGGTGTTTTGGGTGGCTTCGCGTCAATCTCTGCAGGCTACCCTTTTCGCGGCAAGATCGACGCACTGCCGGAAGGCAAGGTCGCCGTTATACAAATGCGCAATACCGATCCTGACACTGGGATCGATTGGGATGGGCTTTCGCGCATCGAGCTGCCACGCCCATCCACAAAGGCATTTCTTCGGCCCGAAGACATCATTCTGTCCACGCGCGGCGGACGCAACTTCCCCTATTGCATCGAGGAACGCGACGAGCAGGTTGTTTGCTCGCCGCATTTCTTCGTCATTCGCGCTATGACAAGCGCGATCCTGCCCCAATTCCTGGCTTGGCAGATGATGCAGAAGCCCGCGCAAGACCACTTCGCAGCGGGCGCGACCGGCTCCTACATCCTCAACCTTAAACGCGAGGTGGTTGAGACCTTGCCGATCACGATCCCACCGCTGGCGCAGCAGCAGCACATTGTCGATTGGGATGCGGCAATGCGTAGCGAACGTGCGATCCTCACCCAACTTATCGACAACAGAGCCACCGAAATGGCGGCCATTGCCCGGCAGCTGCTTGCACCTGCCTTTCAGCGCTCGGAGCAGAGAACATCGTGAACGACCAGATTAAACAGGACGAAGTAAACAAGGCTGTGTGGGCCGCTTGCGATACCTTTCGCGGGACGGTATCGGCTGACGTCTACAAGGACTATGTCCTTACTATGCTGTTTCTCAAGTACCTGTCGGACGTGTGGCAGGACCACTATGACGAGTACAAGAAGCAGTATGGCGACACGCCCGAGCTGATTGCGGAGCTGATGACGAACGAGCGGTTCGTTCTGCCCGAATCCGCCAACTTCACCACGCTCTACAAGGCTCGGCACGAGCCGGGCAACGGCGAGCGGATCGACAAGGCGCTGCACGCCATCGAAGAGGCTAACGTCGGCAAATTGCGCGACGTGTTCCAGGATATCAGCTTCAACTCCAACAAGCTGGGTGAGGAGAAGCAGAAGAACGACATCCTGCGTCATCTTCTGGAAGACTTCTCGCGTCCCGAGCTGAACATGCGTCCATCGCGCATTGGCAACCTGGACGTGATCGGGAATGCCTACGAATTCCTGATCAAGAACTTCGCTGCCGATGCAGGCCGCAAGGCGGGCGAATTCTACACGCCGCCGGAAGTCTCCGAGCTGATGGCCGAGATCATGGACATGGTCGAGGGCGAGGAGGCCTGCGACCCCACCTGCGGTTCCGGCTCGCTTCTGATGAAGTGCGGTCGCCGCGTGCAGGCCAAGTTCGGCGGATCGAAGCGGTATGCGCTCTTCGGACAGGAATCGATCGGCAGCACCTGGGCGCTCGCCAAGATGAACATGTTCCTCCACGGCGAGGACAACCACCGCATCGAATGGGGCGACACCATCCGCAACCCCAAGCTGCTCGAAGTGGATCCTCGCCGTACAAATAATATGCTCGAACCAAGCAGGGACCGGCTGAAGCACTTTGACGTGGTCGTCGCCAATCCACCCTTCAGCCTCGACAAGTGGGGCGTCGATACGGCGGAGAATGACAGGTTTGGGCGCTTCCGTCGCGGCCTGCCGCCCAAGACCAAGGGTGATTACGCCTTCATCCTCCACATGATCGAGACGATGAAGCCGAAGACCGGACGCATGGCGGTGGTCGCCCCGCATGGCGTGCTGTTCCGTGGATCGAGCGAAGGCACGATCCGGCAGAAGCTGATTGAGGAAAACCTGCTTGAAGCGGTGATCGGGCTGCCGGAGAAACTGTTTTACGGCACCGGCATTCCGGCATGCGTCCTGATCTTCCGCAAGACGAAGACGGACGACAAGGTGCTGTTCATCGACGCTAGCCGCGAATTTAAGGCGGGCAAGAACCAGAACCAGCTTGATGCGAACCATCTCGCGAAGATTGTCGAAACCTATCGCAAGCGCGAGAGCGTCGACAAATACGCCTATCTCGCAACGCCCGCGGAACTGGCCGAAAACGACTACAACCTCAACATCCCGCGCTACGTCGACACCTTCGAGGAAGAGGAGGAGATCGACCTGGTTGCCGTCCGCGCCGAGCGGTTGAAGCTCAAGGCCGAGCTTGCCGCATTGGAAGACAAGATGGACGGCTACCTCAAGGAGCTTGGCTACTGATGGCTGGCGAGATCATCCAGTACCAGACGGAAGATGGTGTCACCGTCATCCGCCTTCAGGCGAGCGACGGCAGCGTCTGGCTGAGCCAGGCCGAAATGGCGGAGCTGTTTCAGACCACCAAGCAGAGCATCAGCCTCCACGTCCGGAACATTCTGGAAGAGGGCGAGCTGGAGGAAGCGGCAACTGTCAAAGAAAACTTGACAGTTCAAACCGAGGGGAAACGCAAGGTTTCCCGCCAGATTTTGCTCTACAACCTGCAAATGATCCTCGCCGTGGGCTTCCGCGTGCGGTCGCTGCGGGGAATGCAATTCCGGCGCTGGGCGTCGGAGGCACTGAGCGAATATCTGGTCAAGGGCTTCGTCATGGACGACGACCGGCTGAAGGAGCCGGACAACGACTATTTCGAAGAGCTGCTCGCCCGCATCCGCGACATCCGTGCGTCGGAAAAGCTGTTCTACAAAAAGGTGCTGGATATCTACGCCACTGCCGTGGACTATGATCCGAAGGCGGAAACGAGCCAGCAGTTTTTCCAGATGGTGCAGAACAAGATGCACCACGCCGCCCATGGGCAGACGGCGGCGGAAACCAAGCTGGCCCGCGCCGATGCCGCCAAGCCAATGATGGGGCTGACCAGCTGGCCCGGCGAAAAACAGGGCCGCCTGCCGACCAAGCAGGACGCGCAGATCGCCAAGAACTATCTGCAGGATGAGGAGATGGAGACGCTGAACCGCATCACCGTCGCCTTCCTGGAATTTGCCGAGGCGATGGCGAAGAACCGCAAGCCGATGCACATGGCCGACTGGATCGCTAAGCTGGACGACTTCCTGAAGCTGGGCGATCACCCGTTGCTTGATGGTGCGGGCCGGGTTTCCGCCAAACAGGCGCAGCGCCATGTGGATAGCGAATACGACCGCTGGCACAACCGCGCGATCAATGCGCCGAGCGCGGTCGAGCAGCATTTCATCGAGGCCACCGCCAAGGTGAAAACGCTCGCAGCTGGCAAGCCCGCCAAGGGCAAGGGTGGCGCGAAATGATTCCTGCAGGCTGGCAAGTCGCGACAGTTTCCGACATTTGCAAATTGCAGAATGGACACGGATTTCGTCCGCCCGATTGGTCCGAAAGCGGATATCCGATCATTCGCATCCAGAATCTAAACGGAAGCCAAAACTTCAACTATTTTGCGGGCATGCCCGAGCAGAAGTGGTTGGTGCCACCCGGCCAAATCCTGTTTGCATGGGCTGGCACCAAAGGAGCATCTTTCGGCCCGACGATCTGGAATGGTCCTACCGGGGTACTCAACCAGCATATCTTCAAGGTCTTCCCCACTAAAGGCGTTGATAAGGATTGGCTATACGTTGCCTTACGACATGTGACCGACCGGATTGAAGCCAAGGCTCATGGCTTCAAGGCAACGCTCGTTCACGTCAAAAAGTCGGACATTGATCAGCATAGCGTCTTGCTCCCCCCCTCTGCGAGCAGCGCTACATCGCCAATACTCTGGCAACATGGGACCGTGCCATCGAGACGGTCGAGGCGCTGATCGCCAATGCCCGCGCGCAGAAGCAGGCGCTGATGCAGCAGCTGCTCAGCGGCCATCGGCGCTTGCCAGACTTCTCAGAGCCGTGGGAATGGGCTGACTTTGCGGACATTTTTGGGCGGGTCAGAACCAAGAATGCCGAAGGCAACACGAACGTGCTCACGATTTCAGCGCAGCATGGCCTCATCAGCCAAGTCGAGTACTTCAACAAGTCCGTCGCGAGTGATGACGTCCGAGGTTACACGCTGCTCCAGCGCGGTGATTTCGCCTACAACAAGAGCTATTCCGATGGCTATCCGATGGGAGCGATCAAGCCGCTCGACCGCTACGACAGCGGCATCGTCTCCAGCCTCTATATCTGCTTCCGCCTGACCAGGCGTGGCTTCGACCACGATTTCTTCCGGCACTATTTCGAAGCAGGCCTCTTCAACCGCGAGATCGCCGCAATCGCGCAGGAAGGCGCGCGCAACCATGGCTTGCTCAATGTGAGCGTCGTAGAGTTCTTCGAGACCTCGCTCCACATCCCGCAGCCGGGCGAGCAAGCCGCCATCGCGAAAGTCATCAACGCGGCAGAGGCCGAAGAGCAGGCCTACCAAGCCCAACTCACCGCCCTCCGCCAGGAAAAGGCCGCGCTGATGCAGCAACTGCTCACCGGCAAACGGCGGGTCAAACTCCCGGAAAGCGAGGTGGCCTGATGGCAATCGCGCCCTATGGCTATGCCTATGAAAAGCTGCTGGGCGCGATGGAGATCATGGCGACCGGCAAGGGCACCCGCCCAGAACGCCTCGCGCGCGCTGGCAAGCAGTATCTTCTGCCGATCCGCAGCCCGAAGATGCACGAACTGCCCGACGACCTCGCGTCCTCGCTCGACCACTTGTTTCGGGAACTCACTTCCGTCCCGCCCCCAACACAGTGGGACGATGCATTCACCGCCACCGCCCAACGCATGTCCTGGCAAAAGGCCGAGCGCTTGGCGGAGCAGCTTTTCAGTCTGTTCCTGGCGGTCGTCGAATTGAGGAGACAAGCCCAATGAGCAAATCTCGCCCCTTTTCCATCTACCTGCTGAAGCCCGATTTCAACGCTGCGAACACGCTGACCGACGATCACGACCTTCAACCGGCAGGTGGAGCAACTGCTCTACCCGACGACGGAACGCTGTTCATTCTAGACGCGGAGCCCAAGCGTCCGTGGTGGCGTAGCTATTTCGGCATACAGGAAGAGCTTTGGCAGCAGTTCAAAGGCGCCATCCTCTTCCTGCCCGTTGGCGATCGATGCTTCGCCCTGACATTCGGCCATGTACTGCATCACATGAAGGACGAGGCGTACGAATACGACTTCGGCCTCATCGTGACATTGAACAGTGTCGACCCCAAGGAACTGAAGAGCGCAGATATGATCGAACCTGGCCCTGCCCGCCGCAGGCGGACTCAGGTTCCGGTCTCAACCGAGCTGACCTATCTTGATTTCGACGGGAACAGCGAGATCATCAAGAGCCTGACTGGCAAGGTGAAGGCTGAATACAAGGACCTGTTCAGCAACGCGACCGGCTCAGCAAGCCTGAAAATCAGCATGAAAATTGATCCGGGCGAGCTTGCCGCGCGCTGTGAGCGTCTGCTCGCCCTCTACGACAGCGAGGATTACAAGGAGACGTTCCCCAACATCCAGAACATTGTGCCGGTTCGCGATCCTGCAGAGGTGAACCGCCTCAATCAACTAGTTCTCGAATCTGTTCAGTCCCGAGATGGTAGCACCACGCTAACGATTCCCGATATAGTCGACTATCGGGACAACACCTGCTGCATATTCCAAGGTCCGGGAGGAACAAGCGAAGTCTACCCCGACATCTCGATGGAAGCATTTTACGACTATCTCGGAGATGGTTTCGATCTGAACGCCCTGACAATCGACCAGCTCAAATCCTATCGAATGATTCTGACCGACGTGGAGGGGGCGCCAGGTAGGTCGTACGGCGTGTTTCGCAGCCTGATCTTTGATGCCGAGCCACAGGGCGAGTCAGTCCTGTACCACCTAAACGAAGGGGATTGGTACAGGGCCGAAATGAGCTTCGTCGCAAGGCTGAAAGCGTACCTCGATGAAAAGTGCGAACCTACGGATTTGTGCGCATATAATCACGATGGCGTGAAGGATGGCAAAGCCGTTTACAGCGAAGGCAACTACAACGCCGCAGTTCCGGGCTGGCAGGGGCGCTTCATTTGCCTCGACCAAACAGACATCAGCCCGGCTGGAAGCACGAATATCGAGCCCTGCGATCTCTACAGCGTACAGGCCGATGGCAATGCTAGGTGCGGACACCGTGCATCATTGTATCACATCAAGATCTCGACGCGTTCTTCCCATCTCAGCCACCTGTTCAATCAAGGTGTGAACTCGATTGAGCTGATCGAGCTGGAAGAGACTTCCCGAACAAAAATGCGACAGCTGGTAGTCGACCGGCTGGGCGGGAACGACCAAGCAACCTACCTGGCGCCATTCGAGAATTTCGATTTTAGGGTAGTATTTGGGATAATCTCTCACAAAGACCCTGCCGGCATTTCCGATAATCTTCCACTCTTTTCCAAAATCAGCCTCATGCGGAGCATGCAACGCCTTGACGTGATGCGCGTGCCGTGCGCGTTGGCCTTCATTCCCGATGAAAGCCCAGCGAAAGGAGGCCATTCCAAGCATACGCAGTTCCTTGTCGAAGTGCAGGACGATGCCAATGGTCATGTGGTACGCGCATTGCCCGGTCAGGGCTTGGACACGGTCGTGCCCATCAAGAGGTGTCCGAAGGCGGTTAAGGAAAGTGCGGCCGGGACCCGCTATCGTATGGTCGTAAAAGTTGCCGATGATGGCAGCCTCACAACACATTTTGGCTGGCCATACGAGTTGGCCGCATAATGACACCTAATACCGCCGAGCTATACAGTTCCCATATCCCAGCCCTCGCAACGCTGGTTTCACTGGGCTGGGATTATCTGTCGCCCGAAGGTTGTCTTGCTGCGCGAGGAGGCAACCAAGGAGTAGTGCTGCGCGATGAATTGGTCGAGCAGCTACGGCGGCGGACCTTCGACTACAAAGGACGGACCTACCCGCTCTCGACCAACGCGATCGACCAGATCGTCCGCGAGTTGACATCGCCCGCACTCAATGAAGGGCTGATCACAGCCAACGAGAAGCTCTACAATGCCATCACGCTGGGCGTTACGGTCACCGAGTTCGTCGACGGAAAGAAGCACAGCGTCACCGTGCCGATCATCGACTGGGCGCACCCGCTGGCAAACAGCTTTGTTGTCAGTGATGAGATGGAGGTGCTCGCCGTACCGGGCACCCACACGCGGCGGCCTGATATCGTCGGCTTCGTCAACGGCATCCCGCTGCTGGTGATCGAAGCCAAGCGGCCCGACAGTGGCAATCCCAACAAGTCGATGGTCGACGAAGGGATCAGCCAAACGATCCGCAATCAGGGGCAGGAGGAAATCCCGCACCTGTTCGCCTATGCCCATTTGCTGCTCTCCATCGGCATGACTGATGGACGCTATGGCACCACCAAGACCCCGCGCAAGTTCTGGGCGCAATGGCGCGAAGAGGAGTTTTCCGAGGACCATTTCCGCCAGATCAAGAACCCCGTACAGGAAATCGATCCGCGCGCGACGATCCTGAAGAACCATGTGCGTGAAGTGCGTGACCACTTTCGGCGCCTGTGGAGCGACAAGCAGGCCGTCACCGCACAAGACCGACCGCTGATCGGCCTCTGCACGCCTGACCGTCTGCTGGAATTCGTCCGCTCTTACGTCCTGTTCGACCGCAAGGCGGACAAGATCGTCGCCCGACATCAGCAATTTTTCGGCATCCGCGCGCTGCTTGACCAGATCAGCCGGGTCAAGCCCGATGGCGCACGCGAAGGCGGGGTGATTTGGCACACCACCGGTTCGGGCAAGAGCTTCACGATGGTGATGCTGTGCAAGGCGCTGCTGCTGCACGAGAAGCTGAAGACCTGCCGTCTGGTGGTCGTGACCGACCGGCGTGATCTGGAAAAGCAACTAGCGGGCAACTTCCTGACCGGCGGGGCCTTCGGCTCGGACGTTGGCGCCAAGGATGCAGGCAAGGCCAAGGCCCAATCGGGCCGCGACCTGGCCAAGCGCATCGGCAAAGGAACTGAGCGGATCATCTTCACGATCATCAACAAGTTCGGCAGCGCCGCGCGCCACGCAGAATGCCGCAACAACAGCGCTGACATGATCGTGCTGGTCGATGAAGGCCACCGTAGCCAAGGCGGCGAGAACCACGAGCGGATGCGCAAGGCGCTGCCAAACGCCGCCTATGTTGCGTTCACCGGCACGCCGCTGCTGAAGGACGACAAGACGGCCAACAAATTCGGGCGGATCGTTCACGCCTACACGATGAAGGACGCCGTGTCGGACGGCACGGTGACGCCGCTGCTCTACGAGGAACGGAAACCGATCCTCGACGTGAACGAGCGCGCGATCGACAACTGGTTCGAGAAGGTAACCGCGGGCCTTTCCGAGGAGCAAAGGGGCGATCTCAAGAAGAAGTTCGGGACCAAGGGCGCGGTCTATGGCTCTGGCGACCGGATCAATCTGATCGCACTCGATATCGCGACCCATTTCAAGGAAAACTTCAAGGATTATGATCTCGGCCTGAAGGGACAGTTGGCTACCGATTCAAAGCGGTCAGCTATCCGTTACAAGAAGGCGCTGGATGCAACCGGTCTGGTCAGCAGCGCCATCATCATTTCGCCTCCTGATACCCGCGAAGGCCATTCGGAAGTTGATGAGGCAGAGCTGCCCGAGGTGCTGCAATGGTGGAAGGAAAACGTGCGTGGCGAGCCCGAGGATTACGAGCGCCAAGTTATCGAGGATTTCTCGACCGAGGGCCGACCCGACATCCTGATCGTGGTCGACAAGTTGCTCACTGGATTTGATGAACCGCGCAACGCTGTCCTCTATATCGACAAGAAGCTCGAACAGCACAATCTGATCCAGGCCATCGCCCGCGTGAACCGGCTGCATGAGCAAAAGAAGTACGGTTTGCTCATCGACTATCGGGGCATTCTGAAGGCGCTGGATACCGCGCTCACGGAATATCAGGACCTCGCTGAACGCACTCAGGGCGGCTTCGATCTCGACGACATCGACCAACTCTACGCCGATGTCAGCACCGAGTATAAGCGATTGCCAAGCCTACACGCCGAGCTCTGGGCGATTTTCAGGCCGGTCAAGAACAGGGCCGATATCGAGCAGTATCGGCAGCTGCTGGTGCCACAGACTCGCGAGAGCGAGGGCGGATCACCTATCGACCTGAACCAGAAGATCAGGGAGGATTTCTACGAGGCGCTGACAGCCTACGGCATGTGTTTGAAGATCGCTCTGGGGTCGCGTTCCTTCTTCGAAGACACATCGATCTCCGAGGTGCAAATTGCGGAATACAAGCGCGACCTTAAGTTCTTTACCAACCTTCGCAAGATCGTGAAGCAGGACGCACAGGAAGCCGTCGATTACAGTGCCTACGAAGACCAGATCAGGAGGCTGGTCGATCGCTATGTTGTGGGTGAGGACGTGGAGAACGTGGGCGGCGTTCTGATCGTCAACGAGCTTGGGAATCAACCGACCGCCGAAACCTGGTCTCCTGAGAAAACCCGCAACGAAACCGATATCATCCGATCCAGAGTGCGCAAAACGATTGAGCAGGAATTGGCTGACGATCCCTATGCGCAGCTATTTTTTTCCGACCTTCTCAGGCGCGCCATTGCGGAAGCGTCCGCGCTGTTCGATCACCCCTACAAACAGTATGTTCTGTTCAAAGACTTGGAGGAAAAGCTGGCTGCCAAGACCGTCGACGATCTGCCCAAAGGCCTCGAAGGTCACCGCCACGCCAGCGCCTATTTCGGGATTATCCGGCTGGAGATGGGGGATGTGGTCGCTGAAGCGGTTGAACAAGAGGAGTTCATCCACGCAGCACTGGATATGGAGAAGTTTGTCGAGAACGCCATAGCGGAAAACTCGCTGAATCCAGCAAACATTGAAGCGGCCATCCGTAAAGCCTTATTGCCGCGTCTCTTCGGCTTGACCGGCTTGGAGAAGGCCAAAGTCATCACCGACAAGATTGTCGAGGTCACCCGCGTCGGCCTTGCTCGTGGTAATGGCGCGAAGGCATGATTGTTCGATACGGCGATCACGAAGTGTCGTGTCTCGTTCGACAAACCGCTGCCGTCACGGGCCGTATCCGCATCCACGTCTACCCCAACGGTGATGTGGAAATTGAAGCTCCCGAAGATAAGGAAGTAGATCACATCAGGGCAGCGGCTCAGCGACGTGCAAGATGGATTTTCCAGCATCGCAACGCAGCCATCGCCGCGCGACGAAGGGCGCTACCGCGCGAATATATAAGCGGCGAAACCCACTTCTATCTTGGCCGGCGGCACAAGCTCATTATCCATGAAAGCAAATCGCAGCGCTCGGAAGTCAAACTCTTGCGAGGCAAACTCGAAGTTTCGCTGCCAGTGGCGGATCGAGCCGCCGTAAGACGCAGGCTGAATGCGTGGTATAGTGATCGGGCCACCGAATATTTGAGCAAGAAGGTCGACGAAATCTCGGAGAGATTGAGTTGGACTAGCACCCCGCCACCCTTCAAACTTATGCGTATGAGAACGCAATGGGGAAGCTGCTCCCCCGAAGGGGTTATCTACCTGAATCCTGCACTCATAAGGGCGCCACGTCACTGCATCGAATATGTTATTTTACACGAACTCTGCCACCTGATCGAACATAACCACAGCAAACGATTTTTCGATTTGCTTACTAAGCACATGCTTGACTGGCAGAGTGCTAAAAGGGAGCTAGACTCGCTTGCCGAGTTAATCTTGGCGGGAAATGAGTGATGGGCAAAGGTTCGGATCGCATCCCGAGCCTTTGGACAACTGCTTTTAAGCGGCCTTCACCCAATATCGCGCACGCTTGCAACCTTCATACGATCACGAAATCCCCGGCCCGTTCCGTCCCCTGCCGACCGACCAGCTGATGCCGTCGCCGCGCATCCATCCCGAGACCGATTTCCCAACCTGCTTCTCCAGCACCGGGCGCCACGGCACGAGCGTGAAATCCCTGCTCCGTTCGATCAACGCGAAACGCCCACTGACGAGATCGACGGATCGGCGATAGATGCCTTCTACCCGGGCGCCTTCGGCCGCTTCCCGGAACGGCACCTGGAGCTCCTCGGAGATCTGTCCCGCGACCCGCAGCAGTTCGCGCCGCTGGAGCGCTGTGATCATGCCGCTCGGAAACGTCGTGCCGCTGCCCGTCTCCTCGGCAAATCCCCGCGCCACCAGCCACTGCCGCCGGCGCGCTTGGGCGTCGCGCAGTTCATGCCCGAAGCCGGCGTCGCGGACCGGCTCGGGCGCCCCCGACACCAGCTCGCGGTCGATCCAGGTCGCGGCGTCCGCCCCGACCAGCCGATCGAGCGGCTGTGTCGACAGCATGGTGATCGCAACCGGACGGTCGCGCAGCCGCGCTGCCTCATAGGCCGCCACCCGCTCGAGATGATCGGGCGTGACGATCCAGCGACCCGACGGCTCGCGCTCGACGATGCCCGCTATCCGCCGCATCGCTTCGAGCCGACGGACATGGGTTTCGGCGAAGGCTTCGGTCGCGGTCGGATCGTAGCGCAGATGGGCATCCACGTCGTAGCAACCGTCATTGGCGGCGGCGACACGGGCGATGGTGCGATCGACTTCCCGCACCTCGGGCCGGATCGGTTCGATCCGCACAATGGAGCCATGGGACAGAACCGCATCGGTTTCCGCGCCCCGGCCGATCCCGACATAATGACTACGGCCGTCGAGGCCATCGACGATCAGATAATGGCGATCGGCATGTTCGTCGGCCAGGCCGCGCGCCAGCACCCGACCGACGAGCGGACGCATATCGGGCGCGGCGGGATCGTAGATCGCCTGGTCGGCCGGCGCCCGCAGGATCGCGGCGCGGGAAAATTCGCGCTGCATCGTGCGGATGATGTCGCCGCGCTCGCCCAAAGCCCGCAGCGTGTCGGCGAGGTCGGGCGCGAGCCGGAAGCGGCCGGCGCCGAGCGGTTCGGCGAGGCCCAGGCGGGCCAGCTTCGCCAGCCGGCCGGCGCGCAGCGTCTGGTCGAAGGCATCGCGGGCGTGGTTCGCCACCACCCGGTCGGCGTCCGCGCCCTTGAGCAAGGCCCGGTCGATCGAGGTCAGCCGCTCGTGTTCCACCTCGGCGCGCAGGCCCTGCTGGATTTCTCGGCTGGTACGCGGCCCAAGGTCGAGGTCGACCAGTTCGGCGGCGCGCTCGCGGATGCCGGTCGTCATATAGTCGCGGGCGATGATCAGATCGGCGCCGCGCTCGTCCTTGCCGCGCACGACGATATGGGTGTGCGGATGGCCGGTGTTGAAGTGGTCGACCGCGACCCAGTCGAGCCTGGTCCCGAGATCCTCTTCGAGCCGGTTCATCAGCCGCCGGGTCAGGGGCTTGAGGTCGTCATACTGATCGCCGTCCTCGCAGCTCACGATGAAGCGGAACTGGTGGCGATCACCTGCGGCCCGCTCGCCGAACGCCTTGCCGTCGATGGCATCGGCGTCGCGGCCATAGAGTGCGCCCCGTGTTCCATCGCGCGTTGTGCCGTCGCGCTGGAGATAGCGCAGGTGCGCGGTGGCGGCCGACGCACCCTTGCCGGCGAGCTTCACGATGCTCGCCTTGACGATGACGCGGCGCCGGCTCGCGGCACTATGGCCGCCGCGGCTGGCGAGCACGCGGCCGACACCCGCGCCGCGACCGCTTCGGCTGCCGGTGAAGCTGCCCTTGGCAAGCTTCCCTCCCGCCGCGCCGCTCCGTGCAAGATTGGCAGCCGCGAGCACGCGGCCGAGATAGCGCCGGGCTCGCTTGCCGCCCTGGCTGCGCTGGCGCCCGAGGCGCGGCTCGAAACTGTCGTCGTCGGCCATTTTCCGGTTTCCGGAGGCGTGGAAGAGTGAGCATGACGCGCGCCGGAACAGATGAAAACCGGTGCCATCGAACAGGGCGAAACTCCGCCAGTCTGCCGCCCAACGGCACTGGTCGCCAAAAAGCAGTGCCGAGGAAAACCCCAAAAAACGACGTGCAGACAAAGGCTTATGGAACGGCAGTGCCATAGCTTTATCTTGCCTTACGCCGTCCTCCCGCCTGACCCTCTCCCGCCGCCCGTTTTTCCTCATCCCGCTGCCCGCCCAGGTCACCCGAGCCGAGGCACAAAGGAAGCCGGGACGCGGATGCCTGTCCGGCACCCTTGTCCCGGCATTCGATGCGGCCGATCAATGCGTCATAGCGAAGGCTTCACGGGCCTTGCGTTCGCTCCGGAAATGGCGTCGCCCCATCAATCCATGCGCGTTTCCGTCGCCATCGACGATGCTCACCGCGACAAACCAACGGCCATCCAGACGCCCCATGATCGCCACCCGATCGAGCTCGAAATCTTCCTCATCGGCGCTCTCATAGGTCCCGAGCCAGCGCTCCAACACACGCGCATCCCACAGGAAATCGCTCTCCTCGGCCTCGAGAAATCGCTGCGCGAGCGCCTCGCCCGCACCCTGTCCGAATTCGATTTCGAGCCCCGCCACGAGTGTTGCCATCACGTGATCCGTGTCTTTGGCCGATACGATGCCGATAGGTTGAAACATGGTCATGTTAGACTCCTGAGCTTGAAGTCCTCCTCATCGAGGACAGACCTCCGGGGACGGGTGGCGGAGCGGCTGTCAGGGCCGCGGAGGCGCAGCCGGAGCGCCGCGCCAGCGGCGGAGGAGGAACCGATTTTGTTGCGCCGAAAACAAAAGACTTGGCTGCGCAGCAGCCTCCGGATCGCAGCAAAATTGGAGGGGCCGCCGGCCTTGCACAGCCGCTTCGCCGCCCGTCATACTGGGCCTTGCCGAGACGAGCCCCTCCCACCTCACCGCAGTCGAACCGCCGGTAAATGGGCGCACCGCCGCTTCCATTCGTCCGATCCGACGGTGACTTCGCTTTGAAATATCGTGGAATTTGATAGAGTACGGCTCGTCATCAGCCAGAGTTTCGCGGCCATGAAACAGGGCAGGTCCATCGTCATAATACTGGTCGCGCTCGCCATCGGCTTTGCGGCTGGTTTCATGGTGCGCCCCGTCATCGGACCGGCTGCCGGGGTTATCGCAGCTCCACGCGCCACCCAATATTTCGCCGTCAATCTCGATCAGGCGCGCGAAATCGTCGCAGGTTGCCGCGCGGGCACGGTGCGCGGCGACGAATGCGCGCATGCAGAAGAGGCGATCATTGCCGCAGAAGCCCAGAGCCGCACCGAGGCATTCCTGGGAACGCGGCCGCACTGAGCGGGCGGATCGTCTATCGACCGGGACGATCGGACGACAGTGACACGAACAGGCGGCCGGATGCTTGAGTACCCGCGCGCGACGGCGATGGATCAACGGGGGCGCCGCCGCCCCGAAGCGTCACGAACAAGGTCGGTGGCAGCCGTTGCGGAAGCGACGGCAACGGTCCGGAGGGCGTGCCCGTCACTGTACTCGTTACCGTAGCGAGATAGACGCGCGTCTCGCCCGGGAGCGTGCGGCCCGAGGCGAGATAGGCGGCATAGCGGCCGGGACCGGCATTGTAGGCGGCGAACAGGCCGGGATAGCCGAAGCGGTCATACATGGCGCGCAGATAGGCCGTGCCGGCCAGGATATTGTCGCGCGGGACATGCGGATCGCGGCCGAGGCCGAGCGTCGCGCGCATCGCCGCCCAGGTTGCCGGCATCAACTGCATCAGCCCCATCGCGCCCGCGCGGCTGGTGATCGGCCGCCCGCGCAGCATGGTCTGGCCGCCGCTCTCCGCGCGCATCACACGCTCGATCCAGGCCACGGGCACCCCGAACCGGGCCGAAGCCTCAGCGATCTCGGCGCGCCAGCGCGACACAGGATCGGACTCCGAAGGTGCGGCACCGGCAGGCGTCGCGGCCAGCAGCGCGGCGGCGAGCGCAAGCCCCTTCAGCGCAGCCACAGCGGGGTCGCCTTGCCGATGACGTCGCGCGCCCGTGTCGGTCCGAAATAACGCCCGTCGAACGAGTCCGGGGCCTCGGCCATGAGCAGGAAGACCATGCCCCGAGCCAGCCGGACGCAGCCCTGCCAGGTGGGCAACGAACGGCCCGCCGCATCGGCGCCGCGCCGTTCGGCCACCGCCTTTCCGTTCACCGTCACAGTGCGACCGGCCGCGCAGATCGTGTCGCCGGCCACGGCGGCAACGCGCTTCACCAGCGGCACGTTACGCGGCAAATAGCGGCGACGCGCGGCGAGTTCGCGCGCTTCGGCCGGCAGCCGGGCGATCACCATGTCGCCGCGCGCGGGCGTGATGCCGGGCGACACGGCATAGAGGCCGATCGGCGCGCTGGCGCTCGCGTTCCAGATCAACCGGGGCAGCGGCGGCCATGCGACTGTGAGACCCAGGCCGGCAATGCCGGTGCCGATCAGGGCGGCGTAGCGGCCCAGCCGGAGGCGCGCGCGGGCGGTGCGTTCGCGTTCCGCGCGGCGGGCTTCGAACCAGGCGAATAGCGGCAGCGGACGATCCTTCGGGGGAGGCTCAGCCATGATCGCCTCCGCGCGTGCGCGCCGCCGACCAGGCCTCGATGTCATCGATATGATAGCGCCAGGTGCGGCCATGCAGGCGGCATTTCGGCCCCTTGCCGGTCTGGCGCAGGCGCTTCAGCGTCGAATAGGCAAGGCCGAGATGAAAGGCCGCCTGCTTGGCAGTGAGGAAGGGACAGGTCTCTCGCGCGGCCTGCGCGCGGGCGCCCATATCTGTCGCGGTGTCGTCCATCGGATCGGTCCATCTGCGCCGCCGCACCGTGCGTGGCCGCAAGGCGCGGATTGGATCGATCGGGCTGTCTTGGGCAGGGTCGCAAATCGACCCATGCGCTTCCGACCCCCCTCCTGGTGAGCCGGCGGCGAATGCCCCGCGCCCGGTCGGGGCGCGGGGCGGTCTGCTCAGTCGGCGGGGTTCCAGATGATCGCGAAGGCGTCGTCGTCGTCCTGCCCGGCGGCGCGGCCGAGATTGGCGTAGAGCCGGCGCGGCCCGAATTCGGGGGCGGCGAGCGACAGCGACACATAGTCCTTGCCGCTCATTTCGCCGCGCCGGACCCATCCGGCCCCGACCTCGACGCCGGCCGCCGACACGCGATAGTCGGGCTGGGTGTCGCCGGACTTGCGGGTGTTGGGCACGATCTCGATGTCGGTGCGGATCGAGAGCGTCCTGAGCTGTCCCTTGAAGCCATTTCCTTCGCGGGTAACATAACCGATGGCGGGCATTGTTCGTCTCCTGAAAAGTCGCCCCGGACCGTTTCCGGGCGATGGGCGGACCGGAGGGACGGTCAAAGCGGACCCGCGAACCGCAAGGCCGAAGCGGCAGCGGAGGACCGGAGCCGAAGGCTTATTTGAAAGCGAAGCGGCCGCGAGGAGACCGCAAGCTCGGGGTCCCCACGCGGCGCGCCGCGTGGGGTGGGCGCGGGCGGGGAAATAAGCCGCAGGGCGATGGTTTCGAGGGTTCGCGGCCGTCCCAGGTCATGCGCCCGAGGAGCCGGGAACGGCGTGGGGACGCAAGGCATCACGACGACCATGCCGCCGATGCATTCCCCCGCGAAGAACCGGATGAAGCAGCGCGGACGCGCACCCGCACCGTCGGATCGGCCGCCAGAACCCGCACCGCGACCCGGCCGACGGAGCTGCCGGCCGGGCCGATGACGACAGGACTGGGATTCAGGTTCGGTGTGAAGAGCGATAGAAACGGACGCCATGTCGACCATCGCTTTCCGCCTGCCGGCCACCTGCGCCGCCCTCCTGCTGATCGCCGCCGCGCCGCCCGATCAGGGTCGCGTCGCTTACATGATCGACGGCGATACCTTCCGGCTTGAGAGTGGCGAGCGCATCCGCATCGCCGGGATCGACGCCCCCGAAACGCAGCCAGGACAGGCCCGATGCCGGGCCGAGATCGCGCTCGGCAAGGCCGCGACCGCGCGTGCCCGGACGCTGTTCGACGGCCGGACCGTCACGATCCTGCGGGTCGGGCGCAGCTATAACCGCACGGTTGCGCGGGTGATGTTGGCCGGTCGTGACGTCGGGTCGGAACTGGTGGCAACCGGGGTCGCGCGCTGGTGGCCGCGCTGGCAGCGCAAACCCGACTGGTGCGTCCGCGCGCGCCAATGAAGATGGCGAAGGATGGAAAAGACCGCGCCCCGGCCCGCGTCAGCGGCCGGGGCGCGGCCGATTTTCAGGACGTCAGCGACAGCGGCGGCACCGCGAAATCCCCCGCCGCGAAATGGGCGAGGATCGCCGCGTAGCTGCCGAGGCGTTCGGCGGTGCAGCGGCCGATCAGCAGATAGTCGTCCTCGTCGGCGGCATAGCATTGCACCTCGCCCGCGCCGGTGAACACGGCGCGCTCGGCGCCCCATTGGCCCGGATAGGCGCCCGACCAGCGGGTGAAGGCCAGGCCATGTTCGACGCACCAGTGTTCGAGGGCCTCGAAGCGGCCCCAGGCCACTTCGTGCGCCATGAGTTCGAGCGGCGCGTTGTCGGGGAACTGCGCGGGCGTGAACGGTTCGCCGTCCCATTCGGTCGATAGACCCTCGGCCTCGATCAGGGCGGCGAGGTCGGGCAGCAGGGAGCGCGACAGGGTGCCGCCGATGGTGATGCTTGCGGATACGCGGTCGGCCATGATGGTCTCCTTTCCCGCGTGGCCGACGCCGGACGGCGGAGGCCACGCGGCCGAAATTTCGGGGTGTGGAAAGAGGCGGGCGACGGGGTTTCGCACCCCGCCGCCCGCACGGGATCAGGCGGCGAGCCGGTCGGCTCCGGCCTCGTCGTCAGGGTCCGGCAGGGCCGTAACCGCACCCGGCGCGCTCGGATCGGGCTCGTCGTCGCTCGGGCTGCGCCGCTCGATCTCGCGCGCGGCCTGCGCCTTGGCATGGGCCGCGACGGTGCCGACGCCGCCGCGCGCCGTATAGGCGGCGGGCGGGAACGCCATCCAGCGCGGCACCCAATTCTCGCGCCGGTCGCGCCCGTTTGTGCCGTCGAGATGATCGCGCACGATGCGTTTCAGGGTCTTGGTCTTTTCGCCGGCATTGGCGCTGGCAACGGTTTCGCCCGCCACCTCGGCGACGATCCGGGTCAGCACTTCGCGGTCGCGGATCAGCTCGAAAAAGGCGTCGTCGGCCTGCCAGCAGCGCGCCATATCGACGCCGATCTCGATGCCCACGGCCTCGACGGCGGCGCTGCCCGACGCCAAGGTTTCGCCCATGACGATGGCGATCACCTCCATGACGACCGTATCGGGCAGGTCGAGCAACCGCTGGAAGATGCCGACGACGCCATAGTCGTCGCCGTTTCCGCCGGTCACGGTCGGTTCCTCGGGCGAGAAGCCGAGCATCGCCAGCACCGCGCGGCGGCGCTCGTCGAAATCGGCCTCGGCCTTGCTGTTGTCGAGGCTGTCGCGGATGTCCTCGTTGCGGGTGGATTGCGGCTCGGCCTTGACGGTCCAAAGGTGCGAACCGCCGATGGCATGGGCGACCATCATCCGTAGCGCGATGGCCGGATGGCCGGTCAAGGCGGCGCGGACGGCGGCATGGCGATGCAGGTCGATATAGGTCTGCATCGTGCTCGTCACTTCGGGCCGGGCGGGCTTTTGTCCGGCCCCGATCCCGCCGCTCGCTTCGGCCTTGGCGAGGCGCGCGGCCTCCTTGCGGCTGACATAGCCTTCGTGGACGATCACCTCGCCGGAGCTACGCACGTCGAGATAGACGCGCCCGCCCTTGCGCTTTCCCGCCTTCTCATATTCCCATGTCGAGAAATGATCGGACGGCGGCACGATGATCGCGTCGGCCCAACCCTCTTCGACATAGGCCGCGCGTTTCGTTTCGATTGCCTCGTTCTGCGCGGTCCAGAAGGCATCGGCATCGGCGACATAGCGGTCCTCGCCGAACAGGTCGGCGACGGTCGCAAGCCCGCTCGCCTCGATGTCAAACAGCGCATGGCGCGCCGGGATCGACTGCCCGCCGAACAGCCACGCCTTCAATTGATGGCCGGTCGGGACATAGCTGTCGGGATCGTCGGCGAGCGCCAGCCATGCCTTCTGCTGGCTCTTGGACGCCATTGTCAGATGACGCACGGTCGCGGCGTCGATCTCTTCCTTGCGGTAGAGGTCGCGGATCGCGGGGAGCAGGTTGCCGAGCGCCAGCACCCGCCTGACCGTGAGGTCGGGCAGGCCGAAGGTCGCGGCGATGTCCTCGACCTTGCGGCCCTCGCGGACGAGACGCGTGAAATTCTCCCATTGCGTCACCTCGTCGGGGTCGAGCCGCGCCATGTTCTCGATCATCGAGGCTTCGATGGCGGCGGCATCGTCGCCCTCGTCGAGGATCGCGCACGGCATGGGTTCGGGCGTCGGATCGCCCGCCGCAAGCCGCTCCTCGGCCACGATCTTGGCGGCATGGAAGCGGCGGCGTCCGGCGACGATTTCATAGCCATCGGGCGCGCAGTTCGGGCGCACTATGACCGGCTGGATGACGCCGCGCGACCGCACGGTTGGCAGGATGTCGGAGACATAGGGAGCCTTCTTCGCATAGCGCATATTGGCCTTGCTCACGACCAGCTTGTCGAGCGGGATAAAATCGAGTTTCATGGCTAGCACTCCTTGTGAGTGCCGGTCCGTCGCTCTTTCCGGGTGGGCGGACCGGCTTACAAAGCGGCGTTACGCGCCGCGCGTCATCCGTCGTTCCCTTGCTTAGGATCGGTCGGAATCTCGGGGACCGGCGCGGCCTCGATGCGCCAGATGAGGGATTGGGCTTGGATGATCGAACCGGCGCGGCGCGCGGTGTCGGCCCAGACCGACAGGCTTGCGGTCGTCGAAAAGCCGATGTCGCGTTCGATCCCCAAACCGAACGGCAAGCGAAGGCTTGCCAGTTCGGACAGGCTGAAACAGCCGAGTTCGGGACAGCCGAAGCCAAGGTCCGCCAGCCCGAACAGCGTGTCGCCATCGTCTTCTAGCTCAGACGCCAGCCATGTCGCCGCGCCCAGCGGATTGAAGAATTTGACGACCGGCACGGGATCGTAATCGCGTGTCGCGGAGCGGTCGGCGTTGGCGCGCAACGCGGCGTGAAGCTCGGGGGTGAGCAAGATCATGCCGCGAGTCTCCCGTCCTGCGAGGCTAGGCGTTCGCCAGTGTCGCCTTGGGCTGCCTCGGCTTGCGCGGCGGCGTGCCGTGCCAGCAGCCAGTCGGCGGCCTTGCTGGCGGCACTCGCCGCGCGGAAGATCGCGCGATTGTCCTCGCGCAGGACGTCCAACCAGCTTGCCAGATAATCGGCGTGACGGACGGTTGGGACGATACCGAGCGCGGCGCAGAGGAAGGCCGATCCCATTTCGGCTATCAGTTCCTCGCGGGCATAGTCCTTCGATCCGAAGCTGCCCGCGAGGTTGCGGTTCAGCCGCGACTTGTGGCCGCTGCCGTGACAAAGTTCGTGCAGGCAGGTCCGGTAATAGTTGATCTGCTCGAAGAAGGCCGGTTGCGGTGGCACCTGCACATAATCCTCAGCCGGGACATAGAAGGCGCGGCTGCCGCCGACGCGGAAGTCTATGCCGCTCGCCGCGATCACTTCCTCGGCGACCGGCACGATCTCGCGCTCGGGCAAGGGAACCGGATCGGGCGCGAGGCCGGGGCGCAGCCCCTCGCATTGCGCGACGTTGAACACGGTAAAGCGTTTCAGGAATGGAATGGTCTTGGCGTCGCGGCCGGTTTCCACAGCGCGCGCCTTCTCTGTCTCGGGGGTGAAGCGGTCGGCATATACGACGGTGGTGCCGCGTTCGCCCTTGCGGACGCAGCCGCCCGCCTCCAGCGCCTGTTTGAAGGTCAGCCAGCCCTGCGAGGGATAGCCATGCTCGATGACCGCGCCCCACAGGATCAGGACATTGACGCCCGAATAGCGCCGCGCGGTCAGCGCATTGCGCGGCAGGCCGGGACCGATCGCGCCGCCGCCCGCATCGGGCTGGCCCCAAGGCTGGACCCACGGGAAACGGCCCGCCTCGAGCTCGCCGATGATCCGCGCCGTCACCTCGTCATAGAGGTTCGTTCGGGATACCTCGGTCCCTTCGCGTTCCGTCCGCGCCTTGGCGGGGACGGCGCTTCCGCCCTTGTTCGCTTGGGGTTTCCGACCCTTGCCGGACACGCGATGGCCACTGGAAGAACGCATCGTTCACCTCCTCAAACCGCCCGAAAACCACCATGGCCTCCCCGAAAAGCGGGGGTGGGCGGCAAGATGCGACCGGAAAGGCCCGCCGCGAGCGGCGCCTGCACCCAAGCCGGGGTCCCCGTCGCGCCAGCGATGGGGTGGCGCAGGGCCGGAACGAATGTGGAGGAGCCGGTCCCGAGCGCAGCCGAGGGCCGGCTTGCCGGCGACGCGGGCGGGCCTAGCAGGGAGCGCCGCCCACCCGCGCTTGACCGGGAGAGGCCACCGACAGCGCCGCCGCGCACCAGTGCGGCGACCGCGTCAAGGACGGGCGTCGCCCGTCCGCCAGCGCCAGCCGATCGTTACCGTCAGGACGAGACCCGGTGAAATCCGGGGCTTGGTGGCGAAGACGACGGAAAGCCTTTGACGTCGCCGAGCCATAGAGCGCGGTCGCGCCGTCAGGCGCGAGGTGCCATCCGGATCACTCCCTCTTTTTTGCCGGCAGAGCGCGATTTACACGACCACCTCGGCACCATAGATTATGCCCATGGCCGATCGTGATCCCAATCTTGTCGTTTCCGGACTCTCCGGCACCGTCACACAGGACGGTGTCACCGTGGAGGTCAATATCGTCCGGCTCGAGGACGAACCCGACTGGTCGCTTGAAGTGGTCAACTCCAGTGGCACTTCGACGGTGTGGGATGATCAGTTCGCTACGGACGCGGCCGCTCTGGACGCATTCCGACAGGCGGTCGCGCAGGAAGGCATGGCCTGCTTTCTGGACAGCGCCACAGTAATTCCCTTCCCGAGCCGCTAGCGGCCAACGCCCGACCAAGACACGTCGTTCTGATAAAATGGCGTGAACGTCCGCCCGCGCGGGAACCCATTCGCAACACTCAACCGGCCGGGCAGCTACGCATCCTGTTGTCGACCGTTGTTCCGACAACGAGGCGGCCGCCAAAAGTTGAACGCTCAACATCCTGAGCCGGAGCTATCGCGGGCGGCGTTATAACAGCGCCGTGGGCCGCCCTGGCGTGGCTGCACGCCAGCTTCGATCGACAAGAACAACTGGCGTCTTGCAATTTCCCTTGGCATTTCACGTGCGTGAACGGTGTAGCCTCGATACACAGTCATTCATCGAGCGAAAATTGGGGGATCAATGGAATCGCATGTCAACCCGATCAACGGGCTGGTCGTACTCGTCTTTGGGAATCCATCGGCGGCGCTGTGGATATCGCTGGTAATACTTCTGTCCTGCGCGCTGATTATTGGCCGCAATAATATCCGTTTCCACCGACCGTTGAAAGCGGCGCTGAAGCAACGCGTCGACATACTTGCTCCCGTGCTTGCAGCGGATGACAACGACGCGGCGCAGCGTGTCTTCGCCGAGCGGTTCTACGAGATCGATGCAGCGATGGTGGCTGTCGATCGAGGCGCTGCCGAGATCCGGTTGGCATGGAGCCAGTTTCGCGAAACGATCCTCGATGAAACCGAAGTGCCGATGCGCGCGACCGTGCGAGCGGACGGCTATTTCCTCCATCTTGGCGACGACACGCGGATTCTCGCCTGGTGGGCGAACATCTTCGTCGCGATCGGGCTCACTTTCACGTTTCTCGGCATCGTTGCGGCGTTGACGACCACAGTAACAGCGCTGAGCGCGGCCAATGGATCGGCGAACATGACGCCGGCACTGATCAATTTGCTGACGATCACGTCGGTCAAGTTCTGGACGTCGATCGCTGGCGTCCTGGCGTCTATCCTGCTGCGCGTGTTCGATCGGCGCTGGCACGCTGCCAGCCAGCGCGAGCTTGAATGCATCGTCGATGCGATCGACCGCGGCACCTTGTTCTCGCCACCGCAGCGGATCGCCGCCGAACAGCTGCGCGAGACCAAGGAGCAGACGACCGCGCTCAAGAGCTTCAGCCATGAACTGGCAATCGCCATCGGCGAGAATCTGGAGCGCCAGATGCAGCCGATGGTGCAGGTGCTTGGGGGAATTCAAACAAGCATCGACGATTTCAAAAGTGGCAGCTTCAATCAGATCGGCAAGGAGCTGGGCGATGCGTTGAGCCGGAATGCGGGTGCCGAGATGGCGCAGCTCGGCACCGCACTCACCGACATGACGACGCGGCTGGCGACGATCCATGAGCAGATCGAGGGATCGGGCCAGGCCGCGAACGACCAGATCGCCCAGGCCGCCCGCGATTTCGCGACCGCTTCGGACAAGATGACCACGATGTTCGACGCCCTCCACACCCGCATCGATGCGACCGGAGCGCGGCTGACCGAGACCGCGCAGACCGCCAGCAGCGAGGCGGTTGAGCAGTTCAGCCGCGCGACCTCGGGCATTCAGGCTGCCTTCGATCAGATGCGCGGCGAAATCGCCGATATCGGCGGGCGGCTGACGGCTGGTGCCGACGCCGCTGCGACCCGCAATGCCGAGGTGCTCGGACGCGCCGCCGATGCGCTCGAGGCCGCGACCGGGCGTGCCGCGACCGGCATGAGCGAGGCGGTCGATGCGGCTGTCGCCAAAGCCAGTGAAGAAAGCGCGAAGGCGATCGCCAGCGCGTTCGCTTCCTTCGGTGCACGCTTCGAAGAGGCGAGCGGGGGACTTGTCGAAACATTGCGGACAACCGCAGGACGCATGGAAGCGCTCGCCGCCGGAATCGAACGATCAGCGCAAGCCTCGGAATCGCACGCTGGCAAGCTTGTCGAGGCAGGCCGCGCCGCCGAGGGGGTTGCGGGCACGTTGAACCGCGCAGCCAATGACCTCCAAGGCGCCGCTACGCCGATCCGCAACGCGACCGAGGCGATCGGCACGGCGGTCGCCAGGGTTCAGGAGGCCATGACCCGGCAGAGCGATGCGGCAAGCGAGCAACACCGCGCCGTTGCCGGCATTGCCGAAAAGCTCGGTGAGACCAGCGAAGCCGCCAATCGTGCATGGACGAGCTATCGCGACCGCTTCGAAGCCGTCGACACGGCGCTCGCGGCAGCGCTCGACCAGATCAGGAGCGCGTCGGGCGACCATGCCGCGCATCTCAACGAGCAGGTCGGCCGGATCGACAACGCCTTGGCCGGCGCCGTCGACAAGCTCTCGGCGGCACTCGAGCCGCTGACCGAGCTTGCCGACCAGATCGAAGACCTGCTCGGCAAGATGCAGGCGCAGGAGTAAGCGATGGAAAGCCGTGGCGTCCGGCGCAGCCGATCGGAAGAGGAAGAGGAAAGCTATTTCGTGTCGATGGCCGACATGATGGTGGGGCTGCTGTTCATCTTCATCATCCTGCTGCTCTATTTCGCGCTGCAGTTCCGCCAAACCACCGACACGCTGACCAGCGCCGGCCAGACGCGCCGCGAGATCCTCGAGACGCTCAAGGAGCGGCTCGACAAGCGGTTGAAGCCGTACAACCTGACCGTTCGGATCGATGCCGAAACCGGTGTGCTCAGCCTGCCTAACAGTATCCTCTTCGACACCGGCCAATTCGCGCTCAAGCCCGAGGGGCGTCAGGCGGTCGGCATCGTCGCGGACGAGCTTGCGGCAGTGCTCCCTTGCTATGCCGATCGATTGCCGGGCGGACCGCCATGCCGAGGCAAGCCGGTCGCGGCAAACAAGATCGATGCAATCTTCATCGAGGGCCATACCGACAGCGACCCGCTTTCGGGCGGCGGGGTGCTTCGTGACAATATGGACCTCTCGGCACTCCGCGCGACCAACACGTTTCGCCAGCTCACCGATGCGCATCCCGAGCTCGAGCAGCTGGTCAACAGGTCAGGGCATCAGCCCGTGCCAATACTCGGCGTCGCGGGCTATGGCGAGCGCCGTCCCGTCCCTGACGCGGCGGGAACGCCCGACCAGATAAAGGCGCAGAACCGCCGGATCGATCTGCGCTTCCTGATGGTTACCCCGCGCAGCGCGGAAGGCGCTGCGATGAGTCGCATCCTGGAGCAGCCGCGATGAGCGCGCTCAAGCGCGCGTGCGAACGCGCATCGGCGGCGAAAAGCCTCCCGCGACGGGGCGACCGCTTCGAAATTGAGCGGGCCGAGCAGCGCATCGGTGCCGAGCCGGCGGGCAAGGCGCGAATCAAGGAAGCATGGACGCGCTTCCTGACTCGGATCGATCCCGCTGCTCCCGAGCGGCTCAAGCCCAAGGATCTGAAGCGACTGCTCGATGGGATGTGGGCAGAGGACACGCTCGAGGAAGCGGCGGCGCCGGTGCTGAACCAGAGCGTCGCGCGGTCACGCAAAAGTGTCGATCGTGCGATCATCGCCGCCTATCTCCGTCATTTTCCGCTCGACCATTCCGGCTTCGATCACCTGATGCATGCCAGCGCGCTGGTCGCCAATCGGCACGACTGGCCATGGCGAGCGCGGGGCGACAGATGGGCGCTCTGGGATCCCGATGAAGGACCCTCGCGGCTGTCACGCGCTCTGCTTGGTACTGACGGACCGGCGCAGCTGCTCCGTGAGGCGGGTCTCGATGGCGATCTTGCGACTGGCGGCTTTGTCGAGGAGTCGCTGATCGCCGCCTGCGAAGCGGCGGTGGATCATCGCGGCGAAGCCGCCCAGCAGAGCGGGCGCCGCCTGATCGCATTGTTCGAGAGTTTCCCGGCGACGAAGGAACTGAACGCCGCGCTGGCCTATGCCCTGCTCGCGCCCTGGACGCAGAGCAGCTGCACTGAAGCGCATCAGCGGCTGGTCAGCGCTCTTCTGGTGGCGCGCAATGGCGATCCGCGGCTTGCGCCGCAACGCTGGGCTGCGCTGCGGCGTGATGTGCTGGCCATGTTCCCGGACGCCCAGGTCGACACTGCCTTCGCCGTGCTGCGCGGCTGGCTGGTACGCGCGACCGTTCGGGAGTTCTTCTCGGTGGTGGCGAAAACGGTCGAGCGGCGCGACCAATGGAAGGAACGCACCGATTTCTGGCTGGCTTACCTCGACGCCGGGTTCATCACCGACGCATGGTTCGCGTTCGGCTCGCAAGCAGAGCGGCTCGCGCGCAAGTTCATGGATGACCAGGCAATTGCCTATGCGACGCTTGAAGGCGGTGGTGCCACGACGGCTCAGTCGGCATTGATCTTCTCGATCGGCGACATTCGCATCGCCGAGTGGAGCGATAACGGCAGTTGCCGTTTTTGGCGGGCAGCGGACCAGAAGGCGCCAAGTCTTTACCAGCGTCGCTATCAAGGGCCGGCGCTGCGAACTATGGCGGCGGGCGAAGGCTTCCGTGCGATTCCGCACAATCCGCCCAATGGCTGGCAGCCGAAGTTCGCGCGGCAGGTCTATCAGAGCGCTGGCGTGCAGCACCCCAGGCATGGAGCAGGATGGTGAGTGGTCCCGACTTGCGCTTCGAAGCGCGGCATGAGGATGGGCGCGAGCGGATCGAGCTGATCCGCGTCGAAGGCGGACGCTTCTTCGGCAAGGGTAGGCGCTCCCTGATCCCCGTCGACGACTGGATAACCCAGGCTCCGACCGCGGCGCGTCCGGCGGTCGCACGGTTGCTGCAGGCGATCGGCGATGGCAACAATGCGCCCGATGGTTCGGCACAGGCCGAAGCCTCGGACAATGCCGTGTGTCTTCACCCTGGCCTGGTTGCCCAGCTGACCGAAGGTGAAGCCACAAGCCTTGGTCTTCCGCCGGTGGCACGTCTCGCCCTCAACCTGCAATCGATCGGGGTCGCCCATCAAAACGATTTCCGCATCGAGACGCGCTGGACACGGCCCAACGGCCTGCCTGCCGGGGTCAAGCAGAGCGGTGCGCGCGCACATTTCGAAGCCAAGGAGTGGCGGATCGCCGAGCCGATCTGGACAACATTGCAACTGGTCGAGCGGTTGAACGCCGCAACCGGCGAAAGCGAGCGCCAGGCGGCGCTTGCGGCGCTGCGCCAGGCGATCGGGGACGAAGATCGTTCTCTGATCAAGCCCGACGGCTTCATCGAACGGCTTCGGCTCAGCTACGCTGCGGGCTTCTCGCTTGATCTCAAGCCCTCGGCGCAAGGCTTCGATTTCGATCCGGTCCTCTTCAGCAAGGAGCGGGTCCGCGAGACCGAGGACGGGGCGATCCTTGACGAGGCCGCTGATGGCCTGCTTCCTCCGGTGCAACAACAGCTGTTCGCCCGTCGATTCCGCCAGGGTGATGGGACACGGCGCGCCTATCTGCTCGATGGCGGCTCGATCCTGTTTCTCGATCCGGTCTTGCAGCGGGCGCTTCGAGTCGTCCGCGACGCCCAGGGCGGGACCGCTGAACAGCGCCGACAATTCGCGCGCAGCCCGCAGCGTCGACTTGCCGAAGCGCTCAGCGCGGAGGGTGCCGATGTCGCCGAGATCGGCACACTGTTCGTCGAAACGCAGCAATTCTCCGAGCGCGTTTCGGGCATCGATATCTGGCGAAAGCCGGTACTGCCCTGGATCAAGCCCAAGCCCAACAGCTGGCTGCCGGAGGCGTTTGGCTTGCGCATCGGCGACCCGCCTGATGACCAGATGGTGGAGATCAAGCCGGAGGAGATCGCGCCCGCCGTCGAGGCGGTCGAGACTGCGCTTCGCGAGGAGCGGTCGACCTTCACCATCGGCGAGGCCGAGATACCCGCAACCGAGCAGACGCGCACCGCGCTGAACGATCTCGCTTCCATCGTGAAGGCAGCGCACGATGACGAGCACGCGGGGCAGCCGCCGCCGGTCGCGACGCAGCGCTATTTCCTGCAGGTGCGCGACAATCTCGAAGACGTCGCCTATGCGCCCCTCGCGAAGGCGCCCGCGGCGCCCGCCGCCGCGCCGCCAGCACTTCCGCAGGCGCTCGTCACCGTGCCCAAGCCGCATCAGGTCGATGGCTTCAACTGGTTGGTGGCATGCTGGCGGGCCGGGATGCCGGGCGCGCTGCTCGCCGACGACATGGGTCTGGGCAAGACTTTCCAGGCCCTCGCGTTCCTTGCCTGGCTACGCGCAGAACAGCCATCGCCGAAACCTGTGTTGATCGTTGCGCCAACCGGCTTGCTCGCCAATTGGAAGCGCGAGATCGAACAGCATCTGGCGCCAGGCGCGCTGGGCCCGGTGGTCAGCGCCTATGGCGCCGGCCTCAATCGCTCGCGCGAGGAGATCGGCCGCGATATCGAGCTTGGCCGGGCGGCGATCGACGGCGATGCGTGGAGCCAGGCCGGCGTCGTGCTCACCACCTTCGAGACGATGCGGGACTATCATCTGAGTTTCGCCCGCCAGCCCTTCTCCGCGATCATCTATGACGAGGCGCAGAAGCTCAAGAATCCGGCCAGCCAGATGACCCGCGCGGGCAAGACGCTGAACGCGCGGTTCCAGCTGGCGATGACCGGAACGCCGGTCGAAAACCGGCTTCAGGATCTCTGGTCGGTGTTCGACGTAATCCATCCCGGGCTGCTCGGGTCGAGCAAGGCGTTCGAGAGCAGCTACCCCGCGTCCGATCCGGACAAGCTGCGCGAGCTGAATGCGGTGCTGACCGAAGCGAGCGACACTCGGCCCGCGCTTCTGCTGCGGCGGATGAAGGACGACTGCCTGCCGGGCCTGCCGGCCAAGCACATCCATCCGCTGCCGCTCGCGATGCCGCGCCCGCAGGCGGAAGCCTATGAACGGGTGATCCAACGCGCGATGGCGGCCCGCGGGACCGGCAAGCGCGGGCATATGCTGGAAATCCTGCACATGCTGCGCGGCGTGTCGCTGCACCCTTACGCCCCCGAAGATGCGACCGGCAGCTATTTCGAAGAGTCCGCGCGGCTGCAATCGACCTTCGAGACGCTCGACGCCATCAAGGCCAAGGGCGAGAAGACGCTCATCTTCTGCGAAAGTCTGGCGATGCAGGCGCTGCTCGCCGCCGAAATCCGGCGCCGCTACGGCCTGGGGCATGACGTGCTGCGCATCCATGGCGGCGTGACGGGCGACGCGCGGCAGGCGGCTGTTGAACAGTTCCAGCGTCGCGCAAGCGGGTTCGACGTGATGATCCTCTCGCCCAAGGCGGGCGGCGTCGGGCTGACCCTGACCGCCGCAAATCATGTCATTCATCTCTCGCGCTGGTGGAACCCGGCAGTTGAGGATCAGGCGACCGATCGCGTATTCCGGATCGGGCAGTCGCGCGACGTCCATGTCTATCTGCCCCAATCGCTGCATCCGGATCCGGCGATCGGCCCGACCAGCTTCGACCTGAAGCTCGACGCGCTGATGACGCGCAAGCGGGAATTAAGCCGGGGGCTGCTCATCCCGGGCGAAGACGAGGCCGATACCAGCACGCTGTTCGAGGATGTGCTGGGCGGTCAGGACGAAACCGGCCCAGCCGCGGACTTGCCGCCACCGCCGGATGCAGAGGCGCAGGCGGATGAGCCTCCCCAGCCACCAACCGCTACGCCGGTCGCCGATACCGTGCCACCGAGGCGCCCGACGCTCAGCGTTGCGCTGCCCGAGCGATCGGCTCCGGCACCGTTGGCGGCGCCAAGCCGTTATGTGTTCGAGCCGAGCAAGCCACGCGATTTCGCGATCTTCCTGGCGCCGATTGCCGACGACCATGTCATCGAGCTGCTGGTCAAGGACCCCTATGCCTGCGCCCGGTCGCACAACCGGCAGCATCTGATCGAATTCATGAAGCGGCTTGCCGGCGCGGCCCGCCGCATCGACGCAGTGACCTGCCATAGCCTGGACGCTGACAGCGTCGATAACCGGCAGGAAACGGACGCGGACCAGCGCAACGATCTTGAGCGGCGATGGCAGGCGAGCTTCGCGGGCGGGCCGAGCCTGCGCCATGTCCAGATCTCCAAGCGCATCAATCGCAATTTCCATGCGCGAGAGGTGACGGCTCGCCTCGCTTCCGGTCGCGTCATTCTGTGGGATCTGGACAATGGGATCGACGGTGTCATGCGTAGCGACCGGCGCTGCGTCGTCGCCTGCTTTCCACAATAGGTGGCGCCGTGATCAACCTTATCAGGCGCCTGCTAGGCTCACAGCAGACGGCGCCGCGACGCGCGGCAACGCGGACGGACGAACCGATGATGAGTTTCGGCGCGGCTGGCGACCGGTTCGTGCGAATCGCGTCGCTCGACTTCTTCGGACAATATCGGCGTTCCCCCGATGGCCGCTGGTTGCTCGCCTGGCGCGACGGCAATGACGCGGGCACGCATGGCGGACACCGCAGCAGCGGGCCGGGGCGCTTCTATCTGTTCGAGGGCGACCGGCTGGCGGCGCAGGGCCGGGCCGAACGTCCGAACGACGGACAAGTCGCCGACAACGGCAGTTTTGTCATCAACGACTGGCTATTCGGTGACGGCCTCAAGGGGGTGTTCCGTGCCTACCGCGCGGATGGGACGCTCCTCGTGGAGAGTTCCTTCACGGCGAACCTGCTCAATAATGGCATCGCCGATGATGGCGGCATGGCGGTGTGCCAGACCTGCAACGCGCCGGGTCCCGACGGATCGCTGCTCGCGATCTTCGATCTCGCGTCGGGTCGAGAGGTTGCCGACTGGGTTCCGGAAAGTGGCTGGGCGCAGAGCTACGCTTTTCCAGAGGCGGGCAGAATCCGGCTCCGCTATCACGACGGCCAGGCCTACGACTATGCCATCGATGGCCAATTCCTCGACCGGGATCGCTGGATCGATGCACAGGCTCGCAGCGACAATGTGCATGTCCTCCACAATCTGCTGCGCGGATCGGCACTCCCCCCGATGATGAGCGGCAAGATCATCGCATCCGTCAATGCGATCCTCGCCGAACCGGAGTTCGCCCCCGCCGAGCGCCCCCTGGCGCTCAAGGTACGTGGGCTTTGTCAGGAAGCGCTAGGCAATCTCGCCAGCGCGCTTTCAGATTATGAGGAAGCGATCGCGCTCGATCCAAAAATCGGGCTGAAACGAAAGGCAGCGGAATTGCGCAGACGTCTCGCCTGAGCGTGCAAGCATCTCCGCTGCCGTGGCGCACAGGCGCGAGGCCCCGACCTGCGCTGTTCGATATTGGCCAGGGTAGTGCGCGACTTGCGGACTTCATGCCTGGCAATGGGAGGGAAGATGGCGCGGTTTCTCGATCACAAGCAGGTGCGCGACGCAGTCCAGACTGTTGTCGCGGGTGACGATGTCAGATGCGCCGTCGCGTTCTGGGGTGATGGCGCGCTCAATGCACTATTCGGTTCCAAGAAGCGTGCTTCGAAGGCGCGGATCATCTGCGACCTCTCGATGGGCGGCACCAATCCGGAGGAACTGGTGCTGCTCGGGGCGCCCGATAATCCCGAGCTCAAGCATCTCAGGGGATTGCACGCGAAATTGTACCTCTCGAGCGCTGGCATGGTCATCACCTCGGCCAATGCCTCGAACCGCGGCATCGGTTTTGTCGAGCCGGCCGCGCTGATCGAGTGCGGCACCTTCCATCGGTCCGATACGACCGCGTTCCGCAAAGGCACGGAGTGGTTCGACACGATCTGGGGGAAAGCCGAGGTGGTCGATCCCGAAGCCATCGCGACAGCGCGCGCCGCCTGGGCAAAGCGGCCGCGACATGGTGCCCCAAAGGGCACGCCATCGTTCGCTGCACCCGACACCCTGCTGCGGAGGATAGCCGCCGACCCGGAGGGCTATCGAGGGATCGGCGTGGTCTTTTCGACGGGCGAGGCCGGTCGCGAAGATGTCGAGCAGGCGGCCGAACAGGCGATGGCGGTCGAGGGCAAGAGGCGCAAGCCGAAGTTGAAGAAGGAAGAGATCAGCCGCCTGCCGACCTGGCCGAAGGGAAATCTGTTCATCGGCTGGTCTGATGCAGACGCCAACGCTTGGCCTGGACTGTTCCTCTGCGCGCACCGCGGCGCACGCGGGGCATATTCCTACTGGTGCTATTCACGCTTCTTCGAGGTAAAGCTCGATCGTGATGAGTGGTCGATATTCGCGGAACGGTCCCCGGAGTTGCGATCGCGGATCAGGTTGACGGGCTCACCCAGGCAGAGCGCGAGTGCGGAAGGTGAACTTCTCGAGAAGATCTTCACCCACCTTGACGCGGTCGCCGGTCCCGATGAAATCGGCCATCGCATGTGTGAAAGCGCCATGCACCTCGGCCAGTTACTCGCCGATGTCGATGCCGGCCGTTCGACGGATGCGAATCCTGTCGAGTAAAGAGCGGGGCGGCGATAATAGCATTGAGTTGTTATCGCTGCCGGGGGTTCGATGAAAGATCAGGAGTTCAGGGATTGGCTGAGCAAACGGCTCTGGAAAGGCGAGCCGTTGACCAAGAAGGCCGTGGATACGCGGGTGCGCCGCAATCAGCGAGCCGAGCGCGGATTGCATGGTCTTGGCTATTCCCAATCTACGCTCGATGAGGTCTTCGACGACGGGAAATGGGACGATTTGCTGGCGCAGTTGACGGCGCTGGCAAGCGACCCCGATCCTGACATGGCGATCGTGCGCGCGGTCGTTCCCCAGGCCGAGGATCCCAAGGGCCAGCTCGGCAACATGATCGCCAGCCTGCGACAATATGGCTATTTCCGCGAAGGGCGTGATCCCAATTATTCGGTCGCAGGCGTCGCGGACGAAGACGATGGTGGCGAAAGCCAGGCTGACGAAATTCGCCGCTACGTCCTGGAAAACTATATCAAGCCGGCCCGCCTCAGGGGCGATGCGACCGTCACCATCACCATCGGCGCCCTGAATAACGAGATGGGCCTTCACATGGCCTGGCCGAACATCTGCCAGGCGCTCGAAGGCCGATTGTTCCTGCAACTCGCGAACGTGCCCGCGCCAGCGGCGGAAGGGCCGAAGCAGAGCACGACGCGCAAGCTGACCTACTCGCTGGCGATGGAGACCGAGAGCGTGCCCAGGCATAAGCAATCGCCGACTAACCTGATCCTCTACGGCCCTCCGGGCACCGGCAAGACCTACCGTACCGCCTATGAGGCCGTTTTACTCTGTGACGGCACCGTGGCGTTCGACGAGTCCCCCGAAGGCCGCCAGGCGCTGCTCGACCGCTATCGTGAACTCGAGGCGGAAAAGCGGATCGCCTTCGTCACCTTCCACCAGAATTATGATTATGAGAGCTTCGTCGAGGGCTTGCGGCCGGAGACAGGCGATGGCGAGGGTAACTCGGCCGGCTTCCACCTCGAGGCACGGCCGGGCATCTTCCGCGAAATCTGTGCCCTCGCCGACCAGGCCCGGACCCGACCCGTGACAGCAGCGAGCGCGGCCGGTTTCGACTTTTCGGGCCGGCGCTTCTGGAAGATGGGACAGGGCGCGATCGGCAGCGAAGACGAGGTCTACGACGCGGCGCTGGCGAACCGATACATCGCGCTTGGCTGGGGCGGGACGATCGATTGGAGCGCCGAGCGCTTTTCGACCTTCGATGCCATCAAGGCCGAGTGGCTGGACAAGAATCCGGACGACCCGACCCCGAGCAATTGGACCCAGACCTGGCCGTTCCGCGCCGAGATGAAGATCGGCGACATCGTCATCGTTCCCTACGGCAACACCGCGTTCCGGGCTGTTGCCGAAGTCACTGGCGACTATCGTTATGTTCCCGAGGCCGAGGGCTTCTACGCGCACCGCCGCGATGTGCGCTGGTTGCTCACGCTCGAGGAACCCCTGCCGCTCGACACGATCGTCGATGGCAACTTCACGATGCGCACGCTTTACCCGATCGCCACAAAGCGGGTGAACCTGCCAGCGCTGGCCCGCCTGATCGCCGGTGACAAGGATGCCGCTCCGGCCGAAGCGGTCGCTGGCGAGCCGGAACAGTTCGTGCTCATCATCGACGAGATCAATCGCGCGAACATCTCGAAGGTCTTCGGCGAGCTCATCACGCTGATCGAACCCGACAAGCGTCTCGGTATGGCCAACGCGCTGAGCCTCACCTTGCCCTATTCGAAGAAGCGTGATTTCGGCGTTCCCGCCAATCTCCACATTGTCGGCACGATGAACACCGCGGATCGCTCGATCGCGCTGCTCGACACCGCGCTCAGGCGCCGGTTCACGTTCAGGGAGATGGCGCCGCGCATCGACCTGCTCGGCACCATCGACGGGATTGACCTGCGAGCGGTATTCAGCTCCATCAACGATCGGATCGAGTATCTGATCGACCGCGAACATCGCATCGGCCATGCCTTCTTCATGGGGTGTGAGAATCGCGAAGCGATAGATCTCGTCATGCGCGACAAGGTCATTCCCCTTCTCCAGGAATATTTCTTCGAAGATTGGGGGCGCATCCGGGCCGTCCTTGGCGACGGCTTCATCGGATCGCGCAAGATCGCCCCTCCGCCAGGCTTTGAGGGCGACGACCGCGATAGCTGGTTCGTCCGCGAGCCGTTTTCCGCGGACGCCTTCGAACGGCTGAGCGGGGGCAGCAGCGCCGCCGTCTCGCCCGAATGAGCCATCTGGCCGTCAGCGAGTGGGGGCGCATCGCGGTCCTTGATCGACCGGGCGAAGGAGGCTTCACCCGGCCACAGGCCAATGCCCTGATCGCTGCGGCGCGCGCCCATTCCCTCGGTGGCGACGAAGGCACTACCATATTGCGGGATCATTTCCGGCATCTGACGGCCGGCCAGATGGTTGGCGTGATCGCGGCGCCCGGCTGCAGTCTCGAGATCTTTCCCAAGATCGATCGGCTCGACATCGCGTCGTCCGAGGGGCGACGGACCGTCCGTGAACGGCTGGTGCGGATGCTCGACGTCGCATTGGGCCTCGACATCGGCGACGGTGCCGCGTCCGCGATGGCGAGGCAGGCGGAGGGGCTTCTCGACATTCTGATCCGCCTGTTCGCGGACAAGCTCCTGACGGAGGCGCGGCGGGGTCTTCCGAGGGCCTACCTCCAGCACGAAGATGATCTTCCCGCGCTTCGCGGTCGGCTCAACGTGGTGCGGCAGTTCACCGCCCATGCCGTGCGGCCTGACCGGCTCGCCTGCCGCTTCGACGCGCTGTCGAGCGACATTCCGCTGCTGCAGATCATGAAAGCATGCGTGCTGGCCCTTCGCCGCCATGCCCGCGCCGCCGAGACTGTGCGCAAGCTCGACGAATTGCGCTTCGTGCTCGCCGACATCGCTGATGTGAGCGCCGTTGCTTTGCCTTGGCAGGCGGTGCGGATCGATCGGACCAATCGGCGCTGGGAGGCGCTGTTCGGTCTCGCCCGGCTGTTCCTCAAGCGCGACTGGCAGGCCACCCATCATGATCCGTCGGCCGGACAAGGGATCACGCTCCTGTTCCCGATGAACGAACTGTTCGAGGCGTATATCGCCGCCCTCATGCGGAGGATCTTGCGCCCTGTCGGACTAAGCGTCGAAACGCAGGGCGGCCGGATGTTTTGCCTGATCGAAGAGGGAGACGAGGCACGCCGCCGATTTCAGACCCGGCCCGACATCATCATTCGGGATCGCCAAAGCAATGCGCCGGTCGCGGTCGTCGATACGAAATGGAAGCGCCTGTCGCCGGCAATCGAGCATGCAAAGCACGGGGTCAGTCAGGCCGATGTCTATCAGATGATGGCCTATGGGCAGCTCTATGCCTGCCCCGACCTTACTCTCCTCTATCCGCACCATCCCGGTCTTGGATCGGGTCCGTTCGCAACCGATTACATGATCCACGGCAGTACGGACCGGCTGCATCTGCGGAGCATCGACATCGCGCAACGCGAGGTTGGCATCGCGGCGGATCTTGCGACGATGTTTCAGCGTTGGCGGGCGCAGAATCCACTCGTCACCAAGTAAAATCCGCCGACGGCCCGCTTCCGTCCACCACGCGGCACGACCTGACGTTCTCCACCGCACTGTCGGTCGTGGTGGCCCCGCCAGCGATCGTCACCGCCAGGCCGAGCCCCGGCGCCGCCGGGGCTCGTGGCGAAGGCGACGCAAACCCATTGCCATCGCCGAGCCATAGAGCGCGGTCGCGCCGTCAGGCGCGAGGCGCCGAGGATCAGGCTGGATCGCTGCGCGAGTGTTCAGCATGAGTGTGCGGCTTGGACGGCAATCGTGCTTGCTGCCGCATTAGGTCGCGATACCCGCCCAACGCCAGGGTCTTCGCTTCGCGCACCAGCCGCCGGATCCGCGAACGCAGCGAGTCGGATCGGTCGTTCCAGTCCTCGGCCACGCGCGCCTTGCCAAACAAAACGGCCCCGATCTCGCGCTGGGTCGCGCCGCCGGCCAGCGCGTCATGGACGCGCAGCAACTGGATACCGCGTTCGATCCACGGGTCACGGGGGAACAGCGAGCGGGAAAAGCGGCGATGGCGCTGGAGCTGGAGGAGGCGGCGCAGCGGCAGGATGCCCACCTCGGCGCTGCCGAGCCCATGCAGCCGATAGTGAAGATGGACCATTGTCTCACCGGCGAGCCGGCCTTGCGCGACATCGAGCCGGATATGGTGGCGACCGTCCGAGAGGACGGCATGGTCATAGCCGTCCGGATCGGTGACGACGGTCAGCCAGGCGGCGACTCGTTCCAGATCGAGACCGTCCGGATCGGCGCGATCGGTGGGGATCGCTGCAACGCGCAGCGTTCCAGGGTCCAGATCGGCATGCCAGATGATCCGTGCCTCGGGTGCCGACCGGGCCGGATCTTCAGCGAAAGTGCAGCCCCCACGCGCGCGGATCGACGCGGCCGCGGGTAACGCTGCTCGCCCGGGCATGCCAGGCGATATAATCAGGGTCGCGACGCAGCCACTCCCACATGATCCCGGCGCGATCGATACCGCGCAGCCGTGCGTAAGCTGTGCTCTCGCGCCACGCCTGCAGCAGCGTCACGGGTCGAAACCTGCAACCAGCCCAGAAGCACAGATGCTGCATCGCACAAGACAACTTCTGCGCGCCTGCCCAACATGATATGACACTTCCATGACAGGAGTCGCCCGGCGACGGCTTGAGGCCCCGCCGCCTGGCCCACAGGACCAAGAAAGGGCGATCGCCGGGATTCGGGCAGCACGAGACCCCGCCGACGGTCGCGACAGGACCAGATGCCTTATTCGGGCATGGCGATGCAGCTTGCGCGCATCGTCGAAACGGTCGGCAACACGGATGAGCTTGCGACGGCCATGGCCGCCATCGGCGTGGAGCTGGGATTCCAGTATTTCGCGCTCAGCCATCATGTCGATGTGGCCACGGCCGGTGACGCGGCGATCCGGCTGCATAATTATCCGCAGCGCTGGGCGGACTATTATGATGAAAACGCCCTGGGCGTGAGCGACCCGGTGCATCGCGCCAGCCATGTCACCAGCATCGGCTTCCCATGGTCGCAGATGGCGGCGATGATCCCGCTGACGCCGGGCGACCATCGGATCCTGGCGCTCGGCCGCGCACAGGGCATCGGCGACGGCTTCACCGTTCCGGCCCATGTTCCGGGCGAAGCCCGCGGTTCCTGCTCCTTTGCGAGCGAAGCGGGGCGGCCGCTGCCGCACGTCATGCTGCCGATGGCGCAACTCGCCGGCAATTTCGCATTCGAAGCGGCGCGCCGATTGTGGATGGGACGCGGCGGGCTCCTGATGCGTCCGGGGCCGGCACTGACCGACCGGCAGCGCGACTGCGTCCTGTGGGTTGCGCGTGGCAAGGGCGACTGGGAGATCAGCCGCATCCTGGGGATCAGCGAAGAGACGGTGGCCCGGCATATCAAGCAGGCCTGCGAGCGCTACGGCGTGAACAAGCGGACATTGCTGGTGATCCGGACGCTGTTCGACGGAACGCTCACTTTCTCGGATATCTTCCGCCGCCGATATGCCCCTTTTCGGGCATAGCGCTGCGACCGGCATCTCGCGGACCCTCGGCCGATCACGGCCAAGGGAGCAAGAGCCATGCTGCATATCCTGCAATCCGCCCCGCCGTCCGCGTCGGACGCGGCGCTGCGCGCGATGTTCGCCGCGCGCAAGTCCGTCTTCGTCGACCTGCTCAAATGGGACGTTCCAGTCCTCGAGGGCCGCTATGAAGTCGACCAGTTCGACGATCTCAACGCCACCTATCTGATCCTCGCCGAGCCCGACGGGGCGCATCTGGGCTCGGCGCGCCTGCTGCCAACCATGCGCCCGCACATTCTCGACAGCCTCTATCCGGGCCTGTGCGAGAACGCGCCGCCGCGCGCCCCGGACATTTTCGAGATCACCCGCTTTTGCCTCGACCGCCGGCTGCGCGCTGCCGAGCGCCGCGCGGTGCGCGACACGCTGGTGACTACGCTCGTCGATCATGCGCTGGATCATGGCATCACCGGCTACAGCGCGATCGCCGAAATGGGCTGGTTCCAGCAGATCCTCGCCTTCGGCTGGCGCTGCCGTCCGCTCGGACTGCCGCAAGTCGTCGATGGCGCGATGCTGGCGGCACTGCGCATCGACATCGCCCCCGACACGCCCGGCCTGCTCGCCGCGGCTGGCATCCAGGCGGCACCGGCCATCCGGGACAGCCAGCGCATCGCGGCCTGAGACGAGGAGAACGACGATGATCGACAGGATCGACGACGAGATCGCCGGCAGCGCGCGCGACCTTCTCGACCATGGCTGGTGCCTCCTTGCCGATGCCCTGCCGCCCGCGCAGATCCAAGCGCTCGACGATAAACTGGCGGGTGATTTCGCGGCGACGCCGTTCGGCCAGGGTGGCTTCTACGGCAGCACCACCAAGCGGTTTGGCCGCCTGCTCACGCGCGCGGCCGGCGCCGCGGCGCTGGTCCAGCACCCGCGCATTCTCCGTATCGTCGAGGCCGTGCTCGCGCCCTGGTGCGAGTGCATCCAGCTCAATACGACCCAGGCGATCGCGGTCCATCCCGGCGCACCGGCACAACTGCCGCACCGCGACCAGGACATGTGGCGCGGTCCCGTCGGCGAGATCGAATATCTCGTCAACGTGATGTGGCCGCTGACCGATTTTACGGAGGAAAACGGCGCCACGCTTGTCTGGCCGGAGAGCCATGGCACCAATGCCCTGGCCGAGCCGGACGGCGCGCCTCTCGCCGCGGAAATGGCTCCCGGCGCGGCGCTTCTGTTCCTCGGATCGACGCTCCACGGCGCGGGTGCAAACCGCACACGGGACGTGCGACGCGGAATCGTCATCGGCTACGCCTTGGGCTGGCTGAAGCCCTATGAAAACCAATGGCTCGCCTATCCGCCCGACGTCGCGCGCGCATTCCCGCCAGATCTGGCGGCGCTGGTCGGTTATCGCCAGCATCGGCCCAATCTCGGCAATTTCGAGGGGCAATGCCCTTCGGTGCTGCTGGGCGGGCGCGCGGACCGGCCACTCGGCGCCGTCGATGCGTTGCGGCCCGACCAAGAGGTGCTGGTCGATGCCTATGCACAGGAACAGCGAGAAGCGCCGTGAACGCCGGAGCGACCGCCGAACGGGTCCATGAGGCGCTGCGCCTCCGCATCATGAGCCGTGAATTTCGGCCTGGCGACAGGCTCGATCCGGCGGCGCTGGCCGCGCCGCTCGCCGCGAGCGTGACGCCCGTACGCGACGCGCTCCACCGACTGACTGGCGAGGGCCTGGTGGAGACACGGACCGCCGGCGGCTTCCATGTCCCTGCGCTTGATGAACCCGGCCTCGCGGATCTCTATGACTGGTCGGCCGAACTCGTCCTGCTTGCCATCAACGCATGGCGACGCCCGGCCGCACTTCCGCTCCTTGGCGACCTCGCGGACGATGCGGCCTTGGCCGACCGGACTGCGGCGACGTTTCTGGCCGTTGCCCGCCATTCCGCCAATCGCGAGCATAGGCTCGCGCTCGACCGGCTCAACGCCCGCCTTCACGCCGTCCGGACCGTCGAAGAGCATGTGCTCGACGGCATCCACGCTGAACTGGAGGCGCTGTGGCAGGCCGTCAGGACAGCCGAACGCAAGCACCTGAAAATCCTGTGCCGCAACTATCATCGCCGCCGTCGTCGCGCTGCCGCCGACATCGTGCGGGCCGTCTACCGCGCGGACTGACGCTCACCGCCTGCCAAACAAAATCCATATAGAATCCGTATAAAGTTCGGATAGCCAGCCGCCCTCCATAGTCTGCCATGGCTGCATTTCGCAGCAGGACGAAGGAGTGCATCATGGAACGTGAAGACGAAGTGATCGACCTCGGCACCGCAAGCGTCGAAACCAAGGGCGGCGCCGGCCTGGTCATCGATGCGAAGAACGGCCAGCAGCTCTTCGGCATTGCCGACGACTGACGGCGTCGGCGCGCGGTCCCATGGGATCGCGCGCCGATCCTGGCTTCGATCCTTGGCGTTCAATCATGGGCTTCACCCTTCGCGATGGCATCTCCTTTTGCCGCGTCGGCGACCGGATCATCTTTCTTGATATCGTGGCAGACCGGTATTTCTGCCTGTCGCCAGACGCCGAGCACAGCTTCCGGGCGCTGGCAGAATGGGGCACCCCGCCGCCAGACGATGTGCACCTCCAGGGACTGCTGGCGCGCGGCCTGCTTATGGCGTCGGCGGCTCCGGAGGCACCGGCCGCCTGCCGCCCGATCGTCATGCCGCAAACGAGTATTCTCGATCTGGACCTTCCGTTGCCTGCCTTTGCCGAGACGACCAGCGCTCTGTGCTGCCTTGCCGCCTCGCGCGTACGATTGAAGATGGCAGGTCTCGGCCGGACCCTTTCCTGGCTATCGACCCGCAAGTCGCGCTTGCCGACGTCCCGTGCCCCGCCGGAAGAGCAAATAGAGCGGATCATGGCCGGGTTCGTTTCGGCGGCGCACCTCGCCAGCCAGATCGACCTCTGCCTTGCAAACTCCATCGCGGTGGCATCGCGCATGATCGCGAAGGGCATGCGGCCCGATGTCGTGCTGGGGGTACAACTCGGACCATTCTCCGCCCATTGTTGGGTCCAGCACGATGACCGCCTCGTCAACGACCGCGTCGACATGGTGCGGACCTTCACGCCGATCCTGGTCCTATGACGGGGCGCCGCTTTCTCGCGCAGATCGCGACCACCGCCGAGCCTCTTCCTCCGGGGCGGATCGATAGGGCGCGCAAGGCTGCGGCATTGCTCGTGCCGCTGATCGAAACCGACCGCTTCATGCTGTGGAGCAACCACCGGTACGGGATCGCACAGGTCGGCAGCCATGCGATAGTCGGCGAACTGTTCGATCGTGGCAGCACGCGGCCGGAAACCACGCTTGACGATGCGGCATGGACGGCGATCGCCCAGTCGCGTGGGCGAAAGCTGATCGAACGCTACTGGGGCAGCTATGTCGCCTTCACTACCGACGACACGGGCATGGCGGTCGTACGTGCGCCGATGGGCGATCTCGGATGCTATCATGCCCGGGACGGCGATGTCCTTCTGGTCGCGTCTGATCTGGCCTTGCTCTCGGACTACGGATGTCGCTTCGCCATCAATCGCGGCGCTCTTGCGCGTCAAATCGCCTATCCCGAATGGCGGCGCAGCGAGACCTGCCTCGACGGCGTGGAGGAACTGCGCGGTGGCGATCGACTGCTCGTCTCGGCGAATGGGGCGGACCACGAAACATTATGGTCGCCCTGGGCCTTCGTCGCTCGGGACCGGCTGATCGACGATCCCGCGGAAGCGGCTCGCGCCGTGCGCAACGCGGTGCATCTTGCCGTGCGCGCCCGCGCCGCCGGCCATGATCGAGCCGTCCTGCTGCTCTCGGGGGGGCTCGATTCGGCGATCGTGGCTGCGAGTCTAAAAGCAACCGGCACGGAAGTGACCGGGCTCAACCTTATCGGCGATGACGCCGCGAGCGACGAGAGGCGCTATGCCGCGATGGTCGCCCGGTCGGTCGACATCGAACTGCTGATGCGGACATTCGACCTTGACTGCGTCGATGTCCGCCGCACGGGTGCGGCGCATATGCCCTATCCGGTGCATCGCTGCTTCACGCAGGCGCAGGATTGGGTCGCGGCCGAAATCGCAGAACAGTGCGGAGCCGATATCCTCATCGATGGCGGCGGTGGCGACAATGTCTTCTTCGCTTCGCGCACCGTTTCGATCCTCGCCGACTGCCTTGCCGCTGGCGGTCTGGACAAGCGATTTTGGAGCGCCGCGCGGGCACTCAGCGACTTGGGCCAGACCGGGACATGGGTACTGGCCTGGCGCGCGGTGCATCGCGCCTGGTTGCGCTCGCCCGCCCCGCGCCAGCCGCCGGCAGTGGCGTTTCTCTCTGATGTGGCACGATTGATCATCGCCGACACCGTCGCGCACCCCTGGTTCCTGCCGCCGGCGAGTGTCCTCCCCGGCCGGGCGAGCCATGTTGCCCTGCTCGCCCCAGCGCAGAATCTGGTGGAGGCGATCAATGCCCAGGCGCCCTACCGCACGATTTCACCGCTGGTCTCGCAGCCTGTGGTGGAGGCGTGCCTGCGTGTTCCGAGCTGGCATTGGCTCGCGCCGGGACGGGATCGGGCAACCGCGCGTAGCGCCTTCGCGCCTGATCTCCCCGAAGAAATTATTGCGCGCCGATCAAAAGGCACGCCCACCGGCTTCGTCGCGGCGATCTTTGACCGGCAGCGGCAGGCCATCCGCGACATGCTGCTCGGCGGCCGTCTCGCCGACTTCGGCCTTATCGACGAGGGCAAGCTTGAGAAGGCGCTCTCAAAACCCGGCCCGGTCCGCGATCTGCGCTTCGTGCGAATCATGGAATTGATCGACGCCGAAGCCTGGGCAGCGGCGCAAATTTAGGAATCACAACCGTCCACGACGGTTGGCCGTCTTCTTGAACGCCGGCCTAACGCGTTGCCATTCTCCGCTGCTCGTATGGCTTGAACATGCGACTTACCCGCCGCTACCGCGCGGCAGGTTCAGCTGCAGCTTCATCGGCGAAGCCCGACAATAAACGAACGATCCCCTGAGCAGGATTTGTGCCTGCAACTGGGCGGGCAGCGAGTTGGCAGCCGTTGAAAGCAGACATCAAAGAATCTTGTCCTCACAGACTGGTAGTCGGGTCAGATCAAGCCAGCTTGCCAAAATCATCGGTTGCTTTGGTCGAAGCTTGGAATAATTATCGTGAATCTCAATGATGGCAGTACGCCGGGGGGCAGATGCAGCAGCGACGACGCCGAAGCAACTTGACCGGGTTTCGTCGATAATGGGCGATGCTGGTTCGCCTTTTTCAGCGGCCGAACAAGGCCTGGGCTACATTTTTCAGCCGCGATTTGCACTGCTGAAGATATTGGAGCTTTCCGAGAGTAGCGCAGTCTTCCTTGAGAAGGAAGATGATATCGAGTTCATCTCTGAAAGCGGTATTCGGTCACTTGGTTCGCTCAAGCACAAAGCGGGAGGCGACAAGCTAACCAATCTATCGACCGATTTCTGGAAATCGGTCCGAATTTGGTTAGCTTATTATCGCAAGACTGGCGGCATCGCATCGAACGGCCGTTTCTTGCTATTTTCGACAGCCGAACTAAGCGAGGGCGCGTTCCTCAGCCTGTTCACCGAAAGCGCGGCTGGTGATGACGATCGGGTCGAGCAAGCGCGGGCAGTGCTCGCCACCAGCACATCCGCATTAATCGGCAAGATACGCGAAGAACTCGACCAATTGAGTGAGGACGAGCTCAACGATTTCTACAGCCGCATTACGATCATCGACGCGACACCCCGGATCACCGATTTGCCGGCTTTGATTAACCTCCACCTGCGCACCATCCGGCGGGAATCCCGTACGGCCGTGTTCGAACGCCTCGAAGGCTGGTGGATGGATCTCGCGATCAAGATGCTGAGCGGTGAGCGCAAGGAGCCAATCTACGGCTACGAGGTCTCTGACAAGCTTTCCGCGATCGCCGAGGAGTATCGCAACGACAATCTGCCAATCACCTTCCGGGGGCGCCTTCCCGACGGTCAAATCGACGTCGCCAACGATCCGCGGCTGTTCGTCGAACAACTGCGCATCCTCGATCTCTCGGCGACCCGCATCCGCAATGCCATCATCGACTACTATCGCGCTTTCGAGCAGCGCTCGAGCTGGGCACGCGAGAGTTTGCTGATTTCGGGTGAAATCGAGGAATATGAGGATCGGCTGATCGACGAGTGGTCGCGCTACCGCGAGATCGTTTTCGAGCAATTAAGCGACACCGGCAATGACGAGGCCTGCCTCGTAGCGGGGAAAGAACTCTACCGTTGGGCCGAGATGGAAACTTCAACGCTCCGCATTCGTGAGCGCGTCACCGAACCCTATGTCGTGCGCGGTGCATTCCACATTCTTGCCAATGCGAGCCCGAGACCGCGCGTTTTTTGGCATCCCCGCTTCCTCGACCGCCTGCAACAATTGCTTGGGATCGCTGCATGAAGCGATTGGACGAACGACCGTTTGAGATTCGCAATCTCTTCAACCCTGCCTTTTGCGGCCTTATCCTGATGCGCGCGCTGTGCGGCTATGAGGAAGAGGACGAACGCGGCATGCCCTTTTCGCTCGTGCTGCTAGTGCTGCCTCTCTGTCTTCACAAACGCTCCCGAGACATCCTGCATGCCGGCAATCGTAGCTATCTCCTGAAGCTCATCGCGTCTCACCCCGAGCTGCTCGTCGGCTTTGCGCGTCGGACTACCGATTTGCTGCCCTACGCCTTCGAGGCTTTAGGCTTCCTAATGCAAATGGGCCTGTTTACGGTTGACGCGCACGGGCGGCTAAAGGCAACTCCGGACTGTCAATCGGCGTCCAAAAAGGACCCCCTATCGGCGTCCAAAAGAGACCCCCTTCGTCGAGCAGCGTGACAGGTATGACGGGCGCGCCGTTCGCGCTGGTTGCGGCGTAGGGCGGGCGTAGCCCGACCGGAGGCGCAACCAGCGCGAAGCGTTCTCTGCCGGGTGCCTCGGGCGTCAGCTGCGGTGTTTGAAGCGCCAGCTGTCGTTGCCGGTCTCGACGATGTCGCAGTGGTGGGTAATGCGGTCGAGCAGCGCGGTGGTCATCTTGGGGTCGCCGAAGACAGTCGGCCACTCGCCAAAGGCGAGGTTGGTCGTGACGATGACGGAGGTGCGCTCGTAGAGCTTGCTGAGCAGGTGGAAGAGCAGCTGGCCGCCCGAGCGGGCAAACGGCAGGTAGCCGAGCTCGTCGAGCACCACGAGGTCGAGACGGAACAGCTGGTTCGCAAGCGTGCCGGCCTTGCCGAGGCGGGTCTCCTCCTCGAGCCGGTTCACCAGGTCGACCGTGTTGAAGTAGCGGCCGCGAGCGCCAGCGCGCACGACGTTGGCGGTAATGGCGCTGGCCAGGTGCGTCTTGCCGGTACCCGTTCCGCCGACCAGCACGACGTTGCGCCGACCGGGGAGGAACGAGCCGCTGTGCAGCGAGCGCACCAGCCCCTCGTTGATGGGGGTGTCGTCGAAGACGAAGGCATCGAGGTCCTTCACGGCCGGCAGTTTGGCGGCCGACATCCGGTAGCGGACCGACGCTGCATGGCGGTGGGTCGCCTCGGCACGGAGCAGGTCGGTCAGGATCTCCATCGTCGTGCGCTTGCGCTGCAGCCCGGTGGTCACCGCCTCGTCGAAGGCGCCAGCCATGCCCTTGAGCCCGAGCTCGGCCATGGCCGCCATCATCTCATGCCGCTGCATGGAGACCTCGCAGGCTGTCGTAGCGGTGGCAGTCGGCACGAGGCGGATGGCGTAACGCCAGGTCTTCCGGCGTGACGATGACCAGCGGCCGGGGCGGCTCGCGCCGCCGTGCCAGGATGTTGAGGATGACGTCGTCACTGGTGACACCGGCCAGCAGCGCCTCGCGCACGGCCGCTTCCACCGCTTCCAGCCCGTCGTCGAGCACAGTCGCCAACACCCGCACGAACCGCCGGTCGGCATCATCACCGGCGCCGAGCTTACGCCGCAGTCGTGACAGCGCGGGCGGCAACTCCCAGTCCTGAAACGGCGCGCCGTTGCGCAGGGCGCCCGGCTTGGTCACCAGCACCGGCAGATAGTGCCACGGGTCGTAGATGGTCCGGTCGCGCCCGAAGAACCGGGGATGGTCGGCGACGACTTCACCGTCGCAGCGCACGACAATGCGGTCGGCATAGGCGCGGACCTGCACCGTCCGGCGCACCGCTTTGGCGGAGACGGAGTAGCGGTTGCGGTCGAAGCTTATCAGGCACGTGCCGCTCACCGCGTGCTCGCTCTCGTGGAAGCCGTCGAAGGGCGCGACGACCGGCTGGAGCACGCCACGCTCGGCAGCCCATGCCTGGGCCACCGTCAACTCCTTCTGCTCGGGATGCTGGTGCATGTCCGCCCAGCGGCGACACTCCGCCTCCAGCCAGCCGTTCAGCTCCTCGATGCTGGCAAAGCGCAGGCGTGGCTGGAAGAACCGGCCGCGTGCCGTCTGCACCTGGTTCTCGACCTGGCCCTTTTCCCAGCCGGACGCTGGCGAGCACGCTGTCGGCTCGACCATGTAGTGGTTGGCCATGACCAGGAACCGCCGGTTGAAGACCCGTTCCTTGCCGGTGAACACGCTCGTCACGGCCGTTTTCATGTTGTCGTAGATGCCACGCGTCGGCACGCCCCCGAAGAAGGCGAACGCCCGTGCATGTGCGTCGAACAGCATCTCCTGCGTCTCGCGGGGATAGGCCCGCACGTACATCGCCCGTGACGCGCACAGCCGCACATGGGCGACCTTCAGCCGCATCGGCTTGCCCGCGATCTCGACGTCCTCGTGACTCCAGTCGAACTGGTAGGCCTCGCCCGGCCGGAACAGCAGCGGGATGAACGCCGGTGCATCCATCACGTCGCGACGCCGCGCCTGCCGCCAGCGGGCCGCATAGCGCCGCACCGCGTCGTACGAGCCGTCGAATCCCTCGCGCAGCAGCAGATCGTGGATACGCGTGATGCGCAGCTTCTCGCGCCGGGACCGCGCCTCGTCTTCCTCCAGCAGCGCGTCGAGCCGCGCCTGGAACGGTCCCAACTTCGGTAACGGCTGAACCTCTCGCCGGTAGGCCATGTCCGCCTCCGGCGCCCGAACCGCCTTACGCACCACACCACGCGACAGATGCAGGTCGCGCGCTATCGCCTTGATGGCCTTCCCCGACGCGTGCTCGCGTCGGATCCTCAACACCGTCTCCAATACCAACATCCCGATCTCGCCGCCTGACACACCGCCAAGCGTGCAGCCTAGACCACCGGGATGAGGGGTCTTTTTTCGACGCCGATCACCCCGCTACCGGGGTCCTTTTTCCACGCCGATCCACACTACAAAGGGGCAATCTTCGGAGGGGAGCCACTTTCCGGCCGGCTGAAGGCGCTCACAGACAGCTGGGGCTTCGAAATGTTCGAGACCACGAGTCTGGGTGACGTCGCCGGAGCTACCGAGTGCCGCATGCACGATGGGTTCCACGCCTACGAGGACATCGCGTTCATCGAAGCGATCGACCCCGTTACGCGCCAACCAGTCCCCGACGGCGAGGTCGGGGAACTGGTCGTGACGACGCTTGTCGACCGCATGGCTCCGCTGATCCGCTACGCCACGGGGGATCTGACTACCATAGACCGCAGCCCATGCGGGTGTGGGCGCAATCACGCGCGCTTCAAGGTTCTTGGGCGCGCGAGCGACCAGATCCTCATCGAGGGACGCTCGATCCTTCCGCGAGAGATCATGAGCCTCGTGGAGGTACACACCGAAACCAGGGGAGCGCTCTTCCAGATCGTGCGGACCGATCGCGAGATGGCAACGCTGCGCCTGCGAGTCGGTTACGACGTGTCGCGGTTGACGTCGCCGGAGGCCTCCCTCCGACTTCGTCTGCACGACCAGATCTTTGCAGCTCTGGGCGTGCCGCTCGCCATCGAGCTCCTTGACGAGCAGGAGTTGCTGAAGCTCGGCCCGCCACACAAGATCCCGAGGGTGACAAAGGCATGACCATGGACATCCGCCCCGACGTCGTCGGCTGCTACCATGTGTCGGGCAAGGCCGAGTTCTTTCCCGCGCGCTACGACGAGCTCGAGCGGCAGGCCGTGGGCATGGCTCGCGTCCTGCAGTCTTTCCGATTCGCGCCCGGAAGCGTCATCTTGACCGTGTCGTCCGTCGGCGAAGTCGCCCAGTTCGCCGCCTTCGAGAAGGCGATCCAGATCACCGGGCATTACGGCACGAATGCGGAGGCGAGCATGTTCGATGCCGGCCGCGTGGAAGCCATCTGCCGACAGTTCGCGCCGACGGGAATCTTCGGTGTCGATCGACCTACGCTCGAGGGATTGAGGATGTTCGGCCACGATCCTGCGCGCGTGCTTGGCGGCCGGACCGTGTGGGCCCGCCCCGACGCCATGGATGAACTGTCGAAGATTGAAGGCGTCGATCTTCGGAGACTGATAGTCCTCGGGCCTACGATCGCATTTGAATGTGCCAAGGGTGGGCTGCACTTCCCATCGCGGGACTGGTCGCTCGAGGGCGGCGAAACGCTTTCAATTTCCTCCCGAATGCCGCTGATCACCCCTCTCCAGGGAGTTGATACCGGAGTGCGAGGCGTGACGAGCACGAAACCGTGCCGATGCGGTTCGCGTGACCTCACGATCCAGCTGGAGGACGCGGCATGACCAGGCACGCCTCCTTGGCGCCCTACATGGCGGTCCACCGTTACGGCCTCGGCGACCTCCTGCACGAGCAGGCACGCAGCCGTCACTCCATGCCCGCGATCGTGGACGGCGATCACGCGCTCACATTTTCAGAGTTGGACGAGCGTGTTAACCGGCTCGCGGGCGTCCTGCGCGCAAAAGGCGTCGTGAAAGGCGACCGAATCCTCTGGCTGGGGCAGAACAGCTTCAGGGTTCTGGAGGCGCTGCTGGCGGCGGCGCGCGTCGGAGCGATCTTCTGTCCGGCCAATTGGAGATGGTCGGTGGACGAGATCTCATTCGCTCTAGAGGACTTCGATCCCAAGGTCGTGTTTTGGCAGGAGGCGGAGGTCGGCACGAACATGCGCGCAGCCAGGGCGGGCTGGCGCAGTCCTAGCGGTAACTGGATCTGCCATGATGGCTGCCCGGGCGAGGACGAATATGAAGCCCTGATGGCGACGGCCGATCCTGCTGCCGACTTCGAGCCCGTGGAAACTTCGACCCCTGTTCTGGCAATCTATACCGCCGGCTTCTCCGGTCGCCCCGGTGCTGCGCTTCTAAGCCACGAGTCACTGATCATCATGGCATGGCAGGGAATGATGGCTCAGGCCATCAGCGAGGACAGCGCCTACCTTGTGTCAGGTCCGATGTTCCACATCGGTGTCATGATGGGCACGCTTGGCACCTTCCTCGCTGGCGGTCGAAACGTCTTCGTTGCGCGCGTGGACGCGAGTGAGCTGTTGGAAAGCATTCAGGCGAATCGCGTGACCCACGCCTTCATCGCTCCGCCTACGATCGCGCAGATGCGGGCGGTTAACGCGGATGGAGCGTACGACGTGTCCTCGTTGTTCGCCGACGCGCAGCTCTCGGACTATCGGATCCCCTTGGTTATGCCCGCGCACGCCCCATCGATGAAGCGGATGGGGGGATACGGTCAGACGGAGATCGGCGGCTTGTCATCCGTCCTTTGGATGGGGGGAACGGGCGCGGGACGTTCGATTCCCTTCGTCCAGTTCAAGATCGCGGACGACGCAGGCACGGAGATTGCGCACGGGGAGACCGGCGAGATCCTAGCTAGGGGGCCACTTGTCATGTGTGGCTATTGGAACCGGCCCGAGGAGAACGAGCGTCGCGTCGTGGATGGTTGGCATCGTACGAACGACCTGGGGCGGCGGGCGCCGGATGGCAGCCTCGTCTTCGTCGGCCCGAAGACCGGCATGATCAAGACGGGCATCGAGAACGTCTACCCGGCCGAGGTGGAGAACTGTCTGCGCACGCACGAGGGCGTCGCTGATGTCTGCGTCATCGGGGTTCCGGATCCCACATGGGACCAGAACGTGAAGGCGGTAATCGTCCGGAAGCCGGGAACCTCGCCCACTGCTGAAGATCTAATCGAGCACTGCCGCGCCCGTCTCGCCAGTTACAAGAAACCGAAAACGGTGGAGTTCGTCGATGCTCTGCCGCGTAACTCGAGCGGCTTCGTCGATCGAGCCGCTGTGGATCTCGCCCATGGCGGCGGCGGGTACCCCAGCGTCGGCTAGGCTCTCAAAGGCATGATCTGCCCGGCCAGGACGAACCAGACGCCATGTAACCAGATGTCGGTGAGGGCCGACACTGGTTGCACGGCCTCTGCTAACGCGTTTTTCGATTTAGCGATACGATGGCTGAACCCCGGATCGATCCGTGACCCGGGATCCGCTCCTTATCGATCGGCTCTGAGATACTTGCGCTGCTCCGCCACGACCTCCCGCATGGCCGCCTTTGCGTCCCGGCAGAAATACGGCATGTTGACATAACCGTGCGGCATGGCCGTGTAAGCCGTGAGCCTTGTCGGCACACCCGCGTCTCGCAGTGCTTCCGCATAGGCCACGCCGTCATCGTAGAGCGGATCGTAGCTCGCGATCTGAACTAGCGCTGGAGGTAGGTTTTCCTTGTCACGCGCCCGCAGCGGCGACAGCCGCCAATCGTTCGTCGGGTCTCCTTTCCCGGCATAGGACTCCTCGAAAGCGTCGAGCGCATTTCCGACGAGCACCGGCCCTTTCATATTCTGGCGTCGGGAGCGCGTCGAGTTCCGCAGATCTGTTGCAGGATATAGAAGCACCTGGTGATCGATGACCGGTCCACCTTGTTCGCGCGCCATCAAGGTTACGGCGGCTGCGAGATTTCCGCCAGCGCTCTCTCCCATGACGCCTAGGCGCTTCGCGCGCGCGCCGAGCATCTCCATGTTACTCGCAGCCCATGCGAGCGCATCGTAGCAATCGTGCAGGCCCGCCGGGAACGGGTGTGTAGGTGAGAGACGATAATCAACGGAGACGACGATAGCGTCCAGGTCGCGCGCGATGGTGCTCGCAATCCAATCGGCCGTGCTGAGATCGCCAACCGCCCATCCACCACCGTGAAATTCCACGACGAGGGGCCGAGGCGCGGTCTCGAGCGCCTCGGGCGTGTATATCCTCACCTTGATCGGGCCGTCGCGTCCTTCGATCGACTTGTCCACGCACGTCACCCCGTCGCGCTTGAAGCCCATGATGGCGCCCTTCAGCGCCCCGCCGGACCTTCCTGCGGACGCCATCTTTCCCGACGCGAGCAGATCGACCGTAATGTCGCCTGCACCGGCCATGATGCGCGCGAGTGCTTTGACGCGCGTCGGGAGGGGCTGCTTGATTATGGGAACTTGCGTGAACGATGCTTGATTGACCGAGCGTGCTTCCGCAGCGTCAAATAGGTTGATCGCGGCTCCTGCGTCACGCTTTCTGCTTGCGACAATCACGGCCGTTGCGGCAAGTCCGAGTCCGACGCCTAATAGCGTAGTCGAAGTTCGGGATCTGTTCACACCGCGCGCTCCTATCTGGTTTATGGACTGCTAAGATCGGCTACGTTCCTCGAAGGTACCCATCACCGCCCCGTCTGTCAATCGGCGTCCAAAAAGGACCCCCTATCGGCGTCCAAAAGAGACCCCCTTCGTCGAGCAGCGTGACAGGTATGACGGGCGCGCCGTTCGCGCTGGTTGCGGCGTAGGGCGGGCGTAGCCCGACCGGAGGCGCAACCAGCGCGAAGCGTTCTCTGCCGGGTGCCTCGGGCGTCAGCTGCGGTGTTTGAAGCGCCAGCTGTCGTTGCCGGTCTCGACGATGTCGCAGTGGTGGGTAATGCGGTCGAGCAGCGCGGTGGTCATCTTGGGGTCGCCGAAGACAGTCGGCCACTCGCCAAAGGCGAGGTTGGTCGTGACGATGACGGAGGTGCGCTCGTAGAGCTTGCTGAGCAGGTGGAAGAGCAGCTGGCCGCCCGAGCGGGCAAACGGCAGGTAGCCGAGCTCGTCGAGCACCACGAGGTCGAGACGGAACAGCTGGTTCGCAAGCGTGCCGGCCTTGCCGAGGCGGGTCTCCTCCTCGAGCCGGTTCACCAGGTCGACCGTGTTGAAGTAGCGGCCGCGAGCGCCAGCGCGCACGACGTTGGCGGTAATGGCGCTGGCCAGGTGCGTCTTGCCGGTACCCGTTCCGCCGACCAGCACGACGTTGCGCCGACCGGGGAGGAACGAGCCGCTGTGCAGCGAGCGCACCAGCCCCTCGTTGATGGGGGTGTCGTCGAAGACGAAGGCATCGAGGTCCTTCACGGCCGGCAGTTTGGCGGCCGACATCCGGTAGCGGACCGACGCTGCATGGCGGTGGGTCGCCTCGGCACGGAGCAGGTCGGTCAGGATCTCCATCGTCGTGCGCTTGCGCTGCAGCCCGGTGGTCACCGCCTCGTCGAAGGCGCCAGCCATGCCCTTGAGCCCGAGCTCGGCCATGGCCGCCATCATCTCATGCCGCTGCATGGAGACCTCGCAGGCTGTCGTAGCGGTGGCAGTCGGCACGAGGCGGATGGCGTAACGCCAGGTCTTCCGGCGTGACGATGACCAGCGGCCGGGGCGGCTCGCGCCGCCGTGCCAGGATGTTGAGGATGACGTCGTCACTGGTGACACCGGCCAGCAGCGCCTCGCGCACGGCCGCTTCCACCGCTTCCAGCCCGTCGTCGAGCACAGTCGCCAACACCCGCACGAACCGCCGGTCGGCATCATCACCGGCGCCGAGCTTACGCCGCAGTCGTGACAGCGCGGGCGGCAACTCCCAGTCCTGAAACGGCGCGCCGTTGCGCAGGGCGCCCGGCTTGGTCACCAGCACCGGCAGATAGTGCCACGGGTCGTAGATGGTCCGGTCGCGCCCGAAGAACCGGGGATGGTCGGCGACGACTTCACCGTCGCAGCGCACGACAATGCGGTCGGCATAGGCGCGGACCTGCACCGTCCGGCGCACCGCTTTGGCGGAGACGGAGTAGCGGTTGCGGTCGAAGCTTATCAGGCACGTGCCGCTCACCGCGTGCTCGCTCTCGTGGAAGCCGTCGAAGGGCGCGACGACCGGCTGGAGCACGCCACGCTCGGCAGCCCATGCCTGGGCCACCGTCAACTCCTTCTGCTCGGGATGCTGGTGCATGTCCGCCCAGCGGCGACACTCCGCCTCCAGCCAGCCGTTCAGCTCCTCGATGCTGGCAAAGCGCAGGCGTGGCTGGAAGAACCGGCCGCGTGCCGTCTGCACCTGGTTCTCGACCTGGCCCTTTTCCCAGCCGGACGCTGGCGAGCACGCTGTCGGCTCGACCATGTAGTGGTTGGCCATGACCAGGAACCGCCGGTTGAAGACCCGTTCCTTGCCGGTGAACACGCTCGTCACGGCCGTTTTCATGTTGTCGTAGATGCCACGCGTCGGCACGCCCCCGAAGAAGGCGAACGCCCGTGCATGTGCGTCGAACAGCATCTCCTGCGTCTCGCGGGGATAGGCCCGCACGTACATCGCCCGTGACGCGCACAGCCGCACATGGGCGACCTTCAGCCGCATCGGCTTGCCCGCGATCTCGACGTCCTCGTGACTCCAGTCGAACTGGTAGGCCTCGCCCGGCCGGAACAGCAGCGGGATGAACGCCGGTGCATCCATCACGTCGCGACGCCGCGCCTGCCGCCAGCGGGCCGCATAGCGCCGCACCGCGTCGTACGAGCCGTCGAATCCCTCGCGCAGCAGCAGATCGTGGATACGCGTGATGCGCAGCTTCTCGCGCCGGGACCGCGCCTCGTCTTCCTCCAGCAGCGCGTCGAGCCGCGCCTGGAACGGTCCCAACTTCGGTAACGGCTGAACCTCTCGCCGGTAGGCCATGTCCGCCTCCGGCGCCCGAACCGCCTTACGCACCACACCACGCGACAGATGCAGGTCGCGCGCTATCGCCTTGATGGCCTTCCCCGACGCGTGCTCGCGTCGGATCCTCAACACCGTCTCCAATACCAACATCCCGATCTCGCCGCCTGACACACCGCCAAGCGTGCAGCCTAGACCACCGGGATGAGGGGTCTTTTTTCGACGCCGATCACCCCGCTACCGGGGTCCTTTTTCCACGCCGATCCACAACTCCGGACGGCCTGCGCAAGTCGGTTACCGGCACTGCCGAAACGGTTTCCTGCCAACGCGTTGCGCGCTTCGTCGGCAAGGAATTCGCCCGGGTCGGCGATCGGAGCACTCTCTACATGACGATGGGCGTTCGGCCATGAAGATCAGATCGATCCATATCTACAGCCATGATGGTCGCAGGCGCGACCTGCCCTTCCATGACGGTCTCAACGTGATCACCGGACGCTCGTCGACAGGCAAGTCGGCGCTTTCGGACATCATCGAATATTGCATGGGGCGATCGACCTTCAACATCCCAGAAGGCATCATCCAGGAGCGCGTTTCCTGGTATGCCGTCCGCTATGCCTTTGAAGGCGAAGAGGTGTTGGTCGCCAAGCCGGCCCCGGGACTGGGGCGCAGCAGCTGCAGCCTAGCCATGGTGCGCCGGGGGATCGAGGTTGCCGTTCCCGAGTTTGGTGATCTCACCGTCAACGACGATGACGATGGGGTCGTGACCCTCCTATCGAGGCGGCTAGGTATTCCGGAAAACACCACAGACGTGCCGATAGACAGTAGCCGGCAGAGCTATGACGCCAATATCAAGCACACCCATTTTTACCTGTTCCAGAAACAGACCATCGTCGCCAACAAGGACCAGCTTTTTTACCGCCAGAATGAGCAGTTTCAACCGCAGACGATCAAGGACACGTTGCCCATATTGCTGGGCGTGTCGTCGCGGGATCGGTTCAACCTGGAGTCACAGTTGCGCACCGCCCAGCGCGATCTCCGCCTGAACACCAAGCTGCTGGACGAGGCGAAATCCGCGATCGACACCTCGGAGGAACGTGCGATCGGGCTGCACTCCGAGGCGCAGGCGGTCGGTATACTCCAAACCAGCCCTGCGACGGGCTTCAAGATCGTCGATCAGCTCCGCGAAGCGCTGAACTGGAAACCGACGCCGGTTCCCGAGGATGATGGCAGGCGCATTACTAAAATCGAAAATGAGCTTGTGACGCTGCGCGAACAGCGTCGAGAAATCCAGCGCCGCCTCGATGCGGCCGAGCAATATTCAAAGCGAGCTGATGGCTTCCAGACCGAAGCGGCTGAGCAGCATGACCGACTGACATCGATAAAGGCCTTGCCCATCAATAAGGTGACCGGCGAGTGGCAATGGCCGTTTGCGGAAACGAACCTTGCGCTGGAGAGCCCAATCGCACAGCTGCTGCTCGCCGATCTGGAGTCGCTTGATCGTGAGATGAACGCGGTGGTCGGAGAGCGTCCGCAGCTCGATGCCTATCTCGACGAGCAACGGCGTGAGCTTCAGGCGACCGGCGATCAGATCCGGGCCAAGGAGGTCGAACTGTCGAGCGCGATCGCGGCCAGCGAAGTGATCGTGCAGTTGGGCAATCGCAACAATGCAGCCTCTCGCGTAGTTGGCCGGATCAGCCTATTCCTCGAAGGTCTGCTGCCCGATACCGAGCTTGCGCGAATCGAGAAAGAGCAGCGCCGCTTGAAGGCGCGGGTGGCCGATCTTGAGCAACGCATTGGTGCCGACGATTCCGGGATGCGGCTCGCCTCGACCCTGAACAATATCTCGATGCACATGTCAGGCTACGTCGCGGCGCTCGGTGGCGAGTTCAGCCAATATCCGGCGCGTTTCGACCTGCACAATCTGACAGTCGCGCTGGACCGGCCCGGTCGACCGATCTTCATGCAGCGGACCGGAGGCGGCGAGAATCATCTCGCCTATCATCTGGCGGCTTTGCTGGCGCTTCATCGCTTCGCGACCAGTCAGAACCAGCCCATCCCGCGATTTCTACTGATTGATCAGCCCACCCAAGTCTATTTCCCTTCGGAAGCTTCCTATGAGGCGGCGGGAGGATCGATCGAAAGAACCGAGCAGGACGCCGATCTCGAGGCGGTGCGCCGACTGTTCGAACTGCTCGATAGATTTGCGCGCGAAGACGCGCCTGGTTTTCAGATCATCGTCACCGAGCATGCCAATCTGCGCAATCCCTGGTTCCAAGAAGCTTTGGTAGAGCGCCCTTGGGCCAAGCCGCCCGCTCTTGTGCCGGAAGATTGGCCTGACCTAGCGGAACTTGCGGACTAACGCCGTCGTCTGAAGGCCGGTAATGAGAGCTGTATGCGCTATCCATGCGGTCGCAATGCGGACGAACTCGAGCCGAAGGACCAAATGACAAAGCGCTTGTGGGATGGCTATCGGCGGGTCATGCGTGGCTATCGCGCCAAGCTCAAGCGGCTCCTTGCCAAGGGGTGGACGGACTCCTACGGGGAGAAATCGACGTGGCAAACCAGCTTCGGCTGGTTGGAATAGGTCGGCACCAGCCGATTGCGCCTGACGATCCGCTCACCGACGGCTCGGCCGGTAACCATATCGACTGAGTCGCTTGAATTGAGCAAAGGACTGGCATGATCGACTTCACCGAGATTTCCGATGGTGACGGTTGGGAAGCTTTCTGCCGCGACTATCTGATCGCTTTGGGACTCGTGGTTGAAATTCCACCCGCGCGCGGCCCCGACGGTGGCATGGACCTTCTTGTGCGTGAGCAGCTAGAGCGGTTTTCGATCATTCTGGTTCATAGCCGCACGATCTGAAGTAGTTGGCGCATTCCTGAGGCTGGAAGATATCGACGAGTTTGCCGATCAAGCTCCACAGGCCGCTGACCGTTCGCTCGCCCGCTTTGCGGAGCATGGCCTTGAGGCGGGAGAACGCTTTCTCGATCGGGTTGAAGTCGGGGCTGTAGGGCGGGAGAAAGCGCAGGGTTGCGCCTGCGGCCTCGATGAGCACTTGCACCGATGCGCGCTTGTGGCTCGATAGGTTGTCCATGATGACGACGTCGCCGGGCCGCAGTTCCGGGACGAGGACCTGAGCGACGTAGGCTTCGAACCAGTCGCCGTTGATCGGTCCATCGAGCACCATAGGCGCGACCATGCCGGTCATGCGCAGGCCAGCGACCAGGGTGGTGGTCTTGCGGTGGCCGTGCGGGAAGCCCATCCGCAACCGCTCGCCTTTCGGGCAACGACCGTGGCTGCGGGTCATGTTGGTGGCGGTCCAGGTTTCGTCGATGAAGACCAGGCGCTCCGGTTCGAGATCGAGTTGCCCCTCGAACCAGTCCTGACGCTGTTTCAGGACGTCTGGTCGATCTTGCTCTATCGCATGGCCTGTCTTTTTTTGCGCGTCAGGCCACGGCGAACAAAAAAGCGATGTAGCCCGGCCACGGAAACGGCCATGCCCTTGTCCGCAAGCGCCAGACGTAGTTCTTCGAGGGTGATGTCCCTACGCTCCTCCCAAATGGCCAGAATGTCCACTGCCCGCTCTTCCACCCGCCGCGAGCGCATATCCCCGCCGCGCGGCTTTGGGGCAATGTCACCCGTCTCGCGCTGCTGTGCCCGCCAACGGACCGCCGTTGATGGTGCAACACCGAACCGGGCCGCCGCAGCACGGCAACTCGATCCACTGTCCACCGCTGCCAACAGCCGAGTGCGCAAATCCATCGAAAGAGCCATCCATGCCGGCCTCCTTCACCAGCACGGATTCTGAATCAGAAATCGCGCCCGAAGGGAATCCCAGACCGATTCAGAACGGTCGAAAACCGCTCTAAAGGGGGCGCTCGCTTCCCGGCCTTTCACGTGGCTGGTCAGTTGCAAACACTTTGCGGTCAGCAAAAAGGCGGTGGGAAACGCCGACGAGGTAAACATTGTCGACCGGCTCGAGCAATATAAGGCCCACGGCTTCATCGGCTTTTACTCGACGACGGCAAGTGCGGCGCTCATGACCAAACTGAAGGAGTTTCGTGACAACGGAAAGGTAGAGGCATTCGAGATATACGACGGTTCACGGATCGAGAACGGCTTCCACGACGTCGGACTCTCGGGCGTGTTGCTACAACACTTGCCGCAAAGCCACACTACTCTCCGTCCGATTCACCCGCTTCTTGGAACCTACCAGCCGTTGCCCTGCGATGTTTGCGGCAAGGATTTGCTCAAGTCGTCTCTGACCGAACAATATAGCGGGATGATCACGTTCGGCTCGCAGACCGAAGAAGATCATGACGAACGGGTGGTCGAGCGCGTCTCATTCGTCTGCAAAGGTGAGTGCGGCGACAAGATGGAACGGAAAAACTTTCGCCTTGGTTTGACAGAAGGATGGGACGACATCACCGATTATTGCAATCCGCTGATCTTCATCCGTCGCGTTACCGGCTACATCAACGAGCTGAGAAGCGGATCGACCAAATACTCGCAGGCAGCGCACGATCGCATGATCGACTTCTACATGGCTATGAGCCAGCGCACTCTGCGCCAGACAAGCGCCGAAGATCGTCAGAAATTGCTCGACGTCATGGAGCTCGATGCAATGGGCTTCTAGTCCGGTCGTTCCAGACGATGGTCGGCGATAATGTCGGTGAGCAAGTGGTGAAGGCTGGGGCTGGCAGTTGCGCGTTCTCGGACATTACGTTGGTCGGGCGCAGGCAGATGATTTCCCGCAAACGCGGGTGACCATTCGATTTTCTGCCTCAAATAGGTCAGACAGATATCAGCAAACTAGCGGACTGGAACCGGCTCAGGTGAAGGCTGTGCACCGGATCGCATGGTGTGCCAGCGACGATATTGCGCGATCTTGGCCGCATCCGAATCTTCCCGGCCTTGCAGCCAGAAGGAGAACCAGTCCAGATTGCGCTCATAGACGGCGCGCCGGTGGATCGGCTGCCATTTCACGTGGAATTCGTTGGGATAGACATACATCTCCACCGGCTTGTTCTGCTCGTGAAGGGCGCCGAAGGCTTCGAGCGCCAGTCGGAACTCATTGTCGGCGAGTTGCATGAGCAGCGGCGTATCGATCCGGGCAGCATTGCGGGCCAGTGACATGTCGCGCCAGAAGCCTGGATTGTCTTGGGTGGCGGGCGGATAGCCCATGCCGCGCAGCCACTTCGCCCAAGCGATGCCGCCATAGGTGGCGGTGGTGTTGGGTTCCATGCAACAGGTGCTGAGCGCCGCGGCTGCAAATGCCTTGGAGTTGATCAAGGCGAAGGCAACGGTCGACGCGCCGTCGCTCAGGCCCGTGATGCCCACGCGCGCGGGATCGATGTCGCTACGATCAACTGCCATGCGCACGCCTGTGAGCACCGATGAGAGGAGACTACGGCGTTCACCCCAGTCCTTCTGATTGGCGGCATTGATCTCGTACCAAGTCTTGAGCTGGGGAAAGGCAGCGGCGAAGAAATTGGGCCGCTCGGTACTGAGCACGGCGATCCCGCGCTGGGCGAGCAGGAAGATCGGATAATCGTCGCCGGTGCCACCGCGCAGAAAGCCGTCGCTATGATATTGTACGACGACCATCGGCAGTTTCTCTCCGGGCTTGTGCCCCGGCGGCAGGACCAGGTCACCCCATGCTTCCAGGCCAAGATCGTTCCGCCATCGGAGCCGAGTGACGGAACCCAGGCGAATGCCGGAAAATTCGGGATTGGGATCGAAAATGGTGCGCATTCGGCCGTCCGCAGTGTCGATGGCAACCACCTTTCGCGGCGTGCTGCTGTCTTCGCGGGCGCAGACTAGCTCGGTACCAGCCATCACGCAGCCGTGCAGCACGTCGGTTGTGCGCAACAGGGCGGTGGTACGGGCAGCGCCGGGTCGCCAGCGATAGAGCGCCATCGCTTCCTTGGCCCAGCCTTCCCGGCGCAGAATGAGCACCGATGCGCCTTGCCACCAGAGGGAGACGATTCCGCCCGCACAGGCCTCGGCGTCGCAGCGCCGACTGCTGTCGCCGTTCGTGACAACGAGCCTCGCGGGCGTCAGTGGCGAAGTGTTCGAACGCTCGAGATGCGCCTTGCGGCCGTCAGCACCGATGGCTTCAGGATCCACCGGCATGTCGGCAGGTGCGGCGCGTTCGACTGCCGATTGCTCTGCGGCATCTGCAGGCATGACCGCGCCAGTACGCAAATCGACGGCGCTGACGTCCAGCGCTTCGGTGGCCGGGGTGAGCGGCCGTGCGGAAATCTCGGGCGAGACCCTGCGGTCGTACAGCCACCCTGACTGGCCCTCGCGATCAAGCTCCTCCCGCACGGCCGCCGCTCCCTTGCGCGTGCCATAGAGCAGCCGGGTCCCATCGTTGCTCCAGGCCACGGCTTCGACATCGACGTCAGAGCGCGTGACCGCGTGTGCGCCGCCGCCGTCCGCCTGTGCCACCCACGCCTGCGTGACGCCATGGTCGCGCCGCAGATAGGCGATCCTGCGCCCGTCAGGTGTCCAGGACGGAACGATGGTGCGCGCGGCGCCGCTCGGCAGGTAGAAGCCGCGCTGCACGTCCATGATCTTGATGAGTTCGCCGCCCCGATCGACAATATCCGGTGGGCCGACACCCGTCAGTTCGCTGATGACCAGTGCGCGGCAATAGCTGTTCGTCGCGAGATCCGCGCGGTTGATGATATAGGCGATACGACTGCCGTCCGGCGAGACCGCGAACGGGCTTGGGCCATTGAAAACCGCGGAATCGGGATCGCCGATCTCGCGCAGCTGGATGAGGTCCGCTGCCGTCAGGTTGCGGTTCGCGGTACTCGATGCTTCATGCGTCGGCAGCACATCTTCGCAGTTCGCCCACGCCGCGGCGGGAAACAGCAGACACAAGGCCGCAAGGCCGAGGCGACCCGGTACGTCTACGCTCACCATTGCCGGGTGATCCCGAAGGCGATCATCCGGCCAACCGGAGAATAGTTGGTCGAGTCGTAAGGCGTATCGTAGGGTATCGAGGTCGCGATCGGATCGGGCTTGTCGTTGAACAGGTTCTGGACCGACAGGCTGAATTCGAGCCCTCCGAGCGGAGCCTCGGGATCGAGCCGGTAGCGTGCGGTGAGGTCGAGCGTGGTCATCGAACCGATGCGCACGGCCGGTGTCGAGCGGGTGTCACTGACACCGCCGGTGTAATTGCCGTTGGCCGCCAGAGTGAGATTGCGGCCAGTCCATGCGACCGCAGCCTGTCCGCGCCAATGGGGCGGATTGAAGATGGTGCCGGCAAGGTCATAGGTGGGCTGACCAGCGCTGAGTTGCTGGTCGCTTTCGAGATAGGCGATGTCGAGCGACAGGCGCAGTCGCTGGTCTGGCGCAATCGCCGCATTGTAGCTTGCCAGCACATCGACGCCCCTCGCGCGCTGCCGACCGGCATTGAGATTGGCATTGTCGACAATCGCGACGACGTTCGCCGGATCATAAGGCACGCCGGTGATGTTGAGGAAGGTGCCCGCACTGGCGATGGCGGCCGCCTGTTGCGTAGCGCTCGGGTTGAAGATGATCTGGTCGCGGTAAATGGGATTGCTCAAGGCCTGGGCCAGCAAGGTGATCGGGGAGACGATCCGGTCGCGATAGCGTACGCTGAAATAGCTGATTTCGAGGCTCGCGCCCGGCAATGCGCGCGGATGCAGGGCAAGCGTGGTCGACCAGGTCGTCGCCTTTTCCGGCTTGAGATCAGGATTGCCACCGAGGATGAGAATGGCCCCCGCGCTTGCGGATGTCCCCGTCGCCCCCAGCGCTGCGGGAGGAAACAGGTAGACCGCGCGTGGCTGATATTGCTGATAGAGCGTTGGCGCCCGGAAGGATTTGCCCCAGCTTCCCTTCAGGCTGATATCGGGCGTCATCGCCCATGACAGACCGAGCTTGGGCGTGGCGACTTCGCCGATGCCGGGGTAACGCTCATAGCGCAGGGCGGCACTGGCATCGACCTTGGTCATGAGCGGCAGATTCTGATCCGGGCCGATCAAGGGGAGGCTCAATTCCCCGAAAGCGAACAGATTGTCCTGGGCGGCGACGGTATTGACCGCGCTCCCTGACCCGACGAACCGCTGGAAGCCGATGTCACGATAGCCGCCGCCAACGGCGATCTTGGCCACGCCACCGGGCAGGCGGAAGAGGTCGCCATCGGCATTGATCTCGACTGATTTGGCCGTGTTACGATAGAAGCTGGGGCCGGAATCGCCGCAGACCGCGAGGGCGCATTCGACCTGATGATAGTCGACCCGTTCCCTGCCGTAGGTCCCGCCAAGCGTAATCTGCCAGCCGCCGGACAGATCGAGCGTAAGGGTCGGCGCGACGCCGAAGGACTTGTCGACCGACGAGAAGGTCGCCTTGCCCTCGTCGAGATTACCCCCCGCCACCGTCGGGAATGTCAGGTCGCTCCAGCGGATATTGTAGAGCCCATCGATCGAGAAGGTCAGGCCGCCGCCCAGGTCCTGGTGCCCGCTGGCAACGACGCTGTGATGGCGCAGCGCTGGGTACAGGTCGAGCCCTGGGGAGCGTGTCGCGGCGTAGGACCGCTGGCTCGCGCGGATCGCAGTGTTGCTGCCATATTCATAGGCGGCGAACAGCCCGCCCGACGCCCATGTGCGCCCCGCAAGCGCGCCATATTGCTGCTGGAAGTCACCGCCATCCGTCGTACCGGCCAGACGCGCGCTGGTTTCGAGACCATTATAGTCCCGGCGCAGGATGATGTTGGCGACCCCGGCCACCGCGTCCGAGCCGTAGATCGCCGAAGCGCCGTCCGGAACGACCTCGATGCGGTCGACCGCGGAAACCGGGATGCCCGAAACATCGACGCTCTGCCGAACTGCGGTATAGGCGAGACGCCGGCCGTTGAGCAGCGTGAGCGTCGCATCGCTTCCAAGACCGCGCAAATTGATGGATGATCCCCCACCCACGTCGACGCCGCTGGCGTCGGGGACATTCATGCCGATCCCGGGATTTTGCCCGCCTCCGAAGCTTTGCGGGATACGGCGGACGACATCGCCAAGGCCGGTCTGGCCGGAATCGCGGATATCTCCCTGACCGATCCGGACGACCGGCGAAGCAATCGCGGCCCCACGCAGCCGGCTTCCCGTGACGACGATATCCTGACCATCATTTGTCGAACTGCCGTCACGGCTTGTGCGAGCCGGCCGCACGGCAAAGCCGCCATCGACGGGCGTGTAGGCCAGCCCGGATCGGTCGAGCAGGATGCGCAGCGCTTCCTCGACCGTGTAGAAACCGTGAAGCGCCGGGGCCTGTTTGCCTGCCACGATCTTGCTGTCGACCAGCACGGTGATGCCGGATTGAAGTGCCAGCGCCTTGAGTGACGCGCCCAAGTCTTGCGCCGGTACTTCAAAGGAATGGCGCTTTACGTCCTGACCTCGCGCGACCGAAGGGCCCGCCACCAGGGCCACGGCAGCGATGCTGTTGAACAGATATCTTGCGTCAAATCGAACCATTACCCTGTGTCTCCCCCCTGGCCACGTCGTGGCTGGTTGGCGGGGAGACGCCGGGTTCTGAAAACCCACGACAGATTTTTTCAGCGAAGGGTCGGAATGTCCTACGGAGCGCGACGAAGAAGGATCACGCCCGGATCAGTTCGGTCGATACCGAGCCCGAATGTCGCCGCCACGGCCCGGGCGAAGGCGTCCGGATTGCGCACCTGGAAGGCGCCGGTAACCGACAGGCGCGCCAGCTCAGGCTCGGCAAGGCGTATCTGGATGCGGTTGTAGCGGTTGACGGCGGCGACGGCATCGCCAAGTGGGCCGCCGTCCAGCGCCAGCATGCCGGACACCCATTGGGTCTCGCCCGCCTCCGTAGGACGAGCCGTTTCGGCATTGCCCAGCTCAACGGTCTGCCCTGCGGCAAGCGTTCGGGCGGGATGGGAGGCCGCGTCGCTTGTGTTGGTGAGATCGACCCGCCCCTCGATCACCACCACCGCAGGATTTCCGCTTTCCAGGCTGACGTCAAACAGCGTGCTTCGTGCAACGACGGTGCTGCCGGGAACCGTAACCGTGAAGGGGCGCTTGCCGTCCGGCGCAACGCGAAAGCGGGCGCGGCCTCGTTCCAGCGAGACCTTGCGCTCGCTCGTGGAAAGCTGGACATGTACGCGCGTGGCGGTGTCGAGCGTGAGCTGCGATCCGTCGGCCAGCGATATCGTCCTGATTTCGCCCAGCGCGGTTTCGTAGGTCGCAGCTTGCGCCGGAGAAACCAGCTCGAGACGGGATCCATAGCGCAGCAAGCCGACACTGCCGATCCCGAGCAGGACGACGACGCCAAGGCTGGCAGCCGCAACATGGGTACTGTGCCGCATCAGGAAGGGTGCGCGAACCAGCTTCCGCGTGCGGCCCACGTCACTGTCGGACAGCAATCGGCTCTCCTGCCAGTGACGCTCCGCCTGTTCATAAGCGATCCGGTGGCGCGGATCGGCATCCAACCAGACGGCAAAGGCTCGCTCGACGTCCGGACTCGCAGGTTCCTGCCGACGTGCCAGCCAGTCCCCGGCGGCATCCCGGATAGCGCGCGGAATGGAACGAACTTCGTCAGCCATGGTCGCTGAGGTGTCGCCCAAGTTGCTTGATGGCCCGACTCATCTGCTTCTCCACGCCTCGCACGCTTAGTCCCGTCTGTTTCGCGATTTCGGCGTAACTATAGCCATCAAGGCGGCAAGCGAGAAATATTTGCCGGGTCAGCGGCTTGAGGCGCAGGACGGCCTGTTCGATACGGGCAAGGTGGTCGCGCGCTTCCAACGCGGCGACAGGATCCCCGCTTCCAATTTCGACATCGTCGATCGACACATGGTGAGACCGGTGATTGCGGGCAGCGGTGCGGGCGTGATCGCGCAGGAGATTGTGCGCGGCCTCGCGCAGATAGGCTCCGGGCGAATGAATCGCGATGGCATCGGTCTGTGCGCGCGCGACGAGCCGGGTGAAGACCTGCTGGACGATCTCCTCGGCGCGGTCGTGCGGGGCGCGACGATCGAGGAAGCGCAGGAGCCGTGGCCTTTCGGCTCGGTACAACTCATCGATGGTCGGCGCCATCGATGTCACGCGATCATGCGCCGGCGGCAGCGGCTCGCCTTCGTCGATCGGCAAACGGGCCGCTCCTAGCGCAGGCCGCATGGCATGCGGCGCGGTGCGCCGATCCTGGCTGTGGATCGCATCGATCGCATCTCCTCGCTCTGGCGAGGCGATGCCGGCGAAAGCCGGGTGTTGAGAACATGCACGAGCACATGCGCCAACGCCTTTGGCCGCGAACGGCTTGGACATGCGCGTCGGCCACCCGGCCGCACGATGGCGGATCCATTTCATCTCGCACGAGGTTCTCACGCCTCGGCGCCATGCATCGATGGCGCGCCTTCAGCTTATCGCAGGTCATCCAAGACGCAAGCCCGGCTCTGCGGGACAAGGCGATTTAAGGCTCTGAACACGCAAAATATCCGTCAAATCGAGCAGCGTCGCTGCCGATGAATTTTTCTTGTCGGGTATCTCTAAATTCGAGCGTCATGGAATGATCGCGAAACGGCTTTGGGCTGCGGATCGGCAGCTTACAGCGTCCTCAGGCATGTGGATTTGGAGCGAAAGACTGTCCGATGGATAGGCCCACCACGCAGTTGGTCACTGCATTGCTGTCCCGTACCGAACTTCACGCCCTGGTCTGGGCCGAGCCTCTCCGTCATCTCGCGAGGCGCTTCGGCATTTCGGATCAATGCCTCGCCAAACTGTGCGACCGTTTCGATATCCCGCGTCCTCGGCCTGGGCACTGGAACAAGGTCGCGGTCGGCAGGGAGATCGCCATGCCGGTCCTGCCGCCCGCGAAAGCCGGCATGGACGAGACGATAGAAATTACGCCACAGCTGGCTGGAGGCGTGGCAATGGAGGGGGACGCTGCTCTTACGGCGGCACAATACAATGGCAAAGCGGTGCGCGTGGCCGATCGGCTCTCGGATCCGCACCCCATCGTTGCCGGCTGGCTTGCAAATCGAAGGGAGGCGATCGCCAGGGGCCGGCTGGTCTATGACATCTGGCCTAACCGGCCGGTCCGAGCCGCGCCCTTCACGCCCGTCGAACGGCGGCGCCTCAGGATATTGGACACCCTGTTCAAAGCTCTGGAAGCAGAGGAGATCATCATTGCCGAGACAGGCCGGCATGGTCCCGTTGCGCGGTGCGGACAGGACGAGATCGCGTTTCAACTCAGGCCCAGGCTCAAGGAAGTGCGCCGGCTCCTCGCTGCCGAAGAGAGACCATGGCATGCCTCCGGCAGGCAATACCGGCGAGAACTGGTCGAGACGGATGTGCTGGTGTTCGAGATCAAGCGCTGGCTGCCAGGCAACTTGCCACGCGTCTGGCAGGACGGTCGCAAGGGTATGATCGAGGACAGGGTGGGCGACATACTCGCGACCCTGCTTGCGGCATTCCCGATGATGGCGGCAGCGCGCGAAGAGGCCGAGGAGCGGCAACGACTGCGTGAGGCCGAGGAACGGCGCCGCCAGATCCTGGCGCGGGAGCTCAAGCTCGATCGCGACCGCTTCCGATGCTTTCTCGAACAGGCTGGCAGATGGCGCGAAGCTGGACTGGCGCGGGATTTTCTCGTGGCGCTGCGCGCCGCGATCCCGGATTCTTCATTGGAAATTGGCGGCAGGCCGGCCGCCGAGTGGCTGGAATGGGCGCAAGGGCATGTGCAGGCCCATGATCCGCTCACCCAGGATTCGTCCGCTGTCTTCCGGTCGATCGCCGACGTGACGGAGAGGACTTACCGTGACCGCTAGGTTGGGAGCCTCAGGCGCGCCGGAAGTTGGGCTTCAGAACCTTCGCGCCATCGCGCATCTCGTCGAGTTGATCCGACCAATACTGCATCATCCGCACGCGCTCGTCCCAATATTCGCCGCGGGTGTAGGCACGCCGGATGGCGTTGGTCTCCACATGGGCGAGTTGGCGCTCGATGGCGTCGGGATTGAACTTGCCCGTTTCGTTGAGCAGCGTCGCTGCCATCGCCCGAAAGCCATGCGCCGTCATCTCCTCCTGGCCGAACCCGAGCGCCCGAAGGGCCGCGTTGACCGTGTTCTCGGACATCGGGCGACGCGGCGAGCGGAAAGAGGGAAAGCAATATCGTCCTGTGCCCGTCAGCTCCCAGAGCTGCTCGAAAAGCCCGGTCACCTGCGTGGACAGCGGCACGCGGTGCGGCCGTCGCATCTTCATCTTCTGCTCGGGGATGTTCCAGACCGAGCGGTCGAAGTCGAATTCGCTCCACTCGGCCTGGCGCAGTTCACCCGGGCGCACGAACAGGTGCGCCGACAGCCTGAGCCCGAAGAGGGTGATGGCGTGGCCGGTGTAACCCTCGATCGCGCGCATGAGCTCACCCGCGCCCTTGGGCGTGGTGATGGCAGCGAGATGCTTGGCCTTGGGGACGGTCAGCGCGCCGCGCAGGTCACGCGCCGGATCGGTTTCGGCCCGCGTGGTGGCGATGGCGTAGCGAAACACGCGGCTCAGCACGCTGCGCATCCGCCGCGCGCTTTCGTATCGTCCGGTTGCCTCGATCGAACGGAGCACGGCAAGCACTTCCTGGGCGGTGATCTTGGCGACGGGGCGGTTGCCGATCTTGGGATAGGCCTTGGCGAGCAGCCAGCGGATCTTGCTGAGGGTGATCTCGGCCATCCCTTCGCGCTCCTGCTTGGCAACCCATTCCTCCGCAACCAGCTTGAAGCTGTTTTCCTCGGACAGCATCGCGCGCGCTTCGGCAAGCTTCGCTTCGTGCGAGGGATCGAGGCCAGCGGCGATCAGCTTGCGGGCTTCGTCGCGCCGCTCGCGCGCATCGGCGAGACCGACGTCAGGCCACGCGCCGAAGGAGAGAGTGCGCTGCTTGCCGAGATAGGCGTAGTTGAGACGCCAGAGCTTCCTGCCGTTCGGCTTGACGAGGAGATAGAGGCCGGCGCCATCGGTGAGCTTGTATTCGCGCTCTCTCGGCCTGGCGCTCGTGACGGTCGTCGCGAAGAGTTTTCCCATGGTATCAGCCCGTCCATAAGGGGCCTTCGATACCATGCAGGATACCATATTTGTTCCCGATTGGTGCCGGATCAGCCCGGATTTGACCGGACGGTCTTAGCACAAAAAACGGCTGAAATCAGCCACTTTCGGGACGTCCTCGGACATCCCCGGAAGAACAAATGGTGCCCAGAAGAGGACTCGAACCTCCACGACCTTGCGATCGCCAGCACCTGAAGCTGGTGCGTCTACCAATTCCGCCATCTGGGCACGGGGTAGGAGCGCGCAACTAGCCGCTGGCCTTGGGGCTGTCAACGCAGGAAAGCGGATAATTTTTGTGGCTTGGGCAAAAAGCCGGGTTATGGGCGATCAAGCCCTTTGCCTGACAGGATGCCCCGCCATGACCCATGCCGATTTCGTACCGCCAGCCTTGTTTACCCGGCCTGACGGGGTGCGCCTTGCCTATCGTCAGCGGGATGGCGCGGGGCCGACGATCGTCTTTTTGCCGGGCTATATGTCCGACATGGAAGGGGGCAAGGCGATCGCGCTCGACGCTTGGGCGGCGCGCAGCGGGCGGGCAATGTTGCGGCTGGACTATGCCGGGTGCGGGGCCAGCGACGGGCGGTTCGAGGATGGCACGCTGGCCAGTTGGCGGGACGATGTGCTGTTGCTGGTCGATGCGCTGGTCGAAGGGCCGATGGTGCTGGTAGGGTCGTCCATGGGCGGCTGGCTGGCATTGCTCGTGGCGCTGGCGCGGCCAGAGCGGATGGCGGGACTGGTGGGCATCGCCGCAGCGCCCGATTTTACCGACTGGGGCTTTACCGAGGCGGACAAGGCGTTGCTGATGACCGAGGGGCGGATCGAGGAGCCAACGCCCTATAGTGACCAGCCCTATGTGACGACGCGGGGCTTCTGGGAATCGGGGCAGGCGTCGCGGCTGCTGGGCGGACCGATCGCCATCGACTGTCCGGTGCGGTTGCTGCACGGGCAGTGCGACGATGCTGTGCCCTGGGAAACGGCGCTGCGGATTGCGGCGCAGGCGCGTTCATCCGATGTGCAGACGCTGCTGGTTAAGGACGGCGACCACCGCCTTTCCCGCGACAGCGACATCGCCCTGCTGATCCGCACCGTCGCCAGCCTGCTGGATAGTCTCTGATGCCCTTTTTCCTGCCGCTCCTGTTCCTTGCGCAAGGCTATGACCCGGAAATCGAGGCGGTGATGAACCGCAGCCGGAAGGAGAAGCAGGAAGCAGCGGCGGCTGCGACGGCTGCGGCCCCCAAGCCAGCAGCGGCGCGGGAGGATGGACGGATTCCGGTTCCGGCCAAATATGCCGCGCCTTTTCAGGCCTGCCTGGATCAGGCGATCGAAGCGCCCGATGCAGGCGTCGCCTTTGCCCAGAAGTGGCGGATCGACGGCGGCAGTTTCTATGCGCGGCATTGCATGGGCTTTGCCTATGCCCGCGCCGAGCGCTGGGGCCCTGCGATCGTCGCGTTCGAGCAGGCTGCCGAGGAGGCAGAGCGCAGCGCCGAAATGGCGCAGAGCGCGCGGCTGTGGGCGCAGGCGGGCAATGCGGCGCTGGCCAGTGGCGATCCGGCCAAGGCGCGGCAGGATTTCGATGCGGCGCTGGCGCGGGGGCTGCCGGATGGACTTGAGAAAGGCGAAGTGCATCTCGATCGGGCGCGGGCGCTGGTGGCGCTGGGCGATACGGTAGCGGCACGTGAATCGCTGGATGTGGCGCTCGCTCAGGCCCCACGGGACCCGCTCGGCTGGCTGCTGTCGGCAACGCTGGCGCGGCGGTCAGGCGAGATGGCCTTGGCGCAGGCGCATATTGCCCGCGCCGTGCAACTGTCGCCTGACGATGCGTCGGTGGCGCTGGAGGAAGGCAACATCGCGGTGCTGACACAGCATGACGATGTCGCGCGCTCGGCCTGGCAGCGCGCGGTCAGGCTGGCGCCGACGACAGCGGCGGGGAAGGCAGCGGCGGACAATCTGTCGCGATTGCCCGCCGCGGGTGCGGTTAAACCGACACTGAACTAGACATATGCAATGATTTTACCGCCATATATCTAAACTATTGTTATTTAAGGTAAAAATCAACCGTTGTGACGACGCGGACCTTTTTGTAGGGCGTATCGCTTGATCCATCGCCGCCTTCGCCGTCGCGTGCGTCGATCGAAAAATAGCCCTGGGTGGCGCTTTTGATGCCGCCGACGCTGGTGCCGCTGTCCTTTGCGAATTGTTCGGCAGCGTTGCGCGCATCCTTGGTGGCGGCGGCGACCATCGGGGGTTTGAGGTCGTTCAATTTGGTGAAGCTGTAGCGCATGCCCGACCCTTCCTGCAGCGTCACGCCGCGGCGGACCAGGTCGAACTGTTGCGCTACGGCGCGCTGGGCGCGGGCGATGTCGGTGGTGCGCAGCAGCATCCGCTGGGTAATGGTGATATTGTTGACGCCATTGTTGAGATATTGGTTCACGCCAGCGCCGACCGGGGTGAGGGCGTCCGGCTTGAAGCCCAGACTGGCAAAATAGGCTTTGAGTTCGCGCGTATTGTTGTCGATTTCGGCGCGCACCGTAGGCAGGTCGAAGCCGGTCGCCGAATAGCTGATCGACCAGGTGGCAAGGTCTGCCGTCACATCCTTTTCGGCAAGGCCGCGCACGGTGACAGAGCGGTCCGCTGCCTTGGCTCGTTTCAGCCCGTCGCCCAGCAGATAGCCGCCGCTCATGACGCCCAGCGCCAGCAACGCGGCACTGCCCAGCAAAACCTTGTCCCGCAATTCCAATGCCATAATGCTTTCCTCTTCCTTCGGGGGATGCGCGACCTTATCTATAGGGTTGTCGTGCCAGAACCGAGATGAACCGTTGCTTTATGGCGACGAATGGAGTGACCCTTGCCCAAATATCTGCATAGCATGATCCGCGTGACCGACGTGGACAAAAGCATCGCCTTTTTCGACCTGCTGGGGCTGAAAGAGGTCAAGCGGTTCGATAGCGAACAGGGGCGCTTCACATTGGTCTTTCTCGCCGCGCCGGGCGATGAGGAGGCGCAGGTTGAATTGACCTATAACTGGCCCCCGACCGACGGCAGCCAGCCGGAAAGCTATGATGGCGGGCGCAATTTCGGCCATCTCGCCTATCGAGTCGAGAATATATACGAGACCTGCCAGCGTTTCCTGGACGCGGGCGTGACGATCAACCGGCCACCGCGCGACGGACATATGGCTTTCGTGCGATCGCCGGACGGCATTTCGATCGAACTGTTGCAGGACGGGCGGCTGGACCCGGCCGAACCCTGGGCGTCGATGCCCAATGTTGGTACATGGTGAGCGCTATGCTGGAAGTGATCCGCATTCCGGTGCTCAGCGACAATTATGTCTGGATGATGCATGACGCAGCAAGTGGCGAGACGGTGGTGATCGACCCTGCCGTCGCCGATCCGGTTCTGGCAGCGGCGCAGGCGCGCGGCTGGACCATTGGGCAGGTGTGGAACACCCACTGGCATGGGGATCATGTCGGCGGCAATGCGGCGATCAAGGCGGCCACGGGTTGCACGATTACCGGCCCGGCGGCGGAAGCGGACAAGATCGGCACGCTCGACCGGATGGTGGGAGAAGGCGATGAGGTGCGGATCGGCGCACATGTCGCGACCGTGATGGAAATCCCGGCTCACACCGCCGGGCATATCGCCTATCATTTGGCCGACGAGCATATCGTTTTTGTCGGCGACACGCTGTTTGCGATGGGCTGCGGGCGGTTGTTCGAGGGGACCGCGGCGCAGATGTTCGCCAATATGGCGAGGCTGGGCGCTCTGCCGGAGGATACGGCGGTCTATTGCGCGCATGAATATACACTCTCCAACGGTCGTTTCTCTTTGGAGGTGGAGCCGGACAATGCGGCGCTGGCTGCACGGATGGTAGAAGTGGAGGCTGCGCGGGCGCGTGGCGAGGCGACCGTGCCGACGACGATCGGACTGGAGCGGGCGACCAACATCTTCATGCGGGCGCGGAACGTTGATGAACTGGCGCAGCGGCGCGCGGCGAAGGATGCGGCCTGACGGATTCTGCGCTATGTTGCCGTCTTTGGGGCAGAGAAAGAGGAGAGCCATGATGCGTGCATGGATATGCCTGACGCCCATGCTACTGGCCGCCTGCACCGGTAGCTACGAACCCACCCCCCTGACCCAGAAGCAGGCGACAAAGCTGGAAGAGGAGCTGGCTGGCAAGGTTGCAGGCGAAAAGGTCAGCTGCATCGACCAACAGCCGCAGACCAACCTGACGGTGATCAGCAACAATGTGCTGCTCTATCGCGTGAACAAGCGGCTCATCTACAAGAATGAGCTGATGGGCAGTTGCAACGGCCTGACCTTTGGTGACACGCTGATCGTGCGCGTTTTCGGGACGCAATTGTGCCGGGGCGATCTGGCCGCCAGCGCCAATTTGATGTCGGGGATGACGACGGGCAGTTGCGCACTGGGGGATTTCATACCCTATCGCACGCCCGGCAAGTGAGCGGCTGCCCTTATCGTCGTTTGACGGCAGCCGCTTCGCGGGCGAGCCTTTTGTCCAGATTCGAACGCGCAGCAGCGGCGTAGCGGGCGCAAGCCTTGCTATCGATCAAAGGGGCAGTTCCCGCTAGGCGATCGTAAAGAGCGCTGGCGGATGGATGCGGCGTGATGAGCAGGTCGCAGCGGAGCGCCGCGACCTTGGCAATGGTCGTGCGCAGGCGCGCGACATGGGCGGGGTGATCGGCAAAGCGGTACCCGTCCGCCGATACTGCGCTCAGACTGTCGGCATATACGATCCTGCGGCAATTTTTTCCGGCGCAGGCAGTCCATGACCAGCTGGTGCCGCCCGGCGAATGGCCCGGCGTCAGATGGGCGGTCAGGCGGAGCGATCCCAGCGTGACGGCTTCGCCATCCCTGACGATGCGCCCGACGCGCGCGCCGGTAAAGGCATCGAGGCCGCCGCGTTGCGGATCGTCGCGGGCGGGGATGCCGCTTTCCAGCATTGGCCGGGCAGCCGCCGACGCGATCAGGGTGGCGCCGGTGCGCTGCTGAAGGGCGTGCAGCCCGCCGGCATGATCGACATGCTCATGGGTGGAGAGCAGATATTTAACGTCCTTGGGGCGCACGCCCAGCCGCTCGATATTGGCGATGATCGCCGGGACAGCCTGCGCGGTGGCCCCGTCGATCATTATATGGCCTTTCGCCCCGGTGACGAGCAGCACCGTGATGCCGCAACTGCCTACGTCATAGATATTGGCGAAGATGCGGACGGGAGGGGCGGGATCGCTCCAGCCATCCTTGCCCGCGCACTGGCGCTGATGCTCGGCCATGCTGGCCGGGCCGGATGGCGTTGCGGCGTGCAATGGCGCGCTGGCGACCATCGCGGCCAAGATCGGCACAGGCAGAGCGTTCAATCCCTCATGCCTTGTACAGCGCGTCCATCCGATCGGCATAGCGTTTACGGATGACATGGCGGCGGATCTTCATCGACGGGGTCATTTCCTCATTGTCGATGGTGAAGGGTTCGTCGGCCAGGATGAAGCGGCGCACCCGTTCGATCACAGACAGGTCGGCATTGACCCGGTCCACTGCCGCGCGCAGCGCCGCCATATAGGCCGGATTGGCATGCGCGTCGGCAGGCACGACGCCATTGGCCTGCGCCCATTCGCGGGTCCATTCAGCGTCCGGCACGATCAGGCCGACCAGATAGGGGCGACGGTCGCCATGCACCATCGCCTGACCGATCTCATTCTGGAGCGTCAGCATCCCTTCGATCTTTTGCGGGGAGACATTGTCGCCCTTGTCATTGACGATCAGGTCTTTTTTGCGGTCGGTGATGCGAATGCGCCCCTTCGCATCGAATTCGCCAATATCCCCGGTGTGAAGCCAGCCGTCTTTCAGCACTTTTTCGGTTTCGACCGGGTTGCGCCAATAGCCGTGCATGACCAGTTCGCCGCGCACGAGGATTTCGCCATCGTCCGCGATCTTGACCTCCACCCCTTTGAGTGGCGGCCCGACCGTGTCCATGGCGATGCCCGCGCTGGGCCGGTTGCAGCTGACCACGGGACCGGCTTCGGTCTGGCCATAGCCCTGGAGCAGGGTGAGGCCCATAGCATCGAAGAACAGGCCGACATCGGGGTTGAGCGGCGCGCCGCCCGATACGAGCGCCTTGAGCCTGCCGCCGAAGCGGGCGCGGATCTTGGGAAGAAGCGTGCGGGCAAGCAGGGCTTTTAGCGGCAGGTCGAGGACGGAGGCCTTGCCCTGCTGTTCCTTTGCGCCGATGCGCAGCGCCTGCGCCATCAGCCAGGTCGGGAATTTGCCCTGCTTCTCGATCGATTTGATGATGCGGGCGCGTAGCACTTCGAACAGGCGGGGGACGACGACCATGATGGTGGGCCGGGTTTCCTCGATATTGCTCGCGAGCTTTTCCAACCCTTCCGCATAGTAGATTTGCCCGCCCAGCAGCATGGGCAGGAACTGCCCGCCGCTATGTTCATAGGCATGGGAGAGGGGGAGGAAGGAGAGGAATGTCTCCTCGCCCCAGCCGAAATCCTCCGCAACGATGGTGCCTGCGCCTTCGGCATTGAGCAGGATCGCGCCATGATGCTGCATCACACCGCGCGGCGCGCCGCCGGTGCCGCTGGTATAGATGATGCAGGCCTGATCCTGGCGGATTGCGGTCTGGGCGGCGGCGCAGGCGGCGACGTCGGTGGGGTGGGCGGCGATCAGATCGTCCCACAGATGGCAGGTCGCCTGCCCCTGTGCGCCGCGCAACGGCTCCATACCGATGACGAAGCTGGCCTGCGAGCGGACGACGGCGGGCATCAGCGCCTGTGCCAGCTTGGCGGTTGAGACGATGACGGCGCGGGCGCCGCTGTCGGTCAGGATATGCTGGTGATCGCGCGTGGTGTTGGTGGTGTAGGTCGGCACGGTGATGCAGCCTGCCGCCATGATCGCCAGGTCGGCGATGCAGAATTCGGGCCGATTCTCGCTGACCAGCATGACCGGGTCGCCGGGCTTGAGGCCCAGGGATTTGAGCGCGGTGGACAGAGCGGCGACCCGGCGGGCGACCTCATTCCAACTGAGCGGATGCCATGTCCCGCCGCTCTTGCGCCACAGAAAGGGGGTGTCGCCGCGCTCTGTGGCGCGCGTGAAGAACATGGTGACAAGGTTGGGAAATGTCTCGATGGCCCTCAAGGCTCGACTCCTGCGGTTCCGACGCATCTGGCGCGCGCCTGATCTTGGCCATGGCTATAGCCCCGCCATGCCGTAGCGGCCATGCTTTTCTCAGTCGAACAGCCCGTTTTGGACGTCCTGCGGCGGGTTGAGGCCCAGATGCTTCCAGCCCGGACCGTTGAGGCAACGGCCACGCGCGGTGCGGGCGATGAGGCCAAGCTGGATGAGATAAGGCTCGATCACTTCCTCGATCGTGTCGCGCGCTTCGGACAGGCCGGCGGCGAGGGTTTCGACGCCCACCGGGCCACCCCGATAAATGTCGGCGATCATCATCAGATAGCGGCGATCCATCAGGTCAAGGCCCAGATCATCGACATCCAGCCGCCGAAGCGAGGCGTCGGCGACCTTGGCATCGACGGCGGGGACGCCAGCGACATTGGCGAAATCGCGCACCCGGCGCAGCAACCGCCCGGCGATGCGCGGGGTGCCGCGCGACCGGCGGGCAATCTCCACAGCGCCGTCGGGGGTGATGGGAAGGTCGAGCAAGCGGGCGGCGCGGCGCACCACTAGTTCCAGTTCGGGCACGGTGTAGAATTGCAGGCGCACCGGGATGCCGAAGCGATCGCGCAGGGGGGTGGTGAGCAACCCCTGCCGCGTGGTCGCGCCGACCAGGGTGAAGGGCGGCAGGTCGATGCGGACCGATCGGGCGGACGGGCCTTCGCCGATCATCAGGTCGAGCGCGCGGTCCTCCATCGCGGGGTAGAGGACTTCCTCCACCGCCGGGTTGAGGCGATGGATTTCGTCCACGAACAGGACGTCGCCTTCGTCGAGGTTGGTGAGCAGGGCAGCGAGATCGCCCGACTTGGCGATGACCGGGCCGGACGTGGCGCGAAAGCCCACGCCCATTTCCTTGGCGACGATCTGCGCCAGCGTGGTCTTGCCAAGGCCCGGCGGGCCGAAGAAGAGCACATGGTCCAGCGCCTCGCCCCGCGACTTCGCGGCCTCGATAAAGACACGCAGATTGCCGCGCGCGGCTTCCTGCCCGATAAATTCGTCGAGCGATTTCGGGCGCAGCGCGGCGTCGACATCCTCGACGCGACGAGTGGGGGCGAGCAGGCGGTCTTCGGTCATGGGCGACCCTCACCAACTTCGTCATGCTGAACTTGTTTCAGCATCCATCGTGCGTCAATCGTGGATGGACCGGCGGCAAGCCGAGGTTGACCGCCAGATCGACCCAATCGGGATTTTCCGATTCGATGAGATTGATCTTCCATTGTCGATGCCAGCGCTTGAGCTGCTTCTCGCGCAGGATGGCCTGCTCCATCGTATCGCAAGCCTCGAAGCGAACGAGGCGATGGACGCCATATCGGCTGGTGAAGCCCGCCAGTGCATCCGTTCGGTGTTGCATCAGCCGACCGATCAGGTTGGACGTCACGCCGATGTAGAGCGTGCCGTAGGGCTGGCTGGCGAGGATATAGACGCATGGTTGCTTCATCGACCCCCCCCTTCGGCTTGTGCGGCCCAATGGATGCTGAAACAAGTTCAGCATGACGGGTGTGTAACCGCATCACTTCGCGGCCTTCCGCAGAGCGAGCCGCACGAGCGCATCGAGGCTGGCGTCATCGCCCAGTTCGGCTTCGGCGGATGCGACGGCGGTGCTGGCTTCATGGGGTTTGAAGCCGAGATTCTGGAGCGCAGAGAGTGCGTCGGCGGCGAAGCTGCCGGTCGGCAGCATGGCGACGCCGCCCGCGTCGATCGGGCCACCAGCCGGGGTTGCGCCGATCTTGTCCTTCAATTCATTGACGATGCGCTGGGCGAGTTTGGGGCCGACGCCGTTCGCGCGCGCGATCATCGCCTTGTCCCCCATCGCGACGGCGCGGTGCAGTTCGAGCGGTTCGAGCGCGGACAGGATCGCCAGCGCCACCCGCGATCCCACGCCCTGCACATGGGTGAGCAGCCGATACCAGTCGCGCTCCTCTGCGCGCGCGAAGCCGACGAGGCGGATCGAATCTGCCGCGACCAGCATTTCGGTGTGGATCGTCACCGCTTCGCCGATGCTGCCCAGCGCCGCGAGCGTGCGGGATGAGGCGCCGACCAGATAGCCCACGCCGCCCACATCGATGATGGCATGGTCCAGCCCGGTGCTGTCGAGCCGTCCTTTCAATTTCGCGATCATGTCCGCTGCCCCATGGTCATGATCTGTTCTTTACAGGCTCCCGCGCGCGGCGCCAGCGTAAAAGCGCGGCACCTTTTGCGCGCCCATGCGTAGTGCAGCGCGACACCGATCTTCCAAGGACGCGACAATGCTTATGACCGCACCGATGCTGGGCCCAAAGGATTTTGAATATCCATCGATCATGCTGTCGGGGGTGGTCGACCATGGCATGTATCTGCATTTCAAGAACTGCCTGTCGAACGCGCCGCAGCAGGGTTTGGTGGTGGTGGAAATTTCCACCCTGGGCGGCGACCCGGAAATTGCCCGGTTGATGGGCGAGGATATTCGTTTCCATTCCGACCTTTATCCTGAACGGCGGCTGGTATTTCTGGGGCGAACCGCAGTCTATTCGGCGGGGGCGACCTTCATGAGCTTTTTCGCCACCGAAAATCGCTATGTGACGCGCGGTACCCGGATCATGATCCATGAGCGGCTGATCACGAAGAATATCCAGCTGTCAGGGCCGCTTTCCACCTGCATCGCGACGTTGAAGGCGACGCTGAACGAGATTGAATCGTCGATCGCGATCCAGAATGAAGGGTTCCAGAATCTGATCCTGGGATCGGACATCAGCATGGAGGAATTGCTCCAGAAAGCGCCTGAAAACTGGTATCTGGAGGCCAATGAAGCACAGGCGCGCGGACTGATCGCCGCCGTGCTATGAAGGGCGCATGAGCCGCACGATTTCCCGCCAGCCCATCTTCCCCTGGCGTTATGGCATGTTCCTGGCGCTGCTGGTGACGGCAGCGCCGCTTGGTCTTTGGCTACGCTGGCATGAAGCGGTGATGGCGGGTTTCGACATCGCCGCGCTGGCTTTCATGGTGTCGGTCGTGCCGCTGATCCGTGCCGATCCCGCCGCCATCCGGCGCAAGGCGCAGGCGAATGACGCCAATCGGGAGTTAATGCTGTTGCTGACCGGGATCGTCAGCCTGGTCATATTGGTCGCGGTCGGCGTGGCCGTGAGCCAGCATGGCGGGCCCAAGGCGTGGGTGGTCGCGTTGCTGCTGGCCACATTGCTGGTCGCCTGGCTATTTTCCAACCTCATTTACGCGATGCATTACGCGCATATCTTCTATCGGGCGGACAAGGGCGGCGGCGACTGCGCCGGGCTGGATTTTCCGGACACGAAGGAGCCGGGCTATTGGGATTTTCTCTATTTCGCTTTCACGCTGGGCATGACGTTCCAGACGTCCGACATATCCATCACTGACAGCGGCGTGCGGCGCACCGTATTGTTTCAGTGCCTTGCCGCCTTCCTGTTCAACCTTGGCATATTGGCCTTTACCATCAACGTGCTGGGCGGCTGAGCGAAATCAAATCCGGCCCATCAGGCGGCAGTGTCGATCGGGCCGCGTCGCCCCTGCGACTGGCTTTGCTTGGCGGAGCGGGGCGTCGAATCGTCCAGTCCCATATGCCGTACCGTCCTCCACCATTCGGGCAATATCGGCTTGAGCACCGAAAGGCTGCCGCTGCGGGGCGCGGCGTACCAATCGTCGCCGACACGCTGGAAACGCCAGACCGGATCGCAGTTGAGCGGCACACGCTCAAACACTGGTTGGCCATTGGCGCTGCCAAGGGCCGGGACTTCCTTCAACTGGGCAGGGACGTTGCGCACGCTGCCATCGGGAAATCGCACCGCAATCGTCATCTCCTGTCTCCATTGTCGAAGCTTAGGTTGAGATAACGCACTGAGATAAAAAGGGTTCATGGCCTTGCTACAGGTTAAGATGATTCCTGTCGGTTGTCGCGGGCCATGCCTTTCACCGCTTGCTTACCCTTTTGCGCTAGAGCAGCGACCATGCGCGATTCCGTCGATCCCTGCCCCAAATCCGCCGTCAGCCACGGCGTGGGCATCGCTGGCCTTGTCGGCCTTGGCCTCTGGACGCTGGTAGCGCGCCATTACGGCATGGACGGTCCCAATGCCGGGCTGGCCGCGGTCGTCGCCTGCGGCCTGCCAATGGTGCTGTGGTCGCTGATGGTGGACAAGGTGCATCGCAACGCATCGACCGGCATCGACTGGCGTGGCCCGGCGCGTCCCGTGCGCGACGTGCTGGACATTAGCATCGTCAAGATTGCGGGATTGTGGGCGACCTGGCTCGCTATTGCGATCTTCTATTGCATCGCGCGCTGGTACTGGAACGGCAACTACCGATTTTCGATGGACCTGTTCACCGCTGCAGCGCCCTGGCTGCTCGCTTTGTCCATCCCCTACATCATCTGGATCGACCGGCGGTTGGTGCACCCCAAGGACGCCAGTTACAGTTTTGGCCAATGGGTGATCGGCGGCGCGGCGGGCGCGCCCGACATGCGCCAGGTCGCCCACCATGCCCGCGCCTGGACGGTGAAGGGCTTTTTCCTGGCTTTCATGGTCTCCATCGTGCCCGGCAATTTCGCCAATGTCGTGGACTGGCGGATCGAGGAGGCCTTCGCCAATCCCGTGGCGATGGCCGGTTTCCTGATTGCGGTCATGTTCATGATCGACGTGTGCCTTGCCACGGTCGGCTATATTCTGACCTTCAAGCCGCTGGATTCGCATATCCGCACCGCCAACCCCTATCTGGCGGGCTGGGTCGCGGCGTTGATCTGCTATCCGCCGTTCGTGCTGATGGGGGGCGGGGGACCGCTTGATTATCATGCGGGCGGAGCGGAATGGGATTATTGGACGCAAGGGTCGGGCGTGCTGCAATGGGCGCTGGGTGGATGGCTGGTGCTGCTGACCGGCATCTATGCCTGGGCGACGGTGGCGTTCGGCCTGCGCTTTTCCAACCTGACCCATCGCGGCATCCTGACGCACGGTCCCTATCGCTGGACCCGGCATCCGGCCTATCTGGCGAAAAATCTGTTCTGGTGGTTTTCGGCGCTGCCTTTTCTGAGCGTGTCCGGGTCCATGACCGACATAGTGCGCAATTGCGCGATGCTGGCGCTCACCAATGCGGTCTATTATTGGCGCGCCCGGACGGAAGAACAGCATCTGTCCGCCGACCCCGATTATCGCGCCTATAGCGACTGGATGGAGCGCAACGCGCCGGTGCCGCGCTTCTTCGCGTGGGTGACGGGACGCAAGCGCCCCGCCGCCGCGGTGATTCAGGCAGCCGAATAAGCCGCCCGCATCGCGCGATCAGAAGCTTTCTTCCGCATAGATTTTGCTGACGTCGCCGCCCCATTCGCCATGATAGCGGTCCAGCAGCCGTTCAGCGTGGGTCTTGCCGGACGACACGACCTCTTCCAGATCGGACAGATAGCCGGTTTCATTGTCGCCTGCCGTATTGAGACGGGCGCGGGCGGCGAGGCCTGAACGCGCAATGTCGAGCGCGGGACGGGCGATGTCGCGCAGCGTGCGGCCCTTGCCGACCGGCGCATCAAGGCCGAGGCGCGGCACGGAATCGCGCAATATCTGGCGATCTTCCATGCTCCAGTCCTTGACCAGATCCCAGGCGGCATCGAGCGCGCCCTGATCATAGAGCAGGCCGACCCAGAGCGCGGGCAAGGCGCAGATGCGGCCCCAGGGTCCGCCATCGGCGCCGCGCATTTCAAGGAAGCTTTTGAGCCGCACTTCGGGAAAGGCGGTGGAAAGATGATCCTCCCAATCCTTCTCCGTGGGCTTTTCGCCCGGCAGGGCCGACAGTTCGCCGTTCAGGAAATCGCGGAACGACAGGCCCGAAGCGTCGATATATTTGCCGTCGCGATAGACGAAATACATCGGCACATCGAGCGCATAGTCGGCATAGCGTTCATAGCCAAAGCCGTCTTCGAACACGAAGGGCAACATGCCGGTGCGGCGCGGATCGGTGTCCGACCAGATATGGCTGCGGTAGGAGAGGAAGCCGTTGGGCTTGCCTTCGGTAAAGGGCGAATTGGCGAACAGCGCGGTGCCGAGCGGTTGCAGGGCGAGGGAGACGCGGAACTTCTTGGCCATGTCCGCTTCGCTGCCATAGTCCAGATTGGTCTGGATGGTGCAGGTGCGCAGCATCATGTCCAGCCCCATGGAGCCGACGCGCGGCATGTGCCGCAGCATGATTTCATACCGGCCCTTGGGCATGATCGGCAGGTCTGCGCGCGTCTTGTCTGGCCACATGCCTAGGCCCAGAAAGCCCAGGCCCAGCATGTCGCCGACATATTTCACCTGTTCCAGATGGCGGCCGGTTTCGGCGCAGGTCTGGTGAATATTGTCGAGCGGCGCGCCGGACAGTTCGAGCTGCCCGGCCGGTTCCAGGCTGATCGTGCCGTCGGCGCCGGACAGGGCGATGATATTCTCGCCCTCGAACACCGGGTTCCAGCCATAACGGGTCAGGCCGATCAGCAGCGTATGAATGCCGCCCTTTTCCTCATAGGAAGGGGCGTGATGATCCTTGCGGTTATAGACGAATTTCTCGTGCTCCGTGCCGATGCGCCAGCGATCCTTGGGCTTTTCGCCCTTTGCAAAGGCCGCGATCAACTGGTCGCGGCTTTCGATGACGGGATCTTCACCCGCTGAGTCGGTTCTGGTGCTCATGCCCCGCCCTTAATGCTTCCCCTCGGCCGGTCAAACAGCGACTGGCGTTGATCAGATAGGGCCTGTCTATAAACGGTTCAATCCAATAGCGAAATGAAACTTAGTGCCAGTCCCCGTTCAGCGTCATCCACGCTGCCGTTGCGGCGATGGCAGCGGTTTCGGCGCGCAGGATGCGGGGACCAAGCGAAACCGCCACGGCGCGCGGGTGGGCGCGGATCGCTTCGCGTTCGGCAGGATCGAATCCGCCCTCCGGCCCGATCAGGAAAGCGGCGGGACCGGGGTGGGCGGCAAAGGCTGCGGCCAGCGGTGCGCCGCCGGTTTCATCGGCAAAGAACAGGTGACGGTCCTGCGGCCAGTCGCGCAGCAACGCATCGAGCTTCACCATCGTGGCAAGATCCGGCAGGCTGGTACGGCCGCATTGTTCGGCGGCCTCGACCAGATGGGAGTGCAAACGATCCAGATTGAGCTTGTCCACTACGGCGCGGCGAGTGAGGACCGGCTGGAGCTTGGCCACGCCCAGTTCGCACGCCTTTTCAGCGATCAAATCTATCCGGCCCTTCTTGATCGGGGCGCAGCAGAGCCAGAAATCCGGGACGGATTCGGGCGCTTTGGTCTGGCTGATACATTCAAGGATCAGGTCGCGCTTGCGGATGTCGCGGGCGCGGGCGGCCCATTCGCCCGACCGGCCGTCGAACAGCAGGACGATGTCGTCGGGCTTCACCCGCATGACGCTGATCAGATAATGGGCCGGATTGCCATCGACAGGCACCGACACGCCATCCCCCAACTGGGTTTCGACATGCAGACGCGGCGCGCTTTGTGGCGGCCAGGCGGGAGTTGCGGTCATGATGCGCTTTCCGTTCGACGAAACTTGCCCGGAGGCTATGGGAGTCTTTAGAGAAGAACGGGGCGTCGACAAGTCGGCCCGAATGGAGTGCGTCAGTTGAGCCAGACCATCGTTCCCGACAGCCAGGCGCGTGGGCTGCTGGCGCGGCTGCCGGACACCCCGCGCGCGCTGGTGCAGATGGCGCGGTTCGACCGGCCCATCGGCTGGTGGCTGCTCTTCTGGCCGGGGGCCTGGGCGGTGGCGCTGGCGGGGGGCGGCTTTGCGCGCTGGCCGCTGATACTCTGGCTGTTGGCGGGGAGCATCGCGATGCGCGGCGCTGGCTGCGTATTCAACGATATCGTCGATCGCGATCTCGACCGCAAAGTGGCGCGCACGGCCGCGCGCCCGCTGGCGAGCGGCACGATGACGCTGCGCACGGCCTGGCTGTGGCTGGTTGCGCTATGTCTGGTCGGGCTGATCGTGCTGCTGCAATTGCGCCTCTATGCCCAGGTCGTTGCGCTGGCGTCGCTGGCGCTGGTCGCGGCCTATCCCTTCATGAAACGGATCACCGGCTGGCCGCAAGTCTGGCTTGGCCTCGTCTTTTCATGGGCGGCGCTGGTCGGGTGGAGCGAGGTGATGGGCGCGCTGACGCTGCCGGGAATTTCACTCTATGCCGGAACCATTTTCTGGGTTGTGGGCTATGACACGATCTACGCGCTGCAGGACCGGGAGGACGACGCGCTGATCGGCATTGGTTCCAGCGCCCTATCCATGGGGCGGCACGTCCGGCTGGGCGTGGCGCTCTGTTATCTGTGTGCGCTCGGCCTGTGGAGCGGGGCGATCTGGCAGGTGCGGCCCCAGATGCTGGCGCTGGCCGCATTGCTGCCGGTGGCGGGGCATCTGCTGCGGCAGGTCGCCACCCTGCGCGAAGATGGTCTCGATCCACTCGTCAAATTCCGATCCAACCGCTTTGCCGGACTGCTGATGTTTCTGGGATGCCTAGTGGTCGGCAGCGCATGAGCGCGCCAATTGCCGGCCCCGTCGCCGGAGAGGATTGCTGGCAGATCGCACGGGCGACGCGCGCCAGCACGATTATCGACGCCGATGCCTATTTCCGCCATGCCCGCACGGCGATGCTCAAGGCGAAACGGCGGATCATGCTGATCGGCTGGGATTTCGACGCCGCGATCAGCCTGGTGCGCGAGGATGAGGTCCATGATGGCGCGCCGGTGGTGATCGGCGATTTCATCAGTTGGCTGGTGGACCGTACGCCGGATCTGGAAATCTTCCTGCTGCGTTGGGATGTCGGCGCGATGAAGTCGATGGTGCGGCCGACCAACCTGTTCACGACGCTCAAATGGATGGCCCATCCGCGCGTGACGGTGAAGCTGGACAGTCATCATCCGCCCGCGGCCTCCCACCATCAGAAGATCGTGGTGATTGACGATTGTTTCGCCTTTTGCGGCGGCATCGACATGACTGGCGACCGATGGGACACGCGCCATCATCGCGATGAAGAACCGGGTCGGCTGCATCCCGATGGGTCGCCCTATGGCCCCTGGCACGATGCGACCACGGCGCTGACCGGACCTGTCGCCGCGGCGCTCGGGGAACATGCCCGCAATCGCTGGGTCGGGGCGGGCGGCGATGCGCTGGCTCCGGTCGAGGGGGTGGAAGATTGCTGGCCCGACCATCTGCCGGTGCAATTCACCGATGTCGATGTCGCCATTTCCCGCTCCGCGCCCAAAATGGACGATCAGGAGGAACTGATCGAGATCGAGCGGCTCTATTGCCACCAGATCGCTGCGGCGCAGCGTTGCATCTATGCCGAAAGCCAATATTTCGCGTCGCGCCGCATTGCCGAAGCGATCGCCAAACGTCTGGACGAAGCGGACGGGCCGGACATCGTCATCATCAATCCGACCCAGGCCGATGGCTGGCTGGAGCAGCAGGCGATGGATTCGGCGCGGGCGCGTCTGTTCGAGGCTTTGAAGGCGCGCGACGTCCATGGGCGGCTGCGCATCTATCATCCCTTCACGACGCGCGGCGTTCCCATCTATGTCCATGCCAAGATCCTGATCGTCGATGACCGGCTGATCCGGGTCGGTTCATCCAACATGAACAACCGCTCGATGCGGCTGGACACCGAATGCGACGTGACGATCGATACCGCGCTGCCCGCCAATGCTGGCTGGCAGGACAGGATCAGGGCGATCCGCGACGATCTGATCGCCGAGCATCTCGACCTGCCGGTGGAGCGGGTGGCGCGCGTCGTCGCGCAGCGCGGGCTGGTCGCGGGGATAGAGGAAATGCGCCAGAAGCCTGGCCGGACGCTGCGTCCCTATGAGACGCCAGATTTGAATGACGTACAGGCCTGGCTGGCCGACCATGAGGTGCTGGACCCCGAAGGGCCGGACGAAATGTTCGAGCCGATCAGCGAACGTGGCCTCTTCCGGCGAATGAAGGGCTGGTTAGGGCGGGCTAAGGATTAAAGGCCGAGCGCCTTGCGGAGTTCGGCGTTGATCCGGCTTTGCCAGCCCGGCCCGGTGGCGCGGAAACCGTCCAGTACGGCAGCGTCGAGGCGAAGGGTTACCTGTTGTTTGGGGGCGTCCGATTTGGGGCGGCCGGGACGGGTCAGCGTGCCAGTGGCGGGGCGGATAACCCTATCGCCGATGCGAAATTCCGCCCGGTCAAATATCTCCTCCGTCCATTCGGGAATGTCATCATCATCCCAATCTGCGGGCAAAGGCTTTCTGCTCTCGGTCATTGCATTTCCTCATGGAGATGACCCGGATTCCACCATCAACCGGCGTCCAGACCACCGTAATGAGCCTGTCGTTCATCAGGCCATAAGTCTGAAAACGCGGCTCAACATAGTCATATCTATCGTCCTCCACCGTGTAGGACGGACCGTCAAAAACCTGCGCGGCATCAGCGAAATCCAATCCCCGTTCCTGTAGGGTTTTCAATCGCTTTGCCGGATCGAAGCTCAATTCCATTTTCATGCCCCTAGAACGTAGTTACGCGACGCGCTCCAGGGTGGACAAAAACGCTTTGCCATTTTGCATAACTACAGAAATTCGTCAAGAATTTTTGTAACTACAAAAATCACTCGGCCGCCAGCAAGGCTTCGGCGCTCTGGAGGTTGACCGAAACGAGGCGGCTGACGCCGCGTTCGACCATGGTGACGCCGAACAGGCGGTGCATCCGCGCCATGCTGACGGCATTGTGGGTGACGATGAGGTAGCGGGTCTGGGTCTGGGCGACCATGGCGTCGAGCAGGTCGCAGAAGCGCTCGACATTGGCGTCGTCCAGCGGTGCGTCGACTTCGTCGAGCACGCAGATCGGCGCGGGATTGGTAAGGAACAGGCCGAAGATCAGCGCCACGGCGGTCAACGCCTGTTCCCCGCCCGACAGCAGGGTGAGCGCAGCCAGCTTCTTGCCCGGTGGCTGGGCCATGATCTCAAGCCCCGATTCCAGCGGATCGTCACTGTCGATCAGTTCCAGATGCGCCTGACCGCCATTGAACAGGGTGGTGAAGAGGCGCCGGAAGTGGGCGTCGACCGCCTCGAACGCGGCGAGCAGGCGCTGGCGGCCTTCGCGGTTGAGGCTGCCGATCGAGCCGCGCAGGCGATGGATCGCCTGGGTCAGTTCCTCGCTTTCGGCGCGGCTGCTGGCCTGCACCTGCTCCAGTTCCTCCAGTTCCAGCGCCGCGACGAGATTGACCGGGCCAATCCGCTCGCGATCGGCCGTGAAGCGGTCATGGTCGGCCTGTTCGGTCTGGGCGAGGCGGATGTCGGCGCTGGCAAAGCCCAGCTTTTCGGGCAAGAGCGGGGGTGGGCATTCGAAACGTTCGCCCGACAGCCGGTTGGTTTCGATCCGCCGTTCATCCGCGGATTCGGCGCGGGCCGTGGCGGTGGCGCGCGCTTCGCGGGCAGCGGCGAATAATTCGCCAGCCTGTGCGGATCGCTGCTCGGCCTGGCGCAAGGCAGCTTCGGCGTCCTGCTCGGCATGGCGGGCAGCATCGGCGGCAGCGGTCAGCGTCGCGCCCTGATCGTCCAGCGCGGCGATGGCCTGCGCCAGCGCGTCGGGCTGGCCCGCGATGGTGGCGCGTTCGGTGGCTATCTCGTCGCCACGTGCGACCATGGCGGCGATGCGTTTGGCCGCTTCGCCCGCGCGGGCGCGCCAGCCCTTGATCTCCGCATCGGCGGCGGCTTGCCGTTCGCGGTCGCTCGACAGGGCACGGTCGGCCAGGGCCTGATCGGCCTGTAGCTGGCTGACGATGGCGCGCGCCTTTTCGCTCGCCTGCGCCAGCGTGGCGACCAGAGTGCGCGTGTGCGCGCCGTCGGGCATGGCGGCGCGGGCCGATTGCGCGCTGTCATGATCGGCGCGGGCGGCATCGGCGTCGCGCCGCGCCTCGGCCAATCGCTCCTCAATCCCTTCGCGCCGCCCGGCCAGCCGTTCCAGCGCAGTGGTCGCCTCGTCAGCGCTGCGCAGCGCGATCCGCAAGCCCTGATCGGCCTGGGCAAGCTGGGTGCGGCCGCTGGCGAGCGATTCGCTGGCACTTTGTTCGCGCGCCTTGGCCTGCTGCTGGTCGGTGCTGGCGGCATCGACCTGCGCCTGGACGGCGGGGCGGTTCGCGGCGATCGCCTCCAGCCGGTTGAGCCGGATCAGTCGTTCCGCCGCCGCAGCCCCGCCTTCCATCGCCACATAGCCGTCCCAGCGGCGCAACTGGCCATCACGGGTGACAAGGCGCTGGCCCACGGCAAGGGGCTGGCCCTCATCCCTGTCGGAGACCGCAATCTGGGCCAGACGGCGGGCGAGTTCGGGCGGGGCGGTGACATGGGCGGCGAGTGGCGCGCAGCCGTCGGGCAGTTTGGGGTCGCTTATCAGCGACGGCGCGCCGGCCCAGCGGCGCTTGCCGTCGGGGGCGATCGGCGCTTCCAGATCGTCGCCCAGCGCAGCAGCCAAAGCGCGTTCATAGCCTGGCGCGGCCTTGAGTTGATCGAGCGCACGGGTACGACCGCCGGGACCGCTATCTACCGCGCGTTTGAGCGCAGCCGCTTCGCTGTCGAGCGCGGCGAGTGCGGCGCGCGCGGCGGAGAGCGCGCCTTCGGCAGAGGCACGTTGCTCGCTTGCCGACTGGCGCGCGGCTTCGGCGGCATGGATCGCGGCTTCTGCGGCATCGCGGGCGACGTTGGCCTGTTCCTGCGCAGCGATGGCGGCGGCGCGCTGCGCTTCCAGCGGTGCGGGGTCGGGCAGGGCGGCGGCTTCGCCGCTCAAGCGCTGAACCTCGCGTTCCGCGCGCTCCAGCCGGTTGCGCGCGGCCACCAGCGCCGCTTCGGCGACGCGCAGTTCGGCCTGCTCGCCTGCCTGCTTTGCCATCGCCTTGGCCAGATCCAGTTCGGCGTCGCGGGCGCTGTCCTCGGCGCTGGCGATGCGGCTGGCGAAATCGGGGCGCAGCTTTTCGGTTTCGGCGATGCGCGCCTTCAACCTCGCGATTTCGGCGGTAAGGCGCGCGATGGCGTCAGCGGCGTCATTGGCGAGCGTGCCTTCGCGCGCGCGATCCTCGTCCAGCCGGGCGGCCTGCTGGGCCAGATCATGCAGCCGCCGGACCACGCCGTCGCGCTCGGTGCGCAGCGTGGCGAGGCGATGGCCAGCCTCACTGGCGTCATCGCGCGCGCGTTGGGCGGCGGCGCGACGCTCGGCCAGCGCGGCCAGCGCGGCTTGGGCATGCGCGGCGGCAGCGAGTTGCGCGTCCTGCGCGGCGGCGACGGCGGCCTCAGCCTCTTTCGCCTGCGCGCGGGCGGTTTCGGCGCTGGCATGGGCCTCACGCCAGCGAGCGAAAAGGGCGCGCGCTTCGGCGACCCTGATCTGATCGGACAGGCGGATATAGCGTTCGGCGGCGCGGGCCTGACGACGCAGGGCATTGGCGCGCGCGTCCATGTCGAGCAATATTTCGGCGAGCCGGGCAAGATTGGTTTCGGCCGCGCGCAGTTTCTGCTCGGCGTCCTTGCGTCGGACATGCAGGCCCGCAATCCCGGCCGCTTCCTCCAGCATGGCGCGCCGCTCCTGGGGCCGGGCGGCGATGACGGCGGCGATTCGGCCCTGGCTGACCAGCGCCGGGCTGTGCGGGCCGGTGGCGGCGTCGGCAAAGATCAGCGACACATCCTTGGCGCGCACGTCGCGGCCATTGGCGCGATAGGCGCTGCCTGCGCCGCGCTCGATCCGCCGGGTGACCTCCAGTTCGCCGTCCGGGCCTATATCGACGGCGGAAAAAAGCTCACCCTGTTCCTGCACCGTCAGCAGCGAGACTTCGGCAAAATCGCGCTGGGGCCGGGTGGCGGTGCCTGCGAAGATCACATCCTCCATGCCGCCGCCGCGCATGGATTTGGCGCTGGATTCGCCCATGACCCAGCGTATGGCTTCCAGCAGGTTGGACTTGCCGCAGCCATTGGGGCCGACAATGCCGGTCAGGCCGGGTTCAATGCGCAATTCGGTCGCATCGACGAAGCTTTTGAAGCCGGAAAGCTTGAGCCGCTTTATCTGCATTGCTGTTGTCTGCGCCAAGGCCGCAATGCGGCGCAGAACAAGGCCGCGCAGGGGAGGCGTGCGGCCGCCCCCGCCTTCATGCGCTCAGGCGCTGATGTCCGCCCCCCGACGCGCAATCAGATGCCTGCTTCCTTGAGCTTGGGCTGAAGCGTCGCCCAGTTGGCGACATTGTCGACCAGCACGCCGTTGATCAGGAAGCTGGGCGTGCCCGTGATCTGATACTGGCTGTTGGCTGTTTCGACGCCCTTGGCCAGCTTTTCGGCTGCCCCGGTATCGGCCAGACATTGTTTCGCCTGATCTTCGGCAATGCCGCGCTGCTTGGCGAAATCGATCAGGCCCAGCGCACCGGCCAGCCGGCCGAAACGCTGTGCCGGCGGGGCGCTCATCAACGCCTGATAGGGCTGGTCGCCCAGAGCCTGCGCCTTTTCGAACATCGCGTTCTGGTTCGCGAAAAACTGTTCGGACAGGGGATAGAAGATGTCCTTGCCGCCGCAACGGGCAAGCAGCGCGGTCGAAATGTCGATCGGGTCGCGGACATAGGTGCGGAATTCAAAGCTCATCTTGCCGGTGTCGACTAGCTTCTTGATCTCCTCCGACGCTTCGACGGAAAAGTCGCGGCAATGGCTGCAAGTGTAGGAGCCATATTCGACCAGCTTCAGCTTGGCCGCCGGATTGCCCATGACGAAATAGCCCTCTGGCGTCGCCGCGATGGTTTCCGACCAGCTGGTGCCCGCTGGCGGCGCGACGGCGGCAATGGCTTCGCCCTTGGGCGCGGCGCCCTCTTCGCTCTTGCCGCAGGCGGCAAGGGTGAGGGACAGGGCGATAAGGACGACACCGGACAAGGCTTTCACGACGGGCAAGACTCCGATTATGGGCGGGTTGACGGCTTTATTAGATCAGCGGGCGACGGGGGGCAATGCAGCCTGGAGCTTGCCCCAGTCCGATCCGGCGACCAGCGCGCCGTTGATGGTGAAGCCGGGCGTGCCGTTGATCTTCACCTTGTTCCATGCCTCGTCGGTCATCGCCATGACCTGCTTCATCGCCATGGGGCTGGCGATGCAGGCATTCAACTGGGCGGGCGTGTAGCCGCGCTTGGCCATCAGCGTGTAGAGGCCTGTTTTCTGGCCGATGTCGCGTAGCGCCGCAATCTGTTCGGTCGGCTTCACCGCGTCCCGATCATAGGCAAGCAGCTGTTCCATCCACGCATCCTGATTGGCGAACAGCGCTTCATGATTGCCCATGAAGCGCGCCGGGCCGCCGCAGCGGGCAAGCAGCGCGGCGGTCAGGTCATATTTGTCGCGCACGGCGTTGCGCACTTCGACGCTGACCTTGCCGCTTTTGACATAATCGGCCTTGAGCGGGGCGCTCGCTTCGCCGACGAAATGGGCGCAATGGCTACAGGTGTAACTGACATATTCTACCAGCTTTGTAGGCGCGGCGGGATTGCCCATGGCATGGCCGCCGATCGCCGAGACGGTGACGCGGTCGACCCAGTTGGCGGCGGGCGCGGCCAGGACGGCGACGGGGAGGGCGAGAAGGGCGAGGGAAAGCAGCTTTTTCATGAGCCAAGTCCAGTTAATGACTGGTGCTGAACGCCAGCCGAACGATTATCCGATTTTGGGCAGGCCGCTGCTGTTGGCAAGTCCCTGCGCCAGCGATTCCAGCACCGTGCGCAATTCCGGGTCGCCAATGTCGCGCAGCGAATCGCCCAGTTCGACCGGAATGGGCTTGAGATTGCGGGGCGGCGGGCGGCGCTCGGCGGGACTGGGCATGATTTCGCCCTGCCGCATCGCCACTTTCGCCACGGCGGCATAGCCGAAAAAGCGGTTCACCCGTTCGATGATGTCCGGCACCATGTGCTGGACCATCGGCGCATGGCCGCTCATGACCGTGAGTTGCAGCGTGCCGCCAGCCTTTTGCCCGACCGGGAAGCGGATCGATTCGGGTGCGGAAATGCTGGCATAATGGCTGCCGACGATTTCCGACCAGCGGGTGACGATGCTCGACTGGACGAAGCCGAACTTGCGGAAGGCGGCGCGGCCAATGTCGGGCATCAGATCGGCGATTCGCCGCGATCCGCCGACGCGCGGCCGCTCCGCCGCAGGAATGGCGCGACTTTTCACTTTGGGTGTCGGGGGGCGTTCCGTCATGGGCCGCACCATGGCATAGCGCCGCCATGCGCGTCGAGGGTGACATGGTAAAAGACGGGGTAAAAATAGCAGCCGACCTGCTGGCCCATTATGATGTCCATGCCCGGCGCCTGCCTTGGCGCGCGCTGCCCGGCGCCAATGCGACCGACGCCTATCGGGTCTGGCTGTCCGAAGTCATGCTGCAACAGACGACGGTGGCGGCGGTCGGCCCCTATTTCGCGAAATTCACGGCGCGCTGGCCCAGCATAGAGGCACTGGCGGCGGCAGACGATGCCGATCTGATGGCGGCCTGGGCGGGGCTTGGCTATTATGCCCGCGCCCGCAACCTGCTGGCCTGCGCGCGTGCGGTGGTGCGCGATCATGGCGGGCATTTCCCCGATACGGAGGAGGGGTTGCGCGCCCTGCCGGGGGTGGGCGCCTATACCGCCGCTGCGGTCGCGGCGATCGCCTTTGGGCGGCGCGCGGTGGTGGTGGACGCCAATGTCGAGCGGGTGGTGGCGCGGCTGTTTGCCATCGATACGCCATTGCCAGCGGCCCGCCCGGCGATCCGCGCGGCAGCGGATGCGATCACGCCCGATGCGCGGGCGGGGGATTTTGCGCAGGCGATGATGGACCTGGGCGCGACCATCTGCACGTCGCGTAATCCGGCGTGCGGCATCTGCCCGTTGCGGGACGATTGTGCGGCAGTGCGCACGGCTGACCCCGCCGCCTATCCGGTCAAGGCGGCCAAGAAGACGCGGCCGCATCGTAACGGTCATGGCTGGTGGATCGAGCGGGCGGACGGTCATGTCTGGCTGGTGCGCCGTCCGGACAAGGGGCTGCTGGGCGGGATGCGGGCATTGCCCAGTTCCGACTGGAGCGCTGAACCCGACGCCGCGCCACCTTTTGCCGGGGACTGGCGGACGCTGGCCGATCCGGTTGCCCATGTCTTTACTCATTTCTCACTGGCGCTGACCGTTCATACCACCCATGTGGAGCAGGATCATGTCCCGTCCGGCGCAGGCGAATGGTGGCCGGTCGAACGCATTGCCGATGCGGGCCTGCCCACTTTATTCGCCCGCGCGGCGCAGGCGGTGTTGAAGGAGAAGGATGCGGATGCACGGCACTGACCCCCGGCTCGATGACCCGCCCGGCTTTGTCGGCGGCACGCTCGATCGTGTCGACCATATCCGCTCGAACCCTGCGTTGCTGGCGGAGACATTTGCCGATCCGGCAGCGCGCGTGCTGGTGTTGGACGGGCTGGAGCCGGTCGAGGTCGATGGCGCGCTGGTGCTGGAGCCGATCGATGGCGGCGCGATGGTCGAGGATCATGTGCTGCTGGGCGTCGATCCGGCGGGACGACCGATCTTCGCTGAATTGCTGGTCGAATTGACGAGCGGTTCGGGAGCGACGCCCCGTAGCCGGGCATTGGCAGGGCAAGTGTCAGCGCAGGAACTGGCGCTTTACGGGACAGCGCGCAGTTTGCTGCATTGGCACGTGCGCCACCGCTTCTGCGCGGTCTGCGGCGGGCGGACTGCGCCGGTCAAGGCAGGCTGGGCGCGCCAGTGCGGGGCGTGTCAGGCGGAGCATTTTCCACGCGTGGACCCGGTGTCGATCATGCTGGCGGAATATGAGGGCAAGGTGCTGCTGGGCCGCCAGCATGCCTGGCCACCAGGACGCTATTCGGCGCTCGCGGGCTTTATCGAGCCGGGCGAGACGATCGAGGAAGCGGTGGCGCGCGAATTGTTCGAGGAAGCGGGTATCCGCGTCCATGGCGTGCGCTATGTGATGAGCCAGCCCTGGCCCTTCCCGTCGTCGTTGATGATCGCCTGCGTCGCGCAGGCAGCGGGCGACGCGCTGACGCTGGACTCGACCGAGATTGAGGACGCCTTCTGGTGCGATGCCGATGGCGTGCGTGCGGCGATGGCCGGGGAGCCGGACGCACCCTTCATCGCGCCGCCGCGCATGGCGGTGGCGTGGCACTTGCTCGACCATTGGCTGGCGGGCGTTGCCCCGCGCGAGCCAAGCGCGTAAGGCCGACCCATTGTTTTTTCGTTTCGGGAATAGCTTGCCTCCATGCTCAGCCTAGAAGAAGCCCAGTCGCGCGCGCAGGATCTGGTGAGCGCCGCGCGCAAGGCGGGGGCGGACGCAGCCGACGCCATCTATGCCTGCAATGCCTCCACCAACATATCGGTGCGGCTTGGCGCGCTGGAGGATATCGAGCGGTCGGAGGGCGAGGAGATCGGCCTGCGCGTGTTCATCGGCAACCGGTCGGCCAGCATTTCCGCGTCTGACATGAACCCCGCAACGCTCGGCACGCTGGTCGACCGGGCGGTGGCAATGGCGCGCGAGGCGCCCGAAGATCCTTATGCGGGCCTTGCCCCGCAAGACCGGCTGATGAAGAAGCGCCCGCCCGCGCTGGACCTGACCGATAGCGAGGAGCCGGAACCCGCTGCGCTGCGCGAACGCGCGATGATGGCGGAGGACGCGGCGCGCGCCGTGCCGGGCATCACCAATAGCGAGGGCGGGGGCGCGTCGAGCGGGCGTAGCCAGATTGCGCTGGCGACCAGCCATGGTTTTGCGGGCGCCTATGGCGCAACCAGCCATTCGACCTGGGCCAGCGTCCTGGCGGGCAGCGGATCGGACATGCAGCGCGACTATGCCAGCCACAGCGCGCGTCATCTGGAAGATCTGGACCAGGCCGAGGCGGTCGGCGTGCGGGCGGGCCAGCGGGCGGTGGCGCGGCTGAATCCGGTCAAGGTCGATAGCGGCGTGATGCCGGTGATTTTCGATCCGCGCATTGGTTCCAGCCTGGTGGGGCACCTGATTGGCGGCATGGTCGGCCCGGCGATTGCGCGGCGATCGAGTTTCCTGCTCGAATCGCTGGGCGAGGCGCTGTTTGACGCGAACGTCACCATCATCGACGATCCGTTGCTGGCGCGCGGGCTGCGATCGCGCCCGTTCGATGGCGAAGGGCTGCCGGTCGAACGGCGCGCGCTGATCGACAAGGGGGTGCTGACCGGCTGGCTGATGGACAGTGCGTCGGCACGCCAGTTGGGACAGGAACCGACCGGCCATGCCAGCCGTGGCGGCAGCGGCGCGCCGGGGGTCAGCATCACCAACGTCCATATGGAGCCGGGCAGCATATCCCCCGGCGACCTGATGGCGGACGTGAAGCGCGGCATCTATGTCACCGAACTGATCGGCATGGGCGTCAACGGCGTCACTGGCGATTATAGCCGGGGGGCGGCTGGCTTCCTGATCGAAAATGGCGCGGTGACCAACGCGGTGTCCGAAATCACCATCGCCAGCAATTTGAAGGCGATGTTCCGTTCCCTGATACCCGCCAATGACCTGCATTTCCGCTATGCCATGAATGTGCCGACGCTACGCGTTGACGGGATGACCGTTGCCGGGGGCTGATATCGACCTGCGCGCGATCGTGGGGGCCGTGTCTGATGCGGCCGATCATGCGCTGGCGCTATGGGCGGGTGGCGAAACGCGCGTGCGCCAGTGGGAAAAAGTGCCGGGCCACCCGGTATGCGATGCCGATCTGGAAGTCGACGGCCTGCTGCGCGCCTCGCTCGGCGCGATCGATCCGGGGGCGGGATGGCTGTCGGAGGAGACGGCCGATACCGTGCATCGGCTGGGCGTGTCGCGGGTGTGGGTGGTCGATCCGATCGACGGCACGCGCGACTATCTGCGCGGACGACGCGGCTGGGCGGTGTCGGTCGCGCTGGTCGAGGATGGCGCGGTGCGGCTGGGGATATTGGCCGCGCCTGCCCGCAACGAATATTGGATCGCGCAGGCCGGGCATGGGGCGACCCGCAATGGGCGGACGTTGCGCGCGGGATCGCGCACGCTTCTCACCGGCGCGCGGGTGCCAGCCGAACAATTGCCGCGTAACGACAATGATCTGGTGATGGTCGAAAAGCCCAACAGCATCGCGTTGCGCATGGCGATGGTTGCCGCCGATGAGGCTGATCTGGTCGCCACGGTGCGCTGGGGCAATGAATGGGACATAGCGGCCGCCGCGATCATCTGTCAGGAGGCGGGCGCGATGGTGACCGATGCGCTGGGCGATCCATTGCTGTTCAACCGGCCCCGGCCAACCGCCTTTGGCCTGCTATGCGCCGCGCCCGGCATCCACGCAGCCGCAACAGAACGGCTTGCGCCGCGCGCGCGGGAGATATTGGGCGGCTAATTGCAGGCGCTGACCGTTGGCGATGTCATTTTCCCCCGCAGAGAGGATGATCGCGCGGTGGACGGAACTGCTCCCCACGAACCAGAGGGCGTGTGACGCGCATCCAACGTCCAATTCAGGGGACGCTTCAGGGCCATCCTGGCAGTCTTGAACGCATTTGCAGTTGGGCAAAAGCCATCGAAAGAATTGGTCTGTGCGTGTCGTTTAACGGGATGTTTAAGACAAGGGCGGTAGCCAGTTTCTATCCAGATTATCGGGGACATAGGGCTATCAGGTGACGAAAAATCCGTCTGTGGACCTGATTAAAGGGGTGCTGATTCTATTCGTCATGGCAGGGCATGCCATGGAACTGACCCATCAGGCGCATCTGGCGATGTGGGTCGGTGCGGGTTTTCGCATGCCGTTGATGATAGGCATTTCGGGCTATCTGCTCAATGTCATCCGCACGCGACATGATCCGCCAGAGCGAATTTTTGGTCGCTATGCCAATCGCATTCTGCTGCCATGGATGGTCGCGCTACTCATATATATACTGGTTAGCGGCTGGACAGTGAGTTGGACCCTGCCGATCGAGTTACTGCTGCGTCCGCCATTTCACCTTTGGTACATACCGGTCCTGTTCTTCCTGATCCTGGTGACGCGACTGGTGCCTTTCTCGCCGCTCCAGTTGCTTGCCGTCGGGACGCCGATCAGTCTGGCGATCATGTATAGTTTTGGACTGGGGCATGGCGCGATCGGCGACAGTCTGTTGTCGCCCGACAATCGCTTCCTGCGCTTTCCTGTCTATTTCTTCTTCGGAATGCTGGTGGCGGAGCGAGGGTTGCCGAGCCGTTATCTGGGGGTGGTATTGCTGACCGGTGCGTTGGGCATGATATGGTGGAGCACCCTCCAAGGTAGCGACAACGACCTGGCCTTCGTGCCTGCGCGGTTGCTGATGTGCCTGGGGTTGATCGCACTGTTGCCGCGCTTGTCAGCCTTGCGACTGTCGTTTGCGCCCCTCAATGCGCTCGGGCGGGACAGTTTGTTCTTCTATCTGTGGCATCCCCTTGTGATGGCGGTGTTGATGATGGCGGGAGCAGATACTCTCCCCATGTTTGTCCTGTCGCTTCTGCTGCTGGCGGTTGCCAGCAAGTTGACGGCACGCCATGCGCTGGTCCAGCGGTTCGTCGGCAGTAGGGCGGCGATGCGTTCTGCGTCAGCGCCAATCGGGCCGGACACTGTTCCGGCCCGCGCTGCTTAGACTGCGATCAGTCGCGCATCACTAGAACGATTCTTACAGCTTGCCATATTTGGCTTCGAAGCCGGCGATGTCGCCTGCGGCGAGATATTTGGCCTGGTCGATCCACTGGTCGCGGACCGGGCGGCCCTTGAAATTGCCCAATTTGGCGTCGATCGCGGCGAGGTCCGTGTCGGTCCAGGCGGCGATCTGGGCGAAGCGGGTGACGCCGAGTTCGATCAGCAATGTCTTGAGCTTTGGTCCCACGCCCTTGAGGCGGAGCAGGTCGTCGTCGCCTTCCGGTGCGGCCGTGGCGGCGGGTGAGACCGGCATGGGTTCCGGCGCTGGTTCGGGGGCAGTCGCGATCGGGGCTATCGGTGCTGTCGGCGCGGCCACGGGTTCGACCGGCGCGGCGATGGGGGGCGCGGGTGTCGGCTCCACCAGAGCGGCAGGCGGGGTCTGGGCGGGCGGCGTGGGTGCGATGTCTTGCGGGGCGTCCTGCGCCTTGTCCTTGCCGGACAGCAGAAAGACGAGGCCGATGATCACCAGCAGCCCGATCAACAGCCACAGGCCATAGTCCATGAAAAATTCCTGCATCGCGCGCTGCCTTTCGTGATTATGCCGTGCCTATGTAAATAGGTGTCGCCCCGGACGGCAAGGCTTCATGCCTGTTCGCGGGCGACTTCGCGCCAGCCGATGTCGCGGCGGCAAAAGCCGGTGGGAAAGTCGATGGCGTCGACTGCGGCGTAAGCTGCCGCCTGCGCCGCGCCGACCGTATCGCCGGTGGCAGTCACATTGAGGACGCGGCCGCCATTGACGACCAGCGTGCCGTTCTGATCGGCGGTTCCAGCGTGGAACACCAGTGCGCCGCCAGCCTGCGCCGCGTCGACGCCGCTGATCGCGCCGCCCTTTTCCGGGGTGCCGGGATAGCCCTTGGCAGCCATGACGATGGTGAGAGCGGTGCGATCGGCCAGCGCGACTGGTCCCTGGCTGGCCAGCGTACCCTGGGCGACGCTGAGCAGCAGGTCGACCAGATCGCCGTCGAAGCGCATCATCAGCACCTGACATTCGGGATCGCCGAAGCGGGCATTATATTCGATCAGTTTCGGCCCCTGATCGGTCAGCATCAGCCCGGCATAGAGCACGCCTGAGTAGGGCATGCCTTCTGCGGCCAAGGTGGCGACGGTCGGCCTGATGATCGTTTCGATCACCTGGGCTTCGAGTTCCGGGGTCAGGACGCGGGCCGGGCTGTAGGCGCCCATGCCGCCGGTGTTCGGTCCGGTGTCGCCATCGCCCACCCGCTTATGATCCTGCGCAGAGCCAAAGGGCAGGATGGCGGTGCCGTCGGTCAGCGCGAAGAAGCTGGCTTCCTCGCCGCTCATGAACTCTTCCAGCACCACTTCCTCGCCCGCCGCGCCGAACGCGCCGGAGAACATGGTGTCGAGCGCGTCCAGCGCTTCATCGCGCGTTTCGGCGATGATCACGCCCTTGCCCGCGGCGAGGCCATCGGCCTTGATCACCACCGGCAGCGCGAAATCGTCCAGCGCGGCAATCGCGCCATCCTTGGACGTGACGCGGACATAGGCAGCGGTCGGAATGTTCGCGCGTTTGCACAGATCCTTGGTAAAGCCCTTTGACCCTTCGAGTTGCGCAGCCTTCTTGCCGGGGCCGAATACCGGCACGCCCATGGTGCGCAGATTGTCGGCGAGGCCATCGACCAGCGGCGCTTCCGGGCCGATCACCACCAGCCCGATCGAATGGCGGGTGCAGAAATCCAGCACGGCGCGATGATCGGTCGCGGCAAGGTCGACCAATGTCGCGTGCTGGGCTATGCCGGGGTTGCCCGGCGCGGCATAGAGCGTATCGAGCCGGGGCGATTGCGCCAGCTTCCACGCCAGCGCATGTTCGCGGCCGCCGCCGCCAAGCAAAAGGATGTTCATGTCGCCCATGTCCCCGGAATATGATGCCTATGACAGTTCGGGCCGCCTGTTAGCGGAGGAACGGGCGGGCGACAACGCGCCGCCGCTGTCCGTCAGCGAATTGTCGGGGATGCTCAAGCGCACGGTGGAGGATCGTTTCGGCCATGTGCGGCTGCGCGGCGAGATTTCCGGGTTCAAGCGGGCGGCGTCCGGGCATCTGTATCTGGCGTTGAAAGACGATAATGCGGTGCTGGACGGGGTGATGTGGAAGGGCGGGGCGCAGCGGCTGGCCTTTGCGCCACAGGATGGGGTGGAGGTGATCGCCACCGGCAAGCTGACCACCTATCCCGGCCGGTCGAAATATCAGATCGTGATCGATCGGATGGAGTTGGCGGGCGAAGGCGCGCTGATGGCGCTGCTGGAGAAGCTGAAAGCGAAACTGGCGGGCGAAGGGCTGTTTGCGGCGGAGCGCAAGCGGCGGCTGCCCTTTCTGCCGCGCACGATTGGCGTCGTGACATCGCCCACGGGCGCCGTCATTCGCGATATTTTGCACCGGCTGGCGGATCGCTGCCCGACCGATGTGCTGGTCTGGCCGGTGCTGGTGCAAGGGCAGGGGGCTGCCGAACAGATTGCGCGTGCGGTGCGCGGATTCAGTGCGATGGAAGCGGGCGGGCGGCTGCCGCGGCCCGATCTCGTGATTGTGGCGCGGGGCGGCGGATCGATCGAGGATCTGTGGAGCTTCAACGAGGAAATCGTCGTGCGCGCGGTCGCCGACTGTTCGATTCCGATCATTTCCGCGGTCGGGCATGAAACCGACACCACGTTGTGTGACTATGCCGCCGACATGCGCGCGCCCACGCCGACGGCGGCGGCGGAACTGGCGGTGCCGGTACGGGCGGACCTGCTGGCGATGCTGGGCGAGATGGGCTTGCGTGCCGGGCGCGCGGTGCGACGCGGGGCGGGGCAGGCCAGGGAAAGGCTGGAAATGCAGGCACGGCTGATGCCGACGCCCGATATGTTGCTGGCGCCGCAGCGGCAACGGCTGGACCAGCTGTCCGACGCGCTGGGCAGCGGATTGCGGCACCGGATTGCGGATGCGCGCGCGCAACTGGGGCAAGCAGGCGGGGCGCTGCGACCGGCGCTACTTCAGCAATATCTCCAGCGGGCGAGCGAACGGCTGGACCGTTTGCGGCCACGTCCTGACTATCTGGCGCGCGTCTATCGCGACCGGGCGACGGCGCTTGACCGGGTGTCGCGCCATTTCGCCTCGCTTGATCCCGACCTGCCGCTGGCGCGGGGCTATGCGCGGGTGATGGCCGACGGGCGGCTGGTTCAGTCGGTCGCAGCGGCGCAGGCCGCAGGCGCGGTGACGCTGCATTTCCGGGACGGGACGGTCGATGCGACGGTCGGGGATAGCGGGGCATCGCTTGAGAAGCCCGCCCCAACCGCTATATCTGCTCCACCACGCCCGACGCGCAAACTGCGCGGGGCGGAAGAGCCGCAGAAGGATCTGTTTTCGTGAAGCGCCAGAAGGTCTGACCCATGTTGATGTCCAACAGCGATCGTGTCGCCCGGCTCCATTATATGGCCTATAGTTTCCGCGTGCTGCAGGCGGGCGATCATGTGCTGTGCGCGGTGACCGGCCAGAAGATTGCGCTTGAGGATTTGCGCTATTGGAGCATCGCGCGGCAGGAACCCTATGCCGATGCGGAAGCCTCTGCGCGGGCCGAAATCAGGGCGAATGGCGGCCGATGAGGCTCTGGGCGGCGGTACTGCTGATTGCGCTGGCGGGCGTTTCCGCATCTGCCGCACCCTTGCCCGACCGCGCCGACTTCACGGTCAAGGGGGCGGCGACGCAGGGTGGCGTGCTGCTGGGCACTGCCCCTGCGGGCACGGTGGCGTTGACGTTGGATGGCAAGCTGGTCCCGGTCGATGGCGATGGCCGTTTCCTGATCGCCTTTGATCGCGACGCCGGGCCGACCGGGCAACTGACCGCCCGCTTGGCCGACGGCCGCACGCTTGATCACCCGATTGCCATCGCTCCGCGTGCATGGCGGATCGAACGGATCAATGCGCCGATGCGGCCCACCAAAAGCAGCGAGGCGTTTCTGGCGCTGCGCAAGCCGGAACTGGAACAGATCGCCGCAGCGCGGGCGGTGGTGACAGACGCCACGGGGTGGCGGCAACGGTTCGTCTGGCCGCGAGTGGGGCGGATATCGGGCCTGTTCGGGTCGCAGCGCATCTATCAGGGGACGGCTGGCGCCTATCATGGCGGGGTCGACGTGGCCGGGGCGACCGGTGCGCCGGTCGTGGCCCCGGCCGACGGCGTGGTGATACTGGCCGCCGACAAGCCTTTCACGCTGGAAGGCAATTTGCTGATGATCGACCACGGCCATGGCCTGAACAGCGCGTTCCTGCATCTGTCGCGCATTGATGTGAAGCTAGGCGATCATGTATCGCAGGGACAGCGTATCGGTGCGATCGGCGCGACCGGGCGGGCTACCGGCCCGCACCTTCATTGGGGGATGAAGTGGAATGACGCGCGGATCGATCCGCTCTTGCTCGCCGGGCCGATGCCCAGCGGGCAATAGCCTCGTCAGCTTATCCGCTTCATCCTTACGGCGCGACCGCCATCGACCTTGCCCATGAAACTGCCCATGGCGGCGCGTTTCAGTTCGATCGACTGCCCGACCTTGGGATCACGCGCGGTCATCGCTTCGGTCGTGATCCATTGCGCGCCGTCGTCCAGCCCGATCTGCCATTTGCCATAGCCCAGGCTGCGAACCGATGCGATCACCGCCTGGATATGGGTGACGCCTTCCTCGGCTGGCGCATCTTCCTTGTCGTCGCCACCCCCAAGGAAGGGCAATTTGGGGAAGGAGAAGCCGAACAGGGTCTTGCGCGTCTTGTTCAGTTCGCCCTTGTCCAGCACCACCACTTCATCGCGTTGCGCCGCAGCATCCATTGCGCCGACCTGTCGGTCGAAACAGGCAAGCCGTTCCGAATCGATTGTGATCGTCCGGCATTTCAGAAGGTCATTGAAAATTTCGGGTCGGGGCTGTTGCCGTTGCGGCGCAGCGGAAGATTGGGCCGCGATACAGAGCGGGACCAGCAAAAACAGTGCGCGCAAGCCCGCCATAAATCGTCTCTCCATCACGTCGGACACATTGTTCCTCTACAATGCACCCGCCAGAGGCAAGGTCAATACGCGCCTGCAAACGCCATCCAAACATGAGCAACGCCACAATAGGGCTGCCTTGTTTGGTCGCGCGGCATGATTGCTGCATGGCGCAGGACCGCCGTGCAACTATATTGCTAACCACATGTAAAACAGTCATGCCACGTTCATGTTGCATTTATGATACAGGGGCGTTCAAAAGCGGTGAATGCCCTTTTCCCCGGCTTTACAGCGCCGTTCGCCCCGCGCAGTTTCCCCCTATCCATATGGGGGGATCGCTGTCGGGCACCATGTCCCCCTGTAGGTGCATTAGAGTGGCAGGCCATCTGCCAACCTCCAGAGCAAGGGACTGGACCGTGAAGACATTTTCCAAAAGGGCACTTTTGCGTGCCAGCGTCGCACCCGCGATTCTGGGCGCGTCGCTGATCGCGACCGCCGCCATCGCGCAGGACGCGCCGCAGGCTGCCGATGCCGAAATGGGCGACACCATCATCGTTACCGGGTCGCTGATCAAGAACCCCAATCTGGCGCGTTCGACCCCGGTTACGGCAACCACCGCCGACCAGATCGAACTGAAGCAGAACAACACCGCCGAAGAAATTCTGCGTGAAATTCCGGGCATCGTTCCCAGCATCGGTTCGGCCGTCAACAACGGCAATGGCGGCGCTTCGTTCGTCAACCTGCGCGGCCTGGGTTCCAACCGCAATATCGTCCTGATCGACGGCAACCGTCTGGTGCCTGCCGAACTGAACGGCCGTTTCGACCTTAACAACATCCCGCTGGCACTGATCGACCGCGTCGACGTGCTGACCGGCGGCGCTTCCACCACTTATGGTGCGGACGCCATTTCGGGTGTCGTCAACTTCGTGACCAAGTCCGACTTTGCCGGTCTGGAAGCGAATATCGCCAACCAGCTGACCGAAGAAGCCGATGGTCATTATGTCCGCGCCGACGTGACGCTGGGCGCCAATTTCGATGATGGCCGCGGTAATGTGGTTTTCTCGGTTGGCTATCAGCAGTCCGACCCGGTCTATCAGGGCGATCGTCCGTTCTCGAATGTCTCGATCGATTCCTTCACCGGCCTTGGCGGCGGTTCGGGCACGTCGACCCCGTCGCGTTTCACCAACGTCAACACGACCGGCGCCGATTCGATCACGACCGGTTGCGGCCTTGCGGGACAGCCAGCCTGTAACGCCGTGCAGGGCAACCGTCAGGTGACGGCCGCTGGTGGCGCTTTCCGCGGCACCTCTGCGTTCGATGCTTATAACTTCAACCCGTTCAACATCTTCCAGACGCCGTTTGAACGCTTCAACATGTACGGCGCGGGCCGCTACGAAGTCAGCGACGCGGTAGAAGTCTATTCGCGGGGCATCTTCTCGAAGAACACCGTCAGCACGATCATCGCGCCGTCGGGTGCCTTCGGCATTTCGGTCGTGGTTCCGCTCAGCAACCCCTATCTGTCGGCTGCCCAGCGTAATGCCTTCTGCGCCTTCGACACCACGCCTGGCGTTGGCTACACCGCCCGCTTCTCGGCGGCTGAATGCGCCGCCGCGGCGACCGCGACCAGCCCGACCGACCCGAACTATCGCACCGTCACGACGACCTTGTCGCGTCGTGCGACCGAACTGGGTCCGCGTATTTCCGACTTCACCACCACCTTCTTCGATTATCGCATCGGCGCGCGCGGTGGCATCACCGACTCGATCGACTGGGATCTGTCGGGTGGCTATGGTGAATCGGAGAACGTCCAGACCCAGCAGGGCTACTGGCTGAACTCGCGCGTCCGTCAGGCGCTTCTCGCGACCAACACCGCGACCTGCCTGACCGACACCAATGGCTGCGTCCCGCTCAACGTGTTCGGTCCCGATGGTTCGATCACGGCTGCGCAGAATGCCTATCTGACGGCCAACAGCCAGGTCACCACCAAGACCTCGCTGGCGCAGGTCAAGGGCACGATCAGCGGTGACTTTGGCGTCGCTTCGCCCTTCGGCACCGACAGCCTGGCGTTCGCTCTGGGTGGCGAATATCGCAAATATGGCGCCAGCCAGGAATCCGATCTGCTGTCGCAGTCGGGCGATCTGGGCGGCGCCGGTGGTGCGGCACCGAACATCGACGGCGGCTATGACGTCTATGAAGCCTATGGCGAAGTCATTCTGCCGCTGGTGCAGGACAAGCCCTTCTTCCAGGATCTGACTGTGGAAGCGGGCATCCGCTACTCCGACTATTCGGTCGATGGCGGTTCGGGTTACAACACGACCACCTGGAAGGTGGCCGGCAACTGGACGCCGGTTGACGGCATCAAGTTCCGCGGCAACTATTCGCGTGCCGTTCGTGCGCCTAACATCGCCGAACTGTTTGCTCCGGTGAACACCACGCTGACCAACCTGGACAGCGATCCCTGCGCTGGCGCTGCGCCGACCCAGAATGCCAACCTGGCGGCTGTCTGTATCGCCCAGGGCGCAACGGCAGCCCAGCTCGGCTCGATCATCAACGATCCGGCTGGCCAGGTGAACTCCACCGGTGGCGGTAACCTCGCCCTCGGCCCGGAAAAGTCGAACAGCTGGGGTCTGGGCGTGTCGCTCCAGCCAGCAGCCCTGCCGGGCTTCAGCCTGACGGTCGATTATTACAACATCAAGATCACGGGTGCGATCACCAACCCGACGCCTGATGACGTGATTTCGGCTTGCTTCGACAACATCACCGCCGCCAGCGCTTCGGACCCGGCCTGCACCGGCATCCGCCGCGATCCGGGCACCGGCGCTCTGTTTGGTGAAGCAGCCGTCGTCGGCGGTCTGCCGCAGACGCTGTCGAACCTGGGCAAGCTGGCCACGGACGGCATCGACGTTCAGCTGAACTATCAGAAGGATGTCGGTTTCGCGAAGTGGGCGCTGAGCGCCAACGGCAACTGGACCAACAGCTCGACCTTCCAGGCGACCCCGACGTCGCTCAACCGCGAATGCGTTGGTCTGTACAGCGTCAACTGCGCCTCGATCCAGCCGGAATTCTCCTGGTCGGTGCGCAACACCCTCTCGTTTGACTCGGTCGACCTGTCGCTGCTGTGGCGCTATATCGACGGCGTGAAATATGAGGATGGCGATGCCTTCGTCGGTACGCTGAACGGCAAGGAAGTCGATTTCAACCGTATCCCGGCTGAACATTATTTCGACCTGACCAGCCGCTTCCACGTCTCTGACGAAGTCACGCTGACCATGACCGTGCAGAACCTGCTGGACAACCAGCCCAAAGTGGTTGGCAACTCGATCGGTTCGACCAGCTACAACAGCGGTAACGTCTATCCGTCGACCTACGACGCGCTGGGCCGCCGCTACACGGTCGCTGCCAAGCTGCGCTTCTGATCTTTCGATCAGTCAAGATAAGGAAAGGGGGCCGGTGGCGACACCGGCCCCCTTTTTCGTGGGCGAAAGCAAGGCGGGCGAGTTAGTCGATCAATGATCGGGGCAGGTGCAGCGCAATGCCCGCATTGTCGGCCATCACCGTTGCCCAATGGATCACCTTGGCAATCTCGTCGGCATGCGCCTCCAGACCGCGCTGGGCAGCCTCGGCGCGCTGGCCGGGCGTGAAGGCCGCGCCATTTTTGGCGTCGCGGGCAAAGACCGGGCCATTGGCGATTGCGCGAACCCTCGCATCGTCCAGTTGCAGCCCGAACAGCCGCGCCAATGCAGCGAGGCTCTCGGTCGGCCTTGCGACCAGCGTTTCGCTGTCCAGCGTGGCGACCCGCGCTCCCAGTTGATCGCACAGAGTGTGGAACTGATGCTGCTGCGCCAGCCAGCCGACGGCGGCGACCTGAATATCGGTCAGTCCCAGATAGTCTGACGGGGCGATGCCCAGAGGGGCGATCATCCCTTCGCGCGCCAGCTTCTGGAACAGATCGCGCACCCACAGCCGCCCCCACATCCCTTTGCGCGCGATCGAGGCGAGATAGGGTTCGAGCGGGGCATGGAGCAGGAGGGCGCGCGCATCGGGGCGCAAGCTCATGATCGCGGGGATCAGCGGATTGATGACGTTGGAGGGCTTGACGACCACGGCCTCGCCTGGCCCGAAGGGGCGGGCCAGCAGGTGCAGGCTTGCGTCCAGCACGCGGGCAACCTCCGGCCCCTTTGCGCCGCGATGTCGCCAGCCGATCAGGTCATTGAGCAGCACCGGTTCCTTCAGACCCATCGCGATGCCCGGAATATCCATCGCGGCGGCCAGCAAGGTCGAACAGCAATAGGCCGAATGAAACAGGAAATGGATCGGCGCACGAGGCGGTGCCTGCTCCATGGCGTCGCCCAGCCGCAGCACGAGCGGTGCGTCGGTCGCGCCCAGATACTCGTCGGTCAGGAAGGGGATGTCGCCATGCCGCGCGCGTGGCACAAAGCGCATATGGACTGCGTCATGCCCCGGATCGTAGCGATGGGCCAGCCATTGGGCGTCGCGCACGATGTCGCGGATCGCAGGATCGGGGGAGCTCATGACGACCAGCCTTCGCATGGCTTTTCGGGTCATTCAAGCCGCAGGACTTTCCCTTACTTGCCCCTGCGCGCACTTGTGGTAGCGATGATGGACAGGAAGCTGGGGGCTTTATGGACGGGGCTGTTGGTCGGTTAGTGCAGCAAGCGGCGGAGGCTCGGCGACAGGGGCGCATCGCGACGGCCGAGCAGTTGCTGGGCGACGCATTGAAGCGACAGGCAGGGGAGCCGCAGGCGCTCAACCTGCTGGGGATGATTGCGCTCGACCGGCGCGATTTTGCAGCGGCCAGCGTGCATTTTCGTGGCGCGGCCGCGGCTGATCCCAAGGAGGCGGCGCTGTGGATGAACGTGGCGTCGGCAGAGCGCGGCCTTGGCGTGGCGGAGGCGGAGCGGGCGGCGCTGCAGGCGGCGATCGACATCGACCAGCGCAATTTGATGGCGCAAATCCGCATGGCGCAACTCCAGCAACGGCTGGAAGAAACGCAAGCGGCAGCAGACAGCTGGGGCAAGGCGCTGGCGCTGTCAGCGGGACTGACCGACCTGCCGCCTGCATTGGCAGACATATTGGCGCAGGCACGGGACTTCGTTACAGCCCATCAGGCGCAATTCGCCGCTTTTGTCGAGGCGGGGGTCGCGGCCCAGTTGAAGGCATCGGACGGGGTGACGCAGCGGCGCTTTCAGGCTTGCCTGGACCGGGAGTTTGGCCGCCGGACCATCTACCAGAATCACTGTTCGGGTTTGCATTACCCCTTCCTGCCCGCCGACGAATATTTCGACCGGCAGCATTTCCCCTGGATGGACGCGCTGGAGGCAAAGACCGACGTGATCCGCGCCGAATTTCTCGCCATGGTGGACAAGCGTGGCGACGCCATCCGTCCCTATGTGCGGCAGGATGCAGGGACGCCGCAGAATAAATGGACCGCGCTTGACGGGTCGCTGGACTGGGGGGCGGCGTTCCTGTGGGAATATGGCGTACGAAACGAAGCGGTGTGCGCCGTCTGCCCGCAGACCGTCGCGGCGCTGGAGGCTTTGCCGCGCGCCGACATTCCGGGGCGGGCGCCGTCGGCCTTCTTTTCCCTGCTCAAGCCGCGCAGCCGGATTCCGGCGCATACCGGCGTCACCAATACGCGCGCGATCATTCATCTTCCACTGATCGTGCCGCAGGGCTGCTTCTTTCGCGTTGGGGGTGAAACGCGGGCATGGCAAGAAGGGGTCGCCTTCGGCTTTGACGATACGATCGATCATGAAGCCTGGAATGACAGCGATCATTTGCGGGTCGTGCTGATTTTCGACGTATGGAACCCGCATTTGTCGCTTGCGGAGCAGCAACTATTGAAGCAATTCTATGCCACGGCTGATGCGAGCAAGACGAATAACGTCCCGTCGCGCATCTGATCGACGACATGGAGGCTGGCCCATTCGGAGAGAGGGGATTCGCACTGTCGTCATTCTGGGAGAATTAGAGTGCATATGTTGAAGGCAGTGATTGCGTCCAGCCTGATCGTTCTGGCGATGCCCGCAGTGGCGCAGGACAAGGCTCCGCTGGACAAGAATGATCCCAATGCAGTGCGGTGCAAGCGGTTTCAGGTCACTGGTTCGCTGGTGAAGAAGGAACGCATCTGCAAGACCAACGCCGAATGGCGGGCGATTTCCGAGCAGCAGAACCGGGATGCCGATGACATCATCACCCGCAGCCGCGCCGGGATGAACCCCAACGGTTGAAGCACGGGAGGGGGATTGCCCCTCCCGTGCTATCGCCTCAAGCGACGCTCAAAACCAGCGCGCCGTCGCCATCTTCCACTCGGACGGTGGAGCCATCCGGCACCTCGCCGCGCAGGATCAGGTCGGCCAGCGGGTCTTGCAGGTAACGCTGGACTGCGCGCTTCAAGGGCCGCGCGCCATAGACAGGGTCATAGCCGACCCGTCCCAGCCATGCCCGCGCACCGTCGGTCAGGTCGAGCATGATCTTGCGATCCTTGAGCAGCTTCTGCACGCGGGCGACCTGAATATCGACGATCGGCGCCATATGGGCGACGCCGAGGCGATGGAACAGGATGATCTCGTCCAGGCGGTTGAGGAATTCGGGGCGGAAATGGCCGCGAACGACCTCCATCACCTGTTCCTCGACCTTTTCGACCGGATCATCATCGCCCAGCGCCGCGATATACTGGCTGCCCAGGTTCGATGTCAGGACGATGATCGTGTTGGTGAAATCGACCGTGCGACCCTGCCCGTCGGTCAGCCGGCCATCGTCCAGCACCTGGAGCAGGATGTTGAACACGTCGCCATGGGCCTTTTCCACCTCGTCGAACAGCACGACCTGATAGGGGCGGCGGCGGACGGCTTCGGTCAGCACGCCGCCTTCCTCATAGCCGACATAGCCCGGAGGCGCGCCGATCAGGCGGGCGACCGAATGTTTCTCCATGAATTCGCTCATGTCGATGCGAACCATGGCGTTTTCATCGTCGAACAGGAAACCGGCCAGCGCCTTGGTCAGCTCCGTCTTGCCGACGCCCGTGGGGCCAAGGAAGAGGAAGGAGCCAAGCGGGCGATTGGGGTCCTGTAGCCCCGCACGGGCGCGGCGCACGGCGGTGGATACGGCCCTGACCGCGTGGGCCTGGCCAATGACGCGCTTGCCCAGCGTTTCTTCCATCGCCAGCAGCTTCTCGCGCTCGCCGGTCATCATCCGCTCGACCGGAATCCCGGTCCAGCGGGCGACGACCCCGGCAATATCCTCTGCGGTCACTTCCTCGCGCAGCATCGCGCCTTCGGACGCGGTCGCCGCTTCCGCCAGGCGCTTTTCGAGGCTGGGGATCGTGCCGTAGGACAGTTCGCTCATCTTCGCGAGGTCGCCGGCGCGCTGTGCCTGTTCCAGTTCGAGCCGGGCGGCGTCTAGCTGTTCCTTGATCTTCGCTTCGCCGGCGATCTTGTCCTTTTCCGCCTGCCAACGGGTGGTGAGCGCAGCGGATTGCTCCTCCAGATTGGCAAGATCGGTTTCCAGCGTCGCCAGCCGGTCGGCCGAGGCCTTGTCGGTTTCCTTCTTGAGCGCCTCGCGCTCGATCTTGAGCTGGATGATGCGGCGGTCGAGATTTTCAATCTCTTCGGGCTTGGATTCCACTTCCATCCGCAGGCGCGACGCGGCCTCGTCCATCAGGTCGATCGCCTTGTCGGGCAGGAAGCGGTCGGTGATGTAACGGTTGGAAAGCGTTGCGGCAGACACCAGCGCGCTGTCGGTGATCCGCACGCCATGGTGCAGTTCATATTTTTCCTTCAGGCCGCGCAGGATCGAGATGGTATCCTCGACCGTGGGTTCGCCGACGAACACGGGCTGGAAACGACGCTGGAGCGCAGGGTCCTTTTCGACATGCTTGCGATATTCGTCGAGCGTCGTCGCGCCGATGCAATGGAGTTCGCCACGCGCCAAAGCGGGCTTGAGCAGATTGCCCGCATCCATCGCGCCTTCGGATTTACCCGCGCCGATCAGCGTATGCATTTCATCGATGAAGAGGACGATCTGTCCTTCGGCGGCTTTGACTTCGTCCAGCACGCCCTTCAACCGTTCCTCAAATTCACCGCGATATTTGGCGCCCGCGATCAGGCTGCCCATGTCGAGCGCCATCAGCGTGCGATCTTTCAGCGTATCGGGCACGTCGCCATTGGCGATGCGCAGCGCGAGGCCTTCGGCAATCGCGGTCTTGCCGACGCCGGGGTCGCCGATCAGCACCGGGTTGTTCTTGGTGCGGCGGGCAAGGATCTGGATGGTGCGGCGGATTTCCTCGTCCCGGCCGATGACCGGATCAAGCTTGCCGCTGCGCGCCGCTTCGGTGAGGTCGCGGGCGAATTTCTTGAGCGCATCATAGCGATCCTCAGCGCCGGCAGTGTCGGCGCTGCGGCCCTGACGCAGCTGGTTGATCGCGGCGTTGAGCGCTTCGGGCTTGACCCCGGCGGCGGCGAGCGCCTTGCCCGCAGCCGTCGTGCTGGCCAGCGTCAGCGCGAGCAGGAGTCGCTCGACGGTGACGAAGCTGTCCCCGGCCTTGGTCGCGACCTGTTCGGCCAAATCCAGCACGCGAACGGCATCATTGTCGAGGCCCGGCGTTTGCTGCGCGCCGCTGCCGGAGACCGATGGCACCTTGGCCAATGCGGCATCGGTATCACGCAGCGCGATGTCGGGCGCGCCGCCTGCGGCCTTGATCAGGCCCGACGCCATGCCCTGCTCATCTTCCAGCAATGCCTTGAGCAGATGGTCCGGGCTGATCCGCTGATGGCTCATGCGGATCGCGACGGTTTGCGCCGACTGGAGGAAGCCTTTGGCGCGGTCGGTGAATTTTTCGAGGTTCATGACTTACCTTCTTGAAGCCCTGGGCTCTTTATCAAACTGCGGCTCATGTGGTGTTGCCAAAAGGCCACACAAGAGGCACTACGCAATTTCCACCCAAATCCTTATCAGTCTGGCGCGCGGGCGAGGGCGTAATGAATGCACGCGGGCCAGGCACCGAAGCGAGCAGGGGCGGGCGGCGGAGTCGGTACAGCCCTTATAGTCGATTGATCGTCGGGAACCTATCGCGACCAGCCGCGCTGTCCAGCGTCATGCGTATTGCGCTGCTAAAACGCCCCGCTATTCTAGCGCCCTTCGCGGGCGCTTCGTCCTGCTGCATTTTCTCTGAGGTTGTCCATGACCCTTTCCCCCCTGTCGCGTCGCCTGTCCCTGCTGATCGGCCTGTCGGCCATGGCGCTGACCCCGATGACGCAGGCGGTGGCGCAGACCAGTGCGACCAGCGCCGCGCCTGCGCCGCTGTCCAGCCTGGTGGCTGCGGTCGATATTCCCTATGAACAGTTCACGCTGAAAAACGGCCTGCGGGTCATCGTCCATACCGATCGCAAGGCGCCGGTCGTCGCGGTTTCCGTCTGGTATCATGTCGGGTCGCGGTTCGAACCGGCGGGCAAGACCGGCTTTGCCCATCTGTTCGAACATCTGATGTTCTATGGCTCCGAAAATGCCGACGGGCCGTTTTTCGGCCGGCTGGAAGATATTGGCGCGACCGACTGGAACGGGACGACCTGGTTCGATCGCACCAATTATTTCGAGACGGTGCCCACCGGGGCGCTCGACCGGGCGCTGTTCCTGGAGTCCGACCGGATGGGCCATCTGCTGGGCGCGGTGACGCAGCTGAAGCTGGATACCCAGCGCGGGGTCGTTCAGAATGAAAAGCGCATGGGGGAAAATGAACCCTATGGGCTGGTCGAATATGCGCAACTGGCCGCGCTGTTGCCCGAAGGGCATCCCTATCGCCATTCGACCATCGGGTCGATGGCGGACCTCAACAACGCCAGCCTGGGCGATGTGCAGACCTGGTTCAAGACGCATTATGGTCCGAACAATGCCGTGCTGGTGCTGGCGGGGGATATTGACGTGGCGACCGCGAAGAAGAAGGTCGAACGCTGGTTCGGCAATATCGTCGCCGGTCCCCCGCCGCAGGATGTGGAAGCGACCGTGCCGACGCTCGACAAGGATGTCGAGAAGGTGATGCATGACAATGTCGCGGCGACCCGTCTCTATCGCAACTGGGTGGTGCCGGGCGTCAATGGCGCGGACCTGCCCGCGATCGATCTGGCGCTGTCGGTCTTTGGCGGGCTGGCATCCTCTCGCCTCTACAACACGCTGGTCCGCGACGAGAAGGTGGCGGTAGGCGTCAAGGCCAATGTCCAGCCGTTTGAGAAGCTGAGCATTGCCGAGATCACGGTCGATGTGAAGCCGGGGACGGATGCGATTGCGGTGGGCAAGCGGCTCGATGCGCTGCTGGCGGACTATCTGGCCAAGGGACCGACCGCCGACGAGGTACAGCGGGCCGCGACCCGGCAGCTGGCGGGGACGATATCGGGGCTGGAACAGGTGGGCGGCTTTTCGGGCAAGGCGGTGACGCTGGCCGAAGGGGCGGTCTATTCCAACGACCCGGACAAATATCGCAAGGATCTGGCCGCTTATGCCGCCGCGACGCCAGCGCAGGTGGGCGAGGCCGCGCGCAAATGGCTGGGGCGGCCAGTGTTCCGCCTGACGGTGGCGCCGGGCGAGCGATCGGCCGCCGACAATGCGCTGGCGGGGAATGTTCATGGGGAAGGGGCGACCCACAAGCCGGCCCATTTCCGCGATCCCGCTGCGCCCGCGCCGGCCGCGGCGACGCCGCCTGCGCCCACGAAGATTGCCGAACCGCCGATCGAGCCGGTCGCTGATCTGGATTTCCCTGCGGTCGAACATGCCAAGTTGAAGAACGGGATTGCGGTGCAGTTTGCGCGCCGGGCGACGGTGCCGGTCGTGCGTGTGTCCGTGGCGTTCGACGCGGGCAATGCGGCGGATGACCGGGCCAAGCTGGGGACCGCGGCGCTGACGACGGCGCTGCTGGACGAAGGCACGACAACGCGTAGCGCCCTGGAGATCGCGGAAGAGCAGGAGCGGCTGGGCGCGTCGGTGAGTGCGGGCAACAGCATGGACCGGACGACGGTGGGCCTGTTTGCGCTCAAGCCCAATCTGGACGCATCGCTGGGGCTGCTGGCCGATGTCGTGCGCAATCCGGCGTTTGCGCCGGGCGAGGTGGAGCGGCTGCGCGGGCAGATGCTGACCCGGATCGCGGCGGAAAAGACCGAGCCGACGGCGATCGCCCAGCGCATGTTGCCGCCGCTGCTCTATGGCAAGCTGCATCCCTATGGCATCCCCTTCACCGGGTCGGGCACCGAAAGCGGGGTCAAGGCGGTGACGCGGGCGGACCTGACCGCCTTCCACGATCGCTGGCTGCGGCCGGACAATGCGACGATCTTCGTCACGGGCGACACGAGCCTGGCTGAATTGCTGCCGCTGTTGGAAAAGCGCTTTGGCGACTGGAAGGCGCCAGCGACGCCCAAGGGCAGTAAGCTGTTCCGCATGGACCGGATGGCGCGTCCGCCGCGGATCATCCTGATCGACAAGCCGCAAAGCCCCCAGTCGATGATCCTGGCGGGCGTGCTGACAGCCAAGAAGGGGACCGACAATCCGGTCACGCTCCAGTCGGCCAACGAAGTGCTGGGCGGCAGCACGACGTCGCGCCTGACGATGGACCTGCGGGAAACGAAGGGCTGGGCCTATGGCGCGGGCACGTCGCTGCCCGGCGTCAAGGACACAATCCCGCTGCTGGTCTATGCCCCGGTCCAGACCGACAAGACGGGCGAATCGATCATTGCCGCGCGGCAGGACATCAAGGATTTCCTGACGACCAAGGGCACGACCGAGGCGGAGCGCAACCAGACGATCAACGGGCAGATATTGTCGCTGCCCGGCAGCTTCGAGACATCGTCCGACCTGCTGGGCGCGATGATGCGCAACAGCCTGATCGGGCGGGCCGACGATTTCTACGAAACGCTGCCCAATATCTATCGCGCGATGACCGCCGCCGATTTCGACAAGGCGGCGCGGGAGGCGATCAATGCCGACGGGCTGATCTGGGTCGTGGTCGGCGACGCGAAACTGGTTCGGCCGCAGCTTGACGCGGTGGGCCTGCCGGTCGAGGTGGGAACATTGGCCGATTGACCGGCATTCAGTGCGGACGGGCCTGCAAAAGCGTTCCGTCTGGACTGATTGGCGATCAATCGGGATTTGAGGGTATGCATCGTTGAATGATGCTTTGATGGAGTGATGATGATGGCAAGTGTCGATGGCGCCTATGACTGCGTAGCCAAGACGCCGATGGGCGACCAGAAGGGTGTGTTCACCGTGGTCAGCAGCGGTGACCGGTTTAACGGCACCTTTGCGGGCATGATGGGATCGCTCGACGTGGTCGATGGCAAGGTCGCGGGCAACAGCCTGACCTGGAAGATGGAAATGACGATGCCGATGCCGATGACGCTGGAGTGCGAGGCGGAAGTCAGCGGCGACGCCATCACCGGAACAATGCAGTTGGGCGCGTTCGGGGCTTCAGCCTTTACCGGGACGCGGCGGGCCTGACCCTGTGGGGTCCGGCCTGGCCGGACCCCATGAAGCCGACACTAAGCTGAACACCTGTAGCGACCTTGCCCGATTGTGTTTAGTTAGCTAACTAATCGACATGAAGAAGCGGGATGCCGGACGGGCTTTGTTGCATTTGCTGGGGCCGGTGGCGCGGGGGTGGCGGCAGGCTGCCGACGGGGCGCTGGCGGGGCTGGGCGTGTCCGGCAGCGCAGGCTGGTGCCTGGTGCATCTGGCCATGGAAGGCGCGCCGCCGCGACAGGCGGAACTGGCGCAATGGCTGGACGTCAGCGCGCCGTCGCTGGTGCGGACGCTGGATCAATTGCAGAAAGCGGGCTGGATCGAGCGCGTGGCCGATGCCGATGACGGACGGTCCAACCGGGTGGCGCTGACCCCGGCGGGCAAGGCCCTGGCAGGCGAGATACAGGCGCGGCTGGACAGGCTGGGCGGCGAATTGCTGAGCGGCCTGCCGGACGGGGCGATCGAGATCGGGGCTGAACTGCTGGGGTTGATGCGGTTGCGCATCGCCGAAGAAAAGCTGGCGCAGCTATTGGCCGATGGCCGCGACGATCCCGGCGTCGACGCCCGGCCGTGACGCCGGAAGGGCGCGACTATCCTGTCATGTCCTGATGGCGTGCGCCCAATAGAAAAGGCCCGCCGGTCGGGGACTGGCGGGCCTTTCGATCATATTGGGCGACGGGCGATCAATATTGGATCGTCACCGTCACGGCGCGGCGGTTCTGCGCCCAGGAGGCTTCGTCCGAGCCGAGCGCGGCGGGGCGTTCCTTGCCATAGCTGACCGTGGTGATGCGGCTGGGGTCGATGCCGAGCGAGGCGAGATAGTTTTTCGCCGCATTAGCGCGGCGTTCGCCCAGCGCGATATTATAGTCGCGGGTGCCGCGTTCGTCGGCATGTCCTTCGACCGTGACGCGCACGGCAGGATTTTGTTGCAGCCAGGCGGCCTGGCTTTGCAGCGTCGCCTGATCTTCCGCATCGATATCATATTGATCGAGGCCGAAGAAAATCCGGTCGGACGAGACCGACGCGACGAAATCTTCCTGGCTGCCCTTCACCGGGCCGGTGGGTCCGGTCGATCCGACCGGTTCGGTCGTGGCCGGGCCGGGCGCGGGCGGCAATTCGGCAGGCGGCTTTTTCGAGCAGGCGGCCAGCGCGATGATGGCGGTAGCCATGACCAGCGTTCTAGACAATTTCATCGGGGGTCTCCTTTGGTTGATCCGGGCACCGCCCGCCGGGACGGTGTCAGGGTCCGTGATGTTCGTTACGCTGTCAAGACGATTGGGTTCCATCCCGACCGCCAGGACCGCGCTATTTTCAGGGCAGCAATGGTCCCCAGGCAGGGTCGGAACCACTGAGAGGCGTGGGGATGCGGCGTTCGTTCACGCCGGTCAGGTCGACCTGCCACACCTGGCTCGTCCCCTGCTTGCCGGGCGACGTGCGGAAGAATTGCAGCACCCGGCCATTGGGCGACCAGGTCGGCTGTTCGTCCTGCCAGCCATTGGTCAAGATCCGCTCATTGTCGCCATTGGGCGTCATCACCGCGATCTTGAAATCGCCAGCCATCTTGGTGAAGGCGATAAGGTCGCCGCGTGGCGACCATTCGGGCGTCGCATAGCGGCCGCCGCCATGGCTGATCCGGCGCTGGTTGGAGCCATCGGCGTTCATGACATAGATTTGCTGGCCGCCCGACCGGTCGCTTTCGAACACGATCTGGCTGCCGTCGGGCGAATAGCTGCCGCCCACGTCGATGCCCGGCGAAGTGGTCAGGCGGACGGGGGTGCCGCCGCTGGCGGGTACGCGATAAATGTCGGTATTGCCGGCAATCGCCATCGAAAAGAGGATGTTGCGCCCGTCCGGCGACCAGCGCGGGGCGAAGGTCGGGTTGTTGCTTTCGGTCACCAGCCGCTGCTGGCCCGCGCCAATGTCGTAGATATAGAGGCGCACCCGGCTGCCCAGATAGCTGACATAGAGGATGGATTTATAATCGGGCGAGAAGCGCGGGGTGAGCGCCATCGACTGCCCATTGGTGATGAAGCGATGGTTCGCGCCGTCGCTGTCCATGATGGCGAGCCGCTTGACCCGCGCGCCCTTCGGCCCGCTTTCGGCGATATAGGCGATGCGGCTGTCGAAGAAGGGGCTTTCGCCCGACAGGCGCGCATAGATGGCGTCGGCGCATTTATGCGCGGCGCGGCGCCAGTCGCGCGGGGCGACGACATAGCCCTGACGGGTCAGTTCCTGCTTGAGCGCCACGTCATAGAGGTAGCAGCCCACGGTGATGTCGGCTTCCCCGCCGCTGGTGCGGACGAACCCCTGTACCAGCGCCTGATAGGCGCCCCATTTGTCGAATTGCGGAAAGGTGACTTCGGCAAAGGGGATTTGCGGCAGGCCAGCGGGGCCGGACGGATCGAACAGGCCCGAGCCTTTCAGGTCCGAGGCGATGACTTCGGCGATCTTGCGGCCAAGTTCGGTGGCCGACCCGGCTGGCGTGTCGACCTCCTGCTGGGCTGGCATGGGGGGGACGGCGACCTTCACATTGCTGTCAATCTCGCCGGTCACATCGACCGAGAGCTGGGCCATGGCAGGCAGGGCGGTGAGGGCGAGTAACGCGGCGGTCGCCACGCTCAGGCGGCGCAAAAGGGAGGGTTTCATCGGTTCAGCCTCGCGTCAAAGCGGAGTGGCCGGAGCCATTTCCATTGGTCGTAAAATTCGGGCGGCATGTTGCGGAAGGGGGAGGCAAGCTTGACCGCCTGAATCGCCCGTTCGGCATGGAGTTTGGCCTGGGGCCGGTTGCTGGCGGTGACGCCAAGCTGGTCGATCACCTCCGGCGTGCCGATCACCGCGCCGCTCTTGTCGAGCCGCACCTCAAGCAGGGTGACGAGCCGGTCCGCGTCCGCGCCCGACGGCGGGCGCCAGTGCGGTTTCAACTGACGGCGCAGTTCGGCGTCGAGCGCGGCCTTCTGCGCCGGGCCCATCGCGGTGGCGGGGGCTGGCGCGGGTGGTTTGCGCGGCGCGTCGGCGCTGGTGTCTATGCCCTTGAGGAAATCATCGCCCAGCAGCGATCCCTTGGGCTTGTCCGCCTTGCCCTGGCCCGATGCGCGAGCGGGCGTCTTGGCCGCAGGCTTGGTCGATGCCTTGGCGGCGGGCTTGGATGGCGCTGTGGCCTTGGGCTTTTCGGGCGCTGGTTTTTTTGGGGGCGCGGGCTTTTCCGGCGCTGGCTTGGGTTTGGGCGCGGCCTTGGCCACTTCCTTCTTGGGCGGGGCGGGCTTGGGCTTTGCCGGCGCGGCTTTGGGCTGCGGCTTGGGGGGCGCAGGCGTGGGTTTCGGCTGGGGTTTCGGCGGGACCGGCACCGGTTCGGGCGCGGGTTCTGGTTCCGGCGCGGGGGCGGCGTCCTGCGTCGGTCCCTGTTCGGGCGCGACGCTGGGCGGGGGCGGTTCGGCCGACAATTTGGGCGCGGTCGATTGCAGCGCGACCTCATCCACCATGGAGACTTCCATCGGCGGGGTCTTGAGCTTCAACGGGTTGGGGGTGGCCAGGAAGCCGACCGACAGCAGCCCGAACAGCAGGACATGCCCCGCTGTCGCGACGCCAAGGCCGATTTTCTCCGTGCGCTCCATCGCTGTCTATTCCGTCCCGTCGCTGGCCGTGTCATCGGGCGAGGAAACCAGCGACACCTTGTTCAGGCCAGCCCGGTTGAGTTCAGCCATCACCCGCATGACCCGGCCATAGTCCAGCCCCTTGTCGGCGCGCAGGAAGATTTGCGGCGCGTCCGCCTTGCCCGCATTGGCCGCGACGATCTCCGCCAGGCGATCGGGCAGATCAGCGTCGCTTACCGCATCTTCATCGACATAGGTCGCGCCGTCGCGATCGATCGACACGACGGTGGGCTTGGCGTCCTGATCCAGCCCCTTGGCACGGGTTTCGGGCAGGTTGACCGGCACGCCGGTCACGAGCAGCGGCGCTGTGACCATGAAGATGATCAGCAGCACCAGCATGACGTCGACCAGCGGCGTGACGTTGATGTCCGCCATCGGTGCGCGGCCACGGCCACGGCGGCTGGAGGGAGGGCCGGACATGGCCATTAGCGGGTGCTCCCCTTCACCATCATGCCAGCCATCTCAGGCGTTGGCGCGCAAACGCACGAGACCCCAGCCTTCGCTGGGGTGACGGTGTGTGTGGGGTGCATCACCGCTGCGCCTCCAGTTCGCGGCTGAGGGTGGCGTAGAAGCCGTCGGCAAAGCGGGTCAGGCGCGATTCCATGCGGTTGATGCCATGGCTGAAGCGGTTATAGGCGATGACCGCCGGGATCGCCGCGAACAGGCCGATCGCGGTGGCGAACAGCGCTTCGGCAATGCCCGGCGCGACCACCGCGAGCGAGCTATTCTGTTCCGCCGCGATCGCGGTGAAGGCGCGCATGATGCCCCAGACGGTGCCGAACAGGCCGACGAAGGGCGCGACCGATCCGACCGTCGCCAATATGTTGAGCCGGTCGGACAGCCGGTCAACCTCCGCCGCGATCGTGCTGGACATGGTCGTCGCCAGCCGGTCGCGCGTGCCGTCGCGGTCGATCACCTTCTGCGCGGTCGATCGACGCCATTCGGTGACGCCGGCGGCCATCACCTTGGCCGCGGGATAGTCCGCCTTGCCGCGCGCTTCGTAGAAGCGGTCAATATCCTCCGCCTTCCAGAAATCCTGCTCGAAACTCTTGCTATGCTTGCTGGCGCGGCGGAGCGTCACGGAAAAGCCGATGATGATCGCCCAGGTCCAGATGCTGGCCAGCAACAGGCCCAGCATCACGCCCTTCACGACGATGTCGGCCTGAAGAAACAGGGCTAGCGGGGAAATGGTCGCGGCGTCGGCCACCGCGGCGACGTCTGGCAGGTTGAGGGTCATGGGTGGAAATCTTCCCCTTGGCAAAGGCGGCTGAAAATATCGGTCCAGGCTTTGGGTTGCCGTTGCGGGCGACCCTGCGGCGTCAACCAGGCGACCGATATGGTAGCGTCGGTCAACTGTTCTTCGGCGCGCATGACTGATTGATGAATGGCGCAGGTCGCCGCGCCCACCTGCACCACCCGGCTGACGACCATCAGGTCATCGTCCAGGCGCGCGGGGCGGCGGTAGCGGATCGTGAGGTCGGTGACGGCATAGACGCCCGTGCCACTGTCATGCGCGGCGCGCTGGTCGATGCCGGCGGCACGCAGCATGTCGGACCGGGCGCGCTCCATATAGCGCAGATAATTGGCGTGATAGACCAGGCCCGACAGGTCGGTATCCTCAAAATAGATGCGCAGCGGGAAGTGATGCACGGCAGCGACAAAGCGTCCGGTCGCCGGCATGGGCATCTGGTCTGAAACGGGCATGGGCGGCTTTTAACCGTGGCGCACCGTTCAGGCAAAGGCGGAAACGTCTGTTTCTCGCGCTGGTAGCGCATTTTGTCGCCTGTGCTTTTTGGCGCGCGCACGCCTCTGGTCCCCGGACGGCACGAAGGCTAGGGAGTGGGCGCGAGTCAGAATGTGGGAGAAGGCCAGGATGACGGATATTCAAACGGTAGGTGTGATCGGCGCAGGGCAGATGGGCGCGGGGATCGCGCAGGTTGCGGCGCAGGCGGGGTATGAGGTGATCCTGTCGGACGTCGACCTGCCGCGCGCGCAAAAGGGCCGCGACGGCATCATTCGCCTGCTCGCCAAAGGCGTGGAGAAGGGCAAGATCGCCCAGAGCGACGCGGATGAGGCGATCGCGCGGATCACCCCGGTGGGCGAAATCGCGCCGCTGGCGGACGCGCAGCTGGTGATCGAGGCGGCGACCGAGCGTGAGGAGATCAAGCGCGCGATCTTCACCAATGTCGGGCCGCTGCTGGCCGCTGACGCGATCCTGGCGACCAACACATCGTCCATTCCCATCACCCGCCTGGCGCAGGCCGCGCCGGATGCGGGGCGCTTTGTCGGCGTGCATTTCTTCAACCCCGTGCCGGTGATGGTGCTGGTAGAGGTCATTCGCGGCCTGGCCACCACGCCCGAAACGGTCGCGGCGGTCGAGGGCTTTGCGGGCCGGATCGGCAAGACGGTGGTGCAGGCGTTCGATGCGCCGGGCTTCGTCGTCAACCGCATATTGCTGCCGATGCTGAACGAGGCGGTGTTCGTGTTGGGCGAGGGCGTGGGCAGCGTGGTCGACATCGACATGGGGTGCAAGCTGGGCCTCAATCATCCCATGGGTCCGCTGACGCTATTGGATTTCGTCGGGCTGGATACGGCGCTGGAAATCCTCAACGTGTTCCTGAGCACGACGGGCGATCCCAAATATCGCCCGGCGCCGCTGCTGGTCAAATATGTCGAAGCGGGCTGGTATGGCCGCAAGACCGGGCGGGGATTTTACGACTATTCGGGCGCGGAGCCTGTGCCGACGCGGTGAGGGGCGTGAGGAAGGCAGTGCTATAGTCGGGCTGCCTTCCTCAGGGCATCGTCTTCCATTTCTCCGTCATCCTGACGAAAGTCAGGATCCATTCGGCGCTCCTGTTGCGTGACGATCCGGCCTAGCGTCGAATGGATTCCAGCTTTCGCTGGGATGACGACGGTGGAGGGGGCGGGGAGGTTATCCCGCGCCCAGTCCATGTTTTTTCATGCAGTGGCGTAGCTGGTCGTAGGTCAGGCCCAGCCCCTTGGCAGTGGCGCGCTGGTTGTAGCGGTGGCGGTCTAGCGCGGCGCGGATGATGGCGGCTTCGTGCGCGTCGACGGCAGCTTTCAGGTCGCTGATGGTTTCGATGGCGGGGGCTGGCGCTGGCGCGGGGGTGCTGTCGCCCGATGGCGCGGACGCGCCGGGCATCAGTGGCTTGGGCTTCCAGGGGGAGGCGAAGGGGTCGAAGGTCAGGCGGTCGATCGGCTTGCCCGGTTCGTCCCAGCGATAGACGGCCCGTTCCACCACATTGCGCAGTTCGCGGACATTGCCAGGCCAGCCATAGGCTTCGAGTTGCGCGGCACAGACGGGGGAAAAGCCGGGCCATTGCGGCCAGTTGAGTTCGGCGGCCATGCGCCGCCCGAAATGGTCGGCCAGCACCGGAATATCGCCTTCCCGTGCGCGCAGCGGTGGCAGGGTGATGACTTCGAAACTCAGCCGATCGAGCAGGTCGGGGCGGAAGCGCCCGGCATCGGCGGCGGCGGGCAGATCATCATTGGTCGCCGCCACGATCCGCACGTCCACCCGCAGCGGTTTCGACGCGCCGATCCGGGTCACTTCGCCATATTCGATCACGCGCAGCAGTCTTTCCTGCGCCGCCATTGAAAGCGTACCCAATTCGTCCAGAAACAGCGTGCCGCCATCGGCTTCCTCGAACCGGCCGGGCCGGGCGCGGTTCGCGCCGGTGAACGCGCCCTGTTCATGGCCGAACAGTTCGGCTTCTATAAGGGTTTCGGGCAGGGCGGCGCAGTTCATGACGATCAGCGGCTCGCCCCAGCGCGGGGAGAGGTGATGGAGCCGCTCGGCAATCAGTTCCTTGCCGGTCCCGCGCTCGCCGATCACCAGCACCGGGCGGTTGAGTTCGGCTGCGCGGCCCGCCAGTTCGACCGCGTCGAGAAAGGCGAAGGACTGGCCGACAAATTGGGTGTTTTTCTCCATGTCCCAACTTATGGTGAAATTTCCCACCTTTTGGCAAGGAATATTCTGGCACGGGCCTGGGAAAGGGCAGAAAAATGGCGCAAATCCGCGCTTTTCCGAAATTGGCACGCCCCCTGCAAAGCTACAGGCAATCCGCACAGACACAAGCGGAACGTCACGAAGGCCAAGGTTCAGGGAGTTATATCATGGAAAAGAACAACAACAGCATTCGCGAAATCGGCCAGCTGATGTCGGTCGCCGTCGCTGCGCTGCTGTTCGGATCGACCCTGATCCTGTCAGCGGTCGGCCCGGCCCGCGCCAGCGAAGCGCCGGCGTCCGCCAGTCAGGCGGCCCCCATGGCCCTGTGCTATCTGGCCTAAGGTCGCCGCCCCCAAAGCATAAGATAAGGAGTGAAGTTCAGATGGGTATTTTTTCCCGCACCCGCGACATCATCGCCGCCAACGTCACCGACCTGCTCGACAAGGCCGAAGACCCGGCGAAGATGATCCGCATGATCATCCTCGAAATGGAGGAAACCCTGGTCGAGGTGCGCGCGTCCGCCGCCCGCACGATCGCCGACCAGAAGGAAATGCGCCGCCACATCGCCAAGCTGACTGCCCTGCAGGACAGCTGGACCGAGAAGGCGCAGCTGGCCTTGTCCAAGGATCGCGAGGATCTGGCCAAGGCGGCCCTGGTCGAACGCCAGAAGGCGACCGACATGGCCGAGCATCTGGCCCATGAGATCGAAACCCTGGACGAGGCGCTGAAAGCGGCCGAAGAGGATATTTCCAAGCTGCAGGGCAAGCTGCGCGAAGCCCGCGCCCGCCAGAACAGCCTGGTCACCCGGATGCAGAGCGCGGAAAACCGCCTGCGGGTGCGCGAAGCCTATGCCGGCGAGAAGGTGAACGAGGCGTTTGCACGCTTCGACATGCTCGAAAGCCGGGTCGATCTGGCCGAAGGCCGCGCCGATGCGATGGCGCTGGGCGGCACGCCCAAGACGCTGGAGGAAGAGATTGCCGAGCTGAAGTCCGCCGACAAGGTGGATGCCGATCTGGCTGCGCTCAAGGCGTCCATGAACAAGGGAGCCTGATATCATGGAGGACATATTCCTGCCCATCATGATCTGCGGCATGTTGTTCATCGGCATGCCGTGGCTGATCTTCCACTATGTCACCAAATGGAAGCAGGCGCCCAAGATCACCGACGAGGATGAGAAGCTGCTGGATGAACTCCACCTTCTCGCCCGCCGCCTGGAAGAAAGGCTGATGACGGTCGAACGGATCGTCGCCGCCGACAACCCCGATTTCCGTCCGCGCCGCCCGGCACCCGATGCCGACCTGGGCGACGACGATTACAGCTTCGACCGGAGGAACTGAGATGACCGCCCGCCGCACCAAATTCTACCTCAACAAGGCCAATGGCAAATGGTCGGGCGTGTGCGCTGGCATCGCCGACTATAGCGGGATCGACGTCGTCTGGGTCCGTGTCGGCGCGGTGCTGATCACCCTGATGGGGGCTTTCCCCTGGACGCTGATCGCCTATTTCGCCGCCGTCTATTTCGCCGATGACAAGCCCAAGGGCCTCTATTCGGACCGGGATGACGAGAAATTCTGGCAGGGCGTGCGGACCAATCCGACCCGCTCCACCCGCGATGTCCGGTCCAAGTTCCGCGACATCGACCGCCGCCTGGCTGACATCGAAATCTACTATACCAGCCGCAACACGCGCCTGGCGGACGAGATCGACAGCCTGCGCTGAGCAGATCCGGGGCAGAATAACAGGGAGTTAAACCCATGAATTTCGGTGGACCTTTCTTTGTCCTGGCGATCATCGCCATGTCGACCCTGGGCTGGATGTTCACCACCTGGGTCCGTGCCCGCCACGGTTATCCGGTGGAAAATGAATGGACCGGCACCGTTGATCGAACGGACGGCGACGCTGGTCGAAAAATCGCCCTGTTGTCGGGTGAAAACGAAAAGCTGATGGGCCGCATCAGCCGCCTGGAGGAACGCATTGCCGTGCTGGAACGGATCGCCACCGATCCGGCCATCCGCACCGCGCGCGAAATCGAGGGGCTGCGCTGAGCGCGGTGCAAGGGAGTAGAGATCATGTTTCCATTTGCAGATTTCGCGCCGGTCGTCTTTGCCGTCGGATCGCTGGCGATCGTCGGCTGGGTGTTCACGACCTGGCTGCGCGTCAAGAACGGCTATCCGCTCGACGGCGCATGGGGGCAGGCGGTCTATCCGCAGAAGAATGAGGAAATGGTCGAGCGGGTGAAGCTGCTCAGCCAGGAAAATGCCCAGCTGCGCGCCGAAATCGGATCGATGAAGGATCGGCTGGCCGTGGTCGAGCGGATCGTCACCGACGAAAGCCACCAGCTCAATCGCGAAATCGAACGGCTGCGCAGCCCGGCCAACTGAGCGCGCGGTCAAAGGGAGAAATCATCATGAACCCGTTTGAAATGGTCGTCGCCATCATTGCGATCACCGCCATCGCCAGCGTCCTGCGCGCCAAATATGGCGTCGTGCGCCGGCACAAGGGCGAAGAATTCATCGCCCGCGGGCCGGACCCGGAAGCCGAACGGCTGCGTGCCGAGGTGAAGGCGCTGAAAGACCGCGTCGCGGTGCTGGAGCGTCTGGCGACCGATGGCACCAGCGCACTGGAACGCGAATTCGAGAAATTGCGGGACCGCGATTGAACGCGGCCCAAAGCCCAGGGAGGCTATCATGCAGGACCCCGCTCTCTATCTGACGATTGCATTGGCCGGACTGGCCGGCCTTTCCATCGTGACCATGGCCACTTTGCGCGGCTGGAACGGCTGGCTGGAATTGAAGCGCGCGGAACTGGGGCATCGCGGCGAAGCGAGCGCGCCCCCGTCGGCCGCCGCGCGGATCGAGGTCGCCGACCTTAAGGAACGCATCCGCAAGCTGGAAGCGATCGCGGCGGGCGTGGATTTGTAAAAGTCCAAAAGGCAGGTTCCCCGCCGCGCAAATCCCCCTATATGGGCGGCCATGACCGATCCAAGCGCCCTGGCCGATATTTACGAAGAATATGAATTTCTGGACGCGGACGACCGCTATCGTCTGCTGATCGATCTGGGCCGGGCGCTCGAACCCATGCCCGACGCGCTCAAGACCGATGCGACGCTGGTGCGTGGCTGTTCGGCGGCAGTGTGGGTCTATCCCACCGTGCTGGACGATGGGAGGCTGCATTTCCTGGCCGACAGCAACGCCGCGATCACCAAGGGGATCATCGCGCTGGTGCTGCTGACCGTGCAGGACAAAAGTCCCGCCACGATCGGCGCTGCGGACATAGAGGGGGCGCTGGCCCCGTTCGACCTCAAAAATCAGCTGAGTTCCAACCGGACCCAGGGCATCCCCAACATGATCGCCCTGATCCGCGACACAGCGGCGCGGTACAGCGCTTAAAGGGAAACCTGCATCAAGTTGCGGCGTTGAATGTCCCGACAAGGAGATTCAGTCATGCGCCATTTCATCGCCATTACAGCCATTGGGCTGCTCGCGGCCTGTTCGTCGGGCGACAAGGGGCCGACCCAGCGGGACACGATCGGCCAGACGTGGAAATATGAGGCCGGGTCGGGCGGCAAGCCCAAGCTGGCCTATATCGGCAGCGCCAATGCGGTGCCGACGATGACGGCGGCGGACACGTTCGCGGTCATGCTGGTCCAGCCGATGGACAATGGCGAAAAGTCGGTGACGGTGAAGCTGGTCGGCGCGCCGTTCCAGTGCGACCTGTCCGATTGCGCCGTAACCGCGACGGCCGATGGCGGCCGGCCGCTGCGCTGGAAGGGGCGGATGACCGACGCCAAGGACGGGATCGAGATATTGCCGTCGCAAAACGCCTATGAGGCGATCGCCAAGGCGCAGACGGTATCGGTCAATCTGGTGACCGGGCCGAAGGATCAGAGCGCGCCCTTTGCCTTCAACGTCGCCGGGCTGGATTTGAAGGGGTGATGCAACGACGGTTGCCCATTCACTCCTGCAATGACACGCCGGGGCTGCGCGGGTCGGCTGCGCCGATCCAGTGGCCATCGGGCGCGCGTTCGGCGGCGTTGGCTTTCAGGCCAAGGCGCGAGACGGTGACGCGGTGGCCCAGCTTCTCCAGCGGCGCCTGCATCGTTTCCAGCCCGGTGCCCTGTTCCAGCACCAGCCCGTCGCCGTTGAAGAAGATGAGGCCCATCGCGATCGAATCCTGCGCCGACATGCCCCAGTCGAAATGGGCGATCAGCGCCTTGGCCACCTGCATGATGATGGTCTTGCCGCCCGCCGCGCCGACGGTGAAGATGGGCGTCCCCTTGGCATCATAGACGATGGTGGGCGACATGGAGGAAAGGGGCCGCTTGCCCGGCCCCACGGCGTTGGCGACCGGCGCGCCATCCTTTTCCGGCGTGAAGCTGAAATCGGTCAGTTCATTGTTGAGGATGACGCCGTTGGCGACCAGCTGGCTGCCGAAAAAGCTTTCGATGGTGGATGTCCAGGCGGCGATGTCGCCATTGCGGTCGACCGCGACGAAATGGCTGGTGCCGCTTTCGGGCTGGGGCAGCGACGCGGTGCGCGGCTGCGCGCCGGGCGGGGTGCCAGGCTGATAGTCATTGAGCGCCTTGTTGAGGCGGATGCGGGCGGAGCGTTGCTTGAGATAGGTCGGGTCGATCAGGCCGCTGATCGGCACGGCGACGAAATCGGGATCGCCAAGCCAGGTGCCGCGATCGGCATAGGCCAGTTGCATCGCTTCGCCGATGACGTGCCAGGAGCGCGGATCATCCTTGCCCCAAGCGCTAAGCGGAAAGCGCTCCACCATGCCCAATATCTGGAGCACGGTAATGCCGCCGCCCGATGCCGGTCCCATGCCGCACACGGTATAGACGCGATATGTCCCGCAGACCGGCTTGCGCGGCTTGGCCTGATAGGCGGCGATGTCCGCTTCGGTCATCGGCACCGGGTTTTTGGGGGCGTTGGTGACCGCCTGCGCCATCAGCCGGGCATTGTCGCCGGTGTAGAAGGCGTCCGGCCCCTCCGCCGCGATCCGTTTGAACAGCGCGGCGAGCGGCGGATTTTTGAGGATCGTGCCCATCGGCGCGGGCTTGCCGTCGATCCAGAAATATTTCTGGATTTCGGGGAAGTCGGCCCAGACCCCCGCCACCGCCTTCATCGCCGTGTCGAGCCGCTGGCGTACCTCAAATCCCTCCTCCGCCGCGCGGATCGCGGGCTGGAACAGGTCGGCCCAGGGCAGCTTGCCCCATTTCCTGTGGGCGTCCCACGCCAGACGCAGATTGCCCGGCACGCCGACGGAATAGCCGCCGGGCCAGGCGTTGCGGAAGGACAACGGCTTGCCATCGGCGCCCATGAAGCGGTCGGGCCGGGCGGCGGCGGGCGCGGTTTCGCGACCGTCGATCGATTCCAGCACGCCGCTCTGCCCGTCATGATGCATCAGGAAACCGCCGCCGCCGATGCCGCTATTATGCGGTTCGACGACATTGAGCGTCAGCATCATCGCGATGGCCGCGTCCGTCGCGCTGCCGCCCTTGCGCAATATCTCCTGCCCGGCGGCAGCGGCGCGCGGATCGGCGGCGGAGACGGTGGCGTTGGTCGATACCGGCTCGCGCGCCATGGCGGGCAACGGCAGGGTGGCGATAAGGGCGATGGGGGCCAGCAGGCCGAGCGGGCGGAATTTCATGCCCGCTACCCTACGCATTGCGTTGCCTGCCGCAACCCTTTGACGATGCCAATAGCGGGCAGGCGGACTGCGCTTTATGACAATCCTGCCTTTGCACGGGAGGCGACACCCCTCCACCATTCGCTTCGCGAACGGTCCCTACCCCCTTGCAGGGGAGGATTTTGCGGGACTGCATTGCCACAAAAAAGGCCGCGCAGTTTGCACCGCGCGGCCTTTTCGATTCGATCGGACAAGCGGACGTTTCAGTCCTTCTTGGTCGCCTGATAGCGGGCAATGGCTTCCAGCGTGATCTGCCGGGCGTCCTCAGCGCCGCCCCAGGTGCCGATCCGCACCCATTTGGTCTTTTCCAAGTCCTTGTAATGGGTGAAGAAATGTTCGATCTGTTCCATCACGATGCCGGGCAGGTCATCCTTTTCGCCCACGTCGGCATAATAAGGGAAGGTCTTGTTGTCCGGCACGCAGACCAGCTTTTCGTCGCCGCCCGCTTCATCTTCCAGGTTCAGCACCGCGATCGGGCGTGCGCGGACGACCGAACCGGGGACGAAGGGCGAGCGCGCGATGACGAGTGCGTCCAGAGGATCGCCATCGGGCGACAGCGTGTGCGGCACGAAGCCGTAATTGGCCGGATAGCGCATCGGCGTGTGCAGGATGCGATCCACGAACAGCGCGCCCGACGCCTTGTCGAACTCATATTTCACCGGTTCGCCGCCGACCGGAACTTCGATGATGACATTCAGGCTGTTGGGCGGATCATCGCCAACCGGAATCAGTTCGATATTCATGGATACGCCTTTTGTTGCACTTGGCTTCGGGGTGTTTATGTTTTCGGTTTGAGCAGCTTGTCGAGGCTGCCCTCACCCTCTCCTGTCTTTTCGAGGCGCGGATAGCGCAGCCCGCCCGAATAATCGAGTGACAAAGTGCGGTAATATTTGTCCTTCTTTAGGATGATCTGGAACGGCGCCTTGGCCTTGATCGCCGCCTTGAACACGTCGCCCGAATATTCATCGCCATTGACTGCCACGATCTTGGCGCCGACCAGCAGGCCCGCCTTGAATGCCGGGCTGTCCCAGATGACGCTGCTGATTTCGCCGTCATTCTTGACGATCAGGCCGATGCCATAGCTTTGGTCGACAATCTTGTTCGCGCCTTCGGCCGCTTTGGTAATGGCATTGGGGGTGTCGCCATAGACCAGCTTGTACCCGCCCATGGTGAAGCCGCCCTTGGGCGTTTCGCGCGTCGGACTGTCCACATAGGTCTGGAAGAAACCGGCCCAGTCATAGGGCGCGATGCCGTTCAGCGTGTTGATGACATCCTGCCGGTTATAGACAAGTTCGCCCCAGTCGCCCGGCTTCACGCCGAAAAAGGCCTTGGCGAAATCGTCCAGCCCCTTGGCGCCCCTGGTCTGCTTGCGGATGATCGCGTCGGCCTCCAGCCAGATCATCAGCCCTTCATTATAATAGTCCTCCGACCGCTGCCAGCTGACCCAGCCCTTGGGCCGGCGGGCGGAAATGATGGGATCATGCGTCGTATCCTCCATCGGCCGCCATTGCCGACCGACCGTGGTGTCCAGCCTGGCCGCGATCTGGGCATAGGCGTCGAGCGTTTCCTGCTTGGTGAACAGGCCCGACCGCGCGCCCAGCACATAGCCCCAGAATTGCGTCTGCCCTTCATAGACCCACAGCAGATTGTCCTGCATCGGCGTGCGGAAATCGGGGGTCCATAGCAGGTCGGGGCGGCGGAACTTGCCGTCCCAGCTATGGGTGAATTCATGGGGCAGCAGGTTGCGGTCCAGCAACGCCTCGCCATCGCTCCATTTCTTGAAATAGCCCGGTTCGACCTGATTTTCCGAGCTGCGATGATGCTCCAGGCCAATGCCGCCCATTTCGTCGGTGATGGCGAGCAGGAAATCATAATGGTCGAAATGATAGCTGCCGAACAGCGCGCCCGCTTCGTCCACTAGCCTTTTGTGCTTGGCGATCTGTTCCGGGGTATAGACCAGTTCGTCGGCATCATCGGCCACGATGTTGAGCGTGACATTGTTTCCCAGATCCACCGCCTTGAAATGCTCGCCGGCAAAGACGGGCGAATCCTGCAACGCTTCATAGTCGATCACGTCATAGGCGACGGTATCGCCGGTCCGCTTGCCCCGCAGCGCGGTCGCGGCCTGCCAGCCGGCGGGATAGGTGACGGTCGCCTGCACCGGGATCTGGCGGGTATAATAGCCCGCCGGATAGAGCGAGACCGCTTCCCACTGGATATTCTGCATCTTGGGCGTCACGACGACGCGGCCCTGATTGCCCGCGGTCGCGGACAGGAACTGGAACTGGGCGACGACCTGTTTCGTCCCCTGCGGTACGTCGATGACGAAGCCGTAGACGTTCAGCGGATCGCGCTTCCAGCTGAGCGGCTTGCCATCGGCGGTGAAGGTCAGGCCGTTCAGCTTTTCCAGCTGGCCGCGCGGGGCGTGATTGCCCGGCAACCATTCGGGCATCAGCAGCGTCATCGGCCCGCTGGTCGCGACCGGGATCGTCTCCCTCACGCGGAAGATGCGCTGGGTCGTGTCGCTGGCGTCAACCTCCAGCTTGATGGTGCCGCCGGGATAGGGAATGTCCTTTGGCGCGGGGGTTGCGTCGTTGACCGGCAGGGCGGTGGGTTTGGACCGGATCGCTTCCTGGGCGGCTAGCGGGCTGGCGATCGCCAGGGAAATGCCCGTTGTCAGGCAAAGGGCGGCAGCAAGGCTGCGGATCATGAACGTCTCCGAAAATACAGGCTGGGCCGGACGGCCCTCATGCCGTCACAATGGCCTTGTCTCTTGGCCTCGTCCACCCCTTGCGCTGACCCAAATATTCATTTCACCCGGCCTGAAATGAAGCTAAAGGCCCGGCATATGGCGAAAATCGAAACCCCGCGCCCGGTTCGCGGCACGCAAGACATGTTGGGCGGCACAGCAGAAGCGTTTGCGGAACGCTTTGCGCATGTGGTCGCAACCTTTGACCGGGTGCGCAAACTTTACGGCTTTCAGCGGGTAGAGGTGCCGGTATTCGAATCCACCGCCGTATTCGCCCGGTCGCTGGGCGAATCCACCGATGTCGTGTCGAAGGAAATGTACACGTTCGAGGATCGCGGCGGCGATTCCATCACGCTGCGCCCGGAATTTACCGCCGGGATCAGCCGCGCCTATATTACCGAGGGCTGGCAGCAATATGCGCCGCTCAAGGTGGCGACGCATGGCCCGCTGTTCCGCTACGAACGGCCGCAAAAGGGCCGCTTCCGCCAGTTTCACCAGCTCGACGCTGAAATCATCGGCGCGGCCGAGCCGGGCGCGGACGTCGAATTGCTGGTGTTCGCGGACCAGTTGCTCAAGGAACTGGGCATTGACGACGGCGTGACGCTGACGCTCAACACGCTGGGCGACGCGGCCAGCCGCGAAGCCTGGCGCGCCGCGCTGATCGCGCATTTCGAGGCGCATCGCGGGGACTTGTCGGAGGATAGCGTCGATCGGCTGGCGAAGAATCCGCTGCGCATCCTCGACAGCAAAGACCCGCGCGACCGCCCCGTCGCCGACAGCGCGCCCGACATCGACGCCTATCTGACCGACGAGGCGCGTAGCTTTTTCGAGAAGGTGACGAGCGGCCTGGATGCGGCGGGCGTCGCATGGGAACGCAATGCCCGGCTGGTCCGCGGCCTCGATTATTATCGCCACACCGCGTTCGAGTTCGTCACCGACCGGCTGGGCGCGCAAGGCACGGTGATGGGTGGCGGACGCTATGACGGGCTGATCGAGAATCTGGGCGGCCCGGCGACGCCTGCGGTCGGCTGGGCAGCGGGGATCGAGCGGCTGGCGATGCTGGTGGATGCGCCGGAGGTGGAGAAGCCGACCGTCGCCATCATCCCGATGGGCGAAGCCGCCGAAGCGAGGGCCACCGGCATCATTGCCGATCTGCGTCGCGCCGGTATCGCCTGCGACATGGGCTTTCGCGGCAATATGAAAAAGCGGATGCAGCGTGCCAATGCTTCAGGCGCGCTGTTTGCTGCTATTTTGGGCGATGATGAAATCGCCAAAGGGGTCATGGCGCTCAAAAATCTGCGGTCGGGTGAACAGCAGGAAGTGCCACTGGCTTCTCCTTATGACTTGTTGAAGATGCTGGTGGTTGGCGAAGGCATGGCTCGAAATCCAGCGCTGCTGGAAGGCGCAAAGGCAATGGTCGACTGATGCCGACCCACGCCCATCGCGCCACTCCATTCCCGTTCGCCCTGAGCCTGTCGAAGGGCCGTCGTTCTGCCGCGCGCAGGGCAGGGCAGGGCTTCGACAGGCTCAGCCCGAACGGTTTGGGGGTGGGTGCCTAATGCACATCTCCGCCGAACGCATTGCGCAGATCGAGGCGCGCCGGGATGAGGTGCAGGCGTCGATGACGCGGGCCGATCTGCCCGCCGACGCGTTTGTGCGCCTGTCCAAGGAATATGCCGAGATCGAGCCGGTGGCCCGCGCCGCGCATGAAGTGCGGCGTTTGCGGCAGGAACTGGCTGCGCTCGATTATATGACGGGGGGCGCGGATGCGGACGCGGACCCGCTGATGCGCGAAATGGCGCAGGAGGAGATGCAGATCCTCAAGAGCCAGCTGCCCGCCGCCGAACGGGCGCTGGCGCTGCAATTGCTGCCCCGCGATTCGGCCGATGCGCGCCCGGCCATGCTGGAAATCCGCGCCGGGACTGGCGGGGACGAGGCGGCGTTGTTCGCGGGCGACCTGTTCCGCATGTATCAGCGCTATGCCGATTCGGTCGGCTGGAAGATGGAGCTGATGTCCGCCAACCCCTCCGAAGCGGGCGGGTATAAGGAAGTCGTCGCGTCCGTCACCGGCACCGGCGTGTTTGCGAAACTGAAGTTTGAAAGCGGCGTCCACCGCGTCCAGCGCGTGCCCGTCACCGAAAGCGGCGGGCGCATCCACACATCGGCGGCGACCGTTGCGGTGCTGCCGGAGCCGGAGGAGGTCGACGTCCAGATCGCCGACAGCGACCTGAAGATCGACATATATCGCGCGTCGGGCGCTGGCGGCCAGCACGTCAACACCACCGATTCGGCGGTCCGCATCACCCATTTGCCCAGCGGTCTGGTCGTGATCCAGCAGGACGAACGGTCCCAGCACAAGAATAAGGCCAAGGCGATGCAGGTGCTGCGCGCGCGCCTCTACGAAGCCGAACGCGAACGCACCCAGAGCGAGCAGGCCGGGGCGCGCAAGGCGATGGTGGGATCGGGCGACCGTTCCGAACGCATCCGCACCTATAATTTCCCGCAAGGGCGCGTCACCGACCATCGCATCAACCTGACGCTGCATCGCCTGCCGGAGATATTGGAAGGGCCGGGGCTGGCCGAAGTGATCGACGCGCTGATTGCGGAGGATGAAGCCGCCCGGCTGGCGCAACTGGATGGGATCGGTTGAGCGGCATCGCAGGGGACGGGGGCATGGCCGACGCCCTGCGCGCCGCCACTGCCCGGATCAGCGCCGCCAGCGATACCCCGCGCCTGGACGCGGAATTGCTGATGGCCCATGCGCTGGGGCTTTCCCGCAACGCGTTGCTGCTGCGCCAGCGCGACCTGCGCGTCCCGCCCGGCTTTGCGGCGCTGACGGATCGCCGCGTCGCGGGGGAGCCGGTCGCCTATATTACGGGCTTTCGCGATTTCTGGACGATCAGCCTGGCCGTCACCCCCGACGTCCTTATCCCGCGCCCGGACAGCGAAACGCTGATCGAGGCGGCGGTCGCCCATTTCACGGCGCGCGCGCCGCGATCCATCCTCGACCTTGGCACAGGCTCCGGCGCGTTGCTGCTGGCGGCGCTAAGCGAATGGCCCGATGCTCACGGGCTGGGCGTCGACGCTTCGCCCGGCGCGCTGGCGGTGGCGCAAGGCAATGCGGAACGGCTGGGGCTGGCGGGCCGCGCGACCTTCCGCCCCGGCGACTGGGCGCAGGGCATTGACGGGCGCTTCGACCTGATCCTGATCAACCCGCCCTATATCGCGCGCAGCGTCGCGCTGGCGGGCGATGTGCTGCATGAGCCGGACAGCGCGCTGTTCGCGGGGGTTGAGGGGCTGGACGACTATCGCCGGATCGTGCCCGACCTGCCCCGCCTGATCGCGCCGGACGGCATGGCCGCGATCGAGATCGGCTATGATCAGAAGGATGCGGTTTCCGCGCTGCTGGGCGATGCGGGGCTGGCCGTCCGGGCGCTGCAAGACCTTGCCGGGCATGATCGTTGTCTGGTCGCAACCATGTCCAAAGGGACAGGCGCAATGCAATTAACGCCGTGACAAGCGGAAATTGCTTGGTTTCTTCAGCGAAAGTCTCTACATCGACAGCAGGGATGGCACTATATCGTGATATGGTTAGTTTAGGCCATTGATAGAAAAAGCCATTTTCTACGCTCCTGACAGTCATGACGGCGCTGCTGCCCGGCGCCGCTGGCATCTTGAGGCACTGGCCCTTTGAACCGGCCATGCCCTGCGGAGCCGTATCCGGCCTGATGTGCGGGCCGTGCTTGGGGATGGCGACGGAACAGAGTTTTCAGCCAATATGATGACAGCGAACGCAAGGATCATGTCTTGATCAACAACCGGCAGGCCGGTCGCCGCAATCGCGGCCGGAACAATAATAACAATGGACGTCCCAATAATGGTGGCAATCGCGGCGGGGGCGATAGCGGTAACCGCATCGACAACCGCGCGCGGGGCAATGCGGCCCAGCTTCTTGAGAAATACAAGAATATGGCGCGCGATGCCCAGATGGCGGGCGACCGGGTGAATGCGGAATATTATCTGCAATTTGCCGACCATTATTTCCGCGTCCTGGCCGACAATCGCGCCCGGCAGGAAGAGCAGCAGGCCAATCAGCCGCAGCGTCACCGCCGCCCGGACGAGAATTTCGACGAGGATGGCGACGATTTCGACGGCGTCGCTGACGGTGTCGACGAATTCCGCACCGATTCTGCCTCCTATGATCGCACCCCGCGCGAACAGCCCGACCGGGGCCAGCGGGACTATAATGACCGCGCGTCGCGCGATCAGGACCGTGCCCCGCGCGACAATGACCGCGCCGCGCGCGATCAGGGCGATCGTCCGCAGCGCGACCAGAATCGCCGTCAGGACGAATCACGCGATAGTCGCGAGGATCGTGGTCGCGACGATCGTGGCCGTGAAGATCGCGGCCCGCGCCGTGACCGTCCGCGTCGCGACCGTCCCGTCTTTGCCGAAGCGCAGCCGCAGGTCGAACAGCCCGCGCCTGCTCCTGTCGCAGCGCCGGTCGTAGAGGCTGCACCCGTCCAGCAGGCACCCGCGCCGCAGAGCGAAGAAGCGCCCCGTCCGCGCCGTGGCCGTCCGCGCAAGGTCGTCGAACCGGCAGCCGCCGAAGCGACCGAGGGTCTGGACATGGCGATCCTGCCGCCCTCGATCGCGCGGGCCGACAATGACAGCGAAGCCAGCGAGGAGGCGCCCAAGAAGCGCACCCGCCGCCCCCGCGCCACGACGACGCAGGCGGCCGAATAAGCCGCATCGCCGCATCCGGCATGAAAAAGGGGACGACGCCAAGCGCGCCGTCCCCTTTTTCATGCCCGCTTCCCAAGTCGGGCCGCTTGCGGCACAAGGCAACGACATTGTTGGGAGAGACCTGGCCCCATGACCGCCCTTCGCCTGTTCGTGCCGCTTTTATGTGCCCTCCCCATTGCTGCGCTGGCGCAGGACGCCGCCGATCCGACCGGGGCTTCGGCCCAGGGTGATGTTGCGGTCACCATCTATAATGGCGGCCAGTCGCTGGTGCAGGATGACCGGCAACTGGCGATGACGCAGGGGCGCAACCGCATCGAATTTCCCGATGTGTCCGCGCGCATCCGGCCTGAGACCGTCACCCTGTCTGGGCCGGGCATCGCGATCGTCGAACAGAATTTCGACTATGATCTGCTGTCGCCCGACAAGCTGATGGACAAGGCCGTCGGGCAGGAGGTGACGCTGGTGCGCACCAATCCGGCGACCGGCGCGGAAACGCGCGAGCGGGCCAAGATACTCGCGGCTAATGGCGGCATCGTCCTGCAGATCGGCGCGCGGATCGAGGTGCTGCGTGACGATGGCCTGCCGGTGCGGGTGATATTCGATCGGGTGCCGCCCAATTTGCGCGCCAAGCCGACCCTGTCGGTCACGGTCGATGCGGCGCGCGGTGGCACGGTGCCGACCCGCTTGTCCTACCTGACCCCCAATATGGGCTGGACCGCCGACTATGTCGCGCTGTTCGACGCCGCCAAGGGCGCGATGGACATGCAGGGCTGGGTCACGCTGACCAACAATACCGGCACGACCTTCAACAATGCGCGGACCATCCTGGTCGCGGGCAATCCCGCCAATGGAGGCGGTCGCCGCAACTGGTGGCAATCGGGCAGCGGCGCGATCGACCAGGCGGGAACGGAAAGCGGCCCGCGCGAGCGGCTGGGCGACTATTATCTCTATCCGCTGGAGCGCCGCACGACGATCGCCAATGCGCAGCAGAAACAGGTGAGTTTTCTGGACGTGAAGGGCGCACCGGCGCGGGCGACCTATGAATATCTCAACCCCTGGCTCGGCAGTTCAGCCGAACCGCGGAGTGCGTCGAGCGTGCTGAAATTCTCGACATCCAAACAGGGCGGGCTTGGCGATCAACTGCCCGCGGGCACGATCCGCGTCTATATGCGCGACGCGCGCGGCGATCCGCAATTCATCGGCGAAAACAGCATCGACCATACGCCGATGGGATCGTCGATGGCGCTGCGCACGGGCGAGGCGTTCGACGTCAAGGTCCGGCCAACGGTCGAACAGCGCATGAAAAAGGGCGGATCGCGCTGGGAAACACGGATGCGCTATACGCTGACCAACGCCCGGCCCGAAGCAATCACGATCGATCTGGCGCAGGACGGGCTGTGGGGCGACACCCGCGTCACCGCGCAGAGCGTGGAAGGGCGGCGCGTGTCGGCCGACCGGATGGAATGGAGCGTGCCTGTCCCAGCCAACGGGTCGATCGACCTGACCGTCACGTTCGAATCGCGCTACTGAAGCGGGTCGTAGTGCGGCTTTTGCGATATTGGGCGCCTGTTCCCGCCTTCGCGGGTTGGCTTTTGACGCTGTCTCTTTGTGCCATTGCTCCATCGGTGCAGGCCGATACCGTCATTTCCACCCGGATCGATGCCGTGTCGGTCACCGTCTATCGCGCGCCGGACCGCGCGGCTGGCGCGATCGATCGTGACTGGCCGGGCGGCTATGCACTGGTCACCGAAACCCGCACGGTCGATCTGCCGCAGGGCGAATCGGTCGTCCGGTTCGAAGGGGTGGCCGAAGGGCTGATGCCCGAAACCGCCATCCTGACCGGCATGCCGCGCGGCGTGCGGGAGAAGAATCGCGATGCGCGGCTGCTGTCGCCCGCAGGGTTGGTCGACGCCTATCTCAAGCGCCGCGTCACGCTGCGCCGCACCGACCGCGCCACCGGCAAGGTGACCGAGCAGGACGCGATACTGAGCGCCGGGCCGACCGGCGGTGTGATCGTCCACACAGAGCAGGGCTATGAAGCGCTGGGGTGCAGCGGCCTGCCCGAAAGGATGCTCTACCCACAGGCACCCAAGGATCTGTCGCCGCGTCCGACGCTGTCGGTGATTGCGACCAGTGATCGGGCGACCCGCGCGACGTTGCAACTCACCTATCTGGCCGAGGGGTTCGACTGGTCCGCTTCCTATGTCGCCGACATGCAGGGGGATGGCAGCAGGCTGGACCTGATGGCTTGGTTGACGGTCGCCAATGGCGGCGTCACCGGCTTTGCCGACGCCCAGCTCAACGTCATCGCCGGACAGCCCCATCGCCAGCCACGCGGGGATCAGCCACGGCCCACCGGCGGCCCGCTGCGCCTGACCTGCTGGCCGATGGACATTACCAGCACCCATCCGCGCTGGAACCTGTTTCCTGTCGAGATGCCCCCGGCAATGATGGCGGACGGCGCGCAGGAGATCATGGTGACGGCGCAGCGCGCGACCGGAGCGGTCCTTTCGCCGATGGCTGTTGCCGCTCCGCCGCCGCCCGCGCCGGTCGTGGCGGAACAGGAGGATCTGGGCGATCTGAAATTCTACCGCGTGCCCGTGTCCGTGACGGTCGCCGCCAGCAGCCAGAAGCAGGTCGCGCTGCTGCGCCAGCCCGGCGTCAAGGTCGAGCGCCTTTACGCCGCGACGGTCAGCGGGGCATCGGGCGCGGGCGAATCCCGGCCGATGACGCTGCGGTTGCGGCTACAGAATCGCAAGGATGATGGTCTTGGCCTGCCCATGCCGTCAGGGCGCGTCGCGGTTTTCGAGCAGGTGGGCGATATGCGCCTGCTGGCCGGGGAGGCGGACATTGGCGACAAGGCGGAAGGTGAACGGATCGACTATGACCTCGCTGAAAGCGCGGACGTCCGCATTGCGGTGCGGCCAATGGGGTCGACGCGCGAGCGCCCGGACTGGACGATCGCGCTCAGCAACGCCCGGCCATTCGACGTGATCGCCGAAGTCACCATCCCGCACGACATAGAGCCCCGCCCGAAGGACATGGAGCGGCGCGGCAATGCATGGATCTGGCGAGTCACAGTCCCCGCCAATGGCAAGGCCGACCTTACCTATACGCGGCGTTTGCCGCGCTGAGCTTTCAGGCGTCGGGCAGGGGCCGGGGCCGGTGATTTTCGTCCAGCGCGACGAAGGTGAACAGCCCGCTGGTCAGGTCCACCTGCTCCTCCTGCGGTCCGCGAACCGCCACCACGTCGATGCGGATGGCGACCGACGTGCGGCCCCGCCGCTCTTCATGGGCGTAGACCGACACGACATCCCCCAGCAATATGGGGGTGATGAACTTCATGCTTTCGATCGCGACGGTCGCAACCGCGCCCTGCGCGATCCGATGGGCGATGATGCCGCCCGCAATGTCCATCTGGCTGAGTACCCAGCCGCCGAAAATATGGCCATTGGCGTTGATGTCCGCCAGCCGCGGCATCACGCGCAACACGACATCACCGCGCGTCTTGGTCATGCTCTGGCACCTCATCCTTGATCCGGTCGATTACCTGTTCATCATGCCCGGTGCCGCTGGACAGGAAAACCAGCGCCATCAGGCCGGTTCCCAGCATGAAGGTCAACCATACGCCCAAAATCGTGGCGATGACCATGTGGATCGGCATCGGCCCGGCCCATAGCCGCAGGAAGATGAGCGAAGCCGCCACGCAGGCCGCGCCCCCCGCGGCCATCCACAGCATGATGCGGCGAAACCGCGTCCATGCGGCTGCGGCAATTTGTGGATCGTCGAGGGCTTGTTTGCGTGTCATCTCTTTTCTTTGGCTTACGAAAATGTGATCATCAAGCATTGAGACATAATGTCCAGGAAAGGAGAGCGGTCATGACCATCGCGGCGATATTGGAGGGCAAGGGGCGTGACGTCATCCAGGTGCGATCGACCGACAGCGTGCTGTCCGTCGTGACGCTGCTGGCGGAACAGCGGATCGGTTGCGTGCCGGTGGTGGATGACGGGCAGGTAGTCGGGATATTTTCCGAGCGCGACCTGGTCTATCGCGTCGCGACCGAAGGCGCGGCGGCGCTGGAGCGTCCCGTTGCGGAAGTGATGACCGCCCCTGCCATCACCATTGACGACGACACGCCGGTCATGGCGGGCCTGTCGCTGATGACCAAGCGGCGCATCCGCCACCTGCCGGTCGTCGTCGGCGGCGAATTGATCGGGCTGATTTCGATCGGCGATCTCGTCAAGTTCCGCATCGACCGGATCGAGGCGGAAGCGGCCGCTCTGCGCGACTATATCCAGACCGCCTGAAAGACGGGCTCGACACGCGCTTTTGCGCGCCTGTCGGGCCACATTCTCAGGCGGGCGCCTGAACCGGCGACGCGCGGCGAATCACCAGCGCGACCAGTTCCATCAGCGTGCCCCGCGCGCACAGCATCAGCGCGGCGAGGAAGGCTATGCCCCCGGTCGGCACCAGCACGGCAAGCCGCACCGGCGCAGCCAGCGGCGGCAGGATGCGATCGACCGCCAGCACGACGCCCGCCATCAGGATCGCGCAGCCCAGCCCCGGCGCAGCGGCCCGCACCAGATCGATCAGGCGCAGGCCCATCGGCGCCCCGGC